>CBDAUJ010000008.1:0-51513 GCA_965200545.1 Arenicellales bacterium | reverse complement strand
CAGATATAAAAATAGCGACAGTAGATAAAGACAGCCTTACTTTCAGTTCGGATAACTGGAATGAGGCGCAGACAGTCACAATCACCGCTGTTGATGATTTGGTTGACAATACAGACGACAAGCGTGAGACACAAATTACCCATGTAGTGAATGCATCGGATACCGACTATGAGGGATTAAGTGCTGATTCAGTCGATGTGACGGTGACCGACGATGAGTCCACGCCGACCGTGACGCTGACGGTGGATGCGGATACGCAGGCAAGCGGAATCCAGACATCTTTGAATGAGAGCGGCGGCGCCAAGACGGTGCGAGTCACTGCTGTGATCGACGGCAGTGCTCGATTCCCAAACGCGCAGACGGTCTCAGTCACAATCGACAAGAGCGGCGACAGCGCGAGGGAAGGGGTCGATTACGCAGAGGTGACCAATCAACTCATCACGATTGCCGCCGGCGCCGCCAGCGGTCATGTCGATTTCACCTTGACACCGATCGTCGACAGTGTTATCGAATCCGATGAGACAATCAGTGTCGACGGTGCGCTCGCTTCGGTAACAGTCACCGGTACGTCAATCACGATCACTGACACTGTTCCAGTGTCGAGCGGCATCACGCTGTCCGTTGATGCGGATACCGGAACGGACGGATTGCAATCCGCCGTTGCCGAGGGCGGCGGCGCCAAAACCGTCCGCGTGACTGCAACAATTGATGATGGCCTGAGTTTCTCCACCGCGCAGACGGTCTCAGTTGTGGTCGGCAAAACCGATGACACTGCGACTGAGGGAACTGACTATGCGTCGGTTGCCGATCAGACGATCACGATCGCCGCCGGCGCTGCGAGCGGATTCGTTGATTTCACCCTGACACCTGCTGACGATTCAATGGATGAGGTCAATGAAAGCATCAGCGTGACCGGCACGCATGCCACACTCGCCGTCACGAGCACTGCTATCGGCATCACCGACGATGATGCGGCGCCGACAGGCATCACGCTTTCCGCATCGCTGGACGCGGTGCAAGAGGATGCCGGCAGCGCAGCGCAAGTCAGCATAACAGCGACCCTGACCGGCGGCACGACATATGCCAGCGATGTTGCGGTTACCGTGCGAGTCGGTGCGACTGATGACAGTGCGACTGAGGGCACCGATTACACCGCAGTGGCGGACATTGTTATTAATATCAAGGCAGGCACTTCCAGTGCGACCCGCACGGTATCGATAGACCCTGCGAATGACGCGGAAGTGGAGGGCGATGAGGTCATCAGTGTTTTTGGCACTGCGACAAATGAGGTTGCGGTGGCCGGCGATGCAATTCGTCTCGTCGATGATGATCAGCCGGTTCGCGAGATTATTGCCGACCCGGTCAGCTTGACAGTCGCAGAAGGCGCCAGTGCCAGCTGGACAATCAAGCTTTCTTCCGTGCCGAGCAGCACCGTTACAGTAACAGTCAGCGGACATGCAGATACCGGCTTGAGCCTGAGCAAAACGACGCTTGAGTTCGATGATTCTAACTGGAACACGCCGCAGAGTATCACTGCGACAGCCGGTCAAGATGATAATGCCATGGACGAAACGATCAGCTTGATCCACACAGCTTCCGGCGGCGACTATGATGCGGCAGAAACCGCACTTTCAGTCCTCGTTGAAGACGATGAGGAGCAAGGCATTATTATCGATCCTGAATCAATACAAATCATGGAGGGACGACAGCAGTCGTATTCAGTCCGGCTGGCCACCGAACCGATGGGAGACGTAGATATCATTATCAGCGGCATGGAAGGCGAGCCTCTCGAAATTGACACCGTCGAAATGACTTTCACACCGGAAAACTGGGATGAGCCGCAGATGGTGATGGTCACGGCAATAATGATGATGCCGAATGGCGGCCAGCGCTTGAGCCAGCAGCTTGCGAGACCTGACGGCTCGGTAACATCGGGCGGTCGTTTTGCTAGTCTGGTGGGTTATAGAGCGAATATTGACAGCATAACGAATAGTTTCAATTTCATCGCGCCGGCACAATCGCAGATAAGTATCCCGACCAATGTGAACCGACAGCGAAGTCCCTCGAGTACAGTATCTGAAACCGTTGCTGATTCTACGATGTCGATGATGCTTATGCATACTGCGACGGGAGCGGATTACCGCGACAGGGTAGCTGAAATGGAAGTTTATGTAATGCCAATGACCAATGGCAGTGGCAGTGCTGATGCGAGTTCCAGCGAGGTCTCCTCGACCGGCTGGCTGGTTCGTTTTGGTCGCTCAGCGGCCGATCAGATTCTGGAAGTGGCCGAGCAGCGGTTCAAGAAATCGTCCGACAGCTCGCAGATTACCATCGCCGGGCAGAAACTTCCGCTGGCCGAGGGTGCCGGCCAGGCGGATGCCGCCAGCGTCTCAACTGTGCAAGCTCGGTCATTCTCTCCGGCCAATGCCTTTGACGAATTCGAAGCCGATGCGGAGAGCTCGCCTTTGCATGACGACGATGAGACCGACGCTGAGCAGTCGAATCATTGGCACGAAGCCCTGATGGGCACTGCGTTTGTATTGTCGCAAGCCGATACGGAGGCGACTTCTCTTGCAACGGCCCGCGTCACCGCTTGGGGGCTCGCATCAACCTCAAGTTTTGAAAGCGATGAGGCGGGCATTTCTCTGACGGGAGATGTGACTACGGTCATGCTCGGCGCCGATGTGGCTCAAGATAACTGGCTGGCCGGTGTGGCGGTTAGTGTTAGCCGCGGCGATGGAGAAAGCGGCGAGTCAGACAACTTGAAAGGCTCGCTTTCCAGTGTGCATCCCTACGTCCAGTTCGAGGCGGACGATCAATATTCATTCTGGGCAATTGCGGGATACGGTGAGGGCGAGTATGAGCGTGAGCGTACCGACAAGAGCGAGCGCTGGCGCACGGACATTGATCAGGAAATGGTTGCTCTTGGCGGCCGCGGCACTTTGGTTCAGACGCCTGCTGAAGGCGGTTTCGGGCTGGCTCTTCGAGCCGATGTATTAATTCAAGAAATCAGCGCAGACAGTGCGGTCGGCTCTGCGGGCAGTCGATTGGCAGCCACTGCCGAAAGCACGAATCGGATCCGTCTTGCCTTGGAGAGCAGCCGCAGCGTCCAGGTTGACGAAGGGTCAGTTGAGATATCTTTCGATCTGGGATTGCGTCAGGACGGTGGAGATGCCGAAACCGGTTCAGGCATTGATCTGGGCACTGCAGTGAGTTACTACGAGCCGTCGAGCAGATTGAAGATGGCGCTGCGGGCTCGCGGACTGGTTGCGCACGAACGTAAAGATTATCGCGAGTGGGGCGTATCGGGTTCGGTGCGAGTTGATCCAGATGCGCAAGGCCATGGGCTTTCTCTTGAGATTGCGCCGACTTGGGGGGTGATCGAGGGCGGCCCCGACCAGCTTTGGTCGCATGCAGATGTGCGCGGTTTCAATTCAGAGGAGTCTGCGGAGGAGACCGGTAGCAGTATTGAGACGAGCGTGGGTTTCGGGTTTGGGGTGCTTGACGGCCTCGGTGTGGCCACGCCGCACGTCGGCTGGCAGCGCAAGAATGACAGCCAGACGTGGAAGCTGGGTCAGCGCCTGCGCATTGACAGCTCTGAGTGGTCATTGCTGCACACGATTGAGCCGGATCGAAAAATCTATACAGCCGGCTATGCTTTCCGCATTGAAAAGACCTTTGATTTTGCTGTTGAGGCCAGTCGGTCGGAGTCTGCTGAAAACGGATCAGGCAATGAGGTCAAGGCGCAACTGTCATTCCGGTGGTAATGCTGCCGAAATCGAAACGTCTGAGTGTTTGAATTGCCGCCATGCATGAAAGGCTTCAGCAAGGCCAAGGCCGCGCGGAGCTTGGCCCACTGTTTTTGATTATGTTCAGGCGCGCGAAAAATCTTGCTGCGCTGCGGATATCGCTTTCAACTCAATTCTTTGCTGCGCCTGAGTGAATGTGCATGCTCTATCCGCCATGATGCGCGCCATCGAAAGCGGCTTGAGAGCAGGATCCAATCTACGCCGCTGACTGTGACCTGAGATAATCGCCCATTGAGGGAATGGGGAACTTGTATCGATTCAGTGGCCCTTTGGCCGGCGCGAGCAGTCCGGCATGCAGCGATTTGAGCAGGAAGTCATCGAACGATGTCTCGGTTCGACGCAACTCCTTTGCCGAAAGAGTCCGAAGCTCCTTGCGGCTCAGCAAGCCGTTTGGATTTTTTCCGGCTGTAACAGCCAGTTTTACGTATAGATCAGCATCCCGATAGCCGGCAGCGATACGATGGTCATAGTAAATGTTTTTCTTTTCAGTGCCTTTTTCAAGCGCCTGATCAAGCAAGTGTCTCTCGATTCTGCCGCCATTGCCGCGTATTGCATATCCCGCTGCAACGCCAATCCGATTGATATGCTGCGGCCAGCCTTGAGACAGATCAGCCAATGCAGTTGACCAGACACTTTTTTCTTCGTCATCGCCGGCGTAGTAGGCATCGATCATGCGCCTGAAAGATTCTGCGGCCTCCGCAAGGGAAAGAGGCTCTAGGTTCAGTACCCGATCAAGTGCAAGTCGTGACAATCCACATTCTTGCAATACGTTTACCGTGTCGCTCAAACCGAAAAATACTGTGAGCAAATGGATTCCCTGCGCGTCTCGATGCAAACAGTCGAGAACTGCTTTGGTTACAGGTTCGACGGGTGTATTTTGAGCTTCATCGACAAAGATGACGAAGCGAAAATCTGCAAACAGCGAGGTGGCGCTTCGGAAAAGGCTGGCCAGTGACATTTTGGGGTCTTGATCGGCTTGAGCTTGGCCGCCGACTGAGAAGCCCGCCAGTGAGAAACCGCGTTTCGATAACTCATCATAAAGTCTCTTTCCAAGGCGCAGCAAATGCTCTCTTCTTGGCGAATCCGCATCAGAAGCAAGCATTGAAAGCCGTGTCATTTCTGCTTCGGTTGCATCAACCAAAGCTGCCAGGATATCAGCAGGAGAGTTCAAATCACCGGGAGCGATAGATACTGCCACCCAAGGCTCTTTCAGTGTCGAATGCTGTCGGACCGCTGCCATGCATTCGAGCATCAGTGCTGATTTGCCGACACCGGGCGCGCCTTGAAAGATTGTGGTGCCTCCGCCTACATCTCCATAACTGAGACTGGTAGCGGCAGCACGGAATGCATCGTATTCTTCGTTTCTTCCGATAAAAAATGGCTGTCTGCTTACCTCTGAGCGATCAGCCTGCATCAGCCAGCGTTTTTCTTTGAAAGGCGCAATGGCTGAAGGTTTCGGAAAAGGGAGCTGTTGCATATTTTGATTTCGTGATGGAATGAACTCTACCAGATTATTTTTGTGACTTGGAAAATATTTTTGCGCACAATTTCTAAAACCAAAAGTAGGGTGGAGAATGCGATTGCAAATTCACGCAAAACAAATTTGTCGTGTTTCGGCGAAAAATTCATCAGCTCAATTGAAAAAAATAAGATATATTCGAAACTGACCTAACTTTTTTCAGCTAGTAAAGTTATATGGTTACTGAAAAAGAATGTAGGTCAAGCTACACGTTCAATGTATCAAGTTTGCTTGCTCCGTTTATTTCTTTTGGCCTGCTGACTATATTTTCGTTATTTACTTGGCTAATGATTACTGCTCATAGTCAGGCTTAAGATCTTGCAACACTTCGAACTGATTCCAAATTATTAGAGCAGGCTTTAAATCAGATTGCTCAAAATACTGGAAATATAAACAATTTAGAACAAGAATTTAATCCCCAAATCGGCACGTTCAATGCTGAGGGCGAAGACGGGCCGCCGAATTCGTCGATTCGACCTGCCCGGCCGCACCGGATTCCGGTCCGGCCGCGCTTTCAGCGCCGCATTTTCCACAAAACCGATCGGCGCGGCGCGACTGCGCCGCCTCTCGCCCCCGGCAGGCGCACACCCGCCTTGCCCGACGGCAATCGGTCGATCCCAAGACCTTTGCCGCCCGCCGGGCGGCCGCCGTCAGGCGGGCAGCGCAAACTCCCTTATCGAGCGCAGCGCCGCGCCGATCACCCGGTGCCGATGCGCCTGCACCTTGACCGTCAGCTGCCGGCCGTGGCGCACCACATGCCCGCCGGCGCCATACAGATGAAACCGCAGCGCCGGCGCCCGCGCGGTCAGCCACCTCGCCGGCAGCATCATCCGCAGCAGGCACAGCACATTGTACGCCAGCGCATTGACCATCAGCCACACCGCATTGGCCCCGAACTTCCCGCACGGCAGCCTGGCACCGGCAAAGTCGCTGCGCAGCTGCTTTATTTTATTTTCCGAAGTTTCCCCGCGCAGGCTGTGCCACTGCACAATCTCATGATCCGTCTTGCCATCAAGATTCGTCGCAATCGCCCGGTACAGATACGCCCCGCGCGACGCCGCATTGCCGCCCGCATCCACAAACGCGTCAATGTGCGCGTTCTCGCCCGCAGCAATGCGCTTTCGCCGCTCCGCCAGCGTGAACGCCCCAGTGTCAGCCATCGCATGCAGCGTGCGCGCCGCCTCCTGCGTCTTCGACCGCGTCCCGTCCGCATGCACCAGCGCCTCCCACTGCCCGTCCCGGATCGCGCTCATTGACTCCTTGACGCTGGCGTCCATCTTCGCGCGGATCGCAAAGCTCTGTCCGCTCTGCATCAGATAATTGACCACGTCGGCGCTGTACCCCGCCGCGTCGATGCGCACCCGGCGCACCGACACCCCGGCCGGCAGCGCCGCCTCGCACTGGCGGATGAACCCCAGATTGTCCTTGCTCGGCGGCGCATTGCCGTCGCGGAAGTCAATCGCCGCCACCTGCCCGGTCTCGGCGACATGCCCGACCATCGGCATGTATCCCTTGTGCTTCTTGTACGTCCACTTGGCCTCCTTCCTGTCGGCCTCGATCGCCGTCGCGTCAATGTCCAAGGTGACCTCGGTGCGCCCGCGCAGCGCCAGCGCCAGCAGGCGGCGGCTGATCTCGGCCAGCCCGTCCAGCGCCGCCGGGTCCTTGCCCCAGCGGTGCAGGCAGCTGCCCAGCGTGCGCACCGACGGCAGCCGCGACAGCCCCGCCACCCGCAGCAGGTCCCGCTCGGCGTGCAGCCCGCGGATGTTGTCCAGGCACTTGCCATCATTGTGCAGCAGATGCACCATCGAGACCAGCATCTCATCGGCGCCGAGCGCCAGCTTGCCGCGCGCCTTCGGCAGGTGTGTGCGCGCCAGTTCCGCCAGCCCGACCTTGCGCAGCAGCTCGGCGAGCGCCAGCAGCCCGGCGCGCGAGGTGGTCGCATTGCGCGTGACGCCCAGCTTGTATGATAAAATCCTCATCGGCCTTGTACTCCTATGGCAAGTCCTGTCTTTCACCCGACGGGTGAAAGACAGGGGTTTGAAAAAGCCATATTGTACAAGGCTTTCCTATCAAAGTACAGTGGCAACCTGCCGATCAAGGTAATCAGTTTAGAATTGAAACTAGTGCGTGGCAAAATGACGCAAACAAAAAATTCGAATTGATTATTGAATTGCTAAATAATATTCATGATGATGAAGAACAATCCATTAACTGAAAGGCGGCAGCAAATGAAACAGCTTTTTTCTATATTGATTCTTGCATATACTCTCAGTGCGCCGGCTTATGGCTCCTGCTTCCCATCACTCACATTAGGTGGTTATGTATTGGGGGGTTGGCAAGGGCCAGGCTGGGAAGTGTCTGGTACGGTCGGTGATATATCGACTTTTGTCAATAGTCGCGCCGAACTTCGCCAGCAGCGAAACAAATATGTCGCCCAATGTGAAACGAAAGGTCGCCAACTCATCAGTGATGCAACCGCACATTTGACTGCCGAACGAGATGATATTGCAGCGACTTTTGATCGCACTTGTACAGATCCGGTCGTTTGTCCGGAAATTCGTGAAATCACAATTCAGAGACAGCAGGCGGCGATTGACGATGAAATAGACCGGATGACGACTTGGTATACGAATAATATCCGCGCTTGTAAGCGGACGTTCAGAGCAGCTTTTCGCCAGTTAGCTCCCCAAATTTGTAGCTGACCAAATACTTGAAAACTGAGGTCGTTAACGACCTCATAAATAAATGCTCATGATTGAGCTGTATTTAATCGCCCCCCATGCGATGAAACAAGTATATGCTCTGCAGTTGCTTTAAGCCATACTGCCTGTCACTTCTCTATAGATCGGTGTCCGAGTGCAAGAGCAGGCGCAGATTGCGAGACCGCGAAAGTTCGACACGACGCTGCTGGCAGAAGATTATGGCAGTGACCATAGTCTGGCGAATTTTCTCCTCTTTCTTATGATTCGAAATCGCTGAATTTGAAGTCACCTGCCTTTATATGCGTAGGATTTTTGGATTAGCAAGGAAATTCAATCACTAAAATCTGCGAACTACTCAGTTCGCTGCATGCAATCCTCTGCCTGAATCGAGTTTCGGCAACTGAAGAATTGTTGCGCCATTCTTTTCCTGCGCCAAGCGCAGCTCACAGAGTTTTTGGAGGTTGAGCCAAAACTTTCTAGAATTTCCAGAGTATCGCCCCAATCTCAAAGCTGTATCACCGGTAATAAAACGCTGACCGGTGCGAATCTCAGCGATACGGCTCACGGGAACCTCAATCTGACGCGCCAGTTCGGCCGCACTCTTACCGAGCCATTCTATGATCCCTCGCAATGTCTCGCCGGGACGGATGGGTTCACGCATAGCAAAGCCTCCTTGATTCTAATGATAATCATCCACGATCTCAACATCCGTCGGCCCTGGACTGTCTTCGGGCCACCTGAAACAAAGCCTCCATTGATCGTTTATACGAATGCTCCATTGACCCTTACAATTCCCTTTGAGCAAACTTCAAGATGATTGCCTGGCCTATTCAGGACAAAGATGAAGGTGGACGACTTTACAAGCTGGAGAATCTCACAGCATCTCGCATTGACTCTGACTCAGGCAAGCTTGAGTGGCAGGGGAACACTTCCGTCACCATCAAGAGGCTGGGGATACAATCTGGACTAGCTGGAAACATAGTGGGAGGAAGGGCGAATTGCAACCAAGCGCGACGGAAAGCCTCGCATGGATGGGCTGAAGGTGTATCTGGATGAGTCAAAGGGCAAGCCGCTCATCAATATCTGCACTGACGTTCCGCGCATTGCCAATGCCTCAGCGGAACGCACAGGCTATCCGGCCCCAAAACCCCTTGCGCTGTACGAGCGTATCATAAAGGCCTCCAGCAATGAGGGCGATATAGTACTCGACCCGTTCGCTGGGTGCACTACGACCTGTGTGGCGGCTAAAAGACTTAATCGGCAGTGGATCGGCATCGATATCTGGCAAGGCGCGCATGAGCTGGTCAAGCAGCGCATGGAAGATGCATCTGGCTTGTTTGGTGAGATTGATTCCAATCAGCACAACTCAAATCATTTGACACAGGCGACGATTGTACCGGATGACAGCAGTTGATATTGTGCTCACCGTGGAAAGCAAGTGGGCTAAAATGGACTGGAATCATGAGTTCTGCACAAAAGAAAAAATCCTCCGGCAGCTCGCCTGTCATTGAATGCCAAAATCTTTGGAAAATCTTTGGCAAGCGCGGCCAGGAGGCTATGGAGGCGATTTCCAATGAAAGCCTGTCTAAAAACGAGGTTCGAGACAAATTCCATTGTATCGTAGGTGTGCAAGACGCAAGTTTTGCGGTTGGCGAAGGTGAGGTGTTCTGCATCATGGGATTGTCCGGGTCCGGCAAATCCACTCTGATTCGACATGTCAACCGCCTCATTGACCCGACTTCCGGATCGGTGCTGATCGAAGGGCAGGACATCAATGGCCTGGATTCGGCTGAGCTTCGGGCGCTGCGTTCGAAGAAAATTGGAATGGTCTTCCAAAACATGGCCTTGATGCCGCATCGGACGGTGCGTGACAATGTCGCCTTTGCGCTTGAGGTGCGCGGTGCTCCGCGCGAGCAGCGCTACGCAATCGCAGATCAATCCATTGCCACCGTCGAGCTTGAGGGCTGGGGCAATCGCTATCCGGACGAGCTGTCAGGCGGGATGCAGCAGCGCGTGGGTCTGGCCCGGGCGATCGCGGCAGACCCGCACATACTGCTCATGGATGAGCCGTTCTCTGCACTGGATCCGCTGATTCGCCGGCAGCTTCAGGATCAGTTTCTGCTCTTGGCCGAAGAGATGCGCAAGACCACTTTGTTTATCACCCATGATCTTGACGAGGCGATTCGAATCGGTGACCGCATTGCAATCATGAAGGATGGCCAGCTGGTGCAGGTAGGCACACCCGAAGAGATTGTGACTGAGCCGGCTGATGACTACGTGGCTGACTTTGTCGCCGGCATCTCCAAACTGCAGCTTGTAACCGCGCAGAAAGTCATGCTGTCGGTTGCAAGCTACGAAGCGACAAGCGGCGCTTTGGATCGCGAAAGCTGCCCGACCGCGAATTTGGAGGATAATCTGGACACGCTGGTGAATATGTCAATTGACACCGACCATCCGATCATGATTGTCGATGATCAGGAAGTGGTCGGCGTGGTGACCAAGCGCACCCTGCTTCGTGGGATTCAAGGCAAGATCGAGCTGTCGGAAAATATCGACAGCGAATAGCGCACGGCTGGAGCGGTTCAACTATGGCGGAAGATAAAAATCTGAATATCCTAAATCCGTTCAAGTCGATTGATTTTGGCATCGCGGATTGGGCCGATGGAATCAAGACTTGGGCGACTGAAAATCGCGATGTGGTGCAGCCGATCAAATGGTTCGTCAATGATTTGATTGTCGGTGTCGAGAGTGTCATGCAAGCCATTCCGCCGGTTGCGATGCTGGGGATCATCGGCCTCATCGCCTGGCAGGCGGCAGGATTGCGGGTCGCCGCGTTTGTGTCGATCTGCCTGATACTGCTGGGACTCAGCGATCCCTATGCATGGTCGCTGGCGATGACGACACTGGCCGTGGTGGCCACCTCGGTGGTGATCTGTGTCATCTTCGGATTGCCGTTGGGCTTGCTCGCCGGCAAGAGCAATCGCTTCGAAATCTTCATTCGTCCGGTTTTGGACACGATGCAGACGATCCCGGCATTCGTCTATCTGGTACCGGTGGTTATGCTCATCGGCATTGGCAATGTTTCCGGTGTCATCGTCACTGTTGTCTTTGCATTGCCGCCTATCATCCGTCTGACTTCACTGGGCATTCGGCAAGTCAATGCCAGTGTGGTGGAGGCCGCGCAAGCCTTTGGCGCATCGCCGCGCCAGATACTGTTCAAAGTCGAGCTTCCGCTCGCGACGCCTTCTATCATGGCTGGACTCAATCAGACGATTATGATGGCCCTGTCAGTTGTGGTGATTGCCTCTCTGATCGCGGTGAAAGGTCTGGGCAATGAAGTCTTGCGCGCTATGGGGCGGCTGGATGCCGGCAAAGCCATTGTTGGCGGGTTCGGCATTGTGGTTTTGGCCA
Organism: Arenicellales bacterium; assembly: GCA_965200545.1. Lineage (GTDB taxonomy): Bacteria > Pseudomonadota > Gammaproteobacteria > Arenicellales > JAJDZL01 > JAJDZL01. The sequence goes on along the minus strand of CBDAUJ010000008.1, from coordinate 40,072 downwards.
TCGTTTTGGATCGAATTACCCAAGGTCTGGGCCGCAGCGGCCGGGAGCGTGGCCACCGCCACTGGTGGCAGGGCGGACCGGTCGGGCTGATCATGCGAGCCATCGGAAAGAATCCCCAAAAGACATCTGCTGACTGATTGACTCAATGCAGAGATGCCAAGAGATTCGGCCGAAATGCCTCCATGCAATTTCGCTGATGCTCTCGAATTCGACGCGTCCTGCCGATTTGCAGCTCTAGACTGATGCGGTGTCTTGCAAACTTGCTGAGACGTGATACTGAGTGCAAGTTCAACGCGGTTCGGTTGTTTGACGATGCGATTGACCACAAACACCTGCCTGACGTGCGTTAACTTAACGCGGTGATTGAGCTTGTCGGCCGGCAGTCGCAGTGTCCTTTGCGTACTGACCGGATCAAGACTCATACAGTTCGTGCGCATATGTGTCCCAGACTGCCTCAAACTCTGAGCCAAGACGTTCTTGGTCTTTTGACAATTCCGAAAGCAAAGGCCGTATTTCGACTGCAAAGCGCTCTGCAGAGAGACTCGCAAAATCGTCAGTGAACAAGTCACAAGGAGAACTGTATGATGAACTGTATGATGATGCTTCCTGTGAAATACTGTAATGTGTCTCGGGAATTGACCGCATTGCTTGGCTTGCCGCAATTGTATGAGGTCGGGTGACTGCGGCAGTTTTGGCAGTTGCCTTCGGAAATCTGATGGACTCGTTCATGCTCAGGTATCAGGGTTCAAAAACAGTCAAAATAATCACTTAATGCACTATTTTATAAAAATAATATCCATATTTTGCTGTCAATCATGTATTGCCAGATCCAGATTGGATCAAAAAATATGAAACTGCGCCACAATATGCCTTTGCATGCCACTGCAGCAAAACAGGAAACCTTGAAAAGGCATTGTCAAGAATGCCAAAGTGTCGATTGTCGAATTTGCCCCCCCCCGAATCCGAGACCGCAAAAACCCTTTCATACAAATTGCCAAGAGCAAAAAACAACTGGAAGCTGTTTGGAAACTGTAAAGATGCAAGCTATGTATCAGTTAATTTATGAATCATCCAAATAGCTGAAGGAGAAACTATGGAAGCAGGAAGACAGAAACGCCCGGAATTGAAGTTGAAAACCAGCCTCTGCCGATCAAGCAAGTTTGAGATCGAAGAAGATATCAGAGTAAATTCATCGTTTGATGCTACTGCCGAATCGTTTGTTACACTGGTTGAGGTTGAGCGAGATTTACAGTTATCGTGATTTCAGGCGTATAATCTGTAACCCGATTTTAGCTGTTATAAGAGAATCCAAAAATGCACGATATACTTTCTTTACAGGGAATGATTGAGAAAATTGCGCCATGGATTACCATAATCGCACTATCATTTCTATTTTGGAAAGTTCCTGTTTGGAAAACTAAAATTGAAAAAAACATTGAGCATATTAAAGAGAACTTAGATAAATTAGAAAAGAAATACGAAAAAATTCATGACATGCTGTTTGGAGCAGTTGGTTATCAGCTGGTGAGGATATCAAGCCCTTTGACCCTGACGGATTTTGGCACTGAGATTTCCAAACAGATTAGTGCAGATGAAATTGCAGGCAAATATGCAAATAAATTACTTCCTGAAACGAAAGACCTGAATGCCTATCAAGTTCAAGAGTATTGTTTTAACTATTGTAAAGAAGATCTTTTAAATGACTTGAAAGCAAGCAATCCGAATCAATATGAGTTGATACATAGTGTTGCAACAGGGTATAGAGATCGATAAAATCACCGGTGTAGTTGGAATAAAGCTGAGAAACGCAATACTGTCGATTAGCGGCACTGCACATTCGGACCTGGATAAGCAATCACCTTAATACTGAGACGAAGCGAGCTGGCTGGTGCGGTCGTGAGTGAAATGCGGGGTTCTTGACCTTTTTCAGGGCATCGCCCCGGTGGCATCGTCCCAATATTCGTTCCAGTCCAGTGTTGCCGGAAGCTGCAGTATTGCATAGAAAGTCCAATGACCGGTCGTTGTCGCTGGGCGGCGCAAGGTCATGCGGATCCCAATGTTTGGCTTGTACCGGGAGTTTGCCGCCCAGCTTAAGTAAGCCAAGCATTCGCCGCGGATTGAGACTTGACTGCTAGTATGTCTCTGCGGGCGGCTGCCGGCAGCGTTTTTGCATGCGGTGCAGCGTCGGTGTAAAGCGCAGCAGGCCATGCTGCCTGCCCATGCGCACAGCGGATGTAGCTGGCTGGCATTTGCATCAAAGGCATGCGGGTTTTCCAAGTGGCAATGTGCGCCTGTGCAGAACAGTGTTTTATTCATCCTTGGGCAAGTCTAGCAGCTCAGCCCCTCACAACAGCCGCTGTTTACCGTGAGACGGGCTTTCAAAATTTTCTGCAAAAGTCTAGAAAGGCAGTATATTTACCATTGACTGCGATTTGGCATTCGTTCGATGATGTTTGCACTGCGATGGCTGTTTCTAGCCGGTCTGCAGCGTGTGGATTGTGCCGGTTTGACTTGTAATCGGTCGCAATATCGGGCGACTTGCCAATCTGAAACAGGAAGCTGTTCACTGAATGGTCAATAGCTTTCCAATCATGTTTATGCTTTAAATTGAGGAGAATAATGAAAATCTACCGAAAGTTCGGGCTCGCAGCCGTATTGGCGCTGGGTCTGTTTGGCATTGCAAGCACGAGTTTTGCAGATGCAATGATGCCCGGCAAGGGCGTTACGGTGCGGCCGATTGAAGGGACTCAGCTGGAAGAGAAATTCCAGCACCAGATCGTATATGCCGCATTGATGGAGCTGGGCTATGAGGTTGCCGAGCCCCAGGAAGTCGAATACCAGACAATCCACCTGGCGCTGGGCACCGGTGACGGTGACTTTACCACAGTGCATTGGGATCCTTTGCATTTGACTTTCTTTGATGAGTCCGGCGGGGCAGGCAAAATGACCAAATTCGGCGGTTTCATCGAAGGCGCTGTACAAGGCTACCTCGTCGATACGGCATCGTATGAGGCTGGAGTTCAAAATTTTGGTGACCTGAAAGATCCCGAAATTGCAAAGCGTTTTGATGCCGACGGCAACGGCACCGCTGATTTGGCCGGCTGTGCGCCGGGCTGGGGCTGTGAGAGAGTCATTGAGCATCACCTGACAGAATTCGCGCTGCGTGATACAGTGACCCATAATCAGGGCGCCTACAACGCGATTATCGCAGAGACCGTAGCGCGCCATCAGGCTGGCGAGCCGATTGTGTATTACACGTGGACGCCGTTCTGGGTATCAGGGGTTCTGGTTCCGGGTGAGAATGTGCAATGGATCGAGGTGCCGTATTCATCCCTGCCCGATGGGCGCGAGGCTGACACCACGTTTCAAGGCAAGGAGCTTGGATTTGCAGTCAATACTCTGCGAATCGTAGCGAATAATGATTTCCTGGATGCGAACCCGGCGGCCAAAGCTGTGTTTGAATTGGCGGCGCTGGACATCAACGAGGTTTCTGCACAAAACAACAAAATGCGCAGTGGCGAAGATTCTGTCGATGATATAGCGCGTCATGTGCAAGAGTGGATCGCAGCCAATCAGAGCACCTTCGACAGCTGGGTCGAGGCGGGCAGAAGCGCAGCGATGTAATCCTCGTCTCGCGGCGAATTTTGGCACCCGCAGGAGCGACCTTGAATAGCTCTCTCCTGCGGCGCCAGCATATCCAGGGAGTATCGGGTCCATGAATTTCGACGGCATTTTCACCCCGGTAGCAACCCCGTACCGCGATGATTACTCAATCAACTGGGCCGCCTGCGAAAAGATTATTGAATTTCTGCTCCGCGCGGGTGTGCATGGGATCGTTGTCGCAGGAACGACCGGGGAGTACTACGCACAGACGGTCGCTGAGCGGGTGGAGATGATGGCATTTGCCAGCCAGGCCGTCGGCGGCAAAATCCCCCTGGTTGTCGGCACCGGCGCAATTCGAACTGAAGACAGTATCCATTTCGCAGAACAGGCGAAAGCTCACGGCGCGGATGCGCTGCTGGTTGCGACACCGCCGTATGCCAGCCCCACAGGCCGCGAAATTGCACTTCATTGTCTGGCGATCGATCGGGCTGCAGGTTTGCCGATCATTCTGTACAACTATCCGGGCCGAATGAGTGTCAATATGGACGAGAGCACATTGGATCGGCTGGGCCGCAGTTCGAATTTTCAGGCCATCAAGGAAAGTTCCGGCGATATCAATCGACTGCACATGCTGGCGCGAGATTATCCGCATTTGCAGATGTCTTGCGGCATGGATGACCAGGCGTTGGAATTTTTTGCCTGGGGCGCGCGCTCGTGGGTCTGTGCCGGCTCGAATTTCGCGCCGGAGGCACATATCGCCCTGTATCGCACCTGTGTCCTTGAAGGCGATTTTGTCAAGGGCAGACGCATCATGTCAGCGATGCTTCCGCTGATGCGCGTATTGGAGCAAGGCGGTAAGTTTGTGCAGTGCATCAAGCACGGACTCGCCTTGCGCGGCATCAATGCCGGTCCGCCGCGCAAACCGCTGCAGCCGCTGAACAAGGATGAAAAACGCAAATTGACCGAAGTTATTCGCATCATGAATGCTGCGATTGATGAGGAGATGAAATGAGCGACTTGCTGACTTATCGGGAATACCGCGCTATCGCAGCAAATATTGATTGTCCGACAACCCTGTTTATTGATGGCAGGTGGCGCGCCGGCAGCGGGCCCGCGATCAAATCCGTCAATCCAGCGACCGGCAAGGAGATCTGTAAAATCACGTCTGCAGACGCTGCGGATGTGGATCTTGCCGTTTCCAAGGCAAGGGCGGCATTTGATCAGGGGCAGTGGTCGAAGCTGCATCCGGCGGCGCGCAAAGACGTGCTGATCAGACTGTGCAAACTGCTTGTGCGCAATCGCCGCGAGCTCGCCGTCATGGAATGTCTGGACAGCGGCAAGTCGATTCGGGACTGTGAGACTATCGATCTGCCGGAGACCATCAATGCCATCAAGTGGCACGCTGAGGCGGTCGACAAGATATATGGTCAGACAGCGCCAAGCGGAGACGATGCGATGGCTGTGATCGTGCGCGAGCCAATCGGTGTGGTCGCAGCGGTCTTGCCCTGGAACTTCCCGCTGCTGATGATGGCTTGGAAAATTGGGCCGGCGCTCGCTGCCGGCAATTCCGTGATCGTCAAGCCCGCTGAGCAGACCTCCCTGACAGCTTTGCGCGTTGCTGAGCTGGCGATGGAAGCCGGCATGCCCCGCGGTGTGCTGCAGGTGTTGACCGGCGACGGTCCCACAGCCGGTGCGCCGCTTGGATTGCACTCGGATGTGGACATGATCAGTTTTACCGGCTCGACGGAAACTGGAAAGCTCTTTTTGCGCTATGCGGCCGACAGCAATCTGAAGAAAGTTGTGCTCGAATGCGGTGGCAAAAATCCTGCCATCGTGCTTGAGGATGCCGAAGATTTGGATCTGGTAGCCGGGCATATTGTGAATGCAGCATTTTGGAATATGGGCGAGAACTGCTCAGCGAAATCACGCCTCATTGTGCATGAGAAAGTCAAAAAGCCTCTGCTGGAAAAAGTTGTCGCCAGAATTCGTGATTGGAAAACAGGTGATCCGCTCGATCCTGCCAATCATCTTGGTGCTTTGATCGATGCAGAGCATTTCGAGAAAGTGTCAAGATATCTGCAGATGGGATGCGACCGGTACGATGTGATCTCGGGCGGAACAGCCAGTGAAAACTTCGTGGCGCCAACCGTATTCGACAATGTCGAGCCTGACAGTCCGCTTGCCGCAGATGAAATTTTTGGTCCGATCCTGTCCGTGCTGACGGTTTCGAATTATGATGAGGCAATTGCGCTGGCCAACCAGACGCAGTACGGACTGACGGCCAGCCTGTTTACAGCCAATGCAAAGCAAGCGATGCGCGCCGCCCGATCGCTTCGGGCCGGGACGGTGACCATCAACAGCTATGGCGAGGGCGATATATCCACCCCGTTTGGCGGGGTCAAGCAATCTGGATTTGGCGGGCGGGACAACGGTATTCACGCCCATGACCAATACACTGAGCTGAAAACCATTTGGATGGATTTGTCGGATACAGCGTCTGCGGAGAGTGTGGATTGAACGATTGCGTCGCATCGGAAGCGACCGCGGCGCGGCGCGGTGGCCGCCAGCGCCGGAAGTCCATACGCGCCAATCTGGCGGAGCCGATGCTGCCGGCGCTCACGGGTCGGCTGCCGCTGACCGAGCCGCTGACCGCAGAGCAAGTGGTCCGAATTGATGCGGCATCGCTCGACATTTTGGAAAATATCGGTGTTGTTTTCCGTGACCGGCAGGCCATAAGCGACTGGAAAGCGGCCGGCGCAGAGATTCGCGACCAGGATCGGGTGCATCTCGACCGCGGCTTGGTCCGCGAATTGATTGCAGCCATTCCGTCCGAAATCACCCTGCATGCCCGCGACCCGGGCAAGTCAGTGCAGATCGGCGGGCGCTCTTCCATTTTTATTCCAATGGCCGGGGCGCCCTATCTTCGAGATTTGGAAGACCGGCGCCGACCGCCGACGCTTGAAGATCTCGCCATGTTTCACAAACTGGCTCATCTTTGTCCCGCTCTGCATTCAACTTCGCATCATATCGTTGAGCCCATGGATCATGCGGTTGCCCACCGGCATCTGCGCATCACCTATTCGTCGATGAAATATTCAGACAAGGTATTCATGGGCATGACGACCTCGCCGAAAAACGCCGCCGACGTTCTGAATATGTGCGCCCTCATGTTCGGCGCTGAGTTTCTCGAGACGCACGCGGTTGTGACGGGCAACTGCAACGGCAACTCGCCCCTGGTATGGGACGAAACGATGCTGGGCGCGATGCGGGAATTTTGCAAGCGTAACCAGCCGGTACTCTGCTCGCCCTTCGTTTTGGGCGGGGCCAATACGCCGGCATCAACTGCACCGGCGGTCGCTCAGCTCAATGCAGAAGCATTGGCAGCGCTCGCTTATACCCAAGTTGTTCGCAAAGGGTGCCCGGCGATTTATGGTCACTACCTGTCGACCGTCTCGATGGCCTCGGGAGCGCCGATGGCAGGCACTCCTGAAATCAGCTTGATGAATTTCATGATTGGGCAAATGGCGCGTTTCTATGGCATCCCCTGGCGAACCTCCAGCACGCTCGGCGGGGCCAAGCGGCTGGATGCCCAAGCTGGATACGAAAGCGCAACAACGCTGATGGCAGTACTGCTGGCCGGCGGTCACTACATTTGGCATTCCGCCGGCTGGAATGAGGCCGGCATGCACTGCTCAGTGGCCAAGTTTTTGATCGATGCAGAGCAGTGCGCGATGGGGTATCGAATGGCCGAAAGCATCCGCTGGGACGATTTTGATGAAGCGCTCGCGGCGGTCGGCGACATCGGTCCCGGCGGACATTATTTGGGTCACAGCCATACGCTGGCCAATTTTCAAAATGCGTTCTTTAGACCCAAATTGTTTGACAACAACACCTATGAGCAATGGGCAGCGGACGGCGCGAAGTCGATTGCAGAGCGCGCTCTCAAGACCGCCAAAGCGATGCTCGATTCCTATGAATTGCCGCCCATGGATGAAGCCCTCGACGAATCGCTGCGGGACTATATCGCACGTCGCGAGCGGGAAATTCCAGCCGTGAACGAATTGAATTGGACGCACTGAGCGTATTGCGTACGCGACAGTGCCTCAAGAGAATCGGCTGCGGCGTATATGGGCCTTTGTGAACCGACTGATGATGCGATTTTTTGCTGCAGCCTCACGCCGCGCTGGGTTGCGCATGAGGATGATTTGCAGACTTTGACCGAACCCATGCTGCTAGCGAGACGCAAGTGATGAACGTGACCGCACTGCCTTTCGATCCGGGGCCGCCGGTATGGAAAATTCTGTCGGGAAGTTCTTTCGATTTCCCTTCGCTTGCTGAGGACATTAAAGTTGATGTTGCGGTGGTTGGCGCTGGATTTGCAGGCATGTCAGCCGCCCGTCAGCTGCGCCTGCTCGAACCCAAGATCAAGATTGCCGTGCTTGAGGCGCGCGGCATCTGTGAAGGTTCGTGCGGACGCAATTCTGGATTCATGATTGATCTGCCACATAATCTTGGCTCCAAAGATTATGTGGGACAACTTGAGACGGACCGCAAGCAGACTGCGCTGAATCGAGAAGGCATTGAATTTGCCAGACAGGCCGCCGCCGATTACTTGATGCCGCAAGAAGCTTTTGAGATTGCCGGGAAAGTCAATGCTGCGGCTACCGAGACTGGACTGCGGCACAATGCGGAATACGCGGCACACTTGACGCGACTGAATGAACCGTACGAGGTGCTGGACGCATCACAGATGCATGAAATGTCTGGCTCAAGCTATTATCTGGGCGGGCTGTCGACACCGGGAAACGGCCTCATCAAGCCCGGAATGTATTTCGCGCACTTTGCCCGCGGACTTTGCCGCGATGCGGTCGCAATTTACGCGAATTCACCGATCATTAATTTGGGGAAGGCCGGCATCGAATGGAAGCTGAAAACGTCGAATGGTTCGGTCCAGGCGGTCAAAGTCATACTGGCCGTCAACGGCCATCTGGAAAGTTTCGGCTACTGCAAAAAGCGATTGATGCACTTGTATCTGTATGGCTCGATCACCCGCTGCCTGACACCGGAGGAAGTCAAGAAACTGGGTGGCCTGCCGTCATGGGGATTTACGCCAGCGGCTGCTCTCGGCAGCACTGTTCGTCGAATTTCCGGGACCGGTGGCGATCGCATTCTGATTCGCAATGGTGTGAACTGGGCACAGCAGCGCATGGTTTCAGCTGAGCATCCCCGCAGTATTCTGCGATCGCATGATCGGTCTTTTCGGCACCGCTTCCCGCAACTCAGCGGTGTCGATATGGAATTTCGATGGGGCGGACTGCTTTGTCTGAGCCGCAATTCAGTACCGGCATTCGGGGAGCTGGAGCCGGGCCTGTATTCGGCCTGCTGTCAGAATGGACTGGGTGTCTGCCAGGGCACCTTGCATGGAAAATTGATTGCCCAGCTCGCTTGCGGGGCAACATCTGAGTCATTGGACCAGATCCGGCAGCAGCCGATGCCGGTCAGACTGCCGCCTGAGCCGTTTTTTTCGGTCGGCGCCAATGCGGCTACAAAGTGGGGTGAAATGCGTGCTGGGAAAGAGCGTTAAGGTCAGGCAAAATCTAAAGACGCGGACTTTCAGCGGCAAATTCTTTGTGTTGCTGTTTGGCGCCGGCAACGCTTATTGCGGGTCTCGGCATCGTCTAAAATACGGGCAGTCGCGCACGGTCGTGTTGCGGCTTGGAGCGAATCCAGTGCAAAGAGTTATCGCGAGCATGTATCTTTTCGCTGGCCGTGGCCGTGAATCGGATCAAGACCGATTTGGGAGTATCGCCGCTCTGCTCGATCCTGTGCGATTGGGTCGGTGAGTGCGGCGACAGGAAATGGCAGTTGCCGTGCGGCCAATGCCAGGAATGGCTCATTGTTTGGGGCTTATATACCTAACTTGACGTACGCAAAATGCATCCATATATCAGTGCATGTTAAGAATCAATTTTCCAAATTGCTCGATATTTTTCTTTATTTAAGAATTAATTAACTAATATTTCAGCCTTGTCAAGCTAGGTATATAAGCCCCCATTGTTTATGGAGCAGTGAAATGACCACAATGTCAGCCAAAATACGCTGATTGCCGGCTGCCAGCACGATATTCTTATGTCCCAGAGAGGGCTCCCCAGATTGCCTGTTGTCGGTGTCATGGGCTCATCAATGCTCAACGCCGTGCTGGCGGAGCAATCCAATCAGCTCGGACAGTGGCTTGCAACCCAAAACGTGCATTTGCTGACGGGCGGCGGGCCAGGCGTGATGGAGCAGGTCAGCCAAGCATTTGCCGCAGTTGCCTCGCGACCGGGCCTGATTATCGGCATTATCCCCGGTCGCTTTGACGAGCGGCGCCGAAGATACGCCCCGATTGACGGCTACCCGCACCGGTTTGTTGAAATGCCCATCTATACGCATCTGCCCGACCGCGGAGCTCTCGGACTTGAAAGCTCGTCGCGCAATCACATCAACATCTTGACATCGGACATTGTTGTGCTGCTGTCAGGACGGGATGGTACGCTCTGCGAGGCGCAGCTTGCGGTGCGCTACGCCAAGCCTGCGGTTGCCTGGATCGGGACAGAGGATAAAGCGCGTTATCCCCGGCAGTTGAATTGCGCTGACACGCTTGAGCAGCTGCAGAACTTTATCATGGAGGCTGTGAAGAAGTTTCATGGATGAGCTGCAGCGCTCATTGCTGAATGTATTTACGTGCTGCGATTTGGATCGCGAGGTAGATGCAAGAAAAGATCCGCCGCGCATCGCGGCGTATCAGCGCCAGGCGGCTGCCCGCTACCTGCTGTTCAGCGGGGATCAATATCTGGCGTACGCCGAAGCGCCATGCGCGCCAGTCATGGTGTCCAACGCACAGTTGGCGCAGCTGTGCAGTCCGAATCAAGCCATCTATCTCGGGTCCAGAGCGGCATATCAGGTGTTTGCGACCCAGGTCAATGATCAGAATCTCAGCCTGGAATACTTTGCAGAGCCGGTCCAGTTTGCCGGTCTGCGCGAGTACGGTGCACTGCTGAGCATTGAGGACGCGACGCTGATTGCGTATGGCAAAGCGATGATTCACTGGCATCAGGCGCATCAGTTCTGCGGTGTTTGCGGCGCGGTGACGCAGATGGCGCAAAGCGGGCATGCGCGCAAGTGCCTGAATGCAAGTTGCGCTGTGTCGCATTTTCCAAGGATTGATCCTGCAATTATTGTTCAGGTGACATACAAAGACAAATGTCTGTTTGGGCGTCAGGCTAAGTGGCTGCCGCATCGCTACTCGGTGATCGCCGGTTTCGTGGAGCCCGGCGAGAGCGTTGAGCAAGCCGTGGTGCGTGAAGTCCATGAGGAGACGAATATCCGATTAAGCCGCGTTCACTACCATTCGTCGCAGCCGTGGCCGTTTCCGGGTTCGATCATGCTGGGCTTTACTGCCAGCGCAGCAAGTTTCGAAATTGAGCTCAACGATCAAGAGCTTCAGGATGCCCAATGGCGCAGCGCTGCGGAAGTAGCCGCCGGATTGCATGACGGTACGTTTTTGCTGCCGCCAAAACTGTCAATTGCTTACCGTCTGATTGAAGATTGGTTTAATGCCCATAACAAAGAGAGGCTGCATACTGTGCTTGATTCTGCAGCCATCGACCGCAAGTGGCAGACCGCATAAGCTCTGATCCGCCGGTATCGCCGCAGAGCCAGCTGGCTTTTCGCCGAATCGCCATTTCCGGGAATATTCCGGACTTGCCGTTCAGCCGTCGGCTAAATGCACTGCAGGCCGATTTGCTGCTCCATTCGAAGCAGTCCGCCTGAACGGTTCAAAATACGTTCTTTGAGTCAACATCCCTGGATAAGACGGATGATGCTGCGAATAACTCTTCAGCGATTATCACGCATCGTGAACTGAGCAGGCGCCTCCTTGCTCAAGCTCAAACACCATACGCCGAATTCGGAACCCGACGGTCGGCCCTTGTGCACTTCGTATTCCCGTCAACTTATCCATGTATTCGATAGTTTTCGCATGCAGGAACGCTGACTGAAAACGCATGCGATTCGCCTGCGGAGGGATGAATCCCTGATTGATTTGCACCGACAAAAAGAGCTCAAATCCAGATTCCTTCTTTGAATTTCACGCAATATTGAGACTTCTGCGGGGTGAATTTGCGGACCGCCGGGCAGTTCCGCAGCGCGCTTTTGGGACGAGCCTGCCTGACCAAAAAGACAATGAATTGGCACGTTAATGTTGCATCTGTTCGACTCTCATGCCAATAAAAGAATGGCGCTATCCGGCTTGCACTTCTTTTTGTGCGGCGATACTCGCGAATATAATTTTCAGCAATTTGAGCCGCACTGCCCTAATCCCGAATTAGGAGTGAAAACGGTTGGTAAAAAGAGATAAAAGCCTTGTATAATCATAATTTTAACAACCAGAATGACGATCTGTGACTCTCACCCGCAGGGTGAGAGTCCAAAGGAGACTATACAAGGCTATGGATATTGTAAACTACCGCACAGCGGAAACCAAAAATGCGCTCACCTCGCGCGCCGGACTGCTGCTGGCTGCCGAGCAGATCCGCGCTGCGGGACTGTCCCCGATCATCGACCGGCTCCTGCCCCGGGCCGGGCGCGGGCGCGCCTATGCCGCCAGCGCCGTGATCAGCACCTTCATGCTGATGCTGCATGACGGCGCTCGCTGCCTGGAGGATGTGCGCCTGCTGCGCCGCGAGCGACCGCTGATGCGGATGATCGGCCTGGCGCGGCTGCCGACGGCCCATACCCTGGGCAACTGGCTGCACGCGCTGGGGGTGTGCGAGCACGCCCGCCGGGCGGTGGTGCAGGTCAACCGGCATCTGCTGGCGCGGGGACTGGGGCGGCGCAAGAGAGTCACCCTGGACATTGATGCCACGGTCATTGAGGCGCACAAGAAAGGGGCGCGGTATTCGTATAAGAAATGTCCGGGCTATGTGCCCATGGTGGGCCACATTGCCGAGACCGAGCAGGTCGCGGCGGTGGAGTTCCGCCCGGGCAATGCGCCGCCGAGCAAGGACAATCTGGGTTTTATCCGCCAGTGCATGGATGCCCTGCCGGCCGGGGTGCGGGTGTCGCATGTGCGCATTGATGCGGCCGGCTATCAGGCGGTGATTGTGAACTTCTGCGAGGCGCAGGGAATGCGCTTTGCGATCCGGGCGAAGATGGACACGGCGCTCAGGGACTCGATGTCGGCGGTCCGGGAGGCCGACTGGCAGCCTTTGGTCTGCCGCGATGGGACGGTGTCGAAGACCGAGCAGGTGGCGCGCACCTTGCATTGCATGGCGGACACGGACCAGGCGTTTGTGATTGTGGCGCAGCGCCAGCGCAAGGCGGAGGCCAAGGCGGACAGCAGCGGCGCGGTGCAGACGACTTTGCTGCCGCAGCTGCTCGGGCAGGTCGATGAGGAGAGTGTGCAGTGCAGCCGGTATCTGTATCGCGCGATTGCCACCAATCTGGATCAGGACGGACTGGACGATCATCAGATTGTGGGATATTACAACCAGCGTGCCGAGTGTTCGGAGAACCGCATCAAAGAGCTGCGCAGCGACTTTGGCGGCGCGCGGCTGCCGTGCAGTGACTTCGATGCCAACGCAGCCTATTTCATGATGTGCATGCTGGCTTACAACCTGCTGGCGCTGATGCGCCTGGCGCTGCCGCCGAAGTGGGAAAGCTCGCGGGCGGTGACTCTCCGCCATCGGCTGTATGCGAGCGCCGGGCAGGTGGTGCGCCATGCGCGGCAGTGGACACTGCGGATCGAGCGCAGCCGGCGCCGCGAGATCGACGAGGCGCTGCGGGCGATTCGCAAAAGCGCCCTGGCCTGACGCCTGCCGGCGGCTTTCCATTGATATTCTGGCCGGTTCCGGGGTGCGGAAGGACGGCGCTCGCCCTGAATCGGCACTGGCAGCAAATTCAGCGGGCGCTGACGCTGCAAAATACAGCCGCAGACGCTCAGCTTGAGAAAATCACCGTTTTTACTGCACCTGAGGCGGCTCGGGCCGGCCGCCATCAAGTTCTGACTGGGGTTTTGGCGCCTAATTTCGGATTCGGGCACTGTGAGCAGCGTCAAGCTGCTTGAATCGCAGACTATAATAGCCCTTGATTCCAATCATATTCGAGAGCGCTTCTTTGACCGATTCCGCCTTTCAAGCCAGACAAAAAGTCATCAGTGATGTAAGAAATTCGATCGCGCAGCAGCAAACCGCGGTCAAGGCGGCGGTGGCAGCGCAACGCCATTCGGTGTGCGCATCGCTTGCGCCGCGGCCAGTGGTGGACGGCAATTTGGTCGAGAGACTGATTCAAAAGCATATGGCAGTCCACGGTACGGCTGCTGTCGTAAGCGCACTGTCACATGTACCGGACACGGTCAGCGCATTTTTATCCGCACACGAACTGCCGCAAAAAATGGTGATGCCCAGCACGGAGATGATGATGGGACTCGACTGGAATCCGAACTGGCAAATTGAGTGCCGGCGCGCTCGCGCTGATGACATGGTTGCGGTCACGGATGCGGTTTGCGCGATTGCAGAGTCGGGCACGTTTGTCATTGCCAGTTCCGCTGACGTATCGTCGACGCAGATGTTTTTGCCGGAAAATCATGTGGTGATTGTCGATGCCGGACAGATTGTGCGGCATCTTGAGGATGCGCTGACCGTCTGCGCTGAACTGATTTCCACCGTGGCAAGAGCTGTCCACATGATTACCGGACCGTCGAAAACGGCGGACGTAGAGCAGACCATTCAATACGGCGCTCATGGTCCGCGGCGGTTGCATGCGGTGATTGTGGATACGGCACAAGCAGCGCGCGATGCGCAGCTGGCTGCCTGAAACAGCAACAGAGATTCATAATGGCCGCTGCCGCGTCGCACACGCATCGCTCAAGTTTCGAATACGAAGATTTGCTGGCCTGCGCGCGCGGTGAGATGTTTGGCCCAGGCAATGCGCAACTGCCGCTGCCGCCGATGCTGATGTTTGACCGCATCACCAAAATTGCGGAAAATGAGGGCGAGTTCGGCAAAGGACTGATTCAGGCTGAACTCGACATCAAGCCTGATTTATGGTTCTTTGAATGCCATTTTCTGGGCGATGCCGTGATGCCGGGGTGCTTGGGTCTGGATGCGCTGTGGCAACTGGTTGGCTTCTATCTTGGCTGGCTCGGCAACGCTGGCAGCGGCCGGGCGCTGGGGGCTGGAGATGTCAAGTTTTCGGGGCAGGTGACGCCGGATGTGCGCAAGATCACATACCAGATTGACATCAAGCGCGTGATTTCCAGAAAACTGATTATGGGGGTCGCCAATGGCCTGCTCAAAGCTGATGGACAGGTGATTTACACCGGCACGGATTTGCGGGTCGGGCTTTTTCAATTGAATTAGGTTATGCAGACACGAAGAGTAGTTGTTACCGGACTTGGGGTGGTATGCAGCATTGGCAATAACTGCCAAGAAGCCACCGCTTCGCTGCGTCACGGAAAATCGGGCGTGGCATTCAGTCCGCAATACGAAGAACTGGGCTTTCGAAGCCATATTCACGGTCCCATCAATATCGATATTAATGCGACCGTGGACCGCAAGGCACGGCGCTTTATGGGCGATGGTGCGGCTTTCAATTACATCGCCGCCAAAGAGGCGCTCACAGACGCAGGTCTTTCAGCAAGCCAGATTGCACATCCTCGAACTGGAATCATTACCGGTTCGGGCGGCGCGTCGACCGAAAATCTGCTGCTGTCTGTCGAATCGCTGCGCAAGCGCGGCATTCGCGGCGTCAGCCCGTATCTGGTGCCGCGCACCATGTCCAGCACCAATTCAGCAACGCTGAGCACCTTGCTGGGCATTCGCGGTGTCAGTTATTCCGTCAGTTCCGCTTGCTCGACAAGTGCGCATTGCATTGGCAATGCCATGGAACTGATTCAGATGGGCAAGCAGGACATCATGCTGGCCGGCGGCGGCGATGAGGTGCATTGGACGATGACCGTGCTGTTCGATGCCATGCGCGCCCTTTCGAGCCGATACAACGATGCGCCGGCGACAGCGTCGCGTCCTTTTGATGCCCACCGTGATGGTTTTGTGATTTCGGGCGGCGGCGGTGTCGTCATACTGGAAGAGCTCAGCGGGGCGCTGGCGCGCGGCGCCAAAATCTATGCTGAAGTCGTCGGCTATGGAGCGACCTCCGACGGTCACGATATGGTGCAGCCCTCCGGAGAGGGAGCGATTCGCTGCATGCGAATGGCGCTTGAGCATGTGAAGCAGCCAGTGCAGTACATCAATGCCCATGGCACCAGCACACCCGTTGGCGATATTCGCGAGCTGGAATCGATATGCGAGGTATTTGAGCAGATTCCGTACATCAGCTCAACAAAATCCCTGACTGGCCATGGCCTGGGCGCCGCGGGTGTCAACGAAGCTATCTTCACTTTGCTGATGATGGAGCATGGATTCATCAGCGCCTCGGCCAACATTGAGCTGCTCGATCCGCAGGCAGAAAACCTTCCGATCGTGCGTGAGCTGATTGAAGATGTGGATATCAGCGTCGCGATGTCCAACAGTTTCGGCTTTGGCGGCACCAACTCAACCTTGGTTTTCCGCAAGTATTCGGCGTAAGCATGCCGTTAGCCACGAACGCCTGGTCTGAACGCTTCGTACGGGCTGAGCGCAACCCGCTTCATCTGGCTGCCTGGCTGCTGATTGTCTGTGCGCTGATCTTTGCGATGATTTCAATCGGCGGCTATACGCGCTTGTCTGGCTCCGGCTTGTCGATGGTGGACTGGCAGCCGATCGCCGGCTGGCTCCCGCCTTTGTCGGATACGCAGTGGAATTCGGAATTCGAGCGGTACCGTCAGTACCCGGAATATCAGTTTGTCCATCCCAATATGACGCTCGCACAATTCAAGTCTATCTTCTGGGTTGAATTCATTCATCGTGTCGCCGGCCGGATTTTGGCCATCGCTTTTTTTGTGCCATTTGCCTGCTTTCTTGCGCGCGGATACTTGCGCACCGGATTGACAGTTCGGTTTGGCGCGGTGCTCGTGCTCGGTGGATTGCAGGGACTGCTTGGCTGGTATATGGTCAAAAGCGGTTTGGCGGATAATCCGTCCGTGAGTCAATATCGTCTGACGGCGCACTTGAGCCTGGCAGTCGCCTTGTACGGCTATGTTTTGTGGCTGGCGGTCAGCGCGATCGGCCTCGAACCGCGGCGCGCCACAGTCCACGCGGTTTCCGGCATCCGCCCGCTGGCGCTTCTGGCCCTTGCTCTGGTCGCGGGCATGCTGATCAGCGGCGGCTTTATGGCCGGCACGCATGCAGGATTCATTCTCAATACGTATCCGACCATGGGCGGTCAGTGGGTGCCCGATATGCTGCTGAGCCTGTCGCCGGCCTGGCGCAATTTATTTGAAAATGCGGTGACGATCCAGTTCGGGCATCGCTGGCTGGCAGCGCTGACCTTGGCGGTCATGGTGATCTTATGGTGTCAGCGCTTCCGGACCTTGCATCAGCACGTGAAGCGGGCGCTGGATTGTGTGCTGGCCGCTGCCGGCTTGCAGTTTCTGCTCGGCATATCGACTTTGATCAGTCGGATCGAATGGCCGCTCGCCCTGGCACATCAGGCAGGCTTTGTGGTATTGCTCACTGCGCTGATTGTGCTGCTTCGGCTGACGACGCCTGTCGTTTCAGATCGCTCAGTGAAATCACTTGATCATTCTGCTGCCTGACTCGGCCGGCAAGACACATGGCATTATGGATCAAGAATCCGCTGGCAATTTTGGCCGATGATGCGAAATCGGGCCTTGTCGTAGACGGGACGCAAATCATCGAATGCGTGCCTGAGAATGCGGTTCCGGAATCGACTTGTGATGCCGTCTTCGATGCTGCGCAGCATGTTGTGCTGCCCGGATTGATCAATATCCATCATCACTTTTACCAGACCTTGACCCGCGCTTACGGGCCAGCTTTGAACAAAGAGCTTTTTGCGTGGCTGCAGACACTGTATCCAGTGTGGGCGAATTTGACCGAGGATCATCTTGAAGTCGCAACGCGTGTTGCGATCGCCGAGCTGCTGCTATCAGGCTGCACCACCACTGTGGATCATCACTACGTATTTCCATCCGGTCTTGAGTCAGCGATCGACATTCAGGTCGAGGTGGCGCGCGACATGGGCATTCGCACCATGCTGACTCGTGGCAGCATGAATCTTTCGGTTGCCGATGGCGGGCTGCCGCCGCCGCAGGTTGTGCAGGACGCCGATACCATACTGGCAGATAGCGAAAGGCTGATTCGCGCCTACCACTGCCGCGATGCAGGCGCCAAAGTGCAGATCGCCCTGGCCCCGTGCTCACCTTTTTCGGTTACTGGGGAAGTCATGCAAGGCGCTGCACAGCTGGCCAGTGAATATAACACTTTGCTGCATACGCACTTGGGTGAGACAGCAGACGAGAATCGTTACTGCGAGCGTGAATTCGGTTGCCGTCCGCTTGCATATCTTGAAGACTGCGGGTGGCTGACAGCTCGCACCTGGCTTGCGCATGGCATTCATTTTGCTGACGATGAGATTCAGCGGATCGGTCAGGCGCAAGTTGGCATTGCGCATTGCCCGGGATCCAATATGCTGCTGGCTTCAGGACTCTGCCGGGTGCGGGAACTGGAGCAGGCCGGAGCGCCGGTGGGCATTGGCATCGATGGCTCGGCGTCTGAAGACGCTTCAAACATGATGCAAGAGGTGCGTCATGCGTTTCAGGTGCAGCGACTTCGTTACGGATCTGCGAGCGTCAGTCATATGGATGCGCTTCGCTGGGCGACGCAAGGTTCCGCTGCCTGTCTTCGAAGAGACGACATCGGGGTCATACGACCTGGCATGCAGGCCGATCTGGCAATGTTCAAGCTGGATGAATTGAGGTTTTCAGGGCATGGCGATCCGCTTGCGGCCTTGGTGCTTTGCGGCGCACATCATGCCGATCGTGTTATGATTGGCGGCAACTGGACCGTCGCCGGCGGCGCAATCCTCAATTTGGATCTGCAAGCCCTGATGGCACGCCACCGTCAAAGTGCGGCAGAACTGCAGCAAGCTCAGCTGACTTGACGAACTCAGCAGCGACCGGAGGCCGCAGCCCACGGCTCAGCAGCCGGGGCGGGTCGCGTCAGCCACTGGCCTGAGCAAACCATCGGCAACATCGTAAATATAACCGGCAATCGACACTTTTTTTGATACCAGCGGGTGATTCGCAATTTTTGCAACATCTTCACGCACACTGTTTTCCAGGTTGTCAATGCAATGCCATTCGATCTCGAAGCCGGCCGTTGAGCCTGCATCGCGGTTCGTATTGCTCCAATTCTCTCCGTCAAACTGCGCCGGATCAAGTGATTCCGCAAGCAATTCTGCGATTCCGGTACTGGAGATCGTCGCCATGCCGCATTGCGTATGCTGAATGACAAGCCACTCCAAAGTCCCGAGCAGCTTGTGCGAGATCACCAGCGAGCGAATTGCGTCTTCGCTCGCGCGGCCGCCGGCATTGCGGATGATGTGCGCATCGCCTTCAGCGATGCCGGCAAATTGTGCCGGGTCCATGCGAGCATCCATACAGGTGAGCACTGCGAATTTTCGACTTGGCGCAGCGCCGAGCTGCGCGCGTGCGCCAAATTGCGCAGAAAACTTGCGATTGGCTTCTAGAATGGCATCCAAATTTGAGCTGGAGGTTGTCATCAATTCAGGAAACGGTTATGCAGGAGCGATTGTCTTCGGCGGCATTGTCACGAATGCAGATCGCTCGGCTTGAGTTGCCATCAGGTTTGGCGGAGTCTGTTTCGCTTGCCTGATGCGCAATAAATTGCGGTTCAGGCTAATTTCAGCGTTACGTTTGCATATAATACGCGACACAATGGTCTATCGCCTTCGAGTTGCATTGCTGCGGTTTAAGTCCGAGGCCGTGCGGACGGAGACCGATTTGAGATCGCTGGTCATCAATTTCAAGTCATTATATGCTCTGCAGATATGCTCTGCTGCTTTAATTGATTGGTCGGGCTGAACGCTTGCTTGCAGGTTCATTAGCACAGGTTCATTAGCAATACTGTGCTGCAGAATTTAAATTTTGGTTGAAAACTTATACCCCTATGAAAAGCCGATATACTCATTCATCAACTGATGCAGAATGCACATCGATCGTGCGTCGCTGCCGCCAAATAATTGCCTGTGAGCTCAGCAAAGGGCTGCGGTCCTTGCCGAGACCCGCCTGCCGCTCGGTTCGGAAGCGCTCGCCGCAAAAATCCCTCTTTCTTCTTCTGCCTTTGCTTGTCTTCAGCACCAGCGCCTCAGCCGCAGTGAATTCCGAGACCGGCTATATCTTCAACACGTTCTCTTTCTTGTTGTGGGGGGCGCTCGTGATGTGGATGTGTGCGGGTTTTACGATGCTTGAATCCGGCTCGGTCCGAACGAAAAATGCGTCGGTCATCTGTTTGAAAAACATCGGGTTATATGCAATCGCGGGATTGGCATACTACGTAATCGGCTACAACCTGATGTACGTTGATGTCGGCAGCTGGATTGGCAGTTTCAAATTGTTTTACGGCGCCTCTGCCGAGGAACTGGCACTGCTGAACGGTACGCTCGAAGCTCTCCCGGACGATCATGCGTACTCAACCATGTCCGACTGGTTTTTTCAGATGGTGTTTGTTGCGACCACCGCATCAATCGTATCCGGCGCCTTGGCTGAACGCGTCAAGCTGTGGACATTTTTTGCCTTTATTGCGGTGCTGACTGCAATTGTCTATCCTATCATCGGCTCTTGGACGTGGGGCGGCGGCTGGCTCAATCAGATGGGTTTTCAGGATTTCGCAGGATCGACCATCGTGCACTCGACCGGCGGCTGGGCAGCCCTGGCTGGTGCGATCATTGTCGGGGCGCGCGCCAACAAATTTCGCAAGGACGGAAGTGTAAAAAACACGCCGCCATCGAATGTACCAGCGGTCACGCTCGGTGTGTTCATCCTGTGGCTCGGCTGGTTTGGCTTCAATGGCGGCTCCCAGCTGGCGTTGGGCTCGGCCGTCGATGTCATCGCGATGAGCCATATCTTGGTCAATACAAATCTGGCGGCCGCCGCTGGCGTCATGGTCGCCATGAGCCTATCGCGGCCGATCATCGGTCGAATTGACCTGCTGGTAGTCCTCAACGGCGCCATTGCCGGACTGGTCGCGATTACCGCCGGCCCCGACATCATTGCGCATCAGTGGGCAATTGTGATTGGCGGTGTCGGTGGATTGGTCAGCACTGTGGGTGTGAAAGTGCTGGAGCGGCTGAAAATCGACGATGTGGTCGGCGCAGTTCCCGCGCATCTGTTCGCGGGCATCTGGGGCACCTTGGCAGTCAGTATTGCTGCCGGCGGCAACCTGGGAGTGCAGCTGATCGGTGTTCTCGCGATCGGTGTTTTTGTGTTGGGAACTTCACTGATTGTCTGGAAACTGCTGGACATTGCGATGGGCGCCCGAGTGAAGCCTGAGGTGGAGAGTATCGGTCAGGATGTCGCGGAACTGGGAATCGAAGCGTATCCAGAGTTCATGATTATGCCTGACAGCGAAGATATCAATGAATTGAAATAGTCCGCAACACTGGTTGCATGAATCGTTAAAATACAGAGATACATCGCTTTATTACAAATTATTCTTTTGGTAGGAGCATTACTTGATGGAAATCGCGCACGAACGAAGCGAAAAAGCACTGGTTCTGAAGCCAGAGGGCCGTATTGACGGCCAGAATGCTATGGATTTTCAAACGGGCATTGATGCCACGATAGGAGATTCAGATACGGCTGTAATTTTGGACTTGAGCCAATTGGACTACATCAGCAGTGCTGGACTGAGAGTGATTCTGCTGCTCGCGAAAACTTTGCGTACCCGCAATATCCAATTTTCAATGTGTTCCATCGCGGATTCAGTCAAAGAAGTTTTTGAGATCAGTGGTTTCGGTAAGATCATCGCCACGCACCCCACCCGGGAGGATGCGCTGGCCAACCTCAATTGACCCCTGAACGGTTGCATTAATGTGCTGACGCAGGCAAGTGCGTCTGCGATATCTTACTGCAGATTGGAGTTCTAGCTGAGGATATCGATTTGCGCAGCTTCAAGCGAGTTTGACTCGTTTATGAGGATGCGCATGATGCCGCCATTGGGAAAATTCAGCGGATCGCTGTGGTTGATTATTTCCAGCAGGATGCGAGCTGTACCGCGGCTCGCAATCACCAAGGGCCGCTGACCGCGCAGCGACGCTTGCTGCAGCCCCTCGAGAGAGCGCTTTCTGAATTCAGGCCGGCTTTCGCCATTGGGCGGCGTGTCGCCCTGTTTCAGCAGCGGATTGATAATTGACGAGCTCTGGCCGTTCCAGTCGCCAAGCATTCTCTCGCGCAGGTTATGGTCGTACGAGACTTTCAGGTTGAAGTGCGCACTCACCGCCGCCGCCGTATCTGCGGCTCGCTTTAAAGGTGAAGTTACGATAACATCCGGAAGCTCGCCGTGGCGTTCGAGCATTTCGATCGCCTCAACGGCCTGCTGCTGGCCGCGGTCGGTCAGCGGCGGGTCGCGATCGCCGCCTGATGCAATGTACTTCACATTTGAAGTCGTTTCACCATGACGCATGAAGAGCATCGTACGCTCGGCTTTTGGATTAGACATCGGCATATAGGACTTTGGTCCAGCTGGTAGCGGGCTCATATTGAAAGTCTTGGTCAAACGGCCGATCATCAAGAAGCCATTGCACAATGTGCTCGTTGAGGATGCCATCGCTCAGTGACGGTGTATGGCCGGTTTTGTGTACGTGAATCACCGACAGGTTCTTCTTGTATCGCATGCGGTCGATCGACTCCAGCAGGGTTGCATCACTTTCGGTTCCATGAAGCAGCAGTATGGGACAGTTGACTTGGTCCCATTCATCCCAAATGTCAAGGCTCTGACTAGCCTGCGCACGGTAGGCGAGCAGAGCGCGCAGATCATGGCGATAAACGCGTCCGCTTTCGTTATCGGACCAGCACGTCACACTGTCAGCATAGTGAAGTGCGGCGGCATCGGTGACAGGCCCTTTATGCTTGGTTGCAATGCCGGTGCGCCGAAACAGTTGCGCTGGGGTGCTGAATACATAATGACGGGCTACAGCGGCTGCTCTGCGCTGGCGGCGTTCACGGGGAATATAAGGCGTACTGTCGTTCAGGACAATACGGCTGACGCGGTGCGGGTAGCGGGCCGCGAATGCGATTGCCGTAGAGCCGCCCAGCGAAGATCCGAGCAGCGCGCATGATTCAAACTCCATATAGTTGAGAAACTGGTGCAGCTGCTCAATGTAGGTTTCCATCGCATAGTCGGAGATCTCCATCATCCATCCGCTGTGACCGCGACCGGAGAGGTCTAAGCCTATCGCACGAATCGCGGGCGTAACATCCATCGCGAGAAAATCGAATCTTTGTGCAACATTGATGAGCCCGCCGATGGCGACTAGCGGCAGGCCGTCACCCCCGAGGTCGGAGTAGGCAATCGGTACCGTAAATTCCTTGCCGACGCTGAACGGATTGTTTTGCAATGCAATCGGATGTCGGTAGGCAAACCGATGCCGCGCCGGCCATGTGTGAATGGACTGGTGCATGCCGCGCACTAGAATTTCATACTGCTCCCAGTGCATTTGCGCAATCGCGGGAGATCCGAGTGCCAGGTAGTGCTCCTTCAGTGCGTTGTCAGCGATTAAGGCAGAAGACATTGCGCATTAGCATCAGCAAGCGAGTGTTCCATGACGCTTGGCACGAGCGCTTAGGCACGGTGCAAAGTCAGGATGACCCGATTTGTATTGTTGAGGCGCTCATAAGCGGTCTCATCCATAAGAGTGGTGACGAAATGGATGCCAAGTCCGCCGATGCGCCGCTCATCCAGTTCGTCTTCCAGAGATGGTTTCGGCGCCTCATGAAATGGATTGAACGGAATCCCCTGATCTTCAAGCACGATGGTCAGCTGGTCTTCGGATTCGGTCAGAATCAATCGAATGTCGGGGGCCGTGTCCGGTTCCTCATAGGCATAATTGACGATATTGGTAATCAGTTCATCAAGGGCAAGATTGGTCGATGTAATCCACTTTGTTGGCCAGCTGTGCTGCTCGCCATAGGCCTCAATTTCAGTAGCAACACGAATCAGTTCGTCAAGGCTGACCTTGACTTGGAGTTCCAATGATTTTCCGAATGCCGGATTATTTTGCGTCATAGCGAATCACTCTGGGTATGCCAAATTAATCGAGTGGACTTTTGAATTGAATGACAATGCAGGCAATATCATCAAACTGAGGTGCTTCTTGCACGAAATCGTTAACGTTGTCAAAGATTTTTTCTACATCTTCGGAAGGTGTCTGCTCTGGCAGGCTTTCCACCGCGGATAGCAGGCGATCTTCTCCGTAGGCCTCATCATCTGTATTGAATGCTTCGGTGATGCCGTCAGTGAACAGAACGATACGCGTGTTTTTCTGCAGTTCTACGACGGCATCTTCAAATTCAATGCCGCTGAACATCGCGAGCACAATGCCATTTGTGGTCGGCAGGAACCGAGAACCATTCTTGTCGGCGATCACAGGCGGGTTGTGACCGCAATTGGTGTAGGTAAAAGTGCCTTGCTTTTCGTCAATGATGCCATAGAAGTACGTCACGAACAGCTGCTCGCTGTTGTTCGCTTCAAGAAAATCATTGACTGTTTCAAGAACTTTGGCAGGTGAAGCGGTACGCCCGGCGGTATTGCGCAGCAGCGTTCTTGCCATCACAGTAAACAGGGCTGCCGGCACGCCTTTGCCAGATACGTCGGCAATTGCAATCCCCACACGGTTGTTGTCCAGTCTGAAATAGTCGATAAAATCACCGCCGACCTCCTTGGCGGGCCACATGTTGCCGGCAATATCCAGTGCCGGTGATTTTTCGATATCGCTCGGCAACAGCGACAGTTGCACTCGGCGCGCGATATCGAGTTCATTGCGCAGTGAAATCAGCGTCTCTTTGGTCTGCAGCGCCTCTCGCAGCTGATCATGCTGATTGCGCACACGGTCCGACATGCCTTGAAATGCAGTCGCCAGAAGAGCGAGACTGTCGGAATCACGCGAGGCCCCATCAGCATCCTCATCCGACTGTATTTGTATTCTGTAGGCGTCTTGGGAGATCTCTTCGATTTCGTCGAGATTCACTGTTTGGCCGAGAATATCCAGTTCAGCCTGCAGCGCATTGCGATCTTCGCCTTCGTCCAGCGTATTGACCAAACGTTTCATTTCCCGGTAAATGAAACGCTCCTGGCGTGTTTTCTGACGCTCTTGCGAGCGTCGATAACGGAAAAAACTCACCAGATTGGAGCGAAAGACGTTCACGGCGCTGGCAATTTGACCCACTTCGTCATTGCGCGTTGCCTGCTCGACTTGAATATTGATGTCACCTTTGCTTAGCGCATTGAGCACGTTCACGCCCTCATTGAGTGGCAGTAATGTGCGCCGCATGTACAAATACAGGCCGACCAGTGAGAATACTAGGAATATCGCAATCGCAATTGCAGTGTAGAAGCTGACTGCGCGCTGCTCGCTTGCCAGTTCTGTGATGTCTTGGACGTTGACGATTCGGCCGACTAGACCGCCTAAGTTTGACACCAGCGGCAGCACAGAGACCAGATAGAATTGATCCGCTTCCTCAATCGTCACTGAAACAGAACGCAAGCTCACATCGATTGCGTCGCGATGCCGCGTCCACCAGTCGCCCCCCGATGGAGCAGTCAGCAGCCGGCCGCGGCGATTGACAATCATCACCTCGGAATCGCTGAGAATCTCAAATTCAATCAGCGGCAGGACGATGTCTTGGGCAAAGACGCCGATGCCGACTGCTTCTCCGGCTGCGTTGCGGATGGGAGTTCCATAAACGATGCCCGTGTTGCGCTCTTTATCGTTGCCAATACCGCGAATCTCTTGTGCGTTCGAGATCGCCGCACTCGCTGCATCCGCGTTGATGATGGCGCTGGGGAAGACGCTGACATGGGACGAGTAGGCCAGGCTGCCATTCGGGTAGATCAAATCAAATCGACTGCCGACACCGTTGCGTCGGATGACATCAGCAATGCGGCTGCCCATATCCTGCAGCGACACGCCATCGCCCGCTGCCATCGCCGCTGCCAGCAAGGTGTTGTCGGTGAGCAGCGAAGAAAAGTCTTCCATATTCTTAATATGCTCATCGACGATTTTTGACCATACATTGATCTGGTTGGCGATGGAGGCCTCCGAAAATTGTCGGCGCAGCAAATCCTCGCGCTGCAAAGCGGCCAGCACGACCAGCAGGTTTACAACCAGAACGATGATGACACCGTATAAGCTAAGTCGGGTTCGTAACAGCATCACAGCCAATCAGCTTGAATATTCAATGTCAGTTCGCTTTCGAATTTTCGAACGCTGCGATCGCAATCATTGACATGGGCGGATACAGTCCAGTTTCTTTGACGACATCAATATTGATCCAAAGCTTGAAACGGACCAGGCGGCGCACCGGCAATTCAGCGGCAGGCACATTGCCGACCAGAATATTCTCGGCCTGCACGGCCGCCAGCTTGCCCAAGGTATGGTAGTCAGTCACCAATCCAAACATGGCTCGCGAATTCAAAAGCGGCGCTTGCGTCGATGCAAATGTCGGCATGCCGGCCTCGATCGCCGCGCGGGTGAATTCATCCGCATGGCGGGTGATAAATGAATCCGGCCCCATATAAATCAGCTCGGCACCGCGTTCTTTCGCTTCTTTGACCAGCTGCGGCAATTGCGCCGGGTCGGGTTTGCCGTCCGCCTTCTTGGGCACCGCCAGGACGATCAGCTCCAGACCCATTTTGGGGACAGCCTCTTCCAGCGAGGCGACATTAATTCTCGAATTGCCTGAGGTGTCATCGTAAATCACGGCAATGGACTTGAACGGATGGTAGGCCAATATGGTGCTCAACTGGGACTCAATGGACGCAAGAAACGCGACACCGGTTACGTTGCGGCCAGTGCTTTCATAGCTCTCAACGAGATTGGCCGCTTGCGGATAGGCCACCAGAACGAATATGCCGGGAATGTCGCGGATGTGCTTCTCCGGCGTGTCCGTCTCGACCTTGCCCAAGATGGATGTGCTGGTGCCTGTGCCCCAGGTATAGACCAAGTCGGGCTTCGCCTGGCGAATTTCGTCGATAATCGGTGGCGCATTTCCGCGGTCCAAATTCAGGTTGCGAATTGTCATGGTATAGGGGATGCCGCGTTGGGTGAGATATTCGCGGAAGCCAGCCTCGACTTCGGTTTCGCCGCGCCACAGAACGCCGAAAATACGGTACGGATTATCCGCCCCTCGCTCTTGTCCGAAGGCGAAATGAGGTACTGCGATGAGAATCGCTAAAGCGATTCCGAAAATGGGTTTCAATAATGCAAGCCGCTTCTTCATGCGTTTGTTTCTGGCATTGGCTGGCGAGGGTTGACAGGCCGTCGATCCTGCGATTTCATTACGACGATGAACAGCGCAATCAAGCCAAGCAGAATTACGCCGAAAGCGACGATTGCGCCTTGAAATCCGAGCCCCGAAACCAGTGCGACTGCCACTAGCGGCCCGATCAGCATGCCGAGTCTTTCGATCAGTCGATATGCACCGATGACTGAAGCGCTGCCGATGGTGTTGCTGTAGTGCACGGCTACCAATTGGATGATCGAGTTTTGCGATGTCAAAGTCAGTCCATGTCCGACTCCGAGTGCCATAATGGCAACAATCACCATGTTCGACGCGCCATAACTGTCGCCGAAGTAGCTGGCAAGGCATCCAAAGCCGGCGATAATGCCGCCGACCGCCACCACCCGACCGTATTTTCGCGTCCGGTCTGCATATTTCGCGACTAGAGAAACCAGACACAATGTCGCCAGGCCGTAGATCATCAAGATGCGTCCGATGGATGATGCGCTGTGTCCGAGCTCGGAAAGATACAGCGGCACCAGGTATGCGATAAACCCGGCGACCATCATTTTGCCGGGCACGGCCGAGAATGCCAAGACCCCCAAAAACCGAACATCCCGCAACAGGATGAGCCAGTTTTTCACACCGACGGAATCGGGTTTGACTCTGTTGTCAGCAGTAATTTCATGCTGTCGGAAAACTTGATAAATCACCAGGCCGGAGGTGATTGCCAGGATGGCTGAAAACAGAAAAGTGGCTTCATATCCGACGCGGTCGGCAACAATACCGCCGATGCTGGGTCCGCAGATAATCCCGGCGAACACTGCGGAAACAAATACACCGGTGCTCGTGGACCGATTGTGCGCCTTGGCTTGCGAGGTCACCCAGCCTTCCGAGGAGATGAAAACCAAGCCATAGCCAATGCCTGTCAGCAGCCGGTACGCGACCAGGTCAATGTAGCCCTGCGTGAAGAATGTGGCAACGTAGCCGCAGGTCGAGATCAGTATTCCGCTCAGGAATACATTGCGCACCCCATAGCGGTCGACCATTCCGCCGCCGATCGGCGTCGCGATCATGACGGCCAGCATGAACAGAGTGATCGGCAGTCCGATCAGATACTCGGGTGTGGCGCCGATCTCGTTTGGCAAGGTTTGCGCGATGAACAGCGGCAGAAATGAGCGTGACAGCTCTTCAGAAAATATAAACAAAAACAGCGGCACTCGAATCTGTCCGGGACTGACGGTTTTGATGACTGAATCGCCTTCAAGTGAATAATGATCGACAACTTTCTGATGAATATGCGATATCCGACGGGCGATATTGTCGTCAATCTGCGCATTTTTCAGCTCCCGGACCTCAAACGCGAAGTTGCTGTACTGGTTGTGAATCCGATTCAGCATGCGGTTGTATGCCATCGTGAGAACACCCATTTCATCTTGCGATTTGGCCAGCAGCCGACTGGTGAATCTACCGGCCGCGCCACGGTTGATGGCGGTGCGAATACAGTTGATCGGCTCGAATACATGGCCGTTCACAAAGAAAGAAAGCAGTTCGAAAGTTACCAGCCAAGAGACCGCAATCACGATCACGAGCTCCAAGAAAATTTCAGACAGCTGGTTGCGGATATGCTCGCTGAGAACGCCGACATGCAGATGACTGACGGTGCCGTCGATTTCTTGCACCGCAAAGTGACCGCTGAGGTAGCCTTCGTTTTCGGTCTGGAAGTTATCCTCAGGATTGGCCTCAACACCGATGGGAATCATAACCGACTCAGCCATGGCCTGATCGACACCGCTGGCAAACAGCAAGTCACCCTGCGCGTTGCCATACGCGAGAAATGCAATATCTGGATTGGAAGCCAGCACTTCGTCAAAATAGGCGCTGACTCCCACCAGCTCAGATGAATCAATCTCAAGCGTGTTGATGGCGTAGGACAGGCGCTCAGTCACTGAACCGCCGACTGTATTGGCTTTTTGATTCAGCTGTGGCTCAAGCTCTCGCTCGAATCCTGTCAACGCGAACCAGGCAACGACAATCTGACCGACCAGCAAGACTGCAACCGCAAGAATCATCAACTGCGTCAGCAAGCTTTTGCGGACGCTGCGCTGCGAGTTGATGAATGATTTTTTTCGGCTGCTGCCGGCTGTCTGCATGCTGGTGCTCAATCGTGAATTTAGGAATGTTCCCGGTCTCAGTTTGCGTCTCGATCCAGTTTGCGGATCTCAATGGTACTTTCTTCCACGGCATCTTGCACTGCCAGGGCTTTGTCGGCGAACGCTGTAAACTCGGGATAACTCTGTTGGATCGCGGTGCAATGATCGTCAACCGATTTGCGTTCCGCGATGCTGCGCAGCGCGAGCGTCATGTTGTGAAGCACTTGGCAGATGGGTCGCAGGAGCAGGATGCAGCCGAGCAGACTCATAATCGTCATCACGGCGGCGACCCCTGCGCCGAGAAGGGACAGGCGCTCAACTTGACCGGCAATGCTGTTGTCGAGAAAGTTTCTGGAGTAGCGCAAGGCTAACGAGCCGACGTTTTGGCCGAAGTTGTTTTTCAGCGACACGCCCACGACACCGGCATCGCGCTCAAGTACAAACCACGAATCTTTATCCAGGCTTGACCGCCACAGGCTTATCCACTCTTCCGAAACCAAATCGCCCTCGAAGCTCGGATCGGTGCTGAACAACACAGTGCCGGTATCATCGAACACCTCGATTGAAAGAATTTGCCGGTCTGCAAGATAACTTTCCAGCTCCTCAGAAAGCCCCTGCAAATTGATCAATGACAGACCCAGATCCATCTGCAGCTCAATATTTTGCCGAATATCAGTGACGATGAACTGAAAGCGGGACGTAATCAGGTCTGCAGACGTACGTTCATACTTGTGGATACTGAGAATTCCAGTCAGCGTCACACCCACGCAGAGGATACTGGCGACAACGATTGAAATGCGAGGCGCGAATCCGAATCTCATCTGAAAGTTATCTGAGTTTTGATGAAATTGCTTTTGGCTTAGGCTGAAAGGTCAGCAAGACGAGACTTGAGACTTGAAATATTTCACATTCACGGGAAAGGCACACTGGGTGCACATTCAATGCAATGAGAGCGAATTATACGAATAGATTTGCTCTAAGGTTGGATAAATCCTGCGGCTGCAGACGGGCGATTGTGTGCATGCATCTGCGCTCGCTTCTTTCCACTTCTCGATACTGAACCGGGGCTGTTTTATTTTAGTTGCATTGCAATAACGTTATTTCTGAACTGAATGCAAGTTTTCGAGATCCTCATCAAAGTGAATGACAACATCTTTCGAATATCTTCAATAGGATACGATAAAATAGCAATATATTGTTATAAAAGAATTAATAGCTCTCTATCATCAAGGCCTAACAGGCTAGAGGACATCGTGCATGAAGTATTTTTCACATTTGTCTTGCGTTTTTGAAAACGAGATTATATATTGCACTGCAATATGACATTATTTGAACGAGGAGCCAACCCATAAGAAAACAAATATTCGATTTTGCCAATGAGGCGGCGGCTGTGAACGCAAAGCTGCTCAACAGTTCCATTGAATTTTCAGCAAAGTCAGCCCAGGAGTTTATGAGAAACATATCAAGGCAGACAACGGACTTGCTCAAGGTCAGGACATTTGTTGAGTATGCCAAAGCGCGCGAAAGCTGGGATGCAATTGCACTGGATTCTTCCAAGAACACCGTGATGTCCGCGATTGAGCTTGGCAGTTCCGCTTGCGCTGCTTGCCTGTCGCTTTGGAACAGACACACGAAGGCGGGCGCGGTTATGCTGCCGGAAGTGATTGCGAAGCCGAAAAAGAATGGCTGAATCTCAGCAGCTCGCAACTGTTTGCGCTGCCTTGGCATAAATTTGACGCCTCGTTTTGATCAAGCGGTCCGAGGATTTTATCCCCAGATCGCTTTTTCTTGGCCGCTGCGTACTGTCGGCCTGCGTAGCGACGTTGCCTTGCTCGGAGCTTTTCTGGTGATCATTCGGCCGCGATTGCCCGTGGAATTGAGTGACCGCTCTGAACGGAGCGCTGCAATCATCCTGCATGGCAGGCTAATGTCCCTCTCTGTAATTGGAGCATCAGCCGCAAGCTCGCCCCCTTATTTCATTACAATGCACACAATGTTGCTTTGGTGTGCATTGTACGCGCGTCAACGAGATTTGGCCGCTCCTAGGCGGTAACTGCATCTGTTGCGATGTGTCGGCAGCATGTGCTGGCGCGATCGACACACTCAATCCCACGAATAGCCAAACAGTATGTCCAGATACAATCTTCAGCAGCTCAAAGGCGATTTATTCGGCGGTGTCACAACTGCTGTCATTGCGTTGCCAGTTGCGATTGCATTCGGGGTTGCGTCTGGCATCGGTGCGGAGGCAGGTTTGTATGCGGCGATTGCGATTGCTTTGTTCGCTGCGGTGTTCGGCGGTACGCCGGGCATGGTTTCGGGTCCGACCGCACCAATGGTTGTTGCCATGGCTGTGATCGTCACGCATTCGGCTGACAACTTGGCCGAAGCCTTTACCATTGTGATGCTGACCGGGCTGTTTCAAATCGCCTTTGGCTTGTGTCGATTGGGCCGATTTATCGCCTATACGCCCCATTCGGTGATATCGGGGTTCATGACCGGTATCGGCTTCATTATCATTTCAATTCAACTGATGCCAATTCTTGGCATGCCCGCGCCAGGCGGCGGCGCGATCGGCTCAATCATCAATTTCCCGAGTGCCATCCCGAATGCCAATCTGCATGCCGTGCTGCTGGCAGCGTGTACGCTTGCAATGATGATCTATTGGCCGCTGCGCCTGAATCGACTGATTCCCAGTACACTGGGCGCTTTGGCAGTGGGCACGCTCATGGGGGTGCTGCTCTTTACCGAAGCGCCGGTGGTTGGTCCGATTCCCGGCGGTGTGCCGCAGCTGCAGATACCGGTGATTGATTTGGAATTTTTGCTCAAAGTCATTGAGCCCGCTCTGGTGCTGGCGATTATCGGTTCGATTAACTCCCTGATTGTCGCTCTGATCGTCAATGCGATGCGGAAGTCGCACCAGCATGACTCGAATCGGGAATTGATTGGTCAGGGACTCGCCAATGTACTGTCTGGACTGTTTGGCGGCTTGCCGGGCTCCGGCTCGACAGTACCGTCGGTCGTGAATATTCGTTCTGGCGGCAGTACCCGGCTCTCCGGCATATTGGTGGCCCTCATCTTGGGTGCGTTCTTATTCGATCTGGGTCGCCTGGTCGAGCAGATTCCACTGGCGGTGCTGGCTGCGCTGCTGCTCAGAGTGGGGTGGAATATTATCGACTGGGAATTCCTTACGCGGTTGCGCAAGATTGACAAAACCCATCTGGTGGTTATGCTGCTCACTGCTTCGCTGACAGTATTTGTTGATTTGATTACGGCGGTCGCGATTGGCCTGATCGCGTCTGGCATGATTAACTCAATGCAAGCCGAGCAGCTGGAGTTGGACAGCGTTATTTCTGTTCCTCTGGTCGATGCAGGCAAGCATGATTCCTTTACGGCCCGAACTGGCCTGGTTCGCCTGTCGGGTCGGTTCACTGTTGCCTCGGCAGCCAAGCTCAAGCAAGTGATCACCGCGGATATCCGGGACCACGAAGTTGTCATCTTCGATTTTTCCAAAACCAGTTTCATGGATGACAGTGCATTAATGGTGATTCGCCATCTGGTTGCCAGCGCTCATGAGCAGAAAACGCCCTGCATCGTGATGGGACTCGGCGGCAGGATTCGCCTGCAGCTGGACTCTGTGGACGCCTTAAGCGGTATTGATGCGTCCAGTTACGTGAATACATTGGCAGAAGCCAGGCTGTCCGCAGATGCGCATTTGCAGCGCAAAGATCAGATGCAAAGCTCAACTCCTGATTCTTGAGGATTGAAAGAATAACCGTCTTCATCCGCGTCACGCCCGCCGGCGATACTCAATTGCGATAAAATTCGACCCTTATTGTCTTTGGAATCAATGCATGAGCATATATGACACTGATCTGGATAAGCAGTCCGCCAATTATTGCCCGTTGACGCCGGTCAGTTTCCTCAAGCGTTCAGCGCGGATCTTTGCGGAAAAGACTGCTGTCGTACACGGCCCGCACAGCTATACCTATGCTGAGTTCTATCGTCGCTGCCGGCGACTGGGCAGCGCTTTGCGAAATCGGGGAATCGGCCATGGCGATACGGTTGCGGTCATGTCGCCCAACACGCCCGCCATGCTCGAAGCCCACTATGGCGTGCCAATGTGCGGTGCGGTGCTGAACGCTCTGAACTACCGCCTTGATGCCGCCGCCATCGCCTTCATTCTGGAGCATGGCGAAGCCAAAATTCTTCTCACTGACCGGGAGTATTCAGCCGTAATCCAAGATGCCATAAAGCGCTGTTCAGCGGCGGTCACAGTCATTGATATAGATGATCCGCTGGCCTCTACAGGCGAACTGATTGGCAAGACAACCTATGAGCAGCTGTTGCTTGAAGGTAATCCCGACTATGTCTGGGAATTTCCTGAAGATGAATGGCAGGCGATTTGCCTGAACTACACCTCGGGCACCACTGGCAGCCCCAAAGGCGTCGTGTACCATCACCGCGGAGCATACCTTAATGCATTGGGCAATGCGCTGGTGTTTCAGCTGAACAGCCAGAGCAAGTATCTGTGGACATTGCCGATGTTTCACTGCAATGGCTGGACCTTTACTTGGGCGGTGACCGCCGTCTCCGGCACGCATGTCTGCCTGCGCCAGCCGGACCCAGCCTTGATTTATCCGGCCATTCGGGATTGTCATATCACGCATCTATGCGGTGCGCCGATTGTGCTCAATATGCTGATTCATGCTCCGGCTGAGGTCAAGATGCAGTTTGAGCAGACGGTCGAAGTGGCGACTGGCGGTGCCGCACCGCCTAGCCAGGTGATTGCAGAAATGGAAAAATTAGGGTTTCGAATTACGCATCTGTATGGTCTGACCGAGACCTACGGGCCTGCGACTGTATGTTTATGGCAAGATGAGTGGCGTGACTTCGATCTGGAACATCGGGCGAAAGTGATGGCGCGTCAGGGCGTATGCTATCCGACTTTGGAAAGTGTCACTGTGATGGATCCAGAGACGATGACACCCGTTCCGGAAGACGGTGAGACGATGGGCGAGCTGATGGTCCGGGGCAATACGGTCATGCGCGGCTATTTGAAAAATACGGCGGCGACGGATGCGAGTTTTGGCGGCGGATGGTACCATACGGGTGATTTGGGCATCGCGCATCCGGACGGATATATCGAGGTTCGCGATCGTTCAAAAGACATCATTATTTCCGGCGGCGAGAATATCTCCAGCCTTGAGGTGGAAGATGTGCTGTATCGGCATCCGTCCATCATGGAGGCGGCTGTCGTCGCCAAACCGGATGAAAAATGGGGTGAGACACCCTGTGCGTTTGTTACTCTGGCACCGGACGCAGAAAGTACGCTTGATGCCGGTGAGGTGATTCAATGGTGCCGCGGCCACCTCGCCGGCTTCAAATTGCCAAAAACCGTGGTTTTTGGTCCTCTGCCGAAAACATCGACTGGGAAAATCCAGA
This sequence comes from Arenicellales bacterium, assembly GCA_965200545.1. Taxonomy (GTDB): domain Bacteria; phylum Pseudomonadota; class Gammaproteobacteria; order Arenicellales; family JAJDZL01; genus JAJDZL01. The sequence continues at coordinate 5,422 of CBDAUJ010000008.1, read as the reverse complement.
AATTTCTGTTGCGCGAGCAGGCCAAGTCAATCTGACTGGCATTTCAATTGTCAAGTCCAAATATCTGATCATGTCGAATTATCTGTTTGTTTTCCCCGGACAAGGGGCGCAGTATCGTGGCATTGGCCGCGATCTGATCGATGCTTATAGCAGTGTTCGAGAAATTTATGAAAGTGCCAGTTCGGTGCTCGGCTACGATATTGTTTCTGTTTCTTGTGACAATCTCTCCGATAAAATCCATCAGACACGCTTCACTCAGCCGGCGCTGCTCACGCATGCGTATGCATGCTGGAGCGTCTTTCGGGAACTGACGCAGAATCGGATCATTCCTGCGTTTGCGTGTGGCCACAGTCTTGGCGAATACGGGGCGCTGGTGGCGGCTGAATCACTGACTTTTTCAGCTGCGCTTGCTCTGGTTTCCAGTCGCGGCCGGCTTATGGGGCAAAACGGAGGCGGTGAAATGCTGGCGCTGCCGCTTTCAGAGGCTGATCTTGCACCTTACCTGGAATCAAGTCCATGCCAGATTGCAGCCTGCAACTTGCCTGAGCAGACAGTTATCGGCGGCTGGCCTGCAGAGCTTGACGAGCTTCAAGGCAGGCTGACGGCCGCTTTTCCGACGAAAGCCGGTGTGCGACTGAAGACAGAAGGCGCGTTCCACACATCGCACATGCGTCCGGCCGCTGAGCAGTTTCTTGAGGTGCTGAATCAGACCGAATTTTCCAGACCACAGTTGCCGGCTGGCGCCAATGTGACAGGGAAATTTCATGAGGACGATGTGGCTTCGATCCGAAACAATCTTTATTTGCAATTGTTTGCACCGGTTCGCTGGCACGAAAACCTCATGACAGCGGCCGCTTCGGGTGTCGATGCCGTGATCGAATTCGGTGGCGGATTAGGCGAGGGCAGCGACCCGGCGACCAAGCGTCCCAATCTGGCGGGGATGATTGCCCGAGCCTATCGGCGAGTCAAGCCGCGCCCCAAATATTATGCGGTCATCAATCAGTCCACCTTGGAAGCGACCAGTGCTGAACTGCTCGGGAAATAACCTCCGTGTCATTTCCAAAAGGCGAAGATCGGCTTTGCGTATGCAAATCAGACTCAATGAAATAACTGACCCGCGATACGGAAGTGAATTTCGATTTGAGCATGGAGACTGATGCAGAACAGAATCGAAGATTTCATGACGAATAAAAAATTATCTGTGACATCCGACGATAGCAAATTGCTTCCTGTTGCAAAGACATCTGACTATCTTGGATCTTCCAAGCGGGAATCCAAAACATGGCAACGAAACAGTTTCAGTGTCAATCGAAAATTCAAAAAGGCCTGTTAGGTTTTGGAATAGGGAAATCTGCATCCGTCTCGTAGACGCTCTGCGCTGTCCGGTAAAATTGAAATTTGATATGGACTTGACAATCAGGTTTTGTCTGAAAATTGAAAATTATTCCGTAGATGCGGTGACCAATGAGATAAACGTTTTTCAAGCCAAAATCGGAGCGAGATGATGCCTGCGATGGTGATTAAAAGATGGTTGCTTATTTTGATGCAAAATCACCTTGTTTGAGCACTCAATCCTGATTGTCATTGCTATTGGCTGCGCAGCCGTCCAATCTGCTCGTCACTCAGATCGCAAAATTTAAGGATCTGATCGAGCCTGTAACCCGCCTCAAGCATTTTCTTAGCTGTCGCCGCTCGTTCTTCCTGACGGCCTTCCTCACGAAAGACTTCCGCCAGTTCCATTGCAACATCAACCATTTTGCTTTGCCCCGTTTGTCTGATTTCTATCGCTTGCCAGTCTTTTATTGTAAGCCCCTGGTGGTAAGAATTCAAATATTTCATCGTCTGCAGCAGAACATCCTGGCGTGTGCCCTCATCGTCAATGCGCAGAACCTTCGCCATAATATTGTCCAGTGGTTGCGCCGCGACCGGCTCGGCTACAACACTCATCGCATACAGGCCCACCGAGCATGCCGTCGCAGATTTCACCAGCCGCTGGCGCACCTGCACATCCTGAAGATTCACCACCCGAATCTTCACGCTTGAGACATACGCGCCAAACACCTCCCGGAACCGCGCTCAGGGATCCGACAGCCAGTCGCGAAATTCCATCACCGCACCGCCTGGCCACTGCGGACCGACGTTGACCAGTACCATCACAACCGGCTCGTTGCTCTGCAAATACAAACCGGTTTCGTAGCGTTTCACCTGCGGCATGAATTCCTGTTGTCGAATGGTGTCTTTGGCTTCGAGCAAGACGCGAAAGTGGGTGCAGTGATCGGGCGCCCCACGAAGCGGCACCCGAATTACCGCATCGGCATCCTGCAAAGCCTGATTCGGGGCATTGGTGCGCGTTGGCGCCAGCTGCGCACGCGCCACAAGTCAACAACCCCCAGCATCGCATCAGTCAGCATGTCTTGCAAGGTCTCAGACGGGCCCGCAGCGGTGCCAATCATCTGGTTGAACAGCCAGTTGTGATTTACACGCGGTTCTTTCAGACTGCGGTCCCGTGATCCGCCAGCCGGCTTCGCCCGTCGTTCCTTCGTCATTCAACGCCCTCCGCTTCGTTGCAAGCAATCAAATTTTGTGAGACTCAGTCAACTGCGCTCAGCAGCATTGATTCGCGAAGTTTGCTGTTTGAATATCGCCGGCTGCTGGATATTGAGTTGGCAGTGCACTTTTTTTGACAGCCTCAGGCAGAATTCTGCTCAATCTCAATCAGAGTGCCGCAAAAATCTTTTGGATGCAAGAACAGGATCGGTTTTCCATGTGCGCCAATTCTGGGCTGGCCATCGCCGAGAATACGAGCGCCGCTTGCTAGCAACTGCTTGCGTGCACACTCAATATCCGCGACCTCGTAGCAAACATGATGAATTCCGCCTGCCGCATTTTTCTCCAGAAAGCGTGCAATGGGTGATTGCTCGCCCAGTGGATGAAGCAATTCTATCTTGGTGTTTTCAAGCTCAACAAAAACTGTTGTGACACCATGCTCAGGCATGGGTACTGGCGCGGAGACGGTTGCCCCGAAAGTGTCCGCATAAAGCTGGCTGGCGACTTCTAAGTCTGGGACAGCGATCGCGACATGATTGAGTTTTCCGATCATGGCAAGCTTATGAATTCGAGCTGTGATATTTCAAGATAGGCTGATCGGCAGCCAGACTTTCTCCTCGCGTGACCAAGATCGAGTCGACTCGCCCATCGCGCTCCGCACGCAAGACATTTTCCATTTTCATCGCTTCTACGATGGCGATCGCGTCACCTGCCTTGACTTCCTGCCCTGCTTCAACATTGAGTTGCACTAGCAGCCCCGGCATCGGTGAGGCAAGGTAGTCGGATTCAGCTTTCGGTGTTTTCGCGACCATGAACTGATCATACTGGGCAGCTGTCGGCGTAAGAATACGAAACTTGCTGCGACAGCCGAAATAATCGATTTGAAATGCACAGCCTAATTTTTTGACTTGAACCCAATGCTTTTGGTCATCTAGTATGAATGCAAACAGCCGTTGTCCGGGTTTCCAGGCATGCATGATTTCGTATACATCGCCATCAGCAAATTCGATTCGATGGCCACTGTCCATTTTTGAGATGTGCAACGCAGTTTTGCGGTCTGCCGTGACCGCAAGCCATTCAGTTTTGGCAGTCCAATTGCGGCTGTTGAGCTGCCCGCCGATTGCGCCTGAACGCTGCAAGTTTTCGTAATTCGCGACGGCGGCGATGGCAGCAGCAACCTCGAAACCGGGATTGTCATGCGCCGTTCGGTCATAGCCGTCTGGAAATTCACGTTCAATCATAGATGTATCCATTTGTCCCTGTGCCACCGCATCATGCCGCGCCAAGACTTGCAAAAATGGAATATTCGTTGTCACGCCAGACACCCAGAATCGATCAAGCGCGTCGCGCAGTGCCGCCAGAGCGGAAGTTCTGTCATCTGCGTACGTGATTAGCTTTGCAATCATGGGGTCGTAGAAGATGGATATTTCGCTACCTTCATAGACGCCGGTATCGACGCGCACGCTTTGCGATTCATCAGGTGGGCGAAAATAGATCAGTCGACCCGTGGAAGGCAAAAAATTGCGTGCTGCGTCTTCGGCATAGATTCGCGCCTCAAACGCCCATCCCGAGGTGTCTATATCACTCTGGCGCAGCGTGAGCTTTTCGTTTGCAGCAACGCGTATCATTTGTTCAACCAAGTCGACTCCTGTGACGAATTCAGTAACCGGATGCTCGACTTGCAGGCGAGTATTCATTTCCAGGAAATAGGAATTCTGATTCCTGTCAACGACAAACTCAACGGTACCGGCTGAGGTATAGTTGACCGCTTTTGCCAGCGCGACAGCTTGACGGGCAATTTCGCTGCGTGCTGAGGCAGTCAGAAAAGGGGAGGGCGCTTCCTCGATTACTTTTTGGTGCCGCCGCTGCAGCGAGCACTCGCGCTCGCCCAAATGGATTGTCTGTCCAAACTTGTCGGCGAGCACCTGAACCTCGATATGCCGCGGCTGCTCAATGTATTTTTCGACGAATACCCGATCATCGCCGAAATGGGTCTTGGCTTCGCTTGTCGAGCGCGCAAAACCTTCCCGGCATTGCCTGTCGTCAAACGCAAGGCGCATGCCTTTGCCGCCGCCCGCAGATGTTGGCTTCAGCATGACCGGATAACCGATTTGTCGAGCGAGCTCTACGGCGTGATCCGCATTCTTGATCACGTCGTCAAATCCAGGAATGACATTGACCCCCCGCGTCGCGGGCAATTTTCTTCGATGTGATCTTGTCGCCCATGGCTTTGATCGCTGCCGTCCCCGGGCCGATAAACTCAATGCCGGTCGTACTCAGCTGCCGGTGAAATCGGCCATCTTCTGACAAGAACCCATAGCCGGGATGAACCGCCTCGGCGCCAGTCTGGCGGCAGGCTTCAATGATCGCACCCCCGTTGAGGTAGCTTTCAAGTGCCGGCGGCGGACCGATGCGCACCGCCTCATCGGCCGCTTCGACATGCAGTGCGTTTTCATCTGCATCCGAATAAACAGCGACCGTAGCGATATTCATGCGCTTCGCAGTGCGTATTATGCGGCAGGCGATTTCACCGCGATTCGCAATCAGAATTTTCTTGAACATCGTGATCTACAGCGGAATGTTGCCGTGCTTGCGCCATGGATTTTCGAGTATTTTGTTGCGCAGCATCGCCAGCGCTCGGCAGATGCACTCCCGAGTTTCGTGCGGCATGATGATGTCATCGATAAAACCGCGGCTGGCAGCCACGAATGGATTGGCGAATTTGTCACGATATTCCTGAGTGCGCTTGGCGATTTTCTGCTCATCGCCGATTTCCGAGCGGAATATGATCTCTACTGCACCTTTGGGGCCCATGACAGCGATCTCCGCACTTGGCCAAGCCAGATTCACATCGCCGCGCAAGTGCTTCGAGCTC
>CBDAUJ010000007.1:0-187959 GCA_965200545.1 Arenicellales bacterium | reverse complement strand
CAAACGCTTCGGCAAGTTTACTCATGAATTTGGCTTTGGATTGGCAAGAGTTTGACATCAGCGCAATGCGCTGCGCAGGCACATCCGACGCTGCCGTGCTCCCACGGCGCGCACTTCAACTAAAATAACGCGGCGCTCGCTGGCACCGATCGCTCGGTTTGCGGCGCTGTCACTGCCGAGCCGGCGCACACAACTCTCAAATTGTAACAATTATGCCCAAGGAGCACCTTTGATATATGAAATACGAGCTTATTATTGCTGAAATCCGCGGCAATGTCGGACTCATTGTCATCCATCGACCCCAAGTTCTGAATGCTCTGTCATCCGCTGTCATGGATGAGATCGGGCAGGCTCTGGATGAGTACGAGGCAGATGATGCGATTGGGGCGATTGTGATCACTGGCAGTGAGAAAGCCTTTGCCGCCGGCGCGGATATTGCACAAATGAAGGACAAGACCTTCGCGGATGCCTATTGCGAGAATTTCATTTCAAAAAACTGGGAGCGAGTGGCGCAAAGCCGCAAGCCGGTCATCGCTGCCGTCGCCGGCTATGCGCTCGGCGGCGGCTGTGAGCTGGCGATGATGTGTGACATCATTTTTGCCGCAGACAACGCGCAGTTTGGACAGCCGGAGATCTCGCTGGGGATTATTCCAGGGGCGGGCGGAACCCAGCGGCTGGCGCGCTTTGTGGGCAAGTCGAAAGCGATGGACATGTGCTTGACGGGGCGCCGCATGAAAGCGGAGGAAGCCGAGCGCAGCGGCTTGGTCTCACGGGTGTTTCCCGCCGACACGCTGGTTGCCGACGTGGTTGAGATCGCGCAAGGCATTGCCGATCAATCGCGAGTGGCGGCGACGATGGTCACCGAAACTGTCGATCGGGCGTATGAATCCTCGCTGGCCGAAGGCATTCTGTTTGAAAGACGCGCGTTTCATTCGATGTTTTCGACCCAAGATCAAAAAGAGGGGATGGCGGCGTTTTTGGAGAAGCGGCCGGCCAAGTGGACCCACCGCTAGGATGCGCCTGAAAAGTTTCAGCTGCATGAAATTGGGCCGATTCAAGACAGCCGATGGAGGACGCGTCAGCGTGACTTGATCAGATATACGAAACGGGCGATCAGCAAGGTGGTTGCCACCACGCAGCTGAGTGCGACCGACCACATCAGTCCCGGTGTGCCGGCCGCGAAGTAAAAACCGAACAGCCACGCCAGTGGCAGCATCACCAGCCAGAAAGTGAGGATCAGCGTTACGGTGATGAACCACATGTCCTGATAGCCTCTGAGTATGCCAACGCCGACGGCTTGCAGGCCGTCGAGCAGGATCGCGATGCCGGCGGCAAAGACTGTGGGCGCCGCGACCAGCAGAACTTGCTGCTCCTGACTGTAGATGCGCGCGAGCGGTTCCGGCATGAGCATGTAGATCAGGGTGATGAGACCCAGTGCAATGATCGCCAGCCCGATCGCAATCCATCCGGAAAGCGCCGCATTGGCGCGCTCATCCCGCCCCAAGTAGTTCGCGACCCGAACACTGGCTGCGGTCCCGAAGCCCAGTGCGACCATGAAGGCCAGGGTAATCATGTTCATGCCGATAGCCCACGCGGCCGTTGCGGTCACACCCATGTAGCCAGCCATCAGCGTCATCACCAAAAAGGCGGACGATTCCATGCCATGTGCGATCGCTGTGGGGTAGCCAAGCTGCCGCAGGCGTCTCGAAATATCGCGGAAGTGCGATATAGCGCCGGTAATGCCGTATTTGACACGGTCAAACGCCATAAAAATGAAAGCGCACAGAATCGCAACGGACAGCCAGCGGACGATGCTCGTTGCCAGCGCTGCGCCTTCGGCTCCCATGGCCGGCGCGCCGTGATGGCCGAAAATGAATACCCAGTTCAGATACGCGTTGACGATATTGGCACCCAGCGCAATGATGGTCGCCGGCAGCGGGCGCTGCAGGCCTTCGAGAAACAGCGAGGTCGAGACCATGCACAGCAGGCCCGCGAGACCAATGCCGTGCATCGCCATGACACGTCCGCCGCCTGTGGAAAGCTCTGTACTTTGGCCGGTGAGAAGAAAAAACTGCTCGCTGAATTGCATGGCGATGCCAAGCAGCGCGCCCAGAATGAGGGCATGCAGCATGCCCACGCGCCAGATCATGCCGCACCGTGCGCTTTGGCCTGAGCCATCGGCGTTCGCCGTCAGAATGGATATCGGCAAAACCGAGCCGATGCCGATCAGCAGCAGAGCCACATGCGGCCCGTGGGCAAGTCCATAGAAAGCGATTTCGTCGGTGCCGGCGTAGCCGCACATGGCCACGTCTACTGCGATAATGAGAAAAGCGCCTGTGCGACTGAGGATAACCGGTCCGGCAAGTCGGAAAATAGGCCAGATTTCTTTGCTGAAATCCGGGGCAGAGGCAGTCACTTCGGGATGCGCGGTCGATCGTCAGCGGTCAGAGCAAAACGCTTATTGTAATTGGTTTGCAGCGCGTCAATTCGATGCGTCGCAAAGTCAGTTCACAGAGCGGCACCTCCGCCTGCGTTGCGCTGCAGCGCCGCAATTGCGGCTGCCAGTGGACCGCAACGCGGTTTCCGGTCAGCGGAACTGACGATTACTGCGAAGGATAGATTTGCGATTCGGGATGGAACGCAAGCCAGGCAAAGGCGAAATGCAAGCCGCTGTTGATATCGCTGAGTTTGTGGCCTTGCAGCGGTCCGCTGATAGCTTGGCCGAACAGATTCCACTCGCTGCCAGTCTCGGAATCAAAAAAACGGCCATCGCGCAGCTCGAATGTCAGCAGCCGATTGTCGTGCTGACGGCTGAAGACCGTTGCCGACGGGATGATTCTGGAGTCGGCGATGCGCGCCTTGTCCAGTGCAGAAGCCGCGTCATTCTTGCTGAAAATGACAATCGGAATGCCGTTGAATGTATCGTTGATGACCGGCTCATCGGCAAGCGCCGAGAAAGGATAAACCTTGTGCTGTCCGTTCACGGATATATTGACTACCCGTTCCATGGCGCGCAATCGGGGGTCGGCCGGGTCCTTGAGCAAAAAAGGAATATTATCGACGTGATCGTAGCCGCGATAGGGATTGGCTCCGTAATTGCGCCGAAAACCCGTATCGCGCGACAGCACTTGAGCTTGCGGATATGCGGTTTTGAAGGTGTCAAACGAAACGATCTTCGCGGCCAGCCGCTGCAGCGTGATCCCGGCATAGTCGCCGACCAGGCCGCGGCCAGTAATCTGCTGCCACCAGGACTCGCTTTGCCGGTCATACATCACCAGATCGGAGTTGCGCAATTTTCCGGTGGTGCCAAAATCCAGGATTACGCCGTCCAGATTGCGATCGAAGACGATCGAGGCGTTGCAAAGCGGGCAAAACGTCACCGCCACAAAGCGGCCGTTCAGCTCATCGTTGACAATTTCGTGCCAGATCAATATCTGCAGCGGATAAGCCCGTGCCATGCCGAGAATGTCGAGCACGATAACAGGTTCTTTGTCATCAAGCCAGGCCGCGGCCTCGTCAATGCTGACGAATTGTGGATGGTCGATCGCCGGTATGCCATCTTTGGGCACTCCGCCGGACAGAATTTCCCCCAGGTCGATGATCGCAGTGGAAAAGTCAGTGTTGGGCCACTCGCGTGAGTCGAGCCCCAATTGCCCCATCGCTGCCGTGGTGCTCAGTGTCAGAAGTGCAGTCGCCGCAAAAAGCCTGCGCAGGCAGGATCGGCCGTGTTGTTGTTTCGCACTAGCAATCATGATTCGAATACCACAGAAGATTTCTCAACTAGGACTGCATCGGGATTGAAATGTTTGCTGCATTTATTTTGGCGCCGCCGGCTTGCCGGCCGCGCCGCGGCCGATCGCCCAGAAGCCGATGACAATAAGTGATGCGATCGATGCAAATGCCATTGCCCAGGCAAGCGGCGCATCGGCCCCGCCGGCCAGATCCAGCACCGCGCCGAATGCAATCGGACCCAAAAAAGCGCCCACAAACCCGATCAGGGTGTGAAACGCCATCGTCGTGCCGCGCGCTTGCGCATCTGCATAATGGACGACAGCCGCGGTGATCGAGGCCGAATCAGCGATCGAAAAGATGGCGTACAAGCAGATCAGAATGACGACCGCCATCACGGGCAGTGCGCTTGAAAAACCCAATGCAATGCCACTTGCGGCTGCCAGCGTCATGGCAGTGAGAATCACTTTGCTCCGATCAAATCGAATCGCGACCTCGTTGACGACGATACTGAACGGCTGCGCGGCCAAAGTCGCGCAGGCGAGTATGAACGCAGGGTTCCAGCTGCTGCCCAAAGCAGTCGAATCCTGCCGCGCGATGACAAACACCATAAAAGCGACGGTCCAGAAGCGAAACGCAAAGAGTTCTGCATTGTGGATTGCGTAGGCGATGCTGAATCGCAAGGCTTGGCGATTGCGCAAGACGGGACGGAAATCAGTGAGGATTTTGAATGATCCGTCTTTCGGTGCAGTATTGCCATGGGGCAGAAACACGGCCGCAATCGCCAAGGCGACGACAGCGCCGATTGCAGACAATGCGAAGACCCCTTGCCAGCTGTACTGGTTCTGCAGGTGACCGACTGTCAGGAATGAGACGGCGACGCCCGCGCCAAAACAACTGGTGTAGATTGCAACGGTGCGGCTTTGCCGGTGCGCGGGCGCGGCGTCAACCAGCGCTTTGAGCCCGGGCATATAGGTCCCGCCGAGGCCAACACCCTGGATGAACCTCCAGATGCTGGCTTCGAGTATGCCGGGAGTGAACAGGGCAAAGGCGATCGGTGCGGCGATGGTTAGACTCATGGATGCGAGATAGATTCTGCGCGCATCAATCTGGTCGGTCAGCGGCACGACCAAGGCGACAGCGAGCAGGTAGCCGCCAAAATAAATGCCTGCGACCCAGCCGATCTGGGTGCTGGTTGCCTGCCAGTATGATTGCAGTTCCGGGATGAGCGCAGGGTAGACCGAAAATGGCACCATGCTCGACACATGGGCAACGCAGATGAGCGTGAGAGTCAAGGTATCGCGTTGCATGATTTTTTCAGGTTGAACGTTGCGGCTGGCCCCGGGGCGCATTAAATCACAAAGGCGGTCATGGCCTGGAACGCACAAAATAGATTGGCGTCCAATTGTCGCCGCCACGTTCTCAGTTGCTCAAGATCTGCGGCAAATCCGGCTTGCTCGATTTGTTGCCGCAGTCCGTTGCTGGGTGATTGCAACCTGATTGCGCAGCATCAAATAGATTTTGCGGCCACTGCGCGGGTCATTCGCTCAAGCGGGGTTTTGTCATAAAATATGGCGGCAGCCTGCCAATTCTCGGGCACGCTGATCAAGGTTTGATGCAATACGCACAAGGATTGAAAATGCTCAAAGCAGAGTCTTCATTTTCAATCCTTGCGGATTATGCGCCGGAATTCCCTACAATACCCGTCCGCCTGATTGCACTGGCCTGCGTGACCGCACTGCGCATCGATACACGACCTCATGTTAACGAAAATCTTATTTACGCTTGCCGTCATTGCGGTCGTTTTTTTGGTTTACAAGGCACGCTTCAGGCCTGCGCTGCAACAGACGCGCGCCGCACAGGCGGCGACGGCGCACAAGGTGAAAAGAGCCAACAAATGGGTGATTTACTCACTCGCGAGCATTGTGGCAACCGCCGGCGCCATCGTCTATTTCCTTAAGTGGCAAGCCGACAACAAAGTGATGGTGATTCGGGTCGTCAGCGGCGCGCAGGAAGCGCCGACGCGATACAAAGCGCTGCAAAAAGACATCAAGGGCCGAACGTTTACTACCATCGATGGTTTAGTTGTGACGCTCGGCGATGCTGATCGCATCGAACTGCTGGAAGAATAATCCGCAGCAATTCGATCACGGCTGCGTACGCATGCGGGTGTCGCTCAACCTTACTCTGATCGCTTTGTCGGTCGCCGTGACGTGGCTGTCAAGTTACGGGTCTGATCTGTATCTGCTGAGCAAGCTGACGATATCCACGAGTCCGTACAATTTGGATGAGATCGCAAACGGTGAGGTGTGGCGGCTGATTTCACCGGTGTTTTTGCATCTGAATATCTATCATATCGTGTTCAATATGCTCTGGCTCTATCTGCTGGGCAATGAAATTGAGCGGGTGGCCGGCAAACTTTTTTATGCGGTGTTTTTCTTAATCACTGCCGCTGCCTGCAATCTGGCGCAGTTCTATGTTGACGGGCCGCTGTTCGGCGGCATGTCCGGGGTGGTCTATGCACTGTTCGGCTATGTATGGATGCAGTCAAAAATCAATCCGGCTTATTTTAGCCACAGTGTGCACCGTTCGACGGCGCCGGTGATGATAATCTGGTTTTTGGTCTGCTGGACGGGCTTGGTTGGCAATATCGCCAATACCGCTCACACCGCAGGCTTGGCGGCGGGCATCTGCTGGGGCATTGTCCATGCACTCCTGTTTAGAATACGAAAAAGACGAAATCTGCCATGGCTGAACAGCAACTCCGACGATTTTTGAGGTTATTTTGCATGGCGGGCGCGTTCTGTCTTGGCGCCATTGCCGGCAACCTGTTCGCGGCTCAATTCGCAGTTCTCCCCGCCGCCCCGGATATGCCGGCCGAAGTGCGGGCACAAATCGAAACGGCGTGGAGCCGCCTGCCTGCGCAATATCAGCCTCGCACGCGGCACGCTCACCCCGACGGGATGCCGGTCTTCGCCAACCGTCTGCTGCTTGAGTCATCACCGTATCTGCTGCAGCATGCGCACAATCCTGTGAACTGGTATCCATGGGGTGATGCGGCTTTCGCGCAAGCGCAGCTGACCGGACAGCCCATCTTGATTTCGATTGGCTATTCGTCTTGTCATTGGTGTCATGTCATGGCTGAGGAAAGCTATGCGGATCTGAAAATCGCAGAATTCATCAATGCGCATTTTATTGCCGTCAAAGTTGATCGCGAGGTGCACCCGGAAGTTGATGCAATTTATTTGCTGGCCGCCCAGCTGGCTGGCAGCGGCGGCGGCTGGCCGCTGCATGCGTTCCTTACGCCCGATGGCAAGCCTTTTTTCGGCCTCACCTATTTGCCGCCGGCGGAGTTTTCGTCGGTGCTTGACGCAGTCATCCACAATTGGACTCAGGAGCGAGAAAAACTGCTGTTTCTGGCGAACCAGATTACCCAGACGATGCAGATGTTTGAGACGCCGCAAGCCGCAGCGGTTGAAATTGGCAAGCCGCAAATCCGGCAAGTGATTGCCGAACTGGTTGCGATAGAGGAGGAGGCTGATGGCTTTCCGCCTGCATCTGCGAGTTTTCCACTGGAAGCGGAGATGCTGCTGCTGCTTGACGCTGCGGCTCGCCAGCGCAATGCCGAGGCGCTCCGTTTGGCGGAGAATCGCCTGCAGAATATGGCATTTGGCGGCATTCATGATCACATCGGCGGCGGCTTTCACCGCTACACCATTGATGGCGAGTGGCAGGTGCCGCATTTTGAGAAAATGCTCTACAATCAGGCACACATTGGCCGGTCTTATCTGTATGCATACCTGCTCACCGGCGCGGCGCTGTACCGTCAGACGGTGGAGAGCACGCTGGATTACGTGCTGCGAGAGATGACCAGCGACAATGGGCTGTTTTATGCCGCCACCGATGCGGCCAGCGAAGGCGAGGAGGGCAAGTATTTTGTTTGGTCGCTTGATGAGATCGCGCAAGTCACAGGCGCTGATTTCGAATTGATCGCGCGGCACTATGGGGCAACGGCAGCGGGCAACCATGCGGGCGGAAACGTCCTGCATGTGGATCGTGACGGCAGCGACCGAGCCGCCCAGGCGGGCTTGACGCCCAGTGACTACGCACAGAGAGTGGCCGCTGCCACGGAAAAGATGCGCGTCTTTCGCGAGCGGCGAATCAAGCCTTTCCGGGATGAGAAAGTAATCACAACCTGGAATGCCGCTTTCATTACGACACTGGCGAAAGTCGGGGCCGCATTCGATAATGCACGCTATCTGAAAGCCGCAGTGACCGCCGCCGAATCTTTATGGCAGTCGAATCAAGACGCGGCGCAGTTGTATCGGTTTCAAATCGAGGGACAGCCTCAGGAGCCGGCCATTCTGCGCGACTACGCTTATTTCGTTCAGGCGCTGCTGGCAATTTATGACGCTACCGCAAAGGCCAAGTGGCTGCAGCGCGCTGAGCAGCTGATGAACATGGCGATCATGCACCTGTGGGATTTGGAGCGCGGCGGGTTCTTCTCGGTCAAGCTCGCTGATGCGGCCGGGCAGATTGTGCGCCGCAAAGACCGCTTGGACGAAGCCTTGCCCGCCGGCAACTCGGTGGCTGCACTCGCTTTGGCGCAGCTGTCACAAAGAACTGGCAATCAGCTCTATGCCCGGTATGCACAGCAGATCTTCGATGTGTTTGCCGGAGAGATCAGTGAAATACCCACCAGTTTTCCATATATGTTGCGGGCTTTTGAGGAATTCAGCTCGGGCGCAGTTTTTCAGCACGATTATTTTGCCTTCGGCCAAGGCAGAGCTGCAGTGACGGCTGCCGGCCGCCAAGATGATGGCATTTCTGCGACCGTCACGCTGGCGTTGCAGCCGGGCTGGCATGTACAGGCGAGCGAGGTGCCGCTTGCATCACTGACACCGACTTCAATTCAGCTGGCGACTGCGAACTGGGAAGTGGCTGAAGTCGCGTTTCCACCGGCCAAGACGCTGCGCATTGAAAGCTTGGATACGTCCCTGTCGGTCTGGTCGGATCAGGCTCGAATTCCGGTCACGCTGCGCGGTGAGGCAGCGCCGCTGAGCATGCCGATTATTCGCCTTGATCTGCAGGCTTGCAACGATGAGGTTTGCCTGTTGCCAGAATCGATTCTGCTTGAGATTCCATATGCCGCCATTACAGATTGAGCGCGACCATGCCGCCATCAATCAGGATATTCTGACCGGTGATATAGCTCGCCTGCCGGCTGCATAGAAAGGCGCACAAAGCGCCGAATTCATCGGGGCTGCCGTATCTTTTCGCGGGGATATTCTGTTTGCCCTGTTCCAGCATCTGCTCAATCGTCAGATTGCTTTTTTGCGCGGCTGGCAGCATGCTTGAGCGCAGTCGCTCGGTCTCGAAACGCCCCGGCAATATCGAGTTGACCGTCACATTTTGGGCGGCGACCTGGCGGGAGACGCCGGCGAAGAACCCAGTCAGGCCCGACCGCGCGGCATTGGAAAGATCCAGATTCTGAACGGGGGCTTTGACCGAAGAGGAGGTGATATTGATCACGCGGCCGAATTGACGTTCCATCATGCCATCGATGACCCGGCAAAACAGGTCAATCGCAGTAAGCATATTGTTATTTACGGCGGCGTGCCAGTCGGATGCTGTCCATTGACGAAAGTGACCGACCGGCGGTCCGCCGGCGTTGTTGACAAGAATGTCCGGTCGCGGCACCGCGGCAAGGAGCTGGTCTCGGCCTGCCGGGGTGGTGACATCGCAGGCGATCGCTTGCACTTGTCCGGAAACGTCGCTTTGAATTTCATCCAGTGCCTGGTTCAGCGCCTCTGGATTGCGGCCGTTCAGCCATACATTGGCGCCTTCGGCTGCGAGCGCTTTGGCACAGCCCTTGCCCAGTCCTTTGCTTGAAGCGCAGACCAGTGCATTCTTGCCTTTCAGATCCAGTTCCATATTCGCGATCTCCGATTGAATATCTGTGTATTGATGAATTGGATGCGCGGTCCAACAATTGAGCGACCTCTCATTATCTCACCGAAACAAAAACTATGGTCGGACATTCGGCGGACCGACCGGCAGTTTGGCGCAGGTCGGTGATCATCCGCGCGGGCGACCGCATTTGAAAATAGCGAACTGCTCGCACTTGATGCGCGAATAACGGTCATAATTTGGCACTGGCCGACCCATACATCTTCCATCCACTTTATTTTCAACTGTTTTTCACTCCGTATGGCGACAGCGTCAAACAATATTCGCGGTGCAGTTTGGGTTGTTGGCGCAGCTTTCGTCGCCACGATCATGAGTTCCGCGGTGCATGAGCTGGGCGCCGGCATCCACTCCGCCCAAACGGCATTTGTCCGCGGTTCAATCGGTTCAGTCCTGATTCTGATGTTTGTGCTGATGCAGTCGGACTTGCGTTTTCGCACGGAGCGGCTGAAACTGCATATTGTGCGCGGTTTAATCGGTGTGATTGCAATCAATCTTGGATTTTATTCGATTACGATTCTGCCGCTCGCGACGGTGACTGCGCTTTTTTTTACAACCCCGCTGTTCGTGACCGCGTTCAGTGTCAAGCTGCTTGGGGAAAAGGTTGGCATCCGCAGAGCCGCGGCTTCCGTGACTGGGTTTTGCGGCGCATTGATTGTGATCGGCTATCTGCCTGAACCGATCAGTTTGCGCTGGTTTGCACCAATTTTCGCCTCGATTGCGTTTTCGCTGGTGCTGATTCTTGGCAAGAAACTTTCCACGACGGACCAGCCCGGCACGATCGTGCTCTACTTCGCGATCATTCTGGCGATAGGCAGTCTGCCGCCCGCGCTGATTGTCTGGGAGACGCCAACTATTAAAGAATGGATTCTGCTGGTTCTCGTTGCAGCGACATCATCCCTTCGAAACTATATGGATGTGCGCGGCTATGCACTGGGCGAGGCGCAGTTTGTCGCACCTTTTCTATACTCCAGAATGATCTTTATGGCAATCGCCGGCTATCTGATCTTCGATCAGGTGCCGACACTGACAGCGATGGCAGGCGCTGCGGTCATCATTACCAGCACCCTGTATATACTGCATCGCGAAATGCGTGTGCACAAGCGTGAGCTCACACCTCGCAGCGAGGTCGATTAGCGACTTTCTGGCCAATTCGTATTTTCTCTTTGCGCTCAGCCTTCAGCAGCATCCTGATTCGCATAATATACTCAGCATGGGAGCTGCGATCGGGCATCTGCGTCCGATGCTCAGGACATCCATGCAGGCACCGATCAGACTGCTGCCAAATCACTTCCCGAAAAGCTGATTGCAGGCGCTGAAACAGACGGCCGCCATTGGCATTCAAATGCAAAGTCGGGTCAAGGGGAGGCCAATGAAGCAATGTTCGAAAAATGCAGTATTCGAAAAGTGCGCCTTTTGCCGCGGTGCAGCGTTATTTCGGCTGGCGCTGGGAGTCTTTCAGCGCAGATTTCAAATCTGCGATCTGATCGTCCGAATCTTCCAGTCCCACTGACAGGCGAATCAGTCCTTCGCTGATGCCGGCCGCCTCGAGGGCTTCAGCGTCCATGCGATGATGGGTCGTGGACGCCGGATGTATGGCGATGGACTTGGCGTCGCCCACATTGGCCAAATGCGAAAACAGCTCCAAGCTCTTAATAAATCTCAGCCCCGCCGGCCGCCCGCCTTTGACACAGAATGAGAAGACTGCACCGGCGCCTTTGGGCAGAATCTTCTGTGCGAGTTTGTAGTCCGGATGCTCTGGCAACTCAGGATAGCGTACCCATTCGACATCTGGATGACTGCCAAGGAACTCAACAATTTTTCGGGTGTTGGCCACATGCCGGTCCATGCGCAGAGGCAGTGTTTCCAGCCCTTGGAGAATCAAAAACGCAGTGGTGGGACTCATGCAAGCGCCAAAATCTCTGACCCCTTCCTTGCGCGCACGGGTGATATAGGCAGCAGGTCCGAATTCCTCGGCAAAAACCAGACCGTGGAAGCCGTCGTAGGCTTCGCTGAGGGCTGGAAACTTACCGGATGCGATCCAGTCGAATTTGCCGCTGTCGACTAGCAATCCGCCGATTACAACGCCGTGACCGCTCAAGAACTTTGTCGCCGAATGAAACACGACATCAGCGCCTAAATCAAAGGGCTTGCACAGATAGGGTGTGGTGAATGTCGAGTCAATCAGCAGCGGAATGCGGTTTTCATGAGCGATCGCAGCGACCTGTTCAACATCAAGCATCTCGCAGCCTGGATTGCCGACGACTTCACCGAAGATCAGCTTGGTTTCAGGGCGGATTGCGGCGCGAATCTGATCGAGGTTTCGAGGATTGACGAAAGTCGTCTCGATGCCGAAGCGCGGCAGCGTATACGACAGCAAATTATGCGAGCCGCCATAAATGGATTGTGACGAAACGATGTGAGCGCCAGCTTCCGCAATGGTGGCCAGCGCCAAGTGCAACGCGGCTTGGCCGCTTGCTGTGGCGATAGCGCCGACGCCGCCTTCGAGTGCGGCGATTCGCTCCTCCAGCACAGCGTTGGTCGGATTGGTGATGCGTGAGTAGACATGACCGGTGCGCTCGATGTTGAAGATGGCGGCGGCCTGGTCTGCATCTTCAAATACATAAGATGCTGTCTGATAGATGGGCGTCGCCCGTGCGCCGGTGGATGCATCGGGTCTTTGTCCGGCATGCAGCGCCAGCGTGTCAAATTTCAAAAACCGTGGAATTCCCATGTGACCGAGACAGGATGCAGTGGCTGAGATCGGTTCACAGCGAACCGCGTAACAGCGATTATTCTAATGCAACCTGGAATGCCAATTTTGCCAATTCGAATTTTTGCGGCAGAATTGGCAAAATTGCGTTTGCCCGCCAAGTGGCTCATGCAGGCAGTTCATTGCAGAGCGCAGCTTATGGATGTCGCATCGGCGGTGCGCGTTTGACAATCTCCTGGATTGATGAGGATTCGAGCAGAGCGGCGGCGCTGATCTGGATTCCGCTCTCAAGCCTGAGCTGATGCGAGAGCTCAACCGCTTGCAAGCTGTCGATTCCAAGATCAGCCAATGATTCCCGCAAGTCGATTTCCTGCCGTGCGACACCCGCAACATCCGCAATGCATTTGAGCGCTCGAGCTGCGTTTTCACCTGTTTCTGTCATCCGATCATCTGCTGTCTGCGGCGGTTCGCCAATTGCATAGCCGGCGGCCAGCGGGCCACTGAAATTGTCATGCGGCATCCATTGCTGCCAGTTCCCTGCGGCAATCACGTATTGCGGCTCGCACTGTGTGTGCAATGCTTGCTGCAGCGTCTGCAGCATCTTGTCTGCTGCCACAGCCGTATCGCCATATTTTCTTTGGACTGCGTCCGCACTGTCCGCGACGTGGCCACAGTCGGAAACGGCGCCCCAGTTGATCGCCAGCGCGTTGATGTCCATTTTGCGCAGATATCTGGCAAATGAATCAATGAAAGCGTTTGCGGCGCTGTAGGCTCCTTGCCCTGCCGGTCCAAGCAGCGAAGTGACGGACGAAAACAGCACGAACATATCCAGTTCTTGTGTTGGAATCGCCTGGCAGAGATTCCAGGCGCCTTGGATTTTGGTGTCGGTCGCAGTCGCGTAACTGTCCATGTCGAGATTAATCAATGCCCGGTCATCAATTTGCATGGCACAGTGAAAAATCCCGCGCACTGGCGGCATTTTGTCGAGCACATGACGGATGCTCTCACGCAATGCTGCCAGATCGGTGATATCGCATGGCACCGCCTCAAGCGTGACTTCGGCAGAGTTGAATTGGCGCCTGAGCTGACTGAGCTGACCGGATTTGCTCAGATTGCGACCGATGACAATCAGATGTGCGGCGCCCAAGTCACACAGCCATCTCGCAGTCGCCAGCCCAAAGCCGCGGCTGCCGCCACTGATCACGTAGGTTGCGTCTGGGGATATTGTGATTGAATCTGTCCGGCGAGTACATTGCGCGTGATGCAGATCCCGCAGTGCCAAGACAACTTTGCCAATGTGCCCGGCTGCCGCCATGAGCCTGAAAGCCTCGACAGCACATTGAACCGGGAACGTCTGATATGGGGGCAGCACGATTTTCCCAGAAACGGCAAGCTGCATTGCATCCTTGAAAATCTGCGCCAGCCGTGCGGGCTGATCGTGCCACATGCGATCAATGTCAACGACGTGCAGATTCAATGCCAGTTTTGATGCGGTGATCAGTCGATGCACTTGCTTTGAGCTTGCGTATTTGCCAAGCTCGATAAAGTGCCCGCGGGGCTTTAGAATTTTGAGATTGGCTGCGGCCAGTTCATCACCCAGGGTGTTCACAACGACATCAACGCCGGCATTGCCGGTCCAGCTGAGCACCTCCGCGACAAACTTGTCCGAGCGAGAATCCGATGCCTGGCTGACACCGAGCGAATTCAAAAATGCGATTTTGCCGGCGCTGCCAGCGGTCGCAAATACTTTGAGCCCTTGGGCTCGAGCCAAGTGCACTAGCATCACTCCAACCCCGCCACTGGCGGTATGAATCAGGATTGATTCGAGATTCTCCAGGTTCTCAAGGCAGTCGAAACTTTGCAGCGCCGTGACGAGCGCCGTCGGGATCGCACTGATTTGCTCCGCATGAAATAAATGTGAAGAGAACGGAAAAACAAATGCCTCATTGACACTGACGAACTTTGAGATTGCGTTTTTTGAGAGCGCGGCGACGTGCTCACCGGCCCGGCAGGCTGTCACTTTGGCGCCGGTTTTGGCAACGATGCCGGCACACTCGATGCCGGCCGAGCGTTGCGCGTGGCCCTGAGCGACGGCTTCGTTCGGAAGCGCATCCAAGGCAATCATCACATCGCGGAAGTTCAACGATGCGGCCATCACCGCGATCACGACTTCGTCTTCGGCACAAGGCGGCATGAGCTGCGATGACAGCATCAGACTGCCGAGGTCACCCGGCCGGGCGCTGGCGAGCACCAGATTCTGGTCACTGCGGCTAAGATTTTCCACTGCAGAATCGGGTTCAATGACGGGTGCAAAGTGACCGGATTCACGAATCGAAAGTTCCAGCTCATGCGGCGGCTGAGCGAGAACGGCGATCAGCTGGCCGACACAGCCAGTCTGTTTGGGATCCACGTCAATGATGCGGCATTTTGAGTGCGGATATTCGTTGCGCACGGTTCGGCCGATGGCCCAGATCGATGCATCAAAGCAAGCAGAAAGTTCTATAGACGCGTCGGGCGTCAGCGGGTGAACGCGACTTGACACCAGAGTGAGCAGTGGCAGAGGGCAGGCGAGCTGATCGTAGGCCTGAATGAGATGCGCGAGTTTCTGCGCAAACGGCGTTTGTGCTGCCAGTTGCTCAAAACTCTCTGAGCTGGCGGGCTCAGCGCCAAAGTTCCATAGCATGATGATGTGTTCCGGTAAGCGGTTGCGTACCATCAGAGTCTCGACGAGAACCACGTAGTCTTGTGCGCAGTCGGGGCGAATGCGGCGAAAGTCACCGGTGCGACAAGACCGGCGACCGACGACATGCTCGACCGATGCCGGCGACAGGGCAGTTGCCAGCGCATTAGAAAAATCGCTGTTGTCAGACAAGATTAGAGTTCGCTGGTCAGCAGCCTGATTTGGCAATTGTCTCGGCGCTGGCGCTTTCTGCGTCTCGGCGATAAAGATGCTGTGCCGCGGCGGTTTGCCATCGTTTCGGTCGGACAGGACCTCCAGCACACGAAAGCGGGCTGATTCCAGCGACCGGCGCCAGGCGGCGACCGTGTGAACGGGTGAATTGTGAAGCCGGCTGTCCTGTGCGTTATGCCACCAGTCAGCGGACATGCCGAACACCAAGCGCGCCCAATCCGGCTCCGCGGTCAATTCGCTCAACAGCAAATGTCCGCCAGGGTGCATCATGGCTTGCAGGCTTGACAGGGTGAACGCAAGATCTCGCGCCAGATGCAGACAGTCGCTCGCCAGCACAATGTCAAAGTAGTTTGCCGAAAAGCCTTGGATCAGCGGATCGCTGTTGAAGTCGTATTGGGCAAATGCAAGCCATTCGGGGTTTCGACAAGCCTTTTCTCGCGCACGGACAAAAGAACTGGCGACATCGGTGAAGGTGTACTCGATTCGCTGACTGGACAGTGCCGGATAGAGATTGAGCAGCAGTGCGCCGGTGCCGCCGCCAATTTCAAGAATTCGGCACTTTCGGCGCAATGGCCAGCAGCGCAGCAGTTCGCGAACGCAGCGACCGAGCGCTTCGTTATAGATGCGACAGACAGGCGATGTACGATAGAACTGTGCCAGAACTGCCATGTCGCCATTCGGAAACAGCGCATCCAGTCCATTTCTTTCGCCGGCAAGCACCGCCGGCAAAAGTTTTCCGCAACGCTCAAGCATCAGCAGTTCACTCAGTTGCTGCGACGATTCGGAATTTTGCAGAAATTCAAATGTCGCCTGCTGCCCCGCTCGCGGCAAATCACACCGCACAGTCAGGCGCCGCTCCATGAGCGGGGTGCTGCCGCTGCCAGTGATTTTGATCAGCTGATGTCGATAAAGCAAATCAACCAGCGAGAAAAACAGCGGCTGCTGCCGCGCGGCAACGCTCAACTGTGCTGCCAAGTCTGCCAGCAGCAGACGGTCACCGCGCTGCGAAAAGCCGTGCCGGGCAAAGCAGTCTCCAATGAAAGCCAGGGCGATTCGCGTCAGTTCACAATTCTTGTCTGCGTAGTATTGATTGCGCTGATAATACGCCGCCCGATTTTGAAAGTCAGCCTGAATCGTCTGGCGCACTCGCTGCGACTTGGCCATGAACCACTGCGCATGACTGGCAATCGGATCGATCCTCGCCCAGCGCGGCACTGCCAATTGCGGCAAGCGCTCAAGCCGGGGGCACTGGGACTTGTTTGCCGGAGTGAGCCGCAGCCGGTTTGCAATCGCAATCCATCGTCGTTCAGCATCAAGCAGCTGCAGATTGATCTCAGCCTCGCCGCTGGCAAGGAAAATTGTCTGCACCCGGCACCAAACCTGATCGGAACCGGCTTCATACAGACGCAGGCTGTCCAAGCTGCGCGGGATATAGATCAATGCGGTGCCAAGTGCAGCGAAAGGCAGACGCAGGCACAGGTCAAGCAGGGCAGGATCAATCAGGTATCGTCGGTTTGGCGATGTGTCTGCTTGCGTATTGCTCAATCGGGCGATAATTTCAGATTGGCCGGTTCGGCGAACCTGGTCGATCGACCAGGCGTCATGATCACCTTGGAATTGCAGCTGCTGCAAGCCTTTCTCAATTTGCCCCAGCGCACTGTCTTCAATCTCCGGGGCAGGATCGCAGTCAAGAAAATCCGGCAATGCCGGTGCGGAGCTTGCGACCCATCGCAGCTGCCCGCTGCAGAAGACCGTTGTCTGTGTCGCGT
Organism: Arenicellales bacterium; assembly: GCA_965200545.1. Taxonomy (GTDB): domain Bacteria; phylum Pseudomonadota; class Gammaproteobacteria; order Arenicellales; family JAJDZL01; genus JAJDZL01. Next base: position 170,870 of record CBDAUJ010000007.1, on the reverse strand, counting down.
CCGTGTCCACAAATTGGAATTGATGGCCAGTGTCGATCTGTTTTGTGGTGAGCTGGCAACGGCTGAGGGGGTTGTCGCTATGATGGCGCGGCAAATGGAACATTCGCTCGAATTCGACTTTGAAGAGCTCCAGCTGCGATTGACCGGTCAAAATATGACCGGCTTCAAGCGCCGCCTCAAGGTAGCCTGCAGCCGGAAAAATAACCTCATCATGTACGCGGTGTCTGCGCAGCCAGGTCGCAGTGTTTGCCGCTGCTGACAGCGGCCAGTGGCTTTCAGCCTTTTGATTGCGGGTGTCAAGCAGTCCGGCGGGATTGCGGCCGGCGGCGGTTTGGACTTGCCCAATTGCATCGAGCCTGGTTTGCTGCCAGTAGAATTGTCGGTGCCGTGTTCGCTGCAAATCTGCGGTCACTTTGCCTGGCGGATTGACTTTAGTCCAGTTCAGCTCAAATCCCATGTTGAACAGCTGCGCAGCATTGGCATAGAGGGTGTCAGCACCCGCTTGCCCGCGCTGCAGCGTGTGCAGACAGGCTATGCTGGATTGCTTGCGCTTGAGACAATTGTTGATTGCATACGCCAAAATCGGGTGTGCGCCGATTTCGACGATGCAGTTAATGCCCGCGTCGAGCGCGGCTTCAAGCGCCGCTTTGAATCGCACTGGATTTCTGAAATTGTCCCACCAAAAAGATTCATCGATTTGGCGCGCATCAATGGTTTTGCCGGTAACCGAAGACAGCCATGGGATTTTGCTATGACGATGCGCAAGGGCTGGACAAGATTGTTGAAACTGTGCTCTTCCGCCATCGATCAGCGGACTGTGAAACGGCACAGGAATGTTCAATGGTCGGTAAAATTTGCCTTGCGCTTGCAGTTCCTCCGCAATTTTGCGAATCGCTGTCGGAGTGCCGGACAAGGTGATGTCATCAGGGCTGTTTTCGGCAGCGATAAACAGTGCATCGGAATGCGCTGTGATCATTTGCCGGGCCTGTTTGCGCGTTGCCGCGACAGCAAGCATCGACTGTGCGCCGACAAACTGCGCAAGCGCATTGGCCCGCGCAATCACCGCTTTGATGCCGTGGGGCAGACTGATTGCGCCGCTGCTGACGGCGGCGGAGATCTCGCCCAGACTATGTCCAACCACAGCCTGCGGTACAATTCCCCAGTCTTTCCAAAGCTCGCAGGCAGCGACCTGCAAGGTTAAGTGCAGCATGTGGCAGGCTGCTAAATTTTCGATCTGCGGAAGTTGTCCTGATTGGAAATAGCGGTCGATTGCATTGATCCCATGCTCGCGCTGTGCAATTGAATCGCACAGGTCTGCGACGCGGGCAAAGCGCTGGTAACTGCGATACAGTGCGATTGCTCCTTCGCCGAATTCCGCACCCATTCCATTGAATACAAAGGCAAGGCGCCGATCTTTTCTTGCAGGCAATGCGATTGCGGCCTTGGCCGTGTCAAACAAGAGTCGGGTTGCGTCGGCTGGATCGCGTCGCACAATGACACCGGCGCGGAATTTGTGCCGTGTTTGGCGACCGATGGTGTAAGCGACATTCCGGCCATTGTCCGGGTTCAAGTTGTTTTGTATCTGCTGACGGAAGCGTTCGAGATCGGCCTGAACGGGCGTTGACAGCGGCAGCAGCAGGTGTCCGGCGGCGCTGGCTGTCCGCACAGGCAAGTCGACGGGTGCCTGCCGGACGATCGCGTGCGCATTGGTACCGCCAAAACCGAATGAATTGACGGCAGCCACCCGCGGGCGCCCGCACGGCCCGCGCCACGGCTTTGCTGCAACCGGGATTCGCAGCTGCTTGAAATCAATGTCTGGATTCGGTGTCTCAAAGTGAATGTTCGGCGGAATAATGCCGCGGCTGACAGCCAGAATCGCCTTGATCAGGCCGGCGATTCCCGCGGCTGACTCTGTGTGCCCGATATTGCTTTTGACGGAGCCGACATAACACGGACGAGTGCGCGCGCCTTGCCCGTAGACTTCGCCGAGCGAAGCGATTTCAGCGGCGTCACCTGCTTGTGTTCCAGTCCCATGCGCCTCGATATATCCAATCTCGTTTTCGGTGAGACCGCTCTGGTTCAGAGCATCGCGCATCATTGCCATCTGGGCTTCAATGCGAGGTGACATCAGCCCAGTGGTTTTGCCGTCCTGGTTCACGGAAGTTGATGCAATTACCGCATGGATGTGGTCGCCGTCGATCAGTGCGTCATCAAGCCGTTTCAAAAGTACCATGCCGCCGCCTTCGGCACGCACAAAACCGTCAGCGCGCCGGTCGAATACGTGGCATTTTCCCGATTTGGAAAGCATCGAGGCGCGGGAAAATTCAATATAGCTATCCGGCAGCAGGATCGCATTGCTTCCGCCGGCAAACGCAAAGTCGGCTTGTCGACTGTGCAGGGCTTGGCAGGCAGCGTTGAGTGCGACCAGCGATGAAGAGCAGGCGGTATCAATCGCCATGCTAGGGCCAGTCAGATCAAAATGATAAGAGATGCGATTGGCCGCGATACTGGTTGAGCGGCCCAATCCGGTGTGGGCGGAGATAGACTGTTTGTCCGCGAGCAGCAGGCGTTCATAGTCATGGTTGATGACACCCACATGAACGCTGGTTTTCTTGTCAGAAAGAAGCGGTTCGGACACGCCTGCATTCTCGGTGCACTGCCAGGCGAGTTCTAGCAAAATTCTTTGCTGCGGGTCTATCTGCCGCGCCTCTTTCGGTGTGATCTGAAACAGGGCCGCATCAAACTTGCCAATATCATCGATAAATCCACCGACTTTGGCGAATTCGGTCGCTTCGCTGAGTCCGATTGTGTCGAAAATAGCTGGGTCCCAGCGATTGGACGGAATCGGTCCGACGCAGTCGCGCCGGGTGATAATGTTCTCCCAGTATTTGTCGGGCGTACTGGCATTGCCGGGCAAATTGCAAGCCATTGCAATGACTGCTGCGGGTGTTGACGGCATGATCAATTGCACTTGGTGTGCGGTCTGGCCATCGGCTCTTTGCGCGTTGTCCGGATGGCAGTTTTCAAGGCTTTGCCGATGCGATCGGTCAGCATTTGCGCACAGTTGCGGTGCGCTGATCCAAGCCGGGCGCGGCATGCCAAATCAAGGGGGACAGATTGTGTGCCCATACTCGTTCGCTCGGAAGGTTTGCACCGCTCGCTATCAATCTACGCGCACTTGAGCCGCAAAGGATGCAACTCATGCTTTCATATTCAATAAGGTGCGCTTCATCTGACAACGCCGGGTACTATCTGAAAATAATCAATTGCCGCCCGATTTGCAAAAGCCGCTGCGCCGAATGACGTGCGCTCCGCCCTGCAGACTCTGAGCCGTGACAAAAAGCGAAACGTGAAGCCGCTGCCGACCAATTCGAATCGAACGCTATTCGAAAAGCACGCTTTGAGCAGGTTCGATGTGCCAGTCTTGGCGGGCAGCCCCCAAAAAACGGTTCGACCGGGTGGCAGCGAAATTTGGCAATAGCGTTGATATTGCGGATTATAGTCTCGATATTATTTGAAAAAATGAATGCTTTTCCGGGTAACAAACTGAACGATGGGGCCGGCAGTCCATGGGTTCAGTGCTCACGACTCTCCAGAGCCGGTCGGCGCGCCACTCGCTTTTTTCAATCTAATGTGATATTTTGTGTATATTTGGGGCTATTTGGGGCTAAATGCAGTGGCTACAGATAACGCGATGTTTGTAGTGTGCGCAAGTATGCTTGCGCGATTGCGTGCAGGCATAACAAATTAAACTTAAGGAGGTCTAATTCAGTTGCCATGAATAGGTCAGTATTTGCAATTGCGACTTTTTGTGCGTTGCTTCTGGTGCCGATTGCCTACTCGCCTGCGGGGATGGCAGAAGTCAGTGCCGAAGTAATTGCGCAAGGCAAGAAACTTACAGTTGATCGCAAGAAAGGCAATTGCCTTTCTTGTCATATTATCGGTGATGGAACGTTTCCGGGTTCGCACGGACCGCCGCTGATCTTTATGAAGCAGCGTTTCCCCGACAAGGCCAAGTTGCGGGCTCAGATTTATGACGCGACCGCACTGAATCCCAACTCGATGATGCCGCCATTCGGCCGGCATGGCATTTTGTCCGACTCGGATATCGACAAGATTACTGAGTACATTTACACACTCTAACGAGGTATTTCCCATGAAATCTGAACCGAGAAGAAAAGTCGTCAAAGGACTTCTGGCATCGGGCCTGGTGGGACTTGCCGCGTCGTGGGGCTTGCTTGGCAAGTCCGCCTACGCAGCGCGTCCGCAGATGGCCTTTGATGCAGATAAGCTGGACGACACCCTCAAAGCCCTGTTCGGCGAGACCAGCATTCAGGACAGCCCTGAAGTGAAGGTCAAGGGCCCTGAGATCGCAGAAAATGGGGCGGTTGTGCCGATCCGCGTCACGGCGGCGCTCGACAACGTCGAGTCCATCGCGATTGTGGTGCCAGAAAATCCAGCCCCGATGGTTGCGTCTTTCGACATGCAGCCGGGTGCCGTGCCAGACGTTTCAGTGCGCATCAAAATGGGTAAAACTTCGGATGTGATCGCTTTGGTGAAAGCCAGCGGTCAAGTCTATCGCGGTTCGCAGGAAGTCAAGGTCACGATTGGCGGCTGCGGCGGATAAATTAGATAAGAGGATCTAAATCATGACAATGAAAGCGAAATCTAAGCAGCTTAGCGATGGTACAGTGGAAGTCAAAATGCTGATCAAGCATCCGATGGAGACTGGGCAGCGCAAAGATAGCAAGACGGGTCAGCCGATACCGGCCCATTTTGTTGATGTCGTCACATGCGAGTGGCAAGGCAAAGAAGTCATTCGAGCCCATTGGGGTCCAGCGATTTCCAAAAACCCCTATCTTTCGTTCAAGTTGAACGGCCCTCAGAAAGGTGATGTCTTGATTCTGAACTGGCATGACAATCAGCAAAAAACGGGCCAGGTTGAAGCCGCAATCGCTTGATCACCAAGCCGAGGAGAATGAGTAATGATCAAAAAGCTAATTGCAGTCGCAGTCGGTTGTGCGCTGGCAGGCGTCTCGTATCTGTCGTTTGCCAATCCTGAAGAGGATCGGCAAGCGTTTCAGAATTTTTATCTCACGAAATTTCCGGACACGCCAAAAGAGGATTTCATCAATGGCGTCTACTCGATTGACGCGCCGTCGCGTGAGCAATGGATGACGCTCGAGGAGTTTCCACCCTATGAATTGGCAATCAGTGCCGGCGAAGAGAAGTTCAATACACCGTTTGCGAACGGCAAAACCTACGCTGACTGCTTTGAGAACGGCGGGATTGGCATCCGTCAGAATTATCCGTATTTCGATACTGAGCAGGGGCAGGTGATCACGCTGGAATTGGCGATCAATCAGTGCCGCGAGGCCAACGGCGAGAAGCCGCTCGGATACAAGCGCGGCGCAATCGCGGAAATTTCAGCCTACATGGCGTATACGTCGCGCGGCGAGCCGATTAATGTGCAAATTCCGGATGACCCCAGAGCCATGGCGGCATACGAGGCCGGCAAGCGTTTTTACTACACGAAACGCGGTCAGTTGAACTTTGCCTGTGCCGATTGCCATGTCGGCGGTTCGGGCGGCTACATTCGAACTGAACTGCTCAGCCCGGCGCTGGGCCATGTCAGTCATTTTCCGGTATACCGTCTCAAATGGGGCGCGATCGGCACCTTGCACCGCCGAATTGGCGGCTGCAATTCGCAAGTGCGAGCCAAACCATTCAAGGCGCAAGGTCCGGAATATCGAAATCTCGAGTACTTTCTCACCTATATGAGCAATGGGCTTGAATTCAACGGACCGGGTGTCCGCAAGTAAAGGGCGGTGAATAAGATGAAACAAGGCATGAAACGCATCAATGGAAAAAGCTTGCTCGCCGGTGCTCTGCTCACGGCATTTGCGGCGACCGGACCAGCATTGGCGGCCGAGCCGTCAGTGGATGATTTCAACACCGCTTTTGCGAAAGCCAACGATACCCGCAAGATGGCGGCTGAGCTGGGCCACGAGTGGCGCGACACCGCAAAAATCCTCAAATCAGCTCAGGAGACTGCGGTTGCCGGACAATTGTCCGAAGCAATGGAACTGGTTGCGCAAGCCCAGCAGCAGGCTGATCAGGGTATTGTGCAAGCTGAGCGGGAAGAGACTCTGTGGCTCGGCCGCATTATTCGGTAACTTGTGTCAGGCAATCAGGCAAGCGACAGGAAAACAACTCGCAACAGACCGCAGACGACTTGACTTGATTCACTCTCGGCGTGCTGTAAGTAACTTGGGCCGGCAGAAGTTATGAACTCCATGGATCGTCGAGAGTTTCTGCAGTTGCTAGCGGCAGCGGGCGTGTGCGGCATGCTGCCGAATGCGTCTGCTGCGCACTCAGATATTTATCAATTCGCCAATTTTGGTGATGTCCGCCTTCTCCACATCACGGATACGCATGCGCAGCTGAATCCAGTCTATTTTCGCGAACCGCATGTCAATCTGGGTTTCGCGGATGCTTTTGGCCGCGCCCCGCATTTGGTAGGCAGAGCCCTGCTGGATGAATTCGGCCTGACACCGAATTCGCTCGAGACCTATGCCTTTACCTACCTTGACTTTACTGAACTTTCAGAAAAGTTTGGCAAAGCGGGCGGCTACGCGCATCTGAAGACTTTGGTCGACAGGCTGCGCGGCGAATTCGGCCATGAGCGAACTTTGCTGCTTGATGGCGGGGACAGCTGGCAAGGCAGCGGTCCGGCGCTGTGGAGCCGCGGCATGGATATGATTCGAGCGAACAACAAGCTCGGTGTCGATATCGCAACTGGCCACTGGGAGTTTACCTATGAGCCGGCGCAAGTCATGAGCAACCTTGCAGCTTTTTCTGGCGAATTTGTCGCACAGAACATTTTTTTGACCGAGGAAGCGCTGTTCGACGAAAAGCCGGTCTACGATGAGTTTACCGGTCATGCATTTCCGCCCTATACTTTGAAAACGCTCGGTGGCTACGATGTCGCAGTCATTGGACAGGCGTTTCCCTACACACCGATTGCCAACCCCATCCGCAATGTCCCTGACTGGTCGTTCGGCATTCGTGCCGACGAGCTGCAGGAGCTGATTGAGCGGATTCGCGCTGATGACAATCCCGATGCCATTGTGCTCTTGTCGCACAATGGGTTCGATGTGGACATGAAACTGGCGGGTATTGTCGACGGATTAGACTTCATCATGGGCGGGCATACGCACGATGCGGTCCCGGGGGCGCTCGCTGTGAAGAATTCTGGCGGGACCACTTATGTCACCAACGCGGGCTCAAACGCCAAGTTTGTCGGTGTGCTGGACCTGAAATTGGGGCACAAGGGCGTGCAGGATTTTCGTTATCGACTGGTGCCCGTCATGGCGAACTATCTTGAGCCTGATGCGGCTATGCAAGCCTTGATTGATGAGATGCACGCGCCGTACGCTGATCAGCTCGGCGAAGAGCTGGCATGGACCGACTCATTGCTCTTTCGCCGCGGGAATTTCAACGGTACGTTTGATGAGGTAATCTGCAATGCGCTTCAGAAGATGGGTGATGCGCAGATTGCGCTGTCGCCAGGTTTCCGCTGGGGGACTTCGATTCTGCCGGGGCAGGCAATCACGATGCAGGATGTGCTCAACCAGACGGCGACGACCTATCCAGAGACCTATGTTCGCGAGATGTCGGGTGAAACCCTTAAGCTGATCTTGGAAGATGTCGCCGACAATTCGTTCAATCCGGATCCCTTCTATCAGCAAGGCGGTGATATGGTGAGGCTGACGGGCATGTCGTATACGATCGAGCCCGAAGGGACTTTCGGTACGCGCATCTCGGACATGCGTTTGGAATCGGGCGAATTGATTGACGCCAATCGCAACTATTCGGTTGCCGGATGGGCGACGGTCGGTGAAGTTTCGCCCGGACCGCCGGTATGGGAAGTGGTGGCTGACTACCTGCGCCAGGAGCAAACGATCAGGGTTGATAATCTAGCACTTCCGAAAATTGTCTTGAAACAAAAAAATCCCGGTATGGGAAGCTGGAGTTTGAAGTCATGAAGGCCGCTTGCAAATGGTTCGTCGGATTGTTTATGAGTCTGCTGCTCAGCAGCGCAGCAGTCGCCGAAATCCGATCACCGGATGATTATTTTTTTCATCAGACTTTCGGAGACTTGACCGAAGAGGTGCAACTCGCCGAAGAAGAGGGACAAGTTTCTATTATGGTCATGTTTGAGCTGAATGACTGTCCGTGGTGTGAGCGTATGAAAGCGACCGTTCTGAACAGATCAGAGGTACAGGATTATTTCCGTCAGCATTTTCGCGTGTTGATGATGAATGTTGAGGGCGACAATATCATTACTGATTTTTCCGGTGAGGATGTGCTGGAAAAGGATTTTGCGCTCAGGCACAATCGGATTCGGGCGACGCCTGTATTTTTATTTCTTGATTTTGAAGGCAATCCTGTGGCCCGGTTCACTGGGGCAACAAAAAACGTTGAAGAATTCATGCTGCTTGGCCAATTTGTTGCCGAAAAGCACTATGAGCATACCAACTTCGTGAAATACAAGCGAAGCCAATTAGGACAGTAGCCCGTCCAGTGCGAGTTGACCGCGATCACGGTATCTCGCTGCAGAGGCGCATTGCAGTGAGCCGGCCCGGTTTGCGAGGCATTATTGCAATTGGATTCGGCGCAGCAGTTGCGACAGTCGCTTGCGGCGAGGAATTTCCCGTTGAGCCGCTGACGCTGAGTGCGGCGATGCAGTGGACGGCGGCACACCACCCATCCGTCAGAAATGCGGACCTTGAGGTGTCAATTGCCCAAACCCGCCATGAATCTGAGCTTGCGCCGCATCTGCCAGCTGTTGAGGTTCTCGCATTGCCGAGACGGGCAGATCGCGCCGCGCCGGATGCTCCAGACTCGCTTGACGACAGTCGCGCTACTTTGCGAATTGTTCAGCCGATGTATGACTTCGGACGCGCGGCTGCGGCGGTGGAAGTGTCTTCTGTGTCTCTGGAACAGGCGCAGTTGCGCCGCGAGCAGCAGCGCAATCGCCAGCAGCTTGAAACCATGAGAAGTTATTTCGATGTGCTGCTCGGGGATATCGACTATGCGTTCAAGGACGAGAAAATGACTTTGGCGTTTTTGCGCTACAATCGCATGGTAGAGGAAAATGCCACCTACGACACGCATGCGCAGGTGGATGTATTGGCCCGGGAAACGCTTTATCGGGAATTGTTTGTTGTTCGAGAAGACGCACGCATGCACCGGACTGCGTCGCGGCGCAGTCTGGCGCAGGCAATGGGGACTGCCAATCTCGCTGGCTACGTTCCGCGTGATTTACTGGAGCCGGACTTGTCGCTTATTGTGGATCAGACACTGCCGGAATTTGAGGAACTGATGGCATACATTGTTGCTGAGAGCATCGAGCTGGCTGAGGCGAGGCTTAATCTGGAGCGGTCCATGTCGCAGCTGGCAGCGGCTAAATCCAAATTTGCACCGCAACTAGACGCTGTGCTTGAAGGCACACAATGGTCTCAAGATACGGGAAGTCGCGATGCTGCAATGATTGGTTTGCGCCTGCATGTACCGTTAGCTTCCGGCGCTCAAAAGAATCGGGATGTTCGCGTCAGGCAGATCAAAGTTGAGCAGGCTCAACTTGAATTGGAAAGCACGGAGCACGCCATCCGCGAGAAGGCGTATGATTTATGGCGACAGTTGAGGGTTCTTCATTTGGCGCTAGTTGCGGCGAGAGTTGAGTCTGACTATCGCGACCACTACATGGATCGCAGCCGCACACTGTATGAATTGGAGGAGGCTGCTGATTTGGGAGATGCGCAAGCCGAACAGCTGCATGCGGTCTATGAGATGAATCGTGTTCGCTATCAGATTGCACTGCTTTGGGGTGAAATCAATCTGATGACAGGTTTGCCGGTTTTGGAGATTCATTCAAAAGAGTAGGGCAGATCGCAATTCAACGATTCACCTTCTTCCGAGTAATTGACGCTAGCGTGCTGTATCGTAGTCAGAGACTGATGCAACACCTGCTCGAAAACCGGCTTGATATGCGCAATATGGGCATTTGTGCCGCCCGACTCCAGATTGATTCCTATACAGTCTTGACATGACTCCGTCTAAATCCTCTCGTACTTTACTGTTTCGCGAGCCAGCGTGTATCGGACAATCGATGTTTGGATGCGTTTCGGGAGATACGACAGTGGGCCGTTTCCACCCGATGATATATTCAACAAGCGGTTTTTTCGCATAGAATGCTCGAGTCGTGCTCCCATGTCCTCTCCCTTTGGTGCGTGCCTGAATATACCGCCCGATCGTTGACGAGATTTCGTCAGCTTTCGTCGCCGCTTGAATTTTTCGATAATCTCTGGCAACTTCATCGTACAAATCAGTACCTTCAAGACGGAATTCGTTATGTCCTAACACGAAAGATTCTGATTCGTGTTGATTTTCGTAAAGGCGGGTTACCGCGATGATTCGTTTAAGTTTTGTACACAGATGGCTGTCCTCAAAAGATTTTCCTATCACATGAAATCTGTCAAGCATCGTAATCGCTACTGTTTCTTTGACTTTCAAATGTCCGCTTGCTGCTCGTACAAGCGGAATCACTTTCAGTTCCCAGCTGCCTAAATTTGGCTCACGTGATGTGTTCTTCTGAATGCCCAAGTAGCGTTCTACGGTATGACCAGCCCATCCTTTGTTTAGGGAATTATATACCTGATTGCCCAAATTCCCTATAATTGACGTACCTTGGCAAGGTTGCAATTCTATTTTTTCGGCTTCCGCGTCTCTGGGCGTGGCGCAGCCCCGCCTTTCATCAGCGCTTTGGCTACCCGCTCCGGTGTTGAATCAATACGAAGATCGGTTACGCGGCGTGAAAACTGGGGAGATGGCCCAGGTTGTTTATTGGGTTTGTTCATGATCCAGCATTTCTCGGAGGGAATTTGTGCAAATGTGATTTTCTTCCTCGAAGCACCTCCTCCACTGTAGTACTGATGTCCATTTGCTTGGAAGTTGATGGAAATGGCACTTCGATTTCTTTTAAACGATCAAGCGTAATTGATGACAGCGTGGATTGGACAATTACCTTGGCAAGTATTGCCGAATGCGCTTGAATCATGGCCCAGAAAAGAAAAAACGGGTTCAAGGCCTCCAGATTCAATGTGCGAATTTTGTAAAAGTGACCTTGAATCACTAATTTCACATCATCTTCCAGCAGCATCACAGGTTCTCCGATTCGGAGGGTCCCATCTTTAATGATGAGAATGTCATAAGGTTTCACATCTTGCTTTGACTTTTCTCTATTGTAAATCCCTATAGGAACCTGTTTCAATGGATTACGCAATTCCATAACGCCTATATCCGAAGTCCTGAGAAAAGGCACTGTTTCTCCGTCAGCAGAATACTCTCTTGCCTTAACGCCGCAAGGAATAGTTCTTATCGAGATCAAATCTCTTTTTTCCAGTTCTCCTAAAGTGATGCATCTGGCATAATCAGAGACAACTCGAAAATGATCCCTAGGAACCAAACGAAGTTCCTGATCCAAATTGTTTGAAAATACAAAACGACTAACCTTTCCTCGCCAGGCCCCGTCCTTGTTTCTAGGACTATTTTTCCAATCTTCTACGGCCAGCGAAAAATCCTCATCTACTTCCCCCCCCTTCAATTTTGATTTCAGAACCTCTTTGGTCATGCCCGGTCTTTTTAAGGTAACTCATCATAATGCATTGATTGCCGGTTTTCTCCTTTTTCAGAAACAATATGCACGTCTTTGTGTTGGTATGAGGGAGAAACAGTGCTTGAGGGCAATCCCAGATAGCTAATATTGTCACACTATTCAATAACCACTGTCTTACATAACTCTCTGTCGGATTTCCAAAAATCCCTTCCGGCAAGACAATGCACATGGTTCCCTTTTCCTTAAGCATCTTCACGCATAGCTCAAGAAAAAGAACCTGAGGTGCAGTTGGATTGGTTTTGCTGCCTTTCTTCCATTTTCCGGATTCCCTTTTCCATCGATGCCCCAACTCATAATTTTCAAGAATGTAGTCATGCTCGACTTTTATGTTTGATCCAAAAGGAGGGTTGGTTATTATCATGTCGAATAGTTTTAGATTTCCCCTGGCATCAGTCAATGTGACCCGTGAACGCTCGCTCCACTTGTCCAGAGGCTTCAAGGAATCGGCATCAACTATCGAAGTATGGCCATCTCCAATCAACGCCATATACGATCTTGCAACCTTGACTAAATCCGGTTCCTTGTCAATTCCGAAAATATATTTTGGGGCCCGTTGCTTTTTTTGCGCTTTATCGGTTCCGGATTTTTCGATTTTTTCCCATACATGTTCCAAAGCCTGAATAATAAATCCACCTGACCCGCAGGCCGGATCTATTACCATGTCGGAATAATTTGGATCAAGAAACTTGACGGCATTTTTTACAGCAACTCTCGGGGTGAAGAACTCCCCTTTCTCTCCCACAAAATACCTTTCTGCGAAAACTTCAAACGCGGTCCCTACTACATCATGATCAGTATTTAGAAGACTTACCCGTTCAAGTTCTCCCGCAACATAAGCCACAGAATCGGCATCCAATACAATTTCTTCATTTTCCTGAAACACATCTGTTGATTCGAGATCTGCAAGAACCTGTTTCCAAAGATGCTTTTGAATATCATGTTTTACCTGAGCACGAGTTTTGTCTGGTGGACATTGGAAAATAGGCACATCAGATTCCAAACGCTCATCATAAATTTTGCAGAACAGTATCTTGGTCATCTCATTGCATAGCCGAGCCCTGCTTTGAATATTTGTATTTGAATACAAATGGTACAAAATGCTCTTGAATCGCAGTTTCAGATTGATTGCTGGCCTAAGGTCTGATTTATTCAGTCTCACCGCTTCACCAACAGATATTCCTGATACTGGAATTGCGTGAATCCGTTCTATCTCTCCGCCTTGAAGTCTGCGATAGAATTGCCTTGCTTGCTTTGTAGCCGCCACCCCCCACTCGCAAGATGATGAAACCGCCATATATGACTTTACTTGCGTTTCGGCTGTTTCCATTGATTCGGGTTTGCATTCCACCACCCCAATAATGTTTTTGTGCTGATCTAAATTTGATTCACGATCACAGTTGAAAACAACAATGTCCGGCTCCAGCCATTTTGATCCGGCTCGAATTCTATGGTCAATATCAATTTTCCTCTTGTCATAACCCAGTTCCAATACAAGCCAATTTTCAGTATCTTGTCGGACTGGTTCCTCAGGATCGGAAAAGTTTACAGGCTTCTCAGTGCAATAATCCTTGTCCGTATATTTAGGCATGTCGGTTACGCCCTCGCCGTGCTGGAAAGTCCGTTGGTCTGCTTCAATCTCTTGTAGGATACATGCTTGCCCTCAAGTCCTCGGACAATGCAGCCCATCTGTTCCAGTGTGTCCAGTTCCCTTGCATTGTGCTTGCCTGCAAACTCTTGGACATACCGGTTCAGGTGCTTGGGTGAAATCTTGTGAAAAGTGCCTTTGTGAGCTCGTTTCAGTGTTGACCAGAACGATTCAACGCCGTTGGTATGCGCCATCTCGCGCACATACTCGCCGACTGAGTGCTTTACTGACTCATGCTGGAATGGCAGGCCGTCATACGCGCTGGCATCGTCTGTGTAGACTGTTGCGGACGGATCGGCATTGTTGATTACGAATGACTGCAAGGTATGCGCGTCTGCTGACTGCACAACCTTTGCCCGAACATTGTTGCTCTTGCGGTCTTTCGCGCCGACTACCGCAGTCTTGCCCGCAGTGCCGCGTCCCAGATGCGCGGCTTCCTTGCGCTTGGTGTTTGACATGTTCTTTCGCTTGCCGCCCATATAGGTCTCATCGACTTCGACCGGGCCAAAAAAAAGATCGCCGCCGTCACCGGCATAAGCTTCTCTGATGCGATGCGCCAGATGCCAGGCGGTTTTCTGTGTGATTTTCAGATCGCGATGCAATTTCATGCTGGACACCGATTTCAGCGACGTGTTCAGAAGATATATTGCCACAACCCATGTCTGATAGCCGAGAGGCGATTTGTACATTGGAGTTCCAGTTCTTACGCTGAACCGCTTGCGGCATTCGCGCTCAGCGCAGCGCCACGGCATGGATTTGTGATTGTTCCGCCGCACATTATACGAACCGCAATGCGGACACCAAGGCTCATTGCCCCATCTTTGCTGCTCCAGCCATTCTTGCGCCGCATCATCGTTTGGGAACATGTGAAACAATTCCGGCAGAGAAATCCCTTTTCGATAGTGCTTTCCAGGTGCTTTTCTTGTCATCTGATCTAATCTCCTGTATTTGTTAGGTAGAATAGATTATAGCACAATTTGGGCAATCAGGTATATAATTCCCTTTGTTTAACTTATTATTCACAAATACATCAATGCCCAACTCGTCAGCTAAACTGACTAAGTTTCGCCAGCGCAGGTCTTCCAGTTTGGCGATTGCCTCGTCCCGTTCCATTGATCCGGAATTCTTCTATTGAACCTAGGTGCCAGAACCAAGACAGTGAGACTATCGCGATTCTGACGAGGGGGGGGGAATTGCGAGAAATCAACCGCTGCAGTCGTCTTTTTGATAACTCCATATACTCGGTATTTTCGTCGATGCCAATATATCTGCGATTTAGCTTTAACGCCGCAACGCCTGTACTCGAGGAGCCGGCAAACGGATCCAAAATGAGGTCACCTTTGTCACTGGATGCGAGTAGACATCGTTCTATAAGTTCAATCGGTTTTTGTGTCGGATGCTTGCCCTCTTTCTTCTCTAGCGCAGATGCAGATTTGATTCGCCAAACTGTTTTCATCTGTTTGCCGCCGTTGATTTCTTTCATCTTCTGATAATTGAATTTGTATTTGACTTTACTGCCTTTTTGAGACTTGCACGCCCAATACAGCAGTTCTGTAGAATGCGTAAAAGTACGGCATCCTAAATTAGGTGGTGGATTAGTTTTTTCCCATATAACATCATTCAAAAGTCGAAAACCGTTACGCTGCAGAGCCATTCCGACACTGGCATGCATGTGCAGCGTGCCAGACACCCATAGCGACCCAGTTTTTCGCAGAACTCGATAGCATTGCGCAGTCCAAGCTAAATTGAACTGATAGTCAGCCTCGATACCTTTGCTTTTATCCCAATCGCCTTTGTTCACTGGAACCATTTTTCCGCCGACGCAGGTGACTCCATCATTGGATAAATTGTATGGAGGATCGGTCCAAATACAATCGACTGACTCGTTGGGAAACTGCGCAAGCAACTGCAGAGATTCGCCCAGATAGAGTGATGTATCTGGATCAGTAGAGTTCCAAAACGGTTTACAGTCTGGAATAATCGAAGAATCTTTGGGACGCAAGTGATTTGGTATTGCAACTGTGGTTCAATTGATTTCGGTAACGGATCATATACTTTTTGCAGAATTAAAAATCAAATATCCGATCGAAACTTTTGTATTGAAGAAGCATTTTGTACATTGCTATTCATCAACATCTGTTGAAAATATTTGCTTATTCAGTTCAAAGAAGAGTTAAAGTCAGAGCAGTATTGGTACAAACGAAGTACTTTATCCAATGCACACCTGTACTTTCCCCGCTATTGAGTATGAAATATTTCAAAGAGCGGTCAAGAGTCTCAATTCTGGGCATATTGGCGGCGGCACAATAATTGTTCAAGGTGCTCCTGGAGCCGGAAAATCTGCTCTGATGCTGGAGTGTATGGAAGCCATAAAGCAACACTCAAGTCCAGGTGATGCCTGGGTCGCAGTTCAGAACCGGCCTGAAACACTAACATCTCCAGTTGATACAGTCGCATCTTTGATTGATGCTGTCAGCACTGAGGGCAACAGACTTGCAAAAATCGCGTCAAAAACCAAGGCAGAAAAAATCAATAAAATTCTAACCTTAGGATCAAAGCTCTACCTAATTACTACTAATGATAAGCATAATATTTTGAGAGCTGCCGACCCGACTTAAATGCTTGATCAGCAAGGATCTGAAAAATGGAACCCAGCCTCGGAATCGTTTCGCCAGTCCTGGTCCCGATGAGCTTTTCGTCTGGCACGGGTTTCTCTGCCGTGGAGCCGATTTTATTATTTTTTCATATCAATGAGCTGCAATCAGCCTGCTCTGCCATAAATATGACTTAGGATAAGTGGTAATTAGGAAGCTCTATGAAGAGCTTTCGCATCGTGGTTTTGGAATTGCGGGATTCTCGTTGGGTAGCAGACCGAAGATCGACAATCTATTCACGTCATCCGCTTCGGCAGGATGCCTGTTTGGCGCAGCTGCGCCTCTGCTCAAAGAATGCCGTCTAGCCGTATTCGTAGATGAGGCTCAAAATACACCTGTGGAGAAAACGACTCGCGGTGTGATGGACTGCTTGCATAATCCGCCTTGCAGCATTCCTTTGATTACATTGTTTTTCGGATT
The DNA here is from genome assembly GCA_965200545.1 of Arenicellales bacterium. GTDB lineage: Bacteria > Pseudomonadota > Gammaproteobacteria > Arenicellales > JAJDZL01 > JAJDZL01. The sequence continues at coordinate 154,411 of CBDAUJ010000007.1, read as the reverse complement.
GAGCAATACGCTCGGCGTATTGTGCCAGTGCGGAATTTCGAGACTTGCAGATGAACGGGTAATCAATTTAGAGCGACTTTCGGCTTTGCATGCAGTGAGTGCTCTGCATTGCATGCTAGACACCTGCTATGATGGTACGGCGGATGACAAAGCCGCTTGGGCGAGTGCGCTTGGGGAGCTTTCCCGAGGGTGGCGGTAGCACATTAGCCGAGTCGGGGTGGCCGCCGGTCGGGTGCTGCGTATAATAACAGTCGTTTGCAAAGTCATCTGCTCGAACAAATACTGGCAAAGGGCGCAGAAAAAAAGAATGTTATGCAAGCCGCCTCGCTGCCGGTTCTCAGGATCCTGAGTTGTACAAACAAATTGCTTTGGCGGCGCTTGAGAGCTCAAACGGAATTTTGAGTCGCAAGCAGCTGCGACTTCTCGTGACTTCTGCGCTGGATGATTCGCAGGAATCGTTTGATGATTTTATGGCAAACACCCTGCACGCAGGTCTGCTCGCTCCGATGACAGATTTGCCATACCACCACCAGTTCCCGATTCCATCTTTTTGCGATTATCTGCGAGACTTGCCGGTATGAGGGATCGACCATGCCGCAGATATGAGCGGTTTGCAGCGGTGCGGATCAAGTCGACCTTTCGAGTCGGATTGCTCGCTGTCATTGCATCACCGCATTCATTCGCTTCGATGAGCATCCCGCAAGCCAAAGGGTGTCAGTGGATATGGGTATGCATTCCCTCAATTGAATCCGTTCGAACTTGAATCCGGTACTCCTGATTTTCAGTCGAGAATCATGCACCGTATTGAAATCATGTGATATATCTCGATACTTGATTTTCAGTCAATCTGTTCAATTATCCAGATTGATGATTCAGTGAGCCCTGCTGGATAGTTGATTTGCTGGGCATATAATGTGCATTGAGAACAACTTGTAAACAGCAGGAAAGACGAGGAAGTGCAGGACAATGAAACAGGTTCGCTGGGCCACTCGCCCATTTGATGGTTATACGATTCGAGAGCCTGTGAAGCCAGATGAAGCGTTTCTGAAAGTGGGCCCGGCTACCCCTGCTGGCGAGTACTTCCGACGCTTCTGGCATCCAGTCGCCATGTCAAACCAGCTTGATTCCGGCAAGCCTGTTGCGATCCGTATTTTGTGCGAAGACTTGGTTGTTTTTCGTGATCTGAGCGGATCCGTCGGTGTGTTGCACAAGCACTGCGCACATCGGCGCGCATCGCTCGAATTTGGCCGCATCGAAAGGCACGGTATCCGATGCTGCTATCACGGCTGGCACTTTGATGTCGACGGTACGATTCTGGAGACGCCTGGAGAACCGCAGAACAGTCAGATTCGCCACCGGATTTGCCAAGGTGCCTATCCAGCAAAGGAACTGCACGGGCTTGTATTCTGCTACATGGGACCACCTGCTGAAATGCCAGATTTTCCCTACTTGGATTCGATGCAGATTGAATGCCATGAGCTTGTTCCCTATTCAATTCATTCGCCGAACAACTGGCTGCAGGAAACAGAAAACGCAATTGATCCGTTTCACAGCGTGTTCCTGCACGGTCGCATCAGCGGACCGCAGTTTCCTGGTCTTGAGCATTTTGTTGATTTGCCGGTGGTGGGATACCGCCAGCGAGATGGCGGTATTGTGTATGCACACGCCCGGCGCAGCGCCGCTGATGACTTGATCCGCTTGCGCTTTCACGATTACTTGTATCCGAATCTGGCCCAGAACGGCGGGATGTTCCAGGTCATGGACAAGCCCAAAGCTTTCGGGCGCACCAGCTTGACGAAATGGGTGGTGCCTTTAGATGACACCAACAGCCGCAAGTTCGGCTGGCGTCATTTTAACGATGCCGATGAGGTTCTGCGCCAAGGCAACCGCGACTCGGTCGGTTGGGAAAGTGTCGATTTCTACGGACAGACCGGGCATCGCAGTTATGAAGAGCGGCAGAACAATCCAGGAGACTGGGAGGCCTGGACCAGTCAAGGCCCTATGAACGTTCATCAGCGCGAGTACTTGGGGGGGACCGATGCAGGCATTGTTTTGCTTCGATCGCGTCTGCGACGCGATATCGAGCGCATTGAAAAGGGTGAGTCGATTGTGATGGCAAAAGGCACTGAGCGCAGTCCAGTTCCAACTTTTGGCGGAGATACAGTGCTGCGACTGGCACCTGATACGCATGACGATGCCGGCTTTTTGGCGAGTTTGATTGAAATCGTCACCGACATTCACCTCGCTGCAGCTCCGCTTGAGCCCGGTCAGAGAGATCAGAAAATCAAGACTGAAATCAACAAGAAGTTCCCCGGCGCACTTTGACGGTGCATTCTATGAGTGCAACTGCAGCAGTCGCGGTGTGCGAATGGGGCATCCAATTAGACCGCGTTTCAGCTCACACTCAGCTTTCCCTCGGCCAGTGTCGCTGAAATACAATACGCTTTACATTTGACTTACTATCAATCAACTGAGGATTTACTGCTGCCATGTCAGGCTACCGCGCTCCAATCGCCGATATGCGGTTCATTCTGAACCATGTTGTCGACCTCACTCAAATTCTCTCTTTGGATGCCTATTCGGGTATTGACGATTCATTGGTCGGTGCGATTTTGGAAGAATCTGCAAAGTTTACCGCGGAGGTTCTTGCGCCTTTGAATCAAGTAGGCGATCAGGTGAGCTCAACTTGCATTGAGGGCAAGGTGTCAACTCCGCCTGGCTGGAAAGACGCATACCGGCAATTCATTGACGGCGGCTGGAACGGACTGGCCTTCAGTCCGCAAAGCGGCGGACAGGGCTTGCCTTGGTCGGTGGCCACACCGGTACAGGAAATGTGGCACTCTGCCAATATGTCATTTGGGCTGTGCCCATTGCTGACGCAAGGTGCGGTCCGTGCTCTGGAGTCCCATGGCTCCCAAGAGCAGCGCGAGACCTACATGCAGAAATTGGTCTCAGGACAATGGTCGGGCACCATGAATTTGACCGAATCCCATGCAGGTTCGGATTTGGCCGCTATCCGCACCAAAGCTGAGCCGAACGGCGATTGCTATCGTATTGCCGGACAAAAAATTTTCATCACTTACGGCGAGCATGACTTGACAGAAAATATTATTCACTTTGTTCTCGCGCGCTGTACTGATTCACCGGCCGGAGTGAAAGGGATTTCCATGTTCATTGTGCCGAAATTCCTTGTGAACCGAGATGGCAGTCTCGGCGAAAGGAACGATCTTCGCTGCGTGTCGCTGGAGCACAAGCTTGGCATTCGCGCAAGTCCGACGGCAGTGATGTCATACGGCGACAATGGCGGTGCGACCGGTTTTCTGGTCGGTGAGAAAAACCGCGGTTTGGAGTATATGTTCACAATGATGAACCTGGCGCGTCACGCTGTTGGCGTTGAAGGCTTGGCGATCGGTGAGCGCGCTTACCAGCAAGCGCTCGATTATGCCAGAGGCAGAGTTCAAGGCAGTGTGCCGGGATCGCGCGAAAGAATCGCGATCATTCACCACCCGGATGTTCGGCGCATGCTGATGACGATGAAGTCACTGAATGAATCGATGCGCGGTCTCGCTTACTATGCATCCAAAGTTTTCGATTTGTCAAGCTCTCATCCCGATGCGCAGGTTCGTAAAAATGCCGAGAAAGATTTAGGTTTGCTGATTCCGCTGGTCAAAGGCTGGTGCGCCGAGATTGGCAATGAAGTCGCTTACATCGGTGTTCAAGTGCATGGCGGCATGGGCTTTATCGAGGAAACCGGGGCGGCACAGCATATGCGGGACGCGCGCATTACGCCAATCTACGAAGGGACCACAGGAATCCAGGCAAACGATCTGATCAGTCGCAAAATTCTAAAGGATGAAAGCAAGACGATTTATTTGATGATTGAGAAGATTGCCGATTCGCTGTGTCACGAATGCAACAGCACTGCATTGAGCGCGAGCATTGTCAAAGCTGCGAGGAGAAGTCTGAAACAGCTCAAATCGGCCACGGACTGGATTTACGAGACAGGCGGCGACGATCCTCACCTGACAGCGGCCAGCGTGGCGTATATGCATCTGTTTTCACTGACAATAGCGGGCTGGCTGACGGCGCTGTCGGCGGCACGAGCCGCTCACCTGCTCAATTCAGGCCAATTCGATAACAGTTTTTTGGAGGCAAAAGTTGCGACAGCCAGATTCTTCGCCGGTGAGATTATGCCGCGCTCGAGGCTTTATGCGGAAACGATTCAGTCTAGTGTTTCGAACGTGATGGCATTGAGCGATGAGCAGATGTAATGTTTGCACTGTGTCACCCCAGTTTCAGTCCATTGGCGACCGGGCGCTCAGGTTTGACAATGACGACTGCGCCATTTTCCTGCGTGAATCCAGTCAGCAGAAATTGTGACATGAATGGTCCGATTTGCTTGACTGGAAAATTGACAACGGCAACGATCTGCTGGCCAGCCAAATCCTCAGGCTGGTATAAGTCTGTAATTTGTGCGCTGGATTTGAGCACACCGATCTCCGGTCCGAAATCTGCATACACTTTATACGCTGGCCGTCGGGCCTGCGGAAACGCCTCTACTTCCGTAATCGTGCCGACGCGAAGCTCAATCTTTTCGAAATCATGCCATTGAATCTGTTTCATTTGTCTGCCACTTGAATTGTGTCTGCGTAAAAAGCCTGAGAATTATAATGAGCAGTCAACCTGCTGCCGAGAGTTTAGATGTCCAGGAATGCAAATATGACAAGCCCCCAGTCCAGTGTGCATGCGGTTGTGCACAAAGCTCGCGAAGCGTTCAATGCGTTTCGAGACAGTGATCAGCAGCGCGTTGACGAAGCGGTTACTGCCATTGCCTGGTCGCTTTACCAGGACTGCAATGCCGTGCGTCTGGCCGAGCTGGCGGTGACTGATACGGCGCTGGGCAATGTTGCTGATAAGATTATTAAAAATAAGCGAAAAACCTTTGGGACGCTGCGTGACCTGATGCGGGTGCAGACGGTCGGCGTGATCGAGGACGATCCAGATCGAGGATTGATCAAATATGCCAAGCCGGTTGGCATTGTCGGCGCTGTCACGCCGTCAACCAACCCGGCCGCAACACCGGTCAATAAATGCATGATGGCGCTCAAGGGGCGCAATGCGATCGTTGTGTCGCCATCGCCGGCAGGCTGGAATACAACCAATCTCGCGATTGATCTGATGCGATCGGAATTGGCCACGATTGGTGTGCCCGAGGATCTGGTGCAGATTCTGCCCGCGCCTGTCAGTCGCGAGGCGACGCAAACACTGATGCAAGCGGTGGACTTGGTTGTCGTCACCGGCTCGCAAAACAATGTTCGAGGCGCTTATTCAAGCGGCAAGCCTGCCATCGGGGTAGGCGTCGGCAATGTACCGGTTGTGATTGATGCGAGTGCCAATCTTGCCAAGGCGGCTGAATGCATTCGCATGTCCAAAACATTCGACAACGGCACATCATGCTCATCTGAAAATTCAGTCATTATTGTGGACGCTGTATACGATGCAATGCTGCGTGAATTCAAAAATCAGGGCGGCTATCTCGCGACCGCTGCTGAGAAAAAGCGAATTGAACGGCAGCTGTGGTCCAAGCCAGGTTCTTTGAATCGCGAGTTGATTGCCAAAGATCCTCAAGTCCTGACGCAGCATTTTGAGCTTGATGAGGCACCGGCAGGTACTCGATTTATCATGGTGGAAGAGAACGGGATTGGGCCGGAGTACCCGCTTTCGGGCGAGAAACTCAGTGTCATTCTGACCGTTTATCGTGCCGCTGACTTCGCAGCGGCGGTGAGCAAGGTCAAAGCAATCCTGAATTACCAAGGGGCCGGCCATTCCTGCGGCATCCATACGACGAATCTCAAGCAGGCGCGCTACATGGCTCAAAACTTGGATGTTGTTCGAGTGCTCGTCAATCAGGCCCATACATTTGGCAATGGCGGCGGGTTTGCCAGCGGCTTGAATTTTACGCTGAGCATGGGCTGCGGCACCTGGGGCGGCAACAGCATTACCGAAAATTTAAACTATCGGCATTTTCTGAATATCACCCACCTGTCGTCCGAAATTCCCGAAGACAAGCCCGCTGAGAAAAGCCTTTTTGGCCCATATCTGAAAAAGTTTCACCCGTCGATTTCCAGCTGAGGATTGGTTGATGTCTGAATCAGTCCGGTCACTCATTGATCACCGTGCGACGCACCACGGCGAACGGACGTATTTGATTGACCCGGATTCAAATTTATCACTGACGTTTGGCGGCTTGCGCGCCCGTTGCCAGCAGCTGGGCGGTGTCCTGGCGCGCGCTGGCTTGGATCGGCCTGCGAAAGTCGGGTTTCTGATGGATAACGGCTACTGGACTGCGGCAGTCATGCTTGGGACCATTTACAGCGGTCATGTGACCGTACCGTTGAACGCAGTTGCCAGTAAAGCCAATTTACGCCATGCTTTGAAAAATGCACAGGTGGAAGTTGTATTTGTGAGTGAAAATTACCGTGATTGGCTCGCAGATATAATCGGCCATGACTTTGCAACGTTAAACATTCGTCAGATTGCCGTGCATCCGGTGGACGGGATCGTCGGGATTGATGACGCGCCGGGCGCGACCGAGCAGGTGTCGCTCAGCGGTGATTCTATGGGCATGATTCTGCATACCTCCGGTACGGTTGGACTGCCAAAAGGCGCTGTTTTGACCCACACCAACATGATTGCTGGCGGACACAATGTTGCGCGGGCGCATCAGCTCACGAAAGAAGATATCGCTTATTGTGTTTTGCCACTGTATCACATCAACGGTCAAATTGTCACGTGCATTGCGCCGCTGATCTGCAGTTCCGCGGTTGTCATGCCGCATAAATTCAGTGCGCGGCAATTCTGGCCGCACGTCAGGCAATATCAGTGCAGCTGGATCAGCATTGTGCCGACGATGGCGAAATATTTGCTTGACAATGCCCATAGAGATGGCTTCGCAGCCGATGCCTCGGGCTTGCATCGATTGCGTTTGGGTCGCTCTGCATCATCTGCAATGCCGGCTGGCATGCATGCGGATTTCGAAAAAACGTTCAATATTCCAATGCTTGAAACCATGGGACTCACCGAAACCGCAGCGCCGATCCTTTCGAATCCCTTGCCGCCGGCGAAACGAATTGCGGGTTCAGTCGGCATCGCTTACGGCAACCAGGTCAAAGTCGTTGACGAAAAGAATCGTGAGATGTCCGCTGGGCAGGTCGGTGAGATTGTCGTCAAAGGCGACAACGTCATCCGCGAATACTACAACGATACCGAAGCAACACAGTCTGCATTTACCGACGACGGCTGGTTTGCCACCGGGGATCTTGGCTATCAGGACGAGAATGGCTACTTTTTTGTCACCGGCCGGATCAAGGAACTCATCATCAAAGGCGGTGAAAACATTTCACCGCGTGAGATCGACGATGTCTTGTATCACCATTCTGCCGTGCGGGAGGCGGGTGCGTTCGGCTATCCGGACGAGACTTACGGGCAGGAAATCGCAGTTGCGGTGGCGCTCAAGGATGGACAGGCCTGCACAGAGTCAGAACTGATAGAATTTTGCAATGCAGAACTCGGCCGATTTCGAAGTCCGAAGCGGATCTTCTTTATGGATAATCTGCCCAAAGGTCCATCTGGCAAGATCCAAAGACTTCAGGTTGCCAATACGATCATTGAGCGCATGTCGGCCGACCGCTGAGTGGGATCAATCGGTGTCAAGCTGCCGCGCCGCCATCAGTCGCGCGCTGTACGCTTGATGACCTGCCAAGTTGCCTCCAGATGACTCAATTCGGTTCGAATGGCACCGACGGCGAGCCGAATCACATAGACACCGTTGAGAATTGTGTGCGTGATAAATGCTTTCCCCGATGAATTGACTTTTTCGACCACCTGTTTGGTTTTTGCATCACCCTGCTTGTGCCGGAAACAGACCAAGTTGAGGCTGGTGGGCTGAAAGAGCTCGAATTCGTCATCGTACTCAATCCAGCGGGTGATCTGCGCTGCCATTTCAGTATGCTTGCGGATATGGGCCCGCAGTCCTTCGACACCGTAATGCCGGATAACCAGCCAAAGCTTAAGCGAGCGAAAGCGTCTGCCGAGTGAAACCTGCCAGCCGCTGTAGTCGAATACATGACCGGACTCAGTCGCTTTGTTTTTCAGGTATTCCGGTGAAAAAGTAAGTGCGTCAACGAGATCTTGTTTGTTTGCGACGTAAAACAAGTCGCAGTCAAAGTTGGTCAGAAGCCACTTGTGAGGATTAAAGCAATAGCTGTCTGCATGCTCGAGGCCGTCTAGCAAATAACGGTATTCCGGGCAGACTGTTGCACTGCCACTGTGCGCCGCATCGACATGAAGCCAGAGGTCATGCTGCTGTGTGAGTGCTGCAATTTCGGGAATTGGATCAACGGCCAGCGAGGAGGTTGTGCCGATCGTCGCACACACGAAAGTCGGCTGCCGGCCGGCCGCGATATCCGCGGCAATTGCGTCTGCAAGCTGGTCAGAGCGCATTCGGAAATGCTCATCCACATCAATTTTGCGAATCTGGTCATCACGAAATCCAGCGATCTTCAGTCCTTTCTCACCGGACGAGTGAGTTTGATTTGAAATGTATGCGGCAAGGTCAGGCAGATGCAAGTGCGGTTTGGAACTGAAAACTTTTTCGCGTGCAGCGACGACTGCGCAGAGACAGGCAGAAGAGGCCGAATCCTGAATGACGCCGCCGCCCGAGAGGCTGGAGTGAAAGTGCTCTGGCAGACCGGCAATTTTCACCATCCAGTCCAATACCAGCGTTTCAAGCTCGGTGCAGGCCGGGCTGGTTGACCACAGCATCCCCTGGATGCCAAAGCCGGACGAAAGCAGGTCGCCCAAAATTGACGGACCGGAGGCATGGGTTGGGAAGTAGGCATAAAAATTAGGCGATTGCCAATGTGTCAATCCCGGAACAATCTTGTCCTCAAGGTCTTTGAGAACTTCCGAGTACGGCTCCCCGTGCTGAGGTGGATTTGCTGGCAAGCTTTGATAGACACTGCCAGGCGCAACGGGCGAGAGAACGGGATACGAATCAATCTGATCCATGTAGCGGCTGACAAAATCAATTGTGTCATGACCGGCGAGCCGAAATTCCGCAGGCGACATATGGGGCGGTTTACTGGCTTTTTTCATCGGATACCATGCTTGAGTGATTCTCGATTGACGCCTGCGCTGTCGAGTGATCGAGAGTGCAGAGTTGACGGCAAATTCGCCGAAGTGGCTGTAGATTGAATCACTGGATTAGGATTTTTCTTGCAGTTGACGTGATATTTTCAGTTTGCAGTGCTTGCATTCGACAATTTCGACGCGACCGGCTGATCCGAATGAAAATTTAACTTCGATTGTCTCGAATTGATGCATGCCCATCCGGCACCGCAACAGGTGCAGTTGTCTTCGCAAATCCTTAAGCATGATTGATGTCAGTCTGATGTAGCGCTCTCGAGTCGACTGTCTGCAATGCAGATGCCATAGACATCGAATATCCGCTACATATTGGGGTAATTCGGTCCGCCGCCTCCTTCTGGAACCACCCAGTTGATATTCTGCGTCATGTCTTTGATGTCACAGGTCTTGCAGTGCACACAGTTTTGCGCATTGATCACAAGTTTTGGGCTTTCGCTCGCGTACACGATTTCATAAACCCCAGCTGGGCAGTATCGCTGCTCTGGCGCATCATAATCTTTCAGATTGACTTCGATCGGCACAGCAGGATTTTTCAGCGTCAAATGAGCTGGCTGATTTTCTTCGTGATTGGTATTGGACAGGTATACAGAAGAATTTCGATCGAAACTGATTATGCCGTCGGGCTTCGGATATTCGATCGCAGTGCATTGCGATGCTTTCTTTGTCGCTCGGTGATCTTCGTGATGATGCATTGTCCAAGGTGCGCGGCCACGAAAAATGAATGTATCGAGCCCAGCATGCATCATCCCGGTCCATAAGCCCTTTTGAAAGGCGGGTCGAATGTTTCGGGCTCGATATAACTCGTCCCAGACCCAGGAGCTTTTGAGCTTTTCTGGATAGTCAGTCAGCTCGCTGTCGCTGCCGTCAGCAAACTTGTCGAAAACAGCTTCGGCGGCCAGCATGCCGGATTTCATGCTCGTATGCGTACCTTTGATTTTTGGCGTGTTGAGAAAACCCGCGCAGTCGCCGATGAGAGCGCCGCCCGGAAAGGTTAGTTTCGGTATTGATTGGAAACCGCCTTCGTTCAGCGCTCGAGCGCCGTAAACAATACGCTTGCCACCCTCAAGAATCGGCTCTACGTGCGGGTGATGCTTGAATCTTTGCAATTCTTGGAACGGACTGAGATGCGGATTTTCATAATCAAGTCCGACGACAAATCCGAGCGCAACCTGGTTGTTTTCGAGGTGATAGATGAATGAGCCGCCGTAGGTGCGGCTGTCGAGCGGCCAGCCGATGCTGTGCCAGACCAAGCCGGGCTCGTGCCGGTCGGGATCGACTTCCCATAATTCCTTGATCCCAATTCCGAAAGTCTGCGGATCGACGCTGTCTCGCAGGCGATACTTTTCGAAAAGCATTTTGGTCAGTGAGCCGCGGCAGCCTTCTGCAAACAGGGTATAGCGCGAGCGCAATTCAACACCGCGGGTAAAATTGGCGGTTTGCTCTCCGTCTTTGCCGATACCCATATCGCCAGTTGCCACGCCAGCGACACGATTGTCTGCATACAGCACCTCAGCGGCCGCGAATCCAGGAAATATATCGACTCCGATAGAGGCGGCTTGATCTGCCAGCCAGCGGCACAGATTTCCAAGGGATATGATGTAGTTGCCATGATTTTTCATTTGCGGCAGCGTCGGCAGGCGAATCGCCGATTTCGCTGTCAGAAACATCATCGCATCGCGGGTCACCGGTGTTTTCAACGGTGCGCCTTTATCTTTCCAGTCAGGCAGCAATTCGTTCAGCGCTGTCGGTTGCAAGACTGCGCCTGACAGGATATGGGCGCCGACCTCGGAACCTTTCTCCAAAACGCAGATTGAAATGTCTTTTTCGTGCTTGGTACACATTTGACGCAGGCGAATGGCGGCTGCAAGTCCGGAGGGACCTGCTCCGACGATGATCACATCATATTCGAGGGTGTCGCGTTCTGAGGTCATGACTCATACCGGTTGGGAATTAGGGAAAACGGACGCTTTTGGCCTGCAGCCCAAATGTCCACTGAAATTCTGAAGTCTATGTTGCGAATTTGGCTGCGAAGAAATTTCTCTTTTTTTAGATTGGGCTTCTGACATTGCCGTTTCTGGGGGATCAGGGACTTCATGCACGGTCGGTAGAGCGGTTCATGCTTCGGCGGATGTCATGAGGCAATTTGTCATGCATCGCACTTCGCTCAGCTCAAGGGTGATTTTATCGGCTTAAAATCGAACGCTTGGCTCATCAATCCGCTGCTGATCTAGTTTCAAGCGTGACGCTCATCTGTTTCTGCTTCAGCGTTAACTCTGGTCGCATTCCACGCACTTAACTTTCGGTGTCAATATTTCTATTGTATTCAACTCAGGGAGGTAGTGATGTAAGTAATTTTCCTGTCGTTGGTGGACTTTGCAAGATTGTCCCGTTAAGAAGGCGGGAAGCTCTCGCCATCATTTAGAAACGTCCTGAACCCACTGGTGTCTGATTAAAGAAAAATCATATTGATGTATCTGATTGATAGAAAGAATTGGATCATTCGAAATGGGAACGACGTTTCTTTGCAGATCATATTTGACGTGGATCACATTCTCACGATTCATGATGTCGGCACCTTCTCAGTCGATCATTTCGAAATCTTCTGAGCCTGCATTCCTCGTCTGTCGCTGATTGGCTGCATGCGCAGAAAGATGCATTTTGCCAGTCCGAAAGTTAAGACAAAATTGGAATCAGCGACACTTGAGCGGGGATTTTACTGTGACCCCGTTCGATTCGCTGCGCATTGGTTGGTTGGCGTGAAGTGAAATGGGGCAGTTGACCAATATCCCTTATGTTCCTGATGCAGTTGACCGGTCTGCAAAATCCGAGTTTCACAAGTTTTTTGCAGCAAACGCGAGACTGCTGCCATCAACTGCGCTGTTCAGCGTATTTGTCAACCTCCTGATGCTGACTGGCCCGCTCTATATGCTGCAACTGTATGATCGGGTTCTGAGCTCCCGTTCTGAATCCACGCCGGTCGCACTGACGGGGATCACTGCCTTTTTGTTTCTCATGATGGGCCTGCTTGAACATGCGCGCGGCCGCGTGCTGGCAAGGGTGGGGGCTAGATATCAGTCGCATTATGATACGCGAGTGCTCAATGCGGCATTGAGCCAGGTGGAATTTGTGCCGCAAGCGCGGGCCGCACCCGCAGCCGGGCTGAGCGATCTGGAAACGATCAGGCGGCTCATTTCTGGCCAAGGTCTCATCGTGGTATTTGATGTGCCCTGGATGCCATTTTTTCTTGGAATTTTATTTGTCTTTCACTGGCTTTTGGGTATGCAGGCAGTTGTTTCCGACTTGCTGATCGCGGCAATAGCCTTGTCGAATCAGCTGCGAACCAAGCGTCTTGAGGAAAAGCCAGTGAGAAAGGCAGCCTTACCCGTCAATTTGCAGAGCAGTTGCGAATCGGTATCGAGACGATTCACGGACTGGGAATGCAGCGGGTGATGATCAGCCGTGCCCTGCAGATGAGAGATTAGGCACTGGATGCAGCGGTCGCGGCTGCCGACCGGGGCGGCATCTTTTCAGTCAGCTCAAAAACCATGCGTCTGTTTCTGCAGTCGATGATGCTGGGAACCGGAGGCTGGCTGGTGATTCGGGGTGAGATATCGCCGGGTGTCATGATTGCCAGCTCGATTCTGCTTGGCTGAGCGCTGGTTCCACTGGATCTGGCGGTTTCTCAATGGCCGATGCCTCAGCAGGCGAACAAGACTCGCAAGAAGCTGAGTCAGCTGTTCGCTCTGATGCCTGAAAAATACCGCCTATGCCATTGCTGGAACCGTCGGTGCATCTGGTCGCCCAGAACCTGACAATCGTGCCGCCCGGCGGAGACAAGCCGACATTTTCCAACGTCACCCTGCAGGTCGGCGCGGGCGCTCGCCAATGTATGGACTCCGGCTGGCGGCTCAGTGTCGCTGAGCAATGCGACGCTCGACCAGTATGATCAGGAAGCACTGGCCCGCTATATCGGCTGGCTGCCGCAGGATATCGTTTTGTTTGACGGGTCGATTGCCGAGAATATTGCTCGGATGGAAATGCAGGTCGATATGAAACCGGCCGGGGAGCGCAATGCAGGCATGTTCCTCAGCAGAGAGTTCGCATTGCCGATGCTCTCGCATGACAGAGCTGATCAATCAGAAGATGCGGACACTGATTTCGAAAATGATATTGATCCAATCGATAATGACATTGCCTCAAAAGTGGCGGAGGCGGCCAAAGCAACGGGATCTCACGAAACGATACTCGCGTTTCCCAAGGGCTATGAATTTCAAGTGTGGCGCGGCGGAGCAGCCATCGTTATGGCACATCGACGCAACACCTTTGCACAGTGCGGCGCCGTGCTTGTGATGGAGCAGGGGCAAATCATTGGCGATGTTGAGTCATTGTCGGAAAATACGTCCGGCAGGAATTGAGAAAGCATCGATGAAACCGGAGCGAAACAAAACGAAATCAGCGTTTCGCGGCCTGTGTCTGGGGTTGCGGCCCTTGCGATTCTTTGCGTCGGGCTGTTTGGCTGGGGACTGCTGGCGCCGCTGTCGGACGCTGTTATTGCGATCGGTCAAGTTGATCCGATCGGCTGCACCCTGGTTGCGGAGCATCTTTCCGGCGGCGCCATTGCGGAAATTCATGTAAAAAATGGTGACTTTGTGCAGGGCGGCGATGTGCTTGCCAGCATAGACGACAAGCTGATGCAGTCTGAAAAAACAATTTTTGAAACCACACTCTTCGAGCAGGTTGCGGCACGCAATCGACTTGAGGGCGTCATTCGGGCAAATATCAATGCACATCGCGATATCCATTCGAGTCATCCGATCCAATGGGACACTGACTTGATAGAGGCAGCTGACCGCAGCGCTACGATTCATGAGGTCATGGCAGTCTATCAGCGACTGTATAAGGCGCAGCGGCACTCCGCTGAGGGATTGAGAGCGCAGCTGAACGAGCGTATTCTTCAGACCAACCAGCAAATTGCAGGCATAGAGGCGCAGATCCGGGCGATTGAGCATCAGCAGCGGCTGATTTCGCGAGAGCTTGAGATGAAGCGTGGTCTGCTTAACAAGTCCGCCGCTGTTTTGCTCGAGCCCTTGCCATTGGCGCCGGGAATGCCGGTCGAGGCGGATATCCAGTTCGGAGATCGAATGCCTCTGAATTACCTCCTGAAGCCTTTTGCGGATTACTTCAGCCGATCAATGCGTCAGGAATAGATCAGTGAACCGCACCAGAGGCTTGTCAAAAATCATCCAAGAGTATTGTGGATTCTTCCAAAGCTGACAATGAAATTTAAAAATAGATTTTCGAGCACAGGATCGGAGAGAAAACAGATCGTTCGCAGCATGTTTGCCCTGCTTTTGGTGCTTGGATTCACCGGGAGCGTTTCGCAAGCTTTTGCCGCTGCCACTTTGCCGGAAGTCTATGAGCTCACATTGCAGAATGATTGCAGCTTGAGCGCGGCAAAATCATTCGCGAATGCAGGCGCACTGGCGCACGACATTGCTGAGGCAGAGAGATATCCCATAGTCTCGATTGAATCCAGTTATTCCCAAAGCAGACAAAAGGATATTTTCTCCAGAAGAAGATTTAGCAGGCAGTCCAATATCAATCAATTGAGAGTGTCTGTGCCCCTCTGCGACTCTTTGGCGAAGCATGCGCTGAGACGATCGGAACTCGAGGAGGAATGGGCAACTCTGCAGCTTCGAAAGTCACATGAGGAAATCCGCTACCAAGTTGCCGACAGCTATTTTCAGATTCTGGTCCCTCAAAGTGATTTGCATGTTGCGCTGCTGGAAAAGGAAACGCTTGATAATTTGCACAGCCAGACACAAATGATGCTTGATGCCGGAATTGCGACAGAGTTTGACATTCGCAATGTCGAGGTTCGCCTGAGTCTGGAAGACTCAGGCGGTGGTTCAGGCAAAGAATGATCTCGAATCTTCCTGGCTTTCGCTGATCGAAATGACCAAGGTTCGCTCGAAAGAGCTGCAAAAATCCAAAGAAATTCCAATGTACTCGGGGGCCGAGCCCGCCAGTGTAAATGAATGGATTCAATCGGCGATGAATAATAATGTCGATATTGCCATCCAGCAAACCGTCATAGAGCAAGCGAGATTGGATATCCCCTTGGCCGCGCGCAATTCGTCTTTCTTCGTGACTTTTGGAGTCGGGTTCTACGACCGCCATCACGATATTGACTCGACTTATGCCAAATCCAATGCAGCATTAAGATTCAGCAAGCGATTTTCCACCGCAGGGCTTGGCAAAAAGCAGAAGATGCAAGTGCGTTATCGCTACCAGGCAGAAAATGAGTCTCTCTTGTTGTTGCAAAAGCGTATTGAAACGGAAATGACCAGCTTGTTTTGGCGCGTTGATACATTGGCACAAAGAGCGGAGCTCCTGAAAGAGACCTTGCTCACCAGTGAGAAAGCGCTTGGAGCAACGATATATGGTTATCGTGTTGGAGTTCAGACCTCAGTCGATGTGTTGAATGCCCAACGCGATAAATTCGAGATTTTGCGCAGGCAGGAGAGCGTTCATTATGAGTATCTTTCGAATATCATCCAGCTGAATTTCATTGTCGGTCAGATTGATCTTGAAGACATACAGCAAAATTATCTCTTATAGCCGTGGGTTACTGGCATCTTCAGCGGGTGTTTTATTTTTTTCAGTTAGGTGCGATTCGATTTGGAGTTTCAACATGATCCGGTCAGAGTATTGTGGGACCGTGTAAAATTCACAAAGGCAGCCGGATAGTGCTAACAGCTGCTGAGATAACAATGTCAACAGGGCTTACGTCAATATTTTCCACAACCGGTGTAACTCTTTGAAAACCAAGACTATGCTCGCATGACAGCCGGTACGATGCTCATGCCGGCCGCCCAGGTCACGGTGTTTTCACCCCTGCGCGAATCGCACACAGTGCATTTGGACTCTCCGAAAAACTATCCGTCTTGCCGGCCGGCGGCGCCATTCATCTTGCTGTGCAGCGACTCGACCTGCTCCCGGCTGAGCTCAGTCAATGCCGCCACTCTCTGCGACTCCATGCCCTCCTGCAGCAAATTTAACGCAACTTTCTCCAGACCCTCCACGCGGCCTTCCTCGCGAAAAGCATCTACAGCTGAAATCACCATCTTTCTATCCTCCTCGGTCGCCGTTT
Source organism: Arenicellales bacterium (assembly GCA_965200545.1). Classification (GTDB taxonomy): domain Bacteria; phylum Pseudomonadota; class Gammaproteobacteria; order Arenicellales; family JAJDZL01; genus JAJDZL01. The sequence goes on along the minus strand of CBDAUJ010000007.1, from coordinate 138,051 downwards.
CCAAATTCAGCACATCTTCTGGCTCAATGTCCCTATTGTACCTGCAAATATAACCGATCACCAGCTGCAGCATGCGCTCGCGGCTGCTGCGGCCCACATGCCAGATGCGGCTGACCAGGTCCGGCCACTGGCCGGGGTCAAAGCCTCTGACCACCGCCATCGCCCGCACTGCAATGTCCGCCGCGGTGCGCTCGGCCGCGCCGGTGCGGTCCAGCGCATGAATATCGATCAGCAGGCACCTGAAATCCAGCGCATAGCCCATGAGGATCTCAAGGTGCGGCTGCGACACGCTGTCGAACAGGTCGCTGAAGCGGATCGAGGCGCGGGTGTCGGCCGCATTCTGGCGCACCACAATGGGGATGATCAGCGACTTGAAGTCGTCCTGGAGGTACCACAGGAACTGGTTGCGGGCCAGCTGCTTCTCCAGCTCGCGGCTCTGGAAGCTCTTGTGCTCGAACAGCAGCGCCACGCGGGCGGAGCTGCCGCTGTCGCGCAGTCTTGCTGAGTACACCAGATCCGCGGTGCGGGTCTGGAGCCGGTCGACGGCAATGCGCGCGGGCTCGAGCTGCAGGGTCAGCCACTCGATGATATCGAGCAGCGCTTGCGGGCAGCCTGCCCGCAGCAGGGCAATGAGGTTCTCGGGCGCCTCGAAGACATCGCGAAAGAAGTCATCGTGGATGTTGGCGGCTGCCTTGTCACTGGCAGATGAGGTTTCTGGCTTTGGCATGACGGCACCTTGGGCCTAAAGGCAAGATGGATGAAAAAACTGTGCTGCAGTTGCCGGCGAGAGCGGCAAATCTGCTTCTGGCACAACTGCAAGGCTGGAGATATAGGGCAGCCCGAATGCTGTTGCCAGCGGTACGCAGTTTGCTGAGGCTTGTTTATCAGTATATCACGGGCCAATGAATTGAGCGGGCGCGAAAACCCACCTCGACTTGATGAGTGTGAAGGGCGTAAAGGTTCTTGTTGAAACCGAAGATGCCCCGCCTGCATCCAGCATTCTGGAGGTGTCTGGCCTCTGGCGACCGCTCGCGAATGGCTATCAGCAAGGCAGTGTTGGACACGAAGTCATTCAAGGAAAGAATGCCATTTCCGAACGGGCAGTTGTAGATCAATGACTCTTTTTGTTTCGCGATAATTCCGTTGAGAAAGCTTCCGACAGTTCCATGTAGCGGTCATTTTATCGGCTGAAAATCGAAAGACTGGTTTATCACTTCGTCCGCTGACAAGTTCCAAGTGTACTATTCCGCGGCTCCTGCTTTGGCATCAACTCTGGTGGCGTTCCAACTTGGCTTTCTCACGATTTCCATTGTTATTCAGCTTGGGGAGATAGCGGTATAAGTAATTTGCCTGAAATTACTGGGACGTGGTTTTGGCACTGTGGAAGTGCAGCGAAATGAGCACAGGCGGCAATTTGGCTTGGCATTGAGGATCTGATCAGAATTGTGGCTATGCGGAATTCGAAAAAGTTGCCGCAGAACACTGACAGCGGCTGAAATCGCAAGGTCAACACAATTAATTGTATATATAATGTAGATACATTGCTCGGAGGATAACGTTTATGGGAACAGCACAAAATGTCAGCAAATGGGGAGGCAGTCTAGCTGTACGTATACCGAAACCGATCGCTGAACAGTGTGGGATTACTGAGGGTGACCCTATTCAGCTAGTTGTACATGGCGATGGGATTTTGATTCGAAAACATAATTACGACCTTAAAGCCATGGTCAGTCAGATTACGTCCAGCAATATTCATCATGAACAGGACCACGGCACACCGTTGGGCAAGGAACAGTGGTAGCCTCGCAATACGTGCCCGACATGGGACATATCGTGTGGCTTCATCTTTCCCCGCAATCAAGACAGGAGCAGGCGGGCCACACACCAGCCTTGGTCTTGAGTCCAAGCATCTACAATGAAAAAACCGGATTGGGTGTATTTTGTCCCATCACTTCAAGAATGAAGGGATACCCGTTCGAGGTCAATATTCCAAGTTCAAATAATGTGAGCGGTGTAATTCTTGCCGACCAAATTAGAAGCCTGGACTGGCGAACCCGGCGGGCGCAATTTGCTGAACAGGTGCCACCCCGAGTCATTGCAGAGGTTAACGCGAAGCTTTCGACTCTGCTCACTCAGCAGAATATCGATGAAAAACTGGCTTTATCAAGACAATTGGCAGATTTGCTGGTCGCAACAGAAGCTTTTCTGGCCAAGTTTCGAGGTCGTGTTTGACCACGATTGGGAGATCACCAAGGGTTGCATCGAAAAGTCAGAGCATTACATATCCTCTAAGAGAAGGCACATTTGTGCACCCCTCAGTCGGTTATGAATCCAATAGCTGGACAAATCGTGATAGCCTTTTGAATCATTATCGAGAATTGCGTGATTGCATTTTTAGAATCAAAAAATCCAAAGAGATTTAGGAGCAGATGGATTTGGATGGCAAAAATCGGCATCATCGCCAATATTTCAATTCAGACTCTTTTACAGACGCCACAGCCGGGGTCCGATTGGCTCAGACAGTGCTCTCGGCCAGCCATACAGACAGGACATGGGTTGAATCGCGAGTCTGCAAGCACAGGCAATCTTGCTTGAACGCCGACAGCACTTCTCAGGTTTCTATCCGCCTCATGCATTGATCGGCATAGGTTGCCAAAACCCAGTTTGAACAAAACTCTTGACAGAGCGGGTTCCATTCGATTAATTTTTCCAGGCTATGTGAGTCTGAGTATAAACCGTGTTGAGTTCGATGATGGAAACTGGACTAAAGTGTTGCAGCAATGAAGATTAAAGGACAGGCCGCACTGGTTACGGGGGCCGCCTCTGGCATGGGCAAAGCCACTGCAGAGTTTCTCGCGGCAAACGGTGCCAAAGTGACACTGCTGGATATCGATGAGGATGCAGTCAGTAAAATCGCAATAGAACAAAATATGACAGCGATTGCCGTCGATGTCACCTCAGCGCAGTCCATGGAAGACGCAGTGTCCAAAGCGCACAATTCTAATGGAGTCGCAAGAATTCTCGTGAATTGCGCTGGAATCGCACCCGCCAAGCGTATTGTCGGACGCGATGGACCGATGCCGCTTGAGGAGTTCAAGCATGTGATCGATGTCAATTTAAATGGCACCTTCAATGCGATTCGGGTGATGGCGGCCGCACTTCGCAATGCACCAGTGCTGGACGATGCCGGTGAGCGTGGTGTGATCGTCAATGTCGCGTCGGTTTCAGCATTTGAGGGGCAGATTGGACAGGCTGCCTACAGCTCATCCAAGGGTGCAATTGTCGCGCTGACGATTCAGGCCGCGCGAGAATTCGCGAGCTCAGGCATCCGCGTGATGACAATCGCGCCCGGATTAGTTGCGACTCCCATGCTGCTCGGCATGCCCGACGAGGTTCAAGAAAGTTTGGCAAGTCAGGTGCCATTCCCCAAGCGCTTTGGACAGCCGCAGGAGTTCGCGCAGCTGGTGGGACACATCATTGCGAACCAAATGCTTAATGGGGATGTCATCCGCCTTGATGGCGCGATCCGAATGCAACCGCGCTGATTAAGGCAATAAGACGGATTCTGTCAGCAAAATACGAAATATGTCTCGCTGGACTCTATGCGGTAGCAGTTAAATTCTAGCGAGTCTTTGCATGGTTTGGCTGGTCAGAATTGAAGGCTCGCTGAGGTAGTCAGCGAGCATCTCCAGAGAGTCGAATCCCCAAAAAAGATGCCCATCAGCGACGATTGTCGGTACTCCGAAAATTCCGATTTCAGCGGCTTTTTGGGTATTGCTGATGAGCCGGGCCTTGATTCTTGGATCACTGGCGACCGTTTCAGCATCGTCAAATCCAGTTTGACTGAAGATCTGACGGCGTCCGGCATCGTTGCCAGGGTCGGTATTTTCTGTCCAGATCGCATCAAAAAGGTATGAGATCAGCTGCGGGTCGCAGTCTTTGGCGAGTGTCAGCCGCAGATAGGGCAACGGGACAAACGGGTGTGTGTCCGGAATGCGAAATGGAATGTTCATTCTTGCCGCCAGCCAGGTTGCATGCTGGTAGGTGAATAATTTTTTTCGATCGATTTCTGCCGGTCCCAGATGCCCCCAGTGTTTGAGCAAGCCAGCAAACAGAACGGGAATAAAGTTGATCTCGGTTTCCGAAGGGAGGCGATCCAGCTTCTTGTACAGCAGATATGCAAAGGGCGAAATGTAATCAAAGTAAAAGTCGATTGATTTCATTTTTGAAAGTGTGCGGGTAGCGCATTGGCTCTCTTGCGCAGCAGATATTTCTGAATTTTTCCAGTCGAGGTTTTGGGCAGCTCGCCAAATACGACTTCCTTTGGCGCTTTGAATCGGGCAATCGTATTCTTGCAGTGCTCAATCAAATCCTGCTGCGTCGGCTGCGGCTGGTAGTCGGGATTGAGTTTAACGAATGCACACGGCATCTCACCCCATTTTTTGTCCCGTTTTGCAACGACTGCAGCCTCGGCCACGGCCGGGTGTGAGAACAGCGCATCTTCGACTTCGATGGAAGAAATATTTTCCCCGCCGGAGATGATTATGTCCTTGGAGCGGTCCTTGAGCTGGATATAGCGGTCGGCGTGCATTACGCCAAGATCGCCTGAGCGGAACCAGCCGCCTGCAAACGCCTTTTGGGTGGCTTCTGGATTCTTCAGATAGCCTTTCATCACATTGTTGCCGCGAAACATCACCTCGCCGAGACTGGCGCTGTCGGCCGGCACCCGAGACAGATCATTGCTGTCCAATACCTCCAAGTCCTCGAGTACGGCATACGGCACGCCTTGGCGCGATTTATACTGAGCCCGCTCTGAATCAGACATCCGATTCCAGTCATTCTTCCACTCACAGATGACTGCAGGTCCATACGTTTCGGTCAGGCCGTAGACGTGAGTCATATTGAAACCGGCTTTTTCCATGCGCTCAAGTACCGCCGACGGCGGTGGTGCAGCCGCCGTCATGACTTCAATTGTATGGTTGAAAGATCGTTGCTCGGAAGCCGTGGCATTGATGATCATTCCGAGGATAATTGGCGCACCGCAAAAATGAGTAACCTGATATTTCTCTATTGCATGAAAAATACTTGCAGCATCCACTTTGCGCAGGCAGATACTGGTTCCGCCGAGCATGGCGAGGGTCCAGGGAAAACACCAGCCGTTGCAGTGAAACATCGGAAGTGTCCAAAGATAAATTGGAAACTCTGAAATATTCCAATTTAATGCATTACTTAGGGAATTCAAATAGGCGCCGCGGTAATGATAGACTACACCTTTCGGATTGCCAGTCGTACCTGAAGTGTAGTTCAGAGAGATCGCATCCCATTCATCGTCAGGCTGCGCCCAGCGAAACTCCGTATCGCCCTGAGCGATCAATGTTTCATATTCAAGTGCGCCATTGGGCAAAATATATTGCACTGCATCATCATGAATGTATACAATAAGCATATCATGGCTGACGATTTCCAGCGCACTGGCGGCGACCGCGGCAAAATCCGTGTCGACGAATAAGACTTTTGTATTTGCATGGTTCAGTATGAACGCGATGGTGTTTGCATCCAGTCGGGTATTGATGGTATTGAGCACGCCGCCGGTCATCGGGACCGCGAAATGCATTTCATACAATGCCGGTATATTCGGTGCGATGACGGAAACGGTATCTTGCCGTCTGATACCCAAGCGGACCAATGAACTGGCGAGTTGACGGCAGCGCGCGTAGGTCTGTGCCCACGTATACCGCGTATCGTGATAAACGACCGATGCGCGTTGCGGATAAACCATTGCGCTGCGCTCCAGAAAACTTAACGGCGAGAGGGGCACACAGTTAGCGGCGTTTTTCGCGAGATTCTGTTCGTAAGGATTGGATTCGGAGTGCATATTGAGTGAATGAGCGGTACTGTGGATGCGATTTGCCCGCATGCCCTAAGGCATCCGAGCGCCCATGCAGACATCGCGAGATTATATTGAATGAATGATTGATTGGATTTTACTTGGATCACGAAACGAAAGGGATATAGGTTGAATTATGGTTGACGAGCAGACAATCTCTGATTTGCATGGCTATTTCTACGAAGACCTTCGTGTCGGCATGTCCGCACACTACGGCAAGACGCTGACCGATGCCGATGTATTGATGTTTACGGGTGTTTCGGGCGATACCAATCCCTTGCATCAAAACCATGAATTCGCCAGCCGAACGAAGTTCGGTGAACCGATCGTGCACGGCATGCTGACCGCGAGCCTGATTTCAACGCTGATCGGCACGCGTCTGCCGGGCCCAGGGTGCATTTACATGGACCAAAGCCTGAAGTTTACCCTTCCCGTGAAAGTCGGCGATACCGTGACAGCGCGGGTCAAAATTGTCAAGCTTGATGACGAGCGCCCGTTTGCAACGCTTGAGACAGCGTGCCTGGTTGACGACGAGGTCGTATTGATCGGCGAGGCCAAAGTCAAAGTGCCCCGTAAAAACGGTCGGCTCAAGGCGCGGCAGAAAGCCGCCGCGAATGGAATCAGCTGACCCTCAGCCCCAAAGGCAAGAATTTTTGGAGTATTCGACAATGATGCATTCACAACCGCAGGCGCCGACTGAGCAGCAGGCTGAATTGGTGCAAGAGTTTCATCGGCAGTACGCACGCGTTGCAGCTGCAGTCAGCAAGCGTTCATCGCAATCTGATGCCACCTTGTATTCGATGGAATTAAGCACGCTTTTTCTCAAGGCGGCATTCGGACAGAATCTGGAGCAAATCTCGCAATCCTATGCGCAAGGCTTCGGACATTTAGCGCAATTGACGCACTATGCGCTGTTGAAAAATCAAGGTCTGGAAGTCGAGCCAGTCATCCAGCCGGCTGCGAATGACGCAAGATTCAGAGCTCCGCAGTGGAGCGACAACCTGTGGTTTGATGTTGTCAAGCAATTCTACCTGATTCAGTCTGAATTTATAGACCGCATTTTCGCAAATCCAGAAAACCTGTCGGAGCGAGAACAGCACAAGCTTGAGTTCTTCAAACAGCAGTGGATTGACGCACTGGCGCCAACCAACAGTGTTCTCACCAACCCGGTCGCGCTTGAGGAGCTGAAGGCGACAGAAGGTCGCAGTCTGGTCAGCGGACTGAAGAATTTTGCGGACGATCTTGAGCGGGGCCGAGGTGTGCGCATGGTCCAGGACGAAGCTTTCAAGCTCGGAGAGAACATCGCAACAACACCGGGAAAAGTCATCGCGCGCAACGAGCTCGTTGAGCTGATTCAGTATTCACCGAGTACCGACCAAGTCAGCGAGATTCCGCTGATGATCATACCGCCATGGATTAACAAATACTACATTTTAGATCTGTCTGAGAAAAATTCATTTATCCGATGGGTTGTAGATCAAGGCTTTACAGTTTTTGTCCTGTCGTGGATGAATCCGGATGAATCATACAGAAACATGGAATATCAGGACTACTTGCGTCTGGGCCCGATTTGGGCGACGGACATTATTCAGTCGATCGCCGGATCGCCGAAAATCAGCGCAATTGGATATTGTCTTGGGGGCACACTGCTTGCGACCTACCTCGGCTATCTGGCTCAGCAGCCGGAAAGCGCCCGCTGCATCCAATGCGCAACTTTCTTCACCACCATGATCGATTTTTCAGAGCCGGGAGACTTAGGTGTCTTTGTCGACGAGAACAGCGTCGCGGAACTGGAAAAATCCATGCAGCAAACCGGATATCTTGATGGGAAGTCAATGGCGTCAACGTTCAGCATGATGCGTGCGAATGATTTGATATGGCACTTCGTCATCAACAATTACATGCTCGGCAAATCGCCTGGCAAATTTGATCTGCTGCATTGGAACTCTGATTCAACGCGGATGCCGGCAGCCATGCATAGTCAGTATTTGCGAAAAATGTATCTGGAAAATCGTCTGGTGCAGCCCGGCGGACTCGAAGTCCTTGACGTTGCGATTGATTTGTCCAAAGTTGATATTCCGGCCTGTTTCGTTGCCACGGAGCAGGATCACATTGCGCCGTGGAAATCTGCCTATGCCGGCGCTCGGCCATTTTCAGGCAACAAAAAGTTTCTTTTGGGTGAATCTGGGCATATTGCCGGCATCATCAATCCGCCCGCCAAGAACAAGTATGGCTATTGGACCAATCGCTATCGTCTTGCGAACTCGCCGGACCAATGGCGCAGCCGCGCGACCTACAAGAGCGGTTCCTGGTGGCCGGAATGGGCCGAGTGGAATGCAAGATTCAGCGGCGAAAAGGTTGCAGCGCGCCCGGCAGGCAGCGAAGCGTTCAAGCCGCTGGCCGACGCGCCCGGCACCTACGTCAAGCTGTAGTCACTGACCTCCCGATGCGGATTGGCGACCGGGCATCAGATGCTTTCAGGCAGATTGCTCAGTCCGCACAGGGGCTCGCCGGCAGCCAAGCCGGCTTGCGTTTTCCGACAAAGGCGTCAATGCCTTCCGCAGTTTCTTTAAACTCCAAATTGCATGCCATGCTGTCGCTGGCGGCTGCATACGCTTGCGAAACGCCTTGTTCAATCTGCTCATAGAAAATGCGTTTGCCCAGCGCGAGCACTTCGCGCGGCTTTTCGGCAATTGATCGAGCTAGTTGTACGGTGCAGTTTTCCAGCTCGGCATCATCGACCGCACGATTGACCAGGCCTTCGGCGACAGCTGTATCGGCATCAATGAATTCACCGGTCAATAGCATTTCCAATGCGGCTTTGCGAGATATATTGCGACTCAGCGCCACTGCAGGAGTTGAACAGAACAGGCCCAGATTCGCCCCCGAAACGGCAAACTTTGCTTCGCTTGATGCAATCGCCAGGTCGCAGCTGGCGACCAGTTGACAGCCGGCTGCGGTTGCGATTCCCTGAACTTGCGCGATCACCGGCTGGGGCAAATGCAAAATTGACATCATCATCGCACTGCACTTCGCGAATAGCCGGCGTGCAAAGTCGACATCGCGATTGCGAATTTCTTTCAGGTCGTGACCCGCGCAGAAAGCTTTGCCGGCCGCCGCAATGATGACAGTCCGTATGGATGTGTCAGCGGCCAGTTCGTCCAGTGAGGCTTGCAGTTGTGTCAGCATGTCGTCAGACAGCGGGTTATACTGATGAGGCCGATTCAAGGTCAATTTGGCGATGGCGCCAAAGTTTTCCCTGAGCACCAAAGCAGATGCGGTGTGCGGCTGACGGGTGGTCTTGTGCTGAGTCATAGGGTCAAATTACCGTAAACTTATAAGTAATTTATTTTACAAGTATTAAGTCAGGATTAATTGTTTATTGTCATGGCCATTACGGTAGAGCAATTCACGCAAGTGACAAAAAAGCACTTGCCGCTGGCCGCGTCGCTTGGGTTTGTTGTCGAAGAGCTTGATGCTGGTGAGTGCGTTGCACGGGCAGTCTATCGGGATGACTATCTGCGGCCTGGCGGTACGATTTCAGGTCCCGTGATGATGGCGTTAGCTGATTTTGCAATGTTCGGCGCCATCATGTCACGAGCCGGTCACTTGCAATTGGCATTGACCACCAGTCTGAACATCAATTTTTTGATTCGGCCGCAGCCTGGCGACATCGTCGCGGTTGCCCGCCTGTTCAAATTCGGCAAGCGGCTGGCAGTCGGAGAGGTTGATCTGACTGGCAATGCGGGCAAGGATCTGGTGGCGCACGTCACTTGCACGTATTCTTTGCCGCCCCCGCAAGCGGTTCTCGCGGAGACTGACTGATGCCAGCGCTTTTTGAAAATATTCGTGTCTGTGTGTTTGATGCGTACGGAACGTTGTTTGATGTGCACTCGGCGACTGCCAGATATGCCCGCCGATTGGGCGCGCATGAGAGCGCTGTCTCTGAGCTGTGGCGTACCAAGCAGCTGCAATACACGTGGCTGCGTAGCCTGATGGATGCCTATGAGGATTTTTGGACAGTCACACAGCATGCGTTGGATTATTCACTGGCTTCGTTTGGAATCCGTGATGAGGTGCTTCGTGATGAGCTGATGAATGCCTATCTGCGGCTGAACTGCTACGAGGAAGTCATTGATGTGCTCAAAGCATTGCGGGCGCACGGCATCAAGACTGCGATCCTGTCCAATGGCTCGCCTGCGATGCTGGAGTCGGTCGTCAGTTATGCCGGCATTGCCGCGCATCTTGATGCCTGCCTGTCGGTTGAAGAGAAGAAAATCTACAAGCCCGCCAGCGCTGTTTATCGGATGCCCTGCGATTTGTTTGGAGTCGAACCTGCCCAGATCAGCTTTCAATCGTCCAACTGCTGGGATGCCACAGGCGGTGCGAATTTTGGCTATCAGGTCGCATGGTGCAATCGTTTCAAGCAGCCGCTCGATCGTCTCCCGGGCATCCCGCAGGCGGAAATCAGGAATTTGCGGGAGCTGTTGCCGATTGTCGGGATTGGCTGAACCGGTGCGGCTGCAGATACAGCGCATATTCGATTACTATAACATTAGCGCTTTTTGCAAAAGGCCGCCGGGCCGCCGCTAGGCTTTCTGCGATTCGTCGAACAAAGTTCAAGCGTTGTGCAAATGACAAATCCGATTACGCAGAAACTGAATGCTGGCGGAAAGTTTCTGAGTGCAGTTCGAAATGCACGCTATCTCATGACACTGCTGCTCGGCTTCGCGGCCTGCGCGTCTCATGCTGAATCGACCGTCGAATTTTACGGCGAGGTGCGATTTGAATCGCGCGGATATGTCAAGACCGGGGAGTATCCAAAGCAGGCCAAGCAAGCGAGCGGCTGGGTAATTGAGCCTGAATTCTATGTCGAGACCGATGCGGGGGGTATTTTCAAATTTGCCCCCTTTTATCGTTACGACAACAGTGACGATCAGCGCCGGCATGCAGATATCCGCGAAGCTTATTTTATGAATTATGGCGACATCGGCAACGGTGAGTGGGAGTTCAAAATCGGCATTGACCACGTTCTTTGGGGCGTTGGAGAACTCGCGACGCTGGTGGATATCGTTAATCAGGACGATGTTGTCGAGGACTTTTTCGGCAAGATCAATCTGGGACAATCGATGGTTCAGTTGACTTTGGCGAATGACTGGGGTGTATCGGAATTCTTCGTTTTGCCCAATCATCGCAGCCGCGTATATCCGGGTGTCACGGGCCGGCTGCGGGCCGAGCCGCCAATCGATAACGACCGGGTCGAATACGAGGACAAAAAAGGTGATGATCATGTCGATTTCGCGGTGCGATACAGTAACAGTGTCGGCGCTGTCGACTTCGCGCTCAGTGCGTTTGAGGGAACCGCGCGTGAGCCCTCAATACAATGGCGCATGGGCAAGGACAGTCGTCTTGCTCAGGTTTATGAGCAGATTCGACAGTATGGACTCGATTTGAGTCTTGTGGCGGGCGATTTTTTGCTCAAATCCGAGGTCATAAGGCGAGAGAATTTCACGAACAATTTGCGCTCAGAAAAATATCACAAGGGTGAAAAAGAAGACTACCTTGCCTATATGCTGGGTGGGGAGTACACTTTTTACGAAGTTTTTGACTCTGAATTAAGCGTCGACTTCATCGGCGAATGGTATCGAGATGACCGCGAAGAGCACGCCACGAACCCGAATCAGGATGATTTGTTTACGGCACTGCGACTGGATTTGAATGACGTGTCGGGGACGCAGCTTGTTTTTGGACTGATTCAAGACTTCGACTATGACTCAGAGACACTCGTATTCGAATTCAGCCGGCGCCTCAGCGACGATTGGTCAGTGGAAGTGAATGCCACCAGTTTTATCAACACAGATCCAAAAGACTTGGTGCAGTATCCGACCCGCCAAGATGATCATATCGACCTTGTTTTTGCCTATCACTTTTAGGACCCGACTATTGCATCGACATGTGTACAATTCACAAGCGACAGACACGCTGCATCCGCGTCTGCTCGGAATTTCTTGATACTGGCACATATCAGCCCCGCATCGCAATGAATTTAGGTAAGTCATGAAATCGATTCGATCGGTCTTGTTTTTTTGTCTGCTGCTGAGTGCTAGTTCTGTGGTGCAGAGCAGCGACGATTTGGCTGCGCATTGGAGTCAATCCGACCCGGTCAGCACTGTTGAGATTGATCACAGCGGGTGGGATCGCATCCTCGATACTTACCTCATTGAAGTGCAGGGCCTGAACTACTTCAAGTATTCTCAAGTCACGGCCGCAGACCGCGCGGCACTCGACGCATATCTTCAGATGCTTCAGTCGGTCACGGTGATTGATCTCAGTGCAGATGAGCAATTCGCCTATTGGGTAAACTTTTACAACGCGCTGACAATCTGGGTTGTTTTGGAGCATTATCCGATTGCAAGCATTCGTAACATATCGTACAGCCTGCTATCCCGAGGCCCCTGGAAGGAGCCGCTGGTTCAGGTCGAGGGCAGAGAATTGTCGCTTGACAATATTGAACACGACATACTCAGGCCGATCTACGCAGACCCTCGCATCCACTATGCGGTCAATTGCGCATCGATCGGCTGTCCAAATCTGCAGCGGCGCGCGTTCACCCGTATCAATCTTGAGCAATTGCTAGATCAAGCAGCGGAGCAATTCATCAACCACCCGCGCGGTGTGCGTTTCGAAGATGGAGAGCTGATTGTTTCTTCGATATTTGACTGGTACGGCCGTGATTTTGGCAATGATGAGGTCCAGGTGATCGAGCATCTTCGGGAGTATGCGGATAATGAGCTGGATGCGCGTCTTGAGTCGCGCGATGCGATTGATGACTATGAGTACAACTGGGATTTGAACGAACCCGACAATGCATAATCATCAGCATGTTGCGGTCATTATTCCAGCTTTTAACGAAGAACGCTCAATCGCCAAGGTCATTCATGGTCTGCCAAAATGTGTGGACCGAATCATCGTAGTCGATAAAGACTCTGCCGATGCAACGGCCGAGCGGGCGCAGGCTGCGGGTGCGGTTGTCGTTCGTGAGAGTGAAAGCGGCTATGGCGCAGCTTGTCTCGCAGGCATCCGTGCGGCTGAAGATGCGCAAATCATCGTATTCATTGGGGCAGGTCTCAGTGACTATCCGCATGAAGCTATTCATGTGATTGAGCCGGTGTCGACTCGGCAATGCGAGCTTGCAATCGGCTGCCGATTTGATGCCGAAGGCGAGGCAAAAGGAAGATTTGCGCACCAAAGATTGGGTACTTATCTGGTGTGCTGGGTGATATGGGCGCTGTTTCGGGTGAAGTTCGATGATTTGGGACCGATGCGCTGCATTCGGGCACAGACGCTGCGTGAGCTCAATATGCAGGATACAAATTATGGATGGACTGTTGAGATGCAGCTCAAAGCTCATTTACAGGGCAGGTCCATTGATCAGGTGCCAGTTCAGTCTCGCAGGCGCATTGGCAGATCCAAGATATCAGGGACGGTGAAAGGCTCGCTGCTTGCTGGATCTAAAATGTTCTATTGGATATTCCGGCTGTTTTTTTTCAGACGCTAGCATATTTCAATTGCCTTTCCCGGCTTTTTGCTGCTTTCGATAGCGGCCGCAATCGAACGCCAGAGCCAAGGCAATGCATCCATACTCGATCAGCCAAGCCGGCTTGGCAACCTCATAAGGCAGAAGATTGTCATCGAATAGGTTAAGTCCTGTGATATACGCAAGAGTGCTGACAGTCGCTGCTGTCCAAGTCCAGAAACTTGGACGAATGACTGCGAACGGGAGAATCCAAGCCAGGTACCAGGGATTGATAACGGGTGAAACAAACAGCAGCAGCCCGAATACCCAATCCATGCGCGGCCAGTCCGTCGCAGCGGCATTCATGCTGAATTTCCTCAAATAGAACACAAACCATCCGGCAAACAATGCGCCGCATGCGTAACGGGCGATTGCATCACCGGTCCATGAAGCAACTCCAGTGAAGAAAAATGCATTGAAGTTCCAATGGGACGCGAAGTGGCCGAGAATTGCCAGATCTGTCGCCCCTTGAATGACAAACGGCAGATACAGCAAACCGATTGTCACCAGTGTCATGAGCCAGTATTTTGGCGCATAGCGCAAGAGAATGAAGGGCAGGGCAAGTACAGCAAATACCTTGACACAGCAGGCGATACCAAGAAGCGCCGATGCTGCGGCTTTGGATGAGTTGCGATGCGCATAAAACGCTGCGAGCAGAGCCAGTACGCCAATGACATCGGGGTGTGCGGTAAATGCAAATTCTTTCAAGATGAGTGGGCACCATGCATAGAGAAGCACGTTTTTTGCCGGAGCGAGTCTGCTTAACAGGACAATAATCGCGAGATCGAAACTCGCTATTGTTGCCTGCAGAACATCAATGCTTCCCGGCGCTGCCAGGTAAGCCAATGCAAAAAGATACTGAAGTGCAGGGGCATAGATGGTCGGCAGATCTGGATTGTTCATCCAAGTCAACGCTTCTTGACATTCCAATGGCATTGAGCTGTCGGCAAACAAAGACGACGGCACAATGCCGTAGGGCGTGCCGTTCAAGACAAAATTGCAGCCATCCAGTATGAACCGGAAGTAGTCATCTTCTAGAATAGGCTCTCCCCAGATTCCAATCAGCCGGAAGACGACGGCCCAGAGGATAACCATAGTTGTGGTGATTGCAATTTGATTGCGGTGCAACCACTGCCAATAAGCGAGCACAATCGCAGCGCAGAGAAAGTGTCCAGTCAGAAAAGGTGCCAGCTCAATGCCAGCTGGCATTCTCGAAGCAGCGGCGACCAGGATCAAGACAATCGCAATAAGCGGCCCGGCAAGGAAATAGATGAATTTTTGAACCGGGATTCCGGCAAAATGCGTTTTCACGAATGGGATAACTTTATAGGGCAGCGATAGTCTAATGTAATCAGAAGCTGGTCAGGTATTCATATCGACTTCGAGGCTACTATAATTTTTGTCTCGCAGCAAGCTTTGAAAAAACGCACCATGCTGCGCGAAGGTCAGCGAAGTCAATGAGAAATTATTCACTATGTGCGTAACTTTAAAAGGAGTATTCAAGTGATTCATTCCGCATGCAAGTCATTTATCCGCTTTTCATCAGTCGCCTTGGCGATACTGTTGCTCGCTGCACCATTCGCATTCGCTTCCGGTGGAGGTTCAGGGGGCGGAGGCGGCGGAGGAAGTATCCACGAAGAGATGCTGTATGAGCGAGGCAAAAAACTGTTTGGCAGGCATGTTGTGTGCGATACCTGTCCCTATTCGGATTTAAGTCTTGAAGCAGGTGCGGTCGCTACGATTTGGCCCGATTTGCAATCCGACCTTCAGCGCGATGGAGTGATCGGAAAAAACCTAAAGCGATATCAGCGCACTTCACTGAAAAAATACATCAAACAGCGTTACAAAGTCAGGTAGTTTTTTCGCTCCTGATACAGCAGGGCAATCATTTTTGGCAGTCAAACGCCTTAAGGCCGCGACTTGCCCCTGCATTAATTGTTCAATAATCTTGTGAAATTGGGTAGGAGAAATGTCAGACACACTTGCAGTCAAGATTTTAGTTTGTAGTTTTGCGATCCTTCTTGCGATGCCAATTGGCTTTGATGCCAACAGCTATGCTGGCAGCGGGTCCAGCTCCGGCGGCGGTTCTGGTGGAGGAAATAGTGGAACTGGTGGAGGAAATAGTGGAAGCAGCGGGTCCAGTGAGGGCGGCGGCGGTGGCAGTGTAAGCATTCATGCAGAGGTCATGTATGAGCGAGGAAAGAAAATTTTTCAGCGTAATGTTGTCTGTGACACCTGCACCTACTCAGATTTAGAGCTCAGTTCAGAAAGCGTAAAAGAGGTTTGGCCGCTGATTCGCGAAGACTTGAAAAGCGATGGCAGTATTGGCATAAATTTGAAAAGATTTCAGCGTGATTCCATCAAGCATTTCATTAAAGAGCGGTTTATCCGAAATTGATGCGATAAAACGATTGAAATTTTCAGTCATTGGTGGCTTGATCATGTAAGTCCATGCAGGATTTCATCCTGACTCTATCTCAGTTTCAAACGATCAAATCGCTCAGGCTTCAAGGTTTAATAGTCGGCAACTATCCGTCAGCCGCTGAAGTCGGTTGCTGCTTGCGTTCGCCTGCATCATGGCACGGTCAGCGTCCAAGACATTCAAACTTCGCGAATCCTGTCCGCGCCGCTGAGTGATGTAAACTTGAGCGCGATGCTTGAAGGAATCACTTACCTGCATTTCGCGATAATCGTTGTAACTGCGCTGTTCGCAGGCTTTGTCCATGGGTCTATCGGTCTGGGATTTCCGCTTCTGTCGACAGCTATTCTCTCAACTTTGATCGACCTCAGATTTGCGATACTGGTCACGCTTTTGCCTACCATCACGGTGAATTTGATCAGCATCGCGAAAGGCGGCAACTGGAGCGCAAGTTTAGGCAAATTCTGGCCGCTGGCTGTGTGGTGCCTGCTCGGTTCAGTGGCGGGTGCCTACTTTATCGTCGTCAGCGACCCGACTCCATTCAAAATGCTTCTGGCATTGCTGATTTTCCTGTATCTTGCGATTGATCATTCTTATCGCGGATTTCTCTCCATCGTCAATCATTATCCGCGACTGTCCAAATTCGGGTTCGGCATGACAGCAGGATTTTCAGCTGGCTCGACCAACACCATGGTACCGATTCTGGTGATCTATTCTCTCGAGGCTGGATGGGGAAAAACGGTGATGGTACAGGTATTCAATATGTGTTTTCTCTCTGGGAAAGCTGCGCAGGTGGCGGTATTCACAGCTGCTGGCAGTTTTGACTATCGGGTAGCGATTGCAACGCTGCCGCTGGCAGCGGTGGCAGCGTCCGGTTTGATTTTGGGGCAGGCGGTACATGCCAGAATCGACTTGGCGCTGTTTCGAAAAATAATTAAATTGATTCTGCTCGTACTGGGCCTGATTCTTGCCGGGCAAGTTGTCTCAAGTTTTTTCTGAAACTGATCAACAGCCGGACAGGACATGACCGCATTCGAAACAGTTCAGCTGCGAGCACAGATGGCTAAAAGTTCTGCTTTTATGATCTGTTCTCACGAATCGAATTGCAGACAAGGCCGATTCATTGAGATTGATTGCGTATCGCCATTTGGGTGTGTCAGTCCTTTCCGCAAGCCGTAACTCGTAGCTGGATGAAAATTCAGGCTATGCTCGCATGACAGCCGGTACGATGCTCATGCCGGCCGCGCAGGTCACGGTGTTTTCACCCCTGCGCGAATCGCACACAGTGCATTTGGACTCTCCGAAAAACTATCCGTCTTGCTGGCCGGCGGCGCCATTCATCTTGCTGTGCAGCGACTCGACCTGCTCCCGGCTGAGCTCAGTCAATGCCGCCACTCTCTCTGACTCCATGCCCTCCTGCAGCAAATTTAACGCAACTTTCTCCAAACCCTCCACGCGGCCCTCCACACGGCCCTCCTCGCGGCCCTCCTCGCGGCCCTCCTCGCGAAATGCATCTACAGCTGAAATCACCATCTTTCGATCCTCCTCGGTCGCCGTTTCCAAATTCAGCACATCTTCTGGCTCAATGTCCCTATTGTACCTGCAAATATAACCGATCACCAGCTGCAGCATGCGCTCGCGGCTGCTGCGGCCCACATGCCAGATGCGGCTGACCAGGTCCGGCCACTGGCCGGGGTCAAAGCCTCTGACCACCGCCATCGCCCGCACTGCAATGTCCGCCGCGGTGCGCTCGGCCGCGCCGGTGCGGTCGAGCGCATGAATATCGATCAGCAGGCACCTGAAATCCAGCGCATAGCCCATGAGGATCTCAAGGTGCGGCTGCGACACGCTGCCGAACAGGTCGCTGAAGCGGATCGAGGCGCGGGTGTCGGCCGCATTCTGGCGCACCACAATGGGGATGATCAGCGACTTGAAGTCGTCCTGGAGGTACCACAGGAACTGGTTGCGGGCCAGCTGCTTCTCCAGCTCGCGGCTCTGGAAGCTCTTGTGCTCGAACAGCAGCGCCACGCGGGCGGAGCTGCCGCTGTCGCGCAGTCTTGCTGAGTACACCAGATCGGCGGTGCGGGTCTGGAGCCGGTCGACGGCAATGCGCGCGGGCTCGAGCTGCAGGGTCGGCCACTCGATGATATCGAGCAGCGCTTGCGGGCATCCCGCCCGCAGCAGGGCAACGAGGTTCTCGGGCGCCTCGAAGACATCGCGAAAAAAGTCATCATGGATGTTGGCAACTGCCTTGTCACTGGCAGATGAGGTTTCTGGCTTTGGCATGACGGTACCTTGGGCATAGAGGAAAGACGGATGAAAAAACTGTGTGAAAATGCCGTCAACTGCGGCATTAAGAGTCACTGCCAGAGCGTTGTGCCGCTCACTGAGATCGGTTCGTCAGTCTGTCACGAGCCAGTGCATTGAGCGGTTGTGAAAGCTTGCCGTGACTTGATTATTGATTAGTGTCACGGGCAGGAACGTCCTTGTTGAGACCTAGAATCATCCCTGTCATGTCCGCTTGCATCCAACATTCTGGAAGGTCCCGGCCACTGACACCTGTTCGCAAGAGGCTTTCAGCATGATGCGCACTGCCGGCGAAGACATCCAAAGAAAGAATTCCGTTCCTGAGCGGGCAACCGCAGATCAATGACTCTTTTTGCTGCTCGACAAATCGGTTGAGCCGGCTTCCCGCAGCTCCAGGCGGCCGCTGCAATCAAGCGGATTGTCATGAGAAACTTTCGGACACATCCGGCAGAGTTATTTTCCGCCATACAGAATCTTTTGGGCAAATTCGCGATTTGCTAGAGTGGACAAACGATGTCACCTAAACGTTGAGTTAATTTCGCATTTTCGCTGTAGTCGATCGGCACAACGACAAGACTAGGCCCCGACTCTTCGAAAGCGGTCCTCAGTACCGTCTGCAGATCTTGCGAATGTTCAACTCGGTACCCGTTCCAGCCAAAAGATTCAGCGAGTTTCAGCCAGTCAGGATTGCCAAAGCTCAAATCTGTATGGCGCCCGAACTGATTGTGCTGTTTCCATGCAATCAGCCCATAGGCGTTATCTTCCCAGACCATAACGACAGAATTGACATTGAGTCGGGTAGCCGTTTCCATTTCCTGCACGTTCATCATGAAACCTGCGTCGCCGCAGATCGCGAGTATTTTGCGCTCCGGGTACAGCAGACTTGCAGCGATGGCGCCGGGAAGCGCAAATCCCATCGAGCAGAATCCATTCGGGATCAGACAGGTGTTTGGTTCATGACAGTGATAGTGTCTGGCAATCCACATTTTATGGGCGCCGACATCTGAGAGCAGAATGTCGGATGGACCCATGACGGCACGTGCATCCCATAATGCTTTCTGGGGCCGTATGCTTCCGGATGTGCTGTCTTCTGCATGCATTGCAAAATCCGCCGCCATGTCTCTGCGAGTTGCCGCTTGCTGCGACAGGTTGAATGACAGCGGTCGGTCATTGGCATCAATCCTTGAATTGAGCATCCAAAGAGTGTGCGCCAGGTCACCGACCACTTCAAGCTGCGGCTTGTAGCACTGATCGATTTCTGCTGGAAGAAAATCGATATGCAGGATGTTCTTATCCTGATTTGGGTTCCAAAGATGGGGATGATATTCGACCATATCATAGCCAAGCGTGATGATCAGGTCGGAAGCGTCCAGTGCGCATGCCACTAAATCTTTCGAACCGAGGCCAATCGTGTACAGACAGTAATCTGAATCCATGTCAACGCAGCCTTTGGCCATGAATGTACTGACTACCCCAATACCGGTTTTTTCACACAATGCTCGAAGCTGCTGGGACGCGCGCCTTCGGATACAGCCGTTGCCAGCGAGAATGATGGGCCGTTTAGCATTCATCAGCAGTTCGAACGCCCGGTCGACGATCTTGTCGTCGGGAACCGCGCGTCGCAGTCGCTGCGGTGCTAAAGGCTTGGTGACTGCCTCCATATGCGCAATATCTTCGGGCAGCTCGACGAGGGTCGCCCCCGGCTTTTCGACTTGCGCAGTTCGGACGGCTTTGCGAATAACCTCGGGAACATTATCGGGATGGTGAATTTGCTGTGCCCACTTTGTAACGGGGCGGTACATGGCGACAACATCCATGATCTGGTGGGATTCTTTGTGCAGCCTGGTTGACGCGCCCTGTCCGGTCAGCACCAGCATGGGTGCGCGGTCCATATTTCCGTCAGCGACACCTGTGATGAGGTTGGTGGCACCCGGTCCAAGGGTGCCGAGACAGCCAGCCACCCGTCCTGTAAGACGACCATAAACTTCCGCCATGAAAGCTGCCCCCTGCTCGTGCCGACAGAGAATAAACTTAATTTTCTTGGACTGTTCGAGCGAGATCATGAAGTGGGCGTTCTCCTCTCCAGGCACGCCGAAGATATATTCGATGCCTTCTTCTTCCAGGCACTTGACAAAAAGGTCAGACGCTTTCATGCGATGGTTTTCCGATGTCGATTGGTTAATTCATTGTGAACGCTTTGATTGTAGTCAATCTCATCTGCTGATATGCGCAGTTGTGTGGTCGCATTTGGTAAAATTCGCACTGCATTGAGTCATTGAAGCACTTCCTTAAATATGATCTATGACCAAAAGATGCAAGTAATTTATCTGTGCTCAATTGCAATAGAAAGATATGCCGCACTTTCTTGCCAGATTCACCTTGTATAGGACTCGAAGATTAAAGTCAAGCAAGCTATACGGCGAATATTGAGAATCTACAAGTCGATATATCAGTTTTGAACAGTCAAGATATCTGTTTTATTTTTTTTGATTTGAATTTGCCGTATTTTTTCGCCGTAACCGCTGCCAGTTCCTTAAGAATCGGCAGGATATACAGTAATTTGATCGACTGATTGATAGATGCATTGACCAAAGTGAGGAGGAATATGACCATGACCAAGAATCCGCCCAGCCGATTCAAAATCCCTGAGCTTGAGACTCTCCCGGAAGATATTCAGCAGCGAATTCGGGATTATCAGAGCAAATTCGGCTTTGTGCCCAATGTGATTCTGGCATTGGCACATCGTCCCGCTGAGTGCCGGCTGTTTTTTGACTATCGCGATGCTTTGATGGAGAAACAAAGCGGCCTGAGCAAAGCAGATAAGGAAATGATTGTGGTGGCAACTTCCAGTGAGAATCACTGCCTGTATTGCGTTGTCTCACATGGCGCAGCGCTCAGGGTGCAGAGTAAAAATCCGCTTATTGCTGATCAAGTCGCCGTCAACTATCGCAAGGCGGATATTACACTCCGGCAACGGGCAATGCTGGATTTTGCAATCAAAGTCTGCAGCCATTCAGGTGCGATCAGTGAGGAAGACTACCGCTGTGTGATGCAGGCAGGATTCAGTGAGGAGGATGTTTGGGACATCGTGGCAATCGTCGCTTTTTACGGCATGAGCAATCGACTGGCCAGTGCCTTCCAGATGCGGCCGAACGAAGAGTTCTATGACATGGGCCGCGATACAGAGTAAACCCATAGATTGATTTCTAAACGCAAGTCCATTCAAAGTTTCAGCGCCCCCTTTGTGCAGCAATAACCGCATTGATATGGAAACACAAGAACTATTGAGCATCATTGCGACCGGAGAAGATTCGAAGCATCAATTCAAGGCGGATATCGTCCATCCAGAAAGCCTTGCGCAAGAAATGGTCGCTTTGAGCAACTCTCAAGGCGGCTCCATCTTCATTGGAGTGACTGACGCAGGCGAAATCGCAGGACTTTCCCGTTCAGATATAGGACGCTTGAATCAGCTTGTGTCCAATGCAGCAACAGATCACGTTCGACCATCGATTTCGCCGCTGACAGCCAATGTTTCTTTGCCAGATGGTCTTGTGATCGTCGTTTCGGTCGCGGAAGGGATCAGCAAGCCTTATATGGACAAGAGTCTGCATGTATATGTCAAGAGTGGCGCGGATAAACGCAAAGTGACGGCGCGCGAAGAGCTGCTGCGAATGTTTCAGTCTGCAGCTCTGGTGCATGCGGACAGTCTGCCTGTTGACGGTACATCAGAGGCAAACATTGACGAAAAGTTCTTTGGCGGTTTCTTTGAGAAAGAGTTCGGCGAAAGCTGCGAAGATCAAATGGCTTCACTCGCTGAATTGCTTGAAAATATGAATTTGGCGAGAGCGGGAAGATTGAATAGGGCCGGCACATTGTTATTTACCGCCCGGCCGCAGGTTCATCTTCCAGTTTTCAATTTGAAGGCAGTTTCGTTTCCCGGAGTCGATATTGCCGACACGCACTACATCGACAGTCGAGAAATAAATGGCAAGCTTTCCGAAATGTTTCAAGAAGCGTTGATATTCGCGCTGGCGAATATTCGGCATATTCAAAATAATCAGAATGTAAACTCCATTGGTGAACCAGAAATTCCGAGAATCGTCTTTCAAGAGATGATTGCAAACGCACTGATTCACCGTGATTACTTTGTTTCAGCACCGGTGAGAGTGCTGGTATTTGCCGATCGTGTCGAAATTATAAGCCCCGGCAGTCTGCCCAATAATCTGACCGTGGAGAATATCAAAATGGGCAATTCGAATATCAGAAATCCAATTTTGGCTTCATTTGCGCCGAAACTTTTGCCGTATCGCGGACTCGGAAGTGGCATCCGGCGAGCGCTTGAAGCCTACCCGCACATCGAATTTACAGATGATCGGGACGGCAATGCTTTTCGCGTTACAATAGAACGACGTGAGATTCCAGTCGTGCCAATCCTCCGTGATACTGGCAATATTACCCCTTGATCGCATGCGTAAATCAGCTGCCATCCATTATCGCTTGCCGTTCATGCCCGAATGTTCGCATGGACCGAATTGTTTTCGTTCTGGCACAACCGAAAGATATGTTTTATTGGTTTGAGGAGTTTTGATTGACTTTTTCGATCGTCGCGAGAGACCCGGCAACAAATCGCGTTGGCGTAGCAGTGACTACGTCCAGTATTGCAGTGGGCAGTCGCTGTCCATGGACGCGTGCCCGAATCGGTGCAGTCGCGACTCAAAATATTACTGACCCGGCACTCGGATCTGAAGTGCTAGATCTGATTGAGACTGGTTTGGCTGCGAAAGTCGCGTTAGATCAGGTTGTCCAGTCAAGTGCTGATATCGAGTACCGGCAATTGACGGCGATCGCTTTCGACGGCAGCAAAGCCTACTTTACCGGTCAGCATATACTGGGTGTCAACGCAGTCCTCGAGGGCGAGGACTGCATCGCAGCCGGCAATCTGCTCGCCGAAGAATCTGTTGTGGATGCAGTTGTAGATGCCTATGCTTGCCGCAGTCGCAATTTGCATCTCGCCGAGGCGTTGATCGGAGCATTGCAAGCCGGACTGGCAGCCGGCGGGGAAGTCGGTCCATTGCGCTCGGCTGCCGTTACGGTGGCGAAAGATTGGGCCTGGCCCGAGGTGGATCTGCGTATTGACTGGGATGATGCCCCGCTCGATCAGCTGCTCAAGCTATGGAAAGTCTATCAGCCGCAGGCTGATGATTACATTACGCGTGCGGTCGCTCCAGCGCAAGCGCCGTCGTTCGGGGTGCCGGGTGACGAGTGAGACTCAAGACCCTCTCGCGGCGATAATGTCCAAGCACTGATGGTGCAGTTGCTCGTTTGCGGTCGCGAGGATTTGCGACGCGGAGCCGAGCGTCAGCGGCTCGCCGCGCCAGCTGGAGACTACGCCGCCGGCACCTTCAATCACAGGAACCAGAGCCATCAGGTCATATGGTTTCATGTCCGCTTCCATCACGATGTCAATAAATCCGGAGCTTAACAGGCTGTAGGCGTAGCAGTCGACTCCGAATTGGCGCCGCTTGGCTTGCTCGGTAACAGCGTCGAATTGGCGCCGCTCCTCGGCGTTGAACATATCGATGGAGGTTGCGTAGACGACGGCTTCATTCACCTCTTTCCGCCGACTGCTCCGGCACGGCTTGCCTTGCGATGCGGTTGCGCCGCCCTGTACGGCGCACCAGCGCTCTCGCATCGCAGGATGCTCAATCACCCCAACGATTGGCACTGCATCATAGGTCAATGCGATCAGCGTGCCGAAAGTGGGCACACCATACAAGAAAGACTTGGTGCCATCAATTGGGTCGACACACCAGCGGAGCTTCGAATTCGCATTTGTGGTGCCGTTCTCTTCCCCGATAAATCCGTGTTCGGGATAGTGCTCAGCCGCAATCTCTCGAATGCGCTGTTCGATTCGCAGATCCGCTTCAGTGACCGGTGTGGAATCAGATTTGCTCCAGTTTATTGCGGAATTGCGAAAATATTGCAATGCGATTGTGCGTGCATCATCAGCCATGATATTGGCCAGTTGCAAAAATGCAAGCAACGCATCTTGATCTGAAAACTTTTTGGCATTCATCAATGAGGCTTGAGTGGCGTCGCGACTTGTATTTCTATCTTTCTAACTGATTCGGTTGTACGATTTGGTTCGCCTGAAGCACCATCTTAGCGCTTGATCAGCGTTGCGGCCGATTATCTTGCATTCGATCGCCCCAGACTGAGGATTTCGTCAAATTCCGCGAGATGCAGTGTTGTCCAATGTCGCGTTCAGCGGCGCCGATGCAATCCGGGGCTGTCATATGAAATTCTCGTGACGGCAATCATGTTGAGTCACTAAAATACTGCAAAGTATTGCACCTCCTATGCATGGAGCCGTTATGGATTCACCCAAGTCTGCTCTTTTTTCGCCGATTTCATTTCGCAGCCTCGAAATGAAAAATCGCATCATGATCTCGCCGATGTGCCAGTATTCCGCGAATGACGGCAGTGTGTCGGACTGGCATCTGATGCATCTTGGTCAACTCTCGATCAGCGGCGCCGGCTTGCTGATGATGGAAATGACCAACGTCGAGGCTGCCGGCCGGATATCGCCTCATTGCGTTGGGTTGTACAATCATGAAAATGAGCGCGCAGTCTCCAAGGTCGTTGACTTTTGTCAGCGTTATGGCAATGTTCCGATCGGGGTGCAGCTGGCGCATGCGGGCCGCAAGGCATCCACGCGGCCGCCCTGGATGGGGCGGGACTATATCGCACCGCAGGACGGCGGCTGGCAGCCGGTCGCGCCATCGCCACTTGCACAGCACGATGCAGCGCCTGTCCCCCGCGAGCTGACGTACAGTGAAGTGCTCAAACTTATTGATGCCTTTGCTGACTCTGCCGTGCGCGCCCATCGAGCCGGCTTCGCTGCCATCGAACTGCATGCTGCGCATGGATATCTGCTGCACCAGTTCCTCTCGCCGCTTTCGAATCGAAGAGACGATGCGTTCGGCGGCTCGCAAAAAAATCGCATGCGGCTGGTGCTTGATATTTTTGCGGCCGTCAGAGATGTGTGGCCGGCTGCCAAGCCGATCGGGGTGCGCATCTCGGCCACTGATTGGGCCGCGGGTGGCTGGAATGTCGATGCTTCAGTGTGCTTGTCCAAAGAACTGAAGCGTCTCGGTTGCGATTGGATTGATGTTTCAAGCGGCGGCCTGGTTCAGCATCAGGATGTTGTTGCAGCCCCCGCGTATCAGGTGCCGCTAGCCGCTGAAATTCGATCGCGCGCAGACATTCCGGTGGTCGCAGTTGGATTGATTACCGAACCGCTGCAGGCTGAGCATATTGTCCAAAGCGGCAGCGCTGATGTGGTCGCGCTGGCGCGTGCGATGCTCTACAACCCGCGATGGCCATGGCATGCAGCGCGCGCTCTGCATGTTGATTTTGACTGTCCCAATCAATACCAGCGCTGTTTGCCGGCATTCGGATAAGGAAAGTCCTGTTGCACTACCGCAAGCACATCTTCTGCTGTGTGAACGAGCGTCCCGCCAGTCATCCGCGCAGCTGCTGCGCGGCGCGCGGTTCGGCAAAATTGCGCACCTACATGAAAAAGCGAGCGCGAGAACTCGGGCTGCATGACATTCGGGTGAATAATGCAGGTTGTCTGGAGCGCTGCGAGCTGGGTCCGACAATGGTTATCTATCCGCAGGGCCACTGGTATCACTATGCGTCAGCCAGCGACATTGATGAGATACTGCAGCGCGACATCATTGAAGATCAGCATGTTGAGCGCCTACTGCTCAAAGACGGACAGAAATATCCCAGTGCCGCCGGCTTTCTGCGGCTGCAGTTGAAGGTGGCTGCGATTGCGCGGATGACCGCCGCTACGCTGCGGATCGAGTTTGTCGATGCGAAAGGCGGTTCTTTGCCAGAATTCACCGCCGGCTCGCATGTCGATCTGCAAATTGGCGAACCGCTCGTGCGCCGCTCCTATTCACTGGCAAACAGCAGTCAGGAAACCCATCGTTATGTTATCGGTGTACTGCACGAGCAGGACGGTCGCGGCGGCTCTCAATGGCTGCATGAAACACTGCGAGTCGGCGATGTCGTGCAAGCCAGTTACCCGAGCAATAACTTTGAGCTGAATGAATCCGCCGCATCTTATCTCCTGATTGCGGGCGGAATCGGCGTGGCGCCCATTTTGTCGATGTGTTATCGACTGCGGCAAATCAATGCTGAATTCAGTGTGCATTATTGCGCCAGATCAAAACAAAGCGCACCGTTTCTTGAGCCCCTGCAAGCCGTTTGCGGTGATCGCCTGCGGTTGCATTTTGATGATGGCGAACCGGACCGCTGGCTTGATTTTACACCTGTTGTTCGCGATTGTCGCGATGGAACCCACCTTTACGTCTGCGGACCATCGGGTTTGATGGATGCGGCACTTGCGCAGTGTTCACACTGGCCAGACGCAGCAAAGCATTGCGAAGTCTTTCATGGTGCGGCACAACAAAATTTGGAAAATAATGAATTCCGGGTGCTGCTGGCGCGGCGTCAGCAAACGATTCAGGTATCCGCCAATCAGAGCATTTTAGATGCCTTGCGCGCATCGGACGTGGTGCCCGACTTTGCGTGCGCCGAAGGCTTGTGCGGTGCATGCCGGACGGCTGTGCTGCATGGTCAGGTCGATCATCGCGACGCGGTACTCAGCGAACCGGAGAAGCGGAGACAAAATCAGATGATGATTTGTGTATCGCGCGCCGCGAAAGGAGAAACGCAGCTGATTCTGGATCTCTAGTGCCCCCCAATGCAAGAGCCAGACGGATGAATCTTGCGGGTCGATATGCACTGGTCATGAGCGCTGCGGCTGGCATCGACTGGGCGACTGCAAAGTTGCAGTCTGAACGCGGTGCGCAAGTTTGGATTTGAGAAATCGATCGGGAGAGAATCAAAACAGCAGCGGTGCCGAAGAGTTCAATTCGTGGCATCGTAGCGGAGGTCGCTTTACTGTTTGAACGCGTGTTGGATGAAACCCATGGTGTGCTTGACATATGAGTCAGCAATGCTGGGGCTGCAGGATCGAACGGCAATCTAAAAGATCTGCCGCTGCTGGATTGGAGTGAGACACTGCGGGTCAATCTGATCAGCACATTTTTGTGCTGCCGACACGCATCGCCGGTGATGAGAAAGCGCAACAGCGGCTCAATTGTGAATTTATTGTCGACCGCTGAAGCGCATGGCTATCCGTTGCGGTCGCCCTACGCATTCGCGAAATGCGGTATGATCGCCTCACCAAGTCACTCGCAATGGAGACCGGCGACTATGGAATTCGAGTCAAAGCACTTTGTCGGGGCCGCAGCCAGCGAGCCGCGAATGGATCGCGTGATCGCCAGCGAGGCGCGGACACACGGCACGGCTGAGGCAGCAGTGTGCGCAGATTTTCCATCAGGCATCGCTGCGATGTTTTGTCGAACTTGACGATATCGCTCAGATAATCGCTTGCGTCTGCTCGTCAGCGGGATCGAAAATCAGCGCACAGGCGCTGTCCGTTGACCGCCATGCTGAGTCGCTCGCGTAACGGTGCAAAACTCGACTTTGTGAGAAGTTCGCGGGATCGAAGTGTGCAGTAAAGATGTATCGAAGTCCTTCCAGTTTGCGCACGTGATGTCATCATTGATTTGAAAGAAAGAACTGAATTTATGAATTCGAAATTAAATTTCGGTTATAAATCGCAATTGGGATACCTTGCCGGCCATTGGCGGCAGGCTAGGATTCGACTCAAACTTATGGAGTAATGCTAATATGAAATCTAATTTAAGGAAAGTTTTGACTTCGATCTGCAGCTTAGCGGTTGCCGGTATTGGGACACTGGCGTCACTGCCGGTCAGTGCGGCTGGGCCCGACGGCTATCCGAACCGTCCTATCACCGTCATTTGCTGCTACGGCAAAGGTGGCGGATCAGATCAGGCAGTGGATGCCATTGCCGGGCCTGCTGCTAAAATTATGAATGCAAAGATTAATAAAATCAACATTGTCGGAGGTGGCGGACTGAACTGCTTGCCGGAATTCCTGCAAGCGCCAGCGGACGGCTATACGCTGCTGCAGCATATCGATACTGTCGCATCCCGCTATGTCGAAGGCCGTATCGATTTGAATCCGGTGACCGACTTGGAGCCGCTGGTGATTATGAATGTCGCACCGACGATGCTCTTCATCAACGCAGAAGATGAGCGGTTTCAGACTGATGGCGTACCCGATTGGGACAAGCTCGTCGCCTATGCGCAGCAGGAAGAAGGCAATCTGACCGTATCAAATATCAATATTCCGCTTGAGCTGATCAGCATGGCGGTGGTTGAGAATCATTTCGGATTCAAGTCAAGGCAAGTACTGACAGGCAAAGCAGGCGAGCGTTACGGCGCTGTCGTCGGCGGGCAGCTGGACCTGCTGATGGAACAGCCGGGCGATGTATCGAAGTTCGTTGAAAGCGGATCAATCAAGCCGATACTGGCGCTTTGGCCCACTCGGTTTGAAAACTTTCCCGATACACCGGCACTCGGCCAAGACTATGGTTTGGATTGGGATCCGCTGCTGCGCTTCAGAGGCATGTTCATCAAGAAAGGCGCACCGCCGGAAATTGTTGAATATCTGGCTGAAGTCTTCGCAGAAGCCTATCGATCAGAGGAGCATCAGGAGTTTGTCGTGCGCAAAAGCCTCGACATTGTCGACTCATTCCGCAGTCGTGAAGACACGATAAAGATTCTTGAAGAATCGCTGGGCGTCTACGCCAATGCTTCGAAAGAATTAGGTCTTGAAGTTCGCGACGGTCTGTAAGTCGTCCCACACAGGCAAGAGAGTTGCCGGTGATCCAATTTGATCATCGGCGACCTCTGATACGAACTGATTTTCAAGGAGTGAATATGCCTGCCGCGAGCCGCCGCCCTTGGCGCTCCCTCGCTGAATCGTTCACTTGGCTGATTCTGACAATCGGTGCGCTGATTTACACTCTTCAGTTCGACGATCCGCTCCCGGTATACGAATGGGGGCCAGCGCACTGGCCGAGGATGGTTTTGATCGGCATGCTGCTGTTCGCCGGCTGGCTCTTTGTCAGCAGCTGGCGTTCATCTTCAATGCCTGCTGCAGCACAGATGAAAGCATCCTTGAGTGATGACCTTGCTGCCTTGGATCGCTCAGCGCAGGTTCGGATTGTGCTGCTTTTTTCTGTGCCCGTCCTCTATACCTACCTGATTCACAAGATGGGATTTTTACTCATCACGCCGTTCTTTCTGTTTGGCTACATGTGGCTGATGGGTGTCAGGCGGCTGCGAACCCTGCTGATTATGACGGTGTGCATTTACACTGCGCTAGTGCTGGTATTCGTGGTCGCAATCTTTACTTACCTGCCGCCGGGCGCCGGCATATTCAATACCATCAACGGCCATATCCTGGGATTGTTGACGTAATGGGAGAGTTCATCGTCGGTACGCAGCAGCTGTTTACCGATCCAATTGGCATTGTCATTTTCATCTCCGCGTTGATTGGCGGACTGGTTTTTGGCGCTGTTCCAGGTCTAAGTCTGCTGACTTTAGCCGCAGTCCTGTTGCCATTCACGGCTTGGATGTCGTCAACGCACGCCATCATGCTGTACGGAGTGCTCTATGTGGCGGGCGTGTATGGCGGTGCGATCACAGCCATCCTGTTCAATATTCCAGGATCCGTGGAGAACGCGCCGACCGCTTTTGACGGCTACGCGATGACACGCAAAGGTCAGTCAGGCAAGGCAATCGGGTATGCCGTAACTTGCTCCGCATTCGGCGGTACTTGCGCTGCCATCGCGATGATGGCGTTTACCGGTCCAGTCGCAGATTTTGCGATTCGCAACTTTGGTCCCGTTGAAATATTCGCTCTCATCTTTTTCGGATTGGCGGTTGTCGCAGGCATCGGTACCCAATCCATCGCGAAAGGCTGGCTGTCACTGCTGGCCGGACTGCTGATCGGCGCAATCGGCAGCGATCCTGTCGGCGGCATTCCTCGATTTAATTTCGGCACGCTGTATCTGCATGGCGGTTTTCACTTCGTGCCGCTGATTCTTGGATTTTTTGCAGTCGCTGAAGTTTTCACCCAAGGACTGAAACTGGCGCGCGGCGAGTACGACAGGCCAAAGATTTCGGTGGCTTACCCGACATTTTTCGAATTCTGGAAAATGAAATTGGTTGTCGCACGCTCTGCCATAATCGGATTTTTCTGTGGTGTGCTCCCAGGCATCGGCGCCACACTGGCAGCGTTTATGTCATACAACGAAGCTGTGCGCTGGTCGAAAACACCTGAAAAGTTTGGCAAGGGCAACCCCGAGGGCGTGGTCGCCCCGGAAACTGCTAACAATGCAGCTACGGGTGCAGCGATGATTCCCCTGCTTGCGCTCGGCTTGCCCGGCGGTGCGCTGACTGCCATGATGATCAGTGTTTTCAATTTGCATGATATGGATGTCGGTCCTTTGATCATGATTGAGGCGCATGATCTTGTATGGGTGCTTTTTGCATCGATGTTTTGGGCGTCAGTTGCGATTTTGGCGGTCGGTGTTGTCGAGGCTAAAGGCATTGTCAATCTGCTGCGAATTCCATTCCCGATCCTGGCGCCGACGATATTGATATTTGCGACCATCGGCGCGTTCGCGCTGCGTGGCAATATTGTGGATGTCTACACTATGTTTGCCGCCGGTGTGCTGGGATTCTTGATGCGCAAGGGCGACTACTCCATACCTGCCTTGGTGATGGGTGTGATTCTCGGTCAGATTGGAGAGGACACATTTTCTCGGTCAATGGTGTTGCTTGACTACAACGTCTTCGCGTTTTTTACTGAACCGATCAGCGGTGTTCTGATTTCACTGGGGCTGATTACGATTACCATGAACATTGTGCGGCACCGCCAGCTTTTCGGCAAGCACTACGCCGAATTCACCGAAGAAAACAAATGAGCGACGGGTGCAATGAGATGAATCTTTTAGCAAACCTGTCAGTTGACGGTGATCGACTCTGGAACTCGCTGATGCGCATGGCGCAGATCGGCGCAACTGACAATGGCGGCGTATGTCGGCTGGCATTGACTGACCTTGATCGGGAAAGTCGTGAACTGCTGTCAGAATGGTGCGAGCAGTTGGGCTGTGAGCGTTATATTGATCCAATGGGCAACATGTTTTTTCGTCGCGCAGGACAGATCCGTGATGCAAAGGCAGTTGGCACTGGCAGTCACTTGGATTCGCAGCCCACGGGCGGCAAGTTTGATGGCGCCTATGGCGTACTCGCCGGACTCGAGGTGCTTCGAACTTTGCACGATGCCAAGCTCCAGACACAGCTGCCGGTCGAGCTGGTTGTATGGACCAATGAGGAGGGTGCCCGCTTTCCGCCCGCGATGATCGGTTCGGCGGTATATGCAGGCACTTTCGATCTGGAATATGGACACAGTCGGCAAGCGCATGACGGGTCGACAATCGGCAGCGAACTCAAGCGTATCGGATATCTGGGCGATTCGCTGCCGGCGGATCATGGGTTCTCCGCTTTTTTTGAAACTCACATCGAGCAAGGCCCGATACTTGAAGATCATAACATGCCCATCGGTATCGTCACTGGAGTTCAGGGCTCGGTCTGGTATGATGCAGTTATCGAAGGCGATGAAGCACATGCAGGACCCACGCCCATGAAGACACGCCGCGATGCGCTGCGCGGCGCCAGTGAGCTGTTGCCGGGTTTGTATCAGCTCGCTGAGGACTTTGGTGATGATGCACGAATCACGATCGGTGAATTTCGCACTTACCCAGGCTCTCGCAATACGGTTCCGTCACGCGTCGAGTTTACCGTTGACATTCGACATCCTGTTCTGACCGAGTTCGACCGCTATGATCAAGCTGTAGTGAAGACTGTAGAGCAGTTCAATGCATCTGCGAATGTAGAGGCGCAAATCAAGAGAATATGGCGCTCGCCGCCCGTTGAATTTGATCGTGGCTGTATCGACGCGGTTCGCTCCAGTGCGCAAGCGGGTCGTTATGACTTTCGCGAAATGTTCAGCGGCGCCGGACATGACTCGGTACACATCTCAAAGGTCACTCCCACTTCCATGATATTTATCCCCTGTGACGGCGGTGTCAGCCATAACGAGAGAGAAAATACTTCGAAGGCATTTGCCGAGGCTGGCGCGAATGTCTTGCTGCATGCGGTTTTGGCAAAAACAGGCATAGCCTGGCATGAAAACAGTTGATGTTGTCGGTGTCGGTGTTGCACTGGTTGACAATCTGGCTTATGTTGGCGATCAGCAGCTGGAGTCCATGGATTTGACCAAAGGCACGATGCAACTGATTGATCACACTCAATTGCAACGTATTTGTGCCGAGATAAAGCCTGACACGATTCAATCAGGCGGCTCCGTTGCCAATACGATCGTGCAGATGGCGTCTCTTGGCAGCCGCTGTGAGTTTATCGGCAAAATTGCCGACGATAAAGCCGGCGAGCGATTCGGGCGCGATATGACGGATGCGGGTGTGCGGTTTGCAACCACTGTGACGCAATCGTCGAAACCTTCCGGTCAATGTTACGTCTTTGTCTCGAAAGATGCACAGCGCACCATGTGTACCCATCTAGGCGCTGCGACAGATCTGTCTGTCCGTGATGTTGATGTCCAGTCGATTGCAAGCGCACACTGTCTGCTGGTGGAAGGGTATTTGTGGGATTCAAGTGATGCCATACAATTGATTGAGGCGCAGACTTCAATTGCGACTGCAAATGAGACCCGGATTGCGCTGACTTTATCGGATCCGCTGCTGGTGGAGCGGCATCGACGATTTTTGCAAGCGTATGTTGAGAGTTATGTCGATATACTGATCTGCAACGAACACGAGGCTTTGCAGCTGTACCAGTCAGCGACCTTAGAGGAGGCAATAAGCCTGATTCGCACGAAAGTTTCGATTGCAGTCATTACCCGCGGCGCCCAAGGATCAGAAGCCACAAGGGATGATCAAAAGTATGTCTGTGAGGCCGCTAAAGCCTCTCGAGTCAGGGACACAACCGGGGCAGGGGATGCGTATGCAGCCGGCTTTCTGCATGGATTGTCAAAAAATCTGCCGGTTCCCGATTGCATGAAAATCGGTTCTGATCTGGCGGCCCTGGTCATACAGCACATTGGAGGACGGCGTTAGCCTGCCGCAAGCCGTATCGGCCGGATTGATTATTGCCGGCCGATACCAGACAGTGCATCAACGACTTGAGGTCACAGCTCGTTCAGAATTGTCTCAGCGTCGCTGACCTCATATTTTCCTGGCGCTTCACGATTCAAGGTTGTGACTTTGCCATCTTCCACGATCATGGCATAACGGTCCGAGCGAACTCCCAGTCCGCGGTCGGTCAGATCAAGCTCAATCCCCATCGCCTGCGTGAATATTCCGCTGCCGTCCGCCAGCATTAGAATTTCACCGGCGTTTTGAGAATCGCCCCATGCATCCATGACAAACACATCATTGACAGAAACACAGGCGATTGTGTCAACGCCTTTTGATTTGATTTTGTCCGCATTGACCACATAGCTTGGCAGGTGAGAGACCGAGCATGTCGGCGTAAATGCACCTGGAACGGCAAACAGAACCACTTTTTTTCCTGCGAAAAGGTCAGTTGTCGAAATCTTTTCAGGCCCCTTTTCGGTCATGTGATACAGATCTGCCGATGGAATTTGATCGCCTACTGATATACTCATATTGATAAATCCTGATTGAAAAAATGAGGGGTAAGGTAACTGACACGATCTGCAAAGACGGCGCGTCTTAGAAAAAGTCTCAGCTGAGTCTTAGTATATCAGCCACACTGTTGCAGATATCCGGAATACTGCATCTTGGGATATGCGGATGCGTTTGGATTCTCCACTGACAGCGTTGACTTACTATCGATATTGATGAAATCATGATAAAAATCAGAGGGACCTGAATGACGAAGAAGCGATGGGGAAAGGCAGCCGATCGGGTACGGGACCGGGCGCTGAAGGAACCCCGTGTGAACCACAACTGGCTGTTCAATCAGATGATCGGCGCCGCCGCGGGTCCGTCTGAGGCTTTGCAGGACATGCTGACCGACTCCATGATCGGGATTGTTGATCTGCCGCGTGCAGAGCTGGCCCCAACGCGCTCCAGCGCCCCGAATCAAGCTTTGCAGGATGCCGATGCGGTCATCCGGGTGCCGCTGCTGGGGGCGAGCGGCCGCTGTGCGCGGTTTCGCGTCTTGCTTGAGGCCAAGGATCGCATTCGGCAAGATGAGCTCATGGCACAGCTGCGGCGCTATGAGACCGGCCTGTACCTGCAAGGCAACGAGCCGGTTGTGATGGTGCTGATCAATGCCGGGCCGCCCTGGCCGGGTGGTGCGGCAATGGAGTTTCGTGATTGGCTGGCTGATCCTGGCGAGCGGTTCTGGACGGTGTTCGGCGCGTATGTGTCAAGCGTGAGGATTCGGGTGGTGAATCTGCAGGAGGTGCCGGTGCGCTGGCGGCCGGCCCGAGCCGGCACTGGATAAGATCATGGCGAAAGTGCTGCGCATTGATGAGGGGGTGTCGCGCCAGGGCGTGCTGCTGCAAACGACGAAGTATTTGAATTCTTATGGCTGGGGGCTTACAATGGAGGACTGGCAGTCGATTGAAATCAAGCAGACGGGGCAAAGCAAAATGGTGGATGCTGCAATGGAGCTGGCGGAAGTCTATCGCCAGGAAGGGCGTATTGAGACAATGGAGCTGGCAGAAACTTACCGTCAGGAAGGTCGTCAGGAGGAACGGACGGAGACCGCCGGAAGAATGCTGGCGGCGGGTTATGGGCTGGAGCAGATTTGTGAGCTTTGCGAGCTGAGCGAGGATCAGGTCAGCCGGCTGCGTAGCCCATAGAGACAACGATGAAAGTCTTCAAGCGAGTGTTTGGCCGAGCTGTATGCAGCGATCAGTCGTCGCTCTTGTTCTCTTTGTTTGTATCTGGTTATGTTATGTGTCGCTCATACTATCGGTCCAAACTCAAAGCGTAAAACATATCTAAGACGATCAGATTCGTGAATGCTCAAGACAGAACAAAGTCAAGAGCATCCTTGACCGATCTGGATGCAGTATGCTCGCAAGTATCATATCAGCCGCCGGTCAATATTCACCGCATCCGGTAAGTCCGAATCGCGCATGTACGAGTCGCAATGTCACTATCATCCAGTACTGAATTAGATCGACTGCGGACTAAACATCCTGAGATCGAGTATCTTGATGCAATCTTCCCGGATATGAATAACTATATTCGGGGCAAAAGGATTCCTGTCGATGAAGCGAACAAGCTTTACCGGGACGGCATGCAGATCCCCGAAAGCTCATACCTTTTGGATTATGAGGGTGCAAGCAATGACCCATGCGGCCGAGGGTTTTCTGATGGCGATCCTGATGGAACAATGTTTCCGATACCCGGCACCACAGTTTATGTTCCATGGGGCAAAGCCAACCGTGCTCAGGCATTAATGCAACTGTTTACTGATGAGGGTGCTCCGTGCTTGACAGAACCCCGGAATATAGCTCAGAGAGTGCTGGATCAATTCAATGAGCTTGAACATGAGGTCAACCTCGCATTTGAGCTGGAATTCTATTTGATTGACAGGCAGACGGACGCGACAGGTCGCCCGCAGTTCTTGAGCAGAGGCGCAGGGGTGAATGAGGTGGATGCAATGCAGGTTTATTCACTTAGTGATCTGGATTTTCATGATGATTTTCTTCACCGGATTCATCGCTGCTGCGCAGTTCAAAATATTCCGTCATCGGTTGTGATTTCTGAGTATGCACCGTCTCAGTTCGAAATCAATCTGCGTCATGTTGCCGACCCGCTTAAGGCCGCCGACCAGTGTGTATTGCTCAAGCGCGTTGTTCAGGAAGTTGCGAAAACCATGGGCATGCGCGCCACGTTCATGGCCAAGCCTTTTATGCAGTTCAACGGCAACGGGATGCACATTCACTTGAGCCTCATGAACCAGCAAGGTGAAAACTTGTTTCAAGGCCAATCAAACTTGGGAAGCGAGCAGCTGCACTACGCGATAGGCGGTATTTTTGAATTGATGCCCGATATGTTTGGAATATTCGCGCCTGGACGCAATTCCTACCGCAGGTTCGAGCCCGATATGTTTGTTCCTGTCAATCGAACTTGGGGGTTCAACAACCGTTCGGTTACGATCCGCATCCCATCGGGTCCCGATGAGGCAAGAAGACTTGAGTTTCGAGTAGCAGGTGCAGATGCCAATCCGTATCTCGTGCTAGCCTGCCTGCTTGCAGGGATCTATCATGGCTTGACTGAGAAAATCAATCCCGGCCAGCCGATGCCTTTGGTCAATGCCAGTTGCAATATTGATCCTCAGCTGCCGCTGGAGTGGCGAGCTGCGATCCAAAGACTCCATGAGTCTGAGCTGGCCAGAAAATATTTGACTCCTGAATATGTCGATCTCTACTGCGCAATCAAGCAAGATGAGATTGCGCAGTACAGCCGTTGCATCACAGACCGAGAATATCAGCTCTATCTGTGATCACAAAGCGGCCGCTCTGGGCCGAGATCAAGCGAGTGTCGTTTCTGCTTGCTTTGCGGGCTGAGCACTGTCCCTCATCCACTGCTGCAGGATTTTCAGGGAATGCTCTGAGTCAACCCCATTTTGCGGGTCCAGTACAAGCGGGCCAGGTGTATAGCCGCGACTGGCAATGCCCCTTTGCACAGATTCAACCAGTCGGATATCTTCAGCCACTGTGGTTTCCCAGTCCAGCTTGGCGAGCTCTTTGACAGTTTCACAGTCTTCGCCATTGCGTGTGTACCAGCCGCGGATTAGCTGAACTGTGTTTTCATCAATTTCTCTCCAGCAATAGGTGTTGAGCACATTGCCTGGATAGATCTGAAATGCGAACATGGGCCATAGATACCAATTAGAGTACTGGTCTGCCATTGAGCCATCATCTTCGTGAATGGCGTAACTGAGTCTTTCAATATTCTGTGTTTTTGCCGTATGGCGCAGGCAATGTCCCTGCGGCTGAATGTCATAGGTGCTAGCGTCGATCACGCCGGTTGACAAGCTTTTATGGTTGATTTTGCAGTGATAGCATTCCGAGTAGTTTTCGACTGAGATTTTCCAGTTGCATTTTTCAATGATCGTATAAGTTTCGAGCGGCTGCATGCGCGCGATGTCAGGCAAGTACTCAGACAACTGCTCCCGAACTTGCGGATACCACACGTCCATGGGCTCAGCAGCATCATCCAGGTTGGCAAAAATAAATTCATGAAAATTCTCTATACGGACGGATTTCAAGCAAATCTTGGACGGGTCAAGCCCAGCGACGGCTTTCAGATTCGGCCCGCCGCGAAGTCGGCCGTAAAGATCATAGGCCCAGGCGTGGTAAGGACAGGTGATGATTTTTTTGTTGCCTTTGCCTTCGAGCAATTCGTGTGCGCGGTGCTGACAGACATTGTAAAACGCTCTGATTTTGTTGTCTTTGCCGCGTATGCAGAATAAATTCTGACCGGCGATAGAGAAGGTGAAGTAATCACCGGCTCGGCTCAGCTGCGAGGTGTGTCCGGCATAATGCCACGTTCTGAGAAGACCGCCATTGCGCTCATGACGCAAGACCGAGGCTGCAGTGTAATACCAGGGTTCCAGTGTTCGTGAGATCGATGTTTCATGCGCTGCATGCGGATGTACTGTCACTTGAAAATACTCGTTTTGCGATTCAATGAAATCAGTAAAATTTGCACTCATTCTAAATCACAATTGCAATCGACGCAAAAGAATTTCGCGTGATTTGACGGATGAGAAAATCCGAATTGCCCGGCAGCGCTCAAGTTGTCATTATCGGCGGCGGCATTATGGGCTGCTCTCTTGCCTATCACTTGGCCGAGGAAGGTCTCCGTGATGTAGTGCTGCTTGAAAAGGCAGAATTGACATCCGGCTCCACTTGGCATGCTGCCGGCCAAGTAACACGTGCAGTTTCAAGCTTCGGTCTTGGCAAATGTGTCGATCACAGCATCGACATGTACAGCGGCAAATTGGAACAAGTGTCCGGCCAGTCGGTCAGCTGGCATGGCTGCGGCTCCATACGGGTCGCGTATTCCAATGAAGAGATGGATTGGTTCCGGCATATGCTCAGCGTCGGCCGTGCTTTGCAAGTCGCTATTGAATTGATTGATGTGGAAAAGATTCGCCAGCTGCATCCGTTCTACAACACTCGGGGGATTGTTGGCGGTATACACACCCCCGATGATGGACACGTAGATCCGGCTGGGGCAGCATTCGCGTTTGCGGCGGCCGCGGTGAAAATGGGTGTTGCGGTTATTCAACGCTGCCGCGTCACATCTTTGGCCCGTACTGTGGCCGGCGAATGGGCAGTTATGACTGAAAAAGGTGCTTTGGCTGCTGAACATGTTGTCAATGCAGCAGGTCCCTGGGCCCGGCAAATAGGTGATTGGAATGAACTCCAATTGCCTATGGTTTCGATGACCCACCATTATTTTGTCACCGATTCAGTCGATGAGTTCCGATCTCTGTCGCATGAGCTGCCGGTGATTCGGGATGATGTGGAAGTATCGGGATATGTGCGAATGGAGCAGCAGTCAGGGCTTATTGGCATTTACGAAAAAGTCAACGCTAATGCTGTTTGGGAAGAGGGTTGTCCATGGGACAGTGAGCACGAGCTTTTTGAAGCAGACTACGAGCGTGTAATGCCGTGGCTGGGCAACGCAATGAAGCGTATGCCAGTACTGTCACAGCTGGGCATCAAAAGCGCTGTTCATGGCGCAATTTCACACCCCCCGGATGGCAGTCCACTGCT
This sequence comes from Arenicellales bacterium, assembly GCA_965200545.1. GTDB lineage: Bacteria > Pseudomonadota > Gammaproteobacteria > Arenicellales > JAJDZL01 > JAJDZL01. The sequence continues at coordinate 99,054 of CBDAUJ010000007.1, read as the reverse complement.
CGGTCCTGCTTTTGGAGTGAAAAACTACTGGTGCTGCTGCGGCACGCAGATCGGGATATCATGGGGTCCGGGACTGACGCGCGAATTGGCACGATGGATCGTTCATGGCAGCGCTGATATTTCCATGCGTGAGTTTGATCCGCGCAGATTTGGTCCTTATGCTGACCGCAAGTGGCAGCTGATCAAGGCAAAAGAAGACTACTGTCTGCGCCATGAAATACCGTATCCCCATTTCAACCGCCTGGCTGGCCGGCCTGTCAAGCCAAGTCCTCTGTATGAGGTTCTCAAATCTCAGGGAGCTGTCTTTGAGGAGGTTTACGGACACGAGCGGCCGCGCTGGTTTGCTGCCAATGAGGTCGATCCGGCTGATCAATATGCGTTTACTCGCAACCGCATTGACGCACTGGTTGCGGCCGAGGTGTCTGCGGTACGCAAGCGCTGCGGTGTGATGGACATCAGTGCGTTTGCGAAAGTCGAGATCGGCGGCCCTGATGCCAAGCGTGCGCTCGACAAATTGTCAGTCCGAGAAATGGATGGGCCAGCGGGTCAGATCTGCTTGACGTATCTGCTCAATCGGCGGGGTCGAATTGAAGTTGAGGCGATTGTCGCAAAGCTCAGAAACGATCAATTTGTCATGATTTGCGCACCCTTTTACGAACGGCGTCTGCTGGATCACATTCGAATGCACTGCGAGGCCATGTCAATTGATGTTGTCAACCGTTCCGATGCCTGGGCTGGACTGGCGCTGCAGGGACCGATGGCGCGAAAAGTCCTCGGTGCATGTACTGACGCGAGACTTGATGATCATTCGTTTCGCCGTTTCAGCGCTCAGGAAATCAATATTCGCGGACACCGCATCTGGGCGCTGCGGCTGTCCTATACCGGTGAGCTTGGCTTTGAGCTGCATGGACCGCGTGAGCTGATGCTCGGTGTTTATGAAACTCTATGGGAGGCCGGCCAGCGGTATCAAATAATCAACTACGGCTCATTTGCAATGAATGTGATGCGTATGGAAAAGGGCTTCAAGGGGGCCAGCGAGCTGACCAATGAGGTCACGCTGATTGAGGCGGGCGTGATGCCGCCATCTGCGTTCTCAGCAAAAGAATTTGTTGGCCGTGATGCTGCGCTTATTGCCAGTGACTCTCCTTTGCCTTGGCTTTGCGCCTATCTTGAGATTGAACCTGACGGACATAACGACGGCAATGGCGGCGAGGCTGTTTTTCATGAGAGCCAAGTTGTCGGTTCAACGACTTCGATAGTGTTTAGCGAATATGCCGGCACGATTGTGGCGTTCGCCTACCTCGATCCAGCCGCAGCACAGCCTGGAACGCAGCTGCACGTCTGCATTGGCGGCGAGTTGCGTCCAGCGAAAGTGCTTGCCACGCCAATTCTCTGATCACAACGCCCTGAGCTTGCAGAAACGGAAATTACAGCAATGCAATCATCACAACTCAAAAAGCGCGCGGACGCGGTCCTGCCCGGCGGTCATTTCGGCAATTTTGATTCATCCATTGTGGTACGCAATGCGCAGGGGTCGAAGCTATGGGATGTGGATGGCAAGCAGTATATTGATGGACTGCTGGGCTCGGGACCATTGATTTTAGGACATGGGCACCCGGAGGTGCTCGCGGCGGTCAACGAACAGCTGGCAAAAGGGGTTACTTTTTTTACCAATAACGAACCCGCTATTGAGCTGGCTGAGGAAGTCCGCCGTTCGGTTCGGTGTGCACAGCAGGTGCGCTACCTCTCTACCGGCGGCGAGGCCGATATGTATGCCATGCGCCTGGCGCGCGCATTCACGCAGCGCAACAAGATTATCAAATTCGAAGGCGGTTACCACGGCATGTCCTCAGAAGCGCAAATGAGCCTGGCTCCGTCGAAATTCACGCCCTTTCCCATACCCGTTCCAGACTCAGCGGGCATTCCGCAAGCGGTGCGAAATGAGGTGCTGGTTGCACCGTTCAATGAGACTGAGGTTCTGGAGGGACTTGTTGACCAGTATTCACAAGATGTCGCCGCGATTATTGTTGAGCCCATGCAGCGCACGATTCCTGCGGTTCCAGGATTCCTTCAGAAGTTGAGGGAGATTTGTGACCGCAACGATATAGTGCTGATTTTCGATGAGGTTGTCACCGGGTACCGGCTCGCATACGGCGGTGCGCAGGAAATGTATGATGTGGTGCCAGATTTGTGTACCTTGGGCAAGATTGTCGGAGGCGGATTCCCGCTGGCAATCGTGGCAGGAAAGGCAGACATCATGGCTCACTTTGACAAGGGAAAAGTTGGCAAGGAGGGTTTCTTGATGCAGATCGGCACCCTCAGCGGCAATCCGGTTGCTTGTGCAGCCGGTCTCAAGACCATGGAAATTCTAAATCGACCCGGCCAGTACGAAAAACTTCAAGCCAGCGGCGAGACCATTATGCAGATGTTTTCAGATAGCCTCGCTGCTGTCGGCGCTGCGCATCAGGTTGTCGGCTTGCCCGCCACCTTTGATGTGGTGTTTACGGACACTCCGGTCAAGGACTACCGCACTTACGCGACAGGTGATCTGAAGCTGGCAAGAATCTTCAATCAATTGCTGCTGGAAAAAGGTCTTTTCAAGACACCGAGCAAGTTCTACGTCTCACTGGCTTTGGATGATTCCGATCTGGAACGGATACGCAGCATAATCGAAGACGCTGCCCGGGAATTGGTGCAGATTTGAATCCCGCAGCCAAATATCTCGGCAGGCACACCGATTCATACTACGCTGCCACTGTCAATCAGGAATTGCAGTTTCCACAGCTTGAGGCTTCGGTCAACTGCGATGTCTGCGTTGTCGGAGCGGGCTACACGGGATTGACGACAGCTTTGAATTTGCGCCAGCGCGGCTATCGCGTCGTTGTGCTGGAAGCACAGCGGGTCGGATGGGGTGCCTCAGGGCGAAACGGCGGGCAGCTCGGGTCTGGAATGAACTGGTCTCAGCGAGAGCTTGAGAGCGAATTTGGAATTGAGCAGGCACGCCGTTTCTGGGAATGCTGCGAAGCTGCAAAAGACGAGGTCAAAGAGAACATTCGCCGCTACGGCATCGAATGTGATCTGAAATCTGGAGTACTGGCTGCAGCTGCCACGCGTCACGCTGCGGAACAATTCGCCCGCAATGCTGAGCACTTGCAAACCGCCTACGACTGCCAGTCAGTTTGTTACCTGCCATCATCTGAAATGACAGATCGATTGGGGACAGAACGCTATTTCGGCGGTACGCTGGATTTAACCGGCGGTCACCTGCATCCGCTCAACTACGCATTGGGCCTGGCGCAGGCGGCAGCGCAGTCAGGCGTAGAAATTTATGAGCATTGCGCTGCGGCAAGCTGCACCAAAGCCGATGGCGGCATCAAGATCAAAATCCAATCTGGTGCTCGTGTGAAGGCGGCATATGCGGTGTTTGCATGCAACGCGTATATTGGTCGAATTGCACCTGTGTTCAGTCGTTTCATTATGCCGGTCAGCAGCTACATCATTGCCACAGAACCTTTGAATGAAACTGTTGCACGATGGATCAACCGTGACGATATTGCTGTTTACGATTCCAAGTTTTGCCTCGACTATTACCGCCTGTCGGCTGACCGAAGGCTGCTGTTCGGCGGCCCTGAGACCTACCTGCCGTTTGAGAGTCGCAATATCGCAATGCATGCGAAGTCGAAAGTGCTCCGTCTTTGGCCAGAACTGAAAGATATCGGAATCGACTATGTCTGGGGTGGAAAAATCGCGGTGACGGTCAATCGTTTGCCCAGTATTGGCCGCATTGCACCTGAAATCTACTATGCTCAGGGATTTTCTGGCCATGGTGTAGCGCTCACCAGTCTGGCGGGAAAAATACTCGCAGAAGCCATTTCAGGAAACGCAGAAAGATTCGATCTGTTCGCTTCGATACGACATCGAAAGTTTCCAGGCGGCCGATTGCTGCACTGGCCGATTCATGTACTGACAATGACCTTGCTGGACCTCAGTGACCGCTTCAGCCAATTCCGGCAGCGTGTGACGGCCTGACTTTCTTTCGGTCAGCAGCGGTGATTTTCATTTTTGTTTTAGCGATGCAAGTGCTATAACTGGATTGCGATCCATTGAAAAAACCTGCAAGTCTATAAGGACCGTTCATTATGTCAGTTTCAGCTATGGAAAAAACCGCAGAGGCATTGCCTGCGGTTGCACACCTGCTTGAGGTCTTTGGAGAGCGGGTGATTACCTCTCCCAGTGCGTGTCAGGAGTATGGGAAAGATGAGTCATTTCACGGCAGCTACCCGCCCGATGCTGTGTTTGCGCCCCGCAATACCGAAGAGGTTGCAACAGCGGTTCAGATCTGTGCGCAATACGATTTTCCGGTCATTCCGTATGGTACGGGAACTTCATTGGAAGGACACATCTGTGCTCTGCACGGCGGATTGTCGCTGAACATGATGGAAATGAATCAGGTGCTTGAGGTGAACGCCAATGACCTGGATGTAGTCGTCCAGCCCGGCGTGACGCGCAAGCAGCTCAACCAGTACCTCAAAGATACGGGACTGTTTTTTCCGATTGATCCGGGTGCGGATGCCTCGCTTGGCGGCATGACCGCCACACGCGCTTCTGGCACCAACGCAGTGCGTTATGGCACAATGCGCGAGAATGTATTATGCCTGACGGTTGTGCTAGCCGATGGCCGGATTATTCAAACAGCCAAGCGCTCTCGAAAATCTTCGGCCGGATACGACCTGACGCGACTTTTCGTCGGTTCAGAAGGCACTTTGGGTGTGATCACTGAAATCACTTTGCGGGTATATGGAATTCCAGAAAAGATTTCGTCCGCGGTGGTGGCATTTGCGGATTTGGCCAAAGCAGTCGAATCGGTCATCATGACAATACAGATGGGCATTCCCATCGCCCGCATCGAGCTTCTTGATGATGCCATGATGACCGCGCTGAATCGCTATTCATCTATGGACTATCCGGAACAGCATACCCTTTTCCTTGAGTTTCACGGAAGTGAAAAAAACGTGCAAGAACAAGTTGAGCTGGTCGAGATGATTTGTCAGGAAAACGGCGGTGGAAATTTCCAATGGACGGTGCATGCTGAAGAGCGCAGCCGCTTATGGCAAGCGCGCCATGACGCTGCTTATGCGGCCAAGGCGATGCGTCCGAATGCTCAGATCTGGGCGACTGATGTATGTGTGCCGATTTCAAGATTGGCTGAATGCATCGTTGAGACCCAGCGCGATATCGAGGAGATGGAATTGGTCGCGCCCATAGTCGGCCATGTCGGTGACGGCAATTTTCATCTAGTGCTGCTAGTCGATCACACTGATCAGGACGAGGTCAGACGAGCACAGGAGCTGCATGAAAAGATGGTGCTGCGTTCGCTGAAAATGGATGGCACCTGTACCGGTGAGCATGGAATCGGTTACGGCAAACTGGATTTTCTGATTGCCGAGCATGGCGAGGCGGTCAGCGTGATGCGAACGATCAAGCAGTCGCTTGATCCTGCCAATATCATGAATCCGGGAAAAATCGTCCGGATTTAGTCCCCGGCATTCAGGTTATATGAGCAGGCACGGCTTAAAGCGGCGTGCGCGATGATCCGGGACGGTTGTCGAAAAATAAATCAGGCGGATGAAGTGCTCGCATTGATGTAGATTTCTGCCGCTGCATCGCTTTGGCGCAGCAAGCCCTTTTCTACAAAAAGCCGCAGCGTATTGTTTACAGTAGCCCTGGAAACAGGAGGCCAGGGACCGTTGACGTTCCTGTAGATTTCTTCCGCCGACATTTCGTCGGGCTTGTCCAGAATGACGCGAGCGATCCGCAATCGCTGCTGAGACGGCATAATTCCATTATCACGCAAATAGGTATCTAGATCAATGTTTGTCATCATGGCGGAAATCTACCTGCAAGCCAAATTGGATTCGATTTTTCAAAAGCTTAAAAAACGAAAGAATTTTAATTTGTAGACCCCCAATTTTAACACACAATGCACGGCATTTTCAACGGGAATTTGCCTTGCGAATAAACAAAGCTTGGGGAAGCGCCAGTGCGGCGTTTTTTTGTGCCTGCAATAAGCGGTACCCATCTTCGGATTAAAATCAATATTTAGAACTGATCGCATCATCGGGTGAAAGGAAACGTCATTTCTCCACACTTCGCAATGGGAATAATTGACGTGCTTGCTTTAAGAATAAGCCGCTTACAAAGCTGCCGTACGGGTGTATCGCACTGGATTGCCGCTGATTCAAATCAGGGCACTTCAGTAGCAGGTGATGGAAAAATTGCCGCCTGCCTCAGTTGCCCTGATCAGTCATAAAAGACGCAGCAGCTGTCCCGTCCCTGCTTAGATTCTCCGATTGCGGCATATGTTCAGGCACGTTTTCTACATCCAAACCAGATATACAAAAATTCTATATCCCACATAGATGAATCCAAGTGCGAGCACGCCCGCGCGAATGTCGCGATGGGCATTCTTGATCCAAAGCCAAATCAAGCCGCATGTCACCAATACGATTTGCGCCAATCGCATGATGTCGCCGTGATGATTCGGGTCCCAGTACGAAATTGGACTGATGAAACGCCAGTCTGAAAAAGGAAAGAAATGCCGGTGAGCGTCATCATTGTGCAGTGGCAGGTCAAACAGCACGTGCAGCGCCATGCCGGAGAGTATCACCAGCGGCCACTGCAGTCTAAAGTACAGGCTGCCGAGCAGGCCGGCGGCGATGAGCGGTATTGAATTGAATAGATCAATGAAATTTTGCCAGCCTGGCAGATAGTAGCGCGAAGTCCAGATCTCCAGCTCTGAGCTGCCAGCAAACCACGATTCCCACGCATAGAAGATGATGATCGGCAAATCAGGGATAATGGCACCGGCGACGATGAGCAGAAAAAGCCGCGGTCTGGATGCGCGATTTTGGACGAGAAGATTGGTGACGATATGGGCTGTCGTGTCCATATATAACAGGCTGCTTGAGGTTTGCGACTGGTTTACTCAGCTGCTTGGTTCTGGTGTTGCCCTGGACGGCTGGCGCAATGATGAAACCCACCGTGCATTTTATGCAATGTGCTGGCCTGTCAGTGAAGGGCTTGCGGCTGAGATGGCTGCTGTGCATTCATATGATATAAGAAAAGCACATTTTGTCGGGGGTTCAGCCGCTTGACATTGGGTGCGCCAAGCTGGCCAATCGGCTGTTTCCTGATCAAGCTTCAATACATAATTCTTCAAGGCCGCAAAGCGGATGAACCCGTATCAGATGGCTGCTGTCTGCTGGCCAGTGTCTATCGTTTCTGAAATTCGGCGGCAATCTGGCAAAATTGTTCCTGATGCACTTCTCGCCGGATTGAGGTAGTACAATTTGGCTTGCAATCGCGGGCAAGCGGCCCAGTTGCACTTTCTGGACCGGCAATTCGGCTGCGCGGCTAGGCATAGCGTTGCATCGTTGCGTACAGTTGATATAGTATGCTTGCAGATCAATATTTTTGAGACGACATCTTCAGAACGAGCAAAAATATAACGGCTGCCGGCGGCGCATACAAATCAAGTCTCCTTTCAATCCGATCCCACCGAGTTATATCGATGAAAAATGTCATTTTGGTTGATCATCCTCTGGTTCAGCATAAATTGTCACTGCTGCGAAGAGCCGACACCAAGACTGCCGAATTCCGCCGACTGGTCAGAGAGCTGTCTTTATTCTATCACTTGGACACACTTGACACTGTTTTCTGACTGTGTTTGTGAACGTCATTGTGTTGCCTTGCAGGAATTGATTGCTTGTATTGAGATCATCAGTTTCGTGGTTGCCTGCCAGATTTTCTTAGTGCCCGGAATCGGCTGTCTTCGGGTCGGGCTGAACCCGGCGATCTTTCCCAGACCCACCACATATTCGCGAACCGTCAGCCCCGGCGGCGGACGGATTGGACAGCGCCGATCAAGCTGATGCAGCAGCAATTGGCACACCGCCAGCTCATCGGGCTCCGCCACCTCCTCAGCGCGCCGCTGCGGCTGCGCTTTCGCCGTCCGCTGCAAGTCAAGCACCCGCCAGGCGGCGATCGCATCAAAGGCCAGGCACTTGAGCATGTCCTTGACATCGTCAAACTGTCGCTGCTCGACCTGGCAGCCGGTCTTGAGGGTTCGGAAATACTCCTCAATCCCCCAGCGCGCCTCATACCACTGGCAGATGCGGGCCGCATTGGCGGCATCGGCCTCGCCTTCGGTACACAGCAAAAGCCAGTTCAGCGCCTTGGCGCCATCCGGCGGGGCGTGCTCGAGCGCCGACACCGCAATCACCGGCACCTGGTCGGCGCCGGGCCCCGGCGCCTTGAGCGCCACCTGCGCAATGCGCAGCGTGACCGTCGCAATGCGCTGCACCCGCGCCCGCTTGCCGCCTTGCGCCTGAATCTCGACGGCGCGGGTCGCCGCCGCCGGCAACGACTCCACGCGGCGGCGCAAATCCTCGGTGCGCCCGTGCGCATCGATCACCTTGCGGCGCCGGGCGCCATGGCATCTGACCAGCAGTCCCGCCTGATCGCGCAGCTGGCGCTGGCGCGCAAACATCTCCCACAAGTCGCCCTCGCGGTCGCTGACACTGATCACGCGGGCCGCGCCCCCGCAGGCGTGCGACAGCTCGGCCGCCGTCTCCAGGCCCTCCACCCAGCGGACCGACTCCTTGAGATCATCGTCAGCGCCGCAGCGGGCGCGAAACTCACCGTCAAGGTCCAGCACCCCCAGCACCCGCCCGCCGGCTGAAAAGGCCACATTCGCATGCGCATAAATCCCCTGGGCCGTGCCGCCGATGGCGGTCAGCCCCCGCGTTGCGTTTTTCTGCGTGTCATAATTGATGGCCGTGGTGTCCTGCACCGCCAGCACCGTGTCGCACCGCGCGCTGCGCGCCACGGTCGCCTGGCGGTGGGATTCGAGAATATCGTCCATGGTGACATTATCGCTCGACAGCAGCCGGCAGGCCGCCTTGCGGGACGCCTGTGCGGCAAACACCTGCGGAATCGACCGGCCCGGCGCCTGCTCCCAGGCCCGGCCCATGGACAGCAGCCTTTTCCTGACCCTCCCATCCGGATGGCTCGAAGCGCCATGTTCCACATCCGTCCAGTGCGCATCCGCACACAGATACAGGGACCGCTGCGGGCGAAACCGCTGCGCGCAGCGTGCGCACAGCCGCTCGCGCCACCGGTCCGACAGCCCCAGCACATACACCTGCTTCGGCCCCCCGGACACGCACCGCCGGCCCGAGGTCTCGCCGACCCGCACCCAGCCGGCCGCGCGGTAGCTCTGGCCTGTGCGGCCGGCATCAATGTGGGTATACGCCAGCGCCGGCATCTCGCCGTAGGCCGCCTGCCAGTGCCCGCACACGCGGGCCGCCGCCAAGGCCAGCGCGGTCGACGCCAGGCCATGCACCCGCACCCCGGGCAGAATCAGAAAGCGCCCGTTGTTGACCACCAGCGACAGATTCTCAGCCGCCGCCCGCGGCGTCCAGCCAATATAGGCGTCGCGCGCCTTCTCATGCCAGGCTGCCGCATGAAACGACACTCCGCCCAGACGTCCATGACGCTCGCTGACCACCCAGTACTTCAGCGCCCGGCCGGGATGCTGCGGATCGCCCCTGGGGTGATGCGTGCGCATCATCGAGCGCCATGGCTTTGTTTCACCGCCGGCGACCAGCTCCACAGAGACCCGGCCCAATTGTGCCAGCTCGCAATCGATGCTCGGCGCCGCGGCGTACTGCGCCAGCTCCGCCGGCCGGGGTACCGCGCCGGATGGCGCCGGCAGCTGAATCGACAATGCGCTTGCCAGCTGCGGCAGAATCTTGCGCGCCTGCGCCTGGCACAGCTCGCCTTTGGCGTTGCGCCAGCCGCTGCGCTCGCACAGCTGCCGCGCCAGGGAGCTGCGCGTATGCTCGCCGCCGCCCGCGGCCGCCTTGAGCCACTCAATCACATCGGCTTCGAATTGTCGCAGACCAATTTGCATGGAAATGATTAAAAACCATTTCACTTCCGGTGTCAAGTGTGTCCAAGTGATAGGTCTTTATTGCTTGGATACGAGCTCACTCGCGACCTGCGGCTAGAATATCGAACAATCATTACGCCCTTGGCTGAAACGCAGGCGCCGGTGCTGTCGGGCAGAAAGCTGGCGTTCATTGCCGTTTTGCGGGCTGGGAGCGGATTGCTTGAAGGCATGATTGATTTGGTCCCGTCAGCAAGGGTAGGGCATATTGGATTGTATCGCGACCCGGATACGCTGGAGGCGGTGGAATATTTCTTCAAGGTGCCTGAGCATCTTGAAGAGCGAGTGGTGATTGTGTTGGACCCGATGCTGGATACCGCTAATACCTCCATTGCCGCGGTCAGGCGATTGAAGCAGTGCAAGGCGAAAGATCTAAAGATGGCTTGTCTGCTGGCAGTTGATTCAGCCGGCCGGGCGGATTCATATGACAAGTATTGATTTCAACAGCATTCAACAGGGGATCATTTGATGAGCAAGATGGAAAGACCGCAAATTATTCATTTTGAAAACGGCGGGAAAGCCAAGCCGACTTTTTCCGCAGCTGAGATGAACGGCCGCATCAGCAGACTGCGAGCCTGCATGGCGCAGCATAATGTTGATGTCGCGCTCTTCACGTCTATTCATAACATCAACTACTATGCGGATTTTGTCTATTGCTCATTCGGACGGCCTTATGGGTTGGTTGTGACGCATGATTCGCATACAACAGTCAGCGCCAACATTGACGGCGGACAGCCTTGGCGCCAGAGTCTGGCAGATAACATTGTTTACACCGATTGGCAGCGTGACAACTATTTTCGAGCTTTGCGCAAGCTGATTGATGGCAAAGTGCGAGTGGGGATTGAATACGACCATGTCACCTTGGAAAGGCGTGAGAAGCTGGCACAATTCCTGCCCGACGCTGAATTTGTGGACCTCGGCGTGCCGACCATGCAACTGCGCATGATCAAGTCTGCTGAAGAGCATGCATTGATTCGGCAAGGTGCACGTATCTCAGATATTGGCGGCGCCGCCTGTGTCGAGGCCATCAGTGAAGGGGCGCCGGAGCATGAAGTGGCCTTGCATTCGACCCAGGCCATGGTGCGGGCGATTGCCAAGGCTTATCCCCACACTGAATTGATGGACACCTGGACCTGGTTTCAGTCCGGTCTGAATACGGATGGTGCTCACAATCCAGTGACAACCCGCCGCATTGAAAAAGGCGATATTCTTAGTTTGAATTGTTTTTCAATGATATCCGGATATTACCAGGCACTGGAGCGCACTTTATTCTGTGACCATGCCTCAGCTCGCGCACTGGAATTATGGGAGATCAACTGTGAAGTGCACCGTAAGGGGCTGAGCCTGATCAAGCCTGGCATCAAATGCAGCGAAATTGCCGCGGAGCTCAATGAAATTTTTCTGCGATATGATCTGCTTCAGTACCGCACTTTCGGCTATGGTCATTCTTTCGGATCGCTTTCGCATTATTACGGTCGCGAGGCGGGGCTGTAACTGCGCGAGGACATTGAGACCGTGCTGGCGCCGAATATGGTGGTCTCAATCGAGCCGATGATCACCTTGCCCGAGGGCATGGAAGGCGCTGGCGGCTATCGAGAGCACGATATTCTGATTGTCACTGAAGATGGCAGTGAAAACATCACTCGTTTCCCATTCGGTCCAGAGCACAACATCATCCGTTGAGCGAGTCTGGCATGATTTACAGGCTGCAGCGAGCCGCCGCTCATTGAATAATCACAAGCGCATCAAGCAAATGAGGATGCAGGAGCCGGCTGATGCCTGATCTCGTTCTGCGCAATGCCAATCTTGCAGGCGGTCGAACGGGTGTCGACATTGCGATTCGAGATGGCAAGATTGCGGAGATTGGATTCTCGCTTGACTGTCAGGCGAGACGAACCATAGAACTCGATAATTGGCTGGTTACGCCGCCTTTTGTTGATCCTCACTTTCACCTGGATTCCACGCTCAGCGCCGGCAATCCGCGCTGCAACCGCAGCGGCACTTTGCTTGAGGGCATTCAGATCTGGACGGAACTGCTGACAACACTCACCGCTGAGGATGTGGTCCAGCGGGCGCGTCAACTGTGCCGCTGGTCCATTGCTCAGGGTTGTCTGGCGATTCGTTCGCATATCGATATCACCGATGATTCACTGCTGGCGGTTGAGGCGCTGCTGGGATTGCGTGAGGAAATGGCGCCATGGATCGATTTGCAATTTGTCGCCTTTCCGCAAAGCGGACTGCTGCGCTATGCGAGAGCAAAAGACAATCTGCTGCGGGCTTTGGACATGGGGGTTGATGTAGTTGGCGGCATTCCGCACTTCGAGCGAACGATGGCGGCCGGCGAAGAATCCGTGAAAATCTTGTGTCAAATCGCAGCTGATCGGGGTCTGCCGGTTGATTTGCATTGTGACGAAACCGATGATCCGAATTCGCGGCATATTGAGACTCTGGTGAGCGAGACCCGGCGTCTGGGTCTGCAGGGGCGGGTGGCCGGGTCGCATTTAACCTCTATGCATTCGATGGACAGCTACTATGTGAGCAAGCTGCTGCCGCTGATGAAAGAGGCAGAGGTCGCTGCGATTGCCAATCCGCTGGTGAATATTGTGATTCAGGGCCGCCATGACACCTATCCGAAAAGACGCGGCATGACCCGCGTCAAGGAAATGGCGGCGGCCGGGATTACGGTTGCGCTCGGCCATGACTGCATGATAGATCCGTGGTATGGGCTGGGCAGCCATGACATGCTGGAAGTCGCCCATATGGCAGCTCATGTCGGTCATATGACAGGCATGGAAGAAATCCGGACCCTGTTTGCCGGAGTGACCACTGCAGCGGCGAAAGTGATGCAGCTGGACGGATATGGCCTTGAGCCCGGCTGCAATGCAGATCTGATTGTACTCCAGGCCCGTGATCCGATCGAGGCAATTCGGCTTCGATCAGCTCGGCTTTATGTCGTTCGCCGCGGTGATGTAATCTGTGAGTCTGCGCCGAGAAGGGCTAGATTGACTCTCGGTGAATCTGCATATGATGTGGACTTGCTGTCAGATCAAACCTCAGCCGAGCGTCGCTCCTGAATTTCATCAATCGCGATTGCTTTCGTGCAGAAACAATCAGGGAACCGGATTCTTGACCAGTTTTTGCGATCTGACCCCTAGTGCCGCATATTGACAGAGTTGTCTTTCAGCGCTTCATACCCGCGCAGAATCCTTTGCGTTTGCATTTCTGATTCATTGAGCTGATCGACAGTCAAGTGACAGGCAATCTGATGTCCGTTCTCCAATTCCCGGACTGGCGGTGTTACTTTGCTGCAGGTGTCCTCAATCCCCATTGGACAGCGATTGTAGAACGGACAGCCGACTGCGGTGATCTCCACGTCTTTGGCAATGCCGACCGCCATTTCTCGCTTTTGCATGGTATCTTCAAGCCAGCCGATCCGAAGTTCCGGCACTGAGCTGATCAACAAACGGGTATAGGGATGAAACGGGGGTTCAAGCACCTCATCTGTGGGACCTTGCTCGACAATGCGGCCCGCATACAAAACGACAATATCGTCAGCAAAAGAAGCGACTGTCGACAGGTCATGGCTGATAAACACGAATGACACCCCTGTTTTGTCTCGCAGCGCGGTCAGCAGCTTGATCACATTGGCGCCGACAATGCTGTCCAGTGCAGAGGTCACCTCGTCGCACAGCAGCACTTCCGGATTGGCTGCCAGCGAGCGAGCCATATTGATGCGCTGTTTTTGGCCGCCCGACAGTTCCATCGGATAGCGGCTGGCGAACTCGGGCGGAAGCTCGACCATCTGCAGGATCTCAGCGACTTTTGCATGTTTCTTCTTGCCTTTGAGTCCATGATAGAACTCAAGCGGACGGCCCAGTATCTGGCTGATGGTCTGTTTTGGATTCAGTGCAGTGTCAGCCATTTGGAATACGAATTGGATTTTTTGCAATTCCTCGAGGCTGCGGTTTCGCAAGTTGCCTTTGAGTTCTTTTTCCTCAAGTATGACCTTTCCCCTCGCTTGCGGCAGGATTCCAGCGACCACGCGCGCCAGCGTTGACTTGCCGCAGCCTGATTCGCCAATGACACCGACTACATGGGCGTTTTGCACCTCCATTTTGATATCGCGCAGGATCGTAACTGCGGGCTCGCCGTTGACAATGCCGCCATAACCGGCGGTTACATCATCGACGGTGACAGCGGGAAGCTCTTGAGCATGCTCTGCACCTACTGAGGAGCCGAGGCCTGAGGCAGGTTTGGGACGCACGGCATCCATCAGCCGCCTGGTATAGGCATGCGCGGGATTGGTAATGACTTGCTCGGCCGTGCCTTGTTCCATGATCTCGCCACCGTACAGCACAACAATGTAATCTGCAATCTGCGCCACGACCGCGAGGTCATGGGTCACATAAATGGCTGCGGAGTTCTCTTCGTGAATGACTTTCTTGAAAGCTTTGAGCACCTCAATCTGTGTTGTGACATCCAGAGCTGTTGTTGGCTCATCCAGAACCATCAGATCGGGTTTTCCGCATAGCGCCATCGCTGCCATCAGGCGCTGCAGCTGTCCGCCGGAGACTTGATGCGGATACCGGAAGCCAATTCGATCGGGATCAGGCAATTCAAGCGCATGATACAGCTCGACTGCTCGGGCGATTGCGTCTTCCTGATTCAGAATGCCGTGCAGTACCGCAGATTCTGTGACCTGCTCGTTGATCGTGATCGCAGGATTGAATGTGGCTGCAGCGCTCTGTGCCAGATAGGCGACGTTGGCTCCTCTGATTTCCCGCTGCCGCAGCGGCGGGGCCGTCAGCACATCCTCGCCATTGAGCAGGACCTCGCCGCCGGTGAACTCCAGTCCAGGCTTGGTGTATGACAGCGAAGCCAGAGAGATCGTTGTTTTTCCAGATCCGGACTCGCCGATCAGTGCGACGACCTGCCCGCGGTACAAATCAAATGTGACCCCCTTGACGATCGGGATTTCTTTTTTTTCGTCGTTGAAGGCGCTGATTTTGAGGTCTTTGACTTCCAGCAGTTTTTCGGATGACTTTGTGTTCATGGCTCTATACCATTTTCTTGGCTAGACTGCCGCCGGACTTCGCAGAGATGTCATCGACAATCAAATTAATGGCAATTGTGAAACTGGCTATGGCAAATGCCGGCCACACAGCGGCCCATGAGTTATAGGTCAGTCCGGCCAAGTTTTCGCGGACCATGCTGCCCCAGTCAGCTTGGGGCGGCTGTACGCCGAGGCCCAAAAAACTCAGGCTGGAAATGAACAGTACGACAAAAACGAGACGCAATCCAAAGTCTGTTGCCAGCGGCATGGCGGCGTTGGGCAGGACCTCGGCGCGAACAATCCACCATACATTCTCGCCGCGCACTCGGGCGGCCTCGACATAGTCCTGTACCATGATGTCAAGTCCGAGAGCCCGTGCGATTCGAAAGACGCTGGACGCATAAATGATGCCGGCAATGATGACCAGAATCGGAATGGATGAGCCGAATGCTGCGATCGCGATCAAGCCCAGCATGATGGTAGGCAATGATAAGATCGCGTCATTGATGCGGCTGATGATCATGTCAGTCCAGCCGCCTTTGACAGCCGCCGCGATGCCCAAGGTGATCCCGACCAGGTAGGCAAGGAGTGTTGCGGCTAGAGAGATGCCAATCGTCATGCGCGCCCCCCACATAATGCGAGACAAGGTGTCTCGTCCTAAGTAGTCGGTGCCCAGCAAAAACGTTCCATACTCATTTGAGTGCGCGTCCAAGAAACTGTCGTCGCCATCCATATCCATTTCATGAAATGGGGCGAGATATGGGCCGACCACCGCCATTACCAGCCAGAATACGACGATTGCGGAAGCGATTTTTCCGACGAGCGACAGTTTGAGCTTGCGCTTCGGCGGTGCGTCGGGCAGCTCGTCGAACTTGTCAATTTGATCGATGACGTCTTTGCCGAGATCTTCAGCCTGATGTTCCGGCTTGTTCATGAGCGGCTCCGTTTATTTTGGATGTCGAAGGCGCGGATTCGACACAATCGACCCGATGTCCGCAATGAGAATTAGAATGACGTAAGTGCCGCAGAAAATCATCGCGCATGCCTGTACCAGCGGCAAGTCACGTGTTTGCACCCCGTCGATCATGAGCTTTGCGAGGCCTGGATAGGCAAAGATCGTCTCAACAATAACGACACCGCTCACAAGATAAGCGAGATTGAGGGCGATGACGTTGATGATCGGACCAATCGCATTGAAGAAGGCATGCCGCAGAATAATTCTGCCTCTCGGAACGCCTTTCAGTATGGCCATTTCGATATATGGCGAGCTCATTACATTGAGTATGCCTGCGCGGGTCATGCGAATCATCTGTGCGGACACGACAATCACCAAGGTGATGATTGGCATTGCCAGCCCCAGCATCAGCTCGGCGAAGGTCATCTCATCGCGCAGCAGTGCAGTCGACGGCAGCCAGTGAAGGTTGACTGCCAAGACAAGCACCATGATGGTGGCCACAAAGAATTCCGGAACCGAGATTGTTGCCAGAGTGCCGAAGGTTACGATGCGGTCAAGCCAGGTGCCTGGATGCATTGCAGCCCAAAGTCCCAAGAATATCGAGATGGGGATGGAAATGGCCGCCACCAAGCCGGCCAGCAGCATCGTGTTATAGAATCGTCCGCCGATCAGGTCTGAGATCGCGGCTCCGCCAGCTTTCGACGTGCCCAGATCGCCGGTCACCATATCGCCGACCCACAGAAAATAGCGGATATAGGCGGGCTGATCCAGTCCCAGCTCGCTTCGAAGTGCGGCCAGTGTTTCCGGGGTTGCGCTCTGTCCGAGCACGATCTGAGCGACATCTCCGGGCAAGATGCTCGTCATCACAAACACGATGACTGAGACCACTGTCATCGTCGCGATTCCAATCCAGAATCGCCGCAAAACCATACTCAGCATCATAGCTTCAGCCCTCGCGTGTCACATTATCTCGGGGTAGGCGGACGCAGTCGCCTGCAGTACTGCAGGCGACTGCGTCCTAAGCTATGATTACGCTAGCCAGGCAAACTCAGGCCATTCGTTTCCGCCTAGCTGGCCGGTGGGCACATTGGGCACACCCATGACATTGCTCGCAGTGCCATCGTTGATGTTGGTAAACGCTGGAATCACCATGCCGCTGCCCTCGTGAATCAGCATTTGCATCTCGCACATCATTTCATGGCGCAGATTCGCATCCGTTACAGCAAGCACCTCATTGAGCAATTGTCCCATGCGCTCGTTGTTCCAATAGGTGTCGTTCCATGCGGCGCCCGGCGCAAACTGAATAGCCATTTGGCTTTGCGCGGTTGGACGCATGTTCCAAGTCACAACGTTGACAGGCTCTTTCATCCAGACTGCACCCCAGTAGCCGTCGGTTGGCACTTTTTTCACTTGCAGATCGAAACCGATTTTGGCGCAATTCGTTTGCATCAGCAAGATGGTCTCTTCGATTCCAGAAATGACTGGCGCAACGAAAATTTCGGCGCTGCTGTAGCCGGATTTCTCGAAGTGGAACTTGGCTTTGTCCGGATCGAACTCACGCTGGGACAGCGCACTGCAGAAATCTGGGCCATGCGCCGCGGAGATGGGCGTGTCGTTGCCGACTGTGCCCCTGCCTTTAAGAACACGCTTGACAATGCGCTCGCGGTCTTGGATGTATTGCATGCCCTTGACGAAATCATCATTCGATCCAGGCTCACCATTTTTCAGGCAGCAAATGCCCAGCTGCAGGGCGGCTGGTGTGGAGAGCAGGGTGACCCCATCGGCTTCTTCAACCTGTCTGAACGCTGACGGATCCAGCGCTGTGGCCATTTGAACGTCCCCGGCAATCAGTGCATTGACGCGGGCGACAGGATCTGTGATCGCGGTAATTTCAATCGCATCCAGATTCGGTCCGTCACGCCAATAGTTTTCATTTCGGGTATGCACCGACTTCACTCCAGGCTCAAAGGATTCCATCACATAAGGACCGGTGCCAATTCCATCGCCCGTTGAGCCATTCTTGACGATTTTGGTTTGAAAAAGTCCGAGCAGAATCGGAAGGTCGGAGTTGGGTGAATTCAAAACCGCCTTGACTTCGTGGGAATTGATTTTTTGCCATTCTTTGATTGTTGCCAGCACGGATTTTACGACTGAAGTGGAGTCTTCGCCCAAATGCCGATTCATGCTGTAGACGACATCATCTGCTGTGAACGGCGTGCCATCGTGGAACTCTACACCTTTGCGCAGTTTGAAAGTCCATTCAGTCGCATCCGCGTTGGCTTCGTAGGATTCTGCCAGCTCTGGCTCAAGCGCCAGATTGTCGCGATGCTGAACCAGACCGTTGTAGGTTGCTCGGCCGCGCGTATAGTCAATCGTTGATGTGAACAGCGGCGGATCAAGCTGATCGTCTGGTCCATGCAGATTGGATGACATGCGCAGCGAGCCCCCGCGCTTCGGGGTGGATGCGTAGGCGGCATTGCCGGTAAACAGCAGATTCTGCGCCGCTGCTAAAGAAACACCGGTTACGGCCATGATTTTCAGCACATCGCGGCGGCTGAAGCCGCCTTTGATTGTCTTGTCGACCAGTTCTTTTTCGTACGCAGACAAACTGGAATAGTTCAGCTCTCCAGTTTTCATCCGCGGGAAAATTTGGTTATTTTTCATGGTTGGTTAAATCTCCTATGTGTTGCTTGCCTGCAATAAAGCGATTCGGATGAGCAGGCGCAAAATCATCCGCCTTATTTCTCATTATGCACATTTCAATCTGGATTGCAAGGGATATTTTTTGCGGAGACAGCGCTTGCTCGACTGTTTGGATTGCGAGCTGCATCTCGTTTTCAGTTTTTTTTCACACCCTGGGTAAGAGATTATCGAAGTTCCGCATGCACTGTATCCAGCGAAAGCTTCAGTGCATCGAAGAGCTCATGGATCTGCGGCTCGGTAATGATCAGCGGCGGACAGATTCCAACCGTATCGCCAGACGGCAGCGCTCTCAAGATCAGGCCGTTATCAAGACATTTCAAAAAGACTTGATTGGCCACTTTGCGGCCGGGATCGAATGATTGCCGAGTTGCTTTATTCTCCACCAGCTCCACTGCTCCAAGCAGTCCGCGGCCGCGCGCCTCGCCAACCAGCGGGTGGAAACTGAGCTGATGCAGCCGCTCCTCGAAAGTGGGCATCACCTCGCGCACATGGTTCAGAATGCCGCGCTCTTCGTAAATGTTCAGAGTCTCCAGCGCGACTGCCGCGCCGACTGGATGGCCGCCATAGGTATAGCCGGTGCCCATGACGCCCAGCCGGGCGCTGGCCTCGGCAATCGTCTGATAGATCGGCTCAGAAATCATTGTGGCGCCAATTGGAATGTATGCAGATGACAGTTGTTTTGCGCAGGTGACCATGTCGGGATTCTGAATGCCGAATGTATCGCAGCCCCACAGATTGCCGGTGCGGCCAAAGCCGTTGATGACCTCGTCGGCAATCAGCAGCACATCATGCTCCTTGAGTACCTCCTGGATTTTCTCAAAGTAGGTTTTCGGCGGCGGCATCACCCCGCCTGCACCCATCATGGGCTCAGCAATGAATGCGGCGACCGTTTCAGGTTCCTCCGCGGTGATCAGCTGATCCAGTTCCTTGGCCAGGCGGGTCGCGAACTCTTCTTCGGATTCGCCCTCAAGGCCATAGCGATAGTAGTGCGGTGTTGCGGTTTGCTTGAATCTCGAGAGCGGTGCGTCAAATGCTTCCTGGATGACCGGAATGGCCGTCAGGCTGGTGCAGGCGATGGTGACGCCGTGATACCCCCGTTTGCGGGAGATGATTTTCTTTTTCTTCTCGCGGCCCAGCGCATTGTTGTAATACCAGGCAAATTTGACCGCTGAGTCAACAGCCTCAGAACCGGATGTAACAAAAAACGCTTTTGACATGGAGGCTGGGGCCAGCTGAATCAGGCGATCTGCCAGCTCGGTCACCGCCGGTGCGGTGCGACCGGCAAAACTGTGGTTGTAGGGCAGCGTCTCAAGCTGGCGCTTGGCTGCTTCCACCAGTCGCGGCTCGCTGAATCCAAGTGAGGTGCACCAGAGGCCTGCCAGGCC
The DNA here is from genome assembly GCA_965200545.1 of Arenicellales bacterium. Lineage (GTDB taxonomy): Bacteria > Pseudomonadota > Gammaproteobacteria > Arenicellales > JAJDZL01 > JAJDZL01. The sequence goes on along the minus strand of CBDAUJ010000007.1, from coordinate 78,949 downwards.
CTCAAGGTATTTGTTGCCCTGCTCGTCGAAGATGTAGATGCCCTCGCCATGCGTATAAGTACGCGGCCCCGCCTGTTCGTGGGCGCGATGATTGGTATAAGGATGCAAATTCGCCTGAATGTCTTTTTCAGCAAGGGTTCGACTGGACATGCGGTTTCCTCGGTGTATCGGTTGATCGTTTGGACAGATGGATTATAGGCAACGGCCTGCAGCTACTCCGATGCGTCTGGAAACGAATCCTTGCGCTGTTGAATGAAAGCTTTCAATGCCGTATCCACAGCTGCATCCATCGGCGGGGGCTGATAGTCTGCCAGCATCTTTTTCCACATTGCGTTGGCCCGCTCTGCGGCCGATTTGGAGCCGTCCGCCGCCCATTGCTCAAAACTGTTATTGTCCGCGATCGATGAGCGATAGAAGGCTGTTTCAAAATTGCGCTGTGTATGGCCGCACCCCAGAAAGTGATTGCCCGGCCCGACCTCGTGCAGCGCATCCAGCGCCTGCCCGTTTGCAGAGTCGTCCACACCGCCGAGAAAAGTTTGCAAAATACCGGCCTGGTCGGCATCCATCATGAACTTTTCGTAGCCCATAACCAGCCCGCCCTCCAGCCAGCCGGCGGTATGCAGCATAAAGTTGACCCCGGCCAGCATCGCGGCTTGCAGGGTGTTGGCAGACTCATAGGCAGCCTGCGCATCGGGAACTTTTGAGCTGCACAGACCGCCGCCGCTGCGAAATGGAACGTTCAGCCGCCGCGCCAGGGCGGCACAGATGAACAGCACCTGAGACGGTTCAGGCGTGCCGAAGGTCGGTGCGCCCGACTGCATTGAAATCGAGCTGCTGAATGTGCCGAAGACAACCGGAGCTCCCGGTCGAACAAGCTGTGCGAAAGCCAGGCCAGCCAGTGCCTCTGCGAGAATCTGAGTGCACGTGCCGACGACCGTGACAGGGGACATGGCGCCAGCCAGAATGAACGGCGAGATGACTGTGCCTTGCAGATTTCTGGCGTATGTTTTCAGTGCGCCCAGCATGGTGGCATCGTAGGTGAGCGGCGAATTGACATTGATCAGCGAAACGATGCAGGTATTTTCGGTGACGAACTCATCCCCGAATACGATCTTCGCCATGTCCACGCTGTCTTGGGCGCGCTCGCCGCTGGTGACAGAGCCCATGAAAGGCTTGTCGGAGTATTTCAGATGGCTGTAGACCATATCGAAGTGACGCTTGTTGACCGGCAGGTCAACCGGCTCGCAGACAGTGCCGCCCGAATGATGAAGCGAGGCGGACATATAGGCCAGTTTCACAAAATTCTGAAAATCACTGAGGGTTGCATAGCGCCGTCCCTCATCCAGGCTGCGGATGAAGGGCGGTCCGTAAGCCGGTGCGAAAACGGCTGTATCTTTGGCGATACGAATGCTGCGAGCGGGGTTTCGGGCATGCTGGATAAACTCAGCCGGCGCATGAGTCTGCACGATTTCACGAAGCATGCCGCGCTCAAAGCGGACGCGCTGACCGTCGACCCTCGCGCCAGCCTTTTTCCAGATTTGGAGCGCCTCGGGATCGTCTACAAAATCAATGCCGATATCTTCAAGCAAGGCATCGGCGTTCAGTTCGATCAGGGACAGTGTGTCTTCGCTGGCCAGCTCGTATACGGGAACTTTGCGCTCAATATAGGCGGTTGCCTGTGCTTGCGCGCTGGCCCGCTGTGCCTGCCGAGCGGCCCGCCCGCCGGATCTTGCTCTTCGCTCGCGTGTCATATCATCTTTCCCAACAGTACCAATACAATAATACGATGTCAATGCTGAGGACAGGTTTGCCGGCTCAGCATCGTTATGTTTATGTTCTAGAAAACTGAATCTTGCGACGGTACGGAAAAATATCTTCCATTACGCCCGATTGTGTCAGCGCCTGTTTCTGTTTCCAGAATTCCACGGTCATCAACTCGCCGTGCATCTCCTCGAAGTATCTGCGAATGAGCGGATGCACCAGAAAATAATTGCGAAACTCTTCGGGGAACACGTCATCTTCACTGACCGAGAACCACGGTCCGACAGACATTTCGTCTTCTGCATGCCGCGGCGGCGGAATTTTACGAAAGTTGCATTCGTGCAAGTAGCGGATTTCATCATAGTCGTAGAACACCACTCGGTTATTGCGGGTGACGCCAAAGTTTTTCAGCAGCATGTCCCCTGGGAAGATATTGCCTGCCGCCATTTCCTTGATCGCATCCCCGTAGCCGATGGCAAAATATCGTGCCTCCTCATCGTCGGTTATGGTCTGCAGGTGCAGATTCAGCGGTTTCATGCGGTGCTCGATATAAACATGATTGAGGACGACGGCGTCTGCATCGATTTCGACTGACCGAGCGCAGGCGCTGCTCAGCACATCCAGCAGCTCATCGCTGAATCGATCTCGCGGCAGCGCAACTTGCGAGTATTCCATCGTGTCCGCGAGGCGGCCGACACGATCATGCTGCTTGACAAGCTGGTATTTGGCGAGCACTGTCTCACGCGACACGTTCTTCGGCGGCTCGAATTTATCCTTGATGATTTTGAACACATAGCGATAAGATGGCAGGGTGAACACCATCATTACCATCCCGCGGGTTCCGGGCGCCTCAATAAACTGATCGGTGGAATGGGTCAGGTGGTTGAGAAAATCACGATAGAAGGCTGTTTTGCCTTGCTTGTGAAAGCCGAGCGCTGAATACAGATCGGCTTGGCTCTTGCTCGGCATGATTTCCATCAAAAAACGCACAGTCGCCGAGGGCACGGGCGTCTCAACCATGAAATAGGCGCGAAAGAAGCCGAACACGCCGTCGAGGTCAGCCGGCTCGAGAATGAGGGCATCGACGTAGAGACCGCCTTGCTCATTGTTCAGAATCGGCACCATGAACGGCGTTGTATGGTAGTCGTTGATGACCCGCCCGATCAGGTATGCGCCCTTGTTGCGAAAGAAAAGTGAATTCAGCACATCGATTTGATAGTTGAGCGAGACAAATCGACGCTGGCGGGGAATGACTTGGCTCAGGCGGCGCAGAATATTGCGCACATCGCGATTGAGATCCTCATATGGCAGCTCGAACGGCAAAGCTTCGAGAATTTCGCAGACGGCATTTCGCAGCCCGTTCTGCGCCGGGTAATAGGATCGATAGATCGGGTCACTGCCTTCCAGATAGTCGGTCGAAACTGATGAGCGGACGAAGATATGCGAGTTGTTGTAGTAGCGGCGATGAAACAGGCGGCAAAAAACGCTGTTGAAAAAACTTTCGGCCAGCTCCGGCTGGCGGTGCTCCAGCAGCAATCGAATGTAGCGGATCTTGACTTCGGTCCACAGGTCTTCGTTCAGCGTCGTGATGCTCAGCTCCTCGCTCAGGCGCTGGCAGGTTTCCTTGACTCTTTTATCGTAGAAGTGGATGCGCTGCCGGGCGGCCTCGTGCGCTTCGCTCCACAGTGCGTTCTCGAATCGATGCTGGGCGCCAGCTGTAATTTCCTGAAACAGCTTGAAGTGATTCTCGAAACCGTCCAGCATGGTGCGCGCGATATTTTTGGCGATTCGTTTGCGTTCATTATCCCGCAGGCTGACTGCAGCCGGGCGCTTCTCATTGGCGGGCTTCATGGCGGTAGCATTCACTGGCTGCAGGAGTAGGAATTCGGCTGGCTGGTTCGATTAAAATACGCGCTTGCGGTGAAGCCTGCACATTTTAGTTTACCAAGCACGGCTTCATTGTATATTCAGCGCATGAATAACCGAGACTGTGAGCTCTCTTGCCACAGTTTTGAAGCGTATTCCATAGAAGTTAGTTGAGGTTGATGTTTCCATAATGCAAAATCATGCACGAGTTGTTGTCATCGGGGGCGGTGTTGTCGGTGTCAGCACTTTGTATCATCTGGCCAAAAAAGGCTGGCACGATGCGATGCTTTGCGAGCGTACTGAGTTGACAGCCGGGTCGACCTGGCATGCAGCGGGCCTGCTGCCATTGTTCAATATGAGCTATGCGGTCGGTCAGCTGCACAAGTATTCGGTCGATTTGTACAAAAGCCTTGAGCAGGAGACCGGTCAGGATGTCGGCTTTCATGTGACGGGCAATTTGCGCTTGGCCTGCACGCCGGACCGCATGGACGAATACAGAAAATACTGCGGCACAGCCAACACCATCGGCGTGCCGTTTGAGCTGATCACGCCGTCTGAAGTCAAAAGCCTGTGGCCGCTGATCAATACCGACGGATTGATCGGCGCCTTGTATCATCCCGATGACGGGCATATCGCACCGGTTGATCTGACGAACGCCCTCGCGAAGGGCGCGCGCGCGCTGGGCGCAGCGATCTGTCAGAATACCGAGGTGACCGCAATTTCCAGAACCGCGGGCGGCGAATGGAAAGTCACCACTTCTGCCGGCGAGATTGTCTGTGAGCATATCGTCTGCGCGAGCGGCAATTACTCGCAGGATACCGCACGGTTTCTGGGAATCAGCATCCCGTCGATTCCGGTTCAGCATCAATACATCGTTACCGATGTGGTTGACGAGCTGCAAGCCTATCGGGACGGCGGCGGCGCGGAGCTGGCTGTGCTGCGCGAATCCGATGCCTCGTATTACTTGCGCGAGGAGCGGATGGGCTACATACTCGGGCCTTACGAGAAGGGTGCGCCTGCGGTGTTTGCCGATGGAGTGCCGGCATCATTCGAAAAAGATCTGTTCCCGGGCGATCTGGATCGGCTGATGCCGCATGTAGAGGCCGCCATCAATCGGGTGCCGTCGTTCAGCGCTGCCGGCATCAAGGATATAGTCAATGGACCCATCGCGTACACGCCTGACGGCAGCCCGCTGGTCGGTCCGGCGGGCGATTTGCCCAATGTATGGCTCAATGAGGGCCACAGTTTCGGTGTGACCGCGGCCGGCGGCGCCGGCTGGCAGCTGGCCGAGTGGATGGTGGAGGGCGAGCCGGGCATTGATCTGCTGGCGGTGGATCCGCGCCGCTATGGCGATTATGCCCAAGGCGCCTATCTGGTGCAGAAAAACGAGGAAGCCTATGCCAACGTGTTTACTGTTCATTACCCGGATGAAGAGCGCCCCGCGGCCAGGCCGGCCAAAACCAGTCCCATTCATGATCGGCTCCATCAGCTGGGTGCGGTATGGGGGCAGCGCTACGGCTGGGAGCGTCCCAACTGGTTTGCCCCGGCTGGCGTTGAGGCAGTTGATCACTGGAGCTTTCGTCGCTCAAGCTACTTTGAGCATATCGGCAATGAGCACAACAACATCCGCAACAACGTCGGCATCATTGATATCACCAGCTTCTCGAAATTTCGGGTATCTGGATCGGGCGCGGAGGACTATCTGAACCGGCTGGTCGCGCGGCGCTTGCCGAAATCAGCAGGCCGGGTGCAGCTGGCCCATGCGCTGACGCAGACGGGCGGGGTGCGCAGTGAGTTTACCATCACTCGCAATCTGGACGGATCGTTTTACCTGGTCAGCTCAGGCGCCGCAGAAAAATTCGACTGGAGTTTTCTGCAAGCTCACAAGCTCAGTGACAATTCAGTGCAGATCGAGAACCTGACTACGCAGCATGCAACGCTGGTTGTCGCCGGCCCCAACTCCCGCGCAGTGCTGCAAAAGCTGACTGAGGCGGATTTGTCAAACAGCGCTTTTCCGTGGCTCAGCGCTCGCAAATTGCACATCGGTGTAGCTCCGCTGCTCGCAATGCGTGTGAATTTTGTCGGAGAGCTGGGCTGGGAGCTGCATCATCCAATTGAGTATCAGCGGCATATTTTTGAGGCCTTGATGGATGCCGGCAGCGAGTTCGATATCGGGCAATGCGGCATGCGGGCGATGGATTCGCTGCGGATTGAGAAGTCGTATCGCATGTGGGGGCAGGATCTGACGCGGGAGTATTCGATTCTGGAGGCGGGACTGGCGCATTTTGTGCATTTGGACAAAGGTGAGTTCACAGGCCGCGAGGCTCTTCAGCGACAGCTCAAAAACGGAATTCCGCAGGAGTTTGTGACGGTGCAGGTTGATGGAATCGATGATGCCGATCCGATCGGCGATGAGCCGCTGTGGGATGGTGACAGCATGATCGGCAGAGCGACGGCAGGTGCGTATGGGCACTTTGTCGGATGCAGTCTTGCGCTTGGTTATGTTCGCAGCGGTTACGGAAAAGTCGGCACTCAAATGGAAATTGAGATTCTTGGGAATCGCTATAATTGCACGGTCGTTGAGAATTCACCTCACGACCCGAACAACACCAGACTCAAATCGTAGTCATTTCTTTTTTTGAGCACCGAGAGGCGGTATGAAAGTTCTTGTTCCTGTCAAGCGGGTCATCGACGCGAACATCAAAGTCAGAGTTAAATCGGACCGTTCCGGCGTTGAGCTGGAGAACGTCAAAATGGCGATGAATCCATTTTGTGAAATTGCGGTCGAAGAATCCATCCGCCTGCGCGAGGCGGGTATTGTTGAGGAAATTATCGCGGTCGCCGCCGGTCCGCAGAAAAGCCAGGAGACGATCCGCACGGCGCTCGCGATGGGAGCCGATCGCGGCATTCTGATCGAGACCGATACGCAGCTTGAGCCGCTGTCGATTGCCAAGCTGCTGCAGGCTGTGGTGCAGCGCGAGCAGCCGCAGCTGGTCATATTGGGCAAGCAGGCGGTTGACAACGATCACAATCAGACGGGGCAAATGCTGTCAGCGCTGTTAGACTGGTCGCTGGGCACATTTGTGTCCAGGATTGATGTCCAAGATGATGTCATTGAGGTCGTTCGGGAAGTTGATGGCGGTCTGGAAACGGTGGCGCTGACACCGCCAAGCATCATCACGGTCGATTTGCGACTCAATGAGCCGCGCTATGCATCGCTGCCCAATATTATGAAGGCCCGGCAAAAACCGATTGAAACCTTGTCTCCAGATGAGCTTGGGGTGGACGTGACACCGCGGGTGACAGTTCTCGAGGTCAATGAGCCCCCGGCCCGGCAAGAGGGTGTTCGTGTTGCGAGCGCTGCTGAATTAATTGAGAAACTGCAAACAGAAGCGAAGGTTTTGTAATGAGCGTACTGGTTTTAGTCGAGCACGACAATCACGAGGTCAAGGCATCGACCTTGAACACGGTAACTGCGGCGACGCAGCTTGCCGATGAGGTTCATGCATTGGTTGTCGGCCATAATTGCGCGGGTGTGGCTGAGCAGGCTGCTCGAATCTGCGGTGTTCAAAAAGTGCTGGCAGCCGATCATGCCGATTTTGAATACGGCTTGGTTGAGAATGTGGCGCCCGTAGTCGAGGACCTTGCGCCGAATTACTCGCACGTCTTGGCGCCGGCCTCAACATTCGGCAAAGGCTTGATGCCGCGTGCGGCAGCGAAACTGAATGTGCAGCAGATTTCGGATATCACCGAGATTGTCAGCGATGATACTTTCATTCGTCCGATTTACGCCGGCAACGCGCTTGCGCGAGTGCAGTCGCATGACAGCCTGAAACTGATTACGGTGCGGACCACTACTTTTGATGCGGCCCCAGATCAAGGCGGCACTGCCAGCGTTGAGAAGCTGGAGCGGTCACACAATGAAGGGAAATCGAGTTTTGTGAGGCATGATCTCACCCGCAGCGAGCGACCTGAATTGACCACGGCCAGCATAGTCATATCCGGCGGACGCGGCATGCAGAGCGGCGACAACTTTGCCATGCTGGAAAGTGTCGCCGACAAGCTTGGGGCAGCGGTCGGCGCATCGCGCGCAGCGGTGGATGCCGGTTATGTGCCGAATGACTATCAGGTCGGACAGACGGGCAAGGTGGTGGCGCCGGATTTGTATATTGCAGTCGGTATTTCCGGGGCGATCCAGCACTTGGCGGGAATGAAAGATTCCAAAGTGATTGTCGCGATCAATAAAGATGAAGAGGCGCCGATTTTTCAGGTTGCGGATTATGGCTGGGCCGCTGATCTATTTACAGCCATTCCGGAATTGGATGCTGCTCTAGGGGACAGCTGAGAGTTTAATCGTTCATCTGCCTGTAGCTGGTATCAGGACATAATTCGTGTTTGCCAGAAGCTTCATGTGCCGATAAATAAATATGCAATAACAATAATAATCTGCTTAGATATGTCTTGTTTATCCAGCAACCCAAACCAAAACAATTAGAACAATGAGAGATGATAATAAAACTCGATTAATGGAAAAACTTGACGCTTTTGCCAGTGTAGCGCGTCGCAACGCCGAGTATTGTGTCAATGAAGAGCAGACTAAAATATCCTTGGTCAATCCATATTTGGAGCTCCTAGGTTATGATGTTCGAGATCCTAGGATCTGCCGGCTTGAATTTACAACTGATATCGGCAAAGAAGGAGAGAAAGTCGATTATGCAATTATGCAGGGCGATAGACCCGCAGTTCTGATTGAAGCAAAAGCGGCCAAGCAAAACTTGGCCGGACAAAAAGTTCCCCATCAACTTCAGCGATATTTTTTGGACTCAGGAGCTGAATATGCTGTATTTACCAATGGATTAGAGTGGCGCTGGTATCGCCAGAATGCAGTCGTTGGAAATCATAAACTGGAGCAATCCCCGTTTTTGATTCATGATGTTCGTCATCCAAGCGACTTTGAGATTGGATGGTTGTTGACTATTTCAGGTCCCAGTTTCAGCGGTATAGAGGCGAAAAAACGAGCAGATGAAGCTCGGATGGATTCGGTATTCTATGAATGGATAGTGAGTACGCGACATAATCCCAGCGATTTATTTATAAGGCAACTGATTAAAGAGACTGAACTCGGAATAGCGACTGCGCCTCGAGTTCAATCAGCCAGAGAACGATTTATCGTAACGTTCGAAAATTTTATTTCTGGAGAAACAGACCGTCTTTTAGACGCAGTTAGAGATAGTCGAGAAGAAAGGCAAAACAAAGAAAAAATTGATATTGAACCAGCATCCGAGACAGGTTTTCAAGAGGAGTCAGAAATCGACTTGAACGATGGCGGAGAACCGCTGATGTCTAGCAAACTGGAACGGGCCTGGCGAATTAGAGGAAGTGCTTGGCAACGAGCCAAGACAAGTCAGGAATTGCAGATTGCGGTTGTGCGGTATTTGGCATCGCAGGACAGAAGAGGAAAGAAAGCTTTTTATGATGCGGTTAACAGAAATTCAAAAGCTGAAAAATTCTTTTCTGAACAGTTTTTGATGGAGCATCAGTCCAATAAACTAAATCGTTTCAGTAAAGTCGAGCCTGACTTGGATGTTTGGATGCTAGCGAAGATGGGAAATGAGCCCCGCAAGAAATTGATTCGGGAATTATGCGAAAATGTCGAAACGAAAGATGGGAGGAAAATTCGGGTCGGGGATGAGTTACAAATTTGGCTGCCATCGCTTCCAAGCAAAAACAGATGAAGTGCGCATTAATCTCTGTTTGCGACTGTTTCCGCGTCAGAACTGTCGATAGCTAAAAATTGAAAAAAATCATTGTCAGCACGAACAATTACTGGCAAGCCGCATAAAGAAGCTTTTATTTGATGTGCGTGATGAGCAGCCAGATAAAATCGTTGAACTGAGAGCTGCGTTCCAAAAACCTGATTCCCTGTGGGCGAGTCATCCGTGAATCGAGCCAGATTGCAAGGAATCGCGACCGGACGATGAGAGCCGTTGGTGTTTTCATCTCCAAAAAACAAATGAGATGGACTGGCTTCGACCGGTGCGTGATGCCTGAAAAATTATGTGGCAGGAATAGAGAAAACACTTACAAGAGCGACAATCAATCCACCTTGGGCAATTATTGCTCCAACCACCCACTTAATCAGATCTGATTTGCATTTTTCGATTTCCGACTTGGTTTCAGCACGCAGTTTTTCGATTTCCGACTTGGTTTCAGCACGCAGTTTTTCGATTTCCGACTTGGTTTCAGCACGCAGATTTTCAATACCCGACTTGGTTTCAGTACGCAGATTTTCAATATCTGCGTTAATCGTGTCAAGTTTTGCATGGATTTCAGCTATATCGATCTTGGTTGCAAGATTTGCATTGAGAAAAGCAACCTGCTCCTCAGCCAACACTTCTGCTTGCTGCTCGCTGAAACCGTTTTCAGTCAGACGCTTGACATAGCGGTGGGTATCAAAGGCGATCGCTTCGTTCATTAGTCGTATCGAAAATGTAGTAAAACGGCCAGAATTGATACCACCAGCGATGATATCAGCGACTCGAAGTGCCTGTCGATTATAACGCCCACAACATTGAAGCTGTACGTTTCCCGAACTGAGTATTCGAGGCTGCCAAACCTAAAACTGGGATGTCTCGGTTGAGTCCGCCATCGCAACTGTCGAGCTCTCAACGGATCCAGCGGTTGCCTCGTTGACCGCATCGAAATAGCTGACCCCCACTTCATGCTGATGCCGAGTCGCGGAAAAGCCTATGGATTCTGCGGCAAATTCTGCTTGCTGCAGGTCCGAGTATCCTTCCATGCCGCGATTGAGATACTTGTGTGCAATGTCAAAACTCGAGTAGTTCACGCTATGGAAGCTCGCCAAGGTCACGAACTGGTACTTGAAGCCCATTGCGCCAAGACTCTTCTGGAAATTTGCAAGCTCTGTCTGCTCCAAATGCTTTCTCCAATTGAATGAAGGAGAGCAGTTGTAAGCCAGCATTTTGCCTGGAAATTTTTCGTGAACTGCATCGGCAAAACGTTGTGCATCATCGAGATTTGGGGTAGAGGTCTCCATCCAGATCAAATCGGCATAAGGTGCATACGCCAGCCCACGCGCAATGCACATGTCAATGCCGCCAGTAATGCGATAGAAGCCTTCAGCCGTACGCTCGCCAGTGACGAACTCCTGATCACGCTCATCGATATCAGAAATCAGCAGCCGTGCGGCTTCTGCGTCTGTTCGTGCAATGATGACAGTCGGAACACCCAAGACATCAGCCGCCAGACGTGCTGAGTTGAGGTTGCGAATTCCGCTGGCAGTTGACAGCAGCACTTTGCCGCCCAAATGCCCGCACTTTTTCTCAGAAGACAACTGATCTTCGTAATGAATTCCGGCTGCTCCGGCTTTGATCATGGCTTTGGTGAGTTCAAACACATTCAGCGGACCGCCGAATCCCGCTTCGGCATCGGCCACGATTGGCATGAACCAGTCTATATCGGTTGTTGCCTCTCCTTTGAGTTGCTCCATCGTTTGGATCTGATCCTGTCGAACGAAAGCATTATTGATGCGCTCAATGACCTGCGGCACAGAACTGGCCGGATACAGTGATTGATCGGGGTAGGTTTGTGCCGCATTGTTCGCGTCGGCGGCGACTTGCCAGCCGGAAAGATAAATTGATTTCAAGCCGGCTCGAACCTGCTGAACGGCCTGGCAGCCAGAATAAGCCCCTAAGGCGGCTACGAAGTCTTCGCTGTGAAGCATTTTCCACAATTTTTCTGAACCCATTTCGGCGAGTGTATTGCGAACACAGACGGACCCGCGCAAGCGTTCGACGTCTGTCCAGCCGTAGCCTCTTTCGATGCCGTCCCAGCGGTCGGGGGCATAATGGGGAGCGGGAAAGTTATCGATGTTCTCAGAACGATTTGTCGTCCACGTATATGAGCCATTGGGCAGTTGAGTCATTATGGATGCTCCAATTGCGAAACAAAAAACAAAAGCAGAAGCCAGCCTTAGCAAAAAGGACAGCAAATGGTTAGTATATTACATTGAAAATGCTGACGCGATAGCAAATGTGCAGTTGCACAATCATTGTGCATGATTTATGCCCGAACAGAATCTTTGCTGAGAGTCATGAATATTTGTTGTAAGCAGATAAGAGCCGGTTGGCAACAGGATAGAGATCGTATGAATATCGTCAAAATTCGCCTGCTTCTGAGGTTCTCCAAAGCTGCTGTCACCTGGAGTTTCGATTCCAAAAATATCGTTCATTTGGCTCTCAGTTCGATCTGTATAACTTCAGTAATTAATCTTATCATTACTTCGTACAAATTTGTTATTAAAAAAATAAATCAAAGTTTCCGCCAACTGTACTGTCAGGTGGAATGTGTCGATGACTGGATAGAATAGCAGCAGTCATGAGGTTTAGAAATCACATCTTGAGAAGCAGGTCACTGCCTCCTTTGTGTCGACCGTCTTCGCCGCTGATGTGCTAGATTGAAAAACTCTCAAGCCGTATGGGGAAGTGCCAATCAAGTGCTTCTGAGTCTGTCATCTTGGTGTTCGTCATGTGTGTGTGCACTGCGTTACAATTATTGAAATTTGAATCGATTCCCGAGCCGGTGCATATGGTCTCCTGATACTGATGATGCTCAACGTTGCCGGCAACGACGGCCACCGGGTAATCGGGCTTGAGCAGGCGGCTTTCTGGAATCATGGAGATGAATAGGATTGAGGCAGATTTCCTTCATCAGGGTGGCATCATCGACCAAAGTGCGCGACAGTTGAGCGCAGCTTCTGCACACCTTTTTCGCTGGTTGCTGCTTGAGGATGAATATCGGTGAGATTTCACTTTACACTGGGACCGGGCAGGGTGTCGTAGTAAGTCAATTCGTGGTTTCTTGTTCCAGAAACTCACCTTCACGAATCAGTGCACATCATTGATCAAAACGCCTTCTTGCTTGATGACAGCGCTATCGGGTGGAATAAATCCCGGGTAATGCCCCCAGCATCGGCATGACGGCCTCGGGACGGGACATAAAACAGATGATTTGATTGTGTACATCGAAGACTGGCTTAATGCATCAAGAGCAGTTTTATTCGCGCACACGGTTAACTTTTTTACGAGAACCGCTGCGGACTTGGGGTGGATTTTTTTTAGTGGAATCAAAACCAATTAAATTCACAAAAACGAATCTGATTCATTTATGCTTCGGTGCATTTGAGTATAAAATTTAACTAGTCAGACTAGTTATATAATAAAGACTATGCAAAAGATTTATTCAACATTTGAAGCGAAAACTAAATTTTCGGAAGTGATGCGAGCAGTCAGAAATGGCCACTCGGTTACCGTAACCTATCATGGGCAGCCCGTTGCCGAAGTTCGTCCTCTGTCGCAAGAAATCACATCAAATGAACAGCGACTGTCCGACTTGGAAAAGCGTGGAGCCTGCATTCCAGCAAAAAATCCACTTTTTCCGCTTGCTAATTCTCTTCGAGCTTCGAATCCCTTGATATTGAAAGAATTTTTGCAGGACCGGAACAATTGAGTATCGCTTACGTTGACACGTCGTATTTCATTGGGTTGACCATCGGTGATGCGGAAGCTGTCAAGCGGTCGCATCGGTTGCCATCCGACACACAATTTATCTCTTCCAATCTATTGGAGGCTGAGGCAAGGTCAGTATTTGCCCGAGAAAAAATTGATTTTCCCGATGACTTGTTTTCCAGTATTCACTTCGTGATGCCAGATCGCAGAATGACAAAAGAAATCACTCGTGTTTTGGAATCATACTACCTTCGAGGTGCGGATCTTTTGCATCTTGCTACGGCTTTGTTTGCACTGTTAGAGCCAGGCAATGCAGTTTTTGCAACACTGGACAACAAACAAGAAAACGCTGCTGCGGCTCTTGGTTTCCAAACTCTGGCTTTGATTTAAATCATTTTCGAATGGGAATAAATTTTACGTTGGCAGCGTCTGTCAGGACATAACGGCGGCGATTCGAGCAGTCAGAAATTGCCATTGAGCTGCTGTAACGTGCCGCGATCTGCCTGTTGCAGCAAAAATGTGCTTCAAATGAACAGTGTAGTCACTGGCTTTGGGAGAGCGCAGGGTGTGCGTTTCAGAAAAATCCTTGGGTAAATGTCTACAGCCGGCTGGAAGCTCTTGACGAAATTCGGTATTTTGCAATCAGATTGGCGGCACTGCGGCTGTCTGTGCCAGAGGCGAATCAGACCCAGTTTTCCAGTGCAATCCTTCTACTCGTTCAAATTCAGCGAGATTGTTGGTCACGAGCACTAGTTCTTCGCTTCGAGCATGACCAGCTATATGAAGATTGTTCACACCAATCGGAGTGCCTTGTCGTTCAAGTTCTGCCCGGATATTGCTGTAATAAGAAGCTGCGTTAGTTCCGTAGTCAAGAGTACAGACTCGAGAGACAAAATCATCAATCTGACGCATATTGTGCTCGCGACAGATACTTTCTTTCGCCCCATGTATCAGTTCAGCTAAAGTGATTGAGCTGATGCATATTTGTTTTGCATATTGATTAAATGGCTGCAGAGCGTTTTACGAAAGAGATGACGTTTTCAAAGTCATCGCCAGGCGGATGGCAAGCTATTGCCAGCAAAGTCAGTCCGATTTGTCAGACATTAATCAGATTTGATCGTGCTTTAGTGTATCCAAGTGATGTTAAGTCGTTCGACTTTTATAATACGAATCATATTAACTACTTGACAACCGATTAAATTGAGTTCGGCATATTGCCATACATGAGCCAAATTACATCGCTTTTAATCTGGCATGACAGCTTCCAACTGGCAAAACAAAACCGTATGGACGGGTGATAATTTGCCAATCATGCGCGGCATGAATTCGAATTGTGTCGATCTGATCTATCTTGATCCCCCATTTAACTCCAAGGTCAACTATGCGGCTCCGATTGGATCATCGGCCGCGGGCGCTGAGTTCAAAGATACATGGTCGCTGAATGATCTGGATATTGCATGGCTTGATCTGATTGAGTCCAAGCATCCGGCATTGAATCGGGTAATCCAGGCGGCAATGACAGACAGCGATAAGTCCTATCTCATTTATATGGCGGTGCGATTGCTTGAAATGCATCGGCTGCTAAAGCCGGCTGGCAGCATTTACCTTCATTGTGATCCAACGATGGGAGTGTATCTCAAGCTGCTTATGGATGCCATATTCGGGCGTGGACAATTCCGTAATGAACTGACCTGGGCTCGGACGAGAGGCAAGGGACTTAATCCGCGAAAATATGTCAGCAATTGTGACCGGATTCTGTTCTACGCTTGGAAAAGCGCAACTTGGAACCAGCAGTATGTGGCTTTTGAGCAAGGGTATGGAAGCGACTGGGATTCTGACAGCATCGGACCGTTTCAACCGGGGGATTTGACTGGAGGAAAGGCGGGTGGGGAATCGGCATACGAGGCATTCAATGGTGTTTTTCCAGCTTCTGGGCGCGCGTGGGCACCGCCTGTCAGAGGCAAATTCCCGCCTGCAGCGCAAGCTCGGCTTCCAAAAAATTATGAGAAACTCAGCCAGATTGAAAAATGTTATGCGCTTGACACGGCCGGTTTGATTCATTGGCCGAAAAAGATCGGTGGCAAACCGCGCTACAAAAAATATTTGTCTGCGCTTGATGGCTTGTATGTAAGCGATCTGATTGCAGACATCCCACCGGTGCAATCTCATGCCAGAGAGCGCACCGGATATCCGACACAAAAACCCCTATCGCTGCTCCATCGGATCATCTCCGCATCAAGTAACCGAGGTGACATCATCCTTGATCCATTTTGTGGATGCGCGACGACGCTGGTCGCTGCTGATAGGCTGCAGCGACAATGGGTGGGAATTGACATATCGCCGAAAGCAATTGAGCTGGTTCAACAGCGAATCAGGCAGGATCAGGGCGGCGAAAAGGTTCAGCGCGGGGTATTCGAGCAAGTCATTGCTCGCAAGGATATACCCCATAGAACCGATATTGAAGTCTTAAGACTGTACAGCTGGCTTGACAATAAAAGGCATCTGTACGGTCAGCAAGGCGGCTACTGCAATGGATGCCAAACGCATTTTGAAATGCAGCATCTGGAAGTGGACCATATCATTGCAAGGAATCAAGGCGGTACAGATCACCTGGAAAACTTGCAATTGCTTTGTAGCAACTGCAACCGAGTTAAAGGCAATCGCGGACAGGAATATTTGATAGCCAAGCTAGAAGGTCGAAAAGTAAAGTATGCGTGATCAACCCACATTAAAAAATAGAATTTCGCTGATGTCGATGTGCCTTAGGCACATTACTTGCCGGAAAGCACTTTTCTTACCGATATGTATTCGGATGGGATGATGAAGCTGCCATGCAATCGAAAGTCTCATCTCCTCACGTAAAGTCCAAAGATCGTGAGATTGGGTTCGTAGAATCTGCGCAGCAATTCCATTCTCCGAATTACGACCAGCGGCCTCCCGGCGTTGCTCCTGAAGTCATTATTATTCATGCGATCAGTCTGCCGCCCGGCCAGTACGGCGGCAATGAAATTATTGACCTGTTCTGCAATCAGCTGAACCCGGACGGGCATTCGTATTTCCAAAACCTGATTGGACTTAAAGTTTCAGCACACCTTCTGGTGAGGCGGGACGGACAGGTCATCCAATTTGTCAGCCTGATGGATCGCGCCTGGCATGCCGGCAGATCAGTTTGCTTGGGGCGCAGCAATGTCAATGACTTTTCGATCGGAATTGAGCTGGAAGGGTGCGATGAAGATCGTTTCGAACCCATTCAATATGGCCAGCTGAACGAATTGATCAATTTGATCATCGGCCGGTTTCCCAAGATCAGCCGCAGCAATATATTCGGTCACTCTGAGATCGCACCGGGACGCAAGACAGACCCGGGCCCTCATTTTGACTGGTCTGGGGTTCGCGAATGACCAGGACGCAGCAAGTAAATTGAGAGCTGTTTTCAAATGGACTCTGTCGGCTTGCCTTGGATGTCAGCCACAATGCCAGCAGCGAGCTCAATCGATGTCTTGAGCCTGTCCAAGTTTCCCATGTAATTTTTGGAAGCTTCCTCAGCTCTGCGCCGCAAAGCCTCGCTCTCGATCAGGTTATGTCGTGCCAAAGCCGCAATATCGTCACAGTCGTGACCGGCTAGATGACTGATCTTGCTGACGGCCAGATCAAGAGCGCTGAGCAAGCGCACATCCAATATGCTGGAATCGATATCAGTCAGCTCAAGCGCAACCGACTCGTCGTAGGCATCCTCATGCAAAAGCGAAAAGGCATTGCTGAACTGACGATCAAAGTACAGCAGTCTCGCAGCGCCATCGGGACTGCGGCAGGTGAATTCCAAGTCATCTGGCAAAAGAATTCGATGGGAAAATGTGGCATCGATATCGTTGGAAAATCGCTCTCCGGTATAGAAGTGCATCGCAGCGCCGCCGAAGGTGAACATCTTGATTGGCAGTGCGCTTTCAGGGGTTTTGCGCAGTGATTCATCGATGCGTTTGACAATTTGTCCAAATGCACCGGCAAAACTCGCATCAGCTCTTGAGTCAGCTTGCATGAGTCAGTGCATGTTTTAGCATTGGCAAGAATCGTGATGGCCGCAATGGACTCCCTCTCAGCCATTGCTGAAATATTTCTGGTTGGCTGATGCCCGGGCTGAGGTTCTCTGCCAGCAGGAGCATCCCGCGTCGGTCGAATCCAGTGGTACTGGCGAGCATAACGGCTAGTCCGGCGGCAAAAAAGTGAGGGCCGGCTGCTGTCCACTGCTGCACGGACAATGAGCGAGACGCGCAAAGCTGAAGCAGGATTCTCTCGTACTGCCGATCGATTTCAGCAGGAAAACGTCCGTCAGGAGTGAGCTTTGGTCATTTTATGTCGGCACTACAGATGCTGGCATCAACTGCGTCTGCTATAGACATGATCATCCTGAGCTCACAATTATCGCGACCACAGAGCTGTGAAAGAGTCGCTTTTGGCAGGCACGATCATTTCGAGTCGCCGCAGTGAGATCAAACTTTTGTTCGCGGCAGCGTGTCATCTGCAATTCAATTGAGGAGGCATGACGAGACGCTCAGAGTCATTCGATTGTATTTTCGGCTCAGGAATGCGTCTCAGGCCGTATTCTTTTTGTTGCGGTCGTGATCCCACAAGACATCCAGTCCGCCGGCGCTGTGATTCATGTATCTCGCCATGACGAACAGCAAGTCAGACAGTCGATTGAGATATTTCCTCGATGCCTCGGTGACTCCCTCTTCTTGAGCCAAGCAATGGAGTGTTCTCTCAGCACGCCGGCAGACGCTGCGGGCGACGTGCAAGGCTGCGGCCACTGCGCTGCCGCCGGGCAGGATAAAGTCTTTCAGAGGCTGCAAATCGGCATTGAGCTGATCTAATGCGGCTTCCAGAAACTCAACTCGATCCGCGCCGACCAAGGTGAACCCAGGGATGCAGATTTCTCCGCCGATGTCAAACAGCGAATGCTGGACACTGACAAGACATTCACGGACTTCCTCCGGCAAATCATGTGTCAGTACAACTCCAATTGCGCTGTTGAGCTCGTCAACATCGCCCATCGCATGCACCCGGCGACTGTCTTTGCCGACTCTGGATCCGTCGCCAAGCCCGGTCGTTCCGTCATCGCCTTGGCGAGTGTATATTTTTGATAAACGATTTCCCATAATAATCAGCTTGTGTGTGAGAGTTTTTTCGGCACGTTGCGTGATGCGGCATTTTAAACCAATTTGCACAACCGATAATTTTGACAAAAATTTTTATTTCAAAGATAATTCAAGCTTATTCCATAAAGGTTGAGTCCGCCGTTTTGTGCGGACATCAAAGGCCAGGCGCAGCGGTTTCTTTTCCCGTCAGTTTTCAGTGGCAATTTTGGAGCAGTTAATGCGATGATTACGGGCAGTATTGTTGCCATTGTGACACCCATGCACGAAGATGGATCAGTCGATTTGGATGCTTTGTCCAGGCTGGTTGAGCACCATATTGAATCCGGTACCGATGCAATTGTCTCAGTTGGAACGACCGGTGAATCCGCCACTTTGACGCATGACGAGCATCAGCTGGTCATTGCCAGAACCATTGAGGCCGCCAAGCAGCGTGTTCCGGTGATCGCCGGGACCGGATCAAACAGCACGCAGGAAGCCTTGGAACTGACAAAAGCTGCCCATGAGCTGGGCGCTGATGCTTGCCTGCTGGTAGTGCCATACTACAATAAGCCCACACAGGAAGGCTTGTATCAGCACTTCAAGCGGATTGCTGAATCGGTGCCGATTCCGCAGATCCTCTATAACGTTCCCGGGCGAACTGCGGCGGATCTCGACAATGCGACTGCGCTGCGTCTCAGCCAGATTGACAACATCATTGGCATTAAGGATGCCACCGCCGATATTGAGCGCGGCCGGCGGCTGATTGAGGAAACCGCGGATCATTTTGCATCCTATTCGGGGCAGGATACAGATGCCATGAATTTGATGCTGGCTGGCGCCCGCGGCACCATCTCAGTAACGGCGAACGTAGCGCCCGAACTCATGCACGAGATGTGCGTCGCCGCCGTCGCCGGCGATGCCGCGCGCGCTCGTGAGCTCAATGACAGGCTGATGCCACTGCACCATGCCATGTTCGTCGAATCCAATCCGATTCCTGCCAAGTGGGCGGTCGCGCAGAAGGGGCTGATCAAGAATCATCTGCGGCTGCCGCTGGTTCCGCTGACTGACAGCTCTAAGGAGCAAGTTCACTCCGCCATGAGCCATGCAGGAGTGGCCTGATTGTTTTTTCAGCGGCGGCTGTGCTGTTTTCAGTCGCCGTAAATTGATAGGTGAGCCATGAACAAAGGTGAATTGCTCTATTCGGGCAAAGCGAAATCCATTTTCCGAACCGATGACGAAACGCGTCTATTGATGGAGTTTCGCGATGATACATCTGCATTTGACGGACGCAAGATGCAGGCGCTGTCGCGCAAGGGCAAAGTCAATAATCAGTTCAATGCGTTCATCATGGGCAAACTTGAGGAAGCTGGCATCAGCACGCATTTCGATTCACTGCTCAGCGACAGCGCCTCGATGGTCAAGCATCTCGACATGATTCCAGTCGAGTGTGTGATTCGCAACATCACCACCGGCTCAATTTGCAAGCGCCTGGGCATTGCAGAGAACATGGAACTGGAGAAGCCCACCTTTGAGTTCTTCCTGAAAAATGATGAATTGCATGATCCGATGATCAACGAATACCACATTCGCTCGTTCGACTGGGCCAGTGATGCCGAGATTGATCGCATGACCGAGCTGACGTTTGCCACCAACGAAGTTCTGGTCCCGCTGTTTCGCAAGGCAGGCATCATCCTGGTCGACTTCAAGCTGGAGTACGGCCGTTTTGAAGATGATCTGCTGCTCGGTGATGAATTTACTCCGGACGGCTGCCGCTTGTGGGATTTGGAAACGCGCGAGAAGCTGGACAAAGATCGATTTCGGCAGGGACTGGGAGATGTCGTCGAGTCCTATGAGATCGCTGCCAGCCGACTTGGAATATCGATTTCGTAACCAGTTCTTGGGCTTGAGTTCGAGGCGGACTGTGGCTGCCGCTTCACACATGCATTCGGCACCCATGACTGCAGTGCAGCTGTGAGCAATTTGAGAGGATATTCGCGATCCGATAAACCGCTGCTATTCGAGGGCGGTCCTGCTTTTTCAGATTTTCGCCTCCGCAAGTTTTTAGCGGACATTCAATCTCGAGTACCCGCAATCTCGGAGCTCCGTGGGAACTGGATCTATGTCGCGCAGGTCAGCCATGAATTCTCTGACACATATCGACAAACACTTGCACAGCTGATTGACGCTGAACCCGTGACGAGCAGCGAGCTGTTTGCCGGACAGGCGGCGGTGGTGATGCCGCGTCTAGGCACACTCTCGCCTTGGAGCTCAAAAGCTGTTGAAATTATCCATCGATGCGGTCTTGATGCGGTCAGCAGAATCGAAAAAGGCATTGCATGGACCGTAAATGCGACCGAGAGTCTAGAGGCTTCGCAAACGCATGCTGTCCATGCGCAGTTGTATGACCGCATGACTGAATCGGTTTTGACCGATGCAAATGCAGTTCAGCAGATTTTCGCAGAGCCCCCGCGCACTCAAACAACTGAATTTGATTTGCGGAAAAACGGCAGAGAGCGCCTCATCAAAGTCAACCTGGAGATGGGACTGGCTCTGTCAGAATCCGAAATTGACTGTCTCCTCAACTGGTACCGATCTGAAAAGCGCAATCCAACCGATGCCGAGCTGGTGATGTTCTCGCAAGTCAATTCTGAGCATTGCCGCCACAAAATATTCAACGCCTCATGGAGCATCGACGGACAGTTGCAGCGCGAATCGATGTTTTCGATGATTCGTGCAACGCACCGTGATTATCCAGACGGTACCCTTGTTGCTTATGAAGACAATGCCGCGGTGATTGAGGGCCGCCAGTCTGCGCGGCTGTTCCCGTCTCCGCTAGATCGTGTTTATCGCTTTGCAATGGAGCCGGCACACATCGTCTACAAGGCAGAAACGCATAATCACCCGACTGCAATCTCTCCGCATCCGGGGGCCGCCACCGGCGCCGGCGGCGAAATTCGAGATGAAGGGGCGACAGGTATTGGCGGCAAGCCGAAAGCCGGCCTTTGCGGGTACTCGGTATCAGCGCTGTACATACCCGACTATCCTCAGCGCTGGGAGACGCAGCAGCGCAAGCCCCAGAGAATCGCATCGCCGCTTGAAATCATGCTGGAAGCGCCGATCGGTGCGACTTCTTTCAATAATGAATTCGGTCGCCCGAATATCGGCGGCTATTTCCGGACCTTCGAAACTGCCAGTCCGGGCGCTGATCAATGGTATGGCTACCACAAACCCATTATGTTTGCTGGCGGACTTGGCAATATCCGCCCCATGCACCTGCAAAAGTCAGCACTTGAGCCCGGCGATCATCTGCTGGTGATCGGGGGCCCGGCCATGCTGATTGGCTTGGGCGGCGGGGCTGCATCCAGCATTGATCAAGGATGCTCTGAAGAAGAGCTGGATTTTGCCTCAGTGCAGCGGGCTAGCGCGGAAATGCAGCGTCGCTGTCAGGAAGTGATCGACCGCTGCTGCGAGTTGGGCGCCGAAACCCCGATTCTTTCCATTCATGATGTCGGCGCTGGCGGACTTTCGAATGCAGTGCCAGAAATTGTGCATGCATCGAAACGCGGAGCTTGCATTGATTTAAGCGCAGTTGATTGTGCAGATCCAACGCTGTCTCCCATGCAAATCTGGTGCAACGAGGCGCAGGAGCGCTACGTAGTTGCGGTTTCGGATGCAAATCTGGGACGATTCACTGCCATCTGCGAGCGAGAAAGATGTCCTTGCTCGATGATCGGCACCGTGGCAAGCGGCAGTCGCCTGAAAGTCATCGACAGTCAGTCCAAAACAAATTCAGGAGCGCACCCGGTTGATATCGATTTGGAGTTTCTGATGGCTGGTTTCTTGCGGCCGCAGAAACACGATGTCCGTATCGCTGCACAGTCAAAGCCCATTGCTCCGCTGCCATGGACCTTTGCAGAATGTGTCGACCAGGTGCTGTGCTTTCCGAGTGTTGCTGACAAGACTTTCCTGATCACCATCGGCGACCGAACCGTCACTGGACTCATCCATCGCGACCAGATGGTTGGACCCTGGCAGGTGCCAGTGGCTGACGCAGCTGTAACGCTGAGTTCTTTTCGAACTGTCTGCGGCGAATCCATGGCGGTCGGAGAGCGAGCCCCCATTGCGGTCTGTGACGCGGCGGCGAGCGCCCGGATGGCAATCGGCGAGGCGCTGACCAACATTCGCGCGGTCCCGGTCGCTCGGATGAGTGATGTTAAGCTGTGTGCGAACTGGATGGCGGCGACCAGCGAGCCCGGCATGTCTGCGCAGCTGTATGCGGCGGTCGAAACCGCTTCTGTTGATCTGTGCCGGCAGCTGCAGCTCGCGATTCCAGTCGGCAAGGATTCAATGTCCATGTCGACGCAGTGGAAAGACAGCAGCGGGCACAATTGCAAAGTCCTGTCACCTGTTTCACTGATTGTGACTGCTTTCAGTCCGATCAATGATGTGCGCAAATCACTGACACCGCAGCTGCAGCGCCAAGCCGATACGAAGCTGCTGCTGATCGATCTCGGCAATGGAAAAAATCGGATGGGTATGTCGGCGCTGCGCCAATGCTCCAATCAAGTCGGCGATGCCGTACCGGACTTGCATAATTTGAGTGAATTCTCACGTTTTTTCGAAGCGGTCGGTGAATTGTTACACGAGGAACTGCTGCTGGCGTACCATGACCGATCGGATGGTGGATTGTTTGCTGTACTGGCAGAAATGGCTTTTGCCGGACGCTGCGGATTGAGTATTCAGCTGCCGGCAGGTGTCCGCCTGATTGAATTTTTCTTTAACGAAGAGCTTGGCGCTGTGATTCAGGTTGGTTCGGATCAGATTGATCGGGTGATCGAGGTATTGCAGAGCTTTGAGATCGGACATTTGGTTACGGCATTAGGCTCCGTTGAGCTTTCGAATCGGGTGCAGATCTCTGTGGGCGGCGAGCGGATTTATGATCAGCTAAGATCTGAACTGCACAGAAAGTGGTCTGAGCTCACGTGGAAGATGCAGTCGTTGCGTGACAACCCCGATTGCGCCCGGCAAGAATATGACCGGATACTGGATGAGTGTGACCCCGGTCTTCGGCATATCTTCGAAGTGTCACCGGGGTGTGCGGCACTGACCCGCCGGCACAAGCCCAAAGTGGCGATCCTTCGTGAGCAGGGAGTCAATGGACACATGGAGATGGCAGCGGCTTTTGATCGAGCAGGTTTCGATGCGGTAGACCTGGTCATGTCAGACTTAGGTTCAGCCGGCTCAGAGCTCAATCTGTATGAGGGTGTCGTGATGTGCGGCGGTTTTTCTTTTGGTGATGTCCTCGGCGCGGGCAAGGGCTGGGCATCAACAATTGTGTATCAGGATCGGCTGCGGGATCTTTTTGCGAAGTTTTTTGATAACCGATCTAAATTTGTCTTGGGTGTATGCAATGGCTGCCAGGTGCTGGCAGCTTTGAGAGATATTATTTCTGGCGCTGCGCATTGGCCTGCGTTCAGGCGCAATGCCTCCGAGCAGTTTGAGGCACGGCTGGTGATGGTTGAGTTGACACCCAGCAATTCAATATTCACCAATGATTGTCATGGTTCGTACCTGCCTGTGGCGGTGGCGCATGGCGAGGGTCGAGCGGCATTTGCGGCGGACGATCACGCGCAGGAACTGCTCGGCAGCGAGCAGATTGTGCTTCGCTATACTGACAATCGCTTGCAGGTCAGTAATACTTACCCATACAACCCTAATGGGTCTCAGCATGGGGTTGCCGCGGTGTCTAATGACGATGGGCGCATCACGGCGATGATGCCGCATCCAGAGCGGGTATTCCGATCGCTGCAGTATTCGTGGGCGCCGAGCACAGAGCACGACGATAGTCCATGGATGCAGATGTTTTACAATGCGCGCCGATGGGTCGGTGACTAAACTTCAAGTGTTCAAGCCATCAGCATCGGATTGGATCAAGGTTTGAAGGTTATAGCTCTTCCGTCAATCTGTTACAGTAGATTGCAATTAATACTGTATACCTCTTGAGAAAGGGGCCTCTTGAGAAAGGGGTATCTCGGCTCAAAGTACACGCAGGTGACAAGTGAGGATATGCTATGAGCGAAGAGACTCGTATCAGCGTTGTAGAGGCCAAGTCTGAATTCGTGCGCTCTACCCTGATTGCATCAATCGGCTGGATCCTGATTCTCACAGCTTTGATGGGCACGAAATTTTTCGCAGTCAATTCACGGTTTGACACGCTGGACGCGAAATTTGAAAGTAAGCTTGAGGTGCTGGACGCGAAGCTTGAGCGCAGGTTCGACACTCTCCAGGAATTAATCTTGGAACGTTTGCCATTGCCGACAACTGCGATGTCGGCGGATTCTGAGAGTGCTGCAGAGCTGCTGGCAGCGTCTGACAAAACTGAAAATTCAGTGATGACTTTGCAATGACCGAAAATGAATCATTTAGGTTCCGATATCTTCTTGTCATCGCGAATCTGAAATCAGTCGCCGCCCTCTGACAGCTGCTGTCAATGGTTTTGCTTCAGTCAGCGCGCTGCTGCATCGCGTCGAGTTCCCAGATCACCTCATGAAGGGTAGGAGACAGTACCTTTGTCTTTGCACGAGTCAAAGGGGAGGGTAAGACTGTGCCTGGCACCATAATGGTGATCATGCCGGCATTCCAGGCGGCTTCGACCCCCAGAGCTGCGTCTTCGACGGCCACACAAGATTTTGTTTCATTGCTCAGTCCCAGCACTTCCACCGCTCTGAGATAGATATCCGGAGCCGGTTTGCTGCGGCTGACTTCATCGCCGGTGACAGCCACATCAACTTTTCCGAGCAGTCCTGAGAGTCTCAGCTTGAAGTCCACATAGCGTCGCTCCGTTGATGTCGCGACCGCGTATTTCAGATTCGATTTGTCCAGATACGCGAGCAGTTCGAGTGTTCCATCCATGAGCTCCACTCCATCGCGCGCCAGCGTCGCAAGATAGAACTCCCGGGCGCGGCTCATGAATCGGTCGATTTCAATCGCAGAGCCCGTAAACTGATCGATCTCTCTGCGCGCATTGCGGATGGTGCCGCCGGCAATTTTCTGATACAGCTGCGCGCTGAATTCGAATCCAAATTCTTCAGCCGCCTGCTCCCAGCTGCGTTTCGAGGTCACCTCGGTATTGATCAACGTGCCGTCCAGATCAAGAATGACTGCCGATATTTTCATGCCGATGCCAGTGGCGTCGACTGCGCCATTTCAGTCAGTTTGGCTTCGGTTTCTTCCACCTGCTGGAGCCACCACATCTCAGCAAACAGGCCTTTTCTCTCAAGCAGTTCTCGATGGGTGCCACGCTCAACAATCTCACCGTTGTCAAGTACCAGGATATCATCGGCATCCGCAATAGTCGATAGGCGGTGGGCGATCACTAATGTCGTTCGATTCTTGGCGACGATGTCGAGTGCATTCTGAATGTGTCTCTCTGATTTTGAGTCGAGCGAGGATGTGGCCTCATCCAGCACCAGAATCGGCGGATCTTTCAGGATTGTTCGCGCAATGGATACACGCTGCTTCTCACCGCCGGAGAGCTTCAGACCGCGCTCGCCCACAACAGTCTCGAATTTTTCTGGCAGATTTTCAATAAAATCTTTCAGATTGGCCTGTTCGACGGCTTCAGCGAATTGCATTTCGGTGCTTTGCGGTTGTCCATAGCGAATGTTGTAGGCAATCGTATCATTGAACAGAACTGTGTCCTGAGGCACGATGCCGATTGCCGCGTGCAAGGATTCAGCCGATACATCGCGAGTATCCTGCCCGTCAATGGTAATACGACCGCTGTCGGTGTCATAGAATCGAAACAGCAGACGCACGATTGTCGATTTGCCAGAGCCGCTTTTGCCAACCACTGCAACTTTGCGGCCTGAAGGAATTTCAAAACTCAGGTTCTTGAGAATTGTACGTTGCGGTGAATAGCCGAAGCTGACATTCTCGAAGCGGATGCTCGCCTTGCCAATGGCCAATGCCGGCGCATTGTCAGGCTCGGGCAGGAAGTCTCTGATATGCAGCAGATTGAACATGCGCTCCATATCGGTCAGCGAATGATTGATTTCCCGAAAGGTGGTGCCGAGAAATCGAAGCGGGATAAACATCTGCATCAAAAAAGCGTTGAGCATGACAAAGTCGCCTAGAGTCAGTACGCCTGCGACTACATCTTGGCCGGCCATCAGCAGCAAAGCAATGAGCGCGGCGGAAATAATCAGGCCCTGGCCAATATTGAGCAGTGCAAGCGTCTGCTCGCTGATGACAGATTGGCGTTCCCACTCACGCATATGTGTATCGAAACGTCCATGCTCATGTTTTTCATTGCCAAAATATTTGACTGTTTCATAGTTGAGCAGCGCATCCACGCTCACTGAATTGGCGCGCGTCTCCGCATTATTCATCCGCACGCGAAATTTGGTGCGCCAGCGAGTGACGTAATAGGTAAAGGTACAGTAAAGCGCGATGGACCCGCCGGTGATCACAACATAGACGAAATCGAAGTTCAGTCCCAGAAATATGCAGATGACAAATATCTCAAACATTGTCGGCACAATGCTGAACACCACATACCACAGCAGAAAGTTGATGCCGCGGGTGCCGCGCTCGATATCTCTGGAGATGCCGCCGGTCTCACGGTCTTGATGGAAAGCATGTGACAGTCTGTGCAAATGCTCGAACACCTGCAGACCGACATTGCGGACGGCTCTCTGGGCCGCTCGGGAGAACAAGGCATTGCGCAGCTCCTCGAACAAGGTGCCCAGCAGACTCAGCAGTCCATAGGCCAGAATCAGTGCAATCGGCACCGCAACCAGCAGATCAGGATTGACAGCGACATCGAACTCGTCAACGATGCCCTTGAGCGCGATCGGAACCAAAATGAAGGCGAACTTGGCGACTATCAGAAACAAGCAGGCGCAGGCAATCCGAATGCGAAACTCTGCCAGATATCCGATCAGCATCCGCAAGGTATGCCAAATCTTCGTGCGCTGGCTCGATTCGCTGCGCACCTCAAGACCGTTTTCGTGCATAAAAATTGAGCATCGGCGCTGCGCGTCCTGCAGCGAGAGGTTTTAAAGCTGCCCAGTCAGCTTTTCGAAGATTGGGTCTGGCGCCACTTGTAAATGCGAAAACCGAGCAGGACTGCAAGTATGGCGCCGTAAATGACGGGTTCTGTAATGTCGGCCTTGACCTGCAGGTAGAAATGCAAAATTCCAAGTATCGCGATCAGATACACAAGCTTATGCAGATTCCTCCAGTGCTTTCCGCCCAGCATTTTTACCATGCGGTTGGTTGACGTAATCGCAAGCGGAATCAGCGCCAAAAAAGCAACCGATCCGACTAGAATGTACCAGCGTTCAATGATATCCTCGATGATTCTCTGAAAATCAAAGAAGTTGTCAATCACCAGCCAAGTCAGGAAATGCAGGACAACGTAGAAGAAAGCGAACACACCGATCATTCTTCGCAATTGTACGAGCGGATTGATCCCAGTGAGCAGTCGCAGCGGCGTGATTGCCAGTGTGATGAGCAGCAGCCGTACGGCCCAAATGCCGGTTACACGGGTCAGGTCTTCAATCGGATCCGCGCTGATATTGCCAGCGAAGGCATCATAGACGAGCAGGGCGGCTGGCAGCAGGCACAGGGCAAAAACGGCAGGTTTGGAACGCCGTATTCCCGTCGACCACTGTCTTGAAGTAATCTGCATCAAGTCTTCGCTTGTTGATCAGCTCTGGCTTCAAGCCGTTCGCTGACAAAGAATAGAAAACGCGATTTCAGTGGCCGTAGCTGAAATCGCGTGTGCATTCTAATGTATGCAAAGCTCAATAGACAAGTGTTCCTGTCAGTAATGAACCGACAGGTCCATGCCAGAGTACATGCTGGCAACTTGCTCAGCGTAGCCGTTGAACATGAGTGTGGGGATGCGCCCGAACAGGTTGCCGACCCGTCGCTCGGTCTTCTGGCTCCAGCGGGGATGGTCAACCTCAGGATTTACATTTGCATAAAAGCCGTATTCATGTGCCGCTTGCACTTGCCAGGTATTGACTGGCTGCTCCTCGACGAAGCGCACTGAGACGATCGACTTGATACCTTTGAAGCCATACTTCCAAGGTGTGATCAGACGAATCGGGGCGCCGTTCTGGTTCGGCATATGCTCGCCGTACAGTCCCACCGCAAACAGGCTCAGCGGGTTGATGGCCTCATCAATGCGCAAGCCCTCGAGATAGGGCCAGTCGAGAACTGAGCCGAACAGCCCTGACTTTTGTCCGATCATCTCCTCGGGACGAACCAGGGTGGTCATCTCGATGTATTTGGCTTTTGAGGTGGGCTTGTGGACTTTCAGAAAATCCCCCAGGGAGAACCCCACCCACGGTACAACCATGGACCACGCTTCGACACAGCGATGACGATAAATGCGCTCTTCAAGCGGAAACTGCCTGAGAATATCCTCAATGTCCCAATCCTTCGGCGCTTCGCACTCGCCGGATACAGACAAGCTCCACGGCCTCGTGGTCAGGCGGTGCGCTTCGGTCGCCGGGTCGCTCTTGCCGGTCCCGAATTCATAGAAGTTGTTATAGGACGTGACATCATCGTAGCTGGTCTGCTTGTCATCAGTGGAAAACTCACTGCTGCCAAGATTTTCGAATTTTATCGTTGCTGCGGCTGATTTGGCCGGCAGCGACAGCAGCGGCACCGAGCCGCCGATAGCCAGTGCGGCAGTCGACTGAAGGAACTTCCGACGGTTGCGATAAACGTCTTGCGGGGTGATTTCGCTCGGTCGAATATCCGCTTTGCGTTGAATTAGGAAAGTCATACATTATCACCGCTGGGTTGAGTGAATACATTTATTTCACGGGTTAGACACAATTGCGCTACAGAAGTTCAAAAGCCGCTGCGATGCCTTGGCCGCCACCGATGCACATCGATACGATGGCATGCTTTGCCTGGCTGCGCTTGAGCTCATAGATTGCCTTGACTGTAAGTATTGTGCCTGTCGCACCGATTGGATGGCCCAAGGAAATGCCGCTGCCGTTCGGATTGGTGGCCGCCGCCTCAAGACCCAGGTCATGCATCACCGCGAGTGCTTGGACTGCGAACGCTTCGTTCAGCTCAATGACTTCGACATTGTCGAGCTTCAAGCCGGTCTTGCGGAGCAGATTTTGGATCGCCGGCACTGGACCGATGCCCATATAGTCGGGCTCAACGCCTGCATGAGCGTAACCGACCAGTCGTGCCATCGGTTGGTAGCCGGCTCTTTCCGCGGCTTTTTCTTCCATCATCACGACGGCGGCGGCCGCATCGTTAATGCCGGAGGCATTGCCCGCAGTGACCGAACCGTCTTTTTTGAATACAGTGCGCATTTTTCCCAGTGATTCCAAAGTACAGTCTGCGCGAACATGCTCGTCCGTCGCGAAGGTCACGGTGCCTTTGCGGGACTTGATCTCAATTGGGATGATCTGCTCGTCGAAGCGGCCCGCAGCCGCAGCCTGCGCGGCGCGGCGGTGACTTTCGACCGCCAGCTCGTCCTGCGCATCGCGGCTGATATTCCATTTTTCTGCAATATTCTCCGCCGTAATGCCCATATGGCATTCCTTGAAAGGGTCGCTGAGCGCGCCGACCATGACATCAACCATTTCGGCATTGCCCATGCGCTGGCCCCAGCGCATGCCGGGCGCCCAATACGGCGCGCCGCTCATCGACTCGGCGCCACCGGCAATCACGGTATCTGCATCGCCAAGCTGCACATATTGGGCGGCGCTGACGACCGACTGCAAGCCGCTGCCGCAAAGGCGGTTGACAGTCAGGGCGGGGGTCTCGATCGGCAAGCCGCCCTCGATTGCGGCATATCTTGAGATATACATGTCGCGCTTGTCGGAATGAAGCACATTGCCGATGACGCAGTGTCCAACGGAATGCGGGTCAACGCCGGTTCGCTCCAGCACACCGCGCACGGCAATGGCGCCGAGCTCACAGGCAGAGAACGATTTCAGCGAGCCGCCGTAATCGCCGATCGCGGTGCGAACGCCGTCTAGCAGGACTACATTCTTGATGTTCAATTGAATTCTCCTTGGTCTGAGTTTTGATTGAGTATGAGTGATTTCCGCTCGATTTCGAAAATCCGGTATTCAGTTCGATTCATCCCTAATCTTGTGTAGGCCTTTATCGCCGCCTGATTGCGTCGGTCTGCATACAGGTGGATTCCGCACACATTGTCATGTTGCAGTGCAACGTCAATTGTAAATCTATACAGTTTCGAAAACACGGCTTTTCGTCGAAACTCTGGATCGACATAAACGCTTTGGAGCCACCATTGCACGCCATTGCGCCAGTCGCTCCATTCATAGGTCACCAGCAGGCATCCGACGACGGCTTTTTCGCTGAGCGCCACCACATAGAAGCCGTGGCGGGGATCCTCGAAAACAGCTGCCACACCGCGCATCACTTGGTTCGCATCCAAGTGAATATTTTCAGTCTCCAGCGCGATCGCGCGGGTAAAGCGGGCAATCGCCGGCGCTTCCGCTGCCCGGGCGCGGCGAATTTCGATCGGGATTAGACGAGATTGAGTCATGGCTTGATTCGCTGATGAAGTCAGCATTGCATTGTGCGACACGTGGAATTATCGGCTTTTTGCCTCGCGATGAAAGACGTAGATTCCCGAACTGACGATGAGAGCGATTCCAATCCAAGTGCCAAACTCAGGAAAATCATCGAAGAGCGCCACCCCCAATATTGTCGCTCCGATGATCTCAACATATTGAAATGGCGCGAGGATGCTGATGGGAGCTTGGCGATACGCGAATATGATCAGCAGGTGGGCGAAGGTCGCAATCAGCCCCAGACAGACCAGGAGCAGCAGCTGATGCGCGGTCGGAATCACAAACGAAAACATTGCTGTTGTATGGAAAGCCCCGACCGCCAATGCCAGTGTCAGCACCAGTGAGCCGAAGACGCCCGCCAAAAAATGCAGCCGGACCGGGTGTTCGGCCAGTGCCAGGTGACGGGTGAGCAGGATATAGAACGCAAAACACAAGGCCGCGCTGACCGGATAGAGTACCGCCCAGCCGACATGGACAAACGACGGGCGGATGACGATCAGCGCTCCGGCAAACCCGATCACGATGGCGCTGATCCGCCGCCAGCCGACAATTTCGCGGAAAAAGAACATTGAAAGCAGCGTGACCAGCAGCGGCTCAATAAAGAATATGGCGATCGCATCGGCAATCGGCAGATAGATCAGGCCGGTAAAGAAAAATACGGTCGCCAGTGCGATCATGGTGCCGCGCAGGGCATGGTAGGGCAGATACGGCGTCATCATCCGGTCGCGGGCATGGAGCACAAACGGCAGCATGAACAGCGTCTGAAATACAAACCTCGCCAGCGCAATCTGTGCCGGTGAAACAGCTCCGGCCAGCCACTTTGCGATGGCGTCAATACCTGGAATCAGCAGCATCGCGATGGTGACCATGCCCATCGCACTGATTGCTTTGTTGTTCGTACGCAAGTGTAGGTTTCTCAAACAGCTGCGGTACCCGGCAGCTTCCCGACGCAGTTCGCCCAGTGCGACAGATGAATCGTCAGCAGCTGTTATTTTGTAACTTTTTGATGAATTGGAGCAAGAAAAATAATACTGCGACTCTTTCTAGGATAAAGTGTGCTAAAATTTTTCCGAAATATAGCAAATTCAGTTTGCGCATGTTTTGCAGACAGCCGCGCGTTTGCACCGGCCAGCTCTGGGCAGGAAGGAGACCCGAATATTTATGTTGACCACGAATCCGTTTATTGAGATTTCGGCAGTTATACCGCCTGTTGCGATGAAGATTTTTGTCTTTGCAATGATCGCGTGTGTCATTGGCGGAACAATCTTTGATGTCATTCACAAAAAAAGCGCTCGCTACTTTTTTGAAAATATGAAAAAGTCCAAGGCTAACGCGGTTCGCAGCGTCGGCGGCGGTGCAAAAATCAAGATTGCATGCGCCACCGCAGCCCATGATGTGCTCGCATCCGGTGAATTCTGCAATGCCCGGCGCCGCGCGGCGCATTTGCTGACAATGTACGGATTTATCGCTTTCATGGCGACCACGGCCATCATGATTGTACGCTTCAGCGCCAGCGCATCGATTACACCGCCGATTCTGCCGCTGATCTGGCACCTGGGTGCGGTCATGGTATGCGCCGGGGGCCTCTGGTTCTGGTTTTTTATTCGCGCGGATGTGGCCGCTGAGGGTCAATCTGCGTTTCGCTTCATGCCGGCAGATCTTTTTGTCGTATCGCTGGTTGGCTGCACGACTTTTGCGCTGCTGTGGTCGCTGTTTCAAAGTACCGGCGCCACGATTGTCGCGTGGCTGTTTTTTGTGCTGTTTATCGGATCTGCGATCGTGCTGTTTGCGGGTGTCCCATGGTCGAAGTTTGCCCATATGTTTTTCAAGCCGGCTGCGGCCTACGAAAAGCGCGTATCGGAAGCAGAAGGCTCCCGCAGCAATCTGCCGGAACCCGCAGATCAGCCGGCGCAGTACGGATTGGGCATCAAGCGCGGTGTGCCGCGCAATTACTGATCGCTGCACCGGCGGCAGCACGATTTTGCGGCCGCGCGGGCGCCATTTTCATCTCCATGCTTAACCTCATTTGGAAACGGACAACACTATGCCGACTTTCGTATATATGACCCGTTGCGATGGCTGCGGCCATTGCGTAGACATCTGTCCCTCTGACATCATGCACATCGACAAGACTTACCGGCGTGCTGTCAATATCGAGCCCAACATGTGCTGGGAGTGCTATTCGTGCGTCAAAGCCTGCCCCCAAAATGCGATTGATGCCCGCGGCTATGCAGATTTTGCCCCGCTTGGTCACAGTGTGCGGGTGTTGCGTGAAGAAGAAAAAGGCACCATTTCCTGGCGCATCAAATTTCGTGACGGCCGCGAGAAAAACTTTGTCTCGCCAATTACCACGAAACCTTGGGGCGAAGCGATTCCGCGTCTGGCAGATCTGCCGGTACCGGATGAGGAAGAGTTCACTTCGCAGCTGTTGTGCTATGAGCCTGACGCTTTGAATATTGATGAAGGCTTGCCGATGATTGATAAGGCAAAGTTCAAGCAGGGAGTCTACTACTGATGAAATACAAAACTAAATTCGTCGACTGCGACATTCTGGTGGTCGGCGGAGGCATGGGCGGCACGGGTGCGGCCTACGAAGCGCGGTATTGGGGCCGGGATCTGAAGATCGTGGTTGCTGAAAAAGCCAATATTGATCGTTCTGGAGCAGTCGCGCAGGGTTTGTATGCCATCAACTGCTATATGGGCATGCAATGGAATGAGAATCAGCCTGAGGACCATGTGCGCTACGCGCGCAACGATCTGATGGGCATGGTGCGCGAGGATCTGGCTTATGACATGGCTCGCCATGTGGATTCGACGGTGCATAAGTTTGAAGAGTGGGGGTTGCCGCTGATGCGCGACCCCGAAACGGGCCGCTACCAGCGCGAAGGCAAGTGGCAGATCATGATTCACGGCGAGAGCTACAAGCCCATCGTTGCGGAGGCGGCTCGCAAGAGTGCGGATGAAATTCACAACCGAATCATGGTCACTCATCTGCTGCGCGATGAAAACCATCCCAACCGGGTCGGCGGTGCGGTCGGCTTCAATGTGAGAACCGGAGACTTTTATGTGTTTCGGGCGAAGGCGGTTATTGTCGGCGCCGGCGGCGCTTCGCACATTTTCAAGCCGCGTTCAGTCGGCGAGGGCATGGGCCGTACCTGGTACGCCCCGTGGAGCTCCGCCTCTGCCTATGCGCTGCCGATTATGGTCGGCGCCAAAATGACGCAGATGGAAAACCGCATCGTCCTGTGCCGTTTCAAAGACGGCTACGGGCCGGTGGGCGCCTATTTCCTGCACCTGAAAACCTACACTCAAAATGCCTACGGTGAGGAATACGAATCCAAATGGTATGAGCATACCAAGAATCTGGTCGGCGAGTATATCGACCACCATCCCACGCCGACGTGTCTGCGCAATCATGCCTTTATTGAGGAGATGAAAGCGGGCCGCGGGCCGATTCACATGGTGACCAAAGAAGCCTTTCAGGATCCGCACAAGGAAGTGATCGGCTGGGAAAACTTCCTGGGCATGACGGTCGGGCAGGCAGTGGTCTGGGCATCGCAGGATATTGACCCGAAATATACCAATCCGGAACTGACCACCTCTGAGCCGTATGTGATGGGCTCGCATGCAACCTGTTCGGGCGCGTGGGCCAGCGGTCCGGAGGATGTGTCGCCGGATGAGTATTACTGGGGCTACAACCGTATGATGACAGTCGATGGCCTGTTTGGCGCGGGCGATGCATTGGGCGGCACCGCCCATGCGTTTTCGTCAGGCTCATTCACAGAAGGGCGCCTTGCGGCCAAAGCGGCAGTAAAGTTCATCCGCGATCATGCGAGCGAGCAGATTCGGATTTCCGAAAAGCAGTTTGAAGATCTGCGGCGGCAAGTCTACAAGCCGCTTGAGAACTTCAAGGTCGGCCGCAATGAGATTGTCGCAGGGACTGTTTCGCCGAGCTACATTCTGCCGATTCATGGCTTGCAGCGGCTTGAGAAACTGATGGACGAATACGCCGGCGGCATCACGAACAACTATATGACGAATGAGCCGCTGCTGCTGCGCGGGCTGCATCTGTTGCATACGCTGCAGGAGGACATGGACAGCATTGGCGCCGAGGATTTGCATCAGCTGCAGCGCGCCTGGGAACTCTCGCATCGCATCATTGCATCAGAGAGTGTGATCCGGCATACGTTATTTCGCCAAGAAACGCGCTGGCCGGGATACTACTATCGCGGTGACTACATGAAACTGGACGACGACAACTGGCATGCGCTGACCGTTTCCCACCGCGATCCGGATACGGGAGAGTGGACGCTGGAAAAGGCGCCGGTTTATCATATCGTTGATTGAGTAAAGGCGTACTTTAGCGCGGGTCAGGAAACGGCCGGCGCATCAAGTCCAGCGAAAACATCCGGTTCATCTTCCGGTAGAGCCTTGTCCTCGCTTTCTGTCGATGCCGGGGCTGGGCCGTGCAGGGTCGCTGGCGATTATGTGACAAAATGGCCAGCCATGACACGCCAGCTGCAGACGGCCTTTGCATCGCGGCTTCGCCCCGAGCAGGTGTCTGAGCAGTTGCAGAGCGCCACGAAGCGCATCGCGGCAGTGTGCCTGATCTTAAGAGACCTAAGCAGCAATGCCGCGCTGGGTGAAGGTGCAGCACAGCTCGCAGTTTCAATTGCTGACAAGTTGGAGCGAGATGATTCATGCTTGCTGATCAGACTTCAGGTCTGTATCGCTGAGCTTGACAGCCAGATCGCAGCCGACTCATGGCTTGCAGTCGCGGCGGTGACGCAGTGCAAGGCGCTGGCGGCGGGGATTCAGCTGGATTTTCGCAGTGCGGCCGATCATTGCGCAAGCGCCCGTCAAATCAATTCTCTTCCCGCCATGCGGCAATGGGAGTTTTCTCGCCTTGCTGCTGCATTCACTATGGAGCAGGGGCGGGTGTTTGGCGAGGACGCGACACTGCAAGCGGCTATTGCTCTGATACGCAGCCATGTGATGCCACTGGCTGAAGCGACTGGCGATGCAGTTGCGAGGGCGACCAGCAATGGCCTGCTTGCTGAGGCGCTGGCTGTGATTGGCCTGCGAAAGAGGGGGGTTCGATATCTTGAGGAGTCGATTGCCGCTTTTCGCCAGGCGCTGCGTTTATACACGGGTGACCCCCATCACGGCGAGATGTCGTTGATTCACAATCACCTGGCCAACGCTCTGGGTGCACTGGGGCAGCGTTTGGGGGACGATGACCTGCTCAAAGAATCTCTGGAACAGTTTGATCAGGCGCTCACTTGCGCAGATGCGGACAATGCGCCAATGATCTGTGCCTCAATCATGAACAATAGAGCCGCCATGCTGCTGCATCTGGGCATGAAGAACCAGGATGCAAAAATGCTTAAGCAGGCTGTAGAATCCTACAAAGATGTGCTTCAAATCTGGACTCGAGCACGTCTGCCTTTTGAGTGGGCAACGACGATGAACAGTCTGGGCACGGTGCTGCGGGCATTGGGCGAGCAGCGTCGCGGCGCACGCACCTTGCGCCAGTCAGTGGCGGCATTTGAGTCCGCATTGACCGAGCGCACACAGACAGAATATCCCGAGCAATGGGCCTTGACGAACAATAACATGGGTGCGGCATTGCAAAAGCTTGCACAGCGAGAAGACAGTGCAGAAACTATGCAAAGGGCGACTGAAGCCTATGAAAATGCACTTGTGCAGTGGACCCAAGACAAAGTGCCGATGACTTGGGCAATGACCATGGCGAATCTGAGTGTGGCGCGTCGTGAGCTGGCTGAAATCACCGCTGATCTGGAAACGGCGAATCAGGCTGTGATGGAGGTTCAGCTGGCAGTTGAGGTCTTTCGCAGCGCAAGTCACGCGCAATACACTGAGCTTGGTGAGGAGCAGCTGGCCAAGAGCCGTCAGTTGGTTGCCGCACTGACGGTCAAAGACGGATAAAACCGCCGCTGACCGTCCTGCGCACCTTCTCATAGCTTTGGTGTTATATGCCACATTAATCAGAGGAATTTCCCTGTTTTGTCCCACATTCATTCATAGCGGTCATTCCACTTTTTCACTATAAACGGGGATTGGTCAGGCAAGGGTTTGTTTTTCCAAGTAGCTTGGCTTTTCCAGCAGTGGACCCTCAAAGCTCAGCAAGACTGTGCCTCACAGCCGAGTTTTAGCTATGGCTCAGGCGAACGGGCGGGGACTTGACCGGAGCTGCAGGCGGCAGTTGAACCTGATGGTGAGCCAGTTGCCGACCCAGGATTGGCATCACGCCATTGTGGCCGGTGCGATTCTGGAACGGCTGATGCACAATGCCCATCTCATCAAGCTCAAGGGTGATCGATGCGCAAACGCCGGGCGCCCGACCTCAGCCTGCTAGTGCTGTGACCATGGTCTTTGACCGCAGTTTAAAGGCGGGCACTGGTACCGTCCCCAGTGCTGAGGCTGGAAAGGCAGTGCTATGACCGCTGGTGGGGTTGTGAGAATATTTAGGTTACAGACGGCCGTGTAAACGGCCGTCTGTAACCTTGCTCAATCCGTGTTCATTTTCGTGCGAATATACAACAATCTTTATAATTCCCAAAACTTGAGAATAAATATTATGGAAGTGGATAAACTCAATTTACAAGAAATTGAAAATCAGGCAACTGAGATTTATAAACAAGTTCTTGAAATACTGGTATCTTTGGAAAAGGTGTTAGACGGTATAGGTGTTGATGCTACTTCTATCGTGGTAGAATTTAGGGTAGGTAAGCCAGTTGTTCAGTTGTTATAGCTGGCTTTCAAAAATCACAAAAGCTTGAGGATTAACATGATGGCTGCTGATTTTGCCGCTTGGATTGCTGCGATTAAAGGGATATTAAACCTGTTGAAATGGCTGATGCAAAAAGTGCTGATTTGGGGATGCCGTGTTCCGATAACAGATATTTCAGCAATCAGTGAGAACCGAGCGAACAAAACTGAAGCAAGAGCGATAGAGTTATTTGGCAAACGATATGTAGAACGCTCCGCATGTATGATTCAGATAAAGGGGATAAAAGAAGATGCAAACACGCGTCACTCTTTCTATGGGCTTAGACAGATTGCTTTTGAATCCCCTTCAATAATGGGTGATTCAATCGAACTTGTGGAAGAAAATGGCGAGACAAAACTATTAATAACGACGGGCTAAGATAAGATGGTGGAGCCAAACGATTGAACCTTTTGAATCACAGCGATAAGACCTATCCAGAAAATCATAATCCGGACGACGTTTTGGTCAAGGTCATCGCACTGAACGACTTTTACAGCACGAATATTTATCGTTCATACGAAATGCGCAACATATTGTTGACTAAAAATTAATCAGCGTTTACGAAATAAAGATCTTGAGGATTATCCGACTATCCGACTATTGCTGATCCTAACCAGTAAAATAAAAGCAGAAGAATCCCGATGGGCAGTTTTACCTAAAACACATCGGGGCGCAAGCAACATTTCATGTGAGTTATTTCGAAAAATCAAGTATTGCTTCCTAAAGAACAGAACATTAATCTAAGCGACACTTAGTTTTATCTTTATATCGCCAGTCGTCTTTATTTTTTGCTAATGATTTCATAATCCTTTCTCAACCCTTCAGACGAGAATTTTATCTAGCTAAAGTGTTCAGGGATTTATTCTGAATTTACGACAGTCTGCATCATCAACGGCGACTGTCATCTATCTTATCAGCCGAACCGCAATCATCTATAACCGCTTGAGGGAATCAATGGCTACCAACGAGAAACACAAACTCGCCTTTATAGGACTTGGCGCCATGGGCTATCCCATGGCCGGTCATCTGGCAAAAAATTACGACGTTTGCGTCTACAACCGGACTCATGCGCGCGCTGAGAAGTGGACGAGCGAATATGCCGGAACCAGTGCGCAGACTCCCGCGGCTGCGGCCAAAGATGCGGACATCGTTTTTGCTTGTGTCGGCAATGATGCCGATGTAGAGCAGATCAGCTGCGGTGCAGGCGGTGCTTTTTCAAGTATGCGAAAAGATGCAATATTCGTTGATCACACGACTGCATCGGCCAGCATCGCGCGCAAGCTCGCGCAAATCTCAGCCGACAGCGGAATCCATTTTTTGGACGCTCCCGTGTCGGGCGGACAAGCCGGTGCTGAAAACGGCGTATTGACGATCATGGTCGGCGGCGAGCAATCTGTGTTTGATGTGGCATCACCAGTGATGGAAAGTTATGGACGTGCGGTCACGCTGATGGGATCGGTCGGCGCTGGACAGCTGACCAAGATGGTCAATCAGATCTGTATTGCAGGATTAGTGCAAGGTCTTTCTGAGGGCATTAATTTTGCAGCTCGCAGCGGCCTTGACGAGAAGCTTGTGCTGGATGTGATTTCCAAAGGCGCGGCGCAGTCGTGGCAAATGGAAAATCGAGGACATACCATGGTCGACGATCAATTTGATTTCGGTTTTGCCGTCGAGTGGATGCGCAAGGATCTGGGAATTTGCCTTGAAGAGGGCAGCCGGATTGGTGCTCGATTGCCGGTTACCGCCTTGGTGGATCAGTTCTACGCTGAAGTGCAGGCGATGGATGGCTCAAGGTGGGATACTTCCAGCCTGATTCGATTGCTGCGTAACCCTTGATGGCTTGCCAGTGCAAGATCCATTGCAGACGGGTCGGGCGCAGGGGAACATGATTTGCAATGTCTGATCAGGGGCTGTTCGATTTGTTTGCGGCTCGCAGCAGGGCTTTTTTGGAAGTCTTTGCGCGGCGGCGTTTTGAGACTCGAAAGAAACGTCGGAACTTTTTGCGGATGGGCGCGGCCGGGTTGACATTCAGGCGCCAGATAAGAAACAGCGCATACAGGCTGAACACCGCAGCCATATAAATGAACAAAGCCTGCAGGCCAAAGTATTCCATTGCGCTCGTTGCGATGATAGGTCCGACAATGGCGCCGATACTGAAAGTAGTCAGCATGCCGGCAGCCGCCTCAATGAGCTTGCCTTCCGGGGCTGAGTCGTTCATATAAGCGAGCGCGACCGGATAGATGGTGAAGGAAAGCGCTCCATAGATGCCGGCTGCGATGAGAAAAAGAATCAGGTGATGGGCAGAGGCAAAGAGCACCGATATGGAGGACACACCACTGACTATGCACAACCCCATCATCAGTTTCCTTCGATCGATGCGGTCCGATAATTTTCCCACAGGCCATTGGAGCAATGCGCCGCCCATTACAATAAGCGCCATGAAATAAGCGGTTGTGGTGCTGGTCATGCCGATGCCCTGGCTGTACAGCGGTGCAAGTCCAAACAGTGCGCCGCCGACCATGCCAAGGCAGACCGAGCCGGACATGGCAGCGGGTGAATAACTGAACACCTCTCGCAGCCGGAATTTTTGGCGTTCTGGAATCTGCGGTACAATCAGGCGGGTAATCAATACCGGTGAAAGTGCGAGTGCATAACCGATCGCG
Organism: Arenicellales bacterium; assembly: GCA_965200545.1. Classification (GTDB taxonomy): domain Bacteria; phylum Pseudomonadota; class Gammaproteobacteria; order Arenicellales; family JAJDZL01; genus JAJDZL01. Next base: position 38,623 of record CBDAUJ010000007.1, on the reverse strand, counting down.
GCGATGGAAAACAGCTCAAACCCGCTCGGATCTGCAAAAGGGATGAGCAGCTGTCCGAATCCAGCGGCGACATAATGGGTAATCATGTAGGTCGAAAGGATTTGTCCGCGGGTTGTTCGGGTCGCTCGTGAATTGAGCCAGCTTTCGGTGATTGACACCAATCCAGCGATACACAGGCCGGTGCCGATGCGAATCACAATCCAGGCGTACGGGTTCACGGCCAGGGCATGCATAAGTGCCAGAATCGCACCGGCGCTTGCCAGTACAGCATAAGCCCTAGCATGTCCAAGACTGGAGACAATTGCATTCGCTGAGCGTGCGCCCAAGAATAGACCGATAAAGTAAGCAGCTGAAATGAAGCCGATCGTAATCAGCGGAAACATCTCTTGCTGGGCGCGCAAGGAGATCAGGGTGGTCAGCAGCGAGTTGCCGATGAAAAGCGAGGCGTAACCCGCGAGCAGGTAGGAAACTGACAGCAGCGTCTTGACCATAGCGTAGTGCCTGTGAGGTCGAAAAGTGAGCAAATTTTATCTTTTCAGATTTTATTAATTTTGAAATAATTCGCGAAAAAGAGAAAGTTTTATTGCATTGATAATCGTTACTGCACAATCACCTCATTTTTGCTCCGGGAATTGAGTTGTATGCTATAAGAGCATCGGTTTTCGGGGCGGCAGGCTCGGCAAGACGATGCGGCTGCGAATAAAGATGCAAGGTGCCCGATACGGGCGGTCCGAAAACGTGTGCAGTTAGGGCCGTTAGCTCAGTTGGCAGAGCAGTTGACTCTTAATCAATTGGTCCGGGGTTCGAATCCCTGACGGCCCACCAATTCATGGACATTTTTGATGATTCCAGTCGCGCTTGGAACTAGTTCAGCCAATCATTCGAAATCAGTGATTGTTATCACAGGAAGTATTCTTCGTGCCGCTCAAACCTGCATACTTTCAGAGCAAAATAAGCACTCGTGCAAGCTCAGCTTGATTCGACTCGAGACAGTCGATTAAGACACTTTGAAAAAGCCGACACTGTATTCGAATTGTGCTCTTTGCGGGAGCGAGCCGCTATCAGGGCAATTCCCAAATAAATGAAGTAATTGATCGAAAGAATCGGGAGATTGAGCTTCTACGCGAATACCGCACTCGCTTGATTGCTGATGTAGTCGCTGGCAAGATTGATGTACGTGGTTTAGCGACTCAACTACCGGAACCTAACGACAATGATGAAAGAGGTAGAACAACCTTGCTCGCTTTTGGATCAAAACAAAGCAACACAACCTGACAAATGGAGATAACCCCATAACACACTGGACGAGCTGCCCAGCGGTGGAACGCAATCCCCGCAAGATCAGCGGTGACTGGGCCTTTACAGGAACTCGGGTGCCGGTATATGCTCTTTTCGAGAATATCCAAAGCGGAGCCACCGTAAAAGACTTTCTTGAGTGGTATCCTGGGATGGAGGAGTGGCAGGTGATGGCCGTTCTGAAACACGAAACCGAATCCCTTAAAGCTCCCGTTGAAGAGTGAAATTAAAAGTTCAAAACTGAATACGGCAATTCGCAGTAAACACGGGATATATAGATGAAACCTGTTAATTGGTTTAATGGAGGCGATCATGTTGAAAAATCAACAATCCAAGCGCCAAATAGAGTGCGAAAAAACGCTTGAGAAAGCACTCTTACGTCCAGGAGTGCGTGAAGCAATGGAGGTCTATGAGAAGTATCGTAGTTTGCAAGAGCGAAACAATAAAGTGGACACTTCCCAGTCTCATTTTACAGAGCCGGAAAGAAAAGCCAGAGTTGCTTCTTCGACAGCTTCAAATAATCTTGAGGTAAATCCAACTGCACATGCCTTTACACATTCAACGCTGATAAAAATTGTTGAAGATCATATGGATCGTGCATTCATCAGACTCCATGCTCCTTCTGCGAATTGACCTTGATTATTGCTGCGCCTATTTGCCGCTGGTGTAGAAGTGATCTGTAATAGACAGATCATGCGGAGCTGCTTGCCTATTTGCCTGTCAGTTTGCGGTCATTCGTTGCAAGTGCTCGCAGTATTCATCGGTTTTTCTGAATCAGGTCAGCGTATCAATGCCTGAAACTTGGCATCAAGCAACTTTTCATCCCGGGGTGCAAAGATGGTTTGATGAAAACTACGCGTATCCGACAGAATGTCAGCGCCAGGCATGGCCAGCCATCCAAAACGAGCAGAATGTGCTGGTGGCCGCACCGACGGGATCAGGCAAGACACTGGCGGCGTTCCTGGCCGCCATAGACGAGCTGATCCAGATCGGTTTGCAGCAACAGTCGCTTCCTGAACAGGTCTATATCGTTTATGTCTCGCCCCTGAAGGCGCTTTCTTACGATATTGAGCGCAACCTGCGAGGACCGCTTGCCGGCATCCGCGAATATCTCGTTAGCGGAGGATACGCGGATGTTGAATTGCGGGTTGGAGTCCGCACTGGCGACACCAGCTATTCGGAACGCCAGAAAATGGCGCGCAAGCCGCCGCATATTCTGGTGACGACCCCTGAATCTCTTTATCTGCTGCTCACCTCAGCGTCCGGCCGACGGATGCTGCAATCGGTAAAGCGGCTCATTGTCGATGAGATCCATGCGCTGGCTGACAACAAGCGCGGTTCTCACTTGAGTCTTTCAATCGCTCGGCTGGAGTGGCTGCTCGGCTATGCGCCGAAGAAGACAGGCCTGTCGGCAACGCAGAAGCCGCTCAGTCTTATCGCATCATTTCTGTCCGGCAAACAGTCATCTGATTGCTTCATTGTCGATGCGGGCCATATCCGACAATGGGATCTGGCGATTTCTTTGCCGTCAGCGCCCTTGCAAGCGGTGCTGTCCACTGAAGCGTGGCTTGAGCTCTATCAAAAGCTAGCGGAGCTTATTCGCGAGCACCGCACCACATTGATTTTTGTCAATACGCGCCGCCATGCGGAACGCGCCACTCGCTACCTTGCAGAAATGGTTGGCGAACAGAACATTGCAGCGCATCATGGGAGTCTGTCGAAAGATCATCGCCATGATACCGAACAAAGACTCAAGGCGGGCCAGCTGAAAGCTATTGTGGCAACGGCATCTCTGGAACTGGGGATCGACATTGGTGATGTCGACCTGGTTTGCCAGCTGTGCTCCCCGCATTCAATCGCAGTCTTTTTGCAGCGTATTGGCCGCTCCGGTCACGCGGTCGGGCAAGTTCCGAAGGGACGGCTTTTTCCAACCACTCGTGATGAGCTGGTTGAATCCGCAGCGCTGCTCAAAGCCGTTGCCGCCGGCGACCTTGAGGCATTGCAGCTCGCTCCATTCAGCGCGGATGTTCTTGCCCAGCAGATTGTGGCAGAATCGAGTGTGCGGGAATGCTCGATTGATGAATTGCACACGCAGTTTTCCTCGGCGCTCCCTTATGCACAGCTGACGCGAGAAACCTTGAGTGAAATTGTGCAGATGCTGACCGATGGCTTCACCTTGCGCCGCGGCCGGCGCGGCGCTTATCTGCATCTTGACGCGGTCAACAAGATTGTTCGCGGCCGGCGCGGCGCCAAGATGACAGCGACTACCAATGCCGGCGCAATACCCGATATGTTTGATTTTGAGGTCATCTTGGAACCTGAGGATATCCGCATTGGCACTGTGAATGAGGAATTTGCTTTTGAAAGTTTGATTGGCGATGTATTTCAGCTCGGCAATGCATCCTACCGCATCATTCGAGTTGATAAAGGCAGTGTGCGAGTGGCAGATGCACAGGGGGTGCTGCCGAACATTCCATTCTGGTTCGGCGAGGGCCGAGGGCGCAGCGCTGAATTGAGTGCTGCCGTATCGCAGCTGCGTGAGTTTGTGGGCGCCGAGCTGCAAAAGACTGAGCTCAAGGCGGTTATGGAGAAATTCGCAGACATATATCTGGTAGATGCCCAAGCTGCTGAGCAGATTGTCAATTATCTGGCGCTGGCACAAAAATCTCTGGGTACGATTCCTTCAAGCAAAGCAATCGTTTTTGAGCGTTTTTTCGATGAGACAGGTGATGCGCATCTCGTGGTGCACAGCGTGTTTGGCTCACGTTTGAATCGTGCTTGGGGTCTTGCGCTCAGAAAGAAATTTTGTGTGCGCTTCAATTTTGAGCTGCAGGCGGCAGCGCTGGATGACTGTTTCATTCTTTCATTGGGTCCCACACACAGTTTCGCATTGGATGAAGTGCAAAAATATGTCACCAGCCAATTGCTGGAGGAGGTGCTGCGGCAAGCGGTTTTAGGCGCACCGATGTTTGCTACGCGCTGGCGCTGGGTTGCGAATATCGCGCTGGCTGTGCTTCGGTTTCGAGGCGGCAAGAAAGTGCCGCCTCCGTTTCAGCGCAATGATGCTGAAGATTTGATGTCACTGATTTTTCCAGCGCAGCTTGCCTGTCAGGAAAATATTACCGGCCCCATTGAAATTCCCTCGCATCCGCTGATTGATCAGACGTTATACGATTGTCTGCATGAGCTGATGGATACCAATGGATTGCGGCAGCTGTTGCAGCGCATTGAGCACAAAGAGATTGAGATTGTCTGCAAAGACACCCCCGAGCCATCTGTTTTGGCGCAGGAGGTACTGACTGCCAGGCCCTATGCATTTCTTGATGATGTTCCCGCCGAAGAGCGTCGCACTCGCGTAGTGCAGTCACCGCGCTATGCGCAACCGGCTGATATGCAAGCGGGCAGCGAGCTGGATTCTGATCTGATCCGACAACTGCGCCTGAAAAATTGGCCGCAGCCCCGAGATGCAGAAGAGCTGCATGATGCACTGGTTCATATGGGATTTATGCTGCCTGATGAATGGAGTATTTCAAGTGCGGAAGCGCCAGACCTGAGCCGGCAGTTGGCGCAGCAGCGGTGGTTTGTGGAACTGCAGGAAGCCAAAAGAGTGACGAGCCTGAGCACAGCCAATGCATCGTATTGGGTTTGCGCAGAGCGCCTGGCGCAAATGCAAGCAATCCATCCGCACGCATCCCTCGATCCAGTGATTGAGCCGGCCTCGTTAAGTGAGCATTGTCCAGATGATTTTGACAGCTCGCTGATCGCCATCATCCGCAGCCGCATGGAATTCGTGGGCTTGTGCCAGGCAGATCAAATCGCCGGCAGTCTTGATCTGCCATTGGGCAAAATTGAATCCGCATTGCTCGCGCTCGAAGCAGAGGGCAATCTGATGCGCGGGATGTTTGATCCCGATGTTGAAAGTCAGCAATGGTGTGACCGGAGATTTCTTGCGCGTGTGCACAAAAACAGTATTCTGAAGCGAAGAGCCCAAATCAAGCCAGTGGCAGGCGCGCAGTTTGTCGAATACCTCATGGCTTGGATGCGAGTCAATCCACACGACACAGGCGAGGGTATAGAAGCGCTGGATCAGGTGATTGGACAGTTTGAGGGCTACGAGGCCCCTGCATCTGCTTGGGAAGCCGAGCTGCTGCCGACCCGGATATCCGGCTACATGCCAGAAATGCTTGATTACCTCAGCGCTTCAGGCCGTATTGTCTGGTGTCGCTTGTCCAAGCCCGAAACAGCAGCGACAAGCGCAGCATCACACAAACGGGAACGGAAGTTTCGAGGCTCCATCAAGACCGTGCCGCTGACTTTCATCAGCCGGCGCGCACTTCCCATGTGGCTTGAGATTGCAGCGCCCAATACCGATGAATCTCTCAAGCTGACTGCTGCTGCGCAGCAGATCGTCGAATCTCTCAATGAGCTTGGCCCCTTGTTTTTTGATGAAATCATTGAGCAAGTCAATCAGCTGCCGAGCCACGTGGAATCAGCACTGGTCGAACTGTTTGCACTCGGTGTGGTGACTTGCGATCACTTTGGCGGCATTCGTGCGCTCCTGACACCTGTGCGCTATCGGCGCCGGCGCACGAGGGCAGGGCGTCTCTTCAATCACGGCGTTCAGGTTTCAGGTCGATGGTCTTTGCTATTGCAGCGTTCAAAAATGAGCCAAGCGCCATCCGCGACTGTTACTCCAGCTCAATACGCGGTGCAGGCTCTGCTCAATCGCTATGGTGTTGTTTTTCGCGACCTGATGCTGAATGAAGGGCGGTATCTGCCGCCTTGGGGCGAGCTGCTCAGAGAGCTGCGACGTTTGGAGGATCGCGGTGAGGTTCGAGGCGGCCGGTTTGTCGAATCCGTTGCAGGAGAGCAGTTTGCTGTGCCTGAGGCACTTGGATTGCTGCGGGATGTTGCCAGCCGCAAAGCGCCGAGTAGCACGGTGCTGATTCATCCGTCAGACCCTGTCAACTTAAGCGGCGTGATTGACTCAAATCGCAAAGTGGCGGCACACTCAAAAGGCTATCTTGCGTACCGAAACGGCCATCTGGTCAATGTCATGGTCGGCAAATCAAGACGTTCTCAGCTGCTGCCTTTGACGTGAGCAGCAAATCTGATGATGGACTTTAATGTTGAGAATCTTCCACGTTTTTATGAAAGCCACGGGCTGATACCTTGGCATATGGAATCTAATTTCTCAGGTGCTGAATTAAGATAAACGGATCGGTCTGGGAATGAATTGAAATTGATGAATGTGAAAGCCAGAGTTGAGCCATGCTCTGCATGTGCAGGGGATGAAGCAGAACCTAAATTTCAATTTCCAGATTGATGTATTTGTTGGCAGCGGGTGGGTAAATTAGCGCGGCGCTACTTGAGAGGTTTTGTGGTTGGCTGCTACGTGGTCCTCTTATCTGCAGTTGAAGTTTCAATGAAGGTTTTTTTGATTTTTTCGATTAGGTTCAAGTTTGCAATTTCAATCAAAAATATTGCGACATGAGGTGTTTGCCTTAAAGGTGTTTGGAGAACCGCGCCAAGTTCGCTATGCACAGCGGTCTGCTGGCAAAACGTACGGTGTTTTCAATCAAAACGGGCGTACAAATCCCAGATTGCCGCTGGTTCGCCTGTAGCCAGCCAGCTGTGCATTGGAGGTTCTTTCCTGCCGGTGGATGGACACTTCCGGGCTGAAGCCGAAAATGGTGAGGTCGCGCCGGTGCAGGCTCAGCGTGAGAGAGCGGGTCTCGTCTTCCCGGTCGCTTTCGTCAAACACATCATACCGGGTGCCTTCATATCTGGTCTTGACGAGAGTCGCGCGGCCGCTGATGGTGAGGCCTCCGGGCAGCAGTACCGACAGCCCCGCGCTGGCTTCCAGTCCCCGGTTCCGGCTGGCCGCAACACCGGGCCTTTCTGCGGACCACACCAGCTCGGCATCGGCTCTCAGGGTCGGGGTCAGAACGCGGCTTATGCCGGCTGAAATGCGAGTCAGGGGGCCGTCGTATGCGGGGCTTCTGTCATAGCTGCGCTGCATGCGCTCAGCCTGAATTCTTAAAACGGTTTGCTGGTCAAGGCGGTGATGGGCTTCCAAGCGAAGGCCTAGATCCAAGTAGTTCGACTGATCGGCAATGTAATGCCTCCTTGAGGCTACAAGCAGGCTGGCTTCCGAGCGGGGCCCCAGCAGCCAGCGGGGTCCCAGATGCGCCGACAGCGTCATTTTGTCGAAGTCGCTGCTTTCGTATTCGGTGCGGTCGACTCGGCCGCCCAGGCGCAGCCGAATCCGATTGCTCAGAGGATGCTGATACTCGCCGCTTGACCAGACGCGCAGGCCGGTGCCGGAAGTGGGCTGCGGATTGGCTATCTTCCCCTCGGCGATGCCGTCCTTGCAGACAAGGATGAGTATGCCCTTGCACGGGCTTTTAAATGTTGTCTCATCCGATTTCCCCTCAAGGTTGCTGTCTGCTGCGATGGCAAAGCCGAAGCTGGCGGTCCATTTCCGTCTGGCTCGGATCCGGTTCAGGAAATGGTTGATATTAGCCGCCACTACCGGCGGCGGATTGGCAGCGAGGACGCGCTCAAAATGCTCGCGCGCCAAGTCATCCCGGCCTTGCAGGAAATAGACGCGAGCCAGTTCCAGACGGGGCAGCGGCAGATCGGGCCGTGCAACCAGCAGCGCATGCCAGTAGGCTTCGGCCTCAGCAAGAGACCGGAGCTGCGGCGGTTCATCGGCTTGAACCGGAACTGCAGCAAGAAGGAGACAGGCGGCTAGAAAGCCGCCTGCAGTTCGCTTCATTTAATTGGGGTCTGCTATTGCTGCTGTGCAGAAGTCGTTTCTTCAGACCGCTCTCTCTCAGCATCGAATGCACCAACGGCTCGGCCATTTCCAAAAGTCAAATCAAACCAACCTAAAGCATTGGATGGGGAATTGGTTTTATCTATGCTTCTATTTGATGGGTCGACATTAGGGGGGGCATCCGCTTTCGTTGCATCGGTATAGAAATATACCTGCATTAAACCCTTCGCGCCTCGAAAATTATTAACCTCATAAAGACTACTATCCGTAGCCCATTGCCCATTATCAAATTCTGCGTTCCAATCTTTTAGAATATCGGAGTCCAGGCCAACGAATTTGAAATTGTCAATAACCCCACTGATATTTGGATTTTCTCCCTTCAATATCGCTGTAAGATTCACCTTGGCGGTAATCTGGCCAGAAACGTTAATATTATTATTTAGAGCAGCATAGCCTTTGGCATCGCCTTCATATTCGGCTGTTGCGTTGACCAAGCCAAGAGATGATACGAAGTTTTCTTTTCTGTAGTATGCATCATTATTTGGTTGAGGCCCAAGCCAATAGCCGATTTTCGGCGTATCTCCGCGCACATTTAGCCAAACTCCATATTGACCTACTAGAACATCATCCTGACTGCTACTTCGCAAGCCTACGTTAACGTTTTTGCCTACCTCACGCACAACAAAATCTTCATAATCATGTTCAGCAGGGAATTCATCAAGGGAATTTGCACTATCCTGAGGCATTGGCGGATTTCCATTATCGGGCGGGATTAATGCTTTTCGAATATTTTCAAGATGGTCTAGCTCGTTTGATATAGCCATCCTTAAATCGTCTAAAAGCTTACGCTGGCGTGGGGTTATTAGTTCATTGGATAAATTATTATCAGGACTCGCTTCGGTTGGAATCATGATTTTTTCCAACTCCGTTTTTGATCTTGCATCTAAGAGTATTTGTGAAATTTCTAATGTTTTTTTGTTTTGCTCTTCAAAGACCATGTCATTCACAAGGGCGAGATCGGGATTCTCCATGCTAAGGTTTTTTTTATCAGTAGTAACCCAATCGATAATCTCAGCAAGTTTTTCTAGAGTATTTGTTTGCTTTTCCGTTAAATCGGTTGAAGCAGAGTTTAACAGTTTAACAATTGCTGCATAATTTTCGGATCCAAGGATTTGATCCTTCAAATGTTCATAAGTTACAGTTTGGTTGTCTCTCCCCTCCGTTATTATGTTTGAGCTGGAGGTGGGCTGATTATTAGCGGTTACCCCCCCCCTCCAGAACTTGATCCGCCACACGCAGAAAGAGCAATGATTGAGAAGCATACTAGCGTAAGTGTTGAAATTTGTTTCATTTTTATTGCCATACAAAAGTTAAATTAACACAGGTGCCGATGGTCAAAAAAGACCGAAGCAGTTGATATGTGAATAGGGCTTCCTTTTGCCATAGTTCAAAATCCAAACTGATTCCCTAATCCTAGTGCCAAGTCATTCGACTAATGTCGAATAAAGGAGTTTCAGTTTGATGTGCTTATCAGCCGTGGCGAATTACTAGTCGGTTCTAGACTTGGCGAAAAGCTAAAAATATGTCACGGCGAGTTTTCCCAAACTTCCCACGGTCAGCAGGAGACCTCGATAGCGATTTTAACACAAGTTCGAGGTTCAAATTGGATGGATAAAACCGAGTTTTTTCATTCAGTTCATTCGGGCATTTTTTTACCAATTTGCCTGCCGTGAAGCGGAAAATCTGCCGTTGTCCAGTGTCGAGCCAGTTTTTTACTGGTACGATGCCAAAAACCGGTCACTGGCGGTGGATATTGATCAAAATACCAGTTTCAGTACACGAATGCTTTGGTGCATCCCACGGTCATCAGTATAGGAGGTAGGTCGCTATTTTGAATTCTTTGGCAGCGTCCTCGCGCCCGCTAAGCGCATTGTTACATCTGAATTCGATTTGAATCAGTCGACTGTATGACTCCAGCGCTCACGGCGCCAGATAATGCCAGTCCCACTGCCCGTCCGCCAGGCAGTAGCACAGCCGCTCGTGCAGCCGGTCGCGCCGCCCCTGCCAGAACTCAATGCGATCGGCCCGGATCCGATACCCGCCCCAATGGCCCGGCCGCGGCACCGTCCGGCCCGCATACTGGCGCTCAAGCGCCGCCGCCCGCTCCCTGAGCCCCGCATAGCTGTCAATCGGCGCGCTTTGCGCCGAGGCGCACGCGCTGATCTGGCTGCCGCGCGGGCGCGATGCAAAGTAACGGTCCGACGCCGCAGCGCTGAGCTTTTCCACCGCCCCCTCAATGCGCACCTGCCGATACAGCCGGTCCCAGAACAGCACCGCGCTGACGCGCGGATGGACACCCATCTCCAGGCCCTTGCGGCTGGCGTAACTAGTGTAGAACTCAAAGCCTGACGCGCCGTGAGCCTTGAGCAGCACCTGGCGCGCCGACGGCCGGCCGTCGGCGCCGACGGTCGCCAGAGTCATCGCCTTGGGCTCCAGCATCTCGGCCTCGCGGGCCGCCTCGAGCCAGTGCGCAAAGAGCTCAAAAGACGCATCGGGCAGATGCAGGAATGCGCACTCCATCTCAAGTTTCGATTCGACCGGCACAGAGGGCCGACAGAATGATTGCCGACTTGCGATCAGCTCGCAAGGGGCAGATGTGACTGACGATCTGCGCAGTCACCTCGAAGGGACTATTCTATCGGTGTAAACAGAGAAGACTCCATTGACGCATAAAATGCAGCCAAGTCCTCAATATCCTGATCGCTCAGGGCACTGGCAAAACCGCCCATGATCGCGTTGGCGCGCTCGCCGGAGCGATAGCTTTGCAACGCATAGATCAGGTAGTCTTCATACTGACCAGCGATAATAGGGGTATTTGCTCCAGTCACCTGATCACCCTGGCCGTGGCAGGTCAGGCAGACTGCCGCTTTTTCGGCACCCGCAGCCGCGTCGCCGGCGGCGATTACAGTCGTTGAAAATGACATTGTAAAGGCCGCGGCAAGAATGATGGAAGAGATTTTTGTGTTATTCATCTTGATCGTCACTCCTTTCGCAGTGAAGAAAAATATGCAGCGATATCCGCGATCTGCTGATTTGTCATCTGCGCGATCTGTGCATGCATGGTGTCGTGCGCGCGCTCGCCGGAGCGGTAGGCGCTCAACGCAGTCTCAAGATAATCCGCTTGCTGTCCACCGATTTTTGGAACCGTGTAAACAGGATAGGCATTTCTGTAACCGGGCGAGGAATGACAGCCGGTGCAAGTGAAAGCGGCTTCTCTGCCTTGCTGCGGGTCGCCTTCGGCCAGAGCCTGTGTGCAAAAAACAAGACTCAATAATGCCAGCAACGTAGTTTTGATATAAACCATATTATGATGATGTCCGTAATTTCAAGTCCGGATGTTCGTTATGAATTGTTCGAAATGACGGCGGAATTATAGTGCTAAATCTGATCGTACACAGAACCGAATGCAACCATTGCAATGCTTGAGCTGCGTTGCGCTCGAATCCCGGCAAGTTCAGCCTTGTTTTTCACCGCTTGAGGTGAAATGTGGAATACCAAGGGTATTATTCAACCGGTCACGACAAAAACAGCAGTTTATCTTCCGCCCGTGCAGAGTTTCGATCTATTGAGTTCACCGGCCGCGCTAAAGAGTATTTTGGCATCTGGCTCTCAAACTTGGTGTTGACGCTGGTCACACTGGGTGTCTACGCGGCTTGGGCAAAAGTCAGACGGATTCAATATTTCAGCTACAACACCGTCATTGACGGTTTCGGTCTGGTTTATCATGCGACCGGATTGCAACTGTTTCTCAGTCGCGTGATCGTGTTCGGGATTTTCATCGCCTACAGTGCAGCGACGGCCCTCTTGCCGGTATTGAGTGCTTTATCATCGCCAGTCATCTTTTTTGCTCTGCCATGGATTATCAATCGGTCAATGCGCTTCAACGCGGCGATGACGACCTGGCGCAATGTTCGCTTCGTCTGGCATGGAACCTATTGGAAGACGCTGTGGTTCTTCGTGATCTGTCCCGTTCTTGGAATTGTATCGCTAGGGCTGCTGATTCCGTATTTCACTAAGCTGTACTATCAGTACTACGGGAACAATTACGCTTTCGGCTATACGAGGTTCTCGGCCGACAGCGATGTATTGAGCTACTATCGCGCTTTTTTGGTTTCGATCACCTTGTCAGCCGTCATTGTTCTGCTGTTTTTTTGTGTCGTGGCGGGATTTCTGGCCGCGGTGCAGGGCGTGGGGCTAGCGAGCGAAACGACCTTCGAATTGGCCATTTCGGCACTCCCGGCACTTCTTGTACTTGTTGTAATTTTGCTGTGGTTCATTTTTCGAACCCTTTGTCGCAATATTTTGGTCAACGCTTTAGTTCTGATCGGTGCGGCTCGATTCCAGTCCAAAGTCAAGCCGCTGCGACTGCTCTGGATTGTCACATCCAACTTCTTCGCCATTATTTTCACGCTGGGTCTGCTTATCCCGTGGGCGGCAGTGCGATATTATGCCTATCTGGCGCATTGCACTGAGTATGCGATTGATTGCGATGTGGATGCTTTCATTGATGACGTGCAGAAAAAGGTAGGCTCTTTCGGTGAGGAGTTTGCGGATTTTGAAGGGATTGACATATCAATCTAATGAACAGCTCAAGCATTTCAGGTCAGTTTTTCCAGGTCAGCTCTTCAAAAAGCACATCCGGTACGGTCTTTGTCCGAGTCCGAGGAGGAGAGGTTCAGTTCGAGTCGACGGATGGCCAAACGACTTTGGTGCTGGAAGTCGCATCGATACAGGATGGACGCATTGTGCTGTTTCGCACCGGCAGCAGTTTTGTCGCCGATCACCCGTTGCCGCCGGAATTTCTACAGGTGCATCAATCAAGAACAAAACGCCTGGTCAGCTGGCTTGAGAAGCTGACTTGGTATAAGGGGCTGGCGCTGCTTGCGGTGCTGCTTTTGTTTTTGATCGGGTTTCGAGTCGGTCTGTCATCCGCCAGTCATATGATCGCTGCGATGGTTCCGTCGACTTGGGAACAGCAGTTCGGAGAAAGCGTTTACCAGACTGTCAGTCCCATTTTTTTCTCTGAAAGTCAATTGCCGCAATCTGTACAGGCTTCGATCCTGTCGGATGCAGGACAGATCACAAATGTGATCAAGGATGGCGAGCATATTGATATTCTTTTTCATCAATCAGATGAGTTTGGAGCCAATGCTCTGGCATTGCCGGGCGGCCCGATCATCATCACGGACGATCTGGTGCATTTATTGAGCCGAGAGCAGATTCTGGCGGTGCTGGCGCACGAGTATGCCCACATCATGCAGCGGCATCATCTTGAGAATATTGCCGAGCTGATCGGCGTTTCTTTGCTGGGGTATCTGGTGTTTGGCATCGATGAGACTGTATCGGAGGAGCTGGTTGCGCTGGTGCTGTATATCTGGGGCTTCAGCCAGAGCCGGGAATCAGAACGCGAGGCCGATCTGGTCGCAGTAGAGTACCTGCGCGATGCCGGCATTGATCCGATACACTTGATTGAAGCACTAGACACGCTGACTGACAGTCAATGCACAGCCTCCGAGGACGGTCGCGCTGCGGATGATTGCCGACCGCAGATTCCAGATTGGCTGTCTACGCATCCATCCGGCGCCGAGCGGCAGGCCTACCTGCGTGCTGCGATTTCCGAATTGAAGTGAGGTGATGCCAGTCTGCGCAGTTTATTGGGCGGTTTATGGGCGATTTCAGTCATTAAAATTGAGATTATCCGCTAAAACTTCTCAGTTTTCCTTTCATTTCAATCTGATGCGACGGATGTGTTCAGCTTCCTCCAAGTTGGCGAGGTGCCAATGCGGGCTGTTGGAGTGAGACTAACAAGAGCCGCCGCAGTTGTGTCCGGCAAGTTTGAGTCATCAAGCAGCTGGACAATTTAATGACAGATTTAATGACAGATTTAATGACTGACCTTAATGGACATCACGATTTGGATGGTTTGCCACCACTTCCCAGCGTCCATTTTTTTTCGAGCCGACCCGCTGGATTCGACCTGTTTCTCTTAAGCTGTCAAAGTGATATCTTGTACTGCCCAGAGTGATCCCGATAAGTTCTGCAACTGACTTTCGGGTGAGTTCAGGTTTATCGCGCAATAAGGTCAGAATTTTTTCTTGAATGTCGCCGTTCGCTATGGCGCGCGCCTGGTTATTTGCAAAGGCATCATCCACCTCTCCAAAGCGAGTGCTTTCGAGATATGATTGAGAAAACTTGAATTCCATGCTGATCTCTGGATAAACCTCTATGGCAGGCTCGGGTGTTCCCGATTCTCGGCAGGCATCAAAGATGCGCTTGATGCCGCGTCCCCAAGACTCTATTTCGCCTGCTCTGAAAAAAGCATTCGCAATATCTGGATTTGGAGGCCGAGAAGGATGCTCGCCAAGCAGTTTTTCTAAAGACCAGCCGGCCGGCAGACTGCCAGGGTTCCAAATCTTCAGCCGATTGGCATACACTCTGATCTGAATTTGTGCTGACGACCCATAATCGCGATGAATCACAGCATTCAGCAATGCTTCCCGGAGTGCTTCACGCGGCACCGGAAAGGTTTCAATGCGCTGAATCCCCTCATAACTGATCATCGCTTTCATGTACTTGGTTGTCAGCAAGTCCATCGTCTTGCTCACTTGGGTAAACAGATTGCCGCAAACCTCGTCTTGGTAGCGAAGGTCTGAAACGCTGGCAAAATAGCCGATTTTTATCGAAGCGCCAGTAAAATATTTCTCAGGATCCGGATGGAACAAAAGAACAGCTGCACGTTTCAAATATCCGTTTTCCGTAAGGTGCAGTTTTTCTGCGAGATTGAGCTCATTGTCTTCTAATGCGCTAGCACTCAAGCGACCAGACCGTCTTCCAAGTACACGGAAGTCATCAAAAGCCTTCGTATCCAGGTCACTGATTTCAACTCCCGGTATTGGGGCTGCGTCCCAGCATCTGCCTGTTTTACCCAAAAGGAAGCGATCAAGAGCGGCGCCTGCAAGGACCTGCTTGGTACTGCCGCTTCGGTAGTGATATTCGCCTCTGAAACTGATTGGCACTGGATAGGGATCGATTTCGATTCGCAGATATGAATGGCTGCCTTCTTTCAGCAGCTCAACTTTTCCCACGATTCCGAGCGAGTTGCGCAGTTTGTTTGGCAATACTTCCAGCAGGCGGTCAGCATCATCAAGACCCACGATCTCGCCGTCATCATTGCGTCCTATTTCCAAGACGCCGCCCTGCGCATTGGCGAAGCCGCACAGCCACTTCAGATATTCATCATGCCATGAGGTTCTCCACTCTACGTTCTGATTCTCAGTCATGCTCAATGCTGTTTTGCTCGTTTCAAATCGCCAGAATAGGGCACTGGCTTCTCGTTGTCCCAAAGTCGCTCGGAGGATCCAATTATGCCATCATGCCTGGCATGTTTGGATGCCGATTCAGCGAGACTCAGGCTTGCGGCTTTCCTGTCGCAAACTGGTGTAGAATCAAATTTCCCGAGGCATCTTCTCAATTGTTTCCGGTGTATCGATTTTCTTCTCAGGGCCCGCCAGTTCAAGGCTCTCAAGATCCCGTGCCGAGGGCAATACCCGCGATTGCATTGAACCGATCGCTTTGTTGAAGGTATTGACTGCATTGGCCAGCGATTTGCCGTGGGCATTGATATGTTGATTGAATATGCCTAGTCGCTCATAGAGCTGACGGCCGATCTTGGCGATTTTCTTCGAATTTGCGGAAATCTGTTCCTGCTGCCAGCTGAGAACGATAACTTTCAGAAGCAGTATTAGGGACATGGGGGTCGTAATCAGAACTTGTTTTTTCACGGCATACTCGAACAGACTGGCATCATGCTCAAGCGCAACGGAACAAAACGATTCACCCGGAATAAACATCACCACAAAATCGAACGACTCAGGAATCGCATCCTGGTATCCGGTTTTGGCCAGGCTGTCAACTTGCATCCTGAGCTGCCTGGCGTGTGCTTTGAAGTAATCGTCTCGTTTTGCTTCATCGTCTGCTTCAACCGCTTGAAGATAAGCATCCAAGGGTGTTTTTGCATCAATGACGATGTGCTTTTCGCCCGGCAGCCGAACTACCACATCCGGCCGCTTGCGAGCACCGCTGTCGTCCTTGACGCTGTGCTCGGTGACAAAGTCGACGTATTGAGTCATGCCGACCAGCTCAAGCACGTTGCGCAGCTGAATCTCACCCCACCGGCCGCGGGTTTTGGGCTGGCGCAAGGCACTGACCAGTCGATTCGTCTCATCGCGCAGGCTGATTTGAGACTCATGCATCGTTTTGACTTGCTCGACCAAAGATGCGTATGCGCTGACGCGCTCCTTATCAAGCTTTCGGACACTGTCTTCAACTTTGTCCAGATGTCGGACCAGCGGCTCGACCAGATTCTTTGTACGTTCAGTGAATTGTGTGTGTTTCTGATCCGCCAGCTCAAGAAAAGTCTCGCTGTTCTGTCGCAGTGCGTCGTTCGCCAGATCTTGGAATTTGCTTTTGAGTGCGGTCTGAAGCGCTTCAATCTGCTCGTCATGTTTCTGTGCGAATTGTTCCTGGGCATTGCGGGCTGACTCCAGTTTGACGATCTCGCGTTCGAGCTCGTCGTTTCGGTGTCGAAGCTTGGTCGCGCGTTTATCCAATACAAGAGTCAGCGGCACCGCGATTGCGATGCCGAGCAGCAAGCCGGCAAGGACGGAGGTCAGGTCAATATTCAAAAGATACCCTCAGCATCAGCGGTGGTTCATTCGGCAGAGCTCATTATCAATCATTCTGAAGCTTCGAGATTGAACAACAGTGCCAGGCAGTGTGCTCGAATTGCCAATCGAACTGGCAGGTCTGCATCCCCGGCAATATACTGAATGCGGCTGCGTGGAATTTTATTTCACGCAGGCTGCTTGCAGATATACTTGGACACTCATAATTTGCAATCTGCAGGTGCTCTATTTTTTGAATCAGTCAGTCAAATTGCTCTCAAAAACATGAATGATCGACTCAGGCAAGCTGCGCAATATCCACGCGATTTAGTCGGCTACGGAGAAACGCCTCCGGATCCAATGTGGCCTGACAAGGCGCGGGTTGCCGTTCAGTTCGTGCTCAATTATGAGGAGGGCGGTGAAAATTGCATACTGCACGGCGATGCGGCATCCGAAAGTTTCTTATCTGAAATTGTCGGCGCTCAGCCGCGCTCGGGCGTGCGGCATATGAGCATGGAATCGATTTATGAATATGGCTCTCGTGCCGGATTGTGGCGGCTGCTGCGCATGTTCAAAGAATTTGAGATACCCTTGACAGTCTTCGCGGTGGGCATGGCGGTGGAACGCAATCCAGCGGCGATTGAGACAATGTTCGCAGACGGCCATGAGATCTGCGGTCATGGCTACCGGTGGATCGACTACCAGTATGTCAGCGAGGAAGTTGAGCGCGAGCATATTGGACTTGCCGCTGCCGCCATTGAGAATGTGACGGGAAAACGCCCCGAAGGCTGGTATACGGGCCGCACCAGTCCGAATACCCGGCGGCTGGTCGTTGAGGATGGCGGTTTTGTCTACGATGCCGATGACTACAGCGATGATCTGCCGTTTTGGGATTGTCAGTTCGGTGTGCCGCATCTGGTCATTCCCTACACTTTGGATTGCAATGACATGCGCTTTGCAACCGCCCAGGGATTTAACTGCGGCGAGCAGTTTTTCACCTACCTCAAGGACAGTTTTGACTTGCTGTATTCAGAAGGTAAAGCGGCGCCGAAAATGATGTCGGTCGGGCTTCACTGCCGCTTGGCAGGGCGTCCTGGACGGGCCACGGCAGTCGCCCGTTTCTTGGAGTATCTGCGCTCCTTCGATGATATCTGGCTGTGTCGGCGCATTGATATTGCAAATCACTGGCGAGCGAGCTTTGCGGTTCCAAGTCTGAGCGAGGCCCCTGCATGAGCGCTCTGGAAAAACTGCAAGCATTTGTCAATCTGGCGCAGCCGCGTCTCGGCGCCTGTGTGCTGGATGCAACGGATGATTTCTTTGCGGAGAAAGAGAATCTGATCAAGCCGGATGCCCCGGTGTTCGTTGCCGACAAGTTCACCGATCGCGGCAAATGGATGGACGGCTGGGAGTCACGCCGCAAGCGCGAGCCTGGGCATGATCACTGTGTGCTGCGCATTTGTCGTGGCGAAATTTTCGGAGTGGACATTGACACCTCATTTTTTACGGGAAATTTTCCACAGTCGGCAAGTCTGCAGGCGTGTGATACAGCCGGCGATCCGGACGATACGACTGAATGGGTGAGCATTGTTGAGCAGTCGCCGCTCAAAGGGGATTCTCACAATATATTTGCGGTGCAATCAGATGCGAAATGGAGCCACTTGAAACTGCATATCTATCCCGATGGCGGCGTCGCCCGCTTGCGAGTCTACGGCGAGGTCTATAAAGACTGGTCGCAGGTTGCGAGCAGCGAGGTTGTTGATCTGGCCGCAGTCATCAACGGCGGTACGGCTCTGGCCTGCAGCGATATGCATTTTGGCAGCATGTGGAATTTGCTGAACCCAGGGCGTGCCGTTAACATGGGCGATGGCTGGGAGACCGGCCGCCGTCGCGGTGCCGGCCATGATTGGGCGATTATTCGGCTTGGAAGCAGCGGCATTGTTCAATCCATCGAGATCGACACGCTGCATTTCAAGGGCAACTTTCCCGCAACCTGTGCAGTGCGCAGCATTTTCGCACCGCAGGCAAGTGTCGATCAGCTTGCGGATTCGATGCTGGAGTGGGATACTCTGCTGGAACGAACCGCGATGCGTCCTGATGTGAATCATGTTTTCAATGAGCAGCTGCTGCACACGGAGAAAGTCTCCCATGTGATGCTTGAAATGCACCCCGATGGCGGAGTCGGGCGGCTGCGCATACGCGGTTCAGCCACAACATGATCGCTCACGCCATGCTCATGCCCCAGCTGCTGACCAAAGAAAGCTTTGCACCGTTCGGGCAAGTCATTGAGACCCAAGGCAGTCTGTCACGTGTGATCAATAATGGATTTGCTGATCGCTTTGAGTGTCTGGCGGACCTGGATATTACAGACGGCGGCGAGCCGGCATTGAGCATTTTTCATGCGCGTCCAGTCCCTTTGCCTTTTGCCATCGTAAAAATGGAACAGCACCCCCGATCGAGCCAGGCATTCATTCCCCTGGGAACCGGACGATTTGCCATCGTCGCTGCAAGTGGCGTGGAGTCGCCGAGCGCCAGTACTTTGTGCGTGTTTGTCACCAATGGGCATCAGGGCATTAACTTCAAGCGTGGGGTGTGGCACCATTTTCTTTTGTCGATCGATCAGGAACAGGATTTCGCGGTCATTGATCGCAGCGATCCGGATGCCAATACGAATGAAATTGAACTCCCTGAACCGTACTCTATAATCGCAGATTTTCGCTCGCGGCGAGAGGCACCATAAATTCGGGAGGCACCAACCGAATTGATCCGCAAAGTTCTGGAGGACTCATGGCATATACCACCGATAACATTCGCAACGTTGTGCTGCTTGGGCAGGCCGGCGCTGGCAAGACGACTTTAAGTGAGGCGCTGCTGCATGCCGCAGGCGTGATCCAGGCGCCGGGACAAGTCGAGCGCAGCAGCACTGTCAGTGACTTCGATCCTCTCGAAAAACAGCATCAGCGCTCGCTGACTTCCTCGGTTTTGTCGTTTGATCATGGCAATGTGCATGTCAACCTGATCGACACCCCTGGCTACTCTGACTTTGCCGGTACATCTTTAGCGGCGATGGCGGCTGTTGAAACGGCTGTGATCGTAATCAGCGCGGTCAATGGCATCGAGACCATGACCCGCCGCTTCATGGAATGGGCCAGGCAGTCCAATATCTGCATCGCAATCACGGTTAATAAAATTGATGCGGAAGAGGCTGATCTTGAGAGTGTCTATAAAGCCATTCAAGATGAGTTTGGCCGCGAGTGCCTGGCAGTCAATCTGCCTTCGGGCGGCGGCACCGCCGTTGTTGGATGCCTGTTCAACGACGGGGGCGAGGCGGATTTTTCCAGCGTCGCTGCTGCCAATACCGCCATCATTGATCAGATCGTAGAGCTCGATGAGGAGCTGCTGGAGCAGTATCTGGAAACCGGAGAGATCGCGCAAGACAAAATTGAGCCATCTTTCAAGCAGGCGATGCGCGAGGGACACCTGATCCCAGTCAGTTTTGTGACGGCGGCGAACAATGTGGGTGTCAATCAGCAGCTGGCGCTGTATGAGAATCTTTTCCCAAACCCAAAGCAGGGGCGCGGCACTGTTTTGGTCACGGCAGCAGAAAATGGTGCGCAAACTCAAGAGCCGACCGCCGATTCCAGTGATGAACTCATAGCCAATACATTCAAGATCGCATTCGATCCATTTGTGGGAAAAACTGCCGTATTCAAAATTCTTCAGGGCACTTGCAGGAAAGATTTATCGATCTATGTCGACGATGCCCGCAAGGCATCCCGTCTTACAAACATTTTCTCATTGCTGGGCAAGCAGCATACGGATGTCAGCGCCGCGGTGGCGGGTGACATTCTGGGTGTTGCGAAACTGGACGAGCTGCGCCAAGACAGCCTCATGACGGAGACCCAAAGCGATCAGCCACCGCATGTTCAGCGCATCTCGCGGCCGAGTCCCATGGTCGGCTTGGCCATTGCGCCTGCCAGTCGCGGCGATGAGCAGAAAGTCGCTGAAGCGCTGCAGAAAATCGCCGCTGAAGACCCTTGTGTGCGTCTGGAGCGAAACCCGGCCGCTAATGAGACGATTTTGCGCGGACTCGGCGATATGCATATTCGCATTGCTCTGGAACGTCTCAAAGATGCTTACGGTGTTGAGGTGAAGACATCGGTGCCGACGATTCCGTACAAGGAGACGATCAATAAAGCTGCCGAGGGCCATTGCCGGCACAAAAAGCAAAGCGGCGGCGCTGGACAGTTTGGCGAGGTGTTTTTGCGAGTCGAACCCAAAGGTCGCGGTGAAGGCTTTGAATTTGTCGACAATATTGTCGGCGGTGTGATTCCATCGCAGTTCATTCCCGCGGTCGAAAAAGGCGTACGGCAGGTGCTCGAAACCGGCGCTTTCGCCGGCTTCGAGATGCAGGACATTCGAGTGGTTGTTTACGATGGCAAGTATCATTCTGTTGATTCGAAGGAAATTGCATTCATTACAGCAGGCAAGAAAGCATTCATTGATGCCGTATCCAAGGCCAATCCAGTGGTGCTGGAACCGATTGCGGATGTGGCCATTACGGTGCCGAATGAGAACATGGGCGATATCGCCGGCGAGCTCTCGTCGCGACGCGGTCGAATCAGTGATTCGGACAGCCTCGCATCGGGACAGGTTCGAATCACCGGCTCAGCTCCGCTCGCCGAAATGGCAGACTTCCAGGCCAAGCTGAATGCGATCACCGGCGGTGAAGGAACTTTTCTCATGGACTTTGGCTCGTATGAGCAAGCGCCTGCCGACATTCAAAAGAAGCTGTGCGCTGAGTTTACCCAGCCAGAGGATGAATAGGGGGCAGCGCCAGCTGCGATTTTCAGGGTAGCCTCCATGCAAAATACCGATGTCATGCAAGGCAAGGCCCAAGTGTGCCCAGTCACAGGCGATCAAGCCAAGTCACCCGCCGTTGCCGCAAACAAAAATGGGGCGCCGCGCACCTTGGTATTGACCGGCGCGAGTCAAGGCATCGGGCACGCGACTGCAAGACTCTTCGAAGAAAAAGGCTGGCGCGTAATCACCTGCTCAAGGCGTGCGTTTTCGAAACAGTGTCCATGGCAGGCAGGACCAGATGACCATATCCAGATTGATCTCGGTGATCCGGATCATCGCTCGATTGGATTGGCAGAACTGAAAAAGCGCCTGGCTGGCGGACCGCTGCACGCGCTGGTCAATAACGCTGGCATCTCGCCTAAAAGCCAAACCGGCGACCGGCTCGGGCCATTCGATACCGGCATGGCCACCTGGCGACTGGTGTTTGAGGTGAACTTTTTTGCTCCCATCGTGCTGGCGCGCGGGCTCATGGATGAATTGACGCAGGGACGAGGCTCCATTGTCAATGTGACTTCCATTGCCGGCACCCGCGTCCATCCGTTTGCCGGCACCGCCTACTCAACATCCAAAGCGGCTTTGGCGGCATTGACTCGAGAAATGGCGGCTGATTTCGGCGCGAAAGGGATTCGGGTCAATGCGATTGCGCCGGGCGAGATTGACACACCGATTTTATCGCCGAAGACCAATAAGCTGCTTCCCGAGATTCCGCTGCAGCGTCTTGGCACGCCGGACGAAGTGGCCGAGACCATTTATTTTTTGTGCGCTGAAGAATCGAGTTATGTGACGGGTTCTGAAATACACATCAACGGGGGACAGCATCTATAGATGAATTCAACAATGCGCTGAAGATCGGAGGACGAGGCGGTTCACTGCAGACGCAATATAGAGCTGCCGCTTTGTGCAGGTGCGCCACTCATTGATTATCTATCCAAATTCCGAGAGAATCACTGCGATTCTTCTCGACATTTCAGAAAAATATTGAACTTCCGCAGAGGTCAGCGACCTTCCGAGAACTGAGTGCTCGCGATATGACAGCCATTTTTTCAAGACTTGGTAGCCGCCGAGCCTGTATTCCCAGACATGACGCGGAACGTTTTTCCAGAACGCATTCTGATTCAGGTAGATGTCTGCGGTTGTTTCGCCCAGCTTTGATCGCGAAATGCTGTTTTGGAACGATTCAAATTCGTTCGTAGAAAACTCACGATGAATCATTTTGCCGTGACCGGGCATTACAGCATCTCCGTTAGAATATCCCCATCCAGCGTTTTGGACGAAGTCTGCCTCTGCCATATTCATTCCTGATGCAGTTGAAGGCAAGGCAATCAAGCTTAGATCGCTTCTCAGTTTCCCTTCTGTAACGCCTGGAATGGCGGATTCTGGGTTGAGCAGGCGAGCCAATCTTCGGCCGTTTTCCGCGGAAGAAATAATAGATTCTCGAGCATCGCTGGAACTTCCTTTTGGCCAATCGGGCAGGGGAATACGCGGCCACCCCATGCTCAGCGAATCGGAATGCAAATCAAGGTAGTTCGGGTCATGCAATACAAACAGCACATGGTAGAACAGATCTTCGACTTCTATGCCAATATGCTCAATATATTTTTGGGCCGCGCAACTCAAATTTGGAATGCGCTGTACCTCGTCGCCATTATTCAAAAGCTCGGTCTCGATCAGCCAAGCTGGAAACATTGCCGCCCCGCGCTCAATCAGGTGCCTTGAGCCCATGTGACACGTAAAGTTTGCCTGCGGCTCTGAGCTGCCTTTTCTGATTTGCTCGGCTGCACTGAACCAAATATTTCCTGAGACAGCATGCGGTTTGTAATCGGGTACCGGACGGTGCAGTAATCCGTGTTCTTTTTCCCAGTAGAGCCAGCGGAGGTCAAATGGCCTGTGCAAGTAGCGAATGAATCCGCTTTCGTCGGGACCATCGCTCTGAGCTATCGCATCTCGCACTTTGTTTCCGTTGAAATGCGCTGTGGCTTTCATCATGCTTGGATAGCGTTTGGCAATTTCCTCGCTGCTGACATCCTTGCCAAAATACTCATGAATTCGCGTCCGCAGTCGATCGAAATCTATATCGATGAGAAAGCTGTCGTGGCCGGTCATAACACCGGGGAATGATGCAGGAAGCAAATCCGGCAGCGCTGGCCAGTCGAACCACTTTTGACACACTTGACTCGGTATGAACGGAAGGCCGAGTCTTAATTCTGGTTTGAGCTGCTCATACAGTTCATTTGTTTGTTTTTCAGCTGTAGCGACTAATTCTTCTCGCTTTGAGGTTCCCCAGAGATGTCGGAAGTAAACGGTTTCGGCCGGATGATGATTTCGTTTGCGGACCAGTGTGCTGATGGCAGTTCCAACCTGAATGCCGATGGGTTCATGATCGGTTGAGAAAATACTCGGATCAGGCGAGCCATCCGGCGCAGTTTTTCCCGTTCGATACCGGTCGCCGTTCAGGCAGTCAATTTGAATAAAGTCAAAAGCTTCAAGAAATCTTTCGCGCATGCCCGTGAAGGATAGGCCATCCAGCCAGGAATAATTGGAAATAAATGAGATGACTCCCTGGCCGGTCGTTTCGGCAATCCGACGGTCGGCCATGCGGAAGAATCGCACGTAGAGATCGTTCAGCCCTCGCCCTTTTGGCTTTCGGACTTTTTTTGTTTCACGATAGGCATCTGAAAGAGTCCGCTCTTCATCGACTGCCAGGTCTGCGAATCCGTTGTAGGGTGGATTTCCCAGAACGACGATGATTGGCACCTCTTGCTTGACTTTTCCCGCGCGGCTGCGCTCCTCCTGGAATTCAGGGAAATGGATTCGCTCGCTGGGCGCTGATTCCCAGCCTGTGAGCGCATTTGTAAGAAAGATGCCCGGACGTTCATTGTCATCATCTAAAAATTCAAAATCAAGTTCTTGCGAGATCAGACCGATTTGCAAATGAGCAACGACATATGGGGCAGGCATAATCTCAAATCCAAAAACACGCTCGACCGCGGCGCGCTTGATTTGAGAACCTGCGAGCGCCCCCAGACCCTGCTCATTCAGATTTTGGGCAATGCGCCGCAATACCTCGGCAATATAAGCGCCCGTGCCGCAGCATGGATCCAGCACATACACATGATCCGCTGCAAGTCCAGAGGGAATGTTGAGCTGACTTTTCAGTGCCAGGTCAACTCGCGCCACCATATATCGAACAACTTCAGCGGGTGTGTACCAGACTCCCAATTGCTTGCGAAGCTCTGGATCAAATGCCTCCAGAAACGGCTCGTAGAAATAAGGTACAGCGTCACCCTCATCGAACTTGCTGAAGAAAGCTTTGCGATCAATTCGATTCAATGCATTTCCGCTCCAGTCCAGCACTTCAACCAAATCCAAAGGCTGGAGTCGGCCAGGGTCAGAGAACTGCTGGAAAAGAGCCCGCAGAATTGGCGCTTTCAAATACCACACGGCCTCCCGCCAATTGAAGCGGTTCTGCTGATAGGTCCCCTCTAATATTGGCACATCATTGATTTTTTGATCACGGGACCACAATACCCATGCCGAAAATATTCCGTAAAACAGGGTTTGAACCAGTGTTGAGTAAAAGAACCTTTGGCCTTTTTCTCCTTCAAAACGGACTCCAAGCGCCTTTTCCAGGGATTCGCTCACCGAGAGCAGAAACGACGTTTCCCCGACGGAGATCATTCGGGAAAGACCGTCTCTTGCATATGAGGCAAGCAGCCAGGCAACATCCCTTGGTTCTGAGAGGGAGCTTTGAATCGTCAGAGCGCGACACAAATACTCGCCGATACTCTCTCCGACCTTGCGGGCAAATGCACGGGGGGCTGCCAGCTTTTGAATGAATTCATCTGCACTTTCTGCAAGACGAAAAGTCTCGAGTTTTACCGAGTTGCCAGACGAATTTTCACCCACAAGTACAAAATCTCGCAAATTTGTAACCAGAACCAGTTTGTAATGACTTAAATATCTGCTGACCTGAGAACTGGCAGCGGTAACAAAGGCATCGTCATCTAAAGGCTTCAGTTCAATAACTCCGCGTTCTGGATGCTGTCCTTTGCTCTTTTCGCTATCGCTCAATTGATGATGTGTGAACAATCCAAAATCTGGATGGCCGGCACCTAAATTGGTCAAATCTCCTATACAAATCACCTTGGGATTTAAAGTTGATCCGATTTCGGTGATGAAATTTGCGAAAACGGGGTATTGCGACCGTTCTGGGGTTGCTCCATGTGAAGCACGCACTTGTTTGAGAGCTTTGAGGTACGTCTCGGTCGCGCGAAAGAATACCTCTTCATTTCTTTTCATTATTCAGAAATGAGAAACACAAGAAAGAAAGTGAATAAAGTATTGCTTTCAATATAAATTGTCATTCTACTTTCAGTTGATACTTAGCGAAAGAAATGATTCAGTTGGCGGGAATTGAAAGGCAGCTAAGGCTTCAATATTCACCTGCTCTAGCGAATAGAGTTTTTGCAGATTCTATAGAATTATTTCGGATTGTGCACTCAGCACTCAAAATTATTCGATCATATCCATATATGTCGACCCAATTCGCACTTCGGATTGCCTCTGATCCAACTTCAGATTTTAATGATCTTGTACCGTAGTCGCCTAGAGCCATAAATTTCCCTATTCTGAAATTTTTCTCATTAATCGGCAAGTTTTGAGTGTGCATGAATGTTCCTTCCTTACCGTATGACGAATTATGACCTTTGAAAATTGCTGAAAATAAAATGTTTTTCGAAACAGTTAGAGTAATGTGACCGACTTGTAAAGTTTTATCCTTTTTTGTTTTGTCAACACTCTCTCCTTGGTTCTAATCTAGAATTAGGAGCTAGAATTAGGAGCTATACTACCGGTTTGTAACTCTCACCCGTGATGTAAAAATCCAGAAGAGACTAAAACTAGGCTTTGGCTATTTTAAACTACCGCACCGCGGAAACCAAAAACCTAAATTGGCCTGTTCGTGCTGATGCGCCATGAGGTCACCGGCTACAACAAGAACAGCCGTTGATGAAGATTATCGGCCTTGAGTGCCTGCCGACGATACATACCATGGCAACTGGCTGCATGCAGTAGGGGTTTTGCGGACAGAAAAACGAACGAACTCTACGGTTGCGTTCACATACCATTCAACGATATACCGTGGCGAGAAGTCTATGACTTTAGAGCAACTTACTTGTTGAGTTCATGAGAGGACACCTCCGAATCTGTGAATCTATAAACTTGCTCTATCGAAGTGCGAGCAACAACAATTTCGCTCAATTTAAGTCGCAATACCTCAAAACACTAATTTAGGTCAATATTAATATTATTAGTTTACTGGAGTATTTCAGCCGCTCGTTAGAGGCGTAGCAGTGAGGTATAAGGAAAAAAATGACTAAAATCATAACTACCATACAGTGCATTATCAGGGAAATTGACGATGTGAACAACCAACCAAAAAATCCAATACGAAGTGGGGAAGGAGTGGGGTTCCCTGGCTTCGTTACAACTGATAGCGGTAATTCACTAATCTTGAACAAGAGCATCGATAAAAAGATCTATAAAGTTGCTGATTGCTATTTTGGCCAACAGAGTTCAATTCAAAAAAAGTTCACGAAAAATGAGTGGCGAGCGATCATCAGAAAAATAGTTGGCTGTTGCTACGATGTTACTGATCCAGAGAATGCATTGTCACAGCGAGGAGAAATTTTTAAACAACATCTTAAGATTTCAGTTAAAGAATATATCTCTGCGCAATGTACTTACTTGATGTCATTCAGCTGCTCATTATTTCGGAGATCATTAATTTCAGAATTTAGAATTGGTCCGGTTGCATTTCTACCTTCACGGATTTGGCTTAATTACGCATTTCAGAATGGGCATATTGAGAAAGCTGAGCATGAAAAAATGATGGAGTTTATTGCTGGCAGTGAACTAATATCTCGTGAAGAATTGCGAGAGCAGCTCTCGAACAAAATGGTTTTCGACATGGTTAGCAATTCCGGTATGATTTGTACTGTGCGAACTGAGGGATTGGCTCCGGAGTTGGCACGTAAGCGAAGTCTTATTGCGGCACGGCTCGCGCAAGCGTCTATTGCTTTGCTCTGGCAACGTCCATCTAGAATTCTTCAAGGTATGCATGTTTTTGGAAAAAATCCAACAATCGCGAGGAAAATATTAGTCTCCACCCCTGATATAGGGTTTGGTAGACGTTTCGCCTATAACTTTGAGTTGGTCAATGTAAGTTACGTTGATTGCAATAATATTGAGCAAATTCCTTCCTACGATAGAAGGCTGTTTGAGCTCGCTGGTAAGATGATTAGTTGTTGGACTTCCGCCACGGAATACGAGCATGCATCCGAGCTATTACGCGGACTCTCTCAATCTCTATTTTTCTTTTGGAGTGGTTGTAACGATGCTGAACTTATGTCTATCGTCAAATTCACTGCGTCTATGGAAGCTCTAGTGCCAAACGGAAAATACAGTGGTGTTCTGAGTTTGCTTGAATCCAGACTAAACATAAAAAGAAACGATGAGATTGCGCCAAATTTGAACTTGCAACAAATGGTTAAGTTAATTTACAGTAAGGCCCGAAGTAGAACTCTTCATGGAACGAACAATGAGATTTTAAATGACTGGAGTCAAGCAAAAGATTACGCAGAAATAATTTCCCGAGAATGTCTTGTAAGCAGCATGTACCATCTGATCCATGATCAAACCGAGACGGAACTAAGATGTCTGTCAAACTAAACCGGTTTCTGCAGTATGTCCAAGGCAAAGATCAATTACTGCTGCAAAGGCCAGGATTTGCAATGAGGAATGTATAGATTACATGTTTAAATCTCAAATTAGCTCTTAGAAAAAAATATTAAAACACCTTGGCGAGACATTCAAAAATACCAAGGCATAAAGTGGAAAATCAAGCAAATCATTTGTTTTGTAATGAAATTGCCTATTCAGCAGTCTGTTGAACTTGAATAAATTCTTGTTTTTTCAGTGTGTCAAATTACAGTATTTCCACAAAGCGTAAGTTTTCTAAGAATCCACAGAAATCGGTTTGATTTTGCGCTGGTCAAAAACATGCGACTATGGATACTCCTGAACTCCCAGGCAGATACGGCCTACTCAGTATGAGCGGCAATGAAACTGCGGATGCTTTCAATGTAGATCTCGCCGCTTTCTAAGAATCCGCGAATGTGGCCGCCGGAAATTGTGACCAAGGTCTTCGGCGCCCGCGCAGCCTCATACAGCTCCTCGCTGTGCGCATACGGAACCAGCTCATCATCCGGGCTGTGAATCAGCAGAACGGGTGCCTGAATTTGTGCGATGCGGCTTAAATTGTCATAGTGCCAGCGCAGCAGAAGCTTCGCAGGCAGCCACGGGTATATCTGTTTTGCCATCGCTTCCATGGAGGTGAAGGTGGATTCCAAAATCACCGCTGCCGGTTTGTTGCCCGCCGCAACTGCCGTGGCCATTGCGCCACCGAGCGAGCGGCCGTAGACGATAATTCGGCTGGCGGGAATCTGCCGCGTCTCGGTGAGGTACTTCCAGCCAGCCTCGGCATCGCTGTACATCGCTTCTTCAGTCAGCTTGCCGATGCTCGGTCCGTAGCTTCGATAGTCATAAATGAAAACAGACAAGTCGAGCTGGTGCAGAATTTCGATGTTGTCAAGCATGTAGGAAATGTTTCCGGCATTGCCGCTGAACATATAGGCCGTGATCTGCGAGCGGTCGTTGGGCACAAACCAGCCGTGAATTTCACCGTTTCCGAATGGATTGCGCAGCTTGACATTCTCAAATGGCAGGCCGCGATCAAGCGGTGTCTCAGTCCGTTCTTGATAAGGAATATGAATGAGGTTCTTCTGATAAGCGGATACGGCAAGCGCGATCAGCATGTAGATTGTCGCGATTGCAGCGAGCAGGAGCGCAATGTTTTTGATCATCAACTGTCGCGATTCCGGTATTGATTGACGGGGTGGAAGAAGGTCGGCCTGTGGCGGGAAATCATCGTCGCTCAATTATTCCAAAGTCGAGTATCGAAGATGCTATAATATCCCAATTACAGGGAAAGTTTTTGGCACGGAATCTCGCAGTCCACAGACTGACCGAAAGGCATCTGCCGAGTTGAGAATTCTCGCTTTTTTGCGAATCGCAAAGCCTCGCTCATGCGGGGTTTTGAGTTAATTGGACTGACAGAAATTTTATTGCACGAGCGTATGGTGCGCAATACGGTGAGCATCAATGGCTGAAACCGCGGCTCCAGTTTCAGGGCAGAGCTCGAATTTGCAGAGCCTGCTGGAAGACAGCCTTTACAGTTATGGCTATGAATTAGTCTGCATGGAGCTGACCGGGCGTGACAAGAATCGTGTTCTGCGGCTCTTCATTGACGCGCCTGGCGGCATATCGGTTGATGATTGCGTTTTTGTCAGCCGCCAGATCGGTCGACTGCTGGACGTTGAGGATCCGATTGCAGGCAACTACATCCTGGAAGTTTCATCGCCTGGAATTGAGAGACCGCTGGTCAAGCAGGAACACTTTGAGAACGTTGTCGATCAGAATATTGAAGTTGCAACGATGAAAAAAATCGAGGGTCGCAGGAATTTTCTGGGACAGCTGACAAGGGTTGAGAACGGCGTTATTGAAATGCGAGTAGACGGGTATTCGTATGCAATTGAGCTGAACAGTATTCGGCGAGCTCGCCTCAAGCCGGATCTTTAGGAAACGTCTTGAACTGAGGCAAGAAAGCATGAAAATCAGTAATATTCCGCAAATCGTCCAATCTCTTTCGGATGAGAAGAACTTAGAGCGAGATGTCATTTTTGAGCTCGTTGAGCTCGCGCTGGCAGCGGCAACCAAGCGCGCGCATCGCGATGATATCTTGGTGCGTGTGTCCATTGATCGAGAATCCGGTGACTTTGACACCTTCCGCTGCTGGGAGGTGGTCGATGACGATGTCGAAATTGAGAACGAAGAGCAGCAGATGGCATTAAGCGCTGCCCGCGAGAAGGATCCTGAGGTCGCGGTTGGCGGCACTATCGAGGAAGAGATTCCTTCGACCAAGATCGGCCGCATATCCGCCCAGGCCGCGCGGCAGGTGGTCGTGCAGAAAGTGCGTGAGGCCGAGCGGGCTCGGGTGCTGGAACAGTATGGCCCGCTCAAGGGCGCCATGGTGTTTGGCGTGGTGCGGCGGGTTGAGCGCGGCGATGCCATTGTTGATATCGGCGGCGTTGAGGCCGTATTGCCAAGAAGCTACAGTATCCCGAAAGACGGCCTGCGGCAAGGGGATCGCATTCGAGCGATTTTGCGGGAGGTCAGAACCGAATCCCGCGGTCCGCAGCTGGTCCTCGATCGCGTTTGCAATGAGCTGCTGATCGAGATGTTCAAGCTCGAGGTGCCTGAGTCACGGGAGGGACTGGTTGAGATCCGCAGCGCCGCGCGCGACCCCGGATTGCGCGCCAAGATTGCGGTTTACTCAGCTGACCCGAAAGTTGATCCGATCGGCGCTTGTGTCGGGATGCGCGGCGCCAGAGTGCAAACAGTATCGAATGAAGTCAACGGCGAGCGGGTCGATGTTGTCGAATGGTCGGAGAATATCAGCCAGTATGCAGTCAATGCGCTTGCGCCAGCCAAAGTCAAGCAAGTGCAACAGGATCCTGTCAAGCGCTGTCTGAACGTCGAGGTGCTTGAGGCGCAGCTGTCTCAGGCGATCGGGAGCCGCGGCCAGAATGTGCGACTTGCCTCGCAGTTGATGGGCTGGGAACTGAACATCCTGACTTCAGAGCAGTTTGAGGAAAAGCAAGCGGAAGACGCAGCGGTCTATCGGGCGAAACTGATGGCAGATTTGGATGTCGATGAGGAAATCGCTTATGTCCTGGTGGAAGAAAACCTCAAGGAAGTCCTGGATGTGCATTTGGACGGCGAGAGAGTGCTCGCCAAGCATTTTGACCCGGAAATCGTAGAGCGGATTACCTCACGGGCGATGCAGAAACTGCTGCTTGATGAATATGCTGAAGAAATCAGCTTTGATACGCCGCCTGATCAGTCGCTGCTGGATGTCGACGGCATGGATATCTCGGTGGCCTGGTATCTGGCCGCCAATAAAATAGTCACCGCCGAAGATCTGGCTGACTGCGCGACCGACGAGCTGATGGATTTTCGGATTCCGGATCTGTCTGAGGAACGCGCCAAAACGCTGATCATGACTGCTCGACAGCCAATGCTGAACCGTTTGGACGCGCAGATGAGCTGAGGGCGGGTGACTATCGAAATGAAGACAGATTCAGCGCGGATAGACCTGCGTCTCGTGGAAGTTCAATTGCACGCTGCCAGCCGATCTGTGGGCCGAACCGGTTGAACCGCAGACCATTCAATTAAGAGACACGAAAATGAAACTCAAGCAGTTTGCAGAAACGGCAAATAAATCGATCGAGGATATTATCAGCGATCTTGAGCGCGCCGGCATCCATGGCAAAACCGCCGACAGTGAGTTCACAAGTAAAGACATGAAAACGCTGCTGAATGCGCGCATCAGCGGGCGCGTTCAGCAAGTTGAGGAAGGCACCTTCAAGGTTGCCTCCAATGTGGACCGGCAAAAGAGCGAATACGAGATTACAGTATCGACGCGCGGCGGGCGGCGACTTGCGCCGCGGCATCTAGAGACCCCGCCGCTGGAAACTGCTTCACAGGTCGATGCGCCGGCAGATGAACATGCGAGCGAGGCGCCTGCGGCGGACGCAGCCGACCCGCAGCCGGCGGCTGTGCCGGACAGCGCGCTGGCAGAGTCCACTGGCGGTGAGATTGCGGCCGCGCCGGAGCTGATCGAAGCCGCTGAATTGGGGAATGAGACCGCGTTGCCGCCGGTCGAGCCAGCCGAACCCGCTGCTGCCAAGAAGGCGCCGGCCGGCAAAGAGAGTGACGGGGATGCCGGCGCGCGCAAAGGTGCCAAGCATCGGCGTTCCAGCCGTCGGTCAGACAAAGGTTTTCAGCGTGAGAAACTGCGTGTTCCGGAAGGCAAAAGCCGCATGCGCCGGGAACGCACCAAGAAAGCCAAGCCGCGGTTTTCAGATCAAGAGCACAACCAGCACGCTTTCACCCAGCCGCTGGTGCGCAAAAACCTTAAAGTCACGGTCGCTGAGTTCAACCAGCTTTCTGATCTTGCCAAAGCCATGTCCGTCAAAACGACAGTGCTGACCACCAAGCTGTTTGAACTGACGGGAACGCTGCATCAAATCAACGCGCCAATCGACAAGGACACAGCGTATCTGCTGGTCGAAGAACTCGGGCATACGCCGGTTGAGAGCTCGACTTCTGACCTGGAAGCGGAGATTCTGATTGCCCAGGAAGAAAAGCGCGAGAGTGTGCCGCGGCATGCGGTCGTTGCAGTCATGGGACATGTCGACCACGGCAAGACAACTCTGCTCGACAGCATTCGCTCGACCAAGGTTGCGGCCGGCGAGAAAGGCGGCATCACGCAGCATATCGGCGCGTACGTGGTCGCTACCGAAAAGGGCAAGATTACCTTTTTTGATACCCCCGGGCACGAGGCTTTTACCAAAATGCGGATTCGTGGCGCCGAGGCAACCGATATTGTGGTCTTGGTTGTTGCCGCGGATGACGGTGTCAAGCCGCAAACGGCCGAGGCTATCAGTCATGCCAGAGCCGCCAAAGTTCCGATTATTATTGCGATCAACAAGATGGACAAGGACAAGGCAGATCCCCAGCGTGTGCTGCGTGAGCTGACTGAGCACGAAATCGTGGCCGAATCGCTTGGCGGAGACGTGCAGGTGGTGAAAATCTCCGCGCTCCAGCAGCAGGGCATTGATGCCTTGCTGGAACTGATTGAGCTCGAGTCGGAAATCTTGGAACTACAAGCCCCCGATCATGGTCCGGCCAGCGGGGTTGTCATTGAGGCACGGGTTGATCGCGGGCGCGGCAAAGTGGTGACAGTATTAGTGCAAAAAGGTCAGCTGAAAGTCAAGGATGTCATTACGGCAGGTACTCAGTGGGGCAAAGTCAGGGCATTGGCGGATGATCGCGGCAAGCGCGTCAAATCCGCGCTGCCGTCCACTCCGATCGAGATCGAGGGCTTTCGGGATTTGCCGCTGGTGGGGGACGAATTTTTATGCGTTGCCGATGAGCGCGTAGCACAGCAGCTGATCGAGTTTCGGGCGAGCAAGAACAAAACCGGCGTACGTACGCCGGCGACCGTGCGGTTCGGTGAGGATGAGCCGCGGGTGCTCAACGTAATCATCAAAGCGGATGTGCAAGGTTCGGCTGAAGCGCTGGCCTCCTCGCTGGAAGATTTGGGAACGGATGAAGTCAAGGTCAAGGTCATTCAGAGCATGGTCGGCGGGGTCAGTCAGTCGGATGTCGATCTGGCCGTGGCATCCGATGCGATGATTATTGCATTCAATGCCAAAGCGGACGCGACCGCGCGCAGCTCGATCGCTGAGAGTCAAGTGAAAGTGATCTATGCCAATGTGATTTATCATGCGCTTGATGAGGTGACAGTCGCGATCGAATCGATGGCAATGCCCAAAATGATTGAGGAGATCATCGCCAAAGTCAAAGTCCGAGAGGTCTTCAATCTGTCTCGGGTCGGCACGGTCGCCGGCAGTTACGTAGAAGACGGCACGGTGCGCAACAATGCGCAGGTGCGAGTCGTGCGCAACAATGTTGTCGTCCACGAGGGCATGATCAACTCGCTGAAGCGATTTGCGCGTGATGTTGCCGAAGTCAAAGCCGGCAACGAGTGCGGTATCCAGATCAAGAACTTTAATGATGTCATTCACGAAGATTTGCTGGAAGTCTATCACGTCGTTGAAATGAGCTGATCAAGCGCAGCGGCTGGGTTGCATCAATCGAAGGTCTGATCAGTACTTGGAGGCACACGCTGCATGCCAATCGATACGCCGTATGGGCCGGTGAATGAAAGACAGCGGAAAATCGCTTCAGTACTGCATCGCGAATTGACATCGATTATCCAGTTCAAGCTTTCGGATCCAAGAATCGTCCCTGTCACAATTGTCGAAGTGGTTGTCTCGCGCGACTTGAAATTCGCCAAGGTGTATGCCACCGCCAGCGCCGGCGAGCAGCTTGATGCCACCATCGAATGCCTCAACCGCGCGAAAGGATATATTCGCAGCCTGCTCAGCAGCAAGGTGAATCTGCGGCATACGCCTGACCTTCAGTTCTGTCCGGATCGAATGCTTGAGCGCGCCAATCGGGTGCTGAGCCTGATCGATGGTGTATCGGCATCGTTCGAGCGCTGAGCTTGCAGCCATGCGTCATTCCGATCAAGTCCCGTCCGTCAGCGGCGTGCTGCTGCTTGACAAGCCAAGCGGCATCTCGTCGAATGCGGCTTTGGGCAAGGCCAAGGCGCTGCTTGGCATACGCAAAGCCGGCCATACTGGCAATCTGGACCCGATCGCGACGGGTCTGCTGCCAATCTGCCTGGGGCAGGCGACCAAAGTGGCCGGATATTTTCTAGATGCAGACAAGCGTTACCGCACCTGCATCCGGCTTGGCGTGTCGACCGATACCGGCGATCGCGAGGGCACGATTTTGGAGCGCCGGCCAGTCAATGTTTCCGCCAGCGCGATCGAACAGACGCTTGCGGAGTTTGTCGGCACGCTCAGTCAGGTGCCGCCCATGTATTCAGCGCTGAAAATGAACGGCCAGCCCCTGTACAAGTACGCCAGAAAAGGCCTCGAAGTCGAGCGCAAGCCGCGTCAGGTCGAAGTTTATGAGATCAAGATGCTGCAGCTGACCGATGTTCATCTTGAGATTGAGCTGAGCTGCTCGCACGGTTTTTACGTGCGGGTGCTGGCGCATGACCTCGGCGAGCGCCTCGGCTGTGCCGGGCATGTTGAATCGTTGCGCCGCTTGCAGGTCGGCGCCTTGAGCATCGATGACAGTTGCACACTGGAAGAGATTGCGGCGATTGAGCCGGTCGAGGCGCGGCAGCAGCTGCTGATTCCAGGCGACCGCACCCTGCAACATTTGCCATTGATCAGCCTGTCAGTTGATGCCGCCTTTCATCTGTGCCGCGGACAAGCGGTGCGCGCCGAGAATCTGCCGCCCGCTGGACAAGTGCGTCTGTACGAAAAATCAGCCGGGTTTTTGGGCATTGGCCGGTCACTGGGCGATGGTCGAGTGGCGCCAAAAAGGCTGTTTAACAATGTGCCGGCCAGCTGACGCAGCGATGTCAACACCAGACGCCGTTCATCGCAAATCAAAATGAATTGCATCTTCGGTCGCAAACTACGGTAACATATGCCATTCATTTGTTGCAGGGATCGTTCAACTCAACTAAATTCACTTTCGATTGAAATTTCATTGCATGCGTCTGCCGACGCAAATGCGATGCGTCGGTTGTGCATGATCAAATTAGCCTCGATGAGCTCTGCAAGAATTCCAATTATCTTTGCGCGTCTAGATGCGCAGGGACTTATCCGCTCGAATTTTTACTTCATACAAGACAGGTTTGACAATGAGTTTATCGGTTGCTGAAAAAGCAATCATTGCCAGCGAATATGGGCGCAGTGCAAACGATACCGGTTCGCCGGAGGTGCAGGTTGCTCTGCTGACCAAGCGCATCAATGATTTGAGTACACACTTCAAGGAGCACAAGCAGGATTTCCACTCGCGGCAAGGTCTGCTGCGCATGGTCAGTCGGCGACGCAAGCTGCTTGATTACCTGAAGTCCGAATCGCCGCAGCGCTACCAGGAATTGATTGGCAGTTTGCAGTTAAGAAAATAAAGTTTGAGTATCAAACAGGAGAAAAATATATGAGTGATTTCGCGGAAGTCTCCTTTGAGTACGGACCGCATCAGGTTAAGCTTGAGTCAGGACGTATTGCAAGACAGGCAACCGGTTCGGTACTAGCCAGTATGGGTGACACTTCAGTGCTGGTGACGGTCGTTGTCGGCGCTGAGCCCAAAGGGTTTGATTTTTTGCCGCTGACCGTTGAGTACGAAGAGCGCACCTATGCCGCCGGCAAGATTCCTGGCGGTTTTTTCAAGCGCGAGGGCCGTCCGTCAGAAAAGGCAATTTTGACCTGCAGGCTGATTGATCGACCCATGCGACCGATGTTTCCGAAGGGATTCAACAACGATATTCAGATTATCGCAACCGTGATGTCGGTTGACCCGGCCATTGATCCGGACATTATTGCGATGATTGGCGCTTCAGCAGCGGTCAAGATTTCGGGTGTGCCTTTCGGCGCCACAATTGCGGGCGCCCGCGTCGGATATGCCAACGGGGAATACATGCTCAATCCTAAAGCTGACGAGCTGCATTCGAGCTCTATGCTTGATTTGGTTGTCGCCGGCACGGAAAATGCGGTATTGATGGTTGAATCTGAGGCGAACAGCCTGTCTGAAGAGCAGATGCTCGGTGCGGTGATGTTCGGACACGAAAAAATTCAGGTTGCGATCAATGCGATCGAGGAACTCGTCCAAAAAGCGGGCAAACCCGCTTGGGACTGGGCGCCTGCGCCGGAATGCGAAGAATTGCAAGCACAGGTCGAATCACTGGCCGGGGATGCGATTGCACAAGCCTATCAGCTGGTTGAAAAACAGGAACGACAAAAACGGCTGGCGGCTATCCGCACTGATATTTGCACGCGGCTGACGGAAGCTTCATCCGATGATGATGCGATTGCCGGTGACGTTGAAAAAATCTTCAAGAAATTGGAATCCAAAACGGTCCGTGATCGAATACTGGCGGGACATCCGCGCATTGATGGACGCGATACAAAGACGGTACGTCCAATTGACATTCGCACCAGTGTCTTCCCCAGAACTCATGGCTCGGCGGTTTTTACCCGCGGTGAAACCCAGGCCATGGTGATGACCACGCTGGGCACAGACCGGGATGCGCAGATCATCGATGCGCTTGAGGGCGAGCATCGCGATCCGTTTTTGCTGCATTACAACTTTCCGCCATTCTGTGTCGGTGAGACGGGTCGGGTCGGCTCGCCCAAGCGGCGCGAAGTCGGTCATGGCAGACTCGCCAAGCGGGCCATCGCCGCCGTCTTGCCAAAGCGTGAAGAATGTCCTTACGTGATTCGTGTTGTATCTGAGATTACGGAATCCAATGGCTCGAGTTCTATGGCAACGGTCTGCGGCACCAGCCTGTCGCTGATGGATGCCGGCGTGAATATCTCGGCGCCGGTTTCCGGAGTGGCCATGGGGTTGATCAAAGAAGGTGACAACTACAAGGTCCTGACTGACATCCTCGGCGATGAGGATCATCTGGGCGATATGGATTTCAAGGTCGCAGGCACTGAGCGGGGCATTACCGCACTGCAGATGGATATCAAGATTGACGGCATTACTGAAGAAATTATGCAAGTTGCGCTGGCTCAGGCCAAGGAAGCCCGTTTGCATGTGCTGAGCGAGATGAGCAGAGCCTTAGCCGCGCCGCGTGAAGAGATGTCGGATTTTGCACCGAGAATCATTACCATGAAAATCGATCCGAGCAAGATTCGCGATATCATCGGGAAAGGCGGTGCGACCATTCGTGCACTCACTGAAGAGACCGGCGCAACCATTGATGTTGCCGATGACGGCATCGTCAGCATCGCTTCAGTTGACAAGGAATGCGGCATGGCGGCGAAAAAACGGATTAAGGAAATCACTTCTGAAGTCGAGGTCGGAAAAATCTACCGTGGCACGGTTGTCAAGCTGATGGACTTTGGCGCGTTTGTGAACATTTTGCCAGGTCGCGATGGGCTGGTGCATATTTCACAGATTTCCAAAAATCGCGTCAATCAGGTCTCCGATGTCCTTACAGAAGGGGATGTCGTGGATGTCAAGGTGCTGGAAGTCGATAAGCAGAATCGCATACGCCTG
Source organism: Arenicellales bacterium (assembly GCA_965200545.1). GTDB lineage: Bacteria > Pseudomonadota > Gammaproteobacteria > Arenicellales > JAJDZL01 > JAJDZL01. The sequence continues at coordinate 127 of CBDAUJ010000007.1, read as the reverse complement.
AGTATGAAAGCCATCACCGCTGCTGCCTAAATCGGATCTTTTCAGATTCATCTGCCGGGATGAGAGTTCTGCTGCAGCGTGTCGCGCACGCCAAAGTGGAAGTCAGCGGAGAGACAGTCGGTGAAAT
>CBDAUJ010000006.1:0-254336 GCA_965200545.1 Arenicellales bacterium | reverse complement strand
ACTCGGGGCTGGCACACACCGGCGTCAATGCAATAGAGGCGGCCGCTGAGATCATCGCATTTTTGAAAGGCGCGGCGCGGCATTTTCGTGACCACGGTCCCTATGACGCAGAATTTACGCCTGCCTATTCGACCGTGCACACTGGGAAAATCAAAGGCGGTACGGCACTGAACATCGTCCCGAAGCTGTGTGAGTTCGAAGTAGAGATTCGGTATCTGCCGGAAGAAGATCCAGACGCGGTTTGGGCGCGCCTGCATGAGTTTATCGAGCGTGAGATTCTGCCGGAGATGAAGGCAGTATATCCGGCAGCAAAAATCGTCTGGAATGAGATGTCCTCGATTCCGGCATTGAAGACCAGCGACCCTGATCTGCTGCATCTGGTGCAGGAGCTAACCCAGACGGTGAAGCCCGGCTGTGTTAGTTTCGGTACTGAGGGCGGATTGTTTGAGCAGATTGGCATCCCGTCGGTTGTCTGCGGGCCAGGCTATATTGATCAGGCGCACAAGCCCAACGAGTTCATCGCGAAAGACCAGCTGCAGAAATGCGAGCAGTTTATCGACGATTTGCTTGATCGCCTGGATTGATGCCGCCGCGCCTGATTCGGGGTCGATTGCGCACGGCCGAGATGTCGTTCGAAGTGCGTGGGATTTTCAATTAAAATAATTCAATTAAAATAAAACCGGCGACACAGCACCAAACATCGATCATCAATGCATTTGATCGATTTAATCTGAAGCATGAGGTAAACAGCATGACAGCAAAAAGTAATTTGAAAGCGACAGCGGCAGCCGTCGCATTGGCAGTCGCGTCGGCGCTGCCGCTGCCGGCGGCGCACGGCCAGGGTGACAGTGTCAAGATCGGATTTTTGGGCGGTTTCACCGGTCCGATCGAGGGGTTTACACCGGGCATTCTGGAAGGCTCGCAATTTGCCGCTGATCACATTAATGAGGCCGGCGGTCTGTTAGGCGGTCGCAGCCTGGAGATTGTCACGGGCGATTCTGCGTGTGATCCGACCGCTGCCGCCAACGCGGCGGATCGCATGGTCAACTCCGATGAGGTGTCTGCGATTGTAGGCCCAAACTGTTCCGGCGCCACGATTTCAGCGGCGAACAATGCCACTGTGCCCGGGGGTGTGGTGATGGTGTCGCCCAGTGCCACGAGTCCAGCGATCAGCGCCATGGACGACAATGATCTCTTGTTCAGGACCGTTCCATCGGATGCATATCAGGGTGAGTCCATGGCAAAAATGCTGATGGGCAAAGGCATTGACAATATCGCGATCACCTACATCAACAATGATTATGGCAAGGGTTTCTCTGATGCGCTGGCAGGTGCCTTTGCCGCAATGGGCGGCACTGTTGCCGGCAACGAAGCGCACGAGGAAGGCAAGGCGGATTACCGCGCTGAGATCGGCCTGCTGGCTTCCACCGGAGCGCCGATGCTGGCAGTTCTGTCATACGCCAACGGAGCGGGCCAGACGGTCGTCCGCCAGGCTCTCGAAAGCGGTGATTTTAACCGCTTTGTCGGTGGTGACGGCATGCCAGAGCAGTCATTGATTGATGGCATCGGCGCCGAGGCGCTGGAGGGTATGCTGATGACTCGCCCGGGCTCGCCTGCAGGCATCGGCAAAGATCGATATGGCATGATTCTGGCCGACAAAGGCGCGGATGAAAGCCCTTACGGTCCGCAAGCGTATGATGCGATGTTTTTGCTGGCGCTGGCGATTGAGCAGAAGGGCAGTGATGATCGAGACGGCATGTCGGCCGCTTTGCGGGAGGTTGCCAGTCCTCCGGGTGAGGTGATCTATCCGGGCGAATGGGCGAAAGCCATAGCCATTTTAGGATCTGGCGGCCAAGTCAATTATGAGGGCGCCGCGGGCACTCAGGACTTCGATGCGGCCGGCGATGTCGCTGGCTTGATTGTCGAGGTGAATGTGCGTGACGGCCAGCTAGTTGAAATCGGTCCCATCGAGTAGTGTTGCGGCAATCTCATTGCGCAATCGCCCGCGCTGCGATTGTTTCGAGCGGGGCGGGTCCGGCGAGAAAACGGACGCAGTCCAGTCAGCGAAGCATCCGGCCAAGCTGACTGGACTCATTGAGAACCAGCATCTGCACATGCCGGTTCTTGGAACGGTAGTGACGCGTTCCGCAAGCGACAAATCCGATGGTGTCATGAAAACGCAGTGATGCCTCATTGGGCGGCATCAGGTTCACTTCACAGCAGATTGCGCTCAACCGCGAGCGCAGCGCACAATCTGCAACCGTCTGGTACAGACCGTGTGCGATTGACCGACCCTGATATTCAGGCCTTACTGCAACGCGGTCAACATAGAGGAATGAATCGTACCGTTTTTGAAACCATCGAAAGTTTTCGCCTGCGTATGACGAATGATCGCCGAACGCAAGAATAAACCCGACGCATCGGCGCCGGTCAATTGCACCCATGGCAACGGTGCTTTGCGAAATCAGCTCACTGAGCTGGCTGCGAGTCAGCGAGGACATATCTGCGGCAAATCGCTGGTTGAGTTCCCAGACATCATCAAGGCAATCTGAGTCCAAACTCAGTTCCTGATAGCTGATTGCAGATCGGTTTTGGGTCATCCAGGTTTCGCTCAGAGTCAAATGCGACTGACGCAGTACAAGCCCAACGAGCGGCTGGCACGGGTTGCACGGCATTCATTGAATTTGGGTGCATCAGTGTAAGCCAAAAGCGCAGCCGCTGCATATGCTTTTGATGCGCTGATCCGTTTTGTGCGCAGCAGAGTGGTGAATTTGAAGTCATCGGGGACGGTACCGGTGCCCGGCACGAGGCTGACCAGCGCCTGACGGGCGTTCAGTTGGCATTGCACTTCATTTGCAAATCGCCTACAATAAGCGGCTTTCAATTGGGTTGAGCGAACGCGAGCCAATCGTGCGCCTTGCATTTGAAAAAACGGTTCAAGCATAAACGCCACCGGGAGGGGTGTGTCTGCTCCGCAAGGAGTGCTGATACGCATTTCGGTGGTTTTTTATTTTCATGCACAACGGAGAAAATTCATGAGTGAGAGCGGCTGGATTCCAGTAATTCTCGGAATTCTTGGATTGATATCTGCCTGGGTCATCTTTGGATTTGTCAAGCGGTTTCCAGAAGGTGAGGGCAAGGTAGTCGAAATATCCAATTCAATTCACAAAGGCGCGATGGTGTTCATGCGGCGCGAGTACACAATACTCGCGATCTTCGTCGCGGTCGTTGCCGCCGGCATTGCCATTTCCGATCTTGGACTCAATACGATGGTCGCTTTTTTGCTGGGTGCGCTGTGCTCAGGAAGTGCGGGCTACATCGGCATGTATACGGCCACAAAGTCGAATGTAAGAACCACCACTGCGGCGCATAATCAAGGTGCCTCCAGCGCCCTTACCGTGGCATTTTTCGGCGGCTCAATTATGGGCATGACAGTCGCCGCAATGGGTCTGCTCGGACTTGGACTCCTGTATCTGTTCTTCGGATCAGACCCGCATACGGCGCATGCTATTCACGGATTTGGCATGGGCGCCTCGTCTGTCGCGCTGTTTTCTCGTGTCGGCGGCGGCATATTCACCAAAAGCGCGGATGTCGGCGCCGATTTGGTCGGCAAGGTGGAAGCTGGAATCCCCGAAGACGACCCGCGCAATCCCGGTGTGATTGCTGACAATGTGGGTGACAATGTGGGTGATGTCGCTGGCATGGGTTCCGATATTTTCGAATCCTACTGCGGCGCGATGATCGCCAGCATTGCAATTGCAGCGACGCTGTACGACTCGCCGCTTGGCGCACAAAACAGTCTGATGTTCCTGCCTTTGGCACTGGCCTCTGTCGGTATTCTGTGCTCATTGGCCGGCATTGTTCTGGTGCGCATTTTTACCTCAAAATCGGCTGAAGTGGCACTGCGCATCGGCACGATTGGCGCCTCGCTGATATTTATTGCAGCCGCTGCGGGTGTCGTCAGCTGGGTTGGCGTGAGCATGGCGACCTGGGGTGCGGTTTTGGTGGGCGCAGTCGGCGGCATCATCATTGGTCTTGTGACCGACTACTACACCAGTGGCAAGCCGATTCGCAAGATTGCCACCGGCGGCGAGACAGGCCCGGCAACGGTCATGATCGCGGGGCTGTCAGTTGGCATGCAGTCGGTGGTCGTGCCGCTGCTGACGCTGTGCGCAATCATTTATATTTCGAGCGCCATGGCAGGACTGTACGGCGTCGGCGTGGCCGCGGTCGGCATGCTTGCGACGGTGGGCATGACCATGGCCATTGATGCGTATGGACCGGTGGCTGACAATGCCGGCGGCATCGCCGAGATGGCAGGTCTGGGTGAAGAGACGCGCGAAATTACCGACTCTCTCGATGCGCTTGGCAACACCACTGCCGCAATCGGCAAAGGCTTTGCGATCGGCGCCGCGGCACTGGCCGCGCTTGCCATCATTACCGCCTATATTCAGACCGTGACTTTGAATAATCCGGACTTCAGTCTTGAGATCAATAATCCGGTGGTGCTGGCCGGTATGTTCTTAGGCGGTATCTTCCCATTTCTCGTCAGCAGCATGACGATGAACGCAGTTGGCGATGCGGCATTTGACATGATCAAGGAAATACGCCGGCAATTCAAGGAAATCCCCGGATTGCTCGAGGGCAAGGCCGAACCCGACACCGCAAGCTGTGTTGACATCGCGACCAAGGCAGCGCTCAAGCGGATGGTTCCGCCCGGGGTGCTGGCTGTCGCGGTGCCGGTGGTGGTTGGTTTTTCGCCCTTGGGTCCGGAAGCTCTGGGCGGAATGCTCGGCGGTGCGCTGATCGGGTGCGTGCTGCTGGCTCTGACGATGGCGAACGCCGGCGGCGCCTGGGACAATGCGAAAAAGTTTGTCGAAAGCGGCAATATGGGCGGCAAAGGCTCAGAGGTTCACAAAGCGCTGGTTGTCGGCGATACCGTGGGCGATCCGTTCAAGGATACGTCAGGCCCCTCGATGAATATCCTGATCAATGTGATGGCGATTGTGAGCTTGGTGATCGCGCCTTTGCTGTAGTCAGCCAAGCATTCATCGCGACTGGCAAAGCATGCGGAAAAGGCTGCCGATACTTTATTATCGGCGGCCTTTTTTCTTGCGCTGCATCAAGGTTTCCAGTTCTGCGGGAGCTTGGGTGCGACCAGTTGATTCTTCAGCCGCACGTATTTCGGCAGTCCGTTTTCGTAGGGCGGGTAGTCCTCGCCGAGAATCAGCGGTGCCAGATATCTTCTTGCCTCTGCGGTGATGTCGAACCCGTCTGCGGTGATAAAACTTCGCGGCAGCATTTTTTCACGATTCGCGATTTGGGTCAGGTCCCCTTCAATCAGGTCCCAGCGGTAGGGCGCGTCTTCCAGTCGCCGAATAGCGGGCATGATTCCGGTTTTCCCCTTGGCGGCGCAGTCCACAGCTGCCTTGCCAACTGCGCAGGCATGCTCAACATCGATTTTTGATGCGACATGGCGAGCGGAGCGCTGCAGGTAATCTGCGATTGCATAGTGATGCTTCAGACCCAGATTTTCCCGAACCATTTGGGCGATTACTGGCGCAACGCCACCGAGCTGGGCATGACCAAACGCATCGCGGGTTCCCTGTTCGGCGAGAAACTGCCCTTGCTCATCGCGCACCCCTTCCGAGACGACAATGGTGACATAGCCATGCGTGGCGATTGTGTCCGATACCTTTTTGACGAAACGATCACGTTCAAACGGAATTTCCGGAAACAGAATGATGATTGGAATCGGCGTGGATGCATCTTGCGCCATGCCGCCTGCAGCAGCAATCCATCCGGCATGTCGTCCCATCACCTCAATGACAAAAACCTTGGTTGAGGTGCTCGCCATCGCGGCAACATCAAAGCTCGCCTCGCGCGTTGAGACTGCGATGTATTTTGCGACTGAACCGAAGCCGGGACAGGAATCAGTGATCGGCAAGTCGTTGTCCACCGTTTTGGGAATATGATTGACAGTCATATTCGGAATTCGGTCTTTGGCCTGCTGCGCCAGTTTCAGGCAAGTGTCAGCCGAGTCATTGCCGCCGTTGTAGAGGAAGTGGCGGATATCGTGCTGCTCAAAGACATCGATGATGCGCTGAAATTCACGCTGCTGTTTTTTGGGATCCTGCAGCTTGTAGCGGCATGAGCCGAAGGCGCCGGAGGGGGTTTGCCGCAAAGCGCTGATGTCGGCGTCTGATTCCAGGCTGGTATCGATCAGCTGTTCGTTCAGGACGCCGAGAATGCCGCCCTTGGCTGCATAAACTTTATTGATTTGATCAGGGTACAGCCGGGCAGTTTCGATGACCGCTGCGGCGGATGCGTTGATGACGGCGGTCACACCGCCAGACTGGGCGTAAAGCAGATTGCCAGGTTTTGACATGGTTCGAGCGCAGCGGATTTTGCGCGGATTATCTCCGGGCGCACCCGTTCAATTATTTGCGGGCTTGCGCAGCCTGGCTTTCGAGCAGAGCGATGACGCAGTTCTCAACGCTGGTGTACTGCTGAAGTCCCTCGCCGCTGTCATCGTCCGCTGTGTAGAAATAGCGTCCTTGAAATTGTTCGGATTCCAGCTTGACGACGATGAAATTGCAGTTATCGACGTGCCAGTACACTGCAGGTCGATCCTCAACCTGTTTGGTGTTTGCATCCGGGTGAATTTCGCAATCGGCGAGATGCACTTCAACCTCGCTGGAAAATTGTTTTTTCAGTGTTTTGCGAATGACTTCCAATTCGTTGTCAGTGTAGTCAAGCATAGCTGGAATTATAGACCTATGCCTGGGTGTTTTTGGCGGGGTATTTTCACAAGTTTCGGGCGATCGGCTGATTACGTTTGAGCAGAGGCTGCTGGTTGTTGCTCGAAGCCTATGCCAGGACTCAATTTGCGAGAGGACGAAGTTTATCTTTGAACTCCGGTGCTGTTGTTTGATCAGCAGTGCGTTCTGATGTTCTGCAATGGCTGTCCGATTGGCTGCTTGGATCAAACCCTCAGTTCGAAGGCTCTTTTGCCCATTAATTGATCTGCGTCGCCTTCCACCTGTGCTGAGATGTGCCTAGTTTGTCTCCCGATGAAGCGTCCGGATTCGGGGCGGTCCTGTCATTGATATTGATGTCATTGATGATCTGCTGCGCCTAGGCATCCTCGGTGTTTGTCAGCCTGCATGAACATCATCCTGAGCTTGACAATGCCTCGCTCTTTTGCTGAATGAGTTTGCAGAGTGCAGCGAGCGGCAGAGTTTTTGCGCCAGAAGTAGAAAGATCGCTCTCCATCGTCGCCGGTACTGATTGCGCAGATGCCAGGCAGTCTAACACGATGGCGTGTTACCAATTCGTTGAGATGCCCTCGGTTCGATAAACTGGGTCATTTTCTCTGACAAGGGGTCGCAGCCGACGACCGAGATAAATTCAATCTGGTGATTTGCGGCGGATGATCGGCGAAAGTAAACGGCGCTGTTCAGCGCATTGCCGGCAAATGTCATTTTGGTTCGGTCGCCATGAAACGACAGTTCCGCCATCGCTTCGCCGATGAAGCCGATTCTTGTCGATTCCAGCATGATTCATTTTCCAGCTGAGGAGGTTTCTCAGGTCAAAATCCATTACATCGAAAAGACCTCGCCAAGGATTCTTGAAGGTGACTCGGCGTACTCTTCAAGTTTTGTGCGAAGCGGATGCAAATCAAGCAGCAATCTTCCCAATTCGTGATAATTCATCACGCAATGTCTCAATCCGGTTTCTGATGATCATGGATGCCCCAATGCAAATGAACGCAGCCGCTGCGCGGCAGCTCAATTGGCGCAGCGGTCTCAAATATTGTCCCCAGCAAGAATCCTGCCGGTATTGCGCAGCCGCGCTCAATGGATGTCGGTGAAATCCATTCTATTTGGGTAACAGATCGCAGGAAGACCAAAAACAAATGCCGAAGCAGACTGCAAAGCCTGCTTCGGCTTGATAGGTGCCGGACAGCTGAGTCCTTCAATCTCATTCCGGCAAAATCGAGAATTTGCCGGCGACCTACACGTTCCCGGCACTCATTTCCCTGGCGATGTGATCCGCCTGGCGAATCGCCAGTGCGACAATTGTCAGTGTCGGATTCTCCGCGGCGCCAGTCGTGAATTGCGATCCATCCGAGATAAACAGATTGCCGATATCGTGGGTCTGTCCCCAGCGGTTCACAACGCCATCACGCGGATTGTCTGACATGCGGTTGGTGCCGAGATTATGCGTCGAAGGATAGGGCGGCGTCGGGAACGTGCGTGTCGCGCCGACCGCCTCATAAACTGCCGCGCCTTGCTGGTACGCATGATTGCGCATCGCGATATCGTTGGGATGATCGCTGAAGTGCACGTTAGGCACCGGCAGGCCATACTGGTCCTTGACCTCGGTATTGAGGGTCACCCGGTTGGATTCCTGCGGCATGTCCTCGCCGACCAGCCACATGCCCGCCATATTCTCATAGGCGTCAAGCGCGGTGGTGAATTCACGGCCCCAAGCTCCCGGATCCAGGAAAGCCGCCATAAATGGCAGTCCCAAAGCCAATGTTTCCATCTCATAGCCGCCGACAAAGCCGCGCGACGGGTCATGAATGGATTCATCAGAAATGATTCCGGCCATGGTCGTGCCGCGCCACATCTTGACCGGCTTCTCAAAGACCGCATACACCGAGCCCGTCATATGCCGCATGTAGTTCAGGCCCACTTTGCCGGAACTGTTTGCCAACCCGTCCGGAAACATCGAGGATGCCGAGTTCAGCAGCAGCCGCGGACTCTCAAAGGTGTTGCCGGCCACGCACACGATGCGCGCTTTCTGCAGCTGCAGATTGCCATCCTGGTCGAAATACTCGACACCGGTCACCTGTCCTTGATCGTTGTGCACGATGCGCGTGGCATGACAGCGCTCGCGCACCTCAAGGTTTCCTGTCGCCTCTCCGCGCGGGATATCCGTGTAGGCGGCGGACCACTTGGCCCCCCACTTGCAGCCCTGGAAACAGAATCCAGTCTGCTGGCAGGCCAGGCGCTCATCGTAAAAATTGGCATTGATGGCCATGCGGCCGGTGTGCACCTGCTTGTAGCCCAGCGCTTTGGCGCCCTTTTCAAACACCAGATAGTTGTTGTTGCCAGGCAGTCCCTCGCGCCCGCCGGTGCGGGTGACGCCGAGCTTGTCTTCCGCTTTGGTGTACCAGGGGTCCATTTCCTCGGCATCCAGCGGCCAGTCAAGCAGGCTTGCGCCAGCGACATTGCCATACGTCGTGGCGGCTTTCCACTCATGCGGCTGAAACCGCAGCGAGGCGCCCGCCCAGTGAACGGTGGTGCCGCCGACGGCCTTGACGATCCAGGCCGGCAGACCGCTGAAATCCTTGGCCACGCGCCAGTCGCCGGAAGTGGTGCGCGCATCCAGCCAGGCGAGCTGGCCGAAACTGTCCCACTCATCGTTGACGTAGTCTTCCGGCAGATAGCGCCCGCCGGCCTCAAGCGCGACGACTTTCACGCCTTTTTGTGCCAGTTCGTTGGCCAGCACGCCGCCGCCGGCGCCGGTGCCAATGACAAGGACAACGCTGTTGTCATTCAAATCGAATGAAGCTGTCATAATTGCAATCCTCCGTTTGGCTCAGAGCCAGTTGATGTCGTTAAAGCCGCGGGTCATATAGCCGCCTTGGGTAAAGCTCTCGCCTTCGTAGCCGAAGATAGGCCAAACCGCTTTATTGTTATAAAGCCCAGTCACCAGACCGCCGCGGATCTGCTGAAAAAAGGGCGTGTCCTCAATCGAGCGCAGCACATCGACACGATGACGCTCCCAGCCGGCATCCAGATAGCTTGCATGACCCAGCTTGCGGGCAGCCTCGTCAAGCATGCTGACACCGGCCTCGATGTCGGCGGCGGCCTCAGCAGCATCATAGCCTTTGACGGCAGTGACGTAATGCTCATCGCCGACTTTGTCGTGCGGGTAGATGTCACGCGCCATCTGCAGAAGTGTGGCAAAGGTATTTGCGTCCAGTGCGCTGGTCTGGTAGGCCCAGGCAGCATTTGACGCCGCCAGAAAACCCGGGCCCAGCACAAAGCCGGCGCCGATCACGCTGGCTCGCTTGAGCAGCTCGCGCCGTGACAGGAGCTGCAAGTTTTCGTTGTTTTTCATCACTATCCTCCTTTTGGTGGGTTTACACGTAGCGGCCGCCGGATTCAAGCACCTCAATCTGGTAGCCATCCGGGTCCGCTACAAAAAAGAAATGGGCAACGATCTCGCCCGCAGGCGCGAACTTGACCAGTTTGCGCGGGCTCAGGCCCTCGGCCTCAAAGCGAGCATGCTCTGATTCCAGGTCTGGGACCGTCACGGCCAGATGTCCATAGCCATCGCCATGCTCATAAGGTTCCGTGCGATCCTTGTTGATGGTCAGCTCAAGCTCAAAATCCGCTTCCTGGTTGCGCAAGTACACTAAAGTGAAGTCTGGGAAGTCCATTCTTTCCGCAACTTTCAGACCGAATGCTTTATCGTAAAATGCAACTGAGCGCTCCTCATCCAGAACCCGCAGCATCGAATGTATCGCTTTAGCCATATTTCCTCCCATAATTGGTCATCAAACGAATCGACGACAGGCGCCATTCAAAACAGTATATTAAACTATGTTGCGACTGAAAGTGAAGCGCGGGATTCTCGGCATTCCTCACGCTGCCCGGCGGACCAGCATTGTCCCGATTCTCATCCCAGCCCAAGCTGGCCCGGCACAGCTGCAGCGCCAGCAGCACGAGGGCCGTCAGTTGCGTGAAGGGAAGTGTAAATCTCGTTGGGCGCTTCATTTTTGTCTGCTCCGTGATTCAATCAGATTCATCCGTTGTACTGGTTTTGGTTTCTGCAAAACGGATTCATTTTCAAACTGAGCCACTGCCCAAATTTTACATATCATTCGATTTCGCTTACTTCATGGTAAAATCCTGATCAGCAGTTTGAGCAGAATTTAGATTTACATGAGTCAACGACTGTTTCCCAAACCGCAGCCAGCTGAGCCTTTGCCAGAGGAAATTTGGCTGGAGCGAACAGATCGTTCCGAAGTTGGCCGTGAGCCGTTTTTTGCCGGCCGCGCTGACGATTACGATGTTTTCCGAAAGGCTGCAATCAGTCTTCGTTCGGGGCTTACAGGCGGCGGGACATTAATCTTCCAAGGCGCGCCGGGGGCGGGGAAATCTGCATTGATGCTGGAATGCATCGAAGCCATCAGGCAGCATTCGACACCGGAGGAGCCTTGGGTGGCGGCTCTCCTCTATCCCGACACTCTGAAATCACCCGCTGATGTCATGACAGGTTTGATTGATGCAGCCAACCGAGAAAGCCGGCGCCTTTCTGAAATCACTCCAGATGCAATCGCCTCGAAATTCAGGAAGCTTGCAGGGTTAAGCAAAAAACTGTGCGCGGAACTGTCTGAGCGAGGTGTTGGCGCCGCCGGTATATCAGTGGGTGGCAAGGTGCAGGTCACCGCTCGTCCGAACATTGCTCTGACTTCTGCGCAGGTTTTTCAGGATGCCGCACCCTTGCTCAAACAGTTTCATATAGTCGTATTTGTGGACGAGGCCCAGAACATTCCGGTGACCGATACGACGCAGGGTGTACTTGATCGTCTGCACCGTGGATCTGAAGGAATTTCCCTGGTAGCCGCTTTTTTCGGTCTGAGTGACACCTTGAGTGTATTGCGTCAGTGCGGTCTTTCGAGATTTGCCGCCGACCGGGTAGTGAATTTGGAACCGCTTTCCATGGAAGAAACTGCCAGTTCCTTTCGCTGTCTTCTGGATCGCTATTTCACCGGCAAAGAAAAACAGAGAGCGCTCTGGGCGAATGCTCTGGCAGAGCTGTCGCAGGGCTGGCCGCAGCATGTAAATCGGATCGGGGTGGCCGCGGGTAGAGTGATACGCGCCAATCAGGGCCGACTGGCACCGTCTTTGCTCGAACAGGCGCTTGCAAAGGGGGCGGAGCAAAAAAATGATTATTACACCGAGCGGATCGAAGCTGGATCCAGTCGGGCCTGGGTCTACAGGCGGCTGGCTTTGGCGGCGGGCGACAAGAAAGGAATATTGGCTGGCACCCTGTCTTATGATGAGATCGATTTGCTGACAGAAACTGCGCGCGAAAGAAAAAAGGAGACCATGGACGAGTTTCTTGCCGATGCGCTGCATGCTGGAATTCTGGCACCGGTGCGAAAAATACCGGATCAATACAAGATTCCAATTCCTTCTCTGGCATCTTACCTGCTCTCATTGCCGGTGGAGCCGCCTCAAACTATCTGAGCTAAAAGTGGATCCGGGCAGATCGACCGGATTCAGGCTAAGCAGCAAACAATCGATTTTTGGTGCCGAAGACATGACAGGGAGAGCAAAATCCAATGTGCTCCATGTCAATGCTTGAATCGCGGCACCGAGGTGAGCGCATTTTTGGTTTCCGCGGTGCGGTGGTTTACAATATCGACAGCCTTGTGCAGTCTCCTTTGGACTCGTACCCGGCGGGTGAGCGCGCGTCACAGATCGGCAGTCTGGCTCTTAAAATTTTAATCATAGATGGCTTTTATCTCTTTTCCCAGTTGTTTTCGCTCCTGATTCGGGATTAGAGGCGAAAGCCGTGCACCGACCGAAAAATATTCAAAAACGCTGGAAGCTGAAATGTCGATTTTTTCAAGGCTTGCGGATTTTGATGCATAATTCCCTTGATCTGCAGGTATGTCATAATTGAACGTTGTATTTTTGGGTCCGCCGGGTTCCGGCAAAGGCAGCCAGGCAGCGCATGTGGTCAAAAAACGTGGGGTCAATCATGTGTCGACGGGGGATTTGTTGCGGGCGGCTGTCCGCACAGGCAGCAAGCTGGGGCTGACGGTCTCAGAAATCATTGCCCAGGGCAACCTCGTGCCCGACGAGCTGGTGCTGGAGCTGATCGCGGCTCATCTGGATGAGATTGACCTGTCCCGCGGTTTTTTGCTGGACGGCTTTCCCCGCAGCCTCAAGCAGGCGGAGCGATTGGATTTGATTCTTCAAGAGCGAGGAGTCGGACTGAGCTTCGTTCTGCACCTGGACGTGGCTGAGGAGGCTCTGATTCAGCGTCTTTCGGGCCGGCGCACGTGTTTGAGCTGCGGGACCATTTACAATATCTTTTTCAGTCCGCCGGCCAGCGAGGGCCGGTGCGATCATTGTCCGGACAGTGTGCTGGTGCACCGCGCTGATGACAACATTGATTCAATCCAGCACCGATTGGCGATCTACCAGGCGGAAACCAGGCCGCTGCTGAAATACTATGAGAAATCGAAACTTCTGGTTACAGTTGATGCGTCCCGCTCGGTTGAGGATATCGCCGGCGATATCGATCGGGTCTTTGCCCATGCATGAGCGTCCGCAGGCCGCGGATGCCGGAGGCCGGACGGCACGTCGTAAAGCAGAATCAAGACCGATACGATGATCAGCTCAAAGTTTCCCAGCCTCCGCATGCGCCGCATGCGTCGCACTGAGTTCACGCGTCGCATGATGCGAGAAACGGCGCTGACGCCAGCCGATCTGATCCAGCCGATTTTCGTCTGCGAGGGCGAGACCCGGCGTGAGCCGATCAAATCCATGCCCGGCATCGACCGGATGAGCATCGATTTAGCGGTGCAGCATGTCCAGCAATTGTCTGATCTGGCGATTCCGGCCGTTGCAGTATTCCCGGTCGTGCCGGCGGAGAGGAAATCAGACTCCGCCGCGGAAGCCTTCAACCCCGATGGCCTGGCGCAGCGGGCCATCGGGGAGATTCGAGATGCAGTTCCGGATATCGGTGTCATGGCCGATGTTGCCCTGGATCCATTTACCACCGATGGACACGATGGCATTACCGGCGCGGACGGGGAGGTGGACAATGATGTGACACTTGAGGTCGTTGTCCGCCAGGCGCTGTCGCAGGCGCGGGCGGGCGTTCAGATTATCGCACCGTCTGAAATGATGGACGGCCGCGTTGGCGCGATCCGGCAGGCGCTGGAAAGCGAAGGCTATCCGAATGTGCTGATTATGTCGTATGCCGTAAAGTACGCCTCGGCATTTTACGGACCGTTTCGCACCGCGGTCGGCTCGGCCTCGGCCTTCGGCGGCAAGGACAAGCGCGGCTACCAGATGGATCCCGCGAACAGCGATGAGGCCCTGCGCGAAGTGGCGCTGGATATCAAAGAGGGGGCTGATATGGTGATGGTCAAGCCCGGGATGCCCTACCTGGATGTCGTCAGCCGAGTGAAATCTGAATTTTCCGTTCCCACATTTGCCTATCAGGTCAGCGGTGAGTATGCCATGCTTGGCGCGGCAGTCCAAAATGGCTGGCTGGATGAGCGGCAGGCCATTATGGAATCTCTGACCTGCTTCAAAAGAGCCGGCGCCGACGGCATCTTGAGCTATTTTGCGAAAAAAGCCGCGCAATGGCTGCAATAGCATCAACTTCATACAGCAGCGTTTACTGTGAAGCGCAAGACTAGACCAACCCAAATCAAGCTGCACCAGAAGTCGCAGGCGCTTGAGATCAGTTTCGATGAGGGCAGCACCTTTCGCCTGGGCTGCGAGTTCCTGCGCGTGTATTCGCCATCAGCTGAAGTGCAGGGACACGGTCCGGGGCAGGCCGTGCTGCAGTATGGAAAAGAGAATGTCAATATATTGGCGATTGAGCCGGTGGGCAACTATGCCATCGTGCTCAAGTTCGATGACGGGCACGATACGGGGATCTACTCCTGGGATCTGCTGTATGAGCTCGGCGCCAATTATGATCAGTACTGGCAGGCCTACCTGAACCGGCTTGAGCAGGCTGGATACGAGCGAAAGGAAAAACCGCAGCTTTGATTCGATATGGCTTCTGAGGATAAGCGCGACGCGGTGACGCATTTCGGCTATCGCAGCGTCACCGAAAGCGGCAAGGATCAGTTGGTCGGCGGCGTCTTCGATTCGGTCTCCGGCCGCTATGACCTGATGAACGACTTGATGTCGTTCGGGGCGCACCGGCTATGGAAGAAGATTGCCTTGGCCTATGCCGGCATCCATCATAACTCGCAGGTGCTTGATGTGGCTGGCGGCACTGGTGATCTGAGCCTGGCGATCGCTAGAAAACTGGGGCCCAAAGGCCGCATTGTGCTGACTGATATCAATCGCTCAATGCTGCGCAATGGCCAGGACCGCATGCTGGATCAGGGCTATCTCGATCGCCTTGAGTGCGTGCAGACTGATGCGGAGAATCTCGCTTTTGCCGATGACACTTTTGACTGCATCATGATTTCATTCGGGCTGCGCAACGTGACCCGCATCGATCAGGCCTTGCGCTCGATGTATCGCGTCACTCGCAGTACGGGCAGGCTGGTTATTCTGGAATTTTCCAAGCCGTTCGTGCCGCTGCTGGAAAGACTCTACGACCGCTATTCATTTGCTGTCATCCCGCGCCTAGGCGAGCGGGTGACCGGCGATCGCGATAGCTATCAGTATCTGGTCGAATCGATTCGCCGGCATCCCGATCAGGAAGCGCTCGCGGATCTGGTCGCGGATGCCGGCTATGAGCGGGTTGAATACCACAATCTGACCGGCGGCATTGTGGCGATTCACATCGGCTGGAAAATCTGAACACAGCGGCTGGCGTACGTGTCAAAACAGTCATGACAGGACCTTATCTGCGCTACATTGAGTCCGTATTTTCGGACACGCTTTGCAATGCGGTCAACAAGGTCGCGCAGGACAATGCAACGGTGCGCGAAGCTTTGGCTGAGATGGAAGGCAAAAAACTGTGCATCACGCTGACGAATGTGCGGTATTCGTACGCACTGACCGCCATCGATGGGGTTTTGCTTGGTGACGATGCGGCTGACGTTGCGCCGGACTTGACGGTTGCGGGCCGATTGGAAGATTTTCTCAAAGTACTCGCCTCGAGAAACCTTGATCCCACACAGCTGCAGGACATCGAAATTGACGGTGACGTCAAGCTTGCGCAGCGGCTGTTTCAAATTTTCAGTCGCGTTGAATTCGATTGGGAAGAAGAGATTGCCAGACGCTTCGGAGATGTGCCGGCGCGGCGAATTGGCAATGTTGTCCGATGGAGCCGAGACAACGTGATCGGCCCGCAGTCACGCTTGGCCGGCAAGATTCGCGATTATGCCCAAAACGAGGCGTTTCTGGTCCCGTCGCGCGATCGGGTGCGGAAGTTTATGGATGATGTGGACACGCTCAAGGCAGATGTCGATCGCATGGGCAAACGAATCCAGCGGCTCAAGGACAAGCGTTGACATGACGATTGTGACGCGTTGCAAGCGCTTGTGGGAGATCGGCAAGACTGCCCGCCGCTTTGGCTTGGATGCAGATTTGGAGCCGCATTTGAAGTTTCGCTATGTGCAGACGCTGATGCGGATGCTATTTGGCGAATCCGACTACAACATCGATGCACCTTTCGCGGTGCGCTTGCGAGAGGCGCTTCAGGAACTGGGCCCCATCTTCGTTAAGTTTGGGCAGATCATGTCGACGCGCCCGGATATTTTTTCCGAAGACGTTGTGGCGGAGATGAAACTGCTGCAGGACCAAGTTCCGCCCTTCAGCGGCACTGCGGCCAAATCCGTCATTGAGCAGTCTCTGGGGTCGGCGATTGATGCGGTTTTTGAGTCATTCGATGACATCCCAGTGGCCTCGGCATCTGTTGCCCAAGTGCATCATGCGGTGCTGCACGACGGCGCCGAGGTGGTCGTCAAGGTATTGCGCCCGGGTGTTCGCGCGCAAATTGACAACGATGTCGGCGTCATGGCGATGCTGGCGCGGCTGTTCGAGCTTGTGCTGCCCAAAGCGCGGCATGTCAATGCGGTCGATGCGGTTGAGTCTTATGGCGACAACATGCGCAACAGTCTTGATCTGGTCGTGGAGGCGGCCAATGCAAATCGCTTTCGCATGCAGTTTGAGAATGATGAGTTCCTGTATGTTCCGAAGATTTACTGGGAATTGACCCATGTGGATATGCTGGTGCTCGAGCGGGTCGAGGGGATTCCAATTCGGGACACGCAAAAATTGATTGATGCCGGCGTGGATTTGTCAGCGCTGGCTGACAATCTGGTGACATCATTTTTCAGGCAGGCGTTTTACGATGGATTTTTCCACGGTGATCTGCATCCGGGGAATCTGCTGATTACGCCGGCTGGCGGGCTGAACATCGTGGACTTCGGCATCATGGGCAATTTGTCAGATGTGGATCGAAGATACGTTGCTGAAAACATCATGGCCATCTTGCGGCGGGATTACCACGCGTCGGCCAAAGCGCATATCCATGCGGGCTGGGCGCCGCCGGATCTGCCGATTGAGAAGTTTGAGATCCGAATCCGCACAGTCTGCGAGCAGGTCATCAATCAGCCGGTCGGACAGGCCTCATTTGCGCAACTGATGGGGCGGCTGTTTGCCATGACGCGGGAGTTTGGGATCAATATTCAGCCGCAGCTGCTGCTGTTTCAGAAAACCTATCTGAATCTGGAGGGGCTGGTTCGCACGCTGGATCCGAATCTCGATATCTCGGCGAGCATCCGTCCGGTTCTGGAGAGTTGGATGCGGCAGCAGTTCAGTGTCTCGCGACTGGCTGACCGCATCCGGCATGAGTCGCCGCAATGGGTGCTGACTGCGCCTGAATTGCCGCGCCTGGCGCACAGTGTGCTGTCGAAGATGCAAGCCAGCCAGTCAAGCGAGCGCAGCAAAGCGCTGTCATTGCGGCATGAGGAAATTTATCGCCGCGTATTCTTTACCCTGCTGGGCGGCATCACCTTGATCGCGGGGATTGTGGACTGGAACAGTTCTGGGTTTGGATTCTTGACATTTGTGCTACTGGCTTCGGCGATATTGTTTTTGAAGATATCCTGGCCGCGACAATAGCCGGCTGCCGCAGAAGACACAGAATATGAAGCTGCGATTTCTGCAAGAGTATCCATTGCGCTTCTACTGATTTATAGCAAGGTATAGCAAAAAAACTTATACCTTGATAGAGTTTGGTAGAAATTTAATTTGAAAAGAACAAGTCAAAAACAACGCTCGACAGTCGCTATTCAGCAATTTGACACTTTTTTGGATCGGATTCATCCGTAGCGCTTGCCTCACTTTGCGATATAACGGGCAACGTTGGACGATTGCTCGTGCTCCTTGTGGAGCTGGCAGCTGAAATCCGCCGCATCTGGTCATTTGGCGCAGCATGCTGACAGTTCTGAAGGTGCGCATGGCTTTCTGCTGACTGATGGAATGGAGATCGTGTCCACTTATGCCGATGGCTGTCGGTGAACTGGAGAGGGTCGGAATATTTGAATCGTGGAGATCAAATTGATTAGACGTGATAGTACGGCTGAAAAAGATCAATTGATGACTCAATGCAATTTCACGTCCGGCACTGTTTGGACCGGTGACAATCTGCCTGTGCTTCGGGGAATGAACTCAGACTGTGTGGATCTGATTTATCTGGATCCGCCGTTCAACTCGAACCGCAATTATGAGGCGCCGATAGGCAGCAGGGCCGCGGGCGCCGCATTCAAGGACCTGTGGACGCTGGATGATGTGGACGTGCACGAGCACGGGGAACTGGCCGACCGCAATCCCGCCGCCTATTCAGTCATTGAAGCGGCCCGTCAGGCGCACGGCAAGGGCATGATGTCCTATCTCATCTTCATGGCTGTGCGGCTCATGGAAATGCACCGGATACTGAGGCCGACGGGGAGCATTTATCTGCATTGTGACGACACGGCGGGGCATTATTTGAAATTGCTCATGGACGGAATCTTCGGCGCTCGCCAGTTTTGTAATGCCATTACTTGGCGGCGAGCAGTCGCACATAACGACCCTGGCCGGTACGGACGTATATCCGATTATCTGTTGTTTTATGCAGCCGGTGACGAGCACACATGGAACGACATTCGAGAAAAACAAGACGAGGAAACGCTTAAAAAGTCATTTCCAAAGACTGATGGCAACGGGAGACGTTACAGATCCGACAATTTAACCGGCCCAGCGCACGGGCAATCAGGAGGCAAATCCGCACAAGAATGGCGCGGATACGATATAGCCTCTCGCGGGCGGGTTTGGTCGGCTCCGAAAAAAGGAATGTATGCAGACTATATTGATGAGCATTGGATTCCTGGCTACAAAACAATAGATGGCGTCCATGAGCGGCTGGATGCATTAGAAGCGGCTGGGTTGATTTACCATCCAACACGCGGTTTTTGGCCAGGTCTGAAACGTTATGCAGAAGCCGACGCAGGCAAGCCGTTACAGGATATCATCTACAATCCAACTGGTCTGACAAATTATTCAGGCAAAGAGCGGCTGGGCTACCCCACCCAGAAGCCGCTTGCGCTGCTGGATCGCATTGTCAGAGCGTCCAGCAATGAGGGCGATATGGTGCTGGATCCGTTCTGCGGCTGCGCGACCGCGCTGGTGGCGGCTGACCGGCTGGGAAGAGAATGGGCCGGAATTGATCTTTCGGAGCTGGCGGTCAGGCTGGTCAATGACCGAATCGTCGAGGATCGCGGGCCGCTGTGGGGGAAGATCAATGCTCTGACAGATCCGCCCAGAAGAACCGATCTGGGCAGGCTGCCCAGCTACCGTACCCACCGGCATCGGCTTTATGGCGAGCAGGAGGGGATTTGCGCAGGCTGCAATACACATTTTCCATTTCGCGTCATGGACGTTGACCATATTCTGCCGCGCTCGAAAGGCGGCACGGATCATATTGAGAACCTTCAGCTGCTCTGCTCCGGCTGCAATCGGAGCAAGGGAGATAAGACAATGGCACAGTGGAGAGCTTTACCATGACTATAGGTGTCAATAATGATCCTGAGAAAGAATCTGAAGGCGCAATGTCAGAAAAACTGGCGCATGCCTTGCTGCGAACGACTGGACAGACCTCATTTGTGCAATTAGATGGGTCGACTGCTGGCCATGACGCGGGAGTTTGGCATCAATATTCGTGCCCAGCGGCCGCTCTCACAGCCGTAGCTAAAGAAGGGGTCCGGGGGCTCTCAGGCCACTAAGGCCGTCGCCGCAGGTAGTCGGCAAAAAGTGGCACTGTGAAGTCTAGGATGCCATGGCTGGAACTGTAGATCATGCCTTTTTCGATGATTTTAGCGCGTACAGGACCCAGTGACCGCAAAGGCCTGCGCAGTGTCGCGGCGATTTCCGCAATCGGGTATGGACCGGCGCCCAGATTCGCCATCGCTCGTACAAATACCATCTCGGCGGGGGTCAGGCGATCGGTACGGACCCGGAAGAATCCCTCGTCCAGGACATCGATTGCGTATCTTTGAGCGTTCAGCGCATCCTCAAGAACCATCGACGGGCTCGGCGCACAGTTCCAAATCTCTGATCCCCAAGCTTGGAGATAGAACGGGTAGCCTTGGGTGCCTTCTGCGATTGCATCCAGCGCATCGTCTCGGATGGAAGCTCCCTCGTCTTCGATGGGCTTGCGGATGGCCTGCCGGGCGTCGTCCGGGTCCAGCGGACCAATTTCCGGGTACAGGAACAGCCGTTCTGCGTAGGACTTTGCATCCCCGGCGAGTTTGGCTGTTTGCGGCAGGCCCGCACCTACAAAGGTGACGGGCGCCTGGAGTTGGTTCATTCTGTGCAGCGCGACAATCAGTGCAGACAAATCTGCCTTTTCCAGATATTGAACCTCATCAATCAGGAGTGTCCAGCCTTTGCTGGCGGCCCCGGCAGCGCGACCGACAGCGGCGAAGGTATCGGTCAGGTCGAGTTCCAGATTTCCGCTGTCAGCCTGGCCGGGAATTGCAGCCACCTCAATAGACGCGCCAAAAACCGATAGCTTCCTGATAGTCGAAGCGAGGCTTTTGAGCACGCCCAGGCCTTGGGCCGCCAGATCCTTGGCGGCCTCTGACGTTGAGAGACTGCGCAGAACCTTGCGGATATCGGCTGCCAGCATTTCTGCCAAAGGTCGTCTTTCTGGTGCTTCGAGACGCGTTGCCAGATGTTTTTCCTCATGTGAAATCCGCTCGATTGCGTTGAGGAGCGCCGTTTTGCCTGTGCCTCGCAACCCGAGCATCATCATGTGGCGCGTGTTCTTTCCGGCTGCGGCGCGGCGCAGCGACACACGCATGCTGTCCAATATATTCTGGCGGCCAGCCAGCTCCGGGGGCGTGGTTCCGGCACCAGGGGTAAAGGGGTTTGCAAAGGGATCCATATCAGTTCTATCAGACTCTAGCACAGTATAGCAAAATAAACTATACCTTGATAGAGTTTGTTAGAGACGGCGAAGAGGGGCGCACAGCATTGACTTTAGTCTTGAATTCAAATATAAATATCAAGCATGAAACAACTGATTGATGCCAGGTTTTCAGTGCCGATGACCTGTCTGGCTTTATCATTGCCAGCGACAGCAGGGAAAAGGCATGTTCCAGATGCAGCAGAGGGGCGCTGCCCTGATGGCTGCCTGAGGAAACAGAAAACCTTTGCAAGCAACACTTAACACCGCTGACCCAATGGAGCCAATCATGAGACAGCCAAACGGATTCCCCCCCCCGCGACTAGCAGCGGACTGACAATCATCGCCGCGCTGGCGGCGCTCACGCTGGCCGGGGCCGCCCCGGCGCAGGTCTCAGGGCCGATTGTTAATTCTGAAACAGGACAGGAGACCTATCCCGGGGGCGACACGACGGACCCGGACTTCAGCCCCTACACCCCGGAGCAGCAGAACTGGGACCGCAACAACCTGGACACGACCGGCACCGGGACCGCGCATGTCGGGAGTTTGATGCATTACACCTCTAAAGTGGGTGATTTCTCTGATCGTAATGCAGCCACACGCCCAATCTATCTTCGCTGGACACAGCCGGCGCAAGATGCGGACCGGGTCCAGACTGTGGAATATGAAATCCTGCCGGGCCGCCGTTCGGGAACCCAGCCGATACAGATCGTCGACTCCTGCCCGTCGGACGGGTATGAGTCGCACAGGATGTATCGCCTCACCAATATCACCGGCGCAACACTGGATCTGGGCCAGTCTGTCATGTTGCAGAAATGCAGCCGCCATAACCTCAGCGGAGGCGATAAATCCATGGTCATTCGCCTGAAGGGGAAGATGGAGAGGACGGCGGACGGCGGCTATGTGGCGTCTTTTGGTCCTCATGACAGCCCGTTCAACTGCGGCCCGCCCACCTGGCCGAGCGCAGCGCACCAGGCGGCCGGACATCCGCCGTATTCGGAGTGGTGCGATATTTCTGTCTGGTGGGAAGTCCAATGACCACACGCGGGGAGTGCGCTGCATCCGATACCCGGACACTCAGGGGGCGGCTTTCAAGCTGACTTTTGGGTGCGCGTATCGGTAGCTTCGCAGCCGACTGGAGCAGGTGGATTATCACGCGGTACTGGCGGAGTTCGGCGAGTGTGCAAGTGCTTCGACTGTGCTGGGCCAGCTTGAACTGGGACGCTTCGAATTCGCAAAGTGACAGGATGCCTGATATGACTGCCGCTTTTGCTTTCATCACCAACACTATGAAGGATTACGCTTATTACGCTTATGGATGCTAAAACCGCCCAGATAAATATACCGCCTCCATCCGTCGGGCAAGTCAAGGCCTATGCTGAGAAGTGGAAAAGTGACAAGTATGAGAAGTATGTTTTCCAAGAGCATATTTTAAAAGAGTTGTTTACTAACACCTCTCGAGAGAATGTTGATCTGGACAGGGTCTTGATCAAAGTCAGTCTGCTGAATGACTTTTACGCCACGAATCTTAAAACTTCTTGCGGTTCTTTCAAGATGGCAAAGCATATTGTCAGTTTGGATATTGATCAGCGCCTGCGAGACAAAGATCTTTCTTTGGTGAATGAGATCGCTCTTGTGAACGGGAAAAAAGGAAAAAAGCTATTTTCCTTTGCCACCAAGTATTGCAGCCATCATTTGCCAGAGGTGTATCCGATCTATGACGGCTTTGTTAAAAGCATGCTAGGGCACTTCAAGCGAGAGGATGGGTTTGCTCAATTTAATGATGAATTTAAAGTGGGCGGCCGTAAAGATTACTTGGAGTTTCACCGTTTAATCATGTCTTTCGTGGATTACTATCAGCTCAACGACTGCAGCTTGAAAGAGATTGACAGATATCTCTGGCTGTCTGGCAAGGAACTGAAAGAGTTGAAAAAACTTAAATGAAGGCAGCTGTTCAGGTATTGGATTCCCCGAATTATAAGGAGCAGTCTGCAGCGGCCTGGGCCGTCGAAAAGCGACTTTCAAGGGGGTATTCCTGCGGTGCTTCGGGGTAAAGGAAATTTTCACCCTTCGCAGGTCCAGTCACACCAAGGGCCCAAGCCAATGGAAAAGCCTCGAAATCAAACGTTGGGACAGTAGTGACCCACCACATTAAAGTACCTTTCAGCGACGCATGGAGAAAATTATGTTTGATAATATTCAGCCGACTTTGAACGCGAGCGATGCTCAGGCGATCGTCGGGCAAGCAGTGCCCTATTGCTTGGCACCTAATCTCGAAGTCGTCAAAAAATTAAATGGTGCAGTATTTCCGACGATACGGAACTCTGAGCTTCGCATCAAGCGAGACATATCCGAGTGTGGAAAAGAAATTATGTATGACGACAATACAACGCCCCGATGGGCGTATATGTGGGCTCATGGAGATTATCGAGTAGCACATCCAAGAAATGGTTGGACATTTGCGCATGTGTGGGATGAATCGAGGGATCCTGACGCATACACAAAATGTTGCAAAACTTAGTCGTGATGCCAGAATGTTTTAGCGAGCTTATCCGACGGGAATGGCCCATTGGTTGAAGTTCTTCGATACCACGCATGGAAAATATACGGATGGAAACCTGCCTCAAAAAGTTTGGAACCGAAAAAGCCCGAGGGGTTTGACAAACTCAAATGGAAATACATAAAGAAAAACCCCAAGAATCCACGTGATTTAATTTATAAGCGTCTGTGCGAATTGAACAATCAACGGTCTAAAATTCTCTGTGATCTGATGTGAAAAGAGTTCAATAGGTCGCGTTAGGATTTCAATTAATCTGCGCCTCCAGCATTACCAAAGTGCAGCTGAATTAATTCGATGTGATTGGTCTTGCCGGATCTGTCGGGGGAGCTATCGGGCGACGTTCCAGGCGGGCCGAACTGTCCGCCGAGCCGTCATTCCAATGGCCCCCGCGTTTGCCAACTGGTGCCGTTTCGTTTCAATGTTCCATAACAGTCAGGATTCTGGATAAAGGAAACAGACGGCTTCGGCCGACCTTTTTCTGTTTGCCAAGTATGGCGCACAGCGTTGCTGCTGCTGTTCCGGTGCGCGTGGCAGCCGATGGGTTGCTGATGCGAGTCCGCGGCCGACCCGGTAGATGCCAGAATATTGCATATTGCGACATGAAATGCCTGATTATCGGATGGGTCATTTAGGCGAGATTTCTAACCTTAAAATTTAGCGTCCACAGTATCAATCTTTAGATTCTCGAATCCAATCGATTGCTTTATCGGGGGAGCTTTTGGCAAGTTGGCTGTATGCTCGGATCCGTGTGGGTATCATTTCATACATCGAATTTTCCGGAGCGGACCGCAATGCTCGACGTATAAAATATCATCTGCAATAACGAAGCTGTGATTTCCATGAGCGATACGTAAGGGTGATTGTCAGTTTTGCAAACAAGAAGACGGAAGTTTTTTATGGCGGCACGAGTGTTGCAGCGTTCTCTGGATTCGGGCGAACGGCTTCACGGAAATTGGATCAATTGGATTCCGCGATCGATATAAACGACCTCAATAGGCCAGGCAATCATCTTAAGTTGCTCAAAGGCAATCGTAGAGGCCAATGGAGCATTCGCATAAATGATCAGTGGAGGCTTTGTTTCAGGTGGCCCGAAGACAGTCTAGGGCCGACGGATGTTGAAATCGTGGATTATCATTAGAATTGAGGAGGCTGGCTGTGCGTGAACCCATCCATCCCGGCGAGACGTTGCGAGAGGACCTTGAAGAGCTCGGCATGAGTGCGGCCGAATTGGCACGTCAGATTGCAGTGCCGGTGAGCCGTATCACTGAGATTATCAATGGTCGGCGTTCTATTACGGGTGATACGGCTTTGAGATTAGGGCGATACTTTGGAACTTCTGGAGAGTTTTGGCTCAACCTCCAAAAACTCTATGAACTGCGCTTGGCACAGGAAAAGAATGGCGCAGCTATTGTTCAGTTGCCGACACTTGATTCAGGCAAGGGATCGACTGGCGGTTCGCCACAGCTCATGCATGGATCAAGCTGAAACGGCTTTAGGTGCCAAACTAGCAATTGAAAATCATCGGATATTTTGGAGATATTGATGGCGGATTGATTTGTTGCATGTCAATTCGATGGGGCTGATTGTAAGGCGCGATTTATTGAGGCAAGTGTCTGGGAATGCGATTCTCCTGAGAAAATTTCTGAAAAAGTCCAGCCTATTCAAGCTGGCGACCGACTTGCACTGAAAGATTATTACCACACAAAGGATAAACTGCCTTTTCTAGTGAATCGAGGCTGTCGATGCTCAGTCATGCCAATCAAAGCCATAGGAATTGTAAAACGAAATCGTAATGACGGGAAAAGCCGCGAGTTGGACCGGAACAAACGTTTCGACCTGCCTCGCAGATGGTATTTCTATACATCTCCAAATCCGGTTTGGAAAGTAAGTGGTAGCCGTCAGGACGCACGTGAATTACTGAAAATTGCGTTTGAAGAAGAACAAGACATAATCGTTTTAGGACCAGTCCTTACTGGGTTGCGCAGTTGGGCGAGATAAAGAGCGATACAAGTGAAATTCCTTTGGACTGAATTTTACGAAGCAATTGCCGATAGCTTGCTGAGGTTCAGAAGTGACCGCAGTAAACTTGTCGCGGCAGTTCGTCAAAGTGTTGTCAATGCTGGTCTCAGTCCGTATAACGACAAAACTGTTGATGGCTCGTCGGTGCCTTTGGAAGACATTTGCCCGTTTACAACAATCGGAACTTTTAATCGAAGACTAACAGATTCCAATCGTCGAAAGGTTGCTGAGAGTCTGGCGAAGTTTCTAGATGTGTCTGCCCCTGTACCGCAATCTTTCGAGGGAATTCCTATTCTGGACCCTCTTCGTTCCTGGTTTTTTTATTACAAGAAAGATAGATATCCGAATGATATTGATCATCTTTGGAATGTATTCGAAAAAGCCATTTCGTTAACAAATTCTAACGACGAATCTGCAAGTGAAAGATTTCAAAAAGCATATGACGAAGCGATGAAGGTCCAAGGAACGGGTTGGACTCTTACTTTCGGGCTTTACTGGATTCGCCCTTGGAATTTTTGCCCCCTTGATTCCAATTCTCGGCAATATCTGAAGAATGAACTGAAACTGGATGCCGCACAAGGCATATGCCAGCGATGGCGAGGAGAGGGGAATGATAGCCGCTGTTCCGGAAAAGAATATGTTGACATTATCAACGAGTTGAGTGAATATTTCGAAGAGGATAAGAATTACCCGGTACGTTCATTTCCAGAACTATCGTTGAAAGCGTTTGAGGGTCCGCGACGCACAGACGATCCAATGGAGAATGAAGTCAATTGCAGCTACACCATTGACAACATCGTTGAAGACGGTTGCTTCATTGAGCGTCAGCGACTTCAGACGATGCTAGACCGCATAGAAGAAAAAAGGAATCTTATTCTTCAGGGACCTCCGGGCACTGGCAAGACGTGGCTGGCGAAACGACTGGCCTATGCATTAGTCGGCAAACGTCCCTCAGAAAATGTCAAGGCTTTCCAGTTTCACCCGAACCTTTCCTACGAAGACTTTGTTCAAGGATGGCGGCCCGGCAGTGATGGAAAACTCGAATTGATAAAAGGAGATTTTCTGCAGATCGCCGATAAGGCGCGGGTTAACAAAAGTGAAAAATATGTCGCCGTGATTGAGGAAATCAACCGCGGAAATCCAGCTCAGATATTTGGTGAGCTTCTTACGCTGCTTGAAGCAGACAAAAGAACACGGGAAGAGGCATTGGAATTGTCATACAGTCGCGCTGGCGAATCCGTCTATCTTCCAGAAAATCTCTATGTCATCGGGACGATGAATGTTGCTGACCGGTCGTTGGCATTGGTTGATTTGGCACTTCGACGCAGATTCACTTTTTTTGACTTGCAGCCTGCCTTCAATGACCTATGGGAACAATGGGCAAATAAATGGATCACCACTGAAAAAGAAATCATTGATCGAATCAAATCTCGCCTGATTGAATTGAACAAAGAAATATCGAAAGCACCGGGTTTGGGCAAGTCATATTGCGTTGGTCATAGTTTTGTTACACCAGCCAAAACCATTGACAATCCGAAGCGGTGGTTTCGCCAGATCGTTGAGACAGAAATAGGGCCGATGCTTGACGAGCTATGGTTCGACGACGAGAGCAGGTCGAGAGAAGCAAAAGAGAAGTTGCTCGAAGGCTTCTGATCGCAACAAGTTCTGAATTCCCCCGCATCTTCGTTACAGGTGAGCGAAAACTCTCACATCGGAGAGATTCCAGTTCGCAACATTTGGTTGCTGCTGCTTTATGCTTCGGGTCTGTACAAGGACGCGATGGAGGTCAAAAAAGCAGCGATTGAGGACAGTCCAGACGACATTCCGAACTTGGTGGCCGAAATCCTTGCTCGTCGAGTGGAAACTCGTCTGAGACGCAGTTTGCATTTCGGGTATCAATCCCGTAGAGAAGTAATGACTCGAGTACGAGGTCGGATTTTGCATCTGGACACTGAGCGAAATAAACTTCTGCAGCAGGGCAAGATAGCGTGCCGATTCGATGAGTTCACGGTCAATACCATCAGAAATCGATTTGTTCGTGCCGCTCTCTTGTCGATTTCAACAATCGTGAAAAAGGACGAGAATCTTGTACGCCGCTGTCGAACTCTGGCATTGCAGATGTATCGTATGGGGGTCATCGGTGAGAGGCCCAGCAGAAGCGAAATTTCCATTGATCGATTTAGCAAAAACGACCGCGACGATCAGATGATGGTGGTGGCAGCAAAATTGGCTTTCGATTTGACTTTGCCAACGGAGAAAATGGGGGTGAACTTGTTGTCATCTCCAGATAGGGAAAGTCAGTTCTGGAAGATATTCGAGAAAGGTATTGCAGGATTTTACGATGCTGTACTGCCAGGGAATGAATGGGAAGTTCAGGCTGGCAAAAGGATTTACTGGAATTTGAAACAGAAGAGTTCAAGGATTGAAAAATTTCTGCCTTCTATGATATTGGACATCGTTCTAACCAATTCCAGCAATAGAAGAAAAATCGTGATTGATACTAAATCCAATCATATATTTGTCAAAGGGCAGCATCGAGAAAAATCTCTGCATAGTGCTTACATTTATCAGATTTATGCATATTTGCGGTCTCAGGAAACGTCTAAAGACTTGTGTTCATTGCGCACATCGGGACTGTTGCTTCACCTATCTTTGGATGAAGATGTTGACGAAGCTGTGGTGATACAGGGTTATGAGATTCGTTTTGCTACCGTAAATCTAATGGGAAAGGCCGCCGAAATTCGCAAGCGACTGCAAGAAGTAATCCAAGAGTTCAAGTTTGCATAAAGTAACCATAACGAGTACCCGTGCGAATGATGACGGGTGTGATGCGTTTAGGAAAATCCAACCTTCAAGCCATCCAAGCTGAAAGAATCCGATTTTGCTTTGTTGAAATCATTGTAATAAAATATTACACTATACTATTACAGTCAATATTTCTGATGGGGATTATTTCATGCTCATTCCAAGAGAGAAACTATTGCAGCGCGGCGCTGATGTTTCAGGTTCTCTGCTGCCCGCTATATTTGCCATCTTCAGTCGATGGGGCTTGACCGGCGCTCAGCAAATGACCTTGCTGGGGATCAGCAACGAGAAAAGTCTATACAACTGGAAGAAGCATCCAGAAAAAACTCGACTCACGAAAGATCTGCTGGAGCGCGCCAGTTATATTCTCGGCATCTATAAGGCTTTGCAGATTCTGTTGCCCGATCCCGCGATTGCGGATCAGTGGCTGTTCATGTCCAACGACAATTTTTTGTTCCATGGCACCCGGCCCATCGATCGAATGCTGGCCGGACAGGTGACAGACTTAGCCGTGGTGAGACAATTTCTTGATGCGCAGCGGGGCGGTTCGTGATCGACATCAAGTGGCTGCCGCTCAGTCAGTTGGATCGCTTTGTTTGGCGCATTATTCCTTCTCGCTACCCGCAAATCAACCTTTTTGAGGAAGTGTCCAGTCCTGAGGATTGGAATGTGCTTTACGAGGTCGAGTCACTGACGAATCCTCGGTTGCGCGAGCAGACAGGCGATATCAGTCTGATTGCACCGGAGGATCGAGTATATGGATTGGGTTCGTCATGGATCATGGCAGCTTTTACCCATCCACCAGTGGATGGATGCGGCGGGAGATTCAACCGTAATTTCGGGATGTATTATTGCAGCGCCGATGAGAAAGTCTCGATAGCTGAGTCTGCCTGGCATCAGCAGCGGTTTCTTGCGGATTCTGGAATACAGGAAATGAGACTGGAGATGAGAGTCATTCGCGCACGATTGGGTCCAGCCGAATTGCATGATTTGCGTAATCTAAGCGGTGAGGCGATATTTGATCCGGAAGATTTCACAGCGTCACAGAGTTTGGGCTATGCTCTAAAGTCTGCACGAAGCTACGGGGTGCAATATCTCAGTGTCAGGACTGAGGGTGATTGTTTCGGCATAATGCGACCTAAAGCGCTGTTCGGCGCGCATCATTGGCGTTACCTTATTTTTCGATACCAGAATGGACGATTTTCAGAGGCGGAACCCGACACGAGACAGCCATTCTCACTTTAGACTTTTCCGTCGCTGAATAGAACGAAAATTTGTCGATGGACAGTTGCTCTATGCTCCAGGTTTGTATTGGACCATGAACTCAAAGTTCATGCTTTGGCCGCACTTGCTGGCTTTGACCTGATGACACTTTCGGATACGCTACGCATTCTGTTAACCCGCGCAGCGACAGCAGGCGGGTTGCCCGCAAGTCTGGTCCCTGACCCAGAAGTCTACGGTGTCCGGTTTTGGCCAAGGTGCAGGAGGCACTGGATTATCAGCCTTGAAGCTAAGAGAAGTACTCAAGCCTATTACGTTTGAGCCGCAATATCTGGATAAAGGCAAGCCGTATTGCATTGCTCACGGTTCGCTGGACGCTCTCGAATTATGAACAAGCAATCGAAACACAACGAATGGGACGAAGGTTCGTCTGTATTTCGATGGTAGGCACGGATGCGGCATATCTGAGTTTTCGCTGAATTATAGATACGATTCAGCCTATTTCCGGCGGGCTCTTTCGCGAGGCAGTTCGGAAATTCTTTCGCAGCTCAAACTCGTCGAAAATCTTATTGGATCGGCATTCTTACCTTGATCCTACTCAATCGACTGACCATTTATATGGTTGCGCAATGCTTGGTTAATTGCAGTTTGACAGCCACACCCGCCAGGCATTTTTGCCTTAAACCAATGAACAATGTCGACATCCAAGCGCAAAGTTATCTGCTGTTTTAACCGGCTTGTAAAACAAGCTGCGTTTAGCGCCAGACCAATCTGTCATCTCACGGAATGTCGTGTATATCGATTTGATCTTCCGACAGCACTTCCAGATGCTCTAATTCCACTATGTGTTTGTCGGTCCGCTTGTTACCGCTTTTCTTCATAGATGCGTCTTTCTCGTTTGGCAATCTTTCGAGCACTGCTGATGCGTCCGAACTGCCGCTTCAAAACTGACTCCATGCAATTGAATATTACGTTTGTTTTGAAGTTTATCCCAAGTCCAATGCATGGCATCAATTGTAAATACCACAAGTTTCGGGGTTCATTCTCAGCCTGTCAGTCACCTGAATATGCTATCAGGCATAGGTTTATGAATTCTCGAATCCAGCTGCAGTCCTCATCCGAGAATTATTCAGTCTGCCGATCTGCGGCCTTCATCTCAACTTCACCGCTTCGGGGGATTCGAACCCATTGCCGCTGGCACAGCCGCCGCAACCCAATCTCGCTAACTGCCATTCCGGAAAGCTCGAATCTGCTCCATGGTCAGTCCAGTACAGTTCTCGATACTGCGCACAGACAAGCCCTCATCGAGCATTTGCCTGGCTACCTGCTCTCTTTCCTGCTCCCTTCCCTGCTCAATGCCCTGCTCAATGCCCTGCTCAATGCCTTGCTGTCGGATATTGTTCTCCAAATCCTCCAAATCCACCGCGAACTGCTCCATCGTTGCTACCTCCAGTCCATATCTATGTTTGCCAACCTCCTTGGTCAGCTCATCATACGCCCGCTGATCCGAGCGGTAAGATGCCGATCCGGTTATGTATCGGATGGCATCCTCAACCATACTATATTCCTTGCCATGACGCATCTGCATCAGCGCACCGGCCAAATCCTCCACCTTCGCCTTATCGTTTTGCACCAGCCGATGCTCGTCAATCAGCAGATAGTGGAAAGTCGGATGCACCTCGCTGTGAGAGTCATTGAGAAACGCCCGAATCTCAAGCGGCGCAGTCCAGGGGTCTTTGCCCGTATACAGCACGACCGGCAGCACCGTGGGCAGCTTGTGCTTTCGCTCCCCGCCCTTGCGGCGGCGGAAGATGTTTTCGTACAGCAACGCTGTGTACGCATGCATGCGAAGAGCCATGGCTGGTTCAGCAAATGACTGGAATTCGATGTGAAGGACGAAGTAAAGCGAGTCTGACTTGTCGATGTTCTCAACCTCCCAGACACTGTCAGCATGACGCTGCAGCAGGGTGTCGCTCACCAATGCTGTGTCCGCCTTTCGCAGTGTGGGCAGATCCAAAGCGTCGAATATTTGCTTCGGGACAGGCGCATAGCGCAGGTAGGCTTCGATCGCTTCAGCGCCGCCGAAAATACGCTTGTAACTGGCATCAAATTCTATCATTGCAGCTGTCCTCGTTTGGCTGGTGTTGCATCTGCTGATGCGATTTGACGGGTGCGCAGCAAATTGATATGTTCAGGACTTATCGTGTGCGTTTGTGCAGCGATGCCATTTCGGAAGCACCCGCCAGCGCTTGTATTGCGACAGCCGAAATACGAAACTTGAGAATAACTGGCCCGTTCCAGAAAGTCTTTCGTGAGTCGAGTTTTTTCTGAGTGCTTCTTCCAGTTGTATAGATTTTTCTCATTGCTGATCCCCAGCAAGGTCATTTGCTGAGCGCCCGTCAAGCCACATCGACTGAAGATGGCAAATATAGCGAGCAGCAGCGAACCTGTGAAACATCAGAACCGCACTGCCGATTGCCTTGCCTTGTACTCATCATTCGGCACTCCCGGTTATCAGCCGTTCGAAAACCATAAGCAATCGTCTAGTGTCATCGATTCATATCGCAAAAGTACGACAAGTGCTGTGGATAAATGCGACCTAAAAGAGGGTCAATAGCTGAATACGAATGCCATTCTTTTCCTGTGTCAAGCGCAGTTCGTAGAGTTTTTGGAGATTGAGCCAAAACTCTCCAGAAGTTCCAAAGTATCGCCCTAATCTCAAAACCGTATCGCCAGCGGTAGAATCCGAACCGAATGAGGCGGATAGAAACTGCCTGCATAATAAGTTTGCAGTCGGGGTTGATCAAACAATTTACAAATAAATCCTGGTTAAATTCAATATCGGTAAAATTCAGTCATTCTGGAGGTGGAAACGGATCATCTCCATAGAAGCCATGTTCGCGAATTCGGCCACCACGCTGATGGATGTGAAGTTCAGTTTTCTAACTCCCATTGAACTTAAAAAGGCTTCGTGGAATACCCCACATCCCTCCGGGATCAACAATGGCGTCGATTCTGCTATAACCCGACCAATGTTCCGAACCCTTGCCAACCAGCAGGAACTTCGGAAATGTTTCCGTTCTTCGGGCGATAAGCTCAAGCAGACTTCCTCGGTCGAAACGGTCGTAATTTCCGCCAAACCCATGATCCTGAATTAGTACAAGATAAGGGGGCGGGGTATTGTCTTTCTGGCAATAGAGTGCATCGTAACTCGCAATTCCATCACCACCGATGAATAAAACCGAAAAACGCCGAGGTCCATGATTTTCATCGCTGCACTGTCGTTCCAAGACGACAAATCGTGCGAACGGAGAGACAAAAGATTCTGAGAACAAATCAGATCCTCTACCTTCATGCTGGCCAATGTTTGGTCTCCAACCGTTGGGACGAAGCTGATTCTCACTGACCTCTTCATCATAAATCTTCTCGTATCCTCGAAAGCGATTGTTTGGGGTGGATAAGCGTCTGTACCAGGTTTCCCAGTCGAAACCTTGGTCAACGTAAACAAAGGTGTGGGCAGAATGACTCAGTGCACACAGTTTAACGGGCTGCCCGTCATCTCCGCAGCCTGGGTAATAAACAGTTCGTGTGCTGAAGAATTCATTCCGATCGAACCGAGGTTTATCTACATCCAGCCATTCGGGCTGTGCGACTCTATCTTGCTTAAGAACATCAACGATGGTGGGCATATGTCTTTAGCTCACAAGTTTCGGGGTTCATTCTCAGCCTGTCAGTCACCTGAATATGCTATCAGGCATAGGTTTATGAATTCTCGAATCCAGCTGCAGTCCTCATCCGAGAATTATTCAGTCTGCCGATCTGCGGCCTTCATCTCAACTTCATCGCTTCGGGGGATTCGAACCCATTGCCGCTGGCACAGCCGCCGCAACCCAATCTCGCTAACTGCCATTCCGGAAAGCTCGAATCTGCTCCATGGTCAGTCCAGTACAGTTCTCGATACTGCGCACAGACAAGCCCTCATCGAGCATTTGCCTGGCTACCTGCTCTCTTTCCTGCTCCCTTCCCTGCTCAATGCCCTGCTCAATGCCCTGCTCAATGCCTTGCTGTCGGATATTGTTCTCCAAATCCTCCAAATCCACCGCGAACTGCTCCATCGTTGCTACCTCCAGTCCATATCTATGTTTGCCAACCTCCTTGGCCAGCTCATCATACGCCCGCTGATCCGAGCGGTAAGATGCCGATCCGGTTATGTATCGGATGGCATCCTCAACCATACTATATTCCTTGCCATGACGCATCTGCATCAGCGCACCGGCCAAATCCTCCACCTTCGCCTTATCGTTTTGCACCAGCCGATGCTCGTCAATCAGCAGATAGTGGAAAGTCGGATGCACCTCGCTGTGAGAGTCATTGAGAAACGCCCGAATCTCAAGCGGCGCAGTCCAGGGGTCTTTGCCCGTATACAGCACGACCGGCAGCACCGTGGGCAGCTTGTGCTTTCGCTCCCCGCCCTTGCGGCGGCGGAAGATGTTTTCGTACAGCAACGCTGTGTACGCATGCATGCGAAGAGCCATGGCTGGTTCAGCAAATGACTGGAATTCGATGTGAAGGACGAAGTAAAGCGAGTCTGACTTGTCGATGTTCTCAACCTCCCAGACACTGTCAGCATGACGCTGCAGCAGGGTGTCGCTCACCAATGCTGTGTCCGCCTTTCGCAGTGTGGGCAGATCCAAAGCGTCGAATATTTGCTTCGGGACAGGCGCATAGCGCAGGTAGGCTTCGATTGCTTCAGCGCCGCCGAAAATACGCTTGTAACTGGCATCAAATTCTATCATTGCAGCTGTCCTCGTTTGGCTGGTGTTGCTCCAATTATTTGCGAATGATACGGCTGATATTGGCTTTCCTAAGGCGCAAGGCATTGGCAATGACTGAAACAGAAGACAGGCTCATCGCCGCCGCCGCAATCACCGGTGACAGAAGCCAGCCGAAAAATGGATACAGCACACCAGCCGCCAGCGGTACGCCGATTGAGTTGTAAAAGAATGCAAAGAAGAGGTTTTGCCGAATATTTTTCATAGTCATTGCGGCCACTGACAATGCGACTGGGACGCTCTTCAGCTCGCCTGAAACAATTGTAATGCCGGCGCATTCCATGGCAATGTCGGCGCCGGTGCCCATGGCAATGCCAACATCCGCCTGCGCCAGTGCCGGCGCATCATTGATGCCGTCGCCGACCACAGCAACTTTTGCGCCTTCTTGCTGCAGCGACTCAACAATGCCGGCTTTCGCTTGCGGGAGCGTATTCGGCCAGATCTCTGCAATGCCGCACGCCTGCGCGATGGAATTCGCGGCAGCCCGCTGATCACCGGTTACCATAATGACGCGCTTGCCGGCCTGCTTGAGCTGCTCAACGGCGCCGATACTTGAAGGCTTGAGGGTATCGGACAATTCAAGCACAGCCTTGGCCTGCCGCTCGATCGCGACCAGTACCGGGGTATATGCAATCTCGTTGGCATCATAGATCTCTTCAAGTCTCTCCGGCAGCTCAATGCCGTGCGCTTCAAACAGCGCACGGTTGCCGACATGAACCTCAATGCCCTCGACTTTGGCGCTGATGCCCATGCCAGGCTCGTTTTTAAAATCTGTGACCTCGCTTGAGTCCTTGCATTTTCCTGCGGCCGCAATGGACTGGGCGAGCGGATGCTCACTCGCTTGGCACAATGAGGCGGCCAGCGTCAGGACTTCATCTGACATATCGTCGATCGCTTGCATCCCAGTCAGCTGCGGATGCCCCTGCGTGATTGTGCCGGTTTTGTCCAGTATGACTGTGTCGATGTCTGCGAGCCGCTCCAGCGCCTCGGCATCCTTGACTAGAATCCCAAGCAGTGCGGATCGGCCCACCGCGACGACGATTGACATCGGTGTGGCCAGTCCAAGCGCACAGGGACAGGCAATGATCAATACCGACACGGCGGCGATCAAAGCGAACAGGAAAGAGGGCGCAGGACCGTAAATCGACCATGCCAAGAATGCGGCGGCTGCAATGGCAATGACCACTGGCACAAAATAAGCGGCCACGCGGTCCACCAGACGTTGAATGGGTGCGCGGCTGCGCTGCGCTGCGCTGACCATATTGATAATTTGCGACAGCAAAGTCTGCTGGTGTTCTTTTTCAACGCGCAGCACGAATGAGCCGGAGAGATTCATCGTCCCGGCCTTCACTGCGCTGCCTTCGTGCTTGTCTGCTGGAATGGGCTCACCCGTGATCAGCGATTCATCAATGCTGGAGCGGCCCTGCTCAATCACACCATCGAGCGGAACAAGTTCCCCTGGACGCACGGCGAGCCGATCGCCCGTTACGACCGCTGCCAGATCGATTTCCTCGAATTCGCCGCTGGCATTGCGTCGCCGGGCAACAGCCGGCCGGAGCTGGCTGAGCTGCTCGAGTGCGGCATTCGTTTTGTCTCTGGCCTTGTGCTCAAGCATTTGTCCCAGCAGCACCAGCATGATGATCGCGGCGGCCACCTCAAAGTAAACTGGAACTTGCTGCGACTGCGGAATCATGACGGCGGCCAGGGCAGGAAACAGTACAAATGCGACACTTGCCATGTACGCGAATGTTGTGCCCAGCGCAATCAGCGTAAACATGTTCAAAGACCGGTTCACAACCGAATCCCATCCGCGCTTGATAAACGGCAGTCCGCACCACAGGACAACCGGGGTGGTCAGAATGAGCTGCAGCCAGGCGGAGGTTTGCGGGGCAATGTATTCGTCAAGCGGCAATCCGATATGCGGCCCCATGGCCAAAATGAGCACCGCACCGGCAAAACCGGCGCCCGCCGCGAAACGTTTGCGAAAGTCGGCCAGTTCTGCATTAGGCTGGGCAGCGTCTGGCGGCAGATGCAAAGGTTCCAGCGCCATGCCGCAGCTCGGGCAGGCGCCGGGTCCGATTTGCATTACCTCGGGACACATCGGGCAGATAAATTCCGCGTCGCCTTCGGACTGATGCGCACAGCTTGCGATGCGGACTGACATGCCGCAAACAGGATCTGTTGCGTCTGTCGACGGCTGATGATCGATGTTCTTGCTCATGGGTTCAGCGCCAGTCGCGCAGCTCTTTTGATTGTCGCATGCCTCGTTCGCACCGCGGTGGACGGATGATTTTGACAGGTTCTTCGAACAGCTTGGAAATGAAATCGCTTTTGACTTTCAATGCGCCCGGTCTCGAATGACTGTCCCTGGAGACCGATAAAACGACTCGAACCTGGCGGCGGTGTCAGCTCATAGGGTGAATAAGGACTTTCTTTGAACGCAGTGTCTGTGCGGCAACTTCAACTCGCCTGCCGTTGTCAAATCCCAAACCCGCGCCGCAAGTGCTCATTTTACCCGCAATTTCGCCGCCCGGTTTTTTTTGCAAGATCACATGGGTGCGATTGAAATTCCAATTTTTCGATTCGCAATGATCTCGCGGTCTTTGCAGCAGCGATTCGCTGCTTGCTAATATAATCTGATATGTCAAACATAAACAATAAATTAGAATTGAATCTGTGGACGCGTAGGTTGTCCTGCGGCACTTGATCTTTCGCAGTGTACTGCGATCAAACCGTTATAGGCAGATTAATTTTCAGCGCCAGAGAAAAAATTTTAGGTCGCCAGACTTGAAAATTTTCAAAAAACCAACTATATTACTAAGGAATTATGCAACAGCAGCATGGGACCTGCTTATGAAACTGACTACGAAAGGTCGCTACGCAGTCACTGCGATGATGGATCTGGCGTTAAGCAGCGCTGCCGGCGAGCGGGTCACGCTCGCGAGCATTGCGCAGCATCAGAAAATCTCGATCGCATATCTTGAGCAGTTGTTTACCAAACTCAAGGCGAATGACTTGGTGCATGGTGTGCGTGGCCCAGGCGGCGGCTACCGTCTGGCACGGCCGGCGGAGATGATCTCAATTTACGAGATTATCAACGCCGTCGACGAGAATGTGGATGTCACCCTGTGCAAGGGCAAGCAGAATTGCCAGGAAGGCGAGATTTGCCTTACGCATGAATTGTGGACGAATTTGAGTAACAAGATTGCAACGTTTCTGTACGACATCAAGCTCGGCGATATTGTGCAGGGACATCGGGTTCGGCAGGCGCAAAACTGCGAATCGGCGGTGGCTTGCGCTGTTGAGTTCAGCTGACGACGGCATCTGCCGCGAGTGCAATCCGAACACAGGAAGGAACTGAGAGAGCAATGGACGATATCAGTGGCTTTGTAGCCAGAGAGTATAAAGAAGGGTTTGTCACCGACATCGAGTCGGAAACATTTCCGCCCGGCCTGGACGAAGAGGTCATCAGCGCGCTGTCTGAAATCAAGCACGAGCCGCAGTTCATGCTTGATTGGCGCCTGCGCGCTTACCGCAAGTGGCAGAAGATGCGCGAGCCTGAATGGGCACACGTCAACTACACGCCGATCGATTATCAGCAGATCAGCTACTACTCAGCGCCCAAGTCGGATGAGGACCGTCCCAAAAGCCTGGATGAGGTGGACCCGAAACTGCTCGAAACCTACGAAAAGCTGGGCATCCCGCTGTCAGAACAGAAAATGCTCGCCGGCGTTGCAGTCGATGCGGTGTTCGACAGTGTATCGGTTGCGACCACTTTCAAGCAGACGCTCGCCGATGCCGGCGTCATTTTCTGCTCATTCTCTGAGGCGGTGCGGGAGCACCCGGAACTGGTACAGAAGTATCTCGGCACGGTGGTTCCGGCTGGCGATAATTTTTTTGCAGCGCTGAACTCAGCGGTTTTCAGTGACGGCTCGTTTGTCTACGTGCCCAAAGGGGTTCGCTGTCCGATGGAATTGTCCACCTACTTCCGTATCAACGCAATGAACACAGGCCAGTTTGAGCGCACCCTGATTGTCGCCGACGAAGGCAGCTACGTCAGCTATCTTGAGGGTTGCACCGCGCCCATGCGCGATGAGAACCAGCTGCATGCGGCGGTGGTCGAGCTGGTGGCGCACAAAGATGCTGAAATCAAATATTCGACAGTGCAAAACTGGTATCCCGGCGACGAGGAAGGCCGCGGCGGAATTTACAACTTTGTCACCAAGCGCGGCGCTTGCCGCGGCGAGAACGCCAAAATATCCTGGACGCAAGTGGAAACAGGGTCGGCGATTACCTGGAAATATCCCAGCGTGATCCTTGAAGGGGATCATTCGATCGGTGAGTTTTACTCGGTTGCTTTGACCAACAACTGCCAGCAGGCCGACACCGGCACCAAAATGGTGCACATTGGCCGCAATACCAGCAGCACGATTATTTCTAAAGGCGTGTCCGCCGGCCGGGGGCAGAATGCCTATCGAGGCCTGGTCAAGGTTCTCAAGGGTGCGGAAAACGCCCGCAATTATTCGCAGTGTGACTCATTGCTGATGGGTGACCGATGCGGTGCGCATACCTTTCCTTATATTGAGGTGAAAAATAACACCGCAAAAGTCGAGCATGAAGCCACGACATCACGCATCAGCGAAGATCAGCTGTTCTACTGCCGTCAGCGAGGCCTGTCCGAAGAGGATTCCGTTTCGATGATCGTCAACGGCTTCTGCAAAGAAGTCTTTAAAGAGCTGCCGATGGAGTTTGCAGTCGAGGCGCAAGCGCTGTTAGGCATCAGTCTTGAAGGTGCGGTCGGCTGAATGCAGCCGATTGTCCGCCTTCAGCAACATAATCAATTATTCAGGAGACAATGGCATGCTTTCGATTGCAGATCTGAAAGTTGAAATTGACGATAAGAAAATTCTCACAGGCTTTGATCTGGAAATCAACGCCGGCGAGGTCCATGCAATCATGGGTCCGAACGGCTCAGGCAAGAGCACTTTGGCGAATGTTCTGACCGGCAAAGTGGTCGATGAGGTGCAAGGAACTGTGATCTACAAAGGCGAGAACCTGCTGGAAATGGAACCCGAGGATCGGGCTCGCAATGGCATCTTTCTAGCCTTTCAGCATCCCATCGAAATCCCCGGTGTGAACAATATCTACCTCATCAAGGCAGCGGTCAATGCGGTTCGCAAGCATCGCGGACAGCCCGAGGTGGATGCCCTGGACTTCCTGAAGCTGGTACGCTCGAAAATCGAGCTGCTTGATATTGATGAGTCGTTTCTGTATCGATCAGTCAACGACGGATTTTCGGGCGGCGAGAAAAAACGCAATGAAATTCTGCAGCTCATCATGATGGAGCCGCAACTGATTGTGCTGGATGAAACCGATTCCGGATTGGACATTGATGCCTTGAAAATTGTGTCCAAAGGGGTCAACTCCCTGTCGCGTGAAGATCGCGGGACGCTGATCATCACGCACTTTCCGCGCATTCTGGAATACATCGTGCCGGATTATGTGCACGTTCTGATCGGCGGCCGCATCGTGCGTTCCGGTGACAAGCGCCTGGCCCATGAGCTCGATCGCTATGGCTACGGCTGGATTTTGGAAGAAACACCGAAGGCAGTGGCATGAAACACTCCCAGCTGGAAGCTCATTTGCGCAACTACAGCGCGTCTGTTGCCAGTACATTGCCGGGGGCTGACAACCCGGCGGTGCAGGCAGTTCGCGAGCGCGCTCTGAAGCGGTTCGCGGCGGTGGGTTTGCCGAAACTCACCGATGAAGCCTGGAAATACACCAGCATCCGCCCCATGGAGCGGATTGCGTTTGAGTTCGCGAAGCCCGAGCAGAGCGCCCTCGACGAAGCGCAGCTGCATGCGAAGTTTCCGCCGCGCACCGATGCCCACCGCATCGTACTCGTCAACGGCTGGTTCAGTCAGGCGCTGTCGACTCTTGAAGATTTGCCAGCGGGCGTCGAAATTGTCTCGCTGGCGGCCATGTTCAGCAATCTGAATGGCTCAAAAATCGCCGCTGTCACACTGGACCGCCTCAGTCAGAGAGCGGCTGATGCCACAGACGGATTCGCCGCCTGCAGTGCCGGCCTGGCCGCTGACGGTGTGGTGATCCGGGCCGGCGCAGGCATTTCGG
This sequence comes from Arenicellales bacterium, assembly GCA_965200545.1. Classification (GTDB taxonomy): domain Bacteria; phylum Pseudomonadota; class Gammaproteobacteria; order Arenicellales; family JAJDZL01; genus JAJDZL01. The sequence continues at coordinate 213,581 of CBDAUJ010000006.1, read as the reverse complement.
TTGAAAAACCCATCGAGATTCTATGGCTCAGCCAGCGCGGCACACAAGCGACGCTGTGCAATGCCAATGGACTGGTGTATGCCGAGGCCGATGCGAGACTCAAGGTTGTCGAGCAGTTCGCTTCCCTGGATGAGACCAATCATCTCACCAATGCAGCGCTGAATTTTGAGCTGCAAGCCGGCGCCGAGGTGCATCACTACCGGATTCAGAATGAAAGCCCGGCTGCGTTTCATATTGGCGCTACTCAGGTGCGGCAAGCCGCTGACAGCCGCTACGCGATATTTTCTCTGGCGCTTGGCGCGAGCCTGCATCGCCATGAGATTGTCGAGTCGCTCGGCGGTCCGGGAGCGCACTGCATACTCAGTGGCCTTTCGATCGGGTCCGGTTCGCAGCATATCGACAACCACACAAGTGTCGAGCATGCCAGCGCCAATGCCGCCAGTGAGGAATACTACAAGGGCATTTTGGATGACCGGTCCCGCTCGGTATTTCATGGCCGCGTGATTGTCAATCAGGATGCACAGCATACCGATGCACAGCAGCAAAATCGAAATCTGCTGCTGTCACCGGACGCGGAAGCCGATACCAAGCCGCAGCTGGAAATTTACGCGGACGATGTCAAGTGTTCCCATGGTGCAACCGTAGGTCAGCTTGACGAGGATGCCGTGTTCTATCTGCGCGCCCGCGGACTGAGCGAGACTGCAGCGCGCGAGTTGCTCACGCAGGCGTTCGCCGCCGAAATGATCGATAACATTGAGCTTGACAGTGTGCGCGACCAGGTGGCGGCTCTGGTGCACCGCAAAATCGGCGGCTTGGCCAAGCAGGCAGAGGCGGCATGAGCACGGTCACAAAGATTGCGGAGACGGTCATCGCACCCGCGGCGACGATTGACATTGAGCGAGTTCGCGCTCAGTTTCCGATCTTGAAAGAGCGCGTCTACGGCAAGCCGCTCGTCTATCTTGACAGCGCTGCCAGCTCGCAGAAACCGCTGGCAGTGCAGCAGGCCTTGCAGCACTACTACAGCGAACGCCATGCCAATGTCCATCGGGGTGTGCACGCCTTGAGTGACCGCGCCACCCAAAGCTATGAGACTGCCCGCGAGCGGGTGCGGGAGTTCATCAATGCAGCCGCAAGCCAAGAGATTGTTTTCGTGCGCGGCACCACCGAAGCCATCAATCTGGTGGCCAGTGCATACGGCCGCAGCCAGCTCGTCGCCGACAGCGAGATACTCATCAGCGAGATGGAGCATCATTCCAATATTGTTCCGTGGCAGCTGATCGCCGAGCAGGTCGGCTGTACCGTGCGCAAAATTCCGATGAATGATGACGGCCAGCTCGTCGCCGCAGAATACGATCGGCTGCTCAATGCCAAAACAGCGGTTGTCGCGCTGTCCTATGTCGCCAATTCACTGGGCACGGTCAACCCGATTGCCTCAATGATTCGCAAAGCGCATGATGTCGGTGCAGTCGCAGTGGTGGATGCCGCTCAGGCCGTCCCTCATCTCGAGATTGATGTGCAACAGCTTGATTGCGATTTTCTCGCCTTTTCTGGCCACAAGATGTATGGCCCGACCGGCATCGGCGTATTGTATGGAAAGCGGCATCTGCTCGAGGCGATGCCGCCTTATCAGGGTGGCGGCGAGATGATTCTGCGGGTCACATTTGACGGCTCTGAGTATGCGCAGATCCCCCACAAGTTCGAGGCTGGCACACCGAATATCGCAGATGCAGTCGGCTTGAGCGCGGCGATCGAATTTATGTGGAAGCTTGGCGTTTCGAATATTGCGGCACATGAAGATGAGCTGCTTGCGCACGCACACCGCAGAGCCAAGGAGCATGATGACATGCGGATCTACGGCAATGCGCCGCAAAAGTCCGGCGTGTTTGCGTTTGGAATCGATGGCATTCACCCGCATGACTTGGGCACCATAGTCGACCGCGAGGGCATTGCCATTCGCGTCGGCCATCATTGTGCCCAGCCCGTCATGCAGTATTTTGGCGTTGCCGCAACCGCACGCGCTTCGTTTGGCGTTTACAACACGATTGCTGAGGTCGATTTTCTGTTTGATTCACTGAACCGGGCCCGGGAGGTGTTTGCCGCGTAATGGATCAGTATCTGCGAGCTTTATATCAGGAAGTGATCATTGATCACGGCCGCAATCCGCGCAATTATGGCCCCTTGACATGTGCCAACTGCACTGCCGAAGGCATCAACCCGCTGTGTGGTGATGAGCTGACGGTGCGCTGTGTGCTGGATGACAATGAAGTGATTCAGGACATGCGCTTTACCGGTCATGGCTGCGCCATATCGATGGCCTCAGCGTCCATCATGACCGAGATGCTGCGGGGCAAGACCCGGCAAGAAGCTGAAACGCTGTTTGAGACGTTTCGCGGACAGGTCACCGGCGCGGAAGATGCCGCCGCCGGCGATATAGGGAAACTTGAGGCATTGAGCGGCGTGCGAGAATTCCCGACCCGCGTAAAATGCGCTACCCTTGCCTGGCATACGGCAGTCGCGGCCATCAGCGGTTCAGATGAGCAGGTGACAACCGAATGAGCCAATCGGCCGATAACCCTTCATTTTTGCAAGACAGTTTTGTCGCTGAATTTCTGCAGGCTGGTGACCCGTCGCAGGCATTTGCCGAGGAGAATGCCAAGCACCAAAGCCAGAGTGAGTCAGTCGCCGACCTGGTGCTTGAGCAGCAGATTGTCGATGCGCTGCGCGGCGTATATGACCCCGAGATTCCGATCAACATTTATGATCTGGGATTGATTTATGCAATCCGTATCGATGCGCAAAAGGGGGTCAAGATTGACATGACACTGACCTCGCCCGGATGTCCGGTCGCGCAGACTTTTCCCGGTACGGTCGAATGTGCAGTCAAATGCATTGAAGGCATCAGCGATGTGCAGGTCGAACTCGTTTGGGATCCGCCCTGGACCAAAGATCGCATGAGCGAAGACGCTTTGCTGAGTCTTGGTCTGCTCTAGATCGCCCGCAGCTTGCCGGACTCTCGCCGTACAGCGAGCGCGCCGCGCTTGTCCCGCTGTGCGCCGCCGTTTTGTGCCATCATGAAAGTTGCCTTAATCAGTCCATACGAAATCGGCCGCCAGCCGTTTGCACTCGCACAGCCCGCTGCCTGGCTTGAGCGGGCCGGGTTTGCGGTGCACTGCATTGATTTGTCCATTGATCCATTCGAACCGAAGCGGATTGCAGACGCTGGTGTCGTGGCGATTCATCTGGCCATGCACGCCGGGGCCAGACTGGCGGCGCAAGTGATTCCACTGATTGCCGCTTGGCAGCCGCGTCCGGTGATTTGCGTGTACGGCCTGTATGCGCCTGTCAATGATGACTATTTTCGAGCGCTGGGCGCCGAGCATGTATTCGGCGGGGAATCGGAATCGGATCTGGTTGCGCTGTGCAGCGCAGTTCTCGACCGGTCCGCGCGCGATGCCTGGTCCATGACAAAAATCAATTTGGGCAAAAATCAATTTATTCTGCCGCAGCGTGACCCGCTGCCAGCGCTCGATCAGTATGCGACGCTGACGCTGGCAAACGGCCAGCAGCGCGTCGTCGGGTTTGCTGAAGGCAGCCGCGGCTGCAAGCATTTATGCCGTCATTGTCCTGTGGTTCCAGTCTACAACGGCGCGTTCCGTGTCGTTCCGGCGGAAGTGGTGATCGACGACATTCGCCAGCAGGTCGCTGCGGGTGCGCAGCACATTTCATTTGGTGATCCGGATTTTCTCAATGGCCCGAAACATGCGCTGCGGATCATCGAAAAACTCGGTGCGGAGTTCCCAGATCTGACTTGGGATGCGACAGTCAAAATCGAGCATATCAAGAAAAATCCCGCTCTCATGGCAGTTTTTGCCGCCGCTAGCTGTCTGTTTATCACCAGTGCGGTGGAATCGCTCGAAGAGGAGGTGCTGATGCGGCTGGACAAAGGCCATGACTGCGCGGACTTCAAAGATGCCTTGCAGCTGCTGCGCAATCTCGGCATCGCCATGATTCCGACCTTTGTGCCGTTTACGCCATGGACGACGATTGATGGCTATCTCAAACTGCTCGCCGAGATTGTCGCTCTGGATCTGGTTGGCAGTGTTGTGCCTGTGCAATTGAGCATTCGGCTGCTGCTGCCACGCGGCTCAATGCTGCTGCAGGCGGCGGATCGCAGTTGCTGGCTGGGTGATTTTGATCCCGAGATGCTGGGCTATTGCTGGCAGCATCCGGATCCGGCCGTCGATGCGCTGCAGTCAGTCATCCTCAGCTGGGTGACGGAAGCGGAAGCCGACGGACTTGCACGCGAGGATGTATTCATGGGAATCTGGACCCGAGCGCATCAGGCGGCTGGGCGCCAAGTTCCTGAACTGCGGCTGCCAACGGGTTTGCAGGTGCCGCAGATGTCAGAACCGTGGTATTGCTGCGCCGAGCCGACTGCACAGCAGCGTCTGCAAGTTGCCGTCTGACACCGGCGAGGAAAAATAAGAGCGCTCAGCCGTCCGCAGATTGGGCGATTTGCAGTGCCTTAAGCAGATTCAAGGCCTGTTGCAGCTGATAGTCACGGCCCTCATAAGTGAATGATTGCTCTTCGCCCTCACCGCTGCTGTTCTCGTTTTCGATCGCGCCGCTGAGATCGCCTTCGCGAATCGTTGTTGCCGACTGCGCCTGATTTTCGGGCAGCTCGACCAGCTCGACCACAATGTCGGGAACGATGCCTTCTGCTTGGATGGATCGGTCATTCGGCGTGTAGTATCGATGTGTAGTCAGTTTCAAAGTCGCGGTCTGGCTGATCGGCAAGATTGTCTGTACGGATGCCTTGCCAAAAGTGGTTTTGCCCATAATCACTGCCCGGCGGTGATCCTGCAGGGCGCCGGCCACAACTTCAGATGCTGATGCAGAGCCTTCATTGACGAGCACGACGACCGGCACGCCATTGAGGATGTCGCCCGGCGTCGCGCGATATTCCTGATCGATCACACCGTCGCGGTCTTTGGTGGTGACGATGACACCATTTTCGATAAACAGATCCGAAATGCCAACGGCACTTCGCAATTCACCGCCTGGATTGTTTCGCAAATCAAGCACGAGTCCGCTGATCTGCTTCGCATTGTCACGCATTTTCTGAACTTCGGACCGCACCAGCTCAGGTGTAGAAGTTTGGAACTGTGTAATGCGGACGTAGCCGAATTCCGGTTCCAGCAGGTAGCTGCGAGCGCTTCGAATCCGGATGACTGCGCGGGTGAGAACAAACTCCATCGGTCCAGAGACCCCTTGGCGGATGATGGTCAGCTTGATATCGGAACCGGGCTCGCCGCGCATCAAGTCCACGGCATCGCTGATCGTGAGTCGATCAACATGTGCGTCATCAAGCCGGATGATCAGATCGCCCGGCCGGATGCCGGCCGCCGATGCAGGTGAGTCATCAATCGGGGTGACCACCCGGATGCCGCCAGGCTCTTTGGTGATCTCAATGCCAAGACCGCCATATCTGCCGGTGGTCTCCACTTCAAAATTGGACATCTCGTCTCGATTGAGAAACGAAGAATGCGGATCAAGACCCGCAATCATGCCTCGGATGGCATTGTTCAGCAGCTCTTGGTCGGTAATCGGCTCAACATAACTGCTCTTGATTGTCTCGAATACTTTGGTAAATATTGAGATCTCCTCAAGCGGCAGCGGCTGAAGCTCGCGCAGCTTCGTTTCCTGCTGCGCCTGCGCAGCGGACAACAAAAACACGGCAAATGAGAATGCCAGAAAGACACTGGCCAATCTGGCGGGTCGAAGGGCGTTGATCATGAATGTTTGAGCGTGTTGCTGAAATCTAAAGGATTGCGAATTGCCATTGTATTTGAAACCCGCTATTCAGAGTGATTGAATATTCGAAACTGCGGCCGCCGAGTTGTGTTCACCGCGTATCATTCGACAAGCAGATTGAGCAAACGTTTCTCTTCAGCTGCCCTTTCATCGAGGGCAGATTGATGTCCCGCAACGCGCTGCCGCAGGGATACGACCGTTGCCGCCAGCTGTGTATGGCTTTGCCTCAGCTGCCGCCGGTTTTTAATCAGTTTGGCCATCGGCTCATTGCTGGCCAGCAGCTGCGACTCGGTCTGATCCAGTTCGCGCATCATCTGATAAGTGTCCCGAGTTTCTTGCGCCTGGACCTGGGTCAGGTGACGGTAGTATCGAAGAGTGCGCAGCAGCTGCTTGGGTTCGCTGTGACTGAACAGGATTTTAACCAGATCAATGCGTGAGGTAATGATTGATCCCCGCACGATTGACTGCAGGGCGGCCGATTTTCTTCTCAATTGCAGGCGCAGCTCATTGCGTCGCTTGACGAGGTCTCGGAACTGCGGACTCTGCTCGCTGAGCTGCTGCTCAAGATGCTGTTCCTGCTCTGTCAGGGCGGCCAGCCGGTCAGCTAGCTTCTGGTGCTCGTTCTCCGCATCGAGAAGCTGCTGTCGCGCAGCGGCTTTGCTGGATTGCAATTGGTGCACTTGTGCCCGAACAAGGGCCAACTCTTCGGTATAATTTTCAGTTTCACTGTCGGCTTGCGCCCCCGTGACCGCACCGCCTATCGATACAACCAACGCAATAGTGATTTGACGGATGGATTTGGAGTTTGTCAAGCTGAATTGGCACCTGTTCGCCGCCCTGGCTGCGATTGTTGCGCTGCTGGCGTTTGAGCCGCTGCGACAGCGTGCGGGGGGCATCGGAGTGGTCAACGCGATGGACCTGCCGCGGGTGATGCGCAATGAGAATGCGGTTGTCATTGATGTGTCTGATCCGAAAGATTTCGAAAGAGGGCGGGTCCCGAAAGCGCGCAACATCCCGCTGAGCCGTATCAGCACCGACATTAATGTGCTGTCGAAATTCAAATCCCGTCCGATTGTGGTTGTCTGTCGCCTGGGCAATCGCAGCCAGAAAGCCGCCGGAATCCTGCGCAAGAATGAATTCGCGGATGTCCGTACGCTGCGCGGAGGCTTTGCCGCCTGGGCAAAAGAAAACCTCCCGATAGAAAAGTAAGCGATCAAGAACAGCCGCTGATTATATTGGCTGGCGCACGTACGGAATCTGATTTCTGGAGACGGCGCAGCTGTATCGCTGGTTAAGAATCAGAAGCTCGAGTGCCGCTTTGAGGCGCAGATTGAAATGACGCAAAGGCCTGCGGGACGGAATCGGCTCGCCGTGATCGACCGGCGCCAGTGCGACATTGTTGCGTATCGCCCGCCTCATTGTCAGTCCGGCTCAGGCAGGCATTCTTACCGAGGCTGTGCCTCCGTTTGCGGTTGGATTCGACAATCAAATGGAAAACGAGTTGATACTGAATCAGAGCCAAAAAAAGCCGGCCTGGCAGGTGCATTCATGCGGAAACTGGCGTTTGCTTTAAATCTTCTTAGCTTGAGAAAATCCTGTTTGTCCGACAGGCAGTTGATGCGAATTAGACTATACTTTTCATAAACAGCTGGCCGCACAGTGCCAGTATCCGACACAATAGCGTTCTATTCATGAGAATAACCCGCTTTGACCACCTGCCTTTTATGATGTATTCCGGAGAGAGTAATGAATCATCCCCAAACTGAACAAACTGATGATAAGCAGACAGCGGTTCAGGATCCTAAATTCCAAACAGATTTCAATCTTGGGCAAGACAACATCCGACCATTCGGCCTTGATATTCATAATCCTGTTTTTCTGATTTCAGGGCTGCTGATTATCGCATTTGTACTCCTGGCGCTGGCCAATCAGCAAGCGACTGCTGAATTTTTTGGCTGGCTGCGGCCGTTTCTGACCCAGGAATTCGATTGGTTTCTAGTCATTTCGGTTGACATCATGCTGATTTTTTGCCTGGCGCTGATTTTCTTGCCGGTCGGGTCAGTTCGCATCGGCGGCAAGGATGCCAAGCCGGATTACTCTTTGCCTGCCTGGATTGCCATGATGTTCGCCGCCGGCATCGGGATTGGACTGCTGTTTTTCGGTGTGCTTGAGCCAACCTATTACAACTTCTCAGAAGGCGGAAACGCCCGCCCGCTGAATATTGACATCAGCGAGCCCGGCAACGAGTATATCGGCATTGTGGGGACTATACATCACTGGGGTCTTGGCGGCTGGTGCGTTTATGCGGTTGTTGGCCTGACGCTGGCAATCTTCGCTTACAACAAGGGGATGCCGATGACACTCCGCTCGGCATTCTATCCCATTTTAGGCGAGCGGGTCTGGGGATGGTGGGGTCATATCATCGACACGCTTGCCGTATTCGCAACACTTTTCGGGCTGACCACTTCGCTTGGCCTCGGCGCCCGGCAGATTGCCTTTGGCCTGCAAGAGATTGCCGGCATTGAGCCGTCCAATACGGTCGTTGTCTTGCTGATCATTGGCATTACAGCCATTGCGCTCGGCTCGGTTCTGCTGGGCATGGACAAAGGAGTTAAGCGACTCTCCGAAATCAACATGTTCATGGCTGTTGTTCTCTTCTTCTTTGTATTGTTCGTGACCGGCGTGACCGTGGCCATAACACGCTACTTTAACGTCATGATTGATTATTTGGCGCTGCTGCCAGCTCTGTCGAATCCCTTCGGCCGCGAGGATACGAGCTTCTTCCATGGCTGGACTACTTTCTACTGGGCCTGGTGGATCGCATGGTCACCTTTCGTCGGCATGTTCATCGCCCGCATTTCCAAAGGCCGAACGGTGCGCGAATTTGTCTTGTGCGCCCTGATTGCTCCGACCCTGGTTTGTGCGCTCTGGATGTCGACTTTCGGGGGCGCGGCCATTGACATGCTGAATGCTGGTGCCGCGGAAGGTGTTCGAGCGACAGTGATCGACAGCTACAAGCCAGAAGGAGCGCTCTTTGGCTTCCTCCAGGAATTGCCGCTGTACAGCATTGTCTCCCCGATTGCCCTGCTCCTGATCGTGATCTTCTTCGTCACTTCTTCTGACAGCGGCAGCTTGGTGATCGACACCATTACGGCCGGCGGCAAGATGGACGCGCCAGTATCGCAGCGCGTGTTTTGGTGCACGCTTGAAGGCTTGGTGGCGATTGCTTTGCTTCTGGGCGGCGGCCTCACGGCTCTTCAAGGGGCTGCAGTTTCCACAGGCATTCCCTTTACGATTGTGGTGCTGCTTATGTGCTGGTGCGTTTATGCGGCCCTTCGTACAGAAAAATGATCTAGTGTTTATGGAGGAGGATTAAATACTTAAGTGGCGATAGTGTCTCTGCATGAGCACATGAGAATCCAGGCTGTTTTTGATCGGTGGAGATCAATCCGGCCCAGTGGCATCAAGTGGCATCAGAGCTTTGGAAAAATTGTGTATTGGCTGCCTAGGTCGTTTTAGAGTCGGAAAGGATTCTGAAGATTTCAGTAAGGGAGATGCTGTTTCGGCAGTGTTTGCCGGGTGCGTTTTTTCCATTCCGATATCCTATGCTTTGAATCCTTATTCATGACACGCGCTTATTGATTTGAAACGGCGATACTTTGAATCATTTTTTGAGCTGTTTTTGCAATGAGTGCAAAGATATTGTCTGCAGCCAAGGAACAATTCATTTGATTCTTTATCTAAATTTACAGGATCTAAATTAGTTGCAATAACTCATTGGAAATATGGTGCTTGGAGAAAGTATTCCAGAAATTTGATCAAACGTCTGAATGACTCTGTTGCATTGACTTTGGGTCCCGAGGACAAAAGGGCACAAAGAGTAGTCTATCTGATGTCAATAGCCGATGACCCGACAAGTGAAGAAGAGAGGCGTAAAGTCGAGAAGGTTGTTGATTAGAGTTTTTGATGATTGTGCATGAACTGACCGGAACCGAGCGCCGGCCCTCAAGATGCGAGTGACAGGATTACAATGAAATTCTCAGTCCGTCAATGGAGCTGATCCAGACTCAGTCCGATGTACAACTCTCTTCCGCGAATGCTTTGTGACCTGGAAAACTGGACTTGCCAGACACGGCCAGGCGGCCATCAGTTGATCGGCAAACCGATGAACGCGCCTCGATTGCGCTCTGTGACGAACCGCATCAATGCGGCATAGCGTTCGGTCGACAGCTGGGAGATAAATCCGATCCCATGGATGCGTACGAGCGGTCTTTGTTTGCCTCTTTCGGTGTTCAGCGAGTGCACCGCGCTGACAACATCGTCATAACTTGACCCGGTAAATTCGTCTCCCAGCACGTAAATCGATATTTTTTCGTAACGTCTCGCATAGGTGCGCAGCGCCCTTTCCAAGCCCTCGGCCGGACTGCTGTTGGAAAAAGCAAGCCAGTTTTGCAATTGCTGTCTCACGAATTTTCTTCGTCTTGGATTGTCCGGAATCCATTTCCCTTTAGTGGACGGAATCAAATACCAGCCATTGTCGTTCATAACCTGAAACCCTCGAACCGTCGGATGAACATCAAGAATATGGTCTATGGTTTTTGTGACACGCGGCCAGATATCCAGCATGCTGCCAGAATTGTCGATAATCAAAATCACGTATTGGCTGTCGACCGGAATGCCGCCTACTTCGACATCCCTTTTCTCCGGTGTCGCCGGCACCCGGATTGTGGCTTTTTTGAGCGATTCCAAGGCGATAGCCAGTGCCTCATTTTCTTCTTGAATCAATCGCAGTTTTCGGGCCGCATCTTCGATTTCAGCAGACTTGCGCAGCACCATCGCATCGCTGGTTTCCACATCTGTCTTGGACTGCTCTTGCGCGCCTAGCTTGGAATGCAGGTTTCGAAGATCGGCAACTTCCAGCGAAAGCTTCCCGATGGCCTCAATGATTTCCTCGCTGTCGTCTTGCATGATGGATTCAACTGGCAAGGGCTTGACAATGATCAGCAGCAGGATCATTGCACCAAAGCCGCAGGTGACGATGTCCAGAAACGACAGATTGAAGATTTCGGTCGCTCTTTTGTGTTTTCTCATGGCCAACCCGCTGCCGGAGAGAGCAAAGTGCCGCCAGTATGCGCAGCTAATGTCCAATAGGCGGCGACCGCCTCGGGGTCACCTTCAAGCGGCATGAGAATAACATTGATTTTGCTTCCATAGCCGCGCAAAAAGCGATTTGTGCTGGATCGGAAAAATTCCAGCCGGCATTGGCCGCTGACCGTGTCTCTGCCAAGGCCGCAGGCGGCTGACAAGAGCGCGGATACCCGCCCCTTGGTCGGCAGTCCATCGGTTACGATATAAAGGTCGCTGACGCTGCGAAAATTGGCGGTCACCGCTTCCAGACCCGCCCCGAGGTGGGTCGCTCCAGATGGAATCAGGCCGTTGATTTCGTCAAACAGCGACTCAATGCCATTGGCATCTTTACTGGCGGTCCACTTGCCGCCGTTCAAAGCCTCTGCTGTTTCATTAAAGGCCACAATGCCGACTTCACTGCCCTCCGGCAGCCGATTGAGCAGCCACTTCACCGTCCGCATGGTCCGCTGCCATTTGGGCCCTTGCTGTTTCGCCGCGCTGGATTTGAATTTGCGCGTGATGATGTCAATCAGCTTCTCATCGGTCATCGAGGCGCTGGAGTCGACCAAAAGCACGATATTGCGTCCCTCAACTTTCAGGCCGATCAGATAGTCTTCTTCCGATTGCCGGATATTTTCCACCACATCGACGGTTTGCCGCGGCTGCTGGGTCGCAACTTGCTGCTCGAGCGATGATTTTTTCTGCGTCTCTGCCTCAATTTGCTGCTGCAGGTGCCTGAGTTCCCGGGTTTTCGCGAGATTCGCTTTTTCCAGCTCGGCCTGCGAATCGCGGTAAATTTCCTGCAGTCTAGCCTGCTGCTCAATCTCGCTGGTCAGCAAGTCTTTTTGCGCCTGCAAATTGTCAAGCGCAGTCTGATAGTGGGTTGTATCCACTGGTGTCGGCTCTGCCAGCGATCCAGTGTTGTGCTTGATGATGAGAAACAGCAAAATGACGGCGCCGAGGCCGCACGCCATTACATCCAGCAAAGCCAGTCCCAGCGGCGTATCGCGGCGGCGCGTCCTCATGATTCAGATGCCGGCTATCGACTGATGCGCCGTACCAGGAATTTTTCGCAGTAGCTCTGGATATCGACGATTCGGCGATCCTGAGTGCGCTGCAGCTGATGCAAAAACAGCATCAGGATAATGCTGGCGAGCAATGCGACGAAAGTAGAGTTGAATGCAACGCCGAGGCTGGCTGTCATGTTGGTAATATCCCCGGACAGCGCCTCATCGGCTTGCGACAGAGCTTGCCCGATACCGCGGACAGTGCCGATGAATCCAATCGAGGGAATTGCCCAGATCAAATAGCGAATGGTCGAGTTTTCCGCTTCAAGCTGCAGAGCCAGAGCTTCCACACTGGTCTGGATTGCATCAGAGGTGTCTTGCACATCGCCGGTAATCCGATAGCGTCGCAGGCTTGATTTGAGCGTTTCGACCAGATGAGTAGAGCCGATTTTATCGGGCAGAGATTCCAGCTTTTCTAAAGTATCGTCGCTGAGACGGTCATTCTCGCCTTCCAAGAGATCCACATCGAACAGATACTGCTCGGTGATAATTTCACGCATTTTCAGCAGAATCTGAACGATGCAGTAAATCAGCAGCATTACGCAGATTTCCTGCTCCCAATCCTTCATGACGACCATCCAGTGGCGCGGCACGGATTGGCCCGCTGCACGGGCGACATCAATAATCAGTTCCGCCTGCGGTCGAATAATATCAATGTAGATCCAGTGCGTGCCGATTGCAATTGCAGCCAGAATGCACAGATTGCGGACACCTTCTTTCATGCTAAATGTCGACTGGAAAGCTCACAGGCGTATTCAAGCTGATCTGCCCGCTGGTTTGTGCTGAAGAGTCGCTGATGGCATGGATTGCCAGCAGCAGCGCTGCGCCGAGCAGTGCGGTCACCGCAGCGACGGTCAGCACTCGCAGACGGTTGTGTTTCAGCATGTTGAACATTGCGTTACTCCCGATACAGATAGCGTGCCACCCGAAATCCCAGATCGTCCGCCGCCGCGCGGGCGCCTTTGCGCCAGGCTGCGCGCAATTCGCTGGGTGTTGCCGAGCGCCAGTTCGACCCTTTTATTGTATGGAAGGCAACGTTCCCAGATTCATCAAAAGGATCTTCTTCAATCGCAGTGCTGGCCGCACTGGTGGCGGCATACGGATCATGCACCCACTCGGTGACGTTGCCGGTCAAGTCATGCAGCCCGGACTTTTCGGCCGGGAAGTTGCCTGTGGCTGTCAGCTGCGCGAATCCGTCGCGGTAGTTCTCAATGTATTTCGGCAGCGATCCGCGCGCCGACTCATCTGCAAGATTGCCGGCTTTTTGCGGGACGATGCTGGCGTCGCCCCATGGATAAACGGTTTGCCGTCGGCGATTGGCGGCCCGCGCCAGCCACTCCCACTCAGCCTCGGTCAGCAGCCGATAGCCGTCGGCGCTGGCATCACTGCGAATCAGCTGATCCCCGGAAAACGCGTACACTGGCTGCAAGCCCTCCTGGCGGCTGAGCCAATTGCAGTATTTGGCCGCAGCGCCCCAAGTCACGCCGGTCATCGGCAGCGTGTTGCCCGTTGCCGCTTGCGCGGTATTGGTCGCGGCGAAAAACTGATCGACGGTCACCTCGTAGACCCCGGCATAGAATGGCCGGCTGAGTCGCACGGGCTGTTCCGTCTCGTTGGCGCGCCGGTGGCGCTCGCCGCGAGGCGAGCCCTGCACAAAAGAGCCTAATCTGTCAAACAGCTTCATTTCAATGCCGACGCTGTTCAGGTAACCGGTTTTGCGGGTTCGGATGCGGTTGTCCTTGATGCTTTCAAGCACCACCGAGACGCTCTGCAGTTGCGTCGGACTCGGTGTCACTGTTCTTTTCGCCGGCATGAAACCGGGCGCAGTCAGTGTGATTTCCTGTGCTGTCGACTGCAGCGTCAACTGCGCGGGGGTGCGTCCGGCAGGCTGGCCGTTGATGGCAATGTCGGCATTCGGCACTGACAAAATATCGACGATGCCCGTTTGTTCCCGAAGGTCCAGGCGCAGCGCATTTTCGGCGCCGCGCCGCGCCGTAAACTCGATTTCCTTGGCAATATAGCCGGGCTTGTAGTAGCTGATCGTATTGGCTGAGTCCGGGGGCAATTTCAAGTTGCTGAGCTGCGAGAGGCTCAATGCCTTGCCATTCAGGATGAGATCGCCGCCCGCCGGCGATACCGTAACCGCCACCGGGACAAGTGACTCGATCAGGGTGTAGCTGCGCTCAATCTGTGCGCCGTCAGTGCGGATTTGCAGCGTGTCAAACTGGGAATCGTAACCGGACTGCGATACAGACAAAGCATAATTTCCGCCGTTCAGCGTAAGGCTGATCGGGGTGTTGCCAGCGATCTTTGAATCAATCGATACGCTGGCCCCGCTGGGTATTGAAGTCAGATTGACCTGGCTTGAAATATTTTCCAGCGCCAGTGTAACGGCATAGCGGCCGCCCCGCTCAGCGATGAGTTTTGTGCTTGCCATCTTGTAGTAGGGGTGCTGCGCTGACAGCTCATAAGTCCCGGCATTCAGATCGGCGGTGAAGACGGAACCGTTGGCAGCGAGCGTACCGTTGAGATACCACTGCGTCCCGGCAACGGACGGCTCGGTTGTGGCCTTGAGCTGCGCGAGCTGCTCAAGCATGATGATATCGATGGCACCGCGAGTAAACGACGGATCCGGTATCGCAATCGTCTGCGGTATGAAGCCGGGGGCGTCAACCTGAATCGTCAATTGACGGTCAAGCACCCAAAACTGCTGTTTCCATTTCAGCGCAATCCCTTCGATGCGGGTCACCGCCGCAGTCTCCAGTGCTGCTGCCGGTGTGATATTCACTGAAATCGAATCGACCCGGCTGGCGACAAGCGTAATGCCGGTCGCGAGCAGGAGGATGACGACCAGCAGGCCGGTACGGTTGAAGCGGCTGTACCAATAGCGCTGCTGCGCCTTTGAAAGGGCGGACGCCATGTCGTCGACGGGTGTGCCGTGATCCTGGCGCTGTGGTCTAGAGTCTTTCATTGCAGATGACCGTCACGGTCTGATCGGCTGCGGTGTCATTTTGAACAGTGAAGTCGATCAGCACCGAGACATAGCCTTCACGCTTGCCTTCGAAAGTATATCTGCCGGGATTGAGCTGGATCTCGCGGCCCTGCGTCTGACCGACCTGCCCGACACCGCGTACGGTGATGTGCGTCTCGCCGTCTGAGACAACATAAACTGGGACTTTGGCTTGCCATTGGCCAATCGCCGCCGCCAATTCTGCGGCTGTCGATATCAGGCGCGGGCTGAATGTGGCATACTGTTCAGCCGCCTGCAGGGCGCGCCGCGCCGCCGCTGCAATATTGGCTGCAGCCAGTCGCTGCGGAGCGGCCAGGTAGGTGTCCAGGCGTTTCTGCATGGCGATCACCTGGCTGGCTCGCTTGAGATTTTTGTTTGCCGCGTTGTGCGTTGGATTTTGAGTCAGAATGCTGCTGAGGGCCGCCGCTGCGTCCGGCCAGCGGTCTTCAGATATTGCGAGCGCGGCGGCGCTTTCCAATTGTTCCAGCGCGATGCGCTTTTCGAGTTGGGTGATGTCCAGTGCAAGCTGTCTGGTGCGCGCCCCCGACGGATTGATTTTTTTAGCGGTCTGCAGTGCACTCTTGGCGCTCGGCACGTCGCGCTGCGCGATGGCCCCGTTGCCTTGGGCAATGGCTTCGGCATAGCGCGCCGTGCGACGCAGCTGCTGCAGCGCCGCTTTGCGCTCCTTGAGAGTCGCAATTTCTTGACCGGATTGCTCGGCGACTGGCGTCAAGGCGAGAATTTTGTCAATGGCCTCGATCTCGCTGCCTTGATCATGAGCGCTGAAGGCGCGCAACAGTTGCTCGCGAGCTTCAATCAGCGCAGGCAGGTTGTCAATATTCGACTGCCATAGCAGGACCTGATCATCATTTGGGCGCAGCTGCCGGGCAGCTGCAATTGCTTCTGCCGCCTGCGCCGCCCATTCGCTGCGGTAGGCGCTGATGGCACTTTCCATATACAGTGCAAATTGATCGGCTTCGAGCTGATTGGCCTTGTTGATCTCTCCGAGCGCAGCCGCGATGATTCGATTCACCGAAACGTAGTCTTTCGACTGCAGCGCTTCGGTGGCTTTGGCGCGACTGGCACGGATGAACTGAAGTGACTGTGTGTAACCGGGAATCGCATGACGCGCAGGATTCTCGTCGTTGAGCAGCTCGTCGGAATACACAATGAAGTTATCATGCAGGGATTGAATCCGATTGACAATCCGACTGGACTGATCGTCAGTGAAGGTGTTTTGTGAAGAGTCAGTTTGTGCAGTCTGCAGCCTTTCGAAATACTGCAGGCTGCGCAATTTTGCAGGCTTCCGGCCATGGTTGCCGGTCGCCGCAATGGTGTGCGCCAGGCGGTGAATATTACCGGATTCGCCAGGTGCGCCGATCGCGGCCGCGCTATCGCTTGGGATCAGCACAATGACTGTAAGCAAAACCAGGTGCATGCTGTACCCCGAGGCGCAACGGCGGAAATCTCTCAGCTTGCCTGCCGCACTGGCTGCAAGCGTCTGCCCATGCTTCAGCTGCGTCAGCGCAAGCGCCACGCCGTGATTCGCGGAGCATAGTACTGCGTGTCGGTCACATGCATGCGATAGTCCGGTTGCGCAGCGTGTCGCAACCGCCCGTCAGGCAGCGGCAAAAGCGGTGTCAGTGCGCCCATCAAAGCTGAACATTGGGTGTCGCTTCCTGCTCGTAGAGCATGCTGAGCATGGAGCGCCATTGCCGATACTGCTCTTGAACGTCACCGCGCAGTGTAACGGTCTCCTCTTCAACCGCGATAACCTGCGGCGCGACCTCAAAGTTGAGTGATTGCCCGGCTTCGTTGATGGTCTCTTTGTGAAATTTGCCATCGGCGCTGGCTGCAAAACTTTTTTGCAGCATCACCACGCCGCCGATGGCTGCCGCGCCGATGGCCGCACCCTCCAGTGTTGAGTTATCGGATGAATCAGCCGCACTGGCAGCGCCAATCAGCAGCAGCGCCCCGACAAGTCCTTGCAAAACGGCTTTGTTCTGTGCCGATCTTTGATCTTTGACGGCATTCATGCTGTGCTCCTGCCAGGCAAGGTAGCTGTCTTCGGTTTTGGCAACAAAGTCACTGTAGGAACCTTGCATGGTATCCATGAACAGTCCGTCGGCGGCGCGCAACTGGCGGGTTCGCACCAGCATCGGGTCATTTTCTGCCGGCAAGGATGCCAGTGAAATGTTGTTCTTCTTGTCGAACTCAAGATGCTCGATAAAGACATTGTTGGAAAAGACGTTGGCAAACTGCAGATCGGAGATGGCTCTCAACTCCGCCAGCTCGTCCGAAGAGCGCTTTCGAATCAGGTCTGCGATGTCTTCCGCGACTTCTGCAAACAGCGGCTGGTAGGGGTCTTTGCCGGCTTTTCTGAGATCTTTCCAGTGATACTCTTCAGTCCGATGCCTGTAGGTTTTGTTCATCCATCTTTTGCCCGAAACCGCATACACTTGCACGCCGATCTCGATATCTTCGCCATTCGACTGTTTGATTTCGCCGAGGACGAACAAATCGCCAGCCACTGAAATATCAGGTGACAGGCGCACATCGCCGAAGGTACTGGTATCAATCAGCTCGTCTCTGAGACTGGATGCGAAGCGAATGGCCTCGGTGCGTCTGACTTCAGGCCAGATCCCCAATTTTTCGTAGTCATCGGAGTTGTCTGGAATGCCAGGCTCAAATATCGGCACAATGACATCCAGTCTCACGCCTGTGTAGTTCTTGGTCAGAGTCGCCGACGATGCCTGGTCCAGATTTAAGCCGAAGACCGGCTTGTATGCCGAGCTGGTTGTCGATGATGAAGTAGAAACGCCAGCGCCATTGCAGGCGGTCAGCATCAGCGGCAGTATGAGCGCTGCGACGATTCGATGCATGCTTTTCATTAAACCTATCTCCTGTTGAGTCTCAATCCCGGCGAAAGTGCGTTTTGAACTTGATACAAGCACACTGGGACTGAAGTGAACGCTATTGTCTTCGTTGTTTGTATTTGCGCAGCTGTTCCCAGAGTTTTTCCCGAGCGACCGGATCTGTTTCGTTGGTCGCGGCGCGGCGGATCTGCGCTTCCAGTACGGAATCGTTATCGGCATTGCGCAAATCCTCGGGGACTGCGCCGTTGTTGACGACTTGATCTTGAGGATTGGGTCGGCTTGAGCTGCGGTATTCAGGTTGCGGCGAATCGGCTGCGTCCAAATTGACAGGTGAGTCAATCGGCGTCTCGGGGTCGACGGAGGCGAGTTCCATCGGCTCTGCTGCCGTGGTCGATTCATATGCGGATGTGTCCGGCTCATTGCCTTCAATGCCTGGCGCCGCTGCGCTGTCGACATAGCCGCTGGCACCGCCGCCCGCGCCGTCGTTTGCGCCTGATGCCGCGGTTTTTCGTTCCAGGCACTCGGAAAAAGCCGCCAGTGAGTCAAAATACTGCTTTTCCATCATTGCAATCTTCTCACTGCGAGTCAATTCTTTGCCGGCGAGGTCCGCATCCATGGCGCCGATCTCGCAGTCGTCAAGCAGCGACTGGGACAAAACTGGCATTGCGGTGACTGCGAGCAGTGCGCCGGCAGCGAGCAAAGTGAGTCGCGGTGCAGCGACTGCACAGCTTCGAACAGTGATTGACGATTTTTCCTGCATGGCATCCGCGAGTCAGTTCAGTTGTCCACAGCCAGGCTGGCGATGGGGCAGCTATCGCGGTTCGCGCGTATGCGTATATTAGTTGAATTCAATACGGTTTTGCAAGTGCGATGCAAAATTCCAGGCAGTAATCGAAACGAAAACGACTGTGTGAGAGCGCATTTTCCGGTTCGTTTCATGATCGTTTTCTGCACCGACGTTTAGATGAGTTATTGCCCCGAAGGTGTTCAGTTCAGATTCATTTTGAATCGCAAATCAATCGCCATAGTGAATCATGGCGCCGGAATTTTCAGCGCTGATCTCAGCGATGGCCGCCTCGACATCGGCGATCGCATCCCGAAGCTGTCCAGTGATGACATGTCGGTCATCTGTAAATGGCATCTCCGCGATCAGCTGATGGAGTTTCCCCGCCGACAGCCAGGCTTTGTGCCGCGCATATTCGGCAAACAGGACATGATGGGGGTCGACCAGTGTGAGATCAGGAAATCGGCAGGCATCCTCGATTTCACAATTCAGCGGCACGTAGCCGTTGACCAGGGTGATGCGTTCGGCGTGCGCGGTCAGCTTGGAGGCGCGGTGAACGACCATATTGCCTTGCAAGATGACAGCGTAGCCGGCCCCCGGAAACGCTGGCGCGACGGTGCGGGAATCCGGTATGGACTGATCAGACGCGGCATAGGCAGCCGCCTCGTCCCGTGTGCCATTGAAGTACTCAAATTTGCCGCCGCATATTTCGCTCGGGTCGGTCAGCATCAGCACATAATCCAGTCCGAGCGTATCGCTGTGCCACTTGTCGACCGAGCGATTGAGGTCATTGGGTGCAAAATTCAGGTGCCCCAGATGCAGCGGCATGGTATGCGGTGCGATTGGTGTGCCGAAAATGTCTGTTAGAAATTCCGTCACCTCCGGAGACAGGCAAAAATCCCTTAGGAACTTCGACTGATAGACACCGCCGCGCACCATATTTTCGATGCGCTCGCAATGGACTGCATTCTCTTTGAGTGAGCGCGCCACTTCCAGCATCGCCGCGATGCCTTCATCGGACAGCAGGCGGGCGGTGCTCGAGATGCCGAAATCCGTTGGACATTTCTTGATTTGCGCTTCGGTGTAGCCCAGATCATCCAAGGTGACGATCGATTCCGGCGCCTCGAGCTGCAGATGACGCTGCGGATCGAACTGCACCGATTCGGCTTTGTACTGAAAGCCAGGCGGCAGCGCGGCGGGAAACGGCAATGGAGAATTCAAGTGAGTCATAAGGCAATGGATCAGCTTTCGGACTAGCGCGTTGATTGGTGAATTATACGGTTCAGCCTGGTTGGCAAAAAGCCTAAATTTCAGGCTCGAATGGACCCGCTGTGGACTGCGCCGCGGGGCGGATGCGGGAATGAGGCAAATTCCATTTGATTTGCACCGGCAAGCCGAAGTGCTAAAATTCATCGCGATTTCCCGTTGCGGAGGCGTATCCTTGTTACGGAAATGCCAGGCCCGGCGCGGCTTCACAGCATGGTCAAGCGAAAGCGGATTGCTGCGAATCGCAATTGCGCCGAACGCCTTCGGAAATCAGTCACGCGCAACCAGGAGAAGAGCATCTGAAAATATCGAAAATATCTGTTTACCAAGTTGACTTGCCAATGAAAAAAGCACTTACAACTGGGCCAATCAGTCCTTTTCGAGTTTCGACAGCACGGTTGTGCTGATTGAGACCGACGGCGGCTTGGTCGGTGCAGGTGAAACTTGTCCGCTGGGTCCAGTGTATTTGCCGGCATACGCCGAAGGCGCCCGCGCCGGGATGGCGAAACTGGCGCCAGCGCTCATTGGTGCGAACCCGCTGAATATCGCCAAAATCAATGCGCGCATGGATGCAGCGCTGAAAGGCCATCCGTATGTCAAGTCAGCTCTGGATATGGCATGCTGGGACCTTTTCGGCCAGGCAACAGATTTGCCGGTCTGCACACTGCTCGGCGGCAAGCGTCAGCCGATCGTTAAACTGTTCAAGGTCATCAGCCGCCGGGAGCCCGATGAGATGGTTGCAGACTTGATGGATCATCAGGACCAGGGTTTCTTTCAATTCCAGATGAAAGTCGGTGAGGCGCCAGAGATCGATATTGAGCGGATCCACAAGGTCGCGGGTGAACTCGAGCCAGGAAACGTGCTGAACGTGGACGCGAATACCGCCTGGCGCCAGCATGAAGCGTTGCGTGTCATGCAGGCCACGCGCGGTCTTGATGTCTACCTGGAGCAGCCCTGCCTGACCTACGAGCAATGTCTGGCGGTACGGCGATACTGCGGCATGCCGATGATTCTTGATGAATGCATGGACAGCATTGAAATCGTGATCCGCGGCTGGAAGGACGGAGCCATGGATGCAGTCAATCTTAAAATCAATCGGTTGGGTGGTTTGTCAAAGGCCATCCAATTTCGTGATTTGTGCATGAATCTGGGTATTCTGATGACTGTTGAGGACGCATGGGGCAGCGAAATCGCAACGGCTGCGATCGCCCATCTGGCACATACGCTGCCAGCGGACTTGCACTTCCAGTCATCCGCTTTTCATGAATACACGGATGTGGAGGTGGCCCGCGGGGCGCCAGAACTGATCAACGGGTATATGAAGGCATCGGACAGGCCCGGATTGGGCGTTGCGCCGAATATGGAGGTGCTGGGCAAGCCGGTCTTTGCCGTCTCTTGATGCCCAATTACAATCGATCCGCCTGACTTTGGTTTTTTACTTCGGCCAGCGCTGACTGCAGGGCTTCGTCATCCGCCAGATAGTAGCTCTTTATGGGTGACAGATCCGCGTTGAGCTCATACACAAGCGGGATGCCGGTGGGAATATTCAGGGACGTAATCTCATCAGCTGGAATATTGTCCAGATACTTGACCAGCGCTCGGAGGCTGTTGCCATGCGCGGAGATGATGACACGCGAGCCCGTTCGCAGGGTCGGTGCGATCGAATCGGTCCAGAAATTGACCACCCGCCGGAAAGTATCCGCCAGAGATTCGGTCGGCGGGATGTAATCAAGATCGCTGAAAGGCGAAGTTTGATGCATTTTGTGGGTCTGCTGCAGTGACAGCGCTGGCGGGCGGACATCGAAGCCGCGGCGCCATTGATGGATTTTTTCCTCGCCGTGTATCTGCGCCATCTCGGCTTTGTTCAATCCCTGCAAAGAACCGTAGTGGCGCTCGTTCAAATGCCAGTCTTTGACAACAATCAGGTCGGTGGCATCAAGTTCGTCAAGGACAATGTTGAGCGTGCGAATCGAGCGTTTCAGGATTGATGTAAATGCCGTATCGAAAGTAAAGCCATTCACGCGAAGCGCCTGGCCGGCAGTTTTAGCCTCGGCAATGCCGCGCTCGGATAAATCGACATCGACCCAGCCGGTAAAGCGATTTTCCAGGTTCCACAAGCTCTGGCCATGCCTTAGAAGAACAAGTTTATCGGTCATCGCAGCGAAACTCCGCGCTGAGCAGTGCAGTCAGGCAGCGCAGCGCCTGACCGCGGTGACTGATTGCATTTTTTTGGTCGGATTCCAATTCGGCCAGCGTACAGCCGCGCTGCGGCAAAAAGAAGATCGGATCGTAGCCAAACCCATGTTTTCCCTGCGCGTGACTGTGCACTTTCCCTTCGAGGGTGCCTTCGCAGATCATCGGGGACGGGTCATCGGCGCGGCGCACAAACACCATCAGACAGCGAAACCGGCAGGTCCGGTGTGGCGCTTGCACACCCGCAAGCGCTGCGAGCAGCTTCTCGATATTATTCTGATCACTGGCGCCATCACCGCTGTAGCGCGCTGAATGCACCCCTGGACGGCCTTCCAGTGCGTCCACCACAAGCCCGGAATCATCCGCGATCGCGGGCAGACCGGAGATTCGAGAGGCATGCCGAGCTTTGATCAGCGCGTTTTCGACAAACGTTGGCTGATCCTCAACGGCATCTTGGATATTCAGTTCCGACTGCGGTACGATTTCCAGATTCGTTGTCTCAAGCATGGCCGCGATTTCCTGAACTTTTCCCAGGTTGCCGCTTGCGAGAACGATGCGCACAGCCATCGCTAGCGAGCCAGAGCCGCTTTCTGAGCTGCGATCAGCTGCATGATGCCGGATTCAGCCAAAGTTGTCATTTCCAAGAGCTGCGATTTGGAAAAAGCACTGCGTTCGGCCGTGCCTTGCACCTCGATGAAATGACCGGATTCATTCATGACAAAATTCATATCGGTCTGTGCGGCTGAATCTTCGCTGAAATCAATATCAAGCATGACTTGCTCGTCGACAATTCCCACTGAAACGGAGGCGACGTGATAAAGAACGGGAGTTTGCTCAATACCGCCAGTTTCGATCAGAGTCTGGATTGCATCGCAGAGCGCAACGAAGCCGCCGGTGATCGAGGCACAGCGGGTGCCGCCATCGGCTTGCAGAACATCGCAGTCGACGAATATGGTGCGCATGCCGAGTTTCGTCATGTCGATACATGAGCGCAAGCTGCGGCCGATGAGGCGCTGAATTTCCAGCGTTCTTCCAGCCTGGCGGCCGCGCGTGGCCTCGCGCTGACCGCGCTCTGCGGTCGCGCCGGGCAGCATGCTGTATTCGCCGGTGATCCAGCCCTGGTGTTTGCCGCGCAAATGCATGGGAACCCGCTCCTCAATGCTGGCGGTGCATAAGACATGTGTATCGCCGGCCTGAATCAGAGCCGATCCGGCTGCATTTTTGGTGTATCGCCGGGTAATTTTGACCGGCCGAAGCGCGTTCGGCTGTCGGTTGTTTTGCCGCATTGCTGAACTGTAAAACAATCAATATTTTCAATATTTGTCACGTATTTTACATTGCATCAGGCTTGCTCATTGCGCATGATGAAAAGTCTTCTGTTCTGGCATCCGCTCCAGGCCAAAAAAGCGATGTGATATCTCACCTCGCTCCAAGGCTCTTTGCGACGATTCGGCCGAATATGTGCACGACTGTGTCGAATGCCGTCGCGGAGTGTTCGGTGAGCGCCATCCGCATGGCGTACAAGTCGAGGCTGGCATAATTTCGAGGGGATGGCCGTCTGCATTGTCTTTATTGGCTGGCCTAAAGGGGTAGCTCCAGTTTTGTTTGAGTCATCGTCTAATGTCATTGCAACACTGATTTTGTCTTGCTTGTCCGATTGCTCTCGATTCGAAATGCGGGGTATTGCATTCGTGTTAAAATGAATGCAGTGACCAAGATCAGGACCAAAACATTACGTGCATACAGCTAACGGGGGGGTGTCTCATGGCGACAGACAGAATTGAATCGTTCGACGATGCCGAACGGGTTCAGCGACAAAACGAAGCGCGTTTTGAGGATGTTCGAGGTGCGATTGATGAATTGGCCATGCAGACCTCTGGTGCAGATTCAGAGATTTCAGAGCGGTTTGATCGAGGTTTGGAAGAACTCCGCCAGTTGATCAGAGAGGACATGTTGCGTTTGCGCGAAACCGAAAAGCTCCATAAGGAGCAGATTGCTGCGCTTTTTGAAAAGTCAGACAGGATTGATGCCCAGATGGCCAAGTCCGAAAAGCGCATGGCCAAATTCGAAAAGCGCATGGCCAAATTTGGAGAACAGTTAGCCAAAGCTGAGGCGCAGAGGGCGAAAGCGGAAGAGCGAGCCGCAAAGCAAGCGGAAGAGCGGAGAGTCAAAGCTGAGGAGCGGAGAGTTCAAGCTGAGGAGCGCGCTGAGGCGCTGTGGGCTAAATCTGAAGCGCAGAGAGTCAAATCTGAGGTGCAGAGGGCGAAAGCGGAAGAGCGAGCCGCAAAGCAAGCTGAAGAGCAGAGAGTCAGACTCAATGCGCAGTTTGCGAGAACGGATGCGATAATTGCTGACACCAAAAAACAAATTGCCATAACGAGCAGAAAACTCAAGGCGGTGGGTATTGGGGTTGGCAATCTTGGCAATTCGCGTGGAGAGTTCATCGAGCATCTAGCGATGCCATCAATCAAGCGCATCGTGAAAGAGCAGTTGCGAGCCGACTTTTTAGGCAGTTTTCGCGGCGGCAGCAAGAGCAAGCAGGTCCAGATTGATGCGTGGGCGACATCGGACCAAGAGGATGCCGTTTATATATTCGAGATCAAGCGCAAGTTCCGAGACGACGCGATCAAGCAGGTATTTCTTCAGATTGAGCGGTTGCGCGCACTTTTACCGGATTATGCTTTGAGTGCGATTTACCCTTTCATCGCGGCCGGGGTGATCAGCGAGGCCGATGAGCAGAAGGTTTGGCAAGCCGGCGTTCACCTGTTGAAGTTCGGTGACGGAGCGTTTCGCTTATGCGAGCCGCCCGAGGGGTTTATGCCCGAGTCGACTCGCGGTGTGAAAGTACATGCCCGCATGGCGCCATGTTCGCACTATTTGGAATGGCTGTCAGACATCGACAAAAGCAACGCCGCGGTGCACTGACTGCCATTGCCGTCAAGGACGGCTGAGTCGGGGGATATGCGGCAAACGGGCGTGCGGCCAATTATTCGGAGAATCATGTGACTGGCTCGATGGCAACACTGTTCATCGCATCGATTCTTGAGTATGCACACCGGGATCGCGGCGGTTTCATTGGCATCAGATGTTGCGCAGAACCAAGACGTTTTGGAAGTGTTTTCCATGAGCAGTTTGATATAGCGCAGGAGCGTCTTGGCAGCCTGCCGCTCTATGGCCGAATGGCCTCAGAGATAGCCGCGGAGGCTCATATTTCCTCGCTTGCTAATTTTATTCGTGCACGTACTGAGCCCTGCTTTCAGGGCGAATCTCAATAGAAAAACCAGGTTGCCCAGGCGGCATGTACGCTGCGTTTCGCACGACGCAAGGGTCTACGAAATGCTCGTGAAGATGATCGACATACTCAATGACACGATCATCCATGGTGCCCGAAACGGCTACATAGTCAATCATGGAAATGTGCTGGACATATTCGCACAGGCCGCCGCCACCGGCATGCGGCCATACTGGCAGGTCGAATTTCGCGGCAAGCAAAAGAACCGCAAGCACTTCATTTAATCCGCCCATGCGGCACGCATCAATCTGTACGATATCGATTGCGTCAGTCGCGATGAATTGCTTGAACATGATTCGATTCTGACACATCTCGCCGGTTGCAACCTTGATTGGCGCGATGGCATCACGGATTTTCTGATGACCAATAATGTCGTCTGGGCTTGTGGGTTCTTCTACGAAATACACATCTGCAAAAGCCAGATCTTGAATCCAGGCAATGGCTTCGGGTACTTCCCAAACCTGATTGGCATCGATCAGGAGGCGGGCGCCGGGCCCCAGCTCTTCGCGCACGATCCGCAATCGGCGAACATCATCATCTTTGTTGCGCCCAACTTTGATTTTGACCGTCGTAAAGCCCTGCTGCCTCGCTTGACGGCACAGGGTACGCATTTTTTCGTCGGAATAGCCAAGCCAGCCGGCCGAGGTGGTATAGCAAGGGTAGCCTGCTTGCTTGAGACTGGCAATTCGTTGTGCTTTGTCAATTTCGGCTTGCTGCAAGATTTCAAGTGCCTCCGCCCGGGTCAGGCAGTCGGTGATGTACCGAAAGTCAACAATGTCGACCATTTCTTCGGCGGACAAGTCAGCGACCAGTCGCCACACCGGCTTTCCCTCGACGCGGCCGCGCAAGTCCCAGAGGGCATTGACGATCGCACCCGTCGCAAGGTGGATGGCGCCTTTGTCAGGGCCAATCCACCGCAACTGACTGTCACTGGTCAAGCGTCGCCAAATCAAACCTGGACGGTCGCGAAACTCTTCCAGACTCAAGCCGATCAAAAGATGTCGCATGGCCCGGATTGCGGTGCAGCAAATTTCGTTGCCGCGTCCACTTGTCCAGTGCGGGGACAGATCGATGCAATATTCGCTGAAAGTTTCGTTTTTCCAGGCAGCGGCTGAATTTTTTGCCACCGCCCAGAAGCTTCTGCCGTCCGCATGCGGCAACGGCTCTTCTCCGGTCACTTCGACCAGGGTTTGGTACAGATCCACGACTTGATCACGCGTCTAGCTCGCTGGCAGTGTCCCGGGCAATCGCATAATCAGCGGAACCTTGACGCTTTCTTCAAAGAAAGTGTGCTTCCACCATAATCCGCGATCGCTCAGGTGATCGCCATGATCTGACGAATAGACGATCAAGGTATTGTCCATCGCACCGATTCTCTCCAGCGCAGCGAGAATCCGTCCAATCATCTCATCAAGCCGATGGACAAGCCCCCAATAGGCGGTCCGCGCGCGATTGGTCTCGCCTGGTGAAATGTCGGTGATGTTGCGTGCTGAGCGCCACCAGGAGTACCAGCTGTCGGTCAGCGCATCGGCGCCAAGCCGCGGTGCAGGCACGCGCTCGCGATAGAAGTCATAGGTTTCCCGGTCGACTGCGTAATGGGGGTGCGGCAGCATAAAGCCCACTGTCAAGCAGAACGGCAGACTGCTCTTGCAGCGGGATGCGGCCTTTGAGCGGAGCCATTGCACGGCCGTCTCGGCGACCTCCTCATCCTTGACCTGATAGGCGCTCATGCCGGCGCCGGCATTATGCAAAGATTCGCGATTCGGGTCGTTGCTGCCGGTCAGTGCGCCGAGCGACTGGTGCTTTGTACCCGGATAGTTTGGCGAATGCTCTCCCACCGCTCTGGATGCATATCCATGGAGCTGGTCGGGTCCGATCGCGTGCAGTCGTCCGATCAGGACGGGCGCGTAGCCGGCGATGCCCGCATTGTGGAGCCAGCTTGGGATGTCTGATCGCAGCATATCATCGTTGGTCCGGCACTCGATCCGGCTGGGCCACCGGCCGGTTAGAGTTGCCATTCAGCTCGGGACGCAGATCGGTGATGGACAGTAGGCATTGTCAAAGCGCACACCCTCTCTCGCCAGCCGGTCGATATTCGGTGTGCGCACGGTCTGTTCGCCGTACGCGCCGGACACTTTCTCTGGCGTTGCTTTGCAGGGTCGGGTTGCAGATTGTCGGGACAGTGCGTTTGCGGTGGGTTCAGCGGATGCGAACACCGTCAGAGAGCCGGACAAGACGGGTTCTTTACGGCGCCAGCCGCTGATCCGCGCGGTGCGCACTGTGACCGGGCGGGCTGCTGGGCGTGAGCCGCAAACCGGATGCGGTGATCAAAGACGCACCGGAGAATTGCAATCGAATGGAATCCCGATGCTGCTTCAGTCAAGCGAATCTGAAGGGCCGAGGGGCTTGAAACCCGTCGGCTTGTCGTAGTCCCCGCCAAACAGAAACTTCTCCATTTGCGCGGTCAAGTACGCGCGATGCTCGGCGTTGCCCATGCTCAGCCGCTTCTCGTTAATCAGCATGGTTTGGTGACTCAGCCATTTCTGCCAGCCGGCAGCCGAGACATTTTGCTGAATGCGCTCGCCCAGCTCACCCGGCAGCGGCGCAGAAGCCAGTCTTGGCAGGGTTTGTCGCAGCACGACACAATCGACAGTTTCAGACAATTCAAGCGGCTCCGTTCAGTGGATGCGTTCCGTCCCGATGCGGCCGGCAAATCAGATTCTGCTATGGCTTCTATGGCGATTGCCGCAGACAGCGCCACGCCGTCGGTGCGAGATTTTACATTGTTGGTTGCCGGTGGTGTGTGCAAATCCGCGGCCAGTCCGGCCGAACAAGGTCTTGCCGCATGTTTGTATCGTAATCTAAATGCTGCCAATCGGGGCGGAACTTTGATTATAGCGGCGCCGAAATCATAGTAAAATCGCCACTCAATATTTTGAATACGGGCGGGCAGCATGCGACTCGCAGGGCGCCTCAGACAAACGAAAAGCAATGTGACTATGAAACTAGATCAAGCAGCGATGGAAAACCTTTGGATGCCGTTTACCGCCAATCGGGATTTCAAGGCCGATCCGCGCATCATATCGCACGCCGAAGGCGTTTATCTCTACACACCGCAGGGACATAAAATTATTGACGCCTCCTCTGGACTGTTTTGCTGTGCGGCCGGGCACAGCCGTCCCGAAATCGCAGCGGCAGTCGGCGAGCAGCTTAGCAAGCTGGCCTACACCGCTCCATTTCAGATGGGACATGAGCTGTCATTTGAACTGGCTCGTCGCGTCTCGCGCCTGACGCCAGCCGGGCTGGATCGGGTGTTTTTTGTCAATTCTGGTTCTGAATCCATTGATACTGCGATCAAGATTGCGCTGGCTTATCACTATGTGCGCGGAGATGGGCAGCGCCAGCGGCTGGTGTCTCGGGAACGCGCCTATCATGGTGTCAATCTCGGCGGGGTCGCACTCAGCGGAATGGTCAAGAACAGACAGGCTTTCGGTGTTAATATGCCAGCCGTCGCCCATATGCGCCATACCTGGCTTCCCGAAAATCGTTATGTCCGCGGGCAGGCAGAAACGGGTGCGGAACTGGCCAATGATCTGGAGCGGATTGTGCAGAATTTCGGACCGGATGCCGTCGCTGCGTGTTTTGTCGAGCCGATTGCAGGCTCCACTGGCTGCCTGGTACCGCCGCTCGGGTATCTGGAGCGGCTGCGGGAGCTGTGTGATGAATACGGTATCTTGCTGGTATTCGATGAGGTAATCTGCGGTTTTGGCCGGACGGGGCAGCCGTTTGGCTGCCAGAGTTTCGGCGTGATGCCGGATATGATGACGCTGGCCAAGGCGCTGACCAATGCAGCGCAGCCTATGGGTGCGGTGGTGGTTTCCCGCAGTGTATATGACACAATTATCGATGCCGCGACTGATCAGTCGATCGAGCTGTTCCACGGCTACACCTATTCCGGCCACCCGGCGGTGTGCGCAGCTGGCATTGCCACCATGGATATATTTGATAAGGAAAACTTATTCGCGCGCGGTCGCGACCTCTCAGACTATTTCCTGGATGCAATGTTTTCCTTTCAGGGCCATGACGCGGTGACCGACATCCGTGGCTTTGGCTTGATGGCTGGAATCGATGTGGTGCCGAAAGGCCCCCCGGGCGTTGCCGGTCTTGCAGTCCAAAAACATCTGTTTCATGCAGGCTTGCATCTGAAATCAACGGGCGATGCCTTGATTATCGCCCCGACCCTGATTTCCACAAAAGAGCATATCGATGAGATCCAGGCTAAGCTTTCTATTGCTCTCGACGCCCATGCGCAGCTGTGCTGACCTGCCGAGCGGACGGTTGCGATGCAGGCCTGAAGCGGATAATCAAGTCAGGCAGGGTCGCGGCAGGAAAATAGCCGTTTTGTTATTTCAGTTCAAATGAAGGTTTGAAATGCCAATGGATACAGCAGTCAAGGAAACACTCCATCATTACATCAACGGCGAGCGTGTCGCCGGTGCAAGCAGCCGTTTTGGCGATGTATTCAATCCGGCCCTTGGGCAAGTGGCCAGGCAGGTGCCGTATGCCAGCGCCGCCGAGGTCAGTGAAGCTGTTGAGGTCGCCGATGCCGCGTTGCCCGCATGGAGCGCCACACCGCCGGCAGCGCGAGCGCAGGTGATGTTTGCCTTTCGCGAGCTGGTTCGAAAAAATATTGATAGGCTGGCCGTTGCGGTGTCGCAGGAGCACGGCAAGACTTTGGAAGATGCAAGAGGATCGATCGGCCGCGGACTTGAGGTGGTTGAGTTCGCCTGCGGTATTCCGCAAGTGCTCAAAGGTGAAATGTCCGAGCGCGTCGCGAGCAATGTGGAAAGTTATTCGATTCGTCAGCCCGTCGGGGTTTGTGCCGGCATCACACCATTTAACTTTCCGGCGATGGTGCCGATGTGGATGTTTCCAATCGCAATCGCTTGCGGCAATACGTTTGTGCTCAAGCCATCAGAGAAAGTTCCATCGTGCCCGCTGATGCTGGCCGAATTGATGAAAGAGGCTGGTTTGCCAGACGGGGTGCTTAATGTCGTCATGGGAGACAAAGAAGCTGTGGATACGCTGCTCACGCATCCGCTGATTGCTGCCATCAGTTTTGTGGGATCGACACCAGTCGGTGAGTACATCTATCGGACCGGCTGTCAGCATGGCAAGCGGGTGCAGGCTCTATGCGGCGCCAAGAACCACATGGTGGTGATGCCTGACGCGGACATGAATCAGGTCGTTGATGCGGCAATCGGCGCCGGATACGGATCCGCCGGCGAGCGCTGCATGGCGATTTCCGTGGTGGTGGCGGTTGGTAAAGATACCGCCGACGAGCTGGTCGAGCGCTTGGCGCCGCGGGTCAGCGATTTGGTCATTGGCCCCTATGACGATGCGGCGGCGCAAATGGGACCGCTGGTAACGCCGGACCACTGCCAAAGAGTGAAAGCCTATGTCGACAGCGGCATTGAGGAAGGTGCGCAGCTCATAGTCGACGGCAGAGAATTCATCAAGAACGATCACGAAAACGGTACATTTCTCGGCGGCTGCCTGTTTGATCATGTCAAGCCACACATGCGGATTTATCAGGAAGAGATTTTCGGACCGGTGCTGTCAGTGGTTCGTGCCGACAGTTATGACGAGGCTCTGGCGCTCGTCAATGATCATGAATTGGGCAATGGCGCCGCTGTATTTACACGGGACGGTGGCTGCGCTCAAAATTTTGTATCCAATGCTCGCATCGGCATGGTTGGCATCAATGTGCCTATTCCTGTGCCGGTTGCATACCACAGCTTTGGCGGCTGGAAGCGGTCGCTGTTTGGGGACCACTATATGCATGGGCCTGAGGGTGTTCGGTTCTATACCCGCATGAAGACTGTCACCGCAAGATGGCCGCAGGAAATTGCCTCGGGCGCGCAATTTAACTTCAAGCGCGGCAGCGAGGCGGATTAGTCAAGTCTGCGCCGCCGGAAACATTTCGTCACGGCCAAGCATGCGGGGATATGCATCGACTGTCATTTTTGAGTTGCGATCGTTGTGTGTCTCAGTTCTCGCGGCAGCTTTTGCGTTTAATGACCTTGATCAGATCGCCAGAATCAGCATCACAATGCCGCCGCCGACCATGATGATGCCGATTGTCTCCATTCGACCGACGCGCTCGCGAAAAATCAAGGTGGTGACGGCAAACGTGAAAATCAATTCAATTTGCCCCAAAGCACGCACGTAACTCGCATTTTGAATTGTAAATGCGATAAACCAGCAGATTGATGCGCCCGCACCGGCCATTCCCGCCGTGATCCCCCAGTGCCACTGAGCTAGCAAATCGATCAGTTCCCGCGCATTGCGCAAACCTAGAAAGAGACCCATCAGCGTGGTTTGCATCACTAGGCTGACAAACAAAGTCCAAGCCGCCGCAATGATGAGGTCATCATGTCCCAGTGCCAGGGATGCTCCGCGAAAGAAGACGGATGAGGCGCCGAGCAGCAAAGCGCATAGCAGACCGATGAATGTTGAGCGCTGCAGAACACCGGCGGCCGCCCCGCGGACAGAGAGTCTGTTTTGTCCCAGCGACAGCGCGACGATGCCGAAAGCCGCGGTCGCAATCGCCAGTACCGCCCAGAAACTCAATGCATCCCCCAGCACGATCAAGCTGAGGGCTGCAACGAAAATCACCTCAAGTTTGGAGAACGTTGTGCCGACCGCAAAGCTTTGAAACGTAAACATCCATAGCAGGCACACCGTAAACAGTATCTGGCTTACGCCGCCAATCAGGCAATACAGGAAAAACTGGGGATTTGACTCGGGCAGCGTGTGCTTGCCGCTGGCCAGCAAGAGCAGCAGATACAGAGTGACAAACGGCAGGGCATAAATGAATCTAGCATAACTGGCGCCCGCCGTCGACAGTTGCGAGTGCAGATGTTTTTGCAGTGCTGAGCGGGCGTTCTGAAAGAAGGCCGCACAGACGGTAAAGGCCACCCACGGCTCAAGCATGGTGCGGCCGCTGCAGTTTCGGTGACGGCCTTTGACGGTGGCCGCTCACGAGGCTGTCGCAGGCGTCAGCAAAGGCCGCTCGATTCAGCTTTGCGGCAAATGCAGCCAGTCATTGTCAATCAGGCGCACCTGCGCACTGCCGACTCTCGCTGCGACCAGCGCAATGGCTGCCTCATCGCGCAGTGTCGATGCCGGGCCGGTCAGTTCCGCAAGCCAGTGATTCGGATTTTTGATTTCCGCATATTCAAGCTGAATGTCCGGGTGGTTCAGTTCCGCCCGCATTGCCTGTCGCAGCCTTTCAGCCTGTCGCTCCCCGTCATCCCAGCAGGCGCGTGCTGCATTCAGCGACCGATACAAGGCGCTGGCGATCTTGAGTTCTTGTCGCGTCAGCAGCCGGTTGCGTGATGACAGGGCGACCCCATCGGCGTTGCGCACCGTCGGGCAGGCTGCGATATCCGGGTAGCCAAGGCGTTTTGCCAATGCCTGAATGATCAGCAGCTGCTGGTAATCTTTCTCGCCGAAGTAAGCGCGGCACTGGCCGACGAAACCGAACAGTCTTGCAACGACGGTGCAAACCCCGCCGAAGTGGCCCGGGCGGTGCTCGCCCTCAAGACCGATTGCATACGGTCCAGGGTCAAGAATTTCCACTTCGCCGCCGCCAGCGACTTCTGGAAAAATCGTTTCCCGAGTGCCGCCGAAAGCCATATCACAGCGGCTGCGCCGAAGTTTTTCATGATCTGACTGTGTCTGAGTCGGGTAATTGGCATAGTCGTGCGGGTCGTTGAACTGCAGCGGATTGACAAAAATGCTTGCGCAGGTGACATCGTTTTCCTCGACACTGCGCCTTATGAGAGAAAGATGTCCCTCATGCAGTGCGCCCATAGTTGGTACAAAGCCGATGGATTTGCCGTTCTCACGCTGTGTGCTGCACCATTTTGCAGCCGCGCCGGGATGGTCCAGAACCTCCATCGGTCGGAGTTCCTGCATGGGGTGCAGGACTGGTTTCAGGCCGCGGCGCGATCATGTGGCTCATTCATCGTGAGGATGATTTTGCCGATATGATCGCCGCAATCGAGCCGCTCATGTGCTTCACGCACCCGCTCAATCGGAAATACCGAATCAATCACAGGTGCGATGGTTTGGTCGTCAAGCAACGGCCACGCCTGCGCGCGCAGCTCGCGGGCGATCGCCGATTTTTGCGCTGTGGTGCGAGGCCGCAGCGTCGAGCCGGTAATGGTCAGCCGTTTTTGCATGATCGGCAGAATGTTGAATTCGGTCTTCAGTCCGCCCTGTGTTGCAATGATCACCATGCGGCCTTCATCTGCAAGACAGCGCAAGTTGCCAGAAAAATATGGCCCGCCGATGATGTCCAGAATCAGATCGACACCCTGGCCTTGAGTCCACTTGAGAACCTGCTCGACATAGTCGCCGCTTCGGTAATTGACCGCCAATACAGCGCCCAGTTGCCGGCATCGGTCGCACTTTGCGTCGCTGCCGGCGGTTGTTGCGACTTTTGCCCCCAGCGCATGTGCCAGGGCAATGGCGGTTGTGCCGATGCCGCTGGCGCCGCCGTGGACTAAAAAACGCTCGCCGCGTGTCAGTCGGCCGCGCATGAAGACGTTGGTCCAGACGGTAAAGAAAGTCTCGGGCAAGCTCGCCGCAGTGACGATCTCCATGTTGTTCGGGACGGGCAGGCATAGCGCCGCCGGGACGGTGCAATATTGTGCGTAGCCGCCGCCGGCGAGCAGCGCACAGACGGCATCGCCGACGGACCATTCGGTTACGTCCGGTGCGGCTGCCGCGATGGTTCCGGAAACTTCCAGCCCCAGCAGATCTGATACGCCAGGCGGCGGCGGATAAATTCCATTTCGCTGCATGACATCGGCCCGATTGACACCGGCGGCGGCAACACGGATAAGGACTTCACCGGGCCGGCACTGCGGCACTGGCCGCTCGCCAAGCCGCAGCACCTCGGGTCCGCCGGCCTGCGGCACTTCGACTGCGATCATCGTTTTTGGATTCATAAATTGACTTCTCGAAAGTGGTTTTTGTAACGGGTAATCTTTTCAATGTAGGAGCGATTGAAGCGTTTCAGCATCGCGGCTTCATCGGCAGAGATCTGCCGAATGACACGTCCCGGAGAACCGACCACCAGCGATCGATCGGGAATCTCTTTGCTATCGGCGATCAGCGCATTGGCGCCGATAATGCACTGCTCGCCGATGCGGGCATTGTTCAGGATTACCGCATTGATGCCAATCAGCGAGCCGGCGCCGATGCTGCAGCCGTGCAAGACTGCCTTGTGCCCCACCGTGACGCCCGCGGCAATTCCCAGCGGACAGCCCGGGTCGGTGTGCAGTACGCAGCAGTCCTGAATATTGCTACCGTCGCCGATGGTGATCCGCTCATTGTCGCCTCGCAGGACAGCGCCGAACCAGATGCCGACATGGTCGCCGAGCCAGACATCGCCCGCCACAGTGGCCGTATCTGCGATATAGCAGTTGTACCCTATTCGCGGTGTGCCATTGTCAAGCGCATAGACTTTCATGATTCAGAACCGGTCGTACTGATCCGGGATGCGCAGCTGACTGTTCGGGAAAATTGAGCCGAGCATTTTCGCAAATGCTGGCGGCAGCCGTTCCGACAGCGGTTCTTTCTTGACATATTTGACTTCGTAAATATCACAGTCCTTGCTCAATGCAAGCAGATAATCGTCGCTGGTTCGAATCTCATCGACCAGGTGCCGCTCCAGCGCCCGCGTACCGTACCAGTGCTCGCCGGTCGCGATCTCATCAATCTCCAGCTGCGGGCGGTTGTCTTTCACGAACTCCTTGAACAGGTTGTGCACATCTTGGATTTCTTCCAAGAACTTCGTCTTGCCTTTTTCTGTCGGCTCTGCAAACATGCCGACGGTGCGTTTGTACTCGCCGGCCGTAAATTCCTGATAGTCAATATTGTGCTTTTCCAAGGCGCGATGAAAATTTGGAATTTGCGCGACCACGCCGATCGAACCGACAATCGCGAACGGTGCGGCGATGATCTTATCGGCCACGCAGGCCATCAGGTAGCCGCCGCTAGCAGCCACCTTGTCGACGGCGACGGTCAGCGCAATCTCCTGATCTTTCAGGCGTCGCAGCTGCGATGCCGCCAGCCCGTAGCCGTGAACCACGCCGCCTTTGCTTTCGACTCGCACGACCACTTCATCCGGTTTGGCGCTGACTGTCAGCAAAGCGGTAATCTCTTCGCGCAGCTTGTCGATCTGGGACGCCTCGACATCGCCGTCGAAGGTCAGCACATAAACGCGCTTGCGATCGTTGTCTTTTTGTTTTTCCTTGTCCGCGATTTTGCGTTCCTTCTTTTGCTTCTTGGCTTGCTCTTTCAGTGCTTTCTTCGGCAACTGCGCACCATCAATGGTATTCGACATCGCCTCATAGCGCCGATTGATATGATTGATGTCCAGATGTTCTTTTTGATGCTGGCGCTGGCGGGCAGCGAGCGCTGAAATCAGCATGATCGGAAGCAAAAAAGCAATGATGATGGTGATAGTTTTGGCAAAGAAAACAATATATTCGATGAAATATTCCATAGTGTTGCGTCAGATGAAAGAATAGTTGGGTGGCGGTGCAGCCGATCGCGAAGCTGTTTGTTGATTCGGTCCGGCAACCGGCTGATTTTCGGGTCTTGCAAACGCGGCGCGGCGGCGGTGTCAGCAGCAGATGGGTGTATCGGGCACCCAGATATAGCCATCTTGATCCATAAGGCAGGCTTCTCGAAGTCCGTGCGGCTTGTCGGCAGCGCCGGCTACGACGCAGAAGCCATGGCTTTGGGCGTTGCGTGCTGCGCGGTCGGGGTCACAGCCGTGCAGACGGATCTCAATCCCGGTGCCTCTGCGCACCGTGCTGGTGACCGCAGCATACAGCGGATGATTGTCGTAGGTATGGTCGGCATGCAGCATCCACTGCGCGCCAAACCCCTGCAGCACCGCAATGTCGGGGTCTGCATACACCAGGTCAGCCTCCAACACCAGCCGCTGGAATGCCAAGGCCGGCTCAATGTCGCGGACTATCAGGTTGAGTGTCAGCGCCGTAAGGCTGCGGCCATAATCGGCAGCTGGCATCCAGGCATCGCCGGTTCGAAGTTTCATATGCGCCACCCGCTATCGAGATTTGAGCTTGCCCCAGGTGTCACGCAGCGAAACGATACGATGAAACACGGGTCTGGCATCGCTGGCGCCGCGCGAATAAAGATAGTAATAGCCATTGCGCTCAAATTGAAAGCGGCTGCCGATGTCGGCTGCCGCTGCCTGCGGCTCAATTTTGGCCTGCTCAAGCGCAATCAGAGAGTCGGGATTGAGCAAAGCGGCAAAGTCAACATCCTTGTCGGCGCCCGGATTGGATACGGTGAAAAGCCGGTCGTAGAGCTTGACTCGAGCATCAACTGCATGTTCGGCGGAAAGCCAGTGAATGATGCCTTTGACTTTGCGGCCATCGGGCGAGACGCCGCCCCCGCTTTGCTCGTCGTATCGGCAATAGAGCTTGGTCGCCTGACCGGACTCATCGAGCTCAACATCCAGACACTTGAGCAAAAAAGCATAGCGCAGCCGCACTTCGTTGCCGGGCGAGAGGCGGAAGAATTTTTTCGGCGGATCCAGCATGAAGTCACTGCGATCGATATAGATCATTTTGGTAAAGGCCACTTTGCGGCAGCCCAGCTCAGGCCGTTTGGGGTGGTTGATCGCATCCAGCCACAGCGTTTCTCCAGCGGGAAAATTGTCAATTTCCACTGGCAGCGGGTCCATGACCGCCATTGAACGGGGTGTGCGGTAATCCAAGTCCTCGCGAATGCAGTTTTCGAGAACGCCCATTTCCACCTCGTTGACATTTTTGGTAATGCCGATGCGTTCGCAGAAATCTTTGATCGACTCGGGTGTGTAGCCTCGATTGCGAAAGCCGGACAGTGTCGGCATTCGCGGGTCGTCCCAGCCGTCGACCAGATTTTCATCCACCAGTCTGGTCAGCAGGCGCTTGCTCAACACGGTGAATTCCAGTGACAGCTTGGAAAACTCGGTCTGTTCCGGGCGGTGCGCGGTGACGACATTGCTGATAAACCAGTTGTACAGGGGGCGGTGATCCTCAAATTCCATGGTGCACAGAGAATGGGTCACGCCTTCGATCGCATCCGACAAGCCATGTGCGAAGTCGTAGAGCGGATAAATGCACCATTTGTTGCCTGCAACCGGATGGCTTTCGCGCTTGATCCGATACAGCACCGGGTCCCGCAGATTGATATTGCCTGCAGACATGTCGATCTTGGCTCGCAGCACATGCTCATTTTCAGCAAATTCGCCCTGGCGCATGCGGCTGAACAGATCCATGTTTTCGGCGACTGAGCGATTGCGATAGGGGCTTTCGGTACCCGGCGCTGTCAAGGTTCCGCGGTATTCGCGAATCTCCTGCGTCGAAAGGCTGTCCACATAGGCTTTGCCGTTTTCAATCAGTTCGCATGCGAACGCATACAGCTGGTCGAAATAATCGGATGCATGCTTGGGTTCCGCGTCGCGGCTGTAGCCAAGCCAGCGAACATCCTCAATGATCGATTTGACATAATCGATATCTTCTTTGCTGGGATTGGTATCATCAAAGCGCAGATTGCAATGGCCGCCATAGTCTTCGGCGATGCCGAAGTTCAGGCAGATGGACTTGGCATGACCGATATGCAGATAGCCGTTGGGCTCGGGCGGAAAGCGGGTGACAACTTTGCCGCCATGCTTGCCGTTTGCAATATCGCTGTCGATGATCTGGCGGATAAAATTAGTGGTTTTCAAGTCTATGCAGCGAAAGTGACGCCGGGCACAATAAAATATTGCCGCCGAGCCTGTCAAACGCGGGCGGCGACAGTTTAACACTTACGAACAATGCGGATACGAGGCACTACATGAAGATCGCGTTCCTGATGGACCCGCTGGAACAAGTCAATGCCCGCAAGGATACATCCTATTATCTTATGCTTGCGGCTAAAGAACGTGGCCATGAGGTATTTTATTTCAATCAGGCTTCGATGCAAGCGAATAACCGCAGCGTGAGCGCACAAACCTCGCGAGTGGATGTCCATGCGGCGGTGGATCGGCCATTTACGGTCGTGGAGAGGCAGAGAGCGGATTTGGCCGATCTGGATGTGATTTTCGTTCGCACCGATCCGCCGTTTGATCGTGCTTACAGTTATGCGACGCTGCTGCTGGACATGATCGGCACGCAGGTGTTGATCGTCAACCGTCCCGAGGGGATTCGCAACTGGAACGAAAAGCTGGCCGCACTGCACTATCCGGAGCTGTGTCCGCAAACTTTGGTGTCGCGCCAAAGCCATGAGATTGTCGAGTTCATGGGGCGGCATGCGCGGATTGTTCTCAAGCCGATTGACGGCCATGGCGGCGAGGGCATTGAGTTTACCGACGTGACGGACCGTCAGTGCCGGCACAAAATCGAAGCGGCGACCCGAGATGGCAGTCGCTGGGTGATCGTGCAGGAATATCTGGAAGATTCCCAGGCTGGCGACCGCCGTATCCTGCTTGTTGAGGGCGAGCCGATCGGTGCAGTGCTGCGGGTGCACGCAGACGGCCAAGAGCTGAACAATTTAGATCAGGGCGCTCGTGCGGTGGCGGCAGAGCTGACGGCCGCCGATCTTGCGATCTGCCGTGCGCTTCGTCAGGGTCTGCTTGCGCAGGGGGTGTTCTTCTGCGGAATTGATATCATCGGCGGCAAGCTGATTGAGATCAACGTGACGAGCCCGACCTGCTTGCAGGAGTTGAGCCAATTCAGCGGCATCGCTTATCATCATCAGATTATTGCTCGACTTGAGGCGCGCGCGCAGGGCGGACCTTGACCTTAGATCGCGCAGCAACCCCCAATATCATAAACGCTATGCAAGTTACAACCCGTTTCGCACCCAGTCCGACAGGAAATTTACATATCGGCTCAGTCCGTACCGCGTTGTTTTCCTGGCTTTACGCTAGAAAGCATGGAGGCAAGTTTTTGCTCAGGATCGAAGATACCGACCGGCAGCGGTCCACGCCAGGGGCCGCTGAGCAGATTCTTGAAACACTCGACTGGATGGGGCTGACCAGTGATGCGCCGCCCGTATTTCAGTCGCAGCGCATGGACGTCTATCGTGCCAGGGCGCAGGAGCTGGTCGAGCGCGGCTTGGCTTACTTCTGCGTATGCAGCAAAG
The DNA here is from genome assembly GCA_965200545.1 of Arenicellales bacterium. Classification (GTDB taxonomy): domain Bacteria; phylum Pseudomonadota; class Gammaproteobacteria; order Arenicellales; family JAJDZL01; genus JAJDZL01. The sequence goes on along the minus strand of CBDAUJ010000006.1, from coordinate 173,932 downwards.
AGCGGCTGGACACGCTTCGCAAGGCGCAAATGCGCCAGAACATCAAGCCGCGGTATGATCACCGGTGCCGTGACTTGGGACTTAAGCCGACCGCGGATAAGCCTTGTGTAATCCGTTTCAGGAATCCTCTAGAAGGCAATGTTGTTGTTGAGGACCTGGTGCAGGGCCAAGTGACGTACAGCAATGCGGAATTGGATGATCTGGTGATTCTTCGGCAGGATCAGACCCCAACGTACAACTTTGCCGTGGTTGTCGATGAGATGGAGATGGGCGTTACGCATGTTATTCGCGGCGATGATCACTTGAATAATACCCCGCGCCAGATTAATTTGTTTGCGGCATTCGGTCACAATGCGCCGCAATTCGCGCATGTGCCGATGATTCTTTCGGCCGATGGCAAGAAAATGTCAAAGCGCGAGAATCCGCCGAGCCTGCTGACCTATCGTGATGCAGGCTACTTGCCAGAAGCAATGATCAACTATCTGGCACGCCTGGGCTGGTCGCACAAAGATCAGGAACTGTTTACGGCGGATGAGATGACTGCGCTGTTCGAGCCATCGAAGATTCAGCGCTCGCCGGCAGCGATTGACACCAAGAAGCTGCAATGGATCAACCATCAGCATATGCTGCGTCTCGAGCCGGCTGAACTGACTCGGAGGGCGGCTGAGGTTTTCAAGGCGCTGGGCATTGAGATGGCGACGGATGCACCGGCGATCGCCGCAGTGTATGAGGCGCAAAAGACGCGATGCAAGACGCTTAATGAATTCGCGCAGATGAGTCGCTATTTCTTTACTGAATTTGGTGACTATGATCCCGGCGCAAAACAAAAGCATCTGCGTGAAGAGTCGCTGCAGCTTTTGCGTGCAGTGCGTGATGCGCTGGCAGGCTTGGAAGACTGGCACAAAGAGGCGATTCACGGTGTGCTGCAGAGTCTTGCTGAGCGTCATGGGGTCAAGTTCGGCGATATTGCGCAGCCGCTGCGCGTGGCGCTGACAGGCAATACAATCTCACCTGGAATTGACGTTACGATTGAGCTGATTGGCAAAAGCCGAGTTCTGCATCGTCTTGAGCGCGCGCTTGAATCGTGACATGCCGGGGTTTATCTGTCGGCGCTGCCAAGCGCGGCACATCGGCTGCTTGCGGCAAAACGCTGCAGAGCTCCGCACCTGACTTGTCTGGAATGAACGCAGCTGGCTCATCCACAAATAGCTGATGGTGCGACCGCCGCATTCCATGGTGCTTGTCCGCTACTCGGCTGCAGCCATGCGAGCAAGCGGTAAAAGAAGAAAACTCGCTTCCAGCAAGGCGCTTGAACACGGCTGTCAAGTCCCTCAACTTGCCTTGCCGGCCCGACAGGCTCCAGAGTCTTGAATTTGTGCCACGCAGCTGTGCCATTTGTCACTATAATTCTGCATTGAATACAGTTACAACGGGCGGGGCCATAGCTCAGTTGGGAGAGCGCTACAATGGCATTGTAGAGGTCGTCGGTTCGATCCCGTCTGGCTCCACCATTGAAATTGATTCGCATGCTTGTCTTTCAACCTTAAGCATCCTTGCCTATTGGAAGCATATTTTTAGCGTTCAGGATTCGCAATACACCGAATAAGAAAATTTTATCGTCTAGGCTTCTAGATTTTTGAATGTTCTTTTATGTGTTATGATCAGACTATGATCGTTGCATCGAAAAGATTAAAGCCATACCTTGAAAACTGTTAAGTGATATGTTGACAGCTGTGGATTTATTTTGCGGCTGCGGCGGTTTTAGCACTGGTGCACTTGAATCTGGTGTCAATGTGGTTGCTGCATATGATAATTGGACAGTGGCGGTAGAAACTTATCGCAGAAATATAGGTGACCATGTTTTTGAACTTGACCTTGGGCATTTAGATTCCGCTATCCACGAAATTTCCAGACATGAAGCTGACATGATCATTGGTGGCCCGCCATGTCAGGATTTTTCTACGGCAGGGAAAAGAGTGGAAGGCGAAAGAGCCGATCTCACAGTAGCCTTTGCCCATATTGTGTCTCGTTGTAATCCGCAATATTTTCTCATGGAGAATGTTCCACAGGTTAGGCTGAGCAGTTCATACAAAAGGTTACGCGAAATCTTATCGAAAAATGGATTTAGATTTAAAGAGGTTGTGCTTGATGCAAGTTTTTGCGGTGTTCCACAGTTTCGCAAAAGGTTTTTTGCATTCGGCTGGCGTGGCAGCTCTGAACTTGAAGGCGAAAAATATGCGAGATGGATTGATGAGCATATGTCAAGCAGCCGCCTAACTGTAAAAGACTATCTCAGATCGGAAATCGAAGTTGAGCATTACTATCGACATCCGCGAAATTACTCTCGTCGGTCCGTATTCTCAGTCCATGAGCCTTCCCCGACCATAAGAGGTGTAAACCGTCCAGTTCCTCCGAACTACAAAGGCAATCACCTCGACAGCGTTCCACCATCGTCTGTTCGTCCTTTGACTACTTGGGAACGAAGCAGAGTACAAACATTTCCCTCCAATTGGGATTGGAATAGCGGCAATCGAAATGCCGATGCTGAATTACAAATTGGAAATGCGGTACCCGTAAACCTTGCAGCATTCACAACACAAGCATTACTATTTGCCACCGCAGCGTAGAGAGCCATCTCTCTACGGATTCACTTCCAAAAATTCCAATCGTACTGGAAACGAGTTGTGGGGAAAGAACCAATTCAACTCGACATTTCCATTAGCTCTTTGTCTTTTTATGCGAGACAACCAGCATTTTCCTATTTGTGTGGTTTCACAGGAAGGCGAGATTATCACTGATGATCAATTATGGGATATGTCCGAAGTTATAGGTTATGCTTCACAAGATTTGCATTTCAGTTTTGAAGAAAAATTTAATCCTTACGTTTCGCTTTCTCGAAATGCAACAGATAAAATCGACCTTGTCGTTTCGGTTGATGGAACGCAATCAATTCCACTCGAAATTAAACTTACAGTCGTTCCTGATAGTGCCACTGCACAGAAAAGCGAAAAATACTGGGCACCCGAGATAGTGGTTCGTCCAGTAAGTTCAGCATACGCAATGATGGGTGTGGCAAATAGCCTCATGAGACCTGAACATATAAACCTTAAGGAACAAGTGGTTGAAGCTTTGAAAAAGAGCTACAACAAGATTTCAGACTGGTCTAACGCAAGCGAACTTTTGCAGAATTCAACTTCACTCATTGATGCTTTGTCAATTGCACTGAACATCGCTGAAAATATACAAAAACCCTTTCTAGTCCAACCTATTTGGAGAACAAAAGGACAATCGCTTCGTTTGTGTGATTCGTGTTTTGACGTATTTATTTGGTCAGATGTAGCGGTTATGAAGGTTCCCGTTGATGAATCTGAGAATCGCAGTATCGCAACTAAAGTAAGTCGGCCATTACGAGAGGTTGCAAGGTTTGTAAGATCACTATACGACCTTTTAGTCACTGGGGACTATGACTACACTGGAATCTACAAGGGCATGTCATTGGGCAGACAGACCGACAAGTCATATGCACTGTCCGGGCAGAAAAGCGTCAAATACCTGCAACATTCTCGGTTGCATTATCCGTTGTTAACACGAGATGTGCTTCGGGAATTGATTCTAAATCATGGCGAGTTGAAGTTAAAGCCGGAGCGAAGGTTTGACGCGGCAGTATTGTCTCACTTTGTGGTTTGAAAAATATCGATAACCATAAAAATATTCAACAAGATATCCCGTCGGCCTGCCGGAATAGGAGACAAACCCATGACTAACTGGTCGAACTGTGCAGCCGTCGAGTGCGATCCTCGTAGGACCAGCGGAGACTGGGCTTTTAAGGGAACTCGGGTGCCTGTGTATGCGCTTTTTGAGAACATCGCAAGCGGAGCCACCGTCAGAGAGTTTCTTGAGTGGTATCCCGAAGTCAAGGTGTGCCAGGCGGCCGCTGTTCTCAAGCACGAAACTGAATCCCTGAAGATTGATCAATTGCAAAGAGGTAGAAATTCCACATGTTCGACACTACGAAAACCGACCTGAGTCAACTGCTATCTAACGCACAGACCGGGTGTTTACAACTTCCTGACTTTCAAAGAGACTACGTATGGGGGGATGAAGATGTTCGTAGCCTTATCGCCTCAGTTGCTAAAGGATTTCCTATCGGTGCTTTATTGGTCTTGGAAAACGGGGGTGAAGTCAAGTTTAAACCACGTCTTCTCGCTGGAGTGCCGACTCAGGAGAAAGAGGCAAAAGAACTGCTACTAGATGGTCAACAAAGGATCACGTCGCTCTATCAATCGACATTTTCAGATGAGGCGGTTTGCACGAGAACCAACAATGGAAAGGAAGTGAGCCGCTATTACTATTTGGATCTCAATAGGGCGTTAGTGGATGATGCCAATATTGAGGAGGCAATTTTAGGGTTCCCTGCAGACCGAGTACTACGAAAAAACTTCGGACGAGAAATTCAACTTGATTTGTCAAGTTCTAACAAAGAATACATGAATGATATGTTTCCACTTAATCAAGTTTTCCAATGGAACGATTGGTATTTCGAATGGAAGAGCTATTGGCGAGAAAATGGTCGCGGTGTCGATAATCACGATCCAGTTTTCAAGGCGGGGGGAGTGATAGACAATATCAATAAATACGAAGTGCCGATTATCAAGTTAAAGAGAGAAAATCGCCGCGAAGCGATCTGTTTGATCTTCGAGAAAGTAAATGTTGGCGGGAAGAAGCTGGATGCATTCGAGCTCCTTACAGCGATATTCGCCGCTGACGAATTTGATTTGCGAAAAGATTGGTATGGTGGCGATGGTGCTGAAGGCCGTAGAAGAAGAATAATTGGATATCCTAATCCTCGGGATGTGTTAACGAAAGTTGCCAGTACTGATTTTCTTCAGGCATGTACATTGCTTCATACGCGAAAATTGAGACTTGATAAATATAACGAGGGATTGAGGGGAAGAAATTTACCTCAAGTCAGTTGTAACAGAGATGCTCTTCTATCTTTGCCACTCAGCGGGTATCGTGAGCACGCGGAAAGTGTCACGCATGGAATAATTGAGGCAAGCAAGTTCCTTAACGAGCAGAAGATTATCTGGCAAAAGGATATACCGTATCCGCCGCTGCTCATCGGGCTTGCATCTGTATTTGCAATTCTTGGGCGGGATGCCAGCACCACTGCTGCGAAAGAGAAAATCGCTGATTGGTTCTGGTCTGTTACACTTGGCGAGCTCTTTGGAGCCAGCACCGAAACGAGACTTGCTAGAGATATCCCAGAATTAGTGAGTTGGATTAGTCACAACGGTCCTAGGCCTCGTGCTATAGATGAAGCGTTTTTTCAGGAAGAGCGTTTTAGAACGCTACGAACACGTGTATCTGCTGCTTATAAAGGAATTCACGCTTTGGTGATGAGAAGAGGATGTCGTGATTTTCTAACTGGCAACTCCATTGACATCATGACATTTTTCAACGAACAAATAGATATTCATCACATTTTTCCGGTTCGGTGGTGCCAGTCAAATGATATTCCTGCCGCTACCTATAATTCGATTGTCAACAAGACCCCTTTGTCTAGAGCCACTAACCAATCTATAGGTGGGGATGCGCCCTCGAACTACTTATTAAGAATTGAGAAAACAAGTAAAGTTCAGTCAGCGACTTTGGATGAAATTCTTAAATCTCACCTCATTAATCCCGATCACTTGAGAAAGGATGACTTTGAAGCTTTTTTTGATTCTCGAATTGCAGCGTTATCTGAATTAGTGAGCAAAGCAATGGGTAAATCCGTGGTTAGTGAATCTGGGACGAATGAGGAAGAGCGCGACGTTGAAGTGTCGATTGATGAAGAGCAGGAGTAACTGCTTCGAACAATATCCACAACTCCGCTGCGCCGCTTAATCTTTTATTTGGACTGCATAGGTTTGGAACTGTAGAGTTGCTAAGGTGCGACTGCTGTCCTTTCGGACCCACCAGGTCTGATACAGAAAATAGCGATAACAAATGATGGTACTTTGCAGTCTGTTGTTGATTAAATTTTGGGGATTATATACTTGACTAAACCAGTGAAATATTTTCCCGAAAATCGGCTGTCTATAGAATTATTTTGCTCTGTGCGGAGCTTTGCCATCGGCTTTCTCGCCGCGACGGCCGGTCTTCAGCGGCGATGCCGCCAGCACCCGACGCGCCAGCTGCCTGGCGCGCAAATGCTGCTCGGCGCTGATGCTGTCCACACCTTGGTCGTCTCTGGCGCCGTGCCCGCCTCGCATCAGCGCAATCGGCCATCCTTGCCGCCGGTCAGATCACGGTGCATCAAGCGGCGCCCGACAAGCCCCGCCACAATGGCCGCCATCTGGTCGGCAGTGTCAAACTCACGGATATTGTGACGGCCGGCAAACTCGCCCACATACCGGCCCAGGTGCTTGGAGCTGATCTTGTGATAGGTTCCTTTGTGCGCGCGCTTGAGCATCGACCAGAAAGACTCGATGCCGTTGACATGCACATCGCCTGCCGCATACTCGCCCGCCGAATGGCGCACAAACCGGTGCTTGTAGCCGTCAAGCTCCCGATAGCTGATGAAGTCATCGCTCATGACCTCGACACCGGCCGCGGCGTGGTCGCGGATAAATCCGTGCAAGGTCGGGCGTGCGGTGTCCTTGATCACCTGCGCGACCACCTGCTTGGAGCGGCGCTCTTTCATCCCGACCACGATGGCCTTGCCGACCCCGCCGCGGCCGGCCTTGAGCTTGTCTGCATCGTGCTTGTTGCGCTCCAGGCCTCCGATGTAGGTCTCATCCACCTCGACCGCGGACCGCGCCGGCGGCGGCATCTCGCCCGGCAAGGCATAGCGGATCTTGTGCAGCATGTGCCAGGCCGATTTCTGTGTGATTCCCAAGTCCCGATGCAGCTTCATCGACGACACGCCTTTCAGGCTGGTGGCCACCAGATAGATTGCGATCGCCCATTTTTGCAGCCCAATGTGAGAGCTCTCCAGCAAGGTGCCGTGGCGGCACGAAAAATGCCTGCGGCAGCTGCGGCACCGGTGCGGCAGCGGCTTGCCGCTTGGAACCTCGTAGGTGTCGGCGCCGCCGCAGCGGTGGCACACGGCCGCCCCGTCTTCCCAGATGATCGACTCAAACCATTTGCGCGCCGCCCTCTCGTCGGGAAACATCTCCATGAGCCGCAGCACGGAAATGCCATCGCGATACGCTTTGCCGGGAGCTTTCTGGCTCGGATTCATGGGCCTTTATTCCATTGCAGATTTTGCCAAGCTTGAGCCGCAATGATATTTTATTCCACTGGTTTAGTCAAGTATATAATCCCCTAAATTTTGATGCATGAGCGGGACAAAAAGGCGATTGACCGCGGTTGTTGAACGCGAAGGTGATGGATATGTTGCCTTGTGTCCGGATGTGGATGTTGACAGCCAGGTTGCTACTGTTGCTGAAGCGCGTGACAATCTCATCGAAGCATTGACTCTGTTTTTCGAGACAGCGGCTGCCGGTGAAATAGATCGACGTTTGAAAGGTGAGGCTTACATCACCAATATAGAATTCGCTGTTGGCTAAACTTAGGGTACTTTCAGTCCGAGAAGTTTGTGACGTGCTGGAATCACAGAGATTTTTGGAGGCGAGACGGAAAGGCAGCCGCATCGTAATGCAAAAGATACATGACGGCGGCACTGCAAAACATTTCGAGAGCATTCCGCGAACCGCGGGCTGCAGAGATACTCGAGGAAATGGCAAAAACGTCATTCAGCTTTTTATTCCTGATCGTCCTGTTTGAACTTGTGCTTATCCAAAGGTCGATTGTGAAAAAAAACGAAGATGACGTGCGAATTCCGCTTCATCGACCAGACCCTGTGCATCCTTGATGACGACTTGACCTATTTTCTCAGTGTCATAACATAAATTGATTCCATTTCTGCGCAAGGCTTTATCCATTGCGATAACTGCTGTTCTTCTATTTGCATCATTGAACACGGGACCAGTTGCAATAGCAAAGGCATAAGTTGCGGCAAGATCATACAGGTCCCCAATAAATCCTTATTCGATGCGATTATCAACGTGATGGATGGTTGCCGCCAGAGATTTATGACTTGCCAATCCTTGCAGTTCTTGTGGGTCAATCACTTTCGCATGAATGTTCAGCACATCCTCACTGCGCAGAATTTCCATATTACTTGTCTTTCAGATAGTCAATTAACTCCTTGTTTTGTTCAATGGACTCATCAACAGTTTTTTGTACGTTAAGAGTATCGCCGTATCTGAAATCCACGTTATCTACCGCTGATTTCGGTACGAAATATCCAACTACATGATTGCGGTTTAAAACCGCAACTGGCGACTGACCCGCTCCAGCGAGTACTTTTGCCGGGTCCCTAAGCTCGGTAAGGGACACGGTTTTATGAGCCAAAATTCTTTCCATGGTTGCATTCCAATGATCGAGTGATTTAAGTGTATATATTTGTATTTCTTAATATATTGTAAGGTCATATATTAGACATACATTGAACTGAGCTGCATAAGTCGGCTTGGTTCTATAGGTCGTACTTGCGGGCTCAGTTGACTTAAACCATGATTGGCACACGACCAAGTGTGTGCATCAAATTTGTTTCGATTCACCATTGTGTGCGATACGGACTCCTATCACTTCTCTTGTGGGTCTGAGTTTATTTTCATTGAGGTTTCTGAGGTTGCCAGAGCCGTCAAAGACAGCCGAGGTGAAAGAGCAATTTCGCCAGTGTCCATCAATATGATGCGGTGGATACTCGGCAGTGCTCTCAACTTTTTTGATAATGAGAAAAATTGCAATAATAAAATATAATTTTATGAATTATTAAACCGTAATACTATTTTCTACATAATTCTTGGTGCTATGTATCAGATAGAGCGCCAGCTGAGTGCGGCAGTTGAGGAAGCCCTCAAGACCTTTCCGGTTGTCTATGTCAACGGATCGCGACAATCTGGAAAATCCACACTGGCTCAGCATATCGCCGAAACGTCCTGGTCAGCCGATTATGTCAGCTTCGATGACTTCAATCTCCTCAGAGCTGCTGAAGCGAATCCCGATAGTTTCGTTCGAACATTTGCAAACAGGCTGGTACTGGATGAGGTTCAAATGGTTCCTCGCCTGTTTAGAGTTCTGAAAATGCTTGTTGATGAGGCCAGAAAAAACGATCCAACAAGCTCCAGCGGCCGCTACCTTTTAACTGGCTCTGCCAATATTTTGGCATTGCCTGAATTATCGGATGCGCTAGTTGGAAGAATGCGTGTGCTTTCTCTCTATCCGCTTTCCGCGGTGGAGATAGCCGCGGGCAACGGTGACTTTTTGAATCGGTTGATGAATGGTCGTTTTCGTCCGCAGCTCAATGAGAAGACCTGGTCTGTCTCGAAAATGATCAAGCATGCGACGTTTCCTCAGATTTCCACGCTTGTTGAAAGTGAGCGCAGGCAATGGCTGGATTCTTATGTTGTCACGCTGCTGCAGCGGGATGTCCGGCAGATTGCAGATTTATCCAAACTGTCGATTTTGCCAAACCTTCTTGCAGTCATGGCTGCCAGAGTAGGCGGGCTGGTCAATGAGGCCGATATTGCCCGCTCGATCGGACAGAACGCAGTGACAACGAACAAATACCGTACACTGCTTCAGATGATTTACCTGACTGTGGACTTAAAACCTTGGTTTCGCAATATCAGCAAGCGCCTGGTTAAATCTCCCAAGAGTTATTTCATAGACACCTCGCTGTTATGCTTCATTCAGAATATCGATATCGATAAGGCAGAAATCTTTGATCCGCAGAAATTTGGGCAGGTATTTGAAAATTTTGTGGTCAGCGAGCTGTTGAAGCAGATATCTTTTTCTGTTCTTCCGGTTCAAATCTATCATTTCAGAACCAGTGACTCCAAGGAGGTGGATTTAGTGATAGAACAGTCAGATGGAAAACTTGCCGGCGTTGAGATCAAGAGTCGAGATTCGGTGACTGAATCAGATTTCAAAGGACTCAAGGAACTCCAAAAGCACACGGGAGATGATTTTGCCTGCGGCATCGTGCTCTACCGCGGTCGGCAATTGCTGCCATATGGAGATAAACTTTGGGCTGTGCCGGTTGACGAGATGTGGTCATGACTCAATTCTGTCTGTTGAAGAGCCGCAGATGTCTTGTTATGCAATATAAATGTAAATTTGAAATGTACATATTTTGTCGGGGATCAGTATGAAAACCGTTACTGCAACAGAGTTCAAAAAGAGGTGCTTGAAAATCATTGACCGAATGACTGAAGACCGGCAGCCCATTACAGTTACCAAGCACGGCGTTCCAGTGGCGATTTTGTCGCCAGTCGAGCATTCTGGTGATGCGGCCTCGATTTTTAGCGCGATGAAAGGCACTGTTGTGGAATACCAAGACTCATTCTTGCCCGCAACCGATTCGCCGGAATGGAAAGTGCTTCGGTGATGGTCCTTGACACCCATGTGTTTGTATGGAACGTATTGGGAGATGTGCGGATTGGAAATATCACGCGCGAAACTATTGACCGGTTTGCAGATGAGGATCCCGTAATTGGCTCAGCAATCACGCCCTGGGAAATCGCGCTCCTTGTTGAAAAACGCAGACTTCGATTGGCATACGATGTCGCATTTTGGCTGAGTGCCTCGCTGGCTCTGCCTGGCATTCGTTTAACCCTGATTCTACCTGGGATATCTGTTGACAGCGTCCGCTTGCCCGGTTCTTTTCATGCTGACCCCGCGGACCGGTTGATTATCGCGACCGCTCGTTATCACGATACCCATCCAGAGCAAATCGATAGCATGAACGATTTTACGGAACGGGAACGGCGCTAGCCACGCGCTGGTCGACTGGATTTGCTACTTCAAGATCGTACATCAAACCGGCGGTATGAAGTCGAAGTTCAGCTTGGACCAACAGACGAATCTCACATCATTAGAACGATTGAGTGCTATGACATTGAAAAAAAGCGTTACCCGCAATATGAACATTGTGCTGTACTTGTCGCGGAAGATATTATTAGCCGATTTCTCAATGTTGTTCAACGGATTGATTCCTTTGATTGCAATTCAAATGCAGGCGTTTTCTGCAGGCAGTCATTTGACGGTTGTCTTCACAAAGGTATTGGATGAGCTTTCTTTCGGTCTCGAAGACGAAGACGAAAAAGCTTTGACTGCTCCCACTGATAGAGCTTACTGGGAGGTTCGGGCAACAAAAGAAACAGTTAGTCTGGCTGACGATATTTTGAATTGTTTGAAAGAGTTTGACGATGATTTGACCCTTAATTTCAACAAGTTTTATATCGGCATTGAGAAGGAAGGTCAGCCATTCAATTTCGTTGCATTTAAACCAAACAAAACTCGTATCAATTTCGAAATCAAATTACCTTTGGATGAGGGTATCGATCAGAAAATTAGCAGCACAGGTCTGGATACGTTGGGTTATGACCGGCGCAGCGGTTCATACCGAATTCAGCTTTCTCCTAATGAAATCGCAAATAACCGAGAAATTCTGACCGAACTGTCACAATTGGCGTACAAGAGAAGAATGAACTTGTCATGATTGATTCGCCGGATTAAGAAATCCATTGATCTGTCGTGCCGGTGAAATACAATGGCAGATGCCGAGAAGCGATATTTCCTGAATAATTGTGAAATCACTATTGAACGCAAGCAATGGCAGTTGAAGAAAAGAGCAATGACACTGCCACGCCAACCCTGATTGGCAAAGATCCAGAGATTCTTGGAGGGACCCCGGTATTTGCGGGGACACGAGTTCCGGTACGTATTCTGCTTGAGCATTTGGAAGCGGGCGATCGATTAGATGATTTTTTGGATGACTTTCCCTCTGTGTCAAGAGATCAAGCGGTAGCAGTGCTTCAAACCGCAGTAGCCGAATTGGTCGGCAGTGAATATTAAAGTTTTGCTTGACGAATCGATTCCGAGGCAATTAGCGACTCTGTTTCCTGAAGAATATTCGGTCAATACGGTTCAGTCAATGGGATGGGCCGGAACGAAGAACGGTATGTTGTTGCAACTTGCCGCCGAGCATGGATTTAGTGCCTTTATTACGGTCGATCGAGGATTTGAGCATCAGCAAAACGCTGAAACCCAGCCGATTCCTGTTGTAATTTTGATCGCAAAGACGAATCGCTTTCATGATCTGAAGCCGATTTTGCCGAATGTAGTGGTAGTTCTGCAATCTCAGCCTAAGATTGGCGTTTATCGTGTGAATGCATGAAAATATGCGCGGGTTATTCAATTGCTGTCCGACCGTTTTTTCGAATGGCTGCTGCAATAGTGAGCACAATTCGCTGCTCTGTCAGTCGAAATATGCTGAAATCTCAAAGGTGACTGAACAAAACCAACATGGCGCAAAGCAACTTGAGCAGACGCAATTGCAATGTATCTTGCCAGGCCAGAAATTCAAATATTGGATTTCAGCGCGATGCCAGCGGACACTTTCGTACAAGAAACAAAAGCGATGTGAGCGGCATCATTTGAGTTTGCGTTGATTTAGAGTGGACCTTAGACGCGGACGAACCAAGTTTTTCGTTCCCTATAATAAACGGTCGAAGAAACGACGGTCATTTTGCAGCATCGCCCAGATACATACGCTTTTGTTGTTACTAAGAGATGCCGCTCAAGCGAACGGCAGCATCGAAACCTCGCCAGCACGTGTGATGTCGTCTTCACAGTGGACAGTGACGGGTTGCCCCGCATCCCAGAATTCCCGCTCGGTCAGCGACAGTCCGACATTGCGCCTCAAGCGCGGTGACCAGATGGCGCTTGTGACCTGCCCGGCGCGCTGCTGGTTGCCCGCCATGACTGGCCAGGGCTCCGTGCAGGCAGGACAGGGACCACCGTCAAAAAGGATGCCGCGGATCTGACGCGCTGGACCGTTTTTAAGCAAAGTCTGTAAGGCATCGCGGCCGATATATTCGGCCGCTTCATTGAAGTTGCAGAATTTCCCGAACCCAGCTTCGAAAGGATTCTGCGCACGGGTCATTTCGTTGCCGTAAGACAAAAGTCCACCCTCAATGCGGTCAATCAGATTGGGATATCCGGCCCGAATCCGATAGGGTTCACCGGCTTGCCAGATGGCATTCCAGAGCGTTGAGCCCAAATGCCTGCCTTTAAGGAAAATCTCGAATCCGTCCTGTCGGGAATATCCCGTTCGCGAAATCAGCTGTCGGGTACCGGCAAAGCTGACCCAGCCGAACTTGAAAAACTGGATGTCACGGACATGATCACCGAACAGGTCACAAAGCAAGGCTTCCGCTTTCGGTCCCTGTACTGCCAGCGGGGAGACATCCGGCTCGTCGACTGTGACCTCAAATTGACGTCCGATCGCAAGTCCCTTGGCAAAAAGAAGCAAGTCGGAGTCTGCCACCGACAGCCAGAACCGATCGTCTGCCAGTTTGAGCAGAACTGGATCATTGATCAAGCTGCCCTCGTCGTCTGTAATCGGCAGGTAGAGGCAGTCGCCGGTCTTGGTGCCTGCAATATTGCGCGGAGTCATGCACTGGACCAGTCGCGCCGCATCCCGGCCCGAGATTTGAACCTGGCGCTGACAGCCGACATCCCAGATCTGCACATGCTCAAGAAGGTGCCAGTAATCCTCTTCGATTGAACGGCCGTATCCCGTCGGCAAGAGCATATGGTTGACCACCGAAAAGCGGGTGACACCGGCAGATTCAGCCGAAGCGGTGTACGGCGTGCGCCGCAAGCGGCGAGAAAATTTCAGGCCTTTGTCCTTGCGCCTATCCATCAGCGGCGGAACACCAGAGCGAGTAGCCGTGAGGCGAGAGAATCAAAGGCATGTGATAGCATCCATCGGGTTGCGGCATTGTGAATCGCACGGCCACCTCATCAATAATGCGGGCAGCGCTTGTGTCCGCAACAAGGCGTTGCCAATACGCACCGGTTTGAAAGATCAGTTCATAATGAGCGTCTGGATCTGGCGCAGCCACTTCTTGAGACAGGCGTCCGCCGCGATCGGTCTTCGTGTCGAATGCGATACTGCCTGTCGACAGATTGACCAATCGCACCCCGATGCCGCCCGCGTGACTGCCATCGACACTGTTGAGTGTGTGCGAGGAAACCGTCGCCATTATTCGATTGAAGCTTTGTCGCGCTTGTCGGATGTGGCTGCGACGATGGGCGATATGACGCCGCGGCACTTGACATTCACGCAGGCGGTTTTGCCCGATGCCATCGCTCTCTTCAGGGCGGGACGCAGCTCGGTGCGCGTATTCACCAGCTCGCCATGTCCGCCAAGGCCCTCAAACATCGTATGAAACGGGATATCGCGAAAGTCTGTGGCAAAGTGACTGCCATCGGCGAATAACCGCTCCTGCTGCTGACTGATGCAGTCGAGACCGCCGTTGTTGTCAATGACCACGGTGATGGGCAGGTTTTCCTGAAACGCAGCTTCAATGGACAGTCCTCCCGACAGAAAGGCGCCATCGCCCGAGATCACCACAATGCTGCTGTTCGGGTGCGTTGCTTTGGCTGCAATGCCGAAACTGACGCCGATGCCCAGCAGCGAATAGTTGCCCGGGTGCATGATTCCGCCCAGTTGCTGCCCGCGCCAGCCGGCCATATTCACACCAATTTCGCTCCAAAAGTGCGTATTGCCGCCATCGAACACCAGCCAGTCATCACGATTCATTTCGGCCTGCACATCGAGGCTCAGCTGCAGCGGATGCATTTTGCCGCCCGCCGCCTCGTCTTGTGCGGTCTGCGCGGCGATAGCGGCTTCCCACTCGGTAACCCATGCGCTGCGTCGAGCGCGCTGCAGCTCAAACCAGGTGTCCCAGGTCGGTCTGAGGTCGCAGATCGCCTCCAGAAATGCGCCAGGGTCAGCCAGCAGCAGCGCATCGGCAGCGTAGTTGTGGTCAAGCTCCTCGGCTGAGCCGTTGATGCAGACCAGGGTCGTTTCTTTGCGGAAAAAAGGCGGATTGCCAAAGTTCATCTGGTTGTCGAGTCGGCCGCCGACCATCAGTACGACATCGGCCTCATGGATGGCTGCTTTCGAGGGGTGATACTGGTGGAAATCGGCAAGCCCCATATACGCTTCGCAATCCTCGCCGAGCAGTTTGGTATGGTAAGGCACATTGAAGATCGGCATGCGCAAGGTTCGGCCTGCAGTTTCAAGTTTGCTTTCAGCGCCTGACCACCAGATTCCGTGTCCGCCAATTAGAATTGGGCGCTCTGCCTTGCCGATGAGGTCAAGTATTCGAGACAGTTCCGAGGGATCGGGCCAAGCTCGCGGAACCGGACGCGCACCGCACATCCAGGGCCGCTCGTTGCGTCCGGCATCCGCATCGAAAGACGAAAACATGATGTCGACTGGCAAGCTGATATGAACCGGTCCCGGATAACCGGCGGTTGCGGCCTGCCATGCTCGATTCACGAATTCACGGATGCGCTCTCCATCTGTGACCTGCACCGAATATTTCACCAGAGGTGCAGCAACTGCGACATCGTCGATCTCTTTGAATCCGCCTGCGCCTTGACGCTTGAGTGTCGAAGAGCCGGTGACAAAGATTACGGGTGATCGCTCTCCGCTGGCTTCAAGCATCGCAGGCACCGCATTGGCGAAGCCCTCGGGGCCGATCAGGCAGACAGAAGGCTTGCGGGTGATTCGCGCATAGCCGTCCGCCAGGTGGCCAGCGACCTGCTCATGCGGACAGTTGATTACCGGAATCTGACACGCCATGAACCCTTCGAGAGCCGGATTGCAAAAACCGCCGGCCAGGGTGAAAACACGATCCACACCCTTGTCTTTGAGTGCGCGGGCCAGCAAGGCGCCGCCGCGGATTCGATTGTTCTGACTCATATTGCGAGCGATTACTTTCAGTTTTGTGCAGCAATTTTAACGGACTGCGGCCGGCTTGATCCTTGGACGCGAGCCTCGCTGACCCTCGCCGACAGAACCCCTTGCCCGACATCGGCGACCGAGCTGACACCGAGCTGCGCGATGGCCGCATCAATATCCTGCGCAAAGCAGTCCAGAAGCCTCGTCAGGCCGTTTTCGCCACCGGCGCCCAAGGCAAACAGTATCGGTCGCCCAAGCATGACGAAGTTGGCGCCGAGCGCGAGTGCCTTGACAACGTCCTCGCCATTTCGGATGCCGCTGTCGAACAGCAGCGGCAGGTCCGGACCCACAGCGGCGCGTATTCGCGGCATAAGATCAATCGCTGCCGGAACACTGTCCAGCTGCCGCCCGCCGTGATTTGAGACATAGATTGCGTCCGCACCGGTGTCGCGGACCCATATCGCGTCCTGTGCGCTGGTGATGCCTTTCACAATGAGGTTGCCTTCCCAAGTTTTCCGCAGCTTCGCCAGGAAGTTCCAGTCTGCCCCCACTCGACTGGCGCCGCGCACAAAGCGGTCTTGCCTGCTGAAATTTTTCGGCGAGGGAATACCGGCCGCAAGAGTCGACAGCGACCAGCGGGGATGCAGGGCAAAATCAAGGATGGATGTTGCTGTGAGTTGAAAGGGCACATTGAATCCATTGCGCAGGTCGCGAATTCGCCGTGACACCTGTGGAACGTCGACAGTCAGCATCAAGGTGTCATACCCGGCTTCCCTTGCTCGTCTCACGGCGTTCAGGGAAGTCTCTTCGGATGTTGTGTAGTACAGCTGGAACCAGGCGCGTCCGCCGGCCCATTCTTGCATCTGCTCCAGTGTGCTTGATGCCGCACAAGAGACACAGACAGGCAGATTGAGCTGAGCTGCTGTCTTGGCTAGGATTCGATCTGCGTTTGGACAGATGAGATTGCACATTCCCATCGGCGCAATGCCAATGGGGAGGTCGAATTTCTGTCCCCAAAGTGCTGCCGACAGATTTCGGGATGCAACATTCTCCATAACCCGCGGCTGCAGGCAGAGATCATCAAACCGGGCCTCATTGCGCTGCGACCCGACCTCTCGTCCGGCGGCGCCTTCGACGAAGTCGAACACCAGTCGCGGCAATCGCCGTTTCGCCAGTCGGCGCGCATCCTCGGTTGAAAATAATTTGTTTCTCGCGGCTCGCATCCAATGGGAAAGTTCTGGTCTTTTGCGGTTTCAGTAACGAAGCAGGTCAAGATACAAGCCATTGCAGGCGTCTGAGGCATCAAGCGATGCTTGACTCAGAAACTGATTATACCCGCGGATTTGAGCGATTCTGCTGATCAATTCAGTCGCTGCAGAACTGTCAGAAGCTTTGGAATGACTGTGTCCGGCGTGTAATGTCGCCTGAATTTGGCGAGCGCATTGTCAGTTCGCTGGAAAGTCTGTTCCGGGTTATCGATGGCTTCGATGATAGCGCTTGCCAAAGATGCCGGGCATGCAATGTCTGCGAATTTTGCCGTACTGAAACCAAGAGTCTCCAAGGCGCCATGACTGCGGGTTGTTACAATCGGTGTGCCAGTCGCCATGCATTCGAGCAAAATAATGCCAAAGGGCTCATTCACTGACGGCACAATCAGCATATCGGATTGCTTGATGAGATCGGGTACATCTTCTCGATAGCCGAGGAACTCAACGCAGTGCTCAATGCCCAATGCGCGGCGCACTTTCAGTCAAACGGTGCGGTTCAGGCCCATCGCCGGCAATCTGCAAATGAATTTGCGGCCAAGTGCGGCGCACTTGGTGCATGGCATTGAGCAAATCCTCGAAGCCTTTCTTGCGAACCATTCGACCGGCCACGAACAGATGCTTGATGGGCTGCACGCGACAAAACAGCGGTACCACCTCGCTGAACGGGGGGGGGTAGATCAAATTCTTGGGATATTCGGCAGTTGCCATAGCGCCGAAAGAGAGGACATAGGCATGTCTCGCATCGGCGAAAACTCGCGCAGGCATCGGCTGATGCGTCTGATCGCAATCGGATCTGCAAAACCGAATCGATTTTTAATTCTTGCGACCGATGAGTGTACTGTTCTTCAGCACTTCCGTATCGACGACAGAGCCTTGTCGATAAATGCACTGAATAGGAATATCGCGGCGGGACATTTCGATCGCGTGGACAACGAAAGCATTCTGGATTCCGCCATAGCGCTGATTCATCATGATGAGAGAAATTTTCATTTTCCAGCAGCAGCGAACAGAATAAAAAACACGGCGCTGTGTTTATCCGGGGGGCGTAGTGATGAAATTGCCCAGGGCAAAGCTGTCAAATAGTCACAGCGCAACAGAATAAGGCATTTCAAACTGTCAAAAGGCATTTCTTCTGGAAATGAAATCTGCTCTCAAACCGTCCTGCTCCGAGGAGTCTTGCGATTCAGCCCTGTTAGCTAGGGGTTGCGAATATGCTGTTGCGTGTCCTGTTGCGACTGCACCTTTCACGATGCCCGGGCGGTGTCCCTTATCTGTTGCAGCGTCTGTCGCGGTGTCAGTGCCTGCGGATCGAGGGTCAGGTCCAGAACGGCGCCTTGTTTTGACTGCAGCGCACATTCAAACGCCTCTGCAAACGCCTCGGTTGCGGTGATTTTCGCAGTGTAAAATCCATAAGCCTGTGCCAGTGTGCAAAAATTGGGATTGCTCAAGGCGGTGCCAGACTGGCGCGCTGGATACTGGTGCTCCTGGTGCATGCGGATCGTACCGTAAAGACCGTTATTCAAAATCAGTATGATGGGTTGCGCCTGGTGCTGCATTGCAGTTCCAAGTTCTTGGCAGTTCATCTGAAAGTCGCCGTCTCCGGCAAAACACACGACGACTCGGTCGGGCTCCGCAATTTTTGCTGCGATTGCCGCTGGCAATCCGAAACCCATGGCGCCCGACTGCGGTGCCAGCAGTCGCTGCCGAGGACCGAATTTGAAGAACTTATTCGGCCAAATGGTGAAATTGCCAGCCCCGTTGGTCAGAACTGCGTCGTCGGGAAGACGCTCGCGAAGGTGTTCCATGATGACTCGCATGTCCACGTTTCCCGGCTGCGGCGGCAGATCGTAAGATTGCTCATAGACTTGCCGTGCCTGCTTGCACCAGGTCTCCCAGCTTCGACCCAGTTCACGGTTCGACATAGTCGCCGCAAATGTGTTGGGGCCGCTGTGAATGCCAAGTGCTGGGATATAGATTTTCCCGATTTCACGCGCTGAGGTGTGGACGTGCGCAATCCGCTGCTTGGCCAGCGGTGGACGCAAAAGAGAATAGTTGTCGGTCGTCATTTCGCCGAATCGTATATTCAGCGCCAAAATCAGGTCGCACGAGCGCACCAGCTGTTTGGTGGATTCGGTCATGCCAATGCCCAGGTCACCGCTATAGCAGCGGCTGTGATTGTCGAATAGATCCTGAAAGCGAAATGCAGCCAGCACTGGAATATCATGCACCTGTGCGAATTTCTGCAGGTCCGATTGGCCGCTTGGCGACCATCCGCCGCCGCCGGCAATGATGAGCGGCCGCTCGGCACGGTTCAGCATGCCGCAAAGCTGATCGACGGCCTCCGGGTGCGGCGCGGCTTCCCAAAGCTGCACCGGCCCCGATAGCTTGCCAGCATTGACGGGCGCAGTCAGCATATCTTCTGGCAATGCAATGACCACCGGGCCGGGTCGGCCGCTCATCGCTGTGGTCCATGCGCGGCTGAGTATTTCGGGGATTCTGTCTGCATCAGCAATTTCAGTCACCCATTTCGCGAGCGGTCCGAAGCAAGCGCGGTAGTCAACTTCTTGGAATGCCTCTCGATCTTTGACATGCCGGTCCACTTGGCCGATAAACAGCAGCATCGGAACGCTGTCTTGCATGGCAGTATGGATGCCGATCGATGCATTGGCGGCGCCGGGCCCGCGGGTAACGAAGCAGATTCCGGGCGTCCGTGTCAGTTTTCCGTAGGCCGTCGCCATGAATGCGCTGCCGCCCTCGTTGCGGCAGCCGATGAAGTCAAGTTCACCCTGTGTGTCGTGCAGCGCATCCAGGATCGAGAGGTAGCTTTCGCCGGGTACGCCGAAGCACTTTGTTGCGCCCAGGGCTTGCAATGACTGAACCAGCAATTCAGCGCCTGTGTTGATTTTGTTATTCATCCAATCCTTTCATGCCGCCTCGGGCGCGATTCCGGCGCTGGCTTGCGTTTTGCTCCGCATCGCTGTGCCGCCGCGCACGAGCCAAAAAAAAACTGCAGCTTTCAGCTCAGGTTGCGTTTTCGACGGGTGCAGTTTGAGCGGCTTTGCCTCTGGCGATCGAATGCGCTAAGATAGATTGCGGTCACCGAGTGCGCAGCTGCCGCCGTCGACTTTATTGGCATTAATGGCCGGCGGTCGTGAAGACCATCCATTTGAGTCATATCCTGTCCCTTCCCAGAAACTGTGAATCGACGCGCTCGAAAATTCAGAATATGTGTTTCCGGAAGCCGGCCGCTGACGGTGCTCAGTATAGCAATGTGCAGGTACGTGCATGCATGGAAACGCATGCGGCTTTTGAAGTTGTGAATGGATGATTGCGGCGCGATGTGCCCTCAACACATCGCGGTGCGTCTTGATAAAATAACGAGCTGAATTCAATCCCGTTGTGGGAAGAGACTGTCACATTGCAAAATCCGCGAGGTTCTAGAACATGGTTGACCGAAGACAAACCCTTAGACTGATTGGCTCTGTTCCGATAGCGGTTGCGGCCGCCGGTGCCTCAGCCACAAGCGCAGTTGCGGCGAATGCAAACAATGTCTCAGTCGATCTGTGGGTATCCGATGCAGGTTCTGTTTCCGGCTATTTGGCAGAACCTGAATCCACTCCGGCGGGCGCCGTGCTTCTGATTCATGAATGGTGGGGGCTCAATGAGCAGATTCGCAGTGTGGTACCGAGGTTCGCCGAGGCTGGATTCTTGGCGCTCGCCGTGGATCTCTATGCCGGCGAGACTGCCAGCAATCCGAGCCAGGCCCGGGAACTGATGGGGCGTGTCCAGCCCGATGTCGCCACTGAAACGCTTGTCGCCTGGATCGATCTGCTCAAAAACCACCCCAAAGGCAATGGCAAGGTCGGTACCGTCGGCTGGTGTTTCGGCGGCGGATGGTCACTCAATGCCTCGATCGCAACGCCAGTGGATGCAACGGTCATCTACTACGGGCGCTGTACAAAAAGCCCCGATGAGCTCGCCAGTCTCAAGGGCCCGGTAATGGGACATTTCGCAACCCAAGACCAATTTATCAACACCGATATGGTCGCAGGTTTTGAGCAATCCATGGATGCGGCCGCCAAAGCTTATTCCAATTTCTGGTACGAAGCCGATCATGGCTTTGCCAATCCCACGACCGCCCGGCATGATGCAGAAGATGCCAGGCTTGCCTGGGATCGCACGCTGGCGTTTTTTCGCCAGCATCTGGCTTGATTGCTGCGCTGCGGCCACTGGCCATGCCAAATGTCCCACACTACGGGCGCGAAGTCCCCGCCGAAGCTGGCGGCATCTCGGATATTCGCCAGATCCCGCAGGCGCTGGCGCAGACAATTGTCGGTCAGCAAGTGCTGATTGAGCGCTTGCTGATATCTTTGGTCTGCGGCGGGCATCTGCTGCTCGAAGGTGTTCCGGGCTTGGCCAAGACGCGTTCGGTAAAGGAACTGTCGAAATTGATCGACGGCGAGTTTCACCGGATCCAGTTCACCCCGGATCTGCTGCCTGCCGATTTGACTGGAACCGATGTGTATCGGCCTGAAACGGCGAGTTTTGAGTTTCGCCAAGGTCCTTTGTTTCACGAAATCATTTTGGCGGATGAGATCAATCGTGCGCCGGCCAAAGTCCAGTCCGCCTTGCTTGAAGCGATGGAAGAGCGTCAGGTCACAGTGGGCAACAAGACTTATCGACTGCCGGAGCTGTTTATGGTGATGGCGACGCAGAATCCAATTGAGCATGAGGGCACTTATGCGCTGCCTGAAGCGCAGCGCGACCGTTTTCTCATGCAGGTGCGGGTGGCCTATCCGGATAAGGCGCAGGAGCACGAAATTCTCAAAATATCAAGAGCTGAATCCGTTTCATCTGTTCGCAAGACGCAAACTCCATTTGCCCCGATCGCCCATCAGCATATCCGCGCCGCGCGCGATGCGATCTATGCGATGCACATGGAAGCGACGGTCGAGCAATACATTGTTGAACTGATTGATGCGACGCGCCACAGCGCCAAATACAGTGCGGACTTGGCACAGCTTATTGAGATCGGTGCCAGTCCCAGGGGCACCATTGCGCTTGACATCTGTTCGCGCGCACGGGCCTGGCTGGCGCAGCGCGATTATGTTTCGCCGGCTGATGTTCAAGATGTTGCGCTCGATGTGCTGCGCCATCGACTGGTGCTGACGTATGAGGCCGAAGCTCAGAACATCGATGTGGACGATATCATCGGGCGGTTGATTTCGGTGGTTGCAGTACCCTGAATCATGCTTGGCTATGGCAGAAGGCAGCCGCGTTAGTCCGCAGGAACTGATTGCGCTGAGCGCCCAAGCACACGGCCTGAGCCTGCCGGTGCATCGCTCGCAGCTGCAGGCATCGGGCCACTGCTCAATAATCCTCGGGCGCGGCATGGAATACGCGGAATCACGCAGATACGAGGCGGGTGACGATGCTCGAATGATCGACTGGCGCGTAACCGCCCGTACTGGGACGGCCTATACCAAGGTTTTTCGCGAGGATCGCCGGCGCCAGGTACACCTGGTCACAGATATGCGCACATGCATGCGCTTCGGCACCCGCAAAGCATTCAAATCCGTCGTCGCCGCGCAAGCGGCGGCGCTGGCCGCATGGGCCGCGCATCTGCATGGCGATCCGGTCAGTTTGATTGTGCTGGCCGATCACGGGCTGGTCAAGCTGCCGCCAGCCGCTTCAAAAGGGGCTCTCCTGCGGCATCTCAAGCGGCTGAGTGCGGCCACAACGCACATGCCGAAGCCTGATAAAACGCAAGCTGCAGCTGATTTTTCCGGATGCGTCAAGCAAATTCGCCCCGGCGACTTGACTCTCATGATGAGCGATATGTCTGACTTGCCGGCGGATGTTGTGCGTGGTCTTGAGTATCTGAATCAGTGCCGCTTGGTAATGGTGTGCTGGATTCTTGATCCGCTTGAGCGACAGGCGCTGCCGGCGGGGCATTATCCGATAACCGACGGGGTGAAATTTACAACTTTGCGCCTCACCTCGAAACGGCGGATTCGTGAATTGCAGCGGCTGCTTGACGATCGCCGGGAAACTATTGAGCGCACCCTGAAGCGGCTCAATGTTCCAGTCTTGGAGCTTGACTGCGGCGACAGTGTAGCGGGCGCCTTGTATCGGGCGTTTCACCGCGGTTCACAGGTGCAGCGATGGCCCATTCGCTTGGGCGCCCAGCGCCTGGGATTGCGGTGATGAACCGCGTCGAGGCGCTTTCCGGTTTGCGGGATGTTATTTTGCCTGCCACCCCGTCATTTTGGCCGCCGGCTGTCGGCTGGTGGCTGTCGGCCCTGCTGCTGTCGGGCTTGGCGGTCGCGGGAATCTGGCTGGTGCGCAGAAAATCGAAAAGCCGGCTGCGCAATGCCGTTGCCGCGCAAGTGGATCAGATTTCGAATCAGGCGCCCGCAGAAGCCGTTCGCGAATTGTCGGTGCTGATGCGAAAAGTCGCGCTGACAGCATTCCCTCGATCGCAAGTCGCTGCCCTGACGCAGGATGACTGGCTGGTGTTTCTTGACCGCAGCGGCCGGACTGACCAGTTCACGCAAGGCATCGGCAAGTCACTGGCAGAGGCGCCTTATGCCCCGCAGCCGCAAGTCGATATCGATGCCCTGGTGCAATTGTGCCGTGACTGGATTGAAACCGTGATGAGGAACCAGGCAACATGATTCAGTTTGCGTGGTGGTGGTGTTTTCTGCTGCTGCCAGTGCCCGTTGCAGTCCGCAAATGGATTCCCAGCGCGCCATCGCGAAGCGCATCGCCGCGGATTCCATTTCTGCACGAGCTGGCAGTCAGGCAGGCGATGCAATCGGCCTCCTCCAGCAGGGCTCTGGTCTGGGGCGCCTTGATGTGGGTGGTGCTGGTCACGGCGTGTGCCCGTCCGCTTTGGATTGAGCAGTCCGTGAAGATACCGGTCACCGGCCGGGATCTGCTGATTGCGCTGGATATTTCCGGCAGTATGGAAACGGTCGATTTTGCAGATGCCCGGAGCACCCGCTTTGCCGTGGTGCAGGCTGTCGCCAGCGACTTCATCAGGCGCCGAGTCGGCGACCGGGTCGGCCTGATTCTGTTCGGCAGTCAGCCGTATCTGTATGCGCCGCTGACCTTTGATGTCAAGACCGTTGCCGACTTCCTTGCGCAGGCGCGGGTGGGTTTCGCCGGCAAGCGCACAGCCATCGGTGATGCGATTGCGCTGGCAGTTAAAGTCTTGCGCGACCGTCCCGCCGAAAATCGAATTTTGATTCTGCTGACCGACGGCGAGAATTCTGCAGGTGCATTGACGCCCGCCAAAGCCGCCGCAATTGCGACTGAGTATGGTGTTCGGATTTTTGCCGTTGGCATTGGTCCGGATCTGGCCAGACAAAACGCTGGCAGTCCGACCCATGAATTCATTCGCATCGCCGAGGCAACCGGCGGGCGTTATTTTCATGCGTCCAATTCGCAGCAGCTGGAGCAGATTTATCAGGAAATTGACGCTTTTGAGCCGCTTGAGGCGGATCAGCGCACGTTCACCCGAGCGCATGAGCTTTATCCATGGCTGCTTGGCTTGGCCATGACCCTGTTTGCCGCGCTGATCCTCGCAGGCAGCGGACTGCCGCTGCAATGGCGTAGCAAAATCGGCAAGAGACGAGTTCCGGATGTTCAGTGAACTGATTTTTCTTCGGCCTTGGTGGCTGCTGTTGCTGCCATGCGGCGCGCTGCTGGCCTATTGGATCACGCGCAGTCCGACAGATAACTGGCTCCGGGTTTGCGATGCGCGCCTGCTGCCCGCTTTGCTCGTCGGAGCCGGACGTTCCCGTTCACTGCTGACCTGGGTTTTCATCGTCGGAGGCTGGACGCTGGCCGTTTTGGCCTTGAGCGGGCCCGCCTGGGATCGAGAGAAAATCCAGCTCTACCAAAGCGTTGCTGCAACCATTGTCGTTTTTGATCTGTCCCGGTCCATGAATGCAACCGATGTGTTGCCGTCACGGATCGAACGGGCGCGTTACAAGGCCTTGGAACTTGTCGAATCGATGGCAGGCCGCGCTATTGGGCTGGTTGCGTTTGCCGGCGATGCGCATGATGTCACGCCGGTCTCAGACGATGTTGCGACGGTGATTCACCTGATCCAATTTTTGCGCACCGACATTATGCCGCTGCAGGGAAGCAATGCCAGTGAAGGGCTCCGGCGCGCCGGTGATCTGCTGCAGGGTTCCGGATATCAATCCGGAACGGTAATCCTTCTCACCGACGGCATTGATCGCGCAGCGTACGGCGCTGCGCGGGAGCTGCGCGCCGCGGGCTATCGCTTGTCGGTGATCGGTGTTGGCAGTTCTGTCGGCGCACCGGTTCAGTTTGCCAGCGGCGACTATCTTCGCGACGCCGCGGATGAGCTCATCATTGCGCGCGTGGATCATGGTAGCTTGCGCGAGCTGGCACAGGCTGGCGGCGGTCGCTACCAGCTGATTTCCGGTGAGCATGCAGACCTGCAGGCGCTCGCCGGCGATGCCGATTCTGTGCTGTCATCGCTTGATTCGGAGCGGCTGGAAACGGTGCAGTGGCGTGACCGTGGCGCCTGGCTGGCACTGGCACTGCTGCCGCTGGCCGCATTGCTGTTTCGCCGCGGCTGGCTGGTGGCGCTCGCGTGGATGTGCATTGCCGGACCGGATGCCGCGATGGCCCTGGAATGGCGCGATCTTTGGCAGCGTCCGGATCAGCGCGCCGCGGCCGCCGTTCTGGCCGGCGAGTACGAGAATCCTAGCATTCAGGCCTATCCGAGCTGGCATGGGATTGCGCGTTACCGGCAGGCAGATTATGATCATGCAGCACAAGAATTTTCCAAATCTGCTGATGCAGTCGGTCACTACAACCATGGCAACGCACTGGCATGGGCGGGCAATCTGCCCGCCGCGATCGAGCAGTATCGCCAGGCGCTGGCATTCGATGCCGAATTTGAAGATGCGAAGTTCAATCTGGATTTGGTCCAGCAGCTGCTTGACCAGCAGCGTCAGGGCCAAAGTGATCCGCAGCCGGCACAGCGCGATGATGTAGTGCCGGCGAATGCCGGCGAGAGCGGCGCTGAGGCGATTCCGCAAGAAGACGCGGGCGGCGCACAGCGCCAAGACAATGAGCATTTGAGTCAGGCAAATGAGCCGGGCAGTCAGCCGCCGCTCGGCAGCAGTGACGAAACCGATGCCCGCAGCGAGCCAGAGGCGCCGCGCACAGCGCTGCAGAACCGCGAGCCGTCCGCTGTTATGCGCGAAGAGCAGCTGCAAGCGGTCGATCAGCTGCTGCGTCAAGTCAAGGCGGACCCCGGCGGACTTTTGCGGCGCAAGTTCTACTACGACAGCCACAGCCGCGAGTCGCAGGTGCGCGAGTCGCAGCCATGGTAGTTCGGCAGATAATGTGTCGACGCCCGCGGATGCTTGTCGATGCTGCCCTGGCACTGGCGGCCTGTCTGCTATGGTCCGTTGCCTGCGCACAGGATAATCTCAGTGTCACCATCGACCGAACGAAAATCTACTCGGATGAGACCGCCAAACTGGTGGTGACAGCCGCGGGCCCGTCGCTGCTGGGATACAGCCCGCAGCTGGAAGCGCTGGAACTCGATTTTGAAATCACAGGCCAATCATCGCAGACCAATATGCGGGTTGAGAACGGCCGCACCGAAGTGCATCAGCAGTGGACAATTGAGATTCGGCCGCGGCGCACTGGAACGCTGCAGATTCCACCGATTGGATTGGGCGGCTTGCAGACGGATCCGCTGATGATTGAGGTGGCGCAGTATCAGCCCAATATTCCGTCAACCGATGCAGATGTTTTTTTGGATCTGCAGGTGATTCCAGAAAAGCCCTACGTGCAGTCGCAAGTTACGCTGGTGCTGCGATTGTATTACGCGATTGAGATTCTCCGCGGCGCAGTAGTCGAGCCGCGCATCACATTCGGCGAGATCGAAGAGCTCGGCAGCCCGCGGCGCTATGCGGCTGAGCAGTCCGGCAAACGCTACACCGTAACTGAAATCCGTTACGTGATTTTTCCTGAGCAAAGCGGCGAGTTCGAAATACCGTCGATTGATTTCAACGGCATTGTCTCGCAGGCCAGCAATCACAGCTTGCAGGGCATCAACTCGCATTTGCGCATCAGTTCCGCGCCCCAGCGCATTGTCGTTCGTCCCAAGCCTGCATCCTTTTCGGGAACAACCTGGCTGCCGGCATCCGATATCCAGATAATAGACTCATGGGGCGATGCGCTGCCCGATTTTGAATCCGGCAGGCCAGAACAGCGTCGGGTGACCGTTGTCGCACAGGGCTTGCGGTCGGCGCAGCTGCCTGCGATATCGTATCAGGCACACGATTCGGTGCGCATTTACAGTTCAAACCCGGAATTCAAGGACCGAGTGCTGGATGGTGCAGTGGTCAGCGAGCGCGGTGAGGATTTTGCGATTATCCCCAGCGGCAGCGGTGTGGTCAATGTGCCGGCTTTCAAGATTGTCTGGTGGGATGTCGACGAAGACCGGGAGAAAATAGCAATGTTGCCTGCCATCTCCGGCGCGGGTGCCGCGGCGGAGACCGTTCTGGGCGATTTACAGCGCCGCGGTGATGCGGCTGAACGCGCTTTGCCATGGCTGGGCGCAGATGCTTCTGCGCCACGCTTTGGCTGGCTCATTGCGGCGGGCGCGGTGCTGGCGTGGCTCATTACGGCGTTATCGTGGTATTTTCATGCGCGCCGAGCACGCAAGTCGGGTACCGCTGCGGCCGGCGCGCAATTCGATGTGCAGACTGAAGCATCTCTTCGGCGCTTGCGGCGCCAGCTCAAGAATGCCTGCCAGCGAAATGATGCGGCTGCGGCAGGCCAGGCGCTCTTGGCATGGAGCGCCCAGCGGTGGCCGCAGCCGCCAGGCAATCTGTTCGAACTCGGAAACCGTATCGGCGATGCGCGGCTCGCGGCTGAGCTGCGGCGCATTGATCAATTGAAGTATTGCGACCCGGCGCAGCGCGGAGCTTGGGAGGGCAGGGTGTTTTGGGCGCTGTTTGACAAGGCTGTTGCATCCCCGCATACGTCATCACCGCGGCGTTCCAGGTTGGCCAAATTTGCAAAGTCCCGACCGCAATTGGCCGAGCTGTGGCCGGTGTCAAAAAGCAGCCGGTAGACAATTGCCTCCGCAGGCGACCGCAGCTGCATCGCGCTAGCCAGCCGCTGTGCCGGCAGTTTCCGTGGCCGTGCGCTGCGCGCCGTAAATCATCGCCAGGGCAGTTCCGCAAAAGACGATGAAAGCAATGAGCGTCCAGCCGGGAATACTGATGCCGAGGAAAGTCCACAGTGTTTCAGCGCACTCGCCAGTGCCTCCGAAAATGATGCGCATAGACTCCATGAATGGATGATTGGATACGATGAACCCAATGCCGGGGAAACATTCTGGAATCCGATCTTGCGGCAGATTCTGCAGCCACACATGGCGGCCGGCGGCGGCCATGCCCAAGGCAGCAAAAAATGCTACGCAGGTAGCGTAGATGATGCGGCCGCGCCGCTGCGGAAAGTGCGCCGCTGCGGCCAGGCAGACAAGCCCGACAATCAGTACGAGGACGCGCTGAACCATACAGAGCGGACAAGGCTCTAGAAAAAGAGCATATTCCATGTAATAGGCCGCTGCGATCAGCAGTGCGCAGGAAACGGCTGTCGCCAGGCACAATTTCCGGAAATTCAGGATATCGAGTACTCGTGACTTCATCAGCAGTTTGATCCGTAAAAAGCGGCGATGTTACGCGTGTGGCAGTGTGCGTGGACGCGACAGCGCTGCAAAGCGCCGATTCCAAATTTTCCACAGTCCGGTTGTGCACGGGCGCATTGTGTCTCAGTGGAATTTGTTTCGATTTCGAATTGTGCTTGTGACGATCGCGGCCTCAGTCAATCTGCGGTGACTTGATGCGCCGCAAATATCAGGCCTGTGTGCGCATCCGCATGGCTGAGCGATATCCTTTATACTTCTTTTCGCGCAGATGGATGGGGTCGAGCTGGCGCCATCAGGCTCAAAAATGAACCCTCTGGCGTTGTCGGCAGCGATGCTGTCCGGCATTGGCAAACAATCTGCAAGCCGACTTGGGCCGATCAGTCTGCTTGCTCAGTTCACATCCGCGCGCGGATTCAGTCAATTGCCCAAGGCCAATACCGCCGCCGGCGTGATGTTCGGGCCAGGCCAGCCTGAGGGCCTGAATTGTTGATGCCGCTTCAGGATCCCCATCCATCGAGCACAAAGGTACCGCCATGCGGATATTGCTGATTAATCCCAATACCAGTGAGTTCGTCACGCATCGCGCCTTGGCTGCGGCCAAGGCGGCGGCTCGCCCGAGTACTGAAATCCAAGGCGTGACCGGACAATTCGGCGCACCGATCATCAACAGTGAAGCGGACATCATCATCGGCGCCTACAGTGCATTGGATTTGGCCGCCGAACATGGCCAAAACGTTGATGGCATCGCGCTGGCAGTCTCGTTCGACACGGGGCTTGCGGGGTTGCGCGAGGTGGTCTCGGCGCCCGTTTCGGGCATGGCAGAATCGTCACTGCGCGCCGCTGCCGCGACCGGTGACTCGATTGGCATCATCTCTTTTGCATCGCGAACTGCGCCGCTTTATTCAAAATTGGCCAGAACCTGTATTGCTGCGCACAAGTTCGCCGGCGTCCACTGCATTGATGGGCTGACTCCGGCACAGCTGCAAGAGCCGCAGTTTCTCAAGCGCCGATTGCAAGCCGAAATACAGCTTGCGGCCGCGCAGCTGCGCTGCGATACAGTGGTACTGCTGGCCACAGCGTTTGCTGGCCTCAGTGATGGCATGGCGGTGGATGTCAATGTAATCGATGCCGTCGCAACGATGCTGAATGAACTCGAAAATGCTGCAGTCGATCCGCAGCTGCATCGTCTGCTCACTTGCGCGAGCTGGCCGGAGCGAAAAATCATGACGGGTCTCAGCGCTGCGCTTGAAAAAAAGTACCGCACCTTTCCGCAAGACTGACTGGCAGCGGATCGTCTTCTGTGACCCGGCACGATTGCCACTGCGATTGATGTGTGCCGGTGCAAACGGAACAAGCTGCTGCGAAGCGAAATGCGCTGCGTTTTGGATTCCGGCGGCGGCCTGCGAATTGCACAAGCTGCACGAATCGCGTGCCCTGTCTTGCGCGGCGCAACATCCGTTTGCCGGACTCTGCAAACAGGCTGTCACACGCGATTTCGCAAAAATATGTTTTGCTATAATCTGCCGCCGTGCAAAGTGCTGGCTCCGCATCGGTGAAGATTGTTTGCCGGCGCTTTTCCCGATTCAATTGCATGATGGTCGGGGCTGTGAAGAATGCGGCCCGATAAAAGAGGACAGAGAATGACTGACGAGCAAGTCAATCGAGAACGGAGACGTTTCCTGACCGGCGTGACGACGGGCATGGGCGCGGCGGGCGCGGCGGTTGCTGTTGTGCCATTTGTCTCGAGTATGACACCGAGCGCCAAAGCCCGTGCTGCGGGTGCGCCTATCGAGGTGGATATCGGCAATCTAGAACCTGGCAAACTGCTGAAAGTTGAATGGCGCGGCAAGCCTGTTTGGATTATCAAGCGCACGCCGCAGATGCTTGATTCGCTCGCGGCCGTCGCCGATGAGCTTGCAGATCCGGATTCGCTCCGTGAGCAGCAGCCTGCCTACGCAAAGAATTCAACCCGGTCAATCAATCCGGAAGTTTTGGTTCTGGTTGGCTTGTGCACCCATCTCGGCTGTTCGCCGCTCGAAAAGCTCGTGCCGGGAGAGCTTGACAGCGACTGGCCCGGCGGGTTCTTCTGTCCGTGTCATGGATCGAAGTTTGATTTGGCCGGACGGGTCTACAAGAACGTTCCGGCTCCGACCAATCTTGAGGTGCCGCCGCACCGTTTTCTGTCTGATACGCGAGTCGAGATCGGGGTTGACACGGAAGGGCTGGCATAATGAAGAAAGTTCTCAACTGGGTGGATGAGCGCTACCCGCTGATAAAGGTTTGGCAAGAGCATTTCGCCAGATACTACGCGCCGAAAAATTTTAATTTCTGGTATTTCTTTGGCTCGCTTGCGCTGCTGGTGCTCATTTTGCAGATTGTCACGGGCATCTTTTTGACCATGCACTACAAGCCCGATACGGAACTTGCGTTCGACTCTGTCGAGCACATCATGCGTGATGTTTCCTGGGGCTGGCTGATGCGATATTTGCATTCGACCGGTGCGTCGCTGTTCTTTGTGGTGATCTATCTGCACATGTTCCGAGGCTTGCTTTACGGCTCGTACAAGCGACCGCGTGAGTTGATTTGGATGCTGGGCATGATCATTTACCTGGTGCTGATGGCGGAAGCCTTTTTTGGCTATCTGCTGCCGTGGGGCAACATGTCTTACTGGGGCGCCCAAGTGATTATTTCGCTGTTCGGCGCCATCCCCTTTGTGGGCGAATCCTTGGCGCAGTGGATCCGTGGCGATTTTGTTGTCTCTGACGCAACGCTCACCCGATTCTTCGCATTCCATGTGATTTTGGTGCCGCTGCTGCTGGTCGGACTGGTGTACATGCACGTTATCGCCTTGCACCGAGTCGGATCCAACAACCCGGATGGTGTTGAGATCAAAAAAACCAAGGATGAACAAGGGGTTCCCAAAGACGGCATTCCCTTTCATCCGTACTACACGGTGAAAGACCTGTTCGGCGCCGGCGTGTTCCTGTTCATTTTCTTTCTGATCGCGTTTATCACACCGGAAGTGTCCGGCTATTTCTTGGAAAGAGCAAATTTCGAGCCCGCCAACCCGCTGCAGACGCCGCCGGATATCATTCCGCTGTGGTATCTGACGCCGTACTACTCGATTTTGCGCGCTGTCACTTATCCGCTGTTTGGTGTGGAAGCGAAATTATGGGGCGTCATTTCAATGGGCGTCGCCATCTTCTTGCTGTTTCTGCTGCCATGGCTCGACCGCTCGCCAGTCAAATCCATTCGCTATCGGGGCTGGATGTTCAAATCCGCACTTGCGGTATTTGTGATTTCGTTTATTCTGCTCGGCTATCTGGGCACCAAGAACCCCAATTCCATCGACCTGGTGCTTTTCAGCAACCTCAGGTGGGCACAGATCTGTTATTTTCTATACTTCGCCTTTTTCCTGCTGATGCCGATATACACCCGATTGGATCCCATTAAACCTGTACCAGATCGGGTGACTAGCAAATGATTAGAGTCGCAATTGCATGCATGCTGTCTATCATTGCAGGTGTCGCTCACTCAGCTTCGGGCGGCAACGAGAACTTGGATTCTGTATTCATTGATCTGCGCGACACCGGCTCATTGCAGCGCGGTGCGGCCGCATTCACGAATTACTGTCTGTCGTGCCATAGCATCAAGTACATGCGCTACAACCGCATGGCAGAGGATTTAGGGATTTCTGATGAAGTGCTGCGCACGAATTTCCTGCAGACATCGCAGCAGCTGGGCTCGAAAATGACAGTCAACATGGCTGATGACGATGCCAAGCGCTGGTTTGGCACTGCCCCGCCGGACTTGAGTCTGATCGCACGCTCGAAGAGTCCAGCGTGGATTTACACTTTCCTGCGCGGTTTTTATGTCGATGATGAATCGCATACCGGCTGGAATAACCATCTTTTTGCAGATACGGCGATGCCCCATGTGCTGTATGAAGTTCAAGGCTCAACGACGCGTGAGGCATACGACAGTTTTGTCCGGGATATGACGAACTTCATGGTGTATGTCGCTGAGCCGGCGAAGCTGGTGCGCTATGAGATTGGCATCTGGGTGCTGATATTTGTCGCGCTTTTCACCGTGCTGGCGTACTACCTCAAAAAAGAATACTGGAAAGATATTCATTAATTCTTTGAATTTGGGGTTTTCGGGCCTATATCTATACAATTGTGCGGCTTCACGCCGACGCTGTCGATGAGATCACATTGATGATAGATCCGTTTAACAACCACCGTATCGGCATGACTTTGTACACGACGAAGTCGTGCATTGAAGGCCATGCCTGCAGAATTGTGCTGCATGAGAAGGAAGTTGAGTGCGATGTGGAGTTTGTTGACTTGGATCAACAGCCCAATCCGATTATTGAGGTCAATCCTTACGGGGAAAGTCCCACGCTGGTAGACCGGGAGCTGGAGCTTTACGGCTCTCATGTGATTGCCGAGTATCTTGATGAGCGACTGCCGCATCCGCCTTTGATGCCGCCTGATCCGATTAATCGGGGTCGTACCCGGCTGATGCTCTATCGCTGTCAGCGTGACTGGCTGGCTGCCCTGCGGATGCTTGATGAGAACAAGCAAAAACCGAGTCAGCGCATGCGCGCCTCAATCAGTCGCGATCTGGCAATCCTGGCTTCGTATCTGCCTTCTGACAACTTTTGGTTTGGCGAGGAGTTTTCTCTGGTTGACTGCTTCATTGCGCCGCTGCTGTGGCGACTGAATCACTACGGGATTGCGCTGCCGACGCACTCAAGGTCGATTCGGGCATACAGCAAAAACGTATTTTCCAGACCTTCGTTTCGAGCCAGTCTCAGTTCCATCGAGCGCGATATGTTCGCTTCATTTTAGGTGTCAAATAAAATATCTCAAGTGCCTTACTTTGTCGAGGCGATGCGCAATTGGGCGATGGATTCGGGCTATACGCCGCACCTGTTGCTGGACACGACCGTGGCGGGGCTGAATCTGCCGTTTGACTGCATTCAGATTGAAAATGACATGGTTCTGCTCAACATTCATGACCGGGCAGTCAGTGAGTTTCAAATTGCCGATGAGTGGATTCTGTTTGCCGCGCGGTTTTCCCGACGCAGACATCAGGTTGATATTCCCTTTGGCGCCGTGATTTCAGTGATAGTCCCCCAAACTGGCGATAAAGTGCTGTTTCGCAACATCAACGTTGAAATCAAGCACGACCGCGAGTCCGTCAAGCAGGCAGCAAATCCGCAACCGCAGCAGTCCAAGAAATCGCCTCAAGGCAAAAGACGGCCGCATTTAACTTTAGTCGAATAGCCAGCTTGAACTCTACCACCCGCCTGCGTCGCCGGCATACGCCGCGCATTCGAAGTACCACGATTCTGTCAGTCCGCCGCGACGGTGTGGTTGTCGTCGGCGGCGATGGACAGGTATCACTCGGTGACACCGTAATGAAGTCGAATGCCCGCAAGGTGCGAAGACTGTTCAAGGATCGGGTTGTTGCTGGCTTTGCCGGCGGCACTGCCGATGCTTTCACGCTGTTTGAGCGCTTTGAAGGCAAACTTGAAGAGCGGCAGGGCAACTTAAGGCGCGCCGCGCTGCTTCTGGCCAAAGACTGGCGCACGGATCGCTCGCTTCGCCGGCTGGAAGCTCTGCTCATTGTCTGTGATAAAACCGAGTCTTTGCTGATTTCCGGCACTGGCGATGTGATTGAGCCGGAGCAGGGTTTGCTCGCGATCGGTTCCGGCGGCAATTACGCCAAATCTGCCGCCATCGCGCTGTTGAGCGAAACGCAGCTGTCGGCGCGTGAAATTGTCGAAAAAAGTCTGTGTGTGGCGGCGGATGTTTGTGTGTATACAAACCATAACTTTGTAATCGAAGAAATAAAGGAAAGCGACAGTGTCTGAGTTGACGCCGCGAGAAATCGTTCAGGAGCTGGACAAGCACATCGTTGGCCAGGTGCGCGCCAAGCGCGCGGTTGCCAACGCGTTGCGCTATCGCTGGCGCCGCATGAATGTGCCCGACGAAGAGTTGCGGGCTGAAATCACGCCCAAGAACATTTTGATGATTGGTCCAACCGGGGTCGGCAAAACGGAAATTGCCCGGCGGCTGGCAAAACTGGCAAATGCGCCATTCATCAAAGCGGAAGTATCCAAATTTACCGAAGTCGGCTATGTCGGCCGTGAAGTGGATTCAATTATCCGCGATTTGCTTGATATGGCGATGAAGATGATCCGCGAGCAGAAAATGGAGCGGGTCATGTCGATCGCGCAAGAAGCGGCTGAGGATCGCATTTTGGATTCGCTGATTCGTCCGGCGCGGCAACATTCGCCCGCGAATGCAGTCACTACGGCGGGTCATGACGGCGATACCGGCGATGCCGATTTTGATGACCGAGATGAGATGCGCAAAGACCGGACTCGGAGCAAGGTTCGTGAACAGTTGCGTGATGGCAAGTTTGATGACACGCAAATTGAGATTGATGTCAAGAATTCCGTTGGGGTCGAGATTATGGGACCGTCCGGATTTGAGGAAATGACCGAGCAGCTGCAGAGCATGATGGAAAACTTTGCCAATCGCGGCAACAAGACCCGCAAGGTTACTGTCAAGCAGGCGATGCGCATTCTGACGGATGAAGAGGCGCAGAGCATGATTGATGAGGAAGAGATCAAGACTGAGGCTTTGAATCTGGTTGAGCAGAATGGCATTGTCTTTCTTGATGAATTCGATAAGATTGTGGGCAGTTCCGGCGGATCAGTCCGCGGTCCGGATGTCTCCCGCGAAGGTGTGCAGCGCGACCTGCTGCCACTGATTGAGGGCTGTACTGTGACGACGCGTTACGGCATCATCAACACTGATCACATCCTGTTTATTGCCTCGGGGGCATTTCAGCTGTCCAAGCCCGCTGACTTGATTCCTGAGATTCAGGGCCGGCTGCCGATTCGGGTCGAGCTTGAGTCGCTGACCACCGAGGATTTCGTGAAGATTCTCACCGAGACCGACAATTCCCTGACCACGCAGTACACTGAGCTGATGCGCACCGAGGAGGTCGACATTGAATTCGAGCCCAGCGGGGTGGAACTGATAGCTGAAATGGCTTGGCGGGTGAACGAATCAACGGAGAATATCGGCGCCCGTCGCTTGCATACCGTGATGGAGCGGCTGCTTGAGGGCTTGTCGTATGAGGCGGCTGACCGCATCGGTGACAAGGTTGCGATCGATCGAGCTTATGTTGAGCAGGAATTGCAGGATCTAGTCGAGGATCAAGAGCTGGCGCGATACATTTTGTAGGTCCCGCGCATGAGTTGCTGAAATTCGCATATTCGGCGTTTCGGGGGGTGGTGCGGCCTCAGCTTCAAGTCGGCACGCAAAATGCACCGGTCATTTTTCAGCTGCCAATTTTCTTTTCTGTCATTTTGATGCGGAAGATCATCGCCAAATTGATCCAGCTGGCGGGAATATTCGGGTCAGGTAAATTTTTGGAGTTTACATACATTACTTGACACAGGTTAATCCTCCCCGAAATATGTATCAATACGGTCAATCAACCCTCTATCAGCATCCGAAACTTCAATAACCATATCCATATCACGCTGAACTAATCTATCCGATGAAATTATATTTATTATGTTTACTGTGTCAAAGTAGCGTGATCAATAAAATTCCGCAAACGGTTGTTCTAGAAGAAATCATCGCCATAATTTCACCTAATCTCAAAGTAAATGGCTCATTCCTGAAAAATCTCGGAGTTTGAGAACTATGTCAACGCCCTATGTATTACACTACGCACCGGATAATGCTTCATTCATTATCCGCCTTGCGTTAGAAGAGTTAAATGTGGACTATCGCACTGCTTTGATCGACCGAAGAATTAATGCACATCTGAGCGATTCATATCGAAAGTTAAATCCGGCGGCGCGCATACCGACACTTGAAACACCAGATGGGCCAATTTCCGAAACGGCTGCCATCCTACTTTGGCTGGCTGACCGCCATGGGCAGCTTCTACCCTCTATTAATCACAAACTAAGAGGCGCTGCATTAAATTGGTTATTTTTTATTTCGAACACTATCCACGCCGAAATGACGATATTATTTTATTCTGATCGCTATGCACCAAATTCTGCTATACCGGCGTTACGAAAAGCACTAAAAAAACGCTTCAATTTACACTTGGAAATTTTGGAAACACAGGCCTTACCGCGTCTGTCCGGCTGGTTAGGGAGAGAAAATCCTTCGGCCTTAGATCTCTACATTGCTGCAATTATTCGTTGGTTACAAATTTATCCTGCACCCGATGGTATTGGATTAAATCTAACCAAAATACCACGACTCAGAGATATCTGTTATAGGTTAGAGAGCCGTCCTAGCGTTTTGGCATTTTGCAAGGCTGAGAACATAAAGCAACAACCCTTTACTCAACCTGAGCAGCCATTTACGACCTGATTAATGACCAATTTTTTTACAGAATTTCGAAAATTCTCAATGAAATAGCTGACAAAAATAAGAGCTTATATACACTGCTTGACGCAGGCCATTCCTCCCTGCAATAGGGATTGATATGGTCGATCAACCCTTTATTGGACCCGCGTTCTGCGTCTTTCGTCCTGATTGATGCTGTTTAGGGATACGATTTTATCCTTATCAAGTAATGTATATAAGCCCCTTTTGAAAAGCTGAGTTCCGCATATTTTGCAATAAGGTTTCACTTGGCTCGAAATTCTTCGCCTTTTCGAATGATTCTTCTTGGATTTTTAACGAATTCATGTCCTCTGTTTCTTCAATCATTTCCAGCGCCGTCCTCGAAGCTCAAGATTTAGCGTCTATTTTCTGTGATATTCTCTCCCCCAGTTCTGCAAGTCGGATTGTGACTGGAATTTGATATAGGTTTGGCGAGCAGCCGTGACAATATTTCCTTGAGGTCAGATCGAACCTCTTTCATCAATTCTTTGATATTGTCTCGGTTGTTATCTGCTTCAGCTTGCCATCTGCCGTACTTATGCGAATGAAATAGCCGCGATGACTGCGATTCCCGATAACACAGGCGCCCAGTATATTGAGTTCATTGATTTTCCTCTTTGGATTTCAATATCCGCATGCTGAGTAATCGCTCGCTACAGAATGACTTTAACCGGTTGCCGAGTATACACAAGATCAAATCAACGCATCTTATGCCTGACTTCAACGGGTGCAGCAAGCGACTTTACTGCTTTGCCGAGCGATAATGAACTCACAGGCTGGCTGCAGGTCCAGTCTAGCTGGGGCAAGCAGATGTGCCCTTCTTTCTCACCCGATTCAGTTTGACGAGCGCGCGATAGTGCGGCGCACCCATTCGACAGTCCGCTTGACGACTTCAGTTACCGTACCTTCAAATTCTCCATCCATCAGCAGCGAGATGACGCCGTGCGGCGCATCCTGCTGAAATCCCTCTTGCGCAAGGTATTCAGCCGCAGCTTCCACCGAAGCGACTTCAGACGCACCGCGCAAAGCCGCCAGCGCTGAAATTGCGATACATGCCGCATCTTTGGCGGGTGTCAGGGCCTCTTCGTGGAATCCGCCGCCGTCCAGCAGCAGCGCCGCTTTCATTTTGTGATCGGCCCGCTCAATCAGCTCAAGGGCTCTGTCCAAGTGTTCATTGCGCTCGGGTGCCGCCACAGCGGAGGTCGGGAATATTTCCTTCATGCTGGCGGTCGGCAAAGGCATCATGCCTGTTTGTGCGAGCCGATGCATCGACTGATAGGTTGACAGATCGATCACATTGAGCGACCATTCAGTCAGTTGTTTGAGTCGATTCTCGTGCTCCATGACCTGATAGGGCGGAAGGTCCACGACAACCAGCACCGCTTCAGCCTCTCGCACAAAAACATTCTTCAACGCGCTGCCGCACGCCTGCAGCAATTCATCAACGAGAGGGTCAGCGATCGATTTGGGCTGATCCTGGCTTTGCGGCGCTGATGAATCTTCCCCGAGAACTTCGGACAATCGGTCAAGAAAAGCGGCGCGGCCGCCGGGCAATTTGATTTTATCCAAGTCGCCGATCCGGTCCAAAACGCCGTCTGCGACCGCGCGCTTGTCGTTCAGCAGGCCCAGCATGCTGTGCTCGATCGTGTCCTCGCTGACCAGGTTGATCACGCTGACCGGGCGCGTCTGATATTTGCGCCAAGCCCGGGAGATTCGCTGCTCCAGCCGCGCCGGGTTCCACGGCTGGTCCAAGTTCACGACGGTGTCAGCAACCTGCAGATTCAGTCCGACGCCGCCGGATTCCGAAGAGAAGAAAATGCGGCATCCCGGGTCTTCGCGAAATCTTTTGATTTCTGCTCTGCGGCGCTGCTGGGGAACACTGCCTGTATGCCATGCAAATTCCCAGTCTGCCTCAATGGCGTAGTCTCTAACCAGCTCCAGCATGCTGATCCACTCTGAAAAGACGATGATTTTGCGCTGTGGGTCCTCAAGCAGCTCGGGAAACAGCCTTTCAATTTCATCCAGTTTTGGACAGGTGTAACTCTCTTCCTTGTCGAGAATAGCGGGTGTGTCGCAGACCATTCGCATACAGGCCAGGCACATTTGAAGCCTTTTGAACTCCTCTGGTGTCAGTGGCCGGCGTTTTCCCTTGGCAGCGATTCGCGAGACAGTGACCTTGTAGTCCTGATAAATGTTCCATTGCACTTCAGTCATGGGCACAAAGTAGGTTTTATCCGTTCGCGGCGGCAGCTCGCTTTCAATGTCGTTTTTTCTGCGTCTGAGCATCACCGAGGAAATCCGCTGATGCAATTCATCCAGATTGCGATAGCCGGCAGGCCTGCCACGCTCGTCAAGCTTATAAAAATCGCGATTGAAGCGAAACAGCGGGCCGAGCAGATCAGGGTCCAGAAACTGCACAATTGAATACACCTCATCGATGCGATTCTCGATCGGAGTGCCGGTAAGGACGAAAGCATAGCGGCTTCGAAGCTGCTTGATCGCGGCCGCCGTTTTGGTTCTCCAGTTCTTGATCCGCTGCGCTTCATCGAGAATGATGATGTCCGGCCGCAGCAGTTCCATAATGTGGGCGCAGTCTGGAATGATTTGCTCGTAGTTGCAAAGCGTAAAGAATGTTCGGCTCCGGTAGGCCGTCCGGCGCGCAGCGAAATCGCCGTAAACGGGTTTGGCGGGCAAATCGCAGAATTTCGAGATCTGCTCTTCCCACTCTGATTTCAGTGAGGCCGGCGACACGACCAATACGCACTGGATTCCTTGCAGCTGATTGAGCAAGGCGCAAGCGGCGATTGCCTGGACTGTTTTTCCAAGTCCCATGTCGTCGGCCAGCATGACGCGCTCGCCGAATGCCAGATGGAGAACTCCTTCGGACTGGTAGGGCAGCAGACTATGCTTCAGAAAATCCAGGGATTCCCTGCCAGACTGCAGCGCCGCCTCGTAGCGCTTGCGCGCCTCGGTTTTTCGACGTGCCCGCAATTGCCGCTCGTTCCAAGACTCCAGTCTTCGCGACACGCGCACTTGACGGGGATGGCACTCGGCAATGGAATGCAGTTCATTCAGCGCTTTGGATGAGCCGCGTGACAGTTTGCGCAGGCAGGCATCGATTTGCGATTGCAAAGATGCTGACAGTCCATTGTCATGATCGGGACAGTTGACTCTGAGCTTTCTCGAGTTCGATTCGTCAATAAAGACCTCAATGCGATTATTTTTCGATTTGCGGGGGCTGAGCGTACGATTCTTGGCCAGGAAAGCGCCGACACCCTCGATATGCTTGCAGGTGCCCAGGCGATTGGTCAAAAAGTCTGCGCATTCGCAGGAATTGACTCGATCCTCACCAGAGCGCCATTCGACTGTGTACACATTGCCGTTTTCGGACTCAACCCGATAATCGCAGTACGGTGCGAGGCCCGCATCAATCGGCATGATTTCGACGATCTCGGTGGTGCCCCGCCATTTGCGTCGCGATATTTCTTCTTCGTCAGTTGAGAGCCAGCCGGTAAACTGGGGTGGCTTGCCCGTTTTCGGCGTTGATCTTTGCTGCATATCAGGATGGAAGCCGGATTGAATAAATGATGCCGCTGAATCTCGGTTCAGCAGGACTGGATTGATGGTATTTTATGATACTGAACGCGCAGCGTGCACTTCCATGATTAGCCGCGGCAGCGACAAATATGCTTGGGGGCGATGCTGTGAAAGAGGATGAAGTCACCCCGGCCTGTTATTTGTCATGAAAAATACTTTTCATGGCGCGGGATGGCTCAAGTGCGGGGAATGATATGTGTTTAGGGGCGGCAGATGAATCACCTCTTGAAATTCCCAAATGCAGCATTATTTTTAGCGATAGTTAGAGAAGATATCCGACTGGATGATCTTCCGCAAATCAAAATAGTTTGAGGTAATTCATCATGCTTAATTCAATCATTCATAAGCCTGCATGGAGCCGTTTTGAGCGAGATCCGTGGGCACCTGTTCACTTTAACTGGAATGCACTGACACCCAGTTCTGTTTTTGGACCGCAGCTGGACACAGCGGATGCCATTCCCTCGGTTGCAGTTGATATCGAGGAAACCGAAAAGGAGTATCGTGTGGTGGCGGATTTGCCCGGCGTTGCCAAAGACAGTATTGAAGTCACTGTGCACGATGACGTGCTGAAAATCGCGGTTGCAGCCAGCGAGGAGAAGCAAGAGTCGCCTGAGGGACGAGTGCTGCGCAAAGAGCGCTACGCAGGCAGCGTTGCCCGCTCGTTCAAACTGGGCAAATCAGTTGACAGTGAGAAAATCGAAGCGGCTTACAAAGATGGCGTGCTGAGAATTACAGTGCCCAAAAATGAGCAGCGTGTGGTCAAAGTGATTGATGTCACAGAGCACGCCGAAAGCTAGCGTGTGATTGTGCCTGCAGGCCCCCGGCCGACAGAGGCATAGCCGCATCGGAAATTATCTTTCGACAGCTGGCATTGATCCAAAACCTGGCAGGTCGCAATGACCTGCCAGGTTTTGTTATTTTTGAGCGGCTGTCTTTTACAATACTGTCTGGCCCGCATACGGCGCTCTTGAAAGATTGACTCGCAAAAGCATGAATAATCATGAACAGTAAATCCACGGTTCGATCGACGGAAGTTCTGCTTCAGGGGCTGCCCTATATTCACCAGTTTCGCGACAAGACATTGGTTGTGAAATACGGCGGCAACGCCATGCACAGCATCGATCTGCAGCGGGCATTCTGTCAGGATATCGCACTCATGAAGAGTGTTGGACTCAATCCGGTGGTGGTGCACGGCGGCGGCCCGCAAATCAGCGAGGCCCTCAAGGCGGCCGGCATTGAGCCCAAATTTGTCTCCGGCTTAAGAGTCACAGACCGCCAGACAATGGATATCGTTGAGCGTGTGGTGCTTGACCAGATCAACCGCACTTTGGTGGAGCTGATTGCCGAAGCCGGCTGGCCTGCTTTTGCTTTGGGGGGGCAGCTGGAAGGCGGCTTGATTGAAGCCGAAAGATTGAGTTCGACGGCAATCGACCCGGACACCGGCTCCGTTGTGGATTACGGCTATGTCGGCGAGGTCAAGCGTGTGCGCGTTGAAAAGCTGCGGATCGGCTCCGACACCGATGCTGTTCCGGTGGTGGCGCCGATCGGCATCGGTCGCGACGGGCAAACCTACAATATCAATGCCGACACCGCTGCTGGCGCGATTGCCGAGGCGACCGCTGCTGAAAAACTGGTCATTCTGACCAATACGCCCGGCATACTGGACAAAGAGGGCGAGCTGATCTCTGTATTGACGACCGACGAGCTTGAAGGGCTGATCGAGCGCAGCGTCATCTCGCACGGCATGCTGCCCAAAGTGCGCTGTGCGAAAAGCGCACTGAGCGCCGGTGTCAGCACCGTGCAGATTATTGACGGTCGCTTGCCGCATTCGGCGCTGCTTGAAATTTTCACCGACCGCGGCGTCGGTACGCTGATTTCACGTCCAGCAGCCTGACAGGCGCGTTCAGGACTGTTCTGCCAGCAGCAGGCGCGCCTTGCCGATCAAGCCGATTCCGACGAGCATCAGCACGGTTGCCAGCCACACCAGCGCCGGCAGTACCTCAGCATGAATGAGATAACCGAAAGCAATACCCATAATGGTAACCGGGTAGGCAACCTGAATCGTAAAGACAGGTCCTGCGATTTTCAGCAAAGTGTAGAACAGCGTCAGTGCGACGGCGGTCAGTATGCCGTGATACAGGGTGAGACCGACAATCAGCGTTTCAGCTTCCCATAGCGGATACAGCCGCTCCACGCTGATTGTGACCAGCAG
Source organism: Arenicellales bacterium (assembly GCA_965200545.1). GTDB lineage: Bacteria > Pseudomonadota > Gammaproteobacteria > Arenicellales > JAJDZL01 > JAJDZL01. The sequence goes on along the minus strand of CBDAUJ010000006.1, from coordinate 130,887 downwards.
CATCCCAATCGCAGCGCAGCCGATCATCCCAGTCGCAAGATCGATGACATGCAGATTCGCGGGACGAAAAAGGGTGGTATAGACCGTGTTGACGGCATACAGGAACGGTGTCAATGCGCCGAGTAGAATCCAGCCGACCGGCGTTTTCAGTTCGGCCGCTGACTGCGGCAGCAATATCAGCACCATGCCGCCAAACCCCAGTGCCAGTCCAATTGTCTTTAGATGGTGGTATGCTTCGGCCCGTGCGGCCAAAGCCAGAATAAATGTGAAAATCGGCGCGCTCGCCATGAGGATTGACATAAGACTCGCGGGCACCGCTTGCAGCGAGAAATACATCATTGTTGTTGGCAGAGCTGTACCGCTGAAGCCGCAGATGATGTAAAAGACAATGTGTCGCGGCGGCAGCCGGCGGACCCGAGCGAAATTGATCGCGAGAATTGAGCATGCTGCGATCGACAAGACCCAAACGGAGTAGCTCAAGGGTGTGATGCCGCTTTGTCCGATATACTTCGCAATACTGGGTACGCCGCCCCAAAGAGTGGACAGCACAAACAGGATTGCAAACGGCAGAATCTGGGTGATGGTTTTTGAAGACAGAACTCTCACCCGAAAGCTGACTTTTGCAGGTGGAACAATGGCAGCCTGCCGATGTGCCTAGTCTGCTGCGAGGGGCACGAATTTTATTGCAATTCCATTATTGCAGTAGCGCTTGCCGGTGGGCGGGGGACCGTCGTTGAAGACGTGACCTTGATGTCCGCCGCAGCGCGCGCAGTGGTATTCGATTCTTGGCAGCAGCAGCTTGAAATCTCTCCTGGTTTCGATGCTGCCTTCAATCGCTGTGTGAAAGCTCGGCCACCCGGTGCCGCTGTCAAATTTGGCTGCGGACTCAAACAGGGCCAATCCGCAGCCCCGGCAATGAAAAGTTCCTGTCCCGTACTGACTGTTCAAGTCACTGGAAAACGGTCTTTCAGTACTTTCCTTGCGCAGCACCTGATACTCTTCGGGATTCAGAATCTGCCGCCATTCAGAATCGGACTTTTGCAGTTTATCTTTCATTAGAGTTTTACTCCTATAGGCAAAATTGTCTGACTATTGTAAACCGAGTGCGTTTGCTTGCAATTCAATATCAATAAAATCAATACCAATTGCGGGCTGCCTCAATCGCTCTCAATTGAGCTGATCAGATCGGCTTGGCAGACCGAATCTCAAACTGCAAATCAAATCTCTTGACCGCTTGAGCCTTTGTCTGCCGATTCAGCTGGGTGCGCCTTCTGAATCAGTCTTGCCAGCGATTTTCGCAGCGGGATTGCCAGGCAAAATGCAGGGTGTGTAATTTTGTATTTTTGGATCTGCACTTGGACTACAATCAGCGTTCGATTTTGGAACTCGATCAATCATTTGCTGGCTTGTTTGAGGATGCGTCGGTGAATACAGAATTCGACTATGAAGACAGGAAAAAGGGTGTTGCTCTCGTTCTGATCGCCGGCACGTTCTGGAGTTTTGCCGGCTTGGCCGTACGGCTGATCGAATTCGCCAGTGAATGGCAAATTCTGTTTTACCGATCTGCAACGCTGCTGTGTTTCTTGGGGTGCTACCTGCTGGTGTCAAAAAAGGGCCGCATTATTGCAGTGCTTCGAAATTGCGGCTGGATGGGCTTTTGGGCCGGCTTTGTACTGAGCATCGGTTTTTGTGCATGGATTTTCGCACTGACCCACACAACCGTTGCAAACGCACTGTTTCTGCTGTCGACCGCACCATTTTTCGCAGCCATTTTCGGCTGGCTGATGCTCGGTGAAAGAGTCTACATCTCACTGGTGTGGTTCATTGCAATGGCGATTTGCGGTGTCGGCCTCATGGTCGCCGAGGGCTACCAGCTCGGTACTGTTTCGGGCAGTCTGTTTGCGCTGGTGGCTGGCGCTAGCTTTGGCCTGTTCGCGGTATTTTTGCGCAAGGGTCGAAATACTGAGCTTGAGCCGACTGTGCTGTGGGCAGGATTATGCGCGGCAGCAATCGGCGGTTTGATCATCGCTTTTTCCGAAGGAGCGACAGGCTTCCAAGTCAGTCTGCGCGATGCACTGCTGTGTGCCAGCATGGGTGTGTTTCAAGTTGGATTGGGGCTGGTGATATTTACGCATGGCGCGAAGCATCTGCCAGCTGCCGAAACGACACTTATTTCACTGACAGAAATTGTCTTGGGCCCGCTGTGGGTTTGGCTGGTGATCGGTGAGATACCCGGAATCCTGACAGTCGTTGGCGGTGGCATCGTGCTGGCCGCAATCGCCGGTCAGGCATTCTTTACGCTGCGCAGAGTCTGATCTTGGCAGGCGGTTCCAAAGCCGGCCGGCGCGGCCGCGTTTTCGTGCATTCCCGCAGCATGCGTTTTCGGCGATTTCTATAATTGCACCTGTCATGAACGCGCCGCTTGCAAATTTCTCTCACTATTTGCTTCCAATCGGCCCAATCGGAGTCTGCGCATGACATGGTGGGGCAGAATTGTCGGTACCCTGATCGGATTGATTGGCTTTGGTCTGTTCGGCGCGATCTTGGGCTTTGTGATCGGCACAATGATTGATCGTGCGATGAAGTCTCCGGCTCTGAAAACGGGTCGCAGCGGCAATCGCACTGGCGCTTTCGGCAGTTTTGGGGTTTCACACGAATCGGTTCAGCGCGCGTTTTTCCATGCGATATTCTCGGTCATGGGCTACATCGCCAAGACCGATGGTCGGGTCAGTGTCGAGGAAATCAGGCATGCCGAATACGTAATGTCCCAGATGTCGCTCACACCGGAGCAGCGCGAGTATGCCATCAATCTGTTCAATCAGGGCAAAAGCCCTGATTTTGACCTCCAGGCCACGCTGAATGAATTTTTGTGGTCGTGCAAACGAAACAAGAATCTCCAGCGCATGTTCCTGACGATTCTGACTGAAAGCGCATTTTCCGATGGACAAGTGGGCGAACTCGAACTCAACGCACTGCTGCATGTGGCGCAAATCATGCAGTTTTCGCAAAGCGATTTCAATGAAGTGCTCGAATCTGTGCGCAGCGCTCATGCTGAGCATCATGCTGGCGCACGCGGCCGCAAGCAGACACCGCATGACTTGGCTGATGACTTCAAAATTCTTGGTGTTGCCGCCGATGCGGATGAGACAGCAGTCAAGACGGCGTACCGCCGCAAGATCAGTCAGTATCATCCGGACAAGCTGGTCTCGAAGGGATTGCCTGATGAAATGATTGATATGGCGACCGAAAAGTCCAAACAGATTCGTGCCGCTTATGAGAGAATCAAGGCCGCTCGCAAGCCGAGGCAGCCAGTGCGCTAGTCTGCAGATTGCAGCAGTTCGAAAACCGCATCCGAAGGACCTGATGTGCCTGACCGATTCATCGTTTATTTTTGTTGCAAGGAGTAATTGCTCATGTCGCAAGCCATAATTGTCCGCAATGTTGGCGGACCTGATGTTATGCAGTGGGAAAGCGTTGCCGTAGGCGCGCCTTCAGAATCCCAAATCAGGGTTCGCCATACCGCCGTCGGGCTTAACTTTATCGATGTGTATTTTCGTACTGGCACCTATCCGGCGCCGCAATTGCCGTTCATACCCGGGCTTGAGGCCGCCGGGGTGGTTGAGCAGATCGGCGCGGCGGTAACAGAGCTGGCCGTCGGTGATCGCGTCGCCTATGCATCGCCGCCGCTTGGCGCTTACGCTGAGGAGCGTCTGATTGACGCGGATCGGGTTGTAAAACTCCCCGACTCGATTGATGACGCTACTGCGGCCGCCATGATGCTCAAAGGCCTGACCGCCCAGTATCTGCTGCGTCAGACATACCCGGTCAAAGCGGGCGATACGCTATTGTTTCACGCCGCCGCTGGCGGTGTGGGCCTGATTGCCTGTCAGTGGGCAAAGCATTTGGGCGCAACGGTGATCGGCACGGTCGGCACTGATGCCAAAGCGCAGCTGGCGAAAGCGCACGGCTGTGACCACCCGATTGTCTATACCCGCGAAAACTTTGTTGAGCGGGTCAAGGAAATCACAAACGGTCAGGGCGTTCCGGTAGTCTACGATTCCGTCGGCGCCAGCACTTTCGAGCAATCGCTGGACTGCTTGTCAGCCAAGGGCATGATGGTCAGCTTTGGACAGTCTTCCGGTGTTGTGGAACCGTTCAATATCGGTGTTCTCAGTGCCAAAGGCTCTTTGTTTCTCACGCGTCCGACGCTGATGACCTATACCGCACGGCGAGCGGATCTGGTTGACATGTCTGAGGATTTGTTCGCGGTGGTCGCAGACGGTGCGGTGCGGATACCGGTCAGGCAGCGCTACGCCCTCAGCGAGGCGGTTGCGGCCCATGCGGATCTGGAGAGCCGCAAGACCACAGGCGCAACCGTGCTTGAGGTGTAGCTCGTTTCAGTTCAAGCCTTCAAACAGCTGAATCGGAACCATCTCTCCAGGCTGCACCGACCCGGCATCATCATCAAGCAGAACAAAGCAGTTTGCCTGCGACATGCTGTGCAGGAGCCCGGAACCCTGCTGGCCTGTGCTGGATACAACTGGCTTTGCATTTTCGTCGTACGAAACAACAGCACGGTAAACCTCTGCTCGATTCGGCTTCTTGCGAAAGGCTGTGGCGGCTTTTGCATACAGGATTGGGACTGGAAACAGGTTGGACTGTCCCATCATTTTAAGCAGCGCTGGCTGCACCAGTCGGAAGAATGTCACCATGACCGCGACTGGATTTCCCGGCAGTCCGAAAAACGGCTTTTGCCCAATTTGGCCAAATGCAAACGGGCGCCCGGGCCGAATTGCGATTCGCCAAAGATCAATGCGGCCTAGCTGTTTCAGCGCTTTGATGACAAAGTCGGCGCTGCCGGTCGACACGCCTCCCGACGTGATGATGGCATCGGTCCGCAGACTGGCTTTTTGCAAGGCTTGAAGGGTTGCGTCTTCGTCATCCGGGATGATGCCGAAATTCATGACAGACAAGCCGGCGCGCTGCGCCAGGCCCATGATGACATAGCGGTTGGCATCATAGATGCTTCCTTTGGGGAGTGGATCACCGGCGTCTTGCAGCTCATCTCCAGTTGAGAATACACCGATGACGGGCTTTCGAATCACTTCTACCCTCGCAATTCCAGCCGAGGCGAGTGCGCCCAGCTCGGCCGCATTGATGCGCGAGCCGGCTTCGAGGATGATTTGGTTGCGGCTCAGATCCTCGCCAGCGCGTCGCACATTTTGATTGCGCTTATGGCCTGCTTGAATGACTGCTGTATCGCCTTGCACCGTCACATCTTCCTGAATGATGACCGTGTCAGTCGCATCTGGCATAACCGCGCCGGTCATCACGCGGACGACTTCGTCTTTCGCGCACGGTTCAGTCCATGGCTTGCCAGCCAGAGCGGTGCCTGCGACCTTGAATGATTTGGTTCCGCTGGCGGGCAATTGGTCGGCACCTAGGGCGAAACCATCCATCGCTGAGTTGGAATGTGCCGGGACGTCAATGGGTGTCGCAATCCCATGGGCTGTGACTCGTCCAAGGGCATCCGGCAGAGCGACTGTTTCGCTCGCAGCCAAAGGCTCGATGTGTTCCAGAACTCGCCGCAGCGCTGCATCCACCGGAGTCAGTCTCAGCTGTGGATCAAAACAATTGGCGGGATCAATGGATTTGGCTGACATAATGGGTTGCAAATGACCTCATGTGAGCGTAATTTTCTATGACTAAGCTTGCACAGCGACACAGTGCAGGCGGAGAGCTGGGAGTTCACAAAGACAGGATTTTATCCTCTGCCTCGAAGATCATGGCTCGCACAGTGCCGGACTTCAGGTTTACTCTTCAGTCTCGCTGATTGCATCCCTGGTTTTGCGATTGCATGACTTTGAATATTGCCTGCCATCTCGCATCAATGTGTCTCGCATTAATATATTTTAGCATTGCAGCTGCGCACCCTATCGCATTCGGCAAGCGGGTTTCCAGTGAATGGGTTTCCACCAGCCTCATTTTGATTGCGCCAGGAGGCCAGTTGTGTTCAATATGCTTTGTGCTGCGCACATTGCAATTTTTGAATAACAAGGTCTGCCAGCAGCTTGCGGCAGCGCATCCGGCATATTCACCGCCTGTGCCAAACAGGAATCCAATGAGCCGCACCGTCAAGCCAGGGCATCTTTGATATACCCCAGTTTCGGGGCTTGATGAGCGGTTCAGAGCGCATGATTGCAATCATTGAATCTGAATGATATCCGGCGCTGAATGAGCTTGAATTGCTGCGGGCCGCGCAGCAGAACCGAAGATTGAAAAGATAGAGTACAATCAAAGTCAATTTAAAATTCTGATGCGAGAATCGAATATGAACGAAGATGTATTAAACTTGCAAATCCGTAAATTCCTGAAGAAAGTTGGCATCGAGTCGCAGCGGCAGATCGAGCAGGCAGTTCGCGATGGGATTGAATCTGGGAAACTCAACGGCAGCGAGAAGCTGCAGGCCTCAGTTACGCTGACTGTCAGCGGCGCTGATATTTCCCATACCATTGAAGATACGATTGCACTGGAATAGCTGAGACTACCTCAGCTCAAGTGCGTATTCCTCAACGCTCAATTCATTTTGGATTAGATTGCGCTGGCGCAGGAAAGCAGCGAAGCGCTGGTATCGCGTTGCATCAAGCGCGCCGGGTCGCAATGCGAAGCGAGCCAGCGTATCCCGCCAGGCGCGGCGGTTGAGCTCATTGTCCAGCGTTGGATCAAAACTGACAAAGTCCCTCCATGCCTGCTGCGGATTGTTGACAATAAACTGAACACCCTGCTCAATGGCATCAATGAATTGACGCATTTTCGGATCGTCAAGGCGATCTTTGTGGGCGACGATAATCAGCTCATCATACGCCGGCACACCATGATCCTCCAGAAAAAATGCTCGGCCCGGCATGCCGTGAATATCCATTTGATTGATCTCAAAATTTCGATAGGCGCCGATGACTGCGTCCACTTGTCTCGACATGACCGAGGGTGACAGCGAAAAATTGACGTTGACAAGCTCCACATCTTGCAGACGCAGACCATGATTTTCCAGCACTGCCGCCAGCAGCACATCTTCAAATCCCGCGACTGAGTAACCGACTTTCTTGCCTTTGAGGTCACTGATCTGATCAATGTCCGATTCAGCCAATACAACAATGCTGTTGAGCGGAGTGGCAATCAGTGTGCCGATGCGCGCCAGCGGCAAGCCCTGCTCGACTTGCAGGTGCAGCTGCGGCTGATAGGATATCGCCAAATCACCGCGTTTCGCCGCAATCAGTTTCGGCGGGTCGTTGGGGTTGGCAGGCGCCACCAGTTCCACATCAAGTCCTCGCTGATCAAAGTATCCCTGCGCTTGCGCAACAAACAGCGGGCCGTGGTCTGGATTCACATACCAGTCTAGCAATACGGTGAATTTGTCGCTGGCCGCAGCCGCGATTGGCAAAGACACGATGGCCGCGAGGAGCAGCCGGTTGAAGGATTTGAGCAGCATTTTATTCTCCAATGTCATGAATCAGGCTGTCCAGAAAACAATTTTGCGAATCAGCATGTCAACGCTGAAATAAAGCGCAATGGCAAAAGCCGCCAGCACGGCAAGAGCCGCGAACATTAAGTCCACCTCGACCCGTGCGCTCGCATGCAGCATGAGGAAACCAAGCCCGGAGCTGGAGCCGACCCACTCGCCGACAACTGCGCCGATCGGAGCGACAGCCGCTGCGATGCGCAGTCCTGAGCCGAACGAGGGGAGTGCCGCAGGCAGTCGGATATGTCGGTTGATCGCGTACTGGCTCGCACCCATAATAGCCGCCAGATCCATCCATCCCGGATGGGTATTTCGAAGTCCGTCGTAAAGCGCGGCTGTGACGGGAAAATAGATGATCAGCGTTGCCATCGCAATTTTTGACTCCATGCCAAATCCCAGCCACAGCATCAGCAGTGGCGCGATTGCGAATACGGGCAGGGCCTGACTGGCAACTAATACGGGCAAAAACCAGTCTCGTATCAGCCGATGTTGCACGATCATCCAGGCGCTTAAAGCGCCGATCAGGGTGCCTAGCAAGAGTCCAGTCACGATTTCGATCATCGTAACGGCCGCATGAAAGGCGATCACACCGGGCTGCGCCAGCATTGCGAGCGCGACCGCATGCGGCGCGGGCAGAATAAATGGCGGGACTTGTGTCAGCCATACAGCGCATTGCCACAGCATGACAATGACTGATGCAACAATGATGACTCTAGGTTTCAACAGGGTCTGGACTCGGACGGCTCAGCTGATCTATCAGCCGGGCATATGCGGATGTCATGTGCGCATCAGTCATCTCGCGCGGCGGACTGCCGGCGGGTATGATGGCTTCGCCAGCCAAGGCGGGGCTGCCCTGCAGCACGTAAATGACATCCGCCATCCGCAATGCCTCAAGAGGATCATGGGTGACCAGCAAAGTGGTTTTATCGTGCAGCAGTCTGCAGGCCAGCGACTGCAGATGCGATCGGGTAATTGCATCCAATCCAGAAAAAGGCTCGTCAAGCAAGTTGATCGGGCGGTTTTCGCTCAAGGTTCGAGCCAGCGCGACGCGCTGGCGCATGCCGCCGGACAGCTGGTGGGGGTAGTAGTCTTCGACCCCATGCAGCTCAACTTCGTGCAGCAGGGTGAGGGCGGCATTGCGGGCCTGCTCTAAGTTTTCGCCGCGCAGCCGGCTGCCGATGACGACATTGTCGAGCACCTTGAGCCAGGGAAGCAGCAGGTCCTGCTGCGCCATCCAGGCGACGCGTTGCGCCAGAGGTTTGCCGTCGCTGGCGGTCACCTGGCCGTGAGCCGGCGGTGAAGGCGCCAGTCCGGCGATAAAGCGCAGCAAAGTGGACTTGCCGCTGCCGCTGCGGCCCAGCAGGCAAATCAGTTTTCGTGAATGCAGCTGGAAGCGAAAGGCCTCAAAGAGGCGATGCTCTCCGAACGCAAGATTCAGCTCAACGCAAATTGAGACCATAATGCAGGGTTGTCAGCCGGCCCGAGCCGACAGGAACGGCAGCTTGGATACATTCGACCAGGCAATCTGCGCATCTCGCGTATTTCGAAACGACCGGGTAATTCGCCGCGTGATGTCGTCGTGCGATTCCATCTCATCAAGGACACTTTCCGCTGCCATCCTCGCCGCCTGAAGCACATCTTGCGGATAGGGGCGATACTGGGCACCATGGCGCGTGAGGAGCGCTTCAAGAGCCTGCGGATTGGTCCAGTCAATCTCAGCGAGCGAATAGGCATGCTCGGCCATGCAGGCAGTTTCAATGATCTGTCTAATGTTATCAGGCAGTTGCGCCCACAAATCTGCGTTAATAATGAGTTCGCCGGCGCCGTTGGGCTCATGAAAGCCCGGACCGTAGTAATACGGAGCTCGTTTGTACAGACCCATCGACAGGTCGGACCAGGGCCCCAGCCATTCAGCGGCATCGACCACGCCTGAATGCAGCGAAGTCGCAATTTCAGCGGGTGGAATGGTAACCGGAACAGCGCCTAGCTTTCGCATGACTTCGCCGCCCAGCCCGGGCATTCTGAATTTCAGCCCGGCAATGTCATCCAGTGAGTGGATTTCCTGCTTGAACCATCCGCCCATGCCGATCGACGTATTCGATGCTAGCAATGGCTTGGCGTTGAATGGACGGTAAAGCTCGTCCCATAAGGCTTGCCCGCCGTTGTGATAGATCCAAACCATGTGCTCAGCGGCGGTCAGTCCGAACGGCGCGGCGGTAAAGAATGCCGCCGCACGCATTTTGCCTTGCCAGAAAAACGAAGCCGAATGTCCCAAGTCGGCGGCGCTGCCGCCGACGGCATCAAGCACCTCAAAGGCAGAGACGAGCTCGCCGGCGCTGAAGAGCTTGATTTTCACTTTGTGGTCACTCAAGCTTTCAATCCGCCGCGCCAGCCGTGCTGCGGTTGCACCGGTGCCCGGGCTATTCTTGATCCATGATGTGGTCATGCGCAGGTCAATGCGCTCGGCCGCCAGCGCCAGCGCGGGTGCTGCTAAAGAAGCGGTGGCCATGCCGCCGCTTTGTTTGAGAAATTTGCGTCTGTCCAAGATGCTCACGTTTTCCAGTGCTGGTAGAAATGGTGGACCGGTCCGTGCCCCCGGCCGATCTGAAGATGATCGGCGGCGGCAATGGCCTCGCCGATGAATTGCTTCGCCAGAGTAACGGCGGCGCCGAGCCCTTCGCGTTTGGCTAAATGGGCACAGATTGCGGCCGACAAGGTGCAGCCTGTACCATGCGTATTGTCCGTTTCAATTCGCTGGCTTGACAGGGTTTGCAGGACATTTCCATCGTGATAGAAATCAACACTGGCATCAGGACAGTTGCTGTGCCCCCCTTTGAGGAGCACGGCGCCGCAGCCTAGCCCAAGGAGCCGCTCGGCGGCCAATTCCATGTTCGATTGCACATATTCGACTTTGCGCCGCAGCAGTCGGGCCGCTTCTGGGATATTCGGCGTGATGATGGATGCCAGCGGGATCAGGCGCGACTTCAAGGCATCGACTGCTTCGTCTTCTAGCAGCGGATCACCGCTTTTCGCGACCATGACAGGATCCAAGACAAGATGCCCGATGCCTGAGCTTGTCAGTGCGTCTGCGACTGCAGCGATCACGGCGGTGCGATGCAGCATGCCGATTTTGATCGCAGCGACATCCAAGTCGCCAATCACTGCATTGAGCTGTGCAGTGACAAATTCCGAGCTGACTTCGCAGATCGCGGCGACTTCTCGGGTATTTTGTGCAGTCAGTGCGGTGATGACGCTGGCGCCGTAGACACCGAGCGCAGAAAAGGTTTTCAGATCTGCCTGCATGCCCGCGCCGCCCCCGCTGTCGGAGCCTGCGATTGTTAATGCTATAGGCGCCGTCATTGGCTTTCCTGATGCAAGAGGCTGGAATATTTGTGCTGGCATAAGGTAATCTGAGCGCGCAGCAGCTGTGCTGCCCGGCACGGATCGTTCGCTTCGCAAATCGCCGACACTACAGCCACGCCATCGATGCCGGTATTCATCACAGACGCCAGATTGGTCTGATTGATGCCGCTGATGGCGATCATCGCAATATTTGCATCCCGGGCGCGAATCGCACTGGCAATTTCAGACAGCTTGTCCAATCCAATCGGTCGGTCTGCATCGGCTTTGCTGTGGGTCGGAAAAACACCGCCAATGCTGACGTAGTCGATTTCTGACAGCGGAGCCGCCGCAGCCTCAGACATGGAGCGGACGGTCAGCCCGATCAAAAAATGGCTGCCCAGCCGCTGCCGTGCCGCAGTCACAGGTGTATCGCTTTGTCCTAAATGCACGCCGTCGATCGCGGTGCGCGGATCAAGATCGGCCAGATCGTTGACGAGCACCGCTGCGCGGTCGTTGCGAACAGCGGCTGAGATCTGCTGTGCAAGGTCAATGACAGAGGCTTGCGGCGCGCCTTTGGCACGAATCTGAACCGCAGTCGCCCCGCCTTGGACAGCCTCAACCGCAGTCTGAACGGGGTCGCGATTGGCACACTGATCTGGATTGATCACCAGATAGAGCGAAGGATCAAGCTTGCGCCTGCCTTCCGGCAATCTGTGGACATCAGAATCAGAAGCTTTTGAGTCCGGATGCTGCGAATATTCCATCGATAAAGTAAGTTGGAAATGAACCGGGTCCCTGCGATTTCCCCGCGGCCCAGTGTCCGATGCTGCCGTACGCCGCAACGATGTCCGCGGCAGCCGCAAATCGATCATCGCTCACGGCAATGCCTGCGGCTAATACTGCGCTTAGGGCACAGCCGATTCCCGTGACATTGTGCATGCGTTCATGGCCTGTGGGCAATTCCAGGCAGCGGCTGCCGTGAGCGATGCGATCTACCGGCCCGGTCTCGACGATGACGCAGTCGTACTTTTGCGACAGCTCTTCGATCGAAAGTCGCACCATCTTGCTGAGTTTGCGAATTTCGTTGCTATTGCCTCGAATAATCGCAGGACGGTATTCAAGAAGGCTTTTGCAAAAGCGGGCGCGGGCGGTGGAACGGTGAATCATCGCCGGATCTAAAACCCATCTCTTTTCCAAAAACCGAGCATGTTGAATGGCATTGCGAATGGCGCGGCGCTTGGTGTCGACGAGCATGCCAAGATTAATGCACAGCACATCCGCTGACTGTACAAAAGCGAGCAAGTCTTGGTTGCCGTACGAGAACGACGGTGTCGCACCGGCTGCAAGCACGAGGTTCGCAGTGATGTTCAAAGCGACATCGTTGTAAATGCAGTGGACAGCGGGGTTGCGCCCACGAACTCGCACGAGCACGTCACTGCGAAATGCGGAAAGGTCGGCTGCGTTGAGCAGGTTCGGGTCCAATCTTCGGTATCCTCGCCGATTATGGTGCAGGGTGTGAAGATTGGGCTGCTGGATTGAGCGCATCTCGATTCCCTACGCCAGAATGACCTGGGTCAGGTTCAACGGGTTGGTGTAAGATTACGTTCTCAGCCCGGAAACGGGCACCCCGTCAAGATTTCTAGGCGGATATTGTAGCACGATCGGCATAGATCTGCTTGTCTAACTCCCGATCCCACATTGGCGAGTACAATGGGAAAGTCCTGTCACGCAGCCGCATTCGACGCGCAGGATCTCACTGGGTTCCTTTCGGCCGGGACAGCTTGCCATCAGCGGTGGAGGTCAAGGGGTCGAATGATTGAATTCGAAGGCTTGATATCATTTTTGGCGGTTTGCCTGCCGACAGTATGTATCGGGGAAATATACTTGCATGGAAATTCTTATATGTTTTTCCAGTGATTGCGATTGTTTCAAACAGAATGCTCATCACGCAACAAGTATTCCACGCCTGCTGGGAGTGTTGTTTTGTCATTCAGCGGATGCCAGATTGAATCTGAAATCCGCGCATATTATTGATCATGGGCTGCTGTCCGTACGGTGCGCGGCAATCATTGGACTTTTTGACCTGAGGGTTCTTCATGGCAGAGAAGATTGACAACCTCGAGTATGATCCAGCGTACAAGCGTATTTGGAGCGACCCAGCTATCGTTCGCTCTTACTTCAAATACGCGAAGCTGCCGTCGGGCCTGTTTGCTCGACTTGATTTCTCGACCTTGCGCGAAGTTTCATCGGAGCTCGTCAGCGACAAGCTGTCGCGACGTTTCGGCGACATGATCTGGCAAGTCGATTTCAAGGACAGACAAGGGCAGTTGCATCTGATTTTGCACATTGAGTTTCAATCACGACTAGACTCCTCGATGCCGTTTCGCATGCTGTCTTATGCCGCTTTGATTTATGAATCATTATGGAACAATAAAATCAGGCCGAAGAGAACGACGAAGCTGCCGACTGTGATTTCGACTGTCATTTATACGGGGACTTCGCGCTGGAATGTGCCGTTGGAAGTGCGCGAGCTGCTCGGCGGCGATGCAGTTGAGCTGCAGCCGTCGTTTCGATATTTGGTGATCGATGAGAAGCAATTGGTTGAAGACGGTGCGACCAATACGGAGGATTTGGCTGGCGCGTTTATGATTTTGCGACACAGCCGCGAGTATGCTATGATTAAAGACGCGGAAACAAGAATTGTTGAATCTGACAGTTATCGATCCAACCCGCGGGCGTATGACAAACTTGCACGGGCAGTTGGCTTGGCAAGACTTGGCAAAGAGGTACACACAATGGAAGAATTGACATCGGTATTGGATGATTTTGAGCGATATGCAGAGCGTCGGTGGAAGGCAGTTGGCATTGAGCAAGGTGTTGAGCAAGGCATTGAGCAGGGCATTGAGCAGGGCATTGAGCAAGGCAAGCGGCTTGTTGCAGAGCAGATGCTGAGCAAAGGGTTGCCGGAGTCGGATATTGTTGAATACACGGGGCTGTCCCTGAAGCAGATTCACAGTTTGAAGGAATCAGCAGGCAAGATGCCAGAACGGTCTGGAGACGGTTGAATTCAAGCGGAGCGATGGTGCGGCAGTTGCTCACTTGTATCTTGACGGTCAGCCAAGTGCAGTTTGGAGTTGTATTGCATAGAGTAGCGATACATTCTCTGTGCCGGATGAATTGAATGAGTTTTTGGTTTGGCGGGGCTTTGTGCGAATTTGAAATTCGAAGCCCTCAAAATCTTCCTATAGTCACTTCGAAAAACCTCTCAGGCTCTAGAAGATCGATTGGCTTTTGCATGCCTGGCACCTGCCGTTTCAGCAAAATGCATCGGTGCGCATCCAAGGATATCGATGCTTTGTCGTCATTATGGATATCAGGCGCATCAGATGAAAATAAAATGCATTGAGACTTATGCAACGCAGTATGTTGGATTGACATGTGTTACGGCCGATACCGGTGATCAAGGCTGGGGACAGGTCTCTACCTACAACGCAGATATTTCGGTTGAAGTGCTGCATCGGCAGGTTGCCCCCCACGCAATCGGTGCGAGCATGGAAAATCTGGATGATCTGCTGGATCGAATTTACGAGCTTGAGCATAAATTTCCTGGCTCCTATCTTTGTCGGGCGCTGGGCGGATTGGACACTGCAATCTGGGATTTGCGAGGCAAGATTCAGCACCAGCCCGTCATTTGCCTCTTGGGCGGCAAACCCGGCAAGCTGCGGGTGTATGGCTCGTCCATGAAGCGCGATATTACACCGGCAGCGGAACTTCAGCGCTTTGTGAGACTGCGGGATCAGTTTGGCTACGATGCATTCAAATTCCGCGTGGGTTCTGAGTGCGGGCGCGATGCAGACGAATGGCCCGGCCGCAGCGAACAGATTGTTGAGACTGTGAGCAAGGGGCTTGACGATGAAGTCGCGCTGCTCGTCGATGCAAACAGCGGATTCACTCCGAAACGTGCGATTGAGCTCGGTCGCCAGCTTGAGGATTGCGGTATTTCGCATTTTGAGGAGCCTTGTCCCTATTGGGAATTGGAACAGACGCGGGAAGTTACCGACGCACTTCCGATCGATGTGACCGGCGGCGAGCAGGATTGCGATTTAACAGTTTGGCGACGCATCATTGCCGATCGCGTCGTGGATATTGTCCAGCCTGATGTATGCTATGTCGGCGGCCTTTCCCGTGCGCTGCGCGTTGCAGCGATGGCCGCCGAAGCCGGCATGCCAGTGACGCCGCACGCTGCCAATCTCTCGCTGGTGACCGTTTTTACCATGCACTTTCTGGGTGCGATTCCCAATGCAGGGAAATATTTGGAGTTCTCAATTGAGGGGCTCGATTATTATCCCTGGCAGCAGGATTTGTTTCTCAATCCGCCCTTCACTGTCGACGACGGCAAAGTCGATATCCCCTCGGATCCAGGGTGGGGCGTCGAGATCAATCCGAAATGGTTCTCAAAAGCGCGGTATCAAAAAAGCGGATGAGCCATCACGGCGGTCAGGGACGATAGCACATAGACCAGAATTCCTGTTCAAGGATGGTGGCTTGTCGAAAGATTGCAGTCAGCTCAGCAATTCGGTCGCGGCCGCCGCGCCGCTGTCCAATCTGCGCAAATCTCTGGATAGATTCGTTCGCCAGATTCTGATATTCGTCGCCGCTGTACATTTCGATCCATTCACGATAGGGATTGTCCGGCAGTCTAGGGGCGTGCTTATCTGCCAGCTGTTTTCCGATTTGTGCATAACCGACCACACAGGGCATCAATGCACAATACAGATCAAGCAGATCGCCGCGCTGCCCGCAGTCAATTGCAAATCGGGTATAGGCTAAATTGTCTTTTGCCTCGACAGCTGACTCAAGTCCGATGGCAGTGACGCCAAAACGATCGCTGAACTCAACATGCAGATTCATTTCGGTGTGCAATGTGGAATGCAGAATTTCAGCTGCCCACGCCATTTCTTCGATGCTGGATGATTTATATGCGGCCAGTGCCCAAGCTCTGGAAAAGTGGATCAGAAAAATGTAATCTTGCTCCAGATAGTAGCGGAAACATTCGATCGGCAAAGTGCCGTCGCCGATGCGGTTTACGAAGTCATGCTGACAATATTGATTCCACTCTGCGGCACAGCGGCCTTTCAGGTCGTCGAACAGAGAATCACGGCAACGTTTGTTCATCATCGGATTGTACAGGTTTGATTGTGCATATCGCACTCGGTATTTTGCCCAAATCGGCACGTTCAATGCTGAGGGCGAAGACGGGCCGCCGAATTCGTCGATTCGACCTGCCCGGCCGCACCGGATTCCGGTCCGGCCGCGCTTTCAGCGCCGCATTTTCCACAAAACCGATCGGCGCGGCGCGACTGCGCCGCCTCTCGCCCCCGGCAGGCGCACACCCGCCTTGCCCGGCGGCAATCGGTCGATCCCAAGCCCTTTGCCGCCCGCCGGGCGGCCGCCGTCAGGCGGGCAGCGCAAACTCCCTTATCGAGCGCAGCGCCGCGCCGATCACCCGGTGCCGATGCGCCTGCACCTTGACCGTCAGCTGCCGCCCGTGGCGCACCACATGCCCGCCGGCGCCATACAGATGAAACCGCAGCGCCGGCGCCCGCGCGGTCAGCCACCTCGCCGGCAGCATCATCCGCAGCAGGCACAAAAGATTGTACGCCAGCGCATTGACCATCAGCCACACCGCATTGGCCCCGAACTTCCCGCACGGCAGCCTGGCACCGGCAAAGTCGCTGCGCAGCTGCTTTATTTTATTTTCCGAAGTTTCCCCGCGCAGGTTGTACCACTGCACAATCTCATGATCCGTCTTGCCATCAAGATTCGTCGCAATCGCCCGGTACAGATACGCCCCGCGCGACGCCGCATTGCCGCCCGCATCCACAAACGCGTCAATGTGCGCGTTCTCGCCCGCAGCAATGCGCTTTCGCCGCTCCGCCAGCGTGAACGCCCCAGTGTCAGCCATCGCATGCAGCGTGCGCGCCGCCTCCTGCGTCTTCGACCGCGTCCCGTCCGCATGCACCAGCGCCTCCCACTGCCCATCCCGGATCGCGCTCATTGACTCCTTGACGCTGGCGTCCATCTTCGCGCGGATCGCAAAGCCCTGTCCGCTCTGCATTAGATAATTGACCACGTCGGCGCTGTACCCCGCCGCGTCGATGCGCACCCGGCGCACCGACACCCCGGCCGGCAGCGCCGCCTCGCACTGGCGGATGAACCCCAGATTGTCCTTGCTCGGCGGCGCATTGCCGTCGCGGAAGTCAATCGCCGCCACCTGCCCGGTCTCGGCGACATGCCCGACCATCGGCATGTATCCCTTGTGCTTCTTGTACGTCCACTTGGCCTCCTTCCTGTCGGCCTCGATCGCCGTCGCGTCAATGTCCAAGGTGACCTCGGTGCGCCCGCGCAGCGCCAGCGCCAGCAGGCGGCGGCTGATCTCGGCCAGCCCGTCCAGCGCCGCCGGGTCCTTGCCCCAGCGGTGCAGGCAGCTGCCCAGCGTGCGCACCGACGGCAGCCGCGACAGCCCCGCCACCCGCAGCAGGTCCCGCTCGGCGTGCAGCCCGCGGATGTCGTCCAGGCACTTGCCATCATTGTGCAGCAGATGCACCATCGAGACCAGCATCTCATCGGCGCCGAGCGCCAGCTTGCCGCGCGCCTTCGGCAGGTGTGTGCGCGCCAGTTCCGCCAGCCCGACCTTGCGCAGCAGCTCGGCGAGCGCCAGCAGCCCGGCGCGCGAGGTGGTCGCATTGCGCGTGACGCCCAGCTTGTATGATAAAATCCTCATCGGCCTTGTACTCCTATGGCAAGTCCTGTCTTTCACCCGACGGGTGAAAGACAGGGGTTTGAAAAAGCCATATTGTACAAGGCTTTCCTATCAAAGTACAGTGGCAACCTGCCGATCAAGGTTTTGGGAGCAGACTGCATCTTCATTTTGGACTGGCGCCGGTCAAAATCAATTTTCGTGAGATTCCATGACAATCGAAAAACAAGCGATCAAGTCGGTGCGCATTTCGTGACCCGCAGAAAGACAAGTGTACAGAATCTGTTACAATCGAACGTGTCTGAAACAGGCGAGCTCGTCCATCGGCCGCCTCGGGCGGCAAGCGCATTTGCCGAAGAAATTGACCAGTGACACGCTCGGCTAAGCAGAACTTGACTGGCTGGACCTGAGCATTATTAGCGACCTCCAATGACCATTGATATCGACAAGGCTAGACAGGAAACGCCCGGTTGTCTGGGCACGATACATTTGCACAATTCTGGAGCATCTTTGATGCCAATACCAGTTGTCGACGCGGTTCGCAGTCATCTTGAGCTGGAAATGATTCGCGGCGGCTATGAGGCCGAAGAAGATGTGACCGATGCCTTGCAGGCAACCTACCAGTCTATCGCTGCGATGCTCAATTGCGATGCTGCGCAGGTCGCGCTGACCGAAAGCGCAACCGCCAGCTGGAATGCAGTATTTTATGGGATTGCGCAGACTTTCAGAACCGGTGACCAGATTCTCACCTGTCGGTCTGAGTACGTATCGAACATGCTCGCCTACATTGTCGCAGGCAAACGCACGGGGGCAGAAGTTCGAATCGTGCCGGATGACAAAAATGGTCAGCTGGACATCAAATCATTGGAGACGATGATCAGCCCGAAAGTGAAGCTGATTTCAATCACGCATGTTCCGACGCATAATGGGCTGGTGAATCCGATTATGGAAGTTGGCCATTTGGCCAATGATTATGGCATTCCATACCTTGTGGATGCCTGCCAATCGGCTGGACAGATGCCGCTGGATGTAGCGCAGATCGGCTGTGATGCATTATCTGCAACCGGGCGGAAATACTTGAGAGGTCCGCGCGGCACGGGCTTTTTGTATGTGGGTGAAAATTCGATGGAGAGATTTCCGCCGTCGCGTCTGGATTTGCGTGCTGCGAATTGGACATCCTGCGATGATTATGAAGTGGTGCGCGGCGCGCGATGCTATGAAATGTTTGAATCGAGTATTGCCAATCGAATCGGACTGGGTGCTGCAGTGGATTACGCGCTTGATGTGGGCTTGAGTGAGATTTACATCCGCGTCCGGTTCCTGGCAGACAAGCTGCGTCGCGGGCTGCGGGAGATTAATGGTGTAACGGTGCGTGACAAAGGCTTGGAGCAGTGCGGCATCGTAACCTTCACTATTGATGGCGTTGACCCGCTCGATTTTCAGCGGGAAATGAGAGGGTACCGCATCAATGTTGGCCTTTCGAAAAGAAATTGCGCAATGCTTGATTTGGATGATTGGGGTGTGGATGCGCTGATCCGAAGTTCAGTCCACTACTTCAACACTGAACAGGAACTGGATGTATTTCTCGACCGGGTTCGGGTGCGCGTGAACCACTAGGCGGCTCGCATGTCTCGGTCTGTCATCGGACTGGCGTGCGCAAATCGTTTTGTGTGCCTTCCCACACAAGCATGGCGCGTTTCCGGTCAATGCCTCCGCCGTAGCCGCCAATCGCCCCGGTTTTGCGCAGTACGCGATGGCAGGGAATCCAGTACGAGATTGGATTTTTCCCGATAGCCGAAGCGACTGTCCGAACCGCTCGCGGCTGGCCGATCGACGCAGCGACATCACTGTAAGCGGTGACGCGGCCGAACGGAATCTTCAGCAAAGCTTCCCAGACGCGAATCTGCAGATTCGTGCCTTTGATATGCAGCATGATAGACGCTGATGCCGCTTGGGAATGATAAAATGCCAGGTCGATAGCTGAGGATGTCGCCTTGGCATGCTCTGCCAATTCGGCGGCCTGCCAGTGTTGTTTGAGCGCTGCCAGTGCAGCTTGTCTGTCTGTATGAAAGCTCAGCCAGCAGAGGCCTTTGTCGGTCGCGGCGGCCAAGCATTCGCCAAAAGGCGTGGTGTGCCATCCGTACTCAATCCGCAGGGTTTTGCCGTGATTGCGATATTGTTCAGGTGACATTGCGTATACATTTGTGATCAGATCGTGCAGCCGGCTGGAGCTCGACAGACCAGATGCCAAAGTCGCTGACAAGTTTGTGTGCGAATTCCGCAGCAAAGCACCTGAGTATTGGGCGGTAAGGTATTGAATAAATCGTTTGGGCGAAATCCCGGCCCAGCGCTTGAACAGCTTCTGAAAGTGAAACTCACTCAGTCCGACATGGTCCGCAATCTGCTGGAGCGAAGGCTGTTCGAAGAAATGCTGGTCGATGTAGGCGATGGCTCGCTCGATTCTCTGGTAATCATTCATATCAAAATTGAGGGGTGATGAGTTTTCAAACCTGCACATTGTCCTGGTTTAGCGGCCGGTATGCAATCCGATTCTTGCGAAGATTTATACCGATGGCCAGCCAGGACATGCTGTCGAACCAGCCTTTGCTGGCCGGTCATAATCTCTGGCTGACTGGATATCTTGCTTTGCTCGCGCTGCAATCCATTGGACGATTTGACCGTGTGGTTTATCCGTCTTCAGGGCCGGAATCCAAGGTGCTGTCGGATGCATAATGCTCAATGTATATTTTTCAAAGGGAAGTGCTGCGCAAGCAGCAAGCTGCATTCAATTCTGGAAATAGAATAATACGACAGGTCGATTGCGCCCGGCCAGCGAGTGAAATATAAAACCGGCCAGTCAAATTTTGTGTTGCATGAGAAGTCACGGCTGTTCGTTTTGCCGGACAACTCAATCTTTTGACGGATCATTGCCGTATTGACTGTATGTTTTGCAGCTTTGCCGCCACCGATACGCATGACCGATACATTAGCTGCAATTCAACTTTGATCAAGCACTGCTTGGGAGCAATCGTTATGGGCGAAGAGGTCGCAGGGGCTCGAATTGAACTCATAGACCTGGAATCGAAAAATCTGGCGCTGCGTACAGATTCTGACTTATATATCGCTAACGACATTTTGCTGGATCATCCAGGAGCTGTTCGATTGGGACGCACTCATTTGGCAGGATTCAGGATAGGTCGGGATGAATGTTTGGCGCCTCATTGAGCACTGGATGACGAGAAAGTCGAAAACAGTAGAGATTATTTCAGTGTTGCAGACATCACTGGCTTTTCGCTATGTCTGCGATTTTGGAGACAAATGACAACCCTTGATTACACTTGGTCAAGTTCAACAGATCGATACTCCGATGCAATCCGCAAGGCTGCCGGGTGAGGCAAGGTGCGCTCCGCTGGAAGATTACGGAAGCTGGGACACATGCGAGGAACATGTGTATTCGCTCAATGGGCGGGATCTGAAGGCCAGATTCTCTAAAGATGACCATAAGGATGGGGAGACAATTTGATCCTGAAAAATTCGATGCTGAACACTTCCAAGACAGGTTGAGCAGAATCAAGATGCCCGAGCGTGGCTAGCGGGACCCGATGGACAGACTAAATTGGGAAACGCAAAGAAAATATTATGCTGATCTTGTGAAAGTGACGCTTCGATTTGAATGAGTGTGAACGAAATTGGGGTTTGCTTCGCGGATCTGCTAACGTGATAAAATTCAAATCAGTTGCTTGCAAGCAAATATTCGAATGAGTCAACGGCCATTTCTTAAACCATCACCGGACAAACCGCCAGCGCTGACGGCATGGTTGAAACGTTCGGACCGCGCTGAAGTTGGTCGGGAGCCATTTTTCAGCGGAAGGGATGTCGACTATGAGGTGTTCAGAAATGCTGCCAGCAGTCTGCATGAGGGTTTTTTAGGCGGGGGAACAGTGATATTCCAAGGCGCACCCGGCGCTGGAAAGTCTGCACTGATGCAGGAATGTATAAAAGCGGTTCGAAGCCACTCAACATCAGAAGATCCCTGGATAGCCGTTGCAGTCAATCCTGGAACTCTCAAGTCGCCTATCAATGTTGTGACAGACTTGGTTGATGCTGCCAAAAAAGAAAGCGAGCGACTTGCCAGGACAGCTCCGGATTCGATTTCCAGGCAGTTGAAAAAATGGCAGAGTCTGGGTAGTCAGCTATATGAGGAGTTGTCCGTGCGGGGAGTGAGCGTTGCAGGGGTGTCAGTAGGCGGCAAATTGGAGGCTGAGAATCTTTCGAATGCGGGTATGCCGGCAGGACCGATTTTTCGGCGTGCTGCTGAGCTGCTGGAGAAGTTTCACACGGTCGTTTTTGTGGACGAAGCGCAGAACACACCCGTTGAGAGTAGTCTCACACGGGATGTCCTTGATTGCCTGCATCGTGATCCACAGGGAATTCCTCTTGTTGCAATGTTCTTTGGTTTGAGCGATACGGAAGAGATTTTGGGAAAATGCGGGTTATCCCGATTGCCTGATGAGCGTATTGTTAATTTGGAACCGTTGTCGGATCAAGAGGCTGCCAGCTCTTTGCGTTGCATGCTTGAAACCTATTTCACGGATTCCGAGAAGCAGGTCGCACTGTGGTCAAACGCTTTGGCACAATTGTCCCAAGGGTGGCCGCAGCATATCAATCGCGTCGGAGTTGCTGCGGCTAGAGTGATTTGTTCCAACAACGGCAGCCTGGATGAGCGTTTTCTTGAACAAGCCATTGCAGAGGGAACTGAGCGAAAAAACGTCTACTATTTGGGACGGCTTAAGGCGGCCTCAAGTGAGCCTTGGGTCTACAAACATCTGGCAGTGGCTGCATGCAGTAAAGAGGGTGAGTCAGCTGGCGTACTTTCGTTCCATGAAATTGACGAATTGACACATGCGGCCCGGATGCGACACAATCAATCGATCAATGAGTTTTTGACCAATGCCTTGCACGTTGGTCTGCTGGCACAGGTGAAAGCTCTGCCATACCATTATCAGTTTCCGATTCCATCCATGAGCGATTATCTGCGTTCATTGCCGGTCGAGGCACCACGCACCGCTTGAATTCTTGACCTGAATATCTGAGCTATTTCTACCTGTTTTTAGCAGCCTATCTTTCTGATAGAGTTCCTCGAAGGAAGATTGTTTTTTCTATTTGCAGGCAGCCAAAATACATTTCAGTGTTTTTGTGTCTATGGGTGTACGGGTTTCCAATAATGAGTCTATCGTTTTGATTATGTAGGCATTACTATTGACCCGTGCGCCGCCGCTATGCACGTGAGCCAAATCAAATGTGAAAAAGGCGGCAAAACCTAAAATCCCAGGAAGTTACCCTCACCAACCTGTCGAGACTGTCTGACTTCGTCATCTCGATGTCAAAATTACTCAAGCCATTTTCAACATTGAGTAACTATCAGCCTGTGCAAATGTAGTCACAAGAGCGATTGAGTTGTATATTTTGCTGGGACTCAAGCTCTTCAAAGGTGTTTATGAGTTTAATTCACAGCGCTCTAATTTTGTGCCTGTGTTCATCATCAGATATTTTTGGCGAAATGTCTGTCAGCTGCTCAATCTCAGAATGCCAAATTTCTGTGGTTTGCCTGCTGATGAGAGAAGTTTTCAAGCAGGCTTTTTTGATAGTAATATCATTTGCGGTTTCCCTTAGACTGAAGTTCCAAGCTATATAGGAGTCAATGTATAAACTGAATCAGTCGATTAGGTCAAATAATCGCTCACCGGAATTTGATGTTTAGTGCATGCGAGCGAACCTGGAGCCGAAGTTGTGCGATATCCGCCAGCAAAGCCAGTGTTTTCAGCTGCCACTTCGACGCGGTTGAGTCACTATCTCAAAACTGGCCTCAGTGCCGGGGATCACGCATCGATTGCGCACGATGGCGGCAAGATTGTCCGTCAGTGTATCGAAACTGTGTGTCGGTGTTCCGTCATCGAGCTTTTGGCTGTGCACCATTTGCAGTGCACGGCTTGAGCGTTGGGCGGTGGCAATCGGTTCGCGGACCTCGGGTCAGGTCGCGCAGCGCACTTTTGCCGCCGCTGGCCCCAGCTCTGCCAGGAGTCGCGCCTAGTTGTGCGCTTCGCTGCAGGCCTCCAGGTCGACCACGCTCGGTGGCATCCGCTGGAACAGCTCTAGCGCTTTGGCTCTGGAGAGCCGCTGGCTCATGACCTTGCGGCTCTATGCGTCCGCCGCATGCACCTGAATTACATTCTTGGCCAGATTCACCCCTGCCTGGCTGATTTTTTGTATATTCTGCGTCTGGACATGCCTTGATGACAGTTCGCTGTTTGACTGATTCACTTCAGTCTGGTACGTGATGATGCCGCTCAAACCCCGAGGGGTATCCATTTCATTAGCAATGATGACTGCAATTTCGAAGGATGAATAATCAATGAGCGCCAGCCTGCCCGCACAAGCGTCAGCAGTCATCATCGGCGGCGGTGTGATCGGCACATCGACCGCATACCATCTCGCCAAGCTGGGATGGGAAAATGTGGTCCTGCTGGAACGCCGGGAGCTTGGCTGTGGAACCACTTGGCATGCTGCCGGTTTGGTCGGGCAGTTGCGGTCCAGCTACAACTTGACCAAACTGGCGCAGTACACGACGCAGCTGTTTGAAACCTTGCAAGAGGAGACCGGCCAGTTTACCGGATTTCGCCAAAATGGCTCTATATCAGTCGCGGCAGATGAAAACCGGTTCGAGGAGCTCAAGCGCGCCGTATCCACGTGTCGCTCGTACGGGCTGGAGGCAGAAGTCGTCTCACCCAGTGAAATCAGTACGCTTTACCCCATCATCAATTCTGATGATCTTCTCGGCGGTGTATTCATCCCCAAAGACGGGCAGATCAATCCCCTTGATGTTGTTCAAGCTTATGTGAAAGGCGCAAGAATGAACGGTGCGTCAATCTACGAGAATGTTGAAGTGACTGATGTGATTGTCCGCAATGGCCGCGTTTGCGGGATTGTGACACAAGATGGGGAGATTGCAACAGACATCGCGGTCAATTGTGCCGGCATGTGGGCGCGTGAAGTCGGCTTGAAGTGCGGCGTTGAGATTCCGCTGCACGCTGCTGAGCACTTTTATATTGTGACGGATCCGATCGGCGGCCTGCCGAGTGATTTGCCGGTTTTGCGTGATCCGTCGAGATTTACCTACTGCAAAGAGGATGCCGGAAAACTGCTTGTTGGAGCCTTTGAGCCAGTCGCCAAGCCTTGGGGCATGGAGGGTTTTCCGGAAGACTTCTGCTTTGATCAGCTGCCGGAAGACTGGGATCATTTTAGTGAAGCCTTGACCAACGCCCTGCATCGTATTCCGATGCTGGAAAGCGCAGGCATTCGTACGTTTTTCTGCGGTCCGGAGAGTTTCACGCCGGATAACCGCTATTACTTGGGCCAAGCGCCGGCGGTTCAAGGTTTTTTCGTCGCCGCCGGCTTTAATTCGATCGGCATTCAATCTTCAGGCGGTGCTGGCAAAGTGATCTCTGAATGGATTGCCAGCGGCTATCCGCGAAGTGATTACTGGGATGTAGATCTGCGCAGAATTGCACCGTTTCAAAACAACAGCAAGTATTTATACAATCGAACCACAGAGGCTTTAGGTCTTTTGTATGCCATGCATTGGCCGTTTCGCCAGCCGGTAACGTCGCGCAATGTCAGAAAATCTCCGTTGCACGACCGCTTGGCTGCCCAAGGCGCCTGCTTCGGTGAGACTTATGGCTGGGAAAGAACGGATTGGTTCGCGCCGGGCGAGACCGCACCCGAGTATGAATACTCTTATGGGCGGCAGAATTGGTTTGAGCACGTCCGGGCGGAACACGACGCCGTCCGCAGCGGAGTGGGATTATTCGATCAGACTTCGTTTGCGAAGTTTTATGTTGAGGGCGCTGATGCACAGTCGTATCTAAACCGCATCTGCGCCAATAATGTGGCAGTTGAGCCGGGGCGCGTTGTGTACACCCAGTGGCTCAACGCGCGCGGCGGCATTGAAGCCGATCTGACCGTGACCCGATTGACGGAGCAGCGCTATCTGGTTGTAACCGGAGCCGCGGTGCATCTGCGCGATTTGAGCTGGCTGCGCAGCAATTTGCCGGCTGAGTCGCGGGTTGTGATTACTGATGTGACCTCGGCTTTTTCTGTTTTATCGATCATGGGGCCGCGCTCACGGGAGCTGCTGTCATGCGTGACCTCAGCGGATTTGTCGAATGAAGCTTTTCCGTTTTTCTCCTCGAGACATATTGAGCTGGGCATGGCATACGGCCGCGCATCCCGCGTTACTTATGTCGGGGAGCTGGGCTGGGAACTGTATGTAACCACCGATATGGTGCAGCATGTTTACGATGAAATCACTGCCGTCGGTGAGAACTATGGACTGCGCCATTGCGGATATCTAGCCTTGAATTCATTGCGGATGGAAAAAGCCTACCGTCATTTTGGGCACGATATTGCTGATGAGGACAATCCAATTGAGGCAGGATTGGGATTTGCGGTAGCGTGGGATAAATCTGACGAATTTATCGGCCGCCGGGCATTGGAGGCAGTGCGAGGCAAAGCGCCCGGCCGCCGGCTGGTGCAGTTTGCGTTTGAGGATTCTGAATCGCTGATCTATCATGAAGAGCCTATTTACAAGGATGGGTATCTGTGCGGCAGAGTCACCTCTGCCATGTATGGCTATACGCTAGGCGCATGTGCGGGTCTCGGGTACGTGCATTGTGATGATGGTGTCAGCGAGGACTTCGTCGCGTCCGGCGGGTTCGAAATTGAGGTTGCAGGGGAACGCAGGCCAGTACGCGCGGCGCTCAAGCCGATGTATGATCCGCGCTCACAGCGCCCGCGAATGTGACAGCGCCTGAAGCCGTGCAAGCGACAAAGGGCGGATCAATCCAGATGACTGTTGAGCTTTTCAATACCGATCCCTACCTCAGGGCCTGCGAGGGGACGGTGCAAACGGTGGACCGCGGGCGACGCTGCTTTACGGCGGATCAGACCGTGTTCTATCCGCTTGGCGGCGGTCAGCCGGGCGATGCGGGCTGCGCCTTTTTTGCCAATGATCTGGATATTGCGATCATTGACACACGCCGGAATCCCGACACCGGCGAGGTAGAGCACTTCATCGACGAAATCTCGCCACTGCCGGCTGACGGCGAGAGACTGCATCTGGAATTGGATTGGGAACGCCGCCATGCCCATATGCGGATGCACAGCTGCATTCATCTGCTATGTGCCGTTGTTTCAGGTCGCGTGACCGGCAATCAGGTGCATGCGGGCCGCGGTCGGGTTGATTTTGATTTGGCGGCGCCCTTGGACAAGGAACAAATAACGTACAGTCTCAATGCGCTCATCAGTCAAGACGCAGACCGTGTATCCATGGAATATTCCTACGATGAGATTGCCGCAGACCGATCGTTTTTCAACAGCCTGTCGTTTCCGCCCCCCAAAATTGATGGACCGATCAGGCTGGTACACTTCGAAGGCATTGACATTCAGCCGTGCGGCGGTACGCACGTGGCCAACACGTCCGAAATCGGTCCGGCCCGAATCACTAAAATAGACAGCAAGGGCAAGCACAACAAGCGCATGTCGATTGCGCTCGAACCCTAGAAAAAGTCGCGCCCGCAAGCGCGCCCACGATCCACAGGAGAACATGATCATGCATACGGGCAGCTGTTTATGCCGTCAGGTCACTTTTGAGGTTTCCGGCGAGATCCGCAGATTTCACCATTGCCACTGCCAGACCTGCCGCAAGACGCACGCCACCGTTTATGGCTCAAGCGCGCTGGTTGACAGTGCTCATTTTCGCATTCGAAGCGGTGAGCAGAACCTTTCTCAGTACGAATCATCACCTGGCAAGGTTCGGTATTTCTGCCGCAATTGCGGCACGCATGTGTTTGCAAAATCGGAAAAGAATTCAGGCGATACAATATTGCGAATCGGCACTCTGGACGGCGATCTGAAAATAAAAGCGATCGGACACATTTGGGTCAGTCACAAGCCGGACTGGTACGACATTGCGGACGACTTGCCGCAGAGTCTTGAGTGGTAGAGAAGTAGTCCAGATATTTTGCACACAGGAGAAATGAATTGACACAGCAGCAACCCTCACTTCATCGAGGCCTCAAAGGAGTCCACTTCGCTCGCTCAGGAGTGTCGTCGATTGATGGCCGTGCAGGCGATTTGCGCTACCGCGGCTATTCGATTCATGATTTGGCAGAAAAGTCAAATTTTGAGGAAACCGCTTATCTGCTGATTTACGGTGAATTGCCGAATGCATCGCAGCTGGATGACTTCACAGATCGGCTGAAGCAGGCCAGACAGCTGCCTGAAGCGATGTATGGGCTGATCGAATCGATCCGAGAGGCGCACCCCATGGAGGTGCTTCGAACCTGTGTTTCGGCTTTGGGCGCATTCGATGCTGCCGCTGATGACAAAGCGCCTGAAGCAGTCATTGAAAAGGGACTCCGACTCACTTCACAGGTGCCGATGATTGTCGCGGCACATCAGCGAATTCGCAATGGACTGGCGCCCGTGAGCGCTTCGGACAGCCTTGGTCATGCAGGTCATTTTCTGTATTTGCTAGAAGGTGCGGAGCCTGACGCGCAAGCGGCTGCGCTGTTTGATCGCGATTTGGTGCTGCATGCTGAGCATGGCTCCAATGCATCGGCCTTCACGGCTCGGGTGGTGACAGGGACCGATGCCAATGTCTACGCATCGGTGACTGCTGCTATCGCGGCATTGTCCGGTCCAGCACACGGCGGTGCGGCAGAAAATGTGATGCTGATGGCGCAGGAGGTTGGTGACCCGGCGAATGCAGCAGCGTACGTCAAGCGCAAGCGAGCGGCGAAGGAGCCGATCATGGGATTTGGGCATCGCGTGTATCGCGCTGAAGATCCGCGGGCCAGACATATGAAACAAGGCGTAAAGGAATTATCCGCAAAGATGGGGCAGCCTCACTGGTATGAGATCCTTGAGGCATTGGTTGAGGTCATGAAGCCATGGGCGCGCCATGGTGTCAATGTCAATGTCGACTTTTACTCGGGTGTCGTATATCACCTGCACGGCATCCCGGCCGATCTGTTTGTGCCAATCTTTGCGGTCGGTCGAATGCCTGGATGGATTGTGCAGATTATTGAGCAGTTTGAGAGCAATATCTTGATTCGGCCGCTGACTGTCTATAACGGTCCGGAACCAAGAGCCTACGTAGAGATGGACGATCGTGATTAGAGATTTTGCGTCGCGGATGGAGGACGAAAAATCCTGAAGATGTATTTTTCAACAATACTGTCCCGTTTGAAAATCAAATAGATTCATCTGCTTATACGGGTCAATCGGTTTCGGTTTGCAGACGCATTCCGCAAGCAGTTGATTCAGCGGCATCTTGTCGAACAGTGCCGTATCGATTGTCTGGCTGATTGTGTAGAGACTGGCCTCAATTTTGAGCCGTTTCCTGATGATCGCCAGCAGCACATAGACCGACACGCCGATCCAGATCTGCGTCTTGACCGCGTTCTCGCTGTGACCGTAAAACGACTGGATTCTCAAGTGCTGCTTGATCCACTTGAAGAACAGCTCCGCCTGCCACCGGTTCTTGCAGACCTCCGCGATGGTCAGCGCCGGCAGGCAGGTGTTGCTGGTCAGAAACGTCAGGGTCTTGTCCCGCTCGCGGTCTGCATACTTGATGCGCCACAGCTGGCGCGGATAGCGGACGGCGCTTTTTTTGCTGCTGAACGCGCCGCTCTGGCCGCAGATCAGGCCGCTGGCGCGGTCATGGGCCGCCGAGCAGAGGCGGAATTTCGTATTCTTTTTCGAGCGCACCACGAAACAGCTGCCGCAGCAGTGCAGGGTATTGAGCCGCTCATAGTTCAGGCAGGCGTGGTCCATGACGCAAATGGCGCCGGGCTGGGGCAGCAGCGATTTCGATAAAAGACGGGATATTGCCCTGCAGATCCAGCAGGGTGTGCAGCTTGATGCCGGACTTGGTCTTTCGAAACGGCACCCATGGAAACAGCGACAGGCACAGCGCAATGGTGGATGAGTCCAGCGCATAGATTGTTTCCTGCAGATCCAGTTCGCTGTCGGCCGGGCCGCAGAGCGGCCGGGCCAGGCTGATCAGGCGCTAGGCGAAGTCGGCATAGATGCGCCAGCTGCGCGATCGCCATCGCGCGGTATTGATGTGTGCAGCGAAAGGAATGAACCTTGTAATCGCCGCGGCAGCGATGGACTCTGCGCTGGAAAGCTTTCCACGGCAGATGCGCCATGATCTGTGAAAAAATGTAGTGCCCCTCATGCATGACAGGTATACTCCTGATAGATAAATATTCTCTGTTTGGGGGTGGCGGCAGCGATTCGCATGCGCTGAAATCGCGGACACCCCAAAAAAGGCTATTATTGAATATTTATCAATCAGATACACGGGTTTCTCTGTTCAACATCGGGACACTAGTGATTTTTCAATTTTGCTGTCAGCAGTCGGCCGGGATTCTTTTTTGTCGATTTGAGGATTAACTCCGCGTGGTTTCTAATACCTCCATTTTTCTATCACTAAGGAGCAATGAATTATGTCTGAATTAACTTTGTCCGAACTCAAAGAAGCTGTGGATGGAACGGTAGCCGCATTTCGCTGCAAAACCATTTATCAACCAGTCGGCGGTCGAGGTGATAAGGTATTTCCTCCTACCTACGAGGGTGGAAAGTATGCGACCGAAGACCGGATAGACCCTGAAACTGGAGAGATTACTTCCTGTGTTTTGCTGGACTCAGTTCAGTCCCAGGCGAATCGCATGGAACTTGCGCTATTGGAATCGCATCGGCGCCAGGAAATTAATGTTCCGCTGCTGATAGCCAAGTTTGATGACGAAAGATTAATCAAGAAATTTACTGTTACTAGTTTGGATGCCCCTCATCGGGTTGCCGACGCACTGTTTAGGGATAGTCTCATTGAGGGGAAAATTTTTAGAAAGTCAGAGAAGGGCAGAATACTTGATTTTGCTGAGGTTCGTAACGCCACGGGCTTATTCGGACTGTGTCCGACAGCGTTATTGTTTGGGGTGTGGGATTCAACTGGTCCACGTGGCGGACTTGGTGCAAAGTTCCAGCGGGCGATTGTATCTGAGATTGTTGGATATGGCGCGATTTCAGGGGTGAAGACAAGCAGTAGAATTGACCCGGCGCAAATTATGCTGGCTGCAGGTCCACTTCACGCGCGCCAGCAAGAGACATCAGACACACCAGACTGGACTCTGGATGTCAAATTTGGAGGCAAGAAGTTAGGAAAAGATGGTAAAGGCAAACCTTCCGAAGCGAATCATGGCAATGTAACGCCTGGAATTATGCCCGGTGGTTTTACGATCTCGAAAGGCCAGCAGACAACCGTAATTTCTCTCAGTGCGTTGCGTCGGCTTCTCTTTCCGATCGATGGCGCAGCTGTATCGGTCGCCGAAACAAACTTGCTTGCTCGAACTGTACTAGCTGCCTTAGGGCTTGCAGCTGCAACCTTAGCGAGAAATGACGGCGATCTTCGTTCCCGATGTCACCTGTTTCCATCGGAGCAATCCAAGTGGGAGATGCTTGATCGTCCGGGCAAAGAGCCAATGAGTTATGACCTTACACCAGAGGGTGCGGTAGAAATTTTCAATGAAGCGGTTTCGGAGGCTGTGCGTTCTGGATTGCCTTGGGAAGGTAATATTGAACTCAGTCCTTCGGAAGAATTGTTTGAACTGGTTCGGCGCAGTCAGGAATCGCTGTAGCAAACAAGCCGGATTTAGAATAATGTTTGGCATTGCTATTCGTTACCTGAATGGATGGGCGATGGCAGCGGCGGATGGAGCGAGGAAGGAGCAGGCTGAATGGCCGCCTCACCCCGACCGGGTTTTCATGGCGATGGCGGCTGCTTGGTTTGAAACTGGGGAGAACGCAGCCGAAAAAGCAGCACTGTGCTGGATAGAAAACCAAGAACCTCCGTCAATCGCAGCTTCAGATGCTTCTCAGCGAGGGTTGGTAACTAGCTACGTGCCTGTCAATGATGCTCGTTCTCGTGGCGCAAAGATACCAAGCGGGTCAACTCTTCAGAAACTCAAAGAGTCTGGTTTACATTTGCTGCCTGAATTTCGTTCCCGCCAACCCCGCTCTTTCCCGGTCGTTATTCCCAATGATTCGGTTGTCTACTTTATGTGGATGAATTCTCTTCCAATGCAACATAAAGACGCTATGGAGAATTTGCTATCGAAGGTTACTCATATTGGGCATTCAGCTTCACTGGTACAAGTGTGGATAGCCGAACGATTGCCTGACTCGCGATGGGTACCAACTAAAGGCATAGCGAAGCACCGCTTGCGTGTGCCGTACTCAGGCCGTCTGGCAGATCTTAAACAGAATCTTAATCGTGATAATTTGCTGAAATACACTGATATTGCAGGTGAAATAAGTCGAATTAAAGGGATCCTAAAGGAAATTAAGGAGGCACAGCCCCATCGAGCCGAGTGGAACGACTTTCCTGATTTATTGATTTTGAAAGATGAGCCATTGGTGAAGCAAAACCTTCTCTATGCTGCGGCAAAGGCTGGTGATGCGATAGCTGCAGGAACTATGGTAGAAGCTATGCTGACTCCTGCTGATAGGTCACGGATACAACAGTTCATAAGAGAAAATACTGAGGATGAAAATCTGAGGTTAGCGGCGGTTCACGCATACGAAAAAAACCTCAATGCTATACCTGCGGCTCTGATGCGAGTGATAGGCGAGTATTTTGAGATTGCCAGCGCGGAAAATTTGCGGCAAAGCAATATAGTCTCCCATACGGGTGCGGGTGGATTTGGTCGGCTTGCACGTCAAGCGTTGTTCGTTGGCGAGGTAGAAAAGGGAGCAAACTATATCTTAATAGATGATTTTGTTGGTCAAGGGGGAACAATAGCGAACTTACGTGGTTACATTCTCAAAAACGGTGGTCATGTGGCAGCTGCGATTGTATTAACTGGAAAACCTTATTCTGCTAAAATTACACCCAGTGCAGAACAGTTAAAGGAGTTGAATGAAAAGCATGGACAAACACTTGAGAGATGGTGGCGAGAATATTTCGGTCACACCTTCGATAGACTTACTCAGTCGGAAGCTCGGTACCTCACCCGCTCCCCGAATGTTGACCGAATACGAGAGCGAATTATTGAGGAGAAGTGCGCTCGAGATTTCCGAAGTCACCACCGAGATCCTAAGGCGCAAAAACGACATCAAAAACGGCTAGAACTTCAACTAAAGGAAAACTTTCCGAACGGTGTTCCTTTTAGTCGGCGGCCAATCACTGGTCAATGGCAAGGATATGGCAACTGCAGGCCACTGTCTTCTGACGAATCTACGTCGAACTACTTTAACTGCGAACTTATTGTTTTGCGGCTTTTCGGTGCGCGTATCGGATTATCTTCGACGCTAAGACTGACCGGTGCACTGCGAGGAGCTTTGCTGAAATATTGTCGCATCCAGCCGCCTCCTGAATGGCTTTCAGGCCATACTCAAGGGGGGGCTCCGACCATACAACCACATCTCGCGTTGATACCCATGCCGTTTGTGGGCTCGCAACATGCTGATGGTAGCATAATAGGGATTGCTTTGGCATTACCACAGAGACTGGATGAAACGGAAGCGGCGAATTGTCTAGGAGAATTTTTGTATGACAATAATTGTCTTTCTATTCCGCGACGACTGTTTGACAGGGAATGGCTGGAATGCCAGGTCGAGCATGAAACACGAGAGATACCGCCTTTGGCATTGCGGTCAGAACGCTGGACACGCCGGTCAAGAATTTGGGCAACTGTAACTCCGATTGTTTTAGATCGTCACTACAACGGTTCAGAACGCTGGACATGTGCCGCCGCTGATGTCAAACTAGCATGTGAGCGATCTGGATTACCTCGTCCTAAAGAGGTTGTGTTGCATCCCACTTCCCTCGTGCAAGGCGTTTTTCATGCTCAGGAGTATCCGCGCATGAAACGAAAGTCAGATGGCGGAACACGCAGTCACACTCACGCTGTTCTGATTTTTGGGCAAGCTGTGACCGGACCAATAATCGTCGGTGCAGGGCGTTTTCGCGGCTATGGCCTATGTTTGCCGATTGATCGAGATGGCTGAGGAATGATCGAATTATCTATACAAAGCTTTGCGGACTATTTCGAAGCACTTTGGGATTTCAGCCCTTTTTCTTGGCAGCAGACATTGGCTGAACGGGTCATTCAAAATATCGACCAACCGTGGCCGGAAGCTATAGCATTGCCTACAGCTTCTGGCAAAACAGCGTGTATTGATATTGCGGTCTTTGCTCTGGCAACGCAGGCATCAAAATTTGCGGCAGGTGATATCGTAACCGCACCTAGACGCATATTTTTTGTTGTAGACCGGCGCATTATTGTAGATGAAGCTTATTGTCGGGCAGAGCGACTTGCAGACAAGTTGGCGAAGGCCGAGACGGGCATTCTCAAGGATGTTGCAGATGCATTGCGAATGGTTGCTGCTGGCGGCGAGAAAACGATATGGCGAAACGAACTGCCTCTCACGTTTCATACTATGCGCGGTGCTAGTTACAATTCTGATTCTTGGGCTCGTAGCCCGCTGCAACCCGCCGTCATTGCATCCACAGTTGATCAAGTTGGCTCACGACTGCTTTTTCGTGCGTATGGACGCGGGTCTGGCATGTGGCCAATCTATGCGGGATTGGTTGCCAATGACAGTTTAATATTGCTCGACGAAGCTCATTGCGCACAACCGTTTCTCGAAACCCTTCAGGCAGTCGGGCGATACCGAAAATGGGGCACTGCATCTTTGCATAGGAGTTTTCATCCTGTTGTCCTCTCAGCGACACTGCCATTTGGATTGGGTGACGTATTCAACGATGACGCGGCAGAGGCTTTTGATCCCAGGCATCCATTGGGTTGCAGACAGTTGGCGCATAAACCAGCATTGATTGAGAAAGTCAAATTGCCGAGTGGCCGCGGCGCAACTCGTCGATTTGCGGAAGTGCTTGCTGCGAAAGCTGAGAAGTTAGCTGAAGAATCGAAGACTCGTAACAGCGGAATGGTACCGGCGGTTGTTATTTTCGTTAACCGGGTCGCCACAGCCCGTGCTGTGCGTGATTGTCTTGTGAAAAGACCTACAAACGCAGTGACGCTTCTAACGGGCCGTATGCGCGCCATCGACAAGGCTAAAGTAATCGCTAAGCTTGATAAACTGCAATTTGCATCAAGCGTATCAGGGAATCGCAAGCTTGAAGCAACACATTTTGTTGTCGCCACCCAGACATTGGAGGTTGGTGCGGACCTAGATTTCGATGTTCTTGTGACAGAATGCGCTTCGTTCGATTCTCTGCGGCAAAGGTTTGGTCGTTTGAATCGAATGGGTCGTGCCATTGATGTCAATGCTGGTATTTTTCTGCGAGGAGATCAGGAAAAAGGCGATGATCCAGTCTACGGAACAGCCATTGTCAAAACGTTCGAATGGCTTGTCAAAAACATGGATGAAATGGGAGTCGTTGATTTTGGGGTGGCCTATTTGCCTGCACCGCGAAAAGAAGAACTTCGAGAGTTGAACAGTCCAATCCGTCATGCTCCGGTCATGTTGCCAGCTCACATAGATAGTCTAGCACAAACGAGTCCTGTGCCTAAACCATCACCTGATGTGGGAGTGTTCTTGCATGGACCGAAAGAAACTCAGGTCGATGTCCAAGTTTGCTGGCGTGTTCAACCTTCTGAAGTTAGCTTAAAGCTTTGTCCACCTGTATCAAGCGAAATGCTGCCGGTGCGATTGAGCATATTCCGTAGGTGGCTAAAAGGGGAGATCATAGAGGACACTAGCACTGATGTGGAAGGGGAGGCAAATATTGTTAAAACGAGCAGTGATGACATGGACATCTTGGAAAATCGCTCTGTTTTTATTTGGAATAAATCTTCGACTGATCGGAATTTATTGCCCATTACCCATCCGAATAAAGTGAGACCGAATGACATTGTCGTAATTGAAACGGGCAATACGGATGAGTCGATTCATGAAGATTTTCAAATCTTGGGGGAACTGCCAAATTTTAGAACTAGCCCAGTTGAGATTGATGTGAGTCAGCATTCATATCTTGAGAGTCGCGCCAAAGCAATTCTTCGGTTACATGATAAATTGATTGATATTTGGCCCGGTGAACAATCCAAGCAACTGGCCAGAGAATTACTCGCAGAGATTGAGCTTGAAGATTCCGATCCAGAAGCACAGCTAGATTTAGTTCGTCGTATGCTTGATTTTCTAGTAAAAGAATCTGATACATATTGTGATTTTGCTTGGTTGCAGGTGACGGCGAAACAACTCCGTGAAGAAGCGAGGTCAAGAGCATTTCTGCAGAATTTGCAGCGGGTGGGGGAAAGAGATATTATTCTGAGCGGAAGATTTTTGATACGAGAATACGTTAGACAGGCAGAAACTTTCAATGACGAGGACGACGAAAACTCCTCGGGTACTGCCAATAGACAAGGTCAGCCTATTTTGTTGCGTCACCACTTAGTCGGAGTTGAAGTCTGGGCTCGCCGCTTTGCTGTTGGTTGCAGTCTTTCGGAAGAGTTGGCAGAGGCTATAGCCCGTGCAGGATTGTTACACGATATTGGAAAAGTTGATCCTCGTTTTCAAGCGAAGTTGAATGGAGGACGAAGAATGTCGGCAGTATCTGAGCCGCTGGCTAAATCTGTATCAATAAATAGAACCAAGTTTATGGGTGGGTACCCCGTTGGCGGTCGCCATGAGTTGTTGTCAGAGAGGTTGGCGGCTAGCTCGCCTGATTTGTTGCCAGAAAATGATCTTCTAAGAGAGTTGACTTTATATCTTGTTTCCAGTCACCATGGCAGATGTCGCCCTTTTGCTCCTGTTGTTATCGACGACGATGCACCTGAAGTAAGTTACCAAATAAATGGTCATGAAATGACTTGGACAGGCCCAACACAGTTAGAAAATCTATCGGAGGGTGTGCCTCAAAGGTTCTGGATGTTGGTTGAAGCCTATGGATGGTGGGGGTTGGCGTGGCTTGAAGCGATGCTTCGTTTGGCTGACCACCGTCGCAGTGAGTGGGAAGAACTGTCTGACGAGAGCATGGAGGTTGAATGACTGATTTTGCTTTGGGCGGGTTTGCCGCAGATAATCCGCTTGGTTATCTCGCTGCACTTGGTACTCTTCGAACGGCCACACTGGCAGTGCGGGATAGTGTTTTCCAAATGAGTTGGGAATTGAAAAATGGTCACTGGCAGCCGCAATTGTGGGCTTCGATAGATATTGATCGCGAACTACTAGTAAATCTGCTAGATAAACAGCTTAAAGCAAACTCTCATCTCACAGCTTTTCATCTCGACGATAATCTGACGATAGAAATCACTGATTATCGCGATGCGCTACTTGCTAGTCAGTTATCCACATCATCCGAAGACCGTATTAATGCGGATTTTCTTGCTGCATTCGGTAGCGACATCATTGAAGCGCAAAAAAATAGAAAGCCAACTGGCCAGATTGCTGATACTGCTTTTCGGACAATGAATGGGGCTGGTCACCAACATTTCTTGAGAACAATACGCACATTTGTAGAAGATACGCAGCCATGCCATTTGGAAAGTGCAATTTTTAAAACTTGGGAATATTGCGATCCCTTGGAAAGACATAGTATGCGCTGGGATCCGGCAGATGATAGGAGGTATGCATTGCGTTGGGAAGACCCTGCCGAACGCTCAAGCAAAAAAACGTCGGGAAGCGTATGGGGAGCAAATCGTCTTGCGATAGAATCCCTGGCTTTGTTTCCCACTCAACCTTGCGATGGTGTTCTAGAAACCACTGGATTCTCAAAGCGTCACAAAGGTATTGTAGAGTTAACTTGGCCTGTTTGGTCATCTCCCATTAATCTATCGGTAGTGCGCTCTTTACTGTCTTTACCGCAGCTTCAGGAAGAGCATCCAGATCGCGAACTTCTTAGCTCAATGGGTATTGTGGAGTTATTTCGAAGCCAACGAATCAACCAAGGAAAGTATCGAAATTTCACTACGTCTAATCCTGTCACATAGTTTTACGGTGAGCGAAATCATTTCATGCCTCGGGAATTTTGCGTGACGGAAAAACTGCTCATGAGTTCTCCTTCCCGCTCAGCTCAATCTGCTTCAATGAGGCCGCCGCATTTGCGGCGGAAAAACGAAGCAGGAATCATGGCCTCGCCAGCGCGAAGCAGCGCTTCAATGAGGCCGCCGCATTTGCGGCGGAAAAACCCGACGACTCAGCACGCAATTCCCAAGTCTCGCCGGCTTCAATGAGGCCGCCGCATTTGCGGCGGAAAAACCACGCCCTCGATAGCGCTCTGCGCCATCTGCGCCGCGCTTCAATGAGGCCGCCGCATTTGCGGCGGAAAAACCGTCCCAAGATGCTTTCCAGGCCGGCGGTTGACCAGCTTCAATGAGGCCGCCGCATTTGCGGCGGAAAAACGCTGCCCATACGCTGGCATGCTCGACGGCCACATCCGCTTCAATGAGGCCGCCGCATTTGCGGCGGAAAAACGGCGCGCTACCGCATGCTAGGCAACTCGATGGCCGTGCTTCAATGAGGCCGCCGCATTTGCGGCGGAAAAACTCCACCTCGCCGGCGTCCACCAGCTTTTTGTCATCGCTTCAATGAGGCCGCCGCATTTGCGGCGGAAAAACAAGACGTGGGATTTCGGGTTTGAGGATTACGTGTCGCTTCAATGAGGCCGCCGCATTTGCGGCGGAAAAACAAGACGTGGGATTTCGGGTTTGAGGATTACGTGTCGCTTCAATGAGGCCGCCGCATTTGCGGCGGAAAAACTTTCTCTATCCCTCATACTCGCTGGGGTTTTTCCACTGCTTCAATGAGGCCGCCGCATTTGCGGCGGAAAAACCACTTTGTTTTTGAAGTCGCGGCGGGCTTTGATTTTGCTTCAATGAGGCCGCCGCATTTGCGGCGGAAAAACCCTGCTTCATCGTCATG
This sequence comes from Arenicellales bacterium, assembly GCA_965200545.1. GTDB lineage: Bacteria > Pseudomonadota > Gammaproteobacteria > Arenicellales > JAJDZL01 > JAJDZL01. The sequence continues at coordinate 92,263 of CBDAUJ010000006.1, read as the reverse complement.
CCGGATTTGTAGAGACGGAGCTTCAATGAGGCCGCCGCATTTGCGGCGGAAAAACCCCTGTTCTTGCTGACAAGGCGGGTGGCCTGGCAGTGCTTCAATGAGGCCGCCGCATTTGCGGCGGAAAAACGCCAAGATTGATATTCTGCACGCCAAACACCACTGTGCTTCAATGAGGCCGCCGCATTTGCGGCGGAAAAACATAGGATTTTCTGCCAGGAATGGAATTGTAGACCTGCTTCAATGAGGCCGCCGCATTTGCGGCGGAAAAACGGCCTCGCCCGCCTGCTGCACGTTCGTGTTGGCTCTGCTTCAATGAGGCCGCCGCATTTGCGGCGGAAAAACCCCGCAGCTGTTATTAGGACTTCCGGCGAACCCTATGCTTCAATGAGGCCGCCGCATTTGCGGCGGAAAAACGGCATCCGTGCGGTAGACAACGAGATTCTTTTCTAGCTTCAATGAGGCCGCCGCATTTGCGGCGGAAAAACCCCCAAAATCAAATCCCTCTGATTATATTGTCAAAAATAGTTCGATATCTATCGCTGAGAAAAAAGTCTGAACTTTTCGATCATTAGCAAAGCAATTGCAATGTGAACCAAATTATAAATGAACAAAAACATACGATTGTCAGGATTCGAGTGGCTACCGCAAATCGCGCACCACTTCACTGCTCGAAACCTGTCTGGCAGTCGCAACGGCATCAAATGTTTCCTTGCCTTTACTGGGAGCAAATACATCAAGAAACAACCGACGATTCGTATTTCTCTACTGCATTCGAACTATATCACGATTGCTTCGCGCTTGATGACTTCAAATGACTTTCCGATACTCTGAATTGAGAGTTCAGCTGATTCTGCTAACCCAACATCTATGATCATAACATGATCTTCTTCATTTTTGATCACCGTTCGTATTTCAGTTTCAAATTCCTGACGCCGCCGACCCGACAGTCGGCACTGAAAAACCGACAGTTGTAGCCACTCTCCGTACGCGTTCATTACCTTGAACACTCGTCTCCACCGCTTTGGATTCGATATATCGTACACGACAATGTAGAGCCGCTCATTTCTCAATGTAAATTCCTATCGAGGCAGGTAGTGTGGATAAGCGTCGATTTCTCCAAGTAAAAATCGACTGAGGAGGCGAGCCTGCAAAACGATCAGTCTCCGCATGCTCAGTCGATAATTGAACAGTTGGTGAGTCGTATCCTGTGCCAGTCGTCGCTCGAATGCTCAGATAAAGATCTTTCGTCCGGCTTCTGTCAATGCAGTTCCGGTTCCTCCCGATACAAAATGCTGCGGTGCAATTTCTCCAGTATTGACTAGCGACAATACAACAGAATCTGCAACCAACGGCCGAAACGGTTCCATAATATCCAGCGCAAGAGCAGGACGGCCGTAACGTGGTTCATGAAAAAAACCTCTATACGCATCGAACCCGACCGCTGAAAGTGCAACATGAACGGTTCTTGTCAGCATTGAATATGCAAGTGATAGCAAGGCGTTAACGGGGTCGAGCGGAGGTCTACGATTTCTCCTTTCAAACTGAAAATCAATGGTTGCATTTGGCGGCGTAAGCAATTTGTTAAAGGCTCGAAAATAAATTGCCGCCACTTCGCCTTCGTAGCCGCGCAAGGTTTCGAAATCATTAACGCTCAATAATAATTTTCGAACTCTGTTCATGCGAATCAGGATAGATTTTCTCTCTGATTCATCCCCTCTCCAGTTGCGACGAATAATTGTTCTCTGATTGAAAATTTTGGCATCAATCAATTGGCGGGAAAAATTCAGCCTGAATTTTTTGTCAAAGCTTTTACGATACTGCTCGGTCCTGATTTCCACGTTCTTGTGGCTCAATCCATGCGCAATACCGCGAAACCACCCGCCATGACTGTGAAAAGTTACTGGAATGCCTCGATCAAGCAAGCCAACCAAGGCTGGAGTGGTGATGTTGCATTGTCCAAACAAACCGACATCTGATATTTCATTGAGCCGGACCACAACTTTATCCTTTTCCTCTTCTTCAATCGTGAGTGTATCGCCCCGCTTGCTGACTAGGGCACACTGAGATTGGATAATGAGCGGAAGCGCATCCTCGGAAGCTACAGCAATGTCTCTGGGAGACAGATCAGAGCCTTGTAGCGTAGTTATTTCATCCGGGAGACAGACTGATACCAGTGAGCATCGAGGGCATTTCGGACTGTCTTCAAGAGGCGGAGGCATACGAGCACCTGCAACCAAATGTCTCAAATTACTCACTGCTTTCTTAGCCAACTCAACCAGCTCATCGTCAAGAACCACAGGCACACGCTCCTTGCTTCCAGCGTAGTAGATCATGCCTCTATCAACTCTGTATCCATGATCTCGCAACAGCAGAGCCTGCAAGCAGACTTGCACCCGCTCTGGTTCATATCCACGCTTACTAAGATGCGGTCGATTTGATTTTTTAAAGTCAATCGGCGTTACAACACCATCGCTTGACTCAGCAATATCGATTTTGGCAATGACACCTAAAGATTCCGAAGATAGCGTGAACGATCTACTGACAATATCCTGGAAGTCGGTCTCCAATTCTTCAGGTGATGGCAGTTTTTTTGGTTTATTAGCACGCTTGTGAACTCTTTGCCCTTCAACTGTATCGGCTGATTCTATCCACTCCTGCTGGCTCCACATCAGATACGCTAGTCTTGGGCAATAGACATATTCGTTGACCATTCGTGCCGGAACTAACGGAACATCATTAACAGACGGAGAGTCTGTAAACTTTATCTCAAGCTGTTGCACGGATCCAACCCAATACTTATACTCAAATCGATTACATTCTGATTGTAGCGGATTATTCAATCGCCAACTTCAAAGAGACAAATCCTCAGTTGAAATTCGGATTTCAGCTCACAATCAACAATTAGTTTGAAAATCGAAATAGTATTTGGCGAAATGGAACACTTCCTTGACACCATAATTTCCAAGAAATAAAATGGAAGCACTGATTATTCCTCCATATTGGAGAGCCCGTTGAGTTGAATTGCACTTGCAAACCGCGCTGACAGCGAGTAGATTGTTTTGCATGGTCCTTGGAGAGTTTAAGTAATGTCGAGGTTATCTGTAAGTGATTGTGTTGAATCGTATTCAGTCGATGCTTTGTAAAAGTGGATGACGTTATACCCACATTACCAGTTGTGAAACCAATGCAGCCGCGCAAAACAGCAAATCAAAAAAACTTCTATGATTGAGATATTAGGCGGCCATTGATTTCATATTCTGACGGTTTTCTCTCCCATGTTTACACAGCGCAGTTCCTTGTGAAGTCACGCCGATGCAGCCAGCAGTACCGTTGTCGCGTTGACGATATCGTCCACCGTCACGCCGCGCGACAAATCACTGATAGGTTTGCTGAATCCCTGCAAAATAGGCCCGATCGCCTGTGCGCCGCCCAGGTATTGCGCGATTTTGTATCCAAGATTGCCCGCATTCAAATCTGGAAATATAAACACATTCGCCTGCCCCGCGACCGCGCTTGCAGAGCCAATCTTTAAAGCGGCAGTTCGACTGTCAAATGCGGCATCAAACTGCAGTTCGCCATCCATCAGTATGTCGGGACGCTCGTTTCGAATGTGTGCCGCCGCCGCGGTGACTTTGTCCACTTTGGCATGGCGCGCGCTGCCTTTGGAAGAAAATGACAGCAGCGCAACTCGAACCGGCTCATCAAGAATGCGCGCGCTGCTGTCGGCGGTGGCGATTGCAATATCTGCCAGCTGCCTTTCGTCTGGGTCGACATTGACCGCACAGTCGGCGAAGATGATGGTACGCTCAGAGTGAGCGTTCTGCGCTCGGGTTCGAATCAGAAAAAAACTGGAGGTGGTGGCGATTCCCGGCTGCGGTCCAATGATCATTGCGCCGGCCTCAATGACGCGTGCGGTCGGTACCGATGCGCCGGCAATCATCGCTTGCGCATCGCCGGCTCGGACCATCATCGCACCGAACATCAATGGCCTGGTCAGCAGCCGGCTGGCAATCTGCGGTTTCAGCGGGCGGGGCAGTTCAGAACACAGCTGACTATAGGCTTCGATTGCAGAGTGACTTGATTTCGGATCGGCAATCTTGATGTTATCCAGCGCCACACCGCATTCTTGCGCGATCTTGCGCAGCTCGGTTTCTGAGCCCGTCAGGATTGGACGACCAATGCCCTGTGCCGCCAGCCTGGCGGCGGCACAGACCATTCTTTTGTCAGCCGCTTCAGCGAGTACGACTTTAGCTGCAGAATGTCTCGCGCGGCGGGTCAGCAGATGGAGCCAATCCAAATGTCAAACGTACTGTTTGTATTTGTCGAGGTGTCGTACCGGCTTGCTGAGAGCGTCTCGGCGAAATGGATCGCCTAATTCGCGTGTACACAGAACCTCAATGACAGTAGTCTTGCCTTCATTCTGTGCTGCGCAGGCCTCACGCAGAGCATCACCGACCATATCGAGGTGGTCCACCACAATGCCCTCGCTACCCATGGATTTTGCAATTCCTGCCCAGCTCGGATTTTCAAGATTTACGCCTTCAAAACGATTGCCGTAAAAATCGACCTGATTTTTCTTTTCTGCGCCCCACTGGCGGTTGTTGAATACCACTGGCGTTACCGGGATATTTTCCCGAACGCAGGTCAGAATCTCGCCCATGCTCATGGCCCAGGCACCGTCACCCACGTAGGCAATCGCCGCGCGACTCGGGGCGGCAACCTTGACACCCATAATCGTCGGGAATGCATAACCGCAGTTGCCAAAGCTCATCGCAGCAAAGAAGCTGCGCGGCTGCTCAAAGCGCAGGTAGCTGTTGCTGACCGAGCAGATATTGCCGATGTCAGTGGACACTGTTGCATTGGCGGGTGTCGCCTTCTCAAGCTCGCGCAAAACCTGGCGAGGGTGCAGCATGCCTTGGTCCTCAGCGCAGACTTGCTGACTCCAAGAGTCTTTTTCGTGCGACCATTCGTCCAGTTCGGATTCCCAGCTCTGTTTTTTTTCTGCGATTTCGCTCAGCCGCGCATCTTTGTTCTCAAGGGCAGCGACTTTCTCGCGGCTTTTGAGTCGCTCAAGCAATGCGGCGGCGGCCTCACCTGCCTGTCCGCAGATACCGACAGCAATCTTCTTTACTAGCCCGATTTTTGTATGATCAACATCAACTTGAATGATTTTGGCATCTTTCGGCCAGTAATCCATGCCGTGCTGCGGCAAGGTGCCGAAAGGCCCCAGCCGAGTGCCCAGCGCAACGACCACATCCGCCTTGGAAAGCAGTCGCATGCCGGCTTTTGAGCCTTGGTATCCCAGTGGGCCGCACCACAGTTTATGGCTCGCCGGAAACGAATCATTGTGCAAATAGCTGTTTACGACTGGCGCTGACAAGTATTCTGCAAGCTCGACGCAATCTTTTACAGCATCGTCCATAATCACACCGCCGCCGGAAAGGATAACCGGAAACTGGGCTTCAGCGAGAATGCGAGCCGCATCATCAAGGGAGGCGCTGCCGCCTGGACCGCGCTGTATATTCTGTGGCTGTGGCACATCGACATCAATATCACCATAGAAATAGTCGCGCGGAATGTTCAGCTGCGTGGGACCGCGCTCAGCCATCGCCATATCAAAGCAGCGCCCCGTCAATTCAGCCATGCGTGCCGGCGTGCTTACGTGGGCCTGGTATTTGGTGATTTTCGAGAAAATCGGCAACTGCTCAGTTTCCTGAAATCCGCCGAGCCCCATAGTATTGCTCCCGGTTTCCGGGGTAATGGCAACAACCGGTGAATGCGCCCAGTAGGCCGCCGCGATAGCCGTGACAAAATTGGTGATGCCAGGACCGTTCTGGCCGATGCATACACCGTGTCTGCCGCTGACTCGCGCGAATCCATCCGCCATGTGCGCTGAACCCTGTTCGTGCACGGTGGGAATGAATCGAATCCCCGCTGCCGGGAATATATCCAAAGCATCCATGTAGGCAGAACCGACGATGCCAAACACATCGGTTACACCGTAGGATGCGAGAGTTTCGACGAAAGCTTCGCTAGGAGTCATACGTGGCATAGATCAAGTACCTTTTTTAAAAAAATAAAACTACAGACCCAGAGCTGTGTCCGGGTCAGTGAAGTCGTAGCCAAGTGCGCCGGCTACTGCGTTATGGGTTACTTTGCCCTGGCAGATATTCAGACCATTTTTCAGGTTCGGGTCGCGGGCCAAGGCTTCTTTATATCCTAAATTGGCAAGGTTGATCGCAAAAGGCAAAACGACATTGTTCAGTGCGTACGTCGACGTTTTGGGAACTGCCCCGGGCATGTTGGCAACACAATAGTGGACTACACCTTCGATGTCATAAGTCGGTTCCGAATGCGTGGTCGCGCGCGAGGTTTCAAAACAGCCGCCCTGATCAATCGCCACATCGACAATCACTGAGCCGGGGCGCATGCTTTTGACCATGGCTTCGGAGACCAGTTTCGGGGCTGCCGCTCCCGGAATCAGTACAGCGCCAACCACCAGATCTGCATCTGCGACATGTTTCTCAAGTGTATCCCGGGTTGAAAACATGCCATTGGTCGAACGGCCGAAATGTGCCCAATGCTTGTCGAGCACCTCGACATTGCGGTCCATGACCCAGACATCGGCGCCCATGCCGACTGCGATATGGGTTGCATGTGTTCCGACCACGCCACCGCCGATAATCACGACTTTGGCGGGCTCCACTCCCGGAACGCCGCCGAGCAGCATGCCTTTGCCGCCGTGCGGCTTTTCCAGACACCATGAGCCTTCCTGCACGGCCATGCGGCCGGCCACTTTGGACATCGGCGCCAGAATTGGCAGTGCGCCGCTGTTGTCAGTGACGGTTTCGTAGGCAATGCATACCGCACCGCTTTCGACCAGGTCTTTGGTCTGCTCCGCATCGGGTGCCAGGTGCAAGTAAGCGAAAAGAATTTGATTTTCCTTGAGCAAGGCGCGTTCACGGGCGAGGGGTTCTTTCACCTTGATGACCATGTCGGCGAAGTCGAATATTTCTTCGGCAGTGTCCATCACCGCGGCACCGGCAGCTTGGTAGTCGCTGTCGCTTGCACTGATGCCAACGCCGGCGTCTTTCTCAATTGCGACCTGATGCCCGCAGTCGTTCAGCTCCCGGACGCTTCCGGGGATTAGTCCGACTCGATATTCGTCGGTTTTTATTTCTTTGGGCACCCCAATTCGCATTGTCAGCCTCCTCAGTTTCACCAAACAATTCGGGCTCGTAATGATATTATGAATCAGCCCCAGAAATGGGAATACTCTGTTGCTCTATATTCCAAAATCAGGTGAGTAACGGGGTTGGCCGACACCTGGCTATGGCAAGATTTCAGCTGCGCAGCGGACAGAATGATGATTTCAATACCGGCTGCCGATCATTGGCTGGCGGAGTCGGAATCAAGTTTTTGCGCCGGAATGCCGCGGCTGATTCAGATCTTCCTCTTTGAGTCTGAATTAAACGCACAGGCTTTCTGCAGCATCCTGTTTGTTATGAGAATCGCAACTTGCTCCTTGTCGCTGCAGCACTGTCAGGCTCAAACAATCTGTTACAGGGCAGATAAATCGCTCGATGCCAGCCGACTGGCATTTAGAGGGTGTTCTGTCTGAGCTCATGAGTTCGCAAAGAATCCGGTTTACCATTGCAGCTATCCGCATTTGCAGGCGGCTCATGCATCACAGCAGCTCTGAGCGAACCGCTAAAAGATTGCGCTCTTGCCGGCCGAACACCATGCCGATCAGGTGAATCGGCTCGCTCCGATCCCGGTACTGGTCAGCATAGCCTTTTTCCCGCATCTGGGCGATGGCGCGATCCAAGCCTTTCTCCGCCTCGGCACGCTCTTCCACCGCCTTGAAATCCAGCACGAACACCCGGCTCTCATGCAGCACCACCATGTCTGCCCTGCCATGGGTGGAGAGTTCCTCCACCCGGAGGTCGACGCGGGTGGTGCGCAAGCTCATGTACAGCAGGCTCGCATACCAGGATTCATAGCGGCCAAGCTCTCCGCTGTCATGCCAGGGATGAGGAATTCCTGCAAGCAATGCCTGAATCTTCTCCTTGAACGCAGGAAAGTCAGTTTTACCAAGGGCTTCAAGGAAACCTTGTCCCGCCGTCGCCACCGCCTGCCCGCAACCTGTCAGGTGTTCGGCCAAGCCCATGTTGAAACTGCTCTGCACCTCGAAATTAGGATAGTCAAGATGGTATAGAATGCGAGCGCCCCGCTGCTTTCTTTCCGTGATGGTCAGATACCCGGACTGGAACAGCAGGGCTTCACTGCTGAACGTGTCAAGCTCGAATTTCGAAATACTGTCTGCATCCACTACGCGTTTTTCCAGCTGCATAGGGCTGACTTTCCTATTCATCAGCAACCGGTACAGGTAGCCTGGCTCTCCAGACTTGAACCAGTGTCCGGTATATTCACGTTTTCTGAACAGGTGAAGAATGTCATGCGGATTGTAGAGTTTTTCATTGCCAAGCCAGCTGTAGCCGTTGTACCAGGTGCGGATTTGGTCCCGGTCAAGCCCTTCCAGTTCCGGGGCAAACACGGTATCCAGATCACGATCCGTATATCCGCAGATTGTCGCAAAGGGAGGGTACAGACTGATATCGTCAAGGTTGTTGAGACCTGAGGAAAAACTGGTTTTCGAGAGCATCGTGATGCCGGTCACGAATACAAAGCGGACATGCTCTTCGGCATCTTTGAGAATGCTGTACAGATCGCGCAGCTTATCCCGGTTTGCCCTGGCTTTCGCGCTATCCTCCAGCACATTCAAAACTGGACGGTCATATTCGTCGATCAGTACCACCGCCTGCTGACTGGTGGTTTGATGAAGCTGATGCAGGATATGCCGAAGCCGCTCGGAAGCGGACTTTACTGGCGGCAGTTTCAGAGCAAACGCCTGCTCAATTCCGTACAGCTGGCTCAATGCGTTATCTTCCAAGACATCAGGCGTGTCGACCTCTCCGCCGAAACTCAGTCGAACTACGGGATACTTTACCGACCAGTCCCAGTGCGGGTGAATATCCAAGCCAAGAAACAGGGACTCGTTTCCCTCAAACAGCTCTTTGAGTGTACTGACCAGAAGACTCTTGCCGAAACGGCGGGGGCGGGAAAGAAGGTAGAAGTCACCTTCTTCGATCATTTGCTGAATCAGGGAAGTCTTGTCGACATAATAGCAGCCCTTGTTCCGAAGTCGGCTAAATGTTTGGATCCCTATTGGCAGTGGACGGCGTTCTGTCTGAACCTCTATATTCATGATTTGATCATTCTAACATGGCGGGCAAGTGGCTACTGAAAATCTTATTTTTCAGCGAGTTTGACCTATTCAAGTGTCTCGAAAGCCTTGCCATCGTGTTTAGCGGCGCATTCGAATTTTGCGTTTTCAGATTTATCGAATTTGCCTGCAAAATTGCATATTCTGATGGGTTCATCGCAGAGTTGGCATGCCTGTCAGGCGGATCGGGATTCTCTGGAGTCGAAGATCGGCTGGCAATTCACCATGGCTGATGCTGAAACGCCTTTATCCGACAATAGTCGAATGACTTGATACTAGAATGCTTTGGACAATCCAGCCTGTTTCAGAACTGCATTTGCGGTATGTCTTGATTTGATGGCACTATCAACTGGGAAGTTAGTTTTGGATTTTGGACTCTGCCAAATCTCGTGATCGTCTTTTAATTGCCTAACTTTGACGCAGCCAGATTGCACAAGTATTCGTTTTAAGCTTCTAGTGTAATTTGCCGCCAGTTAGGAGACTTGAAGCTCCTCTTCAAAACGATTGCAATTGGCAGAGATTGATATTTTGTCCGAAGAGGCTTTCATCAAATGACTGTTGAGTTCACGCAATTCCGGCACCAATACCTGTAATTTAGAACTCAATTTTTGCAGTGAGGATCCTTCGGCCACTAAACCTGGGACATCATCGCTGAGCGCAAATCAAACCTGAGCTTCAGAGTCCCAATTGGCATTAATGCAAAGTTCTTTATTTTCTCTAAGCATTTGGTAAAAATAATTGCTGTCCTCGCTGAATGCTAGCGGAAATATACAGCATAGAATCAATAGACACTAAGGCTTATTATATCGATTTGTAATGTATCACGTGGAGACAGCTGCACTGAACTTCGAACAGTCTCCAAGCCTTTCGAGTTGTTTTCCTCGCGATAAATCGGGTATCGATGAAAAACCAATTTTCGTGTTTCTGCAATAGATCATCACCAAACCAATGCGTTCCCCGAGGCAGAGGAGAAACCTAATAACTGCAGGAGAAATCTTAGTAAATTGATTGACGATGGTTGCATCGTGATCCCAGCGGCTGGTTATTGTGAACCAACAGTGCCAAGTACAAACAGAGAGGAAAGGATTACATGTATTGTGTCTGCCGCTGAAGTTCAGAATCATGAATTTGAAATTGCCACATGATTTGGATCAATCCAGTGCTGCTACTGAATTCTCAAGCAGAGAATACACTTTGACAAGTGGGTTAACTGTACTGAGTTGATCTGTGTCAGCGATAGTGGCATCGATTTTGATGTTTCCTTGCTGGATTTGGCCAAGCGGTAAGTCAGCAAGGATCGCACCATGAGTTTGCATAGCTGTATATGGTCAAGTGAAGTTGCTCTTGGTCGCGATTTGACTTGATTTTTCGTGGTGTTGAGTTTATGTGGTATATTCCTGATCGGCTGTGGTACTCCTATGCCTATGGTGTTTGCTAGGTTTGACCCGACGGGTGAATATCGGGCGGTGGACAAATCTGTTTTAGTAGAGTACGCTTCTTCAAAAATATAGTTTCTCCTCGCCTGCCAAGCTAATAGAGCCAAGTTGAAATCTTATCTCCACTCACTGAGAATATAGAATTACGTCTGTGGCAGCTTCATATATACACGATGGTTCTATATATGAGAATCCTCCATTGATTGAGGTGATTGCTGAGATTCACTGGGCGCTTAACGAACTTCAAATTGCTCCAGATGCCAAAATTGACATTTATTACGAGAGGTTTGCCATTGAAGTTGAAAAAATAATGTCAATGCGAAAGTTCACGTATTCTGAAGAGTTGATTCCTCCAGCGATTCCAATTGAACTTTTGCCGCATGTGCCGAGAAAAAGAATTCGGCAGTCCAAGAATAAATGGCCGCTATTGCAGTTTGGACCCGGAGTAATTACAGCGAATGCCGTTCCTCCCTACGAAGGATGGGATAAATTCAAGAAGTTCTTGGACTTCGTTCTAGAAGGGCTGTATGAAAGTTATCCAAACGCTGATCAAAATTTGCGCATAGAAAAACTTCATTTGAGATACATCGATGGGTTTGGCAAGCGATTTAATTTCACTCAATTTGCAGACTTTGCAAAACGAATGCTCAATATCCAGCCGCCTGTGTCGAAGGATTTGTTTGCAAGTCAGCTAAAGAAAGGCTCGGATTTTAATTATGATATTGAGGCTCGATATCATAATGCCGAGCCAAATTGTTCTCATGGGCGTTTAAAAGTTTATCCCGGCAAAATCGCAGGTTCAAATGCGCTGATTATGGAGTTGCATTGCGAATCTTTGTATGAAAACCCTGAATTCATTACGCTTTCTTTTGCTACAAATTGGTTTGAGGAAGCGCATAAGAGTTTGCGTGATCAATTTCATTGTCTTGTTGCGCCCGAGCTCGCAGTTATGTTTAGAAGGGAGATTTAGCGAGTTATGAATTCTACTGTGACAAAAATTGAACGAGAGACGTTTTCTCATTCTAATAGCTATCTTGCCCATCGTACGCATTTTGACGATTGCCACCAGAACGAGGACACATCTGTTCTGAACGATACTGATATCCGAGATTTTTTTCTATTTTTGCGAAATGATTTGAGAGTGAACTTGATTTCCCAACCGCGGCTGATTAAATTGCTGTCGCTATATATCTCGCAGAGCCAAGAAAATCTTGATTTCCCGTCATTTCAATTACCGGAAAGCTATTTCTCAATTTTGTCAGGAATTTTGCTTCCAAGAGGCTTTGAGGCGACGGAAGTGTACTTGGATAAATTCAGCGGCTTCGTTGTTGATTACTTTTCAAATGAAGAAAGGGTTACATGTATTGTGTCTGCCGCTGAAGTTCAGATCCTTGCGTTTTTGCGCGGAGAATTTAAGGAGCGGATTTTTGAGAGGACAAGGCAGTCTAAGGTAAAACTAGAAGAATTTGTCATCGGTCTGTTCGACGGCTACGATTGATGAATAAGTGGATGCCACCGAAGGCCGTTAGTCCAAAAGAAATTGTAGGCAGACGTACGTTTGTGATCCAGGGTGTTCGACAAATCGCAAAATCCTCTCCCTTATAAAATCGATATATTTCTTGACCCCAGAGTTGATAAGAACTTGTCAGTAGATCGCCTCGGAGTGCGGCAAGCTGATCAAGGTGTCGTTGAATATCTTTTACCCCTATGTGATAGATCGTCAAAAAAGAGGTTGAGCAATTTCGTTGGTTGGGTGCAAATTGAGGTGAGTCATATAAAGAGGCTAGGAGTTCATGCAACGGAGGCGGTTGATGAGGAAAACCCCTACCATGCAGAAATATCTCGTTCTAATCACCGAACGATCAGTGCAATGCGATCCTTAGCTTTTGAGCTTTGCGTACATGCAGCCAAGAATGAATTCCTTAATCGACCGCAAAATTAAATTTGTTCATCTAAACCTGCCGAACATATAACTTGCATGACGGCAGCCGATTTCGACGCAGTCGACTTTATACGAACTTGCCGGGTCACTGGGAACGGTAGCATTTAAGTGGCATTCCAATGCGAGGGCTACCACTGAAGGCATGTGGTCAATACTTGCAAACGATAATGATCGGCTGTATGAGCAATATTGTTTCAGAACTGGAATTCGATTTCTATCTTTTCTGCAGACAACAAAACAGCTGGGTTCAGTGCAAATCTATACTCTTTACTGACGGATTGATTGCCTGAGACTTGATGAAGTCTGTTCAATCAGTCTCATAATCGGCGCCGGGATGCCACGGTCAAATCGTGTGCTGCGGCGCAGCAGCACAATATCTGAGCGCTTGAAAAAATCCGCCGAGCACTTCAGAATCTCAACCCGCATGGGAATCATCAACAGCCGAAAATGGGTGAAGTCGTGAACGACTGTTTGCCAGGTTTCGACAAAATTGACTTCAACGCAGTAATGGGATTGCATCCACTGAGCCAGGTCATCGGGTTTGCCAGGGTACTCAGGAAAGCTCCAAAGGCCGCCCCAGATTCCAGTGGCTGACCGCCGCTCAAGCAAGATGCGTCCCTCGGCATCTGTCGCGACAACGACAGCAGTGGATTGCTCACGCAGTTTCTTCGATTTGCGCTTCAGCGGCAGTTGACTCGTCAGGTCGTTGCGGTGCGCATAGCATGATTGCGCAAGCGGACAGCAATTGCATTGGGGACGTCGCGGCAGGCAAACGGTCGCCCCGAGATCCATGATGCGCTGGGTGTATTCGCGCACCTGTGTCTGCGGTGTATTTGAATCGGCCAATTCCCAGAGCGCCTTGATCCGAACGCTTTCGGTTTCGTCATCAACCCCGAAAAAACGGGTATAGACACGTTTGGCATTGCCGTCAAGAATTGGATACTGCAAGCCAAACGCAAGCGCCAAGATAGCCCCGGCGGTTGAGCGGCCGATACCGGGGAGCTGGACGACTTCGCTGTATGTTTGTGGAAACTGGCCGGCATGATCGTGGCAGATCAGTTTCGCTGAGACATGCAGGTTTTGTGCGCGCGTGTAGTATCCCAGACCTGACCACAATTGCAGCACTTGGTCAATGGAGGCCGCTGCGAGCCCGCATACTGTCGGATATCGACGGATAAATTCCTCAAAGTACGGCACCACAGTCTCTGCTCGTGTTTGCTGGAGCATGACTTCAGAAACCCATACAATGTAAGGGTCTGAGTTGAACGCCCAGGGCAGTCCGCGTCCTGGCAGCGGCTGATCCCAGGCAAGCAGCAAGGCTGCGAACTCGCTGCTTGGATTGCCGTGCGGCAAATTCGCATTCATCGATGAGTCCGAGTGAGCATAAGTTTCATCCAATCCAATTCTGCAACATTGTAAATGGAATCACCCCAATGAAAGTCATCACGTTCAACGCCAACGGCATTCGATCTGCGGCCCGCAAGGGCTTTTTTGAGTGGATGCTGGCCGAGCAGGCAGATATTGTCTGCATTCAGGAGCTTAAAGCACAGCTCGATCAGCTGTCTCCGTCAATGATTGCGCCGCCGGGCTATACGGGCTATTTTCACTGTGCGGAAAAGAAAGGCTACAGTGGAACGGCGGTCTATGCAAATTCAGCTCCAGCGAAAGTGACGATGGGGCTGGACTGGCCGCCATTTGATTGCGAGGGTCGACTGGTGCGCCTGGATTACCGTGCCGTCACTGTCATGTCAATCTACCTTCCCTCCGGGACCAGTTCCGACGAGCGCCAGCAGTTCAAGGAATCTGTCTTGCAGTTTCTCAAGCCGGTGCTGCTCGACTTTCAAAAGGACCGGCGCAGCTACATCATTTGCGGCGATATCAATATCGCGCACAAGCCGGCTGACCTTCGAAACTGGAAAGGCAATCGCAGCAACTCCGGGTTCTTGCCGCAAGAGCGCGAATGGATGGACTGGCTTTACGGCGAGGCTGGCTTTGTCGATGCCTTTCGGGTGGTGAACACCCGCCCCGGCCAGTATACATGGTGGTCGAATCGCGGCGATGCGTACGCCAAGAATGTTGGATGGCGGCTGGATCATCAGATTGTCACCGCTGACTTGCAAAAGCGTGTTGTGTCGGCTGCTGTGTTTACCGCAGAAAAATTTTCTGATCATGCACCGCTGACGATCGAATACCAGCTTGCGCTGGATTGAGGATCCGATCACAACAAAACAACACTTGTGAATATCAATCCGTTGATCAGGCCGCCTCGGGCTGATGCCGCAGGGCACCGTTGGCGACCAGGCGCTGAATCCAGAAAATCAGGGCAATCACTGGCAGGCCCAGCACGGCCGTGATCACGAAAAACACTTCATAGCCGAGCCCATCGACGATAGTGCCCGAGTAGCCTGCTACCAGTTTTGGGAACAGCAGCATGATCGAGGTGAAGATTGCATATTGCATTGCCGTAAATCGGATGCTTGTCAGGCTTGAAAGATAAGAGACAAATGCGGCGGCGGCAATGCCGGCGCTCAGGCTGTCCAAAACCACGACAAACAGCAGCAGCGATTCAGTGGGACTGGATGCGAGGGCGAGAAACAGAAGATTGGATGCCGGCGCCAGAATTGCGCCGAGGAGCAGTGTTTTGAGGACCCCGAAGCGCAAGGCCAGCACCCCGCCCAGCAAGCCTCCCGCAATCGAGGACATCAATCCCCAGAATTTCGAATAATGCGCGATCTGGGCTTTCGTAAATCCCATATCCAGATAGAATACGTTGGCGATGATGCCCAAGACGATGTCGGAGATGCGAAAGGTCCCGACCAGCAGCAGAATGACCAGCGCCAATCGGCCATAGCGCTTGAAGAATTCAGAGATCGGTTCGACGTAAGTCTCCTGGATATGTCCGGCATCGACGATGCGAATGCGCACCAGAATCCAGGCAGTCAGGCCGGCCAGGCCGATGGAACTGAGCATGCGGACGGATTCTGCAATCAGGCCCGCAAGAGCTCGGTTCGCATTCCAGAGTTCAACTAAATTGGCTTTCATCAGCCTCACTGGGTCTTGCAGGATTACGAAGCCGGTAATGAATGCGGCGACTGCCAGCAAGAAAACGAAGAAAAATCGCGTGTAGTCGGAGGTTTGTCGAAACGCTGTCTCGCTATCGGATTTGCTTTTCGGCTCGGGGTTGAGCAGCGTGGCGGTCACACCAATCAGCATCAGGCCGGCCATTGTCTTGTAGACAATTGACCAGGCTTGAAAACTGTACTCGTCACCGCCGATATAGGACGCAATCCACAATGCGCCGGCGCCGGCGACCACCATGCCGATTCGATAGCCAACGATGTAGGTTGCCGACAGCATCGCCTGCAAATCCGGCGGCGCAGACTCGATGCGATACGCGTCGATCACAATATCCTGGGTGGCCGAGGCAAATCCAATCCATACAGCGCCGGCGATGGTGAGAACCAGCAAGTCTGACTGCGGATCGAATGAGGAGGTCCACAGCAGGCTGGCCATCACAGCGAACTGTGACGCCAGAAGCCAGGCTCGCCGCCGCCCAAACCTGCGTGTCAGTACGGGCAGCGGCAGCCGGTCGACAATCGGCGCCCATACAAACTTGAATGAGTAGCCGAGCGCCGCCCAGCTCAAAAAAGTGACTGTCGCTCGTTCCAGGCCGGCTTCGCGCAGCCAGACCGAGAGTGTGCCGAAGACCAGCAGCAGCGGCAGGCCGGCAGAAAACCCCAAAAAGAGCATGCAGACCGCTCGCGGGTGCGCCAGACCTTGGACTGACTGCCGCCAATTTCGCTGCAAGCTGCCGGATTCAGTCAACTGGCAAGTCCAGGTCGCAAATGCACAGCATCACTGTCTGACTCTCGGCATCGCCCGGTGCCGGGGCAGTCAGATCCCGAGCGGAGTGAAGACAAACTCAAGAATTTCATGTCCCAGAAACTGCACGAAATTCAGCGCCAGCAGCACGAGAATGGGCGAGAAGTCCAAACCGCCGAGCGTCGGCAGCGATCTGCGCATGGGTCCCATGATGGGTTCGGTGAAATTGATCAATAGCAGAGCGAACGATGAGATTCGCAGCTTCGAAACCCAGCTGAAGACCACCCGAGCCAAAACCGCGAAGATGTAGACCGTGACAACCAGGTCCAGCAATCCGCGGGCGGCGGCGTAGATGACCAGGCCCGCGTCCAGGTCAATGTCTCGAAATGACAGCAAATGCATTTCTCGCGCTGCAACTGCGCAGAGCGCCAGTGCCGCCGGCGACAGCAGATCGGCGCCGCGGATTTTTGGCAGGATCGGTCTGAACAGACGAATTGGCGCTATCGTGATGCGATGGATGAATTGCGAAACCGGATGATTGAAGTCCACATTCGAATACTGTGCCAGCATCCGAATCGCGGCGGCATAGGCATACAGCGCCAGGATCTGATGGATCAGGATGGTTGTGATGGGCACGGATTCGTTCACGACGGGCGGCTGCTGTCGGCTGGGTTTGACATTTCGATCGATCGGTCCGAGGCGGCTCGCACGGCATCAATGATGTGCTGTTTTACGGCGGTGGAATCAAGTCGCTTGACGGCAGCTTCGGTGGTGCCGCCGGGCGATGTCACCCGCTGTCTCAAGACGCTTGCGGATTCGCTGCTTTGGGCCGCCAGCAGGGCCGCGCCGACCGCTGTCTCAGTTGCCAGCTGGTGTGCCGTATCGGCAGCTAGTCCGAGCTCAGCTGCGGCCTGCTCAATGGCTTCGATCAGATAGAAAAAATATGCTGGGCCGCTGCCGGATACCGCAGTCACCGCGTTCAGATCGTGCTCCTTTGGCAGCCAAACCACTTTGCCAACGGCCTTGAGAATGGTTTCAGCCTGCTGCTTATGTCCAGTTGTGACCTGCTCATTGGCATGCAGGCCAGAAATTCCTTTTTGAATCAAGGCCGGCGTGTTCGGCATCGCCCTGACGACTGGCAGACCGCCACCCGCCCAGGCGTCAATATCGCGAATCTGGATTCCGGCCGCGATGGAGATCAAAAGCGGTGATTTTGACTGCAGCGAGGCTTGCAGCTCGCTCAGCACCGTCTCAACCCGATTGGGCTTGACTGCGATAACTGCAGTCTCTGCTTGCGCGAGTGCCTGCTCATTGCTGGCACTGACCTCAATGCCGTAGTCTTGCTGCAGCCGGTTGCGGGCATCCGCAAGCGGATCCGCCGCGCAGATCCGCTTGTGATCAAACCCATTGGCGAGCAGGCCGCCAATCAAGCTGGAAGCCATGTTGCCGCCGCCGATGAATCCTATGTTCTGCATTGATTGAACGCGGGCTGAAAGGTCGGAATGTCGATTTTATGAATCCAAGATGCTCTATTGCGCCAATTGTATCGTATGGCGCCTTGTGCGGACAGCAACGAATCGGCCGGCGGGTCTGCGCTTGCAGCTCCGTTACGACTTCGGCGGCCGCTCGCCAAACAAGGCAGTGCCGATCCGAACATGGGTGGCGCCTTCAGCCACCGCGGCTTCCAAGTCATCGGTCATGCCCATCGAAAGTGTATCCAGCCGGTGCCCGCGCGCATTGGCGTGATCGAGGAGCTGGCGCAGCTTTGCGAAAACGGGCCGCTGTTCTTCGGGATTGGCCACGGGCCGCGGAATCAGCATGAATCCGCGCACACGAATGCCCGGCAGCTGTTCCAGCTGCTCAAGGGCTGGCAATACTTCTTTTTCATCAAGTCCGGATTTCGTCTGCTCGGCTTGCAGGTTCAGCTGCAGACAGATGTTCAGGGGCGGAAGATCAGAGGGTCTTTGATGACTGAGGCGCTGGGCAATTTTGGTGCGGCACACGCTGTGCGCCCAGGAAAAATTCTGCGCGATGTCTTTGGTCTTGTTGCTTTGTATGGAGCCGATAAAGTGCCATTCAATAGCGCAGTCAGCGAGCGCAGCCTGCTTGTGCAAAGCTTCTTGAACAAAGTTTTCCGCAAAGTCGCGCTGCCCCAAGTCGTACAGTATCCGAAGCTTGTCAGCGGGGTGCAGCTTGCCGACGGCCACCAGTTTCACTGTCCCGCGGGGGCGGCCGTATTGCACTTGTGCAGCCGCGATGCGAGCGCTGACGGCTTTGAAATTCGTTGTGAGGCAGGGCATTATTGATGATTCGGTTGATTTTAGCTGCGCTTGCATTTATGGTTGCATTCATCGGGCGAGCGGTCACTGGCTCGCTGCGCTCTTTATTGTATAAGCCTTCGCGCGTATTGAAGGTGACTGTTTAGGCGCTGAGGCGAATGGACGGTCAGAGGAGACCACTGGGACATAGAAAACCATGCATCGCGCAAACAAGAGAGTCAAGGCCGCCTTGGCAGCACTGGGAATTGAGTGTGAAATTGTTTTATTGGAGAAGGATACACGCACTTCCGTTGCGGCGGCACTGGCGCTGAACTGCTCGATATCACAAATTGCAAAGTCGCTTATTTTCAAGGCGCAGTCGGGTCAGCCGGTGCTGGCGGTGACCAGCGGCAGCAACCGTGTGTGTTTGGATTCTCTTGGCGGCATCATCGGTGAGCCGGTCGGCAAGGCTGACGCGGATTTTGTTCGGGAAAAGAGCGGATTTGCCATCGGCGGGGTGGCGCCGGCAGGGTTTGTCTTGCCGATCAGAACGCTGTATGATCGCAGTCTTTTTCAGTTCGAGACTGTCTGGGCAGCCGGCGGGACACCGAACTCGCTGTTTGCGATCCGCCAGGCGGACTTGTATCGACTTGCTGACGGCCAGATTTATGACTTTGCGAAACCGAGCGGCTGATACTTGCCCCCAACGAAAAAAAAACTTAATCTCAGATTAGATTGAGTGACTTTTGAAACAGATAAAGTCAACGCAGCGGGCTGACACAATAAATATTTTCATAGATGCTGTTAAAATAACGGTATTTCAAGCGAATACAAATCAAAAACGAATGGACAATCCAATTGTCGGCATTGGCGTACCCACTTTGAACCGAGCTGAGTTTCTTGGAGAAACACTGCTTTGTTTGAAAAATCAAACATATAAAAATTTTAAAGTATTGGTGACCGATAATGTTTCAGAAGACAGCACATTCGAGGTTTTTGATACAACTGTTGGCGACGACTGTAGATTTGAATATCTCCGTTTGACTCAGCAAATTCCGATGATGGACAACTTCTTTGTTTCACTTGAGAGATTAAAGACAGAATATTTTTTATGGAGAGCCGACGACGATCTGTCAGATTTAAATTATTTGGAAGAACTTGTTAATAGTCTCCAGTCGAATAAAAAAGCCGATGTCGCGGTTTCCGCGTTCAAGTCTTTTGTGGAAGTTCGAAAAGAGCAAACCAGATGCAAAGAACTGCCTGATATTCCTTCCGGAAATGCTATTGAACTTGCTTGTTTTTTTCTCAAGGAAAATCAGGCGCAGGTCTGGATCTACGGCATGTGGAGACGCAATGCACTGCTTTTGAACTACGAGAAAGCGAAACATTATCCGTATACTTGGGCCAAGGATCATTTGATACTGCTACCTAGCCTGCTTGCTGGGAGTATAGAATTTACGAACAAAACATGGTTTTTTCAGCGAGTCTTCAATGAGCTTCGAGCGTATGAGAAGGAAGCGAAAAATCGGGAAACACGTCTTCGTATGCGTGTCCTCTACTCACGGATTGCGAGGCATATACTAGGGCAAAAAAGGTCTTTGTCGAGAAGTTTGCGAGTTCGGACTAGGCTATACCGGCACATGGAAAGCAGAGTAGGGAGGTTGTGGAAACTGAGAGCTAAAGTATGGAAACTGAGAACTAAAGCGCTTCTAATCAAATTGAACATCATGCGCCAGTCTCCATGAAAGCGGCAGCTGGCGAAATAGATTAGCAGGCAACCTTCTATTTTGACTGGGGTAATGCTTTGAAAGCAGTGATTCTAGCAGGCGGTATGGGTTCTAGGATTAGCGAAGAATCCCACCTAAAACCAAAACCGATGATTGAGATTGGCGACAGACCGATTCTGTGGCACATAATGAAAGTCTTTGGCAAATACAATATTAACGACTTTGTGATTTGCTGTGGCTATAAAGGCTTTAAGATCAAGGAATATTTTGCAAACTACTTTATCCATACGGCCGATGTTACATTCGATATAAAAAATAACCTCACCAAAGTGCATCATGCAAAGGCTGAGCCCTGGAAAGTAACTTTGGTCGATACTGGCGCTGAAACAATGACCGGTGGTCGACTTAAACGGGTGCAGGAGCATATTGATGACACATTTTGCTTTACCTACGGGGATGGCTTGGGAAATATCAACATCCGTGATCTGGTGAATCACCATAGGGAACATTCAGTTGAAGCGACCGTAACTGCTGTACAGCCTACTGGGCGATATGGCGTATTGCAGATTGAACGAGATATTGTTACTCAAATTCGCGAAAAGCCGCCCGGTGACAATCAATGGGTAAATGGTGGATTCTTCGTTTGCGAACCATCTGTTTTGAATAGAATTGAATCTGACGATATGCCATGGGAGCATGCTCCTTTAAGCAGTCTTGCACAGGACAGACAATTGGCAGTTTATCGACATTCTGGATTTTGGGCCGCTATGGATACGATGCGCGACAAGAAGTACTTGGAGGAGCTATGGAACAGTAATCAGGCCCCTTGGAAAGTCTGGATTAATTGTGAACTTTTGGAAAGAAAAGAATGTTTTGGTGACAGGCCATACTGGTTTTAAGGGCAGTTGGTTATGCGAGTTGCTGCTTGCCCGAGGTTGCAGAGTCTATGGGCTCGCTTTGCAACCACATGCAAGACCCTCATTATTTATGCAGCTTGATCTTCAAAAGCGTATTGACCATTTTGTCTGTGATGTGCGAAATTTTCAGGGAGTTTCTGACAGGATCATAACAGTACAGCCTGATGTGGTTATTCATATGGCGGCGCAGTCATTAGTTCGCCGTTCATATATCGAGCCCGTTCTGACTCTGTCGACAAATTTAATGGGCACCGTAAGCTTGCTGGAATCATTGCGCAAATTGGAATGTCGCTGCGCCGTGGTTATCGTCACCACCGACAAAGTATACAAGGACATAAACGAAGATCATCCGAAAGTCGAAACAGATCAATTAGGCGGACATGATCCCTACTCTGCGTCTAAAGCCGCAGTCGAGTTGTTGGTGGACAGTTATCGGCGATCCTTTTTCGGGGTTGAAGCAAAATTGGCGGGGGGGGAACAACATTTCGATTGCGACCGCGAGATCTGGAAATGTTGTAGGTGGAGGTGATTGGGCAGAAGAGCGTCTCATACCAGATGTAGTAAGATCGCTGCTGAATGACGAAACGTTACGGGTGCGCAATCCTAGTGCGATCAGGCCTTGGCAACATGTTCTTGAACCTCTCAACGGATACCTTGAGCTGGCTCGATGCATGTATGAGTCAGACGATAGTGTGTTTCAGCAGAGTTTTAATTTTGGACCTGAACCCGAACCTGACTTCACAGTTGGCGAGGTAATCGATAAGTTTTTGACATACTGGGGCAGGAACTTAGTACCAGTTATCGAAAAAAACGGTCCGCATGAAGCGAGCCGGCTTTCGCTCAATATAGACCGGGCCGTGACGATGATTAACTGGAAGCCGCGATGGGATATTGATCGGACACTGATCGAAACAGCAAACTGGTATCGTGATGTGCATTTTGGTCCTGACAGTCGCGGGATTACTCGATCACAAATTTCTTCGTACGAGGCGGAATCATGATATTTACGCCCCTTTTTTTGGAGGGCTCTTTTCGAATTGAGCTAGAACCCAAACATGATGATCGCGGATATTTTGAAAGAATATTTTGTGTTGATGAATTTGCTGCAGAAAGTCTTGAAACGCAATGGCTGCAGCAAAACAGGTCGTTTAGTACGTTGCGCGGAACGTTGCGCGGATTGCATTTTCAGCGTCCGCCTACGGCTGAAGTAAAGCTGGTGCACTGTCCTAAAGGATCAATTTGGGATGTGATTGTTGATCTGCGCGCAAACTCGCCAACTTACGGCCAATGGCACGGTGAGATTCTGAACGAGCACAACCATAGCATGTTGTATGTTCCGCGGGGATATGCTCATGGATTCCAATCCTTGACAAACGATGCTGAAATCCATTATTTGGTTTCGGAGAAGTATAGTCCCGAACACGAAAGCGGCTTAGTCTGGAACGATCCTGATGTTGCAATCGACTGGCCGTTGGAGGTGAGCATTCAGTCTCAGCGAGACAGGGAATTATTCAGCCTGCAAAGTTTAGACCCAATCGCGTTGTAAGAAAATTGGTTTCGATCCTAGCGAATGAAACAAGAATGTCTTCCAAAATTGATTGATCCGCGCTTTACTATTCAATAAACGCCAGGACAGCAGCGAATTCATGACTCATATTTTGATTACCGGTGCGACTGGATTTATAGGCCGGAATATTCTCCAGGAACTTTCGAAAAGAGACGTGCGGATTTCAATTATTGCCCGCAAGGACTCTAAAATTCCAGCAGGCAAATTTCGAGTTATTCGTACTGATGATGTATTTGATACACTCGATGGTTTTTGGGAAGAGGCTTGCGATGACGTGGATGTTGTCATTCATAACGCGTGGTATACAGAAGATGGACTTTTTCTTATAAATTCGATAAATAACATTGCTTGTATGAAGGGAACACTGCACCTTGCTGAATGCTGCGCTAAAGCAGGTGTGGCACGATTTGTTGGCGTTGGGACCTGTCACGAATATGATTTGCAGC
The DNA here is from genome assembly GCA_965200545.1 of Arenicellales bacterium. Classification (GTDB taxonomy): domain Bacteria; phylum Pseudomonadota; class Gammaproteobacteria; order Arenicellales; family JAJDZL01; genus JAJDZL01. The sequence goes on along the minus strand of CBDAUJ010000006.1, from coordinate 68,862 downwards.
TTGGGTACCTTTCAACTTCTGCTCCGCTTCGACCAAACAGCATTTATGGCGCTGCAAAAGCAGGTACTTTTTTTGCACTATCCGAATTTCTCCCGCGTTCGAATGTCGATTTTGCTTGGTGCAGAGTTTTCTATGTCTACGGTGAGGGAGAAAATCCTAAGAGGCTTGCCGCGTATCTGCATAAAAATCTCTCTGAGGGCAAACCTGTTCATTTGACTAGAGGTGATCAGATTCGCGATTATTTGGAAGTTGGTGAGGTGGGTCGTCAAATTGCTGAGGTGACGCTCTCTAATGTTCAAGGAGCTGTCAACATATGTTCTGGGGTACCTGTTACAGTAAGAGATTTTGCGCTAAAAATCGCGGAAGAATATGATCGAGTGGATTTGTTGAAATTTGGTTCCCGCCCAGAAAATACAGAAGAAATGCATTGCATTTTCGGAGAGCCGTTTTTGCGTGAATCAGACGACAAAGCAAAAATGAATTGAAATCAAGATAGAGAAAAACAATCTGGTTTGACACCTGTGGGTTTGCGTGAAAACAAACATGATTCAACTGTAGCTTTACATGTTTGATCTCGCAAATTGCTTGATTGTGCTTACTCAAAAGAATTTTCAAAACTCCAGATAAAGGTGCTCTGTGTTTATCGTTGTCTCAAAAAACCGCATTTCTGAGATTGCTCAAGATCGACGTAGAATCACTGCTTATACAGCATTGTGGTTGGGTTGCTAGTTTGGCGCCTCCGCCGAATTTTGGATGAATCTGAAAAACAGTAATGAGCTGTGCAGTGCCGCAGAGAAAATTGAGCAGATACAGATTTGGGTAGGTACGCTTAAACATATGCTTGATGTTCTTGGCAAAATCGCTGTTCGCAGTTGCGACCAGCAAGTAGATTGATAAATTCTAATCGTAAATCATAATCGTGAATGAATTAGCCGTTTACAAAATATGACGTACACTCGGGGTGGCAGTTTTTATAATTGAGCCAATATGAACGAAATATTTCTGACACAGAAAAATTAGCAGGCTGTAGTCCTGGTAGCAAGATAAGCGACTATGTTGCATTGATTGTCCGCCAAGAGAATGGCAACGTTATCGAATTGAGCATATAAGAAATTGAAATGACTGCACCTAGAGAGCTGGCTAATAGCGATGATCTGGTCGCAAAGGCTATCGTTAAAGATGCAAATCTACGGCACGTAAAGCGTCGAGTCGCAATCCTCGTTGACAGTATGGCGGGGGGGGGAGCCAGCTTAGCGTTCTAAATTTAGCCGACTGTCTCGCAAAGTCAGGCTATGAAGTTGACCTTGTTCTCCTCAACTTCACTGGAGATTTCCTCCTTTTTGTTCCGCGGTCAGTCAATCTCTGCATCGCTGATTCAAAATTCAGGTCCCGAAAATCTCTTTGGCCCTGTTCCCATCCGATTGACCAGCTTTCTGTATATGGAGGCGATGAAAGCATCTCGTTAATCGACCTGATCCGTGTTGTGCTGCCGCACTGGCCTCTCGGAACCAAGGTTCTGCCCCGCCCGAAAAACAGACATGTATCCGGCGCGTCGTCGTTAGCAAAATACATCGCAGCTCGCGTCCCCAATGTAATTGTCACTGCCTTGCCCAGTGATTTTGTTTGTGCATTTCTCGCTAGAAAGATTTGCAAAAAACATGTCCCCGTCATCTGTTCTATACGCAACTCGGTCGATAAGCGACTTATGCCGCGAGAGCATCTTATCTTTTCAAGAATGCTTGGTGCAGCAGAGCGTGTGCACGCCGTAAGTGACGGACTTCGGGAAGATGTCATAGCCAATCAAATGTGCTCAGAGGATCGCGTCCGGGTGATTTACAACCTGCGATCCGGTTCCAAGATTCAGATTCTCGCTAAAGAATCGGTCAGCAAATTTTGGGGAAACTCCAAATTAGTGGTGTCGGTCGGGCGGCTGCACAAGCAAAAGAACTACCGAATGCTGATTGCAGCTTTCGCAATAGTTCAGTCGCAGACAGATGCGAAGCTGGTAATTATTGGAGAGGGGCCGGAACGTGAGGACCTGGAGAGCTACATATCGCAGCTGAAACTGACCGAAAGTGTTTTTTTACCAGGATGGCGCCAAAACCCTTTTCCGTATATGGCTCTTTGCGACGTTTTCGTGCTGTCATCTGATTATGAGGGATTGAGTGGGGTATTGATTGAAGCCCTCACTTGCGGGTGCAACATTGTTTCGACGGACTGCCCGCACGGTGCCAGCGAAATCTTGGAACACGGCAAGTATGGCCGTTTAGTTCCCGTAGGTGATGCTGGTGCTATGGCCGATACGATCATGGAAGCTCTGTCTGGAAACACTGATCAAAACGCACTTCTTGCGCGTGCTGCAGAGTTCAGCAGCGACAAGCTCGCGCCCGCGTATGCTTCTTTAATCGAAGAGACGGTTGAAAACTCTTCGCCAAGCAGTTAGGCCGGCTTGACTGATATTTTCTACGAAATACGCATATCAAAATGCTTGTTTGATGTCGCCAACTAATCTGCTGATTTATATGGAATCTAGTTGATATGCGAATTGCATCTGTTATTCAGAAACACGCACTGAGTTGCGAACGGCGGCTGCTTTTCAAGAAGCGACAGACAGTTCTAGAGCGCATAAATACGCAAGATAATTCAGCTGCTGGCAAGCAAAACAGTTCAATTGCAGATTCTAAAGATATTGCGCTCTGCAACCGCGTTGCGGAACTTCAATTAGCTTACGTTACATTTGCTTGGAACTCAAAAGGCAGAGAACTCAACCTTCAGTCGCCGGAAACTTTAGCTGAAAAAATCGAATGGCTGAAGTTTAACTACCACAAATCTCTTCTGATTCAGTTGACCGACAAGTTGGCGGTTAGAAAATATGTTGTACAAAAAATCAGTACAAGTCGCGTCTTGATGCGTATTTACGGATGTTATGACAGTACGGCAGACATACCGTTCGAAATTTTGCCCCAAAACCATGTACTCAAAACGAATCGCTGGAGCGGTGATGTCACCATTAAATTTGACGATAAACCTGTAGAGCCCAAGTCTTTAAAGAAATTGGATAAGCGTCTGTCTCGGATTTATGGCACTAAGAATGGCGAATGGCCATACTGGCATATCAAGCCACGAGTATATGTTGAAGAATATCTGGAAGATCAATTTGGACAATTGGTAGATTACAAATTGTTCTGTTTCAATGGCATTCCGAAATTAGTCCGGGTTGGCAAAGATAAACATATAGGTGCGCAGCAAGTATCTTACTTCGATGAAAACTGGAAAATCATGCCGTTTAGGGACGCAAAAGCACCTCCGCTCAAAGAGGGTCAAAAATTCCCATGTCCTGATTCATTTGGTGACATGCTGTTGTTCGCGTCTCAATTGAGCAAAAACTTACCGCTGGTGAGATTAGATTTTTACGATGTCTTTGGTCAGTGCAAGTTTGGGGAAATTACACTTTTTCATGAGGGAGGCATTGGCTGTATTTTCTATCCTGATTCTTGGAACTACACAATTGGAGAATGGTTAGAGTTGCCTCAAGCATGCCCTAATCCCGAGCTTGCTTATGGTGTAGGGCAGACCTTTCACCATGCCGCTAGTGTCGACGAAATGTAATTCATTCAAGTTGATTTCGTAGAGCTAAGACATTGTTAATGGATGACTGCATCGTGACACAGACCGAAAAGTTGCAAGAGAACTTGATCGACCTGACTTGCAAGAGTAGGGGGTGTGCCATAGAAAGCGGTGTGAGCGAGGTGTTGATTTTGCTAAACCGCGACCTAGGTGAATTCAATTCTGATGCAAAAGCTGGCGTGACGGTGGGTCATATACGCATCTAGCTGAAACGATTAAGAAAGAAAGTCATGAATTTCCAATCAAAGGGAAGAAAAATTATAGAACTTTTGTACCATCATTTATGGGTGCGCTATCAATTTATTTCACGACGACCTGGCAGTAGAATTTGGCTTATTCAACGAGAAATACGATATGGCGGTCGTGTTAAAGGAGTGCCCCGCCTGCGAATCAGCCCAGCAGACCCACGCCCCGAAAATAGTATTTCTTCAGTGATGGTGGGGGGGGACAGAATGAGTCCAATTCATCATGACTACGGAAAGTATTACGAAAAAATCCTTAAGCCATTTATCACAAACGGAGAAAAAGTGGTTTTCATTGAGTGCGGGATACTCAAAGGCAGCGGTTTGGCAATATGGGCAGATTTGTTTCCAATGCATTCTGGTGCCAGAATTATTGGTTTAGACATCGATTTGTCATATTACAAATTGAATTTCAATAATCTGATGAGGGTTGGGGCGTTCAAATCCGGTGCGCCAGAAGTCTATGAATACGATACCTATTTGGATGACAGTGAGCGATTAGCAACAATTTTGCGCGGAGACAAAATCAATGTGTTTATTGATGATGCTAGTCACACAGACGAGTCCATACTTATGAACATAAAAAATGTGCGGAAGTTTCTCGCGAATGATTTCGTCTACATCATAGAAGATAACCGAACCGCACGGCATACGCTCAAAGTTGATTCTTGCCGATGGTATGTGAGTGTTCCGAAAAAATGCCAAGATCTGACCATTATTTCGAGTCGACCCTTATCCTTTTAGATTTTGATTTCTTTGGAATATGACTTTTTCAAAGAGCTGCCTACAACTGCGCTAGCAGGTTGAAATGGATTTTTTTAGCATAAATTTACTAATGTCAAAAAAACGCTACGGCCAGAGTATTTCCCCTAATTCGATACAGGCCCAAGGGCGCTGACGCATACTTTATTTTGCGATGTTACACTACATTCCAAGATCAGTTCAGATACCTGAGAACTCAAAATTAGGGCGGGTATTTCCAAAAAATGTTACGCGACGCGGTAAGACAGTGTTAGATGTCAAGACTATTTTCTATGACGTAATATTTTTGCGAAGAGAAAACTGTGTGCTCGGTTTAGGTCCTCCACTTTTTAACCTGAAAAATGAATTGTTTCCTGCGAAATTTCTTGTTGATGGCAAATCGGTTAAATTTCAAATGGAAGAAAGCAAGCGTCAATTCTTTTTTCGATCAGAAAAATTAAGTTTTACTCCTCAAAATGTTTTGCAAGTCACATTTTGCTTCCGTCATTTTGAGTCGAAAGTAAATGTAAACCTCGCTCATATAGATTGTGCCGAACTGGAAAATGATCGGAAACTATCAATTTCAACTCTGCAGAAAGATAACAACTTAGAATGGATAAAGGATTGGATTCTATGGCATAGTCGACTATACAAAGTAACTCAAGTCATACTTTACGATAACGGAAGTTCTAACCAGAAAGCTTTGGTTAGCATGCTTAAAAGTTTGCGATCTGAGGTCAATATAGTTTTCGTTGAGTGGAGTTTCATTTACGGAGTTTCTCCTTACTTCTGTGCCCAAATTGGAGCTCTAAATCATTGTCGATTGATGTTTGGCGCGTCTAATGGGGATGTGGAAAACAGATACTGCATAAATCTCGACATAGACGAATATCTCGTATATCTTGGGAGTGAAGATCTCCAGGACTACCTGGACCGAACAATCGGGGGGGGAATTCACTCAACCTGGCGGTGCATCTCCAAGAAATGCGGGTACCTAACGTGCTGCCGAATCAATTCACCAAAATTCCTCGCAGTTTTGATTTTAGCTATCGATATTGTAGTTTCGGAAGTAATCCGGCATCTGTACCGAAACATGCGCGAAACACTCACTATAGGAAATACATATATAGGTTCAGCAATGACTTTTATAACCTTGTGCATTCGATTGAGCCCTTTGCTTTCAAAATCACAAGTTATTCAACATTCGAGCGATTTATCTCTCGCCTTAGAACTAAACTCGCGCGAAAAATATGGCGTTTGCGACAAATTACAAAGTTGGGTGAGGTCATTCATCCAAATATCAACTACCAAACGCTGAGAGCTCCTGTCGATGATATCTACTTCTGGCATTTTAGGGGGCTGAGAGGAAATGCAGATCAAGATGCCGATACAAAATACGACAGTCAACGGCACATCGCAGAACCGTTGATTTCTTACTTGGCAACAAAAGCGAAGCTTAAGGAAACAGGCACCGAAAGTTATCGTAATTGACAGATCGGCAATGACCTTACAAGATATATTAATCAAATGAAACAGTGAATTATCGTGATATGAAGACTATGTTTCATAAAGCCTATTCACATTTCAGCATTTGTTAGGCAGGGAATGGCAAAGATTCAGTTCTACAAACCAAATTCAATTTCGCTACCCAGGTCTTCGACGGTACAAAAACTTTATCCGAGGATATCTGAACTTGATTCTGACGCTCAATCGAAAATTGACTATTCGACAATCTTTTTTGATGTCTTTTACGATGCATCAAAAAACTGTTTGGTTGGAATCGGGCCCGAAATGCTCAATCTTGAGCAAGATCTTCGTCCTATGGAACTTAAAGTCGACGGAAGTCCTGTGACCTTTAAGCTGAAACATATTAAGCACCTCACTTTCTTGGAAACGGAAAGTTTTGATACCCAAAATGCAAATCGAATTGATGTGATGTTTACCTTTAAGTCTTTTTCGAGGTTATTATCGATCAATGCTGATGCATGCGAAAAATTTGTTCACAATGCCGATTCCAATACCCATCATCTGACGCTAACCACACTGCAAAAAGACAATCATATTGCGTGGATATCTGATTGGATTTTATGGCACCAGAAGTCGTATGGAGTAAACCGACTGGTACTTTACGACAACGGCAGCGAATCTCGTGATGCCGTTATACAAATGCTAAATCAACTGTCAATTGACATAAATGTTGTATTTGTTGACTGGCACTTTCCTTATGGCCTTGGCAGACCGCCATTTATTCATTGTCAGCTCGGGTCTTTAAATCATTGCCGCATGCGATTCTCCGTTAAGCGCGGATACTGCATCAATCTAGATATTGATGAATACCTATTTTTGTCCGAAGGGACATTACATGATTATTTGGATCGCAAATTATGCACTCCCAGAATCGGAAGTCTGGCAATTCGCGCCGTGTCAGTACCAAACGTATACCCAGAAGAAAATAATGCCCCAATTCGATGCTGGAATTTTCTTTACCGAGACCTTGTGACTGGATATCAGGGCGAGGAAAACACATTCAGTTCATTTGGCAGGACGAAGTACATATACAAATTCTCCAATATTGGTTACAACTCAGTTCATTCGACTGCCTCAGAGAAAAATACTGAATTCCGATCAAGGTATGCAAAGAGCACGGTAGTTTGGTTTGCATTAAAGAAATTGGTTTGGGAGTCGACGAAGAAAACTTTCCGTATGAGGTATCCAAAACCCAGAATAGATACAACTTACGGCAAGATTGGAGAAATTTTTTATTTTCATTTTAAGGGGTTGAATACAGGGTGGAGAAAATCCAGAACATACAAAGCCAGAGAAATATACGACTCAAAAAGACACATTTATGAACCTAGAATTCAATTGATTGAGTCAACGATAAAGGCAAAGAAGTTTTCGATAACATTGATTTGTATTTCTAATCAAATGTATGCACTGACAGAAAACTTGTTTGTATATACGCTCTCATAAACGTTTGCGCTAACTTTGAATTTATGGCCCAATTGCGCTTGCTTAAATCACTAGATGAATCATTCCGGTTGTAGCCCGTACCGCAACCCCAAAGCTATGTTTTCACTAATTACTATAACCTACAACAGACGGCACACAGTCGATCGGTTATGGCGTAGTTTGAAACGCATGGAAAAACAGAATTTCGAATGGATAGTGGTTGACAATTGTTCTAGTGATGGTACCGAATCGTTAATAAAATCATGGGCAAAATATGCAGCATTCAATCTTAAATACCGTCGTTTGCCGGCAAATCGAGGCAAGGCAGCTGCTCTTAATTTTTCTAAATCACTCGTAGACGGAAATTACGTCATTGTCGTGGATGATGACGATACTCTATTTGACCATGTCTTTGACTCGATTGATTATTACATTGAATCAACTGCTTTTCGTGAAAGGAAAGATGTTGGTGCAATAGCATTTCGGGACGTAACAGAGCGTGGCGAGCTTTTCGGAGAAATATTGCCGGAAGAACTCATGGAATCTACATTATTGGATGTGCGCTATGTACATAAATGTAAAACTTACGACTTGTGTATGGTAATGAAAACCAGTGTATTCCTTGAATTTGAGCATATCGAACTACCCCCCCCGAACACGACTTTGAGGGTAGAGTTCAATACCGAATTGATAGGAAGTATAAGACTATTTTTATTGATATACCACTTAAAATTGCATATCGCCATGATATGGTTCAGCGTACAGAAGACAGAGTTCCGCCACATATTGCACGACGATATTCATACTCAAAATATCTGCGGAGCAGGCTCACAGTCTGCGAAGACATTGATTATTTCTTTTATGATTCCCGCCATTTTATAAATTGCGCGAAGGGGATGTGTAGAGCTGGACTGCATAATGGCATACTGTATTTTACCCAATATAAGGGAATTGATAATAGTTACTCAAAAATCTTGTGGTTAGTTTTTGGTGTAGTTCCAGGCTCATTGCTGTTTTTTCTCGACATGCTCAAAATACTGGTCAAGTATTCCCCGCCTGATGATCCAACGCGCTATAGGGGAGAGCAATAACGATTATTCGTGGAACGATAGCCTCAGTGTTTAGTTACACATCTGCTCCTTCGTCAACGAAAAGTTCTTTGCATTTGATTTCTTTACATCATTGATATATTCAATATTTTGAGGAAGGCGTGTTATTACGCCCATCACGAAATACTTTTGGAAATAACTCTAAAATTATTGGAGCCAGCCGACTATGTACCGCATTGCGATAGTTGTCAATAAGATGAGCGGATATGGAGCCGAAAGAAGTGTACTGTCATTGGCAGATCATTTTTCGAAATCCGGTTATGAATTTGATTTGGTTGTTCAAAATTATCTTGGAGAATTACTGCTTTCGATTCCACCATCTGTCAATGTCTGCATTATTGACAACGAGTATCGATCCAGAAAAAGAGTTTGGAAATGCTCTCATCCAAATCAAAAAATTAGTTTTTTTACAAATGAAGACGATATCAACTTGTCTGATCTAATTCGCTTTGTAATGCCGAACTGGCCTCTTGGCTTTAAAGTGTTGCCTCGTCGCAAAAATAGATATGTGAGAAATTCCAACCTCCTAGCGGCTTATATTAACTCTCGGTTGCCTGATGTAATGATGACAGCACTTCCTGATGACTTTATTTGTGGATTGCTTGCAAGAGCAATCAGCAGAAAAAGTTTTCCAATTGTCTGTTCTATTCGTTGCTCAGTCGACTGTCGCCCCAGGTCTCTTGCACATCTTGTTTTTTCAAAGAAATTGGATGTAGCTGATCGAGTGCACACAATCAGCGACGGACTTCGATCACATATCATCGCAAATCGCCTGTGTCAAGCGGACCGTGTCCGGACAATTTACAACCTTGCGGCACGGAAAGAAATTACTCATTTGGCAAAAGAGTCAATTCAGATGCCGTGGCGGGGGGGGAGATGGCAATAATTCTAGAATGATTTTAACGTGTGGGCGTCTTAGCAAACAAAAGAATCATCGATTGTTAATTAAAGCTCTCTCAAAAATCAGGAATGACATAAATGGAAAATTAGTGATTATCGGAGAAGGGGAAGAAAGAACAAACTTGGAAAAATATATTTCTCAAGAGCGATTAACCGACCACGTGTTTTTGCTAGGTTGGGTCGAGAACCCTTTCCCTTATATGACTATATGCGACGTATTTGCACTATCCTCTGATTATGAGGGCTTGGGTAACGTTTTAGTTGAAGCATTGATGTGCGGAACTCCTATTGTCTCAACAGACTGCCCGCATGGGCCAAGGGAGATTTTGGAGAACGGCAGATACGGTCGCTTAGTTCCTTGCGGCGATACAAATCTTATGGCTGGTGCAATAATGGGAACATTTACGTCTCAAATTGACCGTAGTCAGCTGGTAAAGCGAGCATCTGCTTTCAGTATTGATAAACTTGGGGAACAATACACATCTTTGATCGAAGAATTATGTTTCCATCAGAGTAACCAGCCCCGCGCGGCTGGGATACCATCATTTGAAGAAACGAAAAAATAAATATTTACGGCGGATCCTTACGAAAGTGTCCTTTTATATGGGGCTTATATACTTAAATAACCAAAAATCAAATTAATTCATAAGAATCAGTATCTTATGATTCAATCCTTATCTACAGGCAAATATGGTTTATGTCATTGATTATATAAGATAAATTAAGAAACTGGTTACCTATGTATATAAGCCCCTTTTATATTGTGCATCGTAGTCGAAACATTTTGGCGTTCGAAAATGACGATTGAGCCATATACGGTTGCGCTTACCTCATGCGGTCGATTTGACCTGCTGCAAAAAACGCTGACATCTTTGTTCCCACAGTTAATTGGACCAGTAACAAAGATGGTGATTATTGACGATAGCGGAGATTGTTCAATCGAAAATGTTGTGGACTGTTTCGTTAATCGTGGCATCCAGATTGAACTAATTGTAAACAAAGAAAAACTAGGTCAGATCCGATCAATTGACTATATGTATTCCAAAATTGAGACGGAATATGTTTTCGCATGTGAAGATGACTGGGAGTTTATTGCCGGAGGATTTCTTCCTGAAGCGTTTGAGGTAATGCGCGCGTATGACAGCTGTTCGAAATGCATGGTTACTGGAGGATTGGGTTCGGCGAGCGAGCAATATGAAGGTGAGATTACTACAGCGAATGGAGTGTCTTGCTATGTTGGCGATTCAATTTCTGGTGCGCCTTATACGGGATTTATGTTCGGACCCGGTTTGACAAGAATGCGAGAATATCGAATTTTCGGTCCATATGCGGACCTAGGTGTAAAGTCGTCTGAAGGTGTAGTGTCGAAAGCTCATCTTGACTTGGGCTATCGTCTTACATGGTTAAAGAATCAGTATGTCCGACATATTGGAAATAATAGACATATCCTTGACCCCAAACGCGAAATGTCCGGAGCAAAAAAACTTAACCGTTCAATCCGTAAACGACTGCAGAAGCTAGAGTGGAAGCTTTTTCCGAATCGAAATCCTTATCCGCATATTCGCAGACGCTACGCGAAGGAGCGTTTGTCTATGAGGAATTGGCATGATTTTACAACCGCTGAAAACTAGCGGATTTTTAAGAAACAAATACTCTACGAATTCCAAAAAACACCCTCAGAATCATGCGACATATTGGTTGGACAGCGCTGAGTGACTGCAGTTCCCAGTCATTGACAATCAGCAATGCGATGACGGAGATTTTGCTCAAAAACTTCGCATAGGCGCCCAGTGCGCGCGCCTGATCAAAGGCCGCCGGCAGCAGCGAGAGCTTGTCGCAGCGCACCGTCAGATCCAGCAGGCAGCCTGTCCCAAAGCACAGGCGACATGGCTTTTGCCGCTGCCGCGGTCCGGTGATAAGCAGATTCTGTACCCGCTCAATCCAGTGGCATTGGCACAGGTCAGCAATCTGGCGGCGCTTGAGGTTTCTGCCATCATGGCAATCCAAGTCATTGGGACTGGCCTGCATGCGAAACTTTGCCTGGCGGATCAAACGCTGCTGGCGCCGCTGCGCGCGGCATTGCAGCTCATGGTCAAGCAGCAGCTCAAGGTGTTCGGCAAAGCTCAAGTTCTGATACAGACTGGACTGCGCCAGGTGATGCTTGAGCGCTTCGGCCATGGAGCAAAGGCGCAGCTGTCGAAGCTGATGCAAACAGGTTATAGCGGTCATGGCTGATTGCCTCCGTTTATTATTTGAAATCTGCGGGACCGCGGACATTCGCGTGGCGCTGCGGCAGCTGCAGCTCGGCCTGCGTGTCGTCAAGATCGGTACCGTTTTGCAAAGTCTGCCTGATGTCGCGGCAGCGCGCCAGTGCGCAGCGATTCGCCAGCTGGCAGGCCGCGCTGACGCGCGCTTCAGGGAATTCATGATGCAATGTGATTGCCCCCAACCGTCTCGAAGCGCTGCGCGGCGTCGATTCTCGAATCGACCCAGGCCAGGCAGTCAGGACCGACTTTTGCCGCATACCGTCTCAATCGCTTCGGCGGCCATTTGCTTGCGGCATGCCGGGCGGGCATGTGTATCGGATTGGTGGCGCAGCTGCCGCGGCCGGCAAGGCTGAATACCAGTGCCGGGCAAATTTGACGTGACAGTCAAAACCGACTTTTGCGGCCTTGGTCTCAGCCTAGTGACAGCGAAACGCCGACAGCGGCCGGCCAGACTTTCAAACGTGTCTTTGCGACTGCCTGACGATCCGAAAAAGACTTCGCGCTGAGCTCATCAAGCAGCGGGCGAATCGCTGCATTGAGCTCGCTCAAAGAGCTGAGCTCAAGGTCGCGAAGCCGCACCAGAATCCACCGCTCCGCCTGCAGCGCCGCGTTTTCAGCTTTTGCCTTGTCTTTGGGCTTGCGCGGCCGCACAGCCTTGACGGCCGCCCGATAATGCTCCGCCCATTGCTGACAGCTCAGATTGAACTGCGGATCATAGCGACACGCCCGGGTCACCGCAGACCTCAGATTGTCCGATACGATCAGCTTCGGACAACCGCCGAAAAACTCCAGCATCCGGGTCAGGCGCTCACGCCAGCCGCGCAGCTGCTGCGTCCATGCCGCCACTGCAAAGATGCAGCCTGAAGCCCCGGCACACCTGCAAATATCTGTGCTCTGCGCTCGCCGGCTTGAGCCGTCATGCCGCAGCAATCCACAAACGCGGTGTCGCCGGGCTCATGCTCCTGGCGCATCAAGCGCTGCTGCGTCTTCGCCCAGCGCGAATACAACTCGCAAAAATGCGAGTAACTGCAGCCCCAGCCCCTGCTCGCCGAGCTCCATCCACACCAGCTTCAAGGTGACCGCCGGCTTTTGCTTTTCCTGATGCACCCGCTCAAAGTCAATCGAAAAAGCGCCGCGCGAGGGCTCGCCATCCCCATACAGCAACACCGACAGCTGCTTTTTGTCAACCCCTTCAAGCGGCCGCCGAAGCCCCAGCTCGCCGGCTACCTTGACCACCTTGCGGACCGCGCCTGCACTGATTATCCAGCGCCTCGGCAATGCGCCGCACCGACAAGCCGCAATCCAGTTTCAAGCGCAGTATCTCATGTTGTTTTTCCATCACAATCCTCGCTCTGCTCATCAACGCTGGCCTCCGCCTCAATTTGATTCAAAAAATTACATCGCAAATTGAAGCCAAAGCCGGCTGTCAAGTCAAATTGTGCCAAGAAAAACGACGCTCGACTTGCCGCATGCCCCTGCCTTGGACCGTCAGCGCTAAACCTGTTCACTTGCATCAGATTCGATGTTCATTTTGATCAGATTCGCGTTCATATAACTCCAGATTATGCAGATAGATACTGATTGGATATTTCACGGCATGCGGCATCGAAAAGTCTTTTGTTCTAATGAAAGCATTTCAGAATATCTCTACGGTGATCATGCGAGATGTAAATGATTTCAGCAAAGCTCGGTATTTATCAACATTCTTTGAACACTCTGGAATATGCTTCAAAAAACTGAACCACTCATACTCTCGTCTAGGTCATTGTAACGGAATAACTTTTAATCCTGGTTTGCGTCGTTTGTCAGACTATAGGGTAGTTGGATCTTATGCAGATATCACTGTGAAATCCAGCGAGTGGAGAGTTGCGCAAATTTATCATCAACTTGGATACGAATATATTGCCCTATGTGACGCGTCGGTGCGGCATATTGGTGACCATGCACATGTGCCCGATCAAGTCAGAAATAGAAAGTTGATCCCAAAACTCAAACACTCAATTCACAAGAGGACAGATCAAATATTTGCGCAAATCAATCCAAATCACAACCCATATGAACGTGCAAAGCGCCGACAATTAAACAGACAGGCAGAAGTGGTGATCGTCAAGGCTTGAGTTATGCCTTTGGATGAATACACTCAATTCTCATTTGAGATTGCAATTAGATTTCGATTTAACTCGCCGTGAACTGCTTTCGGAGAGTCAAACAGATTTCAGACGCTAGGAATTGACTGTTATTTTTTCAACTCAGTCTCATTGTTTTTTGATGTTCTGCAGATATTCCACCAAATTATGGACGCGTGTTGTCGGATTATCGGTATTTGATTTTTTGGCGGCTTCCAGACTTTTTTGAGCGTTTGCCTTGGCAAACTCGATTTTCTCCATTAGCTGTCCAAAGGTTATCTTATCGCCTTTCTCATAAAAAGGCAGATACTTTTTGAGAGATTTCACGACCTGCTGGCAGGCGCTTCTTCCAGCCGAAGAGGAAAAATATCTTGTTGTATAAAAGAAATGAGGCAATATCCAGTATTCAAAGCATGGAACGGAATTGATAGCCATATAGGTGTTTTTTGGCGAGGCATTTCGAATTGCCTCCATGGACCTTTCGTAGGTCTGGTGCTCATCTTTATCAAATACACAATACACACGATCAAAGGGGTCTCCGTTCCTTTTTTCGTCATGGTACCGCTGTTTTGCGAATTGCAAGATACTGCCGGGGTCTGAACCATCAGAACTGTAGATTTCAATGCTTGCGGTGTTGAGACGGTAGTGGTCCCTCAATCTTGCAAAGTAGCCTGGCTCGGTTTTTTCACCTTCGCATACAATCAACACCTTGGAGTACTGTTGTCTTTCTGCCTTCCTTCTCTTGATGTCTCGAAGTTTTTTCGCTTTGCGTTTGTGAAACAGGTTATCCGTTCCCATTAGAATTTCCTGTTATATTTTTTCCAATGGTTTTACATAGGGCAGACTGCCATAACGACCGGAAAGGTAAGCCTGTTCAAGATTCTCACGTCCTTTTCGAGGATGAAAGTCAGTTAATGGGCACAGCTTACTGACATTTTCGTTGTCTTTCTCGCAAAACCATATCTGATCGCGTCGGAATAAGGCTTGGTTGAGAATCGAGGTCTCATGTGTTGTGAATACCAGCTGTGCATTTTTAGTGTTAATGTCACTATTGTTAAACAGATTAACGAGAAATTTCAATAAAAGAGGGTGCAAGCCGACATTCAATTCATCAATAACAAGAATGTACCCTTTATTCAGGCTGTCAATCCAGGGTCCTGCAAGCGAGAAAATCTTTTGTGTGCCATGCGATTCATCATCTATATCAAAAAGCTGCGTTTCTCCTTCCGCATCGACATGTGATGTCATGATTTCCAGATACTGCTTCCTCTTCATTTCATTTCTAACAGTTTCCTTCAAGGAATTCGGCATACCATCCGGCAAGTCGGCATAATCAAACTCTTTTTCTTCAACAACAATATCATCTATGCCCAAATCGGCTGCTTGCAGAAATTCCATAACGCGCAATTTCTCAATTCCGTTTCTTTTACATAGCGATGCGCTAAACTTTGGAGTCCAGCCCGCCATATTGGCTGTACGCAATGTATGCTTGAACCAAATATAGATTGGCCGTAGCTGATGACTGTTCAGTTGTACAGCTGTTGAAAGGAACAAGGCATTCTCTCTTGTCAATTTTTTCCATGACTTTTTCTCACCTTCGAGGTTGTTGCCAAGCTGCCAGTCATAGTCGCCATCGGCCTCATTCCAAGTCCTTCCTAGCCATCGTTGTGGTCTGCCCTTTGGGTAAGACAGCAACCATTCTTCAACGATTCGTTCTTCTGTAGCAGCGAAACCATACTGATAGCGGACGCTATCAGCGATGAAAACCACCTCGAATTCGCATGGTTCTTTTCGCCCCGCCTGGCTCAATCGAAACGGGGCGGCAGGCAGACTGTCGCCAGGCTGAAGTTCGGCTGCCGACTCCAAGACAATTTTTTGCATCGTCCGCAATGCTAATAGAAAATTGGTTTTTCCACTGGCATTTGGTCCATATATCACCGCAGACTTAAGCAGATTGATCTTCCCTGGGACATTTATCTGGAAGGTATTTGAGTCCATCAATTCATCCCCCTTGACCCGCGTGAGACTGAATGTCTGACAGTCTCGGAAAGAGAGAAAGTTCTTGACACTAAATTCGATCAGCATTTTATTTTCAAGTTTCTAAATTTAACAAAATCAACCTGAAATGAATTTAAAAATAATATTAATTTGATTAAAATCCTTATTTTGACACAATTTGCCGATATTTTTTTTATAAATTGAGATTATATGAATAAGTTGACTTGCCAATTCTGATGTCGCAAGAGAGTCACAGACGAATTTTTGTTCAAGCCATGAAAAAATATCGTCCGATTTCGACCTTTGTTAAAAACCACAATCAAGCGGAAAGAAAACGGATTGCAAGATCCGTTTTCGACAGGTTTCACGAATCGGCGGTCAGTTATGCCTTTTCAAAAGAAAATGGAAGATGAGTAAAGTAGAAACACGGTAAGCCTTGGCTGTGACGCGGCAAGACGGGTGGGAGTGGCAGTGCCTGAAACTCTATGGAAAACCGGCTGATCTTCTTGATTGGCAAAGTTTCAAAGATCCCCTAATCGAGTGCAGTTCAAGTCAGTCGAAATCAAGTCTTCTCGGCGCGAACCTCCAGAAGATTGCGCTCTTTTCGGCCAAACACCATTCCGATCAGGTGGATCGGCCCGCCCCGATCCCGGTATTTGTCGGCATACCCACGTTTCCGAATCTGGGCAATGGCGCTGTCCAGGCTCTTTTCAGCATCAGCACACTCTTCAACCACCTTGAACTCCAGCACGAACACCTGGCCCTTGTGCAGTACCACCATGTCTGACCGTCCATGGCTGGAGGTTTCCTCCACCCGGAGGTCAACGCGGGTGGTGCGCAAGCTCATGTACAACAGGCTTGCATACCAGGATTCATAGCGGCCCAGCTCTCCGCTGTCGTGCCAGGGATGAGGGATTCCTGCAAGCAATGCCTGAATCTTCTCCTTGAACGCAGGAAGATCGTTCCTTCCGAGACATTGGACCAGACTCCGTCCGGCGGCCGCGACTTCCCGTCCGCGCCCGGTCAGGTGCTCGGCCAAGCCCTTGTTGAAGCTGCTCTGGACTTCATAATTCGGATAATCCAGATGGTACAGAATGTCCTCGTCCTGCTGTTCTTTTTGGACAATGGTCAGATACCCGGATTGGAACAGCAGGGCATTGATGCTGAAATGGTCAAGCTCGAAATTCGAGACAAGGTCTGCATCGGCTACGAGGTTTTCCAGCTCCATCGGGCTGACTTCTCGCTCTTCCAGTAGTCGGTACAGAAAACCCGGCGGGCCGGTTGCAAACCAGTGAGACCGGATTTCCCGTTCCTGGAACAGCAGCAGTATGTCGAACGGATTGTAGAGTTTTTCATTGCCAAGCCAGTTGTAGCCGTTGTACCAGGTGCGGATCCTGTCCCGGTCAAGCCCTTCCAGTTCCAGGGCAAACACGGTGTCCAGATCATGATCCGTATATCCGCAGATTGCGGCATATCCGGGAAGCAAGCTGATATTCGTAAGGTTGTTGAGACCTGAGGAAAAACTGGTTTTTGAGAACATCGTGACGCCGGCCACGAAGACAAAGCGAACATGCTCGTCGGCATCCTTGAGAATGCCGTACAGCCCCTGTAGATAATCCCGGTTCTTTTTAGCCATTTTCGGTTTCTCTAGTACGTCCAGAACCGGCTTGTCATATTCGTCCACCAGCACCACGACCTGCTGGCCGGCTTGCCGATGCAGGTGACGCAGGATGTTCTGCAATCGCTCAGGACTGGTTCGCACAGGAGGCAGGGATTCCAGATTGAATTCTTCCTCGATAGCGTACAGTTGATTCAGCACATTGTTCTCCAGCCCTTGAGGTTCATTGTACTTTCCCCCGAAACTGAGTCGGACCACCGGGTGCTGGATCGACCAGTCCCAGTGCGGGTGAATGTCCAGCCCCCGGAACAGCTCCTCTTGGCCTTCGAACAGGGACTTGAGCGTGCTGATGAGCAGGCTCTTGCCGAAACGACGGGGGCGGGAAAGGAAGTAGTATCGTCCCTGCCTGACCAGCTCATGGATCAGAGCAGTCTTGTCTACATAGTAGCAGCCCTCGTTTCGCAAAGTAGAGAAGGTCTGGATGCCGGTCGGAAGCTTGCGGCGTTTTGCTGTAGATACTGTGTTCATAACACGACTCTTGATAGTGCCATCGCAACAAAATCCAAAAAGGGGCAGAATAGTCTTCAGGCTTCCCGAAGCCTTGAGATTTGCTGCTTTGCTGCAGATGCATTCAAAGCGTTCATTTAACTTTACGCTTCACCTTCAATTGCTCCCGCATCAAGAATAATTGCACGAATAATTTAATGATTGCTATAATTAATCCCACAGCCCTCGTCGTATCGCCGGCGAGCCGCAGGGTCTGGGGAAGCGATTCCCTAGGCCCTTTGCTTTATTCTAATATAGTAGAACATGCGCACCGCAATCTATATCGATGGTTTCAATTTGTACTATGGGGCGGTCAGGCATACGAAATATAAATGGTTGAATCCGAAACTGCTCTGTCAGAATATTCTTCAACCCCAGCACAATATCGTTTCAATTGTTTTCTGCACAGCTCGGGTGAAATCAACACTTGAGAACTTGGATTCTCCCACACGGCAATCCACTTATATCAAAGCCTTGACAAGCTATATTCCAGAGCTAAATGTAGTTTATGGGCATTTTTCGGAAAACAAACAAAAATGCCGTCCGGTTGATCAAGAATATGGAGCGTGGATTGAGGTTTTCCGAATGGAGGAAAAGGGGTCTGATGTGAATCTGGCTGTGCGACTTGTCAGTGCAGCATACAAAGATGAATTCGACTGCGCGGTTGTAGTGAGCAATGACAGTGACTTGGCAGACGCGATGCGCGTTGCAAAGTATGATTGCCAAAAGTTGATTGGATTGTTTACTCCTTGGAGAAGGCCCGCTTCAAAACAGCTGATGCGTTACTGTAATTTTCAAAGGACGATTCGGAAATCCACTTTGGCTAAGAGTCAACTTCCGAATCCTATACCAAATACGGGAATATACAAACCGACGAGTTGGTAGTCTGGTGCAGTAGAAACGTATGTTGCGATTGAGGAATGGCTGCAAAAAATCCGGGTGCAAAAGAAATTTTTGACGAAAACGCAAGAAAATTTGAAGGTTGCCAGCCAATTATTCCCAAAAAAGAGGGTATGGGCTGGCGCTCCCTTATGGAGGTAAACGGTTGATAGTGGACAATCAGACTGAGATCAATCTACCTGATGCTGCCACATACCAGCGGTATTGAACGAAGACCGCTATGCGGCAAATCTGTCGTTTCAAGATTTAGCCTGTCTTTAGTCTGCTGGCATCCCCGGCAAGATTTAGCGCATTCCATAGCCCACTGATACATTGTCATGCGCTGTGGCGGTAGTTATTCTCCGGTCTAAGTGACTCTCACTGGGAGTGCCACCATAGGAAACTTGAGAAATCAGCGCAGTTGCGACCAACCGGAATGCGAACGAGTTCTATCGGAGATGTCAACCTGGTCAACCTGAATATTCTCTTATACTCTGTTCAATCTATCTGAGGGTGTCTTCTTGAATAGAAACCTCCGAAGAAGAGGCCATCCACAAGCAGGCTTATGCCGATTCACCACTCAGCAAGATCGAATTGCTGATGTAGTTTGATTCTGGGTAGTGTCTCAGTTTGAAATTCAATTTCAGTCTGAAAATAGAATTCAGCGTAAAACTATAATATATTCAAAACGAAAGTATATTAAGAAACGATAAAAATACTCTATACTATTTGCACATCAGAATGCTTATGACTGAAGATCAATACTGCGAGCTGAAAACGCAGGTCAAAGTTTTGGAGGAGCGTATTAACACAAAGCAAGCTGAGTATAAAACCGATATTGCTATTTTAGCGAAGCAAAACGCGCAGCGAGACACACGCCTTTTGATTGCGGTTGTTGCCGCGATCGGTCTTGGCCTTACTATCTTGGGGTTTATTATCAAAGCATAGACCGCAAACAAAAAGCCCCGTACCAGAGGCACAGGGCTTTTCGCTGATTTAATTGGGGGAAAGACAAAATGCCAAGCGGGCCGCAAGGACAAAAAAGACCCGCTGACGTGGTAGGCTGCGCTGTCCATGTAGCAAAGATCGCCACCAGCGAGATTGAGGATGTATCAGCCAGGCCGCGCCAGCCGAAAAAAGCCAATGGCGGGCGGATCGGCGGCGCCCGCAGAGCGAAGTCCATGACTTCAGAGAGACGAAGCGAGATCGCACAGCTTGCGGCACAGGCCCGATGGCAGGAGTAAGCTCATCCCCCCTGTTGGGCAGCCGAACTGTGCCAACCAGACAATATGGACGGGCGATAATCTGCCGATCATGCGGGGCATGAACTCTGAATCAGTTGACCTGATTTATTTGGATCCGCCGTTCAATTCCAAAGCCAATTATGCCGCACCGATCGGCAGCGAGGTTGCCGGCGCAGAATCAAGGACACCTGGACGCTGAACGACTTGGATATTGCCTGACTGGACCTGATCGAGGCCAAGCAATCGGTTTGAGGCGCTAAGCGGTGATCGCGCCGGACAATTCTCAATACGTATAAATCAGCAGTGGCGTATTTGTTTTGAATGGCCAGGCGATAGTCCCGAAAACGTTGAAATAGTTGACTATCACTAATGAGGAATGACAATGAGCAGAACACCAATCCATCCAGGTGAAATCCTGCGAGGTGAAATAGACGAGATCGGCATGAGCGCAGCGGAGCTGTCACGACAGCTGCGGGTGCCGGAAAATCGTATGTCTGAGATTATTCGCGGGCGGCGCAACATCACAGCTGATACAGCTTTGCGACTGGGTCGCTGGTTTGGTACCTCCGCTGAATTCTGGATGAACCTGCAAAGAAGTTACGAGCTGCGCAAAGCAGTGCGCGAGTCCGCGCAGGAGTATGCGCAGATACAGCCGCGTATAGCGACAAGCGTTGCTCGCGACATCCCTGAAAATCTGCGGTGAGCGCCGAGCCGCTGTGAGAGGTGCGCTTCAGCTCAAAAAAACGCTTATCCAACTGCAAGTTTGCCGTCAATCAAAGTGTAAACCACCTTCCCGCGCAGTTCGCTGCCGCCAAATGGGTTGTTCTTGCCCGCACTGAGCATATTTTCCGTTTCCAGCCGCCAAATTTTCTCAGGGTCAAAAACACAAATGTCCGCCCGCTCTCCCAGTGCCAGAGAGCCGGCATCAATGCCGAGTACCTGCGCTGGATTGCAAGTCACGCAGGCGATTGCCTGATTTAAATCCACTACGCCATCATCCACCAGTCGCAATGTGAGCGACAGCAGTGTCTCCAGCCCTGAAATTCCAGGCTTGGCCTCAATAAATGGCGCGAGCTTGCTGTCAGCGCTGCAAGGGCGGTGATCCGAGCAAATCGTAGATAGGATGCCCGCGCTGAGCCCCTCGCGCAGTTCGGCGCGATCGTCTGCGTTGCGAAGTGGCGGCAGCACATGACAAAGTGTATTGAATCCCTCAACGTCAAATTCGGTGGCCAGCAGATTATGGATGGCCACATCCGCACTGACGTTGAGCCCTCGCTTGCGAGCTTCGGCAATCATGCTGACTGATCGCCCGCAAGACACTTGAGAGAAATGCGCGCGCACGCCAGTGGTTTCCACCAAGGTCAGATCGCGGGCAATCGCGACGGTCTCAGCCGCTTCTGGAATAGCTGGCAGTCCGTAGCGTGTGCTCATCTCGCCTTCATGCACACAGCCCCGGCCAGTCAGCCAGGGGTCTTGAGAATAAATGAACACGGTAATGTCAAAAGTGGCGGCATACTGCATCGCACGACGCATCAGTAGCGTGCTCGATACACTTTCGCGAGCATTGCTGATCCCGACGCAGCCCGCATCTTTCAGAGCTGCCATGTCAGTCAGCGATTCGCCCCGAAGTCCGGCTGTCATGGCGCCGAGCGGATAAATCCGAATGCCGCTGTGGCGTTTGGCATTTCTGCGGATCATATGCGCCATCGCCGGCGTATCCACCGGCGGCTGCGTGTCGGGCTGAATGCAGACGCTGGTAATTCCGCCAGCGAGAGCCGCGCGCGATTCGGCTTTCATGGTCGAGAGCCGCTCAGAATGCGGCGAGCCCATTTGCGTGTTGATATCGACCAGACCGGGACAGACAATCAGTCCGCTTGCGTCAATCTCGCGGTCCGCTTTCTTGCCGCGCGCCTTGTCCGGCGCAAGAATCTTGCGGTCGCGAATAAACAAATCCGCAGTTTCGTCGCGCGAATTTTTCGGGTCAATCACCCGGCCGTTGCGAATCGCAGTGACAGTCATGCTGTACGTGCCGTTTTTTGCGGGACGCCCCCCATGATTTTTGCCATCACGGCCATGCGTACCGCAATCCCATTTGAGACTTGAGCGAGGATCACCGACTGCTCTCCGTCCGCCACGGCGGATTCAATCTCAAGGCCTCGATTGATGGGACCGGGATGCATCACGAGCGCATCCGGCTTGGCCGATGCGAGTCGTTCCTGAGTCAGTCCGAAACGCTGGAAATACTCGCGCCGGCTCGGAATCAGCTGCCCCTCCATGCGCTCAAGCTGGAGCCGCAGCATGACGATGACATCCACATCGCGGATGCCCTTGTTCATATCATGATAGATCTCGACCCCGAGTTTATCGATACCGGTCGGAATGAGAGTTTTTGGCGCCACAATACGGATTTGACCTGCATTGAGTTTTTTCAGCGCTGTGATTTCGGAGCGAGCGACGCGAGAATGCAGAATATCACCCACAATGGCAACCGTCAGATTCTCAAAGGACGGCTTGTGCTGGCGAATCGTGAGCATGTCCAGCAAAGCCTGTGTCGGGTGGGAATAGCGGCCATCGCCCGCATTGATGATGTGAATGTTGTCAGGCACGTGCCGGGCGATCAAGTCGGCTGCGCCGCTGTGATGATGCCGTACGACGAAGGTGTCGGTATGCATGGCCTGCAAAGTCTGAATGGTGTCAAGAATGGTCTCCCCTTTAGTGGTTGACATCGCATCCGACTGGAGATTGATCACATCGGCTGACAGACGGTTCGCGGCAATCTCAAATGTTGTTCGGGTGCGGGTGCTGGGCTCAAAAAACAAGTTGACCACCGTCTTGCCGCGCAGCAGCGGGACTTTTTTGATGTCTCGGGTGCCGAAATCAATGAATGACTCGGCGAGCGCCAGCAGCTCCTCAATCAGCGAGCAGGGCAGCTGCTGCAGGGAAATGAAATGTCTCAATCGTCCATGGGGGTCGATTTGAACATCACTTTGCATGAATTCGGGCGCTTAGCCGGCGTCTTCGACAATCGTATAGGTGACATCCCCGTTTGGAGATATTTTGACAAAATGCTCATTGCCAAGCGACATGGCGTTGCCGATGATGTCAGCCTGAAAGGGCAGTTCTCGATTGCCGCGGTCGATCAGTACCGCAAGCGTAACGGATGCCGGACGGCCCCAGGCAAAAAGCTCGTTGAGCGCCGCCCGCACGGTTCGGCCTGTGTGCAGAATGTCATCAACCAGAATGATATGCCGCCCGTCAACATCCTGCGGCAGATTGGAAGTGTGTACTTCGGGATTCAGGCCAATGCGGCTGAAATCATCTCGATAGAACGAAATGTCAATGGCACCGACGGGCTCCTCGAGCTGAAGCGTTTCGCTGATTCTTTCAGCAATCCACAAGCCGCCGGTTTGAATGCCGACCAGCAGCGGGCGGCGCTCCAGCATGGCACGCACTGATTCCGTCATGGAGTCAATGATTTTGCTGATCTCAAGGCGCTGCGGCTGACTGTTGTTCATGATGCCTCTTGCGGGTGAGTGGGGGATGCTAATTTTAACGCACCCGAGTTCCGGGAGGACAAATAGGCTTGCAGTATGATTTCGGCAGCGATGATATTGCGCAGCTGCGTCTTCTGCCGCGTCGAATACCTTCGACTTGAATTTGCCAGCCGATGCCTGGCTTCTTCTGTAGACAGCGTCTCGTCAATGTAGTGAACTTTCAGCCCGTAGCGGCCGCTCAGCCATCTGCCGAACAGCTTCAGATTTCTTAAGCTCATGAAATGAGGCTTGTTGCGCACCTTCGGCTCGCCCACGACCACCACACCGGGCTGCCATTGACTGAAAATCTCATCCATTCTGTCCGCCGGGAGCTTGCCGTCTCGGGTTTGAATGCAGTCAATGCCATGGGCTGTGCCGGACAGCGCATGCCCGACAGCAACACCGATGCGCTTTTCGCCGAAATCAAAGGCGATAATGGTGTCGGCCTTTTTGGGTTTGCTCAAGTTGTCTGTCCTGTTGATGCGGGACCGCAGGAGCATGGCCCAATACTGGTGGAAAAATCACTCATGCGGCGGGAGTGATGCAGCGCTCAAGCGTGGCCGGCATAAGTGGGCATGGTTTCGATATTGATTCCCACCAGCGATGCGGCCCGCTGCCAGCGCTGACTGATGGGCGTATCGAAAATGATTGAGTTGTCCGCGGGTGTGCTCAGCCAGACATTCTCACTCATTTCTGATTCCAGCTGGGCGCTGTCCCAGCCAGCGAAGCCCAGCAGCGGCATGCACAGCTGCGGGCCTTTGTTTTCGGAGATTGCCTCAAGCACATCTCTGGAAAGTGTCAGGTTGAGCTCAGAGCCGACCGGAATGGTCGCCGCCCAGCTGTTTTGAGAGTCGTGCAATACCAGTCCCCGGTCTACTTGAACCGGACCGCCGAAGTGGACCGGCAGTTTCATTTCAGGCACATCCGTGGTGTTCAGGTTCAGTTCGCTGACAATGTCTTTGAGGCACAGCTCAGTGGTTCGGTTGACCACGATTCCGAGGGCGCCCTCCTCGTTGTGCTGACAGACTAGAATCACCGATTTTTCGAAAATTGAATTCATCAGCGAGGGCATCGCGACGAGGAAATGGTTGGTCAGCCATTTCATTTTTTGATCACCTTTACAATCAATTGTCTTTTTCCTAAGATCAAGTCGCATTATACAGCAATGCGAGAAAGTCATTTGAGTGCTGTACGTTCCTAATTTTCTTCTATTTTTAGCATCGACTTTGCCGCTGCTGTGAAGGCCGGCGGCGCCGATCAAACGCGCCTGCCGGAGGTTCAGAATACAGCATAATGTCCGACCCTGTGCGGATGATCATCTTTGCGAGCCATCGCTGCGCCAATGCTCGAGAAAAATATTTCTGGGGCCAGCCGGCAGCAGCGCTGAACTGAATCGCAAGTTGACACGGGCGGCGATGGAATAAAATCGAGGCCGTGTGCGGATGGAGCCGAAACCGCCAGATGCCAGAATGTTGAATCGTTTGCAAAATCATGATCCGACCCGGCGCCCTGATGACTGCAGAGGACAGTTTGAGGCAAAAGAGCCTCAGCAGGCAATCCGCTGATGCAATCTGGGACGAGGCCAGGGCCTGAAGCGGGCATGGCGCAGATGATCAAGAGAGGTCGGCGCAGCTGCCCTCGGCCGGCGCCGGCAACAGATCGGCAGCACAAGAGCTGAGCGCTAATGAAAATTTTGATTTATTCAGACCTGCATCTGGAGTTTTCGGACTTTGAGCCGCCCGAATCAGGCTACGATGCGGTAGTGCTGGCCGGAGATATTGGCATCTGCGATGCCGGGGCTCGCTGGGCGGTCGCCTCCTTTCCCGACACCCCGGTTATTTATCTGTGCGGCAATCACGAATACTATCACCACAGTGTCGAGGAGGTGATGCAGGCTCTTGAGCGGCTGTCCGCTTATCCGAACTTCCATTATTGCGAGAATTCGACGGTTTGGATTGACAGCGTGCGTTTTATCGCGGCGACGCTGTGGACCGATTTTGCCATCCAGGGCAACGCGGTCCTGTCGAAGCTGCGGGCGCAAGGCACCATGAATGATTATCGGGTGATTCGCTACCAGGAGCGAGCTTTGGCTCCCGACGATACCGAGAAGTTTCATCTGCACAGCTGCCGGTATTTTCGCTCGCAGTTCGAGGCCGAGGTCCCGCCGCAGACTAAAACAGTCGTGGCCACGCATCATGCGCCATCGCAGCGGTCCCTGAATGGTCGCCGCGTCGATGACAGCCTGTCGCCGGCCTATGCGTCTCATGCCGATGACTTGGTGGCGCAAAGCGCCGCACAGCTTTGGATTCATGGTCACACGCACGAGTCGGCTGATTACCGCATTGGCAAGACCCGAGTGATCTCCAATCCGCGCGGCTATGCCTGGCAGGTCAGTGATTCTGGAAATCCCGATTTCGACAGACACTGTATAATTGAGATCTGAGGCCGCTGGTCCCGCTCCGCACTTCGTGTGCCCGGCGCAAGATCATCTATCCTTTCAACCTGATACCGGTTCCAAAGACCTTTTGGAAAGGGGCTTATATACTCAACTTGACAAAACTCAAATAGCAGCCGATTAATTTTCAAATAAAGAAAAATATCGAGTGATTTGGAAAATTAATTCTAATATTCAGCGATATATGGATCTATTTTGCATGCGTCAAGTTAAGTATATAAGCCCCTTTGGAAAGCGTAAAGCACATGAGCAAAGCAGACGCAATTCGCGCGTTGGCCATGGATGCTGTGCAAGCAGCAAATTCTGGGCATCCCGGCATGCCGATGGGTATGGCCGACATCGCCGAGGTGCTTTGGCTTGAGTTTCTGAAACATAATCCTCGCAATCCGCACTGGCGGGATCGAGACCGTTTTGTCTTGTCCAATGGACATGGTTCTATGCTGATTTATGCGCTTTTGCATTTGACCGGATATGATTTGCCGATGGAGCAAATCAGGCAGTTTCGCCAATTGCACTCAAAAACGCCAGGCCATCCGGAATACGGGCTGACTCCCGGAGTGGAGACCACGACCGGACCGCTGGGCCAAGGTCTGGCCAATGCTGTAGGCTTTGCTCTTGCCGAGCGGCAGCTGGCCAGCAGTTTCAATCGTCCGGGCCATAAGCTCGTCGATCACCGCACCTATGCATTTGCCGGTGACGGCTGCCTGATGGAAGGCATCTCGCATGAGGCCGCCTCGCTGGCAGGAACGCTCAGGCTCGGCAAATTGATTGTCGTTTACGATGACAATGACATCTCGATTGACGGCGAGGTGTCTGGCTGGTTTGCCGATAATACTGCGCAGCGGTTTGCCGCTTACGGCTGGCAGGTCATCGACGCTGTGGATGGCCATGATGCGCCGTCTGTCCGCCAGGCGCTGCAAAGCGCAATCGACGAGACGGCAAGACCTAGCATTATTTGCTGCAAGACGATCATTGGCTGGGGCTCTCCCGGCAAGCAGGGCACTGGCGGCGCGCACGGTGCTCCGCTGGGCGCCGACGAGGTCGCGCGGGTGCGCAAGCGCATCGGCTGGCATCATCCGCCGTTCGAGATTCCAGATGACATTTACACCCATTTTGACTGCACCGCACGCGGCAGTGCAGCTGAATCAGATTGGAACGAAAGGCTGGCAGCTTACGCTTCGGAGTATCCTGATCTTGCGGCGGAGTTCGAGCGCAGATTATCCGGCGCGTTGCCGCAGCAGTGGGAGCAGTGCAGCGCGCAGGCGATTCAGGACGCGGCCGATACGCCTGTCGCCACGCGGCAGTCTTCCAAAGCGGCACTGGAGGAGTACGGGCCTCAGCTGCCGGAAATCATCGGCGGCTCAGCGGATCTGACCGGTTCAAATCTCACTTATTGGAGCGGTTCCAAGGCGATCACGCGCGACGATTTCAGCGGCAACTATATTTATTTCGGGGTGCGTGAATTCGCCATGACAGCGATTGTCAACGGATTGGCGCTGCATGGCGGATTCAAACCCTATTGCGGAACTTTTTTGGTGTTTTCAGAATATGCTCGCAACGCGGTGCGCATGGCGGCGCTGATGAAGATCCCCTCCATATTTGTCTATACCCACGATTCCATCGGGCTGGGCGAAGACGGTCCGACCCATCAGGCTGTTGAGCAGGCGGCAACGCTGCGCCTGATGCCGAATCTATCGGTATGGCGCCCGTGCGATACGCAGGAGACAATGATCGCCTGGAAGGTGGCCATCGAGGAGGGCTCCCGTCCGCACTGTCTGCTGCTGTCACGCCAAAGCGTGCCGCAGTTCCGCCGCAGTCCCCGGCAGCTCGCAGATGTCGCTCGCGGCGGCTATGTCCTGCACGACAGCGATCAGCCGCAAGCCGTGATCATCGCCACTGGTTCGGAAGTAAGCCTGGCCGTCGCCGCGGCCGAAGTCCTCAAGACGCAGAATGTTGCGGTACGGGTTGTCTCCATGCCATCGACAGACCGGTTTGAGGCGCAGCCGCAGACCTATCGGGATTCGGTGATTCCACCGCAGGTGAGCTGCCGGGTCAGTGTAGAGGCTGGCGTGACAGCCTTGTGGTCGCGCTATGTCGGACCCGCCGGGCGGTCAGTCGGGGTGGATCAATTCGGCGAGTCGGGGCCGGCAGAAGATGTTTACGAATATCTCAATGTAACCCAAGAGGCAGTCGTTCAGGCGGTGCTGGCGCAACTGAACTGACCCATTATCCACCGCGCAGCAAAGACAAGAAATCAGGAAATCAGCCAATGACAATCAAAGTAGCTATCAATGGATTTGGCCGCATCGGCCGCAACATCATGCGAGCTCATATCGAATCCGGCATCCACAGCGAGCTGGAAATTGTCGCCATTAATGATCTGGGACCGCGCGAGGCCAACGCACATCTGCTGCAGTATGATACTGCGCATGGACGCCTGAATGCCGCAGTGACCGTGGTCGACGAGGGATTTACCGTCGATGGCAAACTGGTTCGCACACTTTCGGAGCAAGACCCGGCGGCATTGCCGTGGCGTCAGCTTGGCGTCGATGCCGTGCTTGAATGCACCGGTTTTTTTGCCAGCAAGGACAAAGCGTCAGCGCATTTGGCTGGCGGCGCGTCCAAAGTTGTGCTGTCCGCACCGGGCGCCGGTGTGGATGCCACTGTTGTCTATGGCGTCAACCATCAGATTCTCAATGCATCCCATACTGTCATTTCCAATGCGTCATGCACGACCAACTGCCTCGCGCCGATCGCAAAAGTTCTCAATGATGAGTTCGGCATTCGCTCAGGGCTCATGACAACCGTTCATGCCTACACAAATGATCAGGTGCTGACCGATGTCTATCATCCAGATTTGCGGAGGGCGCGATCGGCCACCCAATCCATGATTCCGACGAGCACGGGCGCTGCCAAAGCGATTGGGCTGGTGCTGCCAGAGCTTGATGGCAAACTTGACGGTTTCGCCGTCCGTGTGCCAACCATCAATGTCTCGCTGGTTGATCTGACTGTCCAGACCGAATCGCCGGTGACAGTCGAATCCATTCATGCAGCGGTCAGTGCCGCAGCCGATGGTGCGCTTCAGGGAATCTTGGCGTTCAATGACAAGCCGCTGGTCTCTGCGGACTTCAACCACTGCTCAGTCTCATCGGTGTTTGAGGCAACGACGACTCGAGTCGTGGGAGAGCGGGCGGCCAAGGTGTGCTGCTGGTATGATAACGAGTGGGCGTTTTCGAATCGAATGCTGGACACCACTGTTGCCTTGATGAAGGCCGCCTAGCACGGTCAATCCATGCGCGACCTGCGACTAGCCTCATGATTCCGCTGAAGTCCGTATCCTTGCACCGCAAGCGGGTCTTGATCCGGGCGGACTTGAACGTTGCAGTCACCGATGGCAAGATCACCTCCGACGAGCGCATCAGAGCCGCGCTTGACACGATTCGGCATGCGCTGCAGCAAAGGGCGGCGGTTATTGTGGTTTCGCATTTCGGCAGACCGGCTCCGGGCGAGTATGACGAGCGCCATTCGCTGCAGCCGGTGACGCAGGCGCTGCAGGATTTGCTGGGCCGTCCGGTCCGCTTTGAGCGAGACTGGATAGAGGGGGTTGAGGTGCAGCCGGGCGAGGTCGTGGTGTGTGAAAACGTACGGTTTCTGACCGGTGAGACGCAGTGCAGCGATGGATTGAGTCGCCAGCTGGCACAGCTGTGCGATGTCTTTGTGATGGACGCTTTTGGCGCAGCGCATCGAAAGCACGCATCGACTGTCGGCGTGACGAAGCATGTCCCGGTCGCTTGCGCAGGTGTGCTGTTTGAGCGCGAAATTCAAACTTTGAATCGCATTCTCCTCACACCGCAAAAACCACTGGTATCGATTGTCGGTGGCGCAAAAATCGAAGGCAAGCTGCAGGTGCTGCTGCGGTTGTGCGAAATCTCGGATACGCTGATTGTCGGCGGCGGTATCGCCAATACATTTCTCGCCGCCGCCGGTTGCCCGGTAGGCCGATCGCTGCATGAGCCGGAGCTGATTGCGACCGCGGCGCAGATTTTGGAACAAGCTGCAAAAACCGGATGCGATGTTCCGCTGCCGGGTGACGCGGTTGTCGGTGCAAAGACCGATGCGCCGTCCGCCGAAGATGTCTATGAGACGCCATTTTTCAGCCCCTACACCAGCTGTGCTGAAAAACCGATCAGTGAAGTCGGCCCAGACGAAATGATTTTGGATGTCGGTTCGGCCACTGCGAAGTGTTATGCTGCGGTGCTTGCGCAAGCGGGTACGATTGTCTGGAATGGCCCAGTCGGCGCATTTGAGCATGCGCCATTCACGGCCGGTACTCAAGCCCTGGCCGATGCGATTGTGAACGCGGCTGCTTTTACCGCGGCCGGCGGCGGCGATACGGTGGCTGCGCTCGAAAAGTATGGTATCAAAGACCAAATTTCGTATGTGTCCACTGGCGGTGGTGCGTTTCTGAAATATGTCGAATCCCGTGAGCTGCCGGCTTTGACGGCGCTCAATGCGTTTGCTCGCGAAGATACGGCGCTGGCCGGGTAACTTGCGCATGCGTCTTCGACAGACAAAGATTGTTGCCACTTTGGGTCCATCGACGGATTCGGACAAGGAAATGAAACGCCTGATTGAAAAAGGCCTCGATATCGCGCGCGTCAATTTTTCACATGGGCTTGCCGACGATCACAAAAGACGCATTGAACTGGTGCGCCGGCATGCGGACAAGCTGAACAAGCCGGTTGGCATCCTGGCGGATCTGCAAGGCCCAAAGATTCGCATCGGCCGCTTCAGGGCTGGCAAGATTGTGCTGAAAGAAAGAGATGTCTTCGAACTTGATGTCGAGATGCACGAGGATGAGGGCACGCAGGAGCGGGTGAGCGTAACCTACAAGAATCTGCCCAAAGATGTGAAGCTGGGCGATGTGCTGCTGATTGATGACGGCAATATCGTGCTGCGAGTCACGCAAGTGCTTGATCCGGTTATCAAGACCGAAGTGATTGTTGGCGGCGAGCTGTCCAATTCCAAAGGCATCAATCGCCGTGGCGGTGGACTGACGGCATCGTCGCTGACATCGAAAGATCATCAGGACATTCGCCATGCCGGAGAGCTGGATGTGGATTATTTGGCGGTTTCCTTCGTGCGCAACGCGATTGATGTCAGTTTTGCGCGCGAGCTGCTGAGTGTTACCGGCTGTCGAGCTGGCATTGTATCGAAGATCGAGCGCACGGAGGCGGTGCAGAATTTCAGCGAAATTGCGGCCGCCTCCGACGGCATTATGATTGCGCGCGGGGATCTGGCTGTTGAGATCGGCGATGCAAAACTGCCCGGGGTGCAAAAGAAACTGGCGAAAGAATCAAGACAGCACAATCGATTTGTGATTACGGCGACGCAGATGATGACTTCCATGGTCAAAAGTACCAACCCGACCCGTGCTGAGGTGCTGGATGTGGCCAACGCTGTGCTTGACGGTACCGATGCAGTGATGCTGTCGCAGGAATCCGCCATTGGCAAGCATCCGGCGAAAGTGGTCGCGGCTCTTGATCGCATCTGCCGCGGTTCTGAATCAACTGACCGCTTTGAGGATCGGACCGAATTGGGCTCGGATCAGTATTCCAACACCGAAGAGGCGGTTGCGATGGCGACCACCTACATCGCCCGTCACTTTGACGTGACCGCGATTATGGCCATGACCGAGTCAGGATCCACCGCAAAGTGGCTGTCACGGTCGCTGTCTGGCATTCCCATTTTTGCTGTGACCCCGCACAGCCGAACGCAGCGGCGGGTCACTGCGTTTCGCGGTGTGCATCCGGTCAGTTTCAAGGCGGACACGAAGTTGGATTTTCCCATTGAGCGCCAGGCTGCCCAAATGCTGGTGGAGCGCGGGATTATCAAATCCGGCGATAGTCTGCTCGTTACTCGCGGCGATGAAACAGGCGTTCAGGGCGGCACCAATACCATGAAAATCATCTCGGTATGAGCGTGCCCGGCAGTTCGCATCAAGAGGCATTCATCCAGATGGGTGCGGCAGCTTGCGCACAGCGTCAGTTCAGAATCTCTCAGGCAGATTGATCCTGGGACTTGCGAGCCGCTTCGAGGAGATCATGGATCGGACGGTGTCTTCGGGTGATGAGATAAGGAGTGCGGATGAGATGGAAGATCGGATTATCATGGACAGCCAAAGGGTTGAGTATGCACAGACCCAGCGGGGACATCATCGTAGCCGGCGGAGCCGGACCCTAAGGCAAGGGACCAGTTATCTCCATGCCGATTTATCAGCTGTTCGTATTGATTGAGTCAAAAATCCAACAGTCGTCGAGGGGTTGCCATAGGGTTTTTGCTCTTTTTTACGTCGACAAAGTAAAACTTCTCCTCGCTTTTCTGCTGATTCGACTCGAGTCACAAGGTCGTCGCAATCTGGAATTTTTCTATTTCGATCATCATATTCTGATCTTAGCTTCTTTAAATCTTTTTGTACTGCACGATGACCGTTAGGTCGATCATAATCTGTTTCATGCAGGATGAGCCAAAGCTCAAAGCAAGGGTTGGAACGCGCTACTCCAACGTTATTTGCTTGACATAGATTGACTGCATCGCTGAAATGTGGGTGTTGGTCGCGGTCAAAAACAGCCCATACCTCGTCTCTTTCCTCGAACGAATTTTTTCTTCGCCGACTTAATGCGGTGAGTCCCTTGTCTTTTGCAAATTTGACAGCCTCCTTTGCCACAGTCATGGGAACTCCAATCCCGGGCCTGGTTTCAACACAGATCAGTGCTCCGGCACTGGTTTTTTGGAGTGCTGTAAAATAAGCCGGCTCGGTATTCCTGCCTTCGCAAAATAGAATAAATCGCCGTTTAGGGTTTCTTTGAGACCTTCGCCGTCGTATTTGAGAGATAGTGCGGCGTGCCATTCAAGACAACTCATAATGTGGCGAAACCAGGTCGATACTTGGCACTGCACCGAATCGGCCTTGCAAATATCCCAATTCTATATTGTCGCCTTTGCGTGTTCGAATATCGGTTAGCGGATAAATCTCAGTAGATCCTTCTGATGTCTTTTCTGTAAACCAAAGCTGGTCACGCCTAAGAGCGGTGGATCTCATCAGGTTGGTGTCGTGAGTTGTTGCAATAAGCTGAGCGCCTTTGCGATTGATTTCTGGCGAGCAAAATAATTTTAATACGGCCTCACTTGCAAAAGAATGCAGACTGGCATCCACTTCATCAATGCAAAGAGCGAGACCCTCATCCAGTGCTCGATATGCCAAGCTGAGCACTATCAATAATCGTCTTGTGCCGGCGCTTTCTGAATCCAAGTCAAAATACACTGACTCTCCCTGGGCGCCTAGGTGGGCAAGCTCAACAGAAACATGCTCATCTTCTGCGGCTGAAGCGATTCTTGCACGGCCAGAAGAGAGTCTTTCAACTGCCGCGTTGATCTCTCGGCGACAGGCTTGAGATTCTTCAGGGATTGCAGTTTTCTTTTTCCGGTAACCAATGACTCCGGTATCGATAGTCGACAAGAAATCAATGACTCGTGAGTCCATGATGTCACCTTTGAAACGCGCAGATACGTCCGTGCTCGGTATGCAGGCTGCCCTTGCAACTTCGATTGATTTGAAGTAGCCGTATATTCCCATCAACTGTTTATGGCTATTCTGCGCAGCAGCTGAAACGAAAAGACTGTTAGGTCTGGTCAATTCGGCAATATTTTTGTTTTTTCCCCTCAATTCGCGTCCGAAACTAAATTTACTGCCACGACGCTCAAACATCATCCTGCGATGTGAAGCAGGATAGGCATACAGCCATTCTGCAACGAATGCTTCATCGGTAGCTTCAAAACCATAATGGTACCTCACGTCATCTGCGGTGAAGTCAATTTCAAATCTTGATGGGGCTTGCGAGCACATCGGATCAAGCTTGAAAACATCTCGATGAATACCGCCGCCAGGCTCGCCGCTGGAATGCGACCGCAACACGAAATTCCTCATGGTTGCTATTGCATCCACGAAATTAGATTTCCCCGATGCATTGGCGCCGTAAATCATCATAGCCGGCAGGACCGAGCCGCTTGCCGCCGCCTCGCAGCTGATAAGCCCGTCATCCTGATCTTTTAACGAAGAGGCGGCCAGTGAAAGTTCCTGTTTCTCGCGAATAGAGAGATGATTCGCAACACTAAAGCGCAATAGCATTAAATATCCCCATTTTCTTCAATTAAAAAGCATATTTATAGCAATTTTTGCGAATTTTATGCAAATTATTTTTTAATATGCAAATATAGATGTTTTTCTGAGTCAAATTGAAATTGAGGCGTGAAGTTGAAAAATATGAGGTGAGATACACTGACGATGGGTTTATTTGGCACCGAACTCGGCAAGACAGAGATTCGGCAGGTTCTGTGACAAGTATCTTGAGAAGATGGATCGCTTCGAGGAGATCATGGATCGGACGGCGTGTTCGGGCAATGCAGATCCGCACTGCGGATGAGGGGCAATGCGGTGGCATATAGCCTGCGGATGCAACTGTGCCCGCCAAGCGAGTGCTTGCGCGGGCTGACAGGCAAGCAAGACTTGACTCTGAAGGTGAAATCCAAATCAGTTCCTTGGCACTTATCGATTTTTGCCCAAGCGAAACCATTTTGTGTCTCAAGTCAGTCGCTCGCCTCCTGAGTAATCTGCCAGCTTGCGGCGCTTTCAGGCCGGCGGCCTCTGTGTCGCTCGTCGGATTGGGCACACATAGCAATGATCGAAAGATCAAAATATGTTCGTATTGATCGATATTGCTCACAAATTCGCACAAAAAATTATTGATCAGCGAAAATATTGTATTATTCCGAAACTCATTTACTCTAATATCGAAGTTTCAGCTTTGACTGAATTTTGCTGAGGACAATTAATATGACAAACAAAATGAAAATGGCTCTTTCGCTGGTTGTGATTGTTGCCGCAAGCAGCATTTTTCGCGCTGCAGCGGCAGACATGGCCAAGGCCAAGGAATGGATTGAAGCCGAATTTCAGCCGTCGACGCTGTCTATGGACGAGCAGATGGCAGAAATGGACTGGTTCATCAAGGCCGCGGAGCCTTTCAAAGGAATGGAAATCAATGTGCTGTCAGAGACGATTCCGACACACGAATACGAGTCCAAGGTTCTGACTCAGGCATTCGAGGAGATTACAGGCATCAAAGTCAACCATCAGCTGCTTGGAGAAGGCGAGGTTGTGCAGGCGGTCCAGACTCAAATGCAGACTAATCGGAATCTTTACGATGCTTACATCAATGACTCTGACTTGATCGGCACGCATTCACGCCTGCAGCTGGCCGTAAATCTGTCCGACTGGATGGCTGGTGAGGGTGCAGATGTCACGCTGCCGACGCTTGACGTTGACGACTTTATGGGCAAGAGCTTCACCACTGGCCCCGATGGCAAGCTGTATCAGCTGCCCGACCAGCAGTTCGCGAATCTGTATTGGTTCCGTCATGACTGGTTCAACCGACCCGAACTGCAGTCTCAGTTCAAGGAGCTCTATGGCTACGACTTGGGTGTGCCAGTCAATTGGTCGGCTTATGAAGACATCGCAGAGTTTTTCTCCGTTCACGTGCAAGAGATCGATGGCGTTCGCGTCTACGGCCATATGGACTACGGCAAGCGTGCTCCCGATCTGGGATGGCGCATGACGGATGCATGGCTTTCAATGGCCGGTGCCGGCAGCCAAGGGCTGCCCAACGGTGTGCCGGTTGACGAATGGGGGATCCGCATGGAAGCTGGGACCTGCAATCCGGTCGGCGCATCGGTCTCGCGGGGGGGGGCTGCCAATGGGCCCGCTGCAGTGTATGCGATTCGCAAATGGGATGAATGGCTGCGACAATATGCGCCTCCCGGAGCTGCCAGCTATGACTTCTATCAGTCTCTGCCCGCGCTCTCGCAAGGCAATGTCGCCCAGCAGATTTTCTGGTATACCGCGTTTACTGCATCAATGGTTGCGCCCAAGAGCGAAGGCAACAACACTGTCGATGACGATGGCAATCCTCTTTGGAGAATGGCGCCTTCACCCCACGGTCCTTACTGGGAAGAAGGGCAGAAGCTGGGCTATCAGGATGCCGGATCTTGGACCCTGTTCAAGTCAACGCCGGTTGATCGCCGCAAAGCGGCTTGGCTGTATGCGCAGTTTACGGTATCTAAAACAGTGTCACTGAAAAAGACACATGTCGGTCTGACACCGATTCGAGACAGCGATATTCGTCATGAGTCGTTTACTGAAAGAGCGCCGAAGCTCGGCGGTCTGGTCGAATTTTACCGCTCACCTGATCGTGTGCGGTGGTCGCCGACTGGCATTAATGTTCCCGACTATCCAAAGCTGGCGCAGATCTGGTGGCAGCAGATTGGTGACGTGAACTCCGGCGCCTTTACCCCGCAGCAAGCCATGGATCGTCTCGCCTCAGAGATGGATCAGGTGATGGCTCGCATGCAGGCTGCCGATGAGCGCAATGGCACCTACGGCGGATGCGGGCCGCGCCTTAACGAAGAGCGCGATCCGTCTTACTGGCTGAATCAGCCGGGTTCGCCGAAAGCCAAAGTAGAGGAAAAACCGCAGGGCAAAACCGTCAAATATGACGATCTGGTTCAGCGCTGGAGCGCCAACTAAGCTTGCCCGACGGTAAACGGCGCTCACGCTCTGAGGTCTGGCGCGCTGGCGCCGGTATCCGCAGAATCATGAGCACGAGTATGTGGGATGCGGGTGACAGCCAAGTTGCTGGCATCCCATATGCTCAATGATCAAGATTAAACAGTCGCATGGCCGGTGCAAAGCGGCCGAGTTCGCGCTGAATTGCCACCCCTGAGCGCCGTTGATCGGGACCTTGTCAATGTCATTTGATCCCATGCCAGGCAGCTCGCAGAGCGATGACTTCAATCTGCGTCAGAAAGAGCTCTGGAAAATTGCGAAAAGAGAGGGTTTGGTTCAAGTTGACCGACTCGCCGAGCAGTTCAATGTCAGCGCTCAGACCATTCGGCGAGACTTGAATCAGCTGACCGGAGCCGGCATGCTTCAGCGTATTCATGGCGGGGCTATCACGCGTGACAGTGTGGTCAATCTTGGCTATGGCGCCCGCAAAATACTGGCGGTCGAGGGTAAAGAGCGAATTGCTGAGAAAGCAGCTGAGCTCATTCCAAACGAGTGCTCGCTTTTTATCAACATTGGCACCACCACCGAGCGAGTGGCAGCGCAGCTGGCGCGCAAGCATGAGGGACTGCTGGTGGTGACCAACAATCTCAACGTTTTGAATATTCTGGTCCAGTCAAGCCAAATCGAGGCCTTTATTGCCGGCGGGCAGATTCGCCGCCAAGATGGCGGCATTGTCGGCGATGCGACCGCTGAATTTGTCAGCCAGTTCAGAGTCGACTTTGCAGTAATCGGCGCTTCGTCGATTGCCGCAGAAGGTGTGGTGACCGATTTCGACTGGCGCGAGGTTAAGGTTGCGCAGGCGATGCTGCGCTATGCGCGGACTGTGATTATGGTTGCCGATGGCAATAAGTTCAAGCGCAATGCGCCGGTCTTTCTTTGTGATCTCAAGCAAATTGATCATTTCATTACAGATGCTGATGTGCCCAAAAAATTCATGGCTCTGGCAGCCAAAAGCGGCGTTCAAGTTCACGTCTGCGAATGAGATCGAGGCTTGATTGTGTCAGCCCATTGACTTGAGCGTCTGATAAATGACAGTTCAGCTGAAAAATGTCGGCAAGTCAGTGGCTGGGCAGATTCATATCCATCCGACCAGTCTGGATTTGCGTGATGGCGAATTCAACGTGCTGCTTGGACCGACGCTGAGCGGGAAGACGACTCTGCTGCGACTCATGGCGGGCTTGGACAAGCCCGATGCCGGGGAAATCTGGTTTTCCGGCGACAATGTTACTGCGACCTCGGTGCAGCAGCGCAACATCGCAATGGTGTATCAGGAATTTATCAACTATCCAAATTTTTCGGTATTTGAGAATATTGCCTCTCCTTTGCGGGTGGCAAAAATAAATCCGACTGACATCAAAAAGCGCGTAGGCGAGATCGCCGAGCTGCTCAACCTGTCGAATCTGCTCGACCGGGATGTGGCTAATTTGTCTGGCGGCCAGCAGCAGCGGACTGCGCTGGCCCGTGCGCTGGTAAAGGATGCGCCGCTGGTTTTGCTTGATGAGCCGCTGGCCAATCTCGACTACAAGCTGCGTGAGCAGCTGCGCGAAGAATTGCCAAGATTGTTTGCCAAGTCTGGCTCGACTGTCGTCTACGCAACAAGCGAGCCGGAAGAGGCGTTGATGCTGGGCGGATATACAGCCACCTTGCATGAAGGCCGGGTTGCCCAATACGGAAAAACGATCGAAATTTACCGGGAGCCTGGCAATCTTGCCTGTGCAAGAATTTTCTCGCATCCGCCGATCAATCTGGCCGAAGTCATCAAGTCCAAAGACAGCATGACTGTGAATGCCAGTACGCAGTGGAAGTGTCCATTGGCGCTGAAGCACTGTCCCGATGGCAGGTACTTTGTGGGCATCCGTCCGCACCATCTGACTTTGTCCGCCAGCGAGCGAGGCGATAGTTGCGAGGTGGTGTCCGGCGAGGTCAAATTAGCCGAAATTAGCGGTTCGGAGAGTTTGGTGCACCTGCTGGTGCACGACAATGACTGGATATCTCAATCCCACGGAGTCCATCAATACGCGATCGGTGAGCAAGTCGAGGTCTGTATTGATTTTCGCAGATGCCTGTTTTTTGATCACGCTGGCAATGCTGTTGTCTATTGATACTATGCATCCAAATGGCCAAGATTACGCTTAGCAACGTCCAGCACACCTATTTGACAGCGCCGCAAACGGCGGCTGACTATGCCCTCAAGCAGATTGATACGGTGTTTGAGGACGGCGGCGCCTATGCATTGCTAGGCCCTTCAGGGTGTGGCAAAACAACACTGCTTGGAATTGTGTCGGGATTGATTGCTCCGACCACCGGCGAGGTCTGGTTCGGTGACCAGGAGGTGACCCGGATCGATACGGTCCATCGGCATATTGCTCAAGTTTTTCAGTTTCCGGTGATATACGACACCATGACTGTCTTTGACAACTTGGCTTTTCCGCTGCGCAATCGAGGGATGTCCGAAAAAGATATCAAGCCGCGGGTGATGGAGGTTGCCCGCATGCTGGATTTGGAAAAGGGGATTTACCGCCGAGCTGCGTCGCTGACGGTTGACGGCAAGCAGAAAATATCACTCGGCCGCGGCGTTGTTCGTGAAGACTTGAATGTGATGATGTTTGATGAGCCGCTGACTGTCATTGACCAGAACCTGAAGTGGGAGCTGCGCTCAAAACTCAAGGCATTGCACCAAAATGTCGGTACAACCATGATTTACGTGACCCATGATCAGACCGAGGCTTTGACTTTTGCCGACCAGGTTTTAGTGATGTTCGAGGGCAAAGTGGTACAGAGCGGCACGCCGATCGAGCTGTTTGAGCGGCCCAAGCATACCTTTGTCGGCTATTTCATCGGTTCGCCCGGCATGAATGTTCTGCCCTGCGAGGTTCGCAGAGGAGAAGTCACCTTTGCCGGACAGAGAGTGATCTGCAGCAATCAAGACAGTTTCCGAGAATTGAGCCAAAGTCGCAACACCGAAATTGGCGTACGTCCAGAATTCGTCCGTTTCGGCGATGACGGCATCGCAGTTGAGATCCAGCGGGTCGACGATATTGGCCGCCACAAGCTGGTTCACGTCGCGCACGAGCAGTATCGGCTGACGCTGATCTGTGCCGAGGATGAGCAGCTGCCAGCCGGCAGTGCGCGAGTCAGCTTTGATGCGACCCGCACTTATCTGTATGCGAATGGCTGGATTGTTTGAGGGAGGATTTAGATTTTGATCCACAAGACTGTCAAGCAAAGCGCCTGGCTGCTGGTCATCCCGGTGGTGGCGCTGGTGGCATTCAATGCGCTGATTCCGCTGATGACAGTTGTCAATTACTCGGTTCAGGAAACATTCGGAGACAATGTCTTTTTCTGGGAAGGGCTCACCTGGTTTGAGCAGGTGCTCAATACGGATCGGTTTCACGATTCTTTTTTGCGTCAAATCACTTTCACCTCGATCATTCTCCTAATCGAAGTGCCGCTTGGCATTGCCATCGCCTTGTGCATGCCGAAAAGTCGCTTCTGGGTTTCGTTTTGTCTGGTCCTGATGGCCCTGCCATTGCTGATTCCATGGAACGTAGTGGGCGCGATGTGGAATATTTTCGCACTGCCGGATATTGGTCTTTTGGGACGATCCATCAATGCGCTGGGAATCGACTACAACTTCACTCAGCAGCCCATATCGGCTTGGGCTACGACAATACTGATGGATGTATGGCATTGGACATCGCTTGTTGTGCTGCTGTCCTATGCCGGCTTGAGCGCCATCCCTGAGGCCTACTATCAGGCGGCGAAAATTGATGGAGCGTCCCGATGGGCCGTTTTTCTTTGGATTCAGCTGCCCAAGATGAAACGGGTTCTGACAATCGCCATTTTGCTGCGCTTTATGGACAGCTTTATGATTTATACCGAGCCATTCGTGCTGACCGGCGGCGGACCGGGCAATTCGACAACCTTCCTGTCCATCGACTTGGTGAAACTGGCGCTGGGACAGTTTGATCTCGGTCCGGCAGCAGCCATGTCGCTGATTTATTTCTTTATCGTTTTGCTGATTTGCTGGGTGTTCTATACCCTGATGATGAGAAATGAGCAGTCGTAGCCTGTCCTCCAGAACGCCCATGCATCGCCGGCTGGTGCCGGCGCTCTATATTCTTTTTCTGTTGCTGCCGATCTACTGGCTGCTGAACATGTCGTTCAAGACGACCAATGAGATTTTGGGAACATTCGCGCTGATTCCGCTGGATTTCACGCTGGACAACTACATCAAAATCTTCACAGATCCGACTTGGTACAAAGGCTACATCAATTCGATCATTTATGTTGTGATCAACACGGTAATATCGGTTTCCTTTGCCTTGCCGGCGGCGTATGCATTCTCACGTTTTCGGTTCCTGGGCGACAAGCATCTGTTTTTCTGGCTGCTGACCAATCGCATGGCGCCGCCAGCGGTCTTTGCACTGCCGTTTTTTCAGCTGTATGCCGCGATCGATCTCTACGACACGCACCTCGCAGTGGCTCTTGCGCATTGTCTGTTCAATATTCCGCTTGCTGTCTGGATACTGGAAGGCTTTATGTCCGGGGTGCCGAAGCAGCTGGATGAGATGGCTTATATCGATGGCTATTCGTTCCCTCGATTTTTTGTCAAGATTTTCATGCCGGTCATCGCCTCAGGCATAGGGGTCGCAGCGTTTTTCTGCTTTATGTACTCCTGGGTGGAACTGCTGCTGTCAAAAACCTTGACTTCCGTTGCCGCAAAGTCAATTGCAGCGACGATGACGAGAACCGCCAGCACTGCCGGCTATGAACTGGGATTATTGGCCGCTGCCGGCGCGCTCACCATTATTCCGGGTGCGATCGTCATTTACTTTGTCAGGAACTATATTGCCAGGGGCTTTTCCCTGGGACGGGTCTAGACGCATGCTTGATTTAACCTGGATGGCATGGACCTGGCCCACTGTGGTTTTTTTTGTATTTGTCCTGCTCTGCATCGTGGCCTTGGGTGTGTGGGAGAAGTTCAGCCCTGGCGGCGGGGCGCGTCGCGGCATATTCGGTATTGACACCACTCGCGGAGATCGGCTGTTCATCAGCCTGCTGGGCAGCATATTCATCTTTCTCGGCTGGCTGTGGGCGTTTTCGACACCGCTTTGGGGTGCCTTGGCTGTGTCAGTCATTTGGTTCATCTTCGTATTTTTGCGCGTCTAGCAGGCTTGGCAATCCGTTGGGTCAGCTGAAAGTTGATGAGCAGTAGTTTGAACGGTCAGGTCGAGTTCGACCTTGCTGTCATTGGCGGTGGAATCAACGGCGCCGGCATTGCGCGAGACGCAGCCGGCCGCGGACTTAAAGTTCTCCTCTGTGAGCAGGATGATTTTGGGCAGCATACCTCTTCGGCGAGCACCAAACTTATTCATGGCGGCTTGCGCTATCTTGAGAATTATCACTTCGGGCTGGTCCGGCGCAGCTTGCGGGAGCGTGAGATTCTGCTGCGCAGCGCCCCGCATATTATTTGGCCGCTGCGATTTGTATTGCCATATGACAGCAGCATTCGGCCGCGGTGGATGATTCGAGCCGGGATGCTCATTTACGATTCACTTGCGCCGATGACCGTTTTGCAAAAATCAAAGGCAGTCGACCTCTCGCAGCATGAGGCTGGACTGGCCTTGAATGCCAAATTTCAGCATGCATTTGAGTATTCCGACTGCTGGGTTCAGGACTCGAGACTTGTGGTGCTCAATATCGCTGATGCAGCTAAATTCGGCGCCTGCGTTCTCAGCCGGACCCGATGTGTTGACCTGATTCGGGAACGCAATGGCTGGCAGCTTTCGCTGGCTCGGACGGATCCATTTGGCAGCGGTCAGCCCAAGCGTTATCAGATTCAGGCAAGAGCGGTTGTCAATGCTGCCGGCGCCTGGGTCAATACCCTTGCTGAAGGGTATCGGCCCCGGGCGCAAAACAAGCCGATCCGCCTGATTCGAGGCAGCCATATTGTGGTGCCAAGGCTCTTTGACCATGACCATGCGTATATCTTTCAAAATGAAGATCAGCGTGTTTTGTTTTGCATCCCTTACGAGCAGGATTTCACACTGCTCGGCACGACTGAAGTGGCGACAGAAAACATCGGCAATGGCGCTCAAGCCAGTGAATCGGAGATTGACTACCTTTGTCAGGCCGTGAATCGCTATGTTCGAGCGTCGACGACACCCGCAGATGCCGTTTGGAGTTTCACGGGTGTCCGTGTTCTGCTTGATGGCAGTGCAGACACCGGCGTCAGCAAGATTTCCAGAGAGTATGTTTTGGATTTTGATGATTCGGCGGCGCCGATTGTTACGGTATTCGGCGGCAAGATTACGACGTACAGACTGCTGGCGGAAGATGTGCTGCGCTTGCTGTCCAGAATCGATGGCTTTGACAAGCCTCGCTGGACGCGCCGCGGCGTTCTTCCAGGCGGTGATACGGGCGGCGCGACGATTGAGCAGTTTGCCGCATCGCTGCGGCGGCAGCACAGCTGGCTGCCGGCAAGACTGGCCTATCACTACGCGTGTCATTATGGATCCGAGGCGAACTCAATCCTTGGCGGCTGTCATGGCTTGCAGGATATGGGGCGGGAATATTCGCCCGGACTGTTCCAGTCAGAAGTGGATTATCTTTTGCAGAACGAGTTTGCCGAATGTGCAGACGATGTCATCTGGCGCCGAACTCGCCATGGCATTCGCATGAATCGCATGCAAATTGACGAATTGAATGCGTATATTGAAAGACAGCTTGATTGCAATGCAGCTTCGGGACGGCAAGTTTATGCGCCAATACATTCTTAGCATTGATCAGGGAACGACCAGTTCCCGCGCCCTTTTGATTGACTGCGATGGTTCAGTTCTGACGACCGAGCAGCGCGAATTCACGCAGTACTTTCCAAATGACGGCTGGGTTGAGCACGACCCTGAGGAGATTTGGCAAACGACGCTGGAGACGGCGCAGGCAGCGCTGGATTTTGGTGATCGCTTGGACGGCTCAATTGCAGCGATCGGCATGACCAATCAGCGAGAAACCACTTTGGTCTGGGATGGCGCTACCGGCGAGCCGGCCTACAATGCGATTGTCTGGCAAGACCGCCGTACGGCGAGGCAGTGCGAATTGCTGCGCCGCGACGGCTGGACAGCTGCCATTCAGGACAAGACTGGACTCTTGCTTGATCCTTACTTTTCGGCGACAAAACTGGCGTGGATTCTGGATCATGTGGATGGCGCCCGGGCACGTGCCGAGCGCGGCGAGCTGCTGTTTGGCACGATTGACACTTTCTTGATCTGGCGCCTGACCGGTGGACGGTGTCACTTGACGGATGCGACCAATGCGTCGCGGACGATGCTGTTTGACATCCGCCGGCAGCAGTGGGATCCGGAATTGCTGAAGCTGTTTTCGATTCCATCAAGCTGTCTGCCGCAAGTGCTGGACTCGGCCGCCGATTTCGGCGCAGCCGATGCATCGGTGCTGGGCCGCTCGCTGCCGATTTGCGGGGTTGCCGGCGATCAGCAGGCCGCTTTGATTGGACAGGCTTGTTTTCAGCCGGGAATGGTCAAGAGCACCTACGGAACCGGCTGTTTTCTAATGATCAATACGGGCAGTGAAGTCGTCAGGTCGCAGCATCAGATGCTGTCGACGATTGCTTATCGCCTGGCCGGGAAGGCAAGCTACGCAGT
This sequence comes from Arenicellales bacterium, assembly GCA_965200545.1. Lineage (GTDB taxonomy): Bacteria > Pseudomonadota > Gammaproteobacteria > Arenicellales > JAJDZL01 > JAJDZL01. The sequence goes on along the minus strand of CBDAUJ010000006.1, from coordinate 24,286 downwards.
GGAGGGATCAATCTTTGTTGCCGGCGCAGTGATGCAGTGGCTGCGCGATGAGCTTGAGTTTTTCAAAGATGCATCTGAGTCGGCCGCGCTGGCTGCGTCCTTGGACAGCAACAGCGGCGTTTATCTGGTGCCGGCTCTTACCGGTCTCGGGGCGCCGCATTGGCGCCCCGATGCGCGCGGGGCGATATTTGGAATGACAAGAGATACCGGCAAGGCGCAGCTGGTGCGGGCGGCGCTGGAATCGGTTGCTTATCAGACGGCGGATCTGCTGAGCGCCATTGATGCAGACGGCGGCGCTGTCAGCCGTCTGCGCATCGACGGCGGCATGGCGGCAAATGAGTGGTTTTGTCAGTTTCTTTGTGATCTTTTGGAGGTGTCAGTCGACCGGCCGGTCAATACCGAGACGACCGCTTTGGGAGCGGCTTATTTGGCTGGATTGTTCACTGGCATCTTTTCATCCCTGGATTCAATCACAGAGCTGTGGAAAACGGATCGCAGTTTTCACCCTGCCATGAAAAGCGCTCAGCGAGACAAGCTGCTGACAAAGTGGCGCAGCGCGGTGCGGTGCGTCAGTGACTTTTCGGAAAACGGTTCTGTCCATGCGAATGGCCAAGATCAATGACTCGTTCTCCGAGAGGTGAGAATTTGCTGACCCGCAAGATGAATCAAGGTGAGGCTCAGCGCATGTGCCGCCGTCGAATTGCAAGTTTTTACATTGGGATTGCAGACCAGCGCCGGATGCATTTTCCTGATTCCAGGCACTGCTCGGTTTTGGGGCCAAGTCCAAATTTCTGGATCAGGAAAATGTTCGAAACAGGGCTAAGATTGCCGCCCCAAGGCTAGCGGCAAGAATCCCCATAAGCCAAGGCTGCACCGATGATGCATGCTCTGCAATCCGTCTCTCCACATTCTTTATATCTTCCTTTGTTGCCAGGCAGTCAAGTCTTGCTTCGATAGCAGAAACGCGGCCGTGAAGATCTTTCGCGTTTTCGCCTCCATTGGAAGACGCACGTTGCGGCGGCACATTTTGCAACTCATGAATTTCAGCTGTCATGCATGAACCTTTTGCAACCATTCTCAGAGGTCTTGGCGGTTGAACCCGCTGCAAGCGTTCAGTTCAAAGACGACTCCTTGAACACTGCGTTCTTTACCAATTTCTAAAGCTTCCAGGATATCTGCAGTAAGGGCGGTATCTTTCGGAGCGGCAAACGCCATGTTTTTGCTCAATATGTTAATGATAACCTGGCCATTTCTCTCTAAGCAATTTCCAGCTGTTTTTTGCTCTTGGCACCTTTTGCCGACAATAAACTGCGCCCCGAACATTCAATACAGCATAAGGCAGCCATGTGGGAAGGGTTGATCGAGGAGCTTGGAAAGAGGTGCTGTGACAGCAAAAAGCATCACGGCCTTCAGAGTAATTTGCCGCTGCCGAGCTCGTCAAGAAAATACTCATAGTTCAAGACTTCAATTCCATCCGCAATTCGGTTGAACGGTTCCGACGTAACGACGATTGAGCGGCGCGGCTGATATTCTTCCTCAAAGGCCTTGATAGCGCGCAGATCGCCGCTTCTGAGGCGACTTTTTACTTCGATCGCAACCGAGCCTTTGTCCAGCACAAAGTCCACTTCCAGTCCACTGCGGGTTCGCCAATATTCGATTTTGGTATCCCATTCCTGATAACTTTCAGCTGCGACAAGCTCAAGAAAAATAAAGTGCTCGAAACTTTTCCCGAAATTGGCGCCAAGTTTCCCTGTGATGGAATTGCCCGCAATATGATTCGCCAGACCGAGATCAAAAAGGTAGAACTTCGGTATGCTCGAAACGATGCGGCGATCGGCCTTTTTTGAAAACGGATCAACCCAGTGCCCGATGAGCGTATCGACCATGATTTCAAAGTAGGTGCGTACCGTCTTTGAATCGATTGCGCTGTCACGGCCAATAGAGGAAAAATTAAGCATTTCCCCGTGGCAAAACGCCAGGGTGTCGAAGAATCGCGCAAAGCTTGCGGTGTTTCGGACCAGCGCCTCACTGAATATTTCCTGAGTCAAGTAATCCTCAACATAAGCCTTGAGCGAGCGTCTGGCAAACTTCTTTCCATAAAATGCCGGCAAAAGTCCGGTTGACATGGCGGTCAGCAGATTGAAACCCGGCACTTCGCTCCAAGTCAGAGGGTGCAGGCTAAACTTCCAAGCTCGTCCCCCCAGCAAATTCACACCGCCGCGCCGGAGTTTTCGCGCGCTGGACCCGCATAAGACAAAACTTAAGCGTTCCGACTCTATCAGCCTGTGCACCTCATCTAGCAGTGCGGGTATTTTTTGAATTTCGTCAATGATAATTGGCTTGGCACGAATTTCGGAACTGCATTTGTGAAGCTCTTCGCTTAGAGTATGGGGTGCAGACAGGAAACGCAGCATTGTTTCTGTATTGAGCAGATCAAAATGCAAGCTGTCCGAAAACTGATTTTTCAAAAGCGTCGATTTTCCCGTTTGCCGAGCGCCCCATAGAAACGCTGATTGGCCCTCAGGCAGTTCAATGTCAATGGTTCTGGAATACATATCGACCTACTGAACTCCTGAAATACTAAGTAAATTTGGAATTATATCCATATATGCACACTACGTATGAGACTATTTCGCGTTGTACTTTGGCACTGGCAGGGCGTGATGGCCAGTATTGCTGCGCCGGTTCAAAGTATATTCGGACTCAGCGCAAAGTCGTTTCTCACTGCCTGTTTGCGAAGCTCAGCATCTGGGGCAGAGATTTTCGATTCATCGGCAAAACAAGGTCAATCGAAATGGACTGATCAGTGCCGAAGAGCGCGACATACGTCTGTTTTGACCTTTTTTCTCCTGCTCTGGCATACTGTGTCTGCTCAGCGCTGTATTCCAGATTCTGAGTACTGAACACTTGCAACGCAAGTGCTTTGCGCATATATAATTCCTGCCTAAAAACACGGAGACAACACATTACATGCAGCTTGAAAAACTTGAAAATACAGCGATAGCAATGGTTGAGCCGGGGCGCGGCATTCTGGCCATGGACGAGAGTATCGGAACTTGTACCTCACGGTTCGAAAAACTCGGTGTTGAATCGACCGCGGCAACCCGACTGAGCTACCGCGAAATGCTGGTGACCACGCCCAATCTGTCAGATTACATCAGCGGTGCGATTTTGTTTGACGAAACTATCCGGCAGACAGTAAACGGTGAAATTCCTTTCGCGCAATACTTGCAAAACGCCGGAATTGTGCCAGGAATCAAGGTCGATACCGGTGCCAAAAACCTCGCAGGACATCCCGGCGAAAAGGTCACAGAAGGGCTGGACGGCCTGCGTGAGCGCTTGGCTGAATATGCACAGCTTGGAGCGCGTTTCGCGAAATGGCGGGCAGTCATCACGATTGGGGAGGGCTTGCCGACGAATGCTTGTCTGATGGCGAATGCGCATGCTCTCGCCCGCTATGCGGCTCTTTGTCAAGAAGCTGGAATCGTACCCATTGTCGAGCCGGAAGTATTGATGGATGGAGATCATGCCATTGAGGTTTGTGAAGCTGTGAGCGGCCGCGCGCTGGCGGCGGTTTTCGGACAGCTTCAGGAGCAAGGAGTCGAATTGCGCGGCATCGTTCTAAAGCCCAATATGGTCGTTTCAGGCAAGGATTGTGCGCTGCAGGCCAATCTTGACACCGTTGCAAAGCGGACGGTTGACTGTCTGCTCAAGCATGTGCCGGCTGAAGTGCCTGGCATTGCATTTTTGTCCGGCGGCCAAAGCGATGAAGACGCGACTGCACACCTTAACCGAATGAACCAGCTGGATGTGGACATTCCATGGCGTCTGACCTTTTCGTACGGACGAGCTCTGCAGCAAGCTCCTATGACTGCCTGGTCTGGAGATGAGCGCAATCGCGGTCGAGTACAGGAATTGGTTTTGCACCGGGCGCGGGTTAATGGCTATGCTTCTCAAGGTCAATATTCCAAAGATCTGGAGGCGGCTGCCTGACCAATCACTGAGATGAGCATCAGCGTCAAATTCTTTGCCAGTCTTGCAGACCGGGTCGGCATGCGCGATACGGTGATTGACAGCCAAGGGGTCGCAACCGTTGAGGATGCCTGGCGCTCAGCCGTGAGCGAGCAGTGCCTGCCGGGCAATATTCAGGTAGCGATCAATCATGAGTATGCGAATTTAGGCTCGACCGTCAAGGAAGGTGATGAATTGGCATTTTTTCCACCGGTTACGGGCGGCTGAGCATACAGGCTTTTGTCGAATTGGCCTTGTTGCAGGCGAAACTTTACCGAATGCGGATAGAAATACACAATTCTGATTTTGAGCCTTGGGCCGAAGTCGCTCGACATGAACATCAGCTTCGCAGCGGCGGCCACGGCGCCGCTGCGGTATTTGTCGGCACCATGCGGGATTCCAATGAAGGCGATGCGGTCGCTGCCATGCAGCTTGAGCATTATGCTGGGATGACTGAGACGCACCTTGAGGGCATTGCAAAGGCGGCAGCAGAGCAGTATCAGCTGATCGATGTGCTGATGCTCCATCGCGTTGGCGAGATCGTGCCGGGCAACCCGATTGTGGTCGCTGCAGTGTGGGCCGAGCATCGCGCCGAGGCGATTGCCGCGTGCGAGCAGATTGTGGAGTATCTCAAAGCAGAGGCGCCGTTTTGGAAAAAAGAAATTCTCACCGATGGCGCCAGCCGCTGGGTGGAGCGCAATACGCCTGGACGGGCCGCGGGGCGATCGGGCGCCGAGTGACAGGTTTGAAGTATTCGGTGGACTTGAACTCAAGTAAATTTGTGGAGAATTTTGCGATGGACGAACAGACTCGAATCGAAGTTGAGGCGGCGGCATTTCGCCGATTGGTTGAGCATTTCAGAACACACACCGAGGTGCAGAATATTGATTTGATGAATTTGGCCGATTTCTGTCGCAACTGTCTGTCGAAGTGGTATCGCGCCGAAGCAGAGCAGCGCGGTCATGAATTGAGCTACGAGGATGCGCGTGAGATTATCTACGGCATTCCGTACTCGCAGTGGAAAGAAAAATACCAGACAGAGGCGATGCCAGAGCAGAAAGCGGCCTATCAAGCGCGTCAGGCTGCCAAGTCTGAGTCTTAGCTGTCGCCTGAATTCGCAGTTATGTTAACCGCGACCCGAATCAAGCCAGCTGGGGGGCAAGCCAAATTAGAGTGCCACTCAGCACGTTTTGCGCGCGACCAGAAAGGATTTGGGATCTGCATCAGCTTGACAGTCATCAGCTTGACAGTCGTCGCTGCCATTCAGCGGCTGCAGGGCTGCGAACATCCGCCGCAGCTCACCCGGTGCAAGCACGTAGTCCGGGTTGAAATTCGCCTTGACGCGGAGAAAGTTCTGATTGAATGTCTTGAAAATCAAAACACCGTTTGGCTTAAGCGCGTCAATAAGGTTTCCGCAAATTCCGCGATTCAGATAGTGAAAGCAAACAATCGCGTTCACTGAGCGGGGTGTCAATCGAAAATCATCTAGATTGGCGATAACGGGCTGCACTGGCAGCCCGCGGCCGGATGCATGTGCCGCGCACTGCTTGAGTGCCGGATGACTGCAGTCGATGGCAACTGCATGGCAGCCGAGTGAAGCCAGATAAATGGCATGGCGACCGGTTCCGCACGCCAAGTCGACCGCTATATCTTCTGGACTGAACAGCGCGGCTGACTCGATCAGCAGCGGGTCAGGGTCAGGAAGTGCCGCATGCTTGCGGCTCCGATACTTTTGATCCCATCTTTCGCTGTCGGTTTCCAATTGTGCAAGTCTTACAGGAAGGTTTTGAAAGGCTCGATTTCAAGTGCAGTTCCAGTCTCCAGATTGCCGGTCTCAGACGGAAGAACGATATAGCAATTGGCCCGACTCATCGATGTCAGTACTCCGGAACTTTGGTTGCCGGTTGACTCAACTACGGCATTGCCATTGGCATCAAACGAGAATATGCCACGCTGGAATTCTAGTCTGCCAGGTGTTTTGAAAATCGGCTTGAGAGTTGTCGCGTTGATCCTCAATCTTTTCACAGGATTTTCGCCACGCAATTTGCGCAAGGCTGGCCAAACGAACTTGTCGAAAGTCACGACTACCGATACGGGATTGCCGGGGAGTCCAAAAAACCAAGCCGATCCGACTTTGCCAAATGCCAGCGGTCTTCCCGGGCGCATGGCAACTTTCCAGAGAGTCAGCTCACCGAGCGTTTCCAGCGCTTGCTTGACAAAGTCAGCATCGCCTACGGAGGCGCCGGCGGTGGTGACGATCACGTCAGCGCATTTTGATGCTTTATTGATTGCATCAATGGTGTCGCCAAGATTGTCGCGAACCACACCCAGATCAATCGGTTCGCAGTGTGCATCGCGAAGCATGCTGTACAAAGTGTAGCGATTGCTGTCATGGATGTCGCCAGGATCGAGCGGTTCACCGACTCCTTTGAGTTCATCGCCCGTTGAAAAGAATGCCACTTTTGGCGTTTTCCAGCTGGTAATATCCTGCCGGCCAACTGATGCCAGCAAGCCAAGTTCTGCTGTTCCGATACTTTGACCTGCGGTAACCGCGACTTCGCCGGCGCTGATGTCTTCTCCTGCCTGGCGGACATGCTGTCCCGGCTTATGGGTGTTGATGGTGGATATCTGGTCGCCGCTGATCGTACAGTCTTCCTGCATGATGACAGTATCCAGCGAGTCAGGGATTACGCCGCCGGTAAAGATACGTACGCATTCAGCCTTATGCACTGCACCGCTGAATGGATTGCCAGCAGCAGAAATGCCGACGAGTTTGAGTAAGCTCATGCAATTCGCTGGCGCCAGATCAGAAAAACGGCAGGCATAGCCATCCATCGCCGAGTTGCGATGTCCGGGAACATTTTCAGCGGCTGTTATGTTTTCAGCGGCGACTCGATCCAGGGACTGAAGGATTGGAATGCGCTCCGACTCGCGCGGCGCCGGGATTGAGTCGAGGATGGAGGCAAGCGCATCTTCGTAGGGAGTTGAAGGGATGTCACCGGCGCTTGCTGCTGAATAATTCGATCTTGCCATGGTCTTAGGCTCGCTGCCACAATCCCGATCGTCCGCCTGATTTTTCCATCAGCTGCACATTTGCAATGACCATGCCGCGATCTGAGGCTTTGCACATGTCGTAGACAGTCAGGAGTGCGACCTGAACGGCTGTCAATGCTTCCATCTCTACACCGGTGCGATCTAGGGTCTCCACTGTCGCGGTGCAGTTGACGCACAAGCTTTCAGCATCACAGGCCAGTTCTACGGCTGCATGCGTCAGTGCAAGCGGATGGCACAAAGGAATTAGCTCAGCGGTCTTTTTCGATGCCATAATGCCTGCCAGCTGGGCCACAGCGAGCACATCCCCTTTTTTGTTTTGCCGCAATTGGATTTCATTCAGTGTTGATTTTGACATTTGAATTTTGCCATGGGCAATGGCGCGGCGGACAGTCGGCTTTTTTTTACCTACATCCACCATGCGGGCATCGCCCTGTTCACTAAAGTGAGTCAACTCAGTCATGGTTCATGGAAATTTATATCAGCAGAGGCGGCAACTTGAGCGAAAATGAGATCCAGATAAATCCTATTTTGCCTGAACGCACCAGTCGACAAGTGCAATTTGTCTCATTGTATCAATTTAGGTTCACTGTCCATTCTTTCGAAAACAAGAGCAATTGGGTTCGCGCGGCTTTTGATCTGCATCCATACCCATGCGCAGCCATTGCAAAATGCAGCATGTCCTTGACAGAGAGATCAGTCCAGGCTTCCTTAATCGGAATTCAACTGACGGCTTGAATGCAATAAAATGCATCGCACAGGCAAGTCGCTTTCGAGCATGAATGTATTCCATCCTCCATTTATCTCAAGATGTCCGTGGCAGATTATTTGGCACATGCGCTCAGCCAGCAGCGATGACCGTCAAGGGCCAAGATCATGAGCCGGCATAAGCTTCCGCTTGGAATTCAGGATTTCCGAAGCATTCGCGAGGACGGCTGCTACTATGTCGACAAGACCCCTTTGATCCATGATCTGGTCAAAAATGGGAGTCACTACTTCCTGTCGCGCCCGCGGCGCTTCGGCAAGAGTCTTCTGATCAGCACGATGAAGGCTCTGTTCGAGGGTCGGCAGAGCCTTTTTGAGGGGCTGGCAATCCACGATGACTGGGACTGGTCAGTCAAATGTCCGGTAGTCCGGATCAGCTTTGGCGGCAAATTCACTTGTCCAGAGGATGTCGAGCGATACATCATTCAGCAGCTGCGAGTGATCTGGCGCCATAGCGGTTTGGATGCATATGTACCGCCCGAGACGGCCCCTGAATTTCTATTCGATTTGTTTGACCGGCTGCATACTGCAGCGGGCGCTCGGGTGGTGGTTTTGATTGACGAGTATGACAAGCCGATTCTGGATCGTTTGCAAGACCCGGAGCTGGCGGTGGCGAATCGTGATTATCTGCGGGGCTTTTACGGGGTGATCAAGGACTGTGCGGAGCATGTGCGGTTTGTGTTTGTGACCGGGGTCAGCATGTTCACGAAGGTGAGCCTGTTCTCGGACCTGAACAACCTGACGGACATCAGCCTGGACCCGCGCTATGCGTCGATCTGCGGCTATGCGGACCGGGATCTGGACACGGTCTTCGCGCCGGAGCTGGGCGGTCTGGACCGCGCTGAGATCCGGCGCTGGTACAACGGCTACCACTGGCTGGGGCAGGATCGGCTGTACAATCCGTGGGACATTCTCAACCTGTTTGACAAAAGGCAGTTTGACTGCTACTGGGCGCTGTCGGGCTCGCCGAATTACCTGATTGAGGAGCTGGCCCGGCGCCAGGTCAATCCGATGGAGCTGGAGCGGCGCCTGGCGCTGAGGCGGACGGTCTCGAAGTTTGATGTGGCGGACATGGATCTGGATGCGATGCTGTTCCAGTCGGGGTACCTGACCATCAAGGAGGAGATGGCCGGGGATGAGACCGACTATGTCCTGGGCTATCCGAACCATGAGGTGGCGGTGAGCCTGAACGGCGAGCTGCTGGACTATGTGACCCGGCATCGCGGCGCGCAGGCCAAGAGCCAGGCGCGGCAGCTGGCGCAATTGCTGGCGGACAATGATTTTGTCGGGTTTGAGGCGGAGCTGGGGGCGTATCTGTTTGGCATTCCGCACCAGTGGTATGATGTCTCGCAGATTGAGCGCTACGAGTCGCACTATGCGTCGATGGTGTATATGGCGTTTCGGGCTTTGGGGCTGGACCTGGAGGCGGAGGCGTCGAGCAGTCTGGGGGATGCGGACCTGGTGCTGTTTCATGCGGGGCAGGTGTTTGTGATGGAGTTCAAGCTGGCGGGGACGCGGGAGCGGGTGGAAAAGGCGCTGTCGGCGGCGCTGGCGCAGATTCGGGATCGGGGGTATGGCCGCCAGTATGCGGCCGGCGGCGGGCCGGTGCACCTGCTGGCGCTGGCGTTCGGGCGCGACCCCGATGCGGGCAGCTTCGTTGAGATGCGCACTGAGCCGCTCTAGGCTGCAGGCCGCAGAGCAAGCAGATGGAGCATACCCGCCGGAGGTGAGTCATGAAACAAGCTGAGCCGAAATGTATTTGCGCCTGTGACTGTCTTTCGGCCATGAGCGGGCCAGGCAGCAAACCTGCCGTTCTATAGGTTTGAGGACAATGCAACAGCATAAGCTTCCGCTTGGAATTCAGGATTTCCGAAGCATTCGCGAGGACGGCTGCTACTATGTCGACAAGACCCCTTTGATCCATGATCTGGTCAAAAATGGGAGTCACTACTTCCTGTCGCGCCCGCGGCGCTTCGGCAAGAGTCTTCTGATCAGCACGATGAAGGCTCTGTTCGAGGGTCGGCAGAGCCTTTTTGAGGGGCTGGCAATCCACGATGACTGGGACTGGTCAGTCAAATGTCCGGTAGTCAGAATTAGCTTGGTTGGTGCGAACGATCATCCTGATTCGATTGCAGGTGAGATAGTTGAGCAACTAGAGGCTGCGGAATCGGAAAACAGATTGCCGACCGCTGCTTCGGATGTTCCAACGAGGCGTCTTCGCAATGTGCTTCGTCGTTTGCACAATGAGTCTGGCGCTCGGGTGGTGGTTTTGATTGACGAGTATGACAAGCCGATTCTGGATCGTTTGCAAGACCCGGAGCTGGCGGTGGCGAATCGTGATTATCTGCGGGGCTTTTACGGGGTGATCAAGGACTGTGCGGAGCATGTGCGGTTTGTGTTTGTGACCGGGGTCAGCATGTTCACGAAGGTGAGCCTGTTCTCGGACCTGAACAACCTGACGGACATCAGCCTGGACCCGCGCTATGCGTCGATCTGCGGCTATGCGGACCGGGATCTGGACACGGTCTTCGCGCCGGAGCTGGGCGGTCTGGACCGCGCTGAGATCCGGCGCTGGTACAACGGCTACCACTGGCTGGGGCAGGATCGGCTGTACAATCCGTGGGACATTCTCAACCTGTTTGACAAAAGGCAGTTTGACTGCTACTGGGCGCTGTCGGGCTCGCCGAATTACCTGATTGAGGAGCTGGCCCGGCGCCAGGTCAATCCGATGGAGCTGGAGCGGCGCCTGGCGCTGAGGCGGACGGTCTCGAAGTTTGATGTGGCGGACATGGATCTGGATGCGATGCTGTTCCAGTCGGGGTACCTGACCATCAAGGAGGAGATGGCCGGGGATGAGACCGACTATGTCCTGGGCTATCCGAACCATGAGGTGGCGGTGAGCCTGAACGGCGAGCTGCTGGACTATGTGACCCGGCATCGCGGCGCGCAGGCCAAGAGCCAGGCGCGGCAGCTGGCGCAATTGCTGGCGGACAATGATTTTGTCGGGTTTGAGGCGGAGCTGGGGGCGTATCTGTTTGGGATTCCGCACCAGTGGTATGATGTCTCGCAGATTGAGCGCTACGAGTCGCACTATGCGTCGATGGTGTATATGGCGTTTCGGGCTTTGGGGCTGGACCTGGAGGCGGAGGCGTCGAGCAGTCTGGGGGCGGCGGACCTGGTGCTGTTTCATGCGGGGCAGGTGTTTGTGATGGAGTTCAAGCTGGCGGGGACGCGGGAGCGGGTGGAAAAGGCGCTGTCGGCGGCGCTGGCGCAGATTCGGGATCGGGGGTATGGCCGCCAGTATGCGGCCGGCGGCGGGCCGGTGCACCTGCTGGCGCTGGCGTTCGGGCGCGACCCCGATGCGGGCAGCTTCGTTGAGATGCGCACTGAGCCGCTCTAGGCTGCAGGCCGCAGAGCAGTTGTCAATCAAAACGACTTGTACATACGAATCAGATTGCTGCAGCCAAAAACAGGCGTTACTGATATTAAGATGAAGCTATTTTCTTGGATCAATTTGAGTTCAAGAACAGTTTCTAGAAATATAAATAAAAACAAATATTTGTAATTTAATTAGTTGAAATCATAGTTCCATGTCTCAAAAGTATCAAATACGAAAAGCACTTGATGAGGCCATTGAATTGGCTCAGCAGAAAGCACCAACCAGCACCGGCGGAAAGTGGTTAGAGTCGCTCATTGAGGATATGGCATCTTTCATCAAGGACTGGGACATTGAAAAATGCCAAGCTTGGGAAGATTGGGACGAACGGCAACAACACTTCCCAGACTCTCCCAGAAGAGATTCAGGGATTGATTTGGTGGCTGTGCGACGAAGCGATGGTGCGCATATCGCCATTCAAAGCAAATCTCGGCAACTGGACGAAACGAATTCTGGAAACCCAATCAACTACAGTGAACTAGGCACGTTCATCGGCTTGTCGGCTGCTGACTTCTGGGAGGAACGCTGGGTCGTGACGAACGGCAACTGCCCTTTAGGCGGGAGAACCGGAACTGTTGATTCAATGACGGACAAGCCTATCAAGCTGGTCAATGTTGTCGATGATCTGATTCAGCAGCGTGACAAATATACGGATCCAGACCCATACTGTCCCCATTGCGACCCGACTTACGATGGAGAAGCAGAGGCTCGACAAACACGAACATGCATGCAGTCGGAAGTGATCGAAACGAGTGTCCGATTGCTTAGAGAACATGCCGAATCTGATAGTGGCGGACTCCCGAAAGGTCAAGCACGTGGCAAAATTATTTTACCGTGCGGCACCGGAAAAACCCGCATTGCCCTTCGCATCATCGAAGAGCTGACACCGATAGGCGGCTTATCAATCGTACTTTGTCCATCAATAGCGCTTGTTGCACAGATTCGAAGTGAGTTTCTGCAAAATGCAAAATATGATTTTCGACCGCTTGCGGTATGTTCGGATAAAACTGCTGGGTATGATCCCAAAAAAGAGGATAAAAAAAATACTGCATTCGATCCGACTCAGGACAACAGCAATGTCAGTGCATCGAATGTGAAGGGGAAAGTGACCACGAATCCAGCAGAAATCGCGGAGTGGATCAGGGAAGGAGTCGATGGAAATCAGATAAGCGTTATTTTTGGCACCTATCAAAGCGGACGCTCTATTGCGGATTCTCTGAAAATTTGCGGTCAGTCCTGCGCCGTTCTCGTGGCGGATGAAGCGCATCGCACAGCCGGAGTCAAGCGAAAACGTCGAACGCCAATTCCGAAACTCACTAACGAAGAGGAGAGAATTCGCGATTTCACTTTGTGTCACGATAACAACGCGTTTCCTGCCACTTACCGAATCTACCAAACAGCTACCCCTCGAATATACGATACGCACAAACTTGGAGCAGACAAGCCGAGTGACTGGATTGTTCGATCCATGGACGACGAGCAGATTTTCGGCGTGGAGCTGGTTCGCAAGAGTTATGTCGAAGCCGTCAAGAACGGCTGGCTGTCTGACTATCGAATCATTGCACTAGGAACAAACGACCGAAGCACTTACGATGCCGCTTACAAACTGGCAACGAACACGCAAAGCGCAGGTAGAGGGAAGCTCACCTCTGCGGACTACCTTAGAGGACTTGCATACACACTGGCGATGGGCGGTGCAACCCAGAATTCAGATAAGGATTCGGTCAAAATTCGGTCTTGCATTGCGTTTATGAACACGGTACACAAATCCAAGCATATGGCCGAAGATCTTCAGTCTGATGTGGTGCGGAATTGGCTGCAAAACTGGTTAGACAACAATCTAGATGGAAAGCGAGCCTCGCTGTATTCGCTGGAGCACCTGGATGCCACTCACAATGTGATTGCTCGAAAGAATGCGATTCGACGTTTGGGTAAAGCTTCACAAGACGAGCCTCATGGAATAATCAACGTTGGTATTTTTGGGGAGGGCACCGACTCGCCATCTCTAAGTGCGGTGGCGTTCCTTGAGTCTCGGAAAAGTCCAGTTGATGTTGTACAAGCGGTTGGGCGAGCTATGCGGGTGTCCCCCGACAAGGAGCTCGGTTACATCATATGCCCTATTCTTGTGCCGCCTAATGTTGATCCAGAAAAATGGATCAGCACCAGTGCGCCTGAAGATGGCTGGCAGGAATTAGGGCAGATATTGCGGGCATTGCGCGCACATGACAGTCGCATTGAGGATGAGCTCAGCGACCTTATGCACCTGTATCTCCCGGCGGCCCCCGAAGAGGTGCATACTATTCTTGCTATCGCCAAACCTGACAGCAAGCGCATCAGATACGGCGTGCATGTCGGGGCGCCGGGCGAGGCAGAACTCGCAATGGAACGTGTTCTAAGCGGACAAAGTTCCGTCGATCAAGAAATTCAGCCCTTATCGGAGATGGATGTTGAGCACGATGAGAGGCAGGTTGAGAGAAAATTAATTGACGCCACTCTTATTCTTGCAGGTAAGAATAACTCAGATGGCGGTCCGGAACTACGCGAAGATGGCGTAGTGCGGGACAAGCCTTCAAGCCATAGACCGATTGGCAAAATCAATTTCGAAAAGACAAAAAAGAAAGCTCGAGATATGATCAACAAGGGCACTGGCAGAAAGGTGAAGATCGAAAAAGAATCCAAAAAGAAACAGCGAAGAAGTCATCGGGATGTTGTGGAGGACGGTACGAAGCAAATGCTGGTGTTTACTGGCCTTGATGAGCTGGGAGATTCAATAAAAATGAATCTCTTGTCCAAGTCCGGACTTATACACAACCGAATTGCAAGAGACTTGAATATTCTTGAGTCAAGCATCAAGGAAGCTTCTTTTCATCTTGAGGCAGATGAGCTCGGTGCGGAATTGAACAAGCACTTTGGCTTGACTAATCTTAATCAGAAAGCACTTAATGCTCAGGCGAGTGGGGTTACGATTGCCGCATTGCTGATGATGAATGCGGCGATGCTGCACCAGCGCATAGCTGGAGGCGGTTGGCTAAGCGGAATCAGCGACCTGGCTTCAATAAAAAATCACACGCAAGTTATCACGAGAATGCGGCGATCATGGGAACAAATCAGGCGGCACGATTTTCGTCCAGTTCTGGAGCCCGCGGTGAATGTAATTGAGACGATTGAAGATACCGGCAAATTGGCAGGCTTAGAACGAGCGCTTCGGCATATCGCTTCCGAAGCTGAGCGCATTGCTGAGACATACGCTGATATGGGCGCTGACCATGCGGGTCCATTATTCAATCGAGTGATGGGGAACCAGCAAAGTGACGGAGCTTTTTTTACGCGGCCAACCGCAGGGTCTATAGCATCCCGATTGGCTCTGGATGCTTATGGTCAGACAGATTGGTCAGACAGAAAAAATTGGCATAACTTCAAGATCGTCGACCTCGCATGCGGCAGCGGAACACTGCTGGCTTCAATACTGACGGATATGAAGCGCCGTGCGCTGGAGGACGGAGCCAAAGAGGATGACTTGGCTGAACTGCAGAGAATTGCGGTTGAGCAATGTATCAAGGGAATTGACATAAACCCCGTCTCTTTGCAGCTGGCCGCGTCGCAGCTGACATCAGGCAATCAAAACATTCGTTATCGGTCAATGGGGTTGCATTTGATGCCGTACGGACCCTCGCAAGATATTCAAGGCAAAGTCTCAGCCGGTTCTTTGGAACTATTGGGGCAGGAAGAGATTGTGGCACAGGATGAAATTGACGAGCTGGCGGAAGAAATTGACTCACAAGCGGTTTGGGAGTCGGCCTTTGATGCAGAACTCGAAGATGCTGTTGCTGCTGTTCAAAACGCGGATATTGTGATTATCAATCCGCCATTTACCAATCGCGCAGGTATGGGAGAAAAATTCTCGAGAGAAATTCAAAAAGGCTTGCGTACTAGAACTGATGCTCTAGAAGAAAAATTGGTGACTTTCGATTCGCGTCTGACAGATTTTGTGGATAAAAATTCAATCCAGCCATTGTTTGTGGCACTTGCAGACAGGTGCTTGAGTGGTTGCAATGGTGTTCTTGCAATGGTTGTTCCGACAATCATGCTCTCGGCTGCCTCTGCAGCGTACCAAAGAAAAATTCTTGCGCAACGCTACCAAATTATCAGCATGATTACTTGCCATTTGCCAGGTCAAATCAACATGAGTCAGAATACTAGTATTAACGAGAGCATTGTTATTCTCAGAAAGAAAAGTTCTTCTGATGCAATGCCTGCAAAGATAATCAATTTAGATCGGTTCCCGGCCGATGACACAGAAGTTGCAGAACTGCACGACTCTGTATTGCAATGTGAGGTGGGCACAATGGCCGGCGATTGGGGTGAAGTATCACACTGGCCAGCAGAACGAATCAATGCCGGTGACTGGACAGCGGCAATATGGAGATCGCCGGAACTGGCTGAAGCTTCGGCGAATTTCGCTTCAAATTCAGATCTGAAGACAATAGAAGAATCCGGTTTCACACCGGCGGCAACAGGACGAATTTTGCGTGGTGCTTATGAATCTTCAAGACACGATATACCAGGTAGCTTTCCAATTCTGAAGTCTAAGTCCACTGACGGTCAGATGTTTATCGAGAGCAAGCCCGATGAATATTGGATTCGCAAAACAGTGCCCGAAACTAAAGACGGCAGAATCAATCTCAGGAGATCTGATCGCCATTCAGTTCGCTTCCCCCCCCCGCGATTTTAGAAAAAGCGGGACATTTATTGATCACTGCGGGGCAAGACACGAGCACGGGAAGATTGGCCGCCACCGCGAGTGAAAAAGAGTATGTGGGTAATAGTTGGATACCGATACGTGGTCTGTCATCAGATGAAGCGAAAGCTTTGGCTGTTTTTGTCAATTCGACGGTTGGACGATTGCAACTGATGCGAAATGCTGGCAAGAAATTAGCTTTTCCGAACTACAGCACTGGTCAAGTGGGTCGAATCCGAGTTCCTGACGTTAAGAATACATCCGTCCGAAATCGATTGAAGGCATGTTTTGAAGAGACGAGAGCTCAGAAAGTCCCGCAATATCGCAGTGGTGAGTGTGATATTCGCAGGCGGTGGGATGAAAATGTTGCTCAAGTGATGAATTTGGAATTCGAATACTTGTCGCATTTGCGAAACCTGCTTCACAACGAGCCCCATGTAAGAGGCATTGGCTATCAGCAGTATAAAGATGAAACAGATTAGATGTTTTCGACAGGCTTTATGTATCGCTCAGCTGCGACCTGCTCACGAATTCAGAGAATGAATCTGCTCTTCAACGTTAGCGAAATCTGATATGGATCATTCAACTCTGCTTCGCTACAACCGTCAGATCATGATGACGGACATCGGATACGAAGGGCAGCTGAAAATCTCCAATGCGACTGTCTTGATTGTCGGGCTTGGCGGATTGGGCTCCCCCGTCGTAATGTATCTGGCAGCCAGTGGAGTTGGACATTTGATTTTGAATGACTTTGATTCCGTAGACCTTTCCAATCTGCAGCGCCAGATTGTGCATCGCAATTCTTCAGTCGGCCAGTCTAAAGTTGATTCTGCGAAAACCGCTATCGAAAACCTCAATCCAGAGATTCAAGTAACCGGCATCGATGGCAAGATGAATGCCGCTGAGCTGGCAAAGGTGGTGGCCGGATGCAATATCGTGGTCGATGCAACCGATAACTTCGATATTCGTTACGCGTTGAATACGGCATGCATCGAAACCGCAACGCCTCTGGTTTCGGGTGCGGCAATCCGCATGGAAGGCCAGCTTGCCGTGTATCGTCCAGACTTGGGCGACAGCCCGTGTTTTCGCTGTCTGTACGCGCCTGAAGATGAGCCGCAGGAGCGGTGCAGTGAAACCGGTGTGCTGGGTTCCGTTTGCGGAACAATCGGCGCTTTGCAGGCCAATGAGGCGATCAAAATCATCACGGGGGCTGGCACTGTACAGTATGGAAGACTGCTGCTCTTTGATGCTGCCCGACTTGAGTGGCAAAGCGTTCGCATTCCGAAGCACAGCAATTGTCCGGCTTGCGGCCAAAAATGAGAAACTGACATGTCCGCAAGACGAAATGAAGATAATTTGCAGGGATTTGCCAACACCATCAATTTCAGGAGAACGTTATGGCTGAAACGCCCTCAAAAGCGCTGGAACCGGGTCGTATTGCCCCAGACTTTTCGCTGCCGAATACCAATCCGAATTTCAATGCATCCCAAGTTTCCCTGGCAGATTTATCGAAAGCCCGCGGTTTGGTTGTTGCCTTTATTTGCAATCACTGTCCCTATGTGATCAAGATCAAGTCAGCTTTTGCCGAATTTGCTTCTGACTACGCGAACCGAGGGATCAGCGTTGTCGCCATCAGTTCCAATGATGTTGCCACGCATCCGGCTGACAGTCCGCAGAACATGTCTCAAGACGCGGTGACGTTCAACTATTCCTTCCCCTACCTGTACGATGAGAGTCAGACCGTTGCAAAAGCTTACGATGCGGTCTGCACACCCGATTTCTTTCTTTTTGACGAGGATCGAAAGCTGATTTATCGGGGACAGTTTGATGACAGTCGGCCGGGTAACACTATCCCTGCGAGCGGTTCTGATCTGCGGGCTGCGGCCGATGCGCTGCTCAGCGGCCAGTCTCTCACAAGCGAGCAGAAATCCAGTGTTGGCTGCAGTATCAAGTGGAAGCGGTAGCCGCCTGAAAAAGACCGTCCGCCGTTTGTCCGCCTCACGGCGGTGATGTTTGAGCTCAACTGACAGAGCCGCTCGCCGATCGGAGACCTGTCGATTCATGGAATCGCATCTTTCATCCATTGAATACTCAGTTTTTCTGATATTCTGCGGGGCAGCCGTGTTCGGCACCCTTGCACTGTATGCCAGGCAAGTGTTGCCCGTGATGTATATCGTGCTGGGCGCACTGATCGGTCCAGGTGGATTCTCACTGATCCCGCAAGTGGATTTGCTTCAGGACCTGGCACATATCGGAATCATTTTCTTGCTGTTTTTATTGGGTATTGATTTGTACCCCCAGAAACTGGTGAAAATTTTTCAATCTGTACTGGTGGTCACGGTCATCTCATCAGTGGTGTTTTTTGTCATTGGGTTCGCGATCGCGGGGCTGTTTGGATTTTCAGCCATCGAAGCGGTGATCACCGGCATTGCAACTGGATTCTCAAGCACCATTATTGGTATCAAGCTGCTGCCGACCACGGCGCTTCATCACCGGCATATTGGCGAGCTGGTCATCGGCATACTGCTGCTGCAGGATTTGCTGGCAATCATTGCGCTGATCGTGATCGATGGCCTGGGCAAGACATCGGGGCTCGGCTCCGCCATATTTCTGCCTGTAATTACATTGCCTTTTTTTGTTGCAACCGCTTTTGTCGCGGAAATTTATGTCGTTCGCAGATTGATGACCAAATTCGAGCAGATCGAAGAATATATCTTTCTGATGACGATCGCGTGGTGCCTGAGTTTGGGGTTTTGTGCCGACATGATCGGCCTGTCGCAAGAGATCGGCGCGTTTGTTGCGGGTGTGACATTGGCGGCATCGCCGATTGCCCGCTATATTGCGGAACGACTGCACGCGATTCGGGATTTTTTCCTAGTGCTCTTTTTTGTCGCGATCGGCGCCCAGTTTGACTATTATTCCTCGCTTCCCGTGATCGTTCCCGCACTGATATTAGGGACTGCTGTTCTGATACTCAAGCCAGTCACGTACCGAGTTCTTCTGGGCAAGGTGAAAGAGTCAGGAAAACTCGGCTGGGAAGTGGGGGTTCGACTGGGCCAATTGAGTGAATTTTCGATCCTGATTGTATTTCTGGCCCTCAGTTCGGGTGTGATGAGTGTGATGGCAGCCAATTTCCTGCTGATTGCGACGGTGATGACCTTTATTGTCAACTCATATCTGACCGTCTTTCGCTACCCGACACCCGTGGCCGTATCCGATCGGTTGCGCCGCAACTGAAATATGCTGATTGAATGTCAATAAGTGACCGACAAAAACTGTGTATCGTCGCCGGAGCTGGATATGTAGGCCGGCGCCTGAAGGTAGCGCTCGCCAGTCAAGATCGAAATGTTATGTCCATATCGCGCACGTCCATCCCAGCAAGCGATGCCTCAAGCCACTTGCGCATTGATCTTGATAAGCCGGGGTCGGCGAAAATCGATTCCGATGCCTTGACGACGGTGATTTACCTGATTCCGCCGCAAGACGCAGTTGATTGCCGCATTCGAAATTTTCTGCAGCAAGTACTGACACTGCCGCCAGGCAAGCTGGTGTTGATTAGCACGACGGGTGTCTATGGGCATTGCGATGGACGCTGGATTGATGAATCAGCACCGGTGAATCCGCAAACTGAGCGAGCCAAGCGGCGGGTGGATGTTGAAAAGTTCGCTCAGCAATGGACAGCGGCAAACGAAGCGCAGCTGGCTATTTTGCGCGTTCCCGGAATTTATGGGCCGAGTCGCATTCCAATCGAGCGACTCCGCAAGGGCCTGACACTGCCACAGCGATCCAAAGTTGGATATTCAAATCGAATCCATGTTGATGATTTGGTCGGAATCTGCATCGCTGCCGCAGATTCGAATAGGAGTGGAATTTTCAATGTGTCAGATGGAATGCCACTGCGTATGACCGACTATATGAATCTCGTTGCAGAATTGTGGGATTTGCCGCCAGTGAAGGAGACAGATGATCCTGCCGAATCAGGCGGAATCAGCGATGTAATGAAATCCTACATTCGCGAATCAAGAAAAATCGACAACAGAAAAATGCTTGCAGAACTGGATATTGAGCTTGCCTATCCGAATCCGCGCGACGGTCTTCTCAGCTGCCGAGAATCAACTCCATCGGCTTTTTGACCCTTCAGCTGTCCTTGCCCGCCCCGGTAAAGCCGATTTGCCGCCAGGCTTCATAGACCGCGACCGCCGCCGCATTGGATAAATTCAAACTGCGGCTGTCGGGAATCATGGGCAGAGTCAGATGGTGGTCTCGCCGCACCAGCTTGCGGATATCGTCCCGCAAACCGGCAGTCTCAGACCCGAAGACAAGTGCATCACCGGGGCGATAGCTTGCAGCGGTATGCAATATCGAGTGAAATTTGGAAAACAGAAAGCACCGCTGCATGCCATGCTGCTCGCCATAGGATTGAAACGACCGATAAACCTCGACGTTTACCCATTCGTGGTAATCAAGTCCAGCGCGGCGCAGCTGCTTGTCGCTGAGACTGAATCCCAGCGGCTCGATCAGATGCAGGCTGCATCCGGAATTCGCGCAGAGCCGAATAATGTTGCCGGTATTCGGCGGTATTTCAGGCTCGACCAGGACGACTTTGAGCATGAGAACCAGATAGACGTGACAGTGTCTGCAGATGCTGAACGGCGGACGGACTGAACGAATCTTGCAATCTTCCAATGCATGCATTAAATGATTGAATTGTGTCTGGCGATTGTCCTCGCAGGAACACACTGGCACACTTCGGTGCGCGTACACCGATCGATATTCTTGCCGCTGGCAATGACTGAAGCGACGCGGTCAAACAAATCCAAATCGAAAGTGTCCCATAGCGCAGTTTAGCATCATACTTTTGTGCAATCATCATGCGATATCCAGCGACGCTCATGCAATCAATCATCATGGCTCTGATCAGCCTCATTTTTTCTGCCAATACCTTTGCCGACGGAAAAGTCAAGCACGTTTTTGAGCTGTTTACCTCTCAAGGCTGCTACTCATGTCCGCCTGCTGACGCACTGCTGGGAGAAATTATCGTCGATCATGACGATATTCTTGCGTTGGAATTCCACGTCGACTATTGGGACACACTGGTGTACGGCTCGGCTGGCCAGTGGAAAGATCCGTTTTCCTCACCGGCCTACAGTCAGCGGCAGCGTGATTACAACCGCCTGCCGCTCGATGGACGCAAAGGTGTTTATACGCCGCAGATGGTGGTCAATGGAGATTACGCGTTCGTCGGCAGCAATTCAAGAAAAGCCAAAAAACAAATCAAGCGCGATGGCAACTGGGTTTTGGATGCGCAAGCCCGGTTTTCAGAGGATGGGAATCTGACCGTAACAGTCGATGGCAGTCACGATGCCGAAGCGGATATCTGGCTGATCAAATTCGACCGTGAGCATGCAACCGAGGTCAATGCCGGCGAGAATAAAGGCAAGCTGATGAAGAACTACAACGTCGTGCGCGAAATGCATTCCATCGGGAAATGGAACGGACAGCCGGTGGCGCTGGAACTGCCGGGAACCAGCATGAGACCGAATCAAAGCTGTGCCGTCATCGTACAGGAATACGATGCACGACGAAAAGTGATCAAGAGCCAGATTCTTGGCGCTGGAATCTGCACCCTCATCTGATTCGGCAGAATCGGCGCTTATGCTTATATCGGCTTGAACACGACCAGCGCAACAATGACAACCAGCAATACGGTCGGCACCTCGTTGAACCAGCGGTAAAACCCATGGGACCGACGATTGCGGTCATTGCGAAAATCCACGACGTATTTCCAGCACCACAGGTGATAGCCCAGCAAAGCAATCACCGCCAGCAGCTTGTAAAATAGCCACGAGCCGCCGAAACCATAGCCCAGCCAGAGAGTCAATCCGCTCGCCAGAGTCAGGACCGCACTGGGCGTTGAAATGCCAAAATAAAGCCTGCGTTCCATCACCTTGAAGCGGTCATTGCTGATCGCATCCTCAGTCGTGGCATGATAAACGAACAGTCGCGGTAGATAAAACAGACCGGCGAACCAGGTCACAACAAATACGATATGAAAAGTCTTGATCCAAAGCATGGCGTGCACATTGACAAAAATGAATAGAAAAACGAAGTTGCAGGCGCATCAAAGCAGACTCGCATGTTCTGCCGCACAGAGTGAGATAAATTTTTTATAGGAGCACTTTTTTAGAATTGCCGGAAAAATTCAGCTCTGCCAAAACCGCTGCAATTGGCCGAATCATTCAGTAACCGAGAGTGTTCTCATGCGCCCAATTCGGATCATTCTCACTGAGCTCGCCGATGGGTGCGGCAAATGCATCGGCCACGAGGTCCTTTACATTGCTGCCAGTCAGTGCGTTGAGAAATGCTTCCAGATCCTGTTTTTCAGCATCCGTCAGATTCAGCGGCCGAATCAGCGGTGACAACAGCTCATTTTGAATACCCCCTTGATTATAGAATTCGATCACTTCACGCAAGGTCTCAAACTGACCGTTATGCATATACGGAGCAGTCAGCGCTACATTGCGCAGTCCGGGAGTGCGAAACTTCCAGCGGTCATCTGGATTTTCGGTAACACGATACAGCCCAAGGTCGTTCGGAGGCTTGGTTCGGGTAATGGAATCAATCGTTGCTTGTGAGACCGCTGTGTAGATGCCGGGTGCCAGCTGCACTCGGGTCATAGGCGAGTGGACACTTTTATGCCTGAGGCTGGAAGAGACACCGTAGCCAAGCCCGGTGTTGTGAAACTGATGGTCGGCAAACAGGGCTGAATCCGTGCCGATCAGGTGGCAGGCGGCGCAGCCGCCCTTGCCAGTAAAAACCGCAAAGCCTCGTTTGCCGGATTCTGAGACCGCTTCCTGCTCACCGCCGAAATACCACTGGTCGAACGGCGCATTCGCTGACAGCAGTGTGCGCTGATAGCTGGCCAGCGCCTGGCCAACTGTGAGAATGCCGGCTTTGCGCCCGCCAAACGCCTTCTCAAAAAGGCCGTCGTATTCAGCGATTCTTCGAATTTTGTTGATGACGTAGCCAATCGAAGGGGATGCCATTTCGTTGTGCGCGGTAATGGGCTGCCAAACCTGGTTTTCCAGGGAAAATTCTCGACCGTCAAAGAAAAGAAAGTTTTGGTATGCGACGTTGTAAATCGTCGGCGTGTTGCGCAGGACAGCACGCCCTTCCACGCCGATTGCCCGATTCAACTCATTGTTGGTAAATCCTTGCTCAGGAATATGGCAGACGGCGCAGGAGAATGTGTTGTTGATCGACAGCCGCCGGTCAAAAAACAGTTTTCGACCGAGTTCGATTTTATCGTGGCTCAGCGGATTGTCCGGAGGGACTGGCAAAGACGGCAGCCCCAAAGGCGGATTCAAGGCAACTCGAATGAGGTCGTAAGGCGTGCCTCTTCGCTCAAGAAGACTGAGTGAGCGGGTGACGTAATGCTCGGATTCATAACCCGCCTTGGAATCGCCGGGTCCCAGCGTCTGCTCGCTGTCAATCTGTGTATCTGGCTTCAGCGCACCGCTGGTTTGCGCCGCCGATTGATTCAGCGCAGCCGCAAGCGCGACCGTTGCCAGTACAATAACAGCAGCTGGTCGCACAGTACTCGCTCAAGATGTCAATTTCCCGAGGATTCGAGAACAAGAGTCTCCAAGTCACTCATCAGTATATCTGGATGCAGGAATGACACGCTGTAGATATTGCGGATCTGCTTTTGCCGATCAATCAGATACACGCGCAGCATGTGCGCGATACGGTCAGTGTGGTGGCCATGCTCATTGAACTCGCGCATCACGAACTGTCCGTAATCCCGCAAAATCGGCTGCAGATTATCCTGATTCTGTGCGGTCAGAAAATTCCACTCCACCTCTCCGCGCTGCAGCAGATTTTTCAATTCGCTCATCACGTGCGCGCTGTCATGCTCCGGGTCAAAGGAGACGGAGACCAGGCGAACCGAGTCAACAAGCTCTGGAGTCTGATTGATTCGGTTTTGAACGGTATGCAGAACCGCATTGGCGAGCGGACAGCCATTCGTGTCCCCGCATTGGGTATAGATGAAACTGAGAATGACGAATCGGTCTCCCATCAGATCATGCAGCTGAACTCGCGAATTGTCAATATTCAGCAGCTGGCCATCAGAAGCCTCTTTGATGGGCGGCAGAGCGTAAGTGCCCGGTGCTGGAGGGACGTAACTCAAGTCCCTCCAGCCTGGCGCCATCATTTCTTCGCGGACGTTGTGCGCGTAAGCTGAAATACTGATCGCGAACAGCGTGACCGCCAATCCGCTGCGG
>CBDAUJ010000005.1:0-235913 GCA_965200545.1 Arenicellales bacterium | reverse complement strand
CGTACAGTGTAGCTGCATGCTCTTCAGTAGGGCCATAAAGACTGGAAGTGCTCGAGACAGTGAATGACAGCATGGCACTATAAGTCAGTAGCTAACTATACGTATCAGTATAGGCTAACTATATGTCAAGCTACGTGCCTGAACCAGGCCTGAGCCTATATCTGCATGATCATGAGCTGCGCTGTCAATCTGTATCAAAATCTGCATAAAGATGGTGAGGAAACAAAATACCCGGGGAAACACGCATCACTATGACTTGTAGAATGTGAGTATTCAGTGATAGCTATATATGTGCGGGGAAACACGCATCCCTAGGGATATGTGTGCGGGGAAACACGCAACCCGGGGAAACACATATCACTATGACACCGGGACGTACGTTGCTATACTTTGTGATCTCTGTAAGTTTCAGTTCACTCTTTTTGCTTATAATTAGCTACGGGGAGTGTCTATTTTACGGACTGGACGATGACTTACGGACTGGACTAAGATTTTACGGACTGGTTAAAAATGCGGACTAGGTAGAAAGAAGGTGTAGCTACTAGCTTCGTGAGTATATACGGCTTAGCTCAGCCCGCAATCGAGTAGTTATGGAGACTGTAGTCTTATTAAATGCATTCTTGCAAGTCGTGACGATATGTTCCAGTGATACAGCTTGACATACTGCTCGTCGGCATCGCCGGTCTTGTCCCAGTTGCCAAGCAGCGAGCTGGAAAAGTAAACACGCTCGCCATCCCAGCTCTGGGAAACCATGTTGATCTGGCTGCCGATCACTTTCTCATACACCTGCTTCGGTGCGTGCGGATCCGAGATATCAAAGTAACGTGCCTTGCCTTCCAAAAAAGTATCAACCCATAAACCATTGTCATCGGCGGTGATGGAAATGTCCACCGGCAGCGGAATGTCGTCGGGCACGCCGATATCAGCAACGGCCTTGGCTTGCCATTCGCCGGCATCATCCTCATAGATCAGCCAAATCTGCGATGTCAGCGCGGTGCTGGTAAAGCAGTAACGATGGTCCGGGTCCCAGGCACAGCGAATTTCCAGCGGCGTGCCGGGCACATCAAGAACTTTCAGCGGCTTTCTAGCGTGCATATCCCAGACGACCATGGTATTCCCAAAGCGTTTCATTGCGTTGGGATCTGAGACCATATCGCCGAAATCTCGCATGTAATTCGACCACCCGGTGAATGAAGACGTAAGCATGATGTTGCGATCAGCCTTGACGCGTACATCATAGCCGTAGCCGTCGGCAAAATCACCCGATTTGACTGCGCCGCGCAAGTCGGAATCCGTCGGCATCCAATGGGTCGCGACCAGCTCGCCGTCATTGTTGTACTCAGCCATGCCGGTGCGCCCGCCCGAGTCCACATTGTTTGACAGTGCGGTGACCATCATTCGGCCTGGAAGAGCATAGAATGTGTGCGGTCCGACCATGCCGCCAGTCGCATCGGTAAAGTCGGTAATGACCTTGTGCACTCTTGGCTTGCGCGGGTCGCTATGAATGTCAAAGATAAAGATTTTGTTGGTGTCAAGACCGCCCGCCCACAAATACCTGCGATCGTCGGTCAAGCCTGAATGATGCGCCTCGTTGCGTCCGCCTACTGAAAGTGAATTGACAACTTTCCCGTATGTTTCCGAATCTGGATTGGCATCTATAGTCACCAGCTTGTCCTGCTCATCCCCGATGCCAACTGTTCCCAGCGTCCAGACGTAGACGTAATCCTCTTGTCCGGTAATTTTTGCAATGTAGGGTGACATGCAGGTTTCATCGGCCTGCGCCGGCAAGGCGAAAACAAGCATTGCCAGCATGCCAGAGCAAAGCGCAGGCAACGATTTGCATGCATAGATTTTTCTCATAACTAAAACTCCTCCAATTGAGTAATGCGTTTCAGCGAAACAGCCGCTTCGCATGCCGTCAAGCCTGCCGTGCCTGTCCGCTGATCTGAGTGCAAAAATTGACTTGCAGGGCGATTGTAGATGATTATCCGGAGATTTGTGACACTTATTTGTTTTTTTGACTTTTTCCTGCCGTACAGTTAGAAGGAGATATGCTTGTGCTGGCTGAGTGAGCTCGCGAATTTGTCTGCTGAAGAGAAAATTCGGTATTTGGCACGCAAGAGACAATCAGTTTAAAATATTATTTTCGCGCCGCAAGGTGTGAAATTCTTATACTGTAAGCCAACGCGATATTGCGTCAATAACGAACTCAAACTGACGAAACAACGTGCCGAAAGAAGATCAGATAGAAATGAACGGGGTGGTGCTGGAAACCTTGCCCAATACCATTTTCAAGGTGAAATTGGACAATGATCACATCGTGACTGCGCATATTTCCGGCAAGATGCGCAAAAACTACATCCGAATCCTGCGAGGCGACCGAGTCGTAGTCCAATTGTCGCCATATGACTTGACCAAGGGTCGTATTGTCTATCGCGAAAGATAGCCGCAGGCGCCCTGATCGTGAATATGAGCGTGTTTGAATTTCAGTGGTGGGGCTATATTCTGGCGGCACTCGCGCTGACACATGTCACCATTGTTTCGGTCACCATATTTCTGCATCGCAGCCAGGCACATGCGGCCCTCAAGCTGCATCCCATACTCAGTCACTTCTTTCGCTTTTGGCTGTGGCTCACCACTGGCATCGTCACCAAAGAGTGGGTTGCGGTGCATCGCAAGCATCATGCCAAAGTCGAATCTGAAGACGATCCCCACAGTCCCGCAGTCGCTGGCATCAACGCTGTGCTCTGGGGTGGCCTCATCCTGTACCGCCATGCAGCGCGCCTGCCAGGAATATTAGAACAATACGGGAAAGGAACGCCGGATGACTGGCTAGAAAAGCGTGTCTATGCGGCGCATCCGAATATCGGCCTGTTTTTGCTTCTGGCTCTGAATATGGTCTTGTTCGGACCCGTGCCGGGAACCGCAATATGGGCTGTGCAGATGCTCTGGATTCCGTTTTGGGCCGCTGGTGTGATCAATGGTATCGGTCATTATGCGGGCTACCGCAACTTTGAACTGCCAGATGCAAGCCGCAATATTGTGCCTTGGGGTATCCTGATCGGCGGTGAGGAGTTGCATAACAATCACCATGCGTATGCTTCGTCGGCACAGTTTTCGACGCGCTGGTGGGAGATCGACATCGGCTGGTTTTACGTGAAGCTCTTCAGCTTTCTGCGGCTGGCTAAAATCATGCGCCGCATCCCGGTATTGAAATTTCAAGGTGAGAAGCATCAGTGCGATGCCGAGACCGTCAAGGCATTTGTAACCAATCGGTTTGTGTTCATGTCTAATTTTATTCGAGACGTGATGGATGACGTTTGCCGCGAAGAGATTCGGACTGCGAGCGGCGAAACCAGGAAAATGATCAAGAAATCCCGTCGTCTCCTGACTTGTGACCGTTCCAAACTGAGTTCAATCAACCAAGAACGCTTGCGCACCTTTCTCGCGTCAAACAAAAAGCTGGAAATGACGTATACGATGAAAGAGAATCTCTACCAGATTGTCATGAAATCGTCGTCCTCTTACGAGCAGCTGCGCACTGCTCTCGAAGACTGGTGCCGGACCGCAGAGCAGTCGGGAATTGATTCGCTGATGAAATATTCGATGCGCTTGCGCGGCGCAGTCGTCTGCGCTTGAGGCGGATCCAGTCTTGGTTTTGACGGTTGCTGGACCAGTGCCAGCGGCATCATGTGCGTTCGCTAGCCGGTGCGGCTGATACATTCAATCGAAGCGCTCGCAGCCGCAGGCAGACTTTCGAGTTTACTTCAGCTTGGTTTCGTTGTAGGTTACGTGTTTACCCGCCACCGGGTCGAATTTTTTCAGTGACAGCTTGCCTTCGGTATTGCGCTTGTTTTTTGAAGTCGTATAAAAATGACCGGTGCCCGCACTGGATTCAAGTTTGATTTTTTCTCGCATTGCCGAGTTTCTCTTGATGGTTAGACTTTCGTACCGTTCGCTCGCATCTCATCCAAGACGCTGTCAATCCCGTTTTTGTCAATGGTACGGATTGCTTTGTGACTCAGTCGCAGTCTTACCCAGCGGTTCTCACTCGCAACCCACAGTCGCCGATAGTGCAGATTAGGCTGAAATTTGCGCTTGGTCTTGTTGTGCGCGTGCGACACATTATTTCCGGAAACAGTCTTTTTTCCTGTCAGCTGGCAAACTCTGGGCATGGCAATGAATCCATAAAAAGAAAAAGTTGGTACTGAGCGAATTTGACAATTTTATACTATTGATGACGCTGAATCAAAAAATCATCACTCCCTTACACGATCGTATCATCGCTTGAGGCAAGGGGCCTGCCGCCAATGCAAAATCCGCTTCATCACAAATCCATTCTGCTAGGTGTCACTGGCGGTATTGCGGCCTATCGCTCGCCAGAACTGGTTCGGCGGCTGCGGGAGTATGGGGCTCAGGTACAAGTTGTGATGACCCGCAATGCCGGCGAATTTATCTCGCCATTGACCCTGCAGGCAGTCAGCGGCAAGCCGGTGCGTATCGAGATGTTCGATACCCAGGCAGAAGCCGGAATGAGCCATATTGAGCTGGCGCGCAATCATGATTTGATTGCGGTGGCGCCGGCATCAGCGGGATTTATTGCGCGACTGGCACATGGTTTTGCCGATGATCTGCTGACTACTTTGTGTCTGGCGGCGGATTGCCCGATTGCGGTGGCGCCGGCGATGAACCGTGTGATGTGGTCGAATGCAGCCACGCAAGACAATATTGCCCTGCTAAGCGAACGCGAGATTGGCCTGCTCGGGCCCGCCGAAGGGGATCAGGCTTGCGGCGAGATTGGCCCCGGACGGATGCTGTCACCCCATGAGCTTGCGGAAAGCATTGCTGGCATGCTGGTTGCCCGCGGCGGCCTGCGAGGCATCAAAGCCCTTGTTACCGTCGGGTCAACGTGGGAAGCTATTGATCCGGTGCGCGGCATCACCAATCAGAGTTCCGGCAAGATGGGGTTTGCCGTTGCCGCGGCCGCCGCGGCCGCCGGCGCAGATGTGACTGTGGTGTGCGGTCGCACTGCGGTCAATCCGGTATCCCGGATTGGACAGCTCATCCGCGTAACGGGAGCGCAGGAGATGCGTGATGCAGTGTTTGCGCAGATCGACAATTGTCAGCTTTTCGTGTCTGTGGCGGCGGTGGCGGATTTTAGGCCGGCACAATTTGCGCCTTCGAAAATCAAAAAATCGGGCGAAGAGACACTGCGGCTTGAACTGGTGCGCAATCCAGATATACTTGCACAGGTAAAGCAGAAGCACCCGCATGTTTTCGCAGTCGGCTTTGCTGCCGAAACCGGCAATCCGCTGTCTGAAGGAAAGCGTAAATTGCTGTCCAAAGGGGTTGATTTGATTGTTGCCAATGCGGTAGACGGAGACAACTGTGTCTTCGGCGCCGATACCAATACACTGCATCTGATTGATCGCAGTGGTGTTACGCAGATGGGACCAGACCTGAAGACCCGACTGGCTGTGCAGTTGATGGACCATATTTCCAGCCGAATTCATGCGCCGGGTGCAATACAGAATTCTCGATGATCGGCTGGGTAAGTCGATCCCGCTGCCGGAGTATTCGACTGCGGGTGCTGCTGGCCTGGATTTGCGCGCCTGCGTCGCCGCAGCCATGGTCATTGCTCCATCTGCCTGCGAGTTAATTCCGTCTGGCATTGCGATTGATATTCGAGACCCGGAAGTAGCGGCAATTTTGCTGCCCCGCTCAGGCTTGGGGCATAAGCATGGCATTGTGCTTGGCAACCTCGTAGGCTTGATTGACTCTGATTATCAGGGACAGGTTTTTATCTCATGCTGGAATCGGGGCGCCAGTGAATTCACCATCCGTCCTGGTGACCGGATCGCACAGATGGTATTTGTGCCGGTTATTCGCCCGCAGCTTGTCGAAACGCAGGAATTTGAGCCGACAGACCGGGCAGGGGGCGGATTCGGGCATACCGGCATCAAGTGAGAGTAGCGTGGTGGCTTGCGTCGAATTATTGCGTCTCGCTGGCAAAGAGACGATACTCAAGCGCAGTGTGCGTTGAGCTTCCTTGGTGATTGTGAGACATGAAACTTAGCAGTCGTGAATTTTCCGCATGGTCGCAAAAAGCGATCACGCTCATCGGCATGTCAGGCATTGGCAAGACCATGCTCGCGAGAAAATTTCCGACTACTGACTGGTTTCATTTCTCCGCTGACTACCGTATCGGTACGCGCTATCTGTCTGAGGCGATGCTTGATGACATCAAGGCAAAAGCGATGGCGGTTGATTTTCTCAGGGACTTGCTTCTCAGCGATTCAATCTATATTGCCAACAACATCACGGTTGACAATTTGGAGCCGCTTTCAAAGTTTGTCGGTAAAGTCGGTGATGTGGAACGCGGCGGTTTGCATGCCGATGAATTCCGCCGCCGCCAAGAGCTGCATTGTGTTGCCGAGGTGCAATCGATGCTGGATGTAGCGGAATTTATACATAAAGCACACACTTTGTATGGTTACGATAACTTTGTCAATGACTCAAGCGGCAGCATCTGCGAGCTGGATTGTCCTCAGGTGCTGGAACACCTCGCAGCGCATACCGTAATTGTGTATCTTGCCGCTGGCCCTGATCTTGAGAAAATCGTCGTTGAAAGACAGGAGAGCAACCCGAAGCCGCTGTTTTATGCGCCTGATTTTTTTGATGCGAAGCTGGCCGAATATCTTCAAGTGAATGGACTGAAAAGTGATCAGCAGATTGATCCTGATGAGTTTGTGCGCTGGATATTCCCCAGTCTGATTGACAGTCGCCGCCGAAAATATGAGGCAATTGCTGAACAATACGGCTACACTGTTGCCGCTGGCAAAATCGAAGCTGTACGCGATGATCATGACTTTCTTGAGCTGCTTTGTCAAGTGATGGATGAGAGCAAGGATGCGTAAATCTAGCTGATGCCAGTTATTCTTCATCCGAGTCTGTATTCATGGCGCTCGCTGCGCGACGAGGGCATTGAGGTCATTGACAGTGACAGGGGCGGCGTTGCGTCCGATGTGCCCAAACTTGACATCGGATTTCTCAATATGATGCCAGACCGTGCGGTGCGGGCAACGGAGAGTCAGTTCGTTCGGCTTATTGCAGCCGGTGCCGGTGATGCATTGATTGAGGTCCATCCATTTCATATCGCTGGTTTGGAGCGAGGTGCGAGCGCTCGCCAGTATATTGATCAAAACTACCTGTCGTTTGAGGCGGCCAAAAAGATGGACTTTGACGGCGTGGTTCTCACTGGCGCTAATCCGGGTGAAAGCAAGCTGCAAGAAGAGAGTTTTTTTTCCTATTTCGAGCGGGTTGTGCGCTGGGCTGATGACTGCGTACCGACCGTAATGTGCTCATGTCTGGCATCGCATGCAGTGTTAAGCATCTTTTATGGAATTGAGCGCATTCGCTGCCTGCCAGATAAACGATGGGGCGTCTATCCTCATCGCTTGACAGCGGCATCCAGTCCGCTGGTCGAGCGATACGAATTGAATTTCGAGGTGCCCCGTTCGCATGTATTCGAGATGCGGGCAGAACAATTGACGCATCACGGCATACAGATTCTGGCGGCTAGCGAAGAAGCGGATTTCCACATCGCTGTCAGTCCTGATGGCTTTAAATGGGTGTATCTTCAAGGCCATCCTGAATACGACGTAATCAGCCTGCTTAAGGAATTCAAGCGCGAAATTCAACGCTATTGCGCTGGCGAGCGACAAGATTATCCGCCGTATCCGGTTCGATATTTCAATTCAGATGCAGTCGCGCAGCTGAATTCTTTTCGAAAGCGATTGTTGTCTGCACGAAAGAAATATGCCGTCGGCATCGAATTGCCAGAGGTGGAATTGACTCGAACTTTGAAAAACAACTGGCGAAAGCACGGGGAAATACTGTTTCAAAACTGGATTGAGATGATGATCCGCCGCCAATAATGCGATGACGTATAGCAACGTTTTGACTCACGTTTGTCGTGCAGCCTAAATCGATTTTACTTCGTCGCGGATAGCATTCCCATCAGAAGCAAACCTCGGTTGAATGAATGTTTTGATTGAGGGTGCGGGCATAACCGCACTGTGAGGCTGACAGCTGCAGCCGCCGGGCTGTCGATGCGGCTCAATCTCCCGCTTGGCGGGATGGAAAGCCCTTGGGTCAGAAATCCGGGGGATTCACTTGGTGAAGTTACTTCATCAATGGTGTGGCGACTCGAGAAACCCTTTCGACAGTAACTTGGCCAATCGTATACAAACAAAACTCGACTTCGACGCAAAGTGCCAGCTTGAGTGCATTGCACCGCCAATACACCAATGGGCGCAGCGATGGGCGCAGCGAAAAATGGGGTGGACGATGGGACTCGAACCCACGACGACTGGATCCACAATCCAGGGCTCTACCTGCTGAGCTACGCCCACCACAGTTCATCTCATTATCTGCTTTTGTGAACTGAGACTGTTCTGATTCACAAAAGAGCACGCCTGGCAGGACTCGAACCTGCAACCTACGGCTTAGCTTACCACTGAAGTTTTCACGACCCGGCACAGACTCGAATATCATCGCCGGTTTGTGGTCTGGACTATATCATCACCATCTCAGGCGGAGCACGTATAGTCTCTACGGATCCCATCACGTCCCGAATGTCGCGGATTCGACGGTTTCCTCGGTATTGCCATCGCCACTACGCGCTAAGGTTTCACCGATACAGTGCTCTTCACTTTGTGGATTCGTTTTCCCCACAAAGGCTCCTGTCGAAGGCCGTTGCTCTATCCAGTTGAGCTACAGGCGCATGCACACTGGTCGGGGTAGAGGGATTTGAACCCCCGGCCCTCTGCTCCCAAAGCAGATGCGCTACCAGACTGCGCCATACCCCGTTACAGTCAATTCAAAGACGAAGCACGATGACTCGAACTCCGCGCATGAAAAACTGTTTTGGAATTATATAAAGATTGAAGCGCCAGGACGGGCGGCGTCAAGCCTCAGCGGAGAGCACCCGAGCGCTTCTGCATGCAATGCAAACACAAGCGCATAGTATACGATTTACGGCGCAATGATGATTGGACTTTTTTCTGAAATCGAATCGGTGAGCAGATGATTGATGCGTTTCACATAGTCAGCCGGACTCTCCAAGACTGCACCCTCGCTCAATGCTGCCTGATCAAACAGTACATGCGCCCAATTTTCGACTTGATCGTCTTTTTCAATCAGGTGTCGAATCAGCGGATGCGCAGGATTAACTTCCAGCACGGATTTGACTTCCGGCGGCGCCTGCCCGGTCGCTTTGAGGATTCTGGACATGTTGCGACTCAGGTCATATTCATTGGCCACCAAGCACGCCGGCGAGTCAGTCAGTCTTGAAGTGATGCGGACATCCTCAGCCCGCTCGTGCAGGGCTGATTTCAGTTTTGCAACCAAGGCTTCAACCTTGGCGTCTGATGCTTGTGACGTGGACTCGGTCGAACTCTCGATCCAGTCCAGACCCAAATCGCCTTTTGCGATGGACTTGAACGGTTTACCCTCGAATTCGGGCAAGTGCATCATAACCCACTCGTCAACGGGATCGGTCAGCAGCAGGACTTCGACATCGTGTTTGCGAAACACTTCCAGATGAGGCGATCCGGAGGCAGAGCCGAAACTGTCTGCTGTAATGTAGTAGATAGCCTCTTGCTTTTCTGCCATGCGCTCAATGTATTCCTGAAGCGCTATATGCTGTTTCGCGCCCTCGCCCTTGGTCGATGCAAACCGCAGCAGCTTCGCCGCGTTTTTGCGATTGGCATCATCTTCGGTGATACCCTCTTTGAATACGCGGCCATACTGATCCCAGAATGTCTGATAACTTTCTTGCTTGCTCTTCGCCAGTCGCGCGAGCTCATTGAGAATCTTTTTCACCAGACCGGCACGAATACGCTCAACGTTGGGGTTGCGCTGCAAAAACTCACGCGAGACATTCAGCGGCAAGTCATCCGAATCCACCACCCCTCGGACAAAGCGCAGGTAGGCGGGCAGAAGATTTTCGGTATCGTCCATGATATACACCCGTCGCACATAGAGCTTGACGCCCCGGCGACGGTCAGGATCAAAGATATCGACAGGTGATTGCCTGGCTGGAATGTACAGCAGTGCGGAGTACTGCTGGCGGCCTTCAACGCGGGTGTGCAGACGCACCAGCGGTTTCTCGGTATCGTAGGTCAGCGCCGTGTAAAAGTTGTCATAGTCCTCGTCAGATATATCCTTTTTGGCGCGAGTCCACAGCGCTGAGGCGGTGTTTGCAGTCTCCCACTCGGCTTCCGCGCCTTTTTTCGGCTTCTCACGGATGCGGATTGGCAGTGAGATATGATCTGAATACTTTTTAACGATGCTGCGAACTTCAAACAGCTCCAGAAAATTCTTGGCGTCTTTGCGCAGTGTCAGAGTAATCTCTGTGCCGCAGCTTTCAATCGTCTCATCGCTGATTGAGTAGCCGTTCACGCCATCGGACTCCCAGCGTACCCCGGCCTGCGGTTTCAGTCCGGCGCGGCGACTGCGCAAAACGACTTTTTCGGCAACCATGAAAGCGGAATAGAAACCGACACCGAATTGTCCGATCAAGTTCGCATCGGCACCGCTTTCGCCTGAGAGTGATTGCATGAAGTTTTTTGTCCCTGAGCGGGCGATAGTGCCTATATTTTCCACCACATCGTCCTTGCTCATGCCAATGCCGTTGTCACGAATGACAAGTTCGCGGCCGCGTTTGCGAATCTCGATTTCAATGGCGTCTTCTTGCTCGGTTTCCCTCAGTTCCGGGTTGGTCAGGGATTCAAACTCCAGGCGTCCGCAGGCATCCGATGCATTCGAAATCAGTTCCCGAAGAAAGACTTCGCGATCCGAGTACAGCGAGTGGATGACCAGGTTCAGCAGCTGCTGAACTTCAGCCTGAAATTCGACATTGCCATTTTTGTTCTGTTCTTGGTGTTGCGTCTGAGTTTCTTCAGCCATAGGAGGACTCCGCAAAATTTAGAATTCTTGCATTAGATAAGTGCTGTTTGCGATAATTCAAGCATTTTTGTGCAATATTTTGTGCGTATTTTTCCAAAGGATGAAATTTTACTGTAATGACAAGTTTAACCCTGAAAACCGCGGTTTTCCCGATCGCAGGTCTTGGCACCCGGTTTCTGCCTGCAACAAAGGCCATATCCAAAGAAATGCTGCCAGTCGTTGATCGGCCACTGATTGACTACGCGGTCGAAGAAGCGCTGTCAGCGGGTATCGAACGCTTTGTTTTTGTGATTCCCCCGACGGCCGGCGATTTGCTCGTCAAAAAACACTTTGGGAAAAATTTTGCACTTGAGTCACTGCTTCGCAAGCGGGAGAAAATGGATGCGCTTGAAGCGGTCCAAAACTGCACACTCGATCCGGATCGTATTGTGTATGCGATTCAGGACAAGCCCCTGGGCCTCGGTCATGCGGTACTGTGTGCGCGCCCGCATGTCGGCGAGAACGCATTTGCGGTCATATTGCCTGACGATCTGATTCTTGCGGAACACCACTGCCTGCATCAGATGGCGCAGGCGCATCGTCAGCGCCGCGGTGTCATGCTGGCGATCGAGCAGGTCCGGACTGAATATGTGAATCGATACGGAATTGTGACACCGCACACTGTTTCAGGCAACCTGATTGATGTGGCGGGTGTCGTGGAGAAACCCGAGCCTGAAGCGGCGCCTTCCAATTACGCATCCATCGGTCGCTATATCCTGACGCGCGAAGTGTTTGACATTTTGGCGGATCAGACCCCCGGAGTCGGCGGGGAGATTCAATTGACGGATGCGATCAATGTGCTGGCATCGCACGACAAGGTGCACGGTGTCATCTTCACCGGCACACGCTATGACTGCGGCAGCAAAGCCGGTTATGTGGCGGCAAATATTGCCTATGCATTCCAAGACCGCAATCTGCGTGCGACTGTCGAAAATCTGCTGGGACCGCTCGGCTGAAGAGCAGCAGCGCCGCTCATGCAAACTGAATGTACATGGCCGAAGTCCATGCTGTGGCGCCGTCAATCTGCATGCCCTGCAAGTAGACCGGGCGAAAGCCATGGTTCCCATTGACGGGCTCAATGCTGAAACTGCCGCTGACATCTCTCGGCATAGCCTGATCGGCAATGCGCTCGATTGCGATGCAAATGTCGGTACCGCCGAGTTCGGTGCGTACGCGACTGGTCTCCATGAGCTGTGCGCCGCTGACTTCGACATCAAAATTCGGACAATGAACGAATGGGTTGCCATCAAGTGGATTGCCGACTTTGACGTAGCCGTCAATCGTGCCAGATACGCGAATTTTTGCATGTTCCAGGTTTGAGATGTCCATTTCGAACGAATCTGTATCGCCGTAGGTGTCTGTTCGGAAGCCGATTTCAGTTGGTCCCGCTCGCCATATCGTTTCTTCGATGTGCTCAAAGCCATAGGCGTGAAACGAGTTGATGACGCCGTTCTGAACGCGAATTGCGCCGCGCCAGTCAGCCCAGCGGTAGCGATCGCGAATGCGCGCGCCGCTGACTCGAACCCGAATGCGCCGCGGAGAAAATCCGGCTTCCTGCTGCAAATTGCGTGTCGCAATCAAACCCGTGTGATCAAACAATGCGATTTCATCCCAGCCCGCATCGCCGAGAAACCGATATTTCATCTCCAGTGCGCCGCGGTGCTCGAACTCATCGCCCATCAGATGCTCGCCGCTCCAGCTCAGCGCAACGGTACGCTCACCGGTTGTTGCCCACGTGTGACGGGCTCTGAGCGCTTTGCCGACCCGATCGTGTTCCAGGCTTTCGCATATCAAGCCGGTTACGCCGCCTTTCGTTCCGAATACGGCGGTGCCTGGCACGCCGCCGCCGCAGCGCCCGCGATGCTCGTCCCCATTGGCTGAAGCGCCAAGCTTGTAACCGCGTGCGGTGACTTCCTGATACAGCCATGGAAAATGTCCCCACGCCGAAGTGATTTCAACCAGCCGATCCAAAACTGGATGATACCAGTCCATAACGCAACGCCGGCCCCCGACGTGCGGCATGATCAGATGCCCTTCGGGATCGTGGATGTAGGTGGCCCAAAGCTCCTCCAGCGGCCATGCGCCAGGCTGTATCGTGTCGTTGTCCATGTCTTCGTTCCACTCGAATGAGCGGGCGATTTTTCCTTTGGAATCGAACGGAAATTCCGGTGTTCTCCCGTGCAGGAATACCACGTTATGGTCACCTCCGGCGCATGAGTTGCCGCACCATTCGGTGCCGGGGAAACACACGAATTTACCGGGCTCGTTAAGGCCGTGAATCAATTTGACATCCGCATCCCAGTTGGTCATCGTGATCTGAAAGTCGTTGGCGGTATAGCCAAGATAATCCAGCCGTGCAATATCCCGGCCGTAAGTCAGGTTGTATCTTGTGTCATTTGTGCCGACTGTGGCATCGGAATGGATGTGAAGATCGCCGTAAAGCAGGCGCGGCGCTGGACACGACTGATCAACAGTGACGTAAAATTTGGCATCTTTGACGGCATTGCGCCCGACCATTGATGCAGTGACTTCCAGCTCACCGGCAATATCGGTCGGCAGATCGGAGCATTCCGCAAACGACCAGCCGCGACTCGCAAGCGCTAGCTGTTTCCGATAGACCTCAGCGCCCCCGCGAGTCGCGGTGATGGCAACCTCTTCATCTTCGTCAAAGCAGGTGTTGCCCCACACATCTTCGGCGCGGACACCCAAGACCAGCGGCTCGCCGGGTCTGAGCATGCGTGACCCGGCCATGACAAGCTGCGCAGGTCTGCCCGGCACGATATCGATCACGATGTCGCCTGGAATAGGACAGAAGCGGGAGGTCCCCAGCGGGTCGATGTAGCATCGGAAGCGGAAACCTTTTTCAACGAATGTCTGCACTCGGGTGCCCGGACCGCCCCCGCGGCGGTCGCCGAGCCTGATGATTATGTGATCCCCGGGCTTGAGATATCCATCGACGGTATCGACGATGATGGCTTTTTGGAATGGCCGCTCATGTCCTTTTTGATCAAATCGCACCTTGAGCGATTGCACGGTCGCGGAGCTTTGGCCCGCGCACAGCGGACCTGCCTGATATTCAGCGGATACATAATTTGCCGCAGTCGGGTCAGAAGTCTGAAACAGCGCCCAATCCGAATAGAACTTGAAAGTCGCCTTGATCCATGCGCCATCCGCGATGCCCGAAGCGCCGACCTCGTAGTCCAAGACGATTTCGGTCCATTCACCGGCAACAAGTCGATCGACATTGCAAGTTACACCGCCGAGGAAGGGCATATTTGTGGTTTTGTCATACAGTCCTTGCGGTGCAATATAGTCTCCCAACAATTCGCGGAGATCCGCTTCTGAGGTATTGGATTGCGACCAGCTGCGATCAGACATGTTTGTTCTCCTGGCAATTCGTTATGGTGAAGTTGAGCATTCGGGACAGACTCAGTGTTCAGCGATCCAGTGGCATCTGCAGGCTGGCGCCTAGTGGGCGCCTGCGAGTCCGTGATGCACGTAAATGGCTTCGGTCTGCGCACTCTGAAAAAATTCGAAAGCCTGTTGTGCCAGCGGACAGTTTTCGTCCGCGATGCCAATAGCATAGCGTGTGGTGATGTTGATCGGCCCAGCCGGCAGCCTGACTCGCTCGAAAATGTCTGGGAAGATGCGCACGTATCGCAGGGCCAGGTGGTCATAGACTAACGCGGCATCCGCCGCTCCGTCGGCAACCGCTTGGGGCGCCTCGCGATGATGAATGAGCTCGCCATACATAACTTTAGCGGGATGCGCAAGCAAATTGCGGATTTTATCGGAGCCAAGCTCGGCCTGCGAGACAAATCCTTCCAGTGTTTGACGATAAACGGCATGACTGGCGCTTTCGGTTTGCGGATTGGAAAGAAACAGCCGCACATCGTCACGCAGCAAGTCCTGCACATGATGAATATTTTTCGGGTTGCTTTTCGGCAACAGAATACTGTTGCCGACGCTTTGCGCAAAAACCGCAATTTTGCTGACTTTTTTTTCGCAGCACAGTTTCTCCATGATGTCGTCGGGTGCGATGACGATTTCAGGCTTCACACTGAGGCGCAAATTGCCAATTTCAATGGCACCTTGCCGCAGCCAGTCGAGGTAGACTTTGGGTGGTGTGGTGCAGTAGAAGACCGAGTGCAAGTCATGCTCAGATCTGAACGCTTCCAGCGCTTGCTCAAGCGCCATATGGTGATTGCCGTCGGAAAACACCCGCAGCTGCGATGCTTGTGGGTCGCCGTGAAAATCGAGGATGCAATTGCCGAGCGCATGAAGCCATCGGAATCCGGTGAGATTCGGATTGACGACGTTTTCGCGCGGCCAATCAAGCATGGCAAGACCGCACAGTCGCCTGCTGATGTACAAAGATGAGATTCAAGTATGCCATGCAAGGGGTTCTGGACGCAGTCAGCTCGAAGCGGGATTTGAATTCGTCTTTCGCATGCCGCTGACAAATGTACGAATGATGACAAAAAATGTCAGTGCCATCAGCAGCAGCGCAACGGGGCGACGGAAAAACATGAATGGATCGTACTGGGATGTGATCACTACCTGCTGCAGGGCCCTTTCCCACTCCGGCACAAGTATGAATCCGATAAGAAAAGCAACGTAAGAAAAGTCAAATTTGCGCATAAAGTATCCAACTACGCCAAAGACGAGCATGACGATGACATCGAACATGGATGACTGGCCGAGATACGCCCCCATGATGCAAGTGAATATTACGATCGGATAAAGTACGATAGAGGGAATCTGGACCGCTTTGCAGAAAAGCTTCAAGCCGAATCTGCCGATGAACAGAAGAAAGAAACTGGCAATCACCAGACTTCCAAATACGCCATACATCAGTTGCGAATTTTCGGCGAACAAAAGAGGCCCCGGCATCATGCCGTGAATCATGAATGCGCCCATCAGCATCGCGACGGCCAGATTGCCTGGAATGCCAAGCACAAACAGCGGTATCAGGCTGGCGCCGACGACTGCGCTGTTGGCCGCCTCCGAAGATGCGATGCCTTCGAGTCTGCCCTTTCCGAACTGCTCTGGATTTTTCGATCTTTTCAGCGCCTGATCATAAGAAAGGAAAGATGCGACCGGTGCGCCGAGTCCCGGCATTGCACCGACACCGATGCCAATCATGCTGGAACGCACCAGCGTTTTGGAGCATCCCAAAAACTCTTTGCGTGACACGAATCGGTCTTCAGGACGGTCGGAAAATTTGCGAGCGGCATCTTCGGCGCCGGACTTCAGTTTCAGCCGCTCAAGCTGGATCAGGATCTCAGAAAAAGCCAGCAATCCGATTGCCACGGGAATCAGTGACAAGCCGCTTTCCAGGCGATACAGGTCAAACGTCAGTCGTGGCAAGGCCGTTACGGGTTCTGTTCCGATCATGCCTACCAGCAATCCGCCGGCAGCAGCCACCAGGCCCCGTGAAATCGATTTGGTTCCAATACCGGCGATGACTGTCAGCGCCAGGGATATCAGCGCGAACATTTCCGGCGGCCCCATATACAAGGCGACTGTTGCGAGCGGCGCTGCAATCAGAATGAGCACTGTCGTTGATAGAAAGTCGCCTGAAACGGAACTGAAAAGCGCCATCCGGAGGGCTTTTTCTCCTTTCCCCTGTTCTGTCAGGGGGTAGCCGTCCCAAGTTGTGGCAGCCGCTTCGGGTGTCCCCGGAGTACGCAGCAGTACAGCCGAGATCGCTCCGCCGAAGAACGCGCCTTTATTGAGGCCAACCAAAAAGCCGATCGCGGCGAGTGGCGACATGTAATAGGTCAACGGTATGAAAAGCGCAATCGCCATGGGACCGTTGATGCCAGGGATCGCGCCGACCGCGACACCCGTGGCGACCCCGACGAAGACAAACATCAAGCTCACCGGCGACAGCGAGTCCATCAGGCCTGCCAGAATCATTTCCATACGTCAAGTCCGGGGTGGTGCAAAGAATCAATAGCCCGGGATGGGAACTCCGAATCCATACCGCATGGCAGCGTACATCAAAGCAGTCGCAATCACCGCGAGTGCGACAATCCTGAAGGGATTGCGAGCACCCACCAAGAACTGCAGAAGAAGCAAGAAAACGAGCGCAGACGCCAGGTAGCCGACCGTATGAATACCCGCTACAAAAAGCGCGGCAGGTACCATAAACTTCGCCAAATGGGCTAAATCAAGTCGTCCCACTTGGGTGAAACCGGAGCCGCTGCCTTCATCGGGGTAAGATGACTCCACCTCGCTCAGAGGCGCTCTCCCGCTTATCGCGATGGCTGACCGAACGATTGCGAGCACTGCCATCAAAAGCATGACCCCGACCGCGACGTTCGGAACCAGCGCCGGCGAAGCGCCGTAACCGGGGTACGGCGGCGTGTAAACGGGAATCGCCCAAACGAGCAGCAGCAAGCTGGCCAGCGCGATCAACACGTAGGCCAGCAGGTCTCGCTTAACTCGACTCAATGTTTCCGCCCGCTAAACGAATTGAGACACGTGAGCCAATTCTCTCTCATGCATTCATTGACTCTGGGCTTGCTGTCCGAATAGATCGTACAGTTCTTTGAGTGACATTTCTGCATGATCTCTTCCCCACTCAACCGGAAGCATAAGCAGCTGCTCGGTGATAAAAGAGTTGGTTTCCGGATCGTTTGCCAATGTGTCGGCAGCGCCAAGAATGGCGCCGGCGATGTCATCTGGCAAGCCTTTTGGCGCCACGAGTCCGACGATCATCTCAACGGCTTCGTCATAGCCCTGTTCCTTCAGTGTCGGTACATCGGGCAACGGCGGCAAGCGCTCGTTCAGTGCGGATGCCAGAAGCTTCAATCGTCCGGCTCGAACATGCTCGTAGAGAATCGCGCCGACATAGCCGATGTCGGCATGACCGCCCGTGACTGCCTTGATAACCGAGGGTCCGCCCTTGCTGGGGATAAGCGAGATGTTGACGCCTTCCGCCTTTGCGATGCGCTGAATCGCATCCCGGTCATCTGCGCCATGGAACATGCAGACTAAAGCTTCGTCATTCGCTTTCGCCCATTCAAACGCTTCCTTCAAGGTGTTCCATGGACGATCCGGCAAAGAGATGAAGCCGCTGGAATTCAAGGCCACCAGCGATAGATAATCGAAATCGTCAAATCCGTATTTGACAGGAGAGTGATGCGGCTGATAGGTGTATGCAGTCACCGCGGCGACGCCCAAAGTGTAGCCGTCTGCCTTCGCCTTGCTAAGTTCCGTTGCCATCACACTGCCATGTGAACCGCCTGTCACGTTTTTCACGTTGACTGGCTGGTCAAGCTGCTGACTTAGTCTTTCCGCAAGTCCGCGCGCCAAGCGGTCTATTTGGGCTCCGGGCTGCACCATAGTCATGAGAGTAATGGGTCTTTCTGGATACTCAGCCAGTGCCGCTGGCACTGCTAGAAGCCCTGCGGCAACGACTCCGATCAGCCGTACAGCGAACTTTCTCATCTTGCACCTCCTTTAATCAATAAGATTGTTTGATTCTCACCCGCCTCTCGTCAAATGGCTTGTTACCAAAGCGAATGATTTTAAACAAGCAGTTTTACTGCTCAACTCACCGCACGAATATAGCATTATTTTCTTGCGGGTTCTCAATTCTTCGTCAGGCGGATTGCGGTCGGCAGACATCGATTGATCGCAAGAATCTGGCAGTTTCGAGTGCGCGAGAGACTTGAAATACAAGCTGCAGACGAGTCGGAGAATGGCGTTTGCCTGTCGGGGCGCGGCTTTTCGACCGCTGTGCAGACGCAGCGGAGATGCCAGCAGCAATGGGATCCGCTCCAGGGTGCACTGGCGCATCCTGCTCAGCGGATGGTCTTCGGCGCAACCACAGGTTGGGGATCTCTTTTTGATGCTGATCTTTGGGATGGCGCACAATCTTCTCTGTCCAAAGATTTCGTTTGAGTGACTTTGCTGTTCGGATACTAAAAGCAGACATTGACGGGATGATGAATCAGCGTGCCGCCTATAGCAGCGCATCAGGCATGGAAAGGTTTGATCAACGGGGCGGCTACGACCTCATCAGGGCTGTCCGAACGGCGGATTGCCAGCTGTCCGGCTCAATGACACTGACAAAGCGCCGCTCAAAATATCGCCAATTCAACCGTATCACTGGATCATCAGAGGCGGCATTGCCCATCAAGCTGCTTGTTTCAGGTTGAAACTTTTTACAGCCCATATTCGTGAGCTGTCTATTGGCTCTGCGCAGTTGGCTGCCAATGCAGGCAAACACGGATTCAGGCATTTCAGGCGTGTCCAGCCTCAGCAAAGCTGCCGATTTCCAAACCATTTCCTGCTCGCTTTAGCGAGCTTGTTTCGGTCAAAAAGCGAATGCTTGCATCAAGCATGCCTGGCCGGGTGCAAAAGCCGCAGCATGAACCCTCTTCGGATCGACAGCAAGCCAATCGCAATTCAGGCCTGCTGACCGATTCCAGCGCATGGAATGGCATGTCAGCCCGC
Organism: Arenicellales bacterium; assembly: GCA_965200545.1. Lineage (GTDB taxonomy): Bacteria > Pseudomonadota > Gammaproteobacteria > Arenicellales > JAJDZL01 > JAJDZL01. The sequence goes on along the minus strand of CBDAUJ010000005.1, from coordinate 216,434 downwards.
CTGCTGAACAATACGGACATAGGCGCGGACAGTTGGCTCAAAACCATCAGTCAGCGCTTCTACGGTGATTGCATGGCCGATTGAAACTTCCAGAATCTCTGAGATAGTCAGGAATTGCCCGAGATTTTCCTGATTCAGGTCATGTCCGGCATTGACGCCGAGACCTGTCTGCGCTGCTCTTTTTGCGGTTGCCGCATAAGTCTGCAAGGTTTTAGCCTGCGCATCGGTCCCGAAGCACTTTGCATACGCCTCGGTATACAGCTCAATCCGGTCCGTGCCGGTTGCGGCGGCAGACGCAATCAGGTCTGGCTGCGGATCCAGGAACAAACTCGTACGAATGCCGCTTTGCTTGAGTTCGGCGATGATGGGTTGTAGCATGATTCCATGCGCCCGAGTATCCCAGCCGTGATCAGAAGTAATCTGATCGGGTGCGTCCGGTACCAGCGTACATTGCGCCGGCTGCGCCGACTTGACAACTTCGAGAAACTCATCTGACGGGTAGCCTTCTACATTGAATTCTGCATGGTTCTGCTGACGGCAGAAATCAGCGAGCTCGCGGGTGTCGCGATAGGTTGCGTGACGCTGGTCCTGACGCGGGTGCACAGTAATTCCATGAGCTCCAGACTGGATGGACCGATGTGCAAAGTCGAGCACATTTGGACAGTCTGCGCCGCGGGCATTGCGCAGCAGCGCGACTTTGTTTAGGTTGACGCTCAGATCAGTCATCGCAGATTCAATGAAAGTCTTTCAGCCGTGATAACTCAGCTGACCGTGGTCGCGATGCCAGGAGCGGACCAGATGACGTCGCTTATCGGGATCCGGGTGATCGATAATCTCGCTTCGGTAGTGAGCGATATCGATATTGTTCAAATACTGGATGTGTCCAGCCTCCATGGGCAACTCAAACCAGAGTGAGGCATCTTCTGAAACCTCTTTCAAAGCAGCGACTGCATCAGCGGTCTCGCGGTCCATTTCGCATTCGGCGACTTGATAGCCTTTGACGATCAGACTCGGGTTGGCGCGGGTCATCAAGCGTCCTTTTTCAAAGCGAAATACAGGTGCTTTGAGTGTTTTCGGCTCGCCTTGGGCATGTTCTGCCTGGCGATCCCAAAGAACCGGCCTGTAGAGGCGTCGAAGCTGTTCTGGATGGTGTCTGAGCATTTTGTTATGCACTGAATACAGACTGCAGAAGCGGCTCAAGCCGCCTTCGACAGACGGTCGCAGGCACAGCAGTCCCACATAGTCGGGCAGGGTCATCTCAAATGCGTTGTCATTGTGAAACAGCAGCTCGACTTTGGTATGTGAGCCGCGTACGCCATAGCTGTATTCAGCGCCGGTATCGCGCACGTGATACACCATCGTGCCTTCCCACTTTTGCGCGACATTGCGGCCGATCAGCTGACCGATAGTCCAGAAAATATCGATGGCGCGCTCAGTCGAGAGCTGCGCCAGTGGCATTGAGTCGATGACAGCAACGCCCGGCGCCCGATCAAGCCGGTCTCTGACCTGTTTCATCAAGCTGGCGATATGCGGAATCTTAAACTGCGATGGATGTCTCAGTTCGGTCGGCAGCGGGTGCGCATTCATTGACGCTGCCATATGCAGCAGCTCGTCATGCGCCGCATCGCTGATATCGATCAGGCATTGCTGCGGCTCAATATCGTCGCGCGTCCACGCGAATTCGCTTGTGACCTGATGATCCAGAACGGTTTGGCTCTGCTCTTTTGATAAATCAAGTATATCCATAGCAAAATTATCCATAGTAAAATTGGCTTCAGCAAATGAGTGCGACCTCTTGAAAATACAAAATAGCGCACCCGCAGCTCGGAGTTGCTTTTGTCATGTCGAGCTGTTCTCTCCTCACATGCCCCAGACTGTCACCTTGCGGCTGCCGGCTGACGCCTCGCGCCGGAACAGCTTCTCATCCCAGGAGCGCTCCGCCGCGCGGTCAAAGACCACCAGATGGCCGGTGGCGCCGCCGCATCGCTCCATGTAGCCGCCAAGCTGAGCCAGGCCCTCCCCGATCGTGCGCTCCAGGCCGCCGCGGCGCACCTTGCACTCGATCACCTCCCTTTGCCGCTGCGGACCCCACTCGACCAGCAGGTCGGTGCGCATCCTTCCCAGCCCGTACTCGCGCTCGATGCGACCGCCGGCATTGACCACCCGCTGCAGGAAAGCCTGCAGCAGCAGCTGCGGCCCCGCCTCCTTATAGTCAAAGCGCCCCACCCAGTGCTCGGAGCTCTCGCGGAAGAAAGCCTGGAACGACTCCATCAGCCTGTCCATCAGCAGCTGCCCGTCCTCGACAAACCAGGCCGTCTGATACGCCAGGGCCCGATCATTGGACGCGATCAGCTCGCGCGGAATCACCTCGCGGTAGATGGCATTGGCAACGGCAATCTGCGGCACGGCGGTGATCAGTCCCAGATCCACGCAGTACTGCACATCGTCGGGCTGGAACGGCTCCGTCTCAGCGCCGCTGCTGACCAAGAGCTCGATGACCCGCTTGACGCGGGGCTCGCGCAGCTTGTCCGCCAGCTGGTCCAGATGCGTGTCGCGGCGCCGGATCAGCGCCTCGCGCGCATCGATCACATCATCGTGCCCGATGGTCACACTGCGGTCCCTCACTTTCTTCAGCGCCTCGGCGGCCAGCGCATTGACCAGCCACGGCTGGCCTGCGGTGGAGTCCCACACCTCCGCCAGCGCCTCCGCGCTCCACTTCTGTCCGGTGTGTTCGGTATGCTGGCGCAGCAGGGCGCGGGTCTCGGCCTCGGTGAAGTCACTCATCCGCAGCGACTCCGCCTTGATGTTGAAGGTGCTGCCGCCGGTGATCACCGCCTTCTCGGCGCTGGAGCGGATGCGATAGTCTCTCACATCGCGGATGCCGCACAGGATCACGCACTGCGGAAAGTGCCTCGGCCGCTCGGCATAGCCGGCGCGCAGCTGGCGCAGCACCGAGATCAGCGTGTCGCCGACCAGGGCGTCGATCTCGTCAAGCATCACCACCAGCGGCCGGGAATCGTCCCGCGCCCAGCGCCGCAGCACATTGCGCAGCGCATCATGCGCGCCAGACTCCTCAAGAATGCGCAGCCAATTGTCCTCGACAAAACGGTCATCAAGATGATCTGCTGCCGAGCTGGACAAGACACTGAGAATGGCCCGCATGGCCGCCGGCACGTCCTCGCGCGCCGCCTGGGCGCCCTCAATGTTCACATACACGGCGCGGCAGCGCCCCGTCTCGTTGAGCTCTTTCATCAACGCGCGCAGCGCCGAGGTCTTGCCGGTCTGGCGCGGCGCGTGCAGGATGAAGTACTTCCAGCTCTCGATCAGGCCAAAGACCTCATCGCGGTCCACGCGGTCCAAAGGCGCAATGTGATAGTTGTTTTCCGGCACAACCGGGCCGGCAGTGTTGAAGAATCGCATGGTGTGCAATTATAAGAAGGCACAATCCACATTCCAGCCTGTTTTGCAAAAGCAAGCGATTGCTCTGCTGCCAGCCCGGCTGATGCGACTGGAGTGACAACTCGTCTCCTGAACCTCAAGTTCGCGAGCAGCTGCAGCATTGATGCTGAACATTAAATTTTCAGCGGCAAGTGAACAGAGCGAGCGAATTGGCTCTGAGAGAAAATGATTCAAGTATCATAATCGACCTGATTACAAGGCCTGCCAATCGCTTCGAAAAAATCCGCTGACCCATGAAAGAACCGCATCCAAGTCGTTTTCCAATACCGAAATTTGAAGATTTGCCGGCAGACATACAGCAAAGCATGCTTGCTGTCGAGGAAAAGGCCGGTTTCATTCCGAATGTATTTCTCGCATTGTCATACCATCCCGACGAGTTTCGTGCGTTTTTCGCGTACCATGATGCATTGATGGAAAAATCAGACGGGCTGTCGAAAGCCGACCGCGAGATGATTGTGGTCGCGACTTCAGGGCAGAATCGCTGTCAGTACTGCGTGGTTGCGCACGGCGCCATCTTGCGCATTCGCGCGAAGCATCCGCTGATTGCCGATCAAGTGGCGGTCAATTACAAAAAAGCAGACATTACCAGCAAGCAAATAGTCATGCTGGATTTTGCTGTGAAGGTCTGCAACGAATCGTGGGGAGTCGAAACAGCGGATTTCCAGCGAATGCATGATGCTGGATTCAGTGATGACGATATTTGGGATGTCGCCAGTATTACAGCTTTTTTCGCAATGAGCAATCGTCTAGCGAATGCTTTGTCGATGCAGCCAAACGCGGAGTTTTATTCCATGGCCCGAGAGTCTGGCTAATTCAATAGGAGCTTATAGACCTACCTTGGCAAGGCTAAAAGATTAGTCAATGAATTCTGAAAAAAAGAAAAATATCGAGTAATTTGGAAAATAATTTCAATATTCACCGGTATATAGATGTATTTTGCATACATCAAGGTAGGTCTATAAGCTCCATTCAATACACGCTTGGATCTTGGTTTTTGTGATCAGGCAAGAAGGTTCCAGAATGACAGCCTGTCAGGTGTTCAGACTGCTAAAGCACAAATAGAATCGACTGGCGGTCACTTCGCTGAGGCTTTTGAAAATCGATCTGTATCTCATTGTGTTGCCTTCCATTCAGCCATGGTTTTCCCACCCTTGCTTCGATTGCAGCCAGAACAGAGAAGTTGAAGATTGTCCAGATGATCTGTTCCTCCTCGTGACTTGGGCAAAATGTGATCTACCTCCATCACCCGAAAGGGGAAATGGGTTTCGCAGCCGACGCACACGCCTTCCTGTTCCCCGTAAAGTCGATGGCGATATGTTCGATAGTTTGGCAGTTCGCCTAAGTCGGTACGTATCGGAGGCTCAGATAAAACGTTAGCGCCGCCAAATATTCCGCGATCATCGCTGATTCGTTCGTTGACGAGTCTAATAGCCAGCGCAGAAAGATCAATGCCAATCCATTTTCTCTGCAATCGGTCGGCGGCAACTAATGTTGTAGCGCAACCGCAGAACGGGTCGAATACGACATTGTCTGGATCACTGGAAGCTTTGATTATCCGTTCAAGCAGTGCGAGTGGCTTTTGTGTCGGATAACCTGTCCGCTCGGCGGATGCATGCGCAAGGGGGCGGATATCGGTCACAATGTCCTGCACCACGCTGCCTGGCATTTCATGCAGATACCTCTTGAAACCAGGCTTGCCCCCTAAACGTTCCGGCCAGTGAATGCGTCCCATGCTGTCGAGTGCATCTAAGGCTGCATGCGTTGCGGCAGGCAACGATTCCCCGCCGGGAAACGATCGAGATGGCGCCCAATGTCGACTTCCGGGGTCTATCCCTCTCCAAGGCATGCCAGATTCACCGTTCCGCTGCCCAGAAGCCGTCAAGTCGCCGATCCGATACCGGCCTTTCTCATCGTGGTGACGGTAGAATTTATCGACGTACTCGCTGTCGTAAGGCTGAAAAGTTCGGTTCCACCGGTATTTCGGTCCGCCTCCGTAAAACAATATCGTATCGTGAACCGGCCCCCAGCCTTTGGCGCTGTTGTGAGCGCTTGTCCGTTTCCATACAATCTCGTTGACAAATGCATCTTTACCGAATATTCCATCCATGAGCAGCTTCAGATAGTGTGAGGCGGTGGGATCACAATGCAGATAAATGCTTCCGGTCGGTTTCAGTATCTTGTGCATCTCTAGCAAACGAACCGCCATCATGATCAGGTACGATTGCATCGACTTTCCATGTGACAATCGAGCGGCCTCAATGACGGAATAGGCCGCTGGGTTGCGGTCTGCGAGTTCGCCGTGCTCATGCACATCGACATCGTCGAGTGTCCAGGCATCCTTGAACGCCGCCCCAGCCGCCTGGCTGCCAATCGGCGCTTCGTAAGTGCGGTTGGAGTTGAACGGAGGATCAAGGTAAATCAGGTCAATTGATTCCGAATTCATGCCCCTCATAATATGAAGATTGTCGCCTGTCCAGATTGTGCCGCTTGTGAAGTTCGCCTTATCGCGGCCTTGCACTGCTCGTTTTGGATTCGTCATATTGACACCCCAAAGGAACGAATTGCCATTTTAACCAGTTCATTCACAGTTGCTTTTATGGATTGAGTCGTAATCGCTTCTTTTGCCTCATGCAATTTCTTCACAGCTTGTCCATAATGCTTGTCAGCATGCCTGACATATTCGCCACCATCCGGCGAAAGACCGGAAAGGAGCCCAAAGAAAGGATGCTCCTTCAAGGGCTTTGGTTTCTTCATAATCCCCAACAAGTAATTCCGCTCGGATTGCGCAAAGGATTGAATATTCGACATCATGTTGATTTTCATCTGGAAATTCTGCACAAATATCCGACGCTTTCAAATTCGCGGGATATGGAATACTATCTTCAGCGAAATAACGCAGAATATCTAAAGTTAAAGCAGGTTTTTCAATCACTGGGACAAGAAATCAATTGGTGTCACCGACGAAGTTCACACATCGTTGAAATTTTAGTTGCGCCGAGTGAGAATGCGCAGGCAGCTTAACGATTAACGATAGAGTTCAAAATTTACAACCGCCATTGTCCTCAGCCGTACTGCCATGCACGCCACATCAGACTGATCCCGGACAGGACCAGTACGCCCAGGACCAGACGGTAAAACACCGTCTCATGAACCTTGTTGCGGATCGCGCGCCCTGCCACGAGCCCGATGACCAGCGGAATCACTGCCAAAGCGGATAGAGTCGCAAGCCTTAAGTCAAGCACACCGGTCAGCAGCATGATCAGCACCCATGGAACGACCGCGGCAACGTAAAGAAAGCTGATCGTGTTGACAAAGCGGTTTTTGTCCAAAGTTGCGAGTGAGACCAGATACAAAATTATCAGAGGGCCGAACATTGACGAGAGTCCGCCAATGATTCCTGCCCCACCGCCAAACACAGCGCCCGCCGGTTTTTCCAAACGCGCCGCGATGGTGATCTTTCGCGGTGAAGCCTGCACCAGCGTGAAACAGATTACGAAGAAGCCGACCAGAAGCAGCAGCGTCTTCTCATCGATGCCGGTCAGAATTTCGACGCCAATCCAGGTGCCTGCCAAAAGTGCGGCGAACGCCGGCCAAAAGCGTTTGACAGTGACCATCGGCCGTCTGGCTTCGAATACTTGCCACAAGTTGGCCACCACCACTGGGAAAGCCATGATGACAACCGCATGATGGGCTGGAAGCGCCAGCGTCATCATGGGTACCGTAAGAAGCGGTGTGCCCATGCCCAAGGTGCCTTTGATCAGGCCTCCGCAGGCCATTGCCAATGCACACCACGCCAGTACGCCTGGCGCCAGCTCGAAAAACATGGCTCAAGTTCCGGTTTTGCGCTTTCGACTTGAACCGAGAGCCGGAATGCTTTCGAGCGCAAGAATCTGGTCAATGGATTCTCGCTTTCTGACGATTTCGAACTGATCGCCGTCGACCCAGACCTCCGCGGTGCGCGGCCGAGTGTTGTAATTCGAAGACATCACTGCGCCATACGCGCCGGCGCCTCGCACTGCAACGAGCGCGCCTGGCGCAATCGTCAGGCTGCGCTGCTTGCCCAAGAAATCACCCGATTCGCATATCGGACCGACAACGTCGCACAGCATCGGAGTGCCGGCGCTGTTTTGATTGACCTCGACGATATCCATCCACGCGTTGTACAGCACTGGTCGAATCAGGTCGTTCATGGCCCCGTCAATGATCGCAAAATTTTTCTGTGCGCCATGCTTGACATATTCAACCCGACTGAGCAGAATGCCGCTGTCGGCTGTAATTGTCCGGCCTGGCTCAACCGACAGTGATATCGCCGCGCCATGTCGATCAAGCGTTTGTGCGATTGCCGCACAATAGGTTTCAATCGACGGAGGCTGCTCGTCCCGGTAACGAACTCCGAGGCCGCCGCCCAAGTCCAGATGTGCAAGCTTGATTCCCTCTTCAGCAAGTTCTGCCACCAGCCCTAGCACTCGCTCCAGCGCATCCACGATTGGCTCTGCCGAGGTCATTTGGGAGCCGATATGAACAGCAACGCCAAGAATCTTGATATTTTCCAAGTTTCTGGCTTGACGATACAGCGATTTTGCCTCATCGAAAGGAACGCCAAACTTTGCTTCGCGCAAGCCGGTTGCGATATAGGGGTGGGTCTTGGCGTCGACATCGGGGTTGACGCGAATGCAAATCGGCGCCCGAATTCGCATTTCACGGGCAATCTGGTGAACACGCTCAAATTCACACTGCGATTCAATATTGAGTGAGAAAATGCCGGCTTCCAATGCCAATCGTATCTCATCTGCCGACTTGCCGACACCGGAAAACACAGTCTTGTCGGCGCGTCCGCCAGCCCGCAGCACTCGCTGCAGCTCGCCGCCGGATACGATGTCAAATCCGGAATCGAGATCCGCCATGAGGGCTAGTACGGCCAAGTTTGAATTCGACTTGACCGAGTAGAAGACAGCGACATCGCGTCCGCCAAAGCCTTTTTGGTATGCTCGCCAGTTGTGTTCGAGCGCACCTTTTGAATAGACGTAGCAGGGGGTGCCGATCGTATCGGCAATTCGATCAAGCGCCACGCTCTCGGCGTGCAGAATACCATTGCGGTATTCAAAAAAGTCCATTGTTTTATACCGATACGCTCATCGAGATGACCGGCGACATCTGCAGCTGTGTTCCATTGGCTTGCTCCAGGGGGCCTTTTTTGCCGCACGAAATTGCGGCAGTGGCGACAAAAATCAAGCTGATTATGAGTGCAGCAAGGGATTTAGGTAATTTCATAGCATTCACTTTACGGATGATTTGAACGAAGTCGTGACCGGCCTTCGGTGACCGCCTGAAGCACTTGCTCTGGGGCTGTGCCGCCAACATGATTGCGGGCGGAAACGGAATGTTCTGGATTCAGCACCTCAAGCACGGCTGCGTCAAAGCCGCCATTCAGGGAATTGAGCTCGTCAAGGGTAAGAGACTCTAAAGTGCGTTCGTGTTCAATGCAGTGGCGGACGATTTTTCCGACGGCTGCATGTGCCTCTCGAAAAGGAACATCCCGCGCTGTCAGAAAATCAGCCAAGTCTGTCGCCGTCGCGAATCCCTGCGCCGCTGCTTCGCGCATCCGTTCTCGATTCGGCAAGATATTGTCAATCATCACATGCATGATCTTGGTGCACGCAGTGACCGTATCGACCGTATCGAACAGGGTTTCCTTGTCTTCTTGATTGTCGCGGTTGTATGCCAGCGGCTGGGCTTTCATCAGCATCAGCAGCGTCTGCAGATTGCCTGCACAGCGAGCGCTCTTGCCGCGCACAAGTTCCGCGATATCCGGATTTTTCTTTTGCGGCATGATGCTTGAGCCGGTCGTGAAGGAATCTGAGATTTCGATAAACCGGAATCCTTCGCAAGTCCACAAAATGAGCTCTTCACCGATGCGCGAGAAATGCATCATCAGAATTGCCGCATTGGAGGCGAACTCAATCGCAAAATCACGATCTGACACCGCGTCGACAGAGTTGCGGCAAATATCGCTGAAGCCCAGTTCGCTTGCTGTCATTTGCCGGTGAATTGGAAAACTGGTGCCGGCTAATGCAGCGGCGCCCAGCGGGCTGCAGTTGGTTCTTTTGCGCGCATCCATAAACCGGTTGCGGTCGCGGTCAAGCATCTCAAACCAAGCGTTCAGATGGTGACCGAATGTAATGGGCTGGGCCGTCTGCAGATGCGTGAATCCGGGCATGATGGTGGCCGCTTCCCGCTCGGCGAAGTCAAGCAGTGTGTGCTGAAAAGCCGCCAATTCGCCAACGAGAGCATCGATCGCATCGCGGACATACAGGCGCAGGTCAGTTGCGACTTGATCATTGCGCGAGCGGGCCGTGTGCAGTTTCTTGCCGGCTGCGCCGATCTGGTCCGTGAGTCGTTTTTCGATGTTCATATGAACATCCTCAAGCTCATCGCGCCAGTTGAACTCACCCGACTCGATTTGCGCGCCTATCGCTTTGAGTCCCGCCTCGATCGCCTTGAACTCGCTGTCACTGAGGACCTCAATGGCGTTGAGCATGCGCGCATGCGCAATCGAACCGGCGATGTCCTGCCGGTAGAGTCTTTGATCGAAAGCGACCGAGCTGGTGAACGACTCAACGGAGGGTGCCGTTGCACCGGCAAATCGGCCGCCCCAGAGCTTATCGTGATTTTTCATATCGCAGTAAACATTTGCGCGGCAATTATACCTTGTGAGGGTTGGGGAAAATTCAGTCGGTTGCGGGCTGCTCGCGAGGGAGTTTTGCGCCGGCCCGCTGTCGCTGCAGAACATTGCTGCAGCGGGGGGATCGGATCCAGAAATAGCGTCCCCAGACTTTCCCAACGCAATGACTGGGCGTTATTGCTCAAGCAGCGCCGTTCAGCGGCTGTTTTGCAGGCATGGACTCGGCCAAGAATCGGTACCAGTTTCCATAAAGTATTTTGCTGATCTCCTGTGTTCCAAATCCTGCCCGCTGCAGCCCGGCCGCGATATTCGGAAAATCGCGATTGTCCCGAAACCACTGCGGATATTCGGCCCAGGTGTGCGCATCGCCTTGCGACCTGCGGTTCCAATCGCCGTTGAGCATGAAATCCAGGTCATGGTCATCCCAGCCAAGGCAAAGGTCCGACCCGAGCCCGACATGATTGATGCCGATCATCTCGGCAGTGCGCGCGACCATTTCGCAAAATGCCTCAATGGTGCAATTTGAGCCGTCTCGCAGATGTCCCGGATACAGGCTGAAGCCCAGCATGCCGCCGGCTTGCGCCAGTGCGCGCAGCAGCTTGTCCGACTTGTTGCGCACTGCCGGCTCAAAAGATAGCGGGTTGGCATGCGTAACAGCCACTGGCCGCTGGGAATGTTCGATCGCTTGCAGGCTGGTGCGCTCGCCGGTATGCGAAAGGTCAATGATCATTTCCAGACGATTCATTTCGCGGATTACATTCTTGCCAAACAATGTCAGTCCGCCGTCATGTGCCTCATAGCAGCCGCCGCCAGTCAAGGTCTGATTGTTGTAAGTGAGCTGCATGATGCGAACATTCATCTGCCAAAAGATCTCAACCAATGCCAGATTGTTTTCGATCGGAGAGCTGTTCTGAAATCCCAGGATGATGCCCGTCTTGCCCGATTTTGCAGCATTGTCAATGTCCTCGATTGAACGCACTGGAACTATCACGTCGCTGTGTGCGGCAAAACGATTCTGCCATCGGCTGATCGCCGCGAGCGTCTGCCGGCAGTTATGCCAGTAGGCGACTGTGACATGCACTGCTGCAATATTCGCGGCAACCCAGGATTCGAAAATTTCTCGGGTCCATTTCGAGGACTGCAGGGCATCAATAATCATCATAGTTTTTCCTAATTACTACTAATGATAAGCATATTTTGAGAGCTGCCGACCCGACTTAAATGCTTGATCAGCAAGGATCTGAAAAATGGAACCCAGCCTCGGAATCGTTTCGCCAGTCCTGGTCCCGATGAGCTTTTCGTCTGGCACGGGTTTCTCTGCCGTGGAGCCGATTTTATTATTTTTTCATATCAATGAGTTGCAATCAGCTTGCTCTGCCATAAATATGACTTAGGATAAGTGGTAATTAGGTAGTTTTTTGTCTGTTCGTCAGATGTGTGGCCTGGAGATGCGGAAGGCGGCCTCGGCGAGGTGAAAAAAGGCTCTCCCGCCGATCGATTGCGCACAATAGCAACGCCCGGCCGCTGCGAGTCCGGCATTGGCTCCGATGCGCAACGCGTGCGGCAAATCGGCATCAGTCAGAGTCCGTCAGCAGTTTGCTCCCCTGTGGTCGAATTTGACTATCGAACGGGTCGCCATTCTATCGCAAAATAGGCGGTACGCACACTCTTTGATGGACAGCTGCCCTTAAGCGGTCAAGACACGTAACACGCAAACCGGAACTCCAGTCCGGTGATACATATAAATATATGAAAACAAAATTTTATAATCTGGATTATGCTTCAAAGAATTTCTCTTGCCAGTTGGAGTTCAACATTGCGATCGCTGTGCATTCGCTGTCTGTCTGGATCGAATTAGGCCGATGAAGGCGATTCGCATTGGCACCCGCAGCAGTCCGCTGGCCTTGTGGCAAGCCCGTTTCGCGGCACGCCGGCTGATGCATTGCCACCGGGATATGGAAACTCAAATTGTCCCGGTTGCGACGGAAGCGGACCGCCGTCAGGATGTGCCGTTGTCTGACATCGGCGGCAAGGGGCTGTTTATCAAGGAGCTTGAGCGCGCACTGCTGGACGGTCGCATCGACATCGCAGTCCACTCCATGAAAGATGTGACGGTGAATCTAGCGCCCGATTTTCATATTCCAGTCATTCTGGAGCGTGCCAATCCGTACGATGCGCTGGTGTCTGTCAAATTCCGAAGTCTAGGCGAGCTGCCCGCTGGCGCGCGCCTCGGCACCTGCAGTTTGCGCCGCCAGTGTCAGCTGTTGCGGGTGCGCTCTGATCTGCAGATCCAGCCCTTGCGGGGCAATGTCCAGACACGATTGAAAAAACTGGCGCAAGGAGAATTTGACGCAACTTTGCTGGCGGTTTCGGGACTGCAAAGACTGCAATTCGAAGACCGGATCTGTGAGGTGCTCAAAGAGATGCCGCACGTTCCCTCACCCGGCCAAGGGGCTTTGGGAATCGAATGCCGCAATACAGATGCAAGAGTGATTGAGATGCTGGTGCCGCTGAATCATCCGCCCAGCCAAACCGCAGTAGAAGCGGAACGTGCGGTCAATCGTGAACTGGGCGGGCACTGCCATGTGCCAATCGGCATTCATGCGAGGATCACCGGCGACCGCCTGCGTATTTGTGGATCAGTCGGCACTCCAGACGGACAGACAAATGTCGATGCGCAGGCCGAAGGGCCGGCAGCTGACTCATGCGCAGTTGCAGCGCAGCTCGCCGCGCGCCTCAAGGCCCTTGGCGCAGAGGAGATTCTTCGTGCCTGCCCGCACTGAGGCATGTTCGCGGGCTCGTGCAGGCAATCTGGCGGGCAAGAATATCTTGATTACGCGCCAGCGGGAATTTGCGAGCAGTCTGATCAAGGCCATCACGCAGCGCAACGGCAATCCGATCGCCGTGGCCACGATTGCCATTGAGTACCGCAGTGACGTGCCAGAGATTCTGGAACTGATGCGCTCGCCGATGCCTGCGCGGATCGTGCTGTTCACCAGCCGCAATGCTGTGCGGGCCACCGCAAATCATTTGGATCGCACTGGTGCAAAATGGCCGCGACTGCTGCGGTGTGCGGCTGTCGGCCCGCAGACTGCGGCTGAAATCAAGGCGCGGCTGTCACCCGCCCAAATAATCGTTCCAAACCGGAACTATGGAACCGAGAGTCTGCTTAAACTTCCACAGTTATATGATTTAAAAGGGATTTCTGTAACGGTTGTCGACGGCGGCGGTGATTCTTCTGAGACGCTGCTGGCATCTTTGCGTCAGCGCGGCTGTGCTGGCGTAAGTCACGCCAGAGTCTACCGGCGGGTGTTGCCTGCGATCAATGCGACCTTCATCCGCAATGCACTCGGCGGTGAGCCGCCAGATTTTGTCATCGCAACCAGCGTTACGGGGATCCAGAATCTGGTACAACTGCTGGATCCCCAATGGACCGCGCTGTTGCGAAGGTCCTGTGTGATCGCGTACAGCGAGCGCATTGCTGAGCAGGCGCTGCATTTGCGCTTTGCGCGCGTGATTGCGGCGACCGAGTCCTCCGATGATGCGGTTGTCGCCGCATTGGAGCGCGAATGCGTTTAAAATTGAAAATCAGTATCGTGATGCTTCCAGCGGCGACCGCGCGGCAGCGCAACTGAGCCGCGACCCGCAAACAGCAATGGCACAATCCGAAAAGACTAAATCCATCTCCAGCGAAGGCCGCAAGCGCCGGCTCCCGATCTTGAGCATCGCGGCGCTGGCGCTTGCGGCCGGCGCGCTTGGGATTGCGGGATATCTTGCCTATCAGCTCAAGGCGCAGGTTCGGCCGCAAGTCTCGGCCGCGACGGCTGCGGCGGCCGCGTTTGATGAGAAAATCGTCACACTCACGCAAAACAGTCAAAGCATCAATCAGGAATTGATTGCTTTGGAACAGCTCAACACCGAGCGCAACATGCGGCAGCGCGATGCGCTTGATGACTTTGGCCAGCGGGTGGATGCGCTTGATGCGAGCCTTGATCGCAAGATTGCAGATGCCGCAGCCGCAGTGTCAGCGCAAACTGGTGCGTCTTCGCCTGCTGCCGAAACTTGGAAGATCGAAGAGATTGCGTATCTGCTGTTCATTGCCCGCCAGCGGCTCGAGGTTTCAGGTGATGTTGGCGCCGCCTTGCGCATGTGGCAAGTTGCTGAGCATCAGTTAGCGCAAATCCCTGATTCGCGCCTGCTTGATGTTGTTGATCAAGTCAGGGTCGAGCGTGAGGCCCTTGAGCAGCTTGAGCCGGTTGACTTGTCGCGTATTGCAACATTGCTTTTCGAGTTGACTGCGCGTGTCGACGCACTGCCGCTTCGCACCGCGCCGCGTGCCCTATTGGATTCGGCGGATGCGGCCGAGACGGACGCATTGCCGCCCGCAGACGAGTCGCATTTGCAGCGCGCAGTCCGCGAAATTGCGGCAGATCTAAAATCGCTGGTGTCGATCAGGCGGGTTGATCCCGCTGCGTCTTTGCCTTTCAGTCCAAATGCCAGACCGCATTTGGCTGACAGTATCAAATCCGCGCTGTTTGGCGCACAGATTGCCGCCTTGCAGCGTGCCGATGCTGTTTACAAAGGCAATCTTGCCTATATTGCAGACACCCTTGCCGACCACTTTGACTCGAATTCACCGCAAGTTGAGAAATTCTCTGCCATCGTTGGCGATTTAAGCAAAGTTTCGGTGACGCTGAGCGCACCCGAGCTTGATGCTTCAGCCGCGCTGCTCAGCGCAATTTTGAAATCGCCGCCGGCGATTCGCTAGCGCATGCGTTTTCTGCTGCTGTTCGTCATCGCTGTTGCGCTGGTTTCAATTGCATCGGTGCATGTGATCGGCGAGCCAGGTTATGTCTTTGTCCAATGGGCGGATTGGCAGGTAGGGACCTCGCTGGCAATTCTTGCCGCGGGTTCTGCGGTACTCCTGCTCGCCGTTTATCTGCTGATCGCAATTTTTGCGGTGGTGGTGCGCATCCCCCGACGAGTGGGCCGCTCGTATCGCCAGTATCAGGAGCAGAAGACCCAGCGCACGACCGCGCAGGCATTCCAGCATCTGATTCTCGGAGAATGGACGAAGGCGATTCGGCAGTTTGACAGCGCAGCGAGAAAGTTGCCGGAACCGGTGATCAGCTACCTGGCGGCAGCCTACGCCAGTCAGCAAAATGACGATACGGCAAAAAGTAAACGCTATATGCAGCAGGCGAAGGCGGCGAGCAAGGATCAGGATCACGCGGTGGTGCTGGTCGATGCCAAGCTGAAAATCGAGCGCGAGGAGTATGCCGAGGCGGTGGAAGATCTTCGTGCGCTGGTCGCGAAGTTGCCGAACAATCCGACCGTTTTGCGAACCTTGGGCGCCGCCTACCGGCAGATCGGGCAGTGGCGGTCATTGCGGCAGCTGTTGCCGCACCTGAAGAAAACCGAAGCCTTTTCGCCGTCAGAACTTGAGTGCCTGGAGGCTCAGCTGCTCGGCGATCGGCTTGCCGATGCCGCATCGGCCAGTGAACTGATGGCCGTGTGGAATGAATCCTCGAATGGGAATCGGCTTGATCTTGAAGTCACGTCCATTTATGTGCGCCAGCTGCTCGCCTTTGACAAGCATCAGGAGGCCGAAAAAATCATCCGCAAAACGCTGGACAAGCATTGGAGTACAAAGCTCGCCCGCCTGTATGGCCTGATTGGCGGAGAAATGGATGCTCAGAAACTCTACGACACAGCAGTCAAATGGTCGCAAGCGCACGCTGGCGATGTCAATCTGATGCTGACTGTCGGTCGCTTGGCCCAGCGGCTGGAACTGTGGGGCATTGCGCAATCGTCGTTCGAAAAAGCGATCGACAGCGGCGCTGGCAGC
The DNA here is from genome assembly GCA_965200545.1 of Arenicellales bacterium. Taxonomy (GTDB): domain Bacteria; phylum Pseudomonadota; class Gammaproteobacteria; order Arenicellales; family JAJDZL01; genus JAJDZL01. Next base: position 200,445 of record CBDAUJ010000005.1, on the reverse strand, counting down.
GAGGCTTTTGAACTGCTCGGCAAGCTGCTCGAAGCTCGGGGCCGAGTGGACGAGGCATTGCAGATCTGCAAACAAGGATTGACGGGCATAAGCGAAGAACGCTAAAAAGACAGGTATCGGATGCGCGGCAGCTATTGCTGCGCTGGATACAGCGAATCTGAAGAGAACTCAAACGAATCGAAGTAGAGACAGTCTTGATCCAGGCCGCTGGCTGGAAACTGATGCCGAATCGCGTCGATCATCGGTGGCGGTCCGCTCGCATACACCTCAAAATCGCTCAGGTCTGAATAGTGCTGCAGCACCGCTTCATGCACCCATCCGGACCCGCCGTCCCAGCCATCATCAGCGGTGCGCTCAGACAGTACCGGTGTGAACTTGAACTGCGAGGGGCGCTGTTGGCCCCACTTGGCGATCAAATCGAGCTGGTAGAGGTCGCGCGCAGCGCGCACGCCCCAGAAAAAATGTATCGACCGCTCGAATTGACTGGCGAGCGCGTGTTCCAGCATGGCCTGGAGCGGCGCAAAGCCGGTGCCGCCAGCCACCATAATGATCGGACGATCTGATTCTTGACGCAGGAAAAAAGTCCCGAGCGGCCCCTCGAAGCGCAGCACATCATTGACTTTTATGGATCGGAATATGTGGCCTGTAAAGCGGCCATTCGGCACATGCCGCACATGCAAGACAAGTTCCTCGCCGCCTGGTGGACTGGCGATTGAAAATCCCCTTCTTTTGCCGTCACGCATAAACACATCGATATACTGTCCGGGGATGTAGCTGAACGAGACCTGTTTCGGCAGCCGCAGCCTGACTTCCATCACATCGTGAGTGAGCAGTGCGAGCGATTTGACCCGCACGGGCAGGGTTTGAATATTGACGCTGGCGGGAATGGCGACTTCGCTGGCTTCAATAACTATGTCTTCGCTTGGATGCGCCCGGCACAGCAGAATCTGACCGGCCGCCAGTTCTGCATCGGTCAGTGCCGCACGATCGTATTGGTCATGCTCAACCTGGCCGGAAACAAGCTTCGATTTGCATGATGAGCAAGTGCCGTTGCGGCAACTGTAAGGTACTGCAAATCCTTCCCGGAGGATAGAGTCTAATATCGTTTCGTGGCGGTGAACATCGAACTCGCGTCCCGATATCCGATTGGTCACTTTATATGCAGTCATAGATGCGCACGCGCAGCGCAAGATGTGAAGAAAGTTGATTCAATTGGCTGGTAACGATCCAATTTTAGGGAAGTATTAAGAATGTTGCCCAAAAATTAAGAAGTATTTATTGATTTCAAAAGTTTAGTGGATTTCATCTCAAACAAAATCTGTTTGGCAACAGCGGTGCTTGCCTTGTGGCTGAAACCGGTCATTTCAGTTGGCGGCTTTTCAGATATTTCAAGATCAAAAACATTTTTGCTGTTGTCAGACAGTTCCTTCAATCCTTTTCGCTTCAGAATAACGGCATCAGAAATATCTTTGATATGTTCTGGATTTACCATATCCGGCGACCCGTAAACAATTCCAATCCCCGATACCACAAACAAGGTTGCAGTATCCCAGATTCTGATTCCTGCGCCCTGCTTGTTCAGCAGCCGAACATCAGAAACACCGCCAGTAAAAGTGCCTTTGACAGATAATTTCTTATCATTCGGAAGCAATATATCGCCTGATTTTGCCTGATCGCCGTAAAGAGTGCAGTCAATCCCTACTGATCTCAAAAGAGCATATGTAAACACCTCGACTGCGCCGCCTACAATAAAGCGGTTTTCATAAATTGTAGTGTTGTATCTTTCAACAAGCGTTGCAATAGCTAATTCATATTCTTGCTTGGAATCATCTGAGCAATCGCTTTTAAGCCGACTGAATACACGCCTTTCTGCATGATAGGTTGCGCTTGCAACCTTAGATATTTCCCGTTTTGGATTGAATATATCGCTCATGCTGAAACAGCAATCTTGTCAAATTTCGGAAGCAAGTTGTATTTCCTTTCTTTCGGCGGAGAAGAAATTCTGTCTTCTGTCAATTTCAAATATCGCTCCTCAATATCGTATCCGACACAAAGACGATGATGTTTCAGGGCAACCAGCGCAGTTTGCCCGCTTCCAAGAAACGGATCAAGAATTTCATCGCCCTCTTGCGAATACAGAAGCAACAGCCGCCTTACAATTTCTTGCGGGTAAGGACATGGGTGATCAATAGTTTTTGGCGGAACTGGCGCAATATGCCAGATGTTATTGGCAATATCGCGCTTGAACAGATCATCAATATCAAGCGCTTTTTTCATCCCCCTTCGCGGCTCTCCAGATTTTCTGAAAATCAAAATGTATTCAGTCATGATGTTCGGGTAATAATAGCCTGGATTTGGCTTCTGGATAAAACAGCCAGCCCTTTTTACTCCGCCAGTCACTTTGTTCCAAATAATATCTTGATGAAATTCCCATCCCAAATCCAGCATTCTTTGCGTAATCTGCATAGGGATTGGATAATGCTTGCCTTTATTCAAAATTGTGCCGACAACAATAGCGCAAAATCCGCCATTCATCGTAACTCGAAGAACATTCTTGAAAACTTTTTGAATGTTTTTCAAATAATCCTCAAAAGTCTTGCCAAAACTGGAATACTCTCGATTTCGATGCCATGCCTCATTTCCTTTGGCAGAATGAACATCGTAATCAATTGCATTCCAGTACGGCGGGGATGTAATCGTCAGTGCAATGGAATTGTCGGCGCACTGCTGCATCTTAAATGCAGATTGATGATAAAAGCGATAGCCTTCACCTTCATAAATTCCTTTTCTTTTGTTTTTGTTCAAAACAATAATTCTGCCCATTTCTTCCGGGCTGTATTGCGGATATTTCATTTGACCAAATCCTCAAACCGAAGCTGCTTTCCAATCATGCCTTTAGCGATTGTTGCCATTGCGTCAACAGTATCTATTTTGCGAATTGCGTGACGACCGGCAAACTCATTGACATATCGATGCAAATGCTTTGCGCTCATATGATGATGTGTTCCATGATAGCCGCGTTTCAGCAATGCCCAGAACGACTCGATGCCGTTGGTGTGCGCCATCTCGCGAACATATTCAGAAACAGAATGATTGACGGATTCATGATCAAAAGGCATTCCGTCATAAGCGGTTGCGCCATCGGTGTAGACTTTCGCATCTGTATCGGCGTTGTCTGCCACAAATCCCTGCAAGGTCTCTGCGTCAGTTTTCTCAACAACCGATGCGCTGATCCGGTTGGTTTTTCGATCTTTCATTCCAACAATGGCAGTTTTGCCAACTGCGCCGCGACCTGCATCTTTTAAATCTTTGCGTTTTGAGTTGGACATGTTTTTTCGCTTGCCGCCGATATAAGTCTCATCGACCTCTACAGGGCCTTCCATCTTGAACTGGTCGCGTTCAAGCGCTTTTCTAATGCGGTGACCAAGATACCATGCAGAAGTCTGAGAAGTGCCTACATCACCCGCCAGTTTGGTTGACGCAGTTCCCTTGATTCCAACTGTGGCAATATAAACCGCCAGCATCCATTGCTGAAAATCTAAATTGCTATGCGCCATAACTGTATTGGTACGAACACTGAAACGCTTTCTGCAATCTTTGCAGCGGTAAGGCATTTTCTGATTTGCTTCAGAAATTCGGACACTGTCGCAATGAGGGCATCGCACTGTATCGCCCCAGCGCCATTGCTCAAATTGCTTGCGAGCCGTTTCACTGTCAGGAAACTTTTTGAAAAACTGGTGCATACTGATTTTTTGTTTGCCTTCATTCATGGCTATAATCCTTTAAGTTTTCGATAAGAAAATTATACCATAAAATTAAAAATATTCTTAATTTTTGGGCAACATTCTTAATACTTCCCCAATTTTAAACAATGCCTGAGCTGCCCGAAGTAGAAACAACAGTACGTGGCATTGCCCCTGGCATTGTGCAGCGAACTGTAACCGATGTCATTGTGCGAAATGCGAAATTGCGCTGGCCGGTGCCGCGTGATTTGTGCCAGCTGCTCGTCGGCCAAAAAGCAGTCGCGGTAACGCGAAGGGGCAAATATATTCTGATTAATGCCGGTGTCGGACACGTACTGATTCATCTTGGCATGTCGGGCAGCCTGCGGATTGTTTCTGCCGCGACGCCGCCGGGTCCGCATGACCATGTCGATATTGAATTTGACTGGCAGCGCCGCCTGCGCCTGCGCGACCCGCGAAAATTTGGCTGTATGCTCTGGATTGCGGGGGCGGTGTGCGAATTTCACCTGCTCGCGCGCTTGGGGCCCGAACCGCTGAACGCGGAATTTGACGGCTTTTATCTCTACCGTCAGTCCCGAACGCGCAGCGTCGCGGTAAAGAACTTCATCATGAACAGTCAGATTGTTGTGGGCGTGGGCAACATATACGCGTCAGAAGCGCTGTTCCGTGCGGGCATTCATCCGACCCGCGCCGCGCGGCGCATTTCGCTGCCGCGCTATCGGAAGCTTGCCCTGTGCATCAAGCAAACCCTCCATGATGCCCTGGTCGCCGGCGGCACCACCCTGCAGGACTTTGTCAATGAATCAGGTGAGCCCGGTTATTTCAGACCGCAACTGTCAGTCTACGGCCGCGCGGGTCAGCCGTGCCGGCGCTGCGGGGAGCCGATTGCACGGGTGATCATCGGCCAGCGGTCGACCTTCTACTGCAAGCGGTGCCAGCGCTGAATGCGCGTGGTCTCATTCCCGATCAGCGATGATTTTTCTGTATTTCTCAAGCAGCTCCAATTCGGTTTCGGCGCAGTCCGGGTCGCCGATGATGCATTCGACCGGGCAGACCTCCACACACTGTTGCGTTTCAAAATGACCGACACATTCGGTGCATAGTTTCGGGTCGATGGCGTAAATTTCCGGACCCATGTAGATCGCTTCGTTCGGGCACTCAGGCTCGCAAACATCGCAATTGATGCATTCGTCAGTGATCAGGAGCGCCATGATGGGTCAATATGCTTTAAATTCAGATGGAAACTGTTCAGCTTCTAAATCAAAAACTTCCAAAAACTTCACGGCGAGAAAAAGAGCCGACAAGCTTGAGCCGCGAGACTGCATACAGGCAGGGCGCTGAACTTTCGCCCCTGCTTCCACAATAATAATGCTAATTTAGGTCTGCTGGAAAACTCCTATTTTACGACCTGAGCCTGCCTGCGAAATAATTTATTCCAGAGATCCAGAAACCTTTTTTGAGGAAGATGCGCCGTCAGCGGGGGAAAATCGCTCCACAGCATGAAAAATCCAGCGTCCAGGACAACAGCCGGGCGAATTCGGTCTAAATGAGTGGTTTCCTATAATTGGTGGACTTAGGCTGTGACCTGCGCCGCCCATTCGCAGTCCTGTAAAACTATTTTATGCCGCTGATAACTTTTATGTCGTTGATAATAAATCATACTATACAGAATTATCAGCTCATTCCGTTTTTTTGACAGACACTATCTGATTTCTCAAATTCACGCACTGGCGAACCCCATGCAATGCATCAAGACGAACAAGTCGGTGAGGCGGGACTGCGGATGACACACCCTCTGATCGATATGCACAACACCACAGTTTACCGTGGAGCTGCCAAGATTTTTGACGGCTTCTCTCTTGCGCTTCCAGTTGCTCGCAATGTTGCCGTTTTGGGCCCGAACGGCGCCGGCAAGTCCACCTTGCTCAAAGTATTGATGAAAGAACTCCATCCGGTTGCTGACGATCAATCTTGGGTTCGAATATTGGGCCGAACCAGCTGGAATGTCTGGGAGCTGCGCCGCAGGCTGGGATTTGTATCCCAAGACTTGCAGAATCGTTATCTAGGCTATGCAACAGGTTTGGAGGTTGTATTGTCAGGGTATTTCTCAAGCGTGGGCATCTATGACCACCAAAATTTTGCCCCGCGGCAAATCGAAAGAGCTGATCAGGTGATGGCTGATCTGCAAATCAGTTCCTTGCGCGACAAGCTGTTCACCTGCATGTCGACCGGCGAGCAGCGGCGGTTTCTGCTCGCTCGTGTCTTGGTCGGCGACCCGGACACACTGATTTTAGATGAGCCGACAAGCGGCCTGGACCTGCAGGCCACGCACTTTTACCTGCGCTGCATTCGAAATCTAATGAAGCAGGGCAAGCAGATTGTCCTTGTCACACATCATATTCATGAAATCCCTCCGGAGGTTTCGCTTGTGGTGTTGCTGAATCGCGGGAAAGTGGTTGCATCCGGTGACAAAAGTCAAATGCTGACTGATCATTTTCTCAGCGATTTGTATAGTACGCCGGTCCGTGTCATTTCGCACAACGGCTACTATCAGACGTTGCCAGACGAATAAGGTCGCAGGCGCGAAACAGGCAATCAAAAAGTGATTTCAGCTTCGAATTTTCAGGTTTAATGTTGACTGGCCGAATGCGCCAAAAACAACCAAACTCTTTTCTGCTTTCAGGTTGAGGAAATTGAATGATGGGACCAAATCCTGACGGTGCGGCACCGACCGAATTCGCGCATGATTACTGGGGAATCGACAATGATCACGCTGAGCTCAGCGATGTTTTGCTCGGCACGCCAAAGTATTACCGCTGGCTGGATGCCGGACCGCTGATTCGGCGCACAATGGACAATGCGATGCGAACCGGCGTCAAGTTCGATCTGCAGCTGGCGCAGCGCCAGCATGCAGACATGGTGCAGACGCTTTTGGACCACAATGTAAAGTGTCACTACCTCGAAGCGGATGAGGTCTTGCATCGAAACTTTTTCGCACGAGACAGTTCCGCCATGACCCCCTGGGGCAGCTTGATTTGTCACATGCAGGTGAAGTGCCGGCGCGCGGATTACGTATCGGCAATCAAGTTCTACCAGGATAGCGACATTCCAATCTGGAAGTATGCTTCCGCTGGTCACTTTGAGGGCGGCGATTTCGTCATTCTCGAACCGGGTCTGGTGCTGATCGGCTATTGCGGCGAAAGATCTGAACAGGCTGGCGCTGAACAAGTCGCGCAGTTTGTGAGAGACGAAGGCTGGGAAGCGGTAACCGCGCCGATTTCCAGAGAATTTGTGCATATGGACGGCTTGGTCGTGCCTGTGGCTGACAAATTGCTTCTGGCCTGCAAGGATGCCATGGAGCCATGGCTGGTGGATTGGATCTTGCAGCGAAGTTTCGAAATTGTTGATGTTGAGTTTGCTGAAGCGAGAAACTTAGGGGTGAATCTGATTTCGGTGGGCAACGAAAAGCTCATTGGCATGCAAGGCGCACCGGATGCGATTGCCAAGCTGCGCGCGCTCGGATTCGACGTGACTGTGTTGGATTTATCAATGTTCACTCTCGGCGGCGGCGGCATTCATTGTCTGACACAGGCACTGAGAAGAAAGCGCCTGAGCCGCTAAATCAAGCCGCTGATCTGAATTGGCTTGAGTACCGCGCCCCCGGCGCTCAGCGAGAAATTGTCTCACGACTGTTCTGCTGCATCATGCAGCGCTGCGGGCCAAACCCCGAGGAATTAACGCCTTAGACAGTGCAAGGTGTATATACTTGGACCAAGGAAATTCAGCGAGATAGCAATTTCGGAAAAAGTGATTGCACGAACAAAGACAAATCAGTTTGCTACAATAGCCCAAATGCGCGGCGGTTGTGATTTAGATCCGAATGTCGCGAGTCCACTGAAAAGATAACGTTGTGCTTATACAAGGGAGTAATCTATGAAAGTCACAAATAAAATAACTGCTGTGATGTTTTCTGCGCTGCTGCTTATGGCCAGCTCAGCAAAAGCGGCAGATATCGTAATCGGAGTCCCCAATTGGCCGTCTGTGGATGCCACGGGGTACATTCTCAAGGCGGTCCTGGAAGACAATCTGGGTCTGGAAGTTGAAATTCAGAATGGCAACAATGCAGTAGTCTTCGAAGCCATGGATAAAGGCGATATGCATGTTCATCCGGAAGTCTGGCTGCCCAATCAGCAGAATCTGCATGATACATATGTCATGGACAAAAGTTCGGTTGCCATGAATCCGAATGGTGTGCCTGGAATCCAAGCGATGTGTGTAACCAAGCATACAGCGGATACCTTGGGGGTGAAGTCCATCACTGATCTTTCCAAGCCTGAAATCGCAAATCAGTTCGATTCGAACGGGGATGGCAAGGGCGAGATATGGATCGGCGCAGCCGGCTGGGCGTCAACCAAGATTGAGCAGATCCGCGCCAAGAGCTATGGCTACGATCAGACTCTCGACCTGCAAGAGATGGATGAGACACTCGCTTTGTCCAATCTGGATGCCGCGATTCAGCAAGAAAAGCCGTTCGTGTTTTTCTGCTACACGCCGCATCACATGTTTCAGCTTTACGACTTGGTCATGCTTGAGGAGCCTGAGTACGATCCAGACAAGTGGATTATTCATCAGCCGACCGACAATCCGAACTGGCTGGAGGATTCTTCTGCCGGTGTCGCCTGGAAAGTCGCGATGCTGCACATTCACTATGCCAAGTCTCTGGAAGAGACGCATCCTGAGGCTGCTTCCATCCTGAGCAAAGTCAATCTGACTTCTGATCAGGTCGCAGAGATGGTGTATGCCAAGATTGTGGAAGGGAAATCCTCGCCGGACCTGGCGCGCGAGTGGGTGGATGCCAACGGTGACACGATTGATGAGTGGCTGAAATAATTGATATTGCAATGTCTGAATTGATTATTCAGCATCTCACCATTGGATGAGCAGGTAAGGCGCAATGCAAGATAAGCATTGCGCCTTGCCTATTTTTATGAGAACTTAAATATTGGAATGCGGTTCGACATGCAAGATGATGTCGTTATTGAATTAAAAAGCGCCTGGAAGATTTTTGGCAGCCGAGATGCTGAGGCGATGGCGGCGGTCAAGTCCGAGGGCCTTGGAAAGGCAGAGGTACTGGAGCGTTTTGGCGCGGTTGTTGGCATTGCTGATGTCAGTTTCAACGTGCGCCGCGGCGAGATTTTCTGCATCATGGGCCTGTCCGGCAGCGGCAAGTCGACACTCGTGCGTCATGTCAACCGATTGATTGAGCCGACCTCAGGAGAGATCTGGTTGCTCGGCGAGGATGTCATGAAGCTGTCGCCTTCGGCGTTGCGCGAGATTCGGGCCAAGAAAATTGGAATGGTGTTCCAGCATATGGCGCTGCTGCCGCATCGCTCGGTACGGGACAATGTGGGCTATCCGCTTGAGATACGCGGAGAATCCAAGTCTCGCCGGTGGAATGTGTCGCAGCATGCCTTGGGCCTGGTCGGCTTGGAGGGTTATGAGGACCGGTTTCCGCGGGAGCTGTCCGGCGGCATGCAGCAAAGGGTCGGTCTGGCCCGGGCGCTCGCATGCGATCCGGATGTGCTGCTGATGGATGAGCCGTTCAGCGCTCTGGACCCGCTGATCCGCCGCCAGCTGCAGGACCAGTTTATGGCGCTGTCCGAACAGCTGCACAAGACAACTTTATTCATCACGCATGATCTTGATGAGGCGATCCGTCTGGGCACCCGAATTGCCATCATGAAAGACGGCAAAATCGTGCAAATCGGAACACCGGAAGATATTGTTACCAATCCGGCTGATGATTACGTTCGGGATTTTGTCCAGAACATATCCAAGCTGAAGCTGATCTTCGCCCATACGATTCAGGTTCCAGTGAGCGACTACGTTCCGGCGAGCGGCGAGGACTTGAGCCAGTCGCCCAAGGTGTCTGAAGATGTTGACCTCGACCATCTGGTCGATGTCGCAGTGACAACCACGCAGCCCATTGTTACGACCAATGAGAAAGGCGAGGTGGTTGGCGTGGTCTCCAAGGATCGATTGCTTCAAGGCATAAAAGGAGGAAAATAGATGTCTGAAGTTCTTGAGGAAATTCCGGATCTGGATCTGACCGATTCGATACGGGAATTTTCCGGTTCTGAGAGCGATTATTACGTTCGCACGTTCTCCGAAATCCAAAATTCGACTGAATCGGTCAACCCATGGAATATGGCTGCAGCAGTCTTGGGTCCGATCTGGAGCGCTGGGCGCGGCCTTTGGACCATTTTCTGGCTGTTCACCATCGCAGAGATGGTTGCGCTGGTGCAGATCGGCAAGGGCCTGTGGGGCGATTTGGGTGCCGAAAAAAGAGCTGAGGCGGCCAATTTTCTCAGCCGTGCCGATGAGATCAGAACGCAGGCAGCGATTGATGCCGGCGACGGTGACGATATTGAGCCGGCGCTGCAAATCGCTCACAATCTCCAAGAAGCGGCGCAAGCCGCGATGCTTGAAGCGGAAACGCTCGGGGCGACTTGGTGGATTTATCTGCTGGCCGGTGTGGTGCTGCTGGGGCTGCTGCGCTTCATACAGGGGCGTTATGCCAACCGGCTGTATGAGCTCCAGTACAGCGCATGGCGAGTCAACTCGAAAATCCTAACGGGTTTCTGCTGGAAAAGAGTGAGCTATGCAGCGGCTTTGCTGCTCGGAATTGTGCCTGTCACGCTGTATCGTTTTACCGTCTCCGCTCCAGTGCCCTGGACTGTCGATGTTCCATCCAATCCGGATGTTTTCAGCGCCACCTCTTTGTGGCTCGACGGGTGGTTTGACCGGACAGCAGACATGGGCGAGAATTTTTTCGATGCGATTGTTTTGGCAACCCAAAGTGTGCTTGATGCGATTGAGCTGGCGCTGGTTGATGCGCCCTGGCCGGTCGTGGCTCTGCTTCTGGTTCTGGTTGCCTGGCGTGTGGCCGGCATTCGTGTGGCTATTTTTACCGCCGCGGCGCTGTTCTACATCGGATTGATGGGATTATGGGAAGCCAGCATGATCAGTATCGTCATGGTAGGCACTGCATCGGCTTTTTGCATCGCCATGGGTATTCCGCTGGGCATCTGGTTTTCCAGAAGCGAGCGCGCTTACACGGCCGCGCGTCCAATCTTGGATCTGATGCAGACTATTCCGCCCTTTGTGTACCTGATCCCGATTATTGCGTTTTTCGGCACGGGACGAGTGCCGGGGGTCATTGCGACCATTATTTTCGCAATGCCGCCTGTCATACGGCTCACCGCTTTGGGCATGCGGCAGGTGTCGCCGATGGTCAAGGAAGCTGCGACCGCTTTCGGTGCAACGCCAAGACAGGTATTGACAGGTGTTGAGCTGCCGCTGGCGCGTCCGGCCATTATGACCGGTGTCAATCAGACGATTCTGATGAGCCTGTCTATGGTCGTGATCGCCTCACTGATTGGAGCCAAGGGACTGGGGCAGGAAGTGCTGATTGCGCTTCAGTATGTCGCCAAAGGCCAGGGAATTCTGGCAGGTCTCGCAATCCTGTTCTGTGCCATGATGCTGGACCGAATCGTGCAAGGCAGATTTCAGCGCCAGGAGGAGCGTTAGATGGAAGCGACTGCAGGCCAAAGCGCATCCAGCCATTTCCCGGATGTGGATATCACTGAATCAGTGCACGAATTTACCGGTACGAAAGGGGAATACTACGCTGCAGAGTTCAAGCGGATCCAGAAATCGAGTTCCGGCTATTGCTGGACATTCAATTTAGGTGCAGCCGCTTTTGGACCGCTGTGGGCCACCGCACGCGGTCTGTGGGGATTGTTCTGGATCTTCTCGGTGCTGGAACTGGTCGTGATTGTTATGATCGGTCAAGGTCTTTGGGGCGACTTGGGCTCCGACAAGTTCACCCGTGCCGACCGTCTCCAGACCAACTACGAAAGAATGATCGAAAGGGTCGATAAAGCCACGGCAAGCGGCGACGAGCAAGGCGCCGAGTCATTCCAGAAACGCGCGGACAGTCTTGCGGCAGCGCGTGACAAGGCGATCGCGGAAGGCGAGCAGGCGCAGGCAGGCAAACAGCGACTGCTGATCGTCGGCATTGTCCTGCTGGCGATTGTCAAACTGTTTGAGGGACTGGCGGCTAACATTGCGTACGAAAGGCACTATACGCGCTGGCGGACTGATGCGACTATCCGCTCTGGATTGAGCTGGATGTCCGGTCTTCTAGGTCTGGGTATTGTCAGCTTTGTTTACGTTGTCACCTTGATTCAGTTTACCTCTGGCGACCCGCCCGACCTGATCGCTGAATTTCCGATCGACAACACGTTTTATCTGGCTTTGGCCGGCTGGATTGATCAGTACTTTGATTGGGCATCACGAAACTTCGCGTTTTTGTTTTTCGGGATATCCCGCGGCATTCGCATTATTCTTGACGGTGTCGAAACCTTATTGATTGGCACTCCATGGCCTGTCGTGATGGCTGTCATACTGGTTTTCGCGTATCGTGCTGCCGGACCTAGAGTTGCTATTTTCACTTTGGCTTCGCTGGTCTATATCGCTGTTTTGGGATATTGGCAAGAGAGCATGGCGACCGTTGCACTGCTCGGTACCGCATCGTTTCTGTGCATATCAATTGGCATACCCTTGGGTGTCTGGTTTGCCCGAAGCCGACGGGCGTACAATTTTGCGCGGCCCGTTCTTGACTTGATGCAGACCATGCCGTCATTCGTCTACCTGATTCCGATCATTGCATTTTTTGGGACTGGCAAGCCGCCGGGCATTCTTGCCTCGATGATTTTTGGGCTGCCGCCGATTGTACGCTTGACGACACTGGGTCTGAAAGAAGTGCCGCAGGATGTGGTAGAGGCGGCGCGAGCCTTTGGCGCAACTGACATGCAGATTCTGCGTGGCATTGAAGTGCCGCTGGCGACACCGAGTATCATGCAGGGTGTGAATCAGACCATTATGATGTGCCTGTCGCTGGTTGTGATTGCGGCGCTGATTGATGCCAAGGGCTTAGGCTATGATGTTCTGGTGGCGTTGCAGTATGCTGCCAAGGGGCAGGGAATATTGGCCGGTGTGGCAATTCTGTTCTGTGCGATTGTGATCGATCGGGTTGTACAGGGGCGGTTTCGAGACACAGAAAAAGGCGGATAGGCAGTAGTGCGGGCAATGGCCTGTCCGTCGCAGTGGCCCTGGCCCTGCCAGCCCTGAGGTGAGTTATCCAAAAGGCTCTTACTCTGAAATCAATGGCATCTGCTCTGGGTGGCTGGACATCGATGGCAAGGCGCAGATACAGTATCGCAAGGGCCTAATTTGATTATCTTTTGACATGCTGGATTGAATTCAACGATGACAATAAAGACAGAATCTGTAATTATCGGAGCCGGTCCTTGCGGACTTTTCCAGATTTTCGAACTCGGTCTGCTGGGTATTGAATGCTGCATCGTAGACTCTTTGAAAGGCCCCGGCGGCCAGTGCTCCGCGCTGTATGCGGACAAGCCGATTTACGATATCCCGGCTTATCCGATTGTCGGCGCTCAGGAGCTGATCGATAAGCTGGTGCAGCAGGCATCACCGTTCGAGCCGCAGTATTTTTTCGGTGCCGCAGTCATCCAGGTTGCTAAACGTGAGGATGGTCGCTTCGACTTGGCTACAGCCGACGGGACCGCATTCGATACAGGTTCAATCGTTATCGCAGGCGGTTTGGGGTCGTTCGATCCGCGTCCGTTGCGCACCCCGGGCGCCGCCAGGCATCAGGGCCAGAATCTGAACTACTTCGTGGCCGACAAGGAACGGTATCGGGACCAGAAAGTTGTCATTCTCGGCGGCGGCGATTCAGCATTGGACTGGACCTTGGAATTGCACGGCATCGCCAAAGAGGTGGTTTTGGTGCATCGGCGCGAAGAGTTCCGCGCCCAGCCGGCCTCAGTTGCCAAAATGAAGCAATTGGCGGATGCAGACAGCAGCAGGCTGTCATACCATATCGGTCGCATCAGCGGCCTCATTGAGCGGGGCGGTGATCTGGCTGGAATTAATGTGATGGGATTCGGTGACAATCAGAATCAAGTCGACATCGAATTTGATGAGATCCTGGTGTTTTATGGACTGGCGCCGAATCTGGGTCCGATCGCGGAATGGGGACTGCAGATTGACAAAAAAACCATCGCGGTCAACACTTCCGACAGTCAGACCAGTGTTCCGGGCATTTTTGCGATCGGCGACATTGCCAGCTATGCCGGGAAGAAAAAGTTGATCTTGAGCGGGTTTCATGAAGCGGCAATGGCGGCTTTTGGCGTACAGCACTATTTGTATCCTGAGATCAAGCAGCGATTGCAATTTACGACTACCAGCCCCATTATGCATGAGCGGCTGAAAGTAGACGGAACGATGTGATCGCTGGCAGCAGTGCTGTCATGAGCGAAAACATGCCACATGCCTTTGTGATGATGCCCGCACCCTGGCAAAACGAAAATGATGTTTGACGAAATTGAATGCGCAGTAAAAGTCGGCTCCGCACCCGCACAGGGGGTGGGACCGGCGCGATGATCATATGCGTCTGCGGGCGCGCTGCGAACAGCAAGTGCGCTCTGGCAGACAGAATCTGTCAGGGATGCAAGGTTTCGCGACTCCCTATCAAGGTGTTTTCTGGCACGTAGAGTAAAATGGATGAACTGACTTTGGAAGCGTTGATTGAGCGCAAACAACAAGTCGAAGACTCGCTTCCTGACGATACCGCACTGCGCCTGCATCGGTCTTTGAGCTGGCTGCGCCGCGCCTACAAGCAGCAAGACGACGATGACTCCCAGTTTATTTTTTTCTGGCTGTCATTCAATGCCCTGTACGCGCGGGAGAAACAGGAGCCGGCCGATTATTTTGAAAGCGAAAGAGATGCGTGCAAAATGTTCTGTGAGAAAATTGCCCATCTTGACTGTGACAATCAGATTTACGACGCATTGTGGAAAACTTTTTCAAGCCCGATCCGCAATCTGCTGCGAAACAAATATGTCTATCAGCCATTTTGGAATCATCTCAATGGCTGTGCGGGTGAGGTTCACTGGGAAACACGCTTTCAGAAAGCTCAGGAAATCGGCCTGCAGGCTCTGCAGAGCGGAAATTCATGCATGATTCTGCAGCTGCTGTTTGATCGGCTGTATGTGCTTAGAAATCAGATTTTTCATGGCTCTGCAACTTGGCGAAGCTCGGTCAATCGCGAGCAGATCAAGGATGCGAAGAATATCCTGGCGATGCTGCTGCCAATCGTGCTTGATCTGATGCTGCGCAATCCGCAGACGAATTGGGGACCTCCTTGCTATCGGGTTGTTGAGTAAGCTCAGCTGCCTGGGTGCGGCGCATACGATGCCGCAAGCGTGAGATGCGGTTTTGTCCGGCAGTGAATTCGGTTCTGAGACAGCGATCATCATCATGAAAATCGTGACCTACAATATTCGATATGGATTGGGACTGGATCACACCATTGATTTGGCGCGCATCGCATATTCGGTCGCGGATGCAGACATCATCGCTTTGCAGGAAGTGGATCGACACTGGCGCCGTAGCGACATGACCGATCAGCCTGAGGACATCGGCAAACTTCTCAACGATCATTACTGGACCTACTTTCCGCCTTTTGATGTGGATGCCAGCGACCGGGATGCAGACGGCAGCGTGATCAATCGGCGCCGCCAATTCGGGATGATGCTGCTGTCCAAATGGCCGCTCCTTTCAGTGCGCCCAATCTTGCTGCCGCAGCTGCCGACCTATTCGGTGCTGGGCATGGCAACCGGCGCACTGGAGTGTGTTGTCGATGCGCCCGGCGCACCGCTGCGCGTCTACACGACTCATCTATCAGCCGCCTCAGCTGCCGAGCGGCTTGTGCAGATCGACGCGCTCAATGACACCCATGCGATGATTGAGCGCTGCGGACAGGTCATGACGCATGCGTCCGCATCGCATTACCCCGGCGAGGCTGAGAATCTGGCGCTGATGGATTGGTACAACGGCGAGCCGCTGACACCCGTCCCGGCACACGCAATCCTGCTCGGCGATTTCAATTTTACCGATGACAGCGCTGAGTACTGCCGTCTTCTGGGGCCTCCGGATCCAGTTTATGGCTATGGAGTCAATGCGGGCAGTTTTGTAGACAGCTGGCGGGTTGCGCAGGAAACAGTCGGCGATGCGGAAACTTGGCAGCATGATCCGCCCGGCCGGCTGCCGGGCCGCCCGCTGCGGATTGATTACTGTTTCGTATATACGCAATTGGCTTCAAAGGTCTTGCGAGCTTGGGTCGATACGGACGCGAAAGGCTCGGATCATCGCCCTTACTGGGTTGAATTGGAACTTTAGCACAGCCTGAAGATGTTGTCTGGCAGGCTCGAATCCCGTCACTTTTCAAAACGTATCGCAAAGATCGAAACCGCCTCAGTCTGGCTTATCCATTAAAATAGCCGGCGACGGCATTTCAAAAAATGAGGCGTTTGTGCGTGCGTTCAGTGCGCACGCGAGATGTCGCTCAGTTTGTTTGACCGTCCTCACAAGTGTGCGGGAAACGATGCTTTCGTCGTGAGAATCGACTGCAAAGGCATTGCACCGCCACCTCATGCATTTATAACGATGGAGAATTGTGATGGAAGGCAGCACCAAGAAGGTAGTACCTGATCAAATCAGGTTTGAGCACCTGGACGGGACTGACAAGTCTCGTGTAGAGTGTGCAGTTCGAACCGGTTTTAGCCGGCGTGATGCGCTGCGGCTGATGGCGGCAACGGGCGTAACCATGGCCGGGGCCTGTAATCTGCTTCTCAGCGGTCAGCAGGCGGTTGCGTCAACCCCCAAATCGGGGGGAACTCTCAGAGCCGCGGTGGCCGTACATGGCCCGGCCGACACGCTGGACCCCAATCTGTTTACCTCAGCGATCGACTACGCACGGGGTCGGGCGCATTACAATGCGCTGTGTCAGCTTGATGATCAACTGGCGCCGCAGCCGGAATTGGCTGAATCGTGGGGCGCCAGCGCCGATGCGACGGAATGGGTCTTTCAGCTGCGCAAAGATGTCAGTTTTCATGACGGCACGCCGATGACAGCGGATGATGTGGTCTGGAGCATGAATCGGCATATTGCGGATGATTCGACTTCGTCGCAAAAGGAAACGCTGAGCTTCATCAAGCAGTGGACCAAAACAGGTCCCCATGAGGTGAAAGCAGAACTCAGCACGCCCAATTCAGACCTGCCCATTCTGCTTGGCGGACTCTATGGGCTGAAAGTCATCAAAAATGGCTCGGCTGGCGATGGCATCGGCACCGGCCCGTTTGTGCTGGAGGATTTCAGCGCTGGGATTCGCTCATTGAGTGTGCGCAATGAAAACTACTGGCGCGCGCCTGCACCGCTGGATGCGATTGAGATTTTTGCGATTACAGACCCGCTGGCCCGCGTGAATGCGGTGGTGACCGGTGACATTCACATGGCCGCTGAGATTGAGCCGCGATCCATTGCACAGGTTGAGGCAGCGCCTGGGGTCTCAATGATTTCGATTCCGACGGGTGCTTGGAATGGCATCTGCGCCCTGAAGAATACCGCACCTGGCAACAATGGCGATTTTGTCAAGGGGATGCAGTATATCCAGGACCGGGATCGGATCGTGAAGCGCATTCTCAAAGGGCACGGCTCGATTGGCAATGATCAGCCGATCAATGCCGCTTATGGCGCTGATCACTGCCATGAGCTGCCGATTCGCGAGTTTGATCCAGACAAGGCGAAATTCCATCTGAATCAATCCGGGATTGACACGGCCACTGTGCATGTGGCGCCTGTCGGCGCCGGCATTGAGGAGGTTTGCCTGCTGATGCAAGCGAATCTCGCAAAAATCGGGTTTGACTTGCAAATCAAGAAGGTCCCGAGTGACGGCTATTGGAGCGCAGTATGGCGAGTGGAGCCGATGAACGTAACGAGCTGGAGCATGCGTCCCAATGCAAACGCGATGCTTTCAGTGGCGCTGGCTCCGGGTGCGCCATGGAATGACAGCTATTGGGATAACCCGCGCATGGGTGAGCTTCTGAAACTGTCGCTGGCGGAATTGGATACCGACAAGCGGCATGCGATGTATTGTGAAATGCAGACGCTGACGCATCATGAGAGCGGCATGATCATCCCAATGCACCTGAATGTCTTGGACGCTATCCGTGACAATGTTCACGGGATGCCGTCCAATCCGCTCGGCAACCTCGGTGCATCGGAGTATCCAGAATTTGTCTGGCTTGACGAGTAAGGGGGCTATATGATAAAAATCGGTGCGTCTGCCAAGACGTACCGATTTTTTTAAGACGTAACTAAAGCTGAGAGCTTTATTGATGGGGTTTCAGACCCAATCCTCCGGCTTGATTTCCAGTAAAGTCGGCTTGTCGCGCTCAAAGCCCGCCTCCAGCTGAGACTGCAGCTCGTCGAGTCGCTCAATGTGTGCGGCATGGCAGCCAAACCCCCTGGCGACCGTGAGAAAGTCGGGCGGCGGCACATCAAAACCCGCGTGCGCGACCCCTGATTCTTGAAGTGTATCGCGGATGATCCCATATCCGCCGTTATTCCACAGCACGATCACGATCGGAAGACGATGCTCGGCTGCGGTCGCAAGTTCCTGAATCGTGAACATCAAGCCTCCATCGCCGGCCACACAGACAACTGGACTTTGCGGCTTGCCAAATTGAGCGCCGATGGCGGCCGGCAGTGCATAGCCCAGTGTGCCGTATCCGGTTGTTGAGGTCAGATAGGTGCGCGGCTGGTCGCACGGATAGCAAAAATTGCCGCTGTAGACCAGTTTGGTCGAGTCAGCGGTGACGATGCCGTCATCTGGCAGCGCATTGCGAATGATGTTCCACACTTCGGCACATTGTCCGGTATCGGCATACCAATGTGCGTGGGTTTTTTCGATCAGCTGTCGAACAGCGCCAGCTTGTTCTCTGCGGTCGGGGCGTTTTTGGAAATCAGCGCTTGACAGCGACTGCAGCAAATCGCGCAAAATTAAACGCGAGTCCCCGATCAGGCCAAGTTCCGCAGGCGCATTTTTGTGGATCTGATTTGAATCAATGTCAATGCGAATCAAGCGGCCATCGAATTCAATGCGGCCGTCACGGCACCAGATATCTGTCTCAGAAAGGTGTGTGCCGACAGCCAGCACAGTCTGCGCCTGCTTTAGGTAGTCCAGTACCGGCGGATGCAGCAGGTTTGCGCCCAGACTCAGTGGATGAGCGCTGGCGATCACCCCTTTGCCGGCAAAAGTTGTGACCGCGGGGGCGTTGAAATAATCCACCAGTTCAGTTGCTTCCGCACTGGCATGCTTGCATCCGCCGCCAAAGATAAAGGCATTTTGATCAGAATCGAGCAGCAGTCTTTTGGCCTGATCGATCAGGTGCGCAGCCGCTTTAGGCGATTGTGCCATACGGATTGGGTCGGGCCTCCAGCGCACGGGCTGATTCATCAGGTCCAGCGGAAACTCAATATGTACCGGCTGGGGTCTGGCTGCACCGAAAACGGCAAAGGCTCGCGCGAACACGTCAGGAACGGATTCGGCATCTGTAATGGTGCTGCTAAAGGCACAGAACTGCGATGCGAGAAGCCGCTGATTTGGCAGTTCATGCAGCTTGCCCAGCCCCCGGCCCAAACTTGCAGTCGTATTGACGCTCGACAAAGCCAGTACTGGGATCGAGTCAGAATAGGATTGCGCCAATGCCGTGGCCGCGTTGGTCAGGCCTGGACCGGTAATCAGGCAGCACACGCCGATTTTGCCAGTTGCGCGGGCATATCCGTCTGCCATGAAAGCTGCCGCCTGCTCGTGCCGCGGTGTGATATGGCGCATCTTTGCCATGGCAATGCCGCGATAAAGCTCTACAGTATGAACACCGGGAATGCCGAAAATGATTTCTACACCGCAGTTTTTCAGCAGCGAAACTGCCTGTGTCGCGCAGGCGGGTGCAGGTGATTGCATGATTATGCAGATTTATGCCGCTGCCGGGTCGCTTGGGCATTGCTGCCCCGCGCAGGCGTTCGCGAGATCGTGAACACGGTCGCAATGCAGATGACGCCAGCGCCCCAGAAAATTGAATAGGGATCGCCCGAATCGAGCAAAAAACCAAACAGAGGCGGGCCGACGATGCCGCCAGCATTGAATCCGGTTGTGATGGTGCCAAAAACTTTCCCCATATCTTTGGCGGGTGCCAAACCGGCAATAATGACATCCCGCGATGGCGCGATAAACCCGTAAAAGAATCCGGCAACTGCCATGGGCACCGAAAGCACGATCAAGGACATCGGTACGAAAGTGATCAGAAACATCAGCGCGGCAATAATGACAAAACAGACGCAAACAACGGTTTCATGCCGTTGCCAGCGATGCGAGAGCGCGCCAGCCGAGAGGATGCCGATGGCATCCGTAATCAAGAACAGCCAGATGACGAAACCCGCTTGCGCCAGAGTTGAAGCGTAGATTTCGGTAAATGCAGAAACAGAAAAATCATATAGTCCGGTGCTGCTCATCGCATAGCCCATGAAAAAGAGCCAGCCCAGCAGAACCGGCTTGCTCAATAGCAGCCGCAAAGATCGCCCGGCCGGTGCGGCACTGTCCTGGTCCCGCTCGGCTGGCGGAATCTGGACAGTCTTGAATCCCCAGATGAGACAGCCGGTGATAGCGAAGCCGAGGCACCCGCACAGCATGATTGCATAGTGCCATTCGAGGCCGGCGGTGATCAGCACCACGACCAGCGGGGCGGTAACAGCGCCCATTTGTCCGCAGAAGGTGTGGATCGAAAAGGCACGGCCGAGACTGGCACGCTCCACCGATCGCGTCAGAATTGAGTAATCGCATGGATGGTAGACTGAATTGGCTGCACCGGCAATCGTCATCAGAATCAGGTAGGAGGCATAAGTCTGGAAGATGCCAAACGCGATCAGGACCAAAGACTCCACTGCGACTGCGACAATCAGGATGAATCTCGCGCCATAGCGATCCACCATAAAGCCGACAGGGGCTTGCAGAAACGCAGTGGTGGCGCTGAACACAGCGTAGCCGATGCCGAGCTCGGTGTAGCCGATGCCGTATACTTCGTACAGGATGGGGAACATCAGCGGCAGCACGAGGAAATAGAAGTGCGAGTAGAAGTGCGCCGCACCGACCACCGATACGATCTTTCGCTCCTGAGGGTTCAGTTTCCTTTTTTTGACCACTTCGACAGCCGCCCGAATTACTTGACGTGCAATTCAACAATATCCAAGTCGTTCAGAACATGGTTTGGCCCGACCTGCTGTCCGTCATAGACCTTGGTGCCCCATACTTTAGCAAAACTGAAAGCGCTGGCAATATCTTTGTGCACCTGCTGTGCAACATCATAGACCGTGCCGCCGTGCAGCAAAGTGAATGGTCTGTCGGTATCAGCCGGCTTGCCCGGTGATTTTGTATACACGCGCACGATTCTCAGCAGCTCGAAAATGCGGCGTGTCAGTGCGCTCAGATTCTCTCCGGTCAGCGCGGAGACAGCCAGAGACTGAAAGGTATTTTGCACCAGTTCATTGAAAGCCTCAAGCTCACCGGGGCCGCCGGTCAGATCAGACTTGTTAGCTGCGACGAGAGCTGGCAAGTTGATCTGAAACGGATCAAAAAAGTCATCATCTGGGTGCGTCGCATCAGGCTCAACATTTCCAAACCGATCGACGACATTGATTTTACGATTTTTCAGCTGCTCGCATACCTGCGCAATGTGTTCGGTGCAGGCTGGATTCGACAGGTCAATGACAATGATGCCGGCATGAGCGCTTTGCAGTGAATTTGCGATCCACGGCTCGCAATAATCGCGTGAGATCGGCGGCAAATCAATAAGCTGTATGTGAATGTCTTCAAATGGAATCATGCCGGGCTGCGGCAGCTGGGTGGTGAATGGGTAAGGTCCCACCTCCGATCGTGCGCCGGTCAGTGTCTGGTGCAGCTGCGATTTGCCTGCATTCGGCGGGCCGAGCAGTGCAATCTGAGCCGCTCCCTCAGGTCGAACAGAGTATGAAGGCCCGGTCCTTGCGCCGCCTTTTTTCGGTCCTGCAAGCTCATCATTGAGCAGTTTCATGCGGGTTTTGATGTCCCGCTGCAGGTGCTCGGTGCCTTTATGCTTCGGTATGGTGCGAAGCATTTCTTTCAGGCATTTGAGCCGATCTGCAGGTTCACGCGCCTCTCGAAACGCCTGCTCGGCTTTTTTGTAGTCGGCCGTTACATTTGTGGGCATGGCACGAATTCACAAACGAAATGATTTGCAGCAGGCGGAAAAGCATTCGAAAGACGACTTTGCATTGCTCCAGCATACAGTTGGTTTTTATGCGCTTCAGTCGCAAAAATTACAATGAGATGAATTTTTTGCATCAATAAAGTGGGTTTATTTTGAAACGCTTCATATTGGCTTGGCCGAAGATGAAAGAAGGATTTACAGCGATTTCAGAACAGTCTGTCAGATCAGGACATCCATTTAGAGGCAGTGAATTAGAAAGCGGCGGTATTAGCAAAGAATTTTGACTCAAGCAAGCAATTCACATCCGAAGCACAGTTGCCGCAATCATCTCCAGTGAAGCTATCAGTGCTTCCAGTGACCAATTTTCGCAGACCAGCCGCAAAGTATTGCATATCTGAATCAATGAAGCTCGTTCGCTAAAATCCTCAAAAAGTAATCAATATACGGACAGTTCAAAACGATATATTGACTTTGAGATTCGAGCATTCTGCCGGATGCGACTCAATGCTGTCGAACTCGTATTTTGCTTGGAATTGTCTTCAATTTTACCAGCGAATCACAATGATAATTTGACAAAAGAAGCGGATCATGGCTCACCAGTTTTTTCGGTAGAGGTTTTGATGAAATTATCGCTGTGAATCGCTCAAGACTTTGAAGGAGTATGATCCATTTCACTATGCCGAGGGAAGATTGGCATCTTCTGTGTTATTTCAAGTATGTGATCAACAAGTGAATAAAAAAATTCTCACTGAAGCTGAAATACGAACCCGCTATATTACGCCGGCGCTGTACCGGTCAGGATGGGAAGCGTCGCAGGTTCGCGAAGAGTTTTACTTCACAAAAAGGCCGGATCATCGTTCGCGGCAAGCTCGCTGCACGGGGCGAAGGTAAAAAGGCTGTGAAGCTATGGTCGACTAACAGAGTTTGATTTCAATTTGTTGCTTCAAAGAAGTTCGACTGCTGTCTTCCCCGGCCCGCCAGTTCATTGGGCTGTACTGCACAAACAAAAAATTGAATTTGAGGTGAGTCAAGATCGGAATTAATGATATTATGACCAGACGGCAAGAAATCATGAAACAATCCCGAAAGATCAAGCCATTTGTACGGGGGGGGGTGTTTTTCAGTGACCCGTAAAATACATTGAATCCGTCAATGTAGATATGTATGAGAATTTTTTATTCTTTTGAAAAAAGCCGGAGCTTCACAAGGAAGTCCCGCACCCTGCGATCGAAACCACAGGGTTAATTGCGTATCAATGTATATGATCCTATTTATCAAATTCAAGATTTATTTAGTGGCTAGAAGCTGAAAAATCAGAACGTAAACTAATACAAAAACATAACTCATATAAAGTTTGACCACAGTCCTTCCAGATCCACCCTTAGACTGTCTTTGAATTGTTATTGAACACTTTTACCTGGTGACGGCTTGATCTATACCAGCGCACTGTTCTGCAAGAGTTTCACCCGGCAATAAGCTGGAGTTTGATTACTGCCGTAAAGCAGCAGATGAAATATCGCGAACATCTTCCCGCTGACTGTCCACCTGAGGAGGCTGAGTGTGTCGTTAATGAACGGTCAGTCTACAGACTGGTGCAGCAGGTGCCTCCGACGAATGACGATTTCAAATCGCAACGCGCTCAAAAACCATCCGCTGAGTTTAGAGGAGTTTCCGAGTGCCGGGCATTGGGGCTTTCAGTTCACACGACAAAAATCGCCTCTGAAAAAGCAAAAAAATTACCTAAATTCCGCAAGCATAGGGTTTGTCGTGTGGCATTGAAAAGCGGTGCGGGGAAGATTCAGCAAACCGGAACTAATTCGTATCACTATACATGGTGGCCATTCGCTGATTACGACATCCTGGCAAGTTGTTATATTGAAAGCTAAATGTTGGAAATTTGGTACAAATCAACTCTTTTTGAATACGATGGTCCCCAAATTTTTGAGGCCAGAGACCGAATAGGAGGACATTATCTTGCCGTAGCGGTGGAAGATAATGGAACGGATTCTCAATATTTGGTAGTCGGAACGGAGTTGGAAAAACTGCGTAAATTTCGTATAGGAGAAGTGGATTTGCGCTCATTGCTAGTCGAATCCAGCCGGTATGGATGGTATTTGACTTCATCTGATATGAATGAAGATGGTTCAGTCGCAATACATCTACAGCCGGGTGATTTGCTTCAGTTCGATCATTTGCCTGATAAAAATTTTTTCTTGCATGACAGTCCAGCAATCAATCCACTCATTTCAGAAGCGCGTGCCAGAGACAATTTGGTTGTGGAAATTGTTACGGAACCTCCAGAAACCGAAACAGGATATCGTATTCGCGCCACTACATTGTCGGAATTGCTAACACGTTTCCAATCACTGGTTCGTCAAGCATACCGTGACGAAGTTAGAAAACAAAAAAAAAATGATTCTCCAACAGATAGAGAAATAAAACAGCTCACTGAAATGGATGTCGTAATTCCAGCAGCCTCTGGCTCGTTTCGCATTTTGCTTGAATCTTCCAAACCAAAAGACTTGCTAGGTGTGAATTCTGAATTGGCTTTGGCACTCAATATAGTTGACCGGTTATTCACCAATGCCGCAAGCGTTCATAAGCATTTGCTTGTGTCCAAACTCCACAAAACCACGGAATGTTTTGACAGTCTGCTGAACCTCCTGAACAAGAACAATACAAACTTGAGCTACGCTTGGGCAGAACCAAGTTTTGAAAAACCAAGGTGCAGGAGCATGTCTTCGAACCAAATCCAAAAATATATTACAACCAGAAAAAATCGCTCAAAACCAGCAATCGAAAAAGTCACGCTTGTTGGTGAAGTAGAGCGCATCAATCGAGAGAGGAAAACTTGGGGATTATTCATCAGTGATGGAAGCATTCTGACTGGTGTCGTGGAAGAAAATGGGAACCAATTAAATGGATTGACAGTCGGAAAGCAATACGAGTTTGTTTGTTTGAGGAAATTTTCTGAGGAAGACGCAAAAACTGAACATGTAATGACGAGCTTTAAACCTCTGAAATCACTGCCCGCATAAGAATAGCAAACACGTACTTGATTTAAGCTTCAAGTGAAGTCGCTGATTTCAGATAAAGCATTCCAAGCTCACTGCTAAATTGAACGCTATCGATAAAAAAAGTCTCACTGAAGCTGAAATACGAACCCGCTATATTACGCCGGCGCTGTACCGGTCAGGATGGGAAGCGTCGCAGGTTCGCGAAGAGTTTTACTTCACAAAAGGCCGGATCATCGTTCGCGGCAAGCTCTTTTCGCGGGGCGCGGGCAAAAAGGCTGACTATGTCTTGTGCATCAGGCCGAATATCCCGATCGCCATAGTTGAGGCCAAGGACAACAGGCACAGTGTCGGCGACGGCATGCAGCAGGCATTGGAATATGCAGCCGCGCTGAATGTGCCGTTCGCGTTTTCTTCCAACGGCGACGGCTTCGTGTTTCACGATGCCACCGGCGATGCAGAAGTCCGGGAGGCATCTCTTGCTCTCAATGAATTTCCCTCTCCAGGCGAGTTGTGGAGCCGCTATCGAATCTGGAGGGGCTATAGCGAGGAGCAGGAAGCGGCCGTACTGCAGGATTATCATGACGATGACAGCGACCGCACTCCCCGTTACTATCAGATCAGCGCGATCAATGCGGTGATCGAGTCCATCGCCAGCGGCAGAAAGCGCATTCTGCTGGTCATGGCCACCGGAACCGGCAAGACCTACACCGCCTTCCAGATCATCTGGAGATTATGGAAGGCGGGAAAGAAGAAGCGCATTCTCTTTTTGGCGGACCGCAATATCCTGGTTGACCAGACAATGGTGAACGACTTCCGAGCATTCGGCGGCGCTATGGCCAAGCTTTCCACGACAGCCGGAACGATCTCGCGCGAAAGACCACGAACGATTGATACATCATACGAAATTTACCTGAGCCTTTACCAGGCAATTACCGGTCCAGAAGAAAGTCGAAAAATATATCGGGAATTATCAAAGGACTTCTTCGATCTGATTGTCGTTGACGAGTGTCATCGCGGCAGTGCTGCGGATGACTCAGCCTGGCGGGAGATTCTCGAATACTTCTCCTCAGCGGCCCAGATCGGGCTGACAGCCACACCGAGAGAGACAGAGTATGCATCGAATGCCGCCTATTTCGGGGAACCGGTATTCACCTATTCGCTGAAGCAGGGAATCAGCGATGGGTTTTTGGCGCCGTACAAGGTGGTCAGAGTGCACATCGACCGGGATGTCGATGGATACCGCCCGGAGGCAGGCGCACTCGACCGTCACGGCCGCGAGATAGAGGATCGAGAGTACTGTGTCTCGGACTTCGACCGCACTGTGGTCATTGATGACAGAACGAGGCTTGCGGCGCAAAAGGTCACGCAGTTTCTCAAGGAAACGGGCGACCGCTGGCAGAAGTCAATCGTCTTCTGCGTCGATCAGGAGCATGCGTCGCGCATGCGCCAGGCGTTGGTCAACGAGAATTCGGATATGGTCGGCGAGAATCGGCGGTATGTCATGCGCATTACCGGGGAAGATACGGAAGGCCAGGCCGAGCTTGGAAATTTCATTGATCCCGAATCCAGGCATCCGGTACTGGTCACCACATCTCGGCTGCTCTCAACTGGTGTCGATGCGCAGACCTGCCGGCTGATCGTGCTTGATCGCATGGTCGGGTCGATGACCGAGTTCAAGCAGATTGTCGGCCGCGGCACTCGGATTCATGAGGATGCGCAGAAGTTCTACTTCACGATTATTGACTTTCGCGGTGCGACCCGCCATTTTGCGGATCCGGAATTTGATGGCGAGCCAGTGCAGGTGTACGAGCCGGGGGAGGGCGATCCGATTGATCCGCCCGACACTGAGGATATTGATGGCCCTGACCGGCTCGAGACCCCTGACAGAGACGGCATCACTGGCCCTAGCTCGCCTTTTGATCCGGTAGACTCTCCGGGCCGGAGAGAAAAATACTATGTCGACGGTGTTGAGGTGTCCATAGTCGCTGAACGCGTCAAATATCTTGACAGCGACGGCAGGCTGATTACCGAGTCGCTGCGAGATTTCACGCGAAAGAACTTGCGCAGGCAGTTCGCCAGCCTGGATGACTTTCTGCGGCGGTGGAATGAGGCAGAGCGCAAGCAGACCGTGCTTGACGAGATGGAAAGCGAGGGTTTTCCGATGGAATCGGTTGCGCGAGAGATCGCCAGCGAGCTGGATCCGTTCGATCTGATCTGCCATATCGTTTTCGATATCGAGCCTCTCACTCGCAGGGAGCGGGCTGAAAAAGTGAAGGGGCGGGACGTGCTCGGCAAGTATGCCGGCAAAGCCAGGGCGGTGCTGGATGCGCTGCTCGACAAGTATGCTGATGAGGGCATCTTGACCATGGATGACGCAAATATTCTCAGGATACCGCCGCTGAGCGAGCTTGGCACGCCGGTGGAGCTGATTCGCGCGTTCGGCGACCGGCGCGCTTTCGAGCAGGCTGTGCATGAGATCCAGCATGAGCTGTACAGGGAGGCGGCCTGAATCATGTCAATGCGGACAACGATCAGGTCGCTGCAGAAAATAATGTGGCCGGATGTCGGAGTCGACGGAGACGCGCAGCGCATTGACCAGCTGTGCTGGATGTTCTTCCTGAAGATCATCGACGACCAGGATCAGGAACTGGAGCTGCTGTCCGGCCATTACAGATCGCCGATCCCAGACCGCTTTCAGTGGCGCAATTGGGCCGCTGATCCTGAAGGCATGACGGGCGATGATCTGCTGTCGTTCGTCACCGACGATCTGTTTCCCTCGCTGAAATCCATCCCGAGCGCCGGCGACAAGCGCGCGAAGGTGGTGCGAGGCGTCTTCCGGAATGCCAACAACTACATGAAGTCGGGGCAGTTGATGCGCCAGCTGATCAACAGGATCAACAGCATCAATTTCAATGATCTGGCGGAGCGCCGGCATTTCGGGGAGATGTACGAGCAGTTTCTGAACGACCTCCAGTCTGCAGGAAAAGCGGGAGAGTATTACACTCCTAGAGGAGTCACCTCGTTTATGACCCAAATGATCGATCCGAAGCCTGGCGAGACCCTTCTGGATCCGGCCTGCGGGACCGGCGGGTTTCTGACCTGCGCGATCCGGCATATGCGGGAACAATACGTCAAGCGCCCGGAGGATGAGATAGGAATGCAGGAATCACTTCGTGCTGTAGAGAAGAAGCATCTGCCACACATGCTCGCGGTGACCAATATGCTTCTGCATGGCATTGAGGATCCGTCTTTTGTTCGTCATGACAATACCTTGGCTCGCCCCTATGTCTCATGGGGAAGCTCGGATCGTGTATATATTGTGCTGACGAATCCGCCGTTCGGCGGACAGGAGGAAGCCGGCATCGAGGCCAATTATCCCAGGCATTTGCGAACCCGAGAGACTGCGGATCTGTTTCTTGCCCTGATCATCCGCATTCTCAAGCCGGGCGGGCGCGCCGCTGTCATTCTGCCTGATGGGAGCCTTTTCGGCGAGGGCGTGAAAACCCGGCTCAAGGAGCATCTTCTTGAGGAGTGCAGCCTGCACACGATTGTGCGCCTGCCGAATTCGGTGTTCAAGCCGTATGCCTCTATCGGTACGAATCTCCTGTTTTTCGAAAAAGGCGAGCCGACCAGGGAAACCTGGTACTGGGAGCACTCGGTGCCGGAAGGGCAGAAGCACTATTCAATGACAAAGCCGATCAGGCTGGAGCATCTTTCCGAGTGCATGGAGTGGTGGGGCGGACAAAAGCGTGAGGGCAGGGTCGAAGGGGGCTGCGCATGGAGGGTGGGAATTGAGGAGATCAAGGAACGCGGCTTCAACCTTGACATCAAGAACCCGAATGCCAAGAAGGCGGGTTTGGGCGACCCTGAATCTCTGCTGAGGGCGCTTGACACGGCGGAGGCCGAGGTGGCGAGCCTGCAGTCTGAGTTGAGGGACGCTCTGGCGGCGTCGCTGCTGAGATGAATGCAGAGCAGTTTCTAGAAGTCTATGACCGGGTCAAGGATGCTCCGGATGCGGCGGACCGCATGCGGCGATTTGTGCTTGATCTGGCGGTTGGAGGGAAATTAGTTGAGCAAAATCAGCTGGATAATCCTGATCCAGAACTGTTAGAAGATGGACGAGTCGAAGAATGCAAACAGAATAAAGCCTGGCTAGTATCTGATACTGGAGTGTTGCTGGAATTTAAGTACGGGAAAGGTAAAAAAATTAGCGAGTGTTTGGAGAATGGTCCTGTTCCAGTTTACGGTTCAAATGGAATAGTCGGTTACTGTGAGACGGCCCTGTTTAATTCTCGATCGATCATTGTTGGTCGAAAGGGTTCAGCAGGAGCGATCAACAAAAGCTGTGGTCCAGCTTGGGTAACAGATGTGGCGTACTATATTTTTACTCCGAGTTATTTCGATGAAGACTACTTGTACTGGTCCCTTAAGGGTTTGCGGCTAGAAAAACTTGCAAAGGGTGTTAAGCCAGGGTTGAGCCGATCCGATGCCTACAAATTACCACTCAGCGTTCCGCCTCTCGCAGAGCAACATCGAATTGTCGCGAAAGTCGATGAGCTCATGGCTCTGTGCGATCAGATTGAAAAAGCGCGCAAGAGAAGGGAGTCGACCCGGGAAAAGCTGACAGTCTCCTGCATGAGGCGGCTGACCGAGGCGGACAGCTCGGCAGAGGAGTTTCGCAGCCATGCCGGATTTGTCATTGACAATTTCAAGTCGCTTGCCGTCAATGCCGATCAGATCAGGCATCTGAGGCAAACGATTCTTGATCTGGCCGTACGCGGGAGGCTGGTGGAGCAGGATCCGGATGATGAGCCGGCATCGGAACTGCTGAAACGCATTGCAGTAAAGAAGCAAGAGATGGTTGATCACGGCGAAATTAGGAAATTCAAAGTATTGCCACCCGTCGATAAGTCCCCCTACCTGCTTCCCGAAACGTGGTGCTGGACTCGGGTTCGAGAAATATTTACTGACCGTGGTCAGAAAGTGCCTGATTCCAAATTTACCTACATCGACGTAACAGCAATTGATAAAGAACTTGGCAGAATCGTCACCCCGAAAATATTATCCAGCCGCAATGCACCGAGTCGCGCTAGAAAGATAGCACAGCGAGGGGATGTAATCTATTCTTGCGTACGACCGTATTTGTTGAACATCGCTGTTTTAGACAAAGACTTCAATCCAAGTCCCATCGTTAGTACAGCATTCGCAGTTCTAAACGGACATGATTTGGTTGTTTCGCGATATGCATGGATAGTGCTTCGCAGTTCTTTTTTTGTTGAACTTGTCCAAGCACACCAACGTGGACAAGCATATCCTGCGATCAATGATTCTGATTTTGCGTTATTGACATTCCCTCTCCCGCCGCTCGCTGAGCAACGCCGTATCGTCAAAAAAGTTGATGGCCTCAGGGGCTTGTGCGATCAGATAGAAGAGGCAAGTGCGAGAAAAGAAGATGCTCAGGAGAGGCTAGCGTTGCTAACGCATAGTTTAGTATCCTTAGAGGATTCATAATTAGATAAAGACGAATTTGTCAAGTTGGCACAGTGTAACAGTGTAAGCGAGAGTTGGATTAAGAATTTCAAAAATACTGATGAAACAAACCAGAATGAATATTTGGCCTCCTATAGGAGGAGAGAGTTTCGGATGACTAGTCGACCCGCAATTCCATCAGCTACCAAGGAAGCAGTTTTTGTCGAAGCAGGTCATCGGTGTAGTATCCCCACCTGCAGGACCACCACATCACTTGAGATTGCTCATATCGAACCTTGGGCCAAAACAGAAGACCATTCACGAGAAAATCTAATTTTATTATGCGAAAATTGCCACACAAGACAGGAAAAGGGGGAGATTAGCAAGAGAGCATTACGGCAATATAAAGAGAATCTAAAAATAACGAACAGTCGATATAACGACTTCGAAAGAAGAGTATTTGAACACATCTTGAAAAGAAAAGTTATTTTGCTTGGGGGCAGGCGCGGACATCTTTCTATCTTCTGCCATAAAAGATGGTATTCTCTTTATTTTTGAGATTGATCTCCCCTCAGGAAAAACGCAAATCAATGTAAATATGAATAATGGCTGTTTCAAATTCAAAAAGCAATTTGAAAATAGTTTTTCCTAATTACTACTAATGATAAGCATATTTTGAGAGCTGCCGACCCGACTTAAATGCTTGATCAGCAAGGATCTGAAAAATGGAACCCAGCCTCGGAATCGTTTCGCCAGTCCTGGTCCCGATGAGCTTTTCGTCTGGCACGGGTTTCTCTGCCGTGGAGCCGATTTTATTATTTTTTCATATCAATGAGCTGCAATCAGCCTGCTCTGCCATAAATATGACTTAGGATAAGTGGTAATTAGGTAGTTTTTTGATTGGCATTTCACCATACGGCGAGGCTTTTGTAGATGCTTTGCTTAATGGAAAGCGATTGGATGCAATTGATCCAACTTTAGCGAAAGACTGTATTGCAGGAGATGATTGGACGGAATATTTCAACTGGGAAGACAAATTGTGAACGTATTCGAGAGAGTGTAAATTGAATCAAGATAAGCTCGGCACCTTGAAGAAAGTCAACCTGAGAGAGATTTGAGCTTCTGAATCTTCTGACTTTACGCCATGGCTTGCCGAAGAGGAAAATGTTCGCATTCTCGGAGAGACCATCGCGATGGAACTAGAAGTCGAAGCTCAGGAAAAGAATGTCGGTCCTTTCCGAGCAGATATTCTTTGCAAAGACACCGATAGTGGAAGTTGGGTTCTTGTTGAGAATCAGTTGGAACGTACGGATCATATTCATCTTGGCCAGTTGCTCACGTATGCTGCGAGCCTTCATGCTGTTACGATTGTCTGGGTGGCGGCGATGTTCACCGATGAGCATCGCGCTACACTTGACTGGCTGAATGATATTACTGACGACCGCTTCCGGTTTTTTGGACTTGAAATTGAGCTCTGGCAAATTGATGGCAGTTCACCTGCTCCCAAGTTCAATATTGTTTCTAAACCTAACAACTGGAGTCGGTCTGTCAACCAGTACGCTAGGCAAATCAGGGGTGGCACTCTGACTAGATTAGAGGAAGCGCAAATCCGTTTTTGGACTGCACTGAAATCTGCATTTGAGAGTAGGAATAGTTCAATCAGGTCTAAAGAACCGCGTCCTCAACATTGGACTACCTATGGGATAGGACGAACAGGTTTTAATATTTCTGCGACGATCAACTCAAGACAAAATCGGATGGGAGTTGAAATTAATCTTAGCGGAAATGAAGCTAAGCCCCACTTCCACCTTCTCCATCGACAAAAGGATGCAATCGAGAAATCAATTGGACAGAATCTGCAATGGATGGAACTGCCCCAAAAGAATACATCTCGAATTGTGCTATTCAATGGGTGCTTATATACTCAACTTGACAAAACTCAAATAGCAGCCGATTAATTTTCAAATAAAGAAAAATATCGAGTGATTTGGAAAATTAATTCTAATATTCAGCGATATATGGATCTATTTTGCATGCGTCAAGTTAAGTATATAAGCCCCATTCAATGATGGACTGGACTTGGACGACGAATCAAAATGGCCTGATTATCAGGCATGGTTCATTGATAAAATCACGAGTTTTAACGATGTTTTTCGCGAGAGAGTCAAAGATCTGCAGGCTGTCGATTGGCATAGGGAACAGAATGACAACGACGAGTTTGATTAATTCTATTTCATCCATGGTTGTCTATCTTGGACTTGCTAACACAATGTTTCACTCTATAAGGGTGGTTGACCACTCAGGTCGTATACCATCATTTGAATTGGCAACCAACTTTTACAGGGAATCAAAGCTCCGCATACACTTTGTTTAGCATTCATTTGCAACGCTGGAAATAGGTAAATTCAGGAATTTGAAGGTGGCCACAGATAATGAATAGAAAAAGTCAGCATGTCGTTCCCAGAGGCGACAAATGGGCAGTGCGCAAGACGGGCTCTGATCGAGTGACTCGAAAGTATGGCACTCAGAAAGAAGCTATAGATGTCGCGCGTGAGTTCGCTCGAAATCAAAAAACAAATCTTTACATCCACGGGCGCGATGGTCGAATTCGCGAGCATGATTCCTATGAAAACGATCCGTTTCCCCAAAAAGGCTGATTGAAATTTGGTTGCCCCTGACTTTAGCCGCAATGTCTTTGTAAATTGTCCGTTCGATTCTGATTATGCACCCATTATGCAGGCGGTTCTTTTCTGCCTCGTTCAATTTGGGTTTAAGCCGCGTATCGCGACAGAGCAAAGCAATGCTGCTGAACCTCGAATCAATAAAATTTGCGAACTTATCCAAGCTTCCAAATTGTCAATTCATGACCTTAGTCGATGTCAGGCAAGTGAAGCGGAAGAGTTATTCCGTCTCAATATGCCTTTTGAGCTTGGAATGGATTTTGGGTGTCAAAGATACGGTGGACAACCATATTCGAACAAGGCGATTCTGATACTTGATGAAAAGCCCTATCGTTTGAAGGCGGCGATATCTGACTTATCAGGCAGCGACATAGAGGCGCACGATGGCGATTATCAATCAGCTGTAAGGAAAGTGCGAAACTGGTTGACTACCAATATTTCCGATATTTCCAAGGTTTCAGCAAGTTTGGTTCTGGCAGAGTACGAAGATTTTCGAGAATGGCACCATAAGCGACAACGCGAGAAAGGGTTTTCAGACCAAGATATCCAAGACTATCCAACCTCGGAGCTTCTTGATGAAATGTTGGTTTGGTGTGATTTGGCGAAGCCACGGGGTTAATCATAAAAGAGCGTTGATAGAATATAGGTTACTCAAGTTTCGGGGTTCAAAAACGACCGAAGTAACAACTTAATACTTTGTTTTATATGAATAATAAATCCTCATTTCTGATATAATCTGGGTATTCGCGATCCAGATTGGATTGCAACCGCATGAAGTGGCGCCGCCAGGCGCAGGCGGTGATGGCGGCGGTTGACCGGCAGCTGGAGATGTTTTTTGCCGAGGCCTTGCAGCTGGAACCGCGGATCATTCAGCATGAGCACGGTCTGGATGCGTCCGCTGGCGGCTGAAATCAGGCCATTTGAACCCCGAAACTTGAGTAGGTTATTGATCTTGTCCAATTCGTTTTGTTTGAAGTTTGAGTTCATTATCGCGCGAGTGTCCAGTGAGCAATTTGGTACGGCTTGCCTATGCCCAGATACTGTGGTCCAGGCGTAATTGGTTCAAGCACTTCTCTCAACTTCAAAGCCGATTGAGTGATGTTTTGTTCAAGTAACTGTGAGAGCTGGTTGAGGCGTATTTCTATCCATTCGATCGGAGGGACTCGGAACATTCTGTTCTGAATCTGATGCAAACCTTCAAGCTCTGATTGAAGCTCTTCAACTTAGGATGCTCGCCGCCGTCGAGCGCCGCCTCGATTCTCAGGCCCGTGTGCGCAGCGGGCGCCCGTGCCATGTTCTGCGTGATCTGCGCAAACATGCGATGCTCGATCTGGTTCCACGTGCTCGTGCCCGGCGGCAAGTGGCACACTGAGATACGCAGTTCCAGCTCATCGGCCAGGCGCTGGATCTCATGCTTCCGCAGCCGTCAGCGGTGACCAGCAGCTGCGTGGCGGCCGGATACACTTTCTGTCCCATCTGGCCCCACCACCGGTGTTAAAAAACCAGAATAAATCAGTGGCAAACCGCTGATTTTTACCACAGTAAAAAAGTTTCCCTGTTAGAATAGACCGGGAAAGAAAACGGATTTAAAAGCCGTTTTCTGTCCGAATCACAGTCCGGCGGCCCCCTTATGCTTTTGCCAAAGAAAAAACGCCATGCTTCCAGCTTGTACACGAAGACACGGCGCTTGATTCACTATGCAGCAGTCGCCAAAGACGATGCATCCCATGCACCGGCCAAGACCGGCGCGAACCCAAAATCCAAGCGGCAGCGCGGCCATGCAGATGCTGCATAAGACTTCGCTGAGCTGCGAGCGGTATGTTAACCGAAACGGCTGGCTCGATGCAACCCTTTCGGGCTGTTCGAACCACCTGGGCGAGGCCGCTGCCTGCGCCGCTGCGGCTACTACCGCCATTACACGCCGTTCGGGGAGGCACTGCGGGGTAAAGAAAATTTTCACCCCCTCGCAGGTCCATTCACACCAAGGGCTCAAGCCAATGGAAAAGCCTCTACAGATATTGACTTGCCGGTTTTTCTCGGTGCAGGTTTTGATGATGCAATTGTCGCTGCGAATGACTCAAACGGTTTTGAATAATCACGTCCAGCATTGAATGGACAGTTGATTTGGACCGAGTCTCAGCAGGCCGACTGAGAACATGATGCAATCATTCCAGATTGAGTTCGAGTCGGAACCGGTCAGCATTCTCTCGCATATGACAGTTCAATGGTTTTGCGAATGGTAACAAACAAAGATAAAGTATTTTTGGTCACCGGTGCCTCAAGCGGTATCGGCGCTGCGGTGGCGCGCAGCGCCGTTCGTCGCGGGTTTCGTGTGGTACTGGCGGCGCGCCGTATAGATCGGCTGGAAGCGCTCGCGAAACAGCTTGGCGGTGGAGAAACAGCCCTTGCGGTTCAATGCGATGTGACCAATTGGGACGATCAGCAGGAAATGGCCGGTCGGGCAATCGACCATTTCGGTCAAATTGATGTGATTCTGGCCAATGCCGGCATCTATCACCCGGATGGCGGCTTCGCCGACGGCTCACCGGAACGCTGGAAAGAGATGGTGATGACCAATGTGTATGGCGCTGCGTTGACGGTCCGGTCCGGTTTGACCGCATTGAAGCGAACGCAAGGACATTTGCTGCTTTTGGGTTCGGCGGCGGGCAGACGGCCGATCGCCGGCTCCATGTATGGCGCCACCAAATGGGCAATTACTGGAATGGCCTACAACATCCGCGAGGAGCTCCGCGGTTCTGGAGTACGGGTTACTGTGATTGAGCCAGGCGTGACCAATACCGAAATTTTTCCTGAGCCGCGCGCCGAGGCGATGGAAGTCGAAGATGTGGCGGAAACGATTCTGTTTGCGGTCGATCAGCATCCAAGAGTTGACATGCATGAGATATTGATGTACCCGACCCCTCTGGCAGATCAGTGAGTCGGCTGGCACTGCGCGGGGCCGCAAACATGCAAATGATGCCTGACCCAGATACATCACTGTTGTAGGCTATGCCGAACCGCATTGAAAGTTGGACTGACATCGCTTCGGTATCAAGCGATTTTTTGTTCAAATGGTGGCCGCGGGCCAAGCTGACTCACGGTGAGGCAAACCGTTGCAAGCTGGTTGCGCATCGCGGCTTGCATGACAGCGGCGCGAGCATTCATGAGAATACACTGCCAGCTTTCGAGGCCGCCAGGCAAGCGGGCATCTGGGGTGTGGAGTTCGATGTGCAGTGGACCCGTGACGATGTGCCGGTTGTGATTCACGACCCGGACACAGCGCGCTTGCTCGGTCAGTTTGCCGTTGAGGTGGCGCGTGTTGATTTTGCAGAACTCAGCACAGCGTGCCCGCTGGTGCCGCGGCTTGAGCAGGTGGTGGAACAATGCGCTGGTCAATTGCATATGATGATTGAGCTGAAAGCCCCCGTAGACGATTCGATGCGGACTCGCATACTTGCCGAATGTCTTGCGGGATTGGAGCCGTGCGAGAATTTTCATCTGATGTCCCTTGACGCTCAGAGTCTGCGTACGATTCAAGGCTATCCGCCAGCGTCACTGTTGCCCATTGCGACCATGAATACCCACGCCATGTTTGATCAGTTCAAAAAGGGCGGGTTTGGCGGTTTTACAGGACACTATCTGCTGCTGAACCAGAATATGCGACGTGAAATGCAGCAGATGGGTATGCCGTGGGGAACTGGATTCGTCAATTCTGTCAACTTGCTGGCGCGTGAAATCCGATCGGGTACACGTTGGATTTTTTCTGATGCGGCCGAGATGCTGGCGGAGACCATCAGTCAATCACTACAGTAAAGGCGGCTGCTGAGCAGCGTCTCTGCCCTGCGGTTTCGTGACTTGAATTCGGTATGATTCAAACGGAGGTAACAAATGAAAATTGGTTTTATTGGCTTGGGCAATGTCGGCAGCAAACTGGCACTGACACTGCAGCGAAATGCTTACGATTTGACGGTTCGTGACTTGGATCAAGAGATTGCCCGGCCGTTGCTTGAAGCCGGAGCGAAGTGGGCTGATTCGGCAAAACAGCTCACCGAGGTGGTGGACATGGTTATCACCTGCCTGCCAAGTCCGGAAATTTGCTCGCAGGTGATGGAACTGGCTGATGGTGTGCTCGCTGGATTTCGTCCGGGTACGATCTGGGCTGAGATGAGCACAACCGACTCAGCTGAGGTCATGCGCTTGGGCGCAAAGGTAGCAGACCGCGGCGGCGAACCGATTGACTGTCCGGTATCCGGCGGCTGTCACCGTGCGGCGACTGGCAATATCTCAATTTTTGCCGGCTGCGAGCGCAAGACTTTCGAGCGCGCATTCGAGGTCTTGGCAACTTTGGGCCGGCGCATTTTATATACCGGTCTGCTGGGTTCGGCATCGGTTCTCAAGGTCATGACCAATTATCTGGCAACGGCCAATCTAGTGACGCTGTGCGAAGCGTTGGCAACGGCCAAGAAACTCGGCTTGGATCTCAACACGACTTATGAAGCCATCCGCATATCGTCGGGCAACTCATTTGTCCATGAAACCGAAAGCCAGGTCATACTCAATGGCAGTCGGGACATCAACTTCACTATGGACCTCGTAATGAAAGACATCTCACTTTTTCAGCAAGTAGCGGAGCGTGCCGCAGTACCGCTGGAGATCAACCCGGTTCTGGTGCGTATCTTTGAGGACGGCATACAGCGTTATGGTGCGCGTGAATGGTCGCCGAACATCATCAAACGCCTCGAGGAGGTTTGCGATATTGCGGTGCTGGCTCCGGGGTTTCCGGATCAGATTGAGGACTTTGATCCGGAAGAGACGGGTCATGAAATCCGGCGCAGCACAGCGCAGAGCACATGAATGTGTCCCCGG
Organism: Arenicellales bacterium; assembly: GCA_965200545.1. Taxonomy (GTDB): domain Bacteria; phylum Pseudomonadota; class Gammaproteobacteria; order Arenicellales; family JAJDZL01; genus JAJDZL01. Next base: position 162,439 of record CBDAUJ010000005.1, on the reverse strand, counting down.
TGTTTCACACATTGGACTGGCATGTCGCCGCGGATCAGAGCGACAGCTAGCTCTATCGGCGCTAATCCGGGTACGCCAATGGATGCAGGTGAATCGTTCTTTGGATAAGCAGCATTTATCGCTTGTACCTCAAAGCAAAAAGCGTCAAGTTTTGACGGTGCGCTCTTATAATCGTACGCCATGCGATTCTTCAACACTGCCGGCCCGGTTGTGCCGGAAAACAACTATCACATTGCGCCTTTGGACCGCGTGGACCGCGATGAGGTCTTTGGCCTGATCGAGCAAAAGCGGTACTTCATCCTGCATGCCCCGCGCCAGACGGGCAAGACCTCGGCGCTGCTGGCCCTGCGCGATGAGCTGAACGCATCGAATCGCTACCGCGCCCTGTATGCCAATGTCGAGCCGGCGCAGGCCGCGCGCGAGGACACCCATGTCGCGATGCAGGCGATCCTGGGCGAGCTGGCGACCGAAGCGCAGATTGTCCACGGCGATGCTTTAGAGCATGACACGTGGACTGATATTCTGGCTGCGTATGGCGCCCATGGCGCCTTGCAGCAGTTGCTGGTCCGCTGGGCGGCGGCCGACACAAAGCCGCTGGTGGTGATGATCGATGAGATCGACGCCCTGGTCGGCGACACGCTGATCTCGGTGCTGCGCCAGCTGCGCGCCGGCTATCGACGGCGCCCGCGGCACTTTCCGCAGTGCGTGATCCTGTGCGGCATCCGCGATGTGAGAGACTACCGCATCCACTCCAGCGCCGAGAAGGCGGTGATCACCGGCGGCAGCGCCTTCAACATCAAGGCGGAGTCGCTGCGGATGAGTGACTTCACCGAGGCCGAGACCCGCGCCCTGCTGCGCCAGCATACCGAATACACCGGCCAGAAGTGGAGCGCGGAGGCGCTGGCGGAGGTGTGGGACTCCACCGCAGGCCAGCCGTGGCTGGTCAATGCGCTGGCCGCCGAGGCGCTGAAGAAAGTGAGGGACCGCAGTGTGACCATCGGGCACCATGATGTGATCGACGCGCGCGAGGCGCTGATCCGGCGGCGCGACACGCATCTGGACCAGCTGGCGGACAAGCTGCGCGAGCCCCGCGTCAAGCGGGTCATCGAGCTCTTGGTCAGCAGCGGCGCTGAGACGGAGCCGTTCCAGCCCGACGATGTGCAGTATGTGCGGGACCTGGGGCTGATCAGCCAAGGCAGGCGGATCCAGATTGCCAACGCCATCTACCGCGAGGTGATTCCGCGCGAGCTGATCACCTCTGCCGACGAGGCGCTGCCGCACGAGACGGCCTGGTTTGTCGAGGACGGGCAGCTACTGATGGATCAGCTGATGGAGTCGTTCCAGTCTTTCTTCCGCGAGAGCTCCGAGCACTGGGTGGGGCGCTTTGACTATAAGGAGGCGGGGCCGCAGCTGCTGCTGCAGGCTTTTCTGCAGCGGGTGGTCAATGCCGGCGGTCGCATCGAGCGCGAGTATGGGCTGGGAAGGATGCGCACCGACCTGCTGGTCGAGTGGGGTCCGCAGCGGCAAAGGGAGGTGATCGAGTGCAAGGTGCGCCGCGGCGGCCTGGAGCGCACGATCGGGGAGGGCCTGGCTCAGCTTGGCCGCTACATGGAGCGATGCGGCGCCGCCACCGGCCATCTGGTGGTCTTTGACCGCGCGGCGGAGCGCTCCTGGGATGAGAAGGTGTTCCGGCGCGAGGCGTCAGCCGGCAGCCGCAAGGTGACCGTCTGGGGCATGTGAGCATATGCACAGGGATTTCGGAACAGCTGAATTGAGCTCGAACGGTGCCTTGGAATTTTTGCGTACTGAAGTAATAGAAAATATCGCAACGAATTGCAGCGCGCCAAGCACTGCAGGTGCAGTTGTTTAGGATTGGGTTCGAATTGCTGTCTACTGGACCGGTACCAGCGCTAGAACGACCGCTTTGTGCACCCAGAATGACCGGGTATCGCACGAGAAAACTCTCGTCACCGTATCTTTCAGCTGTGAGCAAGGTATCCGGCGAGCAGGGCTTCAGGATGCGGACGGGTCGCAGTTATGAAGCAGGATCGGGTTACGGTGTTGCACCATGATTGATCCATCAGATCCATTCCCAGAAGAACTTGTATCAGAAAATATTTAGAGCGGACAGTGATCATGACTCCCCGTAAATCAATAAAAAAATTACTCGTTGCCAACCGCGGTGAAATCGCCATTCGCGTCTTTCGCGCGGCGACCGAGCTGAATATTGCCACGGTCGGTGTCTACGCCGATCAGGATCGGTTTTCCTTGCACCGTTTCAAAGCGGATGAGAGCTACAGAATAGGGGCGGGTTTGGGGCCGATTCAAGCCTATGGCGCCATCGATGAAATCGTTGCGGTCGCCGAGAATACTGCTGCCGACGCGATTCATCCCGGCTATGGCTTTTTGTCGGAAAACCCGGATTTTGCACAAGCCTGCGAGCAGGTGGGAATTCGTTTCATCGGCCCCGGCCCGGCCTTGATGCGGCGACTTGGCAATAAGGTTTCTGCCCGTGAGGAAGCCACGCAGGCCGGTGTGCCGGTGCTGCCCGCCACCGGGCCGCTGCCTGACGATGCGCTGCAGACGCAGACGATGGCCGCCGAAATCGGTTATCCATTGATGCTGAAAGCCTCTTGGGGGGGCGGCGGCCGCGGAATGCGGACTGTTGAGTCACCAAGCGAGCTTGAGGCAGCGGTTCGTATCGGGCGCAGAGAGTCGCAGGCTGCGTTCGGAAGATCTGAAGTGTATCTGGAGAAACTGATTCGAAATGCTCGGCATGTGGAAGTTCAGCTGCTCGGTGACACCCATGGCAATGTCGTGCATCTGTATGAGCGCGATTGTTCAATTCAAAGGCGCAACCAAAAAATCATCGAGCGCGCTCCTGCTTTGTTTCTGTCCGCAGAGCAGCGGCGCGACATCTGCGAGTCAGCCCTGCGCCTGGCGCAGCGCGTCGGCTATGTCAATGCCGGAACTGCTGAATTTCTGTTCGATGATGACACCGGAGAATGCTATTTTATCGAGGTCAACCCGCGCATACAGGTCGAGCATACGGTAACCGAGGAGGTGACGGGCATCGATATTGTCAAGGCTCAAATCCGGATTGCTGCAGGGGCGGTCATCGGTGATATCGAAGATTCCGGGGTGCCGCCCCAAGCTGCAATTGCCACACATGGCTGTGCGATGCAGTGCCGTGTGACGACGGAAAATCCCGAAGAGAGCTTCATTCCAGACTATGGACGCATCACCGCCTACCGTGGCGCCGCCGGTTTTGGAATCCGTCTGGATGGCGGCACCGCTTATTCGGGTGCGGTGATCACGCGCTATTACGACAGCCTGCTGGAAAAAGTTACGGCTTGGGCGCCGACTCCCGAAGAGTCCATTTCGAGGATGAGTCGGGCGCTGCGAGAATTTCGCATCCGCGGCATCGCGACGAATCTGGTATTTCTTGAAAATTTGATCGAAAGCGATGCATTTCGGCGCGGCAACTACACCACTCGGTTTATTGACGAGACTCCGGAACTGCTGCACATCCCCAAGCGGCGGGATCGCGCCACCCGACTGCTGAGTTTTATCGCCGACATTACCGTAAACGGCAATGCGGAAGTTGCGGGCCGAGCCCGGCCCGCGGAATTCGCGCAGCCGCAGATCCCGCCGGGCGGCGGCCGCGAGGTCGCGCCGGGCACTCGCCAGCTGCTCGCCGAGCTTGGTCCAGAGCGGTTCAAGGACTGGATGCTCAATCAGCCGCGGACCCTGATTACCGATACGACTTTCCGCGACGCTCATCAATCCCTGCTGGCCACTCGCTTTCGCACGTACGACATGCTGCAGGTCGGCAGCGCTTACGCCCGCAATCTGCCCGAACTTTTCAGTCTCGAATGCTGGGGCGGCGCCACATTCGATGTGGCGATGCGGTTCTTGAAAGAGTGTCCTTGGGAGCGCTTGAGCGAATTGCGCGAGCGGGTGCCGAACATCCTGTTTCAGATGCTGCTGCGCGGCGCCAATGGCGTGGGCTACAAAAACTATCCCGACAACGTCGTGCGAGAGTTTGTCTTTCGAAGCGCCGCGGCCGGTATTGATGTGTTCCGCGTGTTTGACTGCCTTAACTGGGTTGAGAACATGCGGGTTGCAATGGATGCAGTGCTGCAGACAGGCAAGCTGCTTGAAGGTGCCATCTGCTACAGCGGCGACATTCTTGATCCGGATAAAACCAAGTATACACTTGACTATTATGTTGACCTGGCGCGTGAATTGACGGCCGCTGGGGTTCATATTCTGTGTATCAAAGACATGGCTGGACTGCTGACGCCAGCGAGTACTGAACTGCTGGTCACTGCGCTCAAGCAAGAATGCGGTCTGCCGATTCATTTTCATACGCATGACACCAGCGGCATTGCCGCCGCCAGTGCGATTGCGGCGGCGTGTTCGGGGGCTGATGCGATTGATCTGGCGATGGATGCAGTTTCGGGCATGACATCGCAGCCGAATTTAGGCTCTGTCGTCAAGGCGCTTGCGGGCACGGAGTTTGATGCGCAGATCAATTTTGAGGAGGTGCTGCCGTTCTCAGCCTACTGGGAAGATGTGCGGCGCAACTATGCCGCCTTCGAGAGCGATGTGCGTTTCGGCGCCTCAGAGGTTTATTTGCACGAAATGCCCGGCGGACAGTTCACCAACCTGAAAGAACAGGCTCGCGCGATGGGACTGCAGCATCGCTGGCCGGAAGTGGCGCGGGCGTATGCGGCTGCGAACGAAATGTGCGGGGATGTCATCAAGGTGACCCCGACATCGAAAATGATTGGCGATATGGCTTTGTTCATGGTCAGTTCAGGCTTGACGTGCGAGGATGTGGAGAATCCTGACAAAGAAGTCGCATTTCCCGATTCAGTGCACGCGTTCTTCAAGGGCGAGCTCGGGCAGCCGCCCGGCGGTTTCCCGCAGCTGCTGCAAGCCAAAGTGCTGCAGGGTGAGCAGCCCATTACCGGGCGTCCGGGCGAGTCTTTGGCATCGGTGGATTTTGAAGCCGTACGCAGCGAGGTCGAGCAGCTGGTGATGCGATCCATATCTGACACTGAGTTGATGTCCTATCTGATGTATCCGGCGGTGTTTCAGGAGTATTCTGCGCACCGGCGCAAGAATGGCCCGGTCAGTATCTTGCCGACTCCCGTATTCTTTTACGGAATGGAGCCTGAGCAGATGATTTCAGTGGATCTCGACGTGGGAAAGACGCTGATTATTCAGTGTCTGGCGGTCGGCGAAACTGATGAGGAAGGCAATGTTCGGGTCTTTTTCGAGCTCAACGGCCAGCCGCGAACCGTCAAGGTTGCCAATCGCAAGTTTGTCGACAAGGCGGAGAAGCGTCGCAAAGGCGATGCAAGCAATCCCAAGCATGTCTCGTCACCGATGCCGGGCATGATTTCTTCCGTTGGCGTCAAGGCGGGCCAGGCGGTCGAGGCCGGTGACATGCTGCTGACGATTGAGGCGATGAAGATGGAAACCGCTATCCGTGCAGAGCGTGACGGGCGCGTTGACTTGGTCTTGGTCGCAACCGGTGACAATGTCGATGCCAAGGATTTGCTCATACAGTTCGGCGAGTAAGTCGCATCCAGCATCGCAATGGACAGCCGCCGCTGGCAGCGCAAGCAGCCTCTCGCGGGCGTATCTGCTTGTTTCGAAGTGTCAAAAATTACCCCTGAACTTTGCGTATAATTTGCTTGCATCAATTCATATGTGATGAGCTTGACAGTCTTCGGGTTTTACGCAGTTGACAGCGCCCGCGTTGTCGAATGTTCAGTCATTTTGGGATTACGTCCGCTCTGCAGAGATTTATGCTGATGCACCGCCTGTTCGAAAGTGCAAGAGCCGCCAGTGCTTGAACCGCTTGTCATAGCGCCGACTCGTCGCCGCTCCTTCACTGCATTTTTGCAACCGACGGTATCAAACCATGGCTGAATCAGCAACCGCAAGCCGTTTGACGGCAGTCAGCGCCGGAAATTTGTCGTATCTTGAGAGCATTTATGCCCAGCTTGAGGACAGTCCCGGCACCGTGTCTGAGAACTGGAAAGAGATTTTCAAGCAGCTCGAAAGCGCGTGTTCGCACTCACCGCACCATCCTGTCAGGGAACGCTCTGGAACTCTGGTCAGTGCGGACAGCATCCGCCGCCAAGCGGCGGTGCAGCGACTCATCAGGCGGTATCAGGTTTATGGCCATCTGAACGCAAGACTGGATCCGCTCGAACTGCCTGATGTGGGCTTTCCGGTGGATTTGAGTCTCGCCTCGGTCGGGCTGCATGAAAGCGACCTGAGCAAAGACTTCAAAGTTGATGCCGTTGACGACCAGGGCGAGACGCTTGCGCTGGCAGAGATTATCGAATTCTTTGAAGAGGCTTACTGCGGCACGGTGGGCTATGAGTACATGCACATATCTGATCCGGAGCGGATAGAGTGGATTCGCCAGCGCGTCGAGAAAGTTCACCTTCGTCCGGTGATTACCGATGCTGACCGGCTGCGGATCCTGACTCACCTGACAGCCGCCGAATCCATGGAAACGTATCTGCATACCAAGTACGTCGGACAAAAGCGTTTTTCTCTCGAAGGCGGTGAATCGCTGATTCCGATGTTGCGTGATTTGGTTGAAATGTCAGGCGAGGCGGGCGGCAAGGAGGTGGTTATCGGCATGGCGCACCGCGGCCGGCTGAATGTGCTGGTCAACATTCTCGGCAAATCGCCAAATGAGGTGTTTGGTGAATTTGAGGGCAACATCCCCATTGGCGGGAGTTCATGGCATCGAGATCACGGCGACGTGAAATATCATCAAGGATTTTCTGCTGATATCAATACCGCAGGCGGTATCGTGCATGTGGCGCTCGCATTCAACCCGTCGCATCTCGAGATCATCAATTCAGTCGTTCAGGGTTCAGTGCGGGCGCGGCAGCATCGGCGCAAAGATTTGGCCCGCGATGAGGTGGTGCCGATCCTCATTCATGGTGATGCCGCATTTTCCGGCCAGGGCGTGGTGATGGAATCGCTGAATATGTCGCACACCCGAGGGTTCCAGATCGGCGGCACGATTCATGTCATCATCAACAATCAGATTGGCTTTACCACCAGCAATATATTGGATGCCCGCTCGACGGTGTACTGCACCGAAGTTGCCAAAATGGTGCAGGCGCCAATTTTCCACGTCAACGGCGATGATCCCGAGGCCGTCTGCGCGGTGGCGCAGCTCGCGCATGCCTATCGCATGCATTTCCATACGGATGTTGTCATTGATCTGGTTTGCTATCGCAGATACGGGCACAATGAGGCGGATGAGCCGATGATGACGCAGCCGATTATGTACGATGCCATTCGCAAGTTGACACCTGTGCGGCGCAAATATGCATCGCAGCTGATTGATCGGGGTGTGATTGCCGAAGAAGAGGCGGCCAAGCTGGTGATGGAATACCGTGACAATCTTGATCAGGGGGAAATGGTGGCTGGTCAGATTATTGATCCGGCGAAGATGGGCAAGATTGTCGACTGGACTCGATTCGAGCAGTCGCGGTGGTTCGATCCAGTTGACACCACTGTCAAAGAGAACAAAATTGGCCAGCTCAACCGGCAGCTGCAAGTCTTGCCTGAAGGCTTTTCGCTGCACAAGCGGGTGAGCAAGATCATGGCTGATCGCGCTGCCATGGCGGCCGGCGAGCGGCCGCTGGATTGGGGGTTTGCGGAGACCATGGCGTATGCCAGCCTGATTGATCAAGGTTTCAAGATACGCTTGACGGGTGAAGATGTTGGACGCGGCACATTCTCGCATCGACATGCATTGCTGCATGATCAAAAAAGCCGCAAAGTCCACTGCCCGCTGCAGACGATCCGCGAGCCGAGCGACTGCCAGATCTACAACTCACTGCTGTCTGAGGAAGCGGTACTCGGATTCGAATACGGGTATGCAACCACCGACCCGGAATCACTTGTGATTTGGGAGGCGCAATTCGGTGATTTTGCCAATGGCGCCCAAATCGTCATTGATCAGTTTATCAGCAGCGGCTACGCCAAATGGGCAAGATTTTGCGGTTTGGTCCTGCTGCTGCCGCATGGCTATGAAGGACAGGGCCCGGAGCACTCATCAGCGCGGCTGGAACGATTTTTGCAGTTGTGCGCGGGCGAGAATATGCAGGTGTGTGTGCCGACCACCCCAGCGCAGCTGTTCCATATGCTGCGCCGGCAGGTCTTGCGTCCGTATCGACGGCCGCTGGTAGTCATGTCGCCCAAAAGCCTGTTGCGTCACAAGCGCTCCGTATCCAGTCTTCAGGATTTGACGCGCTATGGGTTCAAGGCGGTCATGGATGAGACGGATCCAAATATAAGCAAAGCAAATGTGAGACGGGTTGTCGCTTGTGCCGGCAAGGTTTATTTTGATCTGATCGATATGCGTGAGCATTTGTCCATAGACGATATCGCTATTGTTCGCATTGAGCAGCTGCATCCATTTCCGACGCCGGATCTGGTCAATGTTCTGCAGACCTATCCGAATGCCAAAGATATCATGTGGTGCCAGGAGGAGCCGCGGAATCAGGGCGCCTGGTATCAGATCTGGCACCAGTTGCGCGAGTGTCGAACCAAAGGCCAGAAACTGCTGTCAGTCGCCCGGGATTCCGCGGCCTCGCCGGCAGTCGGGAATTATCGCGTGCATCTGGCGCAGCAGGAGCGGCTGGTGACGGACGCGCTGTCGATCGCAAAAAATGTATTCTCTATTTCCGCAACGAGGAATAAAAAGACCCATGCTAATTGAGATAAAGACGCCGCAGCTGCCTGAATCAGTCAGTGAGGCAACGGTGCAGGAATGGCTGAAAAATGCCGGAGATGCGGTTGTCCGAGATGAGGTTGTGGTGATGATCGAAACCGACAAGGTGGCGCTTGAGGTGCCGGCGCCGAACGATGGCACCTTGAGCAAGATTCTCAAAGCGTCGGGCGAGACGATTTTTGAAGGGGATCTTCTCGCCCACGTGGATACTGTATCCCAAACAGCACAGGCGACCGAAAGTGTGCCTTCAAAGCCTGCGGAACCGCAAGCAGTGGCGCGGCAAGCGGGCGATTCAGCCGCTAAAATTCTCAGTCCTGCCGCCAAGCGCGTTGCCGGCGAGCATCAAATCGATGTCAGTGCAATTTCAGGCAGCGGCAAAGATGGACGCATCACCAAATCAGATGTTGAGGCGGCTGTCGCGTCAATGCCAAAGGCTGCATCTGCGGATGCGCTGGCGTCGGAAGCGGCGAACCGACCCGCAGCGCCGCCTGTGATCGAACCCTTGCCGACTGTGCGCCCGGCAGACTTGACGCACGGCGAGCGCCAGCCGCAGCGCCAGCCGATGAGTCGCCTTCGACGGACTATTGCCCATCGATTGGTGCAAGCGCAGCAAACTGCCGCGCTGCTGACCACTTTCAATGAGGTGGACCTCAGTGCTGTGATTGCGCTTCGCAAGCAGTACCGTGATCAATTCGAGACCAGGCATGGCGCTCGACTTGGTTTTATGTCATTTTTTGTCAAGGCGGCAGTTGCGTCATTGCAGTCTGTTCCGGCGGTGAATGCCATCATTGAAGATGAAGATATTGTCTATCACAGTTACTGTGATGTTGGCATTGCGGTATCCTCGCCGCGCGGGCTGGTTGTTCCGGTGCTGCGTGACGCGGAATCGAAGAGCTTTGGCCAGATTGAGCAGGAGATTAAGGCATTCGGTGAAAAAGCCAAAGCGGCCACGCTCACCTTAGATGAGTTGAGCGGCGGCACGTTTACCATCACCAACGGCGGCATATTTGGTTCTTTGGTTTCCACGCCCATCATCAATCCCCCCCAAAGTGCGATTCTTGGCATGCATAAAATTCAGGAGCGGCCGGTCGCAGTCAGCGGCGCGGTCGTGATTCGTCCGATGATGTACCTGGCGTTAACCTACGATCATCGAATCATCGATGGTCGCGAAGCGGTGACGTTTCTGGTTGGAATCAAGGAAAGTCTGGAAGATCCTGCGCGCCTGCTGCTGCAGGTCTGAGCGGCGACTGACAGTGGCTCAAGACTTCGATGTCGCCGTCATTGGCGCCGGCCCGGCAGGCTACGTCGCGGCCATTCGCTGCGCTCAGCTTGGACTGAAAACGGTTTGCATTGATCGGTGGACGGGCCGCAATGGCAAGGCAGCGCTGGGCGGAACCTGCTTGAACGTCGGCTGTATCCCATCGAAGGCTTTGCTGGACTCGTCCGAACGCTATCACGACGTGCGCACCGGTTATGCCAGCCACGGAATTAGGGTAGAGGGGGTCTCAATGGATGTGGCGGCGATGATGAAGCGCAAGGACAGAATTGTCACCGCGCTGACGGGCGGCATCGCCGCGCTGTTCAAGGCCAATGGCATTGAATCGATACATGCCCATGGGCGCTACGCCGGCGGCGGCAGCGTTGAATTGCTCGACAGCGAGACACTCGAGCCCCAAGACCAGCTCCATGCACGAAATGTTGTCCTAGCGAGCGGATCTGTTCCGATTGCACTGCCCGCGATCCCTTTCGATGGCGAGCGGATTGTAGATTCCGCGGGCGCGTTGGCGTTTGACAGCGTTCCAGAATCTCTGGGAATCGTCGGCGCCGGGGTGATCGGACTTGAGCTCGGCAGTGTATGGAATCGACTTGGTTCACAAGTTACGGTTTTGGAAGCGCTGGACAGCTTCTTGCCGACCGTGGATCATGCGGTGGCGGGTGAGGCGGCGAGACAATTCAAACGGCAGAAACTCGATGTTCAGCTCGGTGCGCGAGTAGAGTCTGCAAAAGTCGGCACAAATTCAGTCAAGGTGAAATACAGCATTGACGGCCAGTCAAAAACCAAGACATTTGAGCGGCTGATTGTCTGCATTGGCCGCAAGCCGTATACCGAGCATCTGTTCAAGCCCGAAAGCGGCATTCAACTTGATGAGCGAGGCTTTATCGCGGTGGACGAGCATTGTCACACCGGGGTTGAGAATGTGTATGCGGTGGGCGACAGCGTCCGCGGACCGATGCTCGCGCACAAAGGTTCAGAAGAGGGGGTTGCAGTGGCTGAACGAATTGCCACTGGACATGCGCACATGAATTACGATACGGTGCCGTGGGCGATTTATACTGCCCCGGAAATTGCCTGGGTTGGACTGACCGAGCAGGATGCCCGGGTATCGGGCCATGACTGCAAAAGCGGCAGCTTCCCTTTTGCTGCGACGGGCAGAGCTAAGGCTATGGATGCTGCGGCTGGTTTTGTCAAGGTTGTTGCGGATGCCGCAACCGATCAGATTCTGGGAGTGCATATCGTCGGTGCGCATGCCTCCGAGTTGATCGCTGAAGCGGTTGTTGCCATGGAATACCAGGCGAGCGCAGAAGATTTGGCGCGCACCATCCACGCGCATCCAACGCTGTCTGAGGCCGTTCACGAAGCAGCGCTGGCTGTGGATGCCCGCAGCATCCATAAGATCAATTAGCTCGTTGCCGCGCGCAGCGAGACGATACTGTTTTGCTACCAGAATCGATTTTCAGGGAATATGACATTCGCGGTCTGGTCGATGGCGAGTTGACCGAGGAGGTCGCGAATCTGATTGGCCGCGCGGTTGGAACCATCGCGATTCAAAACAAGACGGGACCGTTTGCAGTCGGTGCCGATGCACGGGCTTCAAGTCCGACATTGAAGACTGCATTGATTGAGGGGATGTGCTCAGCCGGGTGCAATGTGATTGATATCGGTGCGGTCCCGACACCCATGACTTACTTCGCGGCCTATCACTTGGGTTCCGGTTGCGCTTTGATGGTTACCGCCAGTCACAATCCGCCTGCATACAACGGTGTGAAAATCATGCTCGGGTTTCACACATTGTACGGCGCCGAGATCAAGGCGATTTACCGCCGAATCATCAGCCAGGATTTCAGCTGCGGCGCCGGTGCGCTGGAGATTGCCGATGTGAGCGCGGATTACATGGCTGCGCTGCGGGCGGATATCCGCTTGACGCAGCCACTGAAGGTGGTGATTGACTGCGGCAATGGAATTGCCGGGGCGTATGCGCCAAAGGTCCTGCGCCAGCTTGGTTGTGATGTGGTTGAATTGTATTGCGAGGTCGATGGCACATTTCCAAATCATCCAGCCGATCCTACACGACCGGAAAACGTCGCCGATCTGATTGATGAGGTGAAACGTACCCGTGCCGATATTGGTCTGGCGCTGGACGGGGATGGCGACCGCGTCGTTGCAGTGACCGCCGCCGGCGAGATGATTTCACCCGATCGGCTGATGATTCTGTTTGTGCGGGATATCTTGCGTGAACACCCCGGCAGAACGGTGCTGTATGATGTCAAATGCACTCGCTCTTTGCCATTTGCGATCAATCAGGCGGCCGGCAAGCCGATGATGTGGAAAACTGGGCATTCGCTGATGAAAGCGCAGACGCAACTGCAAGATGGAGTTTTTGCGGGCGAGATGAGTGGACATTACTTCTTTCGCGACCGCTGGCCGGGATTTGATGATGGGGTCTACAGCGGCGCTCGTTTGTGTGAACTCCTTTGCAGGGGTGATCCAGCCAGCATTTTGAAGGGTCTGCCCGCGAGTGCGGGGACTGGGGAACTGCGCTATCATTGCGCTGATCCGCATGAACTTGTCGGAAAATTCAAGCGCCGAATGCAGTTTTCGAAAGGTGTCAAGATTTCTGAAATGGACGGCATTCGTGCGGACTTTCCAACTGGTTTTGGCCTGCTGCGCGCATCGAACACGGCTCCCGAAATCGTGATGCGATTTGAAGCGGACGATGAAGCTGAGCTTGACAAGATACGCGATGAGTTTCAGCGCGGGTTGCGCAGTATTGAGGGCTTCATCGGCGATTTTGATGCTCCGTAAAGCAGGCCCATGAATTGGCCTGCCAAACAGTCAATAAACGACTTTTGATGCAGTCGCCGCTGATGATCCCAGGTTGCCGGCCGACCGAACAGAACGTTTCCAATCAATGCTGAAACAAGCGTGTTAATGGCATGCAGTGCAGGGTCGGAAAAATGTATTTGGACCGCTAGGTGAGCGGGACATATTGTGCGGCCAAAATTTTATCAACTCGACATGTCGCCTCCGACCAGGCTTCAGTTGCTGGTCAACAGCTGTTCGAAACGGGAATCCCGCTCAGCTTCCGATGGCGTCAGCTCTTGAACTTGTGAGTCACTGAGGATAAAAAAACTGTCGTGCCTGTTCAGGCATCCTGACGGGCAATCTCCCCACCGGTCACTTACCACAACCAGCCATTGCCCGGCGTCAGCCGCAAGAAAAATATCTGAGCCGTCACCTGTCGGCGCATCGCTCTGTGCATAGACAACACCCCGTGCACCGGCATAGGCGTTTGCCACCCGGATCGGATCATAGGCACTGTCGAGACACAATACCAGTGTCTGCAAAGTTCTGAGAACCTGCTGCAATTTTGGACCGATCTTCTGATTCAGCATGTCGAAGCGCTCAAATCCTGTCAATAAATTTTCCATCGAGTGTGCCAATGCGACATCTGTGCTGATGATGTCAAGCAAAGCCGACTCGACTTTGACAATAACCGTTGCATTGCTGTGAGCGCGCGCCCGGACTTGCGCTGCTTTAGGAGATTGCGCTCGAAGTGAATCCAAGACTGCCTCAATGTGAGCAGCAAGAGTTTCAAGTCTTGCTGACTCAAACTGCAGATCAGTCGATTCATTGTGCAGCATCCGTTTGGCAAGAATAACCGCTTCGGAATCGCTTCCATGCTGATTGCACTGTTCTGCCTGCGCCAGCTGCGACGACCAGACAATTGCAGACAACGCAAGCGATAGATTCACAGCGAGAAAAAAGACGGTACGTGACATTAGTTGCAGGTGCAGTGCTGAGCCAATTTTGCGCTGAATTTTTGTGCACGACCCCACACGGCGCCCGCCCAGCATGCACTCGGGTTTTGAAATTTTCTGATTGGCAGTCACTGGTGTCCCGTTAACGGAAGAAAATCGCATTGCATCTAATTGATATATATAAGATAAAACCCTGTTTGAGGGTGTCCGAGACTTCAGCGGAGGCGACAGTCTCTTGCGACCCTCAAATAGAGCAATTATCAGTCAGGAGCAGACCCGTCATGCATCAGGGTCAATTCGTATTTTCCCAAATCATGGACTGCTCGCCGTGGAAAACGTCTCACCGCTGTGTACAGCGATGCCAGGGAGAGCGCAATGTCCGCACATTCGCCGCAGCACATTGGCAAAAGCCAGCAAGAACCGGGATTGGCGAATTTATGCCGGCTGCGCTCAGCGTCCAATCAGTTTGGCTCGTCCACCTTGCGGTCCTCAAGACAGCGAGCTGGATCTGAAGGGAAGTGTTTATGCCCTGGATTCTTCAGCCATTGATCTGTGTCTTTCGCTGTTTCCGCGGGCGCCGTCTCGCAAGACTGAATCCGGCATCAAGCTGCATGCATTGCTGGATGCGCTTTCGCCAGAACCGAGCTCCATCTATGTCATCGACCGGGCCTATGCTGATTTCGACAGGCTGCACATGCCTCACAGTCTGGGCAGCTGTTTTGCGGTGCGCGCCAGACACCGCCGGCTTTGCTCGCATGAAAATGACCGGGACAATGGAGTGATCTAGGATCAAAGCGGCGCGCTCACTGGACCGAAAGCCAAAAAGCGTTATCCGGACCAGCCTCGTCGCATCAAATATATTGACCGACAGCGGGACAGGACCTTGATCTTTCTGACCGGCAATACCTGCCTGCCAGCGCTGGCCAGCGCCGAGCCTTGCAAGCAAAGATGGCAGGCGGAGCTTCATTTCAAGCGGATCAGGCAGCATCTGAGAATCAAGTGGTTCTGCGGTACCGGTGAAAACGCGGTCAGGACTCAAATCTGGACGGCCGTTTCGGTTTATGTGCTGCTGGCAATCATCAGGAAACGGCTGAGTCCGGGAGCAAATCTCTGCACTGCTGTGCAGCTCATTGACACTGCGCTGTCCGAGATAATGACGCTATCTCAAATGATTACAGGTGATGAGTGCAGACTGGAACCGGTCTGTCCGTATAAGCAGCTGAATCTGTTCGATAATTTAACGGGACACTAGTGTGGAAATGATCAAAAACCATTTCACTTCCGGTGTCAAATGTGTCCAAGTGATAGATTATTAACGCAAGACTAATTGGTAGTTGGAGAGATCCGGATACAAATATTGCTTATAGGAGTTCAATTGCGATGCGGCCAATTATCGGAATCGAAAATCGGCATTTCGGTGATGCCTTTGTATGAGAGGCAAAGTCAATGCGACAGTCGCGCACATCAAGGATGCCGCACAAGCAGTCTGAAATCAACTGGTTTTCAGCCGTTTCACGTGTGTACCGAAGTGCTTGCGAAAGTCAGCTTGACCTCGCTCACCTGATTCGATTGCAGTGCGTATCTGTAGCATCATTACCGTTTGCCGCGCGGAAATACTCAAAAAGGCAGCGCTACAAGTTTTGCCGATAAGGTTTCGGTTTGAAGCTGAACTTCGACTCGCTCGGCGGCTTGAACCTGGCGATCAACCAGTGCCAGACCGATATTTCTCTCGAATCGCCAAGACCAGACCACGGTTGTGACTGCCCCAATTTCTGAACCTTGCCAGCGTACTTGAAGCCACCGCCGGTTTCTTTCCAGCGGAGGTGACGCATCGAAAATGACACCCAGCTGATGACGTTTGATGCCTTCAGACTTAATATGTCTCAAGGATTGGATGCCAATGACTTCATCCGGCAGATCCAGATCAACAAATCTTTCCAATCGCAGCTCCAGGGGGTTGGTTGTGTCATCGCTGTCGGCCCCGAAGCTCAGCAAGCCGGACTCCACGCGCTCTGCCTGATGCGGTGCGCCGGGTGCAATGTCCCAAGTTGTGCCTGCCTCAGCGATAATATTCCATAAGTTCGTACCTTGTGCGCCATCAAGCAGATAGAGCTCGAATCCACCCTGCTTAGAATAGCCAGAACGACTGATCAGAATGGGGATATGCTCGATTTGAGTCGCCTCAAAGTCAAAATAACGAATCTTCCGCACCCAATCGCCCAATACTGAGGCCATCACATTTTCGGATTTTGGACCCTGGATGGCCAGCGGTGAAATGTCCGGTTCGCGGATGTCAACACGCAGTCCGCGCTCGGCGCAGATAGCACGTGCCCAAAACAGGATATTGGAATCCGAGAGTGAGATGAGAAAGTTCTCCGCATCAAGTTTCAGGATGACCGGATCATTGATCAGCACACCGTCATGATTGCAAAGCGGCACATATTTGCCTTGGCCGGTTCGGAACTGCTGCAGATTTCTCGGGGACAGAATCTGGACGAGCCGGGCAGCGTCAGGCCCCCGCAGTTGCACCTGGCGCTGTGCGGCGACATCCCACATGCTGACGCCATGAATCAGTCGCCAGTATTCACCTTCGAGGTCGCCGTAATCGGTGGGCATCAACATGCCGTTATAAACTGTAAAAGACTGCACACCGGCGGCAAGTGTGGCGTCGTAGTAAGGTGACGCGCGCACTCTGGCATTGGGGGCAATCGAATAAGTCGAACCCATAGCAAGCGTTACGGATTTTGGCGCGGGCAGAATCCCAGAATGTACGGTGTCATCGAAATCCTGCAGTCAAGATTCAATCTCAACCTTATGGACGTTGCGATAGCCTCGCTTCAGAATCTTGCCACGCGCTGCGCGCGAGCCAAAAAACAATTCCTGATCCGCCGGTTTCAGGCGCAGATACTGTTTGCCGGAGTGAATGATCAGATTGGCTTTGCTTGGAAACGGTTTCACGAATGTTACGCGGGCGCCCTCTCTTTTTGCGGACGGGGGGATACCGATGAGTTTGACCCCAATCCCCTTTGCCTGTATCGGCAAGTCGGAAATCGGAAAGATCAGCAGCCGTGCTTCAGAGGTGATCACTGCGACTCGACCGTCCAAATCTTCAATTCGGTTTACAGGCAATGAGACATAGCTTTTGCGGACGGACAGGACGGACTTTCCGGTCCGATTTTTTGTCGCAGCTTCGCCGATTGTGGTTACAAATCCATATCCTTCGCTGGAGGCTGCGAGAAAGCGCTCGGCTTCATCTCCTAGCAGGATGCTGATAAACGCAGATTCATCAGCCGGCTGGAGCATCTTGGTTACCGGCTCGCCGACGGAACGGGCCGACGGCAGATTGCGCACTGCCACTGTGTACACGCGTCCTGTCTCACTCAGGCACAGCAGCGTCTGAGTGGATTTGCCGGCGGTGGCCGTCAGGTAGGCATCGCCTTGTCGAAAATTCAATCCGGCCACATCCACATCATGTCCTTTGGCGGCGCGGATCCAACCGCTTTCGGAAAGGATGACTGTAATGGATTCGGATGGAGTCAACTCTTCGGGCGCAAACGCTTTCGACGGTTCACGCCTGCGAATCGGTGAACGGCGGTCATCGCCATATTGTTCCATGGCTTGCGTGATTTCTGCAATTGTGAGCTTGGTCAACAGACGGTCCGACTCAAGTGTTCTCTCAAGGCTCGCGCGCTCCTCGTCCAATTCTGATTTCTCTTGGGTAATTTTTATCTCTTCGAGTTTTGCGAGCTGTCTGAGTCGAATTTCCAATATCGCCTCGGCTTGCGCCTTGCTCAGGTTGAATCGCGCAATCAGCTGCGACTTCGGATCATCTTCGTTGCGGATGATGAAAATGACAGCATCAATGTTCAAATAGGCGACCAGCAAGCCATCCAGAATATGCAGGCGGTTGAATATGAACTCCAGACGATTCTCAAGACGCTGCACAATCGTGTTTTTGCGAAACTTGTTCCAGTCTTTGAGCAGTTGCCTGAGATTGTGGACCTTCGGCTTTCCGTCCAGACCGATGACATTGATATTGATGCGATAGCTCTTCTCAAGATCTGTCGTGGCAAACAGATGGCTCATCAGTGCATCAGCGTCAACGCGGTTGCTTTTGAGCTCAAAAACCAGTCGTGTCGGATGCGTCTCATCGCCCTCGTCTTTGAGGTCTGACACCATCGGCAGTTTCTTCGCCAGCATTTGGTTGGCAACCTGTTCAAGAACTTTCGCACCGGATACCTGATGCGGCAACCTGTCGACAATTACGGCTTTGTGCTGCTTGGTCCAGATGGCGCGCTGACGCAGCGAACCCATGCCGGTTTCATACATGGCTTGCAATTCTTCCGGCATCGTGATGATCTCGGCGCCCGTCGGATAATCCGGTCCCTTGATATGCTCGCACAGTTCGCTGACCGACGTTGACGGCCGTTTCAGCAAGGCAATGCAGGCGGCGCCAACCTCACGAATATTATGGGGCGGAATATCAGTTGCCATGCCCACTGCGATACCTGACGAGCCATTGAGCAGAACGTTTGGAAGCTGGGCCGGCAAATTCATGGGCTCGTAGAGGGTGCCGTCAAAGTTGGCAGTCCATTCCACGGTGCCTTCGGCGATTTCAGCGAGCAGAGATTGTGCGTACGGCGTCAGCCTGCATTCGGTATAGCGCATTGCCGCGAACGATTTTGGATCGTCCGCCGAGCCCCAATTGCCTTGGCCGTCGATAATCGGGTAGCGAAATGCGAACGACTGCGCCATCAGCACCAGCGCCTCGTATGCCGCAGTATCCCCATGGGGATGGTATTTGCCGATGACATCGCCGACGGTGCGAGCTGATTTTTTGTGTTTGGCCGTTGCTCGCAGCCCTAATTCCGACATGGCATAAATGATGCGCCGCTGAACCGGCTTGAGACCGTCGCCGAGGTGCGGCAATGCCCGATCCAGAATCACGTACATGGCGTAATTCAAATACGCTCTTTCCGCAAATTCCTCCAGACCGATCGATTCCGTGCCGCTTCCTGGCGCCGCCAGCGGCAGATCGATTTGCGGATGATCGTCAGATGTCTGCCTGGTCACCAACGTTCGTCAGCCATTGCTTGCGTTGCGCGGCTTTGCCTTTGGCGAGCAGCATGTCCAGCATTTTGTCAACTTTCGAATTCGAATCGGCATTGAGCTGAATCAAGCGGCGAGTTACCGGGTTCATGGTTGTTTCTTTCAGTTGTGCCGGGTTCATCTCGCCGAGACCCTTGAACCGCTGCACCGAGATTTTCACGTTCGGCTTGCTGGCTTTGATTTGAACCTTGACACTGTCAAGCTCGCCGTCATCAAGCGCATAGTGCACATCTTTTCCAGCGTCAATTCGATACAGCGGCGGCATGGCGACATAGATGCGCCCGGTTTCAACCAGATTGCGGAAGTGCTGTACAAACAGCGCGCATAGCAATGTGGCGATATGCGCCCCATCAGAGTCGGCGTCGGCTAGAATGCAAACTTTTCCATAGCGAAGCTGTTGCGTATCTGGACTGCCCGGATCGACGCCGAGTGCAATCGCGATGGCATGAACTTCGGCTGAAGCGAGCACTTCGGATGATTTGACTTCCCAAGTGTTGAGTATTTTGCCGCGCAATGGCAAAATCGCCTGAGTTGTGCGGTCGCGAGCCTGTTTTGCGGAGCCGCCAGCCGAATCCCCTTCGACCAGAAATAGTTCTGTTTCTTCGATATTTTCGCTCGTGCAATCCGCCAGTTTGCCTGGCAGCGCCGGCCCGACAGTGTGTTTTCGCCGCTCGACTTTGCGGCTTGAGCGTTCTCGCAGCCGAGCGTTTTCGATTGACTGCTGGGCGATCTGCTCGGCGGATGAAATATGCTGATTCAACCAAAGGCTGAACACACTTTTCAGGGTCGATGCAATCACTTGTCCGACCGGACGCGATGCCAGCCGCTCCTTCGTCTGGCCGGAGAACTGCGGATTGTCCATTCGCACCGACAGGACGAAATGGCCGTTTTGCCACACATCATCGGCGGTCAGCCGCACACCGCGCGGCAGCAGACTTTGAAAGTCGCAGAATTCGCGCACGGCATCCGTAATCCCATTGCGAAAGCCGTTGACATGGGTGCCGCCTTGAGCGGTCGGAATAAGGTTCACGTAGCTTTCGGCGACTGTGGATCCCGCTTCGGCGGACCAGGCGACAACGCAGTCAATTTGGGTATCGTCGATGGTGCGATGAATCACCACGGGCTCAGCCGGAATACTTTGTCGGCTCTCCATCAGGCCGAGCAGATAATCACCGAGACCCTCATCGAATCTCCAGCTCTCGCTGTTTTGCGGCTGAATTTCATCGGTAAACGAGATTTCAAGTGACGGACACAGCACGGCTTTGGCCAGCAGCAGTCGCTTGAGACGCTTGATGTCGTATTCCAGGGAATCAAAGAATTGCGGATCTGGCCAGAACCGAACTTGGGTGCCAGTGTTGTTTTTTCCGACTGAACCGATGACGGTCAGCCCTTGCGTTACGACGCCGTCGGCGAATTGGATGCTGCAGAGCTCTGCGTTGCGCCGGATTTCGACTTCCAGGCGTGTTGAGAGCGCGTTGACCACGGATACGCCGACACCATGCAGTCCGCCGGAGTGCATGTAGTTTTTCGATGAGAATTTCGCACCGGCATGCAAACGCGTCATGATAACTTCGACGCCCGATACCTTTTCTTCTGGATGGATGTCGGTGGGGATGCCGCGTCCGTTGTCGCTGACACTCAGCGACTGGTCTGCGTGCCGGGTAACGGCGACGCGGGTGGCGAAGCCGGCGATGACTTCGTCCACACTGTTGTCGATGACTTCCTGCGCCAAATGATTGGGATTCTCAGTGAGCGTGTACATCCCCGGGCGTTTGCGCACCGGTTCAAGTCCAACGAGAACCTCAATCGCAGAAGAGTCGTAGGTGTGTTTCAAATCAAAAGTTAAGGCAGTGTAAAATGCGATTGTATCAACGCGGCCATTATATCGCTTGAGTCGCGGCCAAAATCCGTCGAAGTGGCGCAAAAATCCGCGTTGATCCGTGTATCCAAGATGCGATGGCGGCAATGCTTCTGTCTGATTTTTCCATCTCTCAAGCGCGGCGGATTCACCAGGTTGCCGCTTCGAAGATCATCTGCCGCCGAGCGGGTCGCAGCTGCCCGCAATTCTGCACCGGCTGCGGACTCGGGCTGCATTGTAAAATGAAGCAACGCGCCGCTGTTTTGCGGGCCGGCGCGTGGAAATAGTTTTGATCGTTGTCGCCGCCGCAGGACTGGCCATCGGCGCCTTAGTGTTGCCCGCGACTGCTCGAACCACCGTTGAATCCGTTTCGATACCCCGATTGGGGCGGTTTGGGACGTGTATGCAGACTTCGAGAGTCAGCCAAATTGGCGATCGGATGTCGTCAAGGTTGACAATGGACAGCGACAAAAAATGCTGGACTGAAGAGTTGAAGACGCCTGGCATGACGATTCGTTTTAGGATTCTGGAGCAAATTCGCCTGGTCAGACTTGTTTTGCGAATCGCAGCAGCGGAAGGCCGATTTGAGGGACGATATGTTGCCGAATTCAGACAGGAAAACGGCTGTACAGTCGGCACTTTTGCGGAGGAGTCAACCGCAGCTGGAATTTTGCCAAAGGCGCTGCGCCGCCTGTTCTTCAGTCAAAGAAAATTCATTGAAGCCTATGCCGAAGAGGCAATGGCGGAAATCAAAAGGCGCAATATCAAGCCAAGTGCAGAGTCTTGAAAGAATGCAATGTCAAAGAAACAGCGCAATGTCGAGCGAAAGGCACGTCCTTGGCCAGTGACTGGGACGTTGATTCTGCGTCCCGACAAAGCCGGCGGTACGGCGAGCAACTGATTCGAGATACGGCAGCCTCAATACGATTCAATGAATCGCTTTTCGATTGAGGTCCAGCGCTATCGATGCCTGCTGGCGCGAGCAAAACACTTCGCCTGAAATTGTTCCAGAGAAGCCTCTTCCCATATTTCACTGTGATTGTTTTCTGATAAACTTGCTTATGAGCGTCGGCTCCGAACGGCTTCACCTTGAAGCCACCATGCAATCTGCATGCGCCCCGCTTGAAAACGCCAAATCACTCGTCACAGACATGCAGCAATGACCCCGCGCACCAAAGAAGAAGTATTCAATATTCTTTTTTGTATGGCTCTTTCAAAGAAGCATCCAAAATGGAAAGACATGGCGGCTGAACAGACCCAGGTGATTTCAGGAAGTCCTGGCAAGGTGCCAGATATTGTTTTGCCGGCATCAAGCCAATCACCGGTCGTAATTGAAACCGAATTCTTACCCGCATTGACTGTGGAGAGCGATGCGAAGAAACGATTGCGCAACATATTGGACTGCAGCGGCAAAGCCGTTGAAAATGTCATCGCTGTGCGAATCCCGGAATTTCTGCGTTCTGTCTCGCAACGGCAGCTGGAGACTGAACTGCTGCGGGCGCAATACAGTTTCTGCGTTTTCTATGCAAACGTTGACAGCAGCGACAGCCGCTGGCCTGAGACTGGCTGGGTTGAGGGCGGAGTCAACGACGTTGCGGACTGCCTGGAATCGGTCGCGCTGACTGAATCGCTGCTTTCGAAAAGCACCGACATTCTGCAGTTGGGCGTACGCCGATCTGCCGCCATACTCTCAGAGGCATCTCCATATACACATGAGAAAATCGCAGCGTTGCTCAAACAGTCGGAAGGCGAGCAAACCAACCGCATGGCGGCGGCGATTATTGCAAATGCACTGATCTACCACCGGCAGATCGAAGCGCAAGGGAATATTCCGCCGCTGAACAGCCTGAAAGGGAGCGTAACAAACAGTTTGATTGACACGAAAGTTATTGATTGCTGGGCAATGATTATCTCGACAATCAACTATGTGCCGATATTTGAAATTGCGGGTGCGCTGCTGACCTGGATTCCTTCCACATATAGCAGGCAAATATTGAATATTCTGCATGCAACGACCAATCAGCTCGCCGATCTTGGCGCTACTGAGCTGAATGATCTGTCAGGACGCATGTTCCAGAAGCTGATCGCTGACCGCAAGTTTTTAGCCACCTTTTACACCCTGCCAGTATCCGCCACATTTCTTGCGGAACTGGTTGTCTGTCGGCTGCCAACAGACTGGAGTGACAAGGATTCCGTGACATCTTTGCGCGTCGGCGATCTTGCTTGCGGTACGGGTACATTGATTGGCGCCTTGTACCGCGCGTTGATCTCGCGCTATCGACGGGCTGGCAACGACAGTCGAGAAATCCATTCGAGCATGATCGAAAAATCACTGTACGCGCTGGACATCATGCCGGCTGCAACGCATCTAACCGCTTCAACGCTGTCTAGCGTGCAGCCGGAAGTTCCTTTTGCCGAGACGCAGATCGCTACGATGCCGTATGGGAAAATCGAGGGTTCGAAGCCGATGATCGGCGCGCTGGAATTGATTGAAGATGAGAATGTAAGGTCTCTGCTCAGTTTGGGTCGGAAGAGATTGTTCGGCCGCAATCGCGAAGGCAGCAATGATCGCAGCGATGAACTCGAGCTGAAGATGAGCATTGAGCCGAGTTACGATATTGAGGTGCCGCATGAATCGCTTGATGTGGTCATCATGAATCCGCCATTCACGCGACCGACCAATCACGAAATAACCGACGTGCCGGTCCCGTCGTTTGCCGGTTTCGGGACCAGTTCGAAAGAGCAGAGAATGATGAGTTCGCGCCTCGCGAATTTGCGCAAGACCCTAAGCGAGCCGGCAGGGCACGGCAATGCGGGGCTTGCCTCTAATTTTATGGATCTTGGACACGTCAAACTCAAGCCTGGCGGCATATTGGGTCTTGTGCTGCCCGCTACGTTTGCCCAAGGTGATTCGTGGAGTATGGCAAGGAAGCTGATTGAACAGCACTATGAGGAGGTGACCGTCATATCCATCTCAGGCGCCGGCTCTGTTGCGCGGGCGTTTTCCGCTGATACAGGAATGGCGGAAGTGCTGGTTGTCGCAAAGCGCAAGTTATCGAACCAGTCACAAAGCGCCGCGCCGGAATCTGAAAGCGGCGAGCAGAATTATCAGTTTGTCAATTTGATGCACCGCCCCGCCCATCATATGGAAGCTATTTGGCAAGCCCGAATAATTTCTCAAAGTGACAGGTCGATCCGTGCCGGCCATTTTCAGACGGGTGATGACAGCCCGGCAGGACACGTTATCCACGCGCCGAATTTTGTGAGTGGCTGTGTCGGTTTGCGCGAGTCGGGTCTGGGAGAGTTCATGCTGGCGCTGAATGAAGGCCATTTTCTCGCAACACGTTTGCAAAAGCTGGCTTCGATTCCGATTGTTAATATGGAGTGTCTAGGCACTCGCGGAAGACTCAGTCGAGATTTGACCGGCCCGGCACCGCGCGGACCCTTTGACAAAAGGAAAATTTCACCCGGCCAAATTCCAGCATACCCATGTCTTTGGGCCCACAGTGCCAGTGCTGAAAGGCAGCTGATCGTAGAACCGGATTGTGAAATGACTATCAGACCGGGACAGCGAGACAAAGCCTTGGACATTTGGGGTAGAACCGCTTCGAAACTGCATCTCACAATTGATTTTCAACTCAATTCGCAGAGCTTGGCGGCCTGCATGACGCGCGAGGCAACACTGGGCGGCCGTGCCTGGCCAAACTTTATTCTCAACGATACTCGATTCGAGAAGCTGATCACGCTTTGGTTCAATTCAACAATTGGAGCCATGTGTTACTGGTGGCTGGGCACAAGACAGCAGTCTGGCAGAGTGAGTGTCTCCATCAGTCGCTTGCCATCTCTTGTGGTCATTGATCCGCGAGAACTTGACAATTCCAATGTTGAGCGAGCGGATGGTATTTTTCAGCATTTCAAGAAGGTGACGTTTCTCCCTGCGAACGAAAGTTACCGTGACAAGAATCGAATGGCGCTGGATCATGCCATAATCGTCGAGGTACTGGGCCTTGCCGAGCAATTCGCTGATGAATTCGATTTGATCAGGCGTCAATGGTGCGCTGAACCGCGAGTGCATGGCGGAAAATCGACTCAAATCCAAAGGACTATCGATGGATAGATTGAGCGCAAATCTTTCGCTTGAATTGTATGAGATCCGTATTTTGACGGGTCGTTTCCAATCGTCACGGTTACTTTCCGAAGTGCGACTTGCGAAAATTCCAATCGCCGTATTGACGCACACGCTGCGGGCAACGCGCTGACCTGAATGTTGCACGACATTCTAGATCTTGGCCATCCGATTGATGAGGCTGCAATCCAGCGCTCGCGCTTGCAGCGGGTTCGTTCTATTGCCAGCGATGCCGATGCCGCCGGCGTACTGCTCTTCGATCCCATAAACATACGCTATGCGAATGGCTCGCGCAATATGCAGGTGTGGACGATGCATAATTTTTGCCGTTATGCTTTGGTTTTGACGGATGGTCCTTCGATTCAGTTTGAGTTGCCCACTTGCAAACACTTGCTTGAAGGTCTCGCCACGATTGACGAAGTACGAAATGCCTGGTCGACAGATTACGGAATGACGGGCTATCGTACGCCCGAGATTGTTCAAAAATGGGCTTGTGAGATTGCGGACTTGATTCGCATCCATGCGGGTCAAAATCGCCGTCTTGCAGTTGATCGGTGTGATGCAGAAACGTTTTCGGCATTGACTCATGAAGGGCTGCTGCCAGTCGATGGCAAGAAAGTGATGGAACATGCCAGGTCCGTCAAGTCGCATGAGGAAATCCGGGCATTCAAGTATTCACTGACTACCTGTGAAGCTGCGATGCAGGACTTGCGGACGCAGCTGCAGCCTGGGATGACAGAACAAGAGGCGCTGTCCATTCTGCTGGCTGGCAGTATAAAACGCGGAGGCGAATATCCGGAAACACGCCTGCTGACATCCGGGCCGCGAACCAATCCTTGGTTTCAGGAGACCTCGAACCGTGTCATGAATGAGGGCGACTTGCTGTCGTTTGATACTGATCTGGTAGGACCGATGGGTTTCTACAACGATATTTCGCGCAGCTGGATTGTCGGTGATGCGAAACCGACGCCAGCGCAGCAACAGCTGTATCGCGTTGCCATTGAGCAGCTGCAAACAAATATTGAACTGCTCGAACCCGGCATGTCTTATTTTGAGTATGCCTCAAAATCGTATCGGTTGCCGAGTGAGTATTTGGCCAATCGGTATGCCGATGTCGGTCACGGTTGCGGCTTGGGCGTCGAGTATCCTTTTCTTTGGTATCCTGAGGATCACGAATCTGGCGCATACGATGGAACATTTGAGGAGAACATGATTGTCTGTATCGAGAGCTACATTGGCGCTTTGGACGGATATGAAGGCGTGAAGCTTGAGCAGCCTGTATGGATTCGTCACGATGGGCCCGCTGTGCTCAGTGGCTATCCGCTTGAGGAGAGCTTGCAGTAGGCTCTGGCCGGACGGTGACTGCTTGCAATCTATGGCACACGAACAAATCAGTCAAATTGACGAGCATCAGCGATGGATGCGCCACGCGTTGCGTTTGGCACAGACCGCGTACGCCTGCAGTGAAGTGCCTGTCGGAGCGGTTGTGGTGATGGGCGACGACGTGATCGGTGAAGGCTACAACCGCACTCTTCTCGATTGTGACCCAAGTGCGCATGCCGAGATTGTGGCGCTGCGCGCCGCAGCCAAAGCCGCGGGCAACCACCGCCTTCCGGCGGCGCGCCTTTACTCGACGATTGAGCCGTGCGCGATGTGTGCCGGGGCGATTCTGCAGGCGCGGATCAAGCTGCTCGTGTTCGGGGCGACCGACGCGAAGGCGGGCGCGGTCTCGTCGGTAATGAATCTGTTGCAAAATCCGGCGCTCAATCATCGCTGTGATGTCATCGGCGGCGTACTGCGCGACGAAAGCGCCGCCATCATCCAAGCGTTTTTTGCGGCAAAGCGGCACTCGCGCAATTGAGGATTTCTGCTTGCGCCGGCGGATGCGTAAATTGATTGTTCAGACGCGGTGGCAAGTTGTCTACAATATGATTTTGGCTCGAATGAGTCGGGCGGAGGGGTACCGAAGTGGCCATAACGGCGCGGACTCGAAATCCGTTGGGGGCGCAAGTCCCACGTGGGTTCGAATCCCACCTCCTCCGCCAATTCGCTGTTCATCAGGCCATTCACGCCACAGCCAGCGCAGCTGCGTAACGCAGCGTCTTGCCGATGCCGATCATCATGGCCGCAGCCGCCCAGCTGATGCGCAGCCAGCCAGCGGCGACACACAGCGCATCACCGGCAAATGGCAGCCATGCCAGCAGCAAAACGACCGGTCCATAGCGTTTGAGTCTGCTGATTGCCGTTTGCAATTTCTTGGCTTCGGTTTTCGAGGGCGGAATTATTCGGCCGATCCAGTAGCTTACCATCCCGCCGAGAGAATTTCCGATTCCGGCGACAGCGAGCAGCGTCAAGGGACTGTGAGTTTCGGTTTGCGCGAGGTAAATCAGTATGACTTCAGAGCCACCAGGCAGCAGTGTGGCAGCGATGAAGGCACTGAAAAACAGACCGATCAAATCCATAGCGGGGCAGACTTGAGAGTTGCGATGTCCAAGACGCAGGCGACGCGAGAGCGGACTTGTTGTGAGCGGTTCGCAGAAATTCGATTGAAGCCAGAAGCCAATGGCGGAGAGGGAGGGATTCGAACCCTCGGTACGCTATTCACGCACACACGCTTTCCAGGCGTGCACCTTAAGCCGCTCGGTCACCTCTCCCGCATGGATGCCGAATTCAATCATTCTGAAGCCGGCTAAATACCTTCTAATAATAGCCAGACAGTGCGATTGAAGGCGCAATTATAGTGATTTTTAGGGCGTACACGGGTCTGCTGCGGACGGACCCGGAGGCGATTGAAAGTGAAGCGCAAGGTTTAAATCGACGGACAACACTCAGCTGCGATGGATTTTGTGCGCTGAATGACATCGGTATCGGACAGGCAGGCGAGAATTATATCAGTCTTGTGCCTCAATCCGGCGATGGCTAGCCGGATTGAGGCGATTATGGACCTGATGGGCAACGCGGGCGATGGGATCGGCAGTGTGGATGCGGCCGAGGAGCGAATCATCTGATGTCCAGGGAGCGCAATGCACAGGCGCACAGCGCGTGATGCAGTGCTGCGTCAAGACCCGGTGCCGCGCCGGTAAAAAGAGGTTTATGTATTCAAGTTGACGGGGGCTGATGAAATCTGGAATCCAGCGATTTGTCAAAAACTGCGCAGAATGCGTAGTTTTCGTATAAAACCCTGCAAGGAGAACAGTATCGGGCCAGAGGGCCGGTGACGGCGCGGCGCCGGCCGCAGATCATCAAGCAATGCGGTAACGACAGCCCCGCAGCGGTGAACATCCGCGCGGCCGGCGGGTTCTTCGAGCAAGGGATGTCTGTACATGGCCAGGTAGAAGTACGAATCACGGCCACTTCACCTGAGATGCTGCTGTACAGCAATCCCGGTTTCAGTTGGCTTTTAATTTAATTCTGCCGGTCCGGACAGACCGATCACCAAGGGGGACAACATCACCAACCTGCGCATGCGGACATCCCCATGCCGGCGGACGGCGACTATCGGTTCCTGGTCGAGCTCAAAAAATCGTGCTCCACTTGCCGGGGCGCGCCGGGCGGAGAGGCGATCGACTGGAACCGGCAGGTCTGGAACAATCCGAATTTCAGCTTCTCTAAAGGCTCCAACGAAAACCGCCCTTGCCAGGGGGACGGGTGCTGCGCCAAATTCTTTGCAGACAATAATGTGCCGGACTGGGCCGATAAAACGATCGTCCCCCTGGGCAGCCAATGGGCCCGCCTATCCGGCGCAAATCCGGGCCATCCCAAGTATCAGAATTTCAACTGCAATCAGTACGGGGACAATGGCAGGTGGGCGTGCCAGACAAAACCTACGTACGTCTGTTTATATAGTGTCTGCCAGAAAACCCCTATTTTCAGCTGGCAGCATGGAGAAAACCGGCCGAATCCACATGCGAAGCCTATCTGCCATGTGTCGGCGGCATGAATTTTAGAGCGGCGATGGAAAATCGCGGCAAAATCGCGACTGGCGTACACTGCGCCGCCTCCGGCAGCCGGATCTCATCCAAATTGGAAATCAAGATGCCAAGCGGCGCGCAGTCTTTGCTGGCGCGCCAGCCGCTGGCGCTCCTGATCGCGCAGAGCTCGCCCCAGACGCTTGCAGCTGGCCGCCAGCGCCGACAGCGCAACCGCCCGGGCAAAGCCGCGGCGGCTCCGGTCGCGCACCCGTGCCAGACCGCAATGCTCCAGATGGCTGATCGCCGACTCCACGCCCGCATGGCGCTGGCGGTCAGCCCGGAACCAGTCTTGACCCTCATGCGCTGCAGCCGCCTGGCTCAGGCCGCCCTTGCGGGGCATCGCGCCGAGAAGGTCCTGATGGGCCGGCGAGTGAAAGCCCTGGTCGAAACCGCACGCGGCCAGCGCCGGAAATCGCGCCTGCGCCCGGGCGATCGCCGGCACCGCGCAGTCGGTGTCGCCGCCGGCCCGCAGAATCTCGTGATGCAGGATGAACTGATGCTGATCCTCGACAATGCACACCGGCACTCCCAGCTCCTGCGGCACCCCCGCCTTGCCTTGGGTCATCCACCGGGTGTGCGGCTCAAAGATCGAGAACACTTTTTCCGCATGCGGGATATCCTCGCCCCGGAACACCCGCCGCTCGATCTGGTCGATCTGAATCCGCGCCTGCTCGGCAAAATACCCCGCCGCCTCAGCTTTGGCCCGCTGCGACAGGCTCAGGCCCGCGCCGGCGCAGACGGCGGCGACCGTCGCCTCAATGCGCGCCCGCTGCGCCTCGCACTGGTCCAGACAGGCGCGCATCCGGTGCGGCGCCTTTCGCGCCCGCCTGGCGCTGCGCACCCGATTGAGCGCCTGCCTGATATTTCCGGTCACATGGCGATGCTGGCGCCACGCCGACAGCCCCAGATCATCGCACCGCGCAGCGCATCGCGTCCCACAGCAGATTCTGGGCCGTCGGGAAGTGGACGCTCGTCTCGACCACAAAGCTGTCAGCGCGCCCGCGCAAGGCGTCGCCAGGCTTTTTTTTTACCACCCGGCGGCCGGCGCCGACCAGCAGGTCGCTGACGCTCTCCAGCAGCTGCGGGCTGAGCAGCCGCACGTTGTCAATGACCGTCTGGCGCCCGCAGGTGAATTCGGTCAGCTGGCCATGGCCCAGCATCTGGCGCGCCAGAGTGTCATGGCTGGCGATGCGGGTGAGGCGGTCATAGTCCGTGTCCAGCCCCTGCTTGAGGATGGCCAGCGCCAGAATGCGCCACAGATGCATGCCCGGGCGGCCGGTGTCCTTGCGCGCCGCGGGACTGACGTGCGCTTCCAGCAGCGCGAGCACCTGCTCGCGCAGCGCGGCGGTGGCATGTAGATGCTGCAGGCCCAGCAGCAGCGGCGGAATGTCGTCGCGGGATTTCGGATCAATCACGATGTTCTCGATGGCGGTGGCGCCGATCTCGATCTGCATGGACTCGACTGTGCGCATGAAAATAACCTGAAGATTCGGTCCCTGGGGACAATTTGCGGGTTTTCGGGCGGAAAGTCAGCTCGATTCCGGGAATCCTCGCCGCTTCTTTCCAGCCAAAAACCTCTCTACGTATATGTTTTGCTTGATGAATTATACACAATCAGGGTTTTCGTTCAAGCACTATATAAATACCAGAATCCGATTTCCGTGGGTGCGACAGACGAGCAGAAGCGCTACCGGGTGGTCGGGCCGAACCAGGTGCTCTTCACTGTCCGGTATCGCCGGTCCTGCAGCTGACCGACCATAGTCAAACAAACAAGGGGCGGGTTCTTGCGTGGGAAGCATCTTCTGAAGCTTTTGCCTGGGCCTTTTGATCTCGGCTGTGCGCCTGAATTATCGTGATGCCTGACAATTCAGGCGTGTCATTGTCAGCTCAAATACATAATTCAAAAAAACTCTGGCGGCACACCACCTTCGGTGCAATTGGCATTGCAGAGACTCGGTATCGGTGGGCATGGAGATGATGTGTTAGGTCTCGGCGCGTTCCGGGTGTTGCGCAGGTGATCGCTCGAACTGGCCGAATGCAAATTAATTCACGCTGATTGCAGACCCCCGAGGCGCTCAATAAATCGGGCGACCTGATCGACCCCATCGCCGGCGCGGATGTTGGTAAAGACGAAAGGCCGTTCGCCGCGCATCTTGTACGAATCGCGCTCCATGACGCACAGATCGGCGCCGACGTATGGCGCCAAGTCCGTTTTATTGATCACCAGCAGGTCGGAACGCGTGATGCCAGGACCGCCTTTGCGCGGAATCTTATCGCCAGCTGACACATCAATCACGTAGATGGTGATGTCTGTCAGCTCCGGGCTGAAAGTGGCCGCTAGATTGTCACCGCCAGATTCAATCAGCATGAGATCCAATTGAGGAAATCGACTTCGCATCTCCGCAATGGCCGCCAGGTTGATCGAAGCATCCTCGCGAATCGCCGTATGCGGGCAGCCGCCGGTTTCGACGCCAGTTATTTTTTTGTGTTTCAGCGCTCCGGAGCGCATCAGGAACTCAGCATCTTCGCGCGTATAGATATCGTTGGTGATCACGCCGATTGAGTAGGTGTCGCGCAGCTGCTTGCACAATGCCTCAACCAAAGCGGTTTTACCAGTGCCGACAGGGCCGCCAATCCCCACTCGCAGCGGGCCGTTGTAATCCGAATTCATGAGCGAAACAGCTTTGTATACTGAGTTTCGTGATGCAGTGAGTTGATCTCAAGCACCGGCGCTGCGGTGCCCATTTCACCGACATCCATGCGCTGCGCCCGGCGGCACGCGGTTTGAATGGTTTCAGCGAGTTTTGCAATCACTTTCAGCCCGTCCGTCTAGCCGAGCGGAATGAGCCGCACGCCCGCAGAGACAAGGGAGGTCGCGAATGCATGGTACCAGCTGAGCAGACTGTGGTGCAGCGGCAGGCCATGGGCCGCGCAGGCGCCGGCCGCCGAAATCGCAAATGCCGGCTCTTCCAGCTCTAGTGCCATTATCATCTCGGTCGGCCAGACACGCCGGATGGCTGAAAAAAATGCTTCGCCCTGCGCCTTGCATTCGAGCGCGAGCTCCGCGGTAGGTAGCAGGGCGGCAGCGAGTGCTGCGGTCCGATAGAGCGCATCACAGTCGCCGTCTCGCATGGCCAGTTAGGCCTCGCGGAACAAAATACCATCCGTGCGGCCGCTGCCGCAGATCAGGACGGTGGCGATCCAGTCGCTCAGCTGTTCCGGACTGGCCACCGCATCTTTAGCGACCGCGTTTTCGAGACCATGGCTGTAGGCGAAGGAACCTACCGGAAACGCCGGAGAAAACCAGGTCTGCAGCAGATTGAGCTGACTGACCGTCAACTCGCTAGTGGCTGTGCTGCGATCGTCGGGACGCATGGTAAGCTCCTTTTTCGGGAGAAAATGGCTTAAAAACACAGACCGGCTCACAGCCTAGTCCGTGCAGCATCTTTTCCAGCACGTGGTCGCGGCGAATGCGGATGCGGCGGTCAGGCAGGATTTGGGCGGCGTAATGGTGATTGCCAAGATGCCAGGCTACCCGCGCCAGCATCTGGGCACTGTCAAGTTGAACTTCCAGCAAATGTTCGTCGGCAGCGGTCACCTGCAGCCAGGTGCCTGGCGCAGAAACTGAAATTGCTCGCAGCATCAGAACAGAAAATAACGTTGTGCGAGCGGCAGCACTTCCGCTGGCGGACAGGTCAGCAGAACACCGTCGGCATAAGCGCGATAGGTTTCCGGGTCGACTTCCATATTCGGCATCGCGTCGTTCAGGATCATGGAGGCCTTGCTGATTTGCTCACGCGTATTGGCGACCGGAATCAGTCTGCGTTTGAGTCCGAGAGATTCGCCGCTATCTCTGGCCAGCGAAGCCTGGCTCACAAAAGTCACACCAATCGCGGCGGGCGCTGATCCAAAGGCGCCGAACATCGGCCGATAATGAATCGGCTGCGGGGTCGGGATGGATGCGTTGGGGTCTCCCATTGCTGCGGCGACGATCATCCCTGACTTAATGATCAGGTGCGGCTTGACGCCAAAAAATGCAGGCTCCCACAAAACCAGGTCGGCGAGTTTGCCGACTTCAACAGAGCCGACGTGTTCGGCAATGCCTTGCGCGATTGCCGGATTGATCGTGTATTTCGCGATGTAGTGCCGAACCCGGAAGTTGTCGTTGTTGCCAGTCTCCTCACTCAGTCTGCCGCGTTGCCGTTTCATCTTGTCAGCTGTCTGCCACGTTCGAATGATAACTTCCCCGACTCGCCCCATTGCCTGACTGTCTGACGCCATCATGGACATTGCGCCCAAGTCGTGCAGGATGTCCTCCGCCGCAATAGTCTCATGCCGGATGCGGCTGTCAGCGAATGCCAGGTCCTCAGAACTCTTTGGATCCAGGTGATGGCAGACCATCAGCATGTCGAGGTGCTCTGCCAGAGTATTGATGGTGAACGGTCGCGTCGGGTTTGTTGATGAAGTCAGTACGTTGCTCTCGCCGCAGAGCCGAATGATGTCGGGAGCATGTCCGCCGCCGGCGCCTTCGGTATGAAAAGCATGGATTGTTCGCCCGCCGATTGCGTCGATTGACATCTCGACAAAACCCGATTCGTTCAGGGTGTCGGTATGAATCAGAACTGCAATATCCTGCTCATCCGCGATGGTGAGACAGGTGTCGATCGCCGCTGGCGTGGTGCCCCAGTCTTCGTGCAGTTTCAATGCGCAGGCCCCTGCCAAAATCTGCTCTCGCAGAGCTTCGGGGCTGGTGGAGTTCCCTTTGCCAAAAAAACCGAGATTGACCGGCAGCTGATCGCAGGCTTCCAGCATGCGCTCAATGTGCCAGGCGCCGGGTGTGCAAGTGGTCGCGTTGGTGCCGGTCGCAGGGCCGGTGCCGCCGCCCATCAGCGTGGTCAAACCGCTGTATAGGGCTTCATCGACCTGCTGCGGGCAGATCATATGGACATGGACATCCAAGCCCCCGGCGGTTACGATTTTGCCTTCGGCAGCGATTATTTCGGTGCTGGCGCCGATAATGATATCCACGTTGTTTTGGATATCGGGATTGCCAGCTTTGCCAATTTGGGTGATCCGCCCGTCGCGGATGCCGATATCCGCTTTGACGATACCCCAGTGATCGACGGTCACAGCGTTGGTCAGCACGGTGTCCGCCGCACCTTGTGCCCGTGTCAGCTGCGATTGTCCCATGCCATCGCGTATCACTTTGCCGCCGCCGAACCGCACCTCCTCGCCATAGACAGCGGTGTCTTTTTCGATCTCGATAATCAGATCAGTATCGGCTAGCCGTACTTTATCGCCGACCGTAGGTCCGTAAACGTGGACGTAGTGCTGCGTGAAAATTCAGATGCCATTGATGCTCAAGACTCCAATGTTCCGTTGACTCGTCCCTGAAATCCATGTACCGCACGGCGACCGGCATAGGCGAACAGCGTTACCGTCCGGGTTTGGCCTCTGGCTCGAATCGAACGGCAGAGCCGGCCGGAATATCCAGTCGGTAGCCCTTGGTCTGTTCGCGCTCAAAAATCAGTGCGCGATTGGTTTCATAGAAGTGGTAATGCGAGCCGACCTGGATAGGACGGTCACCGCTGTTGCTGACTTCAAGGCGCACGGTTGGGTATTGCGCATTGAGTTCGATTATGCCGTCGCCAACAAAGACTTCACCGGGAATCATAATGCTGCCTGCCTGATGCGAATGGTCTGCAGACCGTCAGCGGACCGGTTCATGCACGGTCACGAGCTTGGTACCGTCTGGAAAGATCGCTTCAACCTGAATTTCGGGCAGCATCTCGGGAATGCCCTTCATAACCTGATCGCGCGATACAATTCCGGAACCTTCATACATCAGTTCCACGACCGTCTTGCCATCGCGGGCGCCCTCAACAACAAAGTCGCTTATGAGCGCAACCGTTTCGGGGTAATTCAGCTTGACGCCGCGTTCCAATCGTTTGCGCGCGACCATCGCGGCGACGGCGGTCAGCAGCTTGTCTTTTTCTCGGGGTGACAGTTGCATGGCTGCAGTGACCTTCTGGCAAACGATGCCGAACTGAAACGTTCGCGAGCTAAATTTCCCAAATTCTGGGAATGAATCTGCCAGTGAGTCCGGCCGAATTGCGCAGACCCACCCAGAGTTCAGCGACAAATGTGCGCAAATGCATCGCATTATCACTGATAAAACGCCCGATCACGAGCCCGTTCACGTGGGTAAAGCCCCCAGGAATTGAGTTGCTGCTGGCCAGTCGAGCTGTGTTTCGAACCATACGCATGTCCGGCGCGCGGCATACGATCAGCACCATCGCTGCAGCATTGCCAAAGGCGTAGCGACTGCGCAAAGCTGCCGTCAGCCCTTCGCTGAGATTGAGTCTGGCAGCCCAAATCAGCTTGCGCTCCAAATAAACATTCCACTGGTCATGCAGATAGCCGCTGCTGAATCGCTCGCCACGCGTACGTCGGCCAAAAACAGTTATTTCCGCGGCCAGCAGGGTGCTTGATTGACGCAGGTGAATATGCGTTGCGCGGCGCAATCTTGCATTCTCAAACAATATCGTTTCTTGCGGCAGCCACTGTGCCTGACATGCCTCGCCGGTGATGATTTCGGTATCCACTTGCGAGATAGCATGGTCCGAGCGATAGACTTTCTCGGCCGCCTGTGTGGTAAACGAGACAGCGGCTTCGTTGCGAACCATGAGCTTTTGCTTGACGCGGTCACCGCCGACGATTCCACCGGCAGTGTTGACCAGCACTGCCTCGGGCGGGCTGTCCGGCTGCAAGACCGGGAACAGCACTCGACATGGCCAATCCTGACGCAGATGATGAAGCCTGGTGATTCCGCTCCGTGCACAAAAAGCCACTTCAGCAAGGCCGCGGACGGCGACACCGCCTGAAACCAGGCCTTGGCCATCGTCCCGGCATTGAGATGATCGGAAGTCTCCCATCAGTCAGCGAGATTGT
Organism: Arenicellales bacterium; assembly: GCA_965200545.1. Lineage (GTDB taxonomy): Bacteria > Pseudomonadota > Gammaproteobacteria > Arenicellales > JAJDZL01 > JAJDZL01. The sequence continues at coordinate 126,599 of CBDAUJ010000005.1, read as the reverse complement.
AGGTTCGGCGCGTTTGCATGAAATCAGAACATCCAGTCCTTCGCCGCACTTGGCGCACGTTGAGCGGTTGCAAATCGCCGGCGCATCGCTGGCGATGCGGCGCCATGGCGCTCATGCGAATCAATTGCAGCGCCGGACTGCCCGGCATATGAACTGGTGCTTCAGCCTAGCAATGCGCTGGTGCACCGCTGGCAAGGATTGCATGATTATTGCAGTCGATCGAATCGGCCGCCGACACTTTGGATCTGCAGAAAGGTCCTCTATCTCTACAGTAAACCAAGCGAACAAAACTTCCCTGGTCGGGGTGAGTGGATTCGAACCACCGGCCCCTGCCTCCCGAAGGCAGTGCTCTGCCAGGCTGAGCTACACCCCGATACAATATTTGCCTAACCGCCTAGGGCTAGAAGTTGCGCCGATGAGCGAACTCAGTCAATTGAATCAGTGCGTTTCGATACCTTGTCTGAGGGAGATCAGATAGATTCATCGCGGCCTGTGTGCTGAAATCGCGCGCAAGCGCAATAGTATATTCCAGTGCGCCGGTTGAGACAACAATATCGCAAATCTGCGCGATATCGGCAAGTTCCGGCGCCTTGAGCGCGGCTTGAATCACTTCGGTCTGACGGGCATCGCCGTGTTCCAGCGCATGGATCAGCGGCAGTGTCAGCTTCCCCTCATGCAAGTCATCGCCGACTTTTTTACCAATGCGCGCCGATTCGCCGACGTAGTCGAGGCAGTCGTCAACCAGCTGGAATGCAATGCCCAGATTTCTGCCGAAGTTGGCCATTTGTTGCTGTACCGGCTCCGGCTGATCAGCAATGATTGCCCCCATTTTCGCGGCCGCCCAGAATAAAGATGCGGTTTTGCGCTCAATGGTCTCAAAGTATTCTTTCTCCGTGGTTTCGGCGCACTGGAGCTGTGCCAGCTGCATCACCTCGCCCTCGGAAATTCGCCGTGTCGCCTGCGCCATGACATCAAAAATCGGCAGTCGGTTGACGACAACGAGCAGTTCGAATGAGCGCGAATAGAAGAAGTCGCCGACCAGAACGCTGGCGGCGTTGCCCCAAATCGAGTTGGCGCTCAGGCGGCCGCGGCGCATGGACGATTCGTCGACGACATCGTCATGCAGCAGGGTAGCCACATGGATGAACTCAAGGATGGTTGCCAGCACGATATGCTGGTGACCTTGATACCCCAAAGCTCTGGCGCTGAGCGTGACGGTGATCGGTCGCAGCCGTTTGCCGCCGTACTCCGCAATATGGCGCCCAATCTGCTGAATCAGCGGAATCGGGGAGTCCAGTGATTCAATGGCATACTTCTCGATTTTGGCCAGATCTTGACTGACGGCCGCGTTGATCTGAGTGAGCAGCTCCGGCGCGGGTATGGCGCACAAGGCATCGGCCGCCTCAAATTGGGTCGCTGGCTGGGCGCTCGGCATGGTATTTCGTGTGCACTTGATCTGCATCAGTCGCGAAGCGCTGCATGAAGATGTGCTCGCGGCCCGTTCTGACTGACGCACATATGTTCGTTATGCGGGAATGCGCCGCTGGAACGCCTCAACCAGCGTACTTTTGTCCAAGTATTCCAGCTCGCCGCCGTACGGGAGTCCGCGGGCAAGGCGCGTTGCCGCCAAGCCGCGCTCAGCCAGCACATCAATCAGATAGTCGGCTGTGGCATCGCCTTCAATCGTGCTGTTGGTTGCAATCACCACTTCCCTGATTGGATTGGTGTCCAACAGCGCGAGAAGCTCGCGTATGCCCAGATCCTCAGGTCCAATTCCATCCATCGGCGAGATGCGTCCCATCAGGACGAAATACAGTCCCTGGTAGGCGCCGCTGTCCTCAAACGATGCCATATCCGCGGGTGTTTCTACAATACACAGCTGCGTTGCATCGCGCGCCGGCGAGGCGCAAATGCTGCAGATTTCAGTCTCGCTGAAACTGTTGCAGCGGCGGCAGTGCCGGACTGATTCAAGCGCACCTTGAAGCGATGCCGCGAGACTGGCACCCGCCTCACGGTCACGGGCCAGCAGCTCAAACACATAGCGCTGCGCAGTTCGCGGGCCAACACCGGGTAAAGCGCGGAAAGCGCTCAGAAGATCTTCGACCGGTTGCGGGGTTTTCATTGCGGTGTCAGCGTATCATGCAATCGATTACAGAGTCCACTTCGGCAGGGGCGGGAGGTTGAAGTTTCCGGCCACTTCTTTCAAGCGCTCGCTTTTCACGCTGTCAATTCGCTGCACCGCGTCGTTGAATGCGCCGGCGATCAGGTCTTCGAGCATTTCGCGGTCATCCATCACACTTTCGTCGATTGTCACTTGGTGCACATCGTTCTGTCCGTCCATTCGAATCTTGACCAGTCCGCCCGCCGCCTGACCCTCGACCATCTGTTTTTTCAAATCAGACTCGAAGTCTTGCATGACTGCTTGCACTTCGGATGCCCGTTTGAACATTTCTCCCAAATCCTTCATGGTTGTCCTCTGCTGAATGTGTTTTATTCTGATTGTTCAGACCTGATTTGGATGGAATCGGCTTCAATTGTGGCGCCAAAATGGCTCTTCAGCAATTGCGGAATTTCCTCTGATTCGATCTGTCTGGTGATCTGAGCGCGCTTGAGCCGCTGTTCTCGGTCGGTTCGGGATATTGTTGACTCATTCTCATTGTCCTCATCCGTAATGACGACTTTGAGTCTTTCCCCGAACGTGTCCTGCAGAGCCGCTTCCAAATCTTCGCGAGTTTTGTCCCGCCGGTCCAGATTCGTAATGCTGTCACTCTGCAAGGTCAGCGTAATCTGGTTGCCCGAGCGGGTTTTGAATGCGGCTTTTTGGGCGAGGTTGCGGGCATAGCCGCCTAAACTCGCCGCCTGGGTTGCAAACGCATGCCAGTCCTCGGCATTTTCCAGCTGGCCAGGCTGGGCGGAAGCCGGTGATGACGGCGCGGTTACCGCACTGGATTCGGAGGTCGCAGGCGCGCCTTGCGTCGTGCTTTCGTGCGCCGCCCCGCCAGCCGCAGCCTGCGGTTCAGTTTCGCGCGGCGGCCGAGTCGGTGTTGCGGGTGATTGGAACCGAACCGCTCCAGTGTGCCCCGGAGGGACAAAAGCAAGCATCCGCAAAAGGATCATCTCAAAGCCAATGCGCGGCTCCGGGGCTAGTCCCAAATCGCGTTTCCCGATCAGCGCAATTTGATAGAACAGCTGGATTTCCTCGCTGCTGAGGGATTCGCCAAGCTGGCGCAGCTCATCGACATCCACATCTTTGGAGGCGATTGTCTCTGGCGCCAGTTTCCACAGTGCCAGATCATGCAAGCGCAGCAGAATATCGTCCAGCGCACTTTCGAAATTGACTGCCCGCTCTTGCATCTGGTCGACGATTGCAGTGATTTGATCGGCTTGCTGCTGCGCAATCACTTCGATGAGGGTGTGCAGGAAGTCCTGCGACAGCATGCCCAGCATGCGGCGAACATCCTCGGTCTGCAGATGCCCCTGGGTGAATGATATGGCTTGGTCAAGAATGCTGAGACTGTCGCGCATGCTGCCTTTTGACTGTCGGGCAATAGCGCTGGCTGCAGCGGGCTCGAAAGCGATTTCTTCATGCTTCAGGATATGCTCGATCTGCGCCTGTATCTCAGGATGATCCAGCGCTCGCAAGTTAAACTGGATGCAGCGTGACAGGACGGTGACTGGCAATTTTTGCGGATCCGTGGTCGCCATCAGGAACTTGACATGCTCGGGCGGCTCTTCAAGCGTTTTGAGCAGTGCGTTGAAACTGCTGGTTGACAGCATATGAATCTCATCGATCAGGTAAATTTTGTAGCGTCCGGACGACGAGCTGAACGGCACGTTGTCGAGCAGGGCCCGAGTATCCTCAACTTTGGTGTTGGAGGCCGCATCGACCTCGATCAAATCAATGAAGCGGCCTTCGTCGATCTGGATGCAGGCATCGCATTCATTGCAAGGTACGGAACTGACGCCTGCCTGGCAATTGAGCGCTTTGGCCAATATCCGCGCCAATGTCGTTTTGCCGACGCCGCGGGTGCCGGTGAAAAGATATGCATGATGCAGGCGCTGGTTGTCGAGAGAGTGGGTGAGGGTGCGCACAACGTGCTCTTGGCCGACGACCTGCTGAAAATTCTTCGGGCGCCATTTGCGGGCCAGTACCAAGTAGCTCATTCGACAAATAAAGGCGTGATGTAGGCGGGCATGGCGTGTTCTGTCAAACTGGAGGCGGCGGCGACCCGCAATGTAACTGTGCCCGAATCAATTGCTGCGGCTGCTTCCTTCCGGACCTGACCGGGTTCACAACCTATCGTCACTGTGATAGCGAACCGTCACCGCCATAATCTTTCTCTGTCTGCTCGTGATTGCGGTGTGATCAAGCCGCAATTATAAGAGTGTCTGCAATTGTTTTTTGGCTCATTCACGAAATTGCATCAAGCATCGTTCCGCAGCGCCCGCCGGTTGTCTTCAGCGCGGTTGAAATGTGGCTTCACTGGCGCTCATCGCCCGCCGGCAGCGGATCTTTGCAACGATTTCAGTGACTCGATTGCATCTGGGAATCGCGGTCCCTTATTTTGACAAAAATTTGCAGATGCCGAAGGTGAATTCAATATAATTTTTCTTTTGAAGCAAATTTTGCAGCAAAAATCGGCCACCAACAGCACGACATCATCATCCGAATATCATGTATGCAATCATTGAGACGGGCGGCAAGCAGGTTCAGGTTGAGCTTGGCGCCAAAGTACGGGTAGAGAAAATCAAAGGCGAGATCGGCGGGCATCATGCCTTTGAGCATGTATTGCTTATCGCTGACAGCGAGAATTCTCAAATTGGCACACCTTATCTGGAAAATTCCACAGTCATCGGCAAAATTCTCAATCAGGGGCGGGATAAGAAAATCCGCGTGATCAAGATGAAGCGGCGCAAGAATTATCGGCGAACGCAGGGTCATCGGCAGAGTTTTACGGAACTTGAGGTTGTTCAGATCGGCGATGTTGCCGCGCCAGCCCCGATGGCAGCGCAGCCGGAGCCAGCAGCCCCGCAAACCGATGCCGCGCCGGCCGATACCGCCGCTGCGGAGACGCACGTTGCGAGCGCCGCCCCGATGCCGGCAGCGGAGTCTGACGAGCCGCCACAGAAACAGCCTGAGGGCGGCGGCGAAGGTACGAAGACTGAAGATTGAACAAGCATTCGAAAATAACTCGATAGGAGCTAATCATGGCGCATAAAAAAGCAGGCGGAAGCTCACGCAACGGCCGCGATTCAGTATCGAAGCGTCTGGGTGTCAAGCGCTACGGCGGCGAGCATGTTCGCGCCGGCAACATTATTGTTCGGCAGCGCGGCAGTCAGTTTCATCCGGGCCCGAATGTCGGCATGGGCAAGGACTATACACTGTTTGCGACCTCGGACGGGCAGGTTCGATTCGAGACCAAAGGCCCGATGCAAAAGAAAACTGTGGCCGTCGTCACTGCCTGATCCGTTCTTGCGGCCGGCGCGGCCGGCCCAGCCCTTCGTTGCCAGCGATGTCGCATTGCGCCTCGCTTGAAGACTTTCATCCATGTTCGTCGATGCAGCACAGATACGCGTCCAGGCCGGCGCCGGCGGTGCCGGATGCCTGTCTTTTCGCCGTGAAAAGCATACGCCGCGCGGCGGTCCCGATGGCGGCGATGGCGGCGCCGGCGGCAGTGTCTATCTTACTGCCAGCCCGCATCTCAATACCCTGGTTGACTTTCAATACGACCGGCTCTACCAGGCCCCAAGCGGCCAGCCGGGTGCCGGGCGCAACATTACGGGGCGCAGCGGAACCGACTTATTCCTTGAGGTTCCTCTCGGCACACTGGTGCACGATGCGGACACCGGTGAGCTGATCGATGAGCTGAAAAAGCCAGGCCAGCAGGCGCTGGTTGCAGCCGGCGGCGCCCATGGCATCGGCAATGCGCGCTTTAAGTCCAGTGTCAATCGCTCGCCGCGACGCACCATCCCGGGCAAGGCAGGCGAGCTGCGAATGCTTCGCCTGGAGCTGCGGCTGCTGGCTGATGTCGGCCTGGTGGGTTTGCCGAATGCGGGCAAATCGTCATTGATCCGCAAGCTCACGAATGCCACCCCGAAGATCGCATCGTACCCATTCACAACACTGAAGCCCTCGCTGGGCGTGGTGTCGATGAATCGCGGTCGCAGCTATACGATTGCCGATGTGCCGGGTCTGATTGAAGGCGCATCGGATGGCAGCGGCCTGGGCATCCGATTTTTGAATCATCTGCGTCATACCCGGCTGCTGTTTCACTTGGTTGACCTCGCGGACAGCGATGATTTGGATGCGCTGGCGCGTTCGGTTGCGGTCATCACGCATGAATTGAGTGAATTCGATGCCAAATTAGGCGCGCAGACGCGCTGGCTGGTTTTCAACAAATCCGATCTGTTGCCGCCGTCGGACGCCGAGCGCAGAGTTCGTGAGATCGTCGAGCGCTTTGGCTGGAATCAGCCGCACTTTATGATTTCTGCGGCGACTGGGGCCGGCTGCAAGCGTCTCGCCGGCAACGCAATGACCTGGCTGGAGAACAATCCAGTCAACGCCGAAGAGGATGCTTCCTTGGAATCGATTGAGCTATGAGCTCTTCGCTGAACACAAGTGTCACCAAACGCTGGGTGGTTAAAGTTGGCAGTTCGCTGATTACCAATGTGCAGTCGGGGATCAACATCGATCGTATCGAATCCTGGGCCGCGCAGATCGCGAAACTTAAAGGTGATGGCCTGGAGATCGCTCTGGTTTCGTCCGGATCTGTGGTCGAGGGCATGAAGCGCCTGGGGTGGACCCGCAGACCCCATGAGGTGCACCGCCTGCAGGTCGCCGCGGCAGTGGGGCAGATGGGGCTGGTGAGAACATACGAAACAGCGTTTGCGGCACACGGCTACCAGACAGCACAAGTTTTGCTGACCAATGCCGATATTTCCAATCGGGCGCGTTATCTGAATGCTCGCAACACGCTGCGAACGCTGCTGGAACTGGGCATTATTCCGGTGGTCAATGAAAATGATACGGTTTCCACTGATGACATCAATTTCGGCGACAACGACAACCTCGCAGGTTTGGTTACCAATATCGTTGATGCCGAACTGCTGGTGATTCTGACTGATCAGAAAGGGTTGTATGATGCGCACCCGAATACAGCGTCGGCCAAGCTGCTGTCCGTCGCGCAGCTCGAGGATGAGCAGCTGGACTCGTATGCTGGACCCAGCAGTCAGCATGGGCGCGGCGGTATGATCGCAAAACTGGAGGCGGCGCGCAAAGCGGCCCGCTCCGGCGCCGCAACAATCATTGCGTCGGGTCTGGTGGACAATCAGCTGCGGAAAATTTTTGCCAATGCCTATGAAGGCACACTGCTGGTTTCCAAAACCAGGCGCATGGCGGCGCACAAGCAATGGCTGGCGGGACGTTCCAAAGAGACTGGCAAGCTGCATCTGGATTCCGGGGCAGTCCAAGCGCTGTTGCGCGATGGCCGCAGCCTGCTGCCGGTCGGCGTGCGGGCAGTTGAGGGCAAGTTCAAGCGCGGCGATATGGTTGTCTGCCTCAATCAGGAGGCCAAGCAGATTGCCAAGGGCTTGATCAATTATGACTTTGAGGAGACTGAGCAGATCAAAGGCTGCAGGACTGGCCGCATAGAGAGCATTCTGGGCTATGTCCGCGATCCGGAACTTATTCATCGAGACAATATGGTTGTCATTTAGGCTCGCCAAAAAAATGAAAAAATGAGTTTAAATTGTTTTCGTGTATACTTTCGATTCCGCTACGCCTGCCCAGTGGGGGCAGGCGGCGGATGAAAGTTGACTTTTTGATAAGAAGGGTAATGAATTTATGAAGAATCTAAGCGCATATGTTGCCAGCATCGCACTAGGTCTGGCGTTGTTTATGCCAACTGTTTCGCAGGCGGAAAAAACACTGAAAATCCAGGCTGCGACCCCCAAAACCGCGGATGAAGCGGTGATGCTGCAACGCTTCGCCGACAACGTGAATGCGTTGACATCTGGCGAGATCTCACTTGAGATTCTCGGTGCAGGTGAAGTCGTTGGAGCACGTGAGATTATTGATGCTGTGGACGCGGGTCTGGTCGACGGTGGCTTTGCATGGACCCATTACTGGTCAGGCAAGCATCCGGCTGCAATGCTCTTCGGTTCTCCGTTTGCCGGTGCGGGGCTTGGGCTCGACAATATTGCATGGCTTTCCTGGTATTTGGAAGGGGGCGGCAAAGCTCTTTACAATCGACTCTGGGATGAAATGGGCGTCAATGTCCACGGTCTGATGCTGCAGCCGGTCGGTCCAGAGGCGCTGGGATGGTTCAAGGAACCCATTCACTCCATGGATGATTTCAGAAAATATCGCTTCCGAGCGCCACCTGGAATCCCTGGCCAAACCTATAACGAAATCGGTGTTGCGGCGGTTGCAATGGGCGGCGGCGATATCCTGCCAGCACTTGAGCAAGGCACGATTGATGCCGCTGAGTGGTGCTGTCCGAAGCCGGACTCCGTATTCGGCTTTCAGAAAGTTCTGAAACACTACTATCTGCAAGGTCTGCACCAAAATGTCGTGAATGCCGATGTCTACTTCAACGGCGATGTCTGGGCAGGTTTGACAGATCATCAGCGCACAGCGATTGAAATCGCTGCGGACGCGTCTTTGATGCAGTCACTCGCCTATCGCATTTACGAAAACGGCAAGGCGCTCAAAGATCTGACGGACAATCATGGTGTTCAGCTGCATGATACGCCCGATGATTATTTTGTCGAGTACATGAATGCGGTTCTCATTAGTCTGGAAAAACTGAAAGGCGAAAACGAATTCTTCGCTGAAGTTTGGAATTCAATGAAAGAATTTGCAGATGTTGCTGTCCCATTCTGGGCTGGTGCGCAGACTTCCAATGCAAATTTGGGGCAGGCGTATGCGAAGCAGCTGCTAGGCGGCAACTGAATTGAAAATTCATCATACGTCTTGAATGCGTAATGAGTAAAAAGCGCGATCCTACAGTGGGTTGCGCTTTTTCTCGTTTTTGGCGTATTGGTTATCCGCAGTGGCCGTGTTGCCGATGATTGCGCGACAACTGCGGCTGACCCGCCGCTTGCCCGCATCTGCTGAAGCGATGGTGGAAAATCATGGCTGAAGAACAGCAACCTCAAATCTCAGACATTACAGACGAGCTGATTGCTGAGCGGCGCACAGGTGATCTGTCGCAGCTGCCTGACGATATGCCGAGCTGGATGGCCGCAGTGATTCGATGGATTGATACGACCAATTTGTGGGTCGGACGAATCGTCTGTTTTCTTACGCTGCCGCTGTTTGCAATCATGGTGTACGAAGTTTTTGTGCGCTATGTGTTCATTGCCCCCACGACTTGGGCTTATGACTTGAGCCGCATGATTGCGGGCAGCCTCTTTATGCTCGGCGCTGGCTATGCGCTGTCAAAAGGGGTGCATATTCGTGCAGACTTTCTGTATCGAAACTTTTCAGTTCGAACCCAAGGCCGCGTGGATGCTGCGCTGTACATTTTGTTCTACATGCCGGGGATGCTCGTTTTCATGTGGACTTCGCTTGATTTCGCGGGTGCGTCCTGGTTTCGCATGGAGCGCGGCATGGATTCCGCTTGGATGCCCTACATCGCACCTATCAAGTCAGCTCTGCCGGTCGGAATCTTCTTTTTGATTCTGCAAGGCATCTCTGAGTTCTTCAAAAGTTATTACGCCGCGACCCGCGGCCGCTGGCCGATCTGATGACCCCTGAAGTCTTAGGCTTGGTCTTGATCGGCGTCATGCTGCTCGCTATTTTTGTGGGCTTTCCGATTTCGTTTACGCTGATTTTCCTAGGTTTCGTTTTCGGTTATATCGGTTTTGGACAGGTCGTCTTCTACCTGATGACTTTTCAGTTCTATTCGGTCATGATGGAGCAGACGCTGGCAGCCATTCCGCTGTTTATCTTCATGGGCATCATGATGGAACAGGCGGGCCTGATGGAACGACTGTTTGCCGCCGTACAACTGATGCTGTCACGGGTGCGAGGCGCACTGTTTATAGCTGTTCTGTTCGTATCAACGATCTTCGCCGCTGCCACAGGCATTGTGGGTGCGTCGGTTACGATACTTGGCATCATGGCGGCCAAGACAATGAATCGCTCCCAATATGATGTCAGACTTGCCTCGGGCACCATTACCGCCGGCGGAACACTTGGCATTTTGATTCCGCCCAGTATCATGCTCATCGTCATGGGGCCGGTGATGGAAATCCCGGTGATTGATTTGTTTGCCGCGGCGGTGATTCCAGGCATTATGCTGGCGTCAATTTACACCGGCTATGCGCTGGTGCGCTGCTATCTCAATCCTAGTCTGGGACCGGCTTTGCCGGAAGACCAGCGCCCTGACAGCATGCTGGATGTCTGGAAAGAATTCCTGGCGGGCCTGGTGCCCCCGGCACTGCTGGTATTCTCAGCCTTGGGCAGCATTTTATTCGGTCTGGCGACACCAACCGAAGGCGCTGCATGCGGCGCTTTCGGCTCATTGGTTCTGGCGCTGGCGTACCGCAAGCTTTCATGGCAGCGGCTGTTCAATGCGCTGATCAAGACCCTTGAGATTACCGCTTTGATTATGGTCTTGGTCGCGGCATCCAACTTCTTCGGAGCGGTGTTCTCACGTTTGGGCACACCGACCATGCTGACCGAATTCCTGCTCGACCTGGATGTCAACCGCTACGTTATTCTCGCGATTATCATGGCTCTGATTTTTCTGTTGGGCTGGCCGCTGGAATGGGTCCCTATCGTGCTTATCATCGTGCCGATTCTGATTCCGCTCATGGATCAGCTGGAATTCAATCTGACTTGGTTTGCGATTTTGGTTGCGGTGAACCTGCAGACGGCATGGCTGTCTCCGCCGGTAGCTCTGTCTGCGTACTTTCTCAAGGGCGTGGTCCCGGAATGGGATCTCAAGGACATTTATCTCGGCATGATGCAGTTTATGGTATTGCAGCTTGTCGGTCTCGCGCTGATCATCATATTTCCGCAGATCGCACTGTGGCTGCCAGAGGTTCTCTATGGATCGGGCTCGTAATAGCAACAACAAGATATCGATACTTTGATCGGTATCTGAGTGGTTGACAGTGATTAATCCAGCGGGTGAATATTCAAACGTTGTAAATCGCTGCAAATTGAGATAAAAATAGTGCCATAAAGGTCGACGGCTAATGATTAACCATAAGATTAAGTTACGAAATTATGGTGACATCTAGATGAAATCACTCAGTGAACAGATAAGTGAGGAGATACGGACTGTTCTAAAAGAAGACGCGACAGCTTTAGGCAGAGTATTTTCGGAATACTGTGAGTCGGGAGAAAATCAAACTATTGCAAAAATTTCAGAAAGCTCGAAAATAGCGCATGGCACTGTTGATGCAAAAAAAAACAGATCATCAATCATAACAATCCATTAAATTCGGAAATAGCGTTTTCTGACGAGCTTGAATCACTCCTCGGAATCAACTGTGGGCTGATGAAAGATTCAGAATAATTCAAACGATTCGGTTTAATTTGAAAAATAACATGGGGTGCTTGGCCGGCTTCAGGCCGAGCCGGAAACAGCCAGCACCAGGCACCAAGAAGTTATGGCAGGGAGAGAAAAATCTAATGTATTCAATGACAATGCTTGAGACTCTCAAAGGCAGCGGTTGTATCGACGAAAACGCATGGTCAAGTGTGTGAGCTTGGTAGATCACCAATGTATAGGCTCATGTACCTGTTCTTCAAAAGTACTCGGGGCAAATGATTCGGGATCAGGCGGACAGCAGCTTACGCGGTATCGCACTGTGTTTCATTTCTCCACCTTTCAATCCCAGATGTAATCAAACCTAATGCAAACTCGATATCAGACGTGCCGAACAGCTTGTTCTTGTCTTCATCATTGAGTCCATTATCTGATTGCCAATAGTTGATTTTTTCACAGAGATTGACTGTTCCAAATTCACGTGTCGCACCACCAAATCCTCCAATCAGGTACAGTGGTTTATTGTTATTCAGCGCTAAACGAGCTTCTTCCATAATGCCGGATTCGCTCCCTTCGTATCCCTGAATCTTTCCTCCAAGGCATATTCGGCATCCTGGATTCAATAATGCAGTTATGCAGTTTCGAAGCACTGTCATCTGTTGAGTCCGGTCGGGATTATTGCACTCTTTCCATTTGAAGTCTGAATCCACCACATGGCACTCTTTAACGGCTTTATCAAGGGACAGAACTTTCAACACACCTGCGCTAACATTCTGAGCTTCAATTGCCGCCCGACTAAGTTTGTCTACCTCAGTTGGAACTATATTCAGCATGCGCGGAGTCTCACTCCATTGTCCCTTCCCCATATCAAATTTTGAGTCATAAATGTCATAGTTTCTGGCGCCGGAAGCGACTTTAGCGGCAAAATCCGCTATTGCCTGCATGACTCCATCTTCTCGCCAATCATGACCAAAAATGATGCGCATATTCTTTCCCAAGAAATACTGCGCTATTCGAATCACTACTCGATTAATCTGTCTGCCGTCGTAACCCATTCTTTCAGCCTCAGGGCATGGAGAGACTGAAATTCCTACGGACCAAATTTCATTCATTGCTGCAGCTCATCAAACGTAACCAGCTCAAGTCTTCTACCATCGCAACTCATTATAGGCTCAACTGCTTGCAGGTAAGATTGTGGTAGTTTAGGACCAGGATAAGCAATTTTCTTGGTTTTCTTCGACGCAGCCTTTATCGCACCATGCAGAGAGTAAACAGATGGCCGATGCGGCAGCACTTTTACATCTTTGGAAACTTGGCTTCTCACTCGCAAAACTCTCAGGTGTACCGACATAGCATGCAATATCACCCGAATTAAATTCCCGTCATGTATGCGAATTGTGGGGATTGCATCGAATGGTAATGAAGCACAGTCAAAATATTGAGAGATACGAAGATCCACAACGACAATTGGCATTCCCTTCGACTCTGACCAAAGAAATTCTTGTTGGCACCAGTATCGATTTTCGTATTCTTTTGTGCGAAGGGCTATCATCACGGACCGCTCTGCTTCCAATTGCAGCACTTCTTTCCAAACCATTCCAGCTTCCAAATGATCAAAATCGTAGAAGTAAGAGAAATTTACACTTTCCTTGGTCATCTGCTGAAGCTGCTTCAGAATTCCGATTAGAGATTTCGCTGTCGCCGCGCCATCATGTTTTGCATGGCTAATAAACAGCTTTAAGGTATCGCTGCCACTTGTATCGGTATTTTTTGTCAAAACATATCGAGAAACTTGCATTGTTCTCAATGCTGTCACAACCGGCGCTAAAGCTGGCTCTATTCCATCAGAGGTCTTCGGCGCTTGAGTTTCGCTTGGTGTTTGTGGTTTTGGCGACTCAACGCGAACGATACACTCACTGTCAATCAATCGTTCAAACAAATTCGCTTCATATGAATCTTCACCTATGACCACAAGGACTGTGTGCTTAGATCCACTGATCAAAAGCTCTGCTTCAGTTTCGTTGAGGTCTTTCGCAGGTTCCAATACACGTATGCCTAAATCAATGGTGGCTTCAATGTATCTTATAGTTGAGCCAGTGGCTTCAACACTTCCTTCGAATGCCAATCTCAATGTTTCCACGTATGCATCCGTACGTCTGTTTTCCAGGTCACGAATAACGATGATTTGCAGAGGTGTTCGCATCATTCCAATATCAACGAAATCAAATGTATGACTTGGTGGTTTTCCCTATCTGTCACTGTAAAAATATCTCCTTGATTTTGAACTGGCATTAGATTTGATAGACTCTGACAATTTCTTCAGTAGTTTCTTCGTTTCAATCGTCTGCTCAAATCATACTTGCAACTTATTCTATCCTCAAACGTCAGGTCAATTAGCGTTTTCAAACTACTCGGAGAAATTCTATTCCACGGAACAACAGATATTAGCGCATCAGAAGCGACTAAGCTATCGATTATTCTGTCTGGAACGTACGGATAACATCGTTCATATTCCCGCCGAGTAAAATTAGTCCATGAAGACACCTCTGGATAAAGAAGATTCTTTTCTTTGGCACCATGAGCCGCCGTAAGGCCATCGCAATTCGTACTGGGCAAATTGATTACAAGTATGCCAGATTTCTTGTTTACCCTGCCGTCGAACATACTGGAATAAATTTCCCAGTCGATATGTTTTCGACACATTGTTTCCGTTCCAACGAGCAAAATCGTGACAGTGGAATCTCGGAGATATTCATCTCGAATTATCTCTCTTATTCTTTGATCAGACAGTGTTTCATCTATGTCCCCCGTATCGACAGATTTATCGATGAAAATTCCAAAGTCTGATCCAACTCTAATCAGCTCGTCCTTGTAGAACTGATCGTTTTCGTGGTGGTAGCTTGTAAACACTTTATGCATAAAAGAAGTTCCTTTCTGTCTGCCTTCAATTGTCGAAGAATGTCCGCGTGTCTATCCATATGGATGCACTACTACCAATTATCGAATAAAGCATCCATTGACTTTGGCCTTGGATTTGCGTCCAATGTCTGAATTCTTGTAGGAATAGCGACGCAGCCACCCAAAACCATCGCATGTCTTCTTGCCATTCCCGCTATTTGTTTCACTTCGTGCGGGTCCGCCCAATCACACGCTGATGCGATAGTGCGCAGATCTTTTTCCGCACTCAATCGAAACGATATCCAACTGTTACATTGCGACAATACAGTAGGAGATACCTCAGATGGTCGCACAATGACAGACCGAATTTCCTTCCCTCCTTTGAGAGTCTTTCGTAAGCCAGTGAACTTGTATCTGATTCCGGGGTACACCGATAGGACGAAGGTAGTGATGAGCCTCTTCGAGTACAAGTAGAGTTGCAGGGCTTCCGTCTTGACCTCTTTTGAACAAAACATATGCATACAGTTGCAATAGCGAACCTAAGACTATAGGCATCAAATCCTGAGGAACATGTCGGAGATTGACGATATGCACACGCCAATTCGAATCTGCTGTACCAAAAATCTGATCGACTGAAATCTCTGATTCGGCCTGCCAATTTAAATAACTGCCAGAGTTGGCTGGCCTGCCACCTTTTACATCAACAACAGTCTGGAACGAGGCTTTTCCGTTGGAGCATTTTTTTTGTCACGCCCCCGGTGTAGATGTCGAAATCAAAATCCCCAAAGGTTACGATTGAAAACCCCCACTTTTGGCGGAGCCGGTGATCCGCCGCAAAGGTTGATCGGCACCTCCTGATTGCAAACTGCAGACACGGTCATTGGCAACCCCGATGAGGCTTGCCTGGCGCGCATTTTGGGTTTCGCTGCCCGCTGCCCCGCCGCGCCGCCGCACTCAAGGCCATGACGGCTGTTCCTGCGGCTGGCTGCGCGGTCGTCCGCGCTTTCGCTTCGCCGGCCGGGGCGTGTCGCCCGGTGCGCGAATCAGATCCGCATGAGCTCTGAGACGGACAGCTGGCGCCCTCGATCTGGATCACAGTGGCATGATGCAGCAGCCGGTCCAGCAGCGCGGCGGCGGCGCGGTGTACGGGATCTGGGATTTGGAGCAGGATTTGCCGCCGGGGGCGGGTATCAGGCGGCGCGGCGGCCAATAGCCGGCCCGGTGCCGGGCAAGGCACCAGCGGTGGATTTCCCACGCTGCCGCCGGGGGCGTAACAAAAAAAATGCTCCAACGGAAAAGTCTCCTGAAATGAGAGACCCTTTACTTCTGTCTGGTTTTCTGCAAGGATATCGTCAGTTCTGGGAAAAATAGGTAGGGTAATAGTCCCCATTCAGAGGATGATAATTCCTCTGGATAGCTTGCTGAGAGCAGTTTATTTTGGGAATAAATCTGGCAAATACGGAGATTAGAAGCAACCTTTTATAGAGCCCCGTTATCTGATCTATAGTCACAATCTAAGGTCTGTGTAACTTGTTATCAAAGTGCTCTGTGCACTTTTTGTAGTGAGAAAAAAGTTGTCTGTGAAAATCAAAATTTGGCGGATGACAATAAACCTTGATGCTGAAATGAATGTTGATCCGAGACGGTTCTGCCTGGATAAAGGCATTCTCGGAATCGATTGGCCTGCCGATGGTTCAGAGTCGTTGGGCTGGGATGACTACTAAGAATAGCAATGGCAAACTGCATATCTATGAGGTGCCGCTTAGGGTTGGGGTCGGCACATAAATAACTTGCTACTCTGGCTTTTATTGAGCCGTTTTTCGAGCAAATCCGCCCGATTTGTTGGAGACCGAAAGCGATTCACTGCGCTCTTTCAGAGTGCGTTTCTCCGCTAATTCTCATAGCAAAGTGGTGTTGGCCAGTCATTGTCGCTGATAAATCTGCGATGTTACTTCGAACCGGATTCTGCTGCCAATTCCTTGAGCTTGGCATTCATGCGGCTTTTCAGCCTTGCCGCTTTGTTTTTATGCTGCAGACCTTTGCGCACACTGCGGTCGAGTCTGGAGCAAGCGTTGCGAAAAGCTTCCTGAGACGCGTCAAGTTGCTTTTCTTCGAGAGCTTTGTAAAACTTTTTTACATAAGTGCGAACAGACGCGCGCTCGCTCATATTGCGAGCGCGTCGAGTCATGTTTTGTCGGGCTCGTTTCCGAGCTTGAGATGAGTTGGCCAATTTCTTCGGTACCTTGATCAGTTGAAAAAATGCAAGACGCGATGTGAGCTTTGTTGCTAGCGGAACGTGTAATGTCAACAGCTGACATTGCACCCCGTTGACGCAGCTATTTTACCAAATTAGCGCTGACCTGGCTGAATTTAGCCAGCATCCTTGTGCTTTTGGAACATTTCTTATTCAACCGACCAAAATCGCAGCTCTCAGCCGGTCGATATGACGGATCTTCGGCTGCACAGTCCTATGGGCTTCGGCGGATAGCTCGATATTTCTATCAAGCATATTGAAAAGCTAAATCGAATCTTATGATGCTAGAAACAGAGAAATGGCAGATTTCTGTGCATATGCAACAAATGTAAAATATGAGCATAAGCTACATAAAAAAAGGGGCTTATATACATAGGTAACCAGTTTCTTAATTTATCTTATATAATCAATGACATAAACCATCTTTGCCTGTAGATAAGGATTGAATCATAAGATACTGATTCTTATGAATTAATTTGATTTTTGGTTATTTAAGTATATAAGCCCCTATTTAAGTATATAAGCCCCTAAAAAAGGAAGGTGAAGATATGGCGGCTTCGCAGCTAAATCCTCAAGCCGAAGAAATACAAGCTGAAGCGGTATTAGCCAAAGCTTTAATGAAAGCCTCCGAACAGTTGGAATTGAGTCAGTCGGATTTGGCTAATGTATTAGGTATTAGGTGTTCATCGAACATTTATCAGTCGCCTCAAGCGAAATCCCAAATTAAAGCCGTCTTCCAAACAGGGTGAGCTGGCGCTGATGCTGATACGGGTCGCACGGGCGCTCTACGCATTGACAGACGTAGATGAAGTGTGGATAAAGCGCTTCATGCACTCTCCATACAGTGTTATGAATGAAATCCCCGCAAAGCAGATCGAAACTGTGCAAGGCTTGACAACTGTTCTTCGGTACGTTGACGGGCTCAGAGGCAAGATATGACGATCTGGCAGCTATGTGAGGGAGAAAATCAGATCTAGCACCTTGAAGGTACTTTATACCGACTGGTTGAAAGCCAGACACAGGCGGCCACCCGCGCATTCACTGATTCACTGCTGGAGCAAGAGCTTCTGGAAGAATTAATTGAAAATTCGAAACCGCTTTTGCCTGCTTCAGCTGACAGTTTCCATTACCTGCTAGCCACACCGTTCAGATACCCACCCCCCAGATTTGGATCTCGTTTTGGATATTCTGATGAGCGCAGTATCTTTTATGGCTCGCATTCAGTCGTTGCGACGCTCGCCGAAAGTGCGTAGTACTATCGACTTGTTTTTCGCGCCTCAATTCAAATCGCTGAGACTGATGACGCAGCTATAAAATCACAGCACATACTGTTTTCTGTCGACTATGCATCCTGAGAATGGCATCAAGCTGCAAAACAGTCCCTTTGATCAGTTCAGACCACAATTAACGAGTCCGACAGACTATACGCAAACCCAGAAAGTCGGCGCGGCGATGAGGGGTGCCGGAGTAGAGGTATTCGAATATGAATCTGTGCGCGCTGCTGATAACGGAATTGGTGTTGGGGTTTTTTCGATCAAGGCATTCGTGCAGAATGCTCCCAAAAATCAGAGTCAGTGGTTTTGCGATACGAATGCTGATTCAGTGACATTCAAGCGTATGGAGCGACTCGGACAAACAAGCGTGATCTCTTTCGAAAATCAACTGTTCCTGATCAGCGGCCAGTTGCCGATGCCGTCTGCGGAGCACACAGGCGGTTGACCTAGCAATTGGCAAGGCCTCTTTCTGATGAGAGCTTTAGGCAAACAGGGCTATGCGAAAAGTACTATCAGCTCTTTCGGAGGCATCATCGAAGGATTATGTGCTCGGGTACTGGCTTTTGACATCAGTTGTGAGAGACTTGATGCAACTCCAATGGTAAATGTGTGACCAGCTGCACGCAAGCCGAAACCGCGGCGCTGGCAGCAGCGGCGCTGGCAGCCAAAGTCAGTCCGAGCAAAAATGCATTGCAAGATATCCAATACATGGAAAATAATATCATATATGATATTAAATAATCAATTATACCGATAAAAAATCACTAATGATATTATGAAAATAACAAAAATTACGCCAGAACCTGACGTTCTCAAGGAACTTGGCGGACGTCTTGCAAGAATACGCAAGGCGCAGGGTTACTCGCAAACCGAATTGGCCTTTGAAGCGGGCATCGGCGTGGCCACACTCCGGCGGATTGAAATTGGAAAGGACTGCCAGTTTGAGACGTGGCTCAAACTTCTCAAGGCATTGGATATGGCGCCCGCCATCGATGCGCTGCTGCCAGAGAAATTCAGTTCTCCTATGGCTGAAGTCCGCAGCGGCAAAGTCCGGCGGCGTAGAAATCCTGTGCCATCATCCGGCATCGTATGGGGAGACGAAGCCCGATGAGTACAGCGACTGTGAAACTATGGGACACCACAATCGGCTATGTCTCGATGGATCACTCGGAACGGTATGCACGGTTTGAGTATGACCCGGAATTTGTCAGTTTCAGCATAGAGCCAGCCCCGCTGTACATGCCGCTTCGAAAGGGTCATATTTATCAGTTTCAAGATCTGCACCCCAGATCTTTTCATGGGTTGCCCGGCATGGTTGCCGACAGTCTGCCGGATCGATATGGCAGCCGGCTTATTGATATCTGGCTTGCTCAAACCGGAAGACAGCCATCTCAGTTCAATGCAGTAGATCGCCTGTGCTACATCGGCGCGCGCGGCATGGGAGCGCTGGAATATGAGCCTTCAACGGGAATTGAGGCAGCAAGAGACAAACACCTCGAGGTTGCCGATCTTGTTGAGCTCGCCGCAATGGCCTTTGCCGACCGGCAGACACTCAATGCCAAGCTCACACCGGGCGATGAGAAAAAAGCGCTGCTTGATATTCTCAGCGTCGGGACATCGGCAGGTGGCGCTCGCGCCAAGGCAGTTGTTGCTTGCAATTGGCAGACAAAAGAAGTTCGGTCAGGGCAGATGGATTTGCCGTGCGGATTTGAGCATTGGCTGATTAAATTTGATGGCGTCGTTTGCAGTGGAGATTGGGGTCTGGCTGATCCGTCTGGCTTCGGACTTTTGGAATACAGCTATTATTTGATGGCAAAGGCTTGCGGCATCGATATCATGGAAAGCTGCATATTGAGCGAGAATGGCCGCAACCATTTCATGACGAGACGCTTCGATCGCAATGTCCGGGGCAGCAAGAATTTTGTCCAGACGTTTGCCGCGCTCGCGCACTTTGATTACTATGAAAGCGGCGCTTGTTCTTATGAGCAGCTCTTTATGGCGATGCGTCAGCTCAACATGCCGCAAAGTGCCGTTGAAGAGCAGTTCCGTCGCATCGTCTTCAATTTGGTTGGTTGCAATCAGGACGACCATGTAAAGAACTTTGCTTTCTTAATGGACCGTCAAGGCAATTGGAACATTGCGCCTGCATACGATCTTTGTCATGCCGAAGGCAGTGATTTCACAAGATTCCACCAGTTGAGCATCAACAGCAAAACAAGCGGTTTCGCGATGCAGGACCTCAAGCATCTTGCAAAATATGCCCGACTGCCGCGCAATCGCGAAAAGCTAGTCCTTGAGCAGACTGTCGATGCGTTCTCGACCTGGCACCAAACGGCAAAACAACTCGATATACCAAAGACTTTGCAAAATCATGTAATGCGTACGCTGCGCTTGTCGTGGACGTGATGCGCACAGTACGCTGATAGCGATGACAGGACCGCACAGACCGGTGCGAATGCTGCAATATTGATACAATTCTCGCACATGCCAGCCAATTGCAAGAAAGAGGATGCATAGCAGTCTCAGAGGCGTAATATTCTCAGAGGTGTAATATTCTCAGAGGTGTAATATGATGCGCTAGCCATCTGGCAAGGGTGAGAATTCAGATCCAGTGTCCTGTACTTAGCATAGGCCGATTTTTTTCAGAGCCAGCCGCCGCCAGCCGGCGCATGCACAGATTCACTATTTGACCATGAACTGCGGGAACCATCCATTGTGAATTCAAAACTGCTTGCGCATGATTCAGCGGACCTGCCCCATTGCCCGCTTGCCGCACTGTTTCGATGCTGTTCGCCCAGATTCGGGTGCCAGCTTGGCTGACTCGACTGGCGTTATGGATTTCGAACGGGCAGAGCGATGGGTTGCGCAACTGCGAAACACCAGTTTTCCAAATGTTTTCAATCCGTATGCTGACCGCTGTGATCGGAATGACATCCCCGATGCCTGCTTGATTCGCAGCCAAGCATTGGTGTGCGTACTTGCTGCCGCTGCGTGGGACGTCAAGCTGACGCGAGCGACAGTCGGCGTTCCCGTGGCTGAACGCTCGGCAGGAGTGATCTGGAAAGCGATTGGCAGCATTTCGCAGTCAGTGTTCTTGTGGAATGTATTTCCGCTCCACCCTCATCAGCCGAACAATTCTTTGACCAACCGGGCCCATAACCGGATCGAGCGTCGCTGGGGTCTGGATATGCTACGCCAGCTGATTGAATGGTTTGAGCCAGCTGTGGCGGTTGCCATTGGCAAGGATGCCAATGCCGCTATTGATCAGATGCGGCTGCCGATCCCGAAAGTTGCTGTCTGCCATCCAAGCTATGGCGGCCAGAGTCGATTCAATGCCCAAATTGGTGCATATTTTGATGCAAATACCTGATCGAAAACAAGCAAGACCCTGTGTTCATTGGGTCTGCAAGCTGCGCAGCCGACCTCACTGCATCGTATAGAGTGAATCAAAAGCATTCGCAGTCGTAGCGGTTGATTGATCCGAAATGAATCAGCCCTCCAAATCCGATCCTCAAGGCACACGGCAGATTCTCAAGTCGACCGCGGCTTTTGGCTCGGCAACGGTGGTCTCAAGAATCACTGGGCTGTTTCGAGACATCGTATTTGCGCAAGTGATGGGCAGCACCTATGTCGCAGACGCGTTTTTTGTCGCCTTTAGAATTCCGAACTTCTTTCGCAGAATTTTTGGCGAAGGCGCTTTCTCCGCTGCTTTTGTACCGGTCTATACACAGCAGCGCATCGCTGGCTCCAATACCGAAGTACAAGCTTTCGTGAATATTGTTGCAACGCGTCTGAGCATTGTGCTGCTGGCCTTGGCACTGCTCGGTGTCATTTTGGCACCATGGATTGTTGCGGCTCTGGCACCGGGTTTCAGCGCTGATGCGGTCAAGTATCAACTGACAATCGACAGTCTGCGCATCCTGTTCCCTTATGTATTTTTTGTTTGTCTGGTTGCCTTGAGCGCTGCGATTCTCAATACCCATGGCCAGTTTGCGGCCCCGGCCGCAACACCCATCCTGCTCAATGTCGCGCTGATCGCTTCCGCTTTGTGGCTGGTAGATTTTACCGAGAATGCCGCGATCGCCCTGGCGGTTGGGGTTATAGGTGCCGGGGTGGTGCAACTGCTCTTTCAAGTGCCTTTTTTGGTGCGCATCCGAACGGTGCCCCGGCCGCTGGTGTATCGGCAGCGGCGTGGCGCTGCAGAAGCAGGCGCCAAGGAAGTGTATCGCCTGATGCTGCCGTCGATTTTCGGCGCCTCGGTAGCGCAGATCAATTTGATCATCAATACGTTCATTGCGTCGTTTCTGGTGACTGGCAGCGTTTCCTGGCTGTACTACTCGGATCGCCTGATGGAGTTTCCGCTCGGGGTGTTTGGTGTTGCGCTCGGTTCGGTGATTCTTCCGCGGCTGTCGCAAGAGCATGCGCGGACAAATTTGAGACAGTTCTCAAAACTGCTGGACTGGGCCTTGCGCTGGACAGTTCTGATCAGTGTGCCGGCGACCGTTGGACTCGCAGTCTTGTCCGAGCACATCCTGGGCGCATTTTTCTTTTACGGCGCATTTACACGCGATGACGTGAGCATGTCTGCGACGGCTCTGCTCGCTTTTGCCATAGGTCTGGCTCCGCTCGTTGCCGTGCGTGTGCTGTCCCCTGGTTTTTTTGCGCGCAACGACACCAAGACACCTGTTCGAGCCGGTGTGATTGCTATGGCTGTCAATGCGATTGCAGCGATGGGACTGGTCTTTCCGCTGCAGCACGTCGGGCTGGCCTTGGCGATCTCAATCGCTGCCTTCGTCAATGCCAGCCTTCTGCTCTACTGGCTGATTCAGGCCAAAGTCTATACTGTGCAGGCCGGCTGGCCAGCCTTCACGCTGCGGGTCGTCATCGCCGCGTCTATAATGGGCTTGGCGCTGGTGTGGCTGCTGCCAGACACGGATCAGTGGCTGGCGCTGCACAGTGTCAGACGTGTATTGCAACTGTTCGGATACATCGCAGCCGGGGCCGCAGTTTATGCGCTTTGCCTGCTAGGGTCGGGGATGAAAGTTAGACAGCTGATGAATGCATGAGTGCGAGTCAGTCCAAGATTGTGCAGATCGGCTCGCCCGATGCGCCGCGATACTTTACGCTAAGCGAAGCGAATGATGCATTGCGGCTGGTCAAGTCCATTACGCATGATTCGTATGTCGAGCTGCAGGCGATCAAAGCCAAACTCGAAAAACTGCTTCCCAGTGATCCTCGGGTGATACGGGTCGAAAAAGATTACGAGAGCGTGGTCAAGGCTTGGATTGCAAAAATGGAACGCTTGGGCGTGGTCGTCAAAGGTCTATGGATTATTGACTTTGACACTGGCGACGGGTATTTGTGCTGGAAATACCCGGAGTATGCAATTTCTTTTTATCATGATTACACTGGCGGATTCGCATCCAGAATACCGATTGCGGCGGTGATTGATGAGCGCAGCCCGGATTGGGCCCAGTAAAGTCGGCGTGCTCACCCGGCAGATTGGCATGGACTATGGAGTTTATTCGCGGCCAGCACAACATCGTTGATCGCCACCGCGGCTGTGTGGCTTCAGTCGGCAATTACGATGGGATTCATCCGGGACATCGCCAGGTCATCCAGAGTTTGGTCGAGAAATCCCGAGCGTATGGCCTGCCGTCTGTGATCGTCAGTTTTGAACCGCATCCGCTTGAATTTTTTGTCGGTGACAAGGCGCCGCCGAGATTGATGTCGGTGCGTGAAAAAATCACTGTGCTGCGTGACTTGAATGTCGACCGGATGTGCTGTCTGCGATTCAATCATCAGCTGGCCAATACGGAGGCGGAAGATTTTGTCCAAGAGCTGCTGATAAAAAAACTCGGCGTCCGCTGTATTCTGGTTGGCGATGATTTCAGGTTTGGCCGCAATCGTCGCGGCGACTTTGACATGCTCCGCTCAATTGGGATTTCCCATGGAATGCACGTCGAAAAAACCGAATCGTTTCTGGTTGAAGGTCTTCGGGTCAGCAGCTCCAGCATCAGAGCATTTCTGTCAGCGGGCGATCTGCCGAAGGCCAATCGTCTGCTAGGACGCCCGTACAGCATTTCGGGAAAAATTGTTCGCGGTGACGGAAACGCAGCGAATTGGGGTTTTGCAACCGCCAACATTCGCACCAGAATACGAAAACCCGCACTGCAGGGTGTGTTTGTGGCCCAGGCGCAGTTGCATGATCATCGATTGTGGCCGGCTGTATCCAGTTTTGGTATACGACCCACAATCGGCGGAACCACACCGGTGCTGGAAGCCCATCTTTTGGATTTTGAGGGGGATCTGTACGGCCAGCAGATTCAGCTTCAGTTTTTGTGCAAACTGCGCGCTGAGATCACCTTTGCCTCAGTCGAGGCCATGTGTGCGCAGATTCAGCTCGACATTGCAGCCGCGCGGCAGTATTTTCGTCATCCGCACCATCATCTGGCTTTGTGATTGCACCCTGGATTATGCTACAGTTAATTTGAAAAGAACCATCGCTGCTGACAATCAGACGTTTACTCCATATAACTAAATACGCTACTCAAATATAAAAACAGACGAATCGAAAATATACAAACAGCGGATGTCAGTCAGATATCCATAGTGACGAGGGTTTATGGATTCCAAAAGTGAATTGATCCCCAAGCTCATTTCACCGGCGATTCTGCAAGCTCTGTCAGATACGCTCGTCGTTTGCCTGCTTGGACCGAGACAATGTGGAAAAACGACTTTAGTCCAGCATCAGTTTCCAGATCGACAGTATCAGACTCTGGATTCGAGGAATGCCCACTATCTTGCATCAACTGACCCTGAAGGATTCATAACGAGATTTACAAATCAAGTCACTATTGATGAAGTTCAAAAAGTTCCGGAATTGCTCACCGCGATCAAGCTGTACGTCGATAGAAATCGACAATTCCTGCTGACCAGTTCAGCGAATCTGCTGTTGATTCCTGGAATCATAGAGTCACTGGCAGGTCGCATGGAAATTGTTCAGCTGTACCCGCTGAGTGAAGCTGAAAAATCGGGGACAGCGGGTCAATTCTTGCGTGACCTGATCAACAGTAAAATGAGACTAGTGCTCAAAGTCAATTAACAGCCGCCCAACGATACGGATGTTGTCAGGCACCTCTTGACCGGCGGATACCCAGAAGTTCTTATGCGAAAGCCAAAGCGTGTCAGGCAGTGGCATAAGGAATATATCAATGCCATTATTGAGCGAGATGCTGGCCTTGTATCGACTCAGAGAAATACCCGACAATTGCGGTGTCTATTGGAGCTATGTGCGCTGCGAAGCGGCAGTCTTCTCAATATCAACTCATGGGCAAATGATCTGGGATCGCACCGGAAAACAGTAGAGAAAAGCATTTTGCTGCTAAAGCGCCTCTATTGGGTACGAAGGCTTCCTGCTTGGCATTCCAGCCAAGCCAAACCATTGATAAAACCGTCGAAGTTGTACATTGCCGACAGCGGCATTGCAGGCATGCAGTCTGAAATGGCTTTGGATGACTGGTATGAAAACAGAGCATTTATGGGGCATATCCTGGAATCATTTGTTGTCCAGCAAATTGTTGCGCAGGCAAGCTGGACCGATCCAGAACTGAAATTATGGCACTACCGGGACAAAGATCAAGTAGGGGTTGATATCGTTATCACTCGCGGCCGAGAAATATGGGGCATCGAAGTCAAGGCTTCGACTGCATTGGGAAGAAAAGATGGATTTGGACTCCATAGATTGGCAGACCATCGTGGAAAAACTTTCGGCAGGGGATCGTCCTTTACAACGGTCACAGCATTATTCCGCTCAGTGATAAGCGCATCCTTACGGTGCCTTTGAGTGAAATTTGGACACGCTAGAAATCGATCAATAATTCGGACTGCAGTCCCAAAAGAAAAGTTTCGGTTATGCGTTTGTCGTCGGGTGCGCTGCTGCGACCAAACCGGTTGCTGCATCGGATTGCAGTTATCCTTTGCTTGCGTATTCAGATTCGGGCTAATTGTCAATCGCGTCAATCCATTAAAATAAGGCACTCAGTCAAAGCACAAGTGTCCAAGGGCGCTGTGGCATTCTGCGCTCAGACATTACTGTGCTTTTTCTATTCGTTTTACCTTGTTCTGATTTTGTTTAAGATGTCCAATTACAAAGACACACTCAACCTGCCAAAAACTGACTTTCCAATGCGTGGAAATTTGCCGCAAAAAGAGCCGGAAATGCTCGCTCGCTGGCATGAGATGGACATTTACCGGCAGCTTCGAGAAGCGGGTTGCGGCAAGCCCAAGTGGGTGCTGCACGACGGACCGCCCTATGCCAATGGCGCGCTGCACATCGGACATGCAGTCAACAAAATCCTCAAGGATATCATCGTCAAATCGAAGACGATGGCAGGCTATGACTCACCCTATGTGCCTGGCTGGGACTGTCATGGACTGCCGATTGAGCATGAGGTCGAAAAGAAAATCGGACGACAGGTCTACCGGGATAACCCGGGTGAGTTCAGAAGGGCATGCCGTCAGTTTGCGACTGAGCAGATTGAAATCCAGCGTCAAGGCTTTATCCGCATGGGTGTTGTGGGTGACTGGTTCAATCCGTACCTGACGATGGATTACAAGACTGAGGCCAACAGCATTCGCGCATTGGCGAAGATTATGGAAAATGGCCATATTCAGCATGACCTTATGACTGTTTACTGGTGTGCTGACTGCGGCTCCGCGCTGGCTGAGGCAGAGGTTGAGTTTTACGACAAAAAGTCCACTGCGGTCGATGTCAGGATGCGCGCAGACAATCGGCAGTCGGTACTCAATGCGTTCAAGGCGGATACGGCATTGGCGCAGTTGCCGCTGAGTGCTGTGATTTGGACAACCACCCCTTGGACCTTGCCCGCCAATCAGGCGATTGCAGTCCACAGCGAGTTTGACTACTCCCTGGTGCGGCTGACATCAGGCGGCAATCAAGACGAGTTGCTGATACTGGCGACTGACTTGATTGCAAGCTGTATCGCGCGCTACGGAAGTCCAGCATATCGAGTTGTCGCGCATGCCAGCGGCGGCGAGCTAACTGGCTTGCGGTTTGCTCATCCCGTACTGCAGTCCGAACAGATTGTGCCGATCATTCTTGGCGACCACGTCACACTGGAAGCAGGCACTGGATTGGTGCATACCGCTCCCGGACATGGTCAGGAAGACTTTGAGCTCGGCAAGAAGCATGGTCTTGAGATTGTTAACCCCGTGGCCTCGGATGGCACCTTTTCGCCGGATACTCCGCATGTAGGCGGCTTGTTTGTCGATCGTGGCGGCGCAGAGCTCATCAAGCTCCTGCGCGAGCGCAATGATTTGCTCTGCGCTGAGCAGATTGAGCATAGCTATGCACACTGCTGGCGGCACAAGACACCGATTATTTTTCGTGCGACGCCCCAGTGGTTTGTCAGCATGGAGCGTGCCGGACTGCGTGACGCTGCTTTGAACGCAATTCAAGACGTTCAATGGGTGCCTGACTGGGGACAAGCCAGAATCGATGGCATGGTGCGAAGTCGTCCGGACTGGTGTCTTTCTCGCCAGCGGGTCTGGGGCACTCCGTTGACGCTTTTCACTCACAAGCAGACCAGTGAATTGCATCCGGATACGATGCAGATTTTCGAGCGCGCCGCGCAGAAAGTGGAGGAGGGCGGCATTGATGCCTGGTTTGAGCTGGATGATGCCGAATTCATTGGCGAGGACAGCGGTGACTATGACAAGGTCACCGACGTGATGGATGTATGGTTTGATTCCGGCGCCACGCACTGCAGTGTGCTGAGCCAGCGTGAAGAGCTGACCGATCCGGCTGGTATGTACCTGGAAGGTTCGGACCAGCACCGCGGCTGGTTCCAGTCCAGTCTGCTCGTCGGCGCTGCCATCACTGGCAAAGCGCCTTATCAGTCGGTGCTGACCCACGGCTTCACCGTCGACGGCGATGGGCGCAAAATGTCGAAGTCGCTGGGCAATATCATCAGCCCGCAGGAAATTATCGAAAAGCTCGGAGCTGATGTGCTGCGGCTTTGGGTTGCATCGACCGAATATGAGTCAGAGATTCATATTTCGAAAGAAATTTTAACCCGCACCACGGATTCTTATCGGCGTATTCGAAATACGATGCGCTTTCTGCTTGGCAATTTGCATGGTTTTGAGCCGGAATATTGTACTGACTGGAACGAGATGCTTGATCTGGATCGCTGGGCGCTGCGCGGCGCTCGACAGCTCCAAGAAGAGATCGCTGAGCTTTATCAGACTTATCGCTTTCATTTGATCTGCCAGAAAATACACCGATATTGCACGATCGAACTCGGCGGATTCTACCTTGATGTGCTCAAGGATCGACTCTACACCATGCCGGCCGCTAGCCGCGGGCGTCGCTCAGGACAAACAGCGATGTACCATATTCTGGAAGCGATTGTGCGCTGGCTGGCGCCGATCTTGAGCTTTACTGCTGAAGAAGTATGGCGCCACATGCCCGGCGAGCGCGAAGCGTCTGTACTGCTGACTGATTGGTACGACAGCTGGCCGCAGGATGCGCAGCATTCAGATGCAGATGAATCAAGCCGATGGGCGCAGATTATCGCGGTGCGCGAGGCAGTCAATCGGCAAATTGAGACGCGCCGTGCCAATAAGGAACTCGGCTCTTCACTGGAAACTGAAGTCACGCTGTATTGCGCGCCGCCCCTGCAAAACATGCTGGCGAGCTTGGGCGATGAGTTGCGGTTTGTCTTGATCGCGTCGACGGCGGCAGTCCTCCCAATCGAGAGTCAGGAACCGGAAGCTTCCGCATCTCATGTCGAGGGGCTGTCCATTCGCATCAACAAGTCGGTCCATCCAAAATGCGTTCGCTGCTGGCACCACAGATCCGATGTCGGCGCCAATCCTGCCTACCCGGATATTTGCGGGCGGTGCGTGACCAACATTACCACAGCGGGTGAAATCCGATTGCATGCATAAGCCAGGCGTGGCACTGCATGCAGTACGGAAGATGGCGAGTTTCGGCTCATCGTGCAGCGGCTTGATATGAGTTCCCGAAAACTGCTTTTGCCGCACCTTACGATGGCAGCTTTCGCCGTCGCTTTGGATCAGGTCTCGAAACTGCTTGTCCTTATGCATCTGGAGCCCTATCAGTCGAATCCGGTGTTCGGTTTTTTCAACCTGTATCTGTCTTTTAACCGCGGTGCAGCTTTTGGCATGCTCGCGGATTCTAACTTGGATTCGAACCGTTTGTTTCTGTATGCGTCGCTGGTGATTATCGTACTGCTGCTGTTTTATCTGTGGTATTTGCGAAACGATGTGAATCAGGCCGTAACCGGCATCTGGCTGATTGTCGGCGGGGCAGCCGGCAACGTAATTGATCGCATCATGCATGGATACGTCATAGATTTCATAGATTTTCACTATGGCGGCTGGCACTACAGCACGTTTAACCTGGCAGACACTTGGATTACGCTCGGGGCCATATTGGTCGCCCTTGATCTTTTCAACATCAAGCTCCTGTATCGCAAGGGCAGAAATCCTGCTCCATAAAGCCGCCTAATATCGAATCGGATGCGCTCAGGCGGCGCCAGGGTGAGCGTAGCGATCGAATTCGTCTTGATACGCAAACAGGCCAGGTGTGCCGCCTGTGTGCAGGAAAATCAAGTTTGCACCAGCTGCCGCTTTGGCTGCGTCAATGAAGGCCGCTATAGCTTTGCCAGTATAGGTGGGGTCAGCAATCAGGCCTTCTTTGCGCGCTGCCAGTACGATTGCGTCCCATACAGCTGCCGAGGCTTTGCCGTAGCCAGGGTGAAAGTGATGGTCGAGGAGGACGATGTCTGCGTCTTGAATCTGCACGTCCAGTGCAAGCAGTTTCGCGATCTCGTCGCAGCGTGTGCGAATTCGCAAAAATTGTGCTGCGGCTGCACGACGCACACAGACGCCGACAACATCAATATCAGAACCGAGTGCCTTGAGGCCATAAAGAAGACCCGCATGTGTGCTGCCGCTGCCGGATGCAACGTAGATTCGGTCACAAGAAATTTGTCTTTTATCGAGCTGTCTCAGCAATTCCAAGGCGCTGCGCACGTAGCCGAGTGCTCCGAGCGGCTTGTGTCCAGGCGCGAGCGGGATGACATACGGATTATGCCCGGACCGGCGCAGTTTGATCGCAAGCCTGTGCAGACTGTCATCTGCAGCAATTTCGTCTTCACCTTCGGCGAAGTAATGGATCGTGGCGCCCAAGATGCGGTCGAGGAGTACGTTGCCTGAATTCAGATAGGTATCGGAAGCGTCTTTGACTCTGGCCTCAAGCTGAATATGGCACTGCAGATTGAATTTGGCTGCAAATGCAGCAGTCAGCCGCACAAAGTTTGATTGCACTGCGCCTGTGATCAGCATCGTGTCCGCCTGTTTCGCGAGCGCATCGCCAAAATAGTATTCGAGCTGTCGGACTTTGTTGCCGCCAAACGCCAGCGGATTCAGATCATCTCGCTTGACGTAGAGTGCCGCACCGCCGAGATGGCGGGTCAGATTCGGCAGGGATTCAAGCGGGGTGGCCTGATGGTCGATGACTGCGCGGGGAAATGATTCCAGAGCGTTTTCGACAATCGATTCAGAGAGGCTCATTCGGCTTGCTTTAATGGATTAAACACTTTGTTTGATGCTGAACGTGTCTGCGTGATCAGCATCTGAGCGCAACACATGATTGGTCAGTGACTTTCAGCAAAGACAAAACGATCAGGCCAGCTTCTCTGAACGTGTCTTGCGGCGATGCTGTACGAGCACGACACCAGCGAGCACGAGCAGCGCAGGAATATAGAAAATTTCCTTGGCGATCCGCTCGCTGGGCTGTTTGATATGATCAAGAACGACGGGCTTGTCTGCGTAGTAGTCGAACAGGTCACCGATTTTAATGAACAGATCCGTACCGACGAACGGCTCTTCGATTCGCATCTGGCCGTCATCAGAGATGACTGTCAGTCCGGCGGCCGTCAGGCGCTGTTCAGCCTCATTGAGGTCACCGAGCGGAATCAGCACTGTGGTACTGGTCAGTTCGCCCGTATCGAAATCCGGTCCGCTGACAACAATCGTCATGACTCCGTTTTGCGGTGTATCGTCTACGATCTGATAGACATTTGCGGACTCGACTTCAGCATACGGCGGCTGGAATTGGTCCAGCCAGTATCCCGGACGAAACAAGGTGAACGCAACCAGCAGGAGTACTGCGGATTCCCACAGCCGATTGCGCACTAGCAAATACATCTGGGTTGCTGAGGCAAACAGCATCATCGCGATCACACCGATTACGAAAACAAAAACGGCCTTTAGCGGTGAGACGTCAATCAGCAGCAAATCCGTATTGAAAATAAACAAAAATGGCAGCAAAGCTGTGCGAATGTCGTACGCAAAGCCCTGCACGCCGGTCATGATCGGGTCGCCCTTTGATATTGCTGCTGCGGCGAATGCCGCCAGGCCCACCGGGGGTGTATCGTCGGCAAGAATGCCGAAGTAAAAGACAAAAAGATGCACTGCAATCAACGGTACGACCAGGCCGTTCTGTGCGCCCAGCGAAATGATGACTGGGGCCATCAGCGAAGATACGACGATGTAGTTGGCCGTAGTAGGCAGACCCATTCCGAGTATCAGGCTCATTATGGCCACGAGGAACAGCATGATCATCAGACTGCCGCCCGATAGAAACTCCACAAAATCGCCGACCACCTGATGGGCGCCGGTCAGCGAGATGGTTCCTACAATGATGCCGGCAGCGCCCGTCGCGACCGCGATTGCGACCATGTTGCGTGAGCCTGCGATCATTCCCTCTTTCCACTGGACAACACCCTTTCTGAATTCGAAAGCAAAATTTCCGGTCTTGCGGAAAAATGCCTTGAGCGGGTGCTGCGTGATGGCGATGACAGTGATTGCAGCCATCGCCCAGAATGCGGAAAAAGACGGCGACAGCCGCTCAATGACAATGCACCAGATCAAAATGATGATCGGCAGTACAAAATACAGTCCTTTGATGGCTGTTTCACCTGCGCGGGGCAATTCGGTAATGGGCTCATTGGGTGGATCGACTTTCAGATCTGGCAAGCGCGACGCCCAGCCGAGCAGAGCCAAGTAGCCGCCGGCGCACAGAATAACGACAATGGCAAATGCCGCTTGCGGAAAGGCGACTTTAATCCAGCCCATGCCGAAATACACCGCAAGTCCGAGCAGCCCAATTCCGGTGAATCCGCCAAGAAAACCAATCATTTTCATTTTCAAAGTGATTGATGAGGGCGGTTTCTTCAAGCCCTGCAAGCCCAGTTTAAGCGCTTCGAGATGAACGATATAGACTAGCGCGATGTAGGAAATCAGCGCTGGTACCAAAGCGTGCTTGATAATGTCGGTATAGCTGATGCCGGTAAATTCCGCAATCAGAAATGCTGCCGCACCCATCACAGGCGGGGTCAACTGTCCGTTGGTCGATGACGCGACTTCCACAGCGCCTGCTTTTTCCGCTTTCAGTCCGGTCTGCTTCATCAGCGGAATGGTGAAAGTGCCGGTCGTTACCGTATTGGCAATGGAGGACCCTGAATACATGCCACTCAATGCAGATGCCATGACTGCGGCCTTCGCGGGACCGCCGCGCAAGTGTCCGAGTAAAGCGAATGCGACTTTGATGAAATAGTTGCCAGCTCCGGATTTTTCTAATATGGAGCCAAACAATACAAACAGGAATATCAAAGAGGCGGATACCCCGAGCGCGACACCGAAAACACCTTCGTTTTGCATCCAGTAGTGCCACATTGCCTTGCCGAAAGAAGCCCCTTTCCACTGTACCGAGTCGGGCAGAAAGTTTGCGTCACCGAAGAATACGTAGCTCACAAAGACACAGGCAACAATCAGCAAAGGCAAACCCAGTGCCCGGTATACGGTGATGCCGAGCATAATCATGCCGACGCTGGAGATCACTAGATCGGCGGTGGTCGGCAGACCCGCTCGGATGGCGATTTCGTTACGCAAGACTACGATATAAAGACATGACAGCACCCCGAGTGCCGCCAGTATCCAATCGTACCAAGGGATTCGATCGACGGGCGAAGACTTCAACAGCGGAAAGCATATCGTGGCGAGGACAAAAGCGAACGCTAAGTGAATAAGTCGGCCATTGGCACTGGTAACGACCAGCGGCAGTCCGGTCAATTCAGTCAGAAAAAATGGAATATTCGAAGAGATGTAAATCTGGAAAAGTGCCCAGATAAACGCAATGATCAGTATCATCTGCCCTTGCCAGCCGCGCGCATGTCTGGCACCGGTATCAACCTGTGCCAATTGCTCGGCGGTCGGTAGCGCCTGATCTTTGC
The DNA here is from genome assembly GCA_965200545.1 of Arenicellales bacterium. GTDB lineage: Bacteria > Pseudomonadota > Gammaproteobacteria > Arenicellales > JAJDZL01 > JAJDZL01. The sequence goes on along the minus strand of CBDAUJ010000005.1, from coordinate 93,322 downwards.
CAGTCACTGGCTTTATCCTTTTAGAAAGATTTGGCGAGCGCGAATGAGAGCGCAGCCGCGGAATCTATGGTCAATCCGGCGGCTGCGCGATCTGGAAATTACATCCAGCCTCTTTCTTTGTAGTACTTGACAGCGCCGTCATGCAGCGGGGCCGACAGAGAATCTGAAATCATCTCCGCAGGTTCAAGATTGGCAAAAGCTGGATGCAGCTTTTTGAAACTGTCGAAATTCTCAAAGACTGCTTTGACGACGGTATAAACCACTTCTTCCGGGACATCCGCACTGGAAACAAAAGTTGCGCCCACGCCAAAGGTTTGGATGTCGTTTTCGTTGTTATACATGCCAGCCGGAATAGTCGCATTTCGGTAATATGAATTTTCGGCAACCAGCTTGTCGATTACATCACCAGTGGCGTTGACCAAATGTGTTGCACAGGTTGACAGCGATTCCTGCGTCAAGGCGGAAGGATGTCCGACCAGCCAGAAATACGCATCGATTTTCTTGTCGCAGACAGCCTGTGCGGTTTCAGCAGATTTCATCTCTGCGGCCAGTTTCAGATCGCTGCGCGCCCAGCCCATCGCTTCCTCGATCACCTCCCAAGTGCCTCGAGTACCGGATCCGGGATTGCCAATATTGACTCGCATGCCTTTGAGATCCGTAATGTTCATGATGCCAGAATCATCATGAGCAATGATCGTAACCGGCTCTGGATGCACTGAGAAAACCGCACGCAGATTGCTGAAAGCACCTTTGTCCTCGAATTTCGAAGTGCCATGATACGCGTGGAACTGCCAGTCCGATTGGGCGACCCCAAATTCAAGCTCGCCGGCTCGGATCGTGTTGATGTTATAGATTGAGCCGCCAGTCGATTCGGCCGAGCAGCGGATGCCATGTTCTTTGCGATCTTTATTTACCAATCGGCAGATCGCGCCTCCGGTCGGGTAGTACACACCCGTTACGCCGCCGGTGCCGATACTGACGAATTGCTGATCCTGTGCAGACACAGGGCCTGCCGCCAAGGTTGCAATGAGCACTGAAAACAGTGCTGCAAGAGATTTCTTCATTAGATTTACCTCGATGAATGATGAAACACTTTATTTGTGTTGTGCAAAAAGCCAATAATAGTGTAATCCGCCCGCAAAGAATAGGCGGATTTGAGAGTTTGGCTTATTCGTCAACAGTCCAGTTTTCGATCCACAACGTCGTTGTTGAGGAGTTGCCGGTCGGCTCAATCCCTTTGAGCCATTTGGGGATGATGTAAGGATTTGAGCGGTAGTACAGCGGTAAAACGGGCAGATCTCGCGTATAAATGAGTTGTATTTGATCCCACAGCTTCTGGCGTTTTTCCGGATCCAGCGTGATTTCCACATCGTCAATCAGCTGATCCATTTCAGGATTGCTGTAGCCAGTGTAATTGGAACCGGTCCAATTGTTTTGCGCAGACGGAATCTCTGTGGAATGCAAAGTGGCTCGCGGAGAGGTTTCCGGAGAGCTGATCCAGGCGTACATAGCCAGTGCGCCAAATCGTCGGTTTTGGACGATCTCCCCGAAGAACACCCGGGCCGGCTGATTGCGGATTCTTACGTCGATGCCCGCATCTCGCCATTGTGCCTGAAGCACTTGCTGGACTGTTTCTCGAATCCGTGAACCCGCGGTTGTCCCAAAATCCAGGCGCAACGGCGTACCATCCAGATGATGCCGGACACCGTCCACCCAAGTATCCCAGCCGGCCGTATCCAGCAGCTGATTGGCCTGCGCGAGATCGAATGCGTATTGTTTGATGCCGGGGTTGTATGTCTTGTCCAGCGGGCTGACATAGACATGGGCGGCCGGCTGAGTCCCTTCAAACAGCAGTGTGCTGATCGCCTTCCGGTCGATTGCATGCAGCAGTGCGCGGCGCACCCGCAAGTCCGCCAGTATGGGATTGTCGAGATTCAGGTCGATGTGTTCATAAATCAGGCCTGGCTGAAAGATGTAATCGAATTGATCCGGATAGCGCTTTTGAAATGCGAGCGCCTGATCGGGTGTCAGTCCGAGAGCGCCTGCGATGTAATTGATTGAGCCAGAAAGCAGATTGGCTTCGAGAGCAGCGGTGTTCTCAATGGTGCGAAACACAACCTTGTCGAATGCCGGCACAGTACCTCGCCAGCTTTCGTTTCTCATCAGCTCAACATGAGAACCGTGCTGAATAGCGGAAATGCGGTACGGGCCGAAATACAGCGCTGGATTGAGCGCATCTGCGGCATACACGTTGTTGATTGCGTAATCACCTGCCATCTCAAATTTTTCGCGGTCCAGGTGTTCCGGCAGCAAATAAAGCGACAGGGCGTTGTAATCGTACTCCACGCGATCGTAAGTGATGGTGAATGTTCTTTCGTCTTTGGCTTTGATATTCAGCACCCGCTTGTAAAACTCGGCGTTGAGGACACCGCTTGTCGGGTCTTTGCCGACTTCAATTGTGTATTCGACATCGCGTGTCGAGACCGCCGTTCCGTCGCCCCAGAACGCGTCCGAACGCAGTGTGAATGTAACCGCGATGCCCTGACGGCCGTCTTCAAGATCGATGACTTCGGCGCCGCCATTTTCAACAGTTGGAATCGAGGTGCAAAGCATGCAAACAAGTTCCCAGTCCGCGTCATAGGCGGTGATGGGCCGCATGGTCGCGTTGAGAACATAGTACTTGGCGAGCATTGATTCCATATTCGGATGCAAGGCGGCCGGGAATTGCGTGGTGCCGATGATCAGCGTGTCGCGGCCGAACGCACTGAGCGGGCCAACCATAAGTGCCGCCAGCGCACAGCACAATACTTTTTTCATATTCATGGAATTCAGCAGTTGCAGTCCGATAGGATTCAAATCCGCATTTATACCTCAAATCAAGCTGATAGCGTTTTATTTGTCCACTTTCTTGCTGCGTGTCAACTCCAAAGTGTCAGGCGCATCGGAGAGAAGTCGTCGCTGACATTTGCTGCATGGGTCGAAAAGAAATTCACACTCAAATGACGGTTGCAAGGCAGGCAGGAAGTGTGGGGTCTCGCGCAGCCAGACTTGTGCTGAAGTCCCGAATTGAACAGTTGTTTGAATGATTTCCGATCGTATTTGCGGTTCAGCTGCGCGATTAGCTGCAGGCGGCCGCTCGTATCATCCGTGATCGTTCGACCCAAACCATATGCGGCTTGAGTGCAGTTTAGCGGGTCCGGCAGGCACAGCGCTTGAAAATCCTTGAATGACGCAAATTTGGACAAAATAGAGACATTGTTCGCAAGGCGTTTTAGAAACTAAAAATGTAAGTGTATGATAAAAATAATTATTTTTGTTTTTTCAGTTGATTATGCCGCCGACGTGCAGGGCTGGTTACTATAATATGTGTCTTTGGACATTCTGAGCAACTTCGGAATCATCATTGACGCAGCCGCCTGATGCAAACTCTATCGACGATCAAATTCCATCGGCTCGACCTTAATCATCCATCTCTGACCCTGAGATGAGCGGTCTGGGGTTGTTTTTGGCTGGCTTGGCTGTCGGCATCGCAGTCGGTTTCGGCATTGTTCGCTGGAAATTCAACGATCGCGGCGCCAAGGAAAAACTTGAAGAACTGCAAAAGGAATTTGATCAATATCGGTCCGGGGTTCGGTCGCACTTCATCGATACCGTCTCTTTGCTGAGCCAGATCGATGAGCGACAGCAGAAACTCTACAATTCGATAACCCGCGGCGTTCAGGAGTTGTGCCAGTCAGACTCGGAAGACCAGAATATATTCTTGGAAAATACCGCCCGCTCATTAGGTCAGCTGACCGACGCGACTGCCAGTGCCGACAAAAAATCCGAGTAGCGCCAGGACCGCCCGATACGCCGGCAAATTCAATCCTTGCTCATGCCTTCCGGCGGGTGAAATTGCATGGGAAAAGGTGTCACAACCCCTTTTTCGACACCAGAATGAACTTTGGCCGTGCCTTCTTTTTCGACCTGATCGATGCGAATTACCGAATGAATCGGAATATATGTGCGGCTGACACCGCCAAACTGGCTCTTCAGCTGCTCTTCGCCTGGATTGACGACCAGCTGCGAGTTTTCGCCAAACACGATTTCCTCGACTTCAATAAAAGCATACATATCGCTTTGATGTACATATCGTGCGTACAGCTCATATACTTTCGATTGGCTGTGAAACACAATGCGATACATTTTTTTCTTTTTTTCTGCCATTTCGTTCTCGTGCTCCGAGTCATTGATTTGAGATAGAAGAAATCCGACAACAGAACCTGATTTCAGCGTTAGATTTTAACAGTTTTGCTTGGAACGAAAAGACTGAGTGCACAGGCTGCAGCAGGCGAGGCTCGAATCACCCTCAAGCCGCTTTGACTCATGCAAGGCGAGCCAAAAGCGCTGGAAAAAAGATTCTGACGTTTAGAATGTTATTCGCAGGCGGTCCAATTGAATTAAAATTGAGCCTAATGAATGTGTGTCCGGTGCATATTTGAGTGCACGTGATTCCAACTTCATCATCCTCAGGAGAAAACCATGAAAAATCCGCTAGATTCGGTAGCCGGTACCATTATTGCCGGTTTTGTACTGACTTTCATACTGTATTTGTTTGCCAACGGCTTTCTACCTTTGGGTTAGATTCAGGGTGTTGGCTGATGCTTGATTGATGTAGAACGATAAATCATCTAAGGTGTTCAAATGGATCTATTAATTGATCGCTGGCTGCACATATTGGCTGGCATAACGTGGATCGGGTTGCTGTATTACTTTAACTTTGTGCAAGTTCCGGGGCTGGCTAAAGCGAAAGCGGACGGTACCGCCGCCGGAATTACCAAGCATATTGCACCGCGAGCCCTGCTATGGTTTCGATGGGCAGCGATCGCCACTTGGCTGACTGGAGCTTACTATCTGCTGCGCACCGGCACGTTCGCTGATGCCTTTACGCTGCAGGGGCCGCATGCCTATCTTGGCATCGGAGCGTGGCTTGGGACCATCATGCTGTTCAACGTCTGGGTGCTGATCTGGCCGAACCAGAGAAAAGTTCTGGGTATGGTCGAAGCCTCCGATGCGGAAAAAGCCAAAGCGGCGCGGATTGCGCTTCTGGCATCTCGAACGAATACCATGCTGTCGATTCCGATGCTGTTTTTCATGGTGACCGGATCGCTGGCGCACATGGGCATGTTCAGCTAGAACGACACATACGACTTGATTCAAAGGACGCAGTCTGACGCGGTCGGCGCCGCGGACTGCGTCCTTTTTCATTTCTATTCAATTCGAAAATTCGCTCTCAATTGCAATTCCTGACGCTCATCGATCTGGAAGCAGAGCAAATCCAGCAGCTGCTCGCCAGAAGCATTGAACTGAAACAATTGTGGCGCACACAGCGGAAGTGCCCGCAAATCATGGCCAACCGTACGCTTGCGCTGGTGTTTGAAAAGTCCTCAACCCGCACCCGCGTCTCGTTTGAAGTCGCCGCGAATCATTTTGGCGGCCGCTCGCTGTTTCTCAATCAAACCGACAGTCAGCTGCAGCGCGGCGAGTCGGCAGAGGACACCGCACGGGTTCTGTCATCCATGGTGGATATTGTTGTGACCCGAACGGCTGCGCATGCGACCGCAGCAACGTATGCGCAATTGTCCCAAGTGCCTGTGATCAACGGCTTGAGCGATGCCTACCATCCCTGTCAGCTGCTGGCTGACCTGCTGACTTTGATTGAAATAAGGACAACTCTCCATGACCTGAAAGTGGCATGGATTGGCGATGGCAACAACATGTGCGTGACTTGGGCTATGGCGGCTTCGCTGATGGGATTTCATCTGAAGATCTGCACACCGCCCGAGTACCCGCCCAAGTGGTCTTTAGTCTCCAACCTGAATCCCAATTGGGTGGAGGTGGTTGACAGTCCGACAGCGGCAGCTGCCGGAGCCGACGCGGTAGTCACCGATTGCTGGATCAGCATGGGGCAGGAGCAAGAAAAACACCAGCGCATGCAAGCCTTTGAGGCATTCCGTGTCACCAGCGCAATTATGGCAGGCGCGGCAAAAGACGCTGTTTTCATGCATTGCCTGCCGGCTTATCGCGGACTTGAGGTTGATGCCCAAGTGATTGATGGACCGCAAAGTGTTGTCTGGCGAGAAGCAGAGAACCGCTTGCACGCCCAAAAAGCTTTAATCGAATTGTTGATTCAGTGAGCTTGCCGAACAGTGGTCACAGCGCATAAATGAAAGCGCGGCGAGGTTGCCGCGCTGTATTCATTTGCTTGCTGGACAATCGCCTTGATGCTGAATCAGATCTAGTGCACCAGCTGTGATTTTTCGATTGACCGACGCATGTTTTTCATGGCCTTGTCTTCAATCTGCCGAATACGCTCGGCGGTTACGCCGTATTCGTCGGCCAGCTCTTGCAAAGTGGCTTTCTCCTCAGCCATCCAGCGTCGCGCCACGATGCTGCGGCTTCGCTCATCCAGTGAATTCATAGCCGTCTCGATCTGCTGCTGACGATTCGATTCTTCCCAGTTGACGCTGTAAACGTCTTCGGGATTGTAGGTTCGGTCGCCTAGATAGGCCGACGGCGCAAAATTTGTCTCGTCGCCGTCATCATCGTAGTCGGCATCAAACGATACCGCTGTTCCGTCAATTCTCATTTCCATCTCGCGCACCGCTTCGATCGGCACATCCAGCTCTTCTGAGAGCTTCTGCGCTTCTTTCTCGCTCATGGAGTCCAGGCCGGAGCGAAACTTTCGCAAGTTGAAAAACAGTTTCCGATGGGCTGCTGTGGTTGCAATGCGCACGATCTTCCAGTTGCGCAGGATAAAGTCATAAATCTGCGCTTTGATCCAGTGCACTGCGAATCCAACCAGTCGAACGTTGCGATTTGGGTTGTAACGCTTGACGGCCTTCATCAGGCCGACATTGCCTTCCTGAATCAGGTCAGCCAAAGGAATCCCATAGCCGACGAAGCCTCTGGCGACCTTGACCACAAATCGCAGATGCGAGAGGATCAGCTGACGGGCGGCATCTAAGTCTTCGTTTTCATAATAACGGGTCGCCAAATCAAACTCTTCCTCAGCGGTCAGCATCGGCTGCGCGTTGATTGAATCGAAATAACTCGCTAATTCACCGTTTCGGACGGTCAATGAAATTGGATAACTCTCACTCATGACAAAATTCTATACATTCAGTATTGTTGTTTCGATGCCTATTTTAGCACTCATTCTGTTAGAGTGCTAATATTTTATTTTGTTTCATCCCGATCTGTCTGTGAATGGCGGCGGCTTCAAGGCGCAAAAGAAATCACAGCGGACTCAATGAGCTGCTCCGCCCGCGGCGCTCGCAGGCAGGTGCTTGGGGGTGTGCGCAGCAGGCCTGTAGAGCGGGGATATTCTGCGGCAGGCGCACTGCGAGACCGCGCAAGTTCGGCACCCAGTGCAAATCAATCAAAATGCGATTCAGCATCGGCGCGGGATGCGCATCGCAAGCTCGCGGCGCCGTTTATTCACGCGACTGACGCAAGTAAAAACTGATGACGACCCGCGCCGATGCCCACGTCAAAAAAGCGACCGACAAGACGCAAATGCCGATGAATTGCGGGGAAAGGCCAATCAATTCGAAATCACTGTTGTAGAGTGTTGCAATAGCCTGGATCGGCTGGGCAATGAAATGTCGCAGTGTTTCGACGATGCCGCAGGCGAGCGCAGTGCCCATCATGCTCTGCATGACCGCGGTATAGATAAATGGGCGGCGGACAAACCTGCTGGTGCCGCCAATCAGCTGAAGAATGAAAATTTCGTCTGCGCGTGAGGCGATTGCGATGCGAGTGGTGTTGCATATCAAAAGCGTAGCAATTGCAAGCAGCAGTCCTGCAATGGAATAGAACACGATCCGCAGCAGTTTGACAATCGCGAACAGCCGCTGAACCCACAGCAAATCGATATCGACTGCATCCACTAACGGCATGGCGAGAAACTGCTGATTGAGCTGCTGGATGCTCTCAACTTTCGAAAAGTCGCCCGCAGGTTTTGCCGCAATTGCTTTGGGCAGCGGGTTTTCGGGTATGAACTCAATTATGGAGTACAGTCCGGTCAGCGTCTTGAAATTTTCCAGCGCTTCGTCCTCAGAAATTATTTCAGCCGCATCGATTTGCGGCAGCGCCACGATCTGCTGAAACAATGTCTCAACCTCGCTGGGCGACGCATCGTTCGACAGGAACAAGGTTATTTCTGCCGCTTCTTCCAGTTCATCCGTGATTTGTTTCAAGTTGGCGGAGAACAAGAAAAATGCCGCCGGCAGACTGAGAATGACCCCCACCGTCACGACTGTGAATATCGTCGAGCCTGGCGCTTTGAAGATGCGGAGCCAGCAGTGTGCGAGAGTGGCTAAAGGCGAAAGGAAAAAATTCAGCATGCGCTAACGCCCCAGGCTGGCGGGACTGAGACTGCCATTTTCAAGTTCCAGAACCGGCGAGGTTCTGTTTCTGAAATGTCGATACTCATGGGTTGCAATCAGAATGGTGGTTCGATAGTGAACCAAGTTGCGAAAAATATCCATGATGTCGTCGCTCAGATTTGCATCGAGGTTGCCGGTCGGCTCGTCTGCAAGAATCAGGCGCGGCCGCCCGACAATCGCGCGGGCGATGCCGACGCGCTGCTGCTCCCCGCCAGAAAGCTGCCTCGGGAATGCAGCTTCGGTGCCTTCAAGCCCGACCATTTCCAGCGATGCTGAAATCTGGCGCTGTATTTTTGCCATGCGCATATTGGCGATCAGCAGCGGCAAGGCGACATTCTCGCGAACCGTTCGATCGTCCAGCAGCTTATGGTCCTGGTGAACGACGCCGATGGTTCGCCGATACAGCGCCGTTGCGCGGTGCGAAAGCGTTGACAGATTCTGGCCATTGACAAATACGTGTCCCTGGGTCGGCTGCTCCTCGCGTGTAATCAGGCGAATCACGGAGGTTTTTCCAGCGCCCGAATGACCGGTCAGAAAAACCAGCTGTTCAGAGTTTAGAATGAAGTTCACATTGCGCAGCGCCAGATGCCCGTTTGCATACTGCTTGGTCACGTTGGAAAAGTGGAGGATTGAAGTCTTGGAAGATCGCATCACGAATCAAATAGAGAATGAGTGTAGGCGTGCGGATCAAACAATTCAAGATCGTCTACTTTCTCGCCCAGTCCGACAAAATACACGGGCAGCGAATATTTCATGGTCAAGGCGACCGCAATGCCGCCTTTGGCAGTGCCGTCAAGCTTGGTCAGACACAAACCGGTCAGCGGGCAGTGAGAATGAAATGCCTCGACTTGCGAGAAGCCATTCTGGCCGGTGCCGGCATCAATGGTGATCAGCGTTTCATGCGGTGCAGATGGCTCGATCTTGGCAATCACGCGTCGGATTTTGTCAAGCTGCCGCATCAGGTCATCACGCGTCTGCTGTCGCCCGGCGGTATCAATCAGCAGGATCGAGCAGTCGCGCGCGGCCGCGGCATGCATGGCGTCATGCGCAACTGCGGCGGGGTCGGTACCGGCCGATTGAGCGATAACCGGCAGTTCAAGCTGATTTCCCCAGTGCTGCAGCTGTTCGATCGCGGCCGGTCTGTAGGTGTCGCAGGCCGCAAGCATCACTTTGTGATTCTGGCGGCTGCAATAGCGGGCAATTTTTGCGATGGTTGTGGTTTTGCCGGCCCCGTTGACGCCGACCATGAGGACGACGGCCCGCGCCCGGCGCTTTGCAAAATCGATCGGGTGCTGACAGGGTTCGAGAATATTGATGATTGCCTGCTGTACTTCAGCGCGAAGCGCAGCGCCGTCGAAAGCAGACCTTTTGTTGGCAGCTTGGACTGTTTGCATGATCGTATCGGCTGCGTCGATGCCGATATCGCTGAGAATCAGCGTATCGTGCAGTCGTTCAAAATCGACGGTTTGAATTTTTTTCCCAGCGGTGAACAGATCGGCCACGGATGCGGTGATCGATTTGCGGGTTGAAGCCAGAACTTCAAACAGGCGGTTTTTCTTTTTTTCTTTCTCTGGCAAGGGAAAGTCCGTCATTCAAGCAACTGGGAGCGATGCAACGAGTCGTTCGGCTTAGGGGGTCTGCCCGACGAAGACGCAAAAAGACGCGCTCATTGCAGGGTGAAAAAAAGACAGTGCGCTGCGGTCGTGCCTGTCAGCCGAAATCATTTTCTGCTGAATCCTCGATTCGTGTATCAGTGCCGCCATCAGGACGGTTTTGATACATGGCTGACAGAAACAAGCGAATGAAATTTGCAGAACAGCTGATTGCGTAATTTTATCGTTTTTGATTGCCGCCGTTACATGTCTTGCACCGCTGGATGCGAAATAAGTGAATGGATGTGGCCCATGCCGGGATGACAGTCCGCAATGAATTCGGCAAAGGTGAAATATCCCGGCTCTATAATTTTGATCTTGGTGACAGCAGTCTGGCGCTTGCATCAGGCCCGGCAGTTGATCGCATCGACCTCGTCCGAATGCGAAATGAGTTGAGAAAATGACAAGTCAATGCGCGGGCAATTGAGAATTATTGGCGGCAAATGGCGCCGCCGGCTGATCGAGTTCGATTCGAATTCAGGCATTCGGCCGACTACAGATGCCTTGCGCGAGACACTGTTCAATTGGCTCGCCCCGAACATAGAAGGTGCAAGCTGCCTCGACCTGTTTGGCGGCAGCGGCGCTTTGGGTTTTGAGGCGGCTTCAAGAGGTGCGCAATCGGTGGTCTTCGTGGATCACAAGCCGCATGTAATCAGGCAGCTCAAGACCAATGCCGATCAATTGCAGGGGCATGCATTGGAATTCGTATACAGTGACGCAATGCGATACCTGTACTCATGTGACCGAAGATTTGACGTTGTCTTTCTGGACCCTCCGTTCTCGCAGAATCTGTTGCAGCAAGCCGTAAATCGCCTTGTCAGCGGTCACTGCCTCAATTTGGACGCAAGGATTTATGTTGAATACGAAACATCGGGCGCAAGTTTGCAGGTTCCGGATGCTTGGGAAGTGATGCGTGAAAAACGTGCCAAAAGACGCGCTCATTTGCTGTACCGCGTCTTTGAGTAGCTTTGCAATGTGCGGCAGACGAAAGCTCCCGGCAGCGCGCTGGCTCCGCCAAGAGTCCCGATAATGAAAACCGTCATCCCCTTCGTTCGTCGGGATTCATTCAATTACGGTGAAATTTCTCTTGTGTCGCCGCGCGTGCGACGAATCGTCGCGCACAACCCAAGTCGATTCACATTTCATGGTACTGGCACTTATATCGTTGGCCATGGCGATGTGGCCGTCATTGATCCGGGTCCGCTGCAGACCGAGCATATTGAAGCGATTGTCGCCAGTTTGGCGGATGAGAACATCACCCATATCGTCGTTACGCACACCCATAACGATCATTCACCGGCTGCCCGTGTGCTGCAGAAAATATGCCAAGCGCCGGTGTATGGCGCACTCAGCAATTTTGGCATGGCCAGCGATGCGCCCGCCGAGGCGATTGTGGAAGAAGAGGTTGATCATCTGTTTCAGCCCGATATTGCACTCGCAGACGGACAGGTATTGAAAGGTACGGACTGGACACTTGAAGCGGTGCATACGCCTGGGCATATGCCCAACCATTTCTGTTTTCGGCTGCGCGAGGAGAATGCCGTTTTTACTGGGGATCACGTTATGGGATGGTCAACGACAGTAATCATTCCGCCCTATGGTTCGATGTCTGCGTACATCAACAGCTTGAAGCGACTCCAGCATTGCGGTGATCAGATTTTTTACCCGACGCACGGCCCGCCGATTCCAGAACCTGAGCAGTTTCTCGATGCGCTGATCGCCCATCGCCGCGAGCGCGAAGACGCAGTGATCACAAGCTTGAGGCAGGGGCTCAAGACCGTGTCTGACATGGTGGCAGTCCAATATGCTGATGTTGACACTGCACTGCATGCTGCGGCGGCCTGCACATTGCAGGCGACGCTCATCAAGCTGGTTGAGGAAGGTCGGGTCGTTTGCGTCGGCAAGCCGGCAGCCGAAAGCGAATTCAATTTGCATTCAGTTTAGATCTCTGATTTGCGATGCAATTGTCTGCATCTTGGCTGCAAGCTCATTTGAGTTCTTTTCGCATTCATCATTTTTGCCTTTGCGATCGCGTCCGCTTTAAGGTCGCTGGAAAGAAAAATCTGCTACTGGCATTCGGTCCAGACAAATTGTGTAGAATATGGGCGATGCAGGCCTAGCCCGCATGGGTTAAGGTGCGATGTTCGCGTGAACGGCGTATTTTGGAAACAAAGGAGGCAATCAGTGGCATCAAGTTTAGCAGTTCAAGCCTATGACACGCTTTCGATTGCTCGGAATTTGGAGCATGATTATGCGTTCGAAAAGCAGCAGGCCGAAGGGATTGCACGGACGATTCACGAGCATCTTGTCAGCAATGTTGCAACGAAAGACGATTTGGAAAAGCTTCGTGTTGAGTTGCGCGGCGAGATGGCGGAGTTGCGCGGCGAGATGGCGGAGTTGCGCGGCGAGATGGCGGAGTTGCACGGCGAGATGGCCAAGTTGCATGGTGCAATTGGTGCGATAGACAACAGATTCGACAATCTGGAAAAAACACTGACAATTCGTACCGGAGCGATGATTGTTGCGGCAGTTGGAGCGTTTGCCGCGTTGCAGGCTTTGTTGATCAGTTAAATTCAATCTCATTCGACTGACCGATTTTCCGGGTGTCAGCATTGATGCCGAGACGGTTTTCCGGCCGACAGCAGGACTGCGTTCAATCAAACTTCTTGTTCAAGATGATTGCCAGGCTCAAGCGTCTGTCGCTCTCCAGTGTTCAGCCCCAAACAAGTGCAAGCCTATTGATTGGCTCACTGGCCATTGTGCTGCGTGGCTCAACTTTGTCGCAATTCACGGGCGATCTGAAGGTCCGTTTTATCGGTTTGCAAGACAGACGTGTTGTGCTCGATGCTGCGCCTGATTGCAGGCCATCTTGATCGAAACCTTCAAAAAGCGAAAGCGTCTGGCTTGTCGCTATGGGTCAGTGGCGCTGCCGTGCGGTTTCAGTGATACTGGACGCTGAGTTCGTGGACTGCATCGATCAATACTTTGACTTTGCCAGGGTCGATATTCGGTGTGATGCCATGACCAAGGTTAAAGACATGGCCGTTGCCAGATCCGAAACTGGCCAATACCTTGCTCGCTTGCGTGACAATAGTCTGCTCGCTCAATTCCAGTATCGCTGGATTCAGGTTGCCTTGCAAGGCGACTTTGCTTCCCACCTCTTCGCGTGCTTTTCCAAGATCGATATTCCAGTCAACACCAATCGCTGAACAGCCCGTTGCGGCAATCGAGTCAAGCCAATCTCCAGCATCTTTAGTGAACAGAATCAAAGGTACCGATGGCAATTTATCAGCGACTGCATTGACAATATACTGCATGTATGGAAGCGAAAACGTGTGATACTGATCGGTATCGAGCAGACCCCCCCAAGTGTCGAATATCATGAGCGCTGAGGCGCCGGCGCCGACTTTCGCAATCAGATATGCCGCTGCCGACTCAGCAAGCACCTCGAGCATGGCGTGCAGCGCTGCGGGGTGGTGGCGCGCAAACGAGCGAATTTTCTCAAAGTTTGTTTTGGAGCGGCCTTCGATCATGTAGACGGCCAGGGTCCAGGGACTGCCGCAAAATCCAATCAACGGCACTTTGCCATCAAGCGACTGTGCTGTCAAGCGTACCGCATCCATCACATAGCCGAGCTCATCAAGCGGATCAGGCACCCGCAGGCGATTGATGTCGCTGACCGCGGCGATCGGTCGCTGGAATACCGGACCAACCGATTCGACCAGCTCCAGGCCAAGGCCCATTGCATCGGGAATCACCAGAATGTCCGAAAAGATGATAGCCGCGTCCAGCGGGTAGCGCTCCAGCGGCTGCAGTGTCACTTCGCAGGCGAGCTCCGGTGTGCGGCACAGATTGACAAAGCTGCCGGCTTTTTTGCGCGTCGCGCGATATTCAGGCAGATAGCGTCCGGCTTGACGCATGATCCAGATCGGAGTCCGATCGACATTTTCGCGTCGCAGCGCCCGGATCAGACGGTCATTGGAAAACGTGCCGGCAGTCAAATCAAGGTCCAGCAGATCGCGCAATTTCAGACTGATATTTTGCGGCGGCTTCAGCAGGACAGTGCGCATCTCGGATCGGTCGCCCGACGACGATGTAATCCGCACCATTGCGGAATGCTTGTGCAACGGTGACGGTGCGTTTCTGGTCGTCGCAGCCGCGGTTGCCGCTGCGAATGCCCGGTGCAACAACCAGAAAATCATCGGCGGTTGCATGTCGAATAGAGGCTGCTTCGCGCCCGGAGCAGATTACGCCGGCACAGCCGGCGCGCAGCGCAGCCTGCGAGCGATGCCTGGCGGTTTCGCTGACAGCGCCGGCAATCCCAGCTTGCCGCAAATCGTCATCGTTCATACTGGTCAATACAGTGACCGCCAGGATTGCAATGTCCGGGGCTGCCTCTACTGCAGCTTCCATGACTCCGGGGTAGGCGTGAACCGTCAAGAAATGAATGTCAAGATGCGATAAATTCTGTACCGCGCGGCTGACAGTCGCGGGAATGTCCATCAGTTTGAAATCTGCAAAGATTTTGCAATTTCGCCGTGCGAGTGTGTCGATCAAGGCAATGCCTTCACCCGCGCAAAATAACTCCAGACCAACTTTAAAGAACTTGACGTGCCCATGCAGTCGATCGACTAGATTCAACGCGTCAGCCTGACTGGGGCAATCAAGGGCAACAATCAGTCGCTCATCAAGGGGCGCTGGGGTCACAGGCTATGGCTCTTTGCGTTTAGACTTGGAGGTATTTCATGATGCCGCGCGCGGCCTCACGGCCTTCGTAAACGGCTGTGACGACCAGATCGGCGCCGCGGACCATATCGCCTCCGGAGAAAACCTTCGGGTTGGTGGTCTGAAATGGATAGTCAGATTCCGGTGATGCCTTGATTCGCAGAAAAGAGTCGGTCTCAATTTCGTAATCGGCGAACCACTTCGCCGGACTGGGCCTGAATCCAAATGCGATGATGACACTGTCACACTCGATCGACTGACGCGAATTGGGCACCGGTTCCGGCTGCCGGCGGCCGCGCTCATCGGGCGGCCCCAGCTGCGTCTTGATGACGACAACCTGCTCAACTTGGCCATCGCCGGCAATTTCGACGGGCTGGCAGTTCCACAAAAAGCGCACGCCTTCCTCTCGGGCATGCCAGACCTCGCGTCGCGAACCCGGCATATTGTCCTCGTCGCGACGATACACGCAAGTCACTTGTCGCGCTTGCTGCCTGACTGCCGTGCGTACACAGTCCATCGCCGTGTCGCCGCCGCCGAGCACAACCACATTGCGGTTTCTCATGTCAATGTAGGGCCAGCCGACGGAACTTAAATTCTCCACTTTGTGGTTGTTGCCGACCAAATAGGGCAGGGCCTCGTAAACGCCGTCCAGGTCTTCGCCGCTGAACCCGCCGCGCATATACGTGTAAGTGCCCATGCCCAAAAAGACGGCATCGTACCGGTCCAGCAGCGCAGACATGGCAATATCCGTGCCGATTTCGGTCTTGAGTCGGAACTCAACACCCATCTCCTCCATAATCTGGCGACGCTTGAGAATCACTTTCTTTTCGAGCTTGAAAGGCGGAATGCCAAAACTGAGCAGGCCGCCGATTTCCGGGTAGCGATCATAGACGGTCACCGCGATGCCATTGCGAATCAGTATATCCGCGCAGCCGAGTCCAGCTGGTCCCCCGCCGACGACGGCGACGGATTTGCCGAGCGCCTTGATGGACGAAATATCCGGTTTCCACCCCTGAGCGAATGCCTCGTCGGTGATGTATTTCTCAACGGCACCGATGGTGACCGCACCAAAGCCGTCATTCATGGTGCAAGCCCCCTCGCAGAGCCGGTCCTGCGGGCAGATGCGGCCGCAGATTTCCGGCAGCGAATTTGTTTGATGCGACAGTTCAGCGGCTTCGAAAAGACAACCGTCAGCAACCATTTCGAGCCATTCTGGAATGTAGTTGTGCACCGGACATTTCCATTGACAGTAAGGATTGCCGCATGAGATGCAGCGGGCCGCCTGACCCGCAGCAGTTGTGCTTTCGAACTCGGTGTAGATTTCATCCCAATGATGAATGCGATACTGAGCCGCGTCTTTGGGCGGCGTCTGGCGTGGCAGCTTGAGAAACTGGAAATGCTCTTTCAATGGACCGGCACCTTTTTGCGATCAAGCCGCTTCACGCAGCGTTTCCATGAGCATCTTGATGTCAGCCGCTTTGGGGATGACAAGCCAAAATTTGCCGACGTATTCGATAAAGTCACGACTCACTTCGCGTCCCCAGCGACTTTGCGTCTCGGCGACATGCTCGTCAATCAGCTCATGCAGGTAGCTCAAGTGCGGTTCCATATCTTCGTGTGTCAGACGGTGGATGTCGATCAGCTCATGATTGTAGCAATCCACGAAAATACGCTCCAGATCCAGCACGAAAGCGATTCCGCCAGTCATGCCGGCACCGAAATTCACGCCCGTTCGGCCCAGCGAAAGGATGACCCCGCCGGTCATGTATTCGCAGCCGTGGTCGCCGCAGCCTTCCATGACGGCTGTTGCACCTGAATTGCGCACCGCAAACCGCTCGCCGACAGTGCCGGCGGCGAAGAATTTGCCGCCGGTGGCGCCGTACAGGCATGTATTGCCGGCAATCGGCGTATAGCGCGAATCCAGTGTGCTGTCGACAGCGGGCTTGAGAACGATTTTGCCGCCCGCCATGCCTTTGCCGACATAGTCGTTGGCATCACCCTCGAGGTGCAGATGAAGTCCGGCTGCATTCCACACGCCAAAACTCTGGCCGGCGATGCCTTTGAAATACATGCGGATGCGAAAGTCGGGCTGCACGCTGACCCGGGCAATTTCCCCCGACAGCCGCGCCCCGATCGAGCGGTGAATATTGCGAATCGGATAGCTGAATTCAGCGTCACTGCGCGCCTCGATGGCACTTTTCGCATCCGCAATCATCTGTGCCGCCAGCTCCCCTTGGTCCCATGGCTGATTGCGTTCCGCCTGGCAGCGACGCGGCACCTCATCGGCTACGCCCGCATCTGACAGCAAAGGACTCAAGTCCAGACGCTGCTGCCTTGCGGTCGTCCCGGGTTGCGCTTCGAGGAACTCGACATGTCCGATGATATCATCCAAGGTGCGCGCGCCAAGCTGTGCCAAGATCTCGCGCACCTCTGCTGCGACAAAGCGAAAATAATTCACCACTTTGTCCTTGTTCCCCTTGTAGTGTTTTTTGCGCAGCTCAACATTTTGCGTGGCGACACCGGTTGCACAGTTGTTGAGATGGCAGACACGCAGGTATTTGCACCCCATCGCCAGCATGGGCACCGTTCCGAAACCGAAAGAATCGGCACCGAGCAGGGCGGCTTTGACAACATCAAGCCCAGTCTTGAGGCCGCCGTCGATCTGCAGCCGGACGCGTTGGCGAAGTCCGTTCATGCGCAGTGTCTGCTGTGTTTCTGCGAGCCCCAGCTCCCAGGGACTGCCCGCATACTTCACCGAGGTCAGCGGACTCGCGCCAGTCCCGCCATCGTAGCCCGCGACGGTAATCAGGTCGGCGTAGGCTTTGGCGACGCCGGCGGCAATTGTGCCGACGCCTGCCTCGGAAACGAGCTTGACCGATACGAGCGCCTGCGGATTGACCTGTTTCAAGTCGAAAATCAGCTGCGCCAAATCCTCAATCGAGTAAATGTCGTGATGCGGCGGCGGTGAGATGAGCGCGACACCGGGCGAAGAGAAACGCAGCGACGCGATCATTTCGTTGACTTTGTGCCCGGGCAGCTGTCCGCCCTCGCCGGGCTTGGCGCCCTGCGCGATTTTGATCTGCAGCACTTGCGCGTTCACCAGATAATGCGGCGTTACCCCGAAGCGGCCGGATGCGACCTGCTTGATTTTCGAGCTGCGGATGGTGCCATAGCGGTCTGGATGCTCTCCGCCCTCGCCGGAATTGGATCGTCCGCCGAGTTCATTCATCGCTTCAGCGAGTGTTTCATGCGCTTCGGGCGACAGTGCGCCCAGCGACATTGCGGCGCTGTCAAAGCGCGACAGGATTGCGCTGGCAGGTTCCACTTCATCCAGCGGAATCGGCGAACGGTTGTGAGCTGCGAATTTCAGCAAGTCGCGCAGCACGGTCGGCGGACGGCCATTGACCAGTTCGGCGAACGTTCTGTAGTCTTGCTGCGCACCGCTCTCGACGGCCGCGTGCAGGGCATGAACTACGTCCGGATGAAACGCATGGTATTCGCCGTCCGTGGAATATTTGAGGATACCGCCGTGACTGACTGCCTGGCGCGGGTCCCAGGCGGCATCCGCCAATGCAGTCAAATCGGCTTCGAGATCTTCAAAATTTGTGCCTTCGATGCGCGATACGGTGCCGCGGAAGCAAAGGTCAGTCACTTCAGAGTGCAAGCCGATCGTCTCAAACAGCTGGGCGCCGCGGTAGCTGGTGACGGTCGAGATGCCCATTTTCGACATGATCTTGAACAGGCCTTTCTTGATCCCTGATCGATAGGTTCGCAACGCTTTCATTGAATCGCCGCGGGCGCTTTCAGTCTTGATGATATCGCGAATGATCGCATAGCACAGATACGGGTAGATTGCGGTTGCGCCGTAACCGATGAGGACCGCAAAATGGTGCGGGTCGCGCGCGGTCGCCGTCTCAACAATCAGATTGGCGTCGCAGCGCAGGCCCTCGGCAATCAGTCGATGATGCACGGCGCCTGTGACCAGCGCCGCATGCATCGGCAATTTCTCTTTGGCAATGTCGCGGTCGGACAGCACGATGATTGCATGTCCAGCCTGCACCGCCTCAACGGCCTCATTGCAGACCCGCTCGATGGCATTGCGCAGCCCTTCGTCGCGGGCGAAGTTGAGATCGATCTTATGCACCGCGTAGTCGGGATCATCCTGTTCCATCAAGGTATAGAATTTGCGGCCGGAAAGCACTGGCGACCCGATCACCAAGCGTTTGGCATGCTCGGGATTTTCTTCGAACAGTCCAAACGAGCGGCCCATGGTGGTCTCAAGCGACATCACAATCTTTTCTCGAAGCGGGTCGATTGGCGGATTGGTGACTTGCGCGAACTGCTGACGGAAATAATCGTACAGCGAGCGCTGCGTCTCGGACAGCACCGGCATGGGCGTGTCATCGCCCATGGAGCCGACGGCTTCCTGCCCCATCTGCGCGAGCACTCGAATAATCTGCTCCTGCTCTTCGAACGAGACGTTGAATTGTTTCTTGTAGATGGCCAGCTCAAACGGATTGAGTTTTTTGCTGCTGACGATATCGTTGAGCAGTCGGGTATAGATGCGCCGCTGGCCTTGCTGCAGCCATTTGTTGTACGGCTGGCGCCGCTTGAGCTGACTGTTGATATCTTCCGGCTTCAGGAGCTCGCCGGTCTTGGTATCGGCCGCAATCATCTCACCCGGCTTCAGCCGGCCTTTGGCGATGACATCCGCTTCGCGGTAGCTGTACACGCCGATCTCGGTGCACAGTGTGATGTGCCGGTCTGCGGTAATGACGTAGCGGGCGGGACGCAGGCCGTTGCGGTCCATGACGCAGGCCGCATGTCGCCCATCGGTCAGGACGATGCCGGCCGGCCCGTCCCAAGGCTCGGAGTGCAGCGAGTTGAACGCATGAAATGCGCGCAGGTTGGGGTCAATGGTGTCCACATTCTGCCATGCCGGCGGAACCAGTATCTGCATGGCGCGAAAAATGTCCATGCCGCCGCTGACAAAGAAATCCAGCATATTGTCCAGACTGGCCGAATCGGATGAATCGAAATCGACCAGCGGCAGCAGCTCTTCGACATTCTCGTGCAGCGAGTCAGCAAACTGTCCGCTGCGGGCGATGGCCCAATTGCGATTGGCCTGAATGGTGTTGATCTCGCCGTTGTGCGCCAGCATCCGAAATGGCTGCGCAAGCCTCCAGGTCGGCGCCGTATTGGTGGAAAAACGCTGATGGAAAATGGCCAGTGACGATTCGAGGCTCGAATCCCCCAGTTCTGGGAAAAAACGAACGAGGTTATTCGGCATGAAAAGGCCTTTGTAGACGATGATCTTCGAAGACAGGCTGCAGATGTAAAAGTCCGGATCCTCCTCGGCCAGCTGCTGCTCGGCGCTTCTGCGGGCGGCGAACAGCCGCAGCTCAAACTGCTGTGTGGACAGTCCTGCCGGCGCATTGACGAAGATTTGCTCGATTCTAGGTTTGGTTTGCAGCGCGCTTTCGCCCAGCGCATCGTCTGCGGTCGGTACTGGACGCCAGCCGGCGACGGCTAGCTTCCTTTGCTGCACCGCAGACTCAATGACGCGGCGAGTGTGTGCGGCTTTGGCTGTATTCTGGCTGAGAAAAATCATGCCGACCGCAAACTTCCCGGCCAGCTCAATCTCATTCGCGGTTGCTTGGGCGCGCAGAAACTGATCGGGGATTCGAATCAAGATGCCGCAGCCGTCGCCGGTCTTGCCGTCGGAAGCGATGGCGCCGCGGTGCGTCAGATTGCAGAGCGACTCAATGGCGGTCTTGACCAGCCAGCTGGATGGGAAGCCATCCATATGCGCAATGAGTCCAAAGCCGCAGCTGCCGCGCTCAAAGCGCGGGCTGCAGAGGCCCTGGTATTGATTTTTGCGTTGCAAAATATGCGTCATAACACTGTAACGATAGCCGCCGCCGTCTTGACCGGCGGTGCATAAGGAAAAGGAATTGGCGCATATTATACATCTTTGTTTTTGTTATCAATGAGATGTTTCTGTCAGTGGATAGACTGCAAGCTGAGAATATCTCCGAAAATGCAGCTGCCGTAAAAACCTGCACTGCGGCGCGGCCGCAGGCCGATGGTCAATATGCATGACACAAACCGATGTTTACATTCCGAAAATCGCCATCGTGCCGCCCGCTTCAGGTGTTTCGGGCGCCTGAAAATCATCCTGTCCCAAGCAGGTCCGGCGGTCGGCTGAAAATCAGCGGATACTCGCGAGCAGCGCGGCGATGGCAATTTGAGGCGGGACCGCTGTTTGATCAGCAACTGAACTTCATTGAAATTGCTGCGGCTCAGCGTCCGCAGACCGTCAGTGCAGGCGCTGGGACGAATTAATTTTTTTCAACCTTTTCATCCTGAGCAGGCAAATAGAATGATGCGCAGATTCATGACGTATTGACTTTTCTATCCCAATGGAGGTATATACGATGAGAAGTATGTCAACTGGAATGCAATCTTTGCGGCAACCGCGCACGCTGATGATCGGGCTCGCTGTTGTTGGCGCTGGATTGCTTTTTGCCGCTGCGGCCGTGTTTCGCAGTGATGTCGCCGTTTTCGCTGAATCCGGCAAGCAGCCGGTCAGCGAAAGTATTGCCCCGCAAGTGGCAAGCGGCGGCTTTGCTGAAATTGTGGATGCAGTATCGCCGACTGTGGTCTCAGTCGAAATATTTCGAAAAACACTGACTTCAGGCGGAAACTTCTCGTTGCGCGAGGGCGGGCCGAACAATTGGCCGAACGGTGTCAATCCATTCGAATATTTTTTCGGACCCGAATGGAAAGATCATTTCAATACGCCCGAACAGCGCCGCGGGGAAGCGCCGAGAATGAGTCAGCGTCCAGTCAGCGTCGGTTCAGGCGTGGTTATTGATCCGAACGGTTACATCGTGACCAACTATCACGTTGTCGAAGATGCCGACCGGATTTCAATTACGATGAACGACGGTTCTGAATACGATGCGCAAGTGGTCGGCGTCGATCAGGATACCGATCTGGCTGTGTTGAAAATACCCGTCGAAAGCGAGCTTTCCTATGTCAGCTTTGCAGATTCGGAAAGTGTGCGTGTCGGTGACTATGCTTTGGCCATCGGCACGCCGTTTGGGCTGTCGAAGTCGGTTTCACTGGGCATAATTTCTGCCAAAGGACGGGATCTTCTCGGCGGCACCCCAAATGTTCCCCTGCTGCAAAGCGATGTTGCGATCAACAAAGGCAACTCCGGCGGCCCGCTGTTTGACACCAGCGGCGAAGTGATCGGCATCAACACCATGATTTTTTCCCAGTCCGGCTTCAACAGCGGCATCTCGTTTGCCATCCCTTCCAGCGTGGCGCAAGACATTGCATTCCGTCTGATCAGTGACGGGCGGATTGACCGCGGGTGGCTTGGCGTGTTGATTCAGCCGGTGACGGACGAAATCGCGGAGGCTTTGGAGCTGCCGAAAGGCGATGATGGCGAGTACGGAGCATTGGTTGCCGATGTCACGGCATCGTCACCCGCTGAAGCGGCCGGCATCCAGCCCGGCGATGTGATCGTGGAATTCGATAGCAATCGTGTCCCGAGTGTGATTGAGCTTTCCAGACAGGTCAAAAACACAGTCCAAGGGACCGATGTTGCGATCAAGGTATTTCGAGACGGCGGCTTTGCCACGTTGCGAACGACCATTGCGCCGCTGCAAACGGGCGATGAGCCCACGCAAGTTGCGGCACTTGATTCGCAGGCGAGCAATCCCCCGAATCTGGGCGTGTCAATTGCCGAGCTGGATCAGGAAACACGATCCGCCTATGGCATCGACGAAAGTGTCGAGGGTTTGCTGATCCTGCAGGTTCAGCCCGGCAGTCCAGCCGCTGATGCGCAGTTGCGCGACGGCGATGTGATCAAGTCAATCAATCGCCAGAGTGTCAAGACCACGTCCGAAGTGCGCGCGATTCTCGATGAGCTGCCCGCCGGCGAGGATGATTCGGTGCTGATTCTGATTGAGCGTGACGGGTCAAGTTTTTTCTCGGTGGTGAATCTGTCTTGACGGCTATGGATTGAGTCACTTTGTCCCGGTGAAACAAGCCGGAAGTGCAATGCGGCATTTCCGGCTTTTTTTTGTTTTTCTGACAGCGCCATTGTCTTGGCATGCGCCATCGGCAAGAAAAGCGCAACCGGGGTACTGTACCATTGATCGCTGCAATGACGGACTGCGGCCGATCATGATCAAAGAGGCAAGCGAATGGACATCCTGATTATTGAAGATGACGATGAGGTCAGGAATTTTTTGGTTGACGGACTGTCGCAGGCGGGCAATCTGGTGCTGTGCGCCGACAATGGGCAGGATGGACTGGAATTGGCGTCTGATGAGCGTTTCGATGTGCTGATTGTCGATATTGAGCTGCCGAAACTCAACGGACTCAAGCTGGTGCGGGCGCTTCGCAATGCCGGCGATACAACCCCGGTTCTGATTCTGACCAATTATGGGGATATCGAATACAAGCTTGAGGGCTTCGATCAGGCCGAAGTGGACGACTACCTCACCAAGCCAGTCGATATCGCTGAACTCAATGCCCGCGTCAAGGCGCTTTATCGGCGCGCCCATGCCAGCATGACCGCCGCAGTGCTCAAGGTCGGCAACCTCACGCTCGATTGCATCAAGCGCGAGGTGACTCGCAATGATGAGAGGATTGTGCTCGAGTCGAAACAATTCCAGATTCTCGAAGTGCTGATGCGCAGCAGCGGCGAGGTGGTCACGAAACGAATGCTGCAGCAAAAAATCTGGAAGCGCGATTTCAATGCTGAGGGCAATGTGATTGAATCCCATATTTCCCGACTGCGAGCGAAAGTCGATAAGCCGTTTGCACAAGGCAAGAAGAATCTGGAAATGATTCGAACGGTTCACAAAGGTTACCAGCTGGTGGACATCAGCCGCGCTGGCGAGCACTAGCTGGACAGTCGCCGTTCAGGGTTTGTGGAATTACGGTGATGCAGCCGCGCCGGTTTAATCTGAAAAGCTATGTCCGGTCGTATTCATTTGTTCTGGCAACGATTTATGCCACGATCTTCTGCATTTCGATTTTTGCAGTATTATTCTATTTCCATCAATCGTCCTATCAGTCACGCGTTGCTCAGGTTGACCGGGAAACCGAAGACATCATCAGATTTTTTCGCGAGACGCTGATTGATGCCAGGTCTCATCCGCGCCTCGCGCTGCACTACATCCGCCTTGCCGTCAACGAAAAAGTCAATTCGCAATTGCCAGGCGATCCGTTTGTTTATTTGCTGACGGCGCCAGACGGCAGACGGCTGGCTGGCAATCTTTCCGGTCTGCCCATCGTCACACCGGATGCGATGGATGAATTTCAGCGAGAGGGTCGTTTTGAGTTCGAAATCCCGGCCACTGGAGCACTGTCCGATGGCGGCAAGCCATCAAGAGTGAGCGCTCGGGCGGGCAAGCTGCTGGGAGAGCATATTCTGCTGGTTGGACGGAATATGAGTGATGTGGATCTGCTGGAGCGATTTCCAGCCATCACCCTTTGGAGCGGACTGGGTACCATTGCTCTGGCCATTGTCGGTTCCATTGTGTTCTCAATGGTTGTCGCTCAGCGCCTGAAAAAGATCAACGAGACTTGCGACTCAGTGAAAAGCGGCAAACATGATGAGCGGGTGGAGACCAATGACAGTCATGATGCGTTTGATCAGCTCGCCCATAATGTCAATGAAATGCTGGATCGGGTGCAGACACACATTGGCGACGTGCGATCAGTGACCGACCATGCGGTGCACAACGTCAAGACGCCATTGAATCACATGCGCATTCGACTGGAGCAGCAGGCGCAGGCGATTGAATCGCAAGCGGGCGCCGACACGGATCGACTCAAGGCCGTTTATGCGCAGGTGATCGCTGAAGTTGACTCAATTTCTGATACGTTCAATCTGTCGTTGCAAATTGCAAATATGCGAACCGCTGCCGGACAGCGAAGCATCAAAGAACAGTTCGGTCCAGTGGATCCGGTCGCACTGCTTGAAGATCTGGCAGAGACATTTTCGCCTTATGCGCAGGACGAAAAGTCAATTCAAATCTGGGTAAGCAAGCCGCAAGAATGTAAATCCATTTTCGCTCACGAAAGCCATATTCGCCAGGCATTGTCAAACTTGATTGACAATGCGATCAAGTTTTCCCCGCAAAACAGTCAAATCCGAATTTGCGCGGCTGTGGCAGACACCGGCGGCCTGCGGTTTGTGGTTGCGGACCAAGGCCGCGGCATCGCCGCGGAATATCATGAGAAAGTCCGCGCTGTGGGCTATCGCATCAAGACCGGGGACAAGCAGCTGCCGGGCAACGGCTTGGGTCTGAGCTTTGTAGACGCGGTTGCTGACATACACGGCGTGCGTCTGAATTTTGGATTTTCTCAAAGCCCTGAAGGGGTGCGTCAATTTGAGGTGTCGGTAGGCGACTTCGACTGGTCAGTCAAAGCGGCCTAGCAGGTCCGCCGGCGAGCGCAAAAACAGCGCAATGCGTCTTCGTTGACAGCATTTTCATCTGCGTCTGCATCGCGCCCACAACTCGTCGCTGTAGTGCGCATATTCAACCTCGCGGGCGCAGTGCTTGCAGACAAGCCGCTGGCGCTTGTGACGCGTCTGGTGCCAGCCGCACACATGACATGACATGATAAAGCGGGGCTGAGTGATTTTTGCGTTGAGTGTGCGCTCTGCGGTACAGCCGATTTCGAGCGCTTTGGCGCGCCAGACTTCATCATGCCCATGGTTTGGGCCCACCAGTGCATGCGCGATTTCATGCAAGAGGGTATCTTTGATCTGGGCGGCGGCACCGCTCAGGCAAAATTGTTTGGAGACGCTGATAATCTGATCGCGGCTTGAGCACATGCCGCCGCGGGTGCGGGCGTCATCAAAAATAAACCGCCAGTGCCGCAAATGGTGACGCGCGAGCAGTTCATCGGCCATGCGGGCAATCTCGTCTAACTGCGCTTGGCGCTGCCGGCCGCGATTGACGGGCGATTTCATTTGCAATTTTTCATAGGGAACATCCCACAGCTCGGGTCCGCACTTGATGCGGGCGCGTTTTGGATTCATTACGGTGATGGCGCCGGTCAGCGGGCGCCCGTCGCCCGCTGAGAATTGCACCTCGTCGCCAGTCTCAAATTCAAGGCGTCGCAATTGACTGCCGGTATAGACGCGCTTCGGCTTTGCCTGCGAGTCGATCTGAATGATTGCGATGGGAACTTTGAACTCCTGGCCGCGGTCTGTGACGATGAAAGCGGTTCGTTTTTGGATGTCAGCGACAAATCCCCGGATACGTTGATGCTGGTATTGAAAATAGACTGGGTCGCTGATTCTGAGTGGAAGACTCGCCATAGACTGAAGATGAAGATTGACAGGACATTATTGGACGGAACTCAAGGCGTGATTATATCTGCCGCCGGTTGCGGCGCATCAATTGATGGCGAGCTTGCGAGCTTGAGGATGCCCGCTGCCGACGCATGGGTGCTGAGAGCCCGTGCATTCACACCTTTTGACGTAAGTTCGGTTATGACTCATGCTTCCGGGTTGGGGCGGTGCTTTTGGCAGGGGTGTTGATTCAGCGAAACCGGTCATGCGGCGCCGATGACGGGAATACTTCCATGGCGAGTCCCCGCAGCGAGTACACTATCGCCGATACATCGCGTACAATCAAGTGGCAGCGACTCAGCGGAGGATTACTATGGCAAGCAGCAATCAAAACCCCGAAACCGATGTGACTTTCGATGCCCGTACTGTTGAGGCCCGACTGGCGGATGAGTTGCCTTACTGGCGTTATGAATCTGGGATGATCTGCCGCAGATTCAATACAGCCAATTGGAAAGGCACACTGATGGTGATCAATGCGGTTGGGCATATTTGCGAAGTCGCCTGGCATCATCCCGATATCCGTGCATCGTATAACTTCGTCGAGGTTGGGCTGATGAATCATGCGGCCAAGGGGATCACTGAAAAAGACTTTGAACTCGCAAAAAAGATTGAAGAATTTGTCTACTGGCAGCCGCAGCAAGAAACGGGCGCATTGGAGGGAACACCGCAGGATGACCGCTTTCGCTACATCCGCTATGACTGGCAGCGGCTCGGAGCGTGATTGAAACGCATTCGATGACATCTACATCTGCAGTTGTGCTGAGTCTCGGCTCCAATCTTGGCAATCGCAGGCTCAATCTTGAAATGAGCGTTGAGAAACTGCGTCAAGGCGGCCTTGATATTACCCAAATCTCACCAGTCGTCGAGACACCGGCGCAGCTGCTGGCGGACTCGCCGGCGGACTGGAATAAGCCCTTCTTGAATCTCGTACTCCAAGCCAAGACCGGCTTCAGTTTAGATGGCGTTTACAAACTGACGAAAGCGATCCAGTTCGAAATGGAAGGGTCTGAGCGCGATGCGTATGAGCCGAGAATCATGGACATCGACATTCTATGGTGGAATGACGCGCCGGCAAAGCTTATGGGAAAATGGATTCCAGCGCCGGATTTTGTGCGCCGTACCTATCTGCTTTCGCCGCTGGTGCATATGTCACCGAGCCGCCGTCTATTGGATCGCATACAGCCCACCGTGATGGAGTCAAGCCGCGCTGGGAGTGCGCCGTTTCATGTGCCGCTTTGGATGGGCATCATCAATCTGACGCCGGATTCTTTTTCTGACAGCAATGATTTCAGCAATGCTGAAAAACTGCGCCAGCGCATCGCCGAGCTGGTCGATCATGGAGCCAATATCATTGACTTTGGCGCTGAGTCAACGCGCCCCGGCGCGACGCCGCTGAATCATCAGCAGGAATGGGCACGGCTCGCTGTTGCGCTTGATGTTGCCGCTGAAATGTTCAAGGGAACCCATCTGCCTCCGCAGATCAGCGTTGATACCTACCATCCCGAAACCGCCGAAAAGTGTCTCAATTTTGGCGTTGACATGATTAATGATGTGACCGGCCTGACTCAGCCCGCCATGCTGGCGTTGGCGAAATCGTGTCATCAGGCTTTTGTTGCCATGCACAGCGTCACCGTTCCCGCGAGCCGTCAGGCCACGCTGGATGCGGGCGAGGATGCGTTGCAGGCGGTTCGCGACTGGATTCAGCAAAGACAGATGGAATGGGATGCCTGCGGAATTGATTTCGATCGCATCATTGTGGATCCGGGAATTGGGTTTGGCAAGAGCAATCTGCAGAATCTCAGTCTGATGCGCTCAATTTCAAAGCTCAGAGCAACAGGCCATCGCGTTCTGGTCGGGCATTCGAGGAAAAGCATTCTCAAGACTTTCTCGAAACACGAAACCCATCAGCTTGATATCGAAACGCTGGGAGCATCGCTGAACATGTGTGCGCAGTCGGTTGATATCCTGCGTGTGCATAATGTCGAGATGCATGCTCGGGCGCACCTGAGCTGGGCGCACCTGCTGGAGAATTTGGAATCGGGGCAGCCAGATTTGCCGGCTAGGGACTAGGACGAGCGCCAAGCGAGCTCATCTTCAATGATCCGCAGTTTTTCGCGAATCAGTTCTGAGGAGTAGAAACTCACAGATTTCGCCTGAGCGCCTTTTAGAAGTTTATGCGCTCTTTGCAAGTTGCCCGTCTGGTAGGCACGCTCGGCGGCGGCAATGCTGCCGTCCACAAACTGCCCGGATTCGGCTGCGATACGTGCATAGGCGCTCAGCAAAGTGATTTGTTGCGGCCTGAGCGCCATCCATTTTCGAATATAGCGCGTTGCCTCTTCGCTGTCGCCGCCGTATGCCAGAGCGAGTGCGTATTTTTCGATGACAGCATTGCCGGGGTGGTCCGACTGTGCGAGGTCTGCAAGCGCGGCAGCGCCTGCTTGAGGATTATGGCTGTCAAGTTCCAAGTCGGCCTGCGCCAGTACGATCCAGGGATTTTTCGGATGCGCGGCGGCAAGATTCTCAAGCAATGTTCTGGCCTGGTCGGTTTTGCCGTCTTTCGCCAGAGAGAGCGCCAAGCCGTAACGCATCGCCAGGCGAAATTCGACCGTGCCTTCGGCGAGCCGCTGCTCGAAGAATTTGTATGTCTGGCCTGGCGCGAAGCTGTACAGCACCCGAGTTTTGGCCTGCGCGAAGTAAAAGTCAGCATTGCTGTGCCGATCCTCAATGTTCGGATAGTTCGAGATGCGCTGCTTGATTGCGGCAATCCTTTCCGGTGTAATGGGGTGGGTGTTGTGAATGTTGGATTGGATGACACCTTGTTCGCGAATAAAGTTCTCAAGCCGCAGCATCAGATTGGCTGCGTGTTCTGGACTATAGCCTGAAGCAGTCAGAATTTGCAGGCCCACGGCATCGGCTTCTCGCTCGTAGCTGAGCGTGTGCTCAATCATGGACTCGACAGCGGCGGCCTGAGCGCCGACCACGGTGGCAAGTCCCGCATCGCCGCCGACGGCGATACCGGCGAGAATCGAGATCAAGAGGGGCACTCTGCTTGCCGTGTAATTTTGCGTGAGGCGATTAAGGTGATCTTGCTTGAAGTGGGCGAGCTCGTGCGCGACCACCGATGCCAGCTCGCCTTCGGTATGGGCTTTTTCGATGAGTCCGCTGTTGATGAAGAACGTGGCGCCGGGGCCGGCAAAGGCATTGATGCCGCTGTCGACCACAACGAAGTAGCGCAGCGGATCCGAATCCATATTGGCGTGCTGGGCAAGATGATTGGCCAAATTGAGGACGTATTCGACAATTTCGGCATCTTCAGCGAGTTGCACATCGCGTTGCACCAGGTGCAGAAAATGCCGTGCCTGCCGCTCAAGCAGTTTCGTCCGCACCGTGTCCTGACTGAACGCATGAATGGACGGCAGCATCAGGCACGCCAGTCCAATGAGCACGACGAGGCGCGTCAAGCGAAATCTTTTGCGGGGTTCTGGTTTCATGAGTGATGGACTCGGTCCAAAATCGCTCAAATCAGGTTTAAAGTAAAGTGATTATGCCGGATGCGCAGCGAAACAGTCCCGACTGGCAAGACTATTTCTATTATTCTATTTCGTTCAATCAGAAATGCACGTCAGGGGAATTCGAATTATCGGATATTGGCGACAGGGTCGTTGCAGAGAAGTCTTAGCAACTGATGACATGAGGCCTCAATTTCTTGATATGACTAAGGTTGCAACCAAGGCAGAATCACAAGTCGTTCAACTGATCAAGCACCGTGAAAACAGTATGAATTCCTGCACAATCCCGCTCGTCAAACGGTCAAAGTCTCTGAACTAAAGCCCAAGCGCCTTAAACTGATGGGTGAAATTGGTCACTCGCAAAAGAACTGATCATCGCCAAAAATGGAGTTCCGGTGGCGCGTTGACGGCCTGTCAGCAAAAACCGGCAGCCTTTTCCGGCGTTGATCAAGGCAAAATCGTGAAATATGGCGCTATCGTGTCTCCCATAGAGAACACAATGGGCGGCTAACCTTATGCCACCCGAATAGTTGCAAACGTGATTTTGCCTGAGACGGATGTCGTCCTTTTGTGGCTTCGCAGCGGAGACGCACGTTTGGGCCGCAATGCGTCATTGACAATGCGAGGCAGGTCTCTGAACTGGCGATTGCTGCAATTTCTTTTTGGGCAATCGCAATGCTGAACCGCAAAAATCGAATTGATCCGCATGAAAGCATTGACCACTGGCACTGTTCACAGTCAGAAACGGCTCTGATTGAAATTCCTGTCGACGGCGCGAGCGGCTTGCAAGCGGTTGATTTGGCCGGCTTTCACGCTGATCTTGCTGATCGTTTGATTGTCGCTATGGCGATCGAAGGGCGTTGACTCATCACCGCCGACAGTCGGATCCTGGATAGGTTGGCTTGCTCGTCTTGATGCACACATGTAACGAGCAGGCACGACTCGAATTTGACTCGGTTGCTAATGTGGGGTCTGCTCGCAAAAATTATGTTATCGGCCTCCGGATGCAAACTAAGTCACTGCAAGGTCAGTCAACCTGCACATAAACATCGTCGCCGATGATGGTTATGGGATAGGTTCGCAAATCTTCTTCAGCCGGGTCTTCGACGGCAGCGCCGGTGGCAATGTCGAATTCGGCAAGATGCAAAGGGCAGACAATACGTCCATCCTCAACGTATCCATCAGACAGGCATGCATATTCATGTGTGCAAACGTTGTTGATCGCATACAGTTTGCTGTCAAGTAGCACCAAGGCGATTTCTTCGCCTGCGATATCCACAGCGAGAGGTTCTTCTGGCTCCAATTCGGAAAGCTTCGCTACACAGTAAGTATTTTCAGAATTCATGTTGATTGATATGTATTTGTATGCTGATTAGTCAATTTAGTTTAGGTTATTGCTGGCTTTGCTTCAGTTACGAATCTGTTCATCACTTCGTTACTCGCAAGCACACAGATCGCAATGAGAGAATAAGCTGCAGTGTGAGTAGGCTTTATAACGGTTTTCTAAGGCAGCGTCTGCAAGCAACACACTCGCTGCGCCTCGTTGCAATCGCATCCTAGAATGTTGCTATTTTACTAAATCACATTCGGTCCGCATGAAAAACGAACCAGCATCCATCATTCGCTGCGCCTGATCAAGCTGTGAATGCTAAATAATCCATTTAATTGGTTTGGTTTACAATGTGCTGTATCAAGAACCGATTGCCTCATGCCGAATCAACATGCGAGAGTGGTATGGCGCAATGCGGTACCGACTTAGAGACAAACTCGGTCGCACACCGATTCCATCGGGTCGAATTTTTGGGCAGTTGCCGTTTTTTTGAATTGATCAGCCGAATAATAAAACAGTTCCTTCAGATTGAAGTGGTTGAAATCCAATGATTTCGAGCATGACAGGCTTTGCCCGGCGCAGCTCAGATTCCCAATGGGGCGACGTGCATTGGGAATTGCGGTCGCTGAATCATCGCACCTTGGAAATTAGCCTGAATATGCCAGAGCAGCTGCGCTATCTGGAAAAAAGATGCCGACAGGCGCTAGCGAAAAAGTTCTCACGCGGCAGAATCGATGCGACCGTTAAAGTTCATTTTTGCGGGCGGGAATTGACCGCTGATTCAATCGATGACAAGGTAATCAAGTCGATTGCAGAAGTTTCTGAAAGAATTCATGAGTTATTTCCTGATTGTGCGGGCTTGTCCGCATCTGAACTCCTGCACTGGCCGGGTGTCATTGCGCCGCTGGGTGCTCAGGATACCGAATTCGACGAGTTCATTTTTGAGAATTTTCTCAAGGCGCTTGAAGATTTGGCAAGCGACCGCCTGCGTGAGGGGGCACAGATTCAAGCGGTGCTCGAGCAGAAGCTTGCTTCGGTTTTGCGAAGCAGCGAACAGGCTGCGGGACTGATTGCCGAGGCGCAGCGCAATGCCCGAGAACGGCTTTCGGAACGGCTTGATGAAGTCGAGGTGGAACTGGACCCGACTCGGCTCGAGCAGGAAGTCGCCTTGCTCTTGATTAAATCCGATGTGAGTGAAGAATTCGATCGGTTTCGCTTGCATGCGAGCGAATTTCGGCGCATTCTCGACAAAGAGTCCGCAGCCGGCAAGCGGCTGGGGTTTGTGCTGCAGGAAATGAATCGGGAAGCGAACACGCTTGCATCCAAGTCAACGCATTATCCGCTGAACTCACTCATGGTGGATATGAAAGTTGTACTTGAGCAGATTCGCGAGCAAATCCAAAATATTGCCTGACTCTCTCTGTGTCTGACAAGCCAGTCATCCTCGTGATTTCGGCTGCGTCCGGTACCGGCAAATCCAGTCTGAGCCGGGCACTGGTGGAAAGCTGCGAGAAAGTCGTGCTGTCGGTTTCGCACACCACCCGCGATATGCGTCATGGCGAGGTCAATGGGCGGGACTATTTCTTTGTATCGGAGCGTGAATTCAGCGCGATGGCGGCGGACGGGCAGTTTGCGGAACACGCCGTAGTCTATGGATACCGGTACGGCACCGCGAAAAATACGCTGCAGTCCAGCCTGGCGGCTGGCAAGAGTGTTCTGCTGGAAATTGACTGGCAAGGCGCACAGCAGGTTGCCGAAACATTTTCGTCGACGGTGCAGGTCTTTCTCCTGCCGCCGTCACTGGCAAGTTTGCGCAAGCGACTTATTGAGCGCAAGCGAGATGCGCCGGCGATAATTGAGCAGCGGTTGGCAGCGGCCAAAGAGGACTTGAAACACTGTGTCTATTTCGATCACTGGATTGTCAATGACGATTTTGCAACAGCGCTGGAAGATTTGCGTCAATTGCTTTCGAATCATCAGACAAAACATCGCAAGGTTCCAGCGGAACTTCTAAGAGAACTGGGCATTGCCGAATTACAGTGAGTTGCTTTGCTGCTTGACTGTAATTTCGGACGCTGGCTGTGCAAGCCGCAAAAGCCTTGGCCATGCAATTGCGCAGGACCTTTGAAGATACAAATACACCAAAACCACAGGCGTTTCGAGACTGAGGGGAGTTGTGAATCGGCGGTCGCAATGGATTCACTGGTGCAAAACGGTGAGCCCAGCCGCTGCTCTGCTGATTCTACCGGCAGCTGATCTGCTGGATGTCGCGTTGAGAGAGGCCCGTACTCTCAGCGATTGTTGCCACATCGATTCCTTTGGCCAGCGACCTTTCAGCGAACGCATGCTGCGCCTGTTTCTCGCCCCGCTGAATCCCCTGCGCCATACCTTCCTCAACGAAATCCGCTGCCATCTCTTCGATAACTTCCCGGGTCACGCCATCGTTGACAATTGCATGCCGAAGCAAGTCTTTGAACTGTTCCATGACTCTCGCCTCCTGCGGCAGCGCCGCTTTCTCTGACTCAGCGATCATATCGATTGTGCACTCCGGCCAGTATTTTAACAGGTATCGCGTGATGCCCAAGTCTGTGACACCCGCTTTAGCCTGTCTGCGACCTGGCGCAGCAAGGCCATTTGTTGCGGAGTGCGCCGCTCCCAGGCTGCGGCCAACGCCACCAGTGTCGCTCTTGACTCGGGAGTCAAGGTCTCAAAACGCTGCACCTGCGCATCGTACAGGTTGACGAAAAACGGCTTGAACTCGAGCAGGTGCGGTCGCAAAAACGCGCACTGGCGGTCGCTTAGGCTGCGAAGCAGCAGGTTCGAGTCGAAATAGCTCACCGGGCCGCGATAGTCGGGGTCGGAGCCGTTGTAAAGGATGCCGCCGGTGACGAGCTTGTCAGAATGACTTTCGCTGAGGCGCGCGACTTGCGCGAGCAGCTGCTGTACGGCTTCGAAACCGCCATGGGCGCTTTTGTGCTCGGCGGCAAACACGATGCTGACCGGCTTGCCGGTGTCGCGCGATTAGGTCGGAGCTCGCGATGCGCCGCATCAATGTGCTCAAGCGGCAGGCAGCCGGGTACGCTCAAGGTTGAGAAGCGTCGCTTGCGACGGATCGAAAAACACCGACAGGCATTCTGCGCAGCAGGCATCGCTGGAGCCGAAGCGGCCTCTCAAGGTGCGGTCGTGATTGATTCGGGCAGAGGCTTTTTCGAAGGTTTGGGCAGTGGTGTTTTGTTTCATTGCGGGCGCTCCTGCGCGGTGGCAGACCGTTAGACTGATTCGCCCATTATCAAGCAGTATCGCAATGATTGTGTGAGAAATCGCTCGGAATCTGGTGCCCGTCTCCAGCCATTTCTCGTATCGCCGGCGGCGTATCAATGCTCGCGCTGACCTTTATCGGTGACTTGATTCCATAATCGCGGAACCCACGCAATATTTCGAGAGCGATTGGGCTATCGGCTTTGCCACCGCGTTGTCAGATGCTCTCGAACCGGGCAAAAGAACGGATCGATTGGATGCCAAAATCCCTCTACCCGATATCAGTACGCCAGGGAAATGCTGCGAGGTTGGCACGCCCGGAGGGATTCGAACCCCCGACCACCAGGTTCGAAGCCTGGTACTCTATCCAGCTGAGCTACGGGCGCATCCGTGGACTCCAATCTCAATTTTCAGCGGCAATTGCAATTAGTTTAACGAATTTTTTTCGAGTCGGCACTAGAATTTTAGAATTTACTTGCCTTCGCGCTGCGAAGACTGCTGCTGCCGCAATTTGCGGGTCGCCAGCAGACAAATAAAGTCCAATATCAGGCTCGCACCGGCCAAGGATGTGACTTCGCCATGATCATAAGGGGGTGAAACCTCAACCAGGTCCATGCCGACAAAATCGATCGGCGCCAAACCGCGGATAATGCTTTGTGCTTGAAAAGTTGACAATCCGCCGCAAACCGGTGTCCCCGTTCCGGGCGCAAACGCCGGGTCCAGGCAATCGATGTCAAAACTCAGGTAAGCGGGATTGTCACCGACAATCGCCAAGGTTCGCTCGATCACATGTTCGACACCGTGTCGATGAACGTATTCGGCATCCATTATCTGAAAGCCGTGGCTTTCTGGATTCCAAGTGCGAAGCCCGATCTGTATCGACCGTTCAGGATTGACCAGTTTCTGCCGGGCCGCGTGGTAGAACATCGTGCCATGATCAATCCGTTCTTGCGGTTCGCTCCAGGTATCGGAATGCGCATCAAAATGAATCAGTGAGACAGGTCCGCAGCGCTCGCTGACCGATTTCAGAATCGGATAAGCGATGAAATGATCCCCGCCAAGCGTGATGATTTTGGCGCCATGCGACAGCAGATGGCGGGCATGTGCCTCGATCTGCTCAGGAATTCTGTCTGGAAAGCCGTGGTCAATCTCACAGTCGCCATAGTCCGTCATCGTCAGATGCTCAAATGGATCCAGTTGCCACGGCCAAGTCGCTCCGGACCACGATGCATGACATGACGCAGTGCGAATGCCGCGCGGGCCAAAGCGCGTGCCGGGGCGGTTGGTGACGGCCAAATCGAACGGTACGCCGCTTGCAATGATTTCGGAACTGTCGACGCGCTTCGAATAGGTTCTGCGGAACAAGCTGACCGCGCCGGCGTAGGTTGCCTCAAGTCCGAGTGCATGCTCGATGCCGGCCGTAAAAGCTTGGTCGCTAGAGGAGTCTGACATCATTTCAGGCTGCAAGGTGAGAGTGGTTCGCTGGACACGTTGCCGAAAGCTTGGCCGTTGCTCCGCATCAAGTCGACAAGCCAAGCTTTTGCTTGAGCATCTCGCTGACCGATTTCGGGTTGGCTTGCCCGTTCGACGCTTTCATGACTTGTCCGACAAAAAATCCCAGCAGCTTGTGCTGGCCGTCTTGCAGCTGGCATGCCTGCTGCGGATGGAGCGCAATCACATCATCAATGAGCTGTCCGATCTCGCCGGCATCAATGGACTGCCCGAGCCCTTTCGATGCTATGACGGCATCTACTTCGAGCTGCGGATTGTCCCACAGCATTTCGAAAACGACTTTGGCATTGCGGCCAGACACGGCGCCTTGCTCGACTTGCGCCACAAGCTGGCCGAGCTGCCGGGCGCTGACTTTGGAGTGCTCAATGCCAAGTCCGTGCTTGTTCAGATAGCTGAACAGCTCTCCGCTCACCCAGTTGGCGACTTTATTGGCATCGATTCGGTCGCTGATCGCGTTCTCGAAATAGTCTGCAATAGGCCTCGATTGCGTCAGTCGCTCCGCGTCTTGCGCGGTTAAGCCATATTCATCCATAAATCGGCGCTGCTTGGCTTCTGGCAGCTCCGGCAGCGCACCCCTGATCGATTCGATCAGCTCGTCGTCGAGTACCAGCGGCGGCAGATCCGGGTCTGGAAAATACCGATAATCGTGCGCATCTTCCTTGCCGCGCATCGGGCGGGTGATATTTTTCGCCGGGTCGTAGAGACGTGTTTCTTGCACGATCGTACCGCCGCTTTCGAGCATCTCGATTTGCCGCTCGCATTCGCAGACAATGCCTCGCTCAACAAACCGAAACGAATTGATGTTTTTCAGTTCAGTGCGGGTGCCCAGCTCGGTTGTGCCGACAGGACGCATGGACACATTCGCATCACATCGCATCGAGCCTTCCTGCATGTTGCCATCGCAGATGCCGAGATAGGTGACCAGGCGATGCAGCCTGCGCATGTAGTCGGCCGCCTGTGCCGCCGATCGGATATCCGGTTCCGAGACGATTTCCAGCAGCGGTGTTCCGGCACGATTGAGATCAATGCCGCTGGCCTGCGCAAAATTGGTGTGCAGCGATTTGCCCGCATCTTCTTCGATGTGCGCGCGAGTGATGCCGACCGGCACAGTTTTGCCATCGACCTCGGTGTTCAGGCTGCCGCGGCCGACCACCGGAATTTCGTACTGGCTGATCTGATACCCCTTGGGCAAGTCAGGATAGAAATAGTTCTTGCGCGCAAAGATGGACCTGCGATTGATCTGCGCGCCAATCGCCAGTCCGAATGTAACGGCCATCCGCACCGCAGCGGCATTGCAAACGGGCAATACGCCCGGCAGCGCCGCATCAATCAGACAGGCATGCTCGTTGGGCGCTGCGCCGAATCTTGCGGATGCGCCTGAGAAAAGCTTGCTCTCGGTGGCCAGCTGGATGTGCACCTCCAGACCAATGACACATTCAAAGCGGCTCATGACGATTGTCCCGGACGATTCAGGTGATGGCGGGTATGCAGCTGAAATTGGTGCGCAGCCTGCAACAATCGCTCTTCCTGCAGGTATGGGGCGATGATCTGCAATCCAACCGGCAGCCCCTGACGGTCAAGTCCGGCCGGAATTGACATGGCCGGCAGTCCGGCCAGATTGACTGAGGCCGTGTAGATATCGTTCAAATACATTTGTACTGGATCTGCGGTTTTCTCGCCAATATGAAACGCGCTGGTCGGAGTCGTCGGCCCCATGATGAGATTGCACTTCTCAAAGGCTTGCGCAAAATCATCTGCGATCAGGCGGCGGATTCTTTGGGCTTGCAGATAATAGGCATCGTAGTAGCCGTGCGAGAGTACGTAAGTCCCGATCAGAATTCTGCGCTGCACCTCGTAACCGAAGCCCTCGCTTCGAGTGCGCTTGTAGAGCTGTTCCAGCGAGTCTGCCGACGCGCTGCGATAGCCGTAGCGCACGCCGTCGAAGCGTGACAGATTCGACGATGCCTCGGCCGGTGCGATGACGTAATAGCATGGAATGGCGGCTTGGGCGTTCGGCAGACTCAGCCGGACCCGCTTGGCGCCAAGAGCCTCAAACGCGGCCACGGCGCGCTCGACAGCATCGCCGACCTGTGCATCAAGACCGGCGGTAAAGTATTCTTCAGGAACGCCGATGCGCAAACCGGCCACCGATTCATCCAGACTTCGCTGGCAGTGCGGCGGCGCGATATCCAAGGAGGTGGAGTCGCTCGGATCATGGCCGCAGATGGCATCAAGCATCACCGCTGCGTCGCGGGCGGTGGCCGCAAACACACCCGCCTGGTCCAGCGATGAGGCAAACGCGACGATGCCGAACCGCGAGACGCGGCCATAGCTCGGCTTGATTCCAGTGATGCCGCATAAAGCCGCCGGCTGCCGCACTGAGCCGCCGGTGTCGGTACCTGTGGCCGCCAGTGCCAGTCCGGCCGCGACGGCTGCGGCAGAGCCGCCGGAACTGCCGCCTGGCACTCGCGCCGGGTCCCAAGGATTCTTGACGGAACCGAAATGCGAGTGCTCGCTGGATGATCCCATGGCGAATTCATCCATGTTGGTTTTGCCCAGCATGACGGTGTCGCAGTCTTTGAGCTTTTGCACCACAGTGGCATCGTAGGGCGCAGTGAAGTCTGCCAGAATTCTCGAGGCGCAGGTGGTTCGCAGGCCGGCCGTGCAAAAGATGTCCTTGTGCGCAATCGGGATGCCTGCCAGCGCCCCCAGCGCGTGCTGCTCGCGCCTGCGGCCATCGATCGCATCGGCCTGACGCAGCGCGCCTTCACGATCAATCGAAATGAAAGCGTTGAGCTGGCTTGCGCCGTCAATCCGGTCAAGAAAATAATTGCACAGCTCGACAGCAGACAGGGCGCCGCTGCGCAATGCGGCTTGCGCCTGGGTCAGAGATGTCCACTCGGGCATGGGCGCTTTGGTCGTGGTTTCCACCGGTTTCAAACAATCCGTGCAGTCGGTCAGAACGGCGACACCGAACAATCTTTGTCAGGAATCGTATGGATCCGATTTGCCGTTGCGGTCGCCGGCTTGCCTGCCATACGCCTTGGGAGATGCCGCGGCGCGCCAGGGTGCGCAATCAATCCAATACTTTGGGAACAATATACAAGCCGTCTTGGATGTGCGGCGCGATCGCTTGCAAGCCGGCTCGCTGATCCGGCTCGGTGACGCGGTCGGCGCGCAGGCGCAGCTGCAAGTCCTGCGGATGCGACATCGGCTCGACATCGGCGGTATCAATCTGCTGCATCTGATGAATCAATTCCAAGATGCCGCGCAGCTCATCTTCGAGCTGCGGCTCGCGATCTGCATCAATTTCCAGATTCGCCAGGGCGGTTATCTGGACAATATTTGAATTCGAAATTGGCATCAATACGAGTCTCCATCAGCGCACAGACAAAATTATAATGGCTTTGGATAATTATCTGCGCAAATATAGTATGTCGGCAGGCTGCATTGTGCATTTCCCGGCCTTGGCTGGACCCGGCGGCCTTCACCACCTGAATCAAACGAGATGGCGAAATTTCTGGATTACTTTACGCAAGACTTGGCGATTGATTTGGGAACTGCCAATACGCTGATCTATGATCGCGCGAGCAAGGTGATCATTTTGGATGAGCCCTCGGTCGTCGCGGTGCATGTGCCGGACTATCATGGCCGCCAGCGCAGCAAGCGGCTCGCCGATTCGGTGGTGGCAGTAGGCAAGGAGGCCAAGCAGATGCTCGGCAGGACGCCGGCCAATATTCAGGCGATTCGACCGATGCGGGACGGGGTGATTGCTGATTTTTCGGTAACCGAGATCATGCTCAAGCACTTCATCGGCAAAGTGCAATCCCGCAGGCTGTTCATGCGCCCGCGTACGGTAATCAGTGTGCCGTGCCAGTCGACACAGGTGGAACGAAGAGCGATTCGCGAATCCTGTCTCGGCGCCGGGGCTCGCGAAGTTTTCCTGCTCGAAGAGCCCATGGCGGTTGCGATTGGAATGAATCTGCCGATTTCCGAGCCGGTCGGCTCGATGGTCGTTGATATCGGCGGCGGCACAACCGAAATTGGCGTCATTTCCCTCAATGGCCTGGTCTGCTCGGATACACTGCGCTACGCCGGCGATTTGTTTGACATGCGCATCAAGCAGTATGTGGAGGAAAGCTTCGACATTCAGATTGGGCTGCCGACGGCCGAGCGCATCAAGCAGCTGATCGGCACTGCGTGGGGCAAATCCGGTGAAACGATGATGGAAGTGCGCGGCCGCGATCATCGCGGTACGATGCGCAAGAACCTGATTTATGGCGCTGAAATCTGTGAGGTGCTCAACGACTCGATTACTGAAATCATCAATGCGGTGCGAACTGTTCTGGAGCGGTCGCCGCCGGAATTGTCCGTGGATATATCCGAGCATGGCATCTTGCTGGCAGGCGGCGGTGCGCTGCTGCGTGATATCGACAAGCGATTCAACGAAGAGCTCAAAATCCCGACCATCATTGCCGAAGATCCGCTGTCGTGCGTGGCGCGCGGCTGCGGCAAGGCGCTTGAGAGTGTCGATCTGCTGCGCAAGGTGGCGTCGGTGGAGTAGCGTGGACTGGAGCGGGTGATGGGATTGGTTCAATCAGGCCGCAGCGGCTGGCTGAGTGATGGGTGCTTCCAAGATCAATAAGAATACTGTGAAGTTCTATATTGCGGCGGCGCTGGCATTGATTGTCGTCGCGACGGACTCCAATACCACTTTTCTTGCGGGTTCGCGGACAGCGCTATTTGCCATCGCCAAGCCGATAGTGGAGACCTCGCAGCTGATTCACGATGCGCGCGACTATGTGCTGCGCCTGTTTGAGGAGCGCGAGGCGCTGCGCCAGCGCAATCGGGCCGTGGTCGCGGAAAACAGCGCTCTGAGAAAACGCATCATTGCGCTTGAGCAAGAGGAGCTGCGCAGCCGCTGGCTGGCGGAATTGGTGGAGGCGCAGGAACGGGTCGAATACCCCGTCCTGTCGTCCAAAGTCGTATCCGTTCAGCTGCAGCCCGCGGCGCAGAAAGTCGTGCTTGACCGCGGCGCTGAGGACCGCATCAATGTCGGCCAGGCGGTCGTTGATCACCGCGGGGTGATCGGCCAGATCACCGCGACGACACGATCCGACAGTGCGGTGACCCTGATTACGGATCCGAATCACTCGCTGCCGGTGAGAATCAAGCGCAATGGCATCCTCGCGGTTGCCAATGGCATTGGCAAGACGCATGAGCTGCAGATTACCGGCGTGCGTTCTGATCAGGATGTGCAGGTTGGTGATGTGCTGATCACCTCGGGGCTTGGCGAGCGCTTCCCGGTCGGTTACCCGGTGGCGGAAATCAGTCGCGTTGACAGCAATCCCGATGTGCCGTTTGCCGAAGTATCCGCAGAGCCGCTGGCGCAGCTTGACCCCAGTTACGAAATTCTAATCGTCTGGAGTCCGCCGCAAGATGAGTCGGCTGGCGAGATTGCCATGCAGCGATCAAGCGAAGAGTAGGTTGGGTCGAGCATGGTTTACGCGGTTTGCTATTTGACTTTTGTGCTGGCGTTCCTGGCGATGGTCGTCCCACTGCCCGAGGCGGTCGCCCTGCTCAGGCCGGATGTCGTCACGCTGGCACTGATTTTCTGGGCCTGGCATCACGCGCACCGGGCAGGCATCTTTACCGCGTTCGTGGTCGGGCTGCTCACTGATGTGATTACTTTCGGTGTCTTGGGGCAGCATGCGCTGGCGAAGGTCACGGTTGTCTATCTGACAATCAAGTTCAGCGGCAGAGAGGATCTGTCGAGCAAGGCGAAAGCAGGCGCGGTGTTTGTGCTGCTGCTGGTCAACGCCGGTGTGCTTACGGCGGTCAATTTTGCCGCGCACGGCAATGCCGGGTCAGTTGCGCTGTGGCTTGCGCCGGTCAGCGGCATGCTCATCTACTTTGCCTGCAGCACGTGTGTGCGAATCGTCGAACGGCGGCGTCATGGTATCCTGGAATAGCATATTCGACCATCCGGCTGTCATTCACTTGAAGATCGGCAGCCAGTATCGGATTCTGCTGGCCGCCTTGGTGGTGGGTGCAGCGGCAATCGCGCTGCTCGGGCGACTCGTCTATCTGCAGGTTGTGGCCTATGATAATTTTTCCGCCCTATCGGTGGACAATCGCATTCGGGTCGTGCCGACCCCGCCGATTCGCGGTCAAATCTACGACCGCAATGGCGTGATTCTGGCGCGCAACGAAACCGCCTACCGTTTGGATGTGGTGCCGGCGAACGCGGATGACTTGGATCAGCTGCTGGCGGATCTCAGCACCCTCGTTGAACTGGATGCGCATGAGCTGAAAACCTTTCAGGCATCGGTCCGAAACGGCAACAGGTCGGATCCCCACACGCTGAAAGATATCCTGACCGACGCGCAGGTAGGCCTGCTGGCAGTCAACATGTTCCGTCTGCCCGGCGCCCACATCGATACCAATCTGTATCGCGTCTATGTCCAGAACGAGTATGCCTCGCATGTGGTCGGACGGACTGAGCGCGTGTCGGTTGAAGATCAGGCGCGCATTGACCCGGTGCGCTATCGCGGCACCCAGCACATCGGCAAATACGGCGCCGAGCGCGCCGTGGAAGATACGCTGCTAGGCTGGCCCGGCTATCAGCAGGTCGAGACCAATGCGCACGGCAATCGAGTGCGGACCGTTTCCAGTGTGCTGCCGAAATCGGGCAATGATGTTTTTCTGACGATTGATGCCGGCCTGCAGCGCAGGGCGTTCGACGCCCTGGGCGAGCAGGCGGGCGCCGTTGTTGCCATTGATCCCAGGACGGGTGATGTGCTCGCCATGGTCTCCAAACCCTCGTTCAATCCCAATGAGTTCGGGCTGGCAGGCGACAGCGAACTGCGCAGCGAGCTGCTGCAGAACGCCGACAGTCCCTTGCTGAACCGCGCCATCCAAGGCCGCTATCCGCCCGGATCGACCATCAAGCCCTTTATGGGACTGGCCATCCATGAATACAACCTGGCGGATCGGACCGTTTTCTGTCCGGGCTATTACCAGCTGCCCGGCGTCAAGCGCAAGTATCGCTGCTGGAAGTCGACCGGTCATGGACAAGTCGATCTGCGCAAAGCGATTGCCGAATCGTGCGATGTCTATTTTTATGTCCTCTCGCAGTCGCTTGGCATTGACGGTCTCAATTCGGAACTGGCTAAATTCGGCTTTGGCCAGCCTACCGGCATTGATTTGGTTTATG
Source organism: Arenicellales bacterium (assembly GCA_965200545.1). Lineage (GTDB taxonomy): Bacteria > Pseudomonadota > Gammaproteobacteria > Arenicellales > JAJDZL01 > JAJDZL01. Next base: position 50,302 of record CBDAUJ010000005.1, on the reverse strand, counting down.
AATATGCGGGCATTTTGCCGTCCCGAGATTGGAAGCGGCGCACTTTCAATGAGCCTTGGTATCTCGGCGAGACACTGTCGCTGTCGATCGGCCAGGGTGCGCTCACGACCACTGTGCTGCAGCTGGCGCAGGCCACTTCGCTGATTGCCACGCAGGGCGAGTGGATCAGTCCGAAACTGATCTACAAGACCGTTGATGCCAATACCGGGCAGGCGCTTGAGTTGGAGCCGCGGCGGCGCGGACTGATTGATGTCAACCCCGCCTACTATAACCGCATCATTCCGGCGATGATTGATGTGGTGCATGGCGCACAGGGCACCGCGCGCCGGATCGCGCCGGACCTGCAATATACGGTTGCGGCCAAAACGGGAACCGTCCAAGTAATCAGCAGACCGGATGCGGCGGAAGATTGGGATGTGGAGAAGTATGCGAAGAAATTTCAGCCGCACGGGACGTTTATTGCGTTTGCGCCGGCGGAGGATCCGCAGATCGTGGTCGCGGCCGTGGTTGAGAACATCGGCGCCGGCAGTGCGGTCGCGCCCATTGTCAAGGAAATCATGGATCATCATCTTTTGGGCGCTGCGCCGGACGGCGCAGCGGACCAGGTCGCATTGAGTGCCGGGCAGTAGCGTGAACCTCGCGATCCAAATCCGCTCGCAGTTTGATCTGCAGCTCATCTGCCTGGTCTTGATTCTGGGCGCGATGGGTTTGGCGGTGCAGTTCAGCGCCGGCGCACAGGATTGGGATTTGCTGGGGCGCCAGTCAGTGCGCATGGCCTTTGCCTTTGCGGTGATGTTTGCGGTGGCATTCATTCCACTTGAGAAGCTGTACCAGTCGACACCCTATTTGTACTTCGTCGTGTTTGCGCTGCTGGTGTTGGTACTGTTATTCGGTGTGATCGGCCGCGGCGCGCAGCGCTGGCTGGATCTCGGCGTGATTCGGTTTCAGCCGGCTGAGCTGATGAAAATTATCTTGCCGATGATGATCGGCTGGCTGCTAACGCGCTCGCAGATGTTCAATCGCCGACTCAGCTATGTGATGGCGGCCGTACTGGTGCTGGCGCCGGCATTTTTGGTGTATCGGCAGCCGGATCTGGGCACGGCCCTGCTCGTGGTTGCGGTCGGCGCATTTGCGATTTTTTTGGGCGGCATCAGCTGGCGCACCCTCATTGCCGGTGCGGTGGTCTGCATCAGCGCCATCCCGCTGGCATGGCCGCTGCTGCATGCGTATCAGCGCCAGCGTGTGATCACCATGTTCGATCCGTGGACTGATCCGCTGGGGGCGGGCTACCACTCGATTCAATCCATGATTGCGATCGGGTCCGGCGGTCTGTTCGGCAAAGGCTGGCTGCAAGGCAGCCAGTCGCAATTGGATTTCATCCCGGAACGCAGCACGGATTTTATTTTCTCTGTATTTGCCGAAGAATTCGGGCTGATTGGCGGGATCGTGCTTGTTGCCGTTTATCTGCTGCTGATTTATCGTTGTTTTGCAATCGGCTATCAGTGCAATACGGAGTTTGGCCGGATCGTTGCCGGCTGTGTCGGGGCGCTGATTTTTACTCATCTGTTTGTCAATGTCGGCATGGTTTCTGGAATTCTGCCGGTCGTCGGTGTGCCTTTGCCCCTGTTGAGTTATGGGGGAACTTCAATGCTGACGGTATTGATCGGGCTCGGTTTGGTTATGGGAGTGCGAAATGCGACTAAAAGTATGTGAGCGCAGCAGGACGGCGGCCACCGCCGCGTTGCTGCTGGTGGCGGCGTCAATGGCTCAGCAGCCTGTCCACGCGATTGATATCGAGCAAAATGCGGCAGCCAAGGCACTGGCGGATGAGCTGGTCGAGCAGCATGCGCTGGATGCCGAGTGGATCCGGGCGCTGCTTGCCGATGCCGTTTATCAGGACAGCATCGTGGAGGCCATCACCCGGCCGGCAGAAAAGCGGCTCGCATGGTATCGCTATCGCAAGATTTTTGTGACTGAGGCGAATGTCATATCCGGGGTTCAGTTCTGGAACCAGAATGCGCAGGCACTGGCCGAAGCCGAGCGTGAGTATGGCGTCGCCGCGTCGGTCATCGTGGCGATTATCGGGGTTGAGACGCGCTTTGGCCGCTACACCGGCCGGCATCGGGTGATCGATTCGCTGGTGACCCTGACGCTGGGCTATCCCCGCCGCAGCGACTTTTTCAAGCGGGAGCTCGTCGAGTTCCTGATGCTGATCGATGAAGAAGGCCTCAATCCGCTTGAGGTCAAGGGCTCGTATGCCGGTGCGATCGGCATTCCGCAGTTTATCTCAAGCAGCTACCGCCATTATGCCGTGGATTTCAACAGCAATGGCCGTCGTGATCTGATCGGCGAAGTGGACGATGCCATTGGCAGTGTCGCCAACTATCTGGCTGAGCACGGCTGGCAGCCGAATGGCAAAACACACGCGGTGCTCAGCGCGGCGGATGCGACCGTTTTGGATGGCTTGCTGACAGCGGGGCTGGACAGCGATCGTCGCTACGCTGATCTCAAGCGGGCTGGCGTTGCGCTGGCTGACACTGAGGTGCCCGCAGATGATATGCAGCTCGGGGTGCTGAAGTTCGAGACCCGCCCGGGGGTTTTCAGCTACCGTGCCGGATACCCGAACTTTTATGTCATCACCAAATACAACAGAAGCACGCTGTATGCGATGGCTGTGGCAGAGTTTGCGGAACTGATTGCCGCCAGAAGAGATGCCAGCTGAACGCAAACTTATCCTGGCGGCGGCCTTGGCGCTGCTGGCCGCATCCTACGGCTGCTCGTCTGGACGGTCGATCGATCTGAGCGGCCTTGCCGAAGATATCGGCTCGATCCCGGATGCGGCGCCGTCGTCGCAGCCGATCAGCCGCACCGGCAATCACCCGTACACTGTCGAGGCCAAGACGTATGTGCCGGCGTACGCGGCAGCCGGCTCTACCGAGCGCGGCATTGCCTCATGGTACGGACCGAAATTTCATGGCAAGCGGACTTCAAGCGGCGAGCGTTACGATATGTACAAGATGACCGCGGCCCATAAGACGCTGCTGCTGCCGACTTATGTTTCGGTCAAAAACTTGCAGAACAAGCGGCGTATTATCGTGCGGGTCAATGATCGCGGCCCGTTTATCGGCGACCGCATCATTGATCTGTCCTATGCGGCGGCCAAGAAACTTGATCTGGTGCAGGCCGGCACCGGCATGGTGGAAGTCACCGTCCTGGCGGCGCCGCAAGGCGCGAGCGCGACTGTCGCCGCTGACAAATTCTATCTGTCGGCGGGCACTTTCTCGAGCAAGAGCAATGCCAACAAACTGCTTCGGTCGATTCGGTCCATGGGTTTCAGCGACGTGAAAGTCCGGGATCACATCGTTGGCAACAGTCGGCTGTATCAAGTGCGGATCGGGCCGATCGACTCGACGCAGCAAGTTGATGCCATCATCCGTCAGCTGACCCCCAAGCTCCCGGACAAACCCTACCTGGTTGCCGAGTAGCCCGGCGCTGCCCGATTGTCTGCGAAATTGGATGCGATGCAGCCGGCGGCGACGGCGGTTGTCCGCAATCTTGGCCTGGTGCCGTACCAAGCCGCGCTCGATCAGATGCGTGAGTTCTCGACGGCGCGCAGTGCCGCAACGCCCGATGAGATCTGGCTGTTGGAACATCCGCCCGTCTATACCCTTGGCGTCGCGTGCACCGACACGCCGCTTGAGCCAACGCAGATTCCGGTGGTTGCCTCCGATCGCGGCGGGCAGATGACCTACCACGGTCCGGGGCAGCTGATTGTCTATCTGCTGCTCGACATCCGCCGGCGGCGGCAGGGAATTCGCAATCTGATCACAATAATCGAGTCAGTCATCATCGAGGTGCTGGATTCGTACGCGATTTGTGCCGCGCGGCGCCGCGGCGCGCCGGGCGTCTATGTGCAAAATCACAAGATCGCATCGCTTGGCATCCGCATCCGCCAGGGGTGCAGCTATCACGGTTTCAGCTTGAATGTGGATCTGGATACTGCTGCTTTCAGGCAGATTGTTGTTTGCGGCATGCCTGGCCTGCAAGTCACGACTTTGCGTGAGCTGGGCGTGGATGCCGACCTTGATGCGATCGCCAGCCGCTGTGTCGAGTGTCTGCGGGTGCAGCTGGGGTATCGAAAACTGATCTATGACTGACCGGTTTTGCTGGCGGCTGCGCTGCCGCGGCTGCCTGCAGTCAGCCGTGCGCTCAGCTGCTCGAGGCGCTCGACATTGCCGATGTCATGCCAGGCGCCGCAGTACCGCTCACCGCTGAGCCGCTTGGTGGCGATTGCCTGATCGAAGAGCATCCGCAAGGGAAACGGCGCCTGGGGGACGCCGGCGAAGAGCTGCTTGTGCATGACTGCGATACCGCTGTACGTCAGGCTTGGCTGAGTTGAATCTGGGGTTGCCCAGCGCAGCCGGGCATCATCATTGAGCACAAAGTCGCCGTCTGGATGATGCGGCGGATTGGGGACCAGGACCAAATGCGCACCCGAATGCGCCGGCTGGCACAGCCGGTCGAAAGCAAAGTCGGTGAAGACATCAGCGCTGACCACCGCGAACGCGTCGGATCGAATCAGTGGCAGCGCGTTGCGGATGCCGCCGCCGGTTTCCAGCGGCGCCGGACCTTCATGCGAAAAGGAGACCTCAAGCCCGTAGGAACGGCCGTCGCCGATCAGCGAAATGAATTGATCGGCGCAGTAGGAGGTATTGATGACCACGTGTGCGAAGCCGCAGAGCGCCAGCTTGTGAAGGTGGTACTCGATCAGCCGGTGCGGCCCGGCCCGCAGCAGCGGTTTGGGTGTGCTGACTGTCAGCGGACGCATGCGCTTGCCGAGGCCGGCACCGAGAATCATTGCGTCCATAGTCTCGTCAGCGGCTGATTATCCTGACGATGAGATCGTGCAACGGTTTCAGTTCCCGGTACTGGCGACTGACCGTCTCGATGTAGTTGAGCACCGTCGGGATATCGCGCAGATAGCGAGCCTTCTGGTCGCGATCATGGAGCCGCGTGAAGATGCCGGCGACTTTGATGTGTCTTTGCAAGCCCATCCAGTCAAACCACTGCATCAGCTGATGCCGGTCGGGCAGGGCGATTGCTGTCGCATGCTTGGCTTTTTGCAGATACTGGGCAATCCAGTCTGCGACTTTTTCACGCGGCCAGACAATGTAGCAGTCGCGCAGCAGTGAAACCAGATCATAGGTCAAAGGCCCGATCCTTGCATCTTGAAAATCGATTACACCCGGGGGCTGACCGGGCAAATGCATCAGATTTCGCGAGTGGTAATCCAGATGCACACAGACTTGCGGCTGCTCGAGGGCACTGGCGATCAGCTGGTCAAAAATGGCATTCAGCGTCGCGTCGAGGTCTGTTATCTCGGCGGTATCAAGCTGGTGCGGCAAATACCAGTCAGGGAACAATTCCATCTCGCTGCGCAGCAGCTGCGTGTCGTAAAGCGGCAGGCCGTCAAGCTGCGCCGCCGGTGCTGCCTGAAGCTGAACCAAGGTATCCAAGGCGGCAGCATACAGGGTGTCGGCATTGGCTGGATTGAGCGCATCAAAATAAGTTTGACTGCCGAAATCAGTCATCATCACGAATCCCTGTTGCGCATCGAAGTGATCAATTTCCGGCGTATTGATGCCCAGGTCGCGGAATTTCCGCGCGATGCGAATGAATGGCTCGGTGCTCATCTTGTCTGGCGGCGCATCCATCACAATGAACGTGCGGCCGGGTTCCATGGCCCTGAAATAACGCCGGAAACTGGCATCCTCGGACGCGAACTGAAGGGAAAGAATGCTGCTGCCGAGGGTGTCGGTCAGCCAGGTGACCAGTTGATTGGCGCGGTCATCGGAAGCGGTGATGCCTTTGAAGTTGCAATCGGCCATCATGATATACTTTCAGACTTTATTTTCATGGCAGAATTATGGCTTCGGCGTTTGGTGCGCCGGATCAGGATTAACCGAAGAAAATCGATTGTGAAAATGGAATTGAGAAGATGCATTATACCTGCGGTTTTGGTACTGCTTTGCGGGCTGGCGCGCCCTGTGCAGGCAACCATGCCGGAGCAATGCATAGCTCCCGCGCGAATCCCGCCGGAAATCCTGAATACGCTTGAGCCGATCATGCTGGCCGAAGGTGACGAAATTGAGGTGTCGGCGGACATTGTGCAAAGAATCGGCGACAAGTTCTATATGCGCGGCAGTGTAGTGGTCCGCGATGCCGCGCGAATTATGACTGCCGATCGCGTCAACTACGACCTTGGCACGGGCATCTATGAGATCTTCAGCGATGACGATGGCAATGCAATCGTGTTCACAGGTGCAATTGAGGTACAGGCGCAGACGATCAGGATTGATACCCAAGCGGAAACGGTGTTTGCCGAAGAGAGCAAGTATTTTGTCTACTTTTCGGATTCACTCGAGCTGATGATGCAGCGCGAGCTGATTGGTCAGGGCAGTTCCGAGGAGCTTGAGTTTGCGCAGCAGGTGGTGTATCTGCGTGAATCGTCATTTTCGAACTGCGAGTCTGATGCGCGCGATGTTCAGATTGCGGCGCGCAATATCGAGCTGAATCTGCGCACCCGGCAAGGCAAGGCGCAGCGCGCCGCAGTTGAGGTCAGAGGGCATAATGTTTTGGTCCTGCCAACATTCCTATTTCCGATCGGCGATGAGAGACGCAGCGGTTTTCTATTCCCGGTTATCGGCTATACGAGCAAGTATGGATCAATCACTGAAATTCCGTATTATTTCAATCTCGCGCCCAACTACGATGCCACGGTGGGATTCAATGCCTACGGCCGCCGCGGGGTCATGGTTGATTCGGAGCTGCGGTATCTGGGCCAGCACTCCACGACCACGCTGCAAAGTGAATACCTTTTTGATGAGCGCGGCAAGAATCGAAAGCATCTTGATGATCGATACGGCGCCTTTTTTGAGAGCGAATGGCATGACGGCACACGCTTTTATTCGCAAATCGATTCAAGATGGGTTTCTGACAAGCACTATCTGGGGGATTATGATCGGCTGTTCCTGGATGCTGACGACAAGTATCTGGAGCAGAATGTTGCCTTCAGTGCGGTGGGGAACTATTACAAAGCGCAGGTGGGGGCGCAAAAGTTTGTGATCTCCTCGCCTGATGTGAAAGAAGAGGAGCGCATCTGGAATCGCACTCCTTGGATCCGGCTGGATGTCAGTCTGCCTTTGGTTTCAAATTTGCGGGCCGGCTTGAAATTCAGATCTGAGAAGTTCAAGCATGCGAAAAAATTGCGCGGCAGAGATAAGGGAGGCATGCATAAGATGCGCTCCGGGGCCTATCAACGCGAGGGCTCAAGAACCAAGTCGGATGTGTATTTGGAATACCGCTACGAAGCTCAGGCAGGCGAGTTCAGTGTGACAGCCGGCTCGGAAGCCTTGCGCTACAATCTGTCAAAGACGATGAAAAATGCGATGGATGATCCCCCAATGCAAAAAGAGCCAAAGAAGCCGAAAATATCGAATACCTACTCGGTCGCAGATGCTCGGCTTTTTTTCGATCACTATACCGACAGTGACAGCCGCTGGACGATTGAGCCGCGAGTGCAGGTGTCGAGAACCAAGCGTATTGATCAAGCAGAATTGCCGATCTTTGACACGGCCGCTGCCAATTTTGAGAACTATGCCGATATTTTTCGAACAACATCGTACTTGGGCGGTGATCGGCTGCGCGATACCGACAAGACGAGCGTCGGTGTCTCTGTGAGTTTTGACGACTTTAACAATCCTGACCTGGTTCGCAGAATCGGCATTGGACGGGTGTACTATTCGAACCACAAGACCCCGAGCTGTCTGGGCATGAACAGAAAGACGGAGGTCGTAGAGCAGTTTTTCATAAACGATTGCGAGGAAGTAGAGGTAAAAAACCCGGATCCGAAGAAAGAGAATAAGGAGAATAAGAAGAAAAACAAAGTCACCCGGAATCGTGATCGATCGGATGTTGTATTTGGCATCACTCTTGCGGATTCAGTGCGTGAAGGTCGACTAGGCATCGTATACGATGATGACCTGGGCGACGATATCGAGCAGACCTACGCCAGCTACACGCAGCGAGTGGGTCCGCTGACTGAAGTCAAAGGCCTTTATCGATTCCTCAGAGATGATGATGAGCAGGCGGGCATCTCAATCAATACCTTTTTGAAAACACAGTGGAGAATGGCGGCCTTTCACGTCGGGTCGCTGGAGCGAAACCGGTCGCTTGAGTCCGGTGTCTATTTCGAGCACATCTCATGTTGCTGGTCCATGGGCATTGAGATTGCCCAAGAGAAACCTGAGAACAAAAAACGCGATACGTCATTTCGGTTGACTTTTCGTGTGGAAGGGTTTGGTGTGAACTAGCATCGCTGCGGGCATTGATCGGCATGATTCATCTTGAGAAAAATCAGTTTGTGATACTCGCCGATAATGAGTGCAGCTTTGCGTGAGATTTTTGAGGTCCCGCTTTGTACATCCGTGACGAGTCTGCTTGGCCGTCACGGCTGGTCATGATCTTTACATCAGCAAATCAATGAAAAATAGACTGTCGCAACAGATTGGAAGCATGGTGTTTAAGCTGGCGATGGCTTCAGTGCTGTCGTTCGCGGCGCTGGCACTTGCTGGGAACGCATTCGGACAGACTGATGCATTGGATCAGATTGTGGTGGTCGTCAATGGCGAGGCGGTTACGGAAACCACCATCCAGCGCAACATCCGCATCCTGCAACACGATGCGCGACAGAACAATTCGGCAGTCCCGGCCGGTGACGCAGTGCGAAGAATGGCAACTGAAAATGCTATCAACTTCTCCTTGCAGCGGCAGTTTGCGTCCAGCAACGGCATTCTGGTGTCAGCCAGCGAAGTGGAGCAGCGCATCGCTGAGCTGAGTGCGCAGGCGCAGCTTGATCCGGAGGCTTTCCTTGAGCAGTTCGAAACCGTGGGCTTGAGCAGAAACGATGTCTACGCGACGATCGGGCAGAATCTATTGGCGGAACGCATTGTTCAGCGAGTCATCATTCCGCGCGTGCGCATCAGTGAAGAGGAAATCGAGCGGTTCCGACAAGCGAACCGAGACCAGTTTATGACGGCGGTGGAGGAGTTTGATCTGGAGTTGATTGTCGTTTCAACTCCGCTCGGCGCCGATGCGGAATATTTGCAGCTGCTGCGCCAATCGATTGGCGAAATCCGACGCGAGCTGCGCGCCGGCCGGGATTTTTTCACTGTGGCGAATGCCTATGCCCAATATGACGGCATTGACGCAGGTGCCATCGGCTGGGTTTCGAGAGAAGCGATTCAGCCTGCGGTGATCAATGCCATTGCGAGCACTGAGGACAATCAGTTTGTCGGTCCGATATTGATTGGAAGTGATACGATCTATGCGATTTCGAAGGGCCGGCGTACTCGGGGGACCGGACTCAGTCTGCCGACACTGCTCGAGTATTCGCTGGCGCGTATCGTATTGCATGCGACAACTGAGGCGGGCGCTGCCGCACTGATTGAAGAGCTCAATGAAATCCGTACCAATATCACCCAAGGCGGCGATTTCGGGGCGCTGGCCAAATTGCATTCCCAAGATATCGAGACAAAGCAAAAGGGCGGCGATATGGGCTGGGTGCCGGAAGATAATCTGGCGTTTGAATACCGCCAGCTGCTCTCGGAAATGCAAGTGGGTGAAGTTTCAACAGTGCAGCAAATCGGCTTCAGCGTATTTATTCTGCAATTTCGGGATGTGCGCGAGGCGGGAACGACGGAGCGAATCCATGCTGCGATTCGCGATATTTTGCGTGAGAATAAAGTTCGCATCGAGCAGACAAAATGGCTGGACGCATTGCGGGCGGATGCGACGATTGCCTATCGCAGGATATTCTGAGCCAGCCGCAATATTTCCGTCACGCAGGTGAAAGTTCTATTCAGCCTATGCACTGATGGCAGCCTGCAAGGGTATGGCCTGTCCGCAATCGGCCAGTAGCAAAAAATGTCTGCCAATTCACAATCAAGCACACTGACACCCGTTGAGCATATACTCGGGCTAATCGCCTCTTTGCTACCTTCGGGGGTGTCTGAGTCCGTTCGAGACAATGCGCTTCGCTCAGTCCGCGCAGCTCTTGAGAATTTGGATTTGGTGACGCGGCAGGAAATGGAAGTTCAAGAAATTGCACTGCGACGCGCGCGCCAGCAAATCCAGGAACTCGAAAAGCAGATCGAACAGCTCGAAAAAGAGCGAAAAGAGCGGTCAAGCTCCTGAATCTTGGCGATGGGCAGGCGCGCCCATCGCAATTGTGATGTCAGTGATTACTGAACAGTGCTGACCATGTAGTCAACTGCCGCTTTGACATCTTCATCTGAAAGCGTAACAAGTCCGCCTTTTGGCGGCATGACTCCGCTCTCTCCCTGATAGCCGTTGATGGCGTTGCTGTATAGGGTATCGATGCCTCTTGCGATGCGCGGCGCCCAATTATCGACATCGCCGGGTTTTGGCGCACCGGTTACGCCGGTGTTATGACAAATCTGACAGCCGGAGTTATAAACACCGGCGCCTGGGTGGTCGGCACTGGCCACTTGAAGCGGTTCAGATTCGGCCGATGAGGTCGGCTCTGCAGTCATCATGGGCGATGCCGGCTGTTCTGCGGCTGGTATTGCGCCGACATTGAGTGTTCCGACTGGCTGAGTCCGCTGCGCGATGACACGCTGCGTGAACTCTTCGCGCTGCGTCTCAAGCTTTTCGTCAAGTGAGCCGCCAATGAATGCACCCGTTATCATCAGCACGATCGCCAGGACAACGAGGTAGATGATCATCTGAAAAAATGCTTTTGCAAACTGAGTATCAGTCATATTTGTCTGTATGGGTTATTTCGTGCAAAAAGTTGGACGATGTGTCCTGAGTGAACACAAGCGAAAGCCGGTATTTTATTACTTCGTCTGCTGCGTTTGGGGTGTTTTGTTCATCTCGCCTGGTTTAATTCGCATCTTTGACAGTGGACAGCGTCTAAGCAATTTCCGCCTCTTTGCTGAGCGATCAGGTTGTTGGTCTTTGCTATAATCTGAGTATCTTGAGGGGCAAGTCATGGCGCATTTCAAATCCATTGCGTCTCCTCCCCCAACCTGGCATTCGATCAGCATCGACGGCGATGTACTTGCTGTCTTTCGTCTTTTTGCTGATTGCCAGTGTCCAGCGGGCCGTTAGCTCAGTAGGTAGAGCATCTGACTTTTAATCAGGTTGTCGCAGGTTCGATTCCTGCACGGCCCACCACGATTTGACAAGGCGTGGTTGCGAATATATCGTCATGGGAGGGCAATCCAAATCCCCTGTTGCCAGATCAGAGTATTTTGACCGCAAAAGAAGCGGCAGACTCATGTACAAGCGTGAGTCCGATGCGCGGTTTGAACCAGCAAAAACGCTACTCGACTTTTCGATAAAGAACAGTTTTCAGATAGTCGTCTGTGGATTCAAATTCGGGTTCGCTGCCGTTCATGCGCTGCATGAGCGGCACAACTTTTGTCCGTACTCCCATGCCTCGGGCATCAGCATACCCATAGCCTTTCAAGATGTCGACAAGAAGAATATTACGCGGCAATCTCTGGCCTGCTTTCATTTTCTCTTCTGTCATTGAATTTTGCATGGCTCCGGGGCTGACGATCTCAATTCGATTTGCATAGCAGGTAATCTCAATATCAATAAACCGAGTCCAGCACGATGGACAATTGCATTCACAATCATTTCTCGAACGGCTTCTATCGGATAGTGCCAAGTTCTTTTTCTGCGCATGCTCTGATCAATCTCTTTGTCCTCTTCGGTAATAAACGGTTTCAGAATCTGAATAGCGTCCTCAACTGTACCGTTTGAGACTCGTATTCGCTCGCCGTTCTGGTCTGTGTGCCAGCGGCCGACCAGCGGTACGCCAAGCACTTCTTCCAGTCTTGACTGGCAATCTTTTTCCAATCCATCGAATGCCATCAGCCTGATGCCTGCTTGAGGTATCTCCTTGGTTTATGTCCAAACACGAGCAAGCCGGCAATTGAGCAAACTGCCGATTCTAATGCACTATCGGTGAGGAGCCCGAGATCCAAAAGGCGACGTATCCATTGTTGGTCAGAAGATGGAATTTCTGGGTCTCGCAGAATGTTGTTCAGGTAATCTTTGATTCTCTCCAAATCCAAGGACTCAAATGATGTGCCTGAGACCGGAAGCGTTTCAGTATGAAGTATTCCGCCTGATTCAAACAATCGAGCTTGCTGCTCTCTTGAGGCCAATCTCGCAGCGCCGCCAACCCGTACGTAAATATTTTCCCGACTGTTGTGTCGTAACACATAGGGTTTGGATATCCCTTGCGTAAGCGAGAGTATTGCAATGCGCTTGTCCTGATCCACTGCCAATTCTTGATAGGAGGGCAGAAGCTGCGGATGAACTTTGCGCGAAACCACTGCATCTATGACCATTCCTCGAGCTTTTCTTTGTGAATTCCGCTGATTTTGCCATCATCTTCCACACCCAGCAGAATCAAGCCTTCAAGATGGCTTGCCATGGCAACAATCTCCTTGGCTAACTGCTCGGGCCGACAGTCATCACGTTTGAATTCAACAGCAGAGCCTTCGCCATTGGCAATGATTTCCAATAAATCCGCTTTTAGCATGATGCTGGCTTCTTTCAAAAATTCAATCTCAAAATCTGTTGCGCTCTGTTCGAGTCGTCGATACAGCCCGCCGTGCTCAAAAAGAAAAGGCCGCTGCGCCTTGTATTCTGTCAAGGCTGCCGGAGGACCAGATGTTCCGAATGAAGATTTGCTTAGGAATCAATTGTTTAATCTTTTCGAATTGCCTTATTGTCATCGTCGACTGAAAGCAGCCGTCACTGGACAAGTGGCTCAGTCAAGTCGAAATATACCACACGCATTGCCAAGGTGAAGTTCTGGAATGAAGGATATTATTGATATGAATTTGCCATGAAATATTGCATAGGAAGTCTGATGACTGTTCGGTGTCGATGTTTAACTGGCAGGCCTTGCGCCGGGTTGCTGTTCAGTTTCAAGAAGTCAAGAATCCACTGAGGCTGCCATCCTCATCAAGGGCATGAGAGAGAAAAATGGCTCAGAGCTCGGCTTCATCGAACAAGACGGACGGTTTATTGCTCGTTTGCTGGCGTAAGCAGTGTCTTGGCCGCTCGCAGTGCGGCGGCTTTTCAACTCAAAAGCTTACGGCGATTACAGTACTATATGAGCTGGTTTGCTGACACCATACAGCACATAGTCACCGATCAGCACGGATTCGCCAAAGCTCATTCAAATCGCATGATTGAGACAGAGAATAGATTCGTAAGCTTGTCGCGTGAGCCGCGAAGGCGGCTCCTAGTGGAGTTGCTATCAAATTTGCGAATCAGTGCGTGAGCCATATCCCAAGGCTTCGAGTTTTCACTGGTCCCAGTGATCGGGGCAGGTTGAATTTCGAATGCCTGAGCGGAAATAACATCTGACTTGATGCTTCTGATATCGACCGCTTTCCCAACGGAATAACCGAATGGTTCACGATTTCCAGACGGGTTTGCAATCTCAAAGGCTTTGTCTTTCAGCAGCTTATTTCTATCTGATAAAAGATCGCAACGATCAACAGAACATTCATCTTTTCCTTTCTCGCGTGGCAGCTCCTGCATTGGAAATGCTGCTGGTATCAGCATTCCATCTACGACCATCTGCGGGAAAAACAAAAGCCTCGCAACTGTCTCGCTATCGCTAACGCTACACAACCTGATTGTCACTTGATACAAGATTTTTTCTTAATGCAGCCAGTGCAGCATACAATTCTTCCGGGATCCCGCCACTCGTCCAATCCAGGTCGGCATACGCCGTTTTCTCAGGCTCTATATCATTCCTGACGTGATAGGACAGTTGATATTCTCCTCTGACTCCAATATCAATGTAACCGGCCTCTGACTTATGGCTGAAAATGAACTCGCCGTATACATCAATGCAGATATCAGGTGTTATTTCTGCCTCAAAAATTCCACTGTCTGCGAGCCGAAGCGCCTCCGCGTATGCGTGCTGAAGTTGAGTTTTATCCAAGCCGGTATAAGTGTGGCTGGCGTATTGAAACGCTTCTCGCACTTTGTCTCGCAAGCGATGCGAAGTGGGGTCAGCAGCTAGTTTGTTTCTGACAGTTTCATCCGCAAATTCATTGCTCTGATATCTGCCGTTGAATGGCAGAAGTGCTGTGGACGGTGTTGATTGCTCACCGATTAGTGGAAACCTGTGTTTCGCAATATTGCCATAATTCGAGACGAATTCAGTTGTTCCCTCAAACATTGACACCGTCCTTCAAGTGCATCCGTGACAGCAAGTCATCAGAAAGAATTTTTCGGATCATTATTTTGTTCTTATCATGCAGGTGATTGAAAATTGATTCCATATTTGTTTGACTTTCTGAATCGCCAACCTCGTTTACAGTGGCGGGCATTTTGAATTGCACTGAATGCAGATTGCTTATGCTTGCCAATACTGAGTCGTTATGAATTCCGCTTTTTGCGTCAAATCTGACTAAAACCTGGTCTCCTTCGGAACTTTGCTCAAACCAGCCTTGGCTGATATCCCATCTTGGATCATGGTAATCGAGCAGGTGTTTTGGAATGAGCGGAACAGGTTTGAAAAGATTCAGCGCTGTCAGTGCTTCGTCGCTCCTTTTTGCATTGAACGTGTCAGTAACACTGTAATCGACGGAACGCACCGTCTTGTAGGGGGTCAATACATGCCAGAAGGGCATCAAGTCGATTTTTCGCTTCGGGCCATATTTGATTCCAAGTTGAGTATTGCCGACAGGAGACCATGATTTGGTTAACGCCAAATTCCCCAATCCATTGTCGGGTGCCATCACTGGCAAAATAAGCCATTTCTTTGACTGGCAATGGCGGCGGCAATGAATTTGTATGCAAGCCGCTGGGTATTTCGATCTGCAGTGTCGCAAGGTCGCTGATTGCCGGAAACCATTTCTTCAGGCTATCCATGCTTTCGGCAAAACGCCGCAGGTCTGAGCTGTCAATTGGCGTAGACAGGCATACGACAAAATTTACAACCTCAATCGCATGCTTATTGGCAAAAAGATTGATTTTTTCTATGCTCAAGACTTCACACGACCGTTCATGTCGCTTGTCCAAAATAATTTTCTATTGTATTCAAGCGCGACGCACTACAAACAAATTTATTTTGAATATGGCGGACAGGGTCGCTCTGCGGCTATTGCAACAAGAGATGCTGGAATCTGATTGACATCTTACTTCGGTTAACAGCTTGATTCATCGTGATTGCCTGATTGCAAGCATTGATCTAGAATTGGCTGTTTATCGGCACCGAGTGTAGATTATCTCGTCTGGAAAGCTCACGAACGGTATGACAATGTAAGGGCCGACGTTTTGACTCACGGTCTGCGATAAATCTGCAGTTGAAAGTACGTGATGCTGGGTTATTGGAATGAGTGTTCTGCGAAAAATCATCAAAGGCATAAGAAAGTACAGCGGCGCGGGGAAGAATTTCGCCGATCGCCAGAGAATCAGGCGTAAGGCCGAGCGCATGGCGATCCTGGAGGCGCTACGGGGTCCTCTGATTTGCAGACTGGAAGCGTTTCAGTATGAAGTATTCCGCCTGATTCAAACAATCGAGCCTGTTGCTCTCTTGAGGCCAATCTCGCAGCGCTGCCAACCCGTACAGTAAATATCTTCCCGACTGTTTTGGAGGGTACACAGTGGCGATAAAGAGTTCTATTGAGCCTCTTGATTGGCAGCGATCTTTTGCGCTCCCAATACGTTGCTGTGCTTGTCGGCGGTGTGCCATCTGATTTTGGTACGCCTTGCGCTGACCCAAGATCGCTATGCCATGCTCGGCGCTGCGGGCAGCGAGCTGATAAAGCGAGTCACCTGGCTGAGCTGTGCCGCGCAGCTGTGGAAGATGTTCCGGATTATCATTCACAATGCTGTCCATTCGCTTTCGGATACGGCTCTGCGCCAATGCGCGGGCGGTCATGGAGGCGTTGCCTAGTCGATGGAGATCTTTCTTGCCGAAGCCTTGCAGCTGGAACTGCGATCATTCAGCATGAGTGCACCATACAAATCCGATATTGCGAAAAACATGGCCACTTCCTGAGGGTCTGCTGAGTCGCAGAGCTTGGCAAGAAACTATAGCGTACCCCAATAGTATCGGATCATCTTCTGCCGTGGTGCAGCGAGCTTGCTTTTTGAGCTTCTCTCGGCCCTTAAGGAGGCCGGGTCATTCAAACAAAGGTGTGTGCGTGAAAAAATCAGAATTGACATTTGCTAAACTAACATTCAAGACTTCTGATTTCGGCAAGTCGCAAAATTTGGGTGCGCAAAACCATCGTTTTCTTGTCTGGAACGAGTGAATTAAATTTTGCCTGTCTTGGTAAAAAGATCCGAACATCTCCAACTTTATGGATTGAATCAATTATGAGCGAATACCAATATTTGGAATTTCGAGCGATCGACAACATCCTGAGTGCTGAGGATATGAAGGCGATGCGAAGCGTGTCGAGCCGAGCCCATATCACAGACCCTATGTTTTAACCTGTTCTGCACAAATTATCGGGAGTGCGCGATATAGAATATGCGTATTTCCAACGTTTCACCACCACCAGAGGAGCAGGCATGAAAGATTATAGAGAGCGTGACAGCGGGGGTTTGGAATCGACGGGGCGGATGCTGGTCCATGCGGGGCTGGATGTTCACAAGGACACGGTGGCCGTGGCGGTGGCGTATCGGCCGCATCCGTCTCGGCCGCTGTCGGTTGAGGATCGCGGCACGGTGGCCAACCGGCCGGGGGCGCTGCTCAAGCTGATCGAGGGGCTGCGGCAGGAATTCGGCGAGTCGGTGCATGCGGCGTATGAGGCGGGCGCGTGCGGCTTTGTGATCTGGCGCCAGCTTCGGGACCTGGGCGTGAGCTGCGAGGTGGCGGCGCCTTCGCTGATTCCGAAAAAGCCCGGTGTCCGGGTCAAGACCGACCGGCGCGATGCGCGCGAGCTGGCGCGGCTGTCCGCGCTGGGCAGCCTGACGCCGGTGTGGGTGCCGGATGCCGAGCAGGAGGCCATGCGGGATCTGGTGCGCCTGCGCGCCGACCTCAAGGGCAGTATTCAAAAACAGCGCCAGCAGCTGAATCATTTTGTGCTGCGTCACGGTCATCAATGGTCCCGAACCAAGTGGACTCGGGCGCACCGCAGCTGGCTGCGAGACCGGAAGTTTTCCCATCCGGCGCAGCAGATTGCGCTGGCCAGCGCCCTGGACACTGTGGAGCAGCAGGAACAGCGCCTCAGCGAGCTGGAGCGCGACATTGGCGCCCAGTGCGAGCTGTGGACACTCCATCCGCTGGTCGAGTCGCTGCGCGCCCTGCGCGGGATCGACACGCTGACCGCTGTCACTGTGGCCGCTGAGATCGGCGACCTGCGCCGCTTCCGCAGCGCCGGACAGTTCATGGCGTATCTCGGCCTGACACCCAGCGAGTTCAGCAGCGGCTCGCGCCGGCGCACCGGCGCCATCACCCGGACCGGCAATGGCGCAGTGCGCAGAATCCTCACCGAAAGCGCCTGGACTTACCGCCATCCGCCACGCCGCACCAGACATCTCCAGCGCAAGGCGCAGCACGCTTCCGAATACGCTGTGAAACGCGCCTGGGTGGCCCAGAAAAGACTGTGCGGCCGATATCTGGCGCTGTGCCGCAAAGGCAAGAGCTCCAAAACCGTTGTCACCGCCATCGCCCGCGAGCTGGCCGGCTTCATCTGGGACATCGGCTGCCACGAGCTGCGCCGGCTGCAGGTCGAGGCTGAGCGCTGACCGATCAATCGCAGCAGGTGCAGGTCTTATGGAAAAACCCTCGTTGTTTCTAGGTCGGCGCATTGGCCATATGGCCAATGCGATCCACGAAATCAGACTGAGGCAGATCCGTGACGCAACAGAGTCATGTGGTAATCAACCCACGCATATCAGATTGTCAACTCAGTGTCACCGCCAAGGCCGCACCTGCTGCTTTTCTTCATCAGAGTATTATTGTATATTGAACGAATCCGGGAAACGACAAACAGGTTAAAACATATCAGAAACAAGTTTTGCCAATGAATATCACTGGGGAGACTTTAAGGGCAGTGTGCATCAATTCATGAGACGCTGGTTTGATCTGCATCTGTATTGGAACAGTTGGGGAACGCGCCAGCTCATGATTCGATTGCCCCAGCGGCTGGTCGATCAGTCGCAGTTCAAGCCTTTCTTGAATGAATTTGGAATTTTAAAGGTAATCGACGCTGGAGAGTAATGTGCTTCTTGACTTCTGCTCTAGTCCTGAAGAAGACGATTATTGGGATGATTCAGACGGGGATTCCTATTCGCTTGCAGGTATGGCAATGCTCAGATCTGACATTCTTTCCGGCGATTTGCGAGCGCTCTATTTGGCATGGCTCTGGATGGTTGACCAGGGCGGACTCCGAGATGAGATCAAAGAACCGCTGCCTGGCATTGGGCCTCTGAACGCAACACTGAAGTCTTTTGCAAATTTTCTCCGAATTGATCCTGATCTGGTTGCGGCCGCAGCCGAGGGGCCAGCTGGCAGTTCCAATGATAAGAAAGGCGCGAAGGTCAGTCACGCAGCGATCAAAGATATGCCTGATGATGAAAAGACGAGATTGCTATGCCGGATCGCGGACGGCGATCCTCATGTCGTTTTAGAAATTCGAAAAATAGTGAATGATGCTGATCTAGCCTCTGCTTCGGCGGCCCGTACCTATCGAACCGCATCGGAATTGCGTATCCGTTCGGAACAGGTTCGTGAGGAGCGCCATGTTGCTGAGCGCAAGCAGCGGGAAGTCGAGCAAGAGCGGCGCAGAATCAGAGAACAGCAAGTTTACCAAGAGCGACTGGATGCAATCTTTCGCAAAGGTGAATCTGCGTGGCAAGATGTTGAAAAGCAACTCAAAATCAAAAGCGGCAGAAGTTATGATGCCGCGGCTCAATTGCTGTCTGATCTAAAGACATTGGCTGATAGGAATGGCTCGGCTGAGGAATACTTCATACGTCTGGAAAAGGTTCGCAGAAAACATGCAAATAAGCCCAGGTTTCTTGAGCGACTCATGCATTTGCAGCACTGATATCAGGCTTGTAAATTTTTATTCCAGTTTTTACGCCGATATGCTGGAATACAGATTTCGTGCTGGCAATGCAACATTGCTGGCCAGTTAATCACGTTGGTCGGAAAATCAGAGAGTTTGATTTTTTGTCGAGCACTGTCTACAAGCATCTTGATAAGCCTGGCATGGTGTGCTGTCTTTTTCCGTTAAAACTTGCAGTACCTTACAATCCGTAAATATCAATTCAATATTTTGGTCGGATGGCAACCCCGAAAAATGAACTATAACTTCGATCACAAGGAAAATTTTGGATGTTAGAACCAATGAAAGCTTACTCCTCTACTTTTACCCAAAATTAAGGATCATTTGATCTTGAGAGACGTGATTCTTAATATCGAGGTTCCACCAAATTCTCTTGCGAATGCAGACAGAAACTTTTTTCATGCAACAAGTGAAGTGCAAAATCGATCGACTCAGAGTTCGCGCTTCTTTATGTCGTACTCAAACATTCGTATACCTGAGCGTAATTGTCTATTCTCGCGTTTTCTAAAAGTAGCAAAACAGTATGATAGACGGCTGCAATTTTTGAAAACAGAGAGCGAAGCCGACAACGAACCGTTTAATTCAGACTCTATGGAAGGATTCAGGCAATTTACTTGGCAACTCTTGCCAACCAAAAAAGGATCCCTTGTGCTGAAAGACAACGGCAATCTGCGCGCAGTTTGGAATTGCGACGGTGAGTCATTTATAGGATTGCAGTTCATGAACAGCGATTCAATCGAATATGTGTTGTTCAGCGATGATGGAGCCAGGTCATCAATCGTATCCAGATCTTATGGTGTAGCAAACTCCAGCGCAGTAATAAGTCAATTGAAGGCATTGAATCTCAATTGGATGATGTATGAGCAGCCAGAAGATAGCATCTGACCATCATGTTGTGCGATACATCAGGCCCAGGCAGATGGATGGAGAGCATGTTGAAGGGACAGCATTCTGTCTCAGGGAGAATGAATCAGGGCTCTCAGTAAATTGGTTAGAAGCATTCGGTTGTGATGATTCAACATCTCAAATGGTTGAGGTAAGGCGAGTTTCGCGAATGCGTTTATCTTCAAATGGTCGATTTGCGAAACTGAATGTCGGCTATTCGAAAAAGTATGTTTCAAAACCCCTAAATCCGCTTTAGAGAACTCAAAAACAAGAAAAGCCCTGCCAATATAACAGGTTGAAAACTAAATCCGTTTCACCCATTGGGTGAGACATCACCAGAATACGGAGCAAGGCTGATGGGGATTGTACCACACCGACGCGAATCGACCGGCGCGAAATTCACCTCCCGAGCCGGACTGACGGCATTGGCGCATTTCATGGCCAAGCTGGGTTTGAGCGAGCAGTGCGAGCAGCTGTTTCCAGCTGCCGGCAGCAGCCGGGGCTGTCGCGCCAGCGAGTTTCTCAATGTGTTTGTGCTGCTGTTCATTGAGGGCGGGCAGTGTCTGGAGGATGTGCGCCATCTGCATGCCGAGCGGGGCTTGATGCCGCTGCCGGGCATCCGGCGGATTCCCAAAGCCGACGCGCTGGGCCGCTGCGGTGCGGGCCGCAAGCTGCTGGAGCGGCTGAATGCGAGAGTCATCCAGATGGCGCTGGGTGACCGGTGTCAGGTGACGCTGGACATCGATGCGACCGCGGCGCTGTGCGGCAAAAAGCATGCGCGGCGAACCTATCTTGGACAGCGAGGATATATGCCGATGGTCGGCCGCATCGCTGAGACCGGGCAGGTGGCGGCGAGTGATTTTCGGCGCGGCAATCGCCCGCCGAACGATGACAATTCAGGTTTTATCAAGCGCTGTATCCGGGCCTTGCCATCGGGGGTGAAGGTAACCCGGGTGCGCATTGATGCAGCCGGCTGGTCAAAGCAGGTCATCGGGTATTGCCATGCGCACGGCATTGGCTGTGCGATTCGGGCGAAAAGCTGCGATGACATTCGGTTTGCGATTGCGAGCAGCCGAGAAAGCGGCTGGCAGCCGCTGCGCCGGCGCGACGGCGCGCTGTCACAGAAAGAATCGACGCTGCGCATGCTGCATGTGACGGGCGGTGCTGAGGAGGCGCTCGCCGCTTTGATTCAGCGTCGTCTGAAAGATGAGGCCGATGACGGCGGGCCGGTTCAGCAGCGGCTGGAGATGCTGTGCGGGGTGGACAATCAGACGATTGACTGCGACCGGTCTGTGTATCGTGCGATTGGGACCAATCTGGATGTGCTGGACGGCTGGGATGA
Source organism: Arenicellales bacterium (assembly GCA_965200545.1). Lineage (GTDB taxonomy): Bacteria > Pseudomonadota > Gammaproteobacteria > Arenicellales > JAJDZL01 > JAJDZL01. The sequence continues at coordinate 28,924 of CBDAUJ010000005.1, read as the reverse complement.
CAGCGGCATCGTGCGCTGGTACAGCCGGCGTGGCGAATGCAGCGAGAATCGCATCCGCGAGATGAGGCAGGATTTCGCCAGCGGGCGGATGCCGTGCAGTGATCATCAGGCCAATGCGCTGCGGCTGTCGCTCAGTGCGTTTGCATGCAGCGTGTCTGTTTTGTTTCGCTTCACGCTGCCGCAGGAGTTTGAGAGCGCTCGGGCCTCGACGGTACGCTGTCGGCTGTTTGCGATTTGTGGCCGGATTGCGCATCACGCCCGCCAGACGGCGCTGCGGATGCGGCATCGTCACCGGCTGCTGCTGGATCGGGTGATGGATGGCATTGACCGGCTGCTGCCGGCCGCCTGACTCGGCGCCGCTGCCGGCGGCGCTTTCAATCTGACAGATATCAGCGCTCCGCTGAGGGTTGCGCGTGTACTGAATGGGCCGAAAGGCTGCCCAAGCGGCGCCAGTGCGCCGTTTGGACAAGCCGATTCCCGATTTTTCTCACCGCGGCTGACCGACACGGCAAAATCGGGCTCGAAAAAGGCCGAAATCGACCAATTGATGCGAAAATGTCGCTCTAACGCGGATTTAGGGAAGGTTGAGGTTTGTCTTGTCTATTGAAACTGCCTTATATTTGAGAATTCGCTCTATTTTTTCAGCAATTTCACCGCCAGCTGAAACATGATCTGCACTCGCTATAGATTCGGCTAAAGGCAAGTCGGCAAATCTGAATCCGAAATACTGATCTGCTCGCCACCATCTGTGATTCAGCTCATGCTCGCCGGCTATAACGAATATCTGATCAAGGCTCTTGTCTGAAGTGGTTGGAATTTCTTGGATCAGATCTTTTGTCCACGTTTCTAAATCAACAACTTGGGACTTCTAGATGTTCTCAACTATTCCAAGCCAGCCAGATTAATTCTGGTCGATATGCGTATATGTAGTTTTCAGGACTTTCGCCGTTGTCGCTGGAAACGAACAGCTGTTTATTGACTGCCTCGACTTTGTATCCAAATGTCAGAGGCTGAGCAGAATATTTCGAATCTATCCCATCAAAGTCTAAATCCAGATTATCCGAGTTTGAGTCGCATAGTGTGTTACTCAGCTCTTGAAATAGAATCTTTACATACGATGTGTCGGGATTTGCACTCTGTGCAACAGCAATGAGCGAACGCAAACAGATAGAACAAAATCGTGCAGACAATAATTTTTGGCTGAAAGAATAATCCAATCATCACATTTATCGGCTATGATTTGTAAAATCATAATGCTCTTTATTCATCGCAAGCAGACTCTCAATTTCTAAGATTCTCTGTTTCGAGGCAGACTGATCTGATTGACATTTGGAGCAATCCTAGCATCCTGAGACAGAGCCTTATTCAAAATATATCAATTCGATGCGCAGCTATCTCCGTTCAAAACGAGACAACAGTGATGGCTAATGTAATCATCTATCAGCCTCGTCCAGTTTGTATTCCAGAATCGGCACCAGTCCGAAGAGAGTTTCCGCGATATTCAGAATTGTCCGATGAGCACAAGAAAAGCTTGGATTCGCTCACGGTATTCTATGACGTATTTTTTGATGAGACAGAAAATTGTGTTGTAGGTCTGGGGCCAGAGTTACTCAACTTGCGCAAAGATATTTGGCCACTGACGATTCGTATTTTGGGTCAAGCTGTCAACTATCGGATTCAGTCAATCAAAGAACTTGTCTTTTTGCGCACCGAATCCATTGACACTGTCTTGCCTGATCGATTCGATGTGGTGTTTGAGTTCACTTCGTTTTTCGTCACTGTCCCCTTGGAATCGAGTCACTCTATCCCTACGCTTATTTCAAGTCAAGATCGTCGACTGACGCTGACTACTTTACAGAAAGACAACCCAATACCTTGGATATCCGACTGGGTTGCCTGGTACAGCAGAATGCATGGTGTGAATCGGCTTGTGTTTTACGACAACCAGAGTCAGTCCCGAAAAGAAGTGATTGAGTTTCTCATGCAGCTGAGACTGAATTTGGAAATTGTATTCGTGGACTGGCCCTTCCTCTATGGGGGGTTCAAGCCTTATTTCTACTGCCAGATCGGGTCATTGAATCACTGTCGAATGCGGTTTGCAGTTGCTGACGGCTACTGTCTGAATTTTGATGTCGACGAATATCTGATGCTTTCGAAAGGCAATTTACTTGAGCATCTTGACAAGACATTGCATTCTCCAACGCCTGGCTGCCTCGCCGTGAGTCAATTTATGGTGCCCAGCGACCCGGCAGTCATGCGCAGCAGCGAGGTCAGATGCTGGGATTTCACGTATCGGGAACGCAGGCCTGGCTATCAGGGATTGAGCAAAATATGGAATCCATACGGGCGAACAAAATACATCTACAGTTTTGGCAATGTTGGTTACAACACAGTCCATACAACTGACTCGGAAAAAAACGATGAGTTCCGAAAAAGGTATCCGCTTCAGCTCATGATGCTGTTCAAGGTGAAAAAAGTTATTTGGGAATTGACAAAGAAAGTGTTCAAGTTCAAGTATCCGAAACCGAGAATCGATACAGTTTACGGCAAAGTCACTGATATTTGGTTTTTGCATTTTGTCGGACTGAGCACTGGATGGAAACCTGCGGAATACACAGTTGAAACGCCGTCTGAGAACGATGACTGGGTTGCAGAATCGACGATAGCAGAAATCCAAGCTGCAGTTGCGGGGCCATCATTCAATGACGACGGTTCAGGAAAATCAGCCGCAGGCGAATGACCGCCAATTTGCAGTATCCGAGCTGATATAGAGAGCGGCGCAGTTTCCACAATCATCGACCTCTGGCTCAGGTTTCTGGATTGTTTCGTTTGCGAGGTGACACGCAGAGGTGAGCTGTGCCTCGTGGCAGCAGCGCTGGCAGGTCTTGATCGTCTGCAGAAGAATAACCGATGGATCGATAGCCTTTGAGACAACGCTCGTACATCCGCACCAATACCGGAACACGCCGATCCAGGTAGTCGTAAATGCGTACATCCGTCTTTCGAGGATGCAAGCGATTCAGTCGGCCGGCATATTGCACGATGGTTCCGCGCCATGAAACTGGCATGGTCAAAAACAAGGTGTCGAGCCTTGCATCGTCAAACCCTTCACCGATATAGCGGCCGGTTGCGAGTATGATTCGCTCCTCGTCTTCGCCGATTGCATCAAGAGCAGCGAGGGTTTCGCGCCTTCTCTTTGAGGCAACGCCGCCTTGCAAGACAATTAAATGATCGGCCAGCCCTGTCAGGCGGGCGGTGAGATATTGGAGATGATCTTTCCGTTCGGTCAGCACAATTGGCGAGCGGCGGGCTTGAATAGAGCGGACAATGTCCTCAGCGATCAGATTGTTTCGCTCCTCATCGGCTGCGAGCTCCCGATAAATGCCCTGAATGCTCTCGCTGTCGGTCAGTTTGAAATCTGTTGTCCGGACCTTGAGCCGACGCATGGGCGGCGCGGACGAAGATGGCTCAATCCTCTTCGCTGCATAGCGCTGGGGACCCAGCTGCATTTCAAAAATCGGATGCTGCCCGTCGCGCCGCTTTTCAGTTGCGGTAAGGCCGGTAATGTACTTGGCGCTGACTTGATTGAGCACTTTCTCGAAAGAAACAGCGGCAACGTGATGACACTCATCGATGACAACATGGCCATAGTCTTTGACCAGCTCCGCAACTTGATCCTTGCGCGCCAGGCTTTGAATCATGGCCACGTCAATGCGCCCTGTAACATGACGCTTGCCGCCGCCGATGCGGCCAATCGACTTCACATCCGTGCGCAGGAAAATGCCAAGATGTGCAACCCACTGTTCGAGGAGCACCTGGCGATGCACGATAATGAGTGTGTTTGCGCCTCGGCGGGCAATGATTTTGATCGCGGCCACTGTTTTCCCGGCGCCGGGCGGCGCCACCAGAATGCCGATGTCGTGCTGAAGCATTGAGCGGACTGCGCTTTTCTGAAGTTCGGTCAGCTCTCCGTAAAAGCCATGGTCAATCGCTGTTCCTTGCTGCCTGTCATCATCAATCTGGAGTTCTGTCCCTATCTTTTGGAGCAATTGACTGGCTTGATCTGCGCATCCTCGCGGCAGCGACAAATACTGAGGGGATTCTTCGGCACAGCAGATAACACGCGGCGTCAATGCTGTAGAAAGGCGCAAATTCTGTCTTTTGTAGAATTCGGGGTTTTGAAAAGAAGCGAGGCGCTTGAGTGCATTGAGAACCGAGTCCGGCAAGCCGCTCTTGTCGATGTACAGCCGCTGTGCCAGGCAAGACTGAACGCGAAGGGGAACATTTGCGCCATGAGGGATGCTTGGCAATTGCGGCAGGATCGATAAAGCGGGAAAGCACGATTCTTCTTCAGATCTCTTCGCCTTGCTCTTGTCGAATCGAGCGCCCGCGACTTGCCTGCTTTGCGCGGCAGGCCAGGCGATTCTCTCCACCGCGGATACAGAGATTTTCTTGATGCTGGCGAGATAAGCCCATTGATCGGGCATGGGAACATATTCATCGTCAACGAAAACTGTATTGCCGTTCCAGCGCGGCTCGCGCTGCAGGGGAAGGGCGATCAGGTTGCCGAAACCGCCCTTGGGCAGGGTGTCTTGATTGGGAAACAGCCGGTCATACGAAGAAAAGCCGAGACTGTGACATCGGGACATGGTCTGCGTGATCAGGCTGCAGCCCATGCGCCGCGCGATGGCGGCACTGACTGGCTGATCAAAAAAGAACCAGGCATGCGCTCCGTTGCCGGAACGCGAGCGCTCGATCGCGACTGGCAGCTCAGCCTCATGGCACACCTCTCGAAATGCCGCCAAGTCTTTTTTCCAGTCGCCCTGGTCAAAGTCGACTGCGAGAAACCAGCACTTCTCGTTTTTGAGCAAGGGGTAGATGCCGACGACATGCCGACCCCGAAAGTGATCCACGAGGACGCTGTCGGCAATCGGCTGGAATGCCTGATGCGAGCAGGCTCCGCATCGAACTCGAGGTTTCTGGCAGATCCCATCACGCCATTCGTTGCCGCACACAAGAGCATAGCCTTTATGTCCGGTTTTTTTGTTGGTCCACAAGGTGGAATAGATATCCTCACGACCTCGAAAAAGAGATCGAAACAGTCTCAGTTTCTCCTCTTTGCTCATTTCAACTGAGCTGACAGGCGCTGTCCCGGATGTACGCAACTCAGCTCTCAAGCTGCGCAATTCATGCTGGAGCGCTTCACGGCGAATCTCAAGCGTGCGCAATTCATTTTCCTTGAGAGCTATGGCGCGGCGCCAGGCCTGTCTCTTCTGGGTAAGGTTTGAATCCGACACTGTGATTGCCTCATTTCACCAGCGACTGCCCATGATCTGCCGGCAGGCTCGCCTTTCTTTTGGGAAAGTTCGTAGAGATTTATCGCAATTGCCTGAGCATTTGCTCAGCCATTATACGGATAGGACTTGCCGGTCAATTTGCAATCGGCTTGTATTCCGCACCGACAGGAATGACTGAGTGCGGATGCCGACAGCTGCAACCGGCGAAGGGCGGGTGATGTCTGCAACCGGGGGCGGCATCTTGATTGCTTCTCAGCTTTGCTCGGGGTGTTTTGCCGCGCTGGCCGGTTTGGGCCGATTCGCAAAGACTGCCAGGCTCTAGGGACAGGCTGTCGACCGGCGGGGTGTCATCCAGAACATGGTTGGATTATTTTCGGCTGTTCGGGTGCCGCGGTGTTTTTATAATGCGTCTGCAAGGTTTCCTTATTTGCTGTAGTAAGACACGAAACGACGCATCGTGGCTTGATTTCATGTTTTTGATCCGATTTGGATTGTCGGTACGTGACGGTTATAGCAGGGAAAACTCTTAATCATTTGAAACAATGTATTAGGTTATTTTTTGGTAGTTTTTGAGTCTTGTAACTTGAGTTTGCAATTCCAAATTTTTCGACATCCCAGAGCGATGCTTTTCGGATGAGTATGTTTTGCAGTTTCAGCCTAGTCAAAAATATAGAGATATACGGCGGTCGTTACGTCCAAGCGGAATCATGGAAAAGAGGTTTGTTGCTGACTACTCTCTGCGGATATGGAATTGATCCACGAATTTTTTATAAATCCCTCTCGATTTGCAATAAAGCCATATTAGAATTTGAAGTATGAACACTCTGATTGCTCAGCTATCAAGCAGGAGACTGGCAACATCAGAATTAATCCATCACTATTAGTAATTTGGCACGGGTGCGAATATAGATGAATCATCGTGCTTTTGCGGATGACCATTTTCATACTCATGAAAATTTGCCTCACGCTTATTCGTCGGGTTTGGTTCAGTTTGTCGTTAAGCTTCTGGATGATTGGAAATTGGATTTAGGTGATGCGGTACATTTGCTTGGCTACGAAAAGCAAGACATGGGATACGTTGACTATATACTGCATGAAATCGAGCCGCTGCGGGGGCGAGATGTAAAGTTTCGAATTTCGAAACTGTTTTGCATCAGGCACTCATTGTGGAACTTTTTTCAAAACTTGGAAGCGGAAAACGAATGGTTGCGTGAACCGCAAAGCATGCTGAACGGTGAGATTCCGATAGCGATGATTCAGAGCGGACGAATCGACAAGCTTATGCTGCTGGAAGAACACGTAGATATGATTACTGGAATATGATTATGCTCAAAACAATACGAAGCCAGACAAATATTCGGCAGGTGTCTCGTCTGGCTCACGACCATTGCAACACGCGATTGAATCATGAGTTCTTGCGCTATTAACGAGTTCAGCCGAAATCGAATTGAATAATTGTATGCAGAGCAATTTTCTGTTTTTCTAGGTTGGCCTGAAGATTCAAACTGATTGATCACTTATGAAATTTTCTGAAGTTGAGCTTCCATCCAATCGGAAGTTTGGGCTATTCTTTGCAGCTGTTTTTGCCACAGTCTTTGTATTTCTGCTCTATAAGAATATTCAACTCTTCGCCTGGACTTTTGCTTTGCTCAGTTTCGTGTTTGTGGTAGCTGCATTTGCCAAGTCTGATCTTCTTTTACCACTGAATCGACTGTGGATGCGTTTTGGATTTCTGCTGGGAAAGATTGTCAGTCCGATTGTCACTGGTGTAATCTTTTTTCTTGTTTTCACACCGGTTGGAGTATTGACTCGAATGTTTGGACGGGACGAATTGAGACTGAAGCCTGTGCAGTCTGCAAGCTACTGGCGAGAGCGGGAACCCAATCAACCTGAAGCTGATTCATTCAAGCGGCAATTCTAACTGGCAAATATGGACTTTCTTAAAGAGCTTTGGGCGTTTCTTTCGGTCAGGAAAAAGCTCTGGCTGGCACCCATCATTATTGTGATGGTGCTGCTCGGCGGCCTGCTGATTCTGGCTCAAAGCTCTGTTGTGACTCCTTTTGTGTATACGCTTTTCTGATACGCTGGAACATGCACATATTGGGCATATCGGCGTTCTATCATGACAGTGCCGCATGTTTGATCAGTGAGGGCGAGATTATCGCGGCTGCTCAAGAAGAGAGATTTACGCGCAAGAAACACGATGCGAGTTTTCCTCAGCGCAGCATTGAGTACTGTCTGCAGGAAGCGCAAATCAAATCTTCGGACATCAGTTTTGTAGTGTTCTACGAAAAGCCGTTTGTGAAATTCGAGCGGCTGCTTGAGACCTACCTTGCGTTCGCACCGAGAGGTCTTCGCAGTTTTGCTGCGGCGATGCCATTGTGGGTCAAAGATAAGCTGTTTCAGAAATCGATACTGGTCAGTGCGCTGGCGGAATGCCTCGGTACAGCAATCGACTGGAAAGAAAGACTGCTTTTCTCAGAGCATCATTTCTCGCATGCCGCCAGTGCGTTTTTCCCTTCTCCCTTTGAGCGAGCGGCGGTGCTGACGCTTGACGGTGTTGGAGAATGGACGACCGCCTCACTGGCGGCTGGTGAGGGCAACAAGCTGCGGGTGATCAAGGAAATTCATTTTCCTCACAGCTTGGGCCTGCTGTATTCTGCGTTCACGTATTACACCGGTTTCAAAGTCAACTCCGGTGAATACAAGGTCATGGGATTGGCGCCGTATGGTGAGCCGAAATATGTCGATACCATCAAGGATAATTTGATCAGAGTGGCAGGTGATGGCAGTTTCCAGCTGAATATGAAATACTTCAACTACGCGACTGGACTGACGATGACGAACAGGAAGTTCGATGCGCTGTTCGGCGGTCCTCCGCGCAAGGCAGAAACTGGGTTTACCCAGCGGGACATGGACCTGGCCGCCTCAGTACAGAAAGTCACCGAAGAAATCGTCGTTAAGATGGCGCGCAGTATTGCAGAAGAAACCGGGGAACGGCATCTATGTCTGGCTGGAGGAGTCGCACTGAATTGCGTTGCCAACGGCATTTTGCTGCGAGAGAGGATTTTTGATGAAATCTGGATTCAGCCGGCAGCGGGTGATGCTGGCGGCGCACTTGGCGCGGCACTGTCGGTATGGTATGTCTATCAAGGCAAAGAGCGTGCAGTGAAGCGGGGGGGGGAAGTTCGAGATGCGATGTCGGGTGCTTATCTGGGACCTGAATTCTCCGATGATGAAATTCGTGAGGCACTGGATGCATGCGGCGCAAACTATGTTCAAGTTGAAGAATCCGAGCTGATTGAGAAGGTTGCCCAAGCCCTGACAGAGGGGAAAGCCGTTGGCTGGATGCAGGGCCGCATGGAGTTTGGTCCGCGTGCACTCGGCGGACGGAGCATTCTGGCCGATCCGCGATCGAAGGATATGCAAAGACAGCTGAATTTGAAAGTCAAGTTTCGAGAGAGTTTTCGGCCTTTTGCGCCCAGTGTTCTGCGCGAGCAGGTCGGCGAGTGGTTTGAGCATGATGCTGACAGTCCGTACATGTTGATTGTTGCCGATGTCAACGAGAGCAAGTGTCGCTTGATGACCAGAGAAGAATCCGAACAGTTTGGAATTGCCAAGCTGAATGTGCCGCGCTCATCGGTACCGGCAATCACGCATGTAGACTATTCTGCAAGAATTCAGACTGTGCATCGCGAAACCCATCCGAAGTATTATGCGCTCATCACTCGGTTTTATGAGAAAACGGGATGTCCGCTTGTCGTGAACACGTCGTTCAATGTTCGTGGGGAGCCCATTGTGTGTACACCTGAGGATGCCTATCGCTGCTTTATGGGAACTGGACTTGATGTTTTGGCGACAGGCAATTTCCTGCTGCTCAAAGAGAATCAGAAAAAAGATTTGATGCGAAATTACGAGGAACAATATGAATTGGATTAGGAGATTCGCAAAGTCTGCAGCCGTTGTTGTAGTTTCGGTGCTGGTCGCGCTGATTGCATCGGAGTTGATTGTGCGTGCAACCGGCCGGTATGCTGATGTTGCCGGCATGGAAATTGGCGGTACCAACAAAATTTGGGAGCGGTACGCTTCCTTTTCCGATAGAAAACTTCATCCAGATACGTATAGACTGGTTCATATCGAATTCAATGCCTTTGGAGCGAGGGCATCAAGTCAAACTGACAATCGTCTGGGTGCTGTCAATGTCGGTGTATTCGGTGATTCATTTACGGAGAACCGTAGTATGGGGAATAAATTCTCTTTTACCTCAGTGATGAATGAGCTTTCTGAACATATGCACTTTCATAATTTCGGGGTGTCCGGCTACGGTCTTGAGCAAAGTTTCCAGAATTGGTTAGACAAACGAAATGTATTGGATATGAAAGTCGTTCTGTATCTATTCTGTGCAAACGACTTGGGAAACACGCATACTGTGCAATTGTTCGACCGGAAAAAAATGTCCAAGGGTATTGTCGAAAATATCGCGTCGCTAACGATTCCTTTGCATATACGGGTACTGTCGAAATCTCACATAATATACCTGTTTGTCGAAGGATATAACAAAGCGAAAACCATTCTTTCGCCTGAGAGAGCGATTTATTCAATGGAGCAATATTTGCAGAGAGTCGGAAGCAAATATTCAGCAGCCAAACCGGATAAAAATCAACGTGATTATTGGCAGTATGGGTATAAGTTAGCAAGAGATTATTTGAGTTCTTCTCCATCAAAACAGACACTTGATACGGTGGAGCATTTTCAAAATACTCTCAAAGTTTGGAAAGATATGGTCGAAGAATCGGGAGGTGTCTTTTATTTTGTGTCACTGGCGCGCAAAGAGGAGCTGTTGCTGAGCACCCGTATAGTTTCAAATCAGATTGCGTTGATTCAGCTAGAAAGTAATGATGCTATAGAGCTTCTCAGGAATTATCCATGGAAGTTTGAGAATGATGGGCATTGGAACGAATATGGAAATTTGGCGGGCGCGATTTCACTCAGCGCAAAACTGGGAGACCTTAAAGTTGATTCATTTAGGGAAGCCGACGATGAATTCGTTGACAACAAAATTGCTCTAATAAAAGAATTTTACAACTCTAGTTAACTTTTTCCCTGAGATAGGTTTGCAACGAGCTTTCTATAACGCATTAGAATGTACACAAAAATACTCAATGCAACTTTAATTTGTTTTTTCACAAAAATTTTAGATCCGCAATTTTTGTCCCATCTCAGTTGGCGGCGATGTGGCCTAACGGACATTGAAGTAGGTCGACAGCTTGGTTTCTGATGGCGCAATTTCAAATTTACCGCCCATGTCCTGTTAGAATTCCAGAATCATCATCGGTTCAGAAGAGTTACCCTCGGTTGCACATTGTTGATGCGGAACACAGGCACAAGATTGATTTCACCACAATCTTCTATGATGTTTTTTGGGATGCATCAAGCCAGCGTATCCAAGGCATAGGACCGAAAATACTGAATTTGAAAAAAGACTTTTTTCCACAATCAATCCAAGTTGGAGGTCGTTTTGTTCGGTTTAAATTGCGAAAGATCAAGGACCTGATTTTCCTTGAAACTGAATCAATCACATGTGACCATTCTAAAGAGCTAGAGGTCAAATTTTGTTTTAAGCATTTTTCGCAAATTATTGACGTTGAGATATCGCAAAGTAAACATTCACTACCGCAATACGAGGAGCATCTTAGACACAGACAGTTGACGTTGACCACGTTGCAAAAGGACAATCCGATAACTTGGATCAGCGATTGGATAACTTGGTACTGCAAATCTTATGGAATAGGCCGTATAGTTCTCTATGACAACGGTAGTTCTTCACGAGAAGAGGTTGTTGAGTTCATGCAAAAATTGCCATTTGATATGGAGATTATTTTTGTAGATTGGAATTTTCCATACGGATTTCACCCGTACCAATACTGCCAGAGGGGCTCTTTAAATCATTGTCGGATTCGATTCGCAAACGACGGATATTGTTTGAATTTCGATATTGATGAGTACCTTATATGCACACAAAACAGCTTGGTTAATTATCTCCATCAAACGCTTCACTATCCGAGACCAGGATCAGTTGCAATTCAAGAGGTCGAAATTGTTGATGTGCCTCCTGAAACGGGTGATGTGCACTTAAGGTGCTGGCACTTCAAGTACCGAAGAAAAAAGTATAGGAGGTGTGGAAAGACGAAATACATATACCGCTTCGATGATGTGGGATACAACTCGGTGCACACTACAGACTCAGAGAAAAACTTACGGTTCTGCAAGCGTTATTTGTTCGCGACACTAATATCTTTTGCGTTCAAGCGAGTAACTTGGGAGTTAGCGAAGAATATGAAGTGTAATCAGCGCAGAAAGCCGCGTATTGATATGATTTATGCAGATAATGCAGATGTATGCTATTTCCATTTCTACGGATTGCACACTGGCTGGAGTCGGCATCGTGGACTGCCAAAGAAACCGATTCAGTTCAACTCACGTAAGCACCGCGTCGAAACTCAAATCAAAAAAATTGAACAAGTTGTAAAGGAAGAAGGATTAAGCGAAACACAACCTAGATGAAGGGCCAGAATGAGGATCAGTTTATTTCCAACTACTTGGTTGTTGTGTTTAGACAAACGATGAGTGAGTTCAAGTTATTGTTTCATTTGCTTTGGTAAGTAGACACTCAAAAATCCTTTTTTTCGGTTTGCGATAAAAGTCCTATTGACATCGCCAACTTTTTAATCTCAGGTTCTGGCATGATGCTTGAAGCCTCCCACTCAGAATAAGATTTGAGCTTGTGCCGACCTCGCCATCCAGAAGTTAGCCCATGAATATGAAAAAAGAAAAAGGCCGATTCGCCGACAGTGATTGAATCAATTTCGGGTTTAGGGTTCTGCGAAGACGATTTCACAAATAGACGTCTCACGTTCCATAAAGTCTTATTCAGAAAGAAAAGTAGTATCATGAACGGATTGAATCGTCGAAAATAAAATGGATTCAGGTGCGAGTGTGTTTTGTGTGGCGCGTTGTAGCCAATGTTTTCATAGCTGTATGCATATTTGAACCACCTTCCAGACTCAATATCTTTATGTTCCTGTGATTGAGGTGACAATCGATATTGGTAATCAAAACATCTAGGAACTCTATCAATATTTTCTGGAATTGTATTTGGGATAATTCTAGGTTTGAATATAACTGCTCCAGGCGAGGGATAACCTATACTGCGCCTTAAATAATCAGTTAACGATTCATCTGTCATGTTGACCAAATATTCATCTAAATCAAGATTGATACAATAACCTTTTGCTACAGGAAATCTAAGTCGACAATGGTTCAACGAACCGTGCTGAGCTGATTTATACGGCGGTAGTCCATGCGGAAAATCCCAATGTACGAGAACAATTTGCACTTCAGGTTCTAAAGTTGGTAAAAATTCGATCAATTGATTAATGTTTGAGCTTCCGTTATCGTAAAGTATTACGCGTTTGATGCCTAGCAAACGCCGATGCCATAGAATCCAATCACTAATCCACTCAATGCAATTGTCCTTTTGTAGAGTAGAAATAGTCAGCGGAATTTTGCTGCAGAGTTCAATAGATTGGTTATCTTGAGCAAGATGCAAAGTGTGGGTAAAATTCTTAAACTCGCAATGTACGATAGGTTGGTCGAGCTGCTCAGATCTCAACGGCTTAGATTCGAGAAAAAACAAACGCTCAATCTGAAAATATCGCAATTTTATTTTTTCCCCGTTAATATAGACTTTGATTGGGCAGAGTTCCCTTTTCAAGTTGTAGAGTGCAGGTCCAATGAAAAGTAATTTTTTTGTTAGCGAACTTATAAATACATCATAAAAAACGGTATCAACATCTTCTTTTGATTTGTCTAAAACATTGTAATTTTTGGTATATTTTATTTTTCTTCTCGGTAAAAATTCTGCTGGCAATTTAACGAAATTTGGATTGTAGATGTACATCAGAAAGGCGAAATCCTACAGATAGATTATGCTTCAGCGATTATTTAACGGTATGAGTCAATCTCATTTTGTATAAGTTGCTCAAATTGAGGCCCGATTTCCTGCATGGTAAATTGGGCAGCACGATTCTTCGCTACTGCTTGGGGGGGGATACTCACACCTGCCAATAACCGCATTATTCCCTGCGCGAGAGCCGCATCGTCGTTCGTGGGAACCAATATTCCATGCTTGCCATCTTCTAGTATTTCACTTGGGCCATGTAAACAATTTGTAGAAACTATACTGCAGCCACATTCCATTGCTTCAACAATCACATTGCCAAATCCTTCATAATCAGAAGACAATACAAACACATCACTCCTGCTCATAAATGAAAAAGGATTACGTTGCCAACCTGGCAAGGACACCATGTCGGAGAGCCCCATTTCCTCTATACGTGTCTCCAAGTTTTTTCGCTCTTTCCCTTCTCCGATTATTACAAGTTTTGCTTCGAAATGTTTGATCACTAGCAAAAATGCTTCTAAAAGCAATATATGATTTTTTTGTGGTGCTAACCTTCCCGCAGCCAAGATGATTTTGTGCTTTCGTCTGCTTTCATTGCCAAACCATGAATTTTCTTTTGGAGGCGACTCCCTCGCTAGATTAGAGATTTCCTTTCTATTGCTTGGGTTATATATCGTAGTAACTCTTTCTATGCTGCATAGATTTAGTTGAGTAATTTCCGAAGCAATCCCTTTTGAGATTGCATGAACTCGATTGGCTTTCCGCAATAGTCTTTTAAGGATTTTGAAATCTCTAGCTTTTTGAAAATTTAGATTATTCGGTCGGATGTGATTGCGTATTGAACAAATTATCGGTATGCAAGATCGACTGACTCTGAGAGCCAAAAAGGAAACAAGATAATCGTAAGGGAATACTGTGAAAATTATGTCTGGTTTATATTTAAGAAAGTATTTCGATAATAAGTGTGCGCATTGAATATATCGATTCTGTCTACGAGGTAACACGCTGAATCCGAAAGGCCAATTTGGAATTATGGCTCGAAAAAGATCGCTTACTTTAATAGGTGTAGACTCGCATAACTGTATAATTCTATCCATTAATACATGATCTATACAATTTTCACTATCTAAATATCTATCGTTCAAAACAATTGGATCAGCAGCAAATAATCGAACACAATCAGGAATATCCCTCAATAAACTGCCCTCAACGATACGTAAAATTAAATCGACTTTGTATTTGCGCTTAAGTAGATATTTTATTAGTTCAAGTGTCATTCGCTCGGCACCGCCTCCTGCCATTGAACCAATGATTATTGCAACTCGACATTCCATAGACTTTCAAATTTCTTTTTGTATTTTGTTTCTACTGTGAATATAGCCCAGCTGGCAGCTGGATTGCGTACTATTTAGAAAGTAGAAAACGGAATACCGCAGACTATTCCGTAGTGGTTTAGGTAACTGTAAAGTATTACAAAGTTTTATCCATAAAGGGCATCAAATTCCAATTTGTTGCGAAAGAATAAACGCTCATTATCAAGTCGTATTTAATTGCTTCCCCATGCGATGGAACAAGTATATTCTAAAGTTTTAAGTCATATTGCCTGTCGCTTCTGTGCTTCTCTACAGATGGGTATCTGGGCGCAGGAGCAGATTGCGGAGCCTGGAAGTCCGATAGGACATTGTTGGCAGATCAGAAAATTATGATAGCGACAGAGCTCAGCGAATTTTTTATCTTGTTTGGGGTCTGGAGTTTTGTTGTCTTTTTTTGTTTTGAGGCGAATAACGAATAGACAATGATGAATGATGGTTCTAAGATAATATTGCTTAAAAATAGGGGCTTATATACTCAACTTGACAAAACTCAAATAGCAGCCGATTAATTTTCAAATAAAGAAAAATATCGAGTGATTTGGAAAATTAATTCTAATATTCAGCGATATATGGATCTATTTTGCATGCGTCAAGTTAAGTATATAAGCCCCTAAAATTATACCTATCTTTACCGTTATGCAGTTATGAAGCAAGCATTTCCGACGGAGCGACGGAGGAGGGTTTTTCGTTGGAGCATTTTTTTGTCGCGCCGCCGGCGGTAAATTTATGAATAAAAACAAATCATTAAAAAAAATCTGTTTGGATAAGGCGGTTTGCGAAATTTGGGTGAAAATAACCGCTTGCAGCGGCTTCGGGCACCGAAAAACGGTTTTCAGGGGGTATTTTGGCGGTGCTGCGGGGTAAAAAAATTTCACTCCCCCGAAAGTCCAGTCATGCCAAGGACTTCAGGCAATTGAAAAGCCTCACAGAAAAGTCTAGAATCGGCCGATATTTATTTCATAGCCTGAACAAAAATTCTTCCTGAACTCTAAGCTAATAAATCTATCCGATGCCTCACCGAGTATCAATCGTGGTTGCTTCAATGCATGGCGGAGGGGCGGAACAGGCTACACTAAAAATCGCATCCTATCTGGCAACTATTTCGGGTTATGAAATTGATTTGGTATTGCGAAATTTTTCGGGCTCACTATTGCCTGAATTGCCCAATAACATTAATATTTTTGTCACTGACAAATACTACTCGCGTTTGATCAAATGTGACCATATTGGCAATCATTGTGCGGCTAAGCCTGTAATCGAAACGAGAAAAATGGAAATTGGGAAATTTTTTCGAGTCGTTGTTCGCAACTGGCCATTTGGTATTGATGTTTTGCCGCGTAGAAAGAATAGATATGTGACAAGCGCAAATTCTCTCGCCAAATACTTCGCGATTCGCAATCCTGACATCGTATTTACCGTTTTGCCAAATGATTTTTTTTGCTCCTTTATTGCACGAGGAATAAATCCGAAATTCATAGCCCCTATAGTTTGTTCAATTCGCAATGCTACGAATCATTCACAAGAAAGACCCTACAAAATATTCAAAAGGCTGTTGAGTAAAGCAGAATGGGTTCATACAGTTTCGAAAGGAATTAAGCAGGATTTAATAGCAGGCCGTTTGTGCTCAAAGGATAGAGTGAGTTGTATATACAACATACTTGATTTGGAGAAAATTGATCAACTAACGAAACTTCCTTGTTCTCACAAGTGGTTTAAATCTGATAAACGAGAACGTAAATATAAGCTAATACTAGCAGTTGGCCGGCTATCCAAACAAAAAAATTTTGGTTTACTAATTGATTCATTTGTGAGAGTTAACGATGCTGTTGCAACAAAACTTCTTATCCTTGGAGAGGGTGAAGAGCGCCTCAATCTTGAAAAGCGAATCTATGAACTAGGATTGTCAAGTGTCGTGTCAATGCCAGGTTGGGTAAAAAATCCATACTGTTACATGAGTCAATGCGATGCATTAGTATTGTCGTCAGACTACGAGGGATTGCCGAACATTTTGCTTGAGGCGCTTCGATGCGGTTGCAATATCGTATCGACAGATTGTCCTCATGGTCCTAAGGAGATTTTAGATGGGGGGAAATTTGGCTCTTTGGTACCAACAAACAATGAAATTGCGTTAGCGGATGCGATAATTAATGAGTTGAAATTATCCCCAGACCGAAGTGGATTACGAGACCGAGCTGCAAAATTTTCGATCGACAATATAGGTCCACAATATGAAAAACTCTTTATTGAAATTCTCAATCACAGTCGAATTGCCAATCAAATATGAACCATCGGAGAATAGTTTGTTCTATGTTAGTCGCTGAAAATGGAGGTTCTGGCAGACACTCAGGCAGGTAAAATTGAACGAAGCCGCTACGCGGCAGACAGATCCTTTCAAGAAGCAGCCTGCCGCATCATAACCCGCCGTGACCTTGCCGTCCGCTGCGGCGATAATGCTTTTCCGAGAAAGTGGCGCTCATGGGGAGCGCCACCCTTTGACAATTTCACGCAAACGGACCATGTTCTAAGCGAACGGCACAAGGCCGCACGTGTCACATATGCGGCAGCGCACTTTCGATCATATGCAAACCTGCGGACTTTCGCCGCGCACCCAGCAATCCTATATTCGAGAGCTGGATCTGCTGGCCAGACACTGCCAGCGCTCGCCGCTAGCTGTGACCGAGCCGCAGCTGCTGGATTATCTGCTCGCTCGCATTCAGTCCGGACTCGAGCCCAGCTCGACGAATCTCAACATTGCGGCGTTTCGCCTGTTCTGCCAGCAGGCAGCGGCCCTCGCCCAGGTGCTTCGGACAGCTCGAAAGGGTTGCATTGTCATGGTTCAGACACATGTTAGACTCAGGGGCTTTTATCCCGAAGGACGCAGTCCGAAGGGATAAAAGCCCCTGCGCCAAAAAAAATCGGGCAGCATCATGCGTATTGCTATCAACAAAACGCATAGGAGGCTGCCCGATGCAAATCATTCATTTGCACCAGGATTTTACCGTGCCAGCAAAGCCGCTGCCGAACTTTCCGCTGACGCCAGGCAACGCTGGCGACAGCTGAGCCTGTACCAGCAGCTGCGCCGCGAAGGCTGCTGCGAAGCCGCCGCCCTTGAAGCGGCGGGCTTGAAACGATCGACTTGCTGCCGCTGGCTGGCGTGCGTGAATCAATCCGGGCCGCGGGGTCTGGAATTCAAAAGCCGCCGGCCGCGGCGAGTGCGCCGGCGGCAGCGGGATCGAAAGACCCGGCAGACCGTCCTCAGCATCCGCCGGCGCCATCCTTTGCGGGGCCGTGCCAAGATCTGCCGGGCGCT
Source organism: Arenicellales bacterium (assembly GCA_965200545.1). Classification (GTDB taxonomy): domain Bacteria; phylum Pseudomonadota; class Gammaproteobacteria; order Arenicellales; family JAJDZL01; genus JAJDZL01. The sequence continues at coordinate 10,981 of CBDAUJ010000005.1, read as the reverse complement.
GCAGCGAGAGCACGGCATTGAGCTCAGTGAGAGCGCCGTCGGGCACCGGCTCAGCGATCTCATCAAGCGCAATAAAATCCTGCCAGCCGCCTTGTGCCAGGGGCGCACTCGGCCTGAACGGCCGCGACCGCTCAACCGCCATGCCAAAGCGCTGGAAAAAGGCCAGTCAAGCGCAGCAGCCCGGCCAGATGGTCCCGATTGATCACATGAGTGTATCAGCGCCAGCGGCTTTAGGATCAAGGCATTCAAAGCCGTTTGCCCGCACAGCCGGCTTTGCCTCATGCGCGCCTGTTCCAGCGCCACAGCCGTTTGTGCAGCACGCTTTCTGGACTGCTTGACTCAACAGGCACCGTTTCAGATCGAATCGATCCAGGCTGATGGGGGCTCAGAATTCATGGCCGATTCTGACAGGGCCTGTGAAAAACGAGGCATCCTGCTTTATGTGCTGCCACCGAAATCCCCCCAGCTGAACGGCTGTGCCGAACGCGCCAGCGGCGCCTCTCGCTATGAGTTCTATCCGCTCTGCCCGGGCGACTTGAATGGCGGCGCACTGAATGTGGAACTTAAACAATACCAGCACCATTGCAATGCTTGCCGACCCCATCAGGCACTCGGACAGCAAACACCCATGGAACACTATAAAATGCACCATCAATCCACCGCATTGGCTGCCTGATCGGTCTCATATGTACTGAACCAGGACACATTGCTCGTGACACCCAGCTTGTATGATAAAATCCTCATCGGCCTTGTACTCCTATGGCAAGTTCTGTCTTTCACCCGACGGGTGAAAGACAGGGGTTTGGAAAATCCATATTGTACAAGGCTTTCCTATCAAAGTACAGTGGCAACTTGCCGATCAAGGTGGTGGCATCCCATTTACCCGGCTGTTGTTTGTTGATATTTGATTATCCCGGAACTGTAATTTGGCTGAGTTGATAAATGTAATGGTCTCCGAAAATTCAGCAAATTTTGAATATTACAAGGAAATTACAGCGAATACAAGAAGCGACATGCTACTACGAATTGCATATGTTTGCCATTGCTCAGATAACAATCTTCCATTTTCGCTTGGACGAAAGTTTGTCCTTCCATAAGAAGGCAATACGCATGGTTTTTCAATCAAGATTTGCTTTGTTCCAATTTTCCCAATTCTTCATAGACAGATGTTCTTTTTTGAAGCGTTTATGAATATTTGGATACGGGTTTTGATTCGGGAAGAATTTCCACTCTAACTTTTGCAGTCGTTTATTGACTGAACGATGCAATTTTCTTACTCCTGTCATTTCTCGCAGCGGGTCAAGAACATGTCTATCGTCTCCAATATGTCGAACATACCTCTTTTTTAGCCATACGAGACGGTAGCCTAAGTCAAGATGAGTTTTCGAAACCACGCCTTCCGACGACTTTACTCCTAGGTCTGCATATGGGCCGACAATCCGATATTCCCGCATTCTAGTCAGACCAGGCGCGAACAAAAATCCTGTATACGGTGAACTAGTGATCGAACTGCCAACATAACAGGACTCTCCATTTGGGGTAGTAATCTCGCCGGCATACTGTTTACTCACTTTGCTTAAGCCTGTGATCATGCATTTGGAACAACTATCGTACGCATGAATCACGTCGAAAGTTTTAGCAATAAACCCTCCAGAAATAAATTCCCAATCATCTTCACATGCAAAAACGTATTCGGTCTCCATTTTGGAGTAAATATGATCAAGCGACCGAATTTGCCCTATAGACTTTTTGTTTACAGTTAGGTCGATTTGAATTCCACGGCTAACGAAGCGATCTACAACATTTTCTATTGATCGATCTCCGCTATCGTCAATAATTACAAGTTTTGCTATTGGGCCAATCAAGTTTGGAAACAAAGATGTCAACGTTCTTTGCAGCAAATCAAATCGACCGCATGAGGTAATCGCAACCGTATACGGTTCGATTATTGATTTTTTCATTCGAAAATCTTGAGTCTAAATTGCTTGGCAGACAGAGTCTGCATAATGGTTTATGCAGTCAGAGACATTATCTCAAGTTTCGGAGGTTGAGATCGCTGATTTCAGTTTTTAGTGAGCACATCCAAACTTTGTGAATGCTGGAAGATTCGCTGATTACGCGTAACTGTTCAGGTATTGGATACCCTGAATTATAAGGTGCGGCCTGCAGCGGCATTGATGAATGGCGCAAGGCTTGGAGTCGCGGCGGCGGAAGCCGCCGAAGATTTTCTGCATCAGTTTCACGAACCGGAAATCGGTCTCTGCCTGGTTGTTCGAAAACGGCACGGCGGGGTCTTGCAGAAAGAGCAGGCAGGCGTCTTTGCTGCGCGCCAGTCGCAGCGCCAGATTGTGTCCCTTGCGGCGCTTCTTGCGCCCGCGCCGGCCGGACTGCAGCGGCACCTGCGCCTCGTGAAATGCAATCGCATCGGCGAGGATGCGGTCCCAGAGCCGGGAGCACAGCTGGATCTTGTCGGCATCCGCCGCGGTGCCGCGGTCTTGCGCCCGGCGCTGGAGCCGCCAGGCCCGCTCCAGCAGCCGGCGCATCCGTCCTGCCCACCGCTCGCCGTCAAGCTGCTCGGCCGCGGCCAGCTCGCGCAGATGGTGCGCATTGCAGCTGGCATGGGTGACACCCTCCAGCCGGGCATGCGAGCTGCAGTCATCATGCACGGCGGTGCCGGTGCAGCGGCTTTGGCTCAAGCGCAGGGCGGTGAGCAGGCGGGTCGAGCGCACATGCACCCAGCGCAGGGCGGCGCCCACCCGCAGGCCCGTCTCATCGAGATGCTTGAGCGGCGTCCGGATGCGGACTGCCTCGCCAATGGTGTGCGCCAGCGGCTGCATGCGCTCGCCGGCGCGGCGGCACATGGCGGCCGCGGTGCCGGTCGACAGCGACACGCCGAACAGGTCGCGGCACGCCTGTGCCGTGCGCTCCAGCGGAATGAACTGCGCGTGATGCAGGCAGCTGACATATGCGCTGAGGCGCTCGCCATACTGGACCGGGGCCTTGACGTACCGCGGAAACCGCGCCCGGGTGCGGCGCTCACAGGCGCCGGCAGGTCAAACACCTGGCGGCGGATGTATGAGTCTCTTTCGTGTGACACGCCGCTGGCGCCGCAGCGCCCGCAATGCTCGGGATAATGGTCGACCACCGCGTCGGGCTTTGTGACCTGGCGCAGGCTGGCGGTGCGCCTCTCACCCGGGCTGGCTTTTCTCAGCCCGTCGCTGGACGGCGACTTGGAGCTGTTCTCGCTGTCCAGCGCAGCGCTGTGCTCCAGCTCCCCGAGGCGGTCGCGAAGACGCGCATTGTCGGATTCCAGTTCCGCCGCGCACCCGTGCACCAGTTCTACCGGATAGGGGCACGAGAAGGCGGCCAGCGCCCGCTCGTCCAGATCAATGCCGATCAACCGCAGCGCCGGCGCCTTGCGCTGCATCAGGCAGCCGCCGCCCAGATGCGACTCAATATAGACCGCATGGGCCGGCTGCATCGCCAGCAGCGCCTGGCACAGCCCGGCAGTCGCCTTGCTGCCAAAATAGCCCATTCATTCGCCCCGCAGTGAAATCATGGGCCTATTGTGACCGATTGCAACTACAATGTCAAGCCCTGAATCGGTAATTTGATACCTGAATAGTTACCGAAATTTGACATTGAATCATCAGATATCCTGTTCATTTCTCTCATTGCAAAGATGTTTCGAAAACGCAACACATGAAAAACTCATGACCGGCACAGAATGAGCGATTCTGCCTGCTTTCCAGCTGAATTCTGAGGTGTTTTGAAACCGACTGAGTATCCCCTCAGCGGTTCTGGCCGAGGCCAGCTGGTACGGGCGGGTCAATGTGATATGGCAGTCAAGTCCTGCAAGCGATGACCAAAAAGACAAGAATACATCCGGACTGTCGGACAACGGCTCGCGATGGGGGATCAAGGGCTCCAGCGATATCTCAGAGGGGCTGACGGCTGTCTATCAGTATGAAATGCGGTTTGACGGCTCCACCGCCGCGGACAAGGAAAATGGCTTGTCTTTCGCTGGACTCTCGGGCGGATTCGGCACAATCACGGCTGGCCGCCTCTGGAGCGCCAGCTACAACCACATCGGCGGCATCCAGGATATTGGAAATGTCTATGGCGGCGGCGACTTCACCGCGCGCACGAGCAACACGGTCTCCTATGCGGTGTCGGTCGGCAGCGTGAGCTTCCAGGCTGACATCCAGGGCAACAAAGGCAGCGGCATGAGCAACAAGGAGGCAGTGATCATCATAGGTAACGATGCGAATGCTGTCGGGACTATAGTTGACAATGGCCCGCGTCCGGCCGCTGCGGCCGCGGAAAACAGTGTTGAGGACAAAAGCATTGACTCGGGTCAGTTTGCCGCCACTTTGGCTCTGGGCAGCAATGGAAAGGTAGCCATGGCCTACATTGACAATGACACGATCAAGCATGAGAAAAACACCAAAGCCTACCTGATGGGCGAGTACACGATCGGCGGCGTTGCCCTGCATCTGGGCATGGGACAGCACAAGCACGACAATCGGGTGACTCTTGACACCGATGGTGATGGAACCGGTAACAATCAGACATTCAACGAGACCAAAAAAACCGATACGATCTACGCTGGCGCCTCCGGCGGGCTGGGCGATACCGGGATGGCTTTCAACGTGAGTTTTCAGAGCAAGAAGACCAGCGGCAGGGAACTCAGCACCAACAGGGGCGACGATGACGCTTTGGATGCCGATACGCCTTTCCATCTGACCAGCCGCGGCAAGAACAAGCACTCGCCATGGACGCTGGGACTGTCTCGGAACCTCGGCGGCGGCGCGATCGTGTATTTTGAGCACCATAATCCCGATATGGACAATGAGAAGTCCTCCAGCGCTCTGGGACTGAGGGTCGACTTCTGATTTCAACTTCTGCGGATCAAGAAAAGAGGCGCTGAGGCGCCTCTTTTGTTGATGTGCTTTGCCATGAAATATTGAAAGATAAGCTGCGCTATTTGGATTGATGCAGGGGGATATCTCATAGATATTCATTGCTGTATCGCCGTCATCCCTATACAGTTCAGCATGCAGCGCTCCGCCGCCAGCAAGACGTTCCTTGGCAAGCCATGCAAATCAGCGAACTCGAACAGCGGGATTTCCGCTGGCACACAAAAAAAGCGGCACAGCCGAAGCCGTGCCGCTTTGTGTCAAACCATTACGATACAGCGGTCTTAGAAATCGACCTTCAGAATCAGAGCGGTTTGATTGTGACTTGCGTCATTATCCGTGTTGGCATGCTCCAGGTGGATTGAAGCCCCGCCGCCAAGACTGCGCGACAGGCCAAGCACAAAAGGCGTATTCTTTTCGCTTGACTTGGCCGATCCGCGCTTGTAGTCATCGGAATCAGTGTCAATAGCTACCTCGGCGACAGTGGTTGTTGATCTGCCCTCAGCATCGTTCCAGCCAATCTCAGTTACAGTTGCCGAATTCCATTCAGCGCCGGCGGGCAATAGTGTAAAGGTGTTTGTAGTTAGGGTAGGTTGCCTATACCGAATTCCAGCAGCATCCAATGCAGCTTTTGCCGCCGCTCTGCGGGTTGCTGCTGTATCCGTAGGTGTAGTACCAGCTGTAACTACTGTAACTTGGTAACCAGTTTTATTGAATTCATATTTGCCTTCTACACCTTTGAAAGCATCGTAATCATCTTTACGCGAAGAAGTGACCTTGTTTGAATTAGTCTTGGTGCTTTCAACCTGCAAAAAGAAGCCTACGCCGGTATCACCGATGCCGCCGGCCAGGCCGAAGAAGGTTGTTTTCTGCTTTTTGTCAAGCAGATCTTCGCCAATAAGACCTTTGGCATAATCATCCTTCTCCTCATCCCATACGCCAGTTTTGGAATCGGTATCCCACTTGCGCTGGCCATAGCCAAGATGCAGCCCCAGGCCGCCGATCGAGTAATGACCGGCGATCATTGCGGTTCGGTCATCGTCTAAATGCGCTTCAGCGTCCGCTGCGTTTCCTGCGCTGTACTCGCAGCCATCATCATTGGGACTGGGGCATAAAGCACCATCCTTATAATGACCTGGATCCTTTTTGGCTGTTGGGTTATCCTTGCCTTTCGTTGCCCGGTCAATGTAGCCGATTCCAACCTTGCCGCTCTCGCCAAGCTGCATCGTTGCGCCGAACTGCGCTGAATCGACATCTTTGTCCTGCGCGCCGCTGCGGTCGCCCTGCGCGTCAACCTGGAAGCTGAAGCCCCCGATGCTGGGTGACGCATAGGAAACAGTGTCGCCCGTAAAGGTCTCAAGCAAACTGGCATTGCCGCCCAGCAGAGCTGAGTTGTCAACAAAACCGACATGGTTGTTGGCGGCAGCTGGCAGCTCGCCCAGTGACACTGTGCCGAAGCCGCCCGACAGACCGGCATAAAGCTGGGCGGTATCTTGATTGTCGTCTTCTTTGATACGGGTCTCGAACTTGTAGACTGCGCTCAGGCCGTCCGACACCTCGCTGGTGCCCTTGATGCCCCAGCGCGATCCGAACTGGTGAACACCCGCGCCCGTTGGGGCGGATTTCTTGCCGCTTTCCGAACTCCAGCCCGCGCGGATAGAACCGTACCAGCTGGCCTCGGCCAGAACCGCTGAGGGGATACTCAGTCGGTTTCAAAACACCTCAGAATTCAGCTGGAAAGCAGGCAGAATCGCTCATTCTGTGCCGGTCATGAGTTTTTCATGTGTTGCGTTTTCGAAACATCTTTGCAATGAGAGAAATGAACAGGATATCTGATGATTCAATGTCAAATTTCGGTAACTATTCAGGTATCAAATTACCGATTCAGGGCTTGACATTGTAGTTGCAATCGGTCACAATAGGCCCATGATTTCACTGCGGGGCGAATGAATGGGCTATTTTGGCAGCAAGGCGACTGCCGGGCTGTGCCAGGCGCTGCTGGCGATGCAGCCGGCCCATGCGGTCTATATTGAGTCGCATCTGGGCGGCGGCTGCCTGATGCAGCGCAAGGCGCCGGCGCTGCGGTTGATCGGCATTGATCTGGACGAGCGGGCGCTGGCCGCCTTCTCGTGCCCCTATCCGGTAGAACTGGTGCACGGGTGCGCGGCGGAACTGGAATCCGACAATGCGCGTCTTCGCGACCGCCTCGGGGAGCTGGAGCACAGCGCTGCGCTGGACAGCGAGAACAGCTCCAAGTCGCCGTCCAGCGACGGGCTGAGAAAAGCCAGCCCGGGTGAGAGGCGCACCGCCAGCCTGCGCCAGGTCACAAAGCCCGACGCGGTGGTCGACCATTATCCCGAGCATTGCGGGCGCTGCGGCGCCAGCGGCGTGTCACACGAAAGAGACTCATACATCCGCCGCCAGGTGTTTGACCTGCCGGCGCCTGTGAGCGCCGCACCCGGGCGCGGTTTCCGCGGTACGTCAAGGCCCCGGTCCAGTATGGCGAGCGCCTCAGCGCATATGTCAGCTGCCTGCATCACGCGCAGTTCATTCCGCTGGAGCGCACGGCACAGGCGTGCCGCGACCTGTTCGGCGTGTCGCTGTCGACCGGCACCGCGGCCGCCATGTGCCGCCGCGCCGGCGAGCGCATGCAGCCGCTGGCGCACACCATTGGCGAGGCAGTCCGCATCCGGACGCCGCTCAAGCATCTCGATGAGACGGGCCTGCGGGTGGGCGCCGCCCTGCGCTGGGTGCATGTGCGCTCGACCCGCCTGCTCACCGCCCTGCGCTTGAGCCAAAGCCGCTGCACCGGCACCGCCGTGCATGATGACTGCAGCTCGCATGCCCGGCTGGAGGGTGTCACCCATGCCAGCTGCAATGCGCACCATCTGCGCGAGCTGGCCGCGGCCGAGCAGCTTGACGGCGAGCGGTGGGCAGGACGGATGCGCCGGCTGCTGGAGCGGGCCTGGCGGCTCCAGCGCCGGGCGCAAGACCGCGGCACCGCGGCGGATGCCGACAAGATCCAGCTGTGCTCCCGGCTCTGGGACCGCATCCTCGCCGATGCGATTGCATTTCACGAGGCGCAGGTGCCGCTGCAGTCCGGCCGGCGCGGGCGCAAGAAGCGCCGCAAGGGACACAATCTGGCGCTGCGACTGGCGCGCAGCAAAGACGCCTGCCTGCTCTTTCTGCAAGACCCCGCCGTGCCGTTTTCGAACAACCAGGCAGAGACCGATTTCCGGTTCGTGAAACTGATGCAGAAAATCTTCGGCGGCTTCCGCCGCCGCGACTCCAAGCCTTGCGCCATTCATCAATGCCGCTGCAGGCCGCACCTTATAATTCAGGGTATCCAATACCTGAACAGTTACGCGTAATCAGCGAATCTTCCAGCATTCACAAAGTTTGGATGTGCTCACTAAAAACTGAAATCAGCGATCTCAACCTCCGAAACTTGAGATAATGTCTCTGACTGCATAAACCATTATGCAGACTCTGTCTGCCAAGCAATTTAGACTCAAGATTTTCGAATGAAAAAATCAATAATCGAACCGTATACGGTTGCGATTACCTCATGCGGTCGATTTGATTTGCTGCAAAGAACGTTGACATCTTTGTTTCCAAACTTGATTGGCCCAATAGCAAAACTTGTAATTATTGACGATAGCGGAGATCGATCAATAGAAAATGTTGTAGATCGCTTCGTTAGCCGTGGAATTCAAATCGACCTAACTGTAAACAAAAAGTCTATAGGGCAAATTCGGTCGCTTGATCATATTTACTCCAAAATGGAGACCGAATACGTTTTTGCATGTGAAGATGATTGGGAATTTATTTCTGGAGGGTTTATTGCTAAAACTTTCGACGTGATTCATGCGTACGATAGTTGTTCCAAATGCATGATCACAGGCTTAAGCAAAGTGAGTAAACAGTATGCCGGCGAGATTACTACCCCAAATGGAGAGTCCTGTTATGTTGGCAGTTCGATCACTAGTTCACCGTATACAGGATTTTTGTTCGCGCCTGGTCTGACTAGAATGCGGGAATATCGGATTGTCGGCCCATATGCAGACCTAGGAGTAAAGTCGTCGGAAGGCGTGGTTTCGAAAACTCATCTTGACTTAGGCTACCGTCTCGTATGGCTAAAAAAGAGGTATGTTCGACATATTGGAGACGATAGACATGTTCTTGACCCGCTGCGAGAAATGACAGGAGTAAGAAAATTGCATCGTTCAGTCAATAAACGACTGCAAAAGTTAGAGTGGAAATTCTTCCCGAATCAAAACCCGTATCCAAATATTCATAAACGCTTCAAAAAAGAACATCTGTCTATGAAGAATTGGGAAAATTGGAACAAAGCAAATCTTGATTGAAAAACCATGCGTATTGCCTTCTTATGGAAGGACAAACTTTCGTCCAAGCGAAAATGGAAGATTGTTATCTGAGCAATGGCAAACATATGCAATTCGTAGTAGCATGTCGCTTCTTGTATTCGCTGTAATTTCCTTGTAATATTCAAAATTTGCTGAATTTTCGGAGACCATTACATTTATCAACTCAGCCAAATTACAGTTCCGGGATAATCAAATATCAACAAACAACAGCCGGGTAAATGGGATGCCACCACCTTGATCGGCAAGTTGCCACTGTACTTTGATAGGAAAGCCTTGTACAATATGGATTTTCCAAACCCCTGTCTTTCACCCGTCGGGTGAAAGACAGAACTTGCCATAGGAGTACAAGGCCGATGAGGATTTTATCATACAAGCTGGGTGTCACGAGCAATGTGTCCTGGTTCAGTACATATGAGACCGATCAGGCAGCCAATGCGGTGGATTGATGGTGCATTTTATAGTGTTCCATGGGTGTTTGCTGTCCGAGTGCCTGATGGGGTCGGCAAGCATTGCAATGGTGCTGGTATTGTTTAAGTTCCACATTCAGTGCGCCGCCATTCAAGTCGCCCGGGCAGAGCGGATAGAACTCATAGCGAGAGGCGCCGCTGGCGCGTTCGGCACAGCCGTTCAGCTGGGGGGATTTCGGTGGCAGCACATAAAGCAGGATGCCTCGTTTTTCACAGGCCCTGTCAGAATCGGCCATGAATTCTGAGCCCCCATCAGCCTGGATCGATTCGATCTGAAACGGTGCCTGTTGAGTCAAGCAGTCCAGAAAGCGTGCTGCACAAACGGCTGTGGCGCTGGAACAGGCGCGCATGAGGCAAAGCCGGCTGTGCGGGCAAACGGCTTTGAATGCCTTGATCCTAAAGCCGCTGGCGCTGATACACTCATGTGATCAATCGGGACCATCTGGCCGGGCTGCTGCGCTTGACTGGCCTTTTTCCAGCGCTTTGGCATGGCGGTTGAGCGGTCGCGGCCGTTCAGGCCGAGTGCGCCCCTGGCACAAGGCGGCTGGCAGGATTTTATTGCGCTTGATGAGATCGCTGAGCCGGTGCCCGACGGCGCTCTCACTGAGCTCAATGCCGTGCTCTCGCTGCAGCGCCCGGCAGATCTTGGCACGGCCCCGCAAAGGATGGCGCCGGCGGATGCTGAGGACGGTCTGCCGGGTCTTTCGATCCCGCTGCCGCCGGCGCACTCGCCGCGGCCGGCGGCTTTTGAATTCCAGACCCCGCGGCCCGGATTGATTCACGCACGCCAGCCAGCGGCAGCAAGTCGATCGTTTCAAGCCCGCCGCTTCAAGGGCGGCGGCTTCGCAGCAGCCTTCGCGGCGCAGCTGCTGGTACAGGCTCAGCTGTCGCCAGCGTTGCCTGGCGTCAGCGGAAAGTTCGGCAGCGGCTTTGCTGGCACGGTAAAATCCTGGTGCAAATGAATGATTTGCATCGGGCAGCCTCCTATGCGTTTTGTTGATAGCAATACGCATGATGCTGCCCGATTTTTTTTGGCGCAGGGGCTTTTATCCCTTCGGACTGCGTCCTTCGGGATAAAAGCCCCTGAGTCTAACATGTGTCTGAACCATGACAATGCAACCCTTTCGAGCTGTCCGAAGCACCTGGGCGAGGGCCGCTGCCTGCTGGCAGAACAGGCGAAACGCCGCAATGTTGAGATTCGTCGAGC
>CBDAUJ010000004.1:0-323198 GCA_965200545.1 Arenicellales bacterium | reverse complement strand
GCCTGCGCACTGAACTGCGAGCATTGCAAGACCGGTGTGCTCAAGGGCATGAAAGATCTGAGCGCGAGCCGCGACTCATTGTATGAGCTCGCATCCAGGCTGCATGACCAGGGTGCTCGCGGCATACTGATCTCCGGTGGCAGCGACCGAGAAGGAAAGGTGCCGCTGAAAAAGCATATTCCTGACATGATCAGAATTCGTCAGCAGCTCGGACTCGTTATTCGAGTTCATCCCGGTTTGCCGGATGACCAGACCTGTGCGGGATTGGCTGAGGTCGGCATCGACGGCGCGATGATCGATGTTATCGGTGACGATGCCACCATACGCGATGTCTACCACCTTAAAACAACGGTCAAAGAGTACGAGGCGGTGCTGGAACGGCTGCAGCGCCATGCAGTGCCCTGTGTGCCGCACATCGTGATGGGCTTGCACTGGGGGCGCATGCGCGGCGAGCGCACTGCACTTGATATGATTTCACGGCATGCCCTTAAAGTTCTTGTGCTGGTTGTTCTGATGCCCTTGTCCGGAACACCGATGGCGGCTGTCAAGCCGCCATCGATTGCAGAAGTCACAGAATTTTTTGCGCACGCAAGGCGGACGATTGCCGATCGGCCGGTGATGCTAGGCTGCGCCAGACCCTTGGGTCGCACAAAACTGCACATCGATCGCGCGGCCATCAATACCGGTCTGAATGGCATTGCCTATCCGGCCGACGGGGTGGTTGAGTATGCGCGTGAGCGAGGCTTGGTGCCGCAGTTTGTCAATGCATGCTGCGGCGTGAATTGGTGAGCAATTCAAAGATAGGAACTCAAGGATAATCAGCAACCATCATATCAGGTTAGACTATGGCTACGACAGGAATTCCAGCGAAACTGCAGGATCAGTATTTTCAAATCAGTCCCGATTATGTTCGCATCAGTGTTGCGGCTGCGATTGAACTGGGACTGTCGCCCGGCAAGATCAACGGCTGCAGCTGCAATTGCATCAATCTGCTGCAGAATTATCCGCATGGCTGCGCGGCCAACTGCTCCTATTGCGGCCTGGCGCGTGAGCGTCCGGGTTTGGCAGAGGACAACAGCTTTATCCGGGTCGACTGGCCGCTGTTCGAGACGGATCGGGTGGCTGACAAGATTGCTGAAAAAGAGAGTGTCGCTACAGTTGGCCGAGTTTGCATCGCGCAGGTTCAGGATCACCGGGCGACTGATGATCTCATTGAGATGTCATCACGGGTGCACAAGGCAGCGCCGCAAGTGCCGATTTCAGCGCTAGTCACGGCAACTTTGCTGGATGTGGATTCGCTGCATGCGATCAAGGCGTCGGGGGTGGATATTATCGGTGTCGGGCTGGATGCAGTAACAGAGGATGTTTTCTCGCGCACCCGGGGCAAGCTGGCCAAAGGGCCGCACCAATGGGATCAGCATTGGGAAATTGTCCGTCACGCTCGCAGGATTTACGGACCGATGAAAGTCAATTGCCATCTGATTGTCGGTCTGGGCGAAACTGACAAGGAGATGCTGGATTTGATTTTTCAGCTCAAGTCAGAGCAGATTGCCGGGTATCTTTTTTCATTCAATCCAGAACCAGGGACGCAGATGCAGAATATACCGCGCGCGCCGCTGGTGCGCTGGCGCAGAATTCAGTATGTCAAAAACTTGATTGAGAAGTATGATTTGCCGCCGTCTGCATTGCAATATGATGATTGCGGCGGATTAGCGGGGGTAGATCTGCCAGAAGAGATTGCGCAGCGGTCTTTTGCTGATGGCCTGGCATTTATGACCAATGGGTGTCCTGATCGTCACGGCGTGATGGCATGCAATCGGCCTTATGGCTCTTATCGCCCGGGCGAGGAATACCGTGATTATCCGTTTATGCCGAGTAGCGGCGAGCTTGATGTGATATTTGAGCAGACGGGGCTTTCTGAGATTCATATATGACGGATAGTATGGTGAAAACGGACTCAAAGCAGTAGTTCGAAGCGGCAGTTCAGCCGGAACGGAACATTCAAACCGGTATCGAACTTGTTTTTGTTCGGAATTCGTAAGTGCGCTCGAATACTGGTTAGGATGTTGTTTCGTTCAGTGCTGATTGCGCTTCAGATAATCAAGCCTATATGCCTTGCCGTTTTGTGTCATGGCTGTATCTTAGAGGCATGGCAACCCTAAGTTCATTCTCTGTCATGAAGCGCAATGTCGTCAGCAATCCTGCGCCAAGAAAAGGATTTTCATAGATGTCACTGATCGTTTGCGAAGAAACATTTAAGCGTACAGCCGGAACTTACTGCAATAAGCTTTCCAGCCTGCTTCCCATCCATTACTGCAACTAGAATTTTTGGATAAATCTCTACCAGTTGCTAGGTTTGGTATATTGAGTTCCGGGTATTTGTAATGGAAGTTGATTATTCCTCAATGCATTTTCACGAATACGCCGATGAAAATCAGCATGGCGCAGCAATTTCTGAGATGGATTTCCTTTTCCAGGCGTTAGGAGTCCAAGCAACTTGTTGTTGGGTAATTGTTTCACGAGACGCATCGCCTCAGATATGTCGCTGTCATTAGTTACCAAAACTGCACAATCGTATAAATTTCGCCATCCATCGTCTAACAAATGTACGGCAAGATTGACATCAGACCCCTTTTCTTCAGTTTTTAAAATTTCAACAAACTTTCGATCACCCTCTGGATTGGCAAGTCGAGCCTGTACTGAGTGGGTAAGAAAGTGACCGAAAACCATTTCAACGGTTTTGCAGTGCGCCTGCAGTCCGCGAATGTATAGGTCCTGTCGCTGCGGTTTGGGTCCGCCACCTGGGCGTGAATTGACTCTAGCGGTAAAGTATTTGATTTTATCTATATCATGATGCGGCTTGAGGATATCGCAAAACAAACCCGAAAGATCAAGCCATTTGTATGACGTGCCTTTAAGGGCGCGATAATATAGGTTTAAAGCCGTCGACGTAGACGTAGGTCCGCATAATAAAAAAGCAGGGGTCTCAAGACAATAGAGACCCCGCACCCTGCGGTCTAAACCCTCAGGGGTTGTATGGTTAAAGTATAGCTGATTTCAGCGTTGGCGTTTCATTATTTTCGTTTGTCTCGAAAATTTATGTGTTTCGCTTGTGCGCAGACTCATTCGTTGTGTTCAGACTTTTGAATTGACACTGTATCCATAACGAACAGCAGCCGGTCCCGAGAGCGGTTGATTTTGCGCGGCTATGGCGATGACAGGAATCGGCATAGTTCTCAGATTCTGTTGATACTCAAGTTCTTGATTAGTGTGAATAATGCGTTAAAACAGTGTTCAGAGGCAAGTTATCTTAGACCCTATGTTTTGACCTGTTCCCCACAAAGTTGGCTGTGCATGTATAGCAGCATGCATGTATGTCTGACAAATACTCTGGAGGAGCAGGCATGCAGGATTACAAGGTTCAAGCTCATGCGGCTCACATTGGGCTGGATGTTCACAAAGACAGCATTGCCGCGGCAGTGGCGGTGCGATATCTCAGCGAAGCGGAGCTGGCTGACTGCGGCACAATCGCGAGCAGTCCGCTGAGCGCTGTCAGGCTGGCCAAACGGATTGAGCAGCAATTCGGCGCCAAGGCCCGCGTTGTCTATGAGGCGGGTCCCTGCGGCTGTGTGCTGTGGCGAAGCCTTCGGCAGGCAGGATATGAATGTTCGGCGGCGGTGCCGTCTTTGATTCCCAGGCGGCCCGGTGATCGGGTCAAGACCGATCGCCGCGATGCGCGTCAGCTGGCAAGGCTGTCGCTGACGGGGCTGTTGAGCGAGGCCGCGGTACCGGATGAGGTGCCAGAGTCGCTGCGCGATCTGGTGCGGCTGCGCGACGACTTGCGAGTGCGCCTTCAAAAGCAGCGCCAGCAGCTGAGCCGCTTTGTGTTGCGCAACGGACATAGCTGGACCCGCAGCAAGTGGACGCAGGCACATCGGGTGCGGCTCAAGGATCTGAAGTTCCCCGCCGCCGCGCAGCAGATTGCACTGGCCGCCGCCTTGAGCCCGCTGCAAAGCCAAGAGCAGCGCTTGGCTGAGCTGGACTGCGAGCTGAAACGCGAAGCCAGCCAGTGGCAATGGAGCGCTGTCATTGATTCCCTGCGCGCCTTGCGCGGCATTGATCATCTCGGCGCGGTCACCATTGCGGCCGGGATCGGAGACTTGAGACGCTTTGCCAGCGCGCCGCAATTGATGTCGTATCTGGGTCTGGCGCCGAGCGGGCACAGCAGTGGCAGTCGAAGGCGCAGCGGCGCCATCACCAAAACCGGCAGCCGCGCCGTGCGGCGCATTCTGCAATTTGTGCGCAGCGCGAAAAGCAGCAAAACCGCTGTCGCCGCCATTGCCAGGGAACTCGCCGGCCTTGTCTGGGACATCGGCTGCCATGAATTGAACCGGCTGTCTGAAGACGCTTCATGACTGATGGCGGGATCGAATGGCAATCCTCGACATGCTCTATGCCGGTCCGACCGCACCGGTGCGGTCGACAGCCCGCGATATTAGAGTGAGGAAGACCCATGACGAAACAGGGAAATGTGGCATCCAACCCACGCATGTCAGTTTGTCGAGCCCGTGTCGTGCCTCGATCCTGCCGCCAATCTTTGACTCAGCAAATGTCATAATATAGCAGTGCAAATGTAAACGTCGGAACAGGTCAAAACATATCAGAGCATGGGCTGCTAACAATTTGATTCATTTCCATTGTTTGTAGATTTTGACTTCATCACAGGTGTTTCAAAATTTTTCCAGTTGCGCCATATGCGCCATATCCTCCATGAACTTTATTACCTCGGGAGATTGAAATAATTCGTTGGCATCAATGGAGATAACTCGCTTTGAAATTATGGTAACTTTACGATCATTGCCTGTTTTTTCACCATATTGCCCCCTGATTTGGTCGTTATTGATATTACTTTCTGGATTTATAGCGGATTTGCCGGATGACAATAGAAATGGCTCCAACGATCCTTGAAACATGTAAGCATTTCGTCAAGCTGAATATCATGGCTTGACGAAATGCTTACCAATATCTCAAGATGAAAATTAGTGACGCGAAAGTATGAATGGTCAGGTCTCGCAACCAATCATCCGGTCCAGAAAAACTTTTCCTATCTATCAATCAAGTAAAATCAAATTGCGAAAGTGAATTTGATCCGCTGTCGGTGATGCATCATGCCCAACATCAGTGCTATTGCAAAAATCTTTACTGTATCCAGCATGCTTTTTTTTGTTATTCAAATCAAAGCCGAGGAGTTGACCGGAACGGTCGATCATCTTATGTATTTTCCGGTTCATGTTCTCCATGATGGCGAGGTTTTGCATGTTCACGCGAATACAGGCGATGCCGTTCCCAGCGGGACACTGCTGGCAGAGATGGATTCGACGAGTCAAACCGCATTGGTCGCGGCTCGAAAAAGTGATGTAGATCGAATGCGAATCGAGCTCAAATCGATTGAGGCGCAGTATGAGCGCGATACTGAATTGTTCGATCGCGGCTCGATGTCACTTTTGGCCTATGAAGCAACGCAGGACGCGCTGAATATGCACCGCTTGAAGCTGTCTGCCGCACAGTCGCTGCTGCAAATCGCGCAGCGCCAATTGAGCCAGACCAAAATCAAGGCGCCCTTTGATGCGGTTGTGACCATGCGAAAAATACACGTCGGAATGAATGTCAAAGCGGATGCAAGAAAGCGTCCGCTGATGCGGCTGGCGAGTGCCGGACAGTTTGTTCTAAAATCTGAATTAGATTTAGCGACCTGGCTTCAGCTAAAGCAATCTGGACTGCCAAGCCAAATCACCGTAAACGGTGTTTTATATGGCATTGAGAGCGAAAGGTCATCCTTCTACTACCGCAAGCACAAAGACGGCATGAAGTATTGGGCTGAATTTGGATTCCAAGATCAGACGGGGGCTGTTGTGCCGGGTATGACGGGCCAGGTATCGTATTAGTTCTCGGACTCGAATTAGTTGTTTTGGGCGCGCAGTCATCCTCTTTAACCGTGTGCTGAGACGCATCTTGTCCGGCTTGAGCTTAAGCGTCAATATGAACTGGAGGCAGGTTTAAATCGACCGGAACGGCTGCGAAGTGATTCTAATCGCACGATTACCGGAGATCTGCATCGTTGATTAAAGCGTTCGCCTGGATGGCGGGTACGCTCGTGAGCTACACGATTGTCGCTGTCGCGACGAGACAGGTATCGTTTGAGCATGACACGCCGACTATATTGTTTTTTCGCTCGTTGGTCGCGATTGCCCTCACAACGCTTATTGTCGTGTCTTCAAGCCGCGGTCTAGCCCAAGTTCAAACGCATAAAATCGGTACGCATGCCATACGCAACTGCGTACATTTTGTTGGACAGTTCGGGTGGTTTTTTGCCATCGCAACCATTCCTCTTGCACATGTATTCGCGCTTGAGTTTACGGTGCCGATCTGGGTGGCCTTGTTCGGCCCGCTTGTACTGCAGGAAAAGCTGACGCTCGATAAAGTCGCTTACATCCTGATCGGATTTGCCGGTGTGCTCATGATTGTGCAGCCGTTCGATTTTGAAGTTGAATTGGGCGCTGTAGCGATGCTGATCGGTGCCATGGGTTTTGCCGGAGCAATGCTGGGCACTCGCAAACTCACTCGAACTGAAAGTCCGCTGTGTATCTTGTTTTATATGGCGTGGCTGCAGCTGCCGATTTCGACCGTACTGGTTTTGAGCAGCGGTTCATTGTCATGGCCCAGTGTCGAAAATCTGCTGCTCATCGTGGTGATTACGGCGGGTGTGATGACTGCGCACTACTGTATGGCGCGGGCGTTTATGCTTGCGGAGGTCATTACGGTCGCGCCGATGGAATTCCTGCGTTTGCCGATGATTGCAGTGATCGGCGCCTGGCTTTATGGTGAATCAATCGAATTGGCGACTGTGGCAGGCAGCGCAGCGATTTTATTGGGAAATTACCTCAACTTGCGGGCTTCTGCGAAATCTTTGCGGATCGCGAAGTAGCTTCAAATATTGCAACAATGATTTATAACTCCCACATCTTCAATTTGGATTCTTCACCAAAAATATCGCGAGCGCGCTTTTCGTCGTCAAATTTCATGTAATCGTGCGTGTTGACAAATTGCTCAGGAAACAAGCCGTTGAATTCGGTTCGATAGTTATCGTCGATAATAACGAATTTTTGTATTTCCGGATGCGCGTCAAGATAGTCTTTAACCTCTCCAGCTCGGTAGTGCGGCGCCTCGTCTCTTTCATCCGTCTTGTCTGCGACATAATAGTGCAGACCGTGAATTCGAAAAAATGCCTTAAGTCCCTCCACCGTCTGATATTTTCGCCAATCGGAGCTCACAACGATTCTTGCGCCATAATCCATGCATAGACTGCGCAGTTTTTCCACCGCCTCTATGTTCCAATCGTAGTAGATTGCAGCGATGTCGTATTCGTCCATCCCCAGATACACATCATCGTCGTACTTTTTGGCGAGCTCTCGCAGAAGTGCTTGCCGATCATGCTCAAACCGGCGCTGATTGTTATATGGCTGCAACACGCCATCAATATCCAGAAAAATCACAGGTCGAGTTTTTGTTTCTTGTTTCATGCTGCCTTATCCCTTGTTTTGGAGGTTTGAATTCCAGCTGATCGCTGTTATGCATCTGTGCCGCCAGATCAGTGCCGATTGAAATTCACTGGCTATGCGTATTCGCTGATTAATTCAATTGAACGCACTTCATTTTAACGGTGAATTGGATTGATGTCGAGCCAGTCGGATTCAGCAGGCTGCCACGAACAATGTTTTTATTGGGGGCTTATATACTCAACTTGACAAAACTCAAATTGCAGCCGATTAATTTTCAAATAAAGAAAAATATCGAGTGATTTGGAAAATCAATTCTAATATTCAGCGATATATGGATCTATTTTGCATGCGTCAAGTTAAGTATATAAGCCCCTTTTATTGCATAGATAACTCGGCGCGCATATTTGACAAGTCGCCGATACAGACTTACTTGAGCGTGGATTGAATCCAGCTGGCTAAATCTTGCCAATGCTTTGGATGCCAGTATCTCACCGCAAGCGGTGATGTTGAGGGTACGACCCAGATTTGAGTTGTGCCAATTCGCGGTTTTTGCATTCCATATTCAATATGCTTGCATTCAAAGAAAACTTTCGCAGACTTTTTCCCGTTAAAGGCGACAAATCGAGGCTGAATACGCTCGATTTTTTGACGAAATGCATCTGCATCGAACGATGCTGAACTCAGACTGCTGTCCGGGCCGCTTGAGAATTTTGCAAGATCAGTAACACCAATTCGAAATTCCAGCAGTCGCCGAAATTCATGCGGACATAACTGGACGGGGGTTAATCCGGTCTGAAAAAGAATCTGCCAGAATTTGTTGGATGGATGAGCGTAGTATGCGCGTGCCTGCGCCGACTTGTTGCCTGCTGCGGTCCCGCAAATGACCAAGTCAAGCTCAGTACGTAGCAGGTCTGGCAATATGAAACCGCTGTGTTTTATCGATCCGAGTGCAAGAGCTGCAGATACAAGTCAATGGAAGTCTGGTGGGCGATACTGGGCTTGAACCAGTGACCTCTGCCGTGTGAAGGCAGCGCTCTCCCACTGAGCTAATCGCCCGCGAGTGTAAATTATACGATAATATCAGCTTTGCTGATTTGACTGCAAAGAGCCGATCTGTTTTCCTCATCCACCGGTCCTTGCGTGGCATGAGCTGCATTCGAATTGAATCACATGATGAAAAATAACGATATACGAGCATTATTGTTTGATGTCTTTGGTACCGTGGTGGACTGGAGAGGAAGCATCGCCGCAGAAGTGCGGAATTTTCCTGAGCTCGACGCGGTTGATGGCGATCAGTTTGCAGATCGCTGGAGGGCGAGGTATCAGCCTGCGATGGAGAAGGTTCGAAGCGGCCAGCGTTCCTGGGTCAAGCTTGACACCCTGCATTACGAAAATCTGGAGAGTCTGCTGAGCGAATTCGGCATCCATTCGCTGTCTGACGAATCGAAGCAGAAACTCAACCGCGCCTGGCATCGCCTGCGTCCGTGGTGTGATTCAGTCGAAGGACTGAATCGCCTCAAATCCAAATTCATCATTGCGACCCTCTCCAATGGCAATGTCTCACTGATTGTCAACATGGCCAAGAATGCTGGTTTACCGTGGGACATGGTGCTGGGGGCTGAGGTGATCGGCCACTACAAACCCCAGGCTGAGTCCTACCTGAAGTCCGCCGCAATGCTGGATCTTCCGGCCAGTCAGTGTATGCTGGTCGCAGCGCACAACTCAGATTTAAGAGCGGCTCGCCAGTGTGGTTACAAGACTGCTTTTGTATTGCGGCAGCTGGAACATGGTCCGCAGCAGACCCTAGATTTGGCTGCCGAGGAGCCATGGGATTACATTGCCGACAGTTTTATTGATCTGGCTGATCAGCTAGGCTGCTGAACCCGCGGCAGCCAACCTGAATTCCAACGTCCAAGCGAGCAGGTTCATGACTCAAGCGCGCGATAATCAAGGCGCGATGAACGCCACGCTGTCAATGATGCTGACCATGGCAGTCGGCAGCGCGTCGATTCTGTCGGTCGCTGTAAGCGCGCCTGATTCGGCGCCAGAAATCGGCATCAGCGCTGCCTACGTAGGCTTCTTTACGGGTCTCGTATATTTCGTTGCGATGTTCACTGGCAGTTTTTGTGCCGGTTTCATTGTCAGATATGGTCCAATTCGGATTCTCCAGTATACCGGACTGTGTGCGATGGCTGGACTGATCGCATTCACATTGGCTTCGCCGCTGGCAACGCTTTTGTGCGCCTTGCTGCTGGGGCTTGCCTATGGACCTATCAATCCAGCGAATGCCCCGATCCTGCTTCGAGCCACCAAGGCCAGCAATCGTTCTCTGTTTTTTTCCATCAAGCAATCGGGAGTGACCGTCGGCGGCGCAGCCGCAGCGTTGATCGTGTCGCTGGTTGCAGAGCAGTGGAATTGGCAGGCTGGCATTATGACGATTGCGTCGATAGGCATTGTCTCCATTATTTGGTTGCAGATGCTGAGCCCGAAATTCGCTGATATGAAAACTGAGGAGAGCTTCACCTGGTCTTGGGATGCGTTCATCTCTCCTGTGAAGGAGGTGCTGCGAATTCCGCTGCTGCGCGGCTTCGCGATGGTCGGATTCACCTATGCCGGAGTTCAGATCAGCGTGAGCAGTTTCTTTGTGGTCTTTTTAGTTGAGCAAGGATTTACTTTGGTTGAAGCGGGTGTCTGCTTCTTGTTTGTCAATATCGGCGGGATACTTGGCCGCCTTGCCTGGGGCGGAATTGCGGACCAATGGCTTTCAGCGCAAAGCACACTGACGGTCATCGGTGTCGTGTCGGCCATCTCAATCGGGTGCATGTTTGCGGTGTCGGCCGAGTGGAACGAGGTCATGCTGTATGGGTTCAGCTTCGTAGTCGGCGCCAGCAGTCATGGCTGGAACGGTGTTTTTCTAGCTGAGGTTGCCAGCCAATCTCCAGCGGGCGAGTCGCACACTCGCACGGGTGGAGTACAATTTCTAATTTACGGCGGTGTCGCGGTTATGCCGCCATTATTTGGAGGCCTGGTTTTGCTTGCCGAAAGCTACGTGGTTGCGTTCTTCATCACTGCGATTTCGTCTCTGGCGGCCAGTGTGTCCTTGATTTGGCTTTATCGGCATTATGCCGAGCGCGGCTGATCCCATGCCTGCGCATCGTTCAAGCAGCCGAGCAGCGTTGCTTTCGATTGAAACCATGGCACTAAACGTCATTACGATCAAATGGGGCCAAAGATATGGGCCTGAGTATGTCAATCGCCTTTACAGCGGTGTCAAGCGTCATTTGTCGAGAGAATTCAAGTTTGTCTGTTTCACGGACAATATTGACGGAATCAAGCCTGAAGTCGAGACGCATCCAATCCCTGAGTCCGTCAGCAAGCGGGCGATTTCACATTTCTCGCATGGCAGGAAGCAGCAGCTCTTCCAAAGCGGCATCGGCGGATTGGAAGGGACTTGCCTGTATTTTGATCTGGATGTGATTATTGTCGGATCGCTGGATTGTTTTGTTGACTACAAACCCGGGCAGTTTTGCATCTGCAGAGAGTGGCTGCCCATGACTCAGGTCATACGCAATAAATTGCTGGGCAAACAATTCGGCGGCAATTCATCGATCTTTCGATTCGAAGCGAATACGATGCAGTTTATTGTCGACCGGCTCAACGAAGATCCTGAAATCACAAAGCAATTCCGTCTTGAGCAATATTGGCTCTCGCACGTACTGGGAAACAAGATGAATTGGTGGCCGTCCCAGTGGCTGACCAGTTTCAAGCATCGGCGGCCGTTTTATCCGCTGTCGCTGGTGGTGCCGCCAATGCTGCCAAAATCTGCACGGGTTGTGGTATTCAATGGTCCGCTGAAGCCTTCTGATGCCGTTAATGGCCGATTCGACTGGAATCCTCGCCGATTCTGCCGCGCAGCGAAGTGGGCATCAGTCCACTGGACTGACTGACGCCGCTTGCGTGGTCGGCCAGGCACATAAAAATGAACATGAGCATGAAATCGATGGCAGTGAACATTCTGACCCTGAAGTGGGGCAATAAATATGGACCAGAGTATGTCAATCAGCTCTATCGCTGTGTGCAGAGAAATTTACGGCGTCAGTTTCGATTTGTCTGCTTTACCGACGATCCGGCAGGCATCTCAAATGGAGTGGATATTCAGCCGCTGGTTGAATTGGATGTGCCGCAGCCCTGGCAGCGCACTCCGTGGCTGAAACTCGCACTGTTTGAAGACGGATTGGCAGATTTGCGCGGTCCGGCACTGTTTTTGGATCTGGATATTGTCATCACCGGGCCTCTGAACGATCTGTTTGACTGGCAGCCCGGCGCACGTTTTATCATCCGCGACTGGGACCGATGGCATCAGAGAATTTCCCGGCGCCACGGACTGCCGGGAAATTCTTCTGTATTCCGATTCGAAGCCGGCAAATCCGGCGATGTGCTGGAGAAATTCTATTCGGAAAAAGATGCGGCGCTGAGCCGTTACCGGGTTTTGTCGGCGCAGCGCTACTTGACCGAAGCGATGGGCAGACCTTTATGGTGGCCGCAAGACTGGATCGTCAGTTTCAAGCGCAACTGCATTCCGCCAGTTCCCTTGAATTATTATCGGGTATCAAAAGTGCCGAACCAGGCTCGGATTGTAGTATTCCACGGCCATCCAAATCCTCATGAGGCGATCGCCGGCTATCGCTCATGGCGACCGCATCGCACGACGCTGCCGACACCGTGGATTGAGGAAATCTGGCGCCTGATCGAAAACGTGCAGCCGTCTGATCGGCTTGAGCGAGCTGCGGGTGTGGAATCGGTGCAGCAGCTGGATGAGTCGAAGAGATCTTCGTCTTGAGCATTGGTTCGCAGTGCGTTTTGTTGAAACTTTTCCAAATCAGATAGTTCTGTCTGACCAGTGCTCTCGAATCCATGGGGAAGGCCGGCAAATTTTATGTGGATATCGAGTCAAATAGCCCTCTGCCGCTTCGTCGAGTTTTGGCAGCCCATGAAACGCAATAATTTTGGCTCCTTTTGGAACTGAGGGTTTCTTGATCAGATTCAGGGGAAAGGCGGGCCGGCAGTGTCGTCTGAAACTCCTTACCCAAGTCTGCGGCCACCAGCGAATCTGATCAGATACCATATGCGTCACATATTCTTGCTCAAGAGTAAAATTGGACAGCACCTGCTCGGGATTCGCCTCAAAATGATGAATGATCTTTTCGAGTGTTCCCGCTTCAAACCGAAAGACTGAAGTATTGCCGACTTTCGGAAGGCGGGTCAATTTCGCTCGCAGATGCTTGTGCGGCATCCACCAGTCATGACTGATGCAAAAGTGCTTCGGTGCGTAATCGAACATTTCGTCAATGGCAGATGTGACGACGACATCCAAGTCGAGAAAAAGGCAGGTGTCCTTGATGTCGGCAAGATTCTTTCGAAACACGCCAAGCTTCAGCCAGCGTCGATCCTTCTCTGATGCTGAAAACTGAACATCAGAAAGCGGCAGACATTCAATATCGGGAGAGATTCCGCGGGTGTCGTCGGTAAAGCACACGAAACGAAAGTCGCGGACTATATTCCGCCTTACGCTCGCATAAAGCCTGTTTACGTAGTGGGGTCCATACAATGAACCCCACTTCATGCATAAAATGTTCGTTTTGCTTGCGATCATGCAGTGGGCGGGCAATTGAAGAACAGTTGAGTCGCGGCTGTCGGTGTTCGGATCAATATGGATCTTTTGAGCCGACGCAACCAATTGGGATTCGATCGAGGCAGCTCACTGCATCAGTGCATCTGCGACTCTGAAAATAGTCAGCTTATTCAGCAATTATGAGAACTATTCTTCCAACAGCATTGCATGCAGGCATCGAAAGCACTGGGCAGATCATCAAAACTGACTGTATTCCTGACGATTAAGTTCACATCCGAAACAAATCTATTGCATGGTGATGACCAGGCGACCTTGAACAGTGCCTGTCGCGAGGCGTTCAAATGCTTCGTTGATCCGCTCAAATGGGACGGACTCGACAACACTCCTGATTTGCCCGCTATTTGCCAAATTCATCAATTGACGCAACTCCTGACGGGTTCCGTCAGCGCTGCCCAAAACTTGCAGTCCATTTTCAATAATCTCCGCAGCGTTGAAGGTCAAGTCCTTATGCGGAAGTGAAATCAATACCAGCCGACAGCGAGCACCCGCGCTTTCAATCATCTGTCGCCAGCTGGCTGTCGATGGCGCAAAATTGAAGCTTGCATCGGCTCCGCCCAGCCTCCTTATTTCCTCAATCGCTTTGTCATTGCTTTTGAACGCGTAATCTGCGCCAAGCGACAAGGCATGTTCCAGTTTAATGTCGGATAAGTCTACCGCGACTACAGTCGCCCCATGCAGTTTGGCAAACTGTATCGCATAAGAACCTAAGCCGCCAGAACCGAAAATAACCGCGAGCTCACCCGGCTGCAGTGAAGCCTTGCGCGTCGCACTGTAAGCTGCGACGCCTGCGCATAAAAGGGGGGCTGCATCGACTGGGTCCAAGACATCTGGAATAATTGTTGCCCAGTTCGCTTTCAGCACGGCGTATTCAGCAAAACATCCTTGGG
Source organism: Arenicellales bacterium (assembly GCA_965200545.1). GTDB lineage: Bacteria > Pseudomonadota > Gammaproteobacteria > Arenicellales > JAJDZL01 > JAJDZL01. The sequence goes on along the minus strand of CBDAUJ010000004.1, from coordinate 309,060 downwards.
CATCCACTCCGGTACAGAGGACATTGGCGCAGTGTGTTTCATGACCAGTGAGGCACTCGCGGCATGACCCGCACGTGTTGTAAACATAGCCGATGCCGACACGAGTCCCGATTTTCGGGCGTGTCACACCGGCGCCGATTTTGGTCACGATGCCGATGCCTTCGTGTCCCAAGGTCTTTGGCAGTCCCTCCAGTTGATGCTCGCCAAGCCAAAAGTGCAAATCCGAATGACACAGTCCGCATACTTCAATTTTGACCAATATCTCTCCTGGACCGGGATCTGGAATTGGAACTTCCACTATCTCGAGTGAGCTCCGAACCCCCACCATCTTTGCAGATTTCATATATTCAGTCATGTGATGCGCTACTTGTTTGAAAGTTTAAATTTGAGACAAAGCACGCTCGACCTCATGGCGCAAATTTATCATGATGCGCCGTTTCAGTTCAATAAAATCGGGGCTAGTGACTATTTCGTATTGCCGCGGGCGCTCCAGTGCAACATCAACTGAATCGATGATTGTGCCTGGGCGACTCGACATCACATAAACAACATCTCCCAAAAATAATGCTTCATCAATATCGTGTGTCACAAACAGTACAGTCTTTTGCTCCTGTTCCCAAATTTGCAGCAGCAACTGTTGCATGACGGCGCGTGTTTGGCTGTCGAGTGCCCCGAACGGCTCATCCATGAGCAAAACTTCAGGGTCGTTTGCCAAGGCTCGTGCAATTGCGGCGCGCTGCTGCATGCCCCCCGACAGCTGGCTGGAATAAGCGTCTTCAAATCCACTGAGCCCGACCGCTTGGATGTAGTGTTGCGTACGTTGCTTGCGCTGTTCATCAGGCATCTTTTGAACAGAAAGACCGAATCCTACATTTTTTTGAACTGTCAGCCAAGGGAATAGCGTATAGTTCTGGAATACCATGCCGCGATTTGCACCGGGTGCAGTAATGAGTTCGTCATAAAGATAACAGCTGCCTTCCGATGGTTCTGCGAGACCTGCTACCAGATACAAGAGGCTTGATTTGCCGCATCCTGAGAGTCCAACAATGACAGCAAATTGCTTGTCTGGTATTGTCAGAGATAGATTTTGCAGTGCAGTCACAGTTCCGACGCGTTCAGATGTGAAACGGAGCGTAACGTTGCGGATTGAAACCTGTCCCATTTAAACGAGTCCTGTCACTGCACTGCTGTCCATGGCATCAACCAATGCTTCGCCCATTTGAAAACCAAGTCAGTGAGAAGCCCAAGAATGCCGATCGTAAATATGCCAACGAAAATTGTTGCGGGATGAAGCCCTCGCATTGCCTGCAGAATCATATACCCCAGCCCTGACGATGCCGCTACCAGTTCCGCAACGACGAGGAAAGTCCATGCCCAGCCCATTGTGACTCGCAGAGTGTCCATTACTCCAGGCAAGGTCGCGGGAAGCATCACCCGCGTAATCACTTGGCGGCGATTAACGCCTAAGGTATACGAAACTTTATACAAGTCGTCGGATACATTCGCGGATACATCAGCACACAATACAATCTGTTGAAAAAAAGTACCCAGAAAAATGACAGCGATTTTCTGCTCAATACCGATGCCGATCCACAATATCAGCAAGGGAATAAGCGCTGTAACTGGCAGGTAGCGCATGAAATTGACAAGCGGCTCAATCGCTGCGGCGACGATGCGATAACTGCCCATAAGTATGCCAAGAGGCACTGCGATAAGGGATGACAGAAAAAAACCGATATAGATTTCTGTCAGGCTGACCTGCATGTGCTCAAACAAAGAGCCGTTGGAGGCTACCCCGACAAAGGCTGTCCAGACCTCATCCGGGCGCGGGAGGAAAGTGCCGCTCACCAACTGCAAGTAACTGAGAAGACACCAAGTCAGCAGCGTCAATCCCACAACGGCCGCACCTACACTGATTTCAACTGGCCGGGCGACCGATCGTTTAGGCGTAAAAAGCCGTGTCAATCTTTTGCATCCGCGTAGTGTTTGAGTTCCGGATCAGTTCAGATAATCGGCTGTCAGCACATCTTGAGCAGTCAAGGCCTCAACTTGAACTTTGTCAAATCCAGCCCATATCTTGATCGCATCGCTGAGCGTCTTATGCAATTGGCTCGGCGTATCCGGGCTGCCAAACATTTCTCGGTTGCGATCAATGCCGAGATACTCTACACCTGTGACGACTGCCTCGAATTCAGCTGGGTCGGCTAGCCAGCCGCCGACACCGTCGGCCATGATTTGATAGCTTTCTGCCGGATTTTCGGCCAGAAAATCAAGCGCTCGCTGCCATGCGCGAACGAAGGCCTTGATCTCCTCTCCATGTTTTTCGAGTGTCGCTTGCTTGGCGGCGACAACATCCACGATCAGGCCAGGTTTTTGCGAACTGTCAATCAGGCGATGGCCATGTTCAGTCTGCTCTCCTTGAGTCAGGTGAGGTTCCCACGTGACAGCTGCATCGACACGCCCCGCAACAAAAGCAGCTCCCGCGTCGGTCGCGGTCATATTCACCATATTCACATCCATTTGAGTCAGACCTGCTTCCAATAGCAATGCGTTGATAAAAAACTGAGACACCGAGCCCTCTTCAAAGGCGACATTGTGCCCTTTCAAATCACCCACGGTTGTGATATCCTTGTTTGACACGATTCCATCTCCGCCATTGGAGTTGTCGACAGCAAGAAAATACTTGACTGGAATGCCGGGTTTCATATAGATTGGAAATTCATCTGCAGTCGAAGCGACCAGATCAACCTGACCAGCCATCAGCGCCCCTATTTTCAAGGGAGTGTTTTCCATGATACGCAGTTCGATGCTAACGCCTTCTTCTTCAAAAAACCCCTTGTCCCGAGCAATGTAGAAAGGTCCATATCCGACCCAAGTAGAATGAGCGAGAGTCAATGATTCTGCACGAAGTTCCAGAGAAAAAATGCAAATTGCGGAAGTGATGGCAAAACATAGTATTTTTTTGAAAATTTCATTCGAATTCCCTCAGTATTTCGGAAACAACGGCTCGCTAGATTGCGAATCACTGCTCCGGTTAAGCGTTACAAATAAGGCCGCCGCAATGAATTCAACTGATTGGATTCAATAATCCATGGCTTGATGAATCAATTGTAGACGAAATATGGGAAGGGGGCGGTAAAAAATCAATCGACATGCAAAGTCCGAAACGAAATGCAAGAACGAGACTGTTGGGGATGACAAGAGTGCAGGAGTCAAGCAATGGAATCGACATCAAAAATCTCTGCCGAGTCGGTTGTTTGCTGAATCGCTATCGCAAATGCCGATTCGAACAGACCGCAGTGGCGGATAGATACGTGAGGTCAAAGCCACGCATACAGTCCGCCTTATGCAGAAATCTTCACGACTGTTCTGCCGACGACTGTGCCTTGTATATAGGCATTGAAAGCGTCGGGCAACTCGTCGAAACTGATAACATTCCTGACGATCAAATCCATATTCGATGGCTTCAGGTCGCTGCACATTCTCTCCCAAGCCTGATCGCGAACCTCCTGCGGCATTTCAAGCGAATTGATGCCGAGCAACGACACGCCTCTCAAAATAAATGGCATCACGGTTGTATCCAGCCCGACACCGCCGGCAAGCCCGACAGCGCCGATGTTGCCCCACGGCTTGACGGTCCGAGTAAGCCAGTTGAGGATGTCTCCGCCAACATTGTCTACAGCACCGCCCCAGAGTGCTTTTTCCAGCGGCCGGTCACCCATATCAAGGGCGTGGCGATCAATGACTTCGCTCGCGCCGAGTTCTTTCAGATAACTTTCATGCTGTTTTTTCCCTGACAGAGCTGTCACTTCGTAGCCCAAGTTAGAGAACATCGCGATCGCCATGCTGCCGACACCACCCGTTGCGCCGGTGACGACGATTGGGCCTCGCTGGGGTATTTGCCCATTGTCTTCCATGCGGATGACGGCGATCGCAGCGGTAAAACCCGCAGTACCGAATGCCATCGCTTCATAAGCGGTCAGTCCAACTGGCATTGGCACGACACAGTCTCCAGGAACTCTGGCGAACTCGGAGTAACCGCCGTCGTGGACCTCGGACAATCCGCAGCCAACAACCAAAACTGAGTCGCCTTCCTGCCAGCGCTTATCGCTCGATGCGGCAACTTCGCCAGCGAGATCAATGCCGCCGTTGAGAGGATATTTTCTCAAGATTCGTCCTTTGCCGGTCGCCGCCAGTGCGTCTTTGTAATTGATGGTGGAATGACTGACCTTGATCACGACCTCGCCATCGGTCAGACCATCGATCGTCATCGTTTCGAAATTTGCGGAGATTGACTTGTCTTCGTTAAGGTGTATGCGAAAACTGCGAAATGACTCCATAATTGATCCTTTCTCGTTGAATGGGTGGGTATATTGAGGCGCGATCGTCGCGCCTCGTCTTTTATCAAGGTTTTTGCGTTGGGGCAGCTTGCCGTCAAGCTATCCTGATTCTCATGGTGTTCTGATTATGCCGCGAGGTTCGTGAAGATGCAGCGCATCTGCTCTTGGCATCCAGAGTCAACTTGACAGCTGTCTGCATGCAAGAGGCGTTTTTTCAAAAGGCATGTCATGATTTACTGATTCGTCGCTGTTGTCTTGAGTTTGAGACTGCTTGTCACACTTGTTCATATGCTTGGCGGATAATCAACGATGCTGAGTCAATTTCCTCTATCCTTAACTCAAGTCTGGAGGTTCAAAAAAGATCAAAATAATGGGGCTTATATACTCAACTTGACAAAACTCAAATAGCAGTCAATTAATTTTCAAATAAAGAAAAATATCGAGTGATTTGGAAAATTATTTCTAATATTCAGCGATATATGGATCTATTTTGCATACGTCAAGTTAAGTATATAAGCCCCAAAATAATGACTTAATACATTGTTCTAATGAATAATAAATTTCCTTTCTGATATCGGATCTGCGGATCGCCGATCCAGATTGAATCACAACCGTATGAAAGGGCGCCGCAATGCGCTTTTTCATGCCGCTGCAGCAAAAAAAAACCGAAATACATTACCATTATAAGAATGCCCTAGCCCTCAAGATGCCGAAATTGATCCAGCCCGCGCTCCATGATAATCGGCCGGTTGACCGCCTGTTTCTGGAAGTCTGGCAGTCGCTGTGCATCAGCCGCAATGCGAAGATGGGGTGTTTCATCCTGCTGATCTGGTGCTGGCACTTGCTGGTGGCAAGAAGATCTACGACTTGATCAAGGCCTGGCGCTCGAAAAAGATGGACGGAGTGTCGAAGCCCTGGCGCGGCCAGTGTTTGACGGGCTATTGCTAAAAAACCAGACGCAGGCGGTCGTGGCGGCGGTTGACCGGCAGATAGAGATATTTTTGCCAGGGCCTTGAGCTGGAGCCGCAAATCATTCAGTATGAGCGCGGCTTGGATATGCCCGCTGGCGGCTGAAATCAGGCAATTTGAACCTCTGAAGCTTGAGTACAATAGGTTGCAATCACAGAGAATATATATTCTGATTTCAGACATGCAAGACGAATCAGAACAACTACTGGAACAGTCCCATGGGTGCAGCACTTGATGACGTGACGAACGAATACATTACTCAGGCAGAAATCCGCAAGCGAATTGAAGACTGGAAGGAAAGGCTGAACGGTCTTTATGATCAGATGAGGGAATTTTTGCCAGAAGGGTGGGAGGCGCAGCCGGGGATATCATTTGAAATGAATGAGGAAATGATGCGCAACCATGGTATCAAGCCAAAATCATTGCCCACACTTGATCTGGTCGGAGAAGGAGACAAGATTGCAAGGGTAGCCCCCCGTGGATTGTGGATCGTCGGAACTAATGGCCGAGTTGACCTGAAGTATGGCGACCGGCACTACCTTATAGTGGACACGGCTGAAAGATTTGAAAACCCCAAGTGGCAGGCAGTGTGTGCACAGCACCGATCGGGGCCCCAGCAGTCTGTAACGCGTGAGTGGCTGGCTGAAACTCTGGGATGAAGGATCTGAAAGCCATTTCGGCTGCGTATGAGCGGGTCGACAACCATTTTGAGGAATTGCAAGAAAGCTTTCACGATACCGAGGTGCAGGGGCGTATCAAGGAGGAGCAGCGACTCAATGATCAGGCCTATTTCATACTGGTTTGGGGGCAATTAGAAACGGAGATCGACGGCGCCTGCAAGCATGCGATTGATGCAGGACAATCACTAGACGAGTGGAAAGCTAGAAGGGCGTGGGATCTGATTGATTCGAACAATCTGTCCAGATTGGGTTTTCGGGAGCGTCTGAAACTGGTTTTGGACAAGAATGGAAAGGAATATGGGGAAATTCTCAAATGGCACAAGCTCCGAAACCAGATTGCCCATGGTCAGATTTCTTCCGAAGGCATCAATGTTCCTCAAATCATCAAAGACTTTAATGGCATACAGGAGTTGCTGGAATAGCAATGAACGGAACAATTGTCTCATCCCAAACCGAAGCCAGCATTCATGGATCAGCCGGATTGCCTCGTTGGGTATGTTCCAGGCAAAGCGATAGACCGAAAGCTGGGTGTGTGCCTAAGTGGTTTAAGCCTGTGGCTGCCGGGTTGCGGTCTTGCCGAAGTACAACATGAAATAGCACGATTAGCCCCGGCCGGCAACAAGAGAATGAAAAATACGCGGATTGTTACAATGATCTTGATACTTGCGGTTGTGCCAGCCGCAAGTGCACAGTTAGTAGAAGAGATAAAAAAAACAAGCGGAGCAAGACAAATTTGAGCTATTCAATTGGTGCAATACGGTGCAATACAATGAGTGCAACAATTGAATTTTTGGACAGCGACACCGCCCGACGGGCGAAAGAGATCGGATTGACGGGAGAGAGGATGTGGACGACGGTTGAAAGCCGTTTGAGAGCGGCGCGGCTCTATAACCCGGATGTCTTGAGCGGTGTGTATGTCAATCTCTGGTTTTCCAAGGAGTTGATTTATCTTGAGGTTGGTTATCGCGATTGGGTAAGGCATCCTGTATTTGCAGATAGCCATGAATACAGTTTTTTGGCGGATATATGAAGAGAAAGGATGGTTGGCAGCATCGGTAGCAATAATAGCAGCATGCTCATGCAGGCACTTGCTGAGTCAATGGACAAGTTTATAAACGATTACTTGCGTGTGAATGCATCAGTTTGCAATTGAATCGGCGATATTTGCACCGCATTCGATTTTTGTCGACTTGGATTGGAGTCACCCAAATAAATCCGGAACTATTGGAATGTAAAGCTGCCAGGTTGAGCTGCAAACGTGATTCATTCTTATATGGAAACCTCTCCGATTGCAAGTGCGGATCTGCGCATGACGAATGAAGTGAGCGGTTATTTCGAAAAGTGTCAAGCAAAGCGACCCTTCAAATGAGTGCGCAAGAAAGCGCTTGTTTTTGATTTTTTCGAGCTCATCAAGTCCGACACAGAACCTTGCGCCACCAAATCTCCCCCTTGTGTCCCGCCATGCGGTCCCAGATCAATAATCCAGTCTGCTTCGGCAATGAAATCCAAATTGTGCTCGACTACCACAACTGTATTGCCAACATCAACCAATTGGTGGATGACTTTAAGCAGTTTCGCCACATCAGCTGCATGCAGTCCGACGGTCGGCTCATCAAGAATATAGAGTGCTGAAGAACTGTCTGGCGAGCGTCGCTTTGGGCTCATGGTCTGCGCCGCCAGCGCATGAGTGGCTTTGGACAGTTCGCAGACTAGTTTGATGCGTTGCGCTTCACCGCCGCTTAATGTCGGACTTGGCTGCCCCAAGCGCAGATAGCCAAGTCCGACATCGACCAGCAATTGCAGGACGCGCCGAATCGATTGATGGGATGCGAAAAACTCAACCGCTTCCTCGACACATAGATTCAGCACCTCGCCGATCGAAAGTTTCTGATACTTGACAGCCAAGGTTTCCTGATTAAAACGCTGACCTTGGCAGGTCTCGCACAGCACTCTTACATTTGGCAGGAAGCTCATCTCAATTTTCCGCTCGCCTTGGCCTTTGCATTGAGTACATTGACCGGTTGCCAGATTGAACGAAAACCGACCTTGGTCGTAACCTCGAATGACAGCTTCGGGTGACTGTGCAAACAACTTTCGAATCGTATCCCATATCTTGACGTAAGTTGCCGGACAGGATCTAGGGGTGCGGCCGATGGGAGTTTGATCAACTTTCAATACCGACCGGAACACATCCCAGCCGTCGAGTGAATCGCAGCCGTTGAGGAGGGGGGATTGTGCATTGCGAATCCTTTTGGCAGCAAGCAGGGCATGCACATTGTCATAGATCACGTCCGTTGCCAGTGTGCTTTTGCCGCTGCCGCTGACACCTGTAATGCAGACTAGCTGACCCACGGGGACTTGCACCTTGATATTTTTCAGATTGTTTGCGCTTGCTGCTTGAATTGTGAGCGTCCGACTTAAATCTGGTGCCTCTCGATTCCGCGGCAAAGGGTGCGAAAGAGGATTGGCTAAATACTGACCCGTGACTGAATTGGCATTGCGGCAGATATCATTCACTGTGCCGCAGGCAACCACCTGACCGCCCGTTTTGCCGCCGCCGGGTCCAAGGTCAATCACATAATCGGCGCTTGCAATGGTCTCTTCATCATGCTCAACCACCACGATAGTATTGCCTTTTTCTCTCAATTGATACAAAGCGCTGAGGAGCTGGGTGTTGTCGGATGGATGCAAGCCAATGGTCGGCTCGTCCATGATGTAGCATACGCCTGAAAGTCCCGAGCCTAATTGTGAAGCAATGCGAATGCGCTGCGCCTCACCGCCGCTCAGCGTCGGCGCGGCGCGGTCCAGCGTCAGGTAAGACAGTCCGACGGCCATCAGAAATTCAAGCCGTGAACCCATTTCAGCAAAAATATCGCCCATCGCCTCGCGTTCACGCACAGACAATTTTATTGTTGCAAAAAACTTCTGCGCCTCGCCGATTGACATGCGTGTGACCGCATCAATCGTCTTGGACTTAAAGCGCACTGCAAGTGACTCTGGGTTGAGTCGCTTGCCTTGGCATGCACTGCACACAAATGTGTCCTCCAGCGGAGCGTCAAGCTCTCCTTCCAAGCTGTCATCGCTCACCCGCAATGTGCCAGAGCCCTTGCAAGACGGACACCAGCCCATCGCAGAATTAAATGAAAACTGTCGCGGATCTAATTCTGGAAAACCTCGATGGCATTGTGGACATTCGCGCTTGACGGAATAATTTTCTGTCACCGTTCCGCTCGAATCAGCCCCTATTTCAAATTCGCCAATCTGAAAAAAGCCGCCGGTAAGTTCTGTCGCATGGCTGACCGCTGTGCGCAGCTGTTCAAAACTGTCTTGTGCCAGATCCAATTCGATGAATGGCATAACGATATCGTGTTCTTGATAGCGAGACAGCACTGGCCATGAATCGGTTGACAGCCAGCGGCCATCAACCAGGAGATGGCTGACACCCCTTTTCGCGGCCCACTTGGCAATGTCAGTGTGAATGCCTTTTTTTGCATTGACCAAAGTGGTCAGGAGCAGAAATTTACGGTTCGCATACTGATTCCAGATTCGCTCGGCCAAATCATCCACGGAACGCTGCTCAACTTCAGTCTGGCAGTTCGGACAATATTGAACCCCGAAGCGGGTAAAGAGCAGACGGATATAGTGATAGCATTCGGTAAGTGTGGCCACGGTGCTTTTTGCCCCGCCGCGACTGGTACGCTGCTCGATGGCAATGGTTGGCGGCAGTCCTGTGACTGCATCAAAGTCGGCTCGATTGGCGGGCTGTACAAACTGTCGCGAATAGGCATTCAAAGTCTCCAAGTAGCGGCGCTGGCCCTCTTTGAACAGGATATCGAATGCCAGTGTGCTTTTGCCGCTGCCGCTCATGCCGGTGATCACCGTGAACTGCTGATAAGGAATCGCCACATTCAAGTTTTGCAAATTATGCTCGCGCGCGTTGGTGACCTGAATATGGGCGTTTGCGGTGAAATTTTTGGCGTTTGGCACTTTGTCTCGAACATTCAGCGCTGCTTTCGACTGCCGATACTGCCGCAATGCCGCACCGGTGTAGCTGTTTTGGTCTTTTGCGATCTTTGCCGGGGAGCCCTGGGCGATCAGGTGCCCGCCCTGGGTGCCGCCTTCAGGCCCTAAATCAATGATCCAGTCAGCTGCGTTGATCAGGTCGAGATTGTGTTCGATAACGACCACCGAATGGCCCGCGTCAATCAGCTGCCGCAAAGCGGTGATCAGCTTGGCGACATCCGTGAAATGCAAGCCAGTTGTTGGCTCATCGAAGAAATACAGCGCCATCGTGGGATCGCTGGCGTGTTTACGCTTGTGCTTTTTGCCTATGTGAGAGGCAAGTTTCAGTCTTTGGGCCTCACCGCCGCTCAAGGTTGGAACCGGCTGACCGAGTTTGAGGTAGTCCAATCCCACATCGACAAGCGGCTGAAACGCCTTGACGATTTGACCATCATCCGCAAAAAAGTCAATCGCTTCAGAAACAGTCATATCCAAGATGTCAACAATCGACTGCGGCGCACTGCTGCAGTCTTTTGCCGGCGGGGTTTTGATGTCCTGAATCTCTGGGCGATAGCGAGTCCCGTCGCATTTGGTGCAACGCAAATAAACATCGCTGAGAAACTGCATCTCAACATGCTCGAAACCGGTGCCCTCGCACTCGGGACAGCGTCCCAGAGGTGAGTTGAAACTGAAATGGCCGGGAGTATACTCACGCTGTTTGGCAAGCGGTTCGGCTGCCAGTCTCTCCCGAATGCGCGTTAGCGCACCCATGTAGGTGACAGGATTCGAGCGAGCGCTTTTGCCGATCGGGGATTGATCAACCAACACCGCATCCGCAATAGGAATGTCACTGGCAAACTTGCTGAACTGACCGGGGGACTGGGTCTGGTGTCCGAGTTGCCGCATGACACCGCGGCACACGACCTCATTGACCAGACTGGATTTTCCAGAACCGCTGACGCCAGTTACGCAAACCAGTCGCTGTAGCGGAATGGCGACATTCAATCGTTGCAAATTGTGATGCTCGATCTGCGTAAACCACATGCGCGCGGTGCTCTTGCGCACTGGCAGCGGTGCGATATCGGGCAGATAATGAAAATCTCTCAAACAGGCGCCAGTCGCTGAATGATTCCTTTTCAGCAAAGCGTCGAGGTTGCCGAAATGAACGACACGGCCGCCTTTTTCTCCGGGTCCGGGACCGATATCAAGAATGCGATCGGCACAGCGAATGACCTGCTCATCATGCTCGACAATCAGCATTGAATTGCCAGCATCGCGCAGCCGCTTGAGAATCTCGATCACCCGGCTCACATCCCGACTGTGCAAGCCGATAGTCGGCTCGTCCAGAACGAACAGTGTGTTGACCAAAGTAGTGCCAAGCGCTGTAGTGAGATTGATCCGCTGCACCTCGCCGCCGCTGAGCGTTCGAGACTGCCGGTCAAGATTCAGATATCCCAGTCCTACCTCGTTGAGATAGGCGATGCGCAAGCGGATTTCACTCAGAACCAGCTCAGTTGCCTGATTGTCCGGCGCGGCCGCGGCGAATTCATCGAAAAACCCGGCCAGTTGCGCAAGCGGAAGGGTGGCGATGTCATGGATTGTCAGTCCGGACAGTGCATCTTCGGTCTTTTCCGGACTCTGAAAGCCGGGATAACGGAATCGATTCAGATGGCATGCTGTTCCCTCGCCGATCCGCCAGCGAAGTGCATTCGCTTTCAACCGCGAGCCGCCGCAGGCGGGACATATCGAGTAGCCTCGATAATTGGAAAGAAAGATGCGCACATGCATTTTGTAGCTGCGGCGCTCTTCCCACTGAAAAAAGCGTTTCATGCCATACCATTGCTGCGGTCCGGTGGGCTGGCGTCGCCGCTTGTAGCCGGGATCGCCGTCGATCACCCAGCGCTGGTCGGCTTCGCTGAGGTCTTTCCACGGAACGTCAGTCTGGATGCCCCGCTTGGCGGCGGCTTCCAGCATCTGCCGCATATCATTGCGGTAAGTTTTGGAAGCCAAGGGCTTTACCGCGCCTTGTTCGAGTGTCAGTCGGTTGTCGGGGATCACCAAGTTGTAGTCAATGTCCATGATTCGACCGAATCCGCGGCAAGTCTCACAGGCGCCAACTGCGGAATTGAACGAGAATGAGTTGGGAATCGCGGGTGAATATTCGATTCCACAAGGATCGCAACGCAATCGGTTCGAATATTGGTATCGTTTTCCGGCGGGTTTGCGAGCAGCATTGAGTTGCTGTGCGGCAACCGTCCCATGACCGTTTTTGAGACCGATTTCGAGCGCTTCAGTCAGGCGGGAGCGATTGGCATCAGTCGGCTGCAGCCGATCCTGCACGACTCGCAGATAGCGGCCGCGGGTTTTGTACACGTTCTGATAGCCCTGGCGCTGCAAATGCTCGGCGACAAATTCGACATCTGCATTTTTGGGTATGGCAACGTCAAAGGAAACCTGAATCATTGCGATTTCGTTCTTGTCAGAAGCGAACTGCCGCAAAATCTCAGCGCAAATCTGATCTGCGCTTTGCCGGCGAACGGGTGCGCCGCAGGCGGAGCAGTACAGCGTTCCGAATCTGGCAAACAGCAATTTGAGAAGATCGTTCAGTTCGGTCATGGTGCCGACTGTCGAACGCGTTGTGCGCACCGGATTCACCTGATCAATGGCAACGGCCGGCGGCACACCGCTGATGTGCTTGACCTGCGGTCGATCCATGCGATCAAGGAATTGGCGCGCATAGGCCGAGAAGGTTTCGACGTAGCGTCTTTGGCCTTCCGCATAAATTGTGTCGAACGCCAAGGAAGATTTGCCGGAGCCGCTGACGCCGGTGACCACGATCAATTCATTGAGCGGGATTTGCAGGTCGACGTTTTTGAGGTTATTCTGGCATGCGCCTTCGATACGGAGGGGTGGCAAATTGTCTGACAGTTTTTTCACTGGAGGATTTCGATGGCTTCGGTGATCGCAATCAACTGCAATGCCGGTGATGATGCGGCGGGGCGGGGAGAATAGGCTTTGCCAGTGTTGTATGTTTGTGCTCGGTTCGACAGTTATGGCCTAGACAATCGAAATTTCAATGCCGCCGATGCCTGCGACCCCGCCGGTAATGCGATCGCCGCGCTGCACAGGACCGACGCCGGCTGGTGTGCCAGTGAAAATCAGATCACCGCCTTTGATCTCGTAGAATTTTGAAAGAGTGGAAATAATCTCAGGCACCGACCAGATCAGCTGGCTTAAATCACCTTCTTGCCGCACTTCGTCGTTGACTGTCAGCCAGATGCGCCCGCTTTGCATATGTCCGCAGGTCATTACGGGGACAATCTCGGTGATCGGCGCTGAGTGGTCGAATGCTTTGCCCACCTCCCAAGGTCGACCTAGTTCTTTCATCTCCTGCTGCCGGTCGCGGCGGGTAAAGTCAATGCCCACCGCGTAGCCAAAGATATGCTTGAGTGCGTCATGGGTGCAAATGTCACGGCCGCCAGAAGCCATCGCCACAACCATTTCAATTTCATGATGGAGATTCTCCGACTGTGGCGGGTAGGGAAACTCGCAGCCGCTGAGGAGCGCCGCATCGGACGGCTTCTGAAAGAAGAACGGCAACTCGCGATCGGGATCATGTCCCATCTCGCGGGCGTGAGCGGCGTAATTGCGGCCGACCAGATAGATTCTGCGCACTGGAAACTTTGACCAGCTGCCGCGGACCGCAATCGTCGGCTGCACGAAGTCAGGAATCAAGGTATTCATCGACTGTTTCTTCATTATTCTCGGCACTGGGTGACATCTCAATCAATCTCGTGACTGGCAACAACCCGTTGATCAAGGGCACCCAATCGGACGCATAATATACGATACAGCCAGCGGAATTTCATTTGACTGCTGAGCGGTCGAAAAACTTTTCCGCCATCGCCTTGATGCGAAGAATATTGCAAGCTTGCCAAAGGGAATCTGCAGTTATCCGCTGCCGCGGGATGAATTTGTTGCCAAGGTTTGCGGCTGTTCACAATTTTGCTCCAAGGGAGGAGCGTCGGCTTTGCCATGCGAATCGATTCAGCATATCGATTGCTCAATTTTCCAGAGATGCTGAAGGTTGCGGCCGATGAGATTTGAAGATCCGGAATGCTCTGATTTTTCGAACCGAAACAAGATTCCTGCTGCCAGCTCAATTATTTGGCAGAAAGCTTGGGGAAGAGCGATTTGCCAAAATGCTTGCTTTGCTCTTGCGGGTTCATATTTGCAGGGCGATATGCACTGGACTGATTTTGGCCCGATCATCAATCTTGCTGCTCGCATTCGATTGGAATGCAGGCCCTTATGCCGGCATCGTTACGAAGTTCCAAATCAGCTGCGAGTACCGGTTGAGAATATTCTTTGGGAATCTCTCTATGAAGCTTTTTCTCAAGTTTTCTGCATCGTTCAGCATCGATCTCAGCAATCATGGCGGACGAGTATAAAATACCGCCTGTCGTGATTCACAGCCAGCTTTATCGAACATGAGTGCCACAGCTCAACTGGCGGAATTCGTCGCGAGTGCCACAGGTTCGCACACCGGTGCAGAGCAGGTTCGCGATGCCGTCCTGGATTGCTTTGGCTGCATACTGATGGGCGCTGAAAGCGAGGTTGCAAGACGTGCCGCAAGCGCGCTGGATTCAAGTTCGAACGGATCGGTCCCGGTTTATGGAACGCCGATACGAACCGCACCGGGCACGGCGGCGCTGATCAATGCGGTTGCCGGCCATGCCTACGACTTTGATGACTACGAAGACCCGGGCAACTCCCATCCCAGTGTTGTGCTGCTGCCGGCAATTGCCGCTGCCTGCAATGGACGCAAAGTATCCGGCCAGGCCGTGCTTGATGCGTATTTTGCCGGGTTTGAAGTGATCGCCAGAATCGGGCAGAAGGCGAATATGGATCACTACAACAGAGGCTTTCATTCAACGGCTACGATCGGTGCGATCGGCGCCGCCGCGGCGACTGCGAATCTGCTGCGGCTCAATGCATTTGAAACCAGGCATGCGCTGTCATTGTCGGCATCGCAGGCCAGCGGGTATACGCTGCAGTTTGGCACTGATGCCAAGCCGCTGCAGGCGGGTCTCGCGGCGCGGGCTGGATATGAGTCGGCATGTCTGGCGCGCGCAGGCGCAACCGCCCATGCGCAAATCATCGAAAGCGATCGCGGTTTTGCCGGCTTGATGTGCAATGCCATGATTGACATTGACGCTGAGATCTTCGGCAAGCCATCGGCAGTCGCGGAGTATGGAATTTTCATCAAGCCATGGCCAGCCTGCAGTTACATCCATCGTCTCATGACGGCCGCGAGTGCGGTGTATCCAAAGATCGCAGGCAGAGCGCATGAAATTACCGGCATCGAAGTGGCGCTGGTCGATTTTCACAGGCAAATTCTGCCCTATGACACGCCTGCGCGTCGCGACCAGGCGCTGTTTTCCATACCGGCCTGTGTTGCGCAAGTTCTGGCTGCAGGCGACTTGACGCTGGGGCATTGCGAGTCATTGTTTTGGACCGCACCGCAAGTCAAGCGTTTCATGCGGCTGATGCGAGTGATAACGCACCCGCCCGTCAACCCGGATTTGAATATGGATCCAGATTTGCCCGATCAGCTTGTCATTCGCTTAGGCGATGAGGTGATTGTCCAAGCGTGCGCGCATGCGCTGGGCACATTGCAAAATCCGTTGAGCGAGGCGATGCTCGCACGGAAGTTCTGTGCAAATACCGGATTGCCGGATACGATTTTTGCGCGTCTTGCGAATTGGCCGCAGTGTGACGATTTCGCACTCGAGCTGGATGTGGCTGCTGCCGCTTGCAGTCAATTGCGCACGGAGTAAAGAAACGGACTGGAAATGCGGGTCTGGCGCGCGGAGTTTCGCTGACAGCCCGGCAGTCGATAAAATCCGCCGAGCGATGCGGGCCGCTGCAGGCGACGCTGTGCGCAGTTATTTGCGCATGTCACGGGTGATTGTCGACAGCGTTGGCCCCTGGCCGCTGGGGGTGTCTTTTGCAAATCCGCAATCAGTGGGACAGAATCTGGCTCAAAAAAAGTTTTGTGCGGTCGTTTTGCGGGTTGTCGAAAAATTTTTCGGGCTCATTTTGCTCGATAATCTCGCCATCATCCATGAATATCACACGATTGGCCACCGTTTTGGCGAATCCCATTTCGTGCGTCACGACCAGCATCGTCATGCCATCTTGCGCCAGCTGGATCATCACATCCAGCACTTCCTTGATCATCTCGGGGTCCAGCGCAGAGGTAGGCTCATCAAACAGCATGATTTTGGGATTCATGCAAAGACTGCGGGCAATTGCGACGCGCTGCTGCTGTCCGCCGGACAATTGTCCGGGGTACTTGTGCGCCTGCTCCGGGATGCGGACTCTTTCCAAGTATCTCATGGCGGTCTGCTCTGCCTCGGCTTTGGGCAGCTTGCGCACCCAGATAGGGGCCAGTGTGCAGTTTTCGATTACTGTAAGGTGTGGAAACAGATTAAAGTGCTGAAACACCATGCCGACCTCACGGCGAATATCCGCGATGTTTTTCAGGTTGTTGGTCAGCGTGATGCCGTCCACGACGATGTCGCCGCGCTGATGCTCTTCCAGTCGGTTGATGCAGCGGATCAGCGTTGATTTTCCCGAGCCTGACGGACCGCAGATGACGATTCGCTCGCCGCGCTCAACCTCCAGATTGATATTTTTCAGGACGTGAAACTGACCGAACCATTTGTTCATGCCGTGAATTTCGATTGCAATTGAAGAATTGTTGTTTTGCGTTGCCATAATCAAAATATCCGTCTAATCGTTTTTGTGACCGGTATCCAGTCTGCGCTCAAGATACAGCGAGTATCGTGACATCGCAAAGCACGATATGAAAAATCCCAATGCGATAAAGATGTAAAGCTCCGTCGATAAGCCTTGCCATTTGGAGTCGGCCAAGGCCGCACGGGTGATTCCGAGCGGATCAAGCAAACCGACGATCACAACCAGAGTTGTATCCTTGTACAGGCCGATGAAGGTGTTGACGATGCCAGGGATCGAGATTTTCAGCGCCTGTGGCAATACGATCAGGCGGATGGACTGATAGTAGTTCAGTCCCAATGCATCGGCCGCCTCAAACTGTCCTTTTGGAATTGCCGCCAAACCGCCGCGCACGACTTCTGCGATATAGGCTGCGGCGAACAGAATGACCATGATAATCACCCGCAGCAGCAAGTCGAAGTGTGTGCCGGGCGGCATGAAGAAATTCAGCAGTGTCGAGGCGACAAACAAAAGCGTGATCAGCGGAACACCGCGGAAAAATTCGATGTACCAGACGCTCAGCAGCTTGACGATCGGCATTGATGAGTGACGCCCCAGCGCAAGGGCGATGCCAAGCGGCAATGACACCACAATCCCGGTCATGCCGATCAGCACGGTCAGCATGAATCCGCCGAACTTTGCAGATTCTACGGGTTCAAAGCCAAACCCGCCCCACAGCATGAAAAAAGCCAGAATCGGAAAGGCCAATGAGAACCAGATCAGATATCTGCGCCCGGGCATTCGGTCATACAGAACCGGCGCCAGCGCCACAAACATCAGGATGAAAGCGAGATTGACCCGCCATCGAAGCTCTGCGGGGTAGAATCCATACAAGAACTGCTCGAACCGGGCGCCGACGACAACCCAGCAAGCTCCATCGCCGAGCGCGTAGCATTCGTTGCGATGCTCTGCACCGCTGAATACAGCGTCAAAAAACAGCCAGTTCAGGCTCGGCGGAATAATGAGGTACAAAAAGTAGGCGCAAAGAATAGTCAGCAGCGTGTTGCTTGGGCTGGAAAAGAAGTTGATTCGCAACCAGGCAAAAACACCCGTCTGCGCAGCCGGCGGCGGCAGCTGAGCTGATGCTTGCTCGGATCGCGGATTCTGTGCCATTGTCTAGCGCTCGACCAGTGCGATGCGTTTGTTGTACAAGTTCATCAGTGCGGAGATGACCAATGATATGGACAGATAAATCAACAGTACGATCGACATGCACTCAAGGGCGCGACCGGTCTGATTGAGCGAGATCCCACCGATGGTGGCGACGATGTCCGCGTAGCCGACTGCGATCGCCAGCGATGAGTTTTTTGTCAGATTCAGATACTGGCTGATCATGGGCGGCACGATGACTCGCAGCGCTTGCGGCAAAACAACCAGTCTCATAGTCCAGTTCGGCTTCAATCCCAAGGCATAGGCGGCTTCGCTTTGGCCGTGACTGACAGCGAGAATTCCGGCACGCACAATTTCTGCAATGAATGCGCCAGTATACACGGCCAGTGCGAGTGTCAGTGCCACAAACTCCGGTGTCAGTACCAATCCGCCTTGAAAGTTAAAACCTTTGAATTCAGCGATTTGCAACGAAGCGGGTGTGCCGGCGAAAAAATACGCCAGCAATGGCAGCAACACAATCAGTGCGGCGCTGATCCAGTAGACGGGATAGCGCCGACCAGTCTCCGCCTGCTTTTGGCTCGCGTACCTCGAGAACAAGACCGCACCGGCAATCGCAATGACTGCACCGATTACGACCCACCAGAAAGCTGGTTCAAAAATCGGTTTTGGAACGTTGAAGCCTCGATTGCTGATAAAAATCGAGTCACTCAAGCTGATTGCCTGCCTGGGGTGCGGCAGCGTGTGGACGAAGACCCCATGCCACAGCAGAATCCAAAGCAGGATTGGAACATTCCGGCTGAACTCGACGAATATGTAGGCGATACGGTTGACGAGAAAATTCGACGATAGCCGTGCTACACCCATAACAAATCCGATCAGAGTGGCCAGAGCAATGCCGACGACCGCAACCAGGGCGGTATTGATGATGCCGACAATCGTGGCGCGCAGATGGGTGCTTCTTGAGGAATATTCAATCAGATGCTGATTGATATCGTAATTCGCTGGGGTGAAGAGAAAGTCATAGCCTGCCTCTCTTCCGAGCAGTTCCAAATTGTTGAGCGTATTGCGAACGAAAAAGCCAATCAATGAAAGCAGTGCGACGATGACCACAATCTGGATGATGATCTCGCGCGACTTCTTTTCTCGCCAAATATCTACAATCAAATTTTTATCCCAGCACCAGTGAAGTTTTTGATCGCAGCCTGTACATCAAGTTTTTCCATAAAAAGCAAAGGGCGGCGCGTATCGTTTGATTGATCGCACGCCGCCCTCTACGAATCCGGTTCGGACTCTACCGGTATGGCGGTGCGTAAATCAGTCCGCCGTCGGTCCACAGGGCGTTAACGCCACGCTCAAGACCGATATCAGTATTCACGCCAAGATATTGCTCAAAGATCTCACCATAGTTGCCGACCGAAGCGATTACGTTGACAACCCAGTCCGCACTCAGGCCGAGCATTGCGCCGTATTCACCTTCAGTGCCGAACATTCGGTTCAGCTCTGCATCTTTTTGCGTTTCGGCAGCCATTTCGCGCACATTGGCTTTGGTTACACCTTTTTCTTCCGCAATAATCAGCACATTGAGCACCCAGCGCACTACATCACCCCATTCATCGTCGCCGTGCCGAACGAGCGGACCCAGCGGCTCTTTCGAGATGATTTCTGGCAACACGACGTGAGCTTCAGGATTATCCAGGCTCGCGCGGGTGGCGGCGAGTCCTGAGCGGTCGGTGGTGTAGACATCACAGCGGCCGGCCAGATAGTTGTTGCGGGCTTCTTCGTTTGTCT
This sequence comes from Arenicellales bacterium, assembly GCA_965200545.1. Lineage (GTDB taxonomy): Bacteria > Pseudomonadota > Gammaproteobacteria > Arenicellales > JAJDZL01 > JAJDZL01. The sequence continues at coordinate 289,370 of CBDAUJ010000004.1, read as the reverse complement.
CGATCGCAACGGGCTCATAGCTCATTTGGTTGCTTCGGAAAAAGTCTGCCAGATTCAATTCTGTCGTGGTTCCAGTCTGGATGCATACTGAAGCGCCATTCAACTGGGTCGCGCTGGTCACCCCTAAGGATGCCGGTACGATAAAACCCTGGCCATCATAGTAGTTCACACCGAGGAAAGTCAGTTTCAGGTCAACATCACGGCTGTAAGTCCAAGTCGTGTTGCGCGACAGCATGTCAATTTCACCAGCCTTCAGTGCCTCAAACCGGGTTTTGCCGGTAAGGTTGGTGTACTTGACTGCAGATGCATCACCGAATACTGCGGCTGCGACTGCTTGGCAAAGCGCTACATCAAAACCTTGCCAGTTACCTTGATCGTCGGCATAGGCAAAACCGGTCAGACCGGTGTTGATGCCGCATTGAACATGCCCTTTGGCACGCACGTCTTCTAACGTTCCGGCATGACTGACGGCGGATACTGACAGTCCCAGAAGCGCGAAAACGATCGATAAACTCTTCAATATTTTCATGTTTACCTCTTTATCGTTGTCTATGAAAAAATATTAATTATATGTTGCGTTGCTGCTGCCTCTGGTTCGCATTGCAGAGCCCGATGCGAACATGCTCAGCAGGAGGCCGGCAACTGTTTCAGCAATATTGTATCAAAATCCTTTCCGGATCGTGCGGGTGCACAATGGGCAATGCAAATCAATGCCGCCCGCAGCCAGCCGAAGAATCAACGAACCCCGCCAGAACCGTATTGCGAGCAGCCGGATTGCCAGCCGGGCGGCGCAACGGGCATCGACCGGTCAGACTTGAGCTGCACTTCTTTTCTGAATTGCCCCGGGTGCATGCTGATCGGCCCGATAGGAAGAGCGCACCATTGGTCCTGATGCAACATGAGAGAATCCCATTTCGGCGCCGATCGTCTCATAGTTCTTGAATTCTTCGAGCGACACATAGCGGGCAACTGGCAAGTGATGCCGGCTGGGCTGGAGATATTGACCGACAGTAACGATGGTCACATTGTGCGTGCGCAGATCTTCTAGCACGCGGATGACTTCTTCTTCGGTCTCGCCAATGCCCAGCATGAGGCCGGATTTGGTTTCGATATCCGGGTGATGATGCTTGAATCGCTCAAGGAGCTTCAGGGAATGCCGGTAGTCTGATCCCGGCCGTGCCGCCTTGTACAAGCGCGGTATGGTTTCGATATTATGACTGAATACATCCGGCAACGCAGTCGCGAGCATGGCCAGCGCCTTGTCCAGGCGCGCCCGGAAGTCGGGGGTAAGAATCTCAACCGCAGTGGCTGGACATGCGGAGCGAATCGCCGTGATGCATTGGGCAAAATGCCCGGCCCCGCCATCGCGCAAGTCGTCGCGATCCACGGAGGTAATCACGACATAGCGCAATGCCATCTGCCTGATCGTAGAGGCCAAATTTGCGGGTTCGCTGATGTCCGGCGGCAACGGACGGCCATGCGCGACATCGCAGAACGGACAACGGCGGGTGCAGATGTCACCGAGAATCATGAAAGTGGCAGTGCCGTTTGCAAAGCATTCTCCGATATTTGGACACGAAGCCTCTTCACATACGGTATGGAGCTTGTTCTGGCGCAGAATTTGCTTGAGATGCATGACTTCGGGGGTACCGGGAAACTTCGCTCGTATCCACGGTGGCTTGCGCAGTCGCTGCTGTCTCGGCTGCGGTTCGATGCGCACTGGTATGCGGCTGAGCTTTGCCTCACCTCGCAGTTTTACACCGGCTTGTATTGAGTTGGCCGCTGGCATTTCAAATATCGGGTCGGAGTGACTGTAAGATGCTTCAAGACTATTGCAACGTAAAATATACAAAAAGTCTCCGCAGTCTGTGCAGACCATTATCAATCGCATGATCCAGACCGAGGCGGTTGAAGTGGCATTGCCAAAGTCGGGAACGAGCGTTTTGCTTGCCCATGCGAATGCAATTGGTGTTAGCTTGTGTTCCGGTTGGTTGCTGCGTTTAGGCCGGATGGCACGGATTGTGTGAATTCTTTCGAGCTTGGGGCAGCCAGCGCTCCCCGGGTTTGACAATCTCTGAATCATGATTTCGCCATTGCGGCAAGCAAGCCTATCGGCCGCCTTGAACAACAATGCCTGGCGGATGACAGCGTTGCAGGTCTGCGCGGGAATCCACCCGTTGATCAAATTTCCGCGACGAGTTTCAGGAGCAGTGAAGGTGGTTTTGCGGCAGCTCCGACTCATTGCGCGGGAGGCTGCAGTTTCCGCAACTCGATGCGCCTGCAAGATTGTCAATCGGTCGAAATGCCTATAATATGATGTTTCGGAACAGGCCGCATAGAATTGTATTCGCCAGCGAGCCGCGCGGATCTTGTCCGCAAAGAGTCCGATCACTCGCAGGACTTCAGGCGCATGAAACCCCTCTCGCAACCAATTTCGACTCATTTGCCATTGAACAGCATTGTGAAGAAAACTGTGTTCAGCGCACGACATTCAAAGCAGGGACTGAATCTTAAATTCGCGCTCCTCGGATCGCTGCTGGTCGGCTGCGCCTGGGCAGCGCTGTCGAGCAGTTCTGCTCAGGCGACTGCGGTCGGCATGCTGTTTCAGTCCAGTGAGTTGCCAACTTTGGCGCATGTGGTGGAGAAAGTTGAAAATGGCATTGTCAACATTTCTGCCGTCCGCAGCCGCCGCTATGACAATGAGTTGAATGAATTGAGCGAATTCTTGCAGCGCGATGAGTTTTTCCGCCGCTTTTTCGATCTCGACAACCGCCGTCGGCGTCAGTCTTTGGATCTCGGTTCAGGTGTGATTATCGATGCCGCAAACGGTTATGTGCTGACCAATCACCACGTGCTGGAGAATGCATCTGAAATCCATGTCACGCTGCATGACGGCAGAGTCGCGAACGCCGAGGTCATCGGTTCCGATCCGCCGATGGACTTGGCCTTGCTCAAGATTGACGAGGAAAACTTGCAAGCTGTGGATATCGGAGATTCTGACGGGTTGCGCGTAGGCGATTTTGTACTGGCTTTTGGCAACAACTTCGGATTGTCTGCCACGGTCACTTCGGGGATTGTCAGCGCACTGGGCCGCAGCGGCCTGCAGATGGATCAGTATCAGGAATTCATTCAGACCGATGCAGCCATCAATCAAGGCAGTTCCGGCGGTGCGCTGGTGAATCTCAATGGCGAGGTGATTGGCATCAACACCGCAATTTTGTCTCCGGGCGGCGGCAATATTGGCATTGCGTTTGCGATCCCGATCAATACGGCATCGGTTGTTGCCACTCAATTGATTGAATTTGGACGAGTCGAGCGCGGCGTGCTGGGAATTCATTTTCAAGAGGTGACCGAAGATTTGGCGCAGGCATTCAATTTCGGCAAGATTGAGGGCGTGCTAGTCACTGAAGTTCAAACCGGTTCTGCGGCGGATGAGGCGGGGCTTAGAGAAGGCGATATCCTGACTCACATCGGCGGCAAAAAAATACTGGACGGTTCTCATTTGCGCACCATGGTTGCGCTGATTCGCGTCGGCCAAACGGCGGATCTGCAGTTTGTCCGCGATGGCAATGCACTGGCAGCGTCAGGCATTATTGGTGCGGCAGGCGCCGTGACGGCATCCGCTCGAGGAGATCGTATCTACGAAAAACTAGCGGGCCTGGAACTGCGCAATGACACATCGATCGAGGGCGATGGCGTACGAGTTCTGGCGGTCGAAAATGGCAGCGCTGCCTGGGACGCGGGCATTCGTGCGGGCGACGTGATTTTGGAAGTCAACAGAATCCGCATCGAAAATATCGCTGCATTGAGCGAAGCGGTGACAGAAGTGCTTGCTTCGGGGCAGTTGCTGGCGCTCAAAATCGACCGCGATGGCATCAGCCGTTTCGTTGTGATTGCCTAAGCAGATGAACAGGCTGAAACCCGTAATTGCGCCATCGATACTCGCAGCAGATTTCGCGCGGCTGGGCAAAGAGGCTGAGTCGGTGCTGGCGGCCGGGGCGGACTGGATTCATTTTGACGTGATGGACAATCATTATGTTCCGAATCTGACAATCGGCCCAATGGTCTGCAAAGCGCTTCGCGATTACGGCATTGCAGCTCCGCTGGATGTGCATCTGATGGTGTCACCGGTGGATTCCATCATTGGCGATTTTGCCAGCGCGGGCGCGTCGACTATCACTTTCCATCCGGAAGCCACCGCGCATGTCGACCGAACAGTTGGCTTGATTCGCGAGCACGGCTGTTCACCTGGCATTGCCATCAATCCCGCAACTTCACTGGATTGTCTGGATTACATCATCGACGCAATTGATCTGGTGTTGCTGATGAGCGTGAATCCAGGTTTCGGCGGGCAGCAATTCATCCCGTATGTGCTTGATAAGATTGCGCAGCTAAGCGAGCGTATCGATGATCGTGTACGTATCGAGGTAGACGGCGGCATCAGCGTTGACAACATCGGCGCGGTTGCCGCAGCTGGCGCGAATGCCTTTGTGACCGGCACCGCGGTTTTTGGCTCGGCAGATTACAGCAGTACGATTGCCGAGATGCGGGCGGCTATCGACGCAGCGCGCAAATCCGATTCTGCATAAAGGCACACGCAGTCGACTGACAGCCGCGGGTCGCGCATGCACGCTCAGCTGCCAAGAAGCAGAAACAATTATTCATTTATGGCGCATGCTCAAAGTGATTCGGGGTTGATAAAGTGATCAGCGCACAGCAATTCAACAATTACAAACAGCAGGGCTATACGCATATCCCCTTTGTCAAAGAGGTAATCGCCGACTTTGACACGCCGCTGAGCACCTATTACAAGCTTGCCCGTGAACCCTACACGTATCTGTTTGAGTCGGTTCAAGGCGGCGAGAAATGGGGTCGCTTCTCGATTATCGGCCTGCCGAACTGCACCCGTATCGAGGTTGTTGGCCAGCAGGTTTCAGTTTACCGGTCCGGTGAGGTTGTCGAGCAGAGGAGCACTCAGGACCCGCTGGCAGACATCAAGCGTTTTCATGAATCGTTTCGTGCCCCGGACCTTGATCATTTGCCGAAATTTACCGGCGGTCTGGTCGGCTTCTTTGGCTATGATACGGTTCGCTATGTTGAGCCAAAGCTGCGAGCGAGCAAGAAACCGAGTGAATTGAGCATCCCCGATATCTGCCTGATAGTTTCAGACCAAGTGGTGGTGTTTGACAATTTGTCTGGGCGGTTGTATATCGTGGTGCATGCGGACGCCGGCAAGGGCGAGGATTGGGAAGCGGGAGTCAGTCGCCTCAATGAGATTGCCGACCTGCTCAAAGCGCCGGTTGAGACCCGGCCATCGCTAGTGCTCGGCGAGCAAGCCCGCGAGTCTGAGTTCGAGTCCACCTTCGGGCAGGAAGGCTACGAGGAAGCGGTCGAGAAGTGCCGCGAATATATTTTGGCCGGCGACGTTTTCCAGGTTGTGATTTCGCAGCGGCTTTCAGCCGAGTACAGCGGCGATCCGATTAATGTCTACAGGGCTTTGCGCACCTTGAATCCCTCGCCGTATATGTACTACCTGAATTTTGATGCCTATCATATAGTGGGCGCTTCGCCGGAAATTCTGGTCCGCTGCGAAGACGGTATCGTAACCGTGCGCCCGCTGGCTGGAACACGGCCGCGGGGCAAAGATGAGGTCGAGGATCTGCAGCTTGAGACGGAATTGCTGGCCGATGAGAAAGAGTGTGCGGAACACGTGATGCTCGTTGATTTGGGTCGCAACGATGTGGGACACGTCGCAAAATTAGGCACTGTGAAAGTCGGTGATGTAATGGAAGTCGAGCGATACTCGCATGTGATGCATATTGTTTCCAATGTCACAGGCGAACTGACCGACGATCTGCATGCGGTTGATGTTTTGCGCGCCACCTTGCCCGCGGGAACCGTGAGCGGCGCGCCTAAAGTTCGAGCGATGGAAATCATCGACGAGATTGAACCGCACAGCCGCGGCATTTATGCCGGTGCGGTCGGGTATATCGGCTGGAACGGCAATCTCGATACGGCCATCGCGATTCGCACCGCCGTGCTGCACGGCGGGCGGGTGTATGTGCAGGCCGGCGCTGGTCTGGTTGCCGACTCGGTCCCAAGCGCCGAATGGTCCGAAACGATGCACAAGGCACGAGCGCTGCTGCGCGCCGTCGCGATGGCCGAAACAGCGCAGTAGGCCCAATGCAAGCGTTATGCAGAAAAATTGTCGCATGGCCTTGGTTTGAAAAAATAATCATTGCGCTGATCATTCTCAATGCGATCGTATTGGGACTCGAGACTTATCCTGTCGTGATGGAGGGTCGCGAAGCTTTTTTCTTTGCATTCAACAAACTGATCCTGATTGTTTTTGTTTTTGAGGCGGTGGTTAAAATCATCGCAGTCGCACCGGTATTCCGGCGATATTTCGGCAACGGCTGGAATTTGTTCGATTTCACCATCGTTGTATTCTCACTGGTCCCGTTTGCCGGTGATTATGCGCTGATTGCCCGCACCGTCAGATTGCTCCGGGTATTGCGTCTGATTACTGCGGTTCCCGAGTTGCGATTGATTATCTCGACCCTTGTCAGATCGCTTCCTGGGCTGGGCAATGTCATCTTGCTGCTTATGATTGTGTTCTATATCTATGCAATTGCTGGATTCTACATGTTTCATGAGCATGACCCATTTCATTGGAACTCGCTTGGAATTTCGCTCATTACGCTGTTTCGAGTGCTGACACTTGAGGACTGGACAGATGTCATGTATACGGCAATGGATCTCTATCCGCTTGCTTGGCTGTTTTTTGTCAGTTTCGTGATTATTGCCGCATTCATCGTTATCAACATGTTTATCGCAGTCGTGATCAATAACTTGCATAAGGCACAGCAGGAAAGCGAGATGGCGCAAGGTGATTCGCTGCGCAGTGAGATTCTTTATGAAATCGCCGAGACTCGAAAATCATTGAGACGCATCGAGCAGGCGATCGAAAAATCTGGCGATACAAACGGACCTAAGCAATTGTGAGGTGCGCGATGCAGCGAGTGAAGGTCACGGTCTGAACATTGCATGGTGCCTCGCATAGGAAGAATTATTACCGCAGAAATGAAAGTACTCGGCATAGAAACCTCATGTGATGATACGGGAGTCGCGATCTACGATTCCGAGCACGGACTGCTCATCAATCGATTCTCTTCACAGATTGATATCCATAAGCTGTACGGCGGCGTGGTGCCTGAATTGGCGGCCCGCGATCATATTCGAAAAGTGCTGCCGCTGGTTTCCGCGGTTCTTGATGATTCCGGAATCGAAAAGAAGTCAATCGATGCCGTGGCTTTCACTGCCGGGCCTGGACTAGCCGGCGCGCTGCTGGTCGGTGCAACTGTGGCTCGCAGTTTCGCCATGGCTTTGGATCGCCCCGCGATTGGCGTACATCATATGGAGGGGCATTTGCTTTCGCCGATGCTGGAGAGCAAAATGCCTGAATACCCGTTTTTGTCCTTGCTTGTCTCGGGCGGACATACCATGCTGGTTGATGTCGAGGCCCCGGGCGTCTATCGAATTCTCGGCCAGACTCGCGATGATGCAGTCGGCGAGGCATTTGATAAATTTGCCAAATCGCTCGGATTGGGTTACCCGGGCGGACCTGCAATCGAGAAGTGTGCGCAGTCCGGCAACCCGCATCGCTTCCACTTTCCACGGCCGATGTCGAATCGCGATACCTTGGAGTTCAGTTTTTCTGGATTGAAAACCCACGCCATACTGGAAGCAAAAAAGCATCGGATAACGGATCAGACTCGCAGTGATCTTGCCTGTGCTTTTCAGGAAGCGGCGGTTGAGACACTGATCGTCAAATGCCGACAGGCGCTTTTGGTGACTGGACACAGGCATCTGATTGTCGCCGGCGGTGTCGGCGCCAATCAATTCCTGCGCAAACAAGCAGCGATTTTCTCACAGGAATTGCAAGTTGATGTGTTTTTTCCATCCTTGGAATTATGCACCGATAACGGTGCAATGATTGCCTATGCCGGCTGGTTGCGGCTGCAGTCGGGTGAGCGGCTGCCGCTCGGGTATCGGGTTTTTCCGCGCTGGTCGCTTGAGAGCCTCAGCCAAATCACCGTTTGAGTGATGGGAGTCGCGGCAGGTTATCGCGGTAATTTGCGAACTGCGCGGACGCTCAAGGTTTCGTGAGTTTGATTTTGCTTTCCTGTCCGCGCCAAAGTCGCTGAATGTTCGCTGCATGTCGGTACACCGTCACTGCAAATATGAGGATTGATGCCAGCACCAAGGTTCCATCAAAGTCAAAAAACGACAGCAATGCAGGCGCTGAGAGCGAAGCGATGAGTGACGACACGGAGGAATAGCGGGTCAAAACTGCGACTAGCAGCCAGACGGCGACGAAACCCAAACCGATTAGGGGGCTGATGCCAAGATAAGCGCCAATTGCAGTCGCTACGCCTTTGCCGCCCTTAAATCCGAAATACACAGGAAACAGATGTCCCAGGAAAGCGCCTGAGGCCGCGGCAGCGACTGAGTTGGGATCATGGAAGACAGCGCTGGCACACAATACTGGAAGTGTGCCTTTGGCGACATCGCTGATGAGAGTGAAAAGCGCGGGCCACTTGCCGTTTAGGCGCAGTACGTTTGTAGCGCCTGGATTGCCTGAGCCGGCGGAACGCGGATCAGGCAATCCAAAAACTTTGCAGACCAGGACCGCCGAAGAAATCGATCCGATCAGGTAGGCGATGACGAATGCAATAAACGGTTCCATTGAAGAACAGGAACTGAGTTGAGTGTTATGCTGACTTGCAATTGACGTACTGTATACACAAGTTTCGATGTTCGTATCGGCTCATTTTCAGCCGCCAGCAGGCGCATTCAGGCGGTTCTCATACAGTCAGGCTGAATGATTCGCGATTATAGTTGCTGATGACAGTGACTCCAGTGCAGGTGGAGATGCGTGAGAAACTCATCCGGGTGAAATCCGTATTGGGTGCCGCAAACGTCACGGATCTGCAACGGCTAGAACAATGACACGCTTGAGGGCTCCAGCTGGCGCAAGATTGGCAGCACAAGGTCATGCGTTCACGCTGTGCTGCGCTTGGTGATGCCAGCGCGGTTCGGGCAGGCACAGGTCTTCAAGACTGGATACGCTTCGATGGGCGAATTGCCGACAAGCGGTTTGACGTTGCGAACTGATGTCGCCGCGATTTCACCATCTACCTGGGCTTCGGTGTCCTTATAATGACAATTCACGGTTGCTTTTGTGCTGAATGAGTCAAAGCGCAAGTGCGTCAGGGTGAAATTTCATGCTTTTTGTTTGTGCAGACTCAGGCAATGTTTGAGTGAAAAAATAAATGGAACGCACCGTAAAACAACGTTTTAGGTTATTGATTGAGTCTGAAAATCATCTCGGACACCGGATATCAATCCGAGAATGGCTGACGGATATATTTCTGCACTCGATTGGCTGGAGCGGCAAATTGTGCAATGGATATCGTCTTTATTGAAAAACTGAAAATTCCGGCATCAATTGGAGTCTGGGAATGGGAGCGTCAAGTTAAACAGTTGATTGTTATCGACATTGAACTTGGAACAGATGTGCGTACCGCCGCCCAGTCCGATGATTTGGACGATTCGATCAGTTACAAAGATGTGGCATTAAAAATATGCGAGCTGCTCAGTAAACGACATTTTGCACTGATTGAAACTGTGGCCGAGTCAATCGCAAGTGCCGTTTTGACGAATTATCCCGTGCAGTGGTGCAAAGTTCGCGTCAGCAAGCCGCGGGCAGTCGAGAAAAGTCAGAATGTTGGGGTGGTGATTGAGCGCACCCCTTCAGGTGCAAGCATCTCCGAGGACAGCGGCGACTGAAATCAAGGTGCATTTGCCATCCGACCGCCGTCGACGACCAATGTTTGGCCGGTCGTAAAAGCGGCATCGCAAACCAAGTATTCGACCGCTGCGGCAATGTCCTTCGGAGTCCCTGACCGTCGCAGAGGCGCCTGATCAGCAAGCGAATAGTCTGGTGGTTGTGATTCCGGCCATAGAATAAGTCCTGGCGCTACAGCGTTGACCCTTACATCCGGCCCTAGTCCCTGTGCAAATGATTTCGTCAGCGATTCTAGACCCGCTTTCGTCGAACTGTATATGGCGTTATCGACCATGGGACGCTGTGCATATATGTCTGTGATATTCACAACAGCACCTTTTGATTTTGTCAGCGGCGCGGCCAGTGCAGCCGTTAGCAGGTAGGGGGCTAGCATATGGATTTTGTAAAGCTCAAAATACATCGAAACGACGTTCTCATCGGTTGGTGAGAGCGGATAAATGGAGGCATTGTTGATCAGCGCATCAAGTTTGCCGAATTTGTCGATGACCGCAGCTGTCAGCTCTTTAGTTTCTTCGGTTCGCTGAAGATCAGCACGGAACAATTCGGCAGATGCCGGCCGCACTTGATTGAGCTGTTGTTTCAGGTCATGCGCATCCTTTTCGGAATCTCGGTAGTGAATCGCGATATCGTACCCTCGGCGATGCAATGACGCGGCAATGACGCGGCCAATTCTTCTGGCGCAGCCAGTAATCAGTGCGGTCTTCGTATTTTCCATCAATCGTAATTTGCCGATTCATCATGTATTGCGGTTGTTCAGGTTCGATCATGCCGTGCTGCGCAGCTGAACTGTCGAGTCAGGTAATTGGGCATGGCTAATCGACTTTGACAGCTGCATCGCATACAGCGAAAGATTCCTCCATTTCGGTGCTAGGGTCATGTTAGATCAATTCACAATGAAACCACATACGATCGGCCGTCAGCGGAATGTGATGCGCCTGCCTTTGCCTTCATTGTACTCAGTTGAACACAAGATAAATTGCGCAGTTCTCCAATCCGGGATACCGCAATGCGTATATTTGGCTGGAAATCCAAGAAGCATGATTGATGATCGTTGAGTCACGCATAGGTAACACGCATAGGTAAACACTCCCGACATTCCAATCAAATTCAAAGTATCAGGTTTCGGATACTGCTGCCGGATTTTTTGAGGTAAACATGCGTCATGATTGACTTGTCTATAATACGCTTTGCGACAGATGCGGCTTGGATTGCGGGGGGACCGCTGCTTTTGCGCTAAGATAATGCGAAAGCGGATTTCTGTGAAGTCCAGTTCATTTATTGACTCAGTTAAGCGCTCGATCGCAAGCACCGGTGCAAGCCCGCATAGCTCAGTTGGCCAGAGCAGTTGATTTGTAATCATCAGGTCGTGGGTTCGAATCCCTCTGCGGGCTCCATTTCATCAACGTATTCAAGCTTTGTCTATGCATGAAGTAAAATCGTTGCAACTGTGAGATGACTTCTATGTGGTGGCCTCCATTATGAAGGAACAGAATATTCCGATCGGCACTGCGGATTTGCAAACAATTCGCGACCTGGACAGCTATTACGTCGACAAGACCCCTTTTATCGAGCGGCTTTTTTCACGGGGAAAGTATTACTTCCTGTCGCGGCCGCGGCGTTTCGGCAAGAGCCTGCTGCTGGACACCATGCGGGAGCTGTTCGAGGGCAATAAGGCGCTGTTCGAGGGCCTGCACATCCATGATCGCTGGGACTGGCATGAGCGCTATCCGGTAGTGCGCCTGAGCTTCAATTCGGATTACGGCGCCCCGGGGGCGCTGGAAGCCAGTGTCATGACACAGCTTGAGCTTCAAGAAGCCATGCACGGCCTGACGGATGTCTACACAACGGACGGCGTGAATGGTCCTGATCGGCTGGCAAAACTTTTATTTCACATTCATGCGTCGACCGGCCAGCGGGTCGCAGTGCTCGTCGATGAGTACGACAAGCCGATCCTGGATGCGATCGGGGATCTGGAGCTGGCGGTCCACAACCGGCGGTATCTGCGCGGCCTGTACGGCATGATCAAGGGACATGAGCAGCAGGTCCGCTTTGCCTTTCTGACCGGCATCACGATGTTCAGCAAGGTCAGCCTGTTCTCGACCCTTAACAACCTGGATGATCTGAGCCTGGACCCGCGCTACGCCGCCATCTGCGGCTACACCGAGGCGGACTTGCAGGACACCTTCGCGCCGGAGCTGGAGGGACTGGACCTGGAGGCCATCCGCCGCTGGTACAACGGCTACAGCTGGCGCGGACCGGAGAAGGTCTACAACCCCTGGGCGATCCTCAGCCTGTTTGAGTCCCGCGAGTTCAAGCCGCACTGGTCGGTCACGGGCATGCCGTCGTACTTGTACAGGGTGATGATGCAGCGCCGGCTCACGCCGCTGGATGTCAGCGGCCTGAAAGTGTCGGAAGGTTTTGTGACCACCTTTGATGTCGAGAGCCTCAGCGCCGAGGCGCTGCTGTTCCAGTCGGGGTATCTGACGATCACCGGCGAGGAGCGGACCGAGCTGGACAGCTTCTACGAGCTGGACTATCCGAATCTGGAGGTGCGCGCGAGTCTCAACGCCGGGTATCTGGAGCATCTGTTCGGCGCGGGGCGGGAGCCGCCGCCGGCGGCCCGCGAGCTGGTCCATTTACTGGGCGCGGCGGACTTTGCGGGCTTTGAGGCGGGGGTGCGGTCGCTGTTTGCGGGGATTCCGCATCAGTGGCACACGCACAACGAGATGGCGCGCTGTGAGGGGTGGTACAGCTCGGTGCTGTATGCCTGCCTGTGGAGCGCGGAGGCAAGAGACGGCCTGGCGGCGGAGCGCTCGGGCAGCCGGGGGCGCTCGGACCTGGCGCTGCGGATCGGCCAGAGGGTGATTGTGATCGAGTGCAAGATGGCGCATGGCGGAGAGGCTGCCCAGTGTGCGCAGGAAGCGATTGAGCAGATAAAAGAGAAGCGCTATGCGGATCCGCCGTATCGCACTGGCGCCTGTGAGATTCATCTGATCGGCGCGGTGTTCGATGCGGACACCCGCAGCCTGGCGGCCATGACCGTGGAGGCAGAGTGATCAGCTCGCCTTGTGCCCTGACGCATATGCGACTGTGTTTTTGATGCGCCGCTGCGGCGCAGTTTCACCGGATAGCACGATTCAATTCTTCAGCCAGCAGGCAAATGTCGCCAGTTACTCTGGTTTATGACGATGCCGAATGAAGAGAGTGTGTTTTTCAGCCTCAATCTGTCAACTCTGGATCAGCAAGTATTCAGAAAAAATCTTATAAGAAACTTTTAGTGAATGGAATCAGTGAGGTTGAATGAGATTCACGCTGAATGCAATTTGATCGTTGAAGTCGCTTGCATTCAATATTTTTCAGTGCCCGCGCATATTTCTGAATCAATATTTTCGAAGCGGTTATCAATAAACTTATATAATGAGTAATGCATCGGCTGTTTGACTTTCTGTGCTAAAGCCTGTCAGGAATTGCTTTTTGAATCTTGCGGCTTTCAACTCTTTTTGAGTTTTCCACAATTGCGCAGCAGTATTTTTTGAAAGATTTTCATCTTTCAAAAAATATTTGCTACAATGATATGTTTATTTGGATTTGCTTCGGAGGGGTTCCCGAGTGGCCAAAGGGGGCAGACTGTAAATCTGCTGGCAAAGCCTTCGGAGGTTCGAATCCTCCCCCCTCCACCATTGCGTTAGACGGAAATCGATAACCGAACGGAAAATCTGTGAATTGTGCGGGCGTAGTTCAAAGGCAGAACCTCAGCCTTCCAAGCTGATGATGTGGGTTCGATTCCCACCGTCCGCTCCACTGAGCGGGGTGGGGCGGCCTGATGGTGTCGATTGAAGACAATTGCGCTGGATACCGGTGCCCACATAGCTCAGTCGGTAGAGCACTTCCTTGGTAAGGAAGAGGTCACCGGTTCAAATCCGGTTGTGGGCTCCAACGCTGACCCGCTCAGTCGCCGGTTGAACTGAGACTGAATGAACCGAACAACGAGTCGATAACAAAACCTTAGAGGACTTTAGAAGTGGCTAAAGAGAGATTTGAGCGTAGCAAGCCGCACGTGAATGTTGGCACGATAGGTCATGTGGATCATGGCAAGACGACGCTGACGGCGGCGATCACGAAGGTCTTGTCGGAGCGCTATGGCGGGGAGGTCAAGGCGTTTGATGACATTGACAATGCGCCCGAGGAGCGCGAGCGCGGGATTACGATTGCGACGGCGCATGTGGAGTATGAGACGCAGCAGCGTCATTATGCGCATGTGGACTGTCCGGGTCATGCGGACTATGTGAAGAACATGATTACCGGTGCGGCGCAGATGGACGGTGCGGTGCTGGTGGTGTCGGCGATGGACGGGCCGATGCCGCAGACGCGCGAGCATGTGCTGCTGGCGCGCCAGGTGGGGGTGCCGCACATTGTGGTGTATTTGAACAAGGCGGACATGGTGGATGATCCGGACATTCTGGAGCTGGTGGAGCTGGAGGTTCGCGAGCTGCTGAGCGAGTATGATTTTCCCGGCGATGACACGCCGGTGGTGGTCGGCTCGGCGCTCAAGGCGCTGGAGGGTGACGGCTCGGCGCTGGGCGGCGAGTCGATCCTGGCGCTGGCGGCGGCGCTGGATTCGTATATTCCGGAGCCGCAGCGGGCGGTGGACGGTGATTTCCTGATGCCGATTGAGGATGTGTTTTCGATTTCCGGGCGCGGCACGGTGGTGACGGGCCGGGTCGAGCGCGGGATTGTGAAGGTGGGCGACACGGTGGAGATGGTGGGCTTGCGCCCGACTGCGGCGACGGTGGCCACGGGTGTGGAGATGTTTCGCAAGCTGCTGGACGAGGGTCGGGCGGGGGACAATGTCGGCATTTTGCTGCGCGGCACGAAGAAAGACGAGGTCGAGCGCGGCCAGGTGCTGTCGAAGCCCAAGTCGATCACGCCGCACACGCACTTTGAGGCGGAGGTGTATGTGCTGTCGGAAAAAGAGGGCGGGCGCAACAAGCATTTCACGACCGGCTATCGGCCGCAGTTTTATTTCCGCACGACGGATGTGACGGGGATGGTGGAGCTGCCTGGCGAGGTCAAGGTGGTGATGCCCGGCGACAATGTGCATCTGCGCGGGCAGCTGATCAAGCCGATTGCGATGGAAGAGGGCTTGCGCTTTGCGATCCGCGAGGGCGGGCGCACCATCGGCGCCGGCGTGGTCAGCAAAATCGTCAAGTGAATTGACGCACAATCAGGTGAAATCATTCAGCTGAACTTGGTTCGTCATTGGAGTAAAGGCCAGTAGCTCAATTTGGCAGAGCAGCGGTCTCCAAAACCGCAGGTTGGGGGTTCAAGTCCCTCCTGGCCTGCCATAACACAGTCATTGGCAGCGAGCAGACTTAAGTCAAGATTTTCGATATGAGCAGTGCAGTTGACAAGCTGAAACTTACACTGGCGGTATTCGTGATCGTCGGCGGACTGGCGGCGTTCTACGGATTCGATTTTCCGTCGCAGCTGCTGCGTGTTGGAGTGCTGATTGTCAGCATTGCCGCTGCCATCGGCATCGCACTGACATCGGTTGCGGGCCAGAATGCCTGGACGTTTGCGAAAGATGCGCGAGTTGAGTTTCGCAAAATTGTTTGGCCGACGCGAAAGGAAACGGTGCAGAGTACATTGATTGTCATTGTCATGGTGATACTCATTGGGCTGTTTTTATGGATGCTGGATACGATTTCATTCTGGATGATCTATGACATGTTTCTCGGCCTTGGCGGCTAGATTTATTTTGGAGTGCGAAAAATGGACGAAGAACATTCGTTAGATGCGGTTTCAGATGAAATTGGGGGCGATGGAGCCGACGATGCCAATGACAGCCGCAAGTGGTATGTGCTGCACACCTACTCCGGCCATGAGAAAAGAGTCCGGCAGTCGCTGCTGGACCACATTGAGCGCAACAACTTTGGCGACAAGTTCGGGAAAATTGTCGTGGCGACCGAAGAGGTGGTTGAGATGCGCGGCGGGCAAAAGCGCACGACGGAGCGCAATTTCTATCCGGGCTATCTGTTTATCCAAATGGAAATGACGCCTGACTCGTGGCATTTGGTCAACAGCATTCCGCATGTGTCCAGTTTCATCGGCGGCAAGGATCCGACCCCGATCTCTGAGCATGAGGCGCGCGCGGTGCTCGATCAGGTAGAGGCGGGTGTGAATAATCCAAAACCGAAGTTCTCGTTTGCGCCGGGCGAACTGGTTCGAGTGATTGATGGTCCGTTTGATGAGTTCAATGGGACGGTTGAAGATGTGAATTATGAAAAAAGCAAGCTGCGGGTATCGGTGTCGATTTTCGGACGCTCTACCCCCGTTGAGCTCGACTTCTCGCAAGTCACCAAAAGCTGAGCTTGCAATTGGCAGGAACATAAAATGGCAAAGAAAATTTCTGGATATATCAAGCTTCAGGTGCCAGCGGGAGCCGCTGCGCCGGGTCCGCCTGTGGGACCTGCGCTTGGACAGCATGGCCTGAATATCATGGACTTTTGCAAGCAGTTCAATGCGAAGACACAGTCCATGGAATCGGGCATGCCGATTCCAACGGTGATCACCGTCTACGCAGATCGCAGTTTCACCTTTGCGACCAAGACACCGCCAGCATCCTATCTGCTGAAAAAAGCAGCCGGCGTCGAGAAGGGCAGTCCTGAACCGAATCGAGAGAAAGTGGGCAAAGTGAGTCGCGCCCAGGTGGAAGATATTGTCAGACTGAAAAATCCAGATCTGAACAGTTACGAAATGGACGAGGCAGTTCGGGTTATCTCCGGCACTGCGCGCAGCATGGGTTTGGAAGTCGAGGGAAACTGATATGGCAAAAACCGGCAATAGATTGAACAAAGTCAGCGATCTCGTCGACTCAAATCGCGAATACAGCATTGATGAGGCTGTTGCGCTGCTCAAGCAGACTGCTTCTGCAAAATTTGATGAGACGGTGGATGTTGCCGTTCAGCTCGGTGTGGATGCACGTAAATCGGATCAGAATGTCCGCGGCTCGACGGTCCTTCCCCGCGGTATCGGCAAGGACGTTCGCGTTGCCGTTTTCGCCGCTGGTGACAACGCTGAGGCCGCAAGGCAGGCAGGTGCGGATAAAGTCGGCATGGACGACTTGATTGCTGAAATCAAAAGCGGCAAGATTGATTTTGAAGCCTGCATTGCCGAGCCTGAAGCCATGAAAAGCGTTGCCTCGGTCGGGCGATTGCTGGGCCCGCGCGGCCTGATGCCCAACCCCAAGACCGGCACCGTGCGTACCGATGTTGCCGAAGCTGTGCGAGAGGCGAAAGCCGGCAAAGTTGATTTTCGCATTGATCGAGCGGGGATCGTTCATTGCGGAATCGGGAAGGTTTCATTCGAGCCGGATGCGCTGACGGAGAATCTCAGCGAGTTGATGCGAGCGCTCAAGCGAGCGCAGCCAGCCGCTGCCAAGGGTCAATTCATTCGCAAGGTTTCCATGTCCACAACAATGGGCCCGGGTATTCGAGTGGACGCGGCCGAGTTGTCGAAAAGCTGAAATTGGAACACTAACCTTTAGTTCATTGGAAATCTGATCATGAATGAAAATTCCGCCCAGAAAGTCAGAATTGTAGATTCTGTGCGCGAGCAGTTTGCGGCGGCCGATTTTACCGTTTTGGTGGAATACCGCGGTGTCAACGTTGCCAATATGAGTGCGCTGAGACGCACCGCCCGAGAAGCGGATGTGCGTATTCGAATTGTGAAAAATACGCTGGCGCGCCGCGCTGTTAAAGATACTCAATTCGAGTGCTTGACCGAGCATATGCATGGTCCCTTGGCGCTCGTGACGGGTAAAGATGCAGCAAGTGTTGCCAAAACCGTGCATGACTTCGCGGCGGATGTCGAGCATTTCAAGATTTGTGTCGCTGCGCTTGAAGGCACTGTCCTAAGCGCTGAGGAAGTTGCCAAGATTGCTAAACTTCCAAGCCGCGAGCAGCTCTACGCGCAACTGGCAGGCGTTCTGGCTGCGCCGCTGACTAAACTGGCCGCTACGCTGAGTCAGCTGCCGACAGGATTGGTGCGCGCCTTGGCGGCTGTGCGCGACTCAAAGGAAAGCTGATTGCGCTCGCCGACCGGCAGCTAAATTTACGAACCTAATTTATTTTCTCAGGAGAAATCAAAATGTCTTTATCCAGACAAGAAATTATCGAAGCCATTTCGGATATGTCGGTTCTTGACCTATCGGATCTGATCAAGGATATTGAGGACAAGTTCAACGTCTCTGCCGCTGCGCCAATGATGGCTGTTGCCGCCGGCGCTGCCGCGCCGGCCGAAGGCGGTGAGGATGCCGCTGCGGAACAGACCGAATTCTCGGTTGTACTGACTGAATTGGGCGCCAATAAGATTCAGGTGATCAAAGCCGTTCGCGCAGCCACCGGACTGGGACTGAAAGAATCCAAGGAACTGACCGAAAGCATCCCGTCGACTGTCATGGAAGGCATGACCAAAGACGATGCTGAAGGTTTGAAGAAAGAAATTGAAGAGGCAGGCGGATCCGCGGATATCAAGTAGTCTTTAGTTGTTTATCATTCCCTCGACGCTTTCAGTCGTTTTTCAAGTCGATGTGCAGCTTTATTTCGATAAGGCTCACACCCTCGTGTACGCACGGTAATTGCGAACACCCAGACCAATCAGTCACGTAAATCGGATACCTCTCGTTATGAATTATTCATTGACCGAAAAGAAGCGGATACGCAAGAATTTTGGCAAACGCAAGGATGTGCTCGCAGTCCCCTATCTTCTGGAAATCCAAAGAAGCTCGTACAAGAGTTTTCTGCAAAAAGATGTTGCCCCCAAGGATCGCGAGCAAGTCGGCATTCAAGCCGCCTTTCTGTCCGCGTTCCCAATTGTGAATCACGATGGGAGTATGGAACTGCAGTTTGATGAATACCGGCTGGAGGAGCCGAAATTCGACGAGAACGAGTGCCGTCAGCGCGGACTGACATTTACCGCACCGCTGCGCGCCTCGCTGAAATTGGTTAGTTTTGAGCGCGTTGATCCGGAAGATGAGAATTCAGCGCGGCGAATCCGCGATGTCAAGGAAAGCGAGGCCGTCTACATCGGTGAAATTCCATTGATGACCGAGAGCGGCTCATTCATTATCAACGGCACGGAGCGAGTTGTGGTATCGCAGCTGCACCGCTCGCCAGGGGCGTTTTTCGATCACGATAAAGGCAAGTCGCATTCATCCGGCAAGCCGCTCTACAACTGCCGGGTCATTCCCTATTGGGGCTCATGGCTGGATTTCGAGTTCGATGCCAAGGATCACCTCTACATGCGCATTGATCGCCGCAAGAAAGAACCGTCCACCTTGCTGTTGCGGGCGATGGACTTGTCGGTTGAGGAGATTCTGCAGCAATTTTTTGATTTCGATACATTTCGCATCAACAAAAATGGGTCGCTCACCATGATGCTTGAGGATGCCGAGCGGCTGATTGGTCAGGTGCTTGATTTTGACATTACAAATGGGAAAGGCGAAATCATTGTTGAGAAGGGCAAGCGCATCAATAACGCCGATCGGCGGCGCATTGAGCGGGCGCGCATCAAGAAGATCGACATTACCGAGTCATTCCTGAGCGGCCGGGTGAGCGCGAAAGAT
This sequence comes from Arenicellales bacterium, assembly GCA_965200545.1. Taxonomy (GTDB): domain Bacteria; phylum Pseudomonadota; class Gammaproteobacteria; order Arenicellales; family JAJDZL01; genus JAJDZL01. Next base: position 269,874 of record CBDAUJ010000004.1, on the reverse strand, counting down.
ATCATGCTCGATTCGAAAAAAGTTCAGACCGAGTCCATTCAGTTTCGAGACAGCAACGAATATGCGATCAAAATCAGCGAATTGAATCCTGTCTTGAACTCGTCGTTTAAGTTTGATCTCGTCGATTTGAACGGCAATCTGATCGTGGAGAAAGGTGAGACACTGACTGCAGTTCATCTGGAGACGATCATGGCGGCCAAGACCAAATCAGTGATCGTGCCAGAGTTCTACCTGCATGACCGTGCGCTGGTGACTGACATTAAAGAGCCGGGCACCAAAGAAATACTGGCCAAAGCCGGTGATCTTGTCGATGAAAACGGCGATCTGCTCGCCAAGCTTCGCAGCTGTGGCATTAAGAGCATCAATCTGCGCAAGCGACTCGATGAGCTCGCGGCCGAAGATATCCTGATGCGGGCCAACGATAAGTTTGATCCGCACGGTGGAAAGTTCCAGCTGATTCGAGATGCCGGCGTGACCGAATTCGAGACCCTGTATACCAATGAGATTGACTGTGGACCCTTTGTCTCGGAAACGTTGCGCTTGGATGGCGACCCGAATCCATCCGAAGCGCGCAAAAAAATCTATCGCATGATGCGCCCCGGCGATCCGCCGACAACCGAGGCGGCAGATGCCCTGTTCCAGAGTCTGTTTTTCAACTCAGACCGCTATAACCTGTCGCGTGTCGGTCGCATGAAACTGTCGCGCCGCTTGGGCCGTGACAGCATTGAGGGCCAGACTATCCTCACCAATGAGGATATCCTGGATGTCATGAAGTTTTTGATCAAAGTCAAGAACGGCAAAGAGGAGGTCGATGACATTGACAGCCTTGGCAATCGGCGGGTGCGTTCTGTCGGCGAACTGGTCGAGAATCAGTTTCGCACCGGCTTGTCGCGCGTCGAGCGCGCGGTGCGCGAGCAGCTGGGCCGTGCGGATGCCGAAGCGCAAACACCGCAGGATCTGATCAACGCCAAGCCCGTATCCGCTGTGGTGCGAGAATTTTTTCGTTCCAGTCAGCTGTCGCAGTTCATGGATCAGATCAATCCGCTGTCGGAAGTTACGCACAAGCGCAGAGTGACGGCGCTTGGCCCGGGCGGACTGTCGCGGGAAAGGGCCGGATTCGAGGTGCGTGATGTGCATCCGACCCACTATGGCCGAGTCTGTCCGATTGAAACGCCCGAAGGGCCCAATATCGGCCTGATCAACTCATTGTCGATGTATGCCCGCATCAACGAATATGGATTTCTCGAGACCCCGTATCGCAAGGTCAAAAACGGCAAGGTATCGAACAAGGACGAGGATGTGCATTATTTGAGCGCCATTGAAGAGTTCAAGTGGGTCATTGCGCCCACCCTGTTGCGCCCCGGCACGAATAGCAAGAACGGCAAATCTGCCGATGAATTGGTCTCGTGCCGGTACGAAAACGAATTCAGGTTGTTCAAGCCCAATGAAATCAACTATGTTGATGTCGCGCCTGCGCAGATTGTCTCGATTGCAACCGCCTGTATTCCATTTCTTGAGCATGATGATGCCAACCGCGCGCTGATGGGCTCGAACATGCAGCGCCAGGCGGTGCCGACGCTGCAGACCGAGACGCCGCTCATTGGAACGGGTACCGAACGCACCGTGGGCGTGGAGTCCGGCGTGACCGTGACAGCCAAAAGAAGCGGCGTAGTCGATTCGGTCGATGGCGGCAGAATCGTCATTCGTGTCGATGAGGAGCAGACCAGCGATCAGGATTCTGGGGTGGACATTTATTCGCTGGTCAAGTATCGCCGCTCCAATCAAAGCACCACCATCAATCAGCGTCCGCTGGTCGAGGTCGGCGAGCGCATCGAAAAAGATGACACCATTGCAGATGGGCCGGCCACCAACATGGGGGAACTTGCGCTGGGCCGCAACATTCTGGTTGCTTTCATGTCGTGGAGCGGCTACAACTTTGAAGATTCGATCGTGATCTCGGAGCGCCTGGTGCAAGATGAGGTGTATACCTCGGTTCATATTGAGGAGCTTTCGGTTGAAGCGCGCGAAACGCGCATGGGTCGAGAGGAGATCACACGCGATATTCCAAGCGTATCAGAGTCGTCTCTGAGCAAGCTGGATGAGTCGGGGATTATCTTTGACGGCGCCGAAGTGCAAGCGGGTGATATCCTGGTGGGCAAAGTTTCCCCGAAAGGCGACACTCAGCCGACACCGGAGCAGAAACTGATGACGGCGATCTTCGGGGACAAGGCGTCTGACATCAAGGATACCTCGCTGCGGATGCCTTCCGGCACCTCGGGTACGGTGATCGATGTGCAGGTCTTTACTCGCGAGGGTATTGAGCGCGACGAGCGCGCGCAGCGCAATGTCGAGGTTGAGATCGATTCGATTCAAAAAAACTTGAATGATCAGTTTCGAATTGAGGAAAACGCCGCGCTTGATCGCATCACGTCGCTGCTTGAAGGCGAGGCTGCAGAAGGCGGACCGGCCGGACTTGGCAAGGGCAAGAAGATCACGCGCGAATATCTTGGTGGACTTGAGCCTGCGCAGATTTATGAAATTCGTGTGCGCGACGACTCCGCGGCACGACGCTTTGAATCCATTCGCTCGCAGATCCAAGAGAAAAAGAAACAGTATGAAGAGGAGTTTAAGAACAAGAAAGCCAAACTTGAGGAAGGCGATGATCTGAAAACCGGTGTGCTGAAACGGGTCAAGGTGTTCGTGGCGGTCAAGCGCCGTATGCAGCCGGGCGACAAGGTCGCCGGGCGCCATGGCAACAAGGGGGTTATTTCGAAAATCGTCCCGATTGAGGATATGCCGCACTTGGAGGATGGAACGCCAGTGGACATCATCTTGAATCCGCTGGGTGTACCCTCGAGAATGAACATCGGACAGGTGCTGGAAACGCATCTGGGCTGGGCATCGAAAGAAATTGGCCGTCAGATCGGCGAGCTTATTGACTCGGGTGCGAACACCACTCAAGTCAAAACCGAACTGCAGAAGTATTACACCTCGCAAACGGAAAAAGCGCAGTTGCGTTCGCTGAGGCCCAAGGAGGTCAAGACCCTTGCGGCTAACTTGCGCAACGGTCTGCCGATGGCAACGCCGGTTTTCGATGGTGCGTCTGAGCAGGAAGTCAAAGAAATGCTCAGGCTCGCCGGGTTGCCCGAGAGCGGGCAGGCGATCCTGTACGACGGGCGCACGGGCGAGGCATTTGATCACCAGATTACGGTCGGTTACATGTACATGATGAAGCTGAATCACTTGGTTGATGAAAAGATGCACGCGCGCTCGACTGGCCCCTACAGCCTCGTCACGCAACAGCCCCTGGGCGGCAAAGCGATGGGCGGCGGCCAGCGCTTCGGCGAGATGGAAGTGTGGGCGCTTGAAGCCTACGGTGCCGCCTACACCTTGCAGGAAATGCTGACGGTCAAATCAGATGACATTGTCGGCCGCTCGAAAATTTATGAGAATATTGTCAATGGACAGCATCGAATGGAAGCCAATACACCAGAATCGTTCAATGTGCTGGTCAATGAAATCCGCTCACTGGGATTGAACATCGAAAAACGCACGTCCAATTAAGCGTACCGAGTCAACGGAACCGATCGAAGAAATAACGAGAGTATAGAGATGAGAAATATTGCGAACTTAGCCGCACGGCACGGCCAGAATGATGATTTTGATGAGCTTCGAATTGGACTGGCATCGCCGGAGCAGATACGCCGCTGGTCAACTGTCAGCGGCGCTCGCGGCGAAGTGAAAAAACCGGAGACGATCAACTATCGGACATTCAAGCCTGAGCGCGACGGACTTTTCTGCGCCAAGATTTTTGGACCGATCAAGGACAACGAATGCCAGTGCGGCAAATACAAGCGCCTCAAGCATCAAGGCGTTATCTGCGAGAAATGCGGTGTTGAGGTGACGCTGTCGCGGGTGCGCCGCGAGCGCATGTCTTATATTGAGCTGGCAAGCCCCATTGCACACATCTGGTTTCTCAAGAGCTTGCCGTCGCGACTCGGCCTGCTGCTTGATTTGACCGTGCGGCAAATTGAGCGGGTGATGTATTTTGAGGCCTATATTGTCGTCGATGTCGCAACCCACTCAGCTATTGACCTGGAGCCGGGAATGTGTCTGAGTGAAGAGGCTTACCATGAGTATTTTGAGCAGTACGGAGAAGAATTCGACGCCAGCATGGGCGCCGAGGCCATTTACGAGCTGATTCGCAAGACTGATTTTGAGACCGAAACCATCGCACTGCGCGAGGAGCTCGCCGAGACCAAATCGGAGACCAAAATCAAGAAACTGACGAAGCGGCTGAAAATGATTGAGTCATTCATTGACTCAGGCAACAAGCCCGAGTGGATGATTTTGCAGGTGCTGCCAGTGCTGCCGCCAGACCTGCGGCCGCTTGTCCCGCTGGATGCAGGCCGCTTTGCGACCTCCGATTTGAACGATCTGTACCGGCGCGTAATCAACCGCAACAACCGGCTGAAGAAGCTGCTTGAGCTCAATGCGCCGGAAATTATCGCGCGCAACGAAAAACGCATGTTGCAAGAAGCGGTCGATGCCTTGCTGGATAATGGCCGCCGCGGCAAGTCGATCACTGGCATCAACAAGCAAAAGCTGAAGTCTCTCGCCGAATTGATCAAAGGCAAGCAGGGGCGCTTTCGACAGAACCTGCTGGGCAAGCGGGTCGATTACTCCGGACGCTCGGTCATTGTGGTGGGACCGACGCTGAAACTGCATCAGTGCGGCATTCCGCAGCGCATGGCGCTGGAGCTGTTTCGGCCGTTTGTTTACTCCGGCCTGAACGACCGCTACCCGGAGCGTTTCAATATCAAGTCGGCCAAGCGCGCGATCGAAAAAGAGATTCCTGAAGTCTGGCAGATTCTGGAAGAGGTCATTCGCGAGCACCCGGTATTGCTGAATCGGGCGCCGACCTTGCATCGACTGGGCATTCAGGCCTTCGAGCCGATTCTTATCCAAGGCAAGGCGATTCAGCTGCATCCGCTAGTGTGTACCCCGTACAATGCGGACTTTGACGGTGATCAGATGGCGGTTCATGTCCCGCTGACGGTCGAGTCTCAAATCGAGGCGCGGACACTGATGATGTCCACCAACAATATTTTATCGCCCGCCAATGGCGAGCCGATTATTGTGCCTTCGCAGGATATCGTGCTCGGCTTGTATTATCTCACCCGAGAAGCAAACAACGCGAAAGGCACTGGCAAGAGTTTTTCGGATATCGCGGAAGTGCGGCGCGCGTACGAAGTCGATGCCGTTTCTCTGCATGCGGATATTCGCGTGCGCATCACCGAATGGGAAAAAGACCGGCATGGCGAGCTGCGTGAAAACCAGAGAATCTACGATACCACGGTCGGTCGTGCTTTGCTGTCGGAAATTTTGCCGCGCGGCATGTCGTTCACGCTGTTTAACCGCGTCCTCAACAAGCGGTCGATCTCAGACATTGTCAATGAGAGCTATCGCCATATCGGCTTGAAAGAAACCGTTGTCTTGGCCGATCAGCTGATGTATATCGGTTTCGCTTACGCGACGAAAGGCGGCATCTCGATCTGTGTTGACGATATCAAGATCCCTGAGAACAAGCAGGAAATTCTTGATGAAGCCGACAAGAAAGTGGAGGAGGTGCAGCAGCAGGCCATTGACAAGATGGTGACGGCTGGGGAGCGCTACAACAAGGTGGTCGATATCTGGGGACAGGCCAGCGACACCGTCGCCCAGGCAATGATGCAGAAACTGTCGACGGAAACGGCCATTGATCAGCACGGAAATGAGGTGGAGCAAAGGGCTTTCAACCCCGTCTTTGTGATGGCAGATTCCGGCGCGCGCGGCTCGCATGCGCAGATTCGGCAGCTCGCCGCGATGCGCGGCCTGATGTCAAAGCCCGACGGCACTATTATCGAAACGCCCATCAAGGCGAATTTCCGTGAAGGTCTGGATGTGCTGCAGTACTTCATATCGACCCATGGAGCCCGCAAGGGCCTGGCCGACACCGCGCTGAAGACGGCCAACTCTGGATACCTGACCCGGCGGCTGATTGATGTCTGCCAGGATCTGGTCGTCTCTGAAGATGATTGCGGAACCAGCGAAGGCATTCAGCTTGAGGCCCTCATCAAGGGCGGCGCCGTTGTGGTGCCGCTGGCGAGCCGCATTCTCGGCCGCTCAGCCGCGGCGGATATCAAAGCGCCGGGCAGCAGCGAAACGCTCATCAAGGCGGGGGACCTGATTACTGAAAAACTCGTCAAAATCATTGAGCAGAACAATATCCATCAAGTCATTGTGCGCTCGCCGGTGACCTGCGAGACGAAATACGGCATTTGTGCAAAATGCTATGGCCGGGACCTTGGCCGCGGCGACAAAGTCAACCGCGGCGAGGCAGTCGGGGTCATCGCGGCCCAGAGTATCGGCGAGCCGGGCACACAGTTGACCATGCGCACATTCCATATGGGCGGCGTGGCCGAGCGCGAGCAGACCGCTCATGGCATTCGTGTAAAATCCAATGGCACACTGGCGTTTGACAAGATCAACTATCTGCAGAATTCCAAAGGAAACTATATCGTCACCTCCCGCTCCGGGGAAGTGAAAATCTTTAACCAGGGCGGTGTCATCGCGGAGCGATATCGGGTTCCGTATGGTGCGGAACTGACCGTGAAAGAGGGTGAATCCGTCTTTCCGGATCAAGACATTGCGCACTGGGACCCCCATATTCACCCGATCATCAACGAAGTCGAGGGCGTTGTCAATCTCGAAAATATCTCTGAAGGCGTAACCGTTGCTGAATCGGTGGACAAGTCGGCAGCCGGAGACGATCAGCGGAAAATTTTCACTGTGCTTGACTCGAAACTCCAGTCGGCTGAAGATCGGCCGGCAATTCGCCTGGTGGACGAGAAAGGGCAGATTATCATGCAGCCAAACACCAATCGTGAAATCAAATACCTGCTGCCGGTCGGGGCTCAGATTCTCGCGCAAGACAACTCAAGGGCGCAGATCGGCGATGTGCTGGCAAGAATTCCGCATGAGCTCGGCTCTACACGTGACATTACCGGCGGTCTGCCAAGGGTTGTTGATCTGTTTGAAGCGCGGCGGCCGAAAGAGCCTGCAATCTATGCGCGCCATTCAGGCGTAGTCAGCTTTGGCGAGGAAACCAAGGATAAAGTTCGGCTGATTATCACCGATACGGAGGGCAATGAGCATCGCGAGCTGATCGCAAAAGGACGCACGTTTATGGTCTTCGATGGCGAGAGTGTCGAGCGCGGTGAGCAGATCGTCGATGGCGCGCCGGTGGCGGCGGATATTCTGGAGCTCAAGGGCGTGGAGGAGCTCACCGCTTACATCGTCGGCGAAGTTCAGGAAGTCTATCGCCTGCAAGGCGTGACAATCAACGACAAGCATATTGAGGTGATCGTGCGTCAGATGCTGCGCAAAGTCAGAATCGAGCAGCCTGGATCGACCAAGTTCCTGCAAGGCGAGCTGGTCGAGCGGGCCAAATATCTTGACACGAACGACGCAATTCGCAAGCACAATGAACTCAACCCGGCGGAACTGCAAGAGGAAGCCGCTGCGGTGCGGGTGCTGCTCGGAATTACCAAGTCGTCTCTGACAACCGAATCTTTTGTGTCAGCGGCATCTTTCCAAGAGACCACACGCGTGTTGACGGATGCCTCAGTGAGCGGCAAAGTTGATCCATTGCGAGGGCTGAAAGAAAACGTTATTGTGGGTCGGCTGATTCCGGCCGGCACGGGCTTGGTGCACCATGAAGAGCGCAAGCGGCAGCGGGCGCTGGAGAACGAGCAAAGAGAAGAGCTCAGCAATGCTTTTCTCAATTCCAAGGGTGATGATGGCGAGCTGCACCAAAGCGTCGCAGTTGAAAGCGCCGGCGGCAGCTATGATGTCAGCTTGCAGAGCCGGCCCTAGCAGCGCTGCGCAAAGTGCATGTGTGATGCGAGTTGCGCTATAAAGCGCGCTCGCACCCGTCTTGATCCAGGATATCGAGGCAGCAAACGTGCGCAGCCAGCCAATGCGCAATTCGATCCGGAAGCAAAAAAGCAAAATATCGGCTTGTATTCGGCACGTCGATAGATTACAATACAAACGTGACTGATTGGCCGTCCGCAGCAGTACGGCAACAGGACAGGCCGTAAATCGGTCTGTCTTTTTCTTGACGTTGAAAAAAGCGCTTGACTTTGCCGTTTGGAAACGGTATTATTAGACAGTTAACTGATTGACCGCTGCACTGGCGGTGCATCAATGGGGCAGGCCGGAACCGGTCTGTCCTTTTCTTAATTGTAAGAAAGTATTTGTTTTAATCACAAGCGCAATAATTAGACTCAGATTACAGCTTTGTCGAGCAGAAAACGATGCCCACAATAAATCAACTTGTACGGCAGCCGCGTCGAAAGCAGCTGAAGAAGTCCAACGTGCCTGCATTGGAGGCGTGCCCGCAGAAACGCGGCGTCTGTACGCGGGTGTATACGACGACGCCGAAAAAGCCAAATTCAGCATTGCGCAAGGTTGCGCGAGTGCGTCTTACAAACGGCTATGAAGTGACAACTTACATCGGTGGCGAGGGGCACAATTTGCAAGAGCACTCGGTCGTATTGATTCGCGGCGGGCGCGTCAAGGACTTGCCTGGGGTGCGCTACCATACGGTGCGGGGCGCATTGGATGCCTCAGGTGTCGATGCGCGCGCCAAAGGGCGTTCCAAATACGGAGCCAAGCGTCCGCGCGGCAAAGCGGACGGCTAGGCGGCGAGCATTGCGGGCAGCGTCCGCCGAATTCAGACCAATATCTCTAGAAGAGCGAAAAGATGCCAAGAAGAAGACTGGTTCCGAAGCGCAAGATCATGCCGGATCCAAAGTATCACGATGTCATGGTGGCCAAGTTCGTCAACGCGCTGATGCTGGATGGTAAGAAATCGGTGGCCGAGAAAATTTTATATCGGGCATTTGATTCGATTGCCGGCAAAAAGGTCGGTGAGCCGCTGGAAGTTTTCGCCGAAGCTTTGGAAAACGTGCGTCCCGTGGTTGAAGTCAAAAGTCGCCGGGTTGGCGGCGCGACTTACCAGGTGCCGATCGAGGTTCGCCCGACGCGCAGGAATGCGCTCGCGATCCGCTGGATTATTGATGCCGCGCGCAAGCGGCGTGAGAAATCGATGGCGCTGCGGCTGGCGGCGGAATTGACCGATGCTTCAAAAAAATCCGGTGAAGCATACAAGAAATGCGAAAACACGCATCGCATGGCAGAAGCCAACAAGGCGTTTTCGCATTTCCGATATTAGGATATTGGAATCCCTTGTTCGCAGCTGCATTGAAAACAGCTTACAGATAGATTGAACTATGGCAAGAAAAACGCCACTTGAACGGTATCGGAATATTGGCATCATGGCGCATATTGATGCCGGCAAGACGACCACGACCGAGCGCATTTTGTTTTATGCCGGCATTTCGCACAAGATTGGCGAGGTGCACGATGGCAATGCGGTCATGGACTGGATGGAGCAGGAGCAGGAGCGCGGCATTACGATTACGTCAGCGGCGACGACGTGTTTCTGGAACGGCGCGCGCGAGTCTGTGGATGAGCACCGCATCAACATCATTGATACGCCGGGTCATGTGGACTTTACGGTTGAGGTCGAGCGTTCGCTGCGAGTGCTTGATGGCGCCATTACCGTGCTGTGCTCCGTCGGCGGGGTTGAGCCGCAGACCGAAACGGTCTGGCGCCAAGGCGATCGCTATGGCGTGCCGCGGATGATCTTCGTCAACAAGATGGATCGCGTCGGCGCTGATTTCACTCGAGTTGTCGGCCAGACGCAGAAATACTTGGGTGCCAATACGATAATCTTGCAGTTGCCGATTGGCGCGGAAGACAAGTTCGCAGGCGTGGTTGACCTGATCGATATGAAAGCCTGGTACTGGGACGATTCGACAATGGGCACGCGCTATCACTGCGAGGATATTCCGCGGGACCTGGCGGCGCAAGCGCAGTCGATGCATGAAGACCTCGCCGAGGCGGCCGCCGAGGCGAACGATGAGCTGACGACCGCGTGGCTTGACAATGGCAGCCTGACGTCGGCGCAGATCCGAGCTGGAATTCGGGAATTGACGATTCGCAATGAGGCTGTTCCGGTCTTGTGCGGCACCGCCTTCAAGAACAAAGGTGTGCAGCTGCTGCTTGACGCGGTGATAGATTACCTGCCGAGCCCGCTGGATGTGCCGCCAATCGAAGGCGTAGTGGATGCCCACACCGGCGAGACACAGCTTCGCAAAGCGGATGATGCGGAAAAATTCGCCGCCCTCGCCTTCAAGATCATGACCGATCCGTTCGTCGGACAGCTCGTATTTTTGCGCGCTTATTCTGGCGCTGCCAGTTCCGGCGACTCGGTTGTCAATGTGTCGACTGGCAAAAAAGAGCGGTTTGGCCGCCTGCTGCAGATGCATGCCAACGACCGGGTCGAGATCAAGGAAATACGCGCCGGCGACATTGTGGCTGCGGTCGGACTCAAGAATGTATCGACAGGGGATACGATCAGTGAGCGTGATGCCGAGATCGCATTGGAAAAAATGGATATCCCCGAACCGGTGGTGTCGCAGGCGGTGGAACCGAAAACGAAAGCCGATGAGGATCGTCTCGCCAAAGCGCTGGGCAAGCTGTCGCAGGAAGATCCGTCATTCAAAGTGAAGACCGATTCGGAATCCGGGCAGACAATTGTTTCCGGTATGGGCGAGCTGCATCTTGAAATCATTATTGATCGGCTGCGGCGAGAATTCAAGGTCGATGCCAATATCGGTCGGCCGCAAGTCGCTTACCGCGAGACCATTACGGCCGCTGTCGAGCAGGAGACCAAGCACGTGCGCCAAAGCGGCGGCCGCGGTCAGTATGCCCATGTCTTTGTCCGAATAGAGCCGCGGGAGCGCAATTCCGGATTCGAGTTTGTCAATGAGATTGTCGGCGGCGCGATTCCGCGGGAATATATACCGGCGGTGCGCAAAGGCATCGAGGCTGGGATGGTTTCAGGCGTCGTTGCGGGCTATCCGGTGATTGATTTGAAAGCCACGCTGTATGACGGCTCGTTTCATGAGGTGGACTCGTCGGAGCAGGCGTTTCGCGTTGCGGGAACGCAGGCGTTTCGGGATGCAAGTGTGCGCGCAAAGCCGCAGCTGCTGCAGCCGTTCATGTCCGTCGAGGTGGTGACGCCGAGCGAATTTTTGGGGTCGGTGACTGGCGACTTGAATTCGCGAAAAGGCATCATCGAGCAAGTCGAGGACGTTGCGAGCGGGAAAGTGATCAAGGTGCGGGTGCCATTGATTGAGATGTTCGGCTATGTCTCTTCGCTGCGTTCTCTGACGCAGGGCCGCGCGACGTATTCGATGGAATTCGACACGTATATGCCGGTTTCGCTCAGCGCGGCGGGCATTGCGCTGAAGTTGGCGAGCTGAGTGGCGGTTCGATTGAGATAACGAAACATGCAAGAGTGAATTCAAGTGGCTAAAGAGAGATTTGAGCGTAGCAAGCCGCACGTGAATGTTGGCACGATAGGTCATGTGGATCATGGCAAGACGACGCTGACGGCGGCGATCACGAAGGTCTTGTCGGAGCGCTATGGCGGGGAGGTCAAGGCGTTTGATGACATTGACAATGCGCCCGAGGAGCGCGAGCGCGGGATTACGATTGCGACGGCGCATGTGGAGTATGAGACGCAGCAGCGTCATTATGCGCATGTGGACTGTCCGGGTCATGCGGACTATGTGAAGAACATGATTACCGGTGCGGCGCAGATGGACGGTGCGGTGCTGGTGGTGTCGGCGATGGACGGGCCGATGCCGCAGACGCGCGAGCATGTGCTGCTGGCGCGCCAGGTGGGGGTGCCGCACATTGTGGTGTATTTGAACAAGGCGGACATGGTGGATGATCCGGACATTCTGGAGCTGGTGGAGCTGGAGGTTCGCGAGCTGCTGAGCGAGTATGATTTTCCCGGCGATGACACGCCGGTGGTGGTCGGCTCGGCGCTCAAGGCGCTGGAGGGTGACGGCTCGGCGCTGGGCGGCGAGTCGATCCTGGCGCTGGCGGCGGCGCTGGATTCGTATATTCCGGAGCCGCAGCGGGCGGTGGACGGTGATTTCCTGATGCCGATTGAGGATGTGTTTTCGATTTCCGGGCGCGGCACGGTGGTGACGGGCCGGGTCGAGCGCGGGATTGTGAAGGTGGGCGACACGGTGGAGATGGTGGGCTTGCGCCCGACTGCGGCGACGGTGGCCACGGGTGTGGAGATGTTTCGCAAGCTGCTGGACGAGGGTCGGGCGGGGGACAATGTCGGCATTTTGCTGCGCGGCACGAAGAAAGACGAGGTCGAGCGCGGCCAGGTGCTGTCGAAGCCCAAGTCGATCACGCCGCACACGCACTTTGAGGCGGAGGTGTATGTGCTGTCGGAAAAAGAGGGCGGGCGCAACAAGCATTTCACGACCGGCTATCGGCCGCAGTTTTATTTCCGCACGACGGATGTGACGGGGATGGTGGAGCTGCCTGGCGAGGTCAAGGTGGTGATGCCCGGCGACAATGTGCATCTGCGCGGGCAGCTGATCAAGCCGATTGCGATGGAAGAGGGCTTGCGCTTTGCGATCCGCGAGGGCGGGCGCACCATCGGCGCCGGCGTGGTCAGCAAAATCGTCAAGTGAAACAGCGCCACACCGCGACCGGGCAATGAAGTGAATACCGAATCGAAGACGGGAGATCGATAACGATGGCAACAGCAGCTTCACGAATCGCTGAGCAGCAGAAGATTCGCATACGCTTGAAAGCGTTTGATCATCGCTCGATCGACAGTTCTGCAGTGCAGATTGTGGATACCGCGAAGCGAACCGGCGCCGTCGTGCATGGCCCGATTCCCTTGCCGACTAAAATCGAGCGCTATACCTTGCTGCGTTCGCCAAACGCCGACAAGAAAGCGCGGGATCAGTTTGAGATTCGTACCCATAAGCGAATTATGGACATTGTTGATCCGACCGACAAGACCATCGATGCGCTGATGAAGCTGGATTTGCCTTCGGGTGTCGATGTGTCGATCAAGTCTCGCTAGACGATAAATTACAGATCAGTAAGACAAGCAGGTAATTGGGTTATGAGTGCAGGTGTAGTCGGAACGAAACTCGGCATGTCCCGGGTCTTCACCGAGCGCGGTGAATCGATTCCGGTAACAGTGATTCAAGTCCAGCCGAATTTCATTACGCAGATCAAGAGCATCGAGACGGATGGCTACAGTGCGGTGCAAGTGTCGACCGGCCAAGCCGCTGACAAGAGCGTCAATGTGCCGACTCGGGGCAGCTATCACAAGGCTGGCGTTGTGCCGGGACGCGGTTTGTGGGAATTCCGCATGCTGCCTGATGAGATTGCAGAATTGTCCGTCGGCGACAAAATCGAAGTGACTTGCTTTGCGCAGGGGGACAAGGTCGATGTGCGTGGAATTTCGCAAGGCAAAGGATTTGCCGGTGTGATGAAACGCTACGGGTTCGGCGGCGGTCGCGCGACCCATGGCAATTCGAAAGCGCATCGAAAGCCCGGCTCGATCGGCCAGAACCAAACCCCGAGCCGCGTGTTTCCGGGCAAGAAGATGGCTGGTCACTCTGGAAATGCAAGAAAAGTACAGCAGAATCTTGAAGTCGCGAAAGTCGATGAGGAGCGCGCTTTGCTGCTGGTCAAAGGCTCCATCCCCGGGTGCCGCAACTCCACAGTGATGGTCACAGGCGCCGTCAAGCGGAACAGCGCAGCCAACTAAGTATTCAAGCTCAGGACATCACAATGCAACTCGAAGTGCTCAACCGCGCAGGTCAGCCGCAGAAAACGATTGAGGTTGCTGATTCGGTGTTTGATGCCGAATTCAACAATACGCTGGTCCATCAGGTCGCCGTTGCCTACAAGGCAGCCGCGCGTGCTGGCACGCACGCGCAGAAAAACCGTTCTGCGGTTCGCGGCGGCGGTGCGAAGCCATGGCGCCAAAAAGGAATTGGGCGCGCGCGCGCTGGCACGCGCAACAGTCCTATTTTCCGCGGCGGCGGGCAGACATTTGCAGCATCGACCCGGGACTATGCGCAGAAAGTCAATCGCAAGTCCTATCGCGCCGCTATGCGTTCCGCGCTGTCGGAAATCCGGCGGCGAGGCCGGCTCGTCATCGTTGGCGATTTGAATATGGAGACGCCAAAAACCAAGAGCATGGCAGCCTGCCTGAACAAGCTGCAGTGTCCGGCCGCTTTGATTGTGACCGATGCAGTGAACGACAACTTGTACCTGGCGGCGCGCAATTTGCCGAACGTGGATATCGTTACGCCGGCGATGCTCAATCCCGCCAGTGCGGTTGAGTGCGAGCGTATCGTCATGACGGAAAGAGCAATTCAAAGCATAGCGGAGTGGTTGCAATGAACCCGGAGAGGATGTATCAGATTATCCGGTATCCGATTATTTCGGAAAAAAGTACCCGTGTGGCCGAACGGCACAATCAAATGATGTTTGAAGTTGATCGCCGGGCAACGAAGTCAGAGATTCGTGCGGCAATCGAAAAAATTTACGGCGTGCGTGTCTTGTCGGTGCAGGTTGTCAATCGCAAAGGCAAGATGAAGCGATTTCGCAATGCGCTGGGCAAGCGGCTTGATCAGCGCAAAGCTTTTGTGCGGCTGCATGCGGACGATGATATCGATTTCTCAATCGAAGCGAACATTTAGCATACAGATATTGCAATGGCACTCATCAAACAAAAACCGACGACACCCGGACGGCGCGGAATGATCGTCGTGCGCAATCCGCAGTTGCATTCAGGTCAGCCGCATGCGCCGCTGCTTGAGAAAGTCGCAAAGAAAGACGGGCGCAACAACGTTGGACGCATTACTGTCAGGCATCGCGGCGGCGGACACAAGCGGCATTACCGCAGGATCGACTTCAAGCGTTGCAAGGATGGGATTCCGGCCAAGGTGGAGCGTCTGGAGTATGATCCCAATCGCAGCGCCAATATTGCACTGCTGCTGTATGCAGATGGTGAGCGACGCTACATTATTGCCCCCAAAGGCCTGAAGGCAGGGGCGCAAGTGGTTTCGGGCACCGATGCGCCGATTGCGACTGGCAATGCTTTGCCGCTGGAGAATATTCCGTTTGGCACGACAGTGCATTGCGTGGAAATGAAACCGGGCAAGGGTGCGCAGCTGGCGCGCTCGGCCGGCACCTCAGTTCAATATTTGGGTCGTGAAGGCAAATATGCCCTGATTCGCATGCGCTCAGGGGAAGTGCGCAAAATCAACATCAAATGCCGCGTTACGATCGGCGAGGTCGGCAACGAGGAGCATGGACTGCGCAAGCTTGGCAAAGCGGGAGCGAAGCGGTGGCGCGGCATTCGTCCGACCGTTCGCGGCGTGGCGATGAATCCTGTCGACCATCCGCACGGCGGCGGTGAGGGCAAGACCTCAGGCGGGCGTGATCCCGTATCGCCCTGGGGTATGCCGACTAAGGGCTATCGTACGCGGCGTTCACAGCGTACCGACAGCATGATTATCAGGCGCTCGAAAAAACGCAGGTAGCTGCAGGTTATTTTAGGATGCTTCAGTCGCAAAATAAGGTTTGAAAATGAGCAGATCAATCAAAAAAGGACCTTTCGTAGATCATCATCTATGGGCCAAAGTTCTGGAATCGAAAAGCCAGAACAGGCGTCAGCCCATTCGAACATGGTCCCGCCGGTCAACAATTATGCCGGAATTCATCGGGCAGACGATTGCGGTCCATAATGGACGCCATCATGTTCCCATCTTGATTACTGAAAATATGGTGGGTCATAAACTCGGGGAATTTGCGCCCACCCGAACGTTCCGCATGCATGCGGGCGATCGCAAGGTCAAGTAAGACGGTCATCGGAGAGTGTGAGATGCAGGTAAGAGCCGTGACAAAACATGTGCGGTCATCGCCTTTCAAGTGCCGGCTGGTCGTTGATCAGATTCGCAATATGCCGGTTGAGAAAGCGCGCGACGTGCTCAGCTACAGTCAGAAGAAAGCCGCTAAACTGGTTCTCAAGACGCTGGACTCGGCGATTGCAAATGCAGAGACCAACAACAATGCAGATATCGACGAGCTGGTGGTGTCGCAGGCCTATGTGGATGAGGGACGGGTGATGAAACGCCTGCGCGCCCGAGCCAGAGGCCGTGCGAATCGCATTTTCAAGCGCAGCAGCCACATCACCATCGTCGTGTCCGAAAAGTGACAGAGAGATAGAAAGTATGGGTCAGAAAGTTCAGCCAGTTGGAATTCGTCTGGGAATATCCTCAGACTGGTCATCGCGCTGGTATGCGAATGGCACGCATTACGCGCGCAATCTGCTGGAAGATTTGCGGGTGCGCGAATTCATCAAGAAAAGGCTTGCGCACGCCGCGATCAGCGATATCACGATCGAAAGGCCGGCGGAAAATATGAAAGTCGTGATCCATACGGCTCGACCCGGTACTGTGATCGGAAAAAAAGGCGAGGACATTACGCGGCTCCGAGAGGAGCTGACCCGTATCAACGGCGCGTCGGTGACCGTTTCTGTGGATGAGATCCGCAAGCCGGATCTGGATGCGATGCTGGTGGCCGAGAACATTTGCCAGCAACTGGAAAAACGCATGATGTTTCGCCGGGCGATGCGCCGTGCAGTGCAGAACTCGATGCGGCTTGGAGCTTTGGGTGTGAAAGTGATGATATCAGGTCGCCTCAACGGGGCGGAAATCGCCCGCACGGAATGGTATCGCGAAGGACGTGTGCCGCTGCATACCTTTCGAGCGAACGTGGATTATGGATTGGCTGAGGCGAACACTACGTATGGGGTGATCGGTGTAAAAGTATGGATATTTTCCGGTGAAGTCTACCAAGAGCCCAAAGTGAAGCCGGAAGCAGAAAAAAGCGAAACCCAATAGGTAAATGAGTGCCAGCAGGTGAATGAGCAATGTTGCAGCCCAAACGAACCAAGTACCGAAAGCAGCAGAAAGGCCGCAATCGCGGCATGGCGACGCGGGGCAATCTGGTCAATTTCGGAGAATACGGACTCAAGGCGACAACGCGCGGTCGTATCACTTCGCGTGAGATTGAGGCTGGCCGCCGCGCAATCAATCGCTACGTCAAGCGTGGTGGAAAAGTCTGGATTCGGATTTTTCCTGACAAGCCCATTTCGAAAAAACCGCTGGAAGTGCGCATGGGCAAGGGCAAAGGCAACCCGGAGTACTGGGTCTTTGTGACGAAGCCCGGACATATGATTTACGAAATTGAAGGAGTGTCTGAAACCATGGCGCGAGAAGCATTCCGCCGCGCTGGCGCGAAATTTTCGGTGCGTACGACATTTGCCAAACGGGCGGGTGCATGATGGTCAGCGCCAGAGAGTTGCGCAGCAAGTCTGCCGATGAGCTGCGGAAAGAGCTTGTTGAGCTGCGGCGAGAGCAGTTCAACTGTCGCATTCGGCTTGCCAGCATGCAATTTGCCAACACCGCACGGTTCAAAGACTTGCGACGTGATATTGCGCGCATTAAAACAGTATTGAATGAGAAACGCGAACAGTGAACAGTAAAGACCAAGGCGCCGAAAGCAACGCCCGCAGTGTCGCCGGGGTTGTCGTAAGCAATAAGATGGACAAGACGATTACCGTCATGATTGAGCGGAAAGTGATTCATCCGCTGTACCGCAAGTATGTCAAGAAGTTTACCAAGCTCTACGCGCATGATGAGGATAACAGTTGCAAGATGGACGACAAGGTTTTGATTCAGGAATGCCGGCCGATTTCCAAAAAGAAAAGCTGGCGATTGGTAAAAATACTGTAGTGCAAGTCACCGGATTCGAGAGGGTAGATTCAAATGATTCAGATGCAGAGCATGCTTGATGTGGCGGACAACAGCGGCGCGAAGCGCGTTCAGTGTATCAAGGTTCTCGGCGGTTCCAAGCGGCGCTATGCTGGCATCGGCGATGTGATTCGGATTGCCATCAAAGAAGCGATTCCGAACAGTCGGGTGCGCAAAGGCGATGTATTTTTTGCAGTGGTGGTCCGCACCCGCAAGGGTGTGCGGCGCGCCGACGGTTCGCTGATCCGTTTTGATCGCAATGCAGTTGTGCTGCTGAACGCCCAGCTGCAGCCTGTCGGAACGCGTATTTTTGGACCGGTCACGCGCGAGCTTCGGCGTGAGAAGTTCATGCGCATCGTGTCTCTGGCACCGGAAGTGATTTAGGGAAACTGTGCGAGAAGCAGCGATGAAAAAAATTCAGACAGGTGATAGCGTGATCGTGATCAGCGGCAAAGATCGCGGCAAGCGCGGCACTGTACTCGCGATCACGGCAGATGGCCGGCGCGCCACGGTCAATGATGTCAATGTTGTCAAAAGACATACGAAACCGAATCCAAATGCCAATCAGGCGGGCGGCATACTGTCCAAGGAAGCACCGATCCAGATTTCAAATCTTGCGCTGTTCAATCCGGCGACGGGCAAAGGTGATCGGGTCGGATTTCGAACGCTGGACGATGGCACCAAGGTTCGATATTTCAAATCGAACAATGAAGTTTTGATGCGGTAAATGAAGGGAACACGATTGATGGCAGATCTGACCAGACTGGAGCAGCACTATCGAGAAGTCGTTGTGCCTGGATTGATTGAGAAGTTCAGTTACGACAATCCGATGCAGGTGCCGAAAGTTCAGAAAATTACATTGAATATGGGGCTTGGCGACGCGCTCAAGCGCAAAGACAAGAATATGGTCACCAATGCGGTGAATGATATGGAGCAGATTGCCGGACAAAAAGCCGTCGTCACCAAAGCCCGGCGAGCGGTTGCTGCTTTCAAGATCCGTGAAGGATTTGAGATTGGCTGCATGGTGACGCTGCGCCGCGGCCGCATGTACGAATTTCTTGATCGGCTGATCTCGATTGCCATTCCGCGTGTTCGGGACTTCCGCGGTCTGCCCGCCAAGTCATTCGATGGCCGCGGCAATTATTCATTCGGCATCAAGGAACAGATCGTATTTCCAGAAATCAACTATGACAATGTTGATGTGATTCGCGGCATGGATGTGACGATTACGACGACGGCGCCGACAGATGACGAAGCGGCCGCGTTGCTGCGAGCATTTAACTTTCCATTGAGGCAGAGCTGACCATGGCGAAAACATCCGTAATTGTGCGCAACGACAAGCGGCGAGCCGCTGTTGCACGGTGGGCTGAGCGCCGCCAAGCGCTGAAAAAACAGGTTATTGATCCAGAACTTAATCTGGAAGAGAGAATGGCGGCGATGATGGCTTTGCAGAAACTGCCGCGCGACGGTTCGCCAAGTCGGGTGCGCAATCGCTGCGGGCTGACTGGCCGCCCGCGCGGATATTACCGGCGCTTTGGACTGTCACGCAATAAGCTGCGTGAGATCATCATGCAGGGTCAGGCCCCAGGCGTCACCAAAGCGAGCTGGTGATCGACTGTGACTGAGCATCACCTTCATTACGAGGTAAACTACTGATATGTCTATGACAGACCCAATCGCCGATATGCTTACGCGCATCCGCAATGGCTTGTGTGCCGAGCATGCCGGTGTGACGATGCCAAGCTCAAGGCTCAAGTGCGAAATTGCGGGTGTGCTCAAGGAAGAAGGATACATTCGCGGATTTGAAGTGCAGGAAGCAGATGGCAAGCGTCATCTCAGTATTGAATTGAAATACTACCGGGGTCGACCGGTCATCGATGCCATTTCCCGCATCAGCAAGCCGGGCAGACGGGTATATCGCAGCATTGAGGACTTTCCTGTTGTCAGCGGCGGTTTAGGGATCGCGATCGTGTCAACATCCAAAGGCGTGATGACGGCAAAAAAAGCCAAGTCATCCGGTGTGGGCGGAGAAGTGCTTTGCACCGTGAGTTGAACGGAGAATTGCAGTCATGTCAAGAGTAGCAAAAGAGCCGGTCAAGATTCCGGACGGAGTCAGCGTTGACCTGGCCGGCGGCCAGATCGCAGTAAGCGGGCCGAAAGGCAAGCTGGATATGAAACTGCATGCGCTGGTCGAGGTCGTCAGCGCAGACGGCCAGATTCAGGTGACGGCCCGAAATTCAAGTATCAAGTCTCGCTCCATGTCCGGCACCACGCGCTCGCTCATCAACAATATGATGATTGGGGTGCATGCAGGCTTCAATATAGACCTGATGCTGGTGGGTACCGGCTATCGCGCCAAAGCCGCAGGCTCGAAATTAGAATTGGCGCTCGGCTACTCGCATCCCATTGAATATGTTGCGCCCGCGGGTATTACCTTTGAGGTGAAGTCCGAGTCGAGCTCACAATCGGAACTGACGGTGCGAGGCATTGACAAGCAGGCGGTCGGGCAGGTCGCTGCTGAAATCAGGCGTATGCGTCCGCCGGAACCCTACAAAGGCAAAGGGGTGCGCTACTCAAATGAGCACATCAGAAGAAAACAGGCAAAAGGTGTCTAATTGCGATGAGCAGTAAAAAGTCGAAGCGACTGCGTCGAGCGCGCAAAGGTCGAGCGAATCTGAAATTGCACGGCAAAAATCGCCTTTGTGTATTTCGAACCTCGCAGCATATTTATGCACAAATTATTTCGCCTGATGGCGCAATTACATTGGCGAGTGCGTCGACTTTGGAGCCTGAGGTTCGCAGTCAGCTGAAGTATGGCGGCAATGTCGCCGCCGCGACCGCGATTGGAACGCGAATTGCAGCCAAGGCGAAAGAACTTAAGATTCAATCGGTTGGTTTTGATCGCTCCGGCCATCGTTTTCATGGACGGGTCAAAGCCCTGGCGGATGCCGCCCGCGAAGCCGGCCTGGTGATATAGCGGAGGAAAACAATAATGGCAGTCACTGAATTTGAGCGTCAGTCGCAAGAAGACACGAAAGATCAGCTGATCAACGTGCGGCGGGTGGCTAAAGTTGTCAAAGGCGGACGTATATTTGGGTTTTCGGCGCTGACAGTCGTGGGCGACGGCAAGGGCCGTGTCGGCATTGGTGTTGGCAAGGCTCGCGAAGTGCCGCTGGCGACGCAAAAAGCGCTGGACAGCGCCAGGCGCAATATGGTCAAGATTCACCTCAAAGACGGGACACTGCAATACCCGATCGTCGGTATCCACGGCTCTGCACGAGTGGTCATGCGTCCTGCATCACCGGGAACCGGAATTATTGCCGGTGATACCATGCGGCTGATTTTTGAGGTGGCCGGGGTTGAGGATGTGCTGGCTAAAGTGATCGGCACCACCAACGCAATCAATGTCGCACGGGCGACAATCAATGGCCTGACTTCGCTCAAGAGTCCGCAGTATTTCGCTCAGAAGCGCTCAAAGTCAGTCGCGGAGATTTTCTGACACAGTGGCTGAAGTGAGAGCAGAGAATATGAACAGCAAAGGCAAAATTAAAGTCACATTGGTTCGCAGTATCAATGGACGGTTGAAATCGCATCAGGCCTGTGTGCGCGGGCTTGGGCTTCGGCGCATGAATCATTCTCGAGTGCTTGAGGATACACCGCAAGTCAGAGGAATGATCAACAAGGTATCTTACATGGTCGATCACGAGATTGTTGAGTAATGGAACAGAAACAGCCAATCAGATTGCAGTCAGCCCCAGGGGCCAGAAAGGCACGGAAACGGGTTGGCCGCGGGGCTGGCTCGACCCATGGCAGCACCTGCGGGCGCGGTGACAAAGGACAAAGGTCACGTTCTGGCGGTGGTGTGCGCTCGGGTTTCGAAGGCGGGCAGATGCCACTGCAGAGGCGGCTGCCGAAGCGTGGCTTTGCATCTCGAACTGAACGTTTCACCGAACAGGTGCGCACCGCTGATTTAGCCCGTTTCGCCGGCACAGTGGTCGACCTGGGTGTTTTGCGTGAGGCGCGATTGGTTTCCGTCCGCGCCAAGCAGGCCAAAGTCATTCTGAATGGCGATATTGAACAAGCCGTCACCCTCAAGGGGCTTAAGGTGTCGGCCGGCGCGCGTGCCGCCATTGAGACCGCAAAAGGCAAGATTGAGGAATAATTCGATGGCAGCTCCTAAAACATCACGCCGACTCCCCAGCCTCGGAACACTCAGTGAATTGCGGATGCGCATTCTTTTCATTCTGGGCGCTATGGTCGTGTTTCGATTCGGAACACATATTCCAGTGCCCGGTGTCGACCCCGTCGCAGTAGCAGCGCTTTTTGAGCAGACGCGCGGTTCAATTGTTGATATTTTCAATGTATTTTCCGGCGGAGCGCTATCGCGGCTTTCAATCTTGGCACTCGGTGTCATGCCCTATATTTCTGCATCGATTATTATGCAGATGATGAGTGCTGTGATTCCGCAGCTCGAACAGCTGAAAAAAGAAGGTGAGGCGGGCCGCAAGAAAATCACCGAGTATACGCGCTACGGCACTGTGCTGCTGGCGACGTTTCAGGCACTGGGAATCGCGATTGCGATTGAAGGCCAGGTCGCCGGCGGCAGTGCGGTGGTGCTGACCCCAGGCATTGGCTTCAAGCTGACCACAGTTGCGGCGCTGGTCACCGGCACCATGTTTCTGGTATGGCTGGGCGAACAGACGACTGAGCGCGGTATCGGCAATGGCATTTCGCTTTTGATATTTGCGAGTATTGTTGCCGGCTTGCCGTCCGCGGTTGCCGGTACGCTTGAATTGGCCAGAACCGGTGCGTTTACCCCGATCGGCGTGTTGATTCTGTTTGTCGGCGCGATTTTCGTGACCGGCTGTGTCGTTTTTTTCGAGCGCGGTCAGCGCCGCATTACAGTCAACTACGCGCAGCGCCAGCAGGGCCGAAAAATGCTGGCTGGACAGACCAGTCATCTGCCGTTGAAAATCAATATGTCCGGTGTCATTCCGCCGATTTTCGCTTCCAGCATCATTCTGTTTCCAGTGAGTCTGGGCAGCTGGTTTGGACAGACAGACAATTTGGGCTGGCTGCAGGATATATCCACCGCGATCGGCCCCGGCCAGCCAATATACATGCTGCTGTATTCAGCGCTGATCGTATTTTTCTGCTTCTTTTATACCGCGCTCGTATTCAGTCCCAAAGACATGGCGGACAACCTGAAGAAATCAGGCGCATTTGTACCAGGTGTGCGTCCGGGGTCACAAACCATCAAGCATATTGACGGCATTGTTTCGAGACTGACGCTGGCCGGTGCGATTTATCTGGTAATTGTCTGCATGATTCCAGAGTTTTTGGTGGTGCAATGGAGTGTGCCGTTTTATTTCGGCGGCACATCTTTGCTGATTATTGTGGTTGTGATGCTGGATTTGATCGGGCAGGTTCAGTCGCATTTGATGTCGAGGCAGTATGAGAGTCTGCTGAAGAAGTCATCTGTATCAGGCGGCTTGGGGCTGACACGTTAGGTCAATGGTTGGATCAATATCGCTGAGGAGCTGAGCATGAAAGTAAGAGCATCAGTCAAAAAAATCTGTCGCAACTGCAAAATATTCAAGCGCAACGGTGTTTTGCGGGTGACATGCATTGATCCGCGTCACAATCAGCGGCAGGGTTAGGCGTGAGAGGCATGGAGGTATCGATGCATTGCGCTGACCAACTCAATCGGGAAAAACGGGAGAAGTAAAATGGCGCGAATCGCAGGAATCAATTTGCCGGCGCACAAGCATGTTCGTATTGCCTTGACCTCAATTTACGGCATTGGTGTCAAGACAGCGGAGACAATTTGCAGCCGTACGAATGTAAAGCCGTCGACTGCTGTACGCGATTTGACGGATGCCGACGCAGAAAAGCTTCGCAGCGAAGTTGCAAAGTATCAGATTGAGGGTGATCTTCGGCGTGAAGTCTCGATGAACATCAAGCGTCTGATGGATTTGGGCTGCTACCGTGGATTGCGGCACCGGCGCAGTCTGCCGGTTCGCGGTCAGCGCACTTCGACCAACGCCCGGACTCGCAAGGGACCGCGTCGGCCGATCAAGCGCTGAGCAGAAGCAAAAGCTAGAGTTTCAACACCGATTGGCGCAAAGCGCAGCGGACAGGCGCTCAGAACACAAAACCAGGTAAGGTATTCAAGTGGCAAAAGCAAAATCAAGAAAACGCAAATCAAAAGTCAAACGCACGGTTACCGAGGGTATAGCGCATATCCATGCGACCTTTAACAATACCATCATTACCATCAGTGACCGGCAAGGCAATGTGCTTTGCTGGTCGACGGCCGGCAAGATGGATTTCAAGGGATCGCGCAAGAGTACACCGTTTGCCGCGCAAACCGCCTCGGAAGATTGTGCGAGAGCCGCGATGGACATGGGCATGAAGTATATCGATGTGGAAGTCTGTGGCCCGGGGCCTGGTCGGGACTCCGCGGTACGGGCGCTCAATGCCGCCGGACTGGAAGTGAGCACAATTATGGACGTAACGCCAATTCCGCATAATGGCTGCCGGCCGCCGAAAAGCCGAAGAGTGTAGCGGGGGTATGATTCATGGCTAGATACACTGGACCGACGTGCAAGCTGGCGCGCCGCGAGCAGACCGACTTGGGACTGAAGCGCCGCGGTGTCAGTTCTGCATTCAAGACGATTGAAAAGAAATGTCGATGGAATAAGCTGCCGGGTCAGAAACCGACCGCGCGGCGACCGCGTGTGACGGTTTACGGTCGGCTGTTGCGTGAAAAGCAAAAATTGCGCCGTATTTATGGCGTAATGGAAAAGCAGTTTCGGCGCCATTTTGAAGAGGCCTCGCGCCGGCAGGGATCCACGGGCGTAGTGCTGCTGCAGATATTGGAATCCCGATTGGATAATGTTGTCTATCGAATGGGATATGGAGCCACGCGCGCCGAGTCGCGGCAGCTAGTGAATCACAATGCGGTTGAGGTCAATGGCAAGCGGGTCAACATTCCTTCGTATGAGATTAAAGCCGGTGATGTCGTGCAGATTCGCGAAAAAAGCCGCTCGCAAGAACGCATTTCCCATTCAATCGATATCGCTGAACAAATTGGTTTCCCGCCATGGATCGAAATGGATGTTGGAAATTTCCGCGGTATTTTCAAGGCGCCGCCTGCCCGCGACGAGCTGCCAGCTGATGTTGATGAGACACTTGTGATCGGATACTACTCCAAATAATTGAACAGATTGGGTATTGCCAATGAGCTTTAACTTCAAAACAGACGATTTTCTCAGGCCGCGGACGATCAAGATTGACAGTGTCAGTGCGACGCGGGCGAAAATTACGCTTGAACCCCTGGAACGCGGGTTCGGGCACACGATGGGCAATGCATTGCGCCGCATTCTATTGTCATCTATTCCCGGAGCAGCAATTACCGAGGTCAAGATTGAAGGTGCACTGCACGAATTTACGGTGCTTGAGGGCGTTCGCGAAGAAGTCGTTGAGATTCTGATGAATCTCAGAAATCTGGCCGTCAGCTTCACGAGCAGTGAGCGCGAGGAGGCAGAGCTGCGGCTGACCAAAGAAGGTCCGAGTGTTGTGACTGCTGCCGACATTCAGCTGGCGCATGACATTGAGATCGTGGATCCAGACTTTGTCATCGCGCATCTTCTGTCGGGCGCGAAATTGGACATGGAACTGAAAGTCACGCGCGGCCGCGGCTACCGGCTTATTGATTTGGATGATGCAGCGGATGTGTCGCCCACGATTGGGACGATGAAAGTCGATGCTTATTACACGCCGATTCGCAAAGTGTCTTATTCGGTGGAAAATGCCCGAGTGGACAAGCGCACCGATTTGGATCGACTCATTTTGAATATTGAGACCAACGGCACAATTGATCCAGAAAACGCGGTGCGTTATGCTGCAACAATTCTCCATACGCAGACTGAAGTTTTCGCGAACATTGAGGAGACGATTGAAGTTCCGGAGATTGAGGAGCTGCCGCAGTTCGAGCCCATCATGCTCAAGCCCCTTGATGAGCTCGAGCTGACTGTGCGCTCTGCCAACTGCCTGAAGGCGGAGCACATACACTATATCGGCGATTTGGTTCAGAAGACTGAATCCGATCTTCTGAGAACACCCAATCTTGGCAAAAAATCGCTGAATGAGATCAAGGAGGTGCTGGCAGAGCGAGATCTGTATCTCGGCCAAGAACTTGAAAACTGGCCGCCGCCGCACCTCAATCGTGATGACAGTGAATTGGGAATAGGGTAGTTGAGAGCCAATGCGACATAGAAAATCCGGCCGGCATTTGAACCGAACCTCAAGTCATCGCAAGGCGATGATGCGAAATATGGCAGCGTCTTTGTTTCGTCATGAGCAAATCAAAACGACCGTGCCTAAAGCAAAAGAACTGAGACGCTTCGCGGAACCTCTGATCACGCTCGCCAAGCAACCGTCGCTGGCCAATCGGCGCTTGGTCTATTCTAGGCTGCGGGATCGTGAAATGGTGCAGAAGCTGTTTGAGACGCTCGGCGACCGCTACCGAGAACGCCCCGGCGGATATACGCGTATACTGAAATGCGGTTTCCGGACCGGAGATGCTGCACCCATGGCGTACATCCAGCTGGTTGATTCAGATATCCTCTTCCAAGACGAAGAATAACCGCATACTGCAGACACCTGCCAGCGACGCGGCCGCAGCCCGGCTCAATCGAGTGTGTTGCGGCGTTTCAGTTGCTTGTGCTCTGAGTGCCGGACGCAGTCTGTCATTGGATAGAGTCTTGTCATCTTCGGCGGGTGTGCGCGGCTGATGCGGCTCACATCACTGCGATGATTTTTCTCTGTACAGACTATCTGCGGAACATCTACAGCGGACAGATTCAGGCTTGCATTGCAAGCTATGACAGTCAGATACAAG
Source organism: Arenicellales bacterium (assembly GCA_965200545.1). GTDB lineage: Bacteria > Pseudomonadota > Gammaproteobacteria > Arenicellales > JAJDZL01 > JAJDZL01. The sequence goes on along the minus strand of CBDAUJ010000004.1, from coordinate 243,138 downwards.
TGATTAATGCGATTGATGATTTGCCCTCGTTCGATATACGCGCCTCAGCGTATCTGCTCAGTTCTCTGATTCGCTATTACCCCGAGAATTCAATTATTCTTGGCATTGTTGACCCCGGTGTGGGCGGTAACCGGGCTGCGATCTGCCTGTCCTGCGACGGCAGAATATTTGTGGGCCCCGACAATGGATTGTTTTCAAGAATAATCAAATCGACTTCGGATTCCGTGCAGATCTTTGCGTTGCGAGAGCCGGCCGAGCCGATCAGCTCAACATTTCATGGTCGAGACCTGTTCGCACCGGCAGCGGTCGAGCTGCTTCACAGCGGCGGTGATTGCAGTGCATACAGACTTCTGGAAGACAACGAGACCCAGAGACTGGCGGCGCAGTGGCCTTTGAATCTGAGTCAAGTCATTTATGTCGATGGTTTTGGCAACTGTGTAACCGGCGTGTCAGGCGCGTCAATAGACAAGCAGACGCTTGTGCATTTCGGGGAGACCTCGTTAAGTTATGCACGAACGTTCTGTGCATTGCCGCCCGGTGAGGCATTTTGGCATGTCAATTCAATCGGACTTGTTGAAGTCGCGATGAACCAGGGGCCGGCAGCGAGTCGCTATAATTTGCGTGTTGGCTCTAGTGTGCATTTGGACTGACTGCGGCGGCCGTATTGTGAAGATCGACATCAATAAAGTTCTGGAATTCTGGTTTGCGGATAACGCTGACTCCAGCGAGGCGTTTGCAAATCGTTCTGAAATTTGGTTTGGCGGAGCTGACCCTGAGTTTGACGAAAAAATCAAGACACAGTTCGGGTCGTATATTGAGCCCGTGTTCTCCGGCGAGGCAGCGCAGCATGAAGAATCAGCGTATTCTATGCTTGCGCTGATTCTCATCCTCGATCAGTTTCCGCGAAATGTGTATCGCGGGACGGCGCGTGCCTTTGAATTTGACGGTGAGGCGCTGCGGCTGTGTCGCAAAGCGATCGGCCGGCAATACGATCAGCACCTTCATCTCGCAGAACGGATATTTATGCTTTTGCCGCTGCAGCATGTCGAAGACGAGCAGCTGCAGGATCAATCGGTGCAGATGTTTGCGCAGCTGATTGATGCGGCGGGCGATGATCCGGTCCTGCGGCAGGCGGCTGAGTCAAGTCTGGAGTTTGCCAAGCTGCACCGTGATATTGTGCAAACCTATGGTCGATTTCCGCACCGCAATGCGATACTCGGTCGTGCCTCAACACAACGGGAAATCGACTATCTCAGCAGCGGAGCTGAAACCTTTGGACAGAAAGCGAACATCGCCAGGGGAGATTCCCATCAATAACGACGGCGTGAATGCATCATTCATGCGCAATGCACGATGCCTGCTGTGTCTACGGAACGTGCGATAATTTAATCATCAAGAAATTGGAATCAGGAGCCAGTAATCGTATGAAAAGTCCAGTCAGAGTTACTGTAACAGGGGCGGCAGGTCAGATCAGTTACAGCTTGCTGTTTCGGATCGCTGCCGGTGATATGCTGGGCAAAGACCAGCCTGTCATCTTGCAGCTTTTGGAGATAACGCCGGCGCTGGAGGCGCTCAATGGGGTTGTGATGGAACTTGATGACTGTGCATTTCCGCTGGTGCAAGAGATTGTTTCCACAGACCAGCCCGAAAAGGCTTTCGGGGATGCGAATTATGTCATGATGGTGGGCGCCAGGCCGCGCGGTCCGGGTATGGAGCGCAATGACTTGCTGCAAGCCAACGCCAGAATCTTTACAGCGCAAGGCACAGTGCTGGATGAGACTGCGCATCGCGATGTGCGTGTCATTGTGGTAGGCAATCCCGCCAATACCAACGCGCTGATTACTGCCAGCAAGCTGAAGCGACTGGACGCATCACAAGTGACTGCGATGACGCGGCTTGACCACAACCGTGCCATCAGCCAGCTGGCAGCCAAAACTGAGACATCATCGACTCAGATTCGCAAAGTCACGATATGGGGGAATCATTCTGCAACGCAGTATCCGGATATTCATCATGCGATGATCGGCAATCGGGCGGCCATTGATCAGGTCAGTCAGCAATGGCTCGAATCCAGCTTTATTCCGACTGTGCAGAAACGCGGCGCTGAAATAATTGCCGCGCGCGGCCTGTCGAGTGCAGCGTCTGCGGGATCAGCGGCGATTGACCATATCCGTACCTGGATTGACGGGACTGCGGACGGTGATTGGACCAGCATGGCGATTGTCAGTGATGGCGCCTATGGCATTGAATCCGGTCTGATGTATTCCTATCCGGTTACTTGCCAGAACGGCCGCTACGCCATTGTGGACGAGCTTGAAGTCAATGAGTTCAGCCGCCAAAAGATGCGCCTGACCGAACGCGAGTTGATTGCAGAGCGTGACGCGATCAAAGATCTGCTGTAGCCGCGTTCAGAGGCGAATGTTTTGGAGTTTTCTGTTGTTATCCCCGCATATGACAGAAAATCTCAGCTGCAACGGGCGATCCGCTCGGTATTGGCGCAAATCTGGGCGCCGGCGCAGATTATCGTTGTAGATGACGGCTCAACGGAGGGTCTGGCGGCGCTTGAAGCGCTTCATCCGACAGTGGAGGTCATTTCGATCAAGCATGCGGGTGTCAGCGCTGCCCGCAATGTCGGTATTGCCGCCAGCCGTTGCGAATGGATTGCTTTTCTTGACTCCGATGACGAGTGGCTGCCGCTCAAGCTTCAGGCGCAGGCCGAATGGCTGCGAGCCCATCCTGACTGTTTGATCGTGCATTGCGATGAAATTTGGGTGCGCAACGCAGTGCGGGTCAACGCCAGGCAAAGGCATAAAAAAAGCGGCGGCTGGATTTTCGATCGCTGTCTGCCGCTGTGTGTCGTTTCACCGTCTGCCGCTGTCGTTCATCAGGATGTGTTTCGCGATGTCGGTGTGTTTGATGAGCGGCTGCCGGCGTGTGAAGACTATGATTTGTGGCTGCGCATCTCGTACCGCTATGAATTCGGTTATGTCGATCAGCCTTTGGTCGTCAAGTACGGCGGCCATCCAGATCAGTTGTCCCGCAAGTATGTTGCGATGGATCGTTTCCGGATTGCGGTTCTCGTCAAATTGCTCGAAACCCAAAACTTGAGTGCGCAATATCGGCGGCTGGCGATTGCCGAACTGAACCGCAAGATTCAGATCTACGCGAACGGCGCAGCAAAAAGGGCTCGATTTGATGAAGCTGCCCAATATCATGCGCTGGCATCGAAGTTTAGACATGAAATTGATACCTAGATTCTTCCGCTATATCTATGTCTGTTCACATTTGCATCCTGACTGCGCTAAAGTGTGAGGCGGCGCCGCTGATCCAGCGGCTGAATCTCCGTCGAGATGCGGCTGGCAGTGACATCTGCTCGATTTATTGCAGCGCCGACGCGGATGTGATCTTGGCAGTCGGGGGTGTCGGCAAAGCGAACGCTGCGAATGCGGTTGCGGAACTTGCGCGACGAACTGCAAGTGATGCCCAGTCAGTCTGGCTGAATATTGGCATAGGCGGGCATGCGACCAAGCCAATCGGTGATGCTGTGATTGCAAAGCGCGTTGAGGATCGCACCACGATGAAAGTGTGGTATCCAGTTTTTGTTCACCCCTCACCGTTTGTTGCGGGAACTGTAGCGACCGTTGAGGCAGTGGAAACGCAGTTTCGCGACGATTGTGTTTATGAAATGGAATCTGCGGCATTCATCGAAGCCGCATTACGGCATGCAAAGGCCGAGCTGATTCATTGCATCAAGATCGTTTCGGACAATCTTGAGTGTTCACCCTCGTCTCTGACACGGAGTGTCATCTCAGGGCTGATTGAGCCGTATCTTGATTCGATTGCGGTGACGTGTGACCGGCTTCGGCAGGCGGCCGATTCGATTCATGCCCGAAAATTGCACGGTCAAGCTGCGGAGGCATACCTTCAGCGCTGGCACTTTACGCAGACGCAAGTACATCAGCTGCGGCGGGTACTGCAAAAGCTGCATGCATTGGATATCCCGATTCCGAGCGCTGACATTGAGTTTGCCGCCGATCGGAATTCAAGAGCAGTTCTCAGGTGCTTGCACAGTCGACTTGAGGCCTATTGGAATCAAGTTTGATGGTTCGCCACAATGTATCAAACCATCTACATTGAGCGTGAGGTCAGCAATCACCCAATCGCGCTTCAGATTGTGGAGCGGCTTGAGAAAGCGGATGTGATCGAATGCAATCGGTATACGGAGGTTTTCAACCGCCGTGGGCAGGATTTCCGATTGCAAAAGCAGATGCCTTCACTGGTTTTGGCCTGCAAGCACAGTGGATTTGTCATTGCGGCGCCAGATGGCTATGGTGTCGGCGGAAACAAAAATTATTATTTTTCGATTATGCTGAACTGTCTGTATGATTGTCGCTATTGTTTTTTGCAGGGCATGTATCGATCAGCGCACCATGTGGTGTTTGTCAACTACGAGGATTTTCTGGCGGGCATTGACGAAAAACTGGCGCGGCATTCGCGGAAGGAGGATGTTTGGTTTTTTTCAGGGTACGACTGCGACAGTCTGGCCATGGAACCAATGTTTGGCTATGCGGAGTATTTTGTGCGAGCCGCCCGGGAACGGCCGAATTTATGGCTTGAGCTGCGTACTAAAAGTACGCAGATACGTTCGCTGCTGGAGCATTCGCCGCTTCGCAATGTGGTGGTCGCGTTTAGTTTCACGCCGCAGTCCATTGCCGCGCAACTCGAGCATCGGGTGCCATCTGTCAGCAAGCGAGTCAAGGCGATCAGGAAATTGCAGGAACACGGGTGGGCAGTGGGTTTGCGGTTTGATCCGCTGATTTACGTTTCGGACTACCGCAGGCAGTACCAAAATCTGTTTCATTCGATTTTCTCGAGCTTGGACAATAAATTGTTGCATTCTGTCAGTCTTGGCGCATTTCGGCTGCCGAAGATGTTTTATCGAAATCTGGAACGACTCTATCCGGATGATGCGTTCATCGCGCAGCCGTTTGAAGATCGAAACCGGCAAATCTCATACCCGCCCAGCATTGAGAATGAGATGAAAAACTGGTGCCATGCGCAGTTATGTGAGCTGACTGATCGCAGCAAACTGTTTTTCGCAGAACCGACAAGCTGAGAGTTTTTCGTTTTGTGCAAGACACAATGCCTCGCAGCGTCAAAGCCGCGCCGATTTTACGGAAAAGATCGCATTTACGGGCGGGTCAGATGCAAAATAACGCCAAATTTCGGATGATCGAAATAATGCAAGTCATTGATACGCACCTGCCGCCTTTCGTTCAGGAAATGCTCTTCGGAGACCTGGTAGCGGGTTAATGCCTCGGGCAGGAAGACGGTGTCCAAGGCGTCGTCAACCACTGGCTTGTATGTTGCGTTGACTTCGACGTGCAGGAGTCTTTGCGCTTCATAGAGGACGACTTCGCCTGCCAAGATGTATTGCGGAACGATTCTTGAATCCGGATGTTCAATGTTCAGTGATACTGCGATTGCCTTTTTGCGATCGTCGGCTTCCTGAATCCACGCAAAGTGGGTGACTACATCATAGTCTGGATGAGTCGACAGGGCCTCAGCGATATCAGGCAGTCGCTCCGCTGCCACGGGCTGGGGATGATAGATTGACAGTCCCGGCTCGGGTGCAGCATCCGATTCAGGTGGAGTTGTCGGCGCTGGCGCATCGTCTGCGATTGTGATGACCTCCGGTTCGGCCCGGATTTCTTCCCGTGTGTCTTGAATCCATTCCTTATCGGCTGCCGCCGTGCTGAGATTGGAAAAAACAATCACCTCAGCGTAAATGGGGTCAGCGCTTGCCAGTGACGACCCGAAAGCATACAAAAATGAACTGAGAATAATGCAGTTGCGCATAATTGGAGGCATAGAAAATTGGAACTGACTAGCCACTATATTTTAAGGTAACGCAAGAATGAAATTTTTTCTCAATCGGGCTGCAATATGGCTGTTCAAGAAATTCTAAAAATGGGCAATCCAAAGTTATTGGAATTATCTGCCAAAGTAGAGCCATTTGAGTTTGCGGCCCTCGAACCTTTGATTCAGGACATGATCGATACAATGGAATCGGCTCATGGAGCTGGCTTGGCTGCGCCGCAGATTGGCGTATTGAAGCGGGTCGTGATATTTGGATTTGAGAGCAATTCGCGCTATCCTGACGCTGAATCGGTTCCCTTCACTGTCTTGATTAATCCTGCTATCGAGCGTTTAGGGAATGAATTCGATTACGGCTGGGAAGGGTGTCTCAGTGTTCCTGGGATGCGAGGTCGTGTGAGACGCAGCAGCAAAATTCGCTACCGCGGTTTCAACGAAAAGCGTGAACGGATTGATCGCACTGTGTCAGGTTTTCATGCGCGTGTCGTCCAGCATGAATGTGATCATTTGGATGGAATCCTCTATCCGATGCGAATTGAAGATATGACACAGTTTGGATTTGAGGATCAGCTGTTTGAATCACAGCTTGATTGTCCTGCGACCGACTCGCGCTGATTCAGTCAGACGAGAGTGCCTGGCATTCAGCGAGCTCACCTGCCCCGAGGGCATTGAGAATATACATCGCTCGCTGATAGCGCTTGCTTGCCGAGTTCAAGTAGTGCTTGAGGCGCACGCTTGAGTCTGAGAGATTTAGTTTTGCGGCGCCTGGATACTGGGCGATCAGCGTTTCCAACCCCTCCATGCTGCGCATTGCGTCGGGCGCGAAGGCGATTTGCCCGTACTGGATGTGGATATCGAGTTTCAGCAGTCCCAGAGATTTTGCGGCCAGCTTGATTTGATGCATCTGAAATAGGGCTTCGGCTTCCGGTGGGAAGGGACCGAAACGATCCCTCACTTCAGATCGGAGACGATTCAGTGAGTTTGAATCTGATGCGGCGGCAATGCGTCGATACAGAGCCAGACGAAGCTTGGGGCTTGCAATCCAATCGTTTGGAAAGAAAGCGGGTGTGTGAACGTTGATTTGAGTTTCCGGCTCTGATGTTGCGCTGGCTGATTCAATATTTTCGGTTGCATCAATGCCGTTTTTCAGGGACTTGATGGCCTGATCAAGATATTTGGCATACATGCGATAGCCGATCTCATCGATAGTTCCGCTTTGCTCCTCGCCGAGAATCGAACCGGCGCCGCGAATCTCCATATCGTGCGTCGCGATTAGATACCCGACGCCAAGGTGATCCAGTTCCGCGATGCTTTCGAGCCGCTTTTTTGCATCGCCAGTCAAATGTTCGCGACTGGCCACCAGAAAATAAGCATACGCTTGATGATGGGAACGACCCACCCTTCCGCGCAATTGATGCAGTTGTGCCAAACCGAGGTTTGATGCATGATTGACGATGATTGTATTTGCGGTGGGAATATCGATCCCGCTTTCGATGATTGTTGAGCAGACCAGCGTGTCGAATTTCTGAGCGTAGAAGCTGCGCATGACTTGATCAAGCTCGATTTGCGGCATTTGGCCATGGGCGATGCCGATATTGGCCTCAGGCACAACTTTTTTGAGTTCTTTGGCGGCATAGTTGATGGTTTTGACCTTATTGTGCAGATAGAAGATCTGACCGCCGCGGGAGAGTTCTCTGAGAACCGCCTCGCGTACGATTTTAGGTTTCCATTCGTCGACAAAGGTGCGCACACTCAAACGATCATCGGGCGGTGTCGCAAGCAGCGAGATATCGCGAAATCCGTTGAGCGCCATGCTCAAGGTTCTGGGAATCGGGGTTGCTGTCATGGTGAGTATGTCGACGTTGGCACGCATTTTTTTCAGATATTCTTTCTGACGGACGCCAAAGCGGTGTTCTTCATCGACTATGAACAGTCCGAGTCTGGCGAATCGTATTGACGGCTGCAGCAGCTGGTGTGTGCCGATAGCAATATCAACATTGCCGACCGCCAAGGCACTCTTGACCTGGTTGACTTGGCGTTGTCCGACCATGCGTGATATCAGTCCTACTTCTACCCCCAGATCAACGAAGCGGTTCCGAAACACTTCATAGTGCTGCTGTGCCAGAAGCGTTGTCGGCACGACCACAGCGACCTGATAGCCGCTAGCGACTGCGACCAGTGCAGCGCGCATTGCAATCTCGGTTTTTCCGAAACCGACATCACCGCAGATGATGCGGTCCATTGGCTGAGGGCTGCTCAAGTCATCCATGACGGTATCAATCGCCTTCAGTTGATCGGGCGTTTCTTGATACGGAAACCGAGCAGCAAAAGCTGCATAGTCGGATTCTGGAACCTGCATGCGAACGCCTGCATGCGACTCGCGAAGCGACTGGACTTGCAGCAGTTCAGCTGCAACGTCGTATGCTTTTTTTCTTGCCTTGGTTTTTTCCTCGCCCCATTTCTTTGAGCTCAATGAATGCAAGGCCACTTCCTCTGGATTGCCGCCGATGTAGCGTGAAATGCCATCGATTGCATAAATTGGCACATACAGTTTCTCGTTGTTGCGATATTCGAGTGTCATGAACTCAGTTTCGCTGCCGCCGATTGTCATGTTGGCCAGCCCCTGATAGCGGCCAATACCGTATTGCTCGTGGACTACGGGCTCGCCGATGGACAACTCTTCCATTGAGGTGATGATTGATTCTGGGCTGCGCTTGCGTTTTGCCGGCGATTGATCTCGAAGTGGCCTTCCAAACAGTTCGGCACCGGCAACAATCAGGATTTTTTCCAGTCCCAAGTACGCCCCTTGCGCGAGCTGCGCTTCGCAGACTGCACAGGGTTCGGAGCTGCTGACGAATTCCTGCCAGGTGTCGCAGGTCACTGCCGGCTTGCTCAGTTTGGTGAGCGCTTGCGCGATGGTTTGGCGCTGCGACGGGTTCTCGGCGACGAACAGAACTCTAGTGGCATCTGCTGCGCTGATGCATTTTGCGATGCGCACACTCGCTTCGGAGCGGCGATCGGCTTGCAACTGCGCTCTGGATGGAGAAGTATCGAATTGATGACTGTTGTCTTGCACCTCAGAATCCAGATGAATCACGCTGAACGGTTGCAACGACTGCTTGAGATCATCTGGATTCAGATAGAGCATATGAGGCGGCAGTGGCGGACGACTTTCGTCCCCCGTGGCGATTTGAAACCGTTCCTGTACCGTATTCCAAAACTGTGATGCGCTGACATCCTGGTTGCCGACGGTGAAAATTACCGTATGCGACGGCAAGTAATCCACCAGGCATGAGGTGGTTTCAAAAAAAAGCGGCAAATAAAACTCGGTACCGTTGGGTACGGGCTGCGCATCTATACCGCTGTAAATTTCATTTTTTTGAGGATCACCGTCGAGATGCTGGCGTACCCCCTGCCGGAACCTTCGGATGCTGTCTGCGTGCAATGGCACTTCGCCGCCAGGCAGTATTTCGAAATGTTCAATTTTCTCGATGGACAGCTGCGTCTCAGGGTCAAAGCGGCGGAGCGTATCGACGGTCTCCCCAAGCAGTTCTATTCGAATTGGCAGAGTGGCGCCCATTGGATACAGATCTACGATGGCTCCTCGAAGCGCGTATTCTCCAGGCAATTCTACCTGCAATACGCGTCGATACGCAGTTTTATGGAGCTGCTCGCAGAATCTGTCCAGATGAATATCCATGCCAACTTTTAGAACAAAGCTGTTAGCCTGAATAAAGTCGACTGGCGGCAGTCGCTGCATCAGGTTCTCCACCGCGACGATAAGAATCTGTCTCGGCAAGATTGAAATGCCACTTAGGATTTTGACCCGCTGCGACAGAATATCCTGGTGCGGACTGAAGTGGTCATAGGGCAGGCATTCCCAGCTTGGAAAGATTGTGACGGACGTATCACTGGTGCAGAAATACGTCAGTGATTCAGCGATTTGTTCTGCGTCTCGGCTGCTTGATGCGATTACCGCTGCCGGCCGATCTGATGCGCTTTGCGCTGTTGCGATGGCAAGCGCTGCGGAACTGCCGTGCAGATTGCTCCAAAAACTGCGCAGGGGCAAGTCATCCGATAGGGCGGGCGGCTGCATCACTGAGCAGTTTGATTTTGATTTCAAAGCAGAAAAATTACGGATGATGAGCGGTTGCCAAAAATGCCTATTTTATGGGTATTTTCTGGTCTGGGCGTGACGTTTTTCAGCAGCCAAATCGGCAAGAAGATATCCAAAACAAAGTGAGCAATTCAGATTCGATACGTTTTCGCATTGCAGCGGACTTGCTTTGCCTGCTCCGCGTTCCTGATCAATTGCCCTGAGCTCATCGCAGGCAGCGGATATTGCTGCAGCGACCGCAGTGCCACGCTGATTGCGTTTCGCTTCGGATCTTCCCCTTTGGTAGTCTGCAGCCTGTCACAACGCTCCAAATCAGCGCCGAGTTTGCCGCAGGGCAAACACACTCCGGCAAAGCTGATTAGCCTTGCTGCAATACAACAGACTTTCAAAAAAGTTGAATTATGAACATGTAATGTTCATAATTCAACATAATAACGTTTTGTTACAGTGAGTCCTGATGAATATACCGTTTTTATCCCCGAACGCTTTATGTGGAATGAGCATTTCAATTGGACGTTGATTCTCGCAATAATTGACTTGGAAATTCATGGACCGGCAGCAACAGTTGATTAAACGCGAAGCACACTTGGCAAACTTGAAGAGTCTCATCAGACAATTTCCGGTTGTCGCACTGATCGGCGCTCGCCAGGTTGGGAAAACCACACTCGCTCAGATGCTAACGCGTCAATGGAAAGAAAAGACGCATTTTTTTGAGCTGGAATCACCTCTTGATTTGGCGCAAGTTTCTGATCCGATGCTTGCCTTGGCGCCATTGCGAGGGCTAGTCATACTTGACGAAATCGACAGGCTTCCCGAAATATTTCCAGTGATTCGAGTGCTGGCTGATCGCCAATCCGAACCGGCAAAATTTCTCATTCTAGGAAGCGCTGCACCATCTTTATTGAGGCAGGGCAGTGAATCGCTGGCCGGACGGCTGGCGTATTATGAACTGTCTGGAATATCCATGTCTGAAGTCAAAGGCAATCAGTTTGACACACTTTGGTCTCGCGGTGGATTTCCGATGTCGCTAACGGCAGTCAGCGACGAAGAGAGTTATCGCTGGAGAATTCAATTTATTCGAAATTTTCTTGAACGTGATATTCCTCAGCTTGGAATCAGAGTCGCGAGTTCAACACTGCGGCGATTCTGGACGATGGTGGCACACTATCATGCGCAAATCTGGAATGGCGCTGAACTCTCGCGGGCATTCGGAGTTTCGCACACCGCCGTGCGGCGTTATCTTGACGTGATGGAATCGACATTTATGCTGCGCTGCCTTAAGCCGTGGGCCGCCAATATCGCTAAGCGGCAAGTGAAGTCTCCAAAAGTCTATTTCTGTGACACAGGTTTGCTGCACACGCTGCTGAATGTCAAGAATCCGGAAGAATTGCAAAGTCACCCGAAGGTCGGCGCATCTTGGGAAGGCTTCATAATCGATAACATACTGCAGGTGTTGCGGGCTGAATACTACGAGAGTTATTTCTGGGCAACAAACAGGGGGGCTGAAATTGATCTTTTGGTAGAGCAAGGAGGCCGGCTCCGCGGATTTGAGGTGAAGCGCACCTCTGCACCTGCCATTACGCGGTCAATGCGTATCGCTCTCAATGATCTTGAATTGAGTCAGATTGATGTGATCTATCCAGGTGATAAGTCGTTCCCGCTGAGCGAGCGAGTTCGTGCGGTTGCGGCCCACAGAATTCTGGAAGATTTATGAATATGCTGATTTTATCATCAGTTTGGCTAACCAGCCTTTTGTGCGACAAAGGATAGCAACTGGGCTGAACGGGGTGCGCTGTTGAATCCAGAAAAACGATAAAAAAGGGGCTCAGACTGCTGGTGCGAATATGACGTAGCCGAAACTGGTTTCTGGGTATTAGTGACGATACCAGTATTAAGGTTTGTGTCGGTGCACAGCGTTGACGTTAATCTGTTCGAACGTGCCGCTTCAGCGAGCCTTGATGGGGAGGTATAGCGAAACCCGCTCGGCCAGTGATTCGATCTGGCGTTTCGAGGGGTTGAATTTGCGTATTCAGTCGTCGGTCGAAGTCAAGCAGCCGAAGCGTCAGCAGGAAACCGCATCTGCCGGTGGTGTCGGCGATCAGCCGTTTAGCCGCAGCTTCGCAATGCTCGAAGATTGCTGACTGCGGCGAATATCGCAGCAGTCAGTGTTGGCCTGCCATGTGCGAAGGTACTGCGCACCCGTCTAATGGCGGCCGTGCAAGCTATGCAGTTCCTGTTTGTGGGCGGCCGCTATCTGCGCCAGGGATTCAAAGCGAAAATCCGTATCGGCATGGCACTCAACCGCAGGCGTTGCGCCGACCCCCGACCGGCCGGCGCGACGGTCGATCCAGCAGGTTGCGAGTCCCATCTGCACAGTCGCTGCCATATCGTGGAACTGGCTTTGAGCGGCGTGCAGAATGTGCGGATGCCTAATTCTTTTTTTTCGCGGTTCGTTCAATACAATATATGATGAGTTTCAAAAATTGAGAAAAATGTTGCAGACGGCAGCCAATGGCTTGGTCGTTAAATCACTCAGGTATATTGTCATGCGCAACGCTATTGCAGAACAGATTATTGAAACCTGTATGGCAATGAACCGCACCGGCATTAATCAGGGAAATTCCGGCAATGTGAGTGTCCGCACTGCCGACGGATTTCTCATTACACCTTCGGCCATCGCCTATCATCGCATGCAACCCGAAGATCTGGTGGCAGTGAGCATGGAAGGCCATCGGACAAGTCAAAATCAGCCGTCAAGCGAGTGGCGATTGCATCGTGACATCTACAGGATGCGCATGGATGCAGACGCTGTGATTCACGCACATCCGACATACTGCACGGCACTTGCCTGTCAGCGCAGATCCATACCGTCATTTCACTACATGGTTGCTGCGGCCGGGGGCAAGAACATTCGGTGCTCGGATTACGCGCTGTTTGGCACCCAGGCGCTGTCCGATACAATGCTGACAGCGCTGCATTCGCGTCGCGCCTGCCTGCTTGCCAACCACGGCATGATCTGTTTTCACGATAATCTTGAAACTGCTCTGTGGCTGGCTGTTGAGGTTGAGACACTGGCTAGGCAGTATTGGCATGCTTGCCAGCAGGGGGAGGTGATTTTGCTGACTGATCAAGAGATGGAGCAGGTGATGGAATGTTTTGAGAACTACGGAAAGATCAAGATTGAATCGATGAAGATATGAATGTCGATGGAGTCCATTACCGGTCGATTTGGCTGAGCAAGGATGATGCGTCTGTCAGTGTAATCGATCAGACTCGGCTGCCGCATCAGCTTGAAATCGTCAAACTGCGAAGTTTGGAAGATGCATGCACCGCAATCGAGAAAATGGTGGTTCGCGGAGCGCCGCTTATTGGTGCGACAGCGGCCTTCGGCCTTTATCTGGGGCTGCGTGACAATGCCAGTGACGCTTCCATGTACAGTGCCTGCCGGGCGCTGCTGGCCACCCGGCCAACGGCAGTGAATCTTCACTGGGCTGTGGGACGAATGCGAAATGAATTGCAGCATCGAAAATCCTCTGTCCGCGCAGAGTGTGCGAAGCAACTGTGCGTTGAGCTGGCAGACGAGGATGTGGATACCTGCGAAGCGATCGGACGCAACGGATTGGAAGTGTTGTCACGCATTTATGCTGCGAAAGAAACATCAGACCGATTGAATGTGCTGACGCATTGCAATGCCGGCTGGCTGGCGACCGTTGACTGGGGCACGGCGACCGCTCCGATCTATAAAGCGCACGAAATAGGCATGCCCATTCATGTCTGGGTTGACGAAACCAGACCCCGCAATCAAGGTGCCAATCTGACCGCTTGGGAACTGGGCAAGCATGGCGTTGCCCATACTTTGATTGCGGACAATACTGGCGGGCACCTGATGCAGCATGGCAAAGTTGACTTGTGTCTCGTCGGCAGCGATCGTACGACCAAAGTCGGGGAAGTCTGCAACAAAATCGGCACCTATCTCAAGGCATTGGCAGCGAAGGACAACGGCGTAGATTTCTATGTCTGTTTGCCCGGGTCAACAATAGACTGGACCATCACTGATGGCCTGTCTGAAATTCCCATTGAGCTGCGAGACAGCAGTAAAGTAACGCACGTCACCGGAAAATTGCCAGACAGTACGCTGGGCAGAGTTCGCATCGCACCCGACAACACAGCAGTGGCGAACTATGCTTTCGACGTGACCCCCGCCCGTCTGGTGACCGCACTCATTACCGAGCGGGGCGTCACAGCGGCCACCGAGTCTGCACTGACAGCCGCATTTGATAAGGTGCAGTTACCTGGCTGAAATTGTTTTTGCCAAGTTTTCCCGGTCAGCGGTTTTTTGCAAGTGGCTCATTCATTGCCGCCCAGATTTCCGGCCTGCAGGTGCGAATTTCTTCGTCAGTCAGGCCTTCCAGCGAGTGTGGGAACTTGAGCCATCGGTCGGTTTCATGAAGATAGTAGTCTGGTTTCCGCGGAGTCTGGTTGCGAGTGGGCTTGTACCAAGGGACTGCAACTCGAATATCCCGCGGAGTGTTGCGCTTGGCACGTGACTGAAGCTGATTGACGATGGCCTCGATTGTCAATCCGGTATCAAAAACATCGTCAACCAATAACATGCCATCTTCGGCATTGACCCGATCGATCAGATACCGAAGTCCATGTACGCGCACAAGATGTCCGCGCTGATCAATGCCCTGTTCATAGGAAGACGTGCGGATTGCGATGTGGTCGCAATGCTGACCAAACCAAGCGAGAACCTCTTGCACCGCAATGCCGATTGGCGTGCCGCCGCGCCAGATGCCCACAATGAACCGCGGTGCAAAGCCGCTGGCAAAAACCATCGCGCCGAGTCGCATGGCATCTTCAATCAGGTCTTGCGCATTGATAAAGATTTTTTCGCTCATGGTAAAATTATAAGCGATGAAAACGGTCTCAAAAACGAACGCGAAATACATCGATGAGCAGTCGCTGATACTTGATGGCTTTCGCCTTGCGCGCAGAATCTACGCCAGTGGCTTTCGACCCAACTACATTGCCGGAATCTGGCGCGGTGGCAGTGCGGTCGGCATCGTTGTTCAGGAATGTCTGCAGTATTTGGGCGTTGAGACCGACCATATTGCGATCCGCACATCGTATCAGGGCATGGACAATTACGCCGAGATGATTCATAGTCCCGATACCATCGGTGTGCATGGACTTGAGTATCTGGAGGATCGACTCGAATTCGATGATCGATTGCTTCTGGTTGACGATGTATTCAGCAGCGGTTACAGTATTGAGGCGGTCAAGAGCCGGCTCAAGTGCAAGCTGCGCCGGAATTATCCGCATGATGTCCGTGCCGCAGCAGTGTGGCATCGTCCTGTTGCTGAGCGCAGTTCGCCGCACTACTATGTGAATGCGACAGAAGACTGGCTGGTATTGCCCTATGAGCTGAGCGGGCTGAGTCTGGCCGAACTGCGTACTTGCAAGCCATGGGCGGCCGCGATTCTTGAAATGGTTTACATCCAAGCGGCAACGGATTGATCAGCCATGCGCGAGCCGCCACAAAACCGACCGGCGCCGTGCTGGGGCTTGATCCCGTCCGCAGGGGTAGGGTTGCGCATGAAAAGCGCGGTGCCCAAGCAGTTTTTGTCCTTGGGAGGCAAATCCATACTGGAGATGTCCGTGAACGCGCTGGGTGCTCACAACCGGATTGAGGGGGTTTGCATTGGGGTTTCGCAAGCGTATTTGAACGATGCAGCGCTCAGTGATTTGCATCCGAAGTTAATCGGCACGTATCTTGGCGGTGCGACGCGCACTGAAACGGTTGCCAATGGCTTGGACTATCTGCTGGGGCGAGGCATCAGTCCCGAAGATTGGATTCTGGTACATGATTCGAACCGGCCATTGCTGGCGCTCAGTGATGTCGATGCATTGATCGGTGCTGTTGAGCGGACCCGCGACGGTGGAATTTTGTGTCAGCCGATTTATGACACGGTCAAATACAGCGAGACAGATCGCATATCAAAAACCCTTTCGCGCAGTCATCTTTATCGCGCCCAGACGCCGCAGATGTTCACCATTGGGTCATTGTCTGAGGCTTTGAGGGAGGCCTTGCGCACCGGTGTTGAGATTACAGATGAATCGCAGGCGATCGAAAAATTTGCCGGACTGTTCCCTCTATTGATTCCAGGCCAGGCTTCGAACATCAAGATCACAAAACCAGAAGATCTGGAAATTGCGAAACTATTCATCAAGCTTGCAATGCAGACTGCGCCGGAGCGAGAATTATGACAATCAGAGTTGGGTTCGGATTTGATGTCCATGAATTTGCTGTGGATCGCCCGTTGATTTTAGGGGGTGTCAACATCCCGCACACACACGGCTTGGCCGGGCACTCGGACGCAGATGCCTTGCTGCACGCGGTGACTGATGCGTTGCTGGGCGCTGCTGGGATGGGCGATATTGGCCATCACTTTCCAGATTCAGATGCGGCTTACAAGAATCATGACAGCCGAATATTTTTGCGGGACATTCACCGAAAAATTCAACAGCAGCGCCTCGCGATCGCCAACATTGATGCGACAATTGTCGCGCAGGTGCCAAAAATGAGTCCTCATAGGAGGCAGATGGAGCGCAACATCGCTGAGGATTTGCTGCTGTCGAGCGACCGCGTCAATGTCAAAGCGACCACGACGGAAAGTTTAGGCTTTATCGGCCGAAAAGAAGGTGTAGCGGTGTGGGCGGTAACGCTTTTGACGACCGCTCAGTAATGCCGGACTTGTCATCCAATCGATTTTGCATATTGGATTGACCGCAGTCTGGATGCGTGCCTAGCGCCGTTTTTTTCTCAGCAAGACATATTTTGCGCCCGAACCGCCGTCATTGGGCTGTGCCTTGCAGTATGCCAGTACGTCATTGTTTCTGGCCAGAATGCCTTGCGTGTTGAGCTTGATCGGTGATATGCCATTGGGTGAATTGATGCCTTTGCCATGCACAATTTTCACGCAGCGATAGCCGGCCTGGATTGAGCTGATCAAAAAGTCGTTGATCTGACGAATGGCTTCGGCGACCGTGTAACCGCGGACGTGTATCGAATCCTCGCGATGAAATTTGCCTTGCTTGAGGCGAGTGAAATCCCGCATGGCAAGGCCTGGCTTGCACAAATCCTCATCGTTTTCGATCTGATGAATGGAAGCTTCTGGATTTTGCGACAGCGATTCTTTCAGCACCGATGCGATGCCCTGCCGAGTGCGAATATTGCTCGGGGCTAGTTTGGCGCGCTGCGTCTCCGCTGTGGCGGAAGAATCAATTCGGGTCACACCCAACTTGTGCATCGCGGACGTGAATGTATCGTCGGAATCATTCATGTGTTCTGCAAAGATTCCAGGTATTTCTGCGCATCAAGAGCCGCCATACAGCCGGTCCCTGCGGAGGTGATCGCCTGACGGTAAACATGGTCAGTCACGTCGCCGGCTGCGAAGACACCGGGGATGCTGGTTGCCGTTGCGCTGCCATTCAGTCCGCTTTGGGCGACGATGTAGCCGTCATGCATATCGAGCTGATCAGCGAAAATTGCGGTGTTCGGATCGTGGCCAATGGCAATAAATACACCATGAACGGAAAGATTGCTTTGCGTTTCGGATTGAGTGTAGCGCAGTTTCAGACCAGTCAGTCCGCTTTCGTCACCGACCATTTCTTCAACGACATGGTTCCAAAGCAACTCAATATTGCCGCCATTGGCGGTACTGCGGCTGTGCAGGCGGTCGGCGAGAATTGCCTCGGCGCGCAACTCGTCACGGCGATGGATCAAATAAACTTGCGAAGCAATCTGGGAAAGGTAAAGCGCTTCTTCAACGGCCGTATTGCCGCCGCCGACGACCGCAACTGGCTGGTTTCGATAAAAGAAGCCGTCGCAAGTCGCGCACGCCGACACCCCGCGGCCCATGTATTGCGCCTCGGATGCCAGTCCGAGGTACCGGGCTGATGCGCCAGTGGCGATAATCAGTGCATCGCAGGTATACACATCGCGGTTGCCAGTCAATTGCAACGGTCGGGAAGTCAGTTGCGCGGCATCAATCTGATCATTGATGATCCGGGTGTCGAAACGCTCGGCATGCTGCAGCATTCTGAGCATCAGTTCCGGGCCCTGAACACCATTGTTATCGCCTGGCCAATTGTCGACATCAGTCGTTTTAGACAATTGACCGCCCTGCTCTATGCCGGTGATCATGACTGGCGAGAGGTTGGCGCGTGCGGCGTATACCGCCGCAGTATAGCCCGCCGGTCCAGAACCAAGAATCAACAGTTTGCAATGTGAGGACATGACTTGAACTCGAGGGAATTTATTCGGCCATAAGATGGCATCGAAAGCACGATGCAGCCGGTTTTGACTGCCGGTTAAAGCGTTTGACTGCCGGTTAAAGCGAAACAGAATCCGATGCACTTTTCCGGCAGTGCCAGCCTTTAGCCTGCATATGATTCAGATTATAAACCACAATTTTTCTTTCCTATCGTCTTCATGAGCTCGAATGCAACTGTGTCTGAGGAATGCACGTCTTTGTTTGCGTACAACAGGGCAGGCAATTGCAGCCTTCGGATTAACTTATAATTCAGACACCGAGTTTGTTCTTGAAGGCGTTGCAAATACAGACCTCGAATTCGCATGCGAGATTGTCCTGTTTTGTCCGCGGCGGATGCGAAAAATAAGACAATTCAACTCAAAATAATAGTGGTGCGAATTGAACCATAAACTGAAATTCAGGCAACTCGGCGTCGTGGCCAGAGCTGGAGTTGTGCTGCTGTGGCTCGCGGCAATTTTCGCTGTCGCAGTTATTGTCACGTTCTCTTCAACCGACCCCGGCTGGAATAATTCCAATGCGACGGATACCGTGGCGAATATTGGCGGAATTGCAGGTGCGTATATTGCCGATATCGGGCTTTATCTTTTTGGATATTCGGTCATTCTAATCCCGATTTGCATTGCGCAGTTTGCGTGGCAGCTGGTGAGCAACTGGAGTCGCTCGGCATTCGGACAAGTGGTTTCGCCGATCACGTATTTTGTGATGATGATTGTGACGCTTGCCAGCTTGTGCGGTTTTGAGAATTTGTATGGTTTCTATCAGACCAGCTTTCACCATGGCGGAATAGTCGGCTATGAAATTACCCGGCTGCTTCGCAGCTATGCTGAAACTGAGTGGGTCATCGCAATATTTCTCGTCTGCACGCTGGTCGGAACGCAGGTTCTCAAAATCTTTCCCTGGATGCGCATTGTTGCGCTGACCGGGAATGCCGTCAACGAAGGTTTTGCGTACTTGTTTTCTTTGCTGCTGAAGCGGAAGCGACTCGGTGTGCTTGCCAGCGCAAAAGAATTCGTTTCTGAGAGAACACCGTCGATTGAACTGGCGCGGAAGCGCATGGCGAGGCAGGCAGACTCTGCTGGCGCGCCAGTGCCGAAGTCGCGGGGTCGAAGCAGCACAAAACAGTGCACAAGCCGACCCATCAAAAAAGACCCGATTATCGCGCCCCTCCAAATCGGCGAACCTGAATCTGAAACGGGAGCTGTTCCAGATGCAAATCGGTTTGCGTCTGAGGTCGAGGCGCAGCCTCCCCAGGCGTCAGAGCCGGTGCGCACCGTATTGCCCGCAGCCGCGAAAAGTACGTCGTCCGCAGCCGCGCCAGCATCGTCGAAAACGTCAAAAAGCGCCGCAAACAAATTCCCGGACACGTCAATTATGGACAGTTCAAATGTTCTTCAGCATGCGTACACTGAAGAGGAGATTGAATCGATGGCACATAACATCGAAAAGACGCTTGGCCAATTCAATGTGAGCGTGGAAGTCAAGCGTGCTCACCCGGGACCTGTCATTACCCAATTTGAGATTGATCCGGCCGCCGGAATCAAAGCCAGCCAAATTGTGGGACTCGCTGCGGATCTGGCGCGCACTTTGACTGTCCAGAGCGTCCGCGTGGTCGACAATATTGAAGGCAGCCCCTATGTCGGTATCGAGGTGCCGAACAAGCGCCGTGAAATGGTGCGCTTGGTCGATGGTCTCGAATCAAAAAAATACCGTGAATCCGATCATCCATTGACGATTGTTTTGGGCAAAGACATTCGCGGCCAGACGGTTGTATCGAATCTCGCCAAAATGCCGCATTTGCTGATTGCAGGCACCACAGGAGCCGGCAAGTCAGTGTGTCTCAATGCGATTTTGCTGAGCTTTCTGTTCAAGTCAACCCCTGAGAATCTGCGTCTGATTATGATTGATCCGAAGATGCTGGAATTTTCGGTCTACGAGGGGATACCGCACCTTCTTGTGCCAGTAATCACCGACATGGCGAAAACTGAGAGAGCTTTGCGCTGGTGCATCTCTGAGATGGAACGGCGTTTCCTGCTAATGTCGAAGCTCGGCGTACGCAGCCTGCCGAACTACAACGAGTTTCTGCAGAACTCTGAAGAGCCGATTATGGATCCAACCGCGTATGACTCGCAGACAGCACAGCCGCTGGAACCGTTGCCCTATATCGTGTTTGTGATTGATGAGCTGGCAGACTTGATTATGGTTATGGGCAAAAAGGCCGAAGAACTCATCATTCGCATTGCCCAGCGCGCACGGGCAGCTGGCATCCATCTGATTGTCGCGACGCAAAGGCCTTCTACCGATATTATCCGCGGGGTTCTGAAAGCCAATATTCCGACCCGCATTGGATTCAGGGTGGCTTCGAACGCAGATTCACGCACGATACTGGATCAGACCGGCGCCGAAAATTTACTCGGCTCAGGCGACATGCTCTTTATCCCACCCGGTGAGGCGACAATGGTGCGCGTTCACGGCGCTTTCGTCTCCGACGATGAAGTCAAGCGCGTCGTCGACAGCATCCGAGTCACGGAGGAGTCTGTTTATGACCCCGTGGTGCAGCAGGCGCTGGAGGAGTCGACTGATCAGGCCGGCGGCGACGGAATCTTTGAGGCTGAGGGGGGCGAAACGGATGAACTTTACAACCATGCAGTTGATTTTGTTGTTCGATCGCGGCGCGCCAGCATCTCATCGATACAGCGGCAGCTGCGAATTGGCTATAACCGCGCTGCACGGATGATTGAGAGCATGGAAGAGGCGGGAGTGGTGAGCTCGGTGATGGGCGCAGGAAAACGCGAAGTCCTGGTGCCGCCGCCTCAAGACGACTGACTGGCAAGCGGTCGATGAAGTTTTTCACCGGCATGCACGCGGTCATAGCAGCGAATCTTGACATCGCAAGCACATGAAAATTGATGCAATTCGAATCTTGGCTGTGGCGGCAGTCGCACTGATTGCCGGCACGACAGCGACCCGTGCTGAATCTGTGTCGATCGATCGGCTCAATGCTTTTTTTGAAACCGATCAAAGCTATTTTGCTGAGTTTTATCAAGTCGTGCTGGATGAAGGGCTCCACTTGATTGAGGAAACCTCCGGATTGATGTGGCTCGAGCGTCCCAATCTATTTCGCTGGGAGTATGCTGAGCCGCTGCCGCAGACGATTGTCAGTGACGGTCAAAGTGTCTGGATTTACGACCAAGAACTGCGTCAGGCAACCGTACAGAATTACGCGGATGTAGTTGGACAAAGCGCCGCTCAAATACTCGCTGGTGTTGACAATCTCAAACAGGACTATGATGTTGAAGATTTCGGTTTGCAAGGTGAGCTTGCCTGGGTTTCCATCACCCCGAAAGATATTGAGCAGGCGCAATTCGATATTGTGCGTCTGGGGTTTGACGAGCGCACCCTCAAGAGCATCGAGATTCTCGACACCTTCAGCAACACGACGCGGCTGACGCTGTACGATGCAGTAGTCAATTCTGAATTCAGCGAGCAGACTTTTCGTTTTGAGGTCCCGCCGGAGGTCGATGTCATTTACACGCGCGAGTAGGTGTGCTGGACCCGCGCACTGAACCGAGATGATCATGGCACAGCGCACGGACATGCACAGTGCCGGCGAGGTTCGGCTGACGCCGCTTGCAGAACTTGCTCGCCCGCATCAGGTGCAGGATGTTTTCGGCCAGGCGCACTTGCTTGAGCCGGGCAAGCCGTTGCGCGAGGTCATTGACGCGGGGCTGGCGCAATCGATGGTGCTTTGGGGTCCGCCGGGCACTGGCAAGACCACATTGGCACAGATCTATGCGCATTCAATCAAGGCACAGCTGATTTCGCTTTCCGCTGTACGCAGCGGGATCAGCGATATTCGAGATGCAGTAGACAAGGGCTGCCAGGCGAAACGCGAAAACCGGGCAACGATCGTCTTTGTTGATGAGGTGCATCGATTCAACAAGACACAGCAAGATGCGTTTTTGCCCCATATCGAGAGTGGCGACGTAATTTTTGTGGGCGCTACGACGGAAAATCCCAGTTTCCAGCTGAACGGTGCCTTGTTGTCGCGACTGAAGGTTTATGTACTCAATGCATTGGAAACTGAGGATATTCGCAAAGTAATTCGTCATGCGCTTGCCGGCCGCGCGCACAGCGGGCCCGATGGATTGGTCTTGTCCGAGAAGTCTGAGCGGATTTTCGCGGAGGCAGCACAAGGTGATGCCCGCCGCGCGCTCAACTTTGTGGAAATCGCAGCCAGTTTGGCTAGTGCCAGCGGCAGCCAGATTATCGATGACGCAATGTCGGCCGAAATCGCAGGTCAGCCGCTGGCACGGTTCGACCGGCAAGGCGATGTATTTTATGAATTGATTTCGGCATTGCACAAATCGGTTCGCGGCTCCGACCCGGATGCATCCTTGTACTGGCTGGCGCGCATGCTCGCTGGGGGCTGCGACCCCTTTTATGTTGCGCGGCGAGTTGTGCGCATTGCCAGTGAAGACATCGGAAACGCCGATCCGAATGCTTTGAATGTTGCTTTGCGGGCGTGGGATGCGTTCGAGCGGTTAGGCTCGCCGGAGGGTGAGCTTGCAATTGCGCAGGCCGTTGCTTATCTTGCCTGCTGTCCAAAAAGCAATGCAGTGTATCGCGCGTTCGGCAGTGCATGTCAAGACGCGAAGCGTTATGGGCATTTGGATGTGCCGAAACATTTGCGCAATGCGCCGACTGCGTTGATGAAAGAACTTGGCTACGGTCGCGATTATCGTTATGCGCATGACGATCCAGACGGCATTGTGCCGGGTGCCGTTTACTTTCCTGATGGGATGCCGCAAGCGCAGTATTATCAGCCGGTCGACCGCGGTGTTGAAAAGCGGATTCGTCAGTACATGGAAAAAATCCGTGCGTCTGCCAGCAGTGCAAGCGCGGACTCAGATCGATGATTTTCGAATTAGAGCCAATCCGAGATGCTGTGAACAGCCTATAATTGAGCACACTGAAGACCGACTGCTTGCAGCGGGTCGCACTCCGCTGAGCCAGTGGCTGCGGCACCCAAATCAAATGCTGATCAGGAGTGAGGATGCTGGACCCGGGACGACTGCGTAAAGAATACAAGATCATCGCCAAAAAACTCCGCGCGCGTGGCTATGCGTTCGATATCGCGCAGTATGAATCCTTGGAGGATCGGCGCAAATCCATTCAGGCGGATACCGAACAGGCGCGCAACGATCGCAATACGCTCTCAAGGCAAATCGGCCAAGCTAAATCTAAAGGTGAAGATGTCGCCGACTTGATGGCGCGAGTCCATGAAGTTGGCAAGAGACTTGATGTGCTTGAGACGCAATACAGCGAGGTTCACAGTGAAATTCTTGCGTTTCAGTCCAATATCCCCAATATTGCCCACGAATCCGTGCCGATCGGCTTTTCGGAAGACGACAATAAAGAGGTGCGGGTCGTGGGACAGACACCCCATTTCGACTTCGAGCCCCAAGATCATGTTTCGCTGGGGGAAAATTTAGGTCTGCTCGATTTTTCGCTGGCGGCGAAGTTGACCGGTGCAAGATTTGTCGTAATGCGACGTGAATTGGCGTTGATGCATCGTGCCATCGCGCAGCTGATGATTGATGTCCATACGCTTGAGCATGGCTATGAGGAGATCAACGTGCCGTTTGTTGTCAATGCCGAAACACTGTACGGTACCGGGCAGCTGCCGAAATTTGCAGAAGATCAGTTTCGTTTGGAAGACTCACGGGATTTCTACCTGATTCCGACGGCTGAAGTGCCGCTGACGAATATCGTCAGCGACAGCATCGTTGAGCCGGAAGATTTGCCGTGCCGTTTTGTTGCGCATACGCCCTGTTTTCGAAAAGAAGCCGGCTCGCATGGCAAGGATACGCGCGGCATGATCCGTCAGCACCAGTTTGAGAAAGTCGAGCTGGTTCAAATTGTCAAGCCTGACACATCCTATGGTGCATTGGAAGAGTTGACATCCCATGCGGAGAAAATTCTCCAATTGCTTGGCTTAAGCTATCGGGTGGTTGTTCTGTGCACGGGTGACATGGGATTTGGCGCAGCCAAAACCTACGATATTGAGGTATGGCTGCCTGGTCAGAAAAAATATCGGGAAATATCCTCGTGCAGCAACTGCGAGGCGTTTCAGGCACGCCGGATGAAAGCGCGCTGGCGCAATCCGGATACAGGGCGTCCCGAGCCTCTGCATACCTTGAACGGGTCGGGTGTCGCAGTCGGCCGAGCGTTTATCGCCGTGCTGGAGAACTATCAATGTGAAGACGGCAGTATCAATGTGCCTGAGGCATTGCAACGGTATATGCATGGGTTCAAGAACATTGCGCGACGATAGTCGCTGAGCGCGTATTCGCTGAGAACGCGCCTCCGGCAATACTTGGGCCGCCAGCAAAGGGCGCATCAGGCATCAGTATTTGTGCAGTGCGCCGGTGGCATCAAGAAAATCTATTCGCAGTGGAGACAGCAGTTATTTTGATTTTTTTGGCAGGTAAAGGTCAGTAATGGTTCCCTCGTAAGTCTCAGCGGCGAATCCGACTGTTTCGGACAGTGTCGGATGCGGATGGATTGTCAAAGCGAGGTCTTGCGCATCGGCTCCCATTTCAACAGCAAGCGCAGCTTCGGCTATCAGCTCGCCCGCATTGACACCCACGATGCCTGCGCCGATCAAGCGATCAGTTTCAGGATCGAATAGAAGCTTGGTCAATCCTTCTGCGCGGGACGTGGCGAGCGCTCTGCCGCTGGCGCGCCAGGGGAACACCGCCGACCGGTAGGGTGTGTTGATTTTTTTGGCTGCTGTCTCTGTCAGGCCGACCCAAGCAATTTCCGGATCGGTATAGGCGACTGAAGGGATGATTGAGGTATCAAATCCCGATTTCAATCCGGCAATGACCTCAGCGGCAACTTTGCCTTGATGGCTGGCGCGGTGTGCCAGCATGGGCTGACCGGTGATGTCTCCGATCGCGTAAATGCCGTCGACATTTGTTCTTTGCTGTCGATCAACACCAATGATGCCCTGCTTGTCGACTGCGATGCCGGCGGCGCTGGCGCCGATTTCATGTCCGTTGGCTGTGCGTCCCACTGCCGCGAGAATCATGTCAAAATTTTCGGCCGATTTGCCCTTGCTGCTCTCAAATGCGACGGTCAAATGATCTTTGTGCGCATCAACGGAAACGACACTTGTCTGCAGCAGAATGCTCTCGTACTGTCTCTTGATTCGCGTGGTCAGGGGCTTGACAATATCAGCGTCGGCTTCGGCGACCAGATTGTCCATGATTTCGACGACCGTGATCGCAGAACCAAGTTCGTGATAGACGGTGCCCAGTTCCAGTCCAATAATCCCGCCGCCGATAATCAGCAGACGTTTCGGTATTTCTTTCAGAGCCAAGGCGCCGGTAGAACTGACAATTCTGTCATCATCAGGCAGAAACGGCAGTGCTGAAGGACGGGAGCCGGCGGCGATAATGGCATCTTTGAAAAATACGTTTCGCACTTCTTCACCGACAACACGAATAGACTCTGCACTTGAAAACTGGCCATGACCGGTGACAACCTCGATGCCGCGCTGCTTGGCGAGCGCCGCCAGACCTCCAGTGAGCTGCGAGACAACTTTGTCGACCCAGCCGCGCAGCTTTTCCCGGTCAATCTCGGGTTCGCCGAACACGACTCCAGCTTCTTTGACATGCTGCGCTTCATTGATGACTTTTGCGACATGCAAGAGCGCTTTTGAGGGGATGCATCCAACGTTCAGACAAACACCGCCCAAGTTCGGATAACGCTCAATCAATACAGTTTTTTTGCCGAGGTCGGCTGCGCGAAAAGCGGCGGTATAGCCGCCTGGTCCTGCACCGAGGACCGCTACATCTGCGTATACATCTTGGTTGCTGGCATTCATAATTGCAGGGGTGATGCGGATTGCGTACGGGTGACAAATCAGAGCAGTATTCTTCTCGAGTCGACAAGCAGCTCACAGACAAATTTGGTAAAGCGCGCCGCCTCGGCACCGTCAATCACGCGATGGTCATAAGACAGCGACAGCGGCAGCATGGTCTTCCAAGCCAGATTGCCATTGTCGGCTGGAACCGGAACTTGATGGTTTCTGCTTACGCCGAGTATGGCAACTTCCGGGGGATTGATGATCGGCGTAAAGAAGCGCCCGCCAATGCCGCCGAGACTTGAAATTGTAAAACAACCGCCTTGAAAATCTGCCGGTGCAAGTTCGCCATCTCTGGCTTTTCGGCCAATTTCCTGCAGTGTTCTGGCGATATCCAGCACACCTAGCTTCTGCATGTCTCGAATCACCGGCACCACCAGGCCGTTTGGCGTATCGACTGCGACACCGATATTAAAATATCGTTTCAGAATCAGGTCCTGTCCGTTCGGTGACAAGGATGCGTTGAAGGTTGGAAACTGTGTCAAGGCATTGATGATCGCTTTGCAGACGAAAGCGAGGATTGTTACGCGATTGCCTGAGGCTTTCTGTTCGTTGTCGACCGCTTTGCGAAACAAATCAAGCTCGGTAATATCCGCTTCATCATGATGGGTTACGTGGGGTATATCCAGCCATGACCGATGCAGCCGTTCACCTGTAATTCTTTTGATCTTGGACAGTTTGACGGTTTCAATCGATCCAAATTTTGAAAAATCGACTTCTGGAATCGGCGGCGGTCCGAGGCTTTGGCGAGCATCAGGCTGTGGGCCTTCCCGCAGAATTTTCTTTACGTACAGCGCGATGTCATCACGCAGGATGCGTCCTTTCGGTCCGGTGCCGCGAACCTGCGAAAGATCTGCACCGAGCTCGCGCGCGAATCGGCGCACACTCGGGCTTGCGTGCGGCAAAGAAGTTTTCGATCGCTCGACCGGCGGCGGCAGTGTTGCGGGCGGCGGCGGAACATCGAACGAGTGGCTCAAGGCTTGCGCTGCGGACTGCGGGGCCAGCGCGGATTCTGTGGCGGACGCGGCCGATTCAGGCGGTTGCTCGATTGCAGATTCGGCGGCAGGTGAAGTGCCTGTTTGCATCTTTGCAAGACGATCGCCTTTTGAAACTTTATCTCCCACTTTGACCAGCAGTTCGGTTACGGTGCCATTTTCTGGGGCCGGCACGTCCATTGTGGCTTTATCGCTTTCGAGCGTCAGCATTGATGCCTCAGCTTCAATTGTGTCGCCGGCAGCAATGTGAATTTCAATTATTTCAACGTTCGAAAAGTCGCCGATGTCGGGCAGTAAAACGTCAATGTCCTGAGTGCGAGCGGCATCCGAGGGCGGCTGCTCTGCAGGGGCAGGCTTGGCGCTGGCGGACGGCGCCGCTGCCGGAGCGGGTGCATCCTCTGCTGCTGACTGCTGCGGGGCAGCTGGCTGCTGCTCTTGCGTCGCATTGCCAGTCGCTGCCGCGGCGCGAACCGTGATCAGGTAATCGCCTTCGGAGATTTTGTCGCCGATGCTGACACCTATCTCGGAGATTTCACCGGCTTCGGACGATGGCACATCCATTGTGGCCTTGTCGCTTTCCAAAGTCAGGATTGACTGCTCAACTTCGATCGTGTCGCCGACTGCGACTAGAATCTCTATGATTTCAACATCGGCGAAATCGCCGATATCTGGCAGCAGAACTTTCGTGGTCTCGCTCATAATCGTGCTCGTGGATGGTGATTTTCGTGAGAGTGAGAGATGCCTGCCCATCAAGTCATTCCACGACAATCAACGTATTTCAGATTCGCATTATAAGAATTGCCGTGGTCATCATTGCAGATTTGCCCCGATCGATCTTCGATATAATGCCAGTGCCTGGAAACCGGTCTCCGCAGCTGGCCATTGCGATGGATGCTGCGCAGCATAACTGGACTTTTCACGCACTCTTGAAGCGGCTGTCGATGATTGTGAAACCGCTGGATGCCAGGCGGGTTCCCAATCAAGTGCATTTGCCCCTTTTTCACGCTGGATAGCCAATGTCAATATTAGTTACCGGTGCCGCGGGATTCATCGGTTCTGCGGTTGCACTGTGCCTTTTGGAGCGCGGCGAGCGCGTTGTCGGGCTCGACAATGTCAACGATTACTACGACGTTCAATTGAAGCAGTTGCGACTTGATCGATTGAGGAAATTCGGCGACTTCGTATTTGAGCGGGCGGAGTTAAGTGATTACGCTCATCTGCAGTCGATCAGCGCCAAGCACGGCCCATTTCGCAAGGTTGTTCATCTCGGCGCCGAAGCCGGGGTTCGTCACTCGCAGAATTTTCCACGGCAAGTGGCGCAGAGCAATATCAGCGGTCACCTGAACATTCTGGAGATCTGTCGCTATACAGATGATTTCGAGCATCTGGTCTATGCGAGTTCCAGCAGCATCTATTCGCAGGACAGCGGGCTGCCATATTCCATTGCAGCGCGTACCGATCGTCCGGTTTCCGTCTATGCAGCGACCAAAGCAGCTGATGAGTTGATCAGTCATGTTTACAGCGATAACTTTGATTTGCCGCAAACCGGATTGCGTTACTTTACAGTTTATGGTCCGCTGGGGCGTCCAGACATGTCGTATTTTCTGTTTGCGAATGCGATCTGCGACCAAAAGCCGATCGAGATTTTTAATTTTGGCGACATGAAACGTGATTTCACTTACATTGACGATGCAGTGGCAGGTACGATTGCCGCACTTGATCGTCCGCCGTCACGCGTCAGTGATGGCAATCTGCCGTTTCGGGTATTCAACATCGGCAGCGACAAAAGTCGCCCGCTGATGGATATGATCAGAATTCTCGAACAAGAAATGAGCATGGAAGCGATCAAGAATTTCGTACAAGGACCCAAGGGAGAAATGCTTGCGACTGCCGCTGATCTTTCAGCGAGCCAGGAATTACTCGGTTATTCTCCGCAGACCAGCTTGGAAGAAGGCATCGCGCAGTTCGTCGAATGGCACCGCGGCTATCGGCGCTTGTAAGTCCCGCTATCGGGGCGTTGGCTGGGGTAATGTGCTGCCGCTGAAATCGCGGCCTTATGCCTGGCGCCGGTCGGTGGAATGAACACATGCCGAGGGCGGCCTGCGATTCCTTTCGCAAGCCAAGCACTGAAGACTTGGACGTTTTTCAGATTGCCGTATTGACTTAGCGACCTTCGGGTATCGCCCCTTGCCCGATGCCAGTGTAGTCAAACCCTTGATTGCGCATCTTGCCGGCGTCATACAGATTGTGCATGTCGACAATGATTCGAGAGGCTGTGATCTGCTTGAGGCGTTCCAAATCCAATTCTGCATACTGCGGCCAGGCCGTTGCAATCGCCAGCGCATCGCAATTTTCCGCGATCGCATAGATATCTTCAAAAAACTCTATATCGGTGAGAATCTTCTTAGCGGGCGCAATGCCTAGCGGGTCATGCGCGCGAATCGTGGCGCCGAGCTTTTGCAATTCGCGAATGATGGCGATGCTTGGACTGTCTCGCAGGTCGTCTGTACCGGATTTGAACGTCAGTCCCAGAACGGCAATTGTCTTGCCATCAATCGAGCCGCCGCAAGCCTGGGCGACACGCTCGGCCATGTAGATTTTTCGCCGGTTATTGATGTCGACTACCGTTTCAATGATCCGTACCGGTGAGCCTGCATTGATTGCAGTTTGCACCAGTGCGGTTGTATCTTTGGGAAAGCACAAGCCTCCAAAACCGGGTCCAGGCCGCAGATGTTCGGTACCGATTCTCTTGTCCAGTCCGATCCCGTAGGCAAGATCGCGCACATCCACGCCGGTGCGCTCGCACAAATCTGCAATCTCGTTGATAAAGGTCACCTTAGTCGCCAAGAACGCATTGGATGCATACTTGATCATTTCAGCTGTTTCAAGACTGGTATAGACGATCGGCACTTCCTGCAGCGAGAACGGCAAGTAAAGTTGTCGGAGCTGTTCCCGCGCTCTGTCCGACTCGACGCCGATGACAATGCGCGCCGGATTGAGAAAGTCATGCACACTGCTTCCTTCCGCCAGAAACTCCGGATTCGAGACCACGTCGAACAAATCCTCAGAGATTTGTGAGCTGATAATGTTTTTGACCTCACGGCTGGTGCCGACAGGGACCGTTGACTTGACCACGACAATCCGGTACGAATCAATGCGCGATGCGATGTGCTCGCATACTTGGTATACGTCTGTGAGATCGGCGCTCGCATCATTCTCGCTTGATGGCGTATTGACACAGACAAAGATCACCTCACTGTCGGCAACAGCCGCGTCCAAATCGGTGGTAAAAGCCAGACGGCCAAGATCGATATTCCTTTTGAGCAGTTCGGGCAGCCCTATTTCGTATATCGGGCAGCAACCTGCGCTCAAGCTGTTCACTTTCGTCGCATCGATGTCAACGCAAACGACTTCCACACCTATTTCGGAGAAACAAGTGCCGGTGACGAGTCCGACGTAACCGGTGCCGACTACTGCGATTTTCATTGAGCGGAACTGATGTGTCGATGCGGTGGCTGTATCTGCGAAGGTCGCGCGATGACAAGGTCACAATGGACTGCGGGCAGGGGCTGCATGCGCGAATGCACGATCAAGACACGGACCAATAGGTTAATCAGCAGGGAAAGCGCGCATTTTACCGTTAGTGTCGGATTGTTTCAAACACAATCGCCTTGGCAAAATCATTTTGCTGCTGCTTGCCTGCCCGCCACTGAATCACATCGAATTTATCTTGAAATAAAAATAAGTACCGGATAATACCTGCATATTCCAATGAAATGAGACGGTCTATGTTGTTTTGATGTTTTCAGCGAGGAAATAGCCATGATTAAGAAAAAGACAGGGCTGGTGGCCGCAGCGATGATGCTTGTTTGCAGTACGGCTGCGGCGCAAACCCCGATCAAATTCGACAATGACTGGAAGTGGGAAGGGCCGGCTGCGCCATTGCTGCTAGCCTGGGATCGCGGATATTACGCAGATGAAGGACTGGATGTGCAGATGGATACCGGCAAAGGCTCGCTTGATGTGATTCCCCGCGTTGCTTCGGGGACGTATAAAATGGGCAATGCAGACATCAATTCCCTGATCAAGTTCCGAGACAAGAATCTCGACTTGCCGGTCAAGGCAATATTCATGCTTTACAATGCGCCGCCATTCGCGATCGTCGGCCGCAAGTCGCTGGGTGTGAATTCGCCGAAAGATCTCGAAGGCAAGATTTTGGGCGCGCCGGCGCCGGATGGCGCCTATGTCCAGTGGAATGCGTTCGTCAAGGAGAATGGGATCGATGCGAGTGCAGTGACAATCGAGAATGTCAGTTTTCCAGTGCGCGAGCCCATGCTGGCACAAGGCAAAGTGGATGCGATTACCGGCTATGCGTTCTCCTCGTTCATTAACCTTAAGGCGCAGGGTGTCGAAGAGAGTGACATTTCGGTGCTGCTGATGCGCGATCACGGCTTGGATTTGTACGCAACGTTATTTTGGTCAATCCACAGTTTGCCGCTGAAAATCCAGAAGCAGTCAGAGGATTCATTCGCGCAACCATCAAGGGTTTTCAGACAACTTTGGCAGATCCATCTGATGCGGTGCGCCATGTGCTCAACCACAATGATGTTGCCCGCGAAAGTGTTGAGCTTGAGCGGCTGATGATGGCAATCGATCAGAACATTCTGATCGACGAAGTCAAAGCGAACGGATTGGGCGGTGTCGATATGGCACGGCTGGAACGTTCAATTGAGCAGATTGCAGACACTTATGAATTCACAGCACGGCCCGCGGTTGCGGATGTGTTTGATGCGAGTTTTCTGCCTGAGGCTGCCACAAGAATGGCGCAGTAACGCAGTTTGCGCTCCTTTGTTGAAATAAAAGACGTTTCGCTCGTTTACAACGCTCGACAGGGTGCGCAAGGCACACTTGCTGTTGAGCATCTGAATCTTGATGTTTATCGTGGCGAGTTTATCGCTGTCGTCGGACCTTCAGGGTGCGGCAAATCGACATTGATGAAACTGGCAACCGAGCTGCGCTTTCCGAGTGCGGGCAGTGTGACCTTGGATGGCCAGCCTGTTGATGGACCGGTAACAATCACTGGGATGGCATTTCAGAACCCCGTTATGCTGCCGTGGCGCACGACGCGTGACAATGTGCTGCTGCCGCCGGAAATTGTAAAGCAGCATTGGAAAAAAATGCGTGCCCATAAAGTGGAGTACGAGCGTCTCGCTGACGAGTTGCTGGCATCGGTTGGACTCAGCGGTGCCGGTGCGCAGTATCCATGGCAGCTTTCTGGCGGCATGCAGCAACGAGCGTCGCTGTGCCGTGCCTTGATTCATGATCCGCAACTGCTTCTCCTCGATGAGCTCTTTGCTGCCTTGGATGCGTTTACGCGAGAAGAATTGTGGTGCGTAATCCGTGATTTGCACCAGCAAAAGCAGTTCACCACCATTCTCGTCACGCATGACTTAAGGGAAGCTGTTTTCCTGGCTGATACAGTTTACGTGATGAGTGCGCGGCCCGGTCAGATTACTGTCAAACGCGACATTCCGATTCCGCGTCCGCGTTCGATTGAGGTGACTTATCAAACTGAGTTTTCTGAGCTCGCCCAGGAACTTCGCAGTCACATCGCACAGGCTCGCGCTTAGGAAGCAGGTCAAGGCTGATTCGCAGAATTGATGGTGGCTTGACGCTCGACTGGGTCAGATACTCGCCATGGCTGTGCACGATTGGCCTGTTCGCTCTATGGGAGCTAAGCGTCTGGCTTTTCAGCATTCCAGTCTACATCCTGCCTGCGCCTTCTCAAGTTGCCTATGCGATGTATGAGTTTGCCGACGGGTTGTGGAGCAATTCCTTGCAGACACTGTGGACCCACGCTGCTCGGTTTTGTGCTGGCCATTGCATTCGGCTTGATGCTCGGATTATTCATCGGCTGCGACAAGCGTATTTATGCAGGAATGTATCCACTGATGATTGGCTTTAATTCCATTCCCAAGATTGCGGTTGTGCCGATTTTGGTCTTATGGTTTGGAGCCGGCTAGCTGCCAGCGGTGCTGATCGCCTTCTTGATCTCCTTTTTCCCGATTGTGGTGAATGTTGCGACAGGTCTGGTGACGATCGAGCTCGAACTGGAGGATGTGCTCCGCGCACTCGGCGCCAAGAAATTTGATGTGATGACGAAAGTTGGGATTCCCCGGTC
The DNA here is from genome assembly GCA_965200545.1 of Arenicellales bacterium. GTDB lineage: Bacteria > Pseudomonadota > Gammaproteobacteria > Arenicellales > JAJDZL01 > JAJDZL01. The sequence continues at coordinate 209,699 of CBDAUJ010000004.1, read as the reverse complement.
GCTGCCATACTTTTTCGGTGTGCTGAAAGTGGCAATTACTTTGGCATTCATCGGTTCGGTTCTGTCCGAGACGATTGCGGCGAATTCCGGCATTGGACACATGATGCTGACGGCACAGGAGAATTTTGAGGTGCCGCTGGTATTTGCCTGTCTGATTGCCTTGGCGGTAGAAGGCATCGGCAGGTATGCGGTCATGGCCGGTCTAGAGCAGCGAATGACCGGCTGGGCGTACCGGTCAGGATTCAATCGGTAGGCGCGTTCAAGCTGCGGCTTTGAATGGGATGGTCAAAATGCGCAAAGCCAGGACATGGAAATTGATTGGCAGGCGGCGGCACGATTCCGTTCATGCGAATGCGGACAGAGAAGCTGCGGTGGCGCGCCAGAACTGATTGCCAGGGGGCTGCATGCCCGCCTCGCCCGTGTCTTCCGATATCGGTCAGCGGAAAAAACGCGCTGATTCAGCTGCGTGCCGCCAAGCTGACCCGCTAATGACCGCAAATTCTCAGACTTTTCAGAAAAGGGATTGTGATGTTCCTTTTTTCTTCCAGAGACTGTTGACTGATGCGGTCCAGCAAACGGATGAGTGAATGCAGATCATGCGAGTATCGCTTCATGACATACTTGACTACGCTGTCCTCAATCATCAACCCCCGGTTGGCGGCTTTATCGATGAAAACCCGCGCAATGCTGGACTCAGACGGCTTGGCAAGTTTCACCATCTGTTCGCCAGAGAAGCGGTTGATTAAATCGGGAAGTGTAAACTTCAATTCCTGCGGCGGCACCGCCGCAGAGACAATCAGTTGCCTGCCGTTTGCGACTACCCTTTCGAATAGCGCCATCAGAGGCCTTTCCCAATGCGACTGACCAGCAATCGAGTGAACATCGTCGATGCACACCAAGTCATATAACTGCAGTTGATTGAGTACCTCTGGATACAGATTCAAGTCTTTCAGCGAGACATAAATGCTGCGCTGTATGCAACGGCACGCCGCATACAGAAGATGCGTTTTGCCAACCCCAAAAACTCCCCAGAGATAGCACAGATGCTGATCGCTTGGTGAAGTCACAAAGTCTTTGAGGCGCTGAACCATTTGCGCATTGCCATCCTCGAGAATAAAGTTCTCGAAACTCGAGGAATCAGGCAAATCAATATTGATCGTCGCCTGCGATGCAACGTTATGGATGCGCTGCGTCATGCAGATTGGTTCAAATTTCTTCGAATCGCCCAGACCCAGACATACTGAATGCCGCTTGCCGCAGTGAACAGCGCGACGGTTGCCAGCAGCAAAGGGCTGATGTGAGGCAAAAATGCCCAAATCGTATTTTCAAGCAGAACAAAGATAACCAGTGTGATTTGCAAAACGGTATTGGTCTTGCTGGTTTTTGTCGGTCGCATGGGAATGTTGCCATCCAAAGTAGTCAATACCAGGTAGCCGCCGATAATGACCGCATCACGGAATATGACAAGCGTCACCAGCCAAAAAGGCAGCAGACCTGAAACAGCCAGCATCACATAAGCCGACAAGATGATAATTTTGTCAGCCAGCGGATCCAAGCGGGCGCCGAATTGCGAGACAAAATCAAACCGTTTCGCTATCCAGCCATCCAGTCCGTCAGTAATGCCAGCGATCAGAAACAGGATGAGCGCCCATTCATAGTTTTGATCTCGCAGCAGCAGAATCAGAATCGGCGCTGCAGCGATTCGCGAAAGTGTCAATAGGTTGGGGACCTGCGCAATGAACGGAGTCATTGGTTGAGTCCAATCAAATTGTAGATATACATGAATCGGTACTGGGAAAAACAGCTTGGTTTGACACATCGAAAATGCCGATGGCTGTTCACATAATTTTATGCAATCCGCGATTGAGTTCAGTAAATTTCATATGCTTGAAATGGTTGCACGTACAATATGCATTCCAGTTGACGATGCAGTCTTTGATTAGTCGACTGCCATCGGTACTGCGAGCAGATTGCATGAATAAAACCAAGCCAAATTGAATGAAGACGACATATGCAGATGCAGGCGTTGACACCGAGAAGGCAGAGCGGGTGATCCGTTCTATGCTGCCGGTCATGCAGCGCACAGTCAGGGCGGGCGGCACGGATGTGGGACTTGGTTTCGGCGCGCAGTTTGAACTTCCATTGGATTACGAGCGTCCAGTGTTGGTAAGCGGCGCCGACGGTGTCGGGACCAAGGTAAAGATCGCTTTCGAGATGGACTGCCACGATACAATTGGTATAGATTTGGTTGCGATGTGCGTCAATGATGTTATTGTGCAAGGTGCCAAGCCGCTATTTTTTCTAGATTACTTTGCAACTGGCAAATTGCAAAAACACGTTATGCAAGACGTGATTCGGAGCATCGCGCAAGGCTGTGGAGAAGCGCAAGCGTCGCTGATTGGCGGCGAGACGGCAGAGATGCCTGATATGTATGCGCAAGGTGAATATGATCTGGCGGGATTTTGCGTTGGCATCGTCGAAAAATCGGAAATCATTGATGGCAGCCAGATTGAAGTCGGCAATGTGATCATTGGAATCGCTTCTGCGGGCGTTCATTCCAATGGCTTTTCGCTGGTACGCAAGCTGCTCAAGGATAACAGGATTGCATTATCCGATGACTTGGATGACTGCACTTTTGGTGAAGCACTGCTGATGCCGACTCGCATTTACGTCCGTCCGCTGCTTGAAGTGATTGAAAAGTTGCCGATTGCAGGGCTGGCGCATATCACCGGTGGCGGCATCACTGCAAATGTGAGACGTATCCTGCCGCCGGGCGTTGCTGCCTGCTTGCGAAAAAAAGCGTGGCCGTCCATGCCGATATTTGACTGGCTGCAATCTGCGAGTCAATTGAGTGATGAAGAAATGCTGGGTACGTTTAACTGTGGCATCGGCATGGCTGTCATCGGTCGACAGCAAGACGAAGCCGCTATTCATAGAATCTTGCGCGCCTGTGCGCTTGAGTCTTTCAGCATTGGCGAGGTGAAAGCTGCAACAGATCAGGCTGACACGGTGCGTTGGATATGACCCCGCCAATTATGCGAATTGTTGTGTTTGTATCAGGCAATGGGACGAATTTGCAGCGGATTATCGATTTGCAAAAGTCCGGCGAGTTGCCTGTGACAGTTTCGGCGGTCCTCAGCGACAATGCGGATGCGTACGCGCTGCAACGCGCCGAGAGAGAAAAAATAAAGACAATTTGGCTGAACCCGCGAAATTACAATACCCGTTTTGAGTTTGATCAATCTGCTTTACGGTACATCAAGCCGTTGCGGCCGGATCTAATCGTTCTGGCCGGCTTCATGAGAATACTCACTGCTGAGTTTGTCAGCCAATACGAAAACCGAATTTTGAATATTCATCCGTCCCTGCTTCCAAAGTTCAAAGGCAGGAATACGCATGCAAGAGTACTGGCGCAGGGTGACGAGTATCATGGAGCGACAGTACACTTAGTCACGTCAGACCTTGACGCCGGGCCGATCGTTGCGCAAAAAAAAATCAAAGTTCGTCCGTGCGATACAGTTGAAAGCCTAAAGCAGCGTGTTCACGAATGCGAGTATGAAATCTATCCGCAGGCAATTCGGCAGGTCTGGGAGCAAAAAATCAATAGAGAGTTGTAAATTGAGAGCAGATTCAATGTCTATAGCCCGTACAAACGTACTCTTGAGTAAAATCGGCAAAAGAGCATGTCAGCTAGTATTGCTCATCAGTTGCGCCGCCGCTTCAACAATCGATTCCAACGTCTATGCGGAAGTGTGGAAACTGTATGCCTATGAAGCAGAGTATTCGATATTTTTGAATAATCTGGAAGTCGGCAGCAGTCGAAGAACAATTGACAGCGAGGGTGATATTGTGACTTCCACGCATCTGGTAGAGCCGAATGCGATGGCTCAGATATTTGGTGAAAAAGCATACCGCCAAATCTCGCAGTTTCATAAAGCCGGTACCAGTGTGCGCATGATCAGCACCGAAATACGCGGCGATGATGTCGATGTGTCCGCGGCTTTTGATTGGGATCGCAATGTCGTCCGTTTCGGAGATGACAAGATCGCGGACCTGCCCGGCCAGCCGGTTCTTGATTTTGAGTCTTGGCTTGTTTTTCTCCAGATCAATGCACCTGAAACACTCACTGATCAGCCGTTTGTGATTCTTGATCGCGATCGTTTTAGAAATTTTCGCTATAGCGAGGTTGTCCCCGACATTGTTGAAATTGAAGAAACAAAGATAGACGCATGGCGTATTGAGATGCGCCGTGAAAATCGTGAAAATGAAGGATTTCGAGTGTGGCTTGTGGCGCAGTATCGCGCACTGCCCGTCAAGATCGAAAAGTTCAAATCCGACAGTTCCTTGCTGTTTCGATTGAGTTCACTGAACTGGAAAAACTGAGTCAGGATTTTATCTGCCGAAGCCGATCGGGAGACCAATCGCAACAGGCGCAGTAACAGTGCGCGAGCTGACTTGCCTGATTGCGTCGAATGCGGCGCAGCCATCATCAATTGAAACTGCGCGAGTGGGTGCGCATTGCGCAAAAGCGCACATGGCTGATTTGTGACGCCGACAGATCCGCCGGACAAGTTTCCAGATTGCGCTAGCCTGTGACCGTTCTCTCAGAAACTGGAAATTTGAGCGTCAGCTTGCCGCGCTTGACCTCGACAACCAGTTGTCCGCCGCCGGCAAGCGAGCCGAACAACAGTTCGTCGGCGACTGGTCGCTTGATGTGTTCTTGAATCGTCTTGGCCATCGGCCGCGCCCCCATTGCGCGATCGAAGCCTTCTTTGCACAGCCATTTTCTCGCAGCAGGTGTTACCGTCAGATCAACATTTTTGGATTTCAGCTGCTCTTCAAGCTCAACCAGGAACTTGTCAACCACCAGCATGATAGTTTCCTCGTTCAGCGAGTTGAAGCGGATGACTGAATCAAGGCGGTTGCGAAATTCAGGTGAAAAGAGCTTCTTGATGGCCTCAGTGTCATCGTGCGAGTGATCCTGTTCGGTAAATCCGATCGAGCCGCGATTCATTTCCACCGCACCGGCATTAGTTGTCATTACGATGATGACGTTTCGAAAATCGGACTTGCGGCCGTTGTTGTCCGTCAGTGTGCCGTAGTCCATGACTTGCAACAGGACATTGAACACGTCCGGGTGCGCTTTTTCGATTTCATCAAGCAGCAGGACTGAATGCGGTGACTTGTTAATGGCTTCGGTCAGCAGTCCGCCTTGGTCAAAGCCAACATATCCGGGCGGCGCTCCGATCAGTCTGGACACGGTATGGCGTTCCATATATTCGGACATATCGAAACGAATCAGCTCAATGCCCATGTTAATTGCCAGCTGGCGGGTGACTTCGGTTTTTCCAACGCCAGTGGGTCCGCTGAAAAGAAAAGTTGAGATTGGTCGATTCGAGTCAGCCAGACCCGAGCGAGCCAGCTTGATCGAGCTTGCCAGCGCCTCGATTGCGCTGTCTTGGCCAAAAACAACCAGTTTCAAATCTCGTTCTATATTCTTGAGCAGTCGCATGTCACTTGTTGAGACTGAGCGCGGAGGAATGCGAGCTATGCTCGACACAATCGCTTCAATCTGCTTGACACCAATGGTATTTTTGCGTTTGGCCGCTGATTGAATACGTGCTTTAGCCCCGGCTTCATCAATGACATCAATGGCCTTGTCAGGCAGTTTTCGATCCGTAATGTATTTGTTCGACAATTCCGCCGCGGAACGCAAGGACGGCGTGGTGTAGCGCACCTCATGATGGTCTTCGAATCTGCTCTTGAGACCATGCAAAATTTTGATGGTCTCGTCCACTGTCGGTTCCGCCACATCAATTTTCTGAAAACGGCGGGACAATGCGCGATCTTTCTCAAATACGCCGCGGTATTCCGAATAGGTTGTCGAACCCATGCATCGAAGCTCGCCTGAAACGAGCAGCGGCTTGAGGATATTGGACGCGTCCAGTGTCCCGCGTGAAGCCGCACCGGCGCCGATTACGGTATGTATCTCATCAATGAACAGAATGGCATCTGGCTGCTTCTTGAGTTCTTTCACGACGGTCTTCAGTCGCTGCTCGAAGTCGCCGCGATACTTTGTGCCAGCCAGCAGCGAGCCCATATCCAGTGCATAAATTACGGAATTGGCAAGAACCTCAGGAATTTCGCTGTCAACAATGCGTTTCGCCAAGCCTTCTGCAATCGCCGTCTTGCCGACTCCGGCATCGCCGACGAACAGCGGATTGTTTTTCCGGCGGCGACATAGAATCTGGACGGTTCTCTCAAGCTCGGGCGCTCGACCGATCAACGGGTCTATCTCGCCGCTCAGGGCTCGCTGATTGAGATTGTCGGTGAATTGGCTTAAGGCTGAGCGGTTATCTTGACTGTCGGACTCGAACGGCTGCTCATCTGTTTTTTCGTCCTGCTCGCTCGCATGCGATTTTTCGATGCCATGCGATACATAGCGTACAACGTCCAAGCGATGCACATTCTGCGAATGGAGAAAATACACCGCATGCGAATCGTTTTCACCATAAATCGCAATGAGGACATTGGTGCACGTTACTTCTTTGCGTCCGGTGCTTTGCACATGCAGCATCGCTCTTTGAAATACACGGCGAAAGCCATGCGTGGTTCGCGGTTCGCATTTTGCCGAATCCGGCACTGTTGGAACATTCAGATTGACGAAGTTTTCCAGGTCGCCGCGCAATTTGGAAATATCTGCATCACAAGCCTCGAGGACTTTCTCGACAGCCTCGTCATCAATGATAGACAGCAGCAGATGCTCAACCGTAACGAATTCATGCAGATTGTTGCTCGCGAGCGAGAGCGCCATGCCAAGACAGTTTTCGAGTTCGTCAGAAAACACGTTATTCAGGCTCCAAAATACATTGCAGCGGATGTTGATGGGTTCTAGCGCAATCAAGGACATCCTTGACCTTCATCTCAGCGATTTCTCGAGTGAATCGCCCGCAAACACCGCGTCCTTCCTGGTGGACTTTCAGCATCGTCAGCACGGCGAGATCTTCGTCCATGCTAAAATAGCTGCGCAGCACAGATACAACGAAATCCATCGGAGTGAAATCATCGTTGAGCAAAACCACGAAATAAAGGCGCGGCTTTTTCAGTTTCGGCTTGGCATCCTTGACAGTGGCTTCAGGCGCAGCTGGGACAATCGGCATGGAATGTTGGTTCAATATGAAGTCAGCGATCTTTTCAAAGTAATCGAAATTGTATATGGTTTTGCATTCAAAATTTTCAAGTTTTTTTCAAAAATGTTCCGATTCAGTGTTCTCTCAGCAGATGGCCATTGCATCATTGACTGACAAATACGGGCAATTTCGAACTGAATCGCACCCCCGGCCGTTGAATTGCTTTCGCCGCGCATCAAGCATGCTCACTCCCATCAATTTTACCGCCATTCCGAACATGAATTTGCTGTCATTTCAAGCGCGGTCGTACCCAGTACGCATCGGCGCAACAATGTTTTGCGTCGTTTTTGGTATTTGCTGGGCCGATTTTGCACAAGCGCAAACGTGGAGAGGGCTGCTCTTGGCGCCTGAGAATCGCTGCGCACCGTACCGCTCAGATGAGTACGCTTACTCGCAATCTGTCGAACCGAAAGTGGCGGAGTTGATCGGCAAGATGTACAGTCCTTATACGGGCGAATGCTTTACCAGCTTGCGGCAGTCCGATATTGAGCACATTGTTGCGCGCTCTGAAGCGCACGACAGCGGCCTGTGCGCCGCATCAAGCGCAGTCAAGCGTCAGTTTGCCTCAGACTTGCTGAATCTCACTTTAGCGAATTCACATCTGAATCGGGCGGTGAAGCGGGATTTGGATGCTGCGCAGTGGACGCCACAATTGAACCGTTGCTGGTTTGCGGCGACCGTGGTGGCGGTCAAGCAAAAATATCAGCTGACGGTCGATCGTGCTGAGGCGAGCCAACTGGAAGAAATTCTGTCAAAATGCGAAGCGACAAAGATGCAGATCAGTGCCTGCACCTCAATTGCTGAATCGCACAATATCGTTTCAAAAAGCGCGAGTTACGCCGATCCAAATCATCCGCTTGCGAAATGGGACGACAATCGAAACGGCAGGATCACCTGCAAAGAAGCGCGCCGGCACGGCATTGCACCCGTGCTGGCCGGTCATCCGGCGTATCCGTACATGCGCGACGGCAACAACGACGGGATCATATGCAAATAATTGCCTGGCAGTTGCAAGTCAAGTTGAAATGACTTGCGTCCAGCCATGGACATCCTCAATCTCGCCGCGCTGAATGCCGACAATCGTACGATACAGCCTCTGCGTGACTTCACCTGCCGCCGCGTTATTGATTTCGTAGCTCTTTTCTCGATAGCCAATACTTCCTACCGCGGTCACGACGGCTGCGGTTCCGCAGCCGAAGGCTTCTTGCAAAGCGCCGGACTCAATGCCGTCGATCACCTCGTCGATAGAAATCAGTCTTTCCTCAATTTCAATCCCCATATCTCGTGTCAGCTGCAGCACACTGTCGCGTGTGACGCCGGGTAAAATGGTGCCGCGAAGCGGCGGTGTTACAAGTTTTCCCGCGAGAAGAAAGCAGATATTCATCTGTCCGACCTCCTCCACATAACGGTGCTCAACACCATCAAGCCACAAAATCTGCGCATATCCCTGCTCGCGGCCCTGAGCGGATGCGAGAAACGTTGCAGCGTAATTCCCCCCGGCTTTCGCGAACCCAGTCCCACCTTGAATTGCACGGGTGAATTTCTCTTCGGCCTTTAGGGAAACTGTTGGAAAATTGCTGCCGAAGTAGCCGCCGACCGGCGCTGTAACAATCAGAAACTGGTAGCGGCTGGCGGGGCAAACATCCAGCTGATCTTCATCGGCAAACAATACCGGACGAATGTAGAGCGCTTGCTTGTCACCGGGCGGAACCCACTGATGGTCAACGCGAATGAGTTCTTCAATTGCAGAGAAGAACAATTCCTCATTGACGGTTGGAATGCACATTCTTTTGCAAGAATCTGTCAGTCGTCTATGATTCATTGCAGGTCGAAACAAGCGAATTCTATCGTCAATGCCACGGTATGCTTTCATGCCCTCGAAGATGGTTTGACCGTAATGCAAAGCGGCCGAGACTGGATGTATCTGAATCTTGCCAAACGGTACGATACGCTGATTTTGCCATTGCCCGTCGGAATACTCCATGGCAAACATATGGTCGCTGAATAAAGAGCCAAAATGCAGGTTTTGAAAATTGACGCTGGCTAAGCGACTTTCTGTCGTCGGGTGAAATTCCATACTTTTTCGTTCAGATGCGAGATCGGTTAAGTGCAAATTGTCAAAACTCAGCAACCATGGATGATTCGTGAGAGATGCTTGGATCAACGGGAGCAGCAATGGATGGCTGAAATGCAAATTGTAACCGACACGAAGCCGCAAGCCTGAATTTGTCGCAGAACGCGATACTGCTTAAATCGCGCCTACTTATAATGGTCAGTAGCGCTGCAATGATGCAGCGCGTGAATTCTGATTGGACAGAGAGGACGCTATGGCTGATGCAAGCGCGGCGAACGAATCGAATTTGCCCAACGATGCAATGCCGCATTGGAACTACAAGCCCAGTGTGCCGCTGGCGGTTTCGCCGCTTTTCCAATGGCCGGCAGGCCTTTTGAGCGGCGGTCAGTGGCTGCTGCGCAGCTGGCTGCCGGTATCAGAAAAATTGCTCATCGCCTTGATTGCGATTGTCTCTTGGACTTACTTTCAGCCGCCACTGGAGTCCGCACAAAACTTGGAGCTGGAGTGGATTGCGCTGATGTGGATTCGCAATATCGCCCTGATGGTTTTCGTTGCGGGCGGACTGCATCTCTACTTGTATATTTTGCATGCTCAAAAAGACGAGCACAGATATGACAGCAAGCCGTTTGGCGGTGGCCGGCCGTTTGCATTCGGCGATCAGATCAAGGACAATGTGTTCTGGACGCTGGCCAGCGGTGTAACCGTTTGGACTGGCTACGAGGCTTTGCTGATCTGGGGGTTCGCCAGCGGTCATCTGGATATACTGAACCGGGCACAGAATCCGCTGTGGTTTGTGTTGATTTTCCTGCTGATGCCGATCTGGGAGAGCTTCTATTTTTTTCTGATTCATCGGCTGCTTCACTGGAAACCGCTGTACAGGCTTGCCCATCATGTCCACCATCGCAATGTCAATGTAGGACCTTGGTCGGGACTGTCAATGCATCCAGTTGAGCATTTGCTGTTTTTGGGCTCGGTTCTCATTCACTGGGTAATTGCGTCGCATCCCGTCCATGTTCTGTTTCATCTGCAGTATTTTGCCCTCAGCGCGGTGACAACACATTGCGGCTACGAGTCGATGACTGTGCGTGGCAAGAAGCTGATCCGTCTGGGGACTTTTCATCACCAGATTCACCACCGGTTTGTACACTGCAACTACGGCGGATTGGAGTTTCCCTGGGACAAATTTACCGGAACATTTCACGACGGCACTGACGCATCGCAGCGTCGACTCAGGCAGCACATGCGCCGCCAGGCAAAGCGGCTTCGCGCCCGGCGCAAAGGCAAATCATAATGGGCAACATTTCCTTCGGCTCGGTCGGATTGTCTGTGACCAAAATTCACGGTATCACGATCGATCTGGACAATACATTGTGGGATGTGTTTCCAGCGTTGGAAAGAGCTGAGGCGAACAGCTATCAGCTGCTTGAGCTCAAGTATCCGAGAATTACGCAAAGGTTCTCTAAGGAGGCCATCATTGACCTGCGAACCTCAATGTATGAGGCCAGACCGGATATCCGCTATGACATCACCCGGGTTCGCACACTCGTGTTCGCTGAACTGCTGCGGGCAGCAGGTTACTGCGAGTCTGATGCAGGCTACCTGATGCAGAAGTTTTCTGTTGACCGCAATCGGGTTGAGTTTTATCCGGATGCCATGCCTGCGCTGCAAGTCCTGGCGGCGAACTATCCGATTGTAGCGCTGTCAGATGGCAATGCAGATTTACAGCAGATCGGTATTGACGATCTATTCACCGCGAGCGTGTTTGCAGCCGATATAGGCCATATGAAACCGCATCCAGACGGCTTCATCAAGGCATGTGAGTTGGCGGGAGCAAGTCCTGCAGCAACCTTGCATATCGGTGATCACCCTGAATATGACATCGCAGGCGCCAAAAATGCTGGCTTGCAGACCATGTGGATTCGCCGAAACGGCGAACTGTGGGACTTGCCATTTGAACCCGACTATCAAATTGAGACCCTTGCCGAGGCGGTCGCCATACTCTGTTGAGGCGCGCTTTGCTGAGGGTCAGAGCGATTTTGGCAGAAGCCTGACTGGATGACTGCAGCACATCAGTTGATTTTTGTTCGCGACCGGGATGCAAGGGCATCTTGCAGCCCGTCGCCGAGAAAATTGAACGCAATGACGGTCAAGAAAATCATCAGCCCCGGAACAACTGCAAGCCGCGGGGCATTCCAGATCAAGTCCTGCACATTGGAAAGCATATTGCCCCAGCTGGGTGTAGGCGGATGAATTCCCAGTCCGAGAAAACTCAGGATTGATTCGAAAAGAATGATGTTGCCAACCGACAGAGTCGTTGCCACGATAATTGGCGACACCAAAGCGGTGAGAATATGGCGGGTGATGATGTGCCTTGGCGCTACCCCCAGGGCGTGCGCGGCCAGCACGTAAGTCTGCTCGCGCACGGAGAGTGCAGCCCCGCGAACCAGCCGCGCCACACCTGTCCAGCCAACGATCGAAATGATGACAATGATGCGAATCAGGCTGATACTTTCATGATGCGCCAGCTGCGCCGGAATACCGAGTTTTGTGAGATCTACGGCTGCCAGCACGATTAGCACGGGCAACAGTGGCAAAGCAATAAAACTGTCGGTCATACGCATCGTCAGCGCATCAATCCAGCCGCCGTAAAAACCGGCACAGATGCCGATGACAGTTCCTATAGCTGCCGCTACAATGGCCGCTGTGAATCCGACGATCAGCGAGACGCGGCCTCCGTATGCGAGGCGCACCAGCAGATCACGTCCGAGCTCATCGGTGCCGAGGGGATGACTTTTTGACGGCGGCTGCAGCCGGTCGTACAGATTTGGCGCGACGGCATCCGCTGCCAGCCACGACTCAAGCAATGGCGCCAAAGCGCAAAACAGCGTGAGAGCTGTCAGCGTCATAAGACTCAGTATTGCAAGTCGATGTGCGGCAAGTCGCCTGAGAGCACGCGAGCCTGGCTTCATTGAATTTCTGCGCGGTAGGATATCCTGGGATCTAGCATCGCATAAATTACATCCGCTGCAAAATTGGCAACCAGTGTAAACAATGTGGCCGCCAGCAGGCCGACTAAAGCCAGGTTATAGTCGCTTCCCTGAATCGCATCAAACATCAGCTTGCCGACACCTGGGTAGCCGAACATGATTTCGACGATCAGCGCACCGGAAAAGAACGCGCCGATATCCAATGAAACAATCGTTACGACCGGAATCATCGAATTTCTAAGAGCGTGCCGGGTTATCACTTGACGTTCGCTCAAGCCTTTGGCGTACGCGGTGATCATGTAGTCTTGCTGCAGTGACTCGTGCAAGGATGCTCGCAGATAGCGGGTAACGCCGCCGACACTGACGACACAGAGCGTTGCAATTGGAAGAAGCAGACCTTTGGCGTGTGCCCAAAAGCCGACTTCACCCAAAGCCACCGCGTTTGCTGGCAGCCACCCCAGTGTCACGGAAAATAGCAGAATCAGCATCAAAGACAGCCAGAATGCCGGAATAGAGATGCCTGCGAAACAAAGAAAGTTGATCAGGTAATCGGCAGCGCGCTGGAATTTGAGGGCGGCGACAATCCCAGCTGGTATCGCAATCGAAACAGAGACGAGCAGAGCCAGGCTCATCAGCACGAGCGTGTTTTTGAATGCCTGCCATAGCAAATCCATTACTGGCTGGGCATACAGTCGACTGAAACCGAAGTTGCCTTGCGCCGCTTGGCCCGCCCAATGCAGGTAGCGTTGAGCGATGGGCTGATCAAGCCCATGTATCTGCTTGAGGCGAGCGGCATCTTCGGCGCTCAATCGAGGATCAGAGCTGATCAGGATATCGATCGGATCGCCGGGCATCAGACCCAGCAGAAGATAGCAGATGAAAGACATTGCAATCACCACAAGTGCCATCTGGGATAATCGTGAAGCGCAGAATCGGATCATTTGCGGAAGCTTGCAAGCATGACGAAAAGGCTGGGGCGGGCAGAGAATCGAACGCTATGCATGAAGCCAAACATTGTATACTCTGCATTTGGTTTGCATGTCGGTCATCACCTCTTTTTCTTCCGTGCGCTCAATTCCTATTATTGACATTTCTGCTTTGGATCAAGCGTCCAGCAGGGCGTTTCGGCAAGTGGGCGACGCGATTTGCAAAGCCGCGCAGAAAGACGGTTTTTTCTACATCGTCGGGTGCCAGATTGACACACACTTGACCGACAGCGTTTTTGAGATAGCCGAAACTTTTTTTGCTTTGCCGGAGCACAAAAAATCTCAAGTTGCGGCTGTCGATACCCATCGCGGATTTCTGCGGCAAGGCGAAGCCAAGATGCAGGGCTACGCCAGCGCGGATATCAAAGAAAGCTTTATCTGGGGTTTGGAGCAGCCGATGGTCAGCGACGCAAGTGCGCCTGACTCGGTGATGCTGGCGCCGAATCGCTGGCACAGCGAACTGCCTGAAATGCGTGTCGCCTTGAATCAGTATTTTCAACGCATGCACCGACTGGCAGCGAGTCTGCTGCGGGCGATCGCAATATCGCTGAATCAGCGTGATGATTATTTCACACGCTTTTTCAATCAGCCGGTATCTCGCGGCGCCCTCATCTATTATCCCGGCGGTGCCAGCCGGCGCGGTGACTATGGCGTTTCCCCGCATACAGATTTCGGATGCTTGTCATTGCTTGCCCAAAAATCCGCTGGTCTTCAGGTTGAGCTGACCGACGGCGAGTGGGTGGAGGTTGAACCGCTCGAGAATTCCTATGTAGTCAATGTTGGCGACTTGATGTCCCGCTGGACGAACGGCTTGTTCAGGTCTGTGCCGCATTGTGTCGTCAACACGACCGCCAGCGCTCGATATTCTGTCGTCGTTTTTGTCGATCCCGACTCGCAGACGCTGATCAACCCGATCGTGAGTTTGGATGATGTACGCAGGTATGAACCGATCAGCTGCGAAACTTATATCGCAAAGCGATTTGATCGTTCGTTTGCCTATCGCCAATAGTTCGGCGGCTAAGCTTTTCTAAGAGGTCGGACGATGTCTGCATGGATTCGCATGGTCAGCGATGACGAGGCGGGCGGCACGCTGAGCGCCGCGCTCGCGACTGCTCGCACTCCGCATGGGACCGTTGATAATGTCTTGCGAGTGCATAGTCTGCGGCCGCATACCATGCTGGGGCATATGTCTTTATACAAAAGCATCTTGCACCATTCGGAAAATTCGCTGCCCAAGGACATTATGGAGGCGGCTGGCACCTATACCAGCATACTCAACGGCTGCGAATACAGCGTGGTGCACCATAGTTCAAATCTAAAGCGTCTGCTAGGTGATGATCAGCGCTTCGATCAGGTGATGGAGTCGTTTCGAACGAATCAGCTTGAGCATGCTTTTGCCGGCAAAACACTGGCGATGCTGCGTTATGTCAGAAAGCTCACAACCGAGGTTTCATGCATGGAACGTGAAGACTATCAGCTGCTTGCCAACAGTGGCTGCACGGACGAAGAGATACTGGAATTGAATCAGGTTGTCGGGTATTTCTGCTACGTGAACCGTTTGCTCAATGGGCTGGGCGTCACGACTGAAGGTGATGTAATCGGATATTACTGATTGCTCGAAACAATCAGGTAAAACCACTGTACGATTGCCAGCACATGTGCCGGTGTAGCTCAGATGGCAGAGCAGCTGATTCGTAATCAGCAGGTCGGAGGTTCAAATCCTCTCACCGGCACCACTATCAAATCGAAACTGGCAAGTGAGCGTGTCAAATTCTCATGAATCTTTTCAAGCAACTCGAGGAAAGAGAAAACTCAGGCAACCCCGTCCGGGTCGGCATAATCGGCGCCGGCAAATTCGCAACCATGTTCATGGCGCAGATTTTACGCACACCAGGGATGCGATTGTCGGCGGTTTGCGATGTTGATACGCAGCGGGCGCAAGCCAATATGATGGCTGTCGGGTTTGGCCGTGAATTCATCAGCCGTTCGGGCTCGCTGTCGACGGGGCAAGTGGCATTGGCAGACGATGTTGATCAATTGATCAGCAAAGACTCTGTTGATGTCGTAATTGAATCCACAGGCGATCCTATCGCTGGCACCCGCCATTGCCTGCAGTGCATCAGCGCAGGCATTGATGTCATTATGGTGAATGTTGAGGCGGATGCTTTAGTCGGAGCTGAACTCGCCCGTCAAGCGCGTCAAGCCGGTGTTGTGTATTCGCTTGCATACGGCGACCAGCCGGCATTAATTGCCGAGCTGGTCGACGCCGTGCGAACCATGGGTCTTGCGGTTGTGTGTGCCGGCAAGGGTACCAAGTATTTGCCTGAATACCATTATTCTACGCCGGACACTGTTTGGAACCACTACGGCTTGTCGAAAGCGGACGCGGTCCGCGGCGGGATGAACAGCAAAATGTTCAATTCCTTTCTTGATGGCACCAAGTCAGCTATTGAGATGGCTGCGGTTGCGAATACAACGGCACTTGCACCGCCAATTGACGGGCTTCGGTTTCCGCCATGCTCGGTGGATGATCTGGCGTCGCTGCTTCGTCCCCAGGCGGACGGCGGGCTTTTGCCGGAACATGGCATGGTAGAGGTGGTTTCCTCGCTGGCTCGAGATGGCGCTGAAATCAAGCGGGACTTGCGCTGGGGGGTTTATGTTGTCTTTGACGCGGGAACGGAGTACGTCAAGCGATGTTTCATGGAGTATGGCTTGCAGACCGATGAAAGCGGGCGGTACTCGGCCCTTTATCGGCCGTATCACTTGATCGGCTTGGAACTCGGTGTAAGCGTCGCATCAGTGGCACTGCGCAAAGAGCCCACCGGCCAGCCGCGTTCGTTTATCAGCGACGTGGTGAGTATCGCCAAGCGTGATTTGCGCGCAGGCGAGTGTCTTGATGGCGAAGGCGGTGCGACAGTCTGGGGGCGTCTTACAACTGCTGAGCGGTCACTCGAAATGTCTGCAGTGCCGATTGGATTGGCCAGCCGCTTGACGGTCAGAAAAAATGTTGCCAAGGACTGTGTGGTTACATGGAATGATGTCGAGCAGCCACCGCCCAGTGCTGCTCTTGATCTGCGGCGCGATATGGACAAAAGCTTGAGGACACTCACATAATGAGCCGTGCGAATTATTGATGAATCCGGCTGCCAATCGACAATACAGTCATCTTTGCCAGACATCCATCCAGGGTGATGTCCCCAGGTAATCGCGGTTCGGCAATTTAGCGGGTCGTTACAACAATATTGCCGAGGTGGCGTTTGCGGATGAAAGCGCTTTGCGCTTCGCGCAATTTCTCAAGCGGATACACTGCGGCGAGAATGGGGTACACCTCTTTTCTTTCGATGTATCCGACCAGCTCGGCGAACAAACCTGCCGGGGTTACTGTACATCCGAAAAATGTCATATCGCGCAGGTAAAATGTGCGCAGGTCGAGTTCGACCATCGGCCCTGCGATAGCCCCGGAACAGGCGTAGCGGCCGCCTCGATCAAGCAGATCGATCCATTCTATGCAGCGATTTCCACCGACAACATCGGCGACGACCGTAACCGAATCCAGACCGGTAACATCTTTAAGCGTTGTCGCGGGATTCTCGGTATTGCGGTCAATCACATAATCGGGACCAAGCGATTGAACTTGCGCGGCTTTGCTCATGGACGTGATTGCGACAGTCGTTGCATTGCGTCGATTTGCCAGCTGAATCAGCGCTGAGCCGACTCCGCCGGATGCGCCTGTAATCAGAACCGTATCACGTTCAGTGACATTGGCACGCTGTAGAATATTTTCCGCCGTAGACCACGAGGTTGCGAAAGTCGCGATTTCTTCATTCGACAAGTCGCAATCGATTGGATAGACTTGACGATGGTCGACCGCGGTAAACTCGGCAAAACCACCGTCGCATTCAGAGCCAAAGTACCGGCAGGACATCAGATTGGATGGATCATCCCAATCACGCAGCCAAGTGTCGATCATCACTCGTTTGCCGATCATCGAAAAGTCAACATGACTGCCAGCATCGACGACGGTACCCGCCACATCTGCCCCTTGAATCCTCGGGAAATGCAATTCATTCTCGCTCCATGTCGCATCAAGATTGTCCGCAGATTCCAGTGGATCACCCGTGGTTTCGGAAGTTACACTTTTGGAATACCATGCAGTGCGTGTATTGATGTCGGTGTTGTTAAGTCCACATGCATGAACCTGTATCAGCACATCATCAGGACCGACGCAGGGGATTGGCCAGTCTGTGCGCCATTGAAGTTTGTCAAGACCGCCATGTCCGGTGAGAACGACGGCTTTCATGCAATTGCTGTTGTCTTCCATGATGAGTGCAAAAGTCGATGTTTGATCATAAAAATGATAAATAATATTAATAATATATTTTAGTAAACTGTTATTTTTAATAAAAATAAATTATGAATTTGGGTTGTTCGACGCATCGAAAAGTCGGACGTTAGTGAGATTCAGATTTTTTCAGGTTTGGTGGAAAATGCCTCTATGGGTGTATCGACTCTTGGCCGATGAAATTTTTTTTGGCCCTCAAAGGAAAGCGCTGCACTTATCACGCCGGTACAACAAGTCATGGAACGCACTCTGGTGAACCGGCGGCTTGCGAGGTTGAGATTAGCTGAGTTTGTGTCCGAAATCAGATGAAGCGATTATCAATGCGCCGTAATTCATTATGGAATCAGACAGGGCATTTCAGCTAGGGTGCTCAACTCATTCAGCGATTCGAAACTCAAGTGTGATGCATTCGCTCATGTTACTTGGCCCAAGTGCGGATTTCTTTCAGAGTCAAGCCAGAGAGTTTGCAAATTTCATGTTCAGACAGACCGTTTTTCAGCAGGCGTTTGATAACGAATCCTGCGCCTTCCGCAACCCCTTCCGCAACCCCTTCCGCAATGCCTTGAGCTTTGCCTTCCGCAAAGCTGATTTTTCTGTTTTGTTCGATTTCATCAATGACTGATGTCAATTGTTCCATTGTGCTCACCTCTCTGCCGAGTCTGTGGAGGCCGACAGCATGCGCTAATTCGTCATAGGCCTGCCGATTCGATGTGTATATTTTTGAACTGACAATGCGCCTCTCTGCATCTCTAATCATAGCATACTCGTGTGCGTGTCGTAACATCATCAAAGCGCCAGCTGGACTTTCAGCGTCGACTTCGCCACGTTCGACAAGACGCCTTTCGTCAATCAGTGTATATCTATACGATGGCTGAAAGTCCACGGCTACATCGTCCAATAGCTCGCGGACCTCAAGTGGCGCAGTCCATGGTGCTTTACCGGTATACAGCACCGTGGGAATAATGGTCGGCAACCTGCCTGTTTCAAAAATGATCGCCTTGTTGTTCCAAAGTGATTCGTAGATCAAGCTTGAATAACTGAGCATCCGAATTGCCATTGATTTGTCAACCGCTGATTGGAACTCAATGTGAATGACTACATACAGCTGGCCTCGTTCTCCAATGTAATCAATTTGCCATATTGAATCACTGAAACGTCTGATCAACTTGTCGCTGATCAGTTCGGATGGCGCTTGACGCAAGGATGAATAATCCAACCTTGCCTCTAAACTGCGCGGCAACCGCGCATGCTTGATGTACGACTGAACAATTTCTGCATTTGTGCAGATTCGCTTGAGTGCGCCATCATAATCTGAAATTTCTGACACTCTATGATCCCCGGACAGTGCGTTCAAGTATGTTTTGAATCTTGACTAACAGGTTGAGTCAAAAGTGGGCAGCTGCTGTTGGCAGTCGATGTCCAAAAGTACAGCGCCGGCACTTAGCTTTCACGCCTTTGCGCTATTTTTGCCTGTGTGACGCGTGATTGTGGATTGCGCTGCAAGTGAGAGAAAATGAATCTTGACGTTTCTGCCAGTGCATCGACATCAACCTGTGTGTTCACGCCCAAACCGTCAAGCATATAGACGACATCTTCAGTTGCTACATTGCCGCTGGCGCCTTTCGCGTACGGGCAGCCGCCAAGCCCGCCGACAGAAGAGTCGACGATCGCAATGCTTGCATCCATTGCGACCAGAATATTTGGCAGCGCCTGTCCGTAGGTGTCATGAAAATGGACGGCGATTGCAGCTGGGTCGAAATGGTTGACAATACTGCCAATCAACTTTCGAGTACTGTTGATTGTTCCGACACCAATTGTATCGCCCAGCGAGACTTCGCTGCAGCCGATCTTGAAAAGTCGCTCGACGACAGGGATTACCTTTGATGCCGTAACTGCGCCTTCGTAGGGGCATCCCATAACGCATGAAACATAACCGCGGACGACAATATCATGCGCCGCAGCAACCCGCATGATCGGCTTGAACCGCTCGAATGACTGGTCGAGGGTGCAGTTGGTATTTTTCATGCAAAAGGTCTCCGATGCCGCAGTGAATATAGCAACTTGCGACATCTTGGCTTGCAGCGCTCTTTCCATCCCTGTCATATTCGGAACCAATGCGATGAAATCCGTCTCTAAATCATGCATAAGCGTACTCGCAATCTGGTCAGTTCCCTGCATCTGCGGCACCCATTTGGGTGACACAAAACTGCCAATTTCAATGGCGGGCAGCCCACACTTCACCAGTTGGTCGATCAGCTTAATACGCACTTCTAGCGGCACGACGGCAGGCTCGTTTTGCAACCCGTCTCGGGGTCCAACTTCTACTATCTTGACCTCTAGCCGGTCATCGAAGTCTTTGCTGGCGTGACTCAATCTAATCGCTCTCAGGTCGATTCAAGGACTGCACAGACAACACCTTCGTCGATTTGGTCGCCTTCGCAGTGGTGAACTGCGATCACAATTCCGGCCGTGGGGCTGCGTACCTGATGTTCCATTTTCATCGCCTCGATGACCATCAGCGTCTGCTGCCTTTCGACCCTCTGGCCGGCCGATACCAATACGCGTACAACTCTGCCGGCCATGGGAGCGAGCAGCGAGCCGCTTGTTTCGGTACTGCCAGTCGCATCAAGGTAACGCTGTCCGAGCATCATTTCATAAGATTGAGTTTGACTGAAACAGACGACATTGCTGTCCGTGCGCAGAACCGTCGCCGCAAGCCGCTGCGTCGCAGAATTCACAACGATGTCATTGCCATCAATTTCGATTGATTCTGCCTGCAGGGCATACGCTCTGCAGGTCGCCGTTACAGTGTCGGCATGGGTGCGGATTGAAACCCGCGAAATAGTTTGTCTGTATTCGAAGTATTGACTGTATTGACAAAAACCGTGACCACGCCAGCCGATTGCGGAAAACCACGGCGAAAACTTGTCATTGCCCGACTGGCGAGCATCTGCCGCAAGATCGCCGGCAGGCTGCGCATGCAAAAACAGGGCGGTCAATATCGCAATATGTTCAGGCAAATGGCTGTTTTCGGTCAGCAGCTGCTTTAAGTTCTGTTCGACAAATCGGATGTCGATGCCAGCAGCGGCGAACACCGAATGCGAAAGCAAATTGAACAGAAAGTTTACATTCGTATCGATACCGGCAATCTGCACCTGATGCAGTGCATTTTTCATCTTTTCGATGGCTTGCGGTCGGTGCGGCGCGGTCGCCACCAGCTTTGCGATGAGCGGGTCATAGTGCGTGTCAATGCGATCGCCGCCTCTCACCCCTGTGTGCACCTGAACATCAGCTGAATTTTCTGGATGACGGAAGTGACGAACGAGACCTGATGAGGGCAGAAAATGGTTATGCGGATTTTCTGCGTAGATTCTGACCTCAATTGAATGCCCCTGCGGCGCATCAAATGGGCGCAGGTTGCGGAGGGATTCACCGGCGGCGATCCTTAGCTGCCATTCAACGAGGTCGATGCCGGTAATTTGCTCCGTAACCGGGTGCTCAACCTGCAGGCGCGTATTCATCTCCATGAAATAAAAATTATCGTCATCAAGCAAAAATTCCAAAGTGCCGGCATTGCAGTAACCGAGCACTTCCGCGATCGCAAGAGCCGCGTCATGGAGCCGTGCGCGCAACGGACCTGGAATGCCGATTGCCGGCGCTTCCTCGATAATCTTTTGATAGCGCCGCTGAGCGGAACAGTCTCGGTCGAAAAGATGCACAATGTTGCCATGCGAGTCAGCAAGAATTTGCACCTCGATATGACGTGCTCTCTGCAAGTATTTCTCAATGATGATCTCATCATCACCGAATGATTCGATGGCTTCAGATTTTGCTGAAATCATTGCTTCTTCGAATTCAGCCTCGCGATGGACAATTCGCATCCCGCGACCGCCGCCGCCCATTGCAGACTTGAGCAGAATCGGAAAGCCGATTTGTTTCGCAGACATGAGCATCTGACTTGCATCTTGGCTGGCATCCCGGTAGCCGGCCAGGGTCGGCACTGCGGCATCAGTGGCGATTTGCGCGGCAGAATTTTTGGACGCCATCATTGCAATGGTTTCTGATGCGGGGCCTACGAAGGCGATAGCGCGCGTTTCACAGCTGGCTGCAAGCCCGCTGTTTTCGGATAAAAAACCATACCCTGGGTGAATAGCCTGTGCGCCGGTGTGCACTGCGGCAGCAATAATTTTTTCAATATTCAGGTAGCTTTCTGATGGTTTCGCCGCACCGATATGCACTGCCTCGTCCGCAAGCGCCGTGTGCGCGGCGTTGCGATCGGCATCTGAGTAAACCGCAACTGTGGAAACACCCATTTTTTGGGCAGTACGCATAATGCGACAGGCGATTTCACTGCGATTTGCGATCAGCAGTTTGCTAAACAATGCTGGTAACTCCTTACTGAATGCGCCAGCGTGGCTCACGTTTCCTCAAAAATGCGCTGATGCCTTCTTTGCCTTCAGCTGAAGATCTGACAGCAGCAATTGACTTGGCGGTCAATTGCTGCAGGTCGGCATCGACCTGCGGTACTGTCAGGAGTTCCTGAACCAGCTCTTTGGCAGCAGTTTGCGCTTGCGGCGCGCTTGCCAGCAAGTGGGCGCCAAGGTTTGCCTCAATTTTGCTGACGGCAGCGCGATTTCCATATTCGTGAATCAATCCGATTCTTTGAGCCGTTGCAGCATCAAACCGCTCACCGGTCAGAAAGTAGCGTCGTGAATTTCGTGTTCCGATCGCGGCGTTCACGTAGGGGCTGATGGTCGCGGGAATCAATCCAAGCTTGACTTCCGACAGGCTGAACACGGCGTTCTGCGCTGCGATCGCAATGTCACAGCAAGCGACCAGCCCCACACCGCCGCCGAATACATTTCCATGGACCACCGCTATTGTCGGTTTTGGGAATTTATGCAGCTGGTTTAGCATTGCGGCCATACGCAATGCATCCTCATAGTTCTGCGGCTCACTGAACTTGGCGGTTCTTCTCATCCAATTCAAATCGGCACCGGCGCAAAAGCTTTTTCCCGCCCCGGCAATTGTCAGCGTTCGCAGTGAATCTTCACAGCAAAGCATTTCAAGTGCGCGCGAAAGTTCTGCAATCATCGTTTCATTGAAAGCATTGTGGACTTCCGGTCGATTCAGGGTAATGGAGTATGCCCCGTTGCCGTTCGTCACAGCACGAATTGTTTCGAATTCCATCACGTCAGAAGCGTTCATATCGTCACATGCGGAAGATGCCAAACTGGGTCTGCTCAATGGGCGCGTTCAGCGAGGCTGAAATGCCGAGCGCCAGCATCATGCGGGTATCCGTGGGGTCGATGATGCCATCGTCCCAAAGCCGTGCGCTGGAGTAGAGCGGGTGACCTTGCTGTTCGTATTGATTTACGATGGATTGCTTGTATGCGCGCTGTTTCTTGTCGCTCCATTTTTCTTCATTGCGGCTTGTGCGCACCTGAGTCAGCACATTGCCAGCCTGCTCGCCGCCCATCACCGAAATGCGAGCGTTTGGCCACATCCATAAAAACCTTGGATCATAGGCACGCCCGCACATTGCGTAATTGCCGGCGCCAAAACTGCCGCCCAGGATGACGGTGAACTTGGGAACTTTGGCGCACGCTACGGCTGTTACCAGCTTGGCGCCGTCTTTGGCGATGCCGCCCGCTTCATATTTTTTGCCCACCATGAAGCCTGAGATGTTCTGCAGAAATACCAATGGAATTCTGCGCTGGCAGCACAGCTCAATGAAATGTGCTGCTTTCAAGGCTGATTCGGAGTACAAGATGCCGCTGTTGGCGACGATGCCAACCGGATATCCCCAAATATGAGCGAAGCCGCAGACAATGGTTTCACCGTACATTTTCTTGAATTCGTGAAATTCACTGCCATCCACAACCCGAGCGATAACTTCCTTGATGTCGAAGCTTTGTTTGAGTTCGGCTGGCACGATGCCATACAGATCCTCGGAGTCATACAGGGGCGCGGCCGGCTCTTCGCAGTCTAAGGAAATATTCTTGCAGCAATTCAAGTGGCCGACAATGTCACGTACAATTGCCAGCGCATGATACTCGTCCACGGCATAGTGGTCGGTGATGCCGGAGCGGCGGGAATGGACATCCGCACCGCCGAGCTCTTCGGCCGTTACAATTTCGCCAGTCGCCGCCTGCACCAGCGGCGGACCGCCCAAAAAGATTGTGCCCTGATCGCGCACAATGACGGATTCATCGCACATTGAGGGCACATAAGCGCCGCCGGCTGTACATGAGCCCATAACGGCCGCAATCTGAGCAACGCCGCCTGCCGACATCTTGGCCTGGTTGAAGAAAATTCTGCCGAAATGCTCTTTGTCCGGGAACACCTCGTCCTGAAGTGGCAGATAGGCGCCGCCGGAATCCACCAGATAGATGCAGGGAAGCCGGTTTTGAGAAGCGATCTCTTGAGCCCGCAGATGCTTTTTCACCGTCATGGGGTAGTAGGTGCCGCCTTTGACGGTGGCATCATTGGCGAAGATCATGCATTCTTGACCGGCCACGCGACCGATGCCGGTCACGATGCCGGCTGCCGGCACATCACCGTCATACAGCCCGTGTGCGGCATAGGGTGCAATCTCCAAAAACGGCGAACGCTCATCAAGCAGATGCTCGATGCGGTCTCGCGCAAGCAGTTTGCCGCGATCCGCATGTTTTTTTCGGGCTTGCGCACTGCCGCCGGCAGCGATAGTTGTGCGGACCGCTTCGAGTTCTGCAATGCGTTGCCGCATTTGATTTTTTCGAGAGACAAACTCTGCATCGCGCAGATTGAGGCTAGATTGCAGAATCGACATATCTTGGACTCGATGGCGAAGTGGCGGCAGCGATCACTTTGCTGCGGAGACTGCTACCAGCCTCCCGATTTTGCCCAAGCCTCAACTTGGTCAAGACGATCATGTCCCCAAAACGGTTCGCCGTCTACAATGAAGAACGGTGAGCCGAAAATCCCCTGCTTGATTGCGGCATCGGTTATGGCGCGGACTTTTGCCTTCAGTGTCTCGTCTTGCAGCGCAGCTTCCAGTCGCGCTGCATCAATGCCGCGGTCTGCGGCAATTCCAAGCACCGCATCAGTATCTGAAATGAGCACGTTGTCAACAAAGTATGCGCGGTAAAGCGCATGCACGAGCTGTGCACACCGATCCGGATCGTTGTCTTTGCACCAGTAGTAGGCACGGCAGGCACTGACTGTTGGAATCGGGAATTTTGAAGGCACACTGAAAGCAATGTCCTGATAGCGAGCGATACGCTTGAGGTCGCGTCTGCTGTAGTCGTCGAGCAGTGGAATTTGAATCAGCGGCTTGCGTCCGGTCACACGCATCACTGCCCCCATCAGATAGGGTTGCCAGCTCACGGTACAGCTGCACCGTTTTGCAAGCGCCTCAATTTTTTCGCTGGAAAAGTAGCCGTAAGGCGAGGAGAAATCAAAATAGAACTGAATTGGGTTGGTGGTGCGACTGTTCATGCTGTGCGGATTGACGGTCGGTTCAGTCTCGCACAACGCCAATTGCGGTGGCTTCGCCCCCGCCGATGCACAATGAAGCGATTCCGCGCTTGAGATCATATTTTTCCATGGCGGCAATCAGGGTGACCAGAATGCGCGCGCCTGAGGCGCCAATCGGATGACCTAAGGCACAGGCGCCGCCGTGAATATTGACTTTCTCGTGCGGCAGACCGAGGCTTTGCATCGCCGCCATGGTGACCACTGCGAAGGCTTCGTTGATTTCAAAAGCGTCGACATCCGCCGCCGACCAGGCCAATCTCTCAAGCAGCTGCGCAATCGCGCCAATCGGTGCAGTCGGAAACAGATTCGGTTCGGCGCCATAGGTTGTATGGCCGACAAGTCGCGCCAAGGGCTGCTGGCCGCGCTTGTCGGCTGCTTGATCCGACATCAGAATCACGGTTGCGCTGCCGTCGGAGATTGAGCTTGAATTTGCTGCGGTTACGGTGCCATTGTCGCGAAACGCAGGTCGCAAGCTTGGAATTTTCTCTGTATTGGCATTTTCTGGCTGCTCGTCGGTCGCGACTGTGTAGGTGTGCCTTCCCGTGTCGACCGCAACGGGTGAAATTTCGCGCTCGAATGTCCCGTTATTGATAGCTTTTTGGGCGCGCGTCAGCGATTCAATGGCAAAGTTATCCTGTGACTGGCGCGAAAATCCGAGCGTCTGAGCGCAGTCTTCAGCGAATTGCCCCATCAGTTCGCCTTTGCGGTAAGCGTCTTCAAGTCCGTCGGCAAACATGTGGTCAATGACGGTGTCGTGTCCCATGCGCAGACCACCTCGCGCCTTTGGCAGCAGATAGGGCGCATTGCTCATGCTTTCCATACCGCCGGCCGCTACCACTGCGTTGGTTTGCGCGACGATCGAGTCATAGCCAAGCATGACCGTTTTCATGCCCGAGCCGCACATCTTGTTGACGGTCGTGCAGCCGGTTGATTTCGGAATGCCAGCCGCAATGGCAGCCTGACGGGCTGGTGCCTGTCCCAAGCCGGCAGGAAGCACACAACCCATCAGCACCTCGTCTACGTCGGCAGCGCAAATATCGGAGTCCGACAGGGCAGAGCGGATGGATTCCGCACCGAGCTGCGGCGCCGACACAGGCCCAAGTCGTCCTTGAAAGCCGCCGATGGGCGTTCGGCAAATGCCGGTGATGAAAACTGATGGGTGCAACATGCGCTGTTTCCCCAAAATGGATTGCTTGAGCGGTTTTCGCAGCGATTATAACTTCATGCGGAGCTGGTTTAGCTTGCTGTGGCGATTGGATCTGGCAAGCGGGCGCAAGATCAATGCACACGAATCATCCGCGCCGGCCAGAGCAGGACAATGGCGCAGCCTGAATTTAGGACTTCGTCTCCGCGAACAGCTCACGGCCAATCAGCATTCTGCGGATTTCGCTTGTCCCGGCACCGATTTCATACAGCTTGGCATCGCGCAACAGACGGCTGGTGGGGGATTCGTTCATATAGCCCATCGCGCCGAGGCATTGGATGGCATTGAGGGCACAGGCGGTGGCCTGTTCTGCCGTATACAGAATTACCGCGGCAGCGTCTTTCCTTGTCGCTTGGCCCCGGTCACAAGCTTGCGCCACGCTGTAGGCGTAGGCGCGCGAGGCATTCAGTGTCGCGTAGATGTCCGCAACTTTGCCTTGCAGAAACTGAAATTCACCGATAGGTTTGCCAAACTGCCTGCGTTCGTGGATGTAGGGGAGCACGGCATCCAGGCACGCTTGCATGATACCGATCGGACCTGCGGCCAGGACAACCCGCTCGTAGTCCAGTCCACTCATCAGAACACCGACTCCGTTGCCGATCTGTCCGAGGATATTTTCCTTCGGCACCGGACAATTGTCGAACACAAGCTCGCAGGTGTTTGAGCCGCGCATGCCAAGTTTGTCGAGCTTTGGCGAGCGCGTGTACTGAGTGACTGCATGCTCGGCGATAAAGGCGGTAATGCCACGCGAGCCGGCCGACTGGTCGGTTTTGGCGTAGACGACCAGAATATCGGCATCCGGGCCATTCGTAATCCACATTTTGCTTCCGTTAAGAAGGTAGTGGTCGCCGGAATCAGTCGCGGTCAGCGACATGCTGACAACGTCAGAGCCCGCTCCGTGTTCCGACATGGCCAATGCGCCAACATGCTCGCCGCTGATCAATTTGGGCAGAAAGCGGTGCTTTTGTCCATCGGTACCGTTGCGGCTGATCTGATTGACCGCCAAGTTTGAGTGCGCACCATATGACAATCCTACCGATGCCGATGCGCGCGAGATTTCTTCCATTGCAACGACATGCTCCAAATAGCCCATCCCGGCGCCGCCGAAGTCGGCATCGGCGGTGATGCCCAAAAGGCCTAGTCGACCGAATTTCTGCCATAAATCGGCTGGAAAATCATTCTTTGCATCAATCTCACTGGCCCGCGGAGCAATTTCTTCAGCAGCGAAACCGGCGACCGAATCGCGAAGCAGATCGGCGACTTCCCCGAGTCCGAAATTTAAAAGATTGGCATTTGCTGCCCATATTTGTCTACCCATTGGATGGTATCGCGATTGCAGTTTGCTGCATCAGTGCGCAGAGCCGGGTATTTTCTTGTGAAACGCAATGCACATTGATCGTAACCACGGTCAGTTTTCGTCCGGCTTGCGCCACAAGCCCCTCAGCGCGAAGCCGGTCGCCGGCGGCCGGCGCCAGCAGGTTGATTTTGAATTCGACCGTCAGCACTCGGGCACCCGGCGGCATGAGTGTCAAGGCCGCATACCCGCCGGCCGAGTCGGCGATCGTGCTGGTCGCGCCGGCATGAAAAAATCCATCTTGCTGCGAAAGACTGGCATGGAAAGGCAGCTCAACGACACAATACCCCGGTTCGACGGTCGGCATGGATGCGCCGATCAAACTCATGATGCCTTGTTTGGCAAAACTTGCTCGCACATCAGTTTCGAAGTTGGGATTGACTGCTTGAAAGCTTGGCGCTGACATGATGTTCACAATGCGTGGCCGCAGTTCAATTCAAGCCCAGTTGCGCAAGCGCCGATTTCCACAGTGAACGAGTCACCTCCTCGGCGGGAGCAGCCTGTGCCAAATGTCCTGATTGGCCGACCCATGCCTGCATTTGCGCCAGTTGATTATCGCGGCGCGCTGCTGATGTCATTGGCGCTGTCAGCGAACGCTGAACGGGGTAGGGCGCGGGTTGCGGCGCTTGGTCCGAATTGGCATGGCGAACATAGTTCGTGGCATATGCGCGTCCCGGGCGGCCCGAGAAAGCACGGGTTACAAGGGTATATTCCGGCAAAGTTCGGCCGATGGCATTCGCCCAGGCTGAAGGAATATCCGCCTCTGGACAGCGCAGGTATCCGGTGCCGATCTGCACCGCGCTGGCGCCAAGATGCAAGGCCGCTGCAACGCCGCGCGCATCCGCAATGCCGCCGGTCGCAACCACCGGCAAATCGACATGGTCGACAATGGCGGGCAGCAGCGAGAAAAGTCCTGCTTGCACGGCTTCAGCATTGGCGGGATCAAAAGTGCCGCGATGCCCGCCCGCTTCGGCGCCTTGCGCGACAATCACATCTGCGCCGCGCGCTTGTGCCTGTCGGGCTTCTGTGACTGAAGTTACGGCTGCAAACCAGGCTGCGCCGCTGTCTTTGATTTGATCGACTGCCGGTTCGGAGTAAAGGCCCATGATCGATGCAATCGCCGTGGGCCGGGCACTGAGCATCGCCTCGAACTGGTGGCTGAACTCCGGCAGCTGGGTCAAATCAGTTTTGTCAGTCGCCGACCGGTTCCAGGACTTCAGGTAGGCGCGCACTCGCAGCTCATGCTCGGGGTCGCGCACCGGCGGCTGATCTGGAATCCAGTTATTGAGTTGCAATGCGCCGCCGCCGCGGCTTCGAAAATTATCGACCCAGGCTGTAATTTGCTCGGGGCGCATCATCAAAACGCCACACCCGCCCATGCCGCCTGCTTGCGAAACCGCCAGCGACAGGTCAACCGGGCAAGTGCCGGCCATGGGTGCAAGCACAATCGGCAGTCCCAATTGGAATTGCCGGCAGAATTGTTCCGTTCTCGCTAGAATTGGAGAGCTCTTGCTCATTGCGGACTGCTTCGCTGATGTCCAAGTATTGAAGAAAAGGCGCGGGCTCAAGGTGTGCGAACAAGGCTCAGTTTATAAATCATTTGGCTCCGGCTAGCGGCGCAACTGTAGCGGCGGCGGTTCTGTTAAAATGACAACATATCGCCAGTTTGTTCGATTGTGCGGATATCGGCAGTCTCCTGTGTGCCGCGCAAAGGGCAGACGCTTGATTGACAGCACGAGCAATTGATCCGCCGCAATCTGTATCGCCGGTCGCCGCCATCATGCGACAGACACCAAAACCGTTAAGCACTGTTTCGACGCAAGTTCCACACTTCCGTCCGCTGCGCTTTGTGACGGCAACCAGCCTGTTCGACGGGCATGACGCGTCTATCAATGTCATGCGGCGCATATTGCAGTCCTCTGGCGCTGAAGTCATTCATCTCGGGCATAATCGCTCCGTTCATGAAATCGTAACTGCCGCGATTCAAGAAGATGCAAGCGGCATTGCCATCAGCTCGTATCAGGGTGGCCATATTGAATTCTTCAAATATGCAATCGACATGCTCAAGCATTTCGGGCGTGAGGATATTCGAGTATTCGGCGGCGGCGGCGGAGTCATCATACCGGCAGAAATTGAAGAGTTGCGAGAATATGGCGCGGCGCGTATTTATTCGCCCGCTGACGGCCAGGAACTTGGACTGCAGGGGATGATCAATGATATGATCGAGATTTGCGCCCAAGGCAGTACCATCGCGAAACCGCTCGACTATGAAGCGCTCAAGACCGATTCCTTCATCGATCTGGCCCGCTTGATCAGCGCTGTTGAAACGGGTGATGCGAAAGCGAAAATGTTTGTGCGCGAAAAGCGCAGTCAGGGAAACTCTGCTTTGGTCTTGGGGATTACGGGCACTGGCGGCTCCGGCAAGTCATCGCTGACCGATGAGCTGATCCACCGGTTTCGGCTCTATGCCGAGCCCAACACGAAGGTTGCGATTCTTGCAGCCGATCCAACTCGGAAAAAATCCGGCGGCGCCTTGCTGGGTGATCGCATCCGCATGAATGCCATTGGCAGTGAAGACACCTACATGCGGTCCATTGCAACCCGTTCAGCAGCGGGCGGCATACCTGCTTGTGTGCGCGATATCGTGAATGCCTGCAAGATGTGGGCATTCGATTTGATCATCGTCGAGACCCCTGGCATCGGCCAGGGTGATACGGAAATCGTCGATTATGTTGACAAGACGCTGTATGTCATGACGCCTGAATACGGATCAGCGAGTCAGCTTGAGAAAATTGATATGCTTGATTTTGCGGATCTGGTCGCAGTCAATAAGTTTGACGCCAAAGGCGCTCAAGACGCGTATCGTGATGTGTGCAAGCAGGTGCAGCGCAATCGGGAAGCGTTCGGAACCGACCCCGAGTCGATGCCGGTTTTCGGGACCGTCTCGTCGCGCTTCAATGACGATGGCGTTACTGCGCTTTTTTTGGAGGTTGTGAATCTGTTCGACAATTTCGGTGAGGCCAAGGGTTTGCCGTCACCCGCTGCCAAGAAAGTTTCGTCGCAGATCACCGGCATCATTCCCGCCGAAAGAACCAATTATCTGGCGGAAATTGCTGCTGGCATAAGAGACTACCGGGCAAAAGTCGAAGCGCAGTCAGAACTGGTCCGCGAGATTGCCCATCTGCGGGAATCCGCGCGTATGCTCGGTGATGAGGATCAGGGGGAGACCGGCCGGCTCAAGCAAATGGCCGAGCAAAGAGAAGATATGCTCACGGAAGAAACGCAGCGCATCTTGGCGGAATGGAAAACCAAATCTCAACTGCGCCGTGGCGCCAGTGATCCGGCGGCGTACTCAACAACCATTGCGGGCACTAAAGTGCCAATCATTGCCTTGCCAAGATACACAGATCGAGGGGATCTGCTGCGCTGGCTGATGCTGGAGAATCTGCCGGGTTCTTTTCCCTTTACCGGCGGCGTGTTTGCCTGTCGCCGCGAGGATGAGGATCCGACCCGAATGTTTGCAGGAGAAGGTGGGCCGGCAAAAACCAATCGACGATTCAAATTGCTGTCGGCGCAAAGCGAGGCGAAACGGCTTTCGACAGCATTTGATTCGGTTTCGCTGTATGGCTCTGATCCGGCTGAGCGCCCGGACATTTATGGCAAGATTGGCAATTCCGGTGTCTCTGTTGCCACCTTGGATGACATGAAAGTCCTGTATGCAGGCTTTGACTTATGCAGTCCACGAACCTCGGTGTCGATGACGATCAACGGGCCGGCGCCAGCCTATCTGGCCATGCTTTTGAATACGGCGATTGATCAGCAGCTCGAAATGTTTGAGACAGAGCATCAGCGCAAGCCGGATGCGGACGAGTACGAACGGGTCAGATCATATGCGCTTGCCAATGTGCGCGGTACTGTGCAGGCTGACATTCTCAAAGAGGATCAAGGTCAGAACACTTGTATTTTTTCGACTGAATTCAGCGTCCGGATGATGGGCGATATTCAAGAGTATTTCATTGCGCATGATGTCAAGCGCTTTTACTCGGTCTCGATTTCGGGCTATCATATTGCTGAAGCGGGTGCCAATCCAATTTCGCAGCTGGCGTTCACGCTGTCGAATGCATTTACCTATGTCGAGATTTATCTTGCTCGCGGCATGCGCATTGACGATTTCGCACCAAGCCTTTCGTTCTTCTTTTCCAACGGACTGGATGTCGAATACACGGTTATGGGGCGCGTCGCGCGGCGTATCTGGGCGGTGGCCCTGAAGGAAAAATACGGCGCCGGCACAAAGAGTCAGCGCTTGAAATACCATATTCAGACCTCTGGGCGCTCATTGCACGCGCAGGAAATCGATTTCAATGACATTCGAACGACTCTGCAGGCGCTGATCGCGGTCTACGACAATTGCAACAGTCTGCATACGAATGCTTATGATGAGGCAATCACCACGCCGACTGAGGAATCCGTTCGCCGCGCGATGGCGATCCAGCTCATCATCAACAAGGAGTGGGGATTGGCGCGCAATGCCAATCCGAATCAGGGCAGTTTTGTGCTTGAAGAGCTGACTGATTTGGTTGAGGAGGCGGTGCTTTGTGAATTCGAAGCCATTTCCAAGCGTGGCGGTGTGCTGGGTGCAATGGAGACGGGCTATCAGCGCGGGCAGATTCAAGATCAGTCCTTGCACTACGAAAAACTCAAGCATGATGGCAGTTTGCCGATTGTGGGAGTCAACATGTTCACGAACAACAGTGCCGAGCCCATGCCGCTGATTGAGCTGGCACGCTCGACCGATGATGAGAAACAATCCCAGCTCAAGCGTCTGGAAGCGTTTCACGAGCGCAACAAGAGCCGCTGCCAGCGGGACTTGAAATCTTTACAGAACGCTGTCTTGGAGAACCGCAATGCATTTGGTGAACTGATGTCTGCGGTGCGCACCTGTTCGGTCGGCCAGATCACTGAAGCGCTGTTTGCGGTTGGTGGCAAGTATCGCCGCAATATGTAGCGCAACCGGCTCAAGTGAACTGGGCTGCTGTGATGCGCCGGTCTGTTGCCGGCAGTGGATCGATGGCCAAGGCGGAATCCTCAAGTGCGGTGTGCCATTATTCGCTTCTGCGCCTAGTCGCATGTCGCATAGCCGGTTGTGTGTTTCCGCAAATATAGAGATTGATTTGTTATGTCGACTGTTGCAATCGTATGGCTGAGGCGTGATTTTCGGCTGACCGACAACGCCGCGCTGAATTATGCTTCAGACCAGTGTGATCAAGTTATACCCGTTTATGTACATGCACCGCACGAGGATGCGCCGTGGCCATCGGGCGCAGCATCTCGATGGTGGCTGCACTGCAGTTTGAATGCAATGCAAAGCGAGTTGAAAAAGCTCGGTTCAGGCTTGGTGATTCGCATCGGCAAAAGTGCTGATATCTTGCCGATATTGGTGCGCGAAACCAATGCAGAACTGGTCTGCTGGAATCGACTGTATGAGCCTGCGGCGATGCGCCGGGATGCGCAAGTCGCCAGCGCCCTTTCGGGGCTCGGGTGCAAGATAAAATCTTTTCCAGGCGCATTGTTGCAAGAGCCTGGTCATGTGCTTACCAATGATGGTCAGCCTTATCGGGTCTACACCCCATTTAGCCGAAAATATTTTGAGAGCCGCCTGGTCGATCGCCCGACATCGGCTCCGCCGAAGCTCAACCCGCCTCCGCTCAACCTCAAGTCGACGCGCGTCAATGACCTGAAACTTCTGCCCAAAATTCCCTGGTATCAATCATTTGAAAAACACTGGTCTCCCGGCGAATCAGGGGCTAAAGACTTGCTCATGCAGTTTATTAGATCCGGTAGATTGTCTCGATATGCGCACGGACGCGATCTCCCGTCAACACCTGGAGTATCGCGCTTGTCACCGCACTTGCATTTCGGCGAAATCACCCCGTGTCAGGTATGGCAGGCCGCGGAACATGCCGTTGATGCTGCAGCAGTTGAGCCAACCGTATCTTTCCCGTTCAAGCGACAACTGATTTGGCGCGATTTCGCGCACCATATCTTGCACGAGCACCCGCATACGCCGGAACTGCCATTTAATCCGCGCTTTGAGAATTTTCCATGGCGGGGCGATCCGGCATTGCTGAACGCGTGGAAGCGAGGACAAACGGGTATTCCGCTGGTCGATGCCGGTATGCGTGAACTGTGGCAGACGGGCTGGATGCACAATCGGGTAAGAATGGTGGTGGCGACGTTGCTGACTAAACATGCGCTAGTGCATTGGATTGAGGGCGCACGCTGGTTTTGGGATACTCTGGTTGATGCTGACTTGGCGAACAACACGATGGGCTGGCAGTGGACTGCGGGCTGCGGTGTTGATGCAGCTCCTTATTTTCGAATTCTCAATCCCGTACGGCAAGGCAAGCGCTTTGATGCCGGTGGCGATTATGTCCGCACCTGGGTGCCTGAGCTCGCTCTACTGCCGGCCCGTCATATCCATGAGCCTTGGAGTGTACCAAGTCAACAGTTGTGTGCCGCGAATGTGCAGTTAGGAAAAAACTATCCGAATCCGATTGTTGATTTAGTGGACGGGAGAAATAGGGCGCTGCGATGTTTCAATTCCATGCAGTCGCGTTGAGTCATGGTCGAGGGGTGGCAGTTCGCATAGTCAATTTCTGATATGACTGTGAATCAAACGCTTTGCTTGATGACTCACTTATGCCATCGGTGCGCCTGTGCTGTATTCCTTCGGCTGTCATGCTGGCTTCATCACCGCAGCTCGTCTGTGCAACCGCCGATGATCCGCAAGCGCGGCTGTCGCAGCTTCGGCCGCAAAACACCATCCGAAATATGCATTTAGAAAAACCGCGATGATTGGTGTGGTGACACTGTCTGCCGATGCTCTTGTGCGGCAAGCCCTACCTTCACGGTACTCTGTATAGCGAATCTGCAATTGAGGCATTGGCGCAGAAAAACCGATTCTTGCGAGGCTTTTTCGATACCAATAGCTGTGTCAATCACTCTATCCGCTCAGGCAATTTGTAGCTGGTACTGCGACCGCTGCCAGGATTCTGAATAAAGATGCCATACGCTTTCAAGTCTTGAATGTCTCGAAGTGCAGTGTCCTTTAGAGCATTTTGCAATTCTGGCGTACTTGGATGTGTTCATAGGTCCTTCGAAGTCATCGTTTAGCATTTTATCGATGATCAGACGTTGACGCTCGTTGATCGAAATGCGGTGAATCAAATTCCAAAGATCAGAGTGTTGCCAAGTGCAGTCTACGCTCCGGTAATGGTTCGACTCAAGCAGTCAAGAAACCATTCCAGCCAGCCGGTTAATTCGGGTGTGGCGCGCTGTCGTTTTCCCAGCGGGCGATAGTATTCTTGCTGTTCAGATGCAATCTGGGCGGAAATGCTGCAGAACCGCGCAGGCATGCGGTCAGCGCGCGCCAGTGCCATATCCTCAATCGCTCTCGCAATGCGGCCATTCCCGTCTTCGAACGGATGGAAAGTCACAAACCACAGATGGGCAACGCCGGCTCTGAGCACTGGATCAATTTCATCATTGCCATCAAGCCACTCCAGAAACGTTTTCATCTCATTCTCAAGTCGGCTTGCATCCGGTGCTTCGAAATGAATTCTTTCGCGACCCATAAGATCAGAAACGACTTGCATGGGACCTGCGTTCTCGGTTCGCCACACGCCAACCGGAATTCGACGCATGCCACTGCGTCCAATCGGGAAAAGTGCTGCATGCCAGTCAAACAATCTGTTTTTCTTGAGAGGCCGTGAAACACAGCTGCGTGGTGTCAAGCGTCAATTCGACGATGCCGTCCGCGTCTCGGCTTGCTGGGGCCAGTACAGCAAAATCTATACCGAATCTCCGTGAAATGGATGAACGGACTTCCACAGGATCCAGTCTTTCGCCTTCAATGGCAGAGGATTTGACAGCATCGTGAGTCAGAGTGCTGAGGCTGGCTTCTTGCCTGAATTCAAATCCGATGCTTTCCATTCGGCCCAGCAATCGGTCTTGGCGATAACGTACTTCAGTGAGCTTTGGGAAGAGGGTTCAACATCCCAAGTACAGTTTGGCCAGTCCTGGTGTTGATGTATCCAGATGTTAAACACCGCAAAGTCAAGACGAGATGATTTATAAGGTCATTGCCAGGCGGAACGGCTGGCAGTCAGCTTTGAAAAATCAAGCATAACGCGAATCGCAAAAATTTCATCCGCTTGAGCTGCGTTGCGGAGAACCTGTGACAACGGGATTTGCTGGCGGCCAATTACCCAAATTTTTATACTATCGACTGCGAGCCAATGAGTGCACGAACTGTCCCAGCGGAGTCAGCTGCTGTGTCTTGCATTCCTTTTTGTTTTTCCGATCCCACACATGTAACCTGACGATGCTCAGCTGGAATGAGATACGAACACGTGCTGCCGCATTTTCGAGGCAGTGGCAGGGTGCGGCGTATGAAAAGGGCGAGATGCAGAGTTTCTACAATGATTTTTTCGGTGTTTTCGGCATTCAGCGCCGAGCGGTCGCGCGCTACGAAGAGCTGGTGCAGCAGCGGCTGGACAGCTCCCGCGGCTACATTGATCTTTTTTGGCCCGGCGTTTTGATTGTCGAGCAGAAGAGTCTCGGACACAGCCTGCAGCAGGCTGAGGATCAGGCGGACCGGTATTTTGATGCGATCGAGGGCGTCGACAAGCCGCGCTATCGGCTGGTCTGCGATTTTCAGATGTTCCAGCTGCTCGATCGCGAAACTGGATATCGATGGAAGTTTGCGCTTGAGGATCTGCCTGAGAACGTTGAGGCGTTTGGCTTCATGCTGGGCCGGGAGTCGCGTGATTTCGGTCAGCAGGATGACGTGAGCATCAAGGCGGCGGAGTTGATGGGGCGGATTTACGACGGTCTGAAGGATTCCGGCTATCCAGATCAGGATTTGGAGCGGTTTTTGGTGCAGCTGGTGTTTTGCCTGTTTGCCGATGATACGGGAATATTTGAGCCGCGCGATATTTTTCACGCTCTGGTGCTCAATCGCACGAGTGCTGACGGGGCTGATGCGGGACTGTGGCTGCGGCGGCTTTTTGAGGTGCTGAACACGCCGGCCGGGCAGCGGCAGAAAAATCTGGATGCGGACCTAGATGCGTTTCCCTATGTTGACGGGCAGTTGTTTGGGCGCAATCTGGCTGCCCCTGATTTTGATTCTGTGCTGCGCGATCGTCTGCTGGCGGCCTGTGCGTTCAACTGGTCGGAGGTTTCGCCAGCTATATTCGGCTCGCTGTTCCAGTGTGTCATGGACAAGCGCTTGCGGCGCGCGCTTGGGGCGCACTATACGACGGAGGAGAACATCCTCAAAGTGATTGGGCCGCTGTTTCTCGATGATTTGCGAGCGGAGTTTAGCAGGATTTGCAGGCTGCGCCGCAATCGTCGCCATCGGCTTTTGCAGTTTTAGCGCAAGCTGGGGTCACTGGCATTTTTTGATCCGGCTTGCGGCTGCGGTAACTTTCTGGTGATTGCGTATCGCGAGGTCCGGCAACTGGAGATTGAGGTTCTGGGACAGCTGATTGACTCGGATCAGATGGATCTGGATGCGCAAAGTCTCAGCGTTGTGAATGTGGATCAGTTTTATGGCATTGAGCTGGAGGAGTTTCCGGCGCGCATCGCTGAAACTGCGCTGTGGATGATGGATCACATCATGAATGTTCGCCTGGGCTTGGCGTTTGGGCGGGTGTATACGCGGATTCCGTTGGCGGCTACTGCGCGCATTGTGTGTGCGGATGCGCTGGAGGTGGAGTGGAGTGATGTGCTGGAGCCGTGCCGCTGCAGTTATATTTTGGGCAATCCGCCGTTTGCCGGATCCAAGTATCAAAGTGCCGCGCAGCGTGCGCAGGTGCACCGGATAGCCGAGTTCAAGCATATCAAGGGCACGCTTGACTACGTGAGTTGCTGGTTTTTGAAAGCGGCGGCTTACATTCAGGGGAATGCGCGAATCGGATTGGTGGCAACCAATTCGATTGTGCAGGGCGAGCAGGCGGGTCAGCTGTGGCCGCTGATTTTCGATCAGCACCGACTGGAAATAGTGTTTGCGCACAGTCCCTTTGCATGGTCGTCTGAGGGGCGCGGCGCGGCGCATGTTCATGTCGTCATTATTGGACTGGCGCGCAGCGGTCGCGAATCGTCGCCGGTGCGGCTTTTCAGTTATTCTGACGGTGCGTCGGCACCGAAGGAGAGTCATCCCAAGGCGATTTCTCCTTATCTTGTGCCGCAGCTCGAGCGCTATCCGCAGGTCGCGGTGCAGGCGAGCAAGCGTCCTGTCAATGGATTCAAGGCATTGCGGTCGGGTTCGAAGCCGATTGACGGCGGGCACTACATCTTTGAGTCTGATGCGGCGCGCGATGCGTTTTTGCAGCTGGAGCCAGGGGCAGCTGAGTTTATGCGTCCGTACGTCGGTTCAAAGGATCTGATTCATGGCACGGTTCGGCATATTTTGGCACTGCAGGATGCGACATCGGAGCAGCTGGCCGGTTTGCCGCAGGTGCGCCGTCGCATCCAGGCGGTGCGCGCGTTCCGGTTGCGGAGTCGCAGCTTGCCGACGCTGAAGCTTGCAGAGACACCGCGGCTGTATCACATCAACGTGTTGCCGGCAAAGCCTTTTCTGGTGATTCCGGTGACCAGTTCGGAGCGTCGCGAGTATGTGCCGATCCGCTGGCTCAAGCCGCCGGTAATTCCCAATATCGACACCCGCATCCTTGTCGATGCGGGGCTTGTGGACTTTGGACTGCTGACCTCGCGCATGCACATGGCCTGGCTGCGGTTCGTCGGCGGCCGGCTGGAGAGCCGTTATCGCTATTCAATAAGTTTAGTTTACAACGTGTTTCCGCGCCCGCAAGGAAGTCTCGATTCACTTGAGCCCTATGCGCAGGCAGTGCTTGCGGAGCGAGATCGTTTTGCGGATACGCCTTTTTCACAGCTGTATGATCCGGACCTGATGCCGCCGAGGCTGCGTCAGTCGCACAGCGCGCTGGACCGTGCAGTAGAGAGACTTTACCGGCGCAAGCGATTTGCGTCGGACCGCGAGCGGATCGAACACCTGTTTGAGCGCTACAGCTCGTTGGTGCAGCCGCTGCTGATTCGCAAGCGCGACTATCGTAGCTTCGGCCGAAAAACACCGTCCGAAATGCGGGTGAGCGCCAGCGAGGCCAGATAATGAAACGGATGAAATTCAATGTGGCGATTTTGTCGTTCAGTCAGGCGTGTCTTTATACGGCCAACTCGATTCTCATCGCCTCTGCTGCGCTGGTCGGGACTGCACTGGCGGCCAACCCTATGTACGCTACGGTGCCCGTCGCAATGATTTTTCTATTCGGCATGGGGTTTGCGATGCCGGCTTCGCTGCTTATGAAAGTTATCGGACGAAGACGGGGTTTTCAAATCGGCTTGGTTTTTTCTGCAGTTGGCGCCTGTTTGGCCGGGTATGCCATTATTTTGGTGAATTTCATCGTTTTTTGCATTGCGATTGCGCTGATTGGCATCGGCAATGCCTTTGCCGGATTTTATCGTTTTGCCGCGGCTGACGTAGCCGACGAAAGTTATCGCAGTCGTGCCATTTCGCTGGTATTGGCGGGCAGCGTGGTGGCGGCGTTTATTGGTCCGAATTTGGCGAATCTGACTAAAGACACGGTAAGCGGCCATTTGTTTGCAGGTTCATACTGGTCGCTGGCAGCGGTTTATTTGCTATCGCTTATCGTGATGTCGTTTCTCAAGGTGCCGCCTGCAAACGAAACGAAGACTACAGAAAAGGGCCGCCCGCTGCGTGACATTCTTGTCCAGCCACGCTTTATTGTGGCGCTGGCAAGCGCAATTGTCGGCTATGGCGTGATGAACCTGCTGATGACTTCAACTCCACTGGCAATGGAAGTGCGCGGTATGGGATTTGGACAAACTGCCCAAGTTATTCAGTGGCACATTTTTGCGATGTTTGCGCCTTCATTCTTTACCGGACATTTGGTTCGAAAAATTGGTGATTTGAATGTCATTCTGGCAGGACTGATTGCATTGCTGGCAAGCATATCGGTCACGTTTGTATTCGGTGAATCGTTTGCAGCGTTTTGCGCTGAGCTGATTCTGCTCGGCATCGGCTGGAACTTTACTTTTCTCGGCGGCACGACACTGCTTACGACGGTTTACGAACCGAGTG
This sequence comes from Arenicellales bacterium, assembly GCA_965200545.1. GTDB lineage: Bacteria > Pseudomonadota > Gammaproteobacteria > Arenicellales > JAJDZL01 > JAJDZL01. The sequence continues at coordinate 169,863 of CBDAUJ010000004.1, read as the reverse complement.
AAAAGGCAATAGTCCAGGGATTCAATGATCTGTGCGTATTCGCAGTGGTGACATTCACGGCATTGATGTCAGGTGTTTTGCACTACTACTGGGGCTGGTTTGCGCTGAGCGGCGGCGCAGTAGCGCCAATCCTCGTTGCGATGTTCCTGGTTTTGCGAGTGCGCGGCAAGAGTGACCCCACCGGCGAAAAAAGAACTCTGTCTGAAGCCAGGCGAATTTGACGGCACGCAAGTGAGAGTGCGCCGCGCTGGATTGAATTTTTGCGCGACGGCGCAGTTCATTGCTGAAGCACGGCAAACACAGCGTACTGCTGTTTCAGAGAATCTGGCCTAAGAATTCCTTGGTACGCGGATCTTTCGCCTCGCTGAAGAACGTTGCCGGCGGACCTTGTTCGACAATTACACCGCGATCGGTGAAGTAGATGCAGTCTGCGACTTCTTTTGCAAATCCCATCTCATGAGTCACCAAAATACAAGTCATTCCGTCCTGTACCAAGTCTTTGATGGTGGCCAATACTTCCTTGACCGTCTCTGGATCCAGCGCTGCCGTAACCTCGTCAAACAGCATGACATGCGGATTCATGGCCAGTGAGCGGGCAATGGCGACGCGCTGCTGCTGCCCGCCGGACAGCTCGCCCGGGTAACTGTCCTCCTTGCCGGTCAGGTTTACACGCGCCATCAGGCTCAATGCCCGCTCACGGACGATCTCCGGATTCTGCTTGAGGACTTTGATCGGTGCCATCATCACATTTTCCAAAGCGGTACGGTGCGGGAATAGATTGTATTGCTGGAATACCATGCCGACTTTCTTGCGAAGTTCCAGCTTGTTCAGTTTGGGATCGTGGACTTGCTGGCCTTCCACGGTTATAGAGCCAGAATCGATATCATTGAGTGCGTTGATGCATCGTATCAATGTCGACTTGCCTGATCCGGAGGGGCCTATGATGCAAATAACTTCGCGTTTCATTACATCCAGCGAGATACCCTTGAGAACTTCCAGGCTGCCGAAAGATTTGTGCACGTCTGTCAACGAGACGATTGGCTGCGTTTCATTCCAGCTCATCGGTCAGTCACACCCCTTAAGTGATAGTGATCTATGTGTTTCATAGCAGTTTGACGGCGTAACGCTTCTCCAGACGGATCGTCAGCCTGGCGATCGGATAGCAGTACGCAAAGAAAATCAATAATGCGAAACCGTAAAAGGGAACCAGAAGTTCCGGGCGATTGTTTTCTGCTTCAATTGCCTGTCGGCTCAATGTGATCAATTCCTCGACACCGAGCAGTGAGCACAGCGGGGTGGCCATGGTGAGAATGGCATACCAGTTCATCCACGGCGGGATCATGCGCTTGAAGCATTGCGGCAGCACGATTTGCCACAAAGTCTGCCGGCGGCTGAAGGCCAAAGATTCGGACGCTTCCCACTGACCGGTCGGGACTGATTGGACAGCGCCGCGTACAACTTCGGAAATATTCGCCATAATCGGCAGCGACAAGCCGAATACTGCTTTCATCCAATCGGGGATGTCGACTCTGACTGAGCCAATCTCAATCTCAAACGGAAGAGCAAGCAATACAATGAACAGCAGCACCAGCCACGGCGAATTGCGAAACAGCTGCGTGAGGAATGCGGCGACAATCCGAACAGGCCTGAATAAAGAAATCTGAGCTAAACCCAGCATGACACCCGCCGCCGTGCCGATCAGCATGGTCAGCAGCGAAATGACGACATTGAATAGAAAACCGCTTTTTACAAGAAAGGGCATCCACTTCAGCAGGGCTTGCGTCGCATCAAGATAACTGTAGCCTGCCGCCAGACCCAGCATGGGCCAGGCCAGCAGGACTGCAGCGAGCGCTGCCATTGCACGCGGGGAGACGGATGCCAGCCAGCTGGAGAAGAAAACACGATCGACCTCATCGGGCCGGCGATAGCGAAAAGGCAGCAGGACCGGCAGATCGGTCTTTGTTTCCGAGTCAATGCCCATGATTTTCGGTCTAGGCATCAAATTGCACCGTATCCCGGAATGCGCAGAGATTTTTCCCACCGATGCATGCCGGCGACCAGAATTCCAACCAGTACGATGAACACAACAAACAGAACCAGCATGGTCGGGTATTGAGCGCTCGGATAGTCATTCCAAATCCCGACACATTGATAAAGCAGCTCCGGTACGGCAATGCCAATGGCCTGCGTTGTGGTTTTGACCAGATTCACCAGATTGTTATTGAGCGCCGGCAATGAAACTCGAAATGCCAGCGGCAGAATCAGTTCGGTGTAGGCTTGCAGCCTTGAGTAGCCCAGCGAGTCAGCTGCCTCGCGTGTTGATTCGGGGACGGCCTCAATGCCGGCGCGAAAAATCTCAACATTGAAGGCGCCGGCAAAAAATGAAAGCGAGATGATCGCCCATCCGACATTGGAGATGATGGGCACTTCTGTCCAGCCATCGGGACCGGTGATGGTGGGAGTGATCTGGCCTAATGCAAAGTAGAAAAAAAGCAGCTGAACGAAAGGCGGGGTATTGCGAAAAAATTGAATGTAGCCTTGTACCAAAAGCCGAAGCCATACCCGATGTGTTCCCTGAAGCCAGGCGCCAACCACACCGATTACGACCGAAAAAAGAACGCAGGCGACCGATAGAAGGAGGGTCATTTGCAATCCGTCGACGAGCCGGTTCCACTGGAAAGCATCATAGAAGAAAATGAAGTTCCAGCGAGGGTGCTCGTCAGCGAGCTGCAGAAAAAACGAAGAGATGACCTCAATCATCGGATTGGCCTTCGCTGCCTGTGCTGCAAAATCAAACCCGCTGGCGCTGATCGCACGAGGTCAGCGCCAGCGGGTGATCCTATGGACTATTCGGCCAGCCAGTCTTTGTACTGCTCTTTCTTTGAAGCCAAGTAGACGGTGGGCTTGATTCCCCATTTGGCTTCCCATTCAATGAGCTGTCCGCTCTGGTGCCAGTTGAAAATCATGCCGGACATGAATCTTCCAAAAACGCAGTCACGCTCTGCGAGCGGTACTGCCAATCCCCAAGGATTGTCGTCTTCGGATGCCAAGGGCATTTCAAACTCATCGAAGTCGCCGGATGCCAGGTCCGATCCAATCGACGAGTCATCATAGACCCACGCAACGCACTTTTTGTCTCGCAGCGCCTGTTTTGCCTCGGCATTGCCGGTGAAAGCAACGATCTCTACTCCATAGCGCTCGGTGACGATTTTGTTGTAAAAAGCGCCTTGCTTTCCGCAAACTTTCTTGCCGCGCAAATTTTCCCATTCAGTAAATCCGAGCGCTTTGGGGGACATCACGTTGGTGCCCGACGTATAGTACGCGGGGGACGGTATGCCAACGATTTTGCGTCGATCCTCACGATCCGACATGGTGGCAATGAACATGTCGGTTTTGCCTTGCTCAAGGAACTGCATGCGATTCGAGGATTGAACTGCAACGAGCTCTGCATCCACCCCCATGGTCTTGGCGACATCCATTGCCATGTCGATTTCCATGCCAACGATATTGCCATCGGAGTCCCGGTAGCCCCAAGGCTTGTAGTCAGCTTTGACACCGATTACCACTTTGCCACGTTCCATCACCTTGTTCCAGACATCGTTGGTACATTCGGCGAATGCGATACCAGTGCTGCCCACAAACAGCGCGATGAGCGCCGTGAGCATCGATAATTTTCTAAATTTCATAACGAATCATCCTCTGATCAAAAAAAGAATCACCGCAAGTCAGCATTGCTCATGCGATCTTGACGGCGAGATCATTCAACTAAAGTGGAAACAAATCCCAGAAAAATCAGGCCGAAAGGCAACGGATTTGCTGTATGGCACAATACGCCAAGATCTATGAACTTGATGTGGCCACGAAGGGAAGTATAGCACCGCACTCTGTGCGGCGGGTATGAGTTTCCAATTGAAATGAGTTCCGCTCAATGCCAGCAAATGGCTGAGAAGAATTGTCTTGGCGTCGATGTTTCGGTCACGAACAGCACGCTGGCGCTGGCGGCATGAAAGAAATGATTGTCATGCCTCGTATCTGGCAAGCAAGAATATCCGTGCGGCGCAAGTTTCAGGGCAAGCACTGAAACACTGTATTGTAAAATTGACGACTGCAGAAACTGGATCGAATTGATTTGGCGGTTAGGACAGCTGCGATTGGTCGCTTTCGCTCCGTAATCTGCGTAGTCCATTGAATCGGAAATATCCATGCGGCTCACATAAGCGAAGTGAAAACTGGGAATTGTCTATGCGACTTGACAGCTTGATGTACTGCTGAATTGACGAAAAAATTTTGATAATGTTGACTCAATTTGGAGAAAGAAATGAAAAAACTACTAGTTGCAATGTTGGTTCTGGCGGGTCTTTTTTCTGGATCAGCTATTGCGCAGGAATTCACGCTGAAAGTCGGCTACGTTAACAGAGCCGATGAAAGCCACCCGGCTTGGGCAGGTCTGCTCAAGATGGAGGAGCATATCGAAAAGGCCTCGAACGGTCGCATTGACGTACGCATGTTTCCAGACGGCCAGCTCGGAAAAGGCCAAGCCATGCTTGAGCAGGTGCGCGCCGGTGCGCTTGAGATGACTTATGCCAATGATGGAAACATCAACCAAGTGTTTCCTTCCTTGCAGGTGATGTCCATTCCCTATCTGTTCCAAAGCCGGCAAGTTGCTCATGATCTGCTAGACGGGCCGATCGGAAAGAGGTTGATGGACCAGATGGCTGAGGAGACCGAGCTGCGAGTGCTTGCATGGTCAGAAAATGGCGGTTTCCGGCACTTTTCAAACAATGTTCGGCCCATCCGCACGCCAAAAGATATGGCAGGGCTGAAGATTCGTGTGCAGAACATTCCTTTGCATGTGGCTATGGTCGAAAGTCTTGGTGCCTCGGCTACGCCGATCGCTTGGAAGGAGCTGTACACAGCTTTGCAAACGGGGGTTGTCGACGGGCAGGAGAACCCGATCAACACCTTTCGCATCCCGCGTCTCGAGGAAGTGCAGAACTACATGATCTTGGACGGTCATGTCTATGCGATTTCGGCCGGCGTGTTCAATGAGGATTGGCTCAACGGGCTCCCGGCAGATCTGCGGCAGATTGTGGTTGAGGGCGCGACCATCGCGCAGGCAACAACGCGAGGGCTGATTCTTGAATATGAAAGCGAATCTCTGCAGTATCTCGAGGATTTTGGCTTAGAGATCCACAGCCCAACTCCGCAGGAAAGAGATCTGTTCCGTGATGCCACGAGGGATCCGGCAATTCAGTGGCTGCGTGAAAACATCGAGAATGCCGAATTGATTGATGCCGTCATTTCTGAAGTCGCGTCCATCGAGCAGAAACACGATGAGTACTAGCCGTGCCCTGAGCGCCGATTGTCATTTTTGGCAGGAACTTTCTCGGCTGCCTTGTGCTCAGCTTTAATGACGAGCGCCTTGATCCGGATGTAGATGAGAAGCTTCGCTCGTGCATTTGACGGTCTTTTGGACCGCGCGACATCTTTCTTGCTTCGCTTTTCGTCGATACTCCTCGCCGTCATGGTTGTCATCATGGTGGCGCAGGTCATTCTGCGCTATGGCTTCAGCAACTCGCTGCTATGGGCTGAGGAGGCGGTTCGATTTTTAATGATTTGGATCAGTTTGTTTGCCGCGACAGTTGCGCTTTGGCGGCGGCAGCATATTGCGGTCGATGTGGTTACTGCGCGGCTGCCAGTGCCGCTGCAGCGGGCGCTGAGCGTGGCCGTTGAGGTTCTTACGATCGTGTTCACAGTCACCTTGTGTGTCTGCGGATGGACCTACCTTGAGGTGGTGAGCGTAACACGCTCGCCGGCGCTTGGGATAACGATGAATTGGATTTATCTTGCAGTGCCGATCAGCATGGGGCTGATGAGCATTGCCGCTCTTCGCAGCCTGCTGGGGGTGCTGAGAATCCTGCCTGAACCGGAGAGTCATGTGACGGGAGACCGACATCAGCATTGAAGTTTTTCTGATGCTGTTCCTGGCGCTGTTGCTGATCAGGATGCCAATCTGGCTAAGCATGGGGCTTCCCTGTCTCTTGTACTTTGTGTTCGGCGGCATGGAAGCCATCGTCTTTGCTCTGCCCGGTCGGGTTTTTGACGGGCTGGACAATTTTATTTTGACCGCAATCCCGTTTTTCCTGGTCGCAGGAGACCTGATGAACCGCTCAGGCATGTCCGACCGGCTGGTCAGACTGGCTGACTTGACGGTCGGGCGCCTGCGGGGCGGACTAGCCCAAGTGAATGTGGCTTCCAGCCTTCTCTTCGCGGGCATCACCGGGGTCGCAGTCGGCGATGTGGCGACGCTTGGAAAAGTTTTCATTCCAAATATGGAAAAGGCGGGATACTCCCGTGCATTCGCCGCTGCGGTCACCGCCGCATCCTCTCTCGTCGGGCCGATCATCCCGCCGAGCGTTCTCATCATCTTCTACTCGTCCGTCATGGATGTGTCGGTGGCAGCTATGTTTGCCGGTGCGATTATTCCCGGGGTGCTGATGGCGGCGACGTGCTCATTTGTAGTTGCGTTGAAGTCGACCTATCGGAAGTATCCAAGACGCATGACCCGCATTTCTCCAAAGGAAGCGATCGGCATATCTGCCAATTCGGCGCTGGCCCTGATGATGCCCGTCATTATTCTGGGTGCGCTTTTGGGCGGTATCATGACACCGACTGAAGCGGCGGCGGTGGCGTCTGCCTATGCGCTGATCGTTGGATGTGTGATCTATCGCGCGATCGGCGCCAGTGATGTGATGGCAGCCTTGCGCGGCTCTGCAATTGAGACCAGCAAGCTGATGATTATTATCGCGATGGCCTCCATGGTCAGTTTTGTATTCGCTCTCGAAGATGTTCCAGGACTTGTTCGGGACTGGCTGTCTTTTCTTGAGGAGCGGCCATTGCTGACTCTTGTGACCATCAATCTGATTATTCTGGCACTGGGGTTCTGGACAGAGCCTTCGGTTGTCATTATCTTGTTCGTGCCGATTTTTGCGCCGATTATTGAGGCTGCGGGAATTCATCCTCTGACCTTTGGAATCATGGTGATGGTCAACTGCATGATTGGCCTGTGCACTCCGCCGATTGGCAATGTCCTGTTTGCCATCGCCAGCATATGCGAAGTCGATCTGTGGGAGCTGTCGCGGGAGCTGATGCCGTTTTTGGCTCTTATTTTTGTGATTGTGCTCACCTTGGGAATTTTCCCAGCACTGACTCTCTGGCTGCCGCAGATGCTGGGACTTGTGGGCTGATGCGATCAGGCGCGCTATGGAGCTGGCTCTGCGAAAAAAGAACTGGAAGCACCGATTCGGCGCATTGCCAGTCTCAGATGCAGTCAACCGGCAGGCTTGCCCATTGCCTGATGGCTGTTTTTGCGGCCAGTGATCCAGCAGCGGCCGGCGCTTTCCCTGGCGGAAGCGTCGCGGCTGGCAGCGCCGGGACGGCGGCGGCAAGCGATTGATTCGAAGCACAGATTTTGAGTCAATGACGATTCCTGCGCATGCTCCAGTTGTCGTTATCGGCGGCGGCGTCATGGGCTGCTCGATTCTGTACCACCTCGCTGAGCTCGGCATCAAAGATGCGATATTGCTGGAGCGCAATCAGATTGCGTCTGGAACTACCTGGCACTCAGCCGCTCAAGTTCGCGCTTTGCGATCGACGCAGAATGCGACTCGGCTGATTCAGTATTCGATCGAGTTGTATTCGACTTTGGAGGCTGAGACCGGGCAAAGCACAGGCTGGATTAACGAGGGTTCCATCTCAATTGCAACCCATCCAGACCGACTGACGCATATCAAGCGTCAGAAGGATTTGGCGCATTTGTTCGGTGTGCCAGCGGCTCCGATTTGCGCTGGCGAGATTCGGGAGAGATGGCCTTTTGTGAACCTTGATGATGTCATTGGCGCAGTTTGGGCACCCGGCGACGGGCGCGTCAGTCCATCTGATTTGTGTCTGGCTCTGACAAAAGGCGCCCGATCTCGCGGCGCCCGAATTTTTGAGAATTGTCCAGTGACTGGAATTGTTACTCAGAACAATCAAGTGAAAGAGGTGATCACGCTGCAAGGAGCGATTCGCTGTGATGCAATTGCGATCTGCGGCGGCTTATGGAGCCGGCGGATTGGAGAGATGGCGGACTGTGCAGTTCCGCTTTGGCCCTGTGAGCATTTTTATCTGCTAACCAAGCCCATTGAAGGCATCCGCGGCAATCTGCCGACACTCTCCGACCATGATGGACATCTATATCTTCGCGACGACAGCGGGGGATTGCTGGTCGGCTGTTTTGAGCCTGAGGGCAAATCCATCTCGCCAGATTTTTTAGGAGAAGATTTCGCGTTTCAATTGCTGGATGAGGACTGGGGACACTTTGAGCCGATGATGCGCAATGCGATGCATCGACTGCCGATCTTGGAATCCGCACAAGTGAAGATGCTGCTCAATGGACCGGAGAGCTTTACTCCAGATGGCGGATTCATGCTGGGCGAGAGCGCCAAGACGAAGGGGGTTTTTCTGGCCTGTGGAATGAACTCAATCGGCGTTGCTTCCGCAGGCGGCGCAGGCATGGCACTCGCACATTGCATACAGAAGGGCTTTATGCCGTTCGACTTGCATGAAGTGGATCCAAAGCGCTTTCATCCAATCTTCAACCGCGTCGATCGGCTCGCCTCGAGAGTGCCTGAAGTTTTGGGCAAGCACTATGAAATCACTTATCCAGGCCGGCAGTGGAGCAGCGCGCGCAACTTGAGAAAACCGCCGCTGTTTGACCGGTTTCATGACCTTCAGGCGCATTTCGGGCAAGTTTACGGGTGGGAGCGCGCTTTGTATTTCGGCCAGCAAGATGAGCCGGAATTAACATTTTCACGTCCGCAATGGCATGCACAAGTGGCCCGCGAGGTCGATGCAGCGCACACTGGCGCCGCCGTATTCGATCAGTCGACTCTGGGAAAAATTGATGTGTGCGGTCCGGATGCCGCAGATTTTCTCAATCGCGTGTGCACGAATCAGATGAATCGGCCGCCGGGCTGTGTCATCTACACCGCAATGCTCAACGAGCGCGGCGGCTGCGAAAGCGACTTGACCGCGATGCGGCTGTCTGAGCGGCACTACCGGCTTTATGTCGGCACGGCATCCATCGCCAGAGACTTCTCATGGCTGAAAAGAAACCGGAGAAAAGCGGAAAAGGTCGAGCTTCTCGATGTCACAGAAGAATTCGCCGTCATTGCATTGACGGGTCCCCGGTCGGGCGCCATCGCCAGAGCGATCGGTGCGGATGCGCTGGATCAGATGCGGTATTTTCGATGCGGCTCGCTTGCTGTTTGCGGAGTTGAGGTCTGGGCGGCGCGACTGTCTTACATAGGCGAGAGCGGCTGGGAGATTACGTGCCGCGCCGAGGACGCAGCGGCGCTGTTCGATCAGCTATGCGCGCATGGCGCAAAGCCGACTGGACTGTACGCACAATCTTCGATGCGGATCGAAAAACGCTATCTTGCCTATGGCCATGAGCTGGACTCGAGCATCACGCCGATCGAGGCGGGACTTTCATTTGTGATTGATTGGGATAAAGACTTTGTCGGCAAGACTGCGCTGCAAATCCAGCAGTCGACGGGCTTGGAAAACCGCATTGTGTCCATCCTGTTTGGCGATGATGGCGCTGTGCCGCTTGGCCATGAGCCAGTGTTCAGTCGCGGCGAGCTGATCGGCCATACCACCTCGGCGGCGTATGGCTTTCGGGTGGGAGCGCCGGTGGCTTTGGCGAATCTCAGTCGGTCTGAGTGCTGTCAAGCGGGGGTGAAGGTCGAGACGCGGATCGCGGGGATCGATTATCCCGGGCGGGTGTTCGCACGGAGCGTGTTCGATGTCCGCGGCGAGCGCATGAGGTCGCAGAAGCGGAAGTGACGCGAAACCTGTGCTGGGATGTCTGTCTGCATGCAATGCTCCATGGCGGATTTGAAGGGCTGGCCTGCGCTGTGCGGCTGCAAGACCAATGCAGAGCGAGCATCGTTATCCGATCGCAAAAGAATGCGCGAATTGATCAGAAAACATATTCAGACTTGCTTATAGTCTTTTCACAATTTTGCAATCTACAATCATTGCAATCTACAATCATTTGGAGATCAGAAATGCTTAAGTTGTTAATTGACATTACCCCCCCTCATAAATCAGCCGCAATAACTGCCGCGATGCTGGCCCTGCTTATGGCCGGGCAGGTGTGGGCGCAATACGCCCCGCGCGAGGGAGTCGTCAGAGTGCAAAGCGCCGGGCCAGCCCTGAGCGGCTGCGGCATGATGGGCAAGGAAACCCGAATCCGAATCACCGGCACCGGCGGGATGTTCGATCCCCAGAAAAGCCGTGACAGGACGCCACAGGTGCAGCTTACCGGGAGCGGTCCGATTGAGTTCAATACCGGCAGCAGCTGGCAAGACAGCCCGGTTGTCGTAGATCTTCCTAACAGGGACACCTTCGTCCGCGCCCGGCAAAAGGGCGGCAGCGGGGGAACGACCCAGGTGCTGTTTTCAATCGCCGGATGCGCCGACTGCGATGGCAGTCCGGGCGCGACCGATCCCGTCACGGTGACGTGGAGAACCAATCATGGCACTACTGCAGATTCTAACTGCGGCGGGCATCCAAGCTGGTGGAACGCAGGCAGCCGCATTGAGGGGGTAGAATCCGGTGGGACTTGTACGGACAGCTCTTACGGGGGCAGTCCTCACATGCATTACGACCACACAGACACGCGCCCCTACACGTTAGGGCCGCAGCAACGCTTCACCCTCGCGGCCGACCGCGGCGGTATGTTGGGCGGATGCTGACAACTGCACTTAACAAACACAAAGGGCGGCACAATAACCGCCCTTTTTCATGGTTGTGAGGGGCGCATAGAACGCCCCGATTGCGAGTTTAGAGAAACTTGGCCACGGCCCCGCGCTTCGCAGCCGCGCCCGCGGAGTAGTGCGCGACCATCCGGGCGGTCTTCCAGTTTCCGGCGAGCATGGTCTCAGTCGTGCTTGCGCCCTTGGCCGTCAATTCGCTGGCCAGTCCCACGCGCCCGCTGTGCGCTGTGACATGGCATGGAACGCCCGTCATTGTGCCAAGCGCAGTGATCCGCTGGCTGATGCGCTGCGCCCCCAGCCCGATGACCGGCGCATCCGGATCAGCTCCGCGCAGATCGCGCACGGCCTGGGCAAATCCGTTCTTCAGCAGCCGCACGTCTTTATCGCCGCCCGCGCGGTTCGTCTTGTAGATGCGGACGCGGATCAGCAGCATGCCGTCCTCAGCCTCCTCAATATCGCCCCAGCGCAGCGCGGTGATCTCAGAGCGGCGCATTTCGGCCATGAACGCCAGGGCGACAATGGCGCGGTCAAGCGGGCGGCCGATGGTGAGCATGGCGATCGCATGGTCATAGGTCATGGCCTTGGACTGCCCCCGCCTCCGGTCTGTGCCCTTTTCGCTCAGCTGCTTCATGACGGCCTTTGTGCGCCTGCCCGAAGGACTGGGCAGCTCAAGCGCGCTGAGATACCACACGGCGGCGGACACGGCCATTCGCAGCGTTGCGGGGCTTGCGCCCGCAGCGAAGCGGTCTTGCAGGTACTCGACCAGCGCCGCATCATCGAGCTTCCGGCCGTCAAGCCACTGGCCAAGCCTGCGGACCGCGCCGCTGTACGCCCGCCTTGTGTTCGGCGCAAGCGCATAGAACGCCATTTGCGCCGTTTCTTTCTGCGCTGCGCTCAGAGCTGCGCCGCCGAGTGCCATGAGGTCTATCATCTGTGATCCCCTGGATTGTCTGAAATTTAACGATAGCTGTAATTCCGTCAGAATTGCTATGAGTTCAATACTGCGGCTGGCGGCGGCTGGGCGGATTTTCCGGTAGTCGGATTGGGGAAGGCACGTCAAGGGAGAGAATATTCTCAGATTGAGACAAAAGGCCAGCTCGGAAGTCGAAGGCTCGGCCAGAGATTCAGGGTGAGCCTTGCACTTTCATGCAGCGACTGGTCAGGGCATGCCCGGAGGCATGGCGATTGAGTGGTCGAGTCGAGTGTTTTATGAAGGCGGAGATTTCGCCAGAAGATGATTGCACAGCGGATGAGCCGCTGGCCTAGGGGAGCCGCGCATATTTGCCGTCCGCACTTCTGAATGCTGGATGGCCAGGCGCAATCAAGTTTGTCAGTAAACGCCTTTCTACAGATATTTCGGTCATAGCCCGCAGAGTGTAGTCGCACACTCAAACGAAGAAAACTGCAGGATTACGGCCAGCCGGGTGGTCTTCAACGTCCAGTACGATGCCCAGAGCTGTCCCTGGCAATGAAAAAATGACTGCAAGCCGCAATCTATGCATCTCCAGATTGCTGCCGGGCTGTTCGCTGGAAGAACCGCAGTGCTGTTCATGCGGAATCGATAATTCAAATTAGAACCATCCTGCACACGGCCGAAATTCTTTCAGATTTGCATGCTATGCGAAGCTCGCAATGGGATGCGCGTATGCCTGCAGGTACCGCATCGGCTTTGAGAGATTGCGCCAGTACCACGGCAATTGCAAAGCTGTTGCAGTGCGAGCTTAGTGATCTGTTTTCCCGGCAGAAGATGCTCAAGGTCATTTCTCAGTAGAGTCGGAATAGAGCGCTGTGATCTAGATGGCCGTCTCCTTTTTCGATCAGCGCTTGATAGCGATCACGGCATAATTTTGTAGCTGGCAGCGCCAGATTCATGTCGCTGGCCAAATCCAATGCCTGCTTGAGGTCCTTCAGTTGTGTCGAGACCTTCCCGCCGGGCGTGAACTCACCCGAAATCATGCGCTGTCCGTGCACCTTGAGTATCGTCGAGTCAGCAAATCCGCCGCCGAGAGCTTTGGCCACCTTTTGGAGATCAGCGCCTGCGTTTTGACAAAGTGCGAAAGCCTCTGCAATGGCCTGAATCGTGAGGCCTACGATCATCTGGTTGGCGGCTTTGGCAATCTGTCCGCAGCCGACCCCGCCTACGTGGGTTATGTTCGAGCCTAAAATTTCGAAAATAGGCTGTACGGCTCGCAGATCGTCTTCAGCAGCGCCGACCATGATCGACAGTGTGCCCTCGATGGCACCCGTCTCACCGCCTGAAACCGGCGCGTCAATGAATTTCACTCCGCGGCGGCTGAGTTTTTTGGCCATCGTGCGAGTCGGTTCTGCCGCAGTGGTGCCCATATCAATGATTGTCAGGCCAGAGCGGGCAGCGGCCGCAACTCCATTGTCAGCGAACAATACTGCTTCGACTGCGGCGGTATCCGCCAGCATGCAGATGACCACATCTGCACGACAAGCATCTTTTGGTTCTTTCAACTCTGCAAAGCCCTCTTTGACCAGCCGGGCAACTTTCTGCGGGCTGCGGTTGTAGACAGCCACCTGCGCACCGGCCCTCTTCAGGTTGCGCGCCATCGGCATGCCCATAATGCCCAGGCCGATAAATGCGATTTGGAAGTTGCATAATATTTGCATCAGCGTGCCCTCAGTTTTCTTGAACTATTTGTTTTGGCGGTAAAGCTGTTTTTGAAACACCATGATTTTGAATCTGCCCTGCGAAAGCCTTTGTGATGCTTGAATTTTCTACAATTGCAGTTCAAGGCAATGCCCGTCGCGGTCGGCTGCGGCTGGCCCACGGCCAGGTGGATACGCCGGTCTTCATGCCGGTCGGCACTTTTGGCGCAGTCAAAACCATGGAGCCAGCCGACTTGGACGGTATCGGTGCGCAGATTATATTGGGGAATACCTTTCATCTGATGCTGCGGCCTGGTACGGAGCTGATTGCACAGCATGGCGGCCTGCATCAGTTTATGGGGTGGAATCATCCAATCCTGACGGATTCCGGCGGCTTTCAGGTGTTCAGTCTGTCAAAACGTCGAAAGCTTGAGGAAAGAGGTGTGACTTTCCAGTCTCCATTTGACGGTGCTGCGGTCTTTTTGGGACCTGAGGAATCGATGGCTGTGCAGCGCGCTTTGAATTCGGATATTGCGATGTGTTTTGACGACTGTACGCCGTATCCTGCGACCATTGAGCAGGCCAAACAGTCAATGGAGCAATCGATGCGCTGGGCGGAGCGATCCAAGGCAGCTTACTCCAATCTCGATGGAGCGCTGTTTGGTATCGTGCAAGGTTCCATGTATCCTGACCTTCGCCATGCATCACTGCGGCGGCTAGGAGAGATTGGCTTTGACGGCTATGCGATAGGGGGCTTGTCTGTCGGCGAGCCCAAGGATCAGATGTATGCCGTTCTCAAGGCGGTTGCGCCGGCGATGCCCCAATCGAGGCCGCGGTATCTGATGGGTGTCGGTACACCTGCTGACATTGTCTACGGCGTGGCCTGCGGGGTTGATATGTTTGACTGTGTACTGCCGACTCGCAATGCCAGAAACGGCTGGCTGTTTACATCGGAAGGGGTGGTGAAGATCCGCAATGCTAAATATGCCAGTGACCTCAGGCCGCTGGATGAAAACTGCTCTTGTCCAGTCTGCATGAAATACACCCGCAGCTATCTGCGGCATTTGTATCGAATTCGCGAACCGCTGGTGTCAAGACTGTGCACGATTCACAATCTGCACTACTATCAGAGTCTGATGAAACGCATTCGCCAGTCAATCGAACTCGGTACATTCGGGCAGCTATGCGAAGAATTTGGGATTGACCTGATGCAATTAACGGCATCTTTGCCAGTGGAATGATTGACGCGCCGGTGCGGCTCGCTGAAAGCGTGATTTGATGTTCTGGGTCTTTTGCCAGTGCTGGAAGACTCAACGAAGCATCGCGGTGTGCTGTCAGGTCAGTCGCATTGATCAGGAGACGGTTGAGCATGAGCTCGGATGAAAGGTTTGCAAATGCAGTACTGTGGCAAGCTGCGATGCTCGGATTTGGGCGAAAGCGCTCGAGATATGAGGAGACAATCAGAGTTTTTGAGCACTCTGTCTTGTGTGGCGCAAGCCTGGGCGTACTCTTGATTCTGCGCAGTCGTCGCAGTTGCAGAAAACGATATGAAACTGCGTGCCGGTGCACTTTTCGAACGATTTGCCAGTTCGAGTGTCTCAAAGTTCTGCACTCACATTAAATCCTTTGATTCTTTTGGGGTATTATTAGCACAGATTTCGCCGCTGGTTCCGTCGCGTACAGCGACGGAACATGATTCCATCGATTTTCGGGCGCCCAGACATTAAAAACTGATGCCTTCAGTGATTGTTCAATATGTCAAAGTAGTGGATTACCTCTCCACTCGCTTTGGCCGAATAGCAATGTACCTGATCTTTCTGATGATCGGAACATTGCTTCTGGATGCGATTACCCGCAACGTCATCCAGATTCCGCTGTTTTGGTGTGTCGAGTTAGCCCAGTTCACCCTCGCAGCGTACTACATTATGGGGGGTGCCTACTCAATGCAGTTGCACAGTCATGTGCGCATGGATCTAATCTATGACCGACTCTCGGAGCGCAACAAAGCGCGCATGGACTGCTGTACAGCGATCTTCCTCGTGGTGTATTTGATCGTGCTGCTGATCGGTTCAGTCTCCAGTACGATTTATTCAATTGAAACCAACCAGCGGCTGTTTTCAATGTGGAATCCTTCAGTCGTGCCAATCAAAGTCATCATGGTCTTTGGCATCGTTTTGATTCTGCTGCAGGCTGTATCCACGTTCTTTAAAGACCTGGCCAAGGCCAAAGGGGTTGAGCTGGCATGAGTTACGAAGCCATCGCCATCATCATGTTCGGTTCAATGCTAGCCATGCTGCTGACTGGACAGCGGGTGTTCGCGGCGATAGGAATCGTCTCGACGGTTGCGGCGCTGCTGCTGTGGGGTGACGGCGGGGTCGAAATGCCGTTCACTGCGGCATTCAAGCTGTTCAAATGGTATCCGCTGCTGACGCTGCCGCTTTTCATCTATATGGGATTCATCCTCTCGGAATCGGGTATTGCAGACGATCTGTATCAGATGTTTCACGTCTGGTTTGGCGGGCTCAAAGGCGGGCTGGCCGTTGGCACGATCGGGCTGATGGTGGTGATATCGGCGATGAATGGCTTGAGTGTCGCAGGCATGGCCATTGGCGCAACAATCGCTTTGCCGGAAATGCTGCGCCGCGGCTATGACAAGATCATGATTACCGGGGTGGTGCAGGCCGGGAGCTCGCTTGGGATTCTAGTGCCGCCCAGTGTGGTGCTGGTGCTCTATGGCATGATCGCCAGGGAGTCGGTCGGACAGCTGTGGCTTGCCGGTGCGATCCCCGGCTTTTTGATGGCCGCTTTGTTCATTATTTACATCGTGATCCGGTGCCGCATTCAGCCCCATTTGGGACCGACAATCAGCACCTCGGAAAGAAACATGCCGATGCAAGAGAAATTGGCATTGCTGCGAGCAGGTATCGTACCGTTTCTGATTTTCTTTTTCATGACCGGGCTGTTTGTCATGGGCGTTACCAGCCTGGTTGAGAGCTCTGCTGTCGGTGCGACTGCTGCAACCTTGGCGGCTTTGGCCAAGCGTCGGCTGAATTTCAAAGTCATGGAAGAGACCATCCGCAAAACTCTGGGCGTTTCCTGCATGTTCATGTGGATCATTCTGGCGGCCCTTTGCTTCGGAGCTGTATTTGACGGTATCGGCGCCGCTCGCGCCATCGAGACGCTCTTTGTCACGAACTGGAACCTCTCGCCATGGGAGGTTTTGATCATGATGCAGCTGTCGTATCTGTTTATGGGCATGTTTCTGGACGACACCGCAATGCTGGTTATCGTCGCGCCGCTGTATGTTCCGTTAGTCAAGATATTGGGCTTTGATCCAGTGTGGTACGGTGTGCTTTATACCATCACCTGCCAAATTGCCTACATGACGCCGCCTTTTGGCTATAATCTTTTTCTGATGCGCGCGATGGCGCCCCCTGAGATCAGCCTGATGGATATTTACCGATCGATCTGGCCGTTTGTTCTGGTGATGATTGCAGCTCTTGCTTTAGTCATGATTTTTCCGCAAATTGCGCTGTGGCTGCCGGGGCAGGTTTATGCGCGCTAGCCGATCAATATACACCGCAGCAGATTGAGAGGCGCGAATCAAATTCAAGTATTGTCTGGAGGAGACTGATATGACTGATAAAGAGAAGGTACAGAAGCCAGTCAGCGAAACACGGCGCAATTTCGTCAAGAATGTGGGCACGGGCACCGCGGGTATCCTGGCGGCTGGAACGGCGCCCTACGCTTTTTCTCAAACCAACCCGATCAAGTGGCGCCTGCAATCGTATTCCGGGGCACCGCTGGGCGTCCATGTCGTATTGCCTCAGATTGAGGCATTCAACCGGATCGCCCATGGGCAGATGGAGATTGAGCTGTATTATGCCGATCAGCTCGTGCCGACCGATGAGCTGTTTCGCGCCATGCAGTCTGGCGCACTGGATGCAGTCCAAAGTGACGATGCAACGATGGCTTCACCTGTCGACATCAGCGTGTTTGGCGGCTACTTCCCGTTTTCGACCCGTTACAGCCTCGATCTGCCAGTCCTGTTCAAATATTACGGGCTGGACGAAGTCTGGGCAGAAGCCTATGGTGAGGTCGAAGGTGTGGAATGGATCAGCGCTGGCGCTTGGGATCCGCTGCATATCTTCACCAAGGAGCCGATTCGGTCGCTGGCGGATATGAGAGGCAAGCGTGTCTTCGGCGTACCGACAGCCGGACGGTTTCTGTCTCGCTATGGACTGATCCCTGTCACGCTGCCATGGGATGATATCGAGGTTGCAATCGGCACCGGCGAGCTGGATGGCGTCGCCTGGTGCGGGTTCACCGAATGCTATGAAGTCGGCTGGGCGGATGTTTGCAATTATGCGCTTCTGAACAATGTCACAGGTGCCTGGTGCGGCTCGTACTTTGCAAATTCCAACAGCTGGAATGCATTGCCTGAGAATTTGCAGGAACTGTTCCGCATGTCTTGCAATGACTCCCATTACTACCGACAGGTCTGGTATTGGGGCGGAGAGGCGACGCTCAGAGTTGAGGGCGAGAAGATGGAACTGACCACGATTCCGGCCGAAGAATGGGATCAGGTAGTGGCTGACTCGAAGGAATTCTGGGAAGAATTGGCATCGATCAGTCCGCGGACTCGAAAGGTTGTTGATGCTTTTCGGCAGTACTCTGACGTGATGGACAAGGTCGGTGTGCCATATCGATACAGTTGATTCCCGCACAGGAATTGTTTTTGATTCCTGATTGATATTCAAAAATCCCCCAAGTTTCGGCTTGGGGGATTTTTTTGATGCAACGCGCTGATTTTCGCAGCTCAATCGCATTGATCGACGGTATTGGGTCAATATCTCGAAGCAGTTTGCGCTTTGTTTTAGTTTTGGTTGCCGTACTTTGAAACCGCAATCTCCAGGCATGAAAATCGAGCGCGGTTTTTTCCGCAGGATTTGGCATGCGCCGTTCGCGCCAAACAGTCACGGACTCGCGGTTGACAGCGAGCGAGTCACAATACTGGCTCGAAAGCCTCGGACAATTGATTTATCCAGTCTTGCCGGCCTGTCGCGCGTCCGTGCAAGGCTGTTGTCTGCGGCGGTGGAAGTGCCGCTGCAAGATGGAAGCCTGTTTGTCTTTGCGGGCGTCAGCCGTATCCAGGCAACCAGTTTTGTCGATACGTTGAACGATGCATGGATTCGCGGCCGTCGTGCGGACGTCGAAAGTTATTTGGAACCGATTCGTGCACTTGCCAAAGATCTTGACCGGCTCAGCGATGCGTCTCAATACCCCGCCGCCAGCAAGGTGCAACCCCTGTGGCGGGAGGCCGAGAAATTCCTTGCGGTGCTGCCGAAGAGTTCGCATGATCTGATCTTCGCTCGAGCTGATCAGCGGTGCATCAGCAAGATCATCGAATTTCATCGTGATCCAGATGGCCATCGCAAAAAGATGATGCGTCAATTCATCGATAAGGAGATATCTGAGATGTCTCAATTTTTTGATACGGTCGAAGCGCAGTCCTTGACTGACGAGCAGCGCTATGCTGTGATCTGTGATGAGGATGCAACCCTCGTTTTGGCAGGAGCCGGGTCGGGCAAGACCAGTGTTATCAGCGCCAAGGCTGCGTACCTGATCAAAAGACAGATTCGAGCGCCGGAGCAAATCTTGTTGATGGCGTATGCGAAAGATGCCGCTAAAGAAATGTCTGAGCGAATTGCCAAGATTTGCGAAGAGGATGTTGCCGTAGCCACATTCCATAGCTTGGGCTATGAGATTATCGCCGCGGTAGAGCAGAAAAAGCCATTGCTCGCGAGTTCCGCTAGCGACGAAAAATTACTGTTCAAGCAAATTCGAGAAATTCTCGTTGAGCTGGCCAAAAGCGAACGGCGGATCCGCAAACTGCTGTTCCGCTGGTTTACGGAATTCTTTTTGCCTGCCAAGTCCGAATGGGATTTCAGCACCCGGCATGAATACCTCAGCTATGTCGAAGCTTACGAACTTAGAACACTGAATGGCGAGAAGGTTCGCAGTTTTGAGGAGCTGATGATCGCCAACTGGCTGTGTATGAGCGGCATTGTCTACGAATACGAGCCCGTATACGAGCATCAGCCGCCCGAATTGAAGGGCAAACCGTACACACCCGATTTTCGGCTGGTCGAAAGCGGCATCTATATTGAGCACTTCGGAGTTCGGCGAGAGACGGGCGATAAGGGCGATGAGGTTCTGACTACTGCACCTTATGTTGATCGAGAGAGATATCTGGCGCAGATGGATTGGAAACGGCAGGTGCACAAGAAATTCGAAACAACGCTCATAGAGACTTTCAGCTACGAAAACTCTGAAGGACAGCTGTTGTCCAGTTTGGAAGAAAAGCTCGCGCCTTATGTGGAGTTCAAGCCGGTTTCGATGAAGCGGATTCTTGCGCTGCTCAGCAGCAGCGGTGAATTTGACGACTTCACCAAGATGATGGTTGTCTTTCTTCGGCATTTCAAAGGCTCAGGTCAGACGATAGCGGATTGTCGTTCCAAAATCAATCAATGGAGCAGGTGTGATCGAGAACTTGCTTTTCTGAATATTTTCGAGTGTGTTTTTCAAAAGTATCAAGAGCGACTGGGAGATCAAATTGATTTTGAGGATATGATTGCCAGAGCAGCTCGATATATCCGGGAAAATCGTTATCGAAGCCGTTTTCGGCATTTGCTTGTTGATGAGTTTCAAGATATTTCGGCGACAAGAGCAAGCCTGCTGATGGCGATGAAGGCGCAGCATCCCGACACGCGCATATTTGCTGTGGGCGACGATTGGCAGTCGATATACCGGTTTGCGGGCTCCGATACAAGTCTGATGCATTATTTTGGATCAAATTTCGGTGGCCAGATCGGTCAGAGTACAGGTGTCTCTCGCACGGTGAAACTTGAGCGCACTTTCCGATGTGTGGACCGAATTGCATATCCGGCCCGGCGTTTTGTTCTCCAGAATCCCTCGCAGATCGAAAAAAATGTTGTCCCTGCGGATTGCGCCGCCATACCCGCAATTTCAATTTTCTGGAACCGAGGCACACATTATGGCGAGCAGCTTCATGCGGCATTGGATCGCATAGCGGAAGACTTCAATCACCGCGCGTCAACTGTTCTGCTGCTGGGGCGATACAACGGCCTCAAGCCGAAAAACTTAGAGGAAATCAACCGACGCCACCGTCATTTGTCGGTATCGTTCAAGACGATTCACTCATCGAAAGGGCTGGAGGCCGATCACGTAATCATTCTTGGCGCGGACAAGGGGAGACATGGTTTGCCGTCAGAAATGACTGATGATCCAATTTTGTGGATTGTGCTTCCGCAGCAGGAACAATTCGAGCATGCAGAAGAGCGTCGTGTGTTTTATGTGGCGCTCACACGCGCCCGAAAGTCAGTCGCCGTTCTTGCGCGAAAAGACCGGCCTTCAAGCTTTGTGGAAGAGTTGCTTAGCGACGAGCGATATGGTGTGTCAGAGCATGGATTTGCTCAGACAAAACGGTATGCATGTGCCAGATGCGGCGGACAAATGCTGTTGTCCAGAAAGAATCGGTACGTCTGCGAGCATTGGGACAATTGCGATGCCAGCCTGCCTGCATGTTCGGCTTGCGGCATTGGATTGCCAGTACCCAGCGAGACCAATTCAACGGTCAGCCAGTGCCAATGCGGTGCCAAGTATGATCGGTGCGGCCAATGCGTTGATGGCTGGCTGGTCAAAAGAAGCGGAAAGTATGGCCAGTTTTTAGACTGTGTGAACTACCCCTCGTGCCGCAGCCGGAAGTCAAGCTCATGTAGCTGATCCGACTCATGCCGAAGTCAAGAAGACCCGCGGTGCACGGCTGTTTTCCTCCCTGACAAAGTCGGAATGAGTCTCTACCCAGACTTTCAGACATCTTTGTTCATAATTCCGTTTGGTTGCTGCCTTCTTTGTTCTCTTCGGTTTCTTCATGTGCTTCGCCAAACAGACACAGCGAGTGCAAGTCTTGCGACTCAGCCGGCTTGAACGCCTTAATCTCTTTAATGATTTCTTCCAGTTCTGCTTGCACCCATTCATGCCTGTTCGGAAACTTGTTGTGAACAAAGGCTTCAGTTTCTCGAAAACAAAGCGTTTCCAGCATAAACTCCGGCTTGAATTGGCGCTCATGATCCGAGGTTTGGTATGCGTTAAGTCGTGACTGACAGTTTTTCGTAATCCCGACTTTATACTCGCCTGGATTATTTGGGTGAGATATGACATAGACAAACTTCTTCTCTGTGTAGCCAACGCTCAAGTCGGTATGTTTCGGCGTATAGGTTTTCATGTGAACCTCGGTCTGCCAAAGCTCATCGGGTTTGACTGCCTCAATATATAGTCTTTTCTTTACGAGTCCATAGACCTTGATCGAGACATCAACTCTGATCCATTGACGATCCAGTTGTTTGGATGCAACACAAGCGGTAGCGCATCCACAGAATGGGTCAAGAACAATATCATCTTTATTGGAACTGGCATGAATAATTCGTTTTAGCCGCGCCAATGGCTTTTGAGTGAGATAATCTGCGTTCTCAAGCGATTTTTTTTCAACTGGAGGAATGTCTGTCCAGATATTCGTCGGTATCTGACCGTCTTCACCCATCAGATACCGCTTCAGCCTGGCACCCCATTGCCGTCCCTTGGCCAATACACAAATCCCGACTTGTGAAGCGGCTCTAAGCGGTCATGGATGCCTTTGATCTGCGATAATCTGCAATGTAGTGGTTCTCAATCCATTTTGCCACTCTGCCTGTTTTCGGAGGTGACCAATGTCTGTTCGAGTTCGTTGGATCGACTCCTCTCCATGGAATGCCGCTTTCGCCAGAGGATTTGCCTGCTCCTGTGAGGGTGATCAGCTGATACCGGTCTCTCGTATCGATATGCTTGAAGTGTTTTGCAATGTATTCGGCGCTGAGCGGCACGTAGATTTCATCTTTCAGTTCGCAGGCATTGCCATAAAACAGGATATTGTCGGATGCGTTCGCAAAAACTCTGTCACGGTGCGCAAAAGTTCTCTTCCAAGTGATTATTGTCTGATACTTCTGCTCGCTGAATATGCAATCCATTACAACTTTCAAGTAATGAGACATTGTCGAATCGCAATGCAGGTATAGGCTGCAGCTCGGCTTCAATATACGATGACATTCCAGCAGCCGGATAGCCAAGTAAGCCAAGTAAGCGAAATTGTAGTGATTGCCGGTGCCTTTTATTCCGTTGAGACAGTTGTAAAGCTCGGGATGATCTTCCGAAATTGTGGATAGCCACTCCTCCTTTAAATCCTCTTCTCGGAAAATGTCTTTGAATTTGGTACCTTCTGCACTTGAACCGATGGGTGCAGTGAATATCCTGTTCTTGTTGAACGGCGGGTCGAGATAGATCAGATCAATGCACTGAGAGTTTATATTTTGCAGGACATCCAAATTGTCTCGGCAGAAAACGGTGCGATTGGCGACATTGCATTCAGTCATTTCTCAGTTGCAAGCTCGAATAAGATTTCTGCAATTTGCGGCGATTTTCAATGCTGATAGATAGATGTTTGATAGATTTAATTCGTCTCGTTTATGATAACTTAGCGTACATTCAGCATTGATTTTGACTGGGATATTGATTCGAGTTGTTTGTGTTTTCATGAAGTTGTTCGATATGCTTTCTCCCTGATAACGAAACTTTTTTCAAGTGATGCTCCCCGCTGCGCAGAATCGGTTACTATAATCTACTGTCATGCGATTTTTCAACACTGCCGGCCCGGTTGTGCCGGAAAACAACTATCACATTGCGCCTTTGGACCGCGTGGACCGCGATGAGGTCTTTGGCCTGATCGAGAGCTGGAAGTACTTCATCCTGCACGCGCCGCGCCAGACTGGCAAGACCTCGGCGCTGCGCGCGTTGATGAAAGAGCTCAACGAGACGGGGCGCTGCCGCGCCGTGTATGTGAACATTGAGGGCGCCCAGGCGGCGCGCGAGGACGTGCCGGCGGCCATGCGGGCCATTCTCAGTGTCTTGTCCAGCTCGGCAGCAGATCATCTTGATGACCGTTTTGTCGAGGACAATTGGCTGCGCATTCTTGAGGAGTCCGGCGCACATGATGCGCTGCGCGAGGTGCTGCGGCGCTGGGCGCGGGACGATTCCCGGCCGCTGGTGGTGATGCTTGACGAGATCGACGCCCTGGTCGGCGACACGCTGATCTCGGTGCTGCGCCAGCTGCGCGCCGGCTATGCCGAGCGGCCGAGGCACTTTCCGCAGTGCGTGATCCTGTGCGGCATCCGCGATGTCAGAGACTACCGCATCCACTCCGCCGCCGAGAAGGCGGTGATCACCGGCGGCAGCGCCTTCAACATCAAGGCCAAGTCCTTGCGGATGGGGGATTTCACCGAGGCCGAGACCCGCGCCCTGCTGCGCCAGCACACCGAACACACCGGACAGAAGTGGAGCGCGGAGGCGCTGGCCGAGGTATGGGACTCCACCGCAGGCCAGCCGTGGCTGGTCAATGCGCTGGCGGATGAGGCGCTGGCAAGGGTCAGGGATCGCAGCGTCACCATCGGGCACGATGATGTGATTGATGCGCGCGAGGCGCTGATCCGGCGCCGCGACACGCATCTGGACCAGCTGGCGGACAAGCTGCGCGAGCCCCGCGTCAGGCGGGTCATCGAGCCGCTGGTCAGCCACGCCGAGACCGGCGCTTTCACCGCTGACGATGTGCAGTATGTGCGGGACCTGGGGCTGATCGCGCCGGACAAGCCGGTGCGCATTGCCAACGCCATCTACCGCGAGGTGATTCCGCGCGAGCTGGTCACCGATGCCGACTGGTTCATCCCGCACGAGACCGCCTGGTTTGTCGAGGACGGACAGCTGATCATGGACAGGCTGATGGAGTCGTTCCAGGCTTTCTTCAGAGAGCACTCCGAGCGCTGGGTGGAGTGCTTTGACTATAAGGAGGCGGGACCGCAGCTGATGCTGCAGGCTTTTCTGCAGCGGGTGGTCAACGCCGGCGGTCGCATCGAGCGCGAGTACGGGCTGGGAAGGATGCGCACCGACCTGCTGGTCGAGTGGGGTCCGCAGCGGCAAAGGGAGGTGATCGAGTGCAAGGTGCGCCGCGGCGGCCTGGAGCGCACGATCGGGGAGGGCCTGGCTCAGCTTGGCGGCTACATGGAGCGATGCGGGGCGGCCGCTGGCCATCTGGTGGTCTTTGACCGCGCGGCGGAGCGCTCCTGGGATGAGAAGGTGTTCCGCCGCGAGGCGTCAGCCGGCACCCGCAGGGTGACCGTCTGGGGCATGTGAGGAGAGGCAATCAGAATGGCTAGAGCCAATCCGAATCGCATGCTTTAATCTATTTGCTTTGGCGCCAGTTGCGCCAATCTGCCTAGTACTGCGTGTGAAGATGCTTTTTGGTCAAAATCTCTGAGCTTCTGAATCTTGCATCATCAGAAACATTAGGGAATGAAAATTACAAGTAATTGATAATATTTCAATATATTTTTTTTCTTCCAATAATCAGTGTTCCGGCAGTGCAGAGCCAGTGACTAGACAGGAAACATTTATCTGGTTTTGGAGCCAGAGAATTGACTCCTCCAAATTGTCTCATACACCCCCCAATTCAGAGAACAGGGAAATCGCTATTCGCGTATCAATTGTGGTAACATTAGCCGCCTAATTACGAACCTCATTCTTGGTGGTGAAATTCATGGAATTTTTTATTGCTGATGCATTGGCGCAAACGGGTGGAGAGGCCGGTGGCGGCTTCGTCAGCCTGATTCCACTCGTCCTGATATTTGTGCTATTTTATTTTCTGTTAATTCGCCCGCAGCAGAAAAAAACCAAAATGCATAAACAAATGGTCGAATCGCTGCAAACCGGCGATGAGGTTGTGACCAATGGCGGCACTTTAGGCAAGATCAAATCCGTGGACGATAATTTCATCGGCCTTGAAGTGGCGGCCGGTGTAGTCGTTCAGGTTCAGCGCATGGCGATCGCGCAAGTGGTGCCGCAAGACACATTGAAATCACCCGATACCCCTGCATCCGGCGGCAAGAAGAGAAGAAAAAAAGCTCCGAAATCCGAATCCGACGCCGCATCAGATACCTCCGAATAGATGAATCTGAATCACTGGTGGCGGTATCTGATTATCGCCGCTGTAATCGTTCCAGGCATTTTCTACGCATTGCCGAATTTGTTCGGCGATGATCCCGGTGTGCAAATCCGCGCAGCGCGGACGACCGCAGTCAGTACATTCCTGTTATCGCAGGTCGAGCAAGTCCTTGAGCGGGAGCAGATCGAGTCCCTGGGCACGATTGCCGACGACAAAGGTGTTCGCGTACGTTTCGCGAACACGTCAGATCAGCTTGCTGCCAGAGACAGGCTGCAGGACATTTTGGGGAATCAGTATACGGTTGCCCTGACCCTGGTGCCAGCCTCACCCGGGTGGATCAATTCGCTTGGTCTGGCGCCGATGTACTTGGGCCTCGATTTGCGTGGCGGAGTTCACTTTTTGATGGAAGTGGATCTCGACAGTGCGGTCGCCCGAGCCGAAGAGCGTTACGTTGATGCGCTGCGCAGCGTCTTGCGTGAGCAGCGTGTGCGATACGCATTCGTGCGCCGTGGCGAAGACGGCGGCATTGAAGTCAAATTCAGGGACAGCGTCCAGCTGGACGCGGCTCAGGATGTCATTGACGATGAATTGCCGGAGCTGGAGACCCGTGATTTCGAGCGTGACGGAGAGTTGTATCTCGAGGCGACGATTGCTGCAAGCGAAACAGATGAATTGAAGCGTTTTGCGGTCGAGCAGAACATCGTTGCATTGCGCAATCGGATTGATGAATTGGGCGTAGCCGAACCGGTCGTCCAGCGTCAAGGCGATAATCGCATCGTAGTGCAATTGCCCGGCGTGCAGGATACAGCGAGAGCCAAGCGCATTCTCGGCCGCACTGCGACTTTGGAAATTCGCCTGGTCGACGAGGAGCATGATCACTCGGCAGCGGCCAGCGGCGCTGTTCCGCTGGGATCAAAGCTCTACTCGATGCGTGATGGCAGCCCGATTCTGCTCAAGAACTCCTTGGTCTATTCGGGGGAAAACATCGTTGACGCAGCGGCCAGCATTGATACGCTGACCGGCGGCCCGATCGTCAGCATTACGCTGGATGCGCGCGGCGCTTCCATCAATCAGAAAGTAACCGGTGAGAACATTGGTCGCCGTATGGGTGTCATTTATCTTGAAACCCGTTCCGAAGTGCAGCGCGACCAGCAAGGTCTGGCGGTGCTTGACGACAATGGCAGTCCGGTTCGGGTCAAGGAGGTTATTGAGGAAGTGATCACAGCGCCGGTAATCCGAGATCAACTCGGACGGCGCTTCCAGATTGAGGGACTGGACAGCGTGACCGAGGCGCGCGACTTGGCGCTTTTGCTGCGTGCCGGAGCACTGGCAGCGCCGATTGATATCATTGAGGAAAGAACCGTCGGTCCAAGTCTTGGGCAGCAAAACATTGCCAAGGGACTGCAGTCGGTGCTGGTGGGCTTTTTGATCGTCTTGGTGTTTATGATCATCTACTATCGGGTGTTTGGTCTGGTTGCGAATCTTGCACTGGGGTTGAATCTCGTGCTGATAGTCGCGGTCTTGTCCGGGCTGCAGGCGACCTTGACGCTGCCCGGTGTCGCAGGCATTGTTCTGACAGTCGGTATTGCAGTCGATGCGAACGTACTGATTTTTGAGCGCATTCGCGAAGAGCTGCGGAATCGCAATACCCCGCAGACCAGTATCGCGGCCGGCTACGAAAAGGCTTTCTCAACCATTGTTGATGCCAATATCACCACCTTGATTGCGGCCATTGTGCTGTTTAATTTCGGGACGGGGCCGATCAAGGGTTTTGCCGTGACCCTGGCCATCGGCATTGTAACCTCAATGTTTACGGCAATCTTGGTCACGCGTACCGTTGTCAATCTGGTCTACGGCGGTCGGCGGCGAGTTGCGGAACTGCGCATCTAGGGATGAATTCGATGGAACTCATTAAAGCCAACCTGAATTTTGACTTTCTCAGCCATAGGCGGATTGCCGCAATTGTCTCATCTGTGATCATTGCAGCCGGCATCGGCTCGATGTTGATTCAAGGTATCAATTGGGGTCTGGACTTCACGGGCGGCACCTTAGTGGAAGTGCGTTACGCCGAACAAGTCGGCGTTGAAGATCTTCGCCAGCAGCTGTCCGATTCGGGTTTTGAGAACGCAACTGTCCAGTATTTTGGCACCACGCGCGATGTCATGGTGCGCGTCCCGACCTCGGAGCGAAGCGGCAACGCCGCGCAACTGAGTTCTGAACTGGTCGAGTCGCTTCGGGCTCCATACTCCGAAACACTGGTCGAAACTGCAACTGAGAACGTGCAGAATTGTCGGAAAGCTGATCAGTCCGTGGATGAGTGTTTTGTGCAGATGCGCCGAGTTGAGTTTGTCGGCCCCAAGGTCGGGCAGGAATTGACCGAGCAGGGCGGCTTGGCCATGATTTATGCGCTGATCGGAATACTGATCTACGTCGCCTGGCGTTTTGAGTGGCGTTTTGCGGTGGGTGCAGTGGCCGCGCTGGTGCATGATGTGCTGGTTACAGTTGGCATTTTTTCGATTTTCCAGATTGATTTTTCGCTGGCCGTACTGGCGGCGCTGCTGGCAGTGATCGGATACTCTCTCAACGACACCATTGTCGTTTTTGACCGGATCAGGGAAAACTTTCGCCGCAGCAAGCATGGAACTGCAATCGAAATCATGAACCGCTCCATCAATCAGACGCTGCGGCGAACCATTTTGACATCGCTGACAACATTGTTTGTTGTTTTGACTTTGCTGATTTTTGGCAGTGAAGTGATTCGCGGCTTTTCTGTTGCCTTGCTGATCGGCGTTCTGGTTGGAACGTATTCTTCCATATTTATTGCAAGTCCTGTGGTTCTTGGACTGCGCATATCGCGGGCAGATATGGCCATCACGGAGCAGACGCAGAATTAGGCGGATTCTGCAGGTGCAAGCATCTCGTGATTTGGCTTCAGCCGCGGAACGAAAATGCGAACCCAATCCGCACCGGCATTTTGGCTTGTGCAATTCGCGCCAGGCAGCTGAATCCGCTTCGGGACTGCGGTCGATTGACAGCAGAAAACTCAGGCCGACGTGTTGAAAGACCCCGTTCTCAACGAAACCGATCGCGAATATGCAAGACGCGCACTCGCGCTTGCGGATGAGCCGCTGATCTCGCCGCATCCCAATCCACGCGTTGGCTGCGTGATCGTCAAGAACCGGCAAATTATCGGCGAAGGTTATCACGCCAAGGCCGGAGCCCCTCATGCTGAGATCAATGCACTTGATCACTGCACCGATATTTGTGAAGGTGCCACGATGTATGTGACCTTGGAGCCTTGCTCGATCACGGGTCGCACTCCGCCATGCGCTGATCGCATCATTGAATCGAAAATCGGGCGCGTTGTAGCGTGCACTTTGGATCCGAATCCGAAAATCAACGGTACAGGCATTGAAAGATTGCGCAATGCAGGCATTGAAGCGGATGTCGGGATATTGGAGCCGGAAGCTGAAGAGCTGAATAAGGGTTTTTTCAAGCGTCAGCGACAAGGCTTGCCGTGGATTGCCATCAAAATTGCGATGTCACTCGACGGACGCATTGCAGTGAAGTCAGGTCAGAGCAAATGGATTACGAGCAAGGCCTCCCGTCAAGATGTTCAGCGCTTGCGGGCGAGAGCGGCTGGATTGCTGACCGGAATCGGGACAGTTGCAGCTGACGATCCACGTTTGGACTGCAGGATTCCGGGCGCTGAAAGTTCTCTCATTCGCATAGTGGCGGACAGCGCATTGAGAATATCTCCGCAAGCGGCCATGTTTCGCTGCGCAGGCGATATCCTGATTTTTGCAGAAGAGGGCATTGATGCCAAGCGAAGATCGGCGCTGCCGGAACAGGCGAAGGTGGTAGAAGTTCCGTCCGACCATACAGGACTGAGCTGCAGGCACATGATGGCTGTGCTGGCGGATCAGTTTGAGGTCAATGAAGTGCTGGTGGAAGCAGGCCCTGGGCTAGCCGGTTCTTTGCTGGAACAGCGGCTCGCAGACGAAATGATGATTTACATGTCCCCGTCATTGCTCGGTCACGAAGCCAGACCGATGGCTGAGATTTCAGGCATTGAGCGCTTGGCGGATCGTATTCAAGGGGATATTTTTGATGTGCGGCACATTGGCAGCGACCTGCGTGTCACCGTGCGAATTAACTGATTTTGTTTGTCGGCTAACACAGTACAATAGCAACCAGTGAGATGTCGCGTATTTGTAACCGCGACCGCCGGTTTCAACCAGCCATCCCGCACCATGCTGATGCATTCATGCCCTCATGAATTTACGGAACCCCGAGTAACTCGACCAAGCGGCAGTGGCAGAGACCAGGCGGAACATGAGAGTCAGCAAGAGGCACTGCGCTTGCAACGGCGCTCGTTTCTGTTTGCGGTGAAGCATGACTGTTTGCAACGTTCAGAATCGGACAGTTTTCTGTGATGACAACCTGGATGTCATGCGCAGCATCAATTCTGAGTGCATTGATCTGATTTATCTTGATCCCCCGTTCAACACGAACAAGAAATTCACTGCGCCGGTCGGCAGCAGTGCGGAGGGGGCGGAGTTCAGCGATATATTCAGAGAGGAGGATGTCAAGGTCGAGTGGCTTTTGATCATCAAAGAGGATAGTCCGGAGCTTTATCGGTACCTGAGCGGAGTCAAGGGGGTTGGCAAGACTTATAACTTTGCTTATCTGGCATGCATGGCCATCAGGCTGCTTGAGTACTGTCGGATCTTGAAGTCGACTGGATCGGTTTACCTGCAATGTGATCCAACGATGAGCCACTATCTGAAAACGACGATGGATTGCATTTTCGGTGAAGACAATTTCAGGAACGAATTGGTTTGGCGCTATACAGGCCCAAGCAATGTCCGCAAGCATTTTTCAAGAAAACACGATGTGATTTTGTTTTACGCTGCACAAAAGTTCAATTTCAATCGGAATGCCGTTCGGGTGTCCTATAACCCCGAGACAATGGCGCGAAGAGGCAGATTTGAAGGAGCGCAAAGTATTATTTCGCCATCAGCGGAAACGCGACAGCGCCGAAGCGCTGAAACTGTAGCAAAGCTGTTCGGTGATGGCAAGGTGCCTGAGGATTGGTGGCCCGATATATCCACGCTTACAAAAAACCAAGTCGAACGCATTGGCTATCCGACACAAAAGCCCCTGGCTTTGCTGGACCGCATTGTCAAGGCCTCCAGAAATGAGGGCGACATGGTTCTTGATCCGTTTTGCGGGTGTGCGGCCACCTGTGTCGCCGCGGAGAGACTGGGATGTCAATGAATTGGGGTTGACGTGTCATTCAAGGCTTATGACCTTGTAAGAGAGAGACTGACCGAAGAAGCGGCTGATCCGGAAGACTTGTTCAAGTGCCAAAACGAGATCTGCATGCGGACCGACTTGGCCGTGGATTATCGGGAGAAGAAGTTTGTCTATGTCATATCGCATCCAAGCTATCCGGGCGAGTACAAGGTCGGCATTGCGAAAGACTGGCGGTCGCGCCTGAATGCATATCAGACATCTGATCCGGATCGTCAGTATGAGGTTGTGTTCAAGCTGGAGACACCGCAATTCAGATAGATTGAGAGGCATATTCACGATGTTTTCCCAAACAAGCACGAATGGGTACAGGGCGATCTGAAGGCTATCGCAAAAGCAATCAATGAGTTCAAGCCCAATTGATTCAGAATAAAATCTTAAGAGAAAAAAGACCCATAAGAACGTTTGCTGCTGTTTGCCCCGATACCCGCGGCTGGCGCGGCTGCAATTTGATTTATATGCCCTTTAGATCGCATAGGCAAATATGTTTACAGGAATTATTGAGAGTGTCGGTCGCGTCTGCGCGGTGCATAAGTCAGACGGCGGGATGCAGGTTGCGATTGCGGCAGCCGATATCAATGCGCAAAGCCTCTGTCTCGGTGACAGCATCGCGGTTGATGGCGTGTGTCTGACTGCGACGGAATTAAATGCCGACAGCATTGGGGTTTTTGTGTCTAATGAGACCATCGCCTGCTCACGGTTTGGGATTATGCAAGCTGGAATGATGGTCAATATTGAGCATCCCTTGACGGTCGCCAAAGGGCTGGGTGGACACATTGTGACAGGCCATGTTGACGGTCTGGCGCGATGCGTCGAAGTCAGGCCCGATGGAGATTCGACTTATCTTGCTTTTGAGGTCACTGCAATGCAGAACCTTGGAGGATTTATTGCCGCAAAGGGTTCAATCGCGATCGATGGGGTCAGCATGACAGTCAATCAAATCCAAGATGTGAGTTCTGGCACTCAGTTTGCCGTCAATATGGTTCCGTTCACTCGCAACTCTACGACCCTGGGACGATTGCTGGCCGGCGATGACGTTCATATTGAAGTTGACATTATGGCTCGCTATGCGCAGCGGGCCCTGACAATCCTCAACACGTAAGAACTCTTTTCGATTGCAAGACAGAGGGTTGCAAGACATGACAGGTTCTCCGATTCCATTTCCGGCCACTTCCGCAGCGGATATCAGTCCAATTGAAATGCTGATCGAGGATTTCAAACAGGGCAAGATGGTCATTCTTGCTGACGATGAGCGACGTGAAAATGAAGGGGATCTGCTTATGGCTGCGCAGTGCGTAGCCCCCGATGACATTAATTTCATGGCGACCCATGGACGGGGATTGATTTGCCTGTCGATGACCGAGCAGCGATGTCAGCAGCTGCAATTGCCATTGATGGTCCGCGATAACACCTCTCGCTTTGCGACTGCATTTACGGTTTCCATCGAAGCGGCTGAAAATGTCTCGACAGGAATTTCAACATCGGATCGTGCAACCACGATACAGGCGGCCGTGGCTCCAGATGCGCGGCCGTCAGATATCGTGACTCCGGGTCATATTTTCCCAATCATTGCGCAGCCCGGCGGTGTCCTCACGCGCGCCGGCCATACCGAAGCCGGCACGGATCTTGCGCGGCTGTGCGGATTCGAGCCTGCCAGCGTAATGTGTGAAATTCTCAACCCCGACGGCTCGATGGCACGGCTTGACGATCTAGTGGTGTTCGGCGAGCGGTACGGAATTCGAACCGGCACCATCGCCGACTTGATTCGATACCGAATGGAAACAGAATCCACTGTCACGCGCGCTCAGAAAAAAACGCTCGAAACCGAATACGGTCCGGTCACGGCGATATCGTACAGCGATGAAGTACGCGGCGCCACGCACTTGGCTTTGGTTCACGGCGAAATCAAGCGCGATGCGCCAACCCTGCTGCGCGTACAGATATTTTCCGGGCTCTATGAAGTGATTGACTCCGTCACTCCGGGCAGAAATTCATGGTCAACCCGAAAAGCCTTGCAGCGAATCATTGAGCAAGGTGCAGGTGCGGTAATTATTCTGAACTATGAGCAGGATTACAGCGACTTGTCTGATGTCTTTGGTGAGCGCATGACCGAGCACGACCGCAGCAACAGTCATGATATTCGCATTATTGGGATTGGCAGCCAGATCGCGGTTGATTTGGGTTTCGGCAAGCTGCAGGTTCTGGGACATCCGCAAATCCTTCATGGCCTGGCGGGGTATGGGCTGGAAGTAACTGAATATATTCCCCCGCAGGATTAAGGATGACCGACCGATGATGAATGAAGCGCGTTCAAGTTTACAGGCCAGCGAGATTGAAATCTACGACAATCTCAACATCAGCATAGGCATTGTGATTGCTGACTTCTATTCCGAGATTTCCGAGCGTTTGCTGAGCGGTGCGGTCGAGGTTCTTAACGCACATCCCAAAGTGTCTTATGAAACGTTTCACGTTTCCGGAGCCTGGGAATTGCCGGTTATTGCCAAGTCACTCATGCAAGGCAGCCGCTTTCACGGCATCCTTGCCATTGGCTGCGTGATTCGCGGCGAGACTGATCATTATGATTATATTTGCCAGCAGGCAACCGGCGGTCTGATGGCGGTGAGTTTGGAGTTTACCATGCCTGTCGGCCTTGCATTGCTGACCGTTGCCAGCGAAGAGCAGGCCCTGGCGCGCAGTCTTCCAGATAACCGCCCGCACCGCAACAAAGGATCAGAAGCGGCCGAAGCGGTACTGCGTTCCATCTATTGCAACGCTGAAATCCGCCAAGAAAGTTGACACTGAGCCAGATGGCCGTCTCCGCGCGACATTTTGCCCGCTTGGGCGCCGTACAGTTTCTGTACAGCTGGGATATCCAAAAAAATTCTCTGGAAACGGTTGATGATCGCCAGTGTCTGATTGACAAAGATGTTTTTCTGCATGGTGATCTGAAGTATTTCAAAACTTTATTGGAGAATATCCCCCCGAATGTTGCTTCGATTGATGCGGCCATTGCTGCCGCAACCCGCCGTGAACTCACCGAAATCGATGCGGTTGCACTGGCGATCTTGCGTCTTGGCGCATACGAAATCGTGCACCAGCCCGATGTTCCATTTCGGGTCGTTGCCAACGAATGCATTGAATTGTCCAGGGATTTCGGCAATCTGGACAGTTATCGATTTATCAATGGCATTTTGGATAAGCTCGCATCGCAGCTGAAACGTAATCTTGACGCCGCCGCAGACGGCTCATATGCTCCCGCGTCCGACAGCGAGTCGCAAATCATCAATGCGCATTTTGTGAAGCAGTCCACTGCACTCAGTGACACGGTCGTGGCTGGCATTGGCGATGACGCCGCGGTGTTGAGCATACCGACAGGCAAGCAGCTTGTAATATCGTCGGATACATCTGCGGAAGATATACACTTCCCAGCGAGCGCCGCTCCGAATGATATCGGTTATCGGGCACTTGCCGTTGCAATGAGTGATATTGCGGCGATGGGCGCCCGACCGACGCATGCGATGCTGAATCTGGCTGCCACTCAATTTGATGCTGAATGGCTGCAGCAGTTCAGTGCCGGATTTTTTGAATTGCTGGATCGTTATGAGATGACACTCATCGGGGGCGATACCGTCAAGGCCCCGCTCAATATCGGTATTACCGTCTTTGGGCTGGTGGAGCCGGACGCATTCCTGACCCGTCAGGGAGCCCAGGCCGAAGATGGCATTTATGTCACCGGAACCTTGGGCGATGCAGGATTGGGCTTGCAAAAAATCAATGCGAAGCTGTCGAGGAACTCACCTTTGCATTTTTTTCGAAATCGCTACCTGCGGCCCGAACCTCGCATCGAAGCGGGATTGGCGCTGGCGGCGCATGCAAGTGCTGCAATCGATATCTCTGACGGTCTGATTGCGGACTTGGGACACATTCTCAAGGCCAGTTCAGTCGGGGCGGATGTGTATCTGGAACAGCTGCCGCTGTCAGTCCCCTACAAGCGTCAGCTCGATAAGACTGGCTGGAATTTTGCCCTGGCTCATGGCGATGATTACGAGTTGTGTTTCACTTTGCCGCCGTGCAGCGAGGATGTGGTCAATACACTGACCCGACAGCTGGGATTGCCGATTCAGCGCATCGGCACCATAACCGATCAAGCCGGACTGCGGGTCCATGATGCGGAAAATAAGCTGATGAACGTCAGTCATGCGGGTTTCTCCCACCTCTACGATTAGTCAATCTGTAGCAGTGAGCGGCTTCAATTACCGAAACTTGGCAGCCAACCCGATTCATTGGATCAGCTTCGGCTTTGGGCTTGGACTGATGCCGAAAGCCCCCGGGACATTTGGCACACTGCTGGGCATTGCGATCGTATATTTCACTGCCCCGATCGGCAGTATCGAATTTGCCATGATCACAGCCGTACTGTTTTGCGTCGGCATCGGTGCCTGCCAGGTCACAGCCGGCGCGCTGGAGCGGCGCGATCCCGAGGCGATTGTCTGGGATGAAGCGGTTGGCTACTGCGTTGCGATGCTGTTTGTTCCGATCAGTGCGGTGACACTGGCACTGGGATTTGTGCTGTTCAGGTTTTTTGATATTTGGAAGCCGTGGCCTATTTCGGCGGTTGACCGGCAGGTACACGGCGGATTTGGCATTATGCTCGACGACTTGATTGCCGGTGCATTCACCTGCGCGCTGCTGCAGCTTGTTGTATTTTTATGGCTTGCATGATTTGGCGGATGCGTCTTTTTGAGCCAAGCAAGGGCACAGATTTCAGCCGACAGGAAAGACACGCATCACTAATTTCGTCCGAAATGCAGGATTTATGAAATAATTCGTTAAAATGGGATGGCTGAATGCTCAGGTCAGCGATTTCGACTCCGTCAATCGCAATTTGCATCGGTTCGAATTTTAGTCCTATGTGCGGGAGATCTGTTTCCTGCCATTTGGCACAATGCGTGCATTGAGTACGAACAACAAGGAACATTTATGAAAATAGGATACAGGCAGCTGCTGGAAAATGCGCTCAAAGAGATTGAGACAGTCGGTCTGGAACAGGCGGTTCAGATGCACGCATCAGACGATGTTCAGTTTGTCGATCTTCGTGACATCAGGGAACTTAAAAGCGAGGGAAAAATCCCCGATGCTTTCCACATGCCGCGGGGCATGCTCGAATTCTGGATTGATCCAGACAGTCCGTACTTCAAGCCCGTTTTTGCACAAGATACGAAATTCGTCTTTTACTGCAAGACTGGCTGGCGTTCGGCTTTGGCGACGCAAACCGCTCAAAAAATGGGTCTGCCAAATGTTTGCCATATTGAAGGCGGCTACGATGCATGGAAGGCATCCGATGCGGACATTGAGTTAATCGACTGAACGTGCCCAATTCGATAAATATTGTCGCCTTTTTTCACTTGAATCAATCAGATTCGAATTTCATTCCAATCGATGTTGATTTTTCCCGACTCTAGGAAGCTCGCATGAAAAAAATCTTATCTTTCGCTATGGCGGCGCTTGTTTTCGCCAATGTATCTGTCGCTGATGAGCAGAAAAAAGCGCTGCAGGATGCTTTGAGTGCGCTGACCTCTGTGGCGGTTTCCCTCGAAGCGCTGACAGCGACACCGGTCAAGGACGTTTATCTTTGGTCGCACGGCGGCGGCAGCCATTATGTGTCGCTAGTCGACGGGCATATTTTTATCGGCGAGGTTTACGATCTGGAACAGCACAAAACACTGCGTGAAATCAGCACCCAAGCTGCTTTGAAAGATGTTCTTGATGCCATGCCGGCCGAAGATCTGATTGTATTTCCGGCGGCCGACTACCAACGGCATATGACTGTCTTTACGGACATTGACTGCGGGTATTGCCGCCGACTGCATGCCGAAGTGCCGCAGCTTACGGCCAGCGGACTTGAGGTTCGATATGCCGCATTCCCCAGAGCGGGTATCGGTTCGGCAAGTTATGACAAGATTGTCACGGTCTGGTGTTCGGAAGATCAGCGCGATGCGATGACGCGCTCAAAGCTGGGGGAGCGTCTTGAAACATTGTCCTGCGTCAATCCTGTGGCCGATCATTATGTTGCCGGCAGTGATGCCGGGATTTCCGGCACACCCACGCTGGTAATGGATGACGGCACAGTGGTTGGCGGTTACATACCGGCCGAAGAATTGCTGGCAAGATTAGGCTTGGCGGCCAACTGACGTTGCCGAAACGCCTTTCTTCACGCGGTTCGCATTGCCTCGCAGGGCAAGTGCGGACTGCTCGAATAACAAGAGTCTTTAACTGACGTATTAATTTCGGGAATTGCGGCATTGGAAATGGGTTACCGATGCGCGTCCCGGCCAAATAGGAAAAGCAAATGGATGACAGCAAGAAAAAAGTTTTGGAAGCGACTCTGAAGCAGATCAAACAGCAATTCGGACAAGCTTCCATCATGCGCTTGGGTGATGGTCAAGTTGATCGAAACGTCGAGGTTATCCCTACCGGCTCACTGGGTCTGGATCTGATCTTGGGTGTCGGCGGCTTGCCTCGCGGACGCATTGTGGAGGTCTACGGACCTGAGGCGACGGGTAAAACCAGCCTGACATTGTCCGTGGTTGCGCAGGCACAGAAACTCGGCGGCACTGCGGCATTTATCGACGCAGAACATGCGCTGAATACGCCGCATGCGACTGCTTTGGGTGTCAATCTTGATGATCTGCTGATTTCACAGCCAAGCAGTGGTGGCGAGGAAGCTCTTGAAATTGTTGATCATCTAGTGCGCTCTGCGGCCGTTGATGTTGTCGTCGTCGATTCGGTGGCGGCTTTGACACCCAGAGCAGAGCTCGACGGTGAAATGGGCGACTCATTTATGGGCTTGCATGCGCGACTGATGTCGCAGGCATTGCGAAAATTGACCGGCAGCATCAACAAATCCAATACGCTGGTCATCTTCATCAACCAGATTCGCCAGAAAATCGGGCAGATCTACGGCAGTCCCGAAGTTACCACCGGTGGCAATGCGCTGAAGTTCTATGCCTCAGTGCGGCTTGATATTCGGAAGATCGGGTGGATCAAGAAAAGCGATGAAACCATTGGCATCCAGACTCGTGTCAGAGTGGTGAAAAACAAGGTGGCCCCGCCATTTAAGTTTTGTGAGTTCGATATGATCTTTGAGCAAGGCATTTCCAAAGAAGGTGAATTGCTTGACCTGGGCGTGGAGCACGGGATCGTCGATCGTGCCGGAGCCTGGTACAGCTTCAACGAGACGCGGGTGGGTCAAGGACGGGACAACGCACGGATATTTTTGCGGGAAAATACCGATATTGCGGCTGAGATCGAGACCGCGATCCGGCAGCGGCTGGTGCGAGATGCAACGGCTGCCGAACCGGCACCGGTTGCCGAAGAGGCCGGCTGATTGGATCCAGCGCAATTTTTTACACTCAAAGCAATTCGCCTGCTGTCCAGACGGGAACATGGCAAAGCTGAACTGACCGGCAAACTTGTTGCCAAAGGCGCCGATCCCGCGACGGCCGCGAGTGTAGTCGAGTCTATGGCGGCCACGGGCGCTGTCAGCGATGCGCGCTTTGCTGCAAGTTTCACTGCAGGGCGCAAAGCCAGAGGCTATGGTCCGCAGCGAATTGAGCATGACTTGCGCCTGCTTGGCATCGATGAGAACCTGATTCGCTCGACTGTTCAGCCAGACGATGGACATTGGCAGCATGTTTTGAAAAAAACCATCAATAAAAAATATGGTGACCGACCCGTCAACAGTTTCACCGAATGGGCTAAACGTGCAAAATTTCTGCGTGGCAAAGGATTTTCCAGCGAATCAGTGCTTCAGATTCTGGGACGCTACTCGGGCGATGCGTAATCGTTTCGAACGGTTTGCAGGACAATAAAATTTGAATCAAGATTGAATGAAAACCATTGAGATAAGAAAACTGTTTTTGGACTTCTTCGCGGAACATGGACACGAAGTTGTGCCGAGCAGTCCGCTGGTACCCGGCCAGGACCCGACGTTGCTGTTTACCAATGCCGGCATGGTGCAGTTCAAAGATGTCTTTTTGGGGAGCGACAAGCGACCCTATTCAAAGGCAGTCACCGCGCAGCGCTGTGTTCGGGCCGGCGGCAAGCACAACGATCTGGAAAATGTCGGTTACACAGCGCGCCACCATACATTTTTTGAGATGCTGGGCAATTTCAGTTTTGGAGATTACTTCAAGCGCGATGCAATCCGCTATGCCTGGATGCTGCTAGTGGACCGAATCGGACTCGAGCCGGATCGTCTCTGGATTACGGTGTTTGCTGAAGACGATGAGGCTGCGGATGTCTGGCAAAATGACATTGGTGTACCCAGCGAGCGGGTCATTCGCATCGCGAGCGCAGACAATTTCTGGAGCATGGGTGATACAGGACCGTGCGGGCCTTGTTCTGAGATATTTTTTGATCACGGGCCGCAGATTCAGGGTGGTCCGCCAGGGTCAGAGGACCAGGACGGCGATCGTTACGTAGAGCTGTGGAATTTGGTCTTCATGCAGTACGAGCGTTTTGCAGATGGAACCATGGTACCCCTGCCAAAGCCTTCGGTGGATACAGGCATGGGGCTTGAGCGTATTGCCACAGTGCTCCAGAATGTCCATAGCAATTACGAAATCGACCTGTTTCGTGCGCTGATTGATGATGCGGCCGCAGTGATAGGCACCACCGACAAGGAAAGTCAGTCACTGCGAGTAATCGCCGATCATATTCGATCTGCGGCATTTCTGATTACCGACGGTGTCTCGCCGTCGAATGAGGGGCGCGGTTACGTATTGCGCCGCATTGTGCGCCGCGCGATCCGCCATGGCTATCAGCTGGGATGCAAGATGCCTTTCATGCATCGGCTTGCCGGACAGCTGGTCGTGCAGATGGGGGCTGCTTATCCTGAACTGAGGCAAGCGCAGAGCAAGGTTGAAGGCGTATTGCGGCGCGAAGGTGAGCGATTCGCGAAAACCTTGGATCAAGGCATCAAGATTCTGGAACGCGAAATGAATGCGCAGCCAGGGGCTGAACTGCCAGGCGCTGTTGCATTTCGGCTCTACGACACGTACGGGTTCCCGTTCGATTTGACTTCAGACTATCTGCGAGAGCGAAACATGACGGTGGATGCCGAAGGCTACGAGCAGGCCATGCAGGCGCAGCGTGAGCGCGCCAAATCGGCAAGCAAGTTCGATGCAGTCATGCAAGCAGGCGCTTATGTGGACGCGCAAGTCGAATTTATCGGCTATGTCTCCTTGGGCGGGCGGAGCAAAATCAGTGCAATCTTATGCGACGGAGAGCGCCGAGATGAGATTGCAGTCAATGAGCAAGCGATCTTGGTGCTCCAGTCTACGCCGTTTTATTCCGAAAGCGGCGGGCAGGTTGGGGATGCCGGTATCATCCGCCATGCAGACGCTGAGTTCATTGTTGAGGATACGCAGTATCTGTCCAATAAAGTAACGGGCCACATCGGCCGGGTGACAGCGGGTGCGTTTCGCATTGATGACATCATTGAATGTGAGGTCAATGCGGCCGAGCGAGAAGCAACCAAAAGGAATCACTCTGCCACCCATTTGCTTCATGCCGCGCTCAAATCGGTGCTGGGCTCTCATGTTCAGCAAAGAGGCTCACTGGTGTCGCCGCAGCGGCTGCGCTTTGACTTCTCTCACGACAAGGCGCTGGACGCTGGCGAACTTCAGGCGATCGAAACCATCGTCAATGCCAACATTCGCACCAACCATGCGGTGACCAGCAGCTGGATGGAGCTGGAAGCGGCAAAGGCACAAGGGGCTGAAGCGCTGTTCGGTGAGAAATACGATAACGACGTGCGCGTAATTGAGATGGGTGACTGCTCGCTGGAACTGTGCGGCGGTACGCATGTTGACCGTACTGGCGACATTGGGCTTTTCAAACTGCTGGGCGAATCGAGCATCGCCTCCGGCATTCGACGTATTGAAGCCGTGACGGGTGAGCTGGCCGTCGGTCGCATGCAGGAGCAAACCGATCAATTGAATCAGATTGCCAGTTTGCTGCATACCTCCGCCAGTGATGTGCAAGCGCGAATGGAGCAGCTGATTGACAACAGCCGCAAGCTGGAAAAACAGATTTCAGCGCTAAAGACGCAGCTGGCGGTCGGCGGCGCTGGCGCGGCCGAGATGCCAGTCAGGAGCGTCAATGGCATTTCGATCGTGACCGCAAGGCACGACGGAATGGCCTCGAAAGATTTGAAAAATATTCTGGCAGGCATGCAGCAGAAAGTCGGATCTGGCTTAGTCGTGATTGGTTCGGCGCACAAGGGCAAAGCGACTCTGATGTGTTCCGTTTCCAAAGATTTGGCGGAGCGTGTTCACGCCGGCAGCATCATCCGCGAGTTGTCCGGTATTGTCGGAGGCAGCGGCGGTGGCAAACCGCATATGGCGCAAGGCGGAGGACCGCAAACTGATAAAATTGATGCAGCCTTGGCTGCGGTTGAGACTTTCCTCTCGTAGCTGCATTCCGAATTCCTTTAGTGACGGCGCAAGTCTTTGCTGTCCGTTGAATCCGCAGGTGATTTGATGCCTTTGATTGTGGAAAAATATGGCGGCACTTCTGTCGGTGATCTCGCTCGTATCGCCGCTGTTTCAAAACGTGTTGCGCAAGCGAAGGCGCTGGGCAATTGTGTGGTAGTGGTACTCTCTGCCATGGCGGGAGAGACATCGCGACTGATTGAGTTGGGACGTGCCGTCGATGCAGATGCATCAGCGCGCGAGTTAGATGTGCTGATTTCAACCGGTGAGCAGCAGACGATTGCGCTGTTGAGCATCGCGTTGAATCGTCTCGGCTTCAAAGCCAAATCCTATGTGGGCAGCCAAGTTCCGATTGTGACCAGCAGCCGGCATGGAAAGGCGCGCGTGGAGGACATTGATACTGCCAGAATACAGGATGATTTGGAACAAGGATACATAGTCGTGGTGGCCGGATTTCAAGGTGTCAGCAAAGACAACGAAATTACCACCCTTGGACGCGGCGGTTCCGACACCACAGCCGTTGCGCTGGCGGCAGCGCTGGAAGCGGAGGAATGCCGCATCTTCACGGATGTTGACGGTGTGATGACCGCGGACCCCAGAATTGTCCCGGATGCGCGTGTGCTTGAGCGCGTGACTTCCGAGGAGATGCTGGAACTCTCTAGCCTCGGCGCCAAGGTTTTGCAGATACGGGCGATGGAATTCGCGCACAAGTATGGAGTCAAGCTGCGTGTTTTGTCCTCATTCAACGATTCAACAGGCACTCTAGTCACGGCGGAGGAGACGTCGATGGAACAACCACTGATTACTGGTATCGCATACAACACCAACGAAGCCAAATTGACAATTCGAGGTGTTCCGGACCGACCCGGAATCGCATCGCAGGTTTTTGGCTCAATCGCGGAGGCACAAATTAATGTTGATATGATCATACAGAATATCGGCAGCGACAACAATACGGACTTAACCTTTACTGTTGAGCGGGCGGATTTCAAGCTGAGTATTGACTTGCTTGAGAAAGTGCGTGTCAGTTTAGGTGCGGCAGAGATTGTTGCGGCGGA
The DNA here is from genome assembly GCA_965200545.1 of Arenicellales bacterium. Classification (GTDB taxonomy): domain Bacteria; phylum Pseudomonadota; class Gammaproteobacteria; order Arenicellales; family JAJDZL01; genus JAJDZL01. Next base: position 127,451 of record CBDAUJ010000004.1, on the reverse strand, counting down.
CGATATTGCCAAAATTTCTGTGGTCGGTGTGGGTATGCGCTCTCACTCGGGGATTGCCACCAAAATGTTCCGAACGCTGGCCGACGAAGGAATCAATATCCAAATGATTTCAACGTCAGAAATCAAGATTTCTGTGATCGTTGAAGAGAAATATGTTGAATTGGGCGTACGCGCTCTGCATAAGGCGTTTGGCTTGGAGCAGGCTGCTTAGTTTTGGATATAAAATCTGCATATCTTGAGGTTATTTTTCGTTTTAGTGGCATGCGATTGGTTTTTTCATGGTAGAATTGAAACGGGTATCGTGCGTTAAAGAAAAAATTAGCTTTTCGTCCATTTTTAGGCTGATTCATCTCAGTTTGAATGGCGGGTCAGGCTAGCAATCAAATAAACGGAGGGTTACAGGCGTGTTGATATTAACCCGCAAGATAGGCGAGTCAATAAGGGTTGAAGATAACATCTCGATTGCAGTGCTGGATATAAAGGGGAATCAGGTACGACTCGGCGTAGAGGCTCCCAAGCATATCGCTGTACACAGGGAAGAGATTTATCAGAGTTTGAAAGGCAAAAACGCAAAAGGATAATCGGAAATTTTTGCTTGACGCTTGCGTCTTTAGCAAAAAACAAAGTTTGCAGAAAACTTTCCAATTAAAGTCTTGCGTGGAGATTCTTAGGCCAATTTGACGGTCATTCATTTGACCGCCAGCATTGGCCTAGGGCGTTTCTGTCTGTACAAGGCAGAAATGAATTCTTCGGTGGCGGTTCGGATTGCGGACAACCGATGGCAAGCTTATTGTGCAGCGTTATTCGCCGGTCTTATGCGTGGCGTAAGCCATTATTTGGCTGTGCGCGGATTGACATCGAAAGACCAAGGCGAAAAAGCCGTTTTCGCAAGCGGACTAGTTTTGGTCGAGCGGCAGCGCCTCAGTTGTCGGTGTTCCCAATCGGCACTGATCGTTATCTGCTTTGCAGACTCGTCAGCCGTATTTGTTCAAAGCAAAATTGAACCGCTTTTTCTGGTTATCTAAGTATTGGCAAAAGTGTATCATGTACTGGCAGTTTCAAAAGTATTGGAACTGAATTGATTGACCAGAAATTGAGACATCAGCCAATTGAGTTTGATTTGTTCTGCCTGAAGAAATCAAGATATTGAAGTCAAAATCTCTTGAGTGTACATGAAGCAGAGACGAAAGCCAGACTCAAGCAAACTCTGCAGTTTAATTGCAAGTTATTCAATTCAAAGGAGACTGCAGCGACAAGGCTAGGTTGCATACAGATTTTGATTGCAATATTCAGGAAGACACGCTGGAGCAATCTGATTCACTCTGCGGTTTGCTGTTTTTCTGCGACGCAATCGATATATTTCAGATTAGCGGCAGCCAAGTCAGACGAAATCACAACTCACAGCCTGAGCAGTTATCGCAATACGCGATTCAGTAACATGCGGGTGAAGAATTGTTCCTGCAAGTCGGACAAGTTATCGCGATCATTTTGGGAATTCTTTCAATCCATCAATTCTATGTGCAGAGCGAATCAAATGCTTTTGGAAAGAAACGTAGAGAAATGAGTAATCTATATGCCCGCTTTATTATTATCGGATCATCTCGGCATACCTGAGACATCTCGATTGCATCATTGCCTTCTCATTCACTTGAAATTCAGTTGAAGAGTTTTTCCTTTGGAGAGGTGGCCGAGTGGTTGAAGGCGTTCCCCTGCTAAGGGAATATGGGCAACCCCCATCGAGGGTTCGAATCCCTCCCTCTCCGCCAATGTCAAAATGCTGGGATTGCTCTGCGCACTGATGGAATGACAACAGACTCAATAATCCGCGCCTGTAGCTCAGCTGGATAGAGTACTAGACTACGAATCTAGGGGTCGGGGGTTCGAATCCCTCCAGGCGCGCCAATGAGTCAGTCAAATGATGATGGAACCTGATGTGACGCATGTGCGGACGTTTCAATATTCTGAGTAATGCCGCTGAACTTTACGCGACGTTTGGCATACTTGGCGAATTTTTTTCGCTGTCAGATTATGAGCCGCGGTTCAATATCAGCCCATCACCGAAGAATACAACGATCAGTTCTCAGTCGATGCCCGACTTGACGCGAATTCCGATCGTCCGGGTCAGCGGTGCAAATGAAAGAATGCTGCAACTTGCGATTTGGCCGCTGATTCCAATATGGGCGGGCAATTCGGTGCCGAATTACTCAACGGCCAACGCGAGAGCGGAGACCGTGGCTGCAAAACCGAGTTTCCGCAACGTTTGGAAGCGGTCGCAGCGTTGCCTGATACCAGCCACCGGTTTTTATGAGTGGCAGAACGTTGCGCATCAAAAAAACAAGCAGCCCTGGTATATCCAGCACAAGGAATACAGCATCATGAGTTTCGCTGGAATTTGGGAGGCTGGCCAGACGCGCCAAGGTGTCTCTTTCGTTTCGTGCTCTGTGATCACCGCACCCGCCAATGCTCTTATGCGTCGCATTCACAACTCAAATCATCGTATGCCGGTCATTGTCGATCCGGAAAATTATGATCATTGGCTTCGTGGGAATCAGGCGGCAGCTGCGGCTCTGGCCGCAACGTACGAAGACGGACGTTTGGTTGCGATACCCGTATCGGAAAAGATCAACAATCCAAAATACTCCGGCAGTGATTGCATTGACCCGCTGGAAAGCGCACTCTTTGCCCGCTGTCAGGACGCTGCAGTTACGCAGGAAAATTGTCCAAATCTGCCTGTTCGGCTATTGGATTCGTGAATAGAAAAACCCGATCGCGGCCGCCAAGAAAAAGGCTGTCTGCGGTAACGATGTCGGGAGTCATTGATTTCGTCAACCAGGCGAAAACTCGCGTTCGCACCGCCCGCGGCGAGATGTTTTTGTTATCCGGTGATAATCGTCAATTGAGTCTGTTGCCCGGTGACAATGTTGAGTTTGAGTTGCGCTCCCGCTCCCGCCGATCACACCGTCCAGCAGACAAGCAAGCTCATGTTGTCGGCGTGAAACGCGCTCTCGAGCATCTTGTCGTCGTTCAGATTATCCGCTCTGTCCGACGTTCGACAAATGCAGTTGAACTGCTGCCAATCGGGCTGCCGGGAATCGGTACTGTCCAGATTTCAGCGAAACTCGCACCGTCCCAGTGGCAGTCAAAATACGCGTTTGTAAAGATTTCGCTCGCACCCAAAAATCGGACTAATGCCACTGTGTGGAATTTGGTTGAATTCATATCTGAATTGAATACGTCCGCAGAAGTTGCGAATGCTGTGGCGATGTCGCGTTACGGACTGAGCGATGACTGGCCTGCGGCTGTGTTGGAGGAGGTGAATCGCATTTCACCAAAGATTGGTCAAGATACGCTGGCATCAAGGCAAGACTTGCGAAACATTCCATTTGTTACGATTGATCCGCCTGGCGCCAAGGATCATGATGACGCGATCTTCTGTGAGCGATTTTCTGCGGATGTATACCGGTTGGTCGTGGCGATTGCAGATGTCAGCCATTACGTTGAAGAATCTTCAAAAATCAATGATGAAGCCTATCAGCGCGGCACATCAATCTATCTTCAGGAGACTTCGCTTCCGATGCTGCCAGCCAGATTGTCTGGCGATCTATGCTCGCTGCGCCCGGGTCTTGATCGTTTGGCTTTGTCGTGCGATATGAGAGTCAACTTGAGCGGCGATATTGTCTCATTCGAATTTGCGACTGCGGTCATCCGATCTCGGCTGCGACTGAGTTACGATGAGGTCAGCCCTGCAGATGTAGAAAAGTATGATCCTGATATTCAGTCAAGCTTGTGCAGTTTGCTTGACTTGCATCAGTGTTTCGCAGTCAATCGCAAGAACCGCAATGTTCTCGATCTCGAAATTCCTGCGCCCATATTGCATTTCGATGCCAATGCAGAGATTGCGTCCATTGATTGTTCGAAACGACAGCTGTCACATAGCCTGGTTGAAGAGGTGATGCTGGCTGCAAATGTCTGCGCAGCCCGATTTATCAGCGAGAACTATCCACAAGAAGCCATGTATCGGGTGCATGATGCGCCGACAGACAGCAGTGCGGAGGAGTTCGGTGCACTGATCAAAGGGCTCGGGTTGAACGTGCGCCGGGAAAGTGACTTTACTTTGGCTGATTACGCTCACATTCTCGGCCAAACGCATGACAACCGCGATTTGGCCGCTGGAGTTCATATTCACTTGCTCCGAAGTTTATCCACGGCAATCTATTCACGTCAAAGGGCGCCGCATTTTGCGCTGAACTATCCTCTGTACACGCACTTTACCTCACCCATTCGACGCTACCCGGATTTGATTGTTCATCGCATGATCAAAAACTTGCTGAAGAAAAATAATCGCTACTATCCAGGCGTTCCACTGCGTAAGATTGCCGCCGATGCATCATACCGCGAAAGACGCGCTGAAGCCTGCGCCCGCGAGGTGACAAAGTGGCTTGTCATCGGCTATATGAAGAATTTTATTGGTGAAGTGTTTGCCGGTGTTGTCGTTGATGTGAAGCGTTTTGGCCTGTTTGTGCAACTCGATAATCCTTATGTGGACGGCTTGGCTGCTGTCGAAAGCCTGGGCAGTGAATATTTTTGGTACGATAATTCCAAAAGACAGCTGATCGGCGAGAAGTCCGGGCGAACATACCGTATCGGAATGCGTGTTGAGGTTTGGCTGATTGGAGTTGATCAGGAGCTTGGACATATCGATTTTGAGCTGACTGATGTGCCGGCGGCTCGTGGCCGTCGAAGCCATGAAAAACGCAGAAGAAAAAAATGAATCAGGTATTTGGCATTCACGCAGTGCGAATGGTCTTGCGTCAGAACCCTTTGCATGTGAAGACAGTATTGCTGAATGAGAATCGGAAGGACAGCCGATTGATAGAGATCGAGCAGCTGGCCCAAAGGCGCGGAATCGCGATACAGAAAGTCAGCACCAGACAACTGAATGAACTCGCCCGCGGATTGCGTCACCAAGGGGCGGCTGCGATGTGCCATTCAGGCGCGCAGACCGAAATCAAAATCAAGATTACCGAATGGTGCGAGGGGTTAGGCCACATTCCATTGATTGTGGCGCTTGATTCCATTCAGGATCCTCGCAACTTGGGCGCTTGCATTCGAAGCGCGAATTGCGCCGGTGCGGCGGTTGTGATTCCCAAGCGAAAAGGAACGCCGATAACCGAAACCGTATCAAGAACTGCCGCCGGTGCGGTTGAGTCAACACCTATTTTTGAGTCGACCAATCTGGCTCGAGATCTGGATTTGCTTAAACAAAAGGGATTCTGGGTGATTGGCTTGGATTCAAAAGCGCAGGAGTCGGTTTACCGGGCTGATTTGCAGGATTCATGCGTACTGGTCTTCGGCAGCGAAGATCAAGGTTTGCGCCGTCAGACTGCGGTCAAGTGTGACTTGCTGGTGCAGGTGCCGCTCGTCGGCACTGTAGAGAGTTTGAACGTATCTGTGGCGGTCGGCGTTGTTGCCTTTGAGGCGCAGCGTCAGCGTCAAGCTGCGCTAGCCTCAAGCAAGTGAGCCAGTGCAACTGCTGCCGCTGCCCGCTGTGCAGCCAAAGCAGTGAGAGTCGACCGCGATGATGTCATCGCGGACATTTTCCAGTCTGACATCCCAAAGGAATCGCGGCTGCTTCCAGCCTGCATTCATTCCCAGCATCTGATTGAAGTCGCAGTCAAATATTCTGCCTAGCCAATCAACACTGAGAATATGTCTGCACATCAGTCCGTCAATTGTAGCGGGATTGAAATTATCGCTTAGCAGGTCGAGATAAGTGTCATATTGGCTGTTGCTTCTCAGATAGTGACTGAATCGGCTGATCGGCAAGTTGGTCAGCGTGAACAGCTGATTGAACTGGATTTGAAAATCTTCACTCAAGCGGAGCTTGTAGGTTGCCTCAAGTTCACTTTGAGCGGGCGGAAGAAACGCACCATTCGGGTTGTAGACCAGATCCAGTGTCAGTCGGGGGTTGATTCCATAGCCGTTCTGGTTCAGTCGCTGCAGACCGCGAATGCTCATGTCAAATACACCTTTGCCACGCTGCGCTTCCAAATTATCTTTGGTATAGCACGGCAGCGAGCAAATGAGCTTGACGTGATTAGCGGCGTACCACGATGCCAGATCGTCTTGATTGGGCTCAAACAACACAGTCAGGTTGCAGCGCGAGATCACTTCAGCCCCGGTCGATCGCAATGATTCAACAAAATCTCGGAAACCAGGCACCATTTCGGGTGCGCCGCCAGTAATATCGACCGTTTTGATTTCGTTATTCAATACCCATTGAACGATATTGAACATGGTTTCTCGGGACATAATCTCAGTTCTTTTCGGTCCCGCGTCAACATGACAGTGATTGCAGGCCTGGTTACAAAGCTTGCCGACATTGACCTGCAGATCTCTGACCTGCAGCCGCCGCAGCTGCTTGACACCGCTTCTGCGCAAAGCGGCGGTGAAATTATGTTTGGTGTTGCGAGTCTCGCAGATGCCGTTTGAGGCGGCATCCGCGATGACCACAGCAGCGAGCTCGCTCATGCTTCACTCCATGTGACAGGTGGTTTATCCAAAGTACTTCTTGCGAACAAAGTAATCAATCGATATGCGGCCCGGTCCTCTCAAAGTCAGTACCAGCAGCATCAAGCCCCACAGCTGGTGCTGCTCTACACCCGCGGCATTGAGAGTTGGATAGGAAATGACTGCCATGGCATTGAACAGGAACAGGGCGCCTGCAGATATTCTGCCCGCAAGACCGAAGACCAAGAGCACCGGCAGTATCAATTCTGCGCCGATTGCCATGTAGGCTGCGACCTGATACGGCAAGATTGGAACCGCATATTCATGCTGAAACAAAAACAGCGTTGTGTCAATATTCGCAATCTTTGTGAGTCCAGCTTTCCAGAAGATATTCGCAACCCAGAGGCGCAGCAGCAAATCGCCGATTGGCGCCGCGCAATCCAAATAGCACACTGCTTTGTGCCATAACTTTCCAATTGTTGAATCTTTTAACATTTTTATCCTGCCTGGCAAATGAAGATAATTTACATCGATGGAGAATCGATTGATATATCCGCTATTGTACGAAGTGAGAAGAGTCGCTGCAGACCTAACTGCAAATCATAATTTGGATCTTTTTCCAAAAGTTGAGTGACCGCGTCGCCCAGAATGGTTCCTTTTTCAAGCAAGCGGGCCAATTCATAGAGCGTCTGCTCAATACGAAACACATTGGTTTCCCCTTGCTGGCGCAACACCATCACACATTGCGGCGCAGTCTCGAGATCAGGTGCGGGGTACTCGCCATCAGGCTGTTTTGCAAACCGCCAGATATCAAATGCCGGATAGCGGGATCTCAGCAAGCGCACGGAGGGGTGCAGGTGCAGCCTCAAGCCTGCGTGCTGCTCCGGCGCAAATGAGCCGAGCCGCGAGATATCGCATGGGTCGGCTGATTCTGAATGAAAAGCTTCATGTGTGAACCAGTCGACCTTTGAGACATCCTCAAGGTACGGCAGATTGCTCAGCTGTGAAAATGACGAGATGAATTCTGGCAGATAGGCACCCATATCCAGAATGTTGCCGCTTGCAGGCGGATGTGTCTCAAGATAGAGCCTGGCTAGATGCTTGAAGAAATCATCCCCGACCAGTGCGTATGTTGCCGGATAAATGTCTTGCAGCGCCTCGCGCAGTGTGAACCGGATGTTATTGCGATACACCTGAAGCCTGCGGGCGGGCTCAAGCCCTTTGCCAATAACATCGGCAGTCAGGGCAGCATCGATATTTTCGTGCAGCACCGCGCTTGCGAATTGGCGCTGCAATTCATGCAACTGCATGGGTCTTGATATCGGTTACATAACTGCGTGCAATGGCGGCTTCGTCCAGCAGGACAGAGAATTCGGGCAAGTCTTTATCCCATTCGATCAGTGTTGGTGCCGCAACGCTCTGGCGTATAGCATAGTCATACAACTCCCACACTTGATCGCATACACGCTGGTTATGGGTATCAATGCGAATCTCGCCTTCTGGGAATTGTTTCAGGGTGTGTCCTGCCAGATGGATTTCGCCCACTGCCTGCGCATTGACGCGATCAATAAACTTGGTCGCCGAGAATTCATGATTGCTGGCATTCACGAAGATATTGTTGATGTCGAGCAGTATTCCACATCCGCTTCGCGCAGAAATTTCATTCACGAATTCCCATTCAGGCATCTGCGAATGAGAAAATTCAAGGTAGGTTGAGGCATTTTCGACGAGAATCTGGCACCCCAGATAGTCTTGGGTCTCGGTGATGCGCGCGCTGAGGTGCTGAATCGCCTCTTCAGTCATAGGCAGTGGCAGCAGATCGTGCAGGAAGACACCGTCAACTGAACTCCAGGACAGATGCTCTGACACCAATGCAGGCTGATATTCCCCGATCAGCTGCTTCAAGCGTCGCAGGTGATTGCGATCAAGCGGATCGGCTGAGCCGAGCGAGAGTCCAACGCCGTGGAAACTCAAGGGGTAGTTTGCGCGGATCTGTTTCAGGTGGCTGTGAGGAGCTCCGCCGCGTCCAAAATAGTTTTCGCTGTGGACTTCATACCAGTCGACGGGATGTGGCTGCGAAACAGCCTCTTGGCAGTGCTCGCCACGCAACCCGATTCCAATCGCGTATGATGGAATCGGGTCGGTGGACATTACTTCATGCGTAAGGGGTAACTTACGACATTTTCTCGGTGCTTCCACCGACTAATTTGTCGCACAGTCCTTTCGGGACCAGCACCCATGCATCCCCCTGATTATCGGCAGTTGAGGTGCCTGCGCAAGAACTGTTGGCAGTCTGGCAGTCATTGTGACCGGCTTTTACTACACCGTAGCATTTTTCCATTTCGTCAGCACTCGCGGTGGTTGCCAGGGTCAGAGTACCGAGGGCAAGCGCACCGGAAATTGCAGCAGAAACAAGAGCTTTTTGAGTTTTCATTTGGATTTCTCCTAGAATTTGTAAAAATAATTCCCCGTCTTTGACAGGGCAAAGACGGATTTGTTTGTTGGGAAGCTATTTTGTTGCTCGCGTTCTTCCAACTGCCGAGGAATTATAGAGTTTGTATTGGCGGCAATCGGCGAAATACAGGTCCGGCGCTCCCGCTGCGGCAGATTTCGCACTCTGCGACCAGCGGATCAACAAAAAAATTCTCCGACGAAAAAACCTCAAGCTCTGCGGAACTATTGAATGACCATTCATTTCGCTGGCCGCCATAGCCGCCATGAATTCAAACTGCTGCGTTCGGCATGATGCAGTGCACGGCAGGCTAGATTTCCAAGGTCTGTCGCATGCTGCTGAGCAGTTTTTCACCGTCAATTTCCATGAGGTCGAAAACTTCTTCTTTTATCAGCCAGTCAAAGATGATCGTCATCATGCTGTGCTGCGCCTCATGCTTGTCACCGGCTTTCGCGACGAGCCGGTCGTATAGGCGTCGCATGCCGGGCGGCTGGTCCGAACTGATCATCTCGATCAAGACTGAGTGGAAGGCCAGGTGCATGAATGCTTCAGCATCGATGTCGGTCAAATTCGCTGATGAGTTCAAGGTTGTCTCGATCAATTCGTGAATTTGCGGATGCATCTCAATAATCTTGCGTATCTGGGTTTCCAGCGAATTGAGTTTTTCTCCCCTGAGATGCTTGTCCCACGTGGAAAAGAAAATTTCGTGATCAGCAACTGATGAGGTTTCACTCACTTTAGCGGCTCCGGTTCGCTGGGCTGGCAAAATCAACGGCCAGGTTGCGCAGTTTCTGATTTGCGGGCGGCCGCAAGCTTCAGTTTTTCGGGAAACTCGCATAAGTCAAATATCCGGCACGAATGACACAAGGGGTTGCGGGCGGTGCAGGTATAGCGTCCATGGAGAATCAGCCAGTGATGAGCGTCGACCAAGAACTCTTCAGGCACGCTCTTGAGCAGTTCGCGCTCAACTTCATCGACATTTTTGCCGGGTGCCAGCCGGATGCGATTGGCGATTCTGAAGATATGTGTATCGACAGCGATGGTCGGCTGGCCAAAAGCAGTATTCAAGATAACATTGGCTGTTTTCCTCCCGACTCCGGGCAAAGCCATCAAATCATCGCGATTATCCGGAACCTGGCCGTTATGCTTTTGCACAATCATTTCACTCAGGTCGATGATGTTTCTTGCTTTGTTGTTGAAAAGACCAATCGTCTTCACCATCTCTCGGACTCGTTCGAAACCAAGATCAAGCATAGACAGCGCGTCCGGGGCGGCCCGGAACAATCGCTCAGTTGCAGCATTGACAGCTTTATCGGTGGACTGCGCAGAGAGTACGACTGCAACCAGCAGCTGGAAATTGCTGCCAAATTGAAGCTCTGTTGTCGGTTTCGAATTGGCTTCGCGCAGCCGCGCAAATATCTGGTGCCGCTTCTGCGCGTTCATCAGCTCAGCCGTTTGAGCGGAGTGCGGACTTCGCGCTGGCGCTTGCTTTTCCAGCGCTTTTGCCGCTCACGATTGACAGCGTCCCGAATCTGCTGCTTCATGCCTGAGGCGCCGAGGTTCGCGGTCCTGCCGTCATCGGACGGCTGACTCCGGCAACGCTCGCGGCGCTTGTTCGCGAGCTTCCGCCAATATTCTGTCTCGAACGTTGCGTAGTGCGGCCACATCTCGCCAGTGATCTGCAGCCGGTTTGCGATCATCGAGATACAGTCCACCGGACAGTAATCGACACACAGTCCGCAGCCGGTGCAATTGATTGCGACTACGCTATGCATATGCTTGGCGCTGCCCACAATCGCGTCAGTTGGACATGGCGCGATGCAAAGCGTGCAGCCGATGCACTGCGTCTCGTCAATTTTAGCGATTTGCCTGCCAGTGAAAGGGGCGCAGTCATCCGCCAAAGCGGTCGGTTCGACGCTCAAAATTTGCGCCAGCGCATTGATTGTTGCAGTGCCGCCCGGCGGGCAGCGATTGATGTCAGCCGACTGCTGCGCAAGCGCGTCTGCGTACGCAATGCAGCTCGGGTAGCCGCATTGAGTGCATTGCGTCTGCGGCAAATATTGGTCAATGGTGTGTTTGTCCGCTGGCACCGCTGTTGAGTTCGCGCTCTCAGCTGACTTTAGTTCCAGGTGCAGCATCGCTGCCAGGGTCCAGCAGCCAAAGTCCTGCATCTCCGCCCGCGGCCAATACCATGCCTTCTGAGGTTCCGAATTTCATCTTGCGCGGCGCGAGGTTGGCGACGACAACAATATTTCTGCCAACCAATGATTCGGGCTCGTAGAATCCTTTGATTCCGGCGATGATTTGGCGCGTGTCGCTTCCAAGGTCAACTTTGAGCCGAATCAGTTTTTTGGAGTCTTCAATATGACTGGCTTCAATGATGCGGGCGGTCCGCAAGTCGACCTTGGCAAAGTCGTCGATAGTTATAGTCTCGCTGTGCGGTGCCTCGGATTGGGCCTGCGGCTGCCCGCTCTCAACTGAAGCGGCCACCATTGCCGCAACATCTTTTTGCTGCACTCTTTGCATGAGATGCTCAAACCCCGATATTTCATGATTAAGCAAGGGTGCATCAGCTTGAGCAAAGCGGGTCAGCGGATCATTGAGAAACGTGGCCGCGGATGCGCTCAAATTCGGCACCGCCGGCGACAGAAAAATAATGAGTGCGCGGAACATGTTGATGCCTTGTGTGCATACTGCCTGAAGCTTGTCTCGCTGATCAGCGTCCTTGGAGATCACCCACGGCTTTTCGTCGTTAATATACTGGTTGGCTCGATCGGCGAGCGCCATGATCTGCCGCATTGCGTAGCTGAAACGGCGCTGCTCGTACGCCTGCTCAATAGATTTTCGAGTCTGCGCCAGTTCGCGGTACAAATCTGGATCATCAAGACGATCACCAAGCTGGCCGTTGAACTTTCCGGCAATGAACTTCGCGCAGCGGCTCGCAATATTGACCACTTTGCCAACCAGATCGGAATTGATGCGAGCGATGAAATCCTCGAGGTTGAGATCAATATCCTCAATTCGCTCATTGAGTTTTGCGGCATAGTAGTAGCGCAGGCAATCGGGATCAAGGTGGGCCAGATAGGTGCTGGCCATGATGAAAGTCCCGCGTGATTTGGACATTTTCTTGCCATTGACGGTCAGGAAACCATGAGCGAATACATTTGTGGGCTTGCGAAAACTCGAGCCATGCAGCATTGCCGGCCAGAACAGGGTATGGAAATAAAGGATATCCTTGCCGATAAAGTTGTAGAGCTCGGTGGCCTGATCGTCTTTCCAGTAGGTATCGAAATCGATGCATTCGCGATCACACAGGTTCTTGAAACTCGCCATATATCCGATTGGCGCATCCAGCCATACGTAGAAGTACTTGTCTTTTTCGCCGGGTATCTCAAAACCGAAATAAGGCGCATCGCGGGAGATGTCCCAATCCGCAAGTCCGACCTCAAACCATTCCTGCAGCTTGTTCTGCGCTTCATTTTGTGACAGCACGTTCGCAATCCATTGCTTGAGCATCGGTTCAAAGTCACCGAGCCGGACGAACAGGTGCTCTGATTCACGCAGCTGCGGCGGCTGGCCGGACAATACCGAGACCGGATTGATCAAGTCCGAGGGAGAATAGGTTGCGCCGCAGTTCTCACAGCTGTCTCCATATTGGTCTTCCGCCCCGCAGCGCGGACACTGCCCCTTGACAAACCGATCCGGCAGGAACAGATTCTCATCGGCATCGTACGCTTGCGAGATGACTTTGCGCACAATATGCCCGTTTTCTTTCAGCTGAGCATAAACGTGCTGGGAAAGTTCGCGATTTTCCGGCGAGTGCGTCGTGTGAAAGTTGTCAAAGTCAATGCCAAAACCGGCATAGTCACGCTCATGGTCGCGCTGGTAATTTGCGATCAGCTGCTCAGGAGAAATGCCTTCTCTGCGCGCGCGCAGCATAATCGGTGTGCCATGGGCATCGTCGGCACAGACGTAGTAGCACAGATGGCCGCACATCTTTTGGGCGCGCACCCAAATGTCAGTTTGAATCGCCTCGACCATATGCCCTAAATGAATCGGGCCATTGGCATACGGAAGTGCGCTTGTGACGAGTATTTGTCTTGGCATTGCGTTACCGGCGGCAGGATGTTTCACAGCCGTCTGGCATCCGTTGATCGATAGAAATTATCGGCTTGAGATGTGTAGCTGGGCGCGTTTTCGAAGAACATTTGGTGCTCGGCGGTATGTTACAATAAAGGGCCGGTCGAAAAAGATGGCGACGGCCTCAGTGAAGGCTCATCAAACCTCTATTTCAGAGTTTTCATTATACTTTTTCGCTCGCCAGCTGAACTAATCCGTCCCGAACGCCGCAACTGGCGCATGGGTGGCAAACCTGAACCGACTGATCGCTATGAATGTCGTTAACAAACAAATCGTTGAAACGGCTTTGGCCGGCATTAGAGACCCGCACACGGAATCTTCCCTGCTGGCAGACAAGAAAATCAGAAATATCTCGATTGACGAGTCTCGCGTTCAACTGACTGTGTCACTCGGCTATCCCGCCAAAAGCTGGCTGCCACGCCTGACTGAGCAGATCCAATCCATTGTGAGCGCATTGGATGGGGTATCCGCGGTACAGGTTGATGTTGACCGCAAGATTCATTCTCATACCGTTCAAAAAGGCGTATCGCCGATCGCCAATGTCAAGAACATGATCGCCATTGCGTCGGGCAAAGGCGGTGTCGGCAAGTCGACTGTCTCCGCCAATCTGGCATTGGCGCTGTCGGTCGAAGGTGCGAAAGTCGGCATCTTGGATGCGGACATTTATGGCCCGAGCCAGCCGCGTATGCTTGGTGTGCGCGGCAAGCCGCAGTCGAAAGACGGCAAGACTATGCAGCCGGTGCAAAGCTATCACTTGCAAACCATGTCAATCGGATTCCTGATAGAAGAGGAAACTCCGATGATCTGGCGTGGTCCGATGGTCACCCAGGCGCTTGAGCAGCTGCTGAACCAAACCGCCTGGACTGAGCTCGACTACTTGATTATCGATCTGCCGCCCGGCACCGGCGATACCCAGCTCACGCTGGCCCAGCGGGTACCGGTCAGCGGCGCAGTGATTGTCACCACTTCGCAGGACATAGCGCTGCTGGATGCGCGCAAAGCTTATCGCATGTTCGAGAAAGTTGAAATTGATGTGCTGGGGGTGGTTGAGAACATGAGCATGCACATCTGCAGCCAATGCGGGCACGAAGAACATATATTCGGTCATGGCGGCGGACAGAAGATGGCCGAGGAATACGGTGTCGGCTACTTGGGCGGCGTGCCGCTGGACATGCGCATCCGCAGTGACGCGGACAATGGCAGGCCGACTGTTATCAATGATCCTGATGGAAAAATATCAATGATTTATCGCGAAATCGCACGCACGGCGGCGGCAAAATTGTCACGCCGCAAGAAGGATTTTTCCAGCGATTTTCCGTCCATCGTGATTCAGAATACATGAACACGATTCTCTGGAATAGAGCCGTTGCAAGAGAGTTTGCGCGATGCCTGTGATGTCTGATCATTGGATTCGAAAGATGGCGGCTGAGACAAGCATGATTGAGCCGTTCGAGACTGAGCAGATCAGTCGAGTTGACGGCAAACCGGTGATTTCATACGGCACCTCGAGTTATGGATATGATATCCGCTGCTCGCGAGAATTCAAGATATTTACCAATATCAACACCGCAGTGGTCGATCCCAAATCGTTCTCTGAGGAAAGTTTTGTTGACTTCGTCGGGGATGTCTGTGTGATACCGCCAAACTCATTTGCCTTGGCGCGCACCATGGAGTATTTTCGCATACCCCGCAACGTGCTGACGATTTGTCTGGGGAAATCGACTTATGCGCGCTGCGGAATTATTGTCAACGTGACGCCGTTTGAGCCTGAATGGGAAGGGCATGCGACGCTTGAATTTTCCAATACGACGCCGTTGCCAGCCAAGATTTATGCAGCAGAGGGCGTTGCACAGGTCATTTTCTTCGCCGCTGATCAGGAATGTGCAACCTCGTACAGCGACCGAAATGGCAAATACCAAAAACAGATCAGTGTCACACTGCCCATGACGTAAGGGGTATCCGAACCCGGGTTGCATATCGGTCTGAGAGGCGGCGCAAATGTCTGGCAATACATTCGGGTCAGTTTTTACACTGACCACCTTTGGCGAGAGTCACGGTCCGGCGATCGGCTGCATTGTCGATGGCTGCCCGCCGGGGATGGAGCTTGCCGCAGCGGACATTCAGCGCGACTTGGATCGGCGCCGGCCGGGGGCATCGAAGTTCACAACCCAGCGCCGCGAGGCCGATCAGGTTGAGATTCTTTCGGGTGTATTCGAGGGCCGAACCACCGGTGTGCCGATTGGGCTGATCATTCGAAACACGGATCATCGGTCGCGCGATTACTCGAAAATTGCCGATCGCTTCCGCCCCGGGCACGCGGATTACACCTACGCGCGAAAATATGGTCACCGCGACTATCGCGGCGGCGGCCGCTCTTCGGCACGTGAGACTGCATTGCGGGTGGCAGCCGGCGCCATCGCCAAAAAATACCTGGACGAGAAATTCGGCATCGCAGTTCGCGGCTGTGTCAGTCAGATCGGCAACATCAAAGCCGATCGACTGGATTGGGATGCAGTGGCCGGCAATCCGTTTTTCTGGCCCAGCTCAGCTCAGCTCGGTGCGCTTGAAAATCTCATTGCTGAACTGCGCAAAGCCGGTGATTCAACCGGTGCCTGTGTGACTGCGGAGGCGCACAATGTGCCTTCGGGCTGGGGCGAGCCTCTCTATCAGCGCCTGGATGCCCAGATTGCAACTGCGATGATGGGCATCAATGCAGTCAAAGGCGTAGAGCTCGGCGCTGGGTTCGATTGCGTTGCAATGCGAGGGTCTGCGTTTCGTGACGCAATGACACCGCAAGGCTTTCTGTCCAACCACGCGGGCGGCGTTGCCGGCGGCATCTCGACCGGGCAGCCAGTTGCGGTCAAAGTAGCGTTCAAGCCGACTTCGAGCATCGTATTGCCGGGCACGACCATCGATCGCGAGGGCAATGCAGTTGAAATATCGGTCACTGGCCGCCATGATCCGTGCGTCGGCTTGCGGGCGGTGCCGATCGTTGAGGCGATGCTTGCGCTGGTGCTGATGGATATGGCACTGCGCCATCGCGCACAGAACGCGGACGTGGTGCCGGCCGCCCCAGCGGTCGCCGGACAATGCGGCCAGAGCAGTCAAGCCGCACCCGGCGGTCCGTTTTCGGTGTCTTTCGAAGTGTCGGGTGATGATTGAGGCGATCAGCCGATTCTGATGATCTTGGCGTTCGGCCGGCTCTGCGGCACATTTGGCGCGGCACTGTCCAAGCACAGTGGAATCGAGGCGTGACGCTTGAAATAATCGGCGGCGATTTCACCGATATCATGCAGCAGCTTGATTTGATCGATATCGGTGGTGTCTGATTGTGTGAGCTCAAAGTGAATTCTACCCAGCACATCAAACGTTGCCGCAAAAGCGATCGGTGCATTCAGGTGATAGCAGCGGTTCGCCTTGTAAATGGATCGGAATACTTTTTTCACCAGCTCATAGTGGATCGCATCTGAGCAGACAAACAAGCGCAGATGATCAGCCCTGTCATCAAGCGGGATCTGATGCTCGCCAAGCGAATCAGCCAGGACAAATGCGAACTGGCGAAAAGTCGTCTTTGGCTTCCCGATTTTTGTGGCGGTCTCGCGGACCATAATCTGTTGTTTAACTCACCGCAGGTGTCTCAAAGCATATAAAATACGCGGTTTCCATCAAGCCGATGAAATCATCGCTTGCCAACAATATACACAGAAAAAAGACGGACTGAAAAAATAATTGGAGTAAATCAATGTCAAAAAAGCTGCTCCTTATTCCTGGAGATGGCATCGGGCCGGAAATTGTGGCGCAGGCCGCGCTGATTATTGAAGAATTAAAAGGCTTGGCTGAGCTTGATGTGGCTTGCGAATACGCGGACCTCGGCGGCAAGGCGTATGATGAGACCGGCAGCGCGCTGCCGGAGCAGACACTGCGCTTGGCAAAAGAGTCGGATGCGATCCTGTTTGGCGCCGCTGGCGGCAGTCAGTGGGATACCCTGCCACGCAAGGATCGCCCGGAGACCGCATTGCTAGCCCTGCGGCGTGAGCTTGATCTTTTTGCGAATCTCAGACCTGCGATTCTGCTTCCGGCGCTGGCTTCCTGCTCGTCCCTGAAAGACGACCTTGTTTCGGGGCTCGATATCCTGATTGTGCGGGAGCTGACCAGCGGCATCTATTTCGGTGAGCCGCGCGGCATTCAGACGGACGCGGCGGGCAAGCGAAAGGGCATCAATACCTTGGTTTATCATGAAGAAGAGATCGTGCGGGTGGCGGACACAGCTTTCAGGATTGCGCGCAAGCGCGGCAATCGACTGTGTTCGATCGACAAGGCCAATGTGCTGGAAACAACAGAATTCTGGCGCGAAGTGGTTACCGATGTCGGTGCGCGGCATTATCCTGATGTCGAGCTCTCGCATTTGCTGGTTGACAATGCGGCCATGCAGCTGGTACGCATGCCGAAGCAGTTCGATGTCATCGTAACGACGAATATGTTCGGTGATATTCTCTCGGATATCTCCGCGATGCTCACCGGTTCGATCGGCATGCTGCCTTCTGCATCGCTCGGAGCGACGCAGAAGGGGCTGTATGAACCGGTCCACGGAACGGCGCCGGAAATTGCCGGACTCAATCAGGCCAACCCGTTGGCCACGATTCTTTCCCTGGCAATGCTGTTGCGCTATTCGCTTAATTTACCGGAGCTGGCGGAAAATCTTGAGCAGGCTGTATCCAATGTGCTCGAAAAAGGCTTCAGAACTCCGGATATCCACAGCATCGGCTGTGAACTCATCGGCACCACGCAAATGGGCAGTGAAGTTGTCACGGAACTGCGGGCCATAATGAGCTGATGCCAATTCACACCGCTTAGAATTACACCTGCCATGTTGAATTCATACGATGTCGCAGTCGTCGGCGCCTCAGGCATGATCGGCGAAGCGATGCTGTCAATCTTGGAAGAACGGCAATTTCCGGTGCGCCATCTATTCCCGCTGGGAAGCGCGCGCTCTGCCGGCTCGACGGT
The DNA here is from genome assembly GCA_965200545.1 of Arenicellales bacterium. Taxonomy (GTDB): domain Bacteria; phylum Pseudomonadota; class Gammaproteobacteria; order Arenicellales; family JAJDZL01; genus JAJDZL01. The sequence continues at coordinate 109,342 of CBDAUJ010000004.1, read as the reverse complement.
AACCTTTAACGGCGAGTCAGTCGAAATTGGTCTTTTGTCCGATTTCGATTTTACTGCTGCTGATTACGTGCTGTTCTCAGCCGGCGCCAGCGTTTCAGATGTGTATGCTCCGCAGGCGGCTGAAGCCGGCTGCACAGTGATCGACAATACGTCAAGATTTCGCTATGATGCACATGTGCCGCTGGTCATTCCAGAGGTCAACAGTCATGCGCTGGCAAATCACAGCGGACTGATTGCCAATCCCAACTGCTCGACCATCCAGATGCTGGTGGCGCTCAAGCCGATTTATGACGCGGTGGGAATCAGCCGCATCAACGTGGCAACCTACCAGTCGGTTTCGGGAGCGGGGCGCTCGGCGGTTCATGAGCTGGCGGATCAAAGTGCGGCTTTGCTCAGCGGCAAAGACGCACAGATCAGTGTCGCCCCCAAACAGATTGCCTTCAACGCGATTCCGCATATTGACGTATTTTTGGAAAACGGATACAGCAAAGAAGAAATGAAGATGGTCTGGGAAACTCAGAAAATCCTCGGCGATGAGACCATTCAAGTGAATCCGACCGCGGTGCGCATTCCTGTATTTTTCGCGCATTCTGAGGCATTGCATATCGAGACGGAGGAGAAAATGAATGCGCAGCAGGCAAAAGAACTGCTCTCCAGCGCGCCGGGGGTGACTGTTGTTGATGATCTCAGCGAACTCGAGTACCCGACCGCTGTAACGCACGGGTCCAGCCGGGATGACGTATTTGTCGGGCGGATTCGTGAAGACTTGACCCATGAGCTGGGCCTCAATCTGTGGGTTGTGTCCGACAACGTCAGAAAGGGCGGCGCCCTCAACAGCGTTCAAATCGCTGAGCACTTGATCAATGGTGCGTACTGACAAGCGCACTTTGGCAACTCTCGCAGCCGTTTTGCTTTGCTGCCTTTTGATCCAGATTTCAGAAGTTTCGGTCGCGGCTGTCGATAAGCCTGTTGCGGACGATCAGGCGCCATGTGTCTTCTGTCCAGAGTCCGCAGAACTAGACACCGAAGCCTACTACCGCGGCGCCGTCAGCGGTGTCAGCGGGGTCATCAATGATGCAGTTTTTTTGCTTGCCGCAGTGGCAAGCGAAGTCCGCCAGATTCAAGGCGCATCGATGTCAACGCTTTTGCAATCCATCGAAAACCGAATGGTATTGGACCGTACCGCCCGCGTCATCTGGCTGCTGACTTTTGCAATTGCCGCAACCGGGAGCTTGTTTTTGCTGTCTGTCCTGTATGGCTTTGCTGTCCGAGCGCCGATATTGGCGCCGCCCGCGTCATCAGCGGACGCTCGGCGAGAGCGGGTTGCACATCGGCCCGAAGCCGAACCGGTATCGAAGCGGCTGCACGCCTCTTTGGGAACACTCTCGCTGGGCGAGCTTGTGCAGTCCGGCAGTTATGAGAAAGCAGAGGCCGCGTTTCGCGCGAGCCTAAAGCATCGTCCAGAGGAAGTTGGCGCCTATCTGTACCTGTTTGCCTGCACTGCCTTGGCCGATGATGCCGGCAAATACACAGCGCTGGTGGCGGATATTTTCCCCGATGGACTGAATGCCTCCAAACAGCTCCATCTGCATATCGCAGACATGGGCCGAGCGGTGGCGCCAGATGAATTTCCGCTGGCATCCTACCCGCTGCCAAGAGAGTCTTTTGAACTGAAAGCGGAGCTGATCGACGATTCTCTGGGAACGATCTCAGAATTTGGGGATGTGCAGACTCTGCTTGACTTGATCAAGGCCTACATCGAGATGCAGCAGCCCAGTCAGGCGCGGCACCTGATTGTTGAAGTTCTGGTGCGCGGTGATTCGAGGCAGCGCGAACAGGCGCTCAAAATGGCGGGAAGCCTGTCCGGCGCCGATTGAATGGGCAAGCCCAGTTTCCTAACGAGGCGGTCAAACAAGCTGTAATTTTTTGCTGCCTGCTAATCGTGTTTCAGCCCTGCGGAAATATTTCGCACAAAGTTCACGACCGCTTCAACTGTCGAAGCTTTCGGCTTGTGATTCTCATCGAGATTTTGCTTGACGATATCCACGATCGCGGATCCGATCACAATGCCGTCGGCTTTGGCGGCGATGGCATGTGCCTGCTCGGGTGACTTGATGCCAAAGCCAACCGCAACCGGCAGATCGGTATGCTGTTTGAGGCGGCCAACAGCCGCTTCGACTTGATCCGTGACGGCGCTGCGTGTTCCGGTCACGCCGAGCACTGAAATATAGTAGACGAAACCGCTGACATTATGCAGCACGGCACCCATTCGATTGTCGTCAGTCGACGGTGTGACGAGCCGGATCCAATGCAGCCCGGCAGCAAGTGCGGGATCGCACAGTTCGTGATCCTCTTCAGGTGGCAAGTCAACAATAATCAAGCCGTCGACGCCGCCGGCGACACAATCTTGAACAAATTGCGCCGGACCATAGCGGTAGATCGGATTGTAATAGCCCATCAGAACAATCGGTGTTGTTGCATCCTGTTGCCGAAACAGGCGAACCAGTTCCAGGGTCTTCGAAAGTGTCATTCCGGCTTTCAGCGCCCGCTGGCTGGATGCCTGAATCGCAGGCCCGTCAGCCATTGGGTCAGAAAAGGGCATGCCAATTTCAATCACATCAGCGCCTGCGGCAGGCAGGGCGCAAATCAATTCCTTGGAACAGTCAAAATCGGGGTCGCCCGCGGTCACGAATGCGACAAATGCCTTTTGCTGATTTTCGGCAAGGGTCGCAAACTTGCGCGTAATGCGTGAGTTGTGCAGGTTGGGGGTGTTCAAAGCTGCTCACCGAGCGCTTCCGCGACGGAGAACACATCTTTGTCGCCGCGGCCGCATAGATTCATCACGAGAATGTCATTCCGGTCATACTCGCAGGCAATCTTTTCGACATGTGCGAGAGCATGAGCGGGCTCCAGGGCTGGAATAATGCCCTCGGTATTGCAGCAGAGCTGAAACGCCTGAAGTGCTTCCTGATCAGTGACGGAGACATACTCAACGCGACCGGTATCACGCAGCCAGGCGTGCTCGGGTCCAATGCCAGGATAGTCCAGTCCGGCCGAGATCGAGTGGGCATCGACAATCTGGCCGTCATCGGTCTGCAGCAGATAGGTCCGATTGCCATGCAAGACACCGGGCTTGCCGCCGCTGATTGAAGCGGCATGCTGGCCCGTTTCAATGCCGAGCCCCGCGGCTTCAACGCCGATGATGCGGAGGCTCTCATGGTTCAGGAAGGGATGAAAAAGTCCCATTGCATTGGAACCGCCGCCAATGCAGGCAACGAGACAATCCGGCAGCCGGCCCTCGGCTTCAAGAATCTGCTGTTCAGTCTCCTTGCCGATGACCGACTGAAAATCGCGCACCATCATCGGATAAGGATGCGGGCCTGCGACGGTGCCGATGATATAAAAGGTCGAATCGACATTGGCCACCCAGTCTCTCAAGGCTTCATTCATGGCGTCTTTGAGGGTGCCGGTGCCGGATGTCACAGGCACGATTTCGGCGCCCAGAAGCCGCATGCGAAATACGTTTGGCGCTTGGCGCTCGATATCAGTTTCGCCCATATAGACAACACAGGGCAGATTGAACAGCGCACAGACGGTCGCCGTTGCAACGCCGTGCTGGCCCGCGCCGGTTTCCGCGATAATGCGCGTTTTCTGCATGCGGCGGGCGAGCAGGATTTGTCCCATCGTATTGTTGATTTTGTGGGCGCCCGTGTGATTCAGCTCATCTCTTTTGAAGTATATTTTGGGTCCGCCCAAGTGTGCGCTCAGACGAGCCGCGTGGTAAAGCGGGCTGGGTCGTCCGATGTAGTGCTTTGCATAGTAATCGAATTCGCGCTGGAACGCCGGGTCGTCGCGCGCTGCCTGATAGGCGCTTTCCACCCCAAGGATCAGCGGCATCAGCGTTTCAGCAACAAAACGCCCGCCATATTTGCCGAAGTGGCCAGTCGAGTCCGGCACTGAACGATAGGATTCGATAACCGGTGGCGTGAAATTGTCCAATTGCGGAGTCCCTGGTTTGACTGAACTTTGAAAGCCGCGATTATACTCAATGAAAACATATGCCAAGAGTGCCAAAAGGGAAAAAATGAAATTTGCGCTTTGCATTGAGTACGACGGCTCGCTGTTTCATGGCTGGCAGGCGCAGCGCAATCAGTCCACCGTCCAGGAGGCTGTTGAAAAAGCACTGTCAACTGTAGCTGATCACGCGGTGAGCACCTGCTGCGCCGGTCGCACGGATGCCGGTGTTCATGCTTGCGGGCAAATCGTTCATTTTGAAACACTGAGCCAGCGCGACGAGTATGCCTGGCTGCTTGGGACGAACACTTATCTTCCCGATGGTATCAGCGTATTGTGGATTCACGCCGTGGAAGACGCGTTTCATGCTCGCTTCAGTGCGATTCGGCGGTCCTATCGGTACATCATGCTCAATCGACGGGTCCGCCCAGCCAATCTGCATCGAAACATAAGCTGGCATCCGCTGCCACTGAATGCCGAGGCTATGCGTAAAGCGGCGCAAGTACTGGTTGGAACACATGATTTCAGTGCGTTTCGATCTTCTCAATGTCAGAACAAAAGGCCAACCAGAACAGTCGTGAAACTGCACGTGAGCCGAAAAGGTGACTGGGTGTGGATTGATATTGAGGCGGACGGCTTCTTGCATCACATGGTGCGCAATATTGTCGGATCGCTTAGAGAAGTTGGCAGCAGCAAGGATTCTGCTTGGCTTGAGCGGGTCCTCCACTCTAAGGATCGATCACAGGCCGGCGTTACAGCCAGTCCCAATGGGCTGTATTTTTTGTCGGCCGCCTATCCCAAGCAGTATCTGTTGCCGCCAATGCCGCCGCCAATTCGGTTTTGGTAGGCGCTTGATGCCTTTGAAAACGCGGCGAATGTCCTGCAAAACCGACACCTGACGAAAACCGAGAAGCATAGCGTGTTCAAAGCGACTGGAAAAGCTCTGCGAAAAAAGTTGCTGAAACACGCGGTGGTCCACCGGGCGCGGGGACTTGTGTTGCGCGTGTCTGCGCAGACCGGGCAGATGCGGATTGAAACTCTGAACTTATTCAATTGCCAGCCCTTATATAATCCGAGCAGGTTCATAGCACAGTCGATCGCACTGGTTTTGCGGCACCTCTTCGATTCGTATGCGCAGAGAGTCAACTGGCATCAACTGAATCCAAACCATCTGGCGACTTGAAGCAATTGTTATTTGTCAACGATCATACCCCGTCAGATACAGCTTTGACAAGAGTTAAAGTATGCGGCATCACGCGTCTGTCGGACGCGCTGTGTGCGGTGGAGCACGGCGTGGATGCTTTGGGCTTCGTTTTCTATCCCCCGAGTCCGCGCAGCATTGGCTTTGAGCAGGCAAGAGCGATTTTGGATCATTTGCCGGACAGCGTGTCATCTGTTGCGGTCATGGTCGATCCCGATGACGCGCTGCTTGCCGGTGTTGTTCGTCAGGTTAGCCCCGACTATCTTCAGTTTCATGGCGTTGAGTCACCCTTGCGCTGCCAAGAGTCCGGCGTGCCGTATCTGAAAGGTTTTCGTGTCCGAAGCAACTCACAAATCAAGCAGGAAGTTGCGCCTTATGACACCGCCCATGCCGTTTTGCTGGACGCGTACGTGCCTGACAAAGTCGGTGGCACAGGCGAAACCTTCGCTTGGGATCAAGTTCCAAGCCTCAAGCAGAAAGTGATATTGGCTGGCGGTTTGAATGCAAAAAACGTCGGTGTTGCGATGCGCACGGTCGCGCCTTATGCAGTAGACGTGAGCAGCGGTGTCGAATCTGCGCCCGGCATCAAGGATACTCAGGCAATCGGCGAGTTTGTCAAGGCGGTCCGACGGTCCAGCCAGCCGCCTGAGCGTGTGCGTCAACCGCTTGCGCTTGAATCATGAACTGGTTTTCTAAACTGTTACCGCCAAAGATCAAAGGCGGCGATGCCTTGAACAAGAAAGGTGTGCCTGAAGGTGTGTGGGTCAAGTGTGGAAAGTGCACTTCAGTTCTTTATCAAATCGAGCTTGGTCACAATCTCAACGTTTGTCCGAAGTGCGGCTATCACATGCGGATCGGTGCAACTGAGCGCATTCAATCTTTTCTGGATGAGAACTCGATGACATTGCTCAAAGGCGAGGTCAAGCCGGTTGACAAACTTAAATTCAAGGATCAGAAAAAATACCGTGAGCGTCTTGCGGACGCACAGAAGAAAACAGGCCAATTCGACGCGCTTGTCGCCGCGGAGGGCAAATTGTACGAAATGCCGGTTGTGGTTGCCGCGTTCGAGTTCGCTTTCATGGGTGGATCAATGGGTTCGGTGGTCGGCGAGCGGTTTGTCAATGCCGTTGATGCTTGCATTGAAGCCAATGCGCCTTTTGTCTGTTTCTCTGCCAGCGGCGGCGCGCGCATGCAAGAAGCCATGTATTCATTGATGCAGATGGCGAAGACCACAGCAGCAATCAATCGGCTCAATGCGCATCAGCTGCCCTATGTTTCGGTGCTGACGGATCCCACTATGGGCGGCGTCTCAGCCAGTCTCGGAATGCTCGGTGATATTATCATTGCAGAGCCCGAGGCAGTGGTTGGGTTCGCCGGCCGCAGAGTGGTTGAGCAGACTGTGCGTGAGGAGCTGCCCGACAATTTCCAAAAAGCGGAGTTTTTGCTTGAGCACGGCGCCATCGATATGATTGTTGATCGCAGAAAAATCCGCGATACAGTCAGTCGCATACTCAAAATCCTCTTGGACAATCACGCGGGTGCGGTGCAATATGCTGAATAAGCGCAACACCCGCAGCAATGTTGTCAGTCTGCAGATGCATTCAATGCACAATCAGCAGGTCGCAGACTGGCTCGATTACATTCAGAGACTGCACTATCGCACAATGGATCTGACGCTAGACCGGGTTGCGCAAGTCATTGGCCGCATCATCGGGGCTACAGTTCCATTCACAGTGATCAGCGTGGCGGGCACCAACGGCAAAGGTTCGGTAGCCACCATGCTAGAATCCATATTGCGGCGCGCCGGTCTTCGGACTGGACTTTATACGTCACCCCATCTGGTGCGGTTCAACGAACGTTTTGCAGTCAGTGGCGCCCCGGTAACTGATGCTCAGCTGCTGACTGCATTTGAGCAAGTGGAGGCGCTGCGAGTCACCACGCCGCTGACATTCTTTGAGTATTCGACGGCGCTTGCCATTCATCACTTTCAGTCGCGCCAGGTGGATGTTGCGATTCTTGAAGTTGGATTGGGCGGGCGCAAAGATGCGGTCAATGTGCTTGATGCTGATATCGCCTGCATTACATCAATCGGCACTGATCACTCCCAGTGGCTAGGGCCGGACCGTGAGCGGATCGGCGCTGAAAAGGCCGGCATCTTGCGCCGCCGGCAGCTCGCAGTGTGCACTGATATTGATTTGCCGAGCAGCATTCGGGAGAAAATTCGTCAACTCAATGTGCAGGCCATGATCAACGGCGAGCAGTTCCACTCATCGTGGGCTTGCGATGCCTGGTCAGTCAAGCTATCGCAATCAGGGATGACGCAGACGATCGAAAACATTCCCAAACCCAATATTGAAGGGGTCTGCCAGCGTCACAATGCGGCTGGTGCGGTGACCGCGGCGATTCTGGCGCGCAAGCATTTTGATATTTCTGACGACGCGATTCGGTCGGGTATTGAGACGGCATCTCTGAATGGCCGGCTGCAGGTTATGCAGGAACAGCCGACCGTATTGCTGGATGTTGCCCATAATGTGGAATCCGTTGCTGAGCTGCGCAACTACTTGCGCTCGCATCCGTGCCGCGGACGTCAGGTTGCGCTGCTGTCAGCGCTCGCCGACAAGCCCATTGAGCAGATGGTTGCGCAAGTCAGGGATGTGTTTGATGAGTGGCATCTTTGCAGTATCGATGAAGCGCGCGGCATGACGGCGCGTAATCTCTGCCGACGGGTGCAGCGAGTTGTTGCTGACGCGCAGCCGATTCATTTGCATTGCGATGCCCCGCAAGCTTTTGCCGCAATTTCCAAGCAGGCACATCAGAACGATCGCATCGTCGTTTTCGGCTCGTTCATTACGGTCGGACAGATTTTGCGATTGCTGCCAGCAAATAACGATGCACAGAGGAAACACCAGACCCATCATGTATAAGATTACAGACAACGCGGCCTTAGCCAGAGCGATTGTGTCGGGCGGGGTCGTCTGGATTATTGCGATACTCGTCGTGTTCTTTTACGTCATTGATCTTCCAACTTTCGATGAGCGGACAGCCGTCACCGCACCCGAAGTCACAACCGAGCTGGAGTCGACCGTCGTTGTCGAAAGTGAGACGCAGAGCCAGCAGCCCGCATTGGATACAGTTGCCGCGCCCGCGCCTGAACGGATGTCAAATGTTGACGATGAGCCGTTGCCGCGCCCTTCAGAACCGCAGACTGAGTCGAGTGTCACAGAAACGGTTTCGGTTGAGCAGGTGCGCCCGCCCGATTCTGCGCCGCCAGCGCCTGCAATTGATGATGCGGTTCAGACTGAGGAGACGCTCCAGCCGGGATGGTATATTCAAGTCGGCGCTTTCAGCAGTGAAGTCAACGCCAGCGTCGAGCGCCTCCGCTACGAAAACGCCGATTTCCCGGCACAGCTTGAAGCCAGCGCTGAAGGCATGGTTCGAATTTTAGTGGGTCCCTATCTGTCGGAAATCGAGGCAGTCAAATCGCAAGGGGAGATATCCGCTGAATTGAAAGTTGGAAAAACTTTCATTCGCAGCATCGGTGTTGATGTGTCAACTGCTGCGGCAGTCCCGAAACCGGCGGCAGACGAGCCAGAGTCCTATGACCAGGTTGCGTTGAATAACATGGTACAGGAAATCGTATCGGAAGGTGCAAGTGACACGGCGACCCGAACTGAAACGCAGATGCCTGAAGTCACCAATCCAGAGGCGCTGACTGCTTTGAGTGAATCGGGCTGGTATGTGCAAGTCGGCGCCTACAAGAGCCTCACAAATGCCGAGATCCATCGCCTGAAGTTCGCCGTTTTGAAATTGCCAGTGGCCATTGAGCACGGCACAGACGATGTCCGGCGGGTCTTGATCGGACCTTTTGCATCACGCGAACAGGCTGAAGAAGCGAATTCCAAGATTGCACTGGAGCAAAACGTTCAGGATGGCATCATACGCGAGATTACCCTGTAAGCGGTCCGCTCGGTATGCGGCTGTGCGCACAGGGCATAAGTGAGTATAGGTTGCAGTCGCTATAATTGCGCCATGATAGAAGACAAAGTAGCGGTATTTCTGGAGGATTTAAGGCATGATTCCAAGCGGTGAATTCAGTCCGCAGCATCAATTGCGCGAGCCGGGGCTTGGCAGCCATTGGCTGTGCCGTGAACGCTACCCGGTCCGCGGTGGCGCTGTGGTTGCTTTGCCTCTGTTCAAGGGGGATGAGGTCGATCTGATTGACCCTGAAGGACTTCAATGTGCACACATCGTGGCCATCAGTGCGGCCGGCCAGTCGTGTACTGCCGAGCTAGGTTTGACACCCAATGTCAGCACACAGCAGATGTGTGAATTGCTTTCGCAGGCCAATCCGAGCGCGGCAAAGTTTCGAGCAAAGCTCAAATCGATTGGTGTTGATCTGTCTGGCTGGCAAGCTGCACAGGTCTTGACGGGTTGCACGCCGGCGGGCGCCTCGGCTGCATTTGCCGCGGAGCGCGATTGCATTGTGATCATCGCAGCTCCGGGTGCGGATATGGCAGTTGATCAGCAGACGCCTGCAACTGACCTTGAGGCTTGGGTGACGCGCGCTTGCCCGCAGACTAATATCCGCCACGATGTGCCTGACCCGCTGGCTGATCCGATTCAGGATTTTCGAATCAGGGCAGCCAGTGCGAAGAGCTATCTGGTCAAACAGGGCCAATATATCCAGGTGATTGATGTAGATGGACGCCAATGCTCTGATTTTCAGTGCTTTGATGTCAATCGGCTGGAGCAGGGCATCGAGCGCTGCCTTGATGCGACTGCAACGCGGACAATGGTCGGTTCGGCTTATCCAGCCCCAGGCCTGTATTCGAAGTTTTTTGATGTTCAGCTTGAGCCGGTGATTGAAGTCATTCAGGATACCTGTGGCCGGCACGACAGTTTCGGGCTGGCGTGCACAGCCAAACATTACGAAGACCTCGGCTATCCGGGCCATGCGAACTGCTCGGATAATTTCAATCTCGCTTTGCAGCCCTATGCGATTGCAGAACGCAAGGGCTGGATGGCAATCAATCTGTTTTTCAATTCGTTTTTTGACGACTCGTATCAGTTGTACTCGGATGAGCCGTGGTCGCGTCCGGGCGACTATGTCCTGATGCGCGCGATGAGAGATTTGGTGTGTGTGACATCTTCGTGCAGCGATGACATCGACCCGGCAAATGCCTGGAATCCCACCGATATCCATTTGCGAGTTTACGATGAAAGTGAGCTGTTCAAGACAGCGATCGCGATTCGCACAACAACAGATGCGGAGCCCGTTATGACCCAAGAGACCGCTTTCCACAGCGAGACATCGAAACTTACGCGAAACTATGCTGAATCGTCGGGCTACTGGCTGCCCAGCGATTATATCAATCAGGGTGCGATTCAAGAGTATTGGGCTTGTCGCGAGGCAGCGGTGATTGCAGATCTGAGCGCTTTGCGAAAATACGAGGTAATCGGACCCGATGCCGAGACATTGCTGCAGAGATGCTTGCCCCGGGATGTAGCGAAACTCACGATAGGGCAGGTCACTTATTCGCCAATGTGCAACGAGTCCGGCGGCATGATTGACGACGGCACCTTGTTTCGGCTTGGACAAGATAACTTCAGATGGATCGGCGGCTGTGACGGCTCAGGGATGTGGCTGCGTGAAAAAGCGCAGGAAATGAAGTTGAAAGTGTGGGTGAAAAATGCCACCGCGCAGCTTGCAAATTTGCAGGTTCAGGGACCGAAAAGTCGCGAAATTCTTCGCAAGATTATCTGGACTCGTCCCGATCAGGCTACGTTGGAGGAATTGGGGTGGTTTCGATTCAGTATTGCGAGGGTGCATGATGCCGAGGGCGCTGCCGTAATTGTGTCGCGCACTGGCTTTACCGGGGAACTCGGCTATGAAGTCTTTTGTCATCCGCGCCAAGGAGCGCAGGTATGGCGTGCGATCGTTGAAGCGGGCGAATCTTTCAAACTGAAGCCGATGGGTTTGGACGCATTGGACATTCTGCGTATTGAAGCCGGTTTGATTCTGGCCGGAAACGAATTCTGCGAGCAGACGGATCCGTTTGAGGCCGGCATCGGGTTCACGGTCCCGCTTGCGTCAAAGTCGGATGAATTCATCGGCCGCGAGGCTTTGGAACGCCGCAATGCCGCCCCGCAGCGCAAGCTGGTCGGCCTCGTTATCTCGGGTCGCGAAGCAGCAATGACCGGAGATGGAGTCTACAGTGGTCGCTACAAAGTGGGCGAGATTACAAGTGCGACATTTTCCCCGATTTTGAGCAAGAACATCGCTCTTTGCCGAATGAACATTGAGTACTGCAAAATCGGTACTGAACTGGAGATCGGCAAGCTGGACGGACATCAAAAACGGATTCCTGTCGAGGTCGTCCCGCATCCACATTTCGATCCAGAGAAGTCTCGCGTTCGCGGCAACTATCCATAACTGCGCAACTCGACAGCAGTGCCGGGATCATGGTGACTGACTTCGCTCCATCGCGTCAGCACGTTCCCCATGAAGTGATGTGCGCTTGATTCAATATTGCAGCAACTGAGAAATATTTGCAGCTAAATCCCGAGATAAGCTTTTTTTACGTGGTCATTTCTTGCCAGCGCGCGAGCTTCATCTTCCATGGTTATGGCGCCTGTTTCCAGCACGTAGCCATAGTCTGCGAGCTGTAGCGCGAGATCTGCATTCTGCTCTACAAGCACGATGGTGACACCTTGGGCATTGATTTCCCGCAGAAAAGTGCCGATTTGCTGAACCACAATCGGTGCAAGTCCAAGTGAAGGCTCGTCAAGAAGCAGGATTTTCGGCTGTGACATGAGCGCCCGCCCGATAGAGAGCATCTGCTGCTCGCCGCCGCTGAGCTGTCTTGCGAGTTGCCGCCGCCGCTCCTCCAGGCGGGGAAAATGCTCAAATACGCGCCGAAGCTCAATTTCATTTTGAGACTTGTCTTTGCAGGTGAAAGCTCCGAGCATAAGATTCTCCTGCACACTCAAGTCCTTGAAGATGCGCCTGCCTTCGGGGACGTGGCCAACACCCAGCCTGACGATGGCATCCGTAGTGGCTGCGTCGATCCGGATGTCGTCGAGATAAATTTCTCCAATGCGAGATTTGACTAAACCGGATATGGCGCGCAGTGTGGTGCTTTTTCCGGCGCCGTTGGAGCCAATCAGCGTGACAAACGATCCTGAGTCGACTGCGATGCTGATGTTCTTGACCGCAGTAACTTTGTCGTAATTGACCTGAAGATTGTTGATTGTGAGCTTCATTGAGCTTCCCCGCCAAGATACGCTCTGATCACCTCAGGATTGCGTCTGACTTGTTCGGGCGTTCCCTCGGCGAGGACCGAACCGAAGTTCAGAACTGTAAGCTGATTGCATAGTCCCATCACCGCCTTCATGTCATGCTCGACCAGTACGATTGTAATGCCTGAGGCGCTCACTGTTTGCATCAGGCGCATCATGTTTCCAGTCTCTTCCGGGTTCATGCCGGCAAACGGCTCATCCAAAAGCAGAAGTTTCGGCTTTGCAGCTAGTGCAATAGCGATCGCAAGTGCACGCTTGGAACCTAAAGGCAATTCACTGGCCAGCTGATCCTTTCTTTCGTCCAATCCCATGATTTCCAGCACTTTCTGCACATGCCGCTTCGCCGATTCCTGCCTGTTTCGATCGAGTCCCAGAATGGCAGAGGCAACGTTTGCTGCCGCCTCGCCGTGAGTGCCGATCAGCACATTATTAAGTACTGTCAATTCCTGAAAGAGCGTGGTTTCCTGAAACGTGCGTACGAGTCCTGTCGCAGCAATCCGATTCGGCTTCAAGCCGGTAATGTCTTTGCCGTTGAATACGATCGTACCGCTGGTTGGCTGATGAAATCCAGCGATAATCTTGAACAAGGTGCTTTTGCCTGCGCCATTGGGTCCGATCAACCCAAAAATGACGCCTTTCTCAACGCTGAAGCTCGCGTTGTCCAGTGCGGTAAGCCCGCCGAACACTTTGGTGATGCTGCGCACTTCCAGAATCGCCATCAGATCGGCCTCTGGCGCTCGCTGACAGAAATTCGCAAGCGTTTCAATTTTGCGGGAAGACTCTCAAGGCCCGCTGGCAAGTACAGGATGAAAAGAATCAGCACCGCACCATAAATGGCCGGACGGAGAACCTCAAACTCACGCAGAACCTCATCGACGATCGACAGGACGACGACTCCGACGATAGCGCCATAGAATGTCTTGTAACCGCCTACAATCAGCCAAATGAGAATAAAGACCATAAAGCCGATCCCATATTGATTGGGTGTCACCGTTCCGATGTAGTGGACTTTCAGCGCACCGGCAAGTCCGACAAAAAAGGAGCCGATCACAAACGCCAAAGTACGATATCTCCAGGTGTCTATGCCGATGGATTCAGCGAGCGAAGCTTGCCAGTGCACCGCATGCAAAGTCAGCCCGATACGAGACCTTTCGATCCGGTATAGAACAAGCAGACTGATTGAAACGATGCAAAGCGTCAGATAGAAATAGGGGATTGGCTCAAGAAAGTCGATGTCCAGCAGCTCTGGAGACGGGAGTGCGCTGATCCCGCTTGTTCCGCCAAAGGGCTGGATAAAGTGAATCCAGCTGAGGCGTATGGCTTCACCGGCTGCGAAAGAGCCAATGAGAAAGTAGAATTGAGTCGTGCGGAACAGTGGAAAGCTGAGCGCGAATGCGATAGCCCCTGCGCAAAGGCCTGCGAGCGGCAAGCTGAGCCAGAAAGAGACATCGAAATTTTTGCTCAGCATCCCGCTGGTATAGGCGCCAATGCCCATCATTACACCGTGGATAAGCGACCATTCCCCGGTCAGTGTTACCAGCCGATAGCTCACCACGACGAGAATATTCACAACCAGAAAGATCATGAAGTCCTGCTGATGGTACTTCAAAAAGTGCGGCAGAATAATCAGCGCGATCAAAATAGCTGCGAAAGAGCTGTTTTTGAGATTCAATCTGCCCATGACGCTACTCGCTGATTCGATGCCCCATGATGCCGGCCGGGCGGACAATGAGCACCAAAACCATGATGACCAGTCCGGAAATCGTCGCGATTGTGCCGCTGAAGTAGGTCGTCACAAAGGTGTGAAACAATGCATAGAGCACAGACGCGATGACGGCGCCAGACAGACTGCCGACACCGCCGACAATGGTCACAATAAACGCGGTGATGATGATATTGTGCCCCATGTGCGGATTGATGTTAGTGATGGGCGCGACCAGTGCGCCGGCGAGTCCGGCCAAGGCGGCCCCGATGCCGATTGCGATCATCGAAATTCGATTGGCGCTGATGCCCTGCAATGCTGCTGCCTCTCGATCTTGGGCAACCGCGCGAAGCGCCCATCCGGCAGTGGTTCTCGTCAGGAAAAACCACAGCAGAAGCAATGCTGCAACTGCTACAGCGATACCGAAAAGCCGCTGGTAGGGAATTCGAATCGTGTCCAGCAGAATAAAAGTCCCCTCAAATGGCGGCGGGACTTGCTTGGCCGGGCCATCGCCGCCGAGCAATGTCGCGATGACTTGCAAAATGAACAGGGCGCCGATCGAGCAGATCAAACCGCCGAGCGGATCACCTGTCATTGGGCGAAACAAGAAGCGTTCCATGAGCAAGCCTATTGCCGCCACCACGATGATCGCCAGTACAATCACAAAAAGATACGGCAGCTGATGCTGGGCATGCAAAAACCAAACAGTGTAGGCGCCGACCATGACGAATTCGCCATGTGCGAAGTTGACCACTTTCATGATGCCGAAGATCATGACGAGCCCGACAGCGGCCAAAGCGTAGAATCCGCTTTGAATCAAGCCGTTGATGAAGGTCTGTACGAGCAAGTCCAACTGTCAGGCCCGTTGCAAAGATCATGAAAAAAGGGGAGACGCGCGAGCAACTCCCCTTGTCAGCGCTGCCAGTCGAATCAGACTGTGCGCAAGCCCAATTCTTTCATGTGCTTGATCAGTACATCCTTGTTGGCAGAGAGCCACCCGGCGACATCGCCATAGTGCTGAATACGCGCTTTTCCATCCGTAATTGCAACCACTGGCCAACGTCCGACCAGAGCGTTGTCGAGTCCCCACAACTCGCTCCCCCACCAGTCGCCGCCGCCAAATACAAAGTCCTGCTTGTTGTTGCGCAAGGATGCGGCAATGTCTTCGCTGCCTACCGAGCCCACTGCCTTGGCATTCTCGATCCAGTTCAGCAAAATCGCTGGATACTCCCATGCGACCGCGGACCAGTCGTTAGGATGGTTTTTTCTGAAAGCCGCATCGAACCCACCCGGATCTGGAAAATGAACATCTTGCTCAAGCAGTTTCGGATCGTCAAAATCAGGAAACTGGTAGATTGTGCCGTTTACAAATTCCTCGCTGGTTTTTGCGATGATCTCATCGTAGTAGTCAAGCGTGCAAGAAATAATTTTTCCCTCATAGCCTTGATGATAAAGCTGCTCCATCAGCGGCGTCACATAGAAACTCGTCGCCATGCAGAAGATGTCAGGATTTTTTGCCAAGACGGATGAGACGATTGGCGCAAAGTCGGTTACATCGAAACCATGCAGATTTGTATCGACGACCTCGATGCCGGCAACCTCAAATGCGGCCTTGTAGGTTGCGGCGGATTGCAGTCCGTATTCGGCATCGTTGTTAGTGACGATTACAGCGGTCTTCGCTTCTGGAAATTGCTCCGCAAGCCAGACGACGCCTGTAACGTTATACAGCGGATGCGATTCGCAGGTCGCGAAGAGATATTCGGAATCCGGTGTAATATCGCTCGGCAGCAGCGTGGTTGTGAGCACTTTCTTGCGCGTGGCCCAAGGCAGCACAGCGGCGACGGTCGAACCGCCAAGCATCATTACCATCTTGGCATCGTCCTCAAGGACCAGTTTTTTGAAGCCTTGCAGCGCCTTTTCAGTATCGTAGCCGTGATCATATGCGGCAACGCTCAGCATATAGGTTTTGCCGCCGATCGTTACACCGCCTTCGGCATTGATGTTGTCTGCGATAATCTGGCACCCATAAAGTCCAGGCAAACCCCATGGAGCGTAATCTCCAGTCATGGGAATATTCATTCCGACTGTGAGCATCTCCTCTGCCGAAAAGGCTTTCATTGGAAGCATGCTGGATGCCGATGCGACGGTGGCGCCAGCCGCCGCTTGCTTAAGGAATCGCCTTCGGGAATCATCGGGCAGTTTATAGTTCATCGGATTGTCCTCCTGAATCAAGGGGCTGAAAATACGCTGCGGCCCGCGCACATTGCCATTCGACAAAGTGCAGCGAGGCATTGCAGGGGTATTGGATTAGCAACTGCTGTTTTTCTTTGCAGTCATTCTACACCAGAATATGAACATGATGCAATAGGCGCGGGAATCGCTTTCGCAGTTGCAAGCAAATTGCGGGTGCGATCGTATGCTATACTTCGGACCTTTGAGCGCATGACAAAAGCAAATGAAATACCACCTATTTTGGAGATGATTCTATGACTCGTGTAGCGATAATCGGAGCCGGTCCGTGCGGACTGTCCCAAATGCACGCTTTTGCATCAGCGAAATCGAAAGGTGCCGACATCCCTGAAGTAGTTTGCTTTGAAAAGCAAAGTGATATTGGGGGTTTGTGGAATTACAGCTGGCGCACCGGCACCGACGAGTTCGGCGAGACCGTGCATGGAAGCATGTATCGCTATCTATGGTCGAACGGTCCGAAAGAATGCCTTGAATTTGCTGACTATTCATTCGAAGAGCATTTTGGCAAGGCAATTCCCTCTTTTCCGCCGCGCGCAGTCCTGGCCGATTACATCAAGGGACGTGCTGAAAAGTCTGGGGTGCGCGACTGGTGCCGATTCAGCCATGCTGCAAATGCGGTTGAGTACTGCACTGGCGATGACCAGTTCTCAGTGTCGGTCCGCGATATGGGAAGTGGTTTGGTCACCACCGAGGATTTCGATTATGTCGTTGTCGCCTCCGGGCATTTTTCAGTGCCCAACGTTCCGAGCTTTGAGGGTTTCGATACCTATGACGGCCGTTTGCTGCATGCGCATGATTTTCGCGACGCTGGAGAGTTTGCCGGGCTGGATATTCTGATTGTCGGCACCAGCTATTCTGGGGAAGATATTTGTGCGCAGTGTCACAAGTATGGCGCCAAATCCGTGACGATCAGCCATCGGACGGCTGCCACTGGGTTTCACTGGCCATCTAGCATTGAAGAAGTGCCTTTGCTGTCCATGGTAGAAGGCAAGACCGCACACTTCATTGATGGCACCAGCAGGCACATTGATGCGATTATTCTGTGCACCGGCTATCTGCATCATTTCCCTTTTCTGGCGAATGATCTTCGGCTTGAAACTGGAAATCGAATGTGGGTTCCCGGTCTGTACAAAGGTGTCGTTTGGGAGGGCAATCCGAAGCTGTTCTATCTGGGGATGCAGGATCAGTACTATACGTTCAACATGTTTGATGCTCAGGCATGGTATGTGCGCGACATCATTATGGGCCGCATCGCTGTACCGTCGCGGGCGGCGATGGAGGCGCACAGTGCGAGGTGGATTGAGCGTGAAAGCGGACTGCAAGACTATGAAGGGGATATCTGGTTCCAGGGAGACTACATTCTTGAGCTTCTTGAGGAGGTGGATTACCCGAAATTCGATGTCGAGGGGATGAATCAGACGTTTATGAAATGGGAGCATGACAAGCATGAGGACATCATGACGTACCGGGACCAGACGCATAAATCGTTGATTACGGCGAACCAGCAGGCTCGTTATCCAATGCCTTGGCTGAACGCGATGGACGATTCGCTTGAGGGCTATCTGCGCAATTGAGACTGTTGCAAATGCTTGGCGACAAGCTGTGCTGTTAAGAGCTTGACCGATCGGCTGGCATTGTGATCCGCTGTCGGATGCCAGTGACGCAGCGCTCATTCCAGCACTGCCTTGCTGGCAATCTTCGGCTGTTGAATCCACAGACATACATTGTGAATAATTTGAAGATTATCCCTCCAAGGTGATTGGCTCGAATGTCCTGGAGACCTTCTCATCTGATAAGGCGAGTCACGATGTTTCAAGAAGTATGCTACCAATGCTTGAACGCCAGGCAAAAAGAAAACTACAACTATGCAAAGATCGCTGCCCGCCTTGCGGACTATGGCTACAACTGCATGCGGCTTTCTGATGATTGGAAAGGTGCGGATTTTATCGGTTTGCATATTGATGGAAAAAATGATCTAAAAGTGCAGCTGAAGGGGAGGCTGTCAATTTATAAAATATTGCGGAACCAAAATCTATACATCGCATTTATTGATCGCAATAAACGCAGCGGCATGTATGTTTACCCGCATGATGATTTCATTCAATATTTGAAAGAAATAGAATCCTCCGCTCTTCAATCGGAATCTTGGATAAATCGCGGAGGATATTCCTGGCCAAATCCACCTGAGAAGTTAGCAGGATGGCTTGAAAAATACAAGATTATGAACTTCGAGGCAGCACTTGAATCGCACTGCGACCGATCATGAAAACTTGGAATCACTCGTGCGCAATATATAAACTGATTTATTAGAATTTCTATTTATATATCTGTTATAAATATGATTAATAAGAAGGTTTTCTGCGGATGTGTTGAGATCGTTTCCTGTGCAAATTGCGCAATTGAACGAAACGGCATGTGTTGACTTGCCAGCCGGTTTTTGGCCTATTGGAATGCAAGCTTTTGTGTATGCGCCAACGGCGAGCGTCACCGAGAGTTTTTTATTGCATATAATCCGTTGCCGTCATTGGGATTTTCAATGTTGCGATGATATGGCATGGGTCTAAGCGGCCAGACATATGTCCAGAAAAACGAGAACATCGATTTGACGCGTTTTCTTGGTGCGTTTGACTCAGTCTTCCATTGCGTGTTTTGAACGGCAAGTCCTGTCTGACGCAGCTCCTGCAATGGCTGGCACCTAAAGCAAAATTTCGAGACACCGAAGCTTGTCCCCCTTCTTAGTCGACATTAGTTTTTTGGCGGTTGTTTTTCTTTCTGCCTTGATTGCCGCGTTTCGTGGATTTATGCTATCGGTACTCTCTGTGTTGTCGTGGGTCGCAGCCATTTGGATTACCTGGCAATACACAGATCTGGCGTTGCCTCTGTTCAGCGGACTTGAAGTCGGCGAGACAATGCAGGCGATCGCTGCACATATTGCCGTGTTTTTCACCGTCTTGCTGATTTTTTCTCTCCTTGGAGCCGTTGTCAGCAAGCTTATTGTTCTTGACAGTTTATCCAGCGTTGATCGTGTGATGGGTTTTGCGTTTGGGCTTGCACGCGGTGTAGCGATTGTGCTGATCTGCGCAGTAATCGGCTCGTTTGCGTTCATTTTTGAAGAGCCTTGGTGGAAAGATTCGATCACTCTGGGAATATTGGAGCCGTACGTTTTCTCGCTGCGAGATACGCTTGCCGAGTATGTCGCCATCGATTCAACCCATGTCGACAGTGCTGTCTCGGAGAACGATGGCGGCGAGGCGCTGGCCTCGAAGGATCAAACCTAGCGAGGAGGACCAGTTTGTGTGCGGTGTGGTCGCAATATTCTCTTCAAAGCCTGTAAGCGGTGATCTGTTTGAAACCCTGACAGCACTGCAGCATCGCGGCCAGGATGCAGCCGGCATCGTGACCAGTGATGGACAGCGGGTCTACAGCCGAACCGGTCGCGGTCTGGCTCGCGATGTATTCTCAATGGAATCGCTGTCAGATCTCAAAGGTGAAATGGGGATCGGCCATGTGCGCTACCCGACTGCCGGCGGCAATACCGCAGCGGAATCACAGCCGTTTTATGTCAACTCGCCCTTTGGCATTGCATTGGGTCATAACGGTAATCTGATCAATGCTTATGAGCTGGAGGAAAAAGTCTTCAAAGGTGATCATCGGCAGATTCAGACCAGCTCAGATTCGGAGCTCATGCTCAATGTGCTTGCCTACGAGCTGTCCACACAAATTCGATCGACCGGCGGTGAACCGCGTCCGGGTCATATTTTCAATGCACTGGAGAAAGTTTTTAAAAGGTGCGAGGGCGCTTTTGCTGTCACAGTCTTGATTGTCGGTGTGGGCATTGTGGCTTTTCGCGACAAGATGGGTATTCGCCCATTGATTTTTGGCTCAAGAAAGGCTGGCAATTCGACCGGTGTTGCTTTCACTTCCGAAAGCGTGGCCTTGGATGTGCTGGGCTTCGAAGTTGAGCGTGATGTAATGCCGGGTGAGGCAATTTTTGTCGATGCCAAAGGCAATATACACAGTCACCAGTGCGTTCGGGCCGAAACGCCGCATCCTTGCATTTTTGAGTTTGTCTATCTGGCCCGGCCTGATTCGATTATCGACAAGATTTCGGTTTACAAGACTCGTCTGCGCATGGGTGAGTGGCTGGGTCGCAGGTTTTTGGAAAGATTTCCCGGCCATGATGTCGATGTGGTCATGCCGGTTCCCGATACCAGCCGTGCTGCAGCCTTGCAGATGGCCCACACCATCGGTGTAAAATATCGCGAAGGACTGATCAAGAATCGCTATTTCGATCGTACGTTCATTATGCCCAAACAGTCGGTTCGGGAATATTCAGTGCGCCATAAGCTTAACGCTATGGAACTTGAGTTCGAGAACAAGAACGTGCTGCTGGTTGATGATTCCATTGTCCGCGGCACCACTGCCAGGCAAATCGTCAAGACAGCGCGTGATGCCGGCGCCAAGAAGGTGTATTTGGCTTCAGCTGCGCCGCCGATTCGTTATCCCAACGTGTATGGAATTGACATCCCAAGCCCAAGCGAGCTGGTTGCAGTCGATCGAGATGCGGCGGAAGTCAGCGAGAAAATCGGCGCTGATCTTGTCCACTACCAGCGTCTTGACGATCTGGTTGAGTCGGTCACGACAACCAATTCCGCGGTCGACTCGTTTGACACCTCGGTTTTTGACGGAAACTATATCACCGGCGGTGTCACAGCTGAGGTGCTGTCTCGCATTGATCTGGAACGAAGAGACACCAATCGAGAGCCGCAGACCGGATCCGTACTGGAGTTCCCCAAGAAGACTGTCAAGCACTGATGAGTCTTGTCGTGCAGTGCAGCTTGACACCGCGCTGATCGGCTCGAATAACCCCTTCGGTCGTGCCGCCCCAATCGCCTAAAACATAGCGATCCCGCTGGGATCCGCCGACCGCATGCTGGTGGATGCCCGGTTTATGCACATGTCCATGAATCAGCAGACGGGCGTTCGCTTTCAGGATTGCTTCTGCGACAGCATCTGGATTGACATCCATGAGCTCTGCTGACATCTCGGACTTGTTCGATTGGCTTAAGCCGCGCAGTGCCATGGCGCGGTTCAGGCGCTCCTGAAGCGGCAGCTGCAGCGTATTTATTTGCCATTTCGGCGACAGCACGGTGCGGCGGTAATGCTGATGAGCAACATCGTCGGTGCACAGGCTGTCCCCGTGCATGAGCAGCGTCGGCTGCGAATTGATCTCAATGAGGTGCGGATCGCTGATCAGGGTTGCCCCGACAGCGTCGGCAAATTGCTCGCCGATGAGGAAATCGCGATTGCCGTGCATAATGAATAATTCGATGCCGTTGCGTGATGTCTCTTTGAGCAGGTGTACGGCTTTTTGGTGTCCAAGCAATTCAGTTCCATCATCACCGATCCAGTAGTCGAACAGGTCGCCGAGGATATACAACTGTCTGGCATCGTTTCGAATGGATTGCAGAAACTCTTCGAATTGAAGATAGAGATCTGGCTGGTCGGGATTCAGATGAATGTCAGAGATGAAGTAAATCGCCATGCAATTGCCTCAATTGTGGTGAGTGTCGAATTTTTATAATATCAAAGTGTGAACCATTGAATTGTTGCCAGCTGGCTCGAGACATACGACTATGTTAAAAATCTACAACAGTCTGAATCGACGCAAGGAAGAATTTGTTCCAATAGATGACAAGAAAATTGGCATCTACGTCTGCGGCATCACGGTTTACGATTACTGTCACTTGGGGCATGCGCGGACTGTTGTCGCTTTCGATGCGATCATCCGCTATCTGCGCCATCTTGGTTATCAGGTGACGTATGTGCGCAATATCACTGATATTGATGATAAGATTATTCGGCGTGCCAGTGAACTCGGTGAGACAGCCGAATCTCTCACTCACCGCTTTATCCAGTACATGCAGGAAGACTTTGCATGCTTGGGGGCAGTTGCGCCTGATCATGAGCCCCGAGCGACTGAGTATATTCCGCAGATTATCGACATGATCAGCGAGCTGATTGATAGCGGACACGCTTATCAAGCGGCGAATCATGATGTTTACTATCGGGTTCGAAGTTTTTCTGAGTATGGCAAATTGTCCGGCCGCAATCTCAATGAGCTGCAGTCAGGAGCGCGTATTGAGCCGGATGAGGCAAAGGATGATCCGCTGGATTTTGTGCTGTGGAAGCATGCAAAACCAGGTGAGCCATCCTGGGATTCACCTTGGGGACAAGGCCGGCCGGGCTGGCATATCGAGTGCTCTGCGATGTCCGGATGCCTGCTGGGCGACCACTTTGACATTCATGGCGGCGGCATTGATTTGCTGTTTCCGCATCACGAGAACGAAATCGCTCAGTCGCAAGCCGCCACCGGCTGCTGTTTTGTCAATTTCTGGGTGCATAACGGTCATCTGAATATTGATGCAGAAAAGATGTCCAAATCGCTCAATAATTTTCTGACGATTCGCGAGGTGCTCGAGCGCGACCCCAATCCACAGAAAGTGGGTGAGATTCTTCGAGTGGTATTTTTGTCCAGCCACTATCGTAGTCCGCTGAATTACAGCGAAGAGGCTTACCACAACGCCGGCGCGGCGCTGGAGCGGGTGTATCAAGCACTGGAGCGATCGGAAAAATTGACGAATGGCAACTCTGCTGAATGTGAAAGCGGCCATGTTGGCAAATTCGAAGATGCAATGAATGATGACTTCAATACACCGGATGCTTTATCTGTTCTTTTTGAGTGCATCAGGGAGTTGAATCGAAGTGTCGAGAAGGGGGCATCTGAGCGCGGGCAAGTGTTGCGCAATTCAGTGCTGGTTATGACTTCAACGCTGGGAATCGGGCAGCTTTCCACGGAAAATTATTTTCGCTCTTCGGACAGCGACGCTGACGCTGAGGTGATACGTCTGGTGCAAAAAAGACAGCAAGCCAGACAGGAAAAGCAATGGCAGCTGGCCGACGAGATTCGCGATCAGCTGAGCAGTCTTGGCGTTGCGGTGAAAGACAGCAGTGATGGCTCATCGACTTGGCGGCGAATTTGATTGTGTCCGGATCTGCTGCGATTTCAGGCTCGGGCAGTTGAGGTTCTTGATTCTATGGCGGTATCAGTTCCGGCACATTGCAGCTGATCCTGCTTGAATGTGAATAATGACTTGATGCAATGAACCGGTGAATAAATATTTGAGAAACGGGCTGAATAAACAGACACTTAACCGCCATAGCGGAACGCGAGGGCGATGGATATGTTGCATTGTGTCCAGAAGTAGACGTTGCCAGCCGGGGAACGTCTGTTGTTGAAACGCGAGAAAATTTAGGGGATTATATACTTGACTAAACCAGTGAAATATTTTCCCGAAAATCGGCTGTCTATAGAATTATTTTGCTCTGTGCGGAGCTTTGCCATCGGCTTTCTCGCCGCGACGGCCGGTCTTCAGCGGCGATGCCGCCAGCACCCGGCGCGCCAGCTGCCTGGCGCGCAAATGCTGCTCGGCGCTGATGCTGTCCACACCTTGGTCGTCTCTGGCGCCGTGCCCGCCTCGCATCAGCGCAATCGGCCATCCTTGCCGCCGGTCAGATCACGGTGCATCAAGCGGCGCCCGACAAGCCCCGCCACAATGGCCGCCATCTGGTCGGCAGTGTCAAACTCACGGATATTGTGACGGCCGGCAAACTCGCCCACATACCGGCCCAGGTGCTTGGAGCTGATCTTGTGATAGGTTCCTTTGTGCGCGCGCTTGAGCATCGACCAGAAAGACTCGATGCCGTTGACATGCGCATCGCCTGCCGCATACTCGCCCGCCGAATGGCGCACAAACCGGTGCTTGTAGCCGTCAAGCTCCCGATAGCTGATGAAGTCATCGCTCATGACCTCGACACCGGCCGCGGCGTGGTCGCGGATAAATCCGTGCAAGGTCGGGCGTGCGGTGTCCTTGATCACCTGCGCGACCACCTGCTTGGAGCGGCGCTCTTTCATCCCGACCACGATGGCCTTGCCGACCCCGCCGCGGCCGGCCTTGAGCTTGTCTGCATCGTGCTTGTTGCGCTCCAGGCCTCCGATGTAGGTCTCATCCACCTCGACCGCGGACCGCGCCGGCGGCGGCATCTCGCCCGACAAGGCATAGCGGATCTTGTGCAGCATGTGCCAGGCCGATTTCTGTGTGATTCCCAAGTCCCGATGCAGCTTCATCGACGACACGCCTTTCAGGCTGGTGGCCACCAGATAGATTGCGATCGCCCATTTTTGCAGCCCAATGTGAGAGCTCTCCAGCAAGGTGCCGTGGCGGCACGAAAAATGCCTGCGGCAGCTGCGGCACCGGTGCGGCAGCGGCTTGCCGCTTGGAACCTCGTAGGTGTCGGTGCCGCCGCAGCGGTGGCACACGGCCGCCCCGTCTTCCCAGATGATCGACTCAAACCATTTGCGCGCCGCCCTCTCGTCGGGAAACATCTCCATGAGCCGCAGCACGGAAATGCCATCGCGATACGCTTTGCCGGGAGCTTTCTGGCTCGGATTCATGGGCCTTTATTCCATTGCAGATTTTGCCAAGCTTGAGCCGCAATGATATTTTATTCCACTGGTTTAGTCAAGTATATAATCCCCAAAATTTAATTGAGGCACTTGCTTTGTTTTTTGAGACTGCTTCGACTGGCGAAATTGACAAGTGCCTGACGGATCAAACGTCCATAACTCAAGTTTCGGAGTTCAAAAACGACCGAAATACCGAAATAATGAATTAATACGTTGCTGCTCAGAGACTATTCGCTGCTCGACAATCGGTTCCTGGAAGCCTGGCAGTCTTTGAGAATCGGCACTGGCCTCGCCCAGGCGCAGCAGCCGCAACGTTGAGACCATGGGTGTCCATGCTGCTAATCTGGGGCTGACTGCGGTGCACCAGCGCGCGCGGTCAGGATGCGCTCGCCGGCGGCTGAAACCAGACAATTTGAACCCCGAAACTTGAGCCAGGAGATTCAGACCCGAAAATGTTTTCAGCCCGCTGATTTGAGATAGGGTTTTTGTCGGCTAGCGGCGAATCGAATCAGATTCAGATGCTTGAAAGCATTCCGCTGAAAAATTAAAAACTCGTCCATCGAATAGAAGTTGAATCTTATAATTTCAAGTTTATGCCTAATTTTTACGATTGGCTTTCTGAACCAGAATGATCTCTCAATTGCTGAGGCTGTCTTGCAATGGAATTAACAGGCGCTGACATATTGGTCCGCTGTCTCAAAGATGAGGGCGTCGAGTATATCTTCGGCTACCCGGGCGGAGCCGCACTTCATATCTATGATGCCATCTACAAACAGGACGATGTGCGTCATATTCTCGCGCGACATGAGCAAGGCGCAGCGCATGCGGCTGACGGCTACGCGCGTGTCACCGGCAAGCCCGGTGTCGTGCTGGTCACTTCCGGTCCAGGCGTGACCAACGCGGTCACCGGCATCGCGACCGCCTACATGGATTCAATTCCGATGGTTGTCATCTCCGGGCAGGTTCCGACCAGTCTGATCGGCGATGATGCCTTTCAGGAAGTTGATGCGATCGGCGTGACGCGTCCCTGTGTCAAGCACAACTTTTTGGTGCGCGATGTTCGGGATCTGGCGATGACAATCAAGAAAGCGTTCTACATCGCCAATTCAGGGCGCCCGGGACCCGTTGTGGTGGATGTGCCCAAAGATGTGACCGCCCATGTGACGGAGTACATCTATCCGCGAAAGATTTCAATGCGCTCATACAATCCGACGCTGAAAGGACATCCGGGGCAAATCAAAAACGCGGCCAAACTTCTGCTCAGCGCAAAACGTCCGATCATCTACACCGGGGGCGGCGTAATCCTTTCCGAGGGTGAGAGCGAGCTGCGTGAGCTGGTGCGACTGCTGGGGTTCCCGTGTACCAATACGCTGATGGGGCTCGGCGCTTATCCGGCGAACGATCCGTTGTTTGTCGGCATGCTTGGCATGCACGGAACTTACGAGGCCAATATGGCTATGCATGACTGCGATGTAATGCTGGCCGTCGGTGCGCGCTTTGATGACCGAATTACCGGCGATTTGGCGAAATTTTCTCCGCATGCTGAGATTATTCATGTCGATATCGATCCATCGTCCATTGGCAAAAACGTCAAGGTCAAGGTGCCGATTGTCGGTGATGCCAAGTCTGTGCTGGCGGATTTGCTGAAGGCCATCAGGAAACTTGATGGCAAGCCGAGCAAAAAGCATCTGAGAGATTGGTGGAGTCAGATTGATGCCTGGCGTTCGATCGATTGCTTGAGCTATGACCGCGGCAGTGCAAAGATCAAGCCGCAGTTTGTGCTCGAAAAACTGTACGACGTGACAAAAGGCGAGGCGTATGTGACTTCGGATGTCGGGCAGCATCAGATGTGGGCAGCGCAGTTTTACCGGTTTGACAAGCCGCGCCGCTGGATCAACTCCGGCGGTCTGGGCACTATGGGGTTCGGGTTGCCATCTGCTATCGGGGTGCAACTGGCGCATCCAGGCTCCGATGTGGTCTGTGTCACCGGCGAGGCGAGCATTATCATGTGCATCCAGGAATTGTCAACGTGCAAGCAGTATGATCTGCCGATCAAGATTGTCACGCTGAACAATCGCTACATGGGAATGGTTCGCCAGTGGCAGGAATTCTTTTACGATCGGCGTTATTCCCACTCGTATATGGACTCATTGCCAGATTTTGTCGATTTGGCCAAGAGTTTTGGCCACAAGGGGATGCAGGTTACAGATCCGGCAGATGTGGAGGATGCGCTGGCAGAGGCGATGAAAATGAAAGATGATTTGGTCTTTTTGGACTTCATCACTGATCAGGATGAGAATGTTTTTCCGATGATTGCGGCTGGCAGCGGACACAACGATATGCATTTGAGCTCACACAATGGCGACAGCCAAATTGTCGAACGGGAACTGGCTTGAGCTGTGGAAAAACGCCATATTATCTCGATTTTACTGGAAAACGAAGCGGGTGCTCTTTGCCGAGTCGCAGGATTGTTTTCGGCACGGGGCTATAACATTGAATCTTTGACGGTTGCGCCCACCGAAGACGCGACGCTGTCGAGAATGACGATTGTAACGACGGGCTCGGATGATATCGTTGAGCAGATTACCAAACAGCTGCACAAGCTGATCGAAGTTGTTCGCTTGAGCAACCTGACCAAGCGCGGGTATATCGAGCGGGAGCTGATGCTTGTCAAAGTCCACGCGACCGGGGATCTGCGCGATGAAGTCAAACGATTGGCAGAAATATTCCGCGGCCGGATTATTGACGTTACAGAGTCCGTCTACACAATTGAGCTGACCGGTGTCGGATCCAAACTCGACGCTTTTATTGAGGCATTGAGCGTAACGGAAATACTCGAATTGGTTCGCTCAGGGGTATCGGGGATTGCGCGCGGTGAGATTGCACTCAAAGTGCCGGCATCCCGCTCCGAAGCATAATCACTTTAGAAACGGAAAAATTCAATCGCAGGGTAAACGATATGAAAGTCTATTACGATGGTGACGCAAATTTGTCATTGATTCAAAGTAAGCGTGTAGCCGTGATTGGCTACGGCTCACAAGGCCACGCGCACGCAGGCAATTTGCGCGACAGCGGTGTTGACGTTGTGGTCGGTCTGCGGGCGGATTCCACCTCGCGAGAAAAAGCGCATCGTACCGGTATTGCGACTGCCGATGTCGGCGAGGCAGTGGCAAGTGCGGATATTGTCATGATTCTGGTCCCAGACGAATTGCAGGCTGACTTGTATGAGTCGGAAATCGCGCCCAATCTGAAATCCGGCGCAGCCGTGGCATTCGCGCATGGTTTCAATATTCACTTCAAGTTCATTGAGCCGGCAAGCGATATCGATACATTCATGATTGCACCGAAAGGTCCGGGGCATCTGGTTCGCTCGACCTATGCGAACGGCGGCGGCGTGCCCTGCCTGATCGCGATTCACCAGGATGCGTCCGGTGCCAGCCGCGATATCGCGCTGGCCTATGCAAGCGCTATCGGCGGCGGCCGCGCTGGCATCATTGAAACCACATTTCGTGAAGAGACTGAAACGGATCTGTTTGGCGAGCAGACGATCCTGTGCGGCGGAACGACCGCCTTGATTGAGGCTGGTTTTGAGACGCTGGTCGAAGCAGGCTATGCGCCAGAGATGGCTTATTTTGAATGTCTGCATGAGCTGAAACTGATTGTTGACCTGATTTATGAGGGCGGCATTCAGAACATGCGCTATTCCGTTTCAAATACTGCTGAATTTGGTGACCTGACCCGCGGTCCGCGCATTGTCAATGACAGCACCAGGCAAGAGATGCGCAAAATTCTTTCCGAAATTCAGTCAGGCAAATTTGCACAGGAATGGATGGACGAAAACAAAGCTGGCCGGCAGCGCTTCGATGCGCTTCGACAGGCAGCAGCCGGTGGTAAAATCGAGGAAGTCGGCTCTTCACTGCGGGGCATGATGCCTTGGATTGCCGCCGGAAAACTCGTTGATCGGGATGTAAACTAGGCATGCCGATCGCTCGCGAAGGGTATCCCTTCATCGGCGGAGGGATACTGTTTGCGCTCGCTGTGCACTGGGTCTTTGGGACTGCGTGGGCAATTCCTGCTTGGGCAGCCGCGCTCTTTGTCGTGCAATTCTTTCGGGATCCAATTCGAACTGTTCCGATGGCAGGTGATGTTGTGGTGTCACCCGCAGATGGGAGGATTGTGGCGGCGAAATCTTCTGTCGACCCGGTTACGGGCGGACAGGCACAGCAAATAGCAATTTTCCTTAATGTCTTTTCGGTTCATGCCAACCGCATACCCGTTGCCGGGTCAATCAGTCGACGAAAATATTGTGCAGGCAAGTTTTTCAATGCCTCGCTGGACAAAGCCTCACAAGACAATGAGCGCAATATTGTCTGCATCAGTACGGCCGATTCGAAGAACGTCACCTGCATACAAATCGCCGGATTGATCGCCCGCCGTATTCTGTGCTATGTTGATGTCGGAGACGAAGTTCATGCGGGACAAAGGTATGGATTTATTCGATTCGGCTCGAGAGTTGAGCTGTTTCTGCCGGAAAGTTATCATCTACAGGTGAATGTAGGCGACAAGGTGAAAGGCGGGCGCGACGTTGTCGCCAAAGTCAGGTGATGTTGTCATCGCAGCGATTGTGCTATGATTGCCGAGTCGGAACAAAAGCAAGACAGAGCGTACTCTTGCTACGTCCATGCGTCAGTCTAGGGTGACCGATGGATGACTGCATTACTAAAAGGTGGGGCAGGCTATTTGTTCATTTTCGGCGAATAAGCTGATGGTTAGAAAATTAACTGCAAAGACAAGATCAAATCCACGCAGACGCAGAGGAATCTACGTACTCCCGAATCTGTTGACCACGGGAGCTCTTTTTTTTGGTTTTTTCGCAATCATTCAGGCGACAATCGGCAAGTTTGAATTTGCGGCTGTCGGTATTTTGATTGCTGCGGTTCTGGATGGACTTGATGGCCGGGTCGCGCGTCTGACTGATACATTCAGTGATTTTGGAAAGGAGTACGACAGTCTCTCAGACGTGATCTGCTTTGGGCTGGCGCCGGCTCTGGTTTTGTTTGAATGGACGCTTTCAGGACTGGGAAAAGCTGGCTGGCTGGCCGCATTTCTATATGTTTCTGCTGCGGCTCTTCGATTGGCCCGATTCAACACACAATCTTCTTCGGATCCAGGTTATTTTCAGGGCATTCCGTGTCCTATGGCGGCTGCATTTCTGGTTTCATGGATGTGGTTTGTAATTTCCAGTTTTGATGCAGATGCAGAAATTGTGCGCAACATTACGGTCCTGCTGCTGGTACTGCTGGCGCTTGCCATGGTCAGCGCACTGCCGTATCTGAGCTTCAAGAATATCGGCGTCAAGGGGCGTGTTCCATTTGTGGCCAGTGTTGCTTTCGTTTTTGTGATTGCGCTGATTTCATTTGATCCGCCGAAAGTTATTTTTGGCTTATGCCTGATTTATTTAGCCAGCGGGCCGTTCATTCTGGCCGCGCGATACCTGCGCCGCAAGCCGCTGCCTCAAGCCAAGCAGGTGCGCGCACACCGCAATATTGAGTCGGACGAGTGAATCGATTTATTTCCGCTTGGGGACTTCTTCACTTGATCTCGCCGATATCTTGCAGGAATAGTTCGAAAGTGCACTGAAATTTGCATTGATACCATCCAATAGATGACGAAGCAAATGGATACGATAGACAGTGAACGCCAATTGGGTCAACAGAACACTCTGGACAGGGGATAATCTCGAAATCATGCGCGGCATGAATTCTGAGAGTGTGGATCTGATTTATCTTGATCCGCCGTTTAACTCAAATCGGGACTACGCTGCGCCCATTGGTTCTAAGGCCGCTGGTGCGGCGTTCAAAGATACTTGGACGCTGTCTGATGTTGATGAGGCTTGGCATGGAGAGATCGCTGACCGCCAGCCGGCGCTTTATTCGATCATTGATGCGGCAGGCGTTGCTCATGGCAAGAGCATGAAATCATACTTGATCATGATGGCTGTGCGGCTGCTCGAAATTCAGCGACTGCTTAAATCGACCGGAAGCATTTACCTGCACTGCGATCCGACCGCGAGCCACTATCTGAAAATGCTGATGGATACCGTGTTCGGCAGCTCACGCTTTCGCAGCGAGGTGATCTGGCGAAGATCAAACGCCCACAGCAAGACAACAAAGCAGTTTGGACCCATTCACGACGTTTTGCTGTTTTATTCAAAAGGAGAAACCTTTACTTTCCATCCAGACTATCGACCCTACAGCAAGGCTTATATTGAAAACCGATTTACGAACATCGATGAGAGAGGGCGCTATCAAAAAAATTATCTCACCGGACCGGGCATAAGGCAGGGAGAAAGCGGCGAGGTGTGGCGAGACTTTGATCCTACAGCCGCCAATCGCCACTGGGCTATTCCGCGATCACTTAAGGGATATTTGCCGAACGGTGGCAAAGGCATGGACAGCCAAGAGAAGTTGGAATATCTCTATGAGCAGGGATTTATTGTCTTTCCGAAAAGAAAAGGCGGTCAGCCAATGTACAAGCAATACGTTGGCTCTGGAGTCCCTTATCAGGATCTCTGGGCTTATCAGCCAAACACAAAGGGGACGCTGTTCAATTCCGATGAGCATATTGACGAAGATGTGAAATGGCTGGAGAACGAGGCAGAACGGATCGGTTACCCGACTCAAAAACCACTTGGATTGCTGAATCGCATCATAAAAAGTTCTACAAATGAAGGCGATATGGTTTTAGATCCTTTTTGCGGCTGTGCTACAGCATTGGTCGCTGCCGACAGACTGGATCGGCAATGGACGGGAATCGATTTTTCGCCGTTAGCGGCAAGACTCGTCCTTAAACGTCTCAGAGATGATCGAGGACCGCTGTTCAACGATGTGCTGCATCGAGAGGATGTTCCGAATCGTACGGATTTAGGCGAACTCATCGACTATCGATCGCACAAGCACACACTATACGGACGTCAGGAAGGTGTTTGCGAGGGATGTCGCATTCTTTTTCCGTTTCGCAATATGACAATTGATCACATTATTCCGCGCTCGAAAGGAGGCAGTGATCATTTGAGCAACCTGCAATTGCTTTGTGCGGCATGCAATTCGGCGAAAGGGCTTGGAACACAGGAGCAGCTTGTCGCAAAACTGGTAAAGGACGGAATCCGCAAATGACGAGCGGCGCTCGAAAAGACTCCAGCGCAAAAGACTGATCGAAATTGCCCCGGAATCAATTCAGACATCCTGAATTTACTATTTGAAATTGTCGATGGATGTCATGCTTGGCAGTTGACGCTTTTGCAGCAGAGATTGAGTTTCAAGCGAGCAGAGATTTTGAAGCGTGGACGAGACGAGAACGAGCACAGTGCCGGAGCGTGCTGCGCATGCCTTTATTGACAGTGCCTCAAGGAGCGGCTGAAACGGCTCGCCAGTCATTTATTGCCGTGTCGAAAGCGTTGCAGGTGTGTTGCTTTCCAGTGGCGGGAACCCATGATGTAATCGACCGAGCCGCCGAAAGATCGCTGCAGCTTGCGCTATTCTCCGGTACCTTGGTGCTGAACCTTGTACTCCGGCCAGTCTTAGCTGCCATGCTGCTCGTATCGTTTCTGCTCCTCGATCTGCCAGCGGTGGCAGAGGCACAGGATCAAGTGCTGGTCTCGACTATAGGTCAGGTCAATGCGCGTGAATTGTTGAAAATCCCTGGTTCTCCGGTTGCGAGCGGAATTGGACTGATTGATCATGGCCAAAGTTTCACCACTGGCGCCAATGCAGCGGGCTACAAACTCAGCAGCGTCGAGATTCGGTTCGGTCGAATCTCGACTGGCCTCACCTACACGGCCAGGATTCAGAGTGCTGGCACTGCGGGTAAACCTAGCAGCACCGTAGTAGGCACACTGACAACCCCGTCCTTCTCCAGTTCCACGACTGGTCAGACGCTGAACTTTGCAGCTCCGTCGGGGGGGGGGTATCACCCTTGCAGCTAGCACGGAGTATTTCCTTGTTCTCAAGGTATCAGGAACTCGAACCGACCATTACACGACCTGGCGCAACACAGAGGAAGACAGTGAGGATGCCTCTGGTCTAAACGACTGGACGGTGGACAATGAGCACATTTTTCGACTGCATTCCGGCACAAATACGGATTGGCAGGATAATATTCAGCAATCCAGCCTCAAATTCCGCATCAACGGCGAGGTGCTTAGCACACCCGGTATAACTGTAGAGCCACCCACTGACAAAGAGTTGACGGAAGGCGACGCTTCGGACGTGACCACCTTTACAGCGGTATTAGACAGTGCGCCCAGCAGTGACGTGACTGTCACGGTTACAGCGGCTGCTGGTCTGGAGCTTGACGGTCCGGACAGCTCAGCTGATTTCACGGTCAGCGAGGCGCTGAGTTTCACTGCAAGCAATTGGAACATGGCCCAGACCGTGAGGGTGCGCGCTGCGGACGACAACACAGACAGCCCGAGCGGACGGCAGCTGAGCGTTACCTATACCACGTCCTCTTCAGACAGCGTCTACAACGGCTTGCCCGCCGGCACGGCGGCTACGGTAACGGTGATTGACAACGATGCCACGACCGTGACCTTGGCGGGCAGTGCGGCCGATGTCGAGGAGGGCAGCGCCAAGACTTTCACCGTTACGCTGAATCGAGGCTTGGTGGCTGGCGAGACGTTGTCGGTGCCGCTGGTATTTGGAGGTGGGGCGACGCGAGGCACTGACTACAGCACGGTTTGCCCGACTACCCTGCCTAAGGGTGTGACGTGCGGCAACCTCGACAGCGGCGGCAATCCGAGTGTGACTTTCACCGGTCCAGCTGCAGGACAGACCGACACCAGCGTTATGCTGACCCTGAGTGCTGCGTCGGACAGTACGGTCGAGAGTGAGGGTGAGACAGTGGATATCAACCTCGGTGCCTTGAACACGAATTCCGGCACAGGATTAGATGGCGGGGCCCGCGGTGCCGACAATTTGGCTGTGTTTTCAATCATTGAACTCGCAGGCATAACTCTATCGTCGCCAGCGGACACGACTGTGAAAGAGGGTGATCCAGCGGATAAGACCAGTTTCACAGTGAAGCTCGACCGGCAGCCGATGCACGCCGTGACCGTCACGGTTACAGCGACTGATGGACTGGAGCTTGATGGTCCGGACAGCGGGGCGACTTTCACGGCGAGCGCGCCGCTGAGTTTCAGCACAAGCAATTGGAACATGACTCAGACCGTGAGCGTGCGCGCTTTGGGCGATGACACAGACAGCCCGAGTGGACGGAAGCTGAGCGTGACCTACGCCGTGTCCTCTTCAGACAGCGCCTACGACAACTTGCCTGGCGGAACAGCGGCTACAGTAACGGTGATCGACAACGACCCGACTTCAGTGACGCTGGCTCGCATCGGTACAGGCGCGATTGATGAAGGCGGCACGGCAATGATGACGGTGACACTGAGCCGCGATCTGATCGCGCACGAGATCGTGACAGTGCCGCTGAGTGTGAGCGGCGCGGACATATCGGCAGGTGATTACATGCTGGAACTGTCTACGGGCATGAGTTTAAACACTGGCGTTACGCTGCTTACGGGTGCGCCGCACAGCGCAGCGCAGCCTGCTGTGATGTTCACGGGTGGCAGCGCAATGGAGCAGACCGCCAGGCTGACACTGATAGCGGTGGATGACAGTGAAGGGGAGGCTGCGGAGACGCTGACGGTGAGCTTGGGCAGTAAATCGCGGGCGATCATCAGCAACCTCGACCAGATCAGCACGGATACCCAAGGCACGGGCGGAACCACAAGCGCCGAAGCATCGGTCCAGATAGAAATCAATCTCAGCGACGGCGGCATACCGCCGGTGATCAGCATTCGTCTTCCCGATGTGGAGGGGACATCGGAGCGAGACAGCATCGAAGTATACGGTGAGGATGCTCAGATGGTAGCCTTCAACATCATAGCAACACCGTCTCCGGCCGTCTCCGATCTGACCGTCTGCCTGAGACTGGAGGAGAGCATCGGCAATCGGGTGGACGCACAGCAGGAGGGTTATGCAACAGTGTCCATCCCCGTGGCGAACACGGCCGCTTCCAGCATAACTTGGACTGTCACCTGGACTGACGACAGCACGGATGCGCGAGATAGTCGGCTGCGGCTGACAGTCGTGGCGCCGTCGGACAGCAACTGTAACGCGACCGGCTACTCAGTGTCATCCAGTTACGGCAGCGCAGAGATCTGGATTATGGACAACGACGCCACCGAGGTGACACTGGCGGGATCTTCGGTGCGCCTTGATCCGGGCGCTTCGCGAGAGTTTACAGTGACGCTGTCTCGGGCGCTGGTGGCGAGCGAGGCGCTGAGCGTGCCGCTGAGTTTTGGCGGTACGGCCATGCCGGGTACGGATTACAATGCGACCTGTCCGGCCGCATTGCCCGCGGGCGTAACCTGCACCAGCCTGAACAGCCGCAATGCAGCGGTAAACTTTACCGGGCCCAGTGCGACATCGGTTACGCTGACACTGGCAGCGGCCTCAGAGGTGCGGAATAAGACGGTGTCAATCGGGCTCAAATCACCGGACAGTGATTCCATCACGAATCTAGGCGGTGGAGTCAGCATTTCAGATCAGCTCGGTGACTTCGTTGTCGGTGGAAACAGTGTTGTCACGCTCGAAGCTCTCAGGGCGGCAGTGACTGAAGCTGCTCATGGAGCGAGATTCAGGCTGGTTCGCGCCCCGAATACCGGCTCACACGAGGTGCGCGCTGTAGTGATCATCTCGGAGGATCAGACGGCCGGCGGCGATTTTGTGGCGGCCTCAAGCGAAGGCTTTCGAACTATTACTCTGCTTGACAATAGGGATTCCATCGATTTCGCAGTTCCTCTGCAGAACGATGACATCAGCGAGCCGGATGGGTCGGTGACAGCGACCTTGGATCCATATTCGGGTACAGCCTACAGCATCGGTAATCCAGCTAGCGCTACAGTGGAAGTGCTTGATGATGATGCAGTACCAATGGGCTGCACCACGGTATCGGCGGAGCTGGTTGCTACAGTGCGGAGTTATTATGCGCTGAATCGCAACCGTGCCGACCGCGGCGGCGGCGAGAACTGGCGTCGGGTGCTGATCGCCTTCGGGGCGGAGACCTCCACGACGCTTGCGCCCTACACGGCTGCCGAGGCACGGAAAAGCGAGGCGATATGGTCGGGCTGGCGCCCGATACGCGAGGAGCTGGAGCGGCTGGAGGCTTGCGGCGCTGCGGCGGCAATGTCGCCGCCCCTTTTGGTTGTGACAGTGACAGGCGGCGGCGCTGTGACGGAAGGTGCGGATGCAGTTTTCACGGTGCGCCGCACGGGCGACTCCGCCGCGTCGCTGATGGTGCTGCTGACGGTGGCGGAGGACACAGCTGAAGGTCAGGATTTCGTGAACTCAGGCGAGGAGGGCAGCAAGGAGGCTGTCATTGCGGCGGGTCAGACAGAAATTACCTATACGGTACCGACCGCCAATGACATCACGGATGAGCCCGATGGGATGGTGACGCTGACCTTGCGCGAGGATGCCGCCTACAAACGTGGCGAGCCGTACGCGGGTACAGTCGGGGTGACCGATGACGATGTTACGCCGGTAATTTGCGCCGCAACATCGGCGGAGATGGTTGCTAAAGTGCGGAGTTACCATGCGCTGAACCGCAACCGTGCCGACCGCGGCTACGGCGAGAACTGGTTCCGGGTGTTGATCGCTTTCGGGGCGGAGACGCATGCGACGCTTGCGCCCTACACGGCCGCTGAGGCGCGCAGTGGCGAGACAATATGGTCAGGCTGGCGCCCGATACGCGAGGAGCTGGAGCGGCTGGAGGCCTGTGGCGCTGCGACGGCAATGTCGCCGCCCCTTTCGGTTGTGACAGTGACAGGCGGCGGCGCTGTGACGGAAGGTGCGGGTGCAGTTTTCACAGTGCGCCGCACGGGTGACACTACCGCGTCGCTGACGGTGCTGCTGACGGTGGCGGAGGACACAGCCGGAGGTCAGGATTTCGTGGACCCAGGCGAGGAGGGCAGCAAGGAAGTTACCCTTGAGACAGGACAGGCAGAGGTTACCTATGCGGTGCGGACCGCCGATGACAGCACGGATGAGCCCGATGGGATGGTGACGCTGACCTTGCGCGAGGACAGCCGCTACATCAACGGCAGCCTGTCAAAGGCCAGTGTGAAAGTACTCGATTCGTCTCGGCCGATGCTCTCCATTGCTGACGCGCAAGGTCCCGAGGGCAAGTCGATGCTGTTCACCATCACCTTGTCAGCACCTTCAAAGGAGCGGGTGTGCTTTGATGCGAGGACGCGCCCGAGCACACCGGTCTCGGCGACAGAGTACGTGGACTTCGCGAGCAATGTGTGGAACCGCAGCCGCTTCCGACCGTGCATTCAGCCTGGGCAGACCACGACAAAACTTGGAATTTACATCTTTGAAGACGCACATGACGACAGCGGGGAGACCTTCGAGATGCTGATTCATAATGCGGAGGGCGCGACCATCGCCGACGCTGTGGGAGTCGGCACGATCATCAATGACGACCCCTTGCCTGGGGCATATCTCTCGCGCTTGGGGCGCACGGTAGGGCGCCAGATCATGGATGCCGTCTCCGATCGGGTAACGGCTGCGCAGAGTGCGGCACAGGCCAGCCGCGAACCGGGACTTGAGATTACGCTGGGCGGCGAGGTGCTGCCTCGAATCAATTTTGCAAAGCAAGCACCGCAGTCGGCGCAGGGCAGTCTCGCTAAAAAGGCTGTCTCAACCGTCACGCTCTCTGCCGCTGAGTATTCCGATGCGACACTGGCGAATCGCCACGGGACGAGAGCGTCTGAGGCGGGTTTCTTGCGTACGCTGACTAAAGAAGAGGTCTTGCGCGGTACGAGTTTCATGGCAAATCTGTCAGAGGACGGGAGCGGCAGCCTGCTGGCTCTTTGGGGCCGTGCGGTGTATGGGCAGTTTGAGGGCGTGCAGGATGGGCCTGGCACACCCATTACTGTAGACGGCAAGGTTGCCACGGGGATGCTGAGCGTGGATTACACCCGTGAGCGGTTGAGCTTCGGCGCCATCCTCACCCAATCGGCAGGCGATGGCGACTATGCCGAGACCGGTGACGGGAGCAGTGCTTCAGGTACGGTGAAAAGCCGCCTGACTGCGCTTGCGCCCTGGGTCTCTTTTGCGGTTACCGAGCATGCGAAGACTTGGATGGCGCTTGGCCACGGCTCCGGCAAGATGACGCTGACTCCGGAAAGCGGCATCGCAGTCGCCGCCGATATCGGTTGGCGCATGGCGGCGGCGGGTGTGCGAAGCTCTCTTATACTGACCGAGCCCGGCTTCATGCTGGACATGGTCTCGAACGCGATGTGGGTACAGACTTCCTCCGATGCAGCACAGGGTCTTGCGGCCTCGTCCTCCGAGGTCAGTCAGTTGCGTTTTGGCCTTGAGGCTGCGTCGGAACGGGTTCTCGCCTCGGGCAGCATGCTGACACCGCGCCTTGAGATGGGCCTGAGATATGACGGCGGAGACGCGGAGACGGGCTTTGGATTGGAAATCGGCGGCAAACTCGATTGGATTGACTCGACACGGGGTTTGAGCCTCGGCTTGGAAGGCCGTACGCTGGCGTTGCACGAAGATGGTGATTTCCATGATTGGGGCTTATCGGCTGCCTTCGCTTATGATTCTCATTCAGAGACCAAGCGCGGTTTCTCTGCCGCCGTCACACGCCAGCTTGGCGGAGTGTCCTCGGGCGGTGTGGACGCGCTCCTCAACCCGGAGAGATTCCCCGCCATCACTGACAGCAGGGAAAATCGCACCGCGGACGGAGCTTGGTCGCTTGAGCTTGCCTATGGCTTATCCCGGGATTGGGGTATGGTGGGCTCGCCTTACACTCGAGTCTCGGGCGATAGGAGTGCAGAGGCTGCGCGGCTGGGCTACCGGATTGAGGCAGATGCAGCCCATGCCGCGGACATGAGCGTTGATTTTTGGGTCGAACCGAGAATCCGCACTGGTGCAGTCAGCGTCGTGGGGCTCAGTCTGGAATGGCGGTGGTAATGTCAGTGCTGAAACCGTCAGTGCACGGTCTGAGAAAGGAGCGAGTGGGACTTTATGCGGATTCGAGCGACAATGCATCCAGCGGGCTGTGCGAGGGCGAAAAACGGTCTGATGGAATCAATCAAATACTACTGTTCTCTCAAAATTGATACATGATTTTCGAATTATCTCAAGCGTCATCAAACTTATTTCTCAAACTACAGCCAGTTCCTTTATGCTCGGATCATCTTTTTTCTTTGCCAGAATCTTAGATTCATCGATCATATTCTTTGCGGATTTGGCCACAAAATCTGAAATCTGAGTCACACTCACCTTTCGGGTCGAATAGGCAGCAAGCATGCTCACTGAAATCCCAGCTAGCAAGACCAGCCCCGCCGGTCCGCCAAAAGCAGAGACACTTGCGACCGCTGCCATGGAAGCGCCTGTTGTAACTCCGCCTTTAAGCGTCCCGTCGATCAATTCGATGTATTCACCGTTCGCACGCGCTTTGTGAAACGCTTTGGCGAGCGATAAAACAGTAACAACCAGCAATAGCGGATTGGCTTTCAAGATGGCCGGCAATGCCATGGCGCCGATATGTCTCGCGAATTCTTCCGTAGTGGATTTATTCCATGCAAAGGCTATCGCCAGGGTGCCAGAAACAGCGCCGATCAGGTCGGCAGCGTTGTAAGAATTAATTTGACAGAACCATTCCTTTGGAATTCCAAAGTGAGCCAGAAAATATTCTGCAGCTTGATCATAGGTTTCCTTATTCCATGTTATGAGCGGCAAACCTTTCGGTGTGGTCAGGTCTTTGAAAAGACTCTCAACATAGCCGATCGCTTCCTGAGTGATACTGTCATCTGGGGCTGCATCGCGAACCGCTTTGAGCGCACCTGCCAGGGTGTGACCGCCATCAAACATTCGGTGGTTTCCCCCGCCGGTAAATGTATGGAGATATTCTGCATCCATTGCCTTGTCATAAATACTCGCCGGACCTGCCGCCATTTTGTGCAGCATTGCATTGAGGTCACCGCTCAATGAGCTCGCCAATAAGCTCTGTGTTGTCGAGTGCAGCGTACTCGCAATCGATAGCATCGAAACATTTAGAATGGGATCAAGGATCGATT
Source organism: Arenicellales bacterium (assembly GCA_965200545.1). GTDB lineage: Bacteria > Pseudomonadota > Gammaproteobacteria > Arenicellales > JAJDZL01 > JAJDZL01. Next base: position 69,183 of record CBDAUJ010000004.1, on the reverse strand, counting down.
TTCTAGCTTTCAATTTTCTAGCGAGCGGACTGTCTATTGCGGTACCCGCAACATTGCATGACGGATCATGTGAAAACTCAGCGCTGTCGTTTGCAGGCTCGAGATCTGCATCGGCACTCAGCGGCCTGTCTGCAGATTGCTGAGTTTGTTGCGGCCGCCGACGAAATATCTTGGAAAGTCGTTTTAAATTTTTCGAGAATCGTTTTTGCATGGAAATATTATTACGAATTGAAGCATTGAAATCAAATCTTTATACGACTATACCTGCTTGATTCTCACTTCAGTATCATGCCCGGTCAGGAAACTGCACGGCGGGCATCGCTGGCAGCAAACCTACAATGTCATAGGTATTGACACTCTATTAGTCACCTCTGCATTCCGCACATTTTGTCTAAAAAGAACTGAGAAAAGATGCAGGCCGTCGCGTGTGCGCAATCGGGATCAAATAGGCTGCAATCCGCAAGTGCCGTAATCCCTGTCAGCTTCAATGGCCCGAACGATTGTGGTGCAAATACCATAAGAGTAGCCAATCCCGCGCGGCGGGAACACCGTCATGAAAAAAAACAAAAATGGTGTTATCATATTTATCAAATGCTTAAGATTACTAAAAAGGACAGCAAAATGACCAAGAACAAAATTATTGCGGTTTTGACTTTTGCCATATTCCTTTCTGGAACCAGTGCAGTGTCAGCAGAAGACGGGGTTTCACTTTGTGAGTACTGGCATGGCGACCCCACCTGGACATGTGGATTCGCCTTCATCTACAGTGACGCTGCCAAGAACTCGTGTAAAATGCAATTTACAGGTGGATTTCCACACTGGCTCGACCGTGATATCAGTTCACTTGATGTTGATGCTCTGAACGATGATCAGATAGAGCGCCTTGAGAATTGGAAGCAAAATGCCGGACATTTCTGCAAATGCAATGTCAAGATCCAGTGTGGATGGGTCAAGGTTTCATCAAACGGCTGGGTGGCGGTTCCATCTCCTCAGATATCGAATCACGAATGTGCGGCAACTCCCGATACACTTGGGACAATGAGATACCATCAGGGCCAAATGACGCCGAGTTGCTGATAGATTCCGTTTAATACCACCGGAATCCGAAAGATACCAGGGAAGAGGCGGCCGCTCTCTCCTTGAGGCCCATCTGAGCGCGGACACTTCGGATCATCAGACCGCCGCAAACGCTACAGCTCGCCGCCGCCGTCGGTGACATTGAGTTTCGCCGCGCCTATTCCCACTGCGGGCATTGCAACAGCGGGGCAGGTGAGTTTTAGCTGGTCTTTCTGCTGCACGAGCTGATCACCTTGAGAGTCGGCGCCAAGCAGGCCAAGCGCACCTCCGACCGCGATCTGCGGCGAGCCTGCATACTCAGCAATCAGTTCGAAAATGAATGGTATGATCGGCCAAGCCTGGCCCGATTCTGCCAATAATTTGACGCGCATCCGAGAAAAAATTAATTATTTTTTATTTTTTTGTATACAATTGAAACAGTCATGAGTAAAACATTCCACATTTCCACCGTTTCTGATTCGGTTTCTTTAAGCCTGCTTCTCCTGTTGCTGCGCCTGTAGGCGCGCACATCTTTTTCCAAAATCCCCAACTCTACATGAATTCCGCATATCGCGGGATTCTGCGGCCATTGAACTTTTACTAACGATGATGGGCTATCCAAATGTCAGACAGATTGATTATTTTTGATACAACTTTGCGGGACGGTGAGCAAAGTCCCGGGGCTTCCATGAATGCAGACGAGAAGCTGGCGATTGCCAAGCTGCTCGAAAAAATGCGAGTGGATGTTATCGAGGCTGGATTTCCAGCGGCGAGCGAAGGTGATTTCGAAGCGGTGAGACAGGTTGCTAAAGAAGTGGCGGACAGCTGCGTCTGTGCACTTGCAAGAGCGGTTGAAAACGATCTGGAAAGAGCAGCTGCGGCGGTGAAACCGGCAAAATCAAGCAGAATCCACACATTCATTGCCACCTCTCCGATTCATATGAAAGAGAAGCTTCGGATGACCGAGGATCAGGTGCTGGAACGTGCGGTATGGGCGGTTAAACTGGCTCGCCAGCACGCTGAAGATGTCGAGTTCTCGCCTGAGGATGCTGGGCGCTCCGATATTGAGTTTCTATGCCGGATTATCGAGGCAGTAATTGATGCCGGCGCCCGAACCGTGAACATACCGGATACGGTGGGCTATAACTTGCCAAAACAATTCGGCGGTTTGATCCACCAATTGATTGAGCGGATCCCCAACGCAGACAAGGCTGTGTTTTCGGTGCATTGCCACAATGATCTGGGTCTGGCCGTGGCCAATTCCTTGGAAGCCATTCAAAATGGCGCCCGGCAGGTTGAATGCACGATTAACGGACTGGGCGAAAGAGCCGGCAACGCATCTTTAGAAGAGATCGTCATGTCGGTACGAACGCGCCAGGATCTGTTTGATTGCGATACGCAGATTGATACGACGCAAATTGTGCCAGCCAGCCGTCTGGTTTCAAGTGTTACGGGATTTCCCGTGCAGCCGAACAAGGCAATCGTAGGTGCGAATGCTTTTGCGCATGAGTCCGGCATTCATCAAGACGGTGTGATTAAGAAGCGAGAGACATATGAAATCATGCGCCCCCAGGATGTCGGCTGGACGGCCAACAAAATGGTCCTTGGCAAACATTCGGGCCGCAATGCTTTTCAAAAGCGCATGAGCAAGCTGGGAATTGAGTTCGCTTCTGATGAAGAGCTTTCTGTTGCGTTTGCAAGTTTTAAGGATCTCGCAGACCGCAAGCATGAAATCTATGATGACGACTTGATTGGCTTGATGGCTGAAGCGAAATTTTCTGGCGACGATCGCATTGCTTTGGAACAGCTGCAGGTCAGCTCAGATACCGATGCGCTTTCTTTAGCGAAACTGCGTCTTGATATCAATGGCGAGACGCATGAATCCGAAGCATACGGAAATGGACCCATTGATGCATCATTCAGGGCAGTTGACGATATTCTCGAGCGTCAGTTCAGTTTGGAGCTGTATTCGGTCAAGGCCATTACAGCCGGAACAGATGCACAGGGTGAAGTCAGTGTACGATTGAAGGAGGACGGCTACATTGTCAACGGCAATGGCACGGATACCGATATTGTGATTGCTTCGGTGAAAGCATACATCAACGCTGTCAATCGTCTGGAAAGCTCGCGTGATATTCCGGTGCGTGAAGATTCAATGATATAGTTCGGCGGCAGTCTAGCGCTCCGAGTCGAGTTCCAACTCACTTATGATTAGATCTTTTCATATTTCATGATGCATGTGGTTTTTTCGGACTTTATGACTGCGGCAGGTGTATAGCTTATCGCCAGCTTTTGGGATGTCTGGTGAATCCATCGCGTCAATCAGTTATGTTTTCAATGGCTCTGTGCGATAATTCCGATTGTTGCGCAAAGCCTGTCTGATAGTCTGGATACTGTGTGACAGTAGAAAAAGTTGCATTGACCTTGTTTTTATCAGTGTTACAGGTCACGATCGAATGATTCATTTGCATTTTGAAAGCTTCGCAGCAATTTAATTCTTGCAATAATTGACACTCGAATGGAACCAAGGCCTTTTCCGAAACCTGCCCCCGCTGAGCCTCTTGACGAGGCTGTCTGGCTGCGCCAAACCGATCGGGCCGAAGTAGGCCGTGAATCGTTTTTTTCTGGACGTGATGCTGAATATGAGATTTTTCAGAATGCGGCTGGCGATCTTCGAGATGGACGTATAGGCGGCGGCACCATGATCTTTCAAGGCGCGCCTGGAGCCGGAAAGTCGGCGCTGCTGCAAGAGTGCATGGAAGCGGTCCGGCAGCACTCAACCCCTCAGGAGCCCTGGGTTGCCGCAGAGATCGACTTCGGTGATTTGAAATCATCCCGATCGGTCATGTCAGCCTTAATTGATGCAGCCGATGCGGAGACCCGGCGGCTGTCCGCACTCGGTTCCGATGTCTCAAAAATGAAGCATCTGATGAACTTTGGCAAAAAGCTTTATGACGAGCTTTCGCAGCGAGGCTTCTCATTGGCAGGCATCATCATCGGCGGAGAGAGTCAGATAGAACACAACACTGAGATATCGCCGGCAGAGCTGTTTCGAAAGGCTGCTCCGCTGCTGGAAGACTTTCGCTTCGTCGTCTTTGTAGATGAGGCGCAAAACACCCCGGCATCGGAGATGACGAAAGCCGTTCTCAATTGTCTGCACAGAGCCTCGAGCGGGATTCATTTGGCGGCAGCCTTTTTTGGATTGAGCGACACCGAGGAGGTGCTGGGCGAGTGCGGGCTGTCGCGGCTTGGACGCGGGCGGGTTGTGAATATGGAGCCGCTTTCCCTGGCCGACGCGGCTGGCTCATTCAGGCGCATGCTTGACACGTATTACACTGGCAGCGATGCGGAAAAGGACACTTGGTCCGTCTCTTTGGCCGAGTTGTCGCAGGGCTGGCCGCAGCATATAAATGGCATTGGAACAGCTGCTGGTGAGGTGATACGCGCCAACGGCGGCAGGCTGGCGCGGCAGCTGCTTGAGCAGGCAATCAGCAAGGGTGTCGAGCAAAAGCAGCACTATTATGATCATCGCATTGCGGCTGGATATCGCAGAGCAAAAATCTATGCAAAACTGGCAGTTGAGGCGAGCAGCAGATCCAGCGGAATACTGGATGTTGATGAGATAGAAGATCTCGCAGTATCAGAACTGTCGAGAACCGGGACATCATTTGATGATTTCTTGCGCAAGTCTTTGCATGCGGGAGTGCTCGCGCCGGCCAAGGGAATGCTGCAGCATTACAAGTTTCCGATTCCTTCGCTCAGAGATTATCTTAGATCGCATGCAGAGATTTAGAGCGAATGATGCGCGCAGCACTTTCTGTACGACAGTGGTCATGGATAAACTGAGCGCGAGCTGATGGTCAGGTCTAGCGAGTTTCTTGCGGCAATGGGGATTGATGTCTGGCAACTGCGCGGGCAGCCGGAAGATGATGAGGACAAAGTCCCTTCAACTGAGAGCCAAAGCTCAGCGGTCGAGGCGATAGAGACGCACACAGAAATAAAAGAAAAAGATGACGATGCGCCGATAGATTTTGGCACTTTGCAATCCGCTGTCAGCCAATGCCAGGCATGCCGGCTGTCGGAGAGGCGGACTCAAACGGTTTTCGGTGCCGGCAATGAGGCTGCTGATTTGATGATCATTGGTGAAGCGCCAGGTGAAGAGGAAGATCGACAGGGACAGCCGTTTGTGGGAAGGGCAGGGAAGCTGCTCAACTCAATGCTGTTTGCAATGGGGCTTGAGCGGGAAAAAGTATATATCACCAACGTCGTCAAGTGCCGCCCGCCAAATAACCGAGACCCTCACCCGCAGGAAGCAGCAGCCTGTTCCCAGTATCTAAAGCGCCAGATTGAAATGATCTCGCCAAAGCTCATTCTAGCAGTTGGTCGCGTGAGCGCACAGCTGCTGCTGGATACTGAAATCAGTTTAGGTCGCTTGCGTGGACAGCTTCACAAGTATCAGGATACGGGTACCGACTTAATCGTTACGTATCATCCTGCTTATTTGCTTCGCAAACCTTCAGCTAAAGCGCAGTCTTGGGATGATTTGTGGGAAGTGAAAATGAAACTCGAATGGAAACCGTCTTGAACTGCATAAATACAATACCGGGAAAATCTGCACACAATAGTCGCATGGCAATGACATTTCCGTTCTTTGAGCATCGAAAAATATTGCGCCAAGCGTTATCGGTTGATGCTATGGCTAATTTCGCTGATCTTGCCGCCAGGGTTCGTAAACTTACTGATAAGCAAGTGCAGATTCCATCAGAGATTTCTCTTCGTCAAGTGCGTTCAGAACGTTGAATGAACGCCTTGTCGTTTTGCGGTGCTATATTGTCCGACAAGTTCCTTCTGTATATCTGCCACATCTGTTCTTTTTAGCGGTGTTTTCTTTTGGTTGAGTTCAGGGGGAAATAATTATTTTTGAACTATTCCAGTTTCCGCAAAAACCACATTGTGTTTGACGAATCGCTCAGCTTCTTGTGTGGTCGCCTGCCATAAACACGCAACCGGCGAACGAATGAAAAAATGTAACTTTAAGCCTCGTGATTTGAGTTCAGCTTATTGCTAAAGATTGCAGTCCATCAAGGGTGTTAAGATTAATTTGAAAGTGCAAACCCAAGAAGGTTCGGATACAGTCTTTTCGGGGCCGCAAGCTCTAACAAGGTTTGACAGCTTTAGGCAATTGCAATGCGCTGAGGTCGAATGTAAAAAATTCGGTCAGCGGATCATCACTTGAGCTTGATTTCATAGCTTTGTGAACGATCAGGATATCCGCGAAATTCGCGTCAGTTGCGCGAAACTTCTCAAGGGACTGCCAGATGACCTCGTCATCCTCAAAACAGACATTCGACTCCTGTAAAAGTGCGTCAACGACGGCGATCAGATCTTCTTTGGTTGCTTTGTACTTGCGTCCACTCAATGTCCACAAGCATTCAACCAGCACTACGTCGGTAATGAGAATGCTGTTTCCAGACTCAAAGACCCGGTGCGCCGCTGCGGTCTGCACATCGTCGTCTCCCAGAAGGTAGCGTAACACGACATTGGTGTCAACGGCAATCATCGGCAGTCTCGCGTCTTCGCTCGATAGAATCTTGGAGTGACTGCTGCTCGGAAATAGAATTGTCTAGGTTCAGGTGATTGAGACATTTCCAGGCACTTCCTTTTGTTTGTCGCACAATGGAAATGTGTCCATTTGCGGTGAAACTTTTGTATTCATCGCCAGGATTGATACCTACGATTCTACATTGCGCTGCAGGCAGTGTAATCTGACGTTTGCTGCTTACTCGGGGCATGATTGGCAGATTCTCCCGTTAGTTTCATAAATTGTAATAAAGTATTCCATTTTAGCGTAAAAAATTCAAATATTCTTTACTTTTATTAAAAGTTAAAGAAATATATTCCAGCATCTCAATGCCTGGGCGCAAAGTTGCTTCTGGCCCCAAATGCTGAATTCGATATTTGGATACTGAAACCAGCTTAGGCTGATAGCCTGGATGTCTTGACAAATATCAAGACAAGAGAAATGATTGGATTGCTGCTCATCATCTTGCTTATTCGCTGCTGCATACCGTCAGCGAAAGCATAATCTTGGAATGATCTGTGGGAAGAAAAACTGAAGCTCGAATCGAAACTGCCTTAATTCAAGTCAAGGCCAAGTTTGGCAACTTGAATTGTGTCGGATATCCTGCTTGCAAATCGCGGATTTAATTCGGTGCCGCTGTTTGAGTAAAGTCCATTCATTTTTCTTTAGACCAATTGGCCGACAGCAGCTCTGCCTGCTGCAGAACCGTTCTTGCGGCATTTTCTCGCTTGTCCGGCGGATAGCCGTGTTTGCGCAAAATCCTTTTGATTTGTCTTCGAATATTGGCGCGTACATGCTCCCGAATGCTCCAGTCAATGGTAACGCTGCTTCGGACTGTCTTGACCAGTTCCTGAGCGATTAAACGCAGAGTTTGGTCGCCAAGAACCTTTACCGCACTCTCGTTTGTTTCCAGCGCATCATAGAATGCCAGCTCATCGTCATTCAAACCGAGCTCTTTGCCGCGTGCACTCGCTTCGCGAATGTCACGCGCCAGCTGGATCAACTCCTCGATCACCTGTGCGGCTTCTATTGCTCGATTTTCATAGCGTCGCAGAGTCTGTTCCAGCATCTCTGCGAAAGAACGTGCCTGAATAAAATTTTTCTTCTTGCGCATCGAGATTTCACCTTTTAGCAGTTTCTGCAGCAGCTCGACCGCTAGGTTTCGATGAGGCAGTCCCTGTACTTCAGCGAGGAACTCTTCAGATAAAATGCCAACATTCGGCTTGATCAGCCCGGCTGCGGAAAAGATATCGATCACATCCTCAGAAGCGACAGCCTTGGATACGATTTGCCGCAAAGCATGGTCGATGTCCTCATCTGACTTTGAATATCCAGGAGCTCTTTTTGTCAGTGCGGCTTTAACGCTTTGGAAGAAGCCTACATCATCGCGTATGCGGATAGCTTCTTCAGCAGGGACAGCTAAAGCGAAAGCTTGAGATAACTCCCGAACAGCCTTGACCAATCGCTCTTTGCCGCTGTTCTGAGCCAATATGAATTCGCAAGCTGCTGGCAGCAGCTGAAGCCGCTCGGTTGAAGCATTGCTTTTCCACACTGAGTAGTCGAAGTGATGAAACAGCCCTTGACAAATTTCAAATTTTTCCAGCATCACTGCTATTGCCTCAGCCTGATTCAGAGTGGTTTTGCCTTTGCCGCCACTGGATGTGTAGGTTTTCAGAGCTGCCTTCAATTCATGCGCAAGTCCCAGGTAGTCGACGATGAGTCCGCCTGGCTTGTCGCGAAAAACACGGTTCACCCGCGCGATGGCTTGCATGAGTCCATGACCACGCATCGGTTTGTCCACATACATCGTATGCAATTTAGGCGCATCAAAACCGGTCAGCCACATGTCTCGTACGATGACTACTTGAAACGGATCATCTGGGTCGCGAAATCGGCGGGCCAGTTTTTCTCTGCGGGATTTGTTGCGAAAGTGCTGCTGCCAATTTTCCGGATCAGACGCTGAGCCCGTCATGATGACTTTGATTTGCCCTGCATCATCGTCTTCATCGTGCCAGCTGGGCCGCAATGATGTAATCAATCGGTGCAGGTCAACGCAGATTCGACGACTCATGCAGACAATCATCGCCTTTCCATCCAATACCTCAAGCCTGGCCTCAAAGTGAGAAACGATGTCTTCGGCAATCAGTTTCAGACGCTTTTCCGTTCCTGCCACAGCTTCCAGTTGAGCCCACTTGGTTTTCAGTTTTTCTTGGCAGCTTTGTTCTTCACCTTCGGTGACTTCCTCGAATTCTGAGTCAATTTTGGGGCGGTGCTCCTCATCCAAGGCCAGCTGAGCCAATCGGCTTTCGTAGTAGATCGGCACAGTTGACTGATCTTCGACAGATTGCTGGATGTCGTAGATGCTGATATAGTCGCCGAACACCGCTCGCGTGTTTGCATCTGTTGACTCGATCGGAGTGCCGGTAAATCCGATGAAGGAAGCGTTCGGCAGCGCATCGCGCATATGACGCGCGAATCCGGAAATGAAATCGTACTGACTCCGGTGCGCCTCGTCAGCAATCACGACGATGTTGGATCTTTCCGATAAGGCTGGGTGGCGGTCGCCCATTTCATCTGGAAAAAATTTTTGTATAGTGGAGAATACGACTCCGCCGGATTCAACCGAAAGATTTCTGCGAAGATCTGCGCGATTGCTAGCTTGGATAGGCGTTTGACGGAACAAATCGCGGCACCGAGAGAAAGTGCCAAACAGCTGGTCGTCAAGGTCGTTTCTGTCTGTGAGGACCAGCAGCGTCGGGTTCTTCATCACTGGCTCCAGAATGATGCGTCGGACATAGAACGCCATCGTCAGGCTTTTGCCAGATCCTTGCGTGTGCCATACGACACCGATGCGACGATCTCCAATCGAATTGCTGGATTGAGCGTTTATTTTCTGAATCTCTCCCGCGCGGCATGTTTCGGCAAGAGCTTTTTCTACGGCATGGAACTGGTGATAGCCGGCCATAATTTTGTTCAGCTGGCCGCTCCCATCATCTTCAATCACAATATAGTTTCTGACCAGTGAAAGCAGATTATGCTGGGCGCATGTGCCTTTCAGCAAGACTTCCAGTTCAAGCATAGACGGGTCTGCCTCAGCTTCCCCGTCCATAGTTTTCCAGCTTTTGAACCAGTTTTTCTGTGCAGTGAGAGTTCCGATTTTCGCATTCAAGCCATCGGAAATGATCAAAAACGCGTTCATTGAAAACAGTGCTGGCAAATCTTTTTTGTATGTCTGGAATTGTTGCCATGCCGACCAAATGGTTGCGTTTTCATCGGTCGGATTTTTCAGCTCAATCAAAACTAAGGGCAATCCATTGACAAACAAAACAATATCAAGCCGCCGCTCGCGGCCGTTTTCAACCACGGTAAACTGATTGACAGCCAGGAAATTGTTGCGAGATGGGTCACTGAAATCAATGAGTTTGACATTCGCACCGCGTGTCTCTGCGCTGTCTGTCTGATACTCAACCTGTATGCCGTCAACTAGCATTTGATGAAAAGCACGGTTTTTGTATTGCAGGGACGTGCCTTGCGGCTGCAGCGCTTTGCGAATTGCTTCTTCTACAGCAGGTTTCGGAAGGTGGGAATTCAGTTTAGAAACCGCCATCGAAAATCGCCGTTGAAGGACCACATCATCGAAAGAGGGACGCTCTGCAGACGGGATTTCTGGCGCGACCTCGGGGCCAAACGCTGTTTCCCAGGCTAAACTGCTCAGCCAGCCTATTGCCGCCTCCTCTACATCCGATTCAAAAATTGCTGTCATTGGGGGGCATCGTCGTTATTCTGTCTTCAAGATGAACACAGGTTTTTGATTTCGAGTTGTTTCGAAAATATTTATCTATGAAATCTCAAATTGTCAATACACATTGGAAATATTGACTTTTTGTTTTTCAGTAGCCGTTTTTTCGCACGGGAAGGAAGCGATATGAGTGAAACCTTCTCCATCAGTTATGCTGTTTGAATGAGAAAATTATGCGGCAACCAGATTTCCATTGACCCGTAACTTGGTTTCTTAAAATCTCGCAAGTTGCCGGTAACCAAGACAGCATCTCCAGCCACTGCCGTTGCCAAATAAACCTCATCATCAGGATCGCGTAGACCAAACTCGCAATGCGCTGGTTCCACAAATAACGCCAATTGCTCAATATTCTGAATTAACGCCATCAAGGTGCTAAAGTACGGAATCAGTCTTGGGTGATATGCTACATCTATGTATTCGGATAGAATCGGATATGACACAATAATCTTATGATATCGAGTAGCTTTGTCTATCTTGACGGCAGGTGCCTTCGTTTCGTCCTGCCGACACTAAAACATTGCAGTCAAAAACCACCTTCATCTAATTGTGACTACGCCGCTTGCGGCGTGATAGCGATATTTCCGCAATAGTGTCTGCCATAATCTCTTCTTCGGAGCGTTTTAGACCGTCGGGTGTAATATGCGTCTCTGCAAACTTTGAAGCTATCTTATCTGCAATCGCATTCCGGTCCACTACCTGCTTCATCTTGAACAGAATTCCGTCTGCTACGCGGGTTGCTTCCATGACATCACCTTCTTGAAGATTAATGTCTTTTCTCAATTTGGCTGGGATAGTAACTTGAAACTTCGGCATGACTGTGACTAAATTCATGGTATGCCCGTGCGGTTAAGGTTAAATAGTTGGAAAGTTGTAATAATTGAATTGTAAACCAAAATATTTCGAATTCAAAAACTATTGGATTACGAGAATACGATCCCACTAGATACACCTATCGTTTCGGGCGAAGCACCGAGCGATTGCCTGCCTTGATGGGGGATTAGAGGAAAATTGCTTAATGGAATTGTCAGGCAGCAAAAATACGATTGATCGGTAACAGCCGTTTTGAAATGAGATAATTTCTTCGAGCGGCCCCGTCAGCAACATTTTTTGATGTTGAGAACCTTTTGCGAGCAATTGCCAGATATCAGTCGCTTTCAAAATATCGGATACAAGCCATCGTGACGGCAATGATTGCCAGTCTCAAACAGGATGCCTGAACACTTGACATTCACAACGTCGTTGTTTGCTTTTGCATGTTGTGTTCATCCATCTCATCCGCCTGTGATTATGCAGTCTTGAGCAGAGGCGCAGTTTTTTCATCCGTCTTTCCTTTAGATCCAAGGTGCCATCATGCCAAAGCCAGAAACCTCATCTGCCAGTGACAAGGCAGTTGCCAACATCCATGATGACTTCTTTCGCGATGTCTTCGAGATGCCGGAGAACCTCATTGCCCTGCTGCGGGCAGGCTGCCCGCAAGCGTTGCTCGACATCATCGAGTGGTCCACCCTGCAGCTCGAGCCCGTGAGGATTGCCGTCGACCGGCTCCAGACCCGCACCGCGGATCTGGTGTACTCAGCAAGACTGCGCGGCTGCGGCAGCTCCGCCCGCGTGGCGCTGCTGTTCGAGCACAAGAGCTTCCAGAGCCGCGAGCTGGAGAAGCAGCTGGCCCGCAACCAGTTCCTGTGGTACCTCCAGGACGACTTCAAGTCGCTGATCATCCCCATTGTGGTGCGCCAGAATGCGGCCGACACCCGCGCCTCGATCCGCTTCAGCGACCTGTTCGGCAGCGTGTCGCAGCCGCACCTTGAGATCCTCATGGGCTATGCGCTGGATTTCAGGTGCCTGCTGATCGATATTCATGCGCTCGACCGCACCGGCGCGGCCGAGCGCACCGCGGCGGACATTGCAGTGCGGGCGATGGCGGTGGTCAGAGGCTTTGACCCCGGCCAGTGGCCGGACCTGGTCAGCCGCATCTGGCATGTGGGCCGCAGCAGCCGCGAGCGCATGCTGCAGCTGGTGATCGGTTATATTTGCAGGTACAATAGGGACATTGAGCCAGAAGATGTGCTGAATTTGGAAACGGCGACCGAGGAGGATAGAAAGATGGTGATTTCAGCTGTAGATGCATTTCGCGAGGAAGGCCGCGAGGAGGGCCGCGAGGAGGGCCGCGAGGAGGGCCGCGAGGAGGGCCGCGTGGAGGGCCGCGTGGAGGGTTTGGAGAAAGTTGCGTTAAATTTGCTGCAGGAGGGCATGGAGTCGCAGAGAGTGGCGGCATTGACTGAGCTCAGCCAAGTGCAGGTCGAGTCGCTGCGCAGCAAGATGAACGGCGGCGCAGGCTAGCAAAAGGGATAGTTTTTCGGAGAATCTTTAAACAACACGCTGTCAATGCAATGTTGGAAATTCTTCTTCGATTGCAAAATCCCTGCATACGACTAGCCTTGCAGCAATCGAACAGAGCGGTCGAGGAATTCGGAATTGAGCGTGTTGCCCTCTCCTGTATACTTTTTGAAAATCCGAAATCAGAACCTTTACTAGCCCGGACGCCTCACAATACATATGCCCGGCAAGCATATTAAATTTTTCAGCGAGTATTTCGTCCTGATGAATCTGCGCAAGTCTGACTTGACTATCTTCCTATCCGAGGCAAGGAATCTGGCGAAAGTTTTTGAGCAGTCGTGCAACGGAGTCCTCTGCCCGCTTGCAGCAGGTATACGAGCCTCGTTTTTATGTGCCCCAACGACTACAATTCACACGAGTCTATGCTGAAGCGTTACCGAGGCATGTATGACAGGTACAGCAAACTTGAGAAGCCTGATTTTGGCAGGTTGGGTAAAAAACAGATGCTGTTTTGGGGATTGATTAAGAAAAAAAGCTAGATCCTATGATCGTTTTGATGCTTATGTTGGGGTTAAGTGAATAGTGTCCAATTCTACGGCACGATACGAGGATGGATTTTCTTGACACATTTTTCCAGTGGTGGCAGCAATACGCTCCCGCCATTGCGGTCATCGAGTTTTGGTTGCTGGTCATATGTAGCATTTTTGGCATTTTTTACAGGCGTTTGCTGATCTTGAAATTTGACGAGTCTCGGCAGGAGAATCAGCGGCTAAGCACTCTTACTCACCGCGCCTTAGCAGATCCAGACATGTGCGCCGCCATCTTAGGACGTGTGGCAGCAAAGCCGCCTGTCCAAGTTTTCTCGGTAGGTAGGGCGGTTGTGCACAAGGGCGATGAACCCGCTTGACGCTCTCAGCACTACAATACGAAACCAAAGGATGCAATCAAATCCAACTGAATCAGATTTTTGAAAAGGTGTACACCTAATGTTACGGTTAGTGAATGCCAACGCAGTGGATTCATTAACCGTAACATTTGAGGAAGTTAAATCCGATCTCTATTAGGAGGGATTATTATGAAAACGCACAATCTGTTTATCAGTCATTCTTGGAACTACTCAAACCAATATGATGGTCTTGTTGCTCTGCTGGATGAAAAACTCTACTTTGATTACAAGAACTATTCAGTTCCTAAATATGACCCCATCCATGATGCTAATTCAGACAAGGAACTCAAGCAAGCGATCAAACAACAGATGGCACTCTGTGGTGTTGTTCTTATACTGGCTGGAGTATATGCTTCATGTAGCAAGTGGATCGACATCAAGATTAATTTGGCACAAAGTGGCTTTCAATTTCCCAAACCTATTATTGGAATTGAATATTGGGGAAGCGAAAGAACTTCGGTGAAAGTCAAAAATTCTGCCGATCGAATTGTGAAATGGCAGACCAATTCAGTGGTGGATGCCATTCGGGAGTTGTCAAAATGACAGAGCCTACAAGAACCGAATGGCTAGAGCTCTACAAACTCCATGCGGAACTTGCTGACAGAGTTAGCCAAAGGCGAGATGCTGCAAACAGGCTGCATATCGGGATCCTTTCCGCTTTAGGCGTGGTTGCGAGTGTCTTTGCCAAGATTGGTACTACAGAATCCTTGGACTTTGTTTTCTTAGCTGTTGGGATACTCGGGCTTGTGGTCTCGACCTCTTGGTGGGCTGTCATAAGATCCTATCGTCAACTCAACTCTGGCAAATTTAAGGTGCTAGATGAACTTGAAGACGAGATAGCATTTCCCTTCTTCAGACGGGAATGGGAGGTTTTAAAAACGGGGAAAAAGCAGAACCGTTATTTGGAACTGACAAATGTTGAATCTTTTCTTCCAATCGTTTTTGGTATCCTGTTCGTAGCGGTTATCATCATTGGACTAACTCAACATTAACGATAAGCCCCGCCCATGATCGAAAGGAGCTTGTATAGTGCTTGAACGGAAACCTTGATTGTATATAATTCATAAATCAAAACATATATATAGAGATTTTTTTGGCTGGAAAGAAGCGGTGAGGATTCCCGGAATAAAACTGATTTCCGCCCGAAAGCCCGCAAATTGCGCCTGGGCCGAATCTTCAGGTTATTTTCATGCGCACAGTCGAGTCCATGCAGATCAAGATCGGCGCCACCGCCATCAAGAACATAGTGATTGATCCGAAAGTGTTATTTTTCAAATTAAACCGAATCGGCTGAATCAAATTATTCTGAATGGAGCGGGACAATTTGTGTCGCACTGTGGCATGCATGTTTCGGCTCAGGCAGGGCTGGTCTGATTGCTTCCAGGCAGAAGGTTTTTACGCCGGCTGTCTCAGCGCTTCAAGACCTTCAAGATATCCAAGAGCGGCTGTTGTTGTGAGCAGCGACTGAATTTCTCTGCTTTTCACACTGCAGGCTGGGGGTCTTGCGGCGGAAAGGCAGAGTCTTTCTCGGCCTGAGGGTGGGGAATTTCAATCGGTATTGACACCTGCACAGGCCGCCGGCGACGGCTTTCGCACGTTCGCCCCCGCGCTGCGCGAGCGCCTCGATGCCATCGCCCGCGAGATGGGCA
Source organism: Arenicellales bacterium (assembly GCA_965200545.1). Taxonomy (GTDB): domain Bacteria; phylum Pseudomonadota; class Gammaproteobacteria; order Arenicellales; family JAJDZL01; genus JAJDZL01. The sequence continues at coordinate 53,815 of CBDAUJ010000004.1, read as the reverse complement.
TCGCGCTGGAACAGCTGGACCTGTACCTGATCCATGCCCATGAGCAGCTGCGCCTGGACTGCGACCATGACTGCCAGCGCCTGGCGCTGACTCTCGAGCGCATCCGCCCGCGGCTGCTGATTCTGGATCCGCTCACCCGCCTGCATCAGGTCAATGAGAACTCCGCCGCCGAGCTGACCCCGATCCTGAGCCGCCTGCGCGCTTGGCAGCAGCGCTGGAAAACCGCCGTCATGGTGGTGCATCACGGCCACGCCCTGCGAGGCACCTCTGACCTGCACGCCTGGGGCGACAGCTACCTGTACCTGAGCCAGCCCCGGCCCCGGCATCTGACCTTCAGCGCCGAGCATCGCGCAGCGCCGCCGCAAATCGTTCTTGACGAATGTGGAAAAACGGCTTGTCTCCAGCTTAAATAATCTGAAAATCAGGCGATCTTCCTAAATGAAATTTAACACTGTGCCTGGCGCATCAGCACCAGGCACAGGATTCGCCATAGGTCCATGCCCGGGAACCCGGTGTCTTTCCTCACCCGGGATTCAAGCAGCGTGAACACCTTCTCGAGCAGGCTCTCGCTGGTGTAGATGTACTGCAGCCCCGGCAAGACGGATGGGATTCATGTCACTGATAATGAATGATATTATACACTTTTATCGGCTCGTTTTGAGTTTTCTGACAGACACTAACTAGTCCGAATTATTGTAGATCAATTTTTGAAATATCGCCTGAAACAAGTTTTGGTAGTAATTTATCTTTGACTGACATAATCGTTTTTGAATCGGCAAAGCCGATTTTAATCAAGTCGTAAATAGGGCTAACTATTGAATCAAAAGTCATGACTAATTCGTGAGTGGGTAGCGAAAACAAATACTTTGGAAGAGCAAATTTTGAGAGGTGCAATACTGTGGTTCCAGTAGCATACCCTTTTGCATGGTTTACGAATCTTTCTGTACCGAATAGGTGGTACAAAAACGATTTAGTCAAACGATATCCAATAGGTCTGACAATCAAGACATCAAGGGAAGCGACCAGTTTTTCAAATTCCGAACACTCTTGAACGAGAGCCGCTCTACCAACTACGTCACCCGCTTGCGTCACATCTGTACAGGCAACAATAACTTCGCCTGGAAGAATTTTTTGGTCTGGTTTATATTTTCCAGTAAATGCCTTGAGTCCATCTGAGCGATATCCGCCCCCACGTTTGAATGACTTCAAAGTAACGAGAGCTGTATCCGATTCTGCCAGCTGCATTTTTCTATATGATGCACCTTTAGTGATCTTAACTAGTGTATCCAGATGAGAAGTATGCCACCCCTCTGGAATCTCACCTAATTCAGAATCAACCAGCCGGTCGGGAAATAAATCCGCTATTTCTTTTGGCAGTCCCGTGTCTTTTCCTGCCATCTTTGCTCGCACAGGATCGAAATCAACAAACCATGATTTGAACAACGCTTGTGCGATTTCTTCCAATGTTTGATTCATTCTGTGGTTTAGTTCTATTTTGTCGTCCAAATCTCCAAGGATTTTCGCAATTTTTTTTTGTGCACTTTCGGGGGGAATAAATACGACTTGAGCGTGTACATTGTCTCGGTTTAGTCCAGGGACCGCAGAATGTGAGTTTAGGTTCTCTAAATTTAAAGACAACAATAGATAGTACTGAAATCGAAGTAAATCAGTATGCTCAGTTTCTGGGATGAAATATGTTGTGTCAATAGGCCAGCATGGATGTTTGGAATAGTGAACTGCACCTGCAGTTCCTTTCCTTCCGATAATGATCGCTCCATTTTCAGTATACGCTTGATCATGAAACCCAATTACACCATTAGATCCGTAGACCGGGATAAATCCCTTTTGGTTTCTGCTTTTTTTGGGCAGCCCCCTCCCATATCGCAACTGTAGAAGCTCTCCAAGTGCCATTAGCTGCCAGTTATCTTTTGAACAATCGGTGATTTTACTTTTCTTTTCGAGAGACAAGATGAAATATGATTTTCTAATTACATCCTTGAAATCTTCTGGCAATGCGTTCCATACCAATAAATCAACTCTAAACGGCAAGTTGCTCTCTTCGAACGCTTCGCGCAGCAATTCAACCTGATGATCGCGTTGCTCCGAATTCGCAAATGCAACCAAGTCCAAATCAGAATGGGGGTTTGAAGTCCATTTGACACGTGATCCGAATGCCCAAACTTTCGTATTCGGCAAGTAGAGGTTGAGCAGATGCATAACCAGCTCGCGCTGTTCAGGCGTAAGATCAATATTTTTCTCTACTGCCATGATATTCCTTTTATTTCAGAATACAAAGCTATGGCCTCTTCCAGGAAATCTGGAACTAAATCCAGGCAAGCTTTCGCTTTTTCCGCATCGTAATCTTGAGCTGTGTCATTTCTTGCATCGTTGTAGCGAAACCATTGCTCAATAGGGCTGCGCAACAAGCCATTTTCATATGCCGTTCGAAATGCTGGTTTTGGACCATTGGAGAATTTATCGGTACCCACGATTTCGATTAAGCGTTTTCTTAATGCTTTCCACAAAGCGTCATAGCAAGTTTCAAATCGCTGAATTACAGATTCGGCGATTCCATCTCGGATGATTTTCGGATAACTTTCATCCAAAGTCTGATAATTCTCCCACTGTTCCTGCAGTCGGTTGAGGGAATTTTCGAATTTTTCGTAGTTGATCAATATTCAGATCCAAGCAGTGCAATTTAGGCAAGCAAATTTTCAATTAACCCGACAATGATATGCGGCAATCCGCTAGTCCTTGATAAATCCAAACATTCTCAGATTAGCAGATATTTGTTTATCGAGTTCTCTGGCTTCTTTTTGCTGTTCCATCAGCTGCGCAGATAACCGTTCCATTTTTTCTTGAAATGGCTCGCTGTCTTCTGCAATCGGCTCCATCCCAACATAGCGTCCGGGAGTCAGAATATGGTCGTGTTTCCGTATCTCGTCGATACTTGCACTTTTGCAAAACCCTGGAATATCCTCGTAATCGCCGTATCCCCCGCTTTTTTTCCATGCATGGTAAGTGCGAGTGATACGAGAAATGTCCTCGTCTGTCAATTCGCGATGGATGCGGTCTACCAATTCACCCATTTTCCGGGCGTCAATAAACAGTACTTGCTGGTTACCGTCTTCCTGACTGTTCGGTTTTTTCCTTGACAAAAACCATAGACAAGCAGGAATCTGTGTTGAATAAAACAAGTGACCGGGCAGGGCAACCATGCAGTCAACGATTCCAGCTTCAATGAGATTTTTTCTGATTTCACCCTCATTTGATTGACTGCTGGACATCGATCCGTTTGACAGAACAAATCCAGCTGTGCCATCCGGCGCCAAGTGATAGACCATATGCTGCACCCATGCAAAGTTGGCATTGCCTTTGGGCGGCACGCCAAATTGCCATCGCTTGTCGTCTTTCAGGTTCTCAGCACCCCAATCCGAAAAATTGAATGGCGGGTTGGCCAAAATGTGGTCTGCTTTTAGGTCGGGGTGTTTGTCAGTGCGAAAACTGTCTCCATGCTCAATTCGGCCTTCAATACCTCTTATTGCAAGATTCATTTTTGCAAGTCGCCATGTCGTGTAGTTTGATTCCTGTCCATAAAGGGATATGGCAGCTGCGAGTGATTTGTTTTTGCTCTCATCGTCGCCAGCATGCGCGGTCAGAAAATCTGTTGACTGCACAAACATGCCGGCTGAACCGCAGCATGGGTCGTAGACTCGTCCACGGAAAGGTTCGATCATTTCGACTAGCAGCCTAACAACACACCTCGGGGTGTAAAACTGACCGCCTTTCTTGCCTTCGGCATCGGCGAACTGCGACAAAAAGTATTCATAAACTCGTCCAAGAACGTCTTTTGAGCGTGCCTCAATGCCACCAACCTGGATGTCGCTGACCATGTCAACCAATTGACCCAATCCTACCGCATCAACTACAGGCCGCGCGTAGTCTTTTGGCAATACATCTTTGAGAGGCAGATTGTCGCGTTCTATGGCAATCATTGCCTCATCAATTAAATGACCAATATTGGGTTGCTTGGCTTGCTCCTTGATTCGTTGCCAGCGAGCGCTTGCCGGAACCCAGAATATATTTTCTGCTGTATATTCATCTCGATCTTCTGCCGCTTCTTCTCCCCATTCCTTTAGGATATTTGCTCTGTGCTCTTCAAAGGCATCCGATATGTACTTGAGAAAAATCAGTCCAAGTACAACATGCTTATACTCAGCAGCATCCATGCCGCCGTTCAAAGCGCAAGCCATCTTCCACAATTCAGCTTCATACCCGATTGTGGCGCCATTGTCCGTGCTGCTGTTCTTTTTTGAGTTGACTTTTGCTTTATCGGGTGTAGGCATATTTGTGGTTCACTTTCGGGTTCGGTAAATTTATGGAGTCCTCGCTCATAGGCTTCTTGATGGAGTCATCTGCACTGAGTGACCGCTTGTGCTCTAAGATAATCGCCCAGTGAAGGGATAGGGAACTTGTAGCGTCTCAGCGGACCTTTGGCCGGCGCAAGCAATCCGGCATGCAAGGACTTGCGCAAGAAATCATCGAATGATGTCCCGGTTCGCAGCAGCTCAGTCTCTGCAAGATCTTGCAGCTCATCAATATCCAGCAGTCCGTTTGATTTGCGTCCCGCTTCCACTGCCAATTTTACATACAGCTTGGTGTTGATATAGCCGGCCATGAGGCGGCGGTCGTAATAGTCGTTTTTCGCCTCAGCGCCTTTTTCGAGCGCTGTTTTGAGCAGATGCGGTTCCAGGTTGCCGTTATTGGCATGAATTACATGTCCGGCGGCGGTCGCTATAACGCGAATATGCTGCGGCCAGCCCTGCGAAAGCTCTGCCAAGGCAGCCGACCAAGTGTCCTTTTCCTCTTCGCTGCCAGAGTAATAGGTGTCAAGCATGCGCCTGAATGAGCGGGCCGCATCGGCCAAGGCAAGCGGTTCCATATTCACAACCCTTCCTTGGCTGAGCCTTGACAGCCCGCACTCGCCCAGCACCTCCTCGGTGTCGCTCAGTCCGAAAAAAGCGGCTGCCAGATGAATCCCCTGCGGGTCTCGGTGCAAGCAGTTGAGAACCGCTTTAGTCACCTCCGTCACAGGGGTGTTTTGGGATTCATCGACAAATACGACAAAGCGAAAATCTTCCAGCAGCGAAGCGGTATTGCGAAACAGCTCTGCTGGCGATGTCTCTACGTTTTGTTCTGCTTGATTCTCTCCGCCGACTGAAACGCCTGCCAGTGAGAACCCCCGCCGCGAAAGCTCGTCATAAAGCCTTTTGCCAAAATTCATCAGATGCTTCATTTTCGAGATGTCGGAACCGAGTACTGACAGCCGCCGGGTCTCCGCATCGGCAGCATCAATCAAGGCTGACATGACCGATCGGGATGATTTCAAATCACCGAAGTCGACCTCTGCAGCAACCCAGGGCTCTTGAGGAGTCGAGTGCTGTCTAACCGCCTCCATGCACTCAAGCATCAGCGCTGATTTACCGGCGCCTGGCGCGCCTTGGAATATCATGGTGCTGCCGTCGGTCAGACCTAAGTGTAGGTTGTTTGCCGCATTCTGAAAAACTTCATACTCGGCGGTGCGGCCGCAAAAGAACGGCTCGCGACTCTTATCGACCCGATCGGATTGATTCAGCCACACAGCCTCTTCAAGCGGCTCCGATGGCGAGGGTTTCGGAAAAAGTTGCGGGTTCATGCGAGTGCTAGCGATTGCTGCGCCTGACAATGTGAGAAAACTGCTGAAAGAAGATTGAATCACTCGTGAGGGCACTGATCGGTAAAGATTTTTTCAACACAATCGCTTGATTTGGTAAGAAATAAGAATTTTTAGTAACTGCCATACAATATAAGATTATCGCACAAAGCAACAAAATGAATCTCTATCGCTGAATTTGATCTGGGTCATATTGCTCGCCGGTGTTTCAGCAGGCCAGTCAGCCTTCATCCGGTGCCAAAAAACAATCTCAGTTCGATCATTCCATCAATACAACTATGCCTCCAGTCAATTGTTTTTTCGATAAGGAACGAAGCGATCCATATGCGTACGGGCTGCGGTTCGCGTGCGCATATTTGGGTTGAACTGAACGCTGCGGACATGTTTTCGGCATATTCGACAGCCGACCGTCAAATGCGGCATGAGCCGTACGCAGAAAACACAAAAGAGTCGGTTGTATTTGTGTTCAGATGCCTAATCTTCGCGTTCCGTTGCATCGTCATCCATTAGCACACGGTGCGCCTCTCCATCAAGGTCGTCATACTGTCCGCTTTTCACAGACCATAGAAAAAAGCACGCTATCACAACTGAGACAATGACGGTAATGCCAAGCAGAAGATAAAGAATTTCCAATGACTTTCGACTCGTAACGCTAGCTGGAGTTGACGCGCAATGAATTGCCCACCACGATCAGTGAGCTGACTGACATGCCAATCGCAGCCGCCAGCGGCGGCACATTGCCAGTGGCTGCAAGTGAAATGCCGGCAAGATTGTAGGCAACTGCCCAGATCGTGTTGCTGCGCATGACGCTTGCTGTGCGCCTGGCTAGCTTGCGGACCTGCGTCAGTAATTTTAGATTGTCGTCCAGCAAGAGAATATCTGCATGCACTTTTGCAATTTGCTGTGCGGTCGCGGGTGCGATCGAAATATCTGCAGTCGCCAGAGTGGGGGCATCATTGATCCCGTCGCCGACCATTGCGACACAATGTCCTTGAGATTGGCGCTGCCGAATAACGTTCAGTTTTTCACTCGGCGAGCAATTCCAGTGAACATGCTCGATGTCCAGTGCTGATGCAATTCGCAGCGCTTCGGATTGACGGTCACCCGTAACCATTTCAATGCGAATCGCATCTTTCATGAGTTCAGCTACGACTTCACCTGAATCACTGCGCAGTTGATTCTGAAACAAGAAGGAAACCAGCACCCGTTCGTCATCGCTCAGATGTGCGATCAGCCCATCTGCGGCTGAATTTTCTGGCGCAAGATTGACGCCAGCCACGTGCTGAATGTATGCGCTTGATCCCAAGAAGTAGTTTTTGCCTTCGCATAAGCCACTTATGCCACCGGGTTTCGAAGAAATTACATCATTGGCTTTCAGTGGATGTTCGACCGCCAAGTCGGACAAGGCTCTGGCAATGGGATGATCGGAAAATTGCGATAGCGCGCTGGCGATGCGAACGTACTGTTTTTGATACGCCTCGTCGGCAGCGACTATTTTCATGAGCGTTGCTTGCCTGTGAGTCAATGTACCTGTCTTGTCGAACAAGAAAGTTTTGGATCGCGCCAGCGGTTGTACCGCATCAGGATGTGAGAGCAGTATGCCTTTGCGGGCAGCCGCATTGACAGCGGCTGTCAGTGCTGTCGGGACCGCCAATGCCAGTGCGCATGGACAGGCGACCACTAAAACAGATATTGTGATTGCCATCCAGCCGGAATTGTCATTCCAAATCCAGAATACTGCAACCGCTGCCGCCAAGGCAACCACTGCCGCCGAAAATTTCCCCGCAACCTGATCAGTGAGTCGTTTGCTTCTGGGTTTTATCGAAATTGAGTCTTCAAGCAAATTTGCAATTGCCGCGAGTGTCGACTCGCTTGCTTTTTTTGTGATCCGAACAACAATCGCGTTCGTCAGATTGATGGAGCCTCCGAGAACAGTGTTATCTTGGATACGGCGTATCGCATCAGATTCTCCGGTCAGAATGGATTCATCAATATCTGTGGCGCCGGAATGAATTTGACCATCGGCCGGGACAGTTTCTCCAGGTTTGACCAAAACCCAGTCACCCACCGCCAGTCGCAGCGCGGCAACCGCTTTTGCCGAGTCCATCTGCGCGGGATCAAGCAGCTGGTTCGCGTACGCAGGCGTGGCCGAGGTAAGTGCCGATATACGATCAGTCATGGTCTTGAAAGCCGCTGCTTCCAGGTAGCGTGCGGCCAGCTGCAAAAATGCGAACATGGCGATGCTGTCATAGTAGATTTCTCCGTCGGCGATCAGCGTCGCATGGAAACTGGCAACAAAAGCAATCGAGAGGCCCAGCGCAATAGGGACATCCATGGTCGCTGAGAACTGCTTTAAGTCGCGAATGGCGCCTATAAAAATCGGTGCGGCACTGTAAAACATCACGGGCAGTATGAAAAGCAGGCTCAAGCGACGAAACAATTCTTCATACAGAGGGTCGATCGAACTGAAGTCGCTGGCGTAAAGCGCGACTGCGATCACCATCACTTGCATGCCAAAAATGCCGGCCACACCCAAGCGTTTCAGCAAGTCTTTCTGCTGAGCAGCGGCGCTGCTCGTGAGTGCGGTTTGGCTGTACGGCACAACTGAATAGCCGAGCGATCGCACTGTCTTCACGATGGTTGGCAGGGTAATTTGCGCGGCTTTCCATCGCACGGACAGTTTTTGCGTACGAAAAACAACATCGACTTTTTGCACACCGGGCAAACTTGATAATTTTCTCTCAATCAGCCAGACACAGGTCGGACAGTGCATGTTCTGCACAATCAGTTCGGTTTGACTTGTCGAGTCAGGTTTTGCTGTGACGATCTGCTCTTGAATCAGCTGATCTGCAAAGACGCTGATCGCTTCATCCGTGTCAGAGCCTGAGCGATCAACAGGGGCAGCGGGCAGGGATGTTCTTTTTCTGTAGTAGCTTTGGAGACCGCTTTCGAAAATAATGGCGGCTACCGTAGCGCAGCCATTGCAGCACAGCGTTTTTTCAGTGCGGTCGATCTCACGATAGACTTCCTGCCCAGGTACAACCGGCTGACCGCAATGAAAACATGTCGTCATCTCGCAAGAAATCTCATTATGGCAGGTGCAAAACAAACAACCTCAAATCAATTATGGTTATTCGCAGTCAAGTACTAATATACTATGGTTATGAAGCGTTCATGCCAAGTCTCTCAACCTTAAGGAACGTGTCTGCATTCGATTCAATTCACCTACTGTTCAATCCAGTTGGCGGATGGGACAGGATCAAATCGACTGATCGCAGCGCGGCCAGCGTTCTGCTTGGTCATACCGCGATACTTGGCCTCATCCCTCCAGGCGCCGCTTTGTACGGCACCACTCGCGTAGGCTGGACAGTCGGCTACAATGATCCGGTACGGCTCACGATGGAAAGTGCGCTGCCCATCTCAATCATCTACTATGCCGTTATACTTGTGAGCATTCTGACGCTCGGCAAACTCATCCAATGGATGAACCGAACGTATGGCGTGAATCGTGCACTCGCACAATGCGTTGCACTGGCGGCTTATCCGGCGACCCCTTTGCTGCTGATCGGAATTGTTCAGCTGTATCCATTGCTGTGGCTGAACTACATGCTCGGACTGCCGGCTCTGGCGTACTCGATCTACCTTCTCTATTCCGGTACTGAGAGACTCATGGAACTGCCCCGCGAACGGGCATTTCTGATGGCAAGCTCAATCTTGGCTGTTTGCCTGATCTCGCTGGTTGGCGTATTGGCTGCAACCGTGACCTTGTGGGGCTTGGGGCTCGGACCGGGATTTGTCATTTAGTCGTTCACTTGATCATTCGGCATTCACATGGCGCCCGCGGCATCAACCTATAACTACAAGGTAGTTCGGCAATTTGCGATCATGACGATCGTTTGGGGTATTGTTGGCATGCTGGTCGGGGTCATTATTGCCGCACAGCTGGTCTGGCCGGCACTCAATTTCGATATTCCCTGGCTGACCTACGGACGGCTGCGGCCATTGCATACCAATGCAGTCATCTTTGCCTTTGGCGGCTGCGCTTTATTTGCCACATCCTATTATGTGGTGCAAAGAACCTGCCATGTGCGGCTGCTCAGTGACGGCCTCGCCGCCTTTACGTTCTGGGGCTGGCAGGCCGTGATCGTTCTGGCCGCAATAACGCTGCCGCTCGGCATTACGACTACCAAAGAATACGCCGAGCTTGAGTGGCCGATCGATATCTTGATCACACTGGTCTGGGTGGCATACGCAGTCGTGTTTTTCGGCACTGTCATGCGGCGCAGGATCGCGCATATATATGTGGCCAACTGGTTTTTTGCCGCTTTCATTCTGGCTGTCGCAATGTTGCACGTCGTCAACAGCGCAGCGCTGCCGGCATCTTTTCTCAAATCTTATTCGCTGTATTCCGGCGTACAGGATGCCATGATTCAATGGTGGTATGGACACAACGCAGTTGGATTCTTTCTGACGGCAGGTTTTCTCGGCATCATGTATTACTTCGTGCCCAAGCAGGCCAACCGGCCGGTTTATTCCTACCGCCTTTCGGTTGTGCATTTCTGGGCACTCACTTTCACCTATATCTGGGCCGGTCCGCACCATCTGCACTACACCGCGTTGCCCGACTGGGCACAGTCACTGGGCATGGTTTTTTCATTGATTCTTCTGGCGCCGTCTTGGGGTGGAATGATCAACGGCATCATGACACTTTCCGGAGCTTGGGAGAAGCTGCGCACCGATCCGATTCTGAAATTTCTGATCGTTTCGGTTTCTTTCTACGGCATGGCAACGTTTGAGGGTCCGATGATGTCGATCAAGACTGTGAACTCGCTTTCGCACTACACCGACTGGACTATTGGTCATGTCCACGCCGGTGCGCTGGGCTGGGTCGCGCTGATCTCTATCGGTGCGATGTATTACTTGATTCCACGCCTGTATGGCCAAGTGTTGCATTCAGTCAAAATGGCTGAGCTGCATTTTTGGATCGCATGTCTGGGGATTTTGCTTTATTCGACTTCGATGTGGGTATCCGGAATCACACAAGGCCTGATGTGGCGCGCAGTCAATCAGGACGGCACACTGACATACAGCTTTGTCGAAAGCGTAGAGGCGCTGCAGCCGTTCTACATGATTCGCCTGCTTGGCGGCGCACTGTTCCTGGCCGGCATGTTCCTGATGGCGATAAACTTGTGGAAAACAATCCGGGCCGGCAGTGCGGTTGAAGCGCCCATTCCGAATCCCGCTTGACCGAGAGCAACTTCAGGCATGCTGACGAAAAGTGAAAAAAATATCGGGCTGATGATCGTATTCATACTCGTGCTGGCGAGTGTTGGCGGCGTGATTCAAATTGTGCCACTGTTTTTTCAGGTGTCTTTGACTCAGCCTATCGAGGGGCTGCAGCCCCATCCGCCGCTGGTACTGGCCGGACGTGATATCTATTTGCGAGAGCAATGTGTATCCTGTCATTCGCAGATGATCCGGCCGCTGCGAGCCGAAACTGAGCGCTATGGACATTATTCGGTCGCAGGTGAATTTGTTTACGAGCGGCCGTTTCAGTGGGGCTCCAAGCGAACCGGCCCAGACTTGGCGCGGGTCGGCGGCCGTTACAGTGATGAGTGGCACCGCTTGCACATGACAAACCCGCGCAGTGTGGTCCCTGAATCCATCATGCCAGGCTATCCTTGGCTGGAAAAAAATCTAGTCGATGCCGAAAAGACTGCGCGCCACATGCAAACGTTGCGAGCGCTTGGCCATCCCTACACGGATGACGACATTGCGAATGCCGCGTCGGTGCTCGATGGCAAAACTGAAATGGATGCAATTGTCGCTTACCTGCAGAGTCTGGGAACAATTCTCAGCGGAAGGGGCTAGAAATGATCTGGGTGCACATTGTCTGGACCGTGCTGCTTGTCACCACATTCATCGGCATTGTGATCTGGGCCTGGAGCGGCAAGCAGAAAAAACGCTTCAGCGATGCGGCTAGCATTCCGCTGCATGATGACGCAATGCATGATCGCGCAACGATTGATCGCAAATGAATTAGTCATGGATTTTACAAGTCAGTTCTGGGCATATTTCATCGCCGCGGTCACGATCGCAAGCTTGGCATACGTGGTTCTGCTTGCGTTTTTCAATCGCAAGACATCGTCGGGTGCCAATGAGACCACCGGCCATGTATGGGATGAGGATTTAACCGAATACGACAATCCGTTGCCGGCTTGGTGGCTGTATCTGCTCTATATTACCGTCATATTTGGCATCGTGTATCTGATTCTTTATCCCGGGCTTCTGCCCAATGGCGGCCTGTTCAACTGGAGTCAGGTTGGGCAGTATGAAGCCGAATTGGAGACCGCTGAGCAGACGTACGCCGCGACCTTTGATGCATATGCGCAAGCTCCGGTGACGGAGCTTGCAAGCAATGAACAGGCGATGAAAACGGCAGCGCGGCTGTTTACCCAAAATTGCGCTCTTTGCCACGGCAATGATGCGCGCGGCGCTCCCGGAATTCCAAATCTGCGAGATGATGACTGGATATTCGGCGACAGTTCTGATGTGATCTTGAAAACCATCTTGCAGGGACGAGTGGCGGTCATGCCTGGCTGGGAAGCGGTCCTTGGCGGCCCAGAAGCGGTCGCGGATGTTGCAAATTTTGTCTTGCAGCTCAGCGGTGAAGTGGTCAATGTCGAAAGCGCCAAGCGCGGACAGGCCAAATACGCCACAGTTTGTGTTGCATGTCATGGTGCGAATGGCGGCGGCAATCAGCTGCTCGGCGGTGTCAATCTGACAGATCAGATTTGGCTGCACGGCGGCTCTTTTGAAACTGTATCCGATATCATCGCGAATGGCATCAGTAACAATATGCCAGCTCACGAGCCCATCCTCGGTGAAACCAAATCCAAGCTGCTGGCCGCTTATGTGCTCAGTTTGAACAACTGAGTGCAGTTGGGCGCCGCTTCCTTTAGAGTCGTTTGCTGGTTTGCCTCCAAGTCACCGCAGTGGCATTTGCACTGAATTTTGTTGCCCGCATTGAATCGATGCTGAGTATGGATTGTGGCTGGCTCTGATCATAGTCTCTATCTGCAGCACGAGAAAATCTATCCTCGAGAAGTTCACGGCAAGTTTGCATTTTTTCGACTGCTTGGGGTGATGAGTCTGCTGGGGATCTATTTTGTGATTCCGTGGCTTTCCTGGAACGATCGACCGGCAGTTCTTTTCGATCTCCCGCAGCGAAAGTTTCTGGTCTTTGATTTGGTGCTCTGGCCGCAAGATTTCTATCTGCTGGCGGCGCTGCTGGTGATCGCGGGGGTTTCTTTGTTTCTGTTTACTGCATTGGCAGGGCGCCTTTGGTGCGGATATTCCTGTCCGCAGACTGTGTGGACGGAGATTTTTCTGTGGATTGAGCGCAGAGTGGAAGGCACTGCATCTCAGCAGAAAAGACTGGATCAAGCCAAGTTTTCAAGCAGCAAGTTTTTGCGCAAGACTGTCAAGCATGTCGCCTGGTTCGCAGTATCGCTTGCAACCGCACTGACTTTTGTCGGGTATTTCAAGCCGATCCATGAACTGGTGCGGGAGTTCATCGATCTTTCATTGCATCCGTGGCCTCTGTTCTGGGTTGGCTTCTTTACGATTGCCACCTATTTGAATGCGGGCTGGATGCGCGAGCAGGTCTGCTTGTACATGTGTCCGTACGCTCGCTTTCAAAGCGCCATGTTTGATTCGGATACACTGATAATTTCGTATGATTCAGCACGCGGTGAACCCCGAGGCGGCCGCCAGCGCGATATGGACTACCGGGCGGCCGGACTCGGTGACTGTATCAACTGTACAATGTGTGTGCAAGTCTGCCCCACCGGCATCGATATACGTGACGGATTGCAGTATGAGTGCATTGGATGCGCTGCCTGCGTCGATGCATGCGACCAGGTGATGGACAAAATGAATTATCCGAAAGGATTGATTCGCTACACGACTGAGAATCGGCTGCAGCACAAGAAGTCGCGCCTGATCAGGCCTAGAAGCGTCATCTACAGTGTGATTCTTGCATTGCTGATTGCCGGAGTGAGTTACGCCATTGTCACGCGCAGTGCGGTGGAGCTGGACGTGATTCGAGATCGCAATGTGCTGTACCGAGAGCTCGAAAATGGCATCGTTGAGAATGTTTATCTGACTCGGATTCTGAATAAGGACCAGCAAGGGCACTATTTCGATTTTAGCGTCAGCGGCCTGGAACAGGTGCAGATTCTGACGGACGGCGATCAGTCTGAAGTTCCTTCCGGTGCAATTGTGGATGCTGTTCTGACAATCCGCGCCAATGTGGACTTTAGCGGCAGCGAGGATATCGTTATTCGAGTCAGATCACGGGACACGCCGAATGTGTTTTCGGATGCGGCGGCGAAGTTTATTGCGCCCTAAAGAATGTACTGATTGCACTGATGAAGATTAAATCGAGCGCTTCGCAAGAAACTGCCGCGGCGCAGCTTTGGTACACCGTGCCGGCGGTGTGGATTGTAATTGGGATTCCGGTATTTTCGGTGATCACGACACTATGCTTTGTCTGGATATCGGTGCAGACCTTCGATGGTGTTGTCGTGGATGACTATTATCGCAAGGGTTTGCAAATCAATCGTGATTTAGCGCGGGATCGCTATGCCGCGACCAAAGGAATCGAAGCGTTCGGTGAAATTGCAGCAGGCAGATTGAGATTGCAGTTTTCAAGCGATGTCATTGAGGTGTGGCCCGATCGGTTACCCGTCAGTTTTTATCATCCGACGGTGTCGAATCGTGATGTGGCAGCCATACTGACTTATGATGGGGATGGACAGTATTCTGCAGCGGATTTGCAATTGGATCCAGGCAAGTGGAATATTGTCACAGAAACTGAATCTTGGCGTCTTCGAGGCAATGTGTTTCATCCTTCTCCCGCCGGATTTGAGTTGCGGCCGCCAACGAAACCCAATGTCGGCCAATGAACTTTTTCCAGCGATTGGATTCATTACCGGTGTAGTCGGATCCATTCATTGTGTCGCCATGTGCGGCGGTTTGGTCGGTATCCTGTCGGCCGCGTTGCAATCGTCCGGCCGGGCTTTGGCGTACTGGGCGGGGTACCATGGCGGCAGAATACTCAGTTATTCGCTGGCAGGCTTGCTCGCGGCTGGAACAGTTGCGCAGATCAGCAATTTTTTTCCGATTGAGCGCGCGCAATCCGCAGGTGCCATCATTGCCGGCATGTTCATGATTGTCTTGGGCGGCCACATTGCGAACTGGTGGAGTCTGCTCAGTGTGGTTGAGAAGACGGGCGGCCGCCTATGGAATCGTTTGGTGCCTTATTTTTCAAAACTGCTGGCACCCTCGGTTTTGCGTCATGCAATCGTTGGCGGACTGCTATGGGGCTGGATCCCATGCGGACTCGTCTATTCAACGCTGGCGTTCGCAGCAACGTCTAGCAATGCGCTCTTGGGCGCTGCGACGATGTTTGCATTCGGACTTGGAACGTTGCCGATGCTGTTGTTTATGGCGGCCGCCTCGCATCAGTCGCTGCGGCTGAGTCAATTCACTTGGCTGCGTCGAATTGCTGGGTTTTCACTATGCGCAGCGGGAGGAGGCATTCTGCTCGGCGCCGTGCCATTGCATATTGCCCATTAGATATTTGAAGTTCGCACCGACTTGCTACAGTCGCAAAGAGTGGTCGCAATACGGACTGAACTCCGAGGCAAAGCGGATTATTGGGATCTAATCGTCGGTGTAAATGACGATGGCCTGTCCGCTGCGGATCAGGCTGCTCTTGGAAATATCGTTCCAGTTTGCGATCGCAGAGACGCGTTTATTGTAATGGCGGGCAATTTTCCACAGTGATTCACCGGGCCTGACAATATGCACAATCTGTCCGGGCTCAGTCGGACGAATGTCGCTTGCCGTATCAGCGGTTTGACTGGGTACAGCGGGAATTTGCAGTGACTGGCCAATAGAGAGGCGATCAGAACGAAGTGTGTTCATTGATTTGAGCTGTGAGGTCGTGATTCCATACTGCACGGCGATAGCACTCAATGTATCGCCGCTTTGCACGATATAAGTGAGTTGTGTATTCGGCGAGTCGGCGCTTGCGACCAGCTTGTCTGGCGCATCGTTGCTGAGCGCCGGCAGTCGCAGTGTCTGACCGGTGCGGATCAGGTGCGAGCGCAAGGAATTCATATTCATCAGTGCTCTGACGCTCATGCCATTGGACTGCGCGATTTCGCTTAAGGTATCGCCTTCGCGAACAATATAGTCGGCACTTTGGATGGCAGTAGACGGTTGTGCGGTCTGCTTCCAGGCAACAATTCGCGAGACTGATTTGACTGGTGCCAGAATAGTGTGAGGCCCATGCGGCGGTGTGGTTTTTCTTCGCAGAGCCGGGTTGAGCGCTTTCAAATCATGCAAGCTGATGCCAGTCTGGCGCGCAACGACCCCTAAATCAATTTGATGTGAGAAGTCGACCGGCTCAAAGACAGGTTCAGTTGTGATGTTTGGCAGCGTCAAGCCGTACCGTGCAGGGTTGCTGACGATATTCTTCAGCGCCATCAGCTTTGGAACGTAGTGGCGCGTCTCGGTCGGGAGCCGAAGGTTTCGATAACGTGTATTTTTCTTGTTGCGAGCATTCGCTTGTATTGCCTTTTTGATTTTATACTCGCCCGCGTTGTAGGCCGCTAAAGCCAATTCCCAGTCGTTGAAAACCAGATGCAGATAGTGCAGGTGATCCAATGCGGCATGCGTGGATTTGATGATATCGCGGCGCCCCTCAAACCACCAGTCTTGATGCAGGCCATATTCCCGACCCGTCGCCGGCATGAACTGCCATAAGCCAGCCGCCCCTTCTTTCGAATAGGCTCTTGGGTTAAAGCCGCTTTCGAGTATCGGCAGCAAGGTCAATTCTGACGGCAGTCCCCGTTTTTCAACTTCAGTAGCCACAAAAGGCAGATAGATGGCGGCTCTGCGAAAGACACGCTTCAAGTGCGCTTGATTCTTGCTGTAAAATTTTTCAAATTTGCCAACCAATGCATCTTGGTGCGCATCGATTTCGATTGCATAATTGGTGCGCACATAGTCCCAGACATTGTCCGCACTGTTGGTACTGACTCGAGCAGAGACAACCGGCTTGCCAGCGATTGCAGTGTGTATTGACGCGAGGTCATGTCCAGCTGCTGATGGCTTAGATTCGCTTGCCTGTGATGGAAATGTGCAGAACAGCAAGCAAACCGACAAGGCCGAAATAGCCGACTTGGCTGCGAAAGGGGACATCATGAATAATCGGAATGCATTTCTTATGCGAACGGGCGCAGATAAACGGGGAGGCATGATTATAGCATTTCGCGAAATTTGGAAAAAAATTCAATTGTGCCCGAATCCGAAATTAGGCGCCAAAACCCCAGTCAGAACTTGATGGCGGCCGGCCCGAGCCGCCTCAGGTGCAGTAAAAACGGTGATTTTCTCAAGCTGAGCGTCTGCGGCTGTATTTTGCAGCGTCAGCGCCCGCTGAATTTGCTGCCAGTGCCGATTCAGGGCGAGCGCCGTCCTTCCGCACCCCGGAACCGGCCAGAATATCAATGGAAAGCCGCCGCCGGCAGGCGTCAGGCCAGGGCGCTTTTGCGAATCGCCCGCAGCGCCTCGTCGATCTCGCGGCGCCGGCTGCGCTCGATCCGCAGCGTCCACTGCCGCGCATGGCGCACCACCTGCCCGGCGCTCGCATACAGCCGATGGCGGAGAGTCACCGCCCGCGAGCTTTCCCACTTCGGCGGCAGCGCCAGGCGCATCAGCGCCAGCAGGTTGTAAGCCAGCATGCACATCATGAAATAGGCTGCGTTGGCATCGAAGTCACTGCACGGCAGCCGCGCGCCGCCAAAGTCGCTGCGCAGCTCTTTGATGCGGTTCTCCGAACACTCGGCACGCTGGTTGTAATATCCCACAATCTGATGATCGTCCAGTCCGTCCTGATCCAGATTGGTGGCAATCGCGCGATACAGATACCGGCTGCACTGCACACTCTCCTCATCGACCTGCCCGAGCAGCTGCGGCAGCAAAGTCGTCTGCACCGCGCCGCTGCTGTCCGCCTTGGCCTCCGCCTTGCGCTGGCGCTGCGCCACAATCACAAACGCCTGGTCCGTGTCCGCCATGCAATGCAAGGTGCGCGCCACCTGCTCGGTCTTCGACACCGTCCCATCGCGGCAGACCAAAGGCTGCCAGTCGGCCTCCCGGACCGCCGACATCGAGTCCCTGAGCGCCGTGTCCATCTTCGCCCGGATCGCAAAGCGCATTCCCTGCGCCTCGCAGAAGTTCACAATCACCGCCTGATAGCCGGCCGCATCAATGCGCACATGCGACACCCGCACCCCGGCCGGCAGGGCATCCATGCACTGGCGGATAAAACCCAGATTGTCCTTGCTCGGCGGCGCATTGCCCGGGCGGAACTCCACCGCCGCGACCTGCTCGGTCTCGGCAATGTGGCCCACCATGGGCACATAGCCCGGACATTTCTTATACGAATACCGCGCCCCTTTCTTGTGCGCCTCAATGACCGTGGCATCAATGTCCAGGGTGACTCTCTTGCGCCGCCCCAGTCCCCGCGCCAGCAGATGCCGGTTGACCTGCACCACCGCCCGGCGGGCGTGCTCGCACACCCCCAGCGCGTGCAGCCAGTTGCCCAGGGTATGGGCCGTCGGCAGCCGCGCCAGGCCGATCATCCGCATCAGCGGTCGCTCGCGGCGCAGCAGGCGCACATCCTCCAGGCAGCGAGCGCCGTCATGCAGCATCAGCATAAAGGTGCTGATCACGGCGCTGGCGGCATAGGCGCGCCCGCGCCCGGCCCGGGGCAGGAGCCGGTCGATGATCGGGGACAGTCCCGCAGCGCGGATCTGCTCGGCAGCCAGCAGCAGTCCGGCGCGCGAGGTGAGCGCATTTTTGGTTTCCGCGGTGCGGTAGTTTACAATATCCATAGCCTTGTATAGTCTCCTTTGGACTCTCACCCTGCGGGTGAGAGTCACAGATCGTCATTCTGGTTGTTAAAATTATGATTATACAAGGCTTTTATCTCTTTTTACCAACCGTTTTCACTCCTAATTCGGGATTAGGGTTGTGCACAAATCGGCAAACCATTCACTGCTGCGCGCGATCAAGGTCTGCTCAATTGATTGAGCTCTGTCATCTGCATTTTTACAAAAGGCCGCGTTTCGAGTTTTCAGCCCTGAGCGCATTGATAATGAAACCAATTGCCAAAAACAACGCTGAGCAAAGCAGCTCACCGCATGCTCACAGGCGGTTCAGCTCCGATCACGAATGGCAGCAGCCGGCCTGTGTCATCGCGCCATTTGAGATTCATTACAGCCATTGGCGGCATATGTGAAGAATTGCGCTCCGCAGTGACAGAACCGAAAGATGCCACGCCGAGTGCCATCTGCGCGCCTGGTTGCTATCAGCGATGTGCAATGGGACTGCACCCGGTTTTCAAGCAGATTCGCGGTATCGGTCTTGCATTCGGATTGCTGCCCGTTTGTATATTCCTCGAGCACATCAATTGGCGGTTCAAGTTCATGGCAATAGGTTGCGTTCGTTCGGGATTGGTTTGCTGCCGGCAAGCGGCAAAACAGCGGCAAACAGTTTGAAATTTGTTATTTCCGAATTATTGGTTTAGAAATTGCGGTTATGGGGCTCAACGAGATGGAATAAAATTGCCGTTCGGCACGCCAATTGCGTCAAGCGTTTTTCGCATCGGCAATTGGCAAGCGAAATCAGAAGCTTGTCTCGTCAGCCTCGGATATCTCAGGAAGCATAAGTACGGTCAAATCAGTTCATCTGGATTGCGATGCAAGGGTCTCCGCGCGGCGAATGCCGGATTCTCGACGAATCCCTGCTCGCCGATGTCTTTATGAACGTAAGTTGATGCCTCGTGTGCAGAAGGCGCAGGCAAGTTTCTGTCGCTGGCGTATTGCGATCGGCGGCCGGGAGCCATTTCGCGCTGACTGAACGCTGCGGAAAACAAATCCTCAAGGACTTGCATTTGAATTCACCGCAAATCATCATCTACACCGACGGTGCGTGCACCGGCAATCCCGGCCCAGGCGGCTGGGGCGCTTTGCTTACCAAAGGAGAGCGCCAGCTTGAACTGTCCGGTGGAGAAAAATCTACAACCAACAATAGAATGGAATTGCAGGCAGCCATTGAGGGATTGAAAGCGCTGAAACGTCCCTCGAAAGTCGTTTTATTTTCTGATTCTCGGTACCTGATCAATGGCATCACCACTTGGATCCACAGTTGGAAACGCAATAACTGGCAAAGGCGACCTTCCGGTGCAGTCAAGAACGTCGACTTATGGCAAGAGATTGACCGGCTGAATTCGGTTCATGCGGTTTCTTGGCAGTGGGTGAAAGGCCACAGCGGCGATGCCGGCAACGAGAAGGCGGATCAGCTCGCTCGCGAAGCGATTCCAAACGAGTAGAGGCAGGCAGGTAAATTATGAGAAGAGTGGTGCTTGATACCGAAACGACGGGTTTGATTCTCGCGGAAGGTCACCGCATTATTGAAGTCGCCGGCATTGAGCTTGATGATCGAACTGCGACGGGCAACGAGTTTCATCAATACCTCAATCCGGAACGGGATATTGAGTCAGAGGCACAGAAAGTGCACGGACTGACCAGCGAATTTCTTGCGTCAAAACCGAAATTCTATGAGATTGCAGACGAACTGTATGAATTTATCAAAGGCAGTGAGCTGATTATCCATAACGCGTCATTTGATCTTGAGTTCTTGAACGCCGAGTTTCAATTGCTGGAAAAATCGTATGCGCCGATCGAAAGAGTATGCAGAATCATTGACACCATTGATATTGCGCGGCAGATGCGGCCAGGCCGCCGCAACAGTCTGGACGCTTTGGCCAATGAGTATGGCATTGATATCAGTGCTCGTACTACACACGGCGCCTTGCTCGACGCAGGGATTCTGGTTTCTGTCTATCGTGCGCTGACTGGCGGGCAGACATCAATTGAGCTCAAGGCGGCAGATGCCGGGGAAAAGTACCAGTCAAAGCGCAAGTCCGGTGAAATGATTGCTGTAAACGTGATTTCTGCAACCGATGCGGAATTGCAAGAGCACGAGAAGTGGCTCGCACTGTTGGATGAAAAATCTGAATCCGGTGCGGTTTGGCGAAAAGTCGATGCAGCGCGCACGGCCTGATTGGCGCCATTGGCAAAGGTGCTGGGCGGCATTGAGTGCACTGCGGCTTTCGATCGAATAATCGCTGCCATGGAAACTTCTACGCTTTCCGCTGCTTTGCAAGTTGCCGCGGGCGGCGCGCTTGGTTCTGTCAGTCGTTATCTGACCAGAACTGGATTTGATCGGCTTTTCTCTTCAGAATTTCCTTATGCGACGTTTGCCGTCAATGTTGGCGGTTCGTTTGCAGTTGGTGTAATATTCGTAATGCTGGGCGGTTTCAGCGGAGAGTCAAATCGCTGGGCGCCCTTGTTTTTGACTGGATTTTTAGGTGGCTACACAACATTTTCAGCCTTTTCACTTGATGCCTGGCAGTTGTTTCATCAAGGCCGTGTGTACGAATCCGTGCTGTATGTAGTCGGCACCGTCTCCTTATCGCTTGCCGCGGTGCTGGCGGGAATTGCGGTGACTCGATATATTCAGTCTTGATCGAAAGCGCCTGTACGGGTTTGCAGCGATTGCAATCGAGCTATATGCCGTTTATCGAACTGCGGCAAGGTGCAGATAGGGCTCGAATTTTTTGTTGCAAAGAGAATAAGCGATTCAACTGCGCAGGCAATCGTCTCGGGGTTTTGCGGCACGGCGCTGAATATATAGGTTAGGGCGGTGTAAAACTATAAGCTCTCTTCGACTGCAAGCACCGGGTCACTGGGTCGAGCGGATAATTTATCTGCCTCCACAGACTTCAAGCAGAACACAGCTTCCGGTGAAATGCCAGTCAGCGTAGGTCGCACTAAAAGAACAGCAGGTAGAAAAGGAAAGCCGCAAACACGATGACGATCGAAAGCCCCATCAAGTCGAACGTCCACTCGCGCCCCAGCTGAGACTTTCTGCCGGCCGTGCGCAATACGGTCTGATGAATGTTGCGCGTGACCCGATTGAGCATCTGATAGAAGTCACTCAGCAGAATTTGCATCACATTGCTTGTACTGCGATAAAGACGGGGCAGCCATCGGCGATAGACCCATTCTGAATCAATATTGGTGCTGCGAAGCTCGTGCGGATAAATGCCGGTGAACTTCATCCAGGCAAAAGCCAAAGCTGAAAACAGCAGCAGCTGGACCTGCGCCAGTATATGCGTTGCATCGTAAGCTTTATAGCTTGTGGGATAGGGCAGTACGGAGTACAGATATTCGGGGAATTTGCCAACGGCAATACAGCCGACAGCCGCAATAAACATCGCGATCAGCATGCTGGTCGGCGCTTCTTTGCATCGAATGCCCGAATCATGGGCAAAGAATGCAAAAAATGGAATCTTGATCCCGGCATGGTGGAATACGCCCGCGGACGAGAACAAAAGAACAATCCAGACGATGTGATGCCCTTCATAGTTCGCAGCTGACATCACCATCCCCTTGCTGACAAAACCGCTGAAAAATGGCAACGCTGATATTGCCGCCGCACCTACCAGGCACAACGCGGTGGTTCTGGGCATGCTGCGGAACAGTCCGCCAAGATCTGAAGCCTTGATTTTGCCAGTTCGGTAAAGCACCGCACCCATACTCATCATCAGCAGACCTTTGAAAATAATGTCATAGAACGCATGGGCGACTGCGCCATTGATGGCAAGCTCAGTCCCAATGCCAATGCCGCAGACCATAAATCCAATCTGACTGATCATACTGTAGGACAAAACGCGGCGCAAATCATTTTCGATCACTGCATAGAATATGGGGAAGCAGGACATGATTGCCCCGATATAGATCAGTAGCTCAGTGCCCGGAAAGCTGCGTGCCAGCGCATAGACGGCCACCTTGGTCGTAATGGCACTCAAGAAGACGGTCCCTTCCGGACTGGATTCTGGATACGCGTCGACAAGCCAGTTGTGCAGCAGCGGGAACGCACACTTGATGCCAAAGGCCAGAAAGATCAGCGCCGCCGCGGTCGTCGAAAGTCCGAGTGCGCCAAATTCCAGGCTGCCAGTGGTCGCGTAGTGCACCAGCGAGCCGATGATCAGCAGCAAGCCGGAAATGACATGAATCACGAGATACCGAAGTCCCGCTTGAACGGCTCGTTTTGAGCCCTGCTCAAAAATCAAATAGGCGCTGGACAGCGCCATCAGTTCCCAGAAGATGAACAGCGAAATCAAATCACCGCTGAATACTGCGCCGCTGCCGCTGCCGATGTAAACCAAGCTGACCGATTTGAAAAGCGGCTCGGTTCTTCGCCACGCGAAAATGCCGCCGAAAATGGCTGCGATGTGGAACACGTATCCAAACAGCAGACTGAGGCGGTCGGGACGCCAATAGTGCAGCTCAAAACCGGCAATCGAAATGCGGTAATCGATCTCACTGACACTGCTGCCGATCAGGATCGCTCCGCTGATAACAGGCACTGCGACGCACCACATCGCCAGATTTCGCGAGCGCAGCGCCAGTGCGACAATCGCGCCGGCGAAGAAAATCGCAAATGGAGGAATATCAATTGCCATCATCATAATAATCTTCGGAACGCATCACATACTTTCGCATCCAGCGTGCGACGACAACCAAAACGACGCAGGCGACAAATCCGAAAGCACAATAGAAAAACAGCCAGTTTTCCCAGGGATGATAGACGTAGCGGTCGATCACCAAGTCCAGGCCGAGGGATATGGCGCACAGGGCATAAAACCAGCGCAGCAGGGTTCGGAGTCCGGT
The DNA here is from genome assembly GCA_965200545.1 of Arenicellales bacterium. Classification (GTDB taxonomy): domain Bacteria; phylum Pseudomonadota; class Gammaproteobacteria; order Arenicellales; family JAJDZL01; genus JAJDZL01. The sequence continues at coordinate 30,229 of CBDAUJ010000004.1, read as the reverse complement.
TGCTTTTGGCCGTTCTTCTTTGTGTGGATCGATTTCCATTCTCATCAGCTCGCTTGAGTCAGTGCGGCTTGCATCAGGTCGTATGCGAAGTTTGGATTGAAAAACAGATAGAGACACCCGCCGGCAGAAATAATCATCGCAATGCGGATCGGCAGCGGCGCTTCTTTGATTTCGCCGCTCAAATCAGGGTTGGCACGAAACGCGCGGATGACGAATGGCATCAGATAAGCGATGCTCAGCAGTGTGCCCAATACGAATACAAGCAGCAAAATCCAGTCATCTGCCGCAAACGCGCCGAGCAGCAGGTAAACCTTGCTCCACATGCCGCCCGTCGGCGGCAGTCCAATGATTGCCAGGCACCCGATCAGAAATGCAATCAGGGTAACCGGCATCTGCCGGCCGATGCCTCGCATTTCGCTGATTTCGGTTTTATGAGCCGCAACCATAATTGCACCGGCGCCGAAAAACAAGGTAATCTTTCCGAATCCGTGCATCAGCATGTGCATGCCGCCGCCGATTACACCCCACAGATTTGCCGTTAGTGTGCCCAGCACGATGTACGACAGTTGCCCGATCGTAGAGTATGCCAGGCGCGCCTTGAGATTGTCTTTGCGAAAAGCGACGACGGCGCTGGCGACTATGGTGAATGCGGCGGCATAGGCGAGTACTCTCTGTGATGGCAGCTCGGCGACCAGGTCGATGCCGAAAATGTAGACACTGATCTTGATTACAGAAAACACCCCAGCCTTGACGACTGCGACGGCATGCAGCAGTGCGCTGACGGGTGTCGGCGCAACCATCGCTGCTGGCAGCCAGCGGTGAAATGGCATCAATGCTGCTTTGCCGATGCCAAAGATATACAGTCCGAACAGTATGCCAAGAACGGTTCGGCTGACTTCGTCGTCAAAAATGCCCCCGGCACGAAAATCCAGCGTGCCGGTCAGCGTCCAAGTCCAGATGAGAGCGAGAAGCAGCAAACTGATCGAGGTGCCGAGCAAGATGAACAGGTAAACACGTCCCGCGCGTTTTGATGTATTGTCCCCGGCGTGGGTAACCAGCGGGAAAGTCGACAGCGTGAGAATTTCATAAAAAAGGAACAGTGTAAAGCCGTTGGCTGAAAAGGCGATGCCCAAGGCGCTGGCAATCGCAATGGCGAAAAAGAAGTAAAAGCGAGTTTGGTTTTGCTCGCCATGCCCGCGCATATAGCCGATCGCGTAGATCGATGTCACAATCCATAGAAAGCTCGCCATCAGCGCAAACAGAAGGCCGACCGGTTCAGCCTCCAATGCAATGGAAACACCTGGAAACGGCGCCCACAGTACCAGTTCGGGAACGATATCCTGCTTGACCGTGGCGTAGAGACTCACGACCGCGATGAAAGTGAGGATGGCCGTGCCAATCGAGACCGCCTCGCGCCGATTCTCATATTGATCCAAGGAGCGGATGAGCAGCGATGCCAGGCTTGGCAGCAGTATTGATGCGACTAGCAGCACATGTGCGGTATGCATCAGATCACAGCCCCCAGCAGCCATCGTGCAGCTGCAAAAGCCTGCGCGCCAGTAAACTGTGCATTCAGACCGAAATAGATGTTCGCTGCAATCAGCAGCCAGGTCGGAATCAGCAGTGCCAGCGGCGCTTCAGAGCGTATCACTGCGGCTGATCGGTCCACTCGAAAGTAAGCGAGCTCAACCACTTTCCATACATACGCGGCAGTAATCAGCGAGCCGATCAGCGTGATGAAAGCGAGCCACCAGTAGCCGTGATCAAGTGCGGCTGTAACCAGATACCATTTGCTGACAAAGCCAGTAGTCGCCGGTACGCCGATCAGGCTCAGTCCGCCGATCAGTACTGCGGCCATGGTCCAAGGCATGCGCCGGCCGGCATCTTGCAGCGATGCAAGTCTGGAACTGCCGGTTTTGAAAAGCAGAGCGCCAATTGCCATGAAGATTGCAGTCTTGATCAAGGCATGATTGAACAGATGCAAAAAAGCCGCAGTGATTCCGGACGTTGTGGCCATCCCCAATCCAATCACAATGTAGCCTACTTGACTGATGCTGGACCAGGCGAACAGGCGTTTCAGCTCAGTCTGATAGCAGGCAATCAGCGAAGCGCCGAGGGCGCCGGCAACTCCGAGCCCTAGAATAATCCAGTGAGTCAGGGTGACATCGGTAAAGTAATCGCTCGGAAAAATCTGAAACACAATCCGCGAAAACACATACACCGCAGCTTTGGTTGCGGTGCCCGCCAGAAATGCGGTCACTGCACTCGGGGCATACGCGTATGCCGTCGGCAGCCAGCTGTGCAGCGGAAACATTGCCATCTTGATGCCGAGCCCGACGACAATGAAGCCAAACGCTGTATAGATTGATCGGTGGTCGGCGATTTCGGGTAGCCGCGTTGCCAAGTCAGACATGTTCAAGGTGCCGGTCATGGCATACAGCAAGCCGATTCCGATCAGATAGAAGGTCGCTGCGATGGTACCGAGAAACAGGTAGCGAAGCGCTGCGCTCAGACAGCGCCTGCTGGTGCCGAAACTGATCAGGATATAGCTTGACAGAGAAGACACCTCAAGGAATACGAAAACATTGAATACATCACCCGAGACCGTGATTCCGCAAAGTCCGGTAAAGCACAAAAGCAAAGCCGCATAGAACCAAGACTGCTTGTCTTCAGCAACCTCACGCCGTACGCTGACATAGCTGTACATCAGTGTGACGACAAAAATCACGCTGATGATGAGCAATACGAATGCGTTGGCTCCATCAATCGCATACTCAATGCCCCAGGGAGCCGCCCATCCGCCCAGAGCGTAGATGATCAGCCCCGATTCATTGATCTCAAGCAAAATTGCAATGGCATTGAGCATACAGATTATGCCGACACCCATGGCAATGCACCAGGCCGCGCTAGCAGAGCGGAATATCACGCACAGCGGTGCGGCCAGCATGGGTACGACGACCTGGATGGCGCTCAGATGCTGGCTGATCACTCTAGATCCTGCAATCTCATTTGAACATCATGGTCATCGATTGTGCCGACAGCCGAACGGATGCGAATGATCAGGGCCAACCCCAGAGAGGTCGTCGCGACACCGACCACAATCGCAGTCAGGATGAGCACGTGGGGAAGTGGATTGGAGTAAATTTCGAAATTCTCATCAAGAATCGGAGCTGTGCCGCCAGTGACTTTGCTGATGCTGATATACAGGACGAAAACGGAGGTTTGAAAAATATTCAAGCCGATCATCTTCTTGATGTAGTTGCTTGCGGCGATCAGGATATACAGACCCGTCGACATCAGAGCGATGACAATCAGGTAATTGAAGTCAATCCACTGCAATGTCAGTGTCCTCAGTCTTCGATCGATCGGCTGGATGTATATCATGACGGTAATTGGCGTAACAGAAAAACAGGCAGATCATCACCGATGCGACGGTGAGCCCCACGCCTATCTCAATGAGCAGAATGCCCAGATGCTGCCCCGCAACCGGGTCGACCGCCAGCACGCTGTAATCAAGAAAGTTGCCGCCCGCGAGCATGCCGACGATGCCGACACCTGTGTAAAGCAGCACGCCCACGGCCGCCAGCGTCTGCACAAGACTTTCAGGCACGACCTTCATGCCATAGTTTTTGCCAAAAATCATGCTGTAGAGGATGAAAGCGGCGCCGAAGATGACACCTGCCTGAAATCCGCCGCCGGCGCCGTATTCGCCGTGGAACTGAACATACAGCGCGAATACCAGGATATAGGGAATCAGCAGCTTCGCGACGACATGCAACACTGTGTGGTGTTTCATGAGCGCTCGTCTTCCTGGGTTCGGCGCTGACCGCTCAGCAGCGCAATGACCCCGACACCCGCGGTGAAGATAACGACCACTTCGCCAAGCGTATCGTAGCCTCGGAAACTCGCCAGAATGGACGTGACAACATTTGGAATGCCGGTCAAATTGCTGGATTCATTGAGATAGAAGGGCGCAACGTGCAGATTCGCGGGGGCGGCTGGATCACCGAATTGCGGCAAATCCGACAATCCCCACAACAGGCCGATGCCCGCGGCCGCGGCCGTGACAGCCGCGGCTGCCGAGCGGCGGTTTCTGATGATCTCAATGCGGGAGCCAGTCAGCGACAGTGCGCTCAGCAGCAAAATCGTGGAAATCCCGGCGCCGACTGCCGCTTCCGTCAAAGCCACATCAACTGCATCCAATACGACATAAAGACTTGCACTGAGCAGACTGAATATGCCAAACAGCATGACTGCGCCGAAAAGATTGGCCATATTCGCAATGCAAACCGCAGTGGCAAGCAGAAACAAAAGCAGTGCGTAGTTGATCAGGATTTCGATGACTTGTTCCCTCCGTCGAAACCGTGCGGCCGCAGGCCGCCGTGAATTGCGGCTTTCGCCAGCGCATGCGAGGCGGTCGGGCCCGTCAGCAGAATGAATGCCAGGATGATGAGCAGCTTGACCGAAACCAAAGTCCAGCCCGCCTCAATCATCAGCCCCGCCGCAATCAAGCCAATACCGGCTGTTTCGGTCACGCCCGCAGCGTGGATACGTGTGAAGAAATCAGGAAACCGAAGGATTCCGACGGCGCCGACCAGGACCGCCAAGGCGCCTGTTGCCAGCAGCAGATCGCGCAAAATATCAAGCCCCCACGACATTACACACGCTCATCTTCAGGCTGCTCGCCTGCGTGCCCAAGGTCTCCGTACTCAAAATATTTCAGTACTGCGATGGTGACGATAAAATTGCAAAGCGCATAGACGATTGCGATATCCATAAAAGCCGGACGTTCAGTCAAAAAGCCATACAGAACCAGAATCAGTATTGTTTTGGTGCCGAAGTTATTGACGGCGAGCAGCCGATCGTACACACTGGGCCCCAAGAACGCCCGTACAAGCAGCAACACCATGCCGATCAGAATGGCGATGGAGGCGGCGGCAATCATTTGGCTCTCGGTGTTTCGGTAAATTTCGTCTTGCGCAGGCGATTCGACATCTCGCCTCGCGCAAGAGATTCGAGCAGTTCCGGCTGAATCGAATGAACGGTCACTGTGTCTTTTGCGACATCCAGTGTGAGCGTGCCGGGGGTCAGAGTGATTGAGTTGGCATACGTGACTTTTTCGAAATCAGTCATGCCCTCGGCGGGGAGAACCCGAACCGATGGCTGCAGTTGCCGGGGCGAGCGCAGAACCATGCCAGCGACTCGTACACAAGAAATCGCGATTTCCCTGATCAGCCACAAAAAGTAAAACAGAATTTGCAAACCGCTGAATCGGACTATTTTTCCTTCATGATCGACGATATCCATCCGCCGTGAAATCAACAATGCCGCAATACACGAAAGCGCTCCAAGAAATCCCAAAAGCGCCGGGTAGTAAGCGACGCCCTGCAGCGCATCAATCGACAGCACGATCCAAAACAGAATCAGGAAAATCGTTGAGACGATTGAAATTTTCATTTTGCGTGCTTCAGCCAGAGGTTTAGTAGTGAATCCATTTCGTCTCCGCGGGACGGCAAAATCAGGCGATCAATTTGATTGTGGCATGCAACAGCGGTCACCTCGAAACCTCAGCGATGACAATGCTCGCAGCACCGTGCGGCGCAACAGCTCGGATGATGCCCCAAAATTGTAAACGATTGTCCATGGCAATCGCTGATTTAAGCGTGCAGCACGTTCGGGTCGATTGGTAGCATTCGCGGGATGGGGCTGACCGATTCAAGCAGCAGACCGATCGCGATCAGAACGTCCTCGCGACGCGGCGGTGCGGCAAGCTGTATGCCAACTGGCAGCCTCGCACTTGTAAAACCGGCGGGGGAAGCCAATACTGAACAGCTCGTCAGTGTCAGCGCAAATGTGATCGCCAGCCATTCGTAGTAGGTTTCGAATTGATGCGATTCGACGGCTTTGAGATATCGTTCTTCCGCGTCAAAGGGCGGCACGATTGCACACGAGCGAACAAGCAAACCATAGGTTTCGAACAGTTTCAGCAGCGAGCAGTAAATTTTTGCTTGCTGCTGTCGCGCCTGCGCAATCTCGCGAAGCGTCAGCGCGAGTCTCTGTTCCACATTCCAGACAACTTCCGGTTTAAGCTGATCGCGATGAGCTTCGTATTCACGATGCAAAGACTGCGCGAATGACGCGCTGCACAAGACATCGAAGCAATCGATGGAACCGGAGAAATCGGCGCAGGCGAGATCGACGCGCGGTGCCAGTGGTCATAGTTTTTCGACCGCCTAGCTGCAAATTTGCACGACTTCTGAGTCCGCTGGCGCGATGCCCAGATCTGCTGAATACGCAATTCGAAAGTGGCTCGCGACTTGTTCAGTGATGTTTGCCTAGGCAGTTTTCGGTGCGAGGTAGCTTAAGGCGTCGCGCGGCGCATATCCGGCCATTGCATCGAGAAACAGCGCAAGATCTCGGGTGCATCTTGCGATCGGGACGGGGACATGCAGGCAGTCGAAGAGATTGCTGACCCGGTCACGAGCGCCGCGTCCGGGTGAGGGTCGCAGTCCGATGACTGAGTTCAAGCTGGCTAGTGTGCGCAGTCTGCCACCGAGGTCACTGCCGGCTGCCAGCCAGACTTGGCTCGCGGCAACCGCAGCGCAGGAACCGCCCGGTGAGCTGGCAGCGGATTTGCGTGTGTCTCATGGATTGCGGGTGATGCCGAAAACTTCATTGAAAAAGTACTCGCGCCGGCGCCAAATTCCGGTGTATTCGATTTGTCGATTACGATTGCGCCTTCGGCTTGCAGGTTTTCGACCAGCAAATTCGCGACCGGCAGGATGTAACTGGCATCGACCGGTGAGTTGAAAGTGGTGCGCAGGCCTTTGGTCTCAGTCAAGTCCTTGACTGCAATCAGCAGGCCATTCAGCGCGCCAAGCTCAACAATGCTTTTGAAGCGGGGCTAGGCATCATGCACGCGCGCCTGCGCCATCGCCTGCTCAATGTCTACTTGTCGGCACTGCATCGATATGCGGCTCAGTTTCCCCGATGCGACGGGCGCATAGGCTGACAGCTTCAGCCGCTTTGATTTCCCCTGTTTTGAGTAGTGCAACAATTTCAGTTGCGAAACATTTCAGTAGTTCTTGCATAGGCTGATCGTTGACTCGTTGCGCTGAGAAATGACGACGACACCTCCATCGCGGTGGATTCCATTCTTTTTTTCAGTTGTATCGCTGTATGCAGCGGGGCCTTTGCAGCGTCCAGGCGATGAATCTCGCGCCGACTGCGGGCAGCGGGTAAAATAGCGCATGCGCGAACGACCGCCGCGAAGCTTGAACTGTTCGCCATGAATTGAGGAATCAGATCCGCAATGACTCCATCGCAAGAGACCTTTGTCATTGATGCTCTGCAGGCGTCAAATTGGAATCGGAAAATTTTTGAGACTTGGAATTCGGCCAGGATAATTGCCGTCCACGTCACACTCAGTTTCTGGCATGACTGCATGGAAACGCTCAGTGCCATCGGCACATGGAATCAGCTGTTTGCAGAAAATTCCGATTTGATTGTTCGCGTTGAGCAGCCTGCAGATATTGATGCAGCGCGCCAGTCGGGCCGAACCGGCGTGATACTGGGCTTTCAGAACACCTCTCCGCTCGAGGATGATCTGATGCTTGTGGAAGTCTTCCATATGCTTGGCATCCGCATCATGCAGCTGACTTACAACAATCAAAATTCGATTGGGGCCGGATGCTATGAAGCGGCAGATGCCGGACTGACGCGATTCGGCAAGAATGTGATCCGGGAAATGAACCGCCTCGGCATGATTATTGATGTTTCGCACACTGCAGAGCGCACCGCGCTGGAGGCGATGGAATATTCCACTCGCCCCATTGCGATTACGCACGCAAATCCATCTTCATTCCACGATGTGGAGCGGAACAAATCCGATACTGTTCTCAAGCAATTGTCTGCGCAGGGCGGCATGCTGGGCTTCAGTGTCTATCCGCTGCATTTGGCCGGCGGTTCCGACTGCACATTGACTGAATTCTGTCAGATGATCGCCAGAACGGCGGACCTGATTGGTGTTGAGAGCCTAGGTCTGGGTACGGATCTCTGTCAAGGCCATGAGGCCGATTACTTGCGCTATATGCGCGATGGGAAATGGAAACTGCCGGAAAGCACGTCTGAATCGATTCAGTGGCCGGCATATCCGTCATGGTTTCAGGACAGCCGGGATTTTGAATTGATCGCCGGCGGCTTGGGCGATGCTGGCTTTTCGGCGCCAGAAATTGATGCCATACTGAGTGGCAACTGGTATCGTTTTTTTGCCGAGAGCATGTCGGCCCGAGCGCAAGACGCAAGCGGGCGCTGACCGAGACACAAGCATGTCTGCAGATACTGCAATTCCGCTTCGCGACCCTTCCATCGTGATGAAGCTTGATCGGCTTGGGTCGTTTCATCCGACACGATTGAGTTTCACCCGAACCTTGGTACGCCGCATGTCACGGGAAGACTGGCGCATTGAGATGCGCGACCAGCAGCTTGATGCGGACGGGTATGGCACAGTTGTCTACCGCGTGGCGACCCCCGAAAATGATTTGAGTTTTGTCGCGTTCTCGACTCAGATTGAAGACTGTGCCAGAACCGATCGGGTGATTGCCGACCGCTGGGATCTGACGTTTGCATTGGTCAACGGGGCGGTCACCCGAGCCGATGTTGAGCGGCTGTCCAAGCAGGTTCCGCGGCAAGAAAGTGGTCGCATGAGCAAGAATGAAATTGTTTTGAGCCGCGCCAACAAAAGCTTGCGTCTTTTTGACTATGTCGTTGACTCGCTGTCGCAGGGACGGCAGCCGGATTTGAACGCGGTGGCCCGCGTTGGCTATTTGATTCGGACAACAGCGGTGTACGGAAACGGCAAATACGGCTGCATGGATTTCAGTGAGGTGCAGCGCAGCACACCGTTCATTTTGCCATTTCAGGCCGAAATGCTCACGGTGTTCATGGCACGACAGCTGAGCTTTGATCTGGTCGAGCATATCGCGCGCCATCGCAGCCTCGAGACGGCGGTGCCGCTGGCGAAAGCGATCAAGCGCGGTTTCGGCGTCGGCAATGCAACTGGATTGGGCATGGCGCCGTTTCTGGTGGGGCACCCGCAGCTGTTTCACACCTGGCTCTATATTCGCGAGTCCGCGATTGCGGCAGTCCGCGCGGTCGAGCGTGCGACGCTCGGAAAAGTGAATCAATTTGCGCAGAGCTTGAGCAGGTATGAGAGTCATTTAAGTCAGTGGCAGACCGCAGACGAAATTCAAATGCAACGCCTTGTGTGTCTGCGAAGCGAAATTGAGCGGGTCAAGACGGCTGCGACTGCGGCTTCGGATACAAGACGGTTTCCCTGGAATGCTTTGGTCTCATGGGCGCAGGAGAAAGTCAGTTTAGAAATGCAGGAACTGATCAACAGCATTTTGCTGGAAATTTACCCGGAAATCATCAATGATTTTGAGCGCCAGATGGGTGCTGAGGAATCTTTGCGCCTCGATGCAATGATGTCGCTGCGTACGCTCAAGCGGCAAATCGAGAGTCATTACCGGTGGGCGCTGCGCCTGCGCTTTGACTGTCCGGATGCGGATGCAATCTTCTGGTATTTCTCGCAGGACAAGGAAGAGCCGCGCATCGGCAGACGGCGCTCCGAGCCCGGCAGCGACAAAGAAATGCGCGTAGGCATTGCGCGAGATGTATTCAGACTGTATCGCAGTCTCGAGAAACAGTCAGATTGCCAGCTGCAGCGGCCGGTTGCGGAATTTTTGCTTGAGGAGCCGGCGTTTCGCTTCATCATTACCCGCATTCAGTCTCTGAAAGACTATCCGTATGCGGAGATTCAGGACAATCTGCTTGATGCAGATTGCCGTCCAATTGATCTGCTGCGCTGCAAACTGGCCATTTTTGGCGCGACTCGTTTCGATCCCAAATCTGATCTGTGGACCCGCATTACTTTGTTTCAGGGTGCGCCGCTTTGTGATGAATTGGGTCTCGACGATGCAGATGACTGGGCCTTTCCGTCTTTTGGTGTTTGCGGCCGCACGGATCATTGATCTGCATTCTCAGGAAGAATTCGATTGGACTTGTCGAGCGCTGAAACGCTGACGCTGTGTCGCAGGGTATTTTCAGCGCTCGGCGCACCCGCTGGTTTAGAGCAGGAAATCGCCGCGGCTCTCATATGGCTCGAGTTGCGGCATGTTCGCATTTTGGAACGGTTGCCGCAATTATTGTCCGAAGCGCCAATGCCTGGCACCGACCCATTGCAGTTTGAGCTGAGCGACTCAGCGCTTGTTTTTCATTTGGGCGACGATAAGGGATTCATCACACTGGCACCAGCGGTTGATTGCCTGATCGCGCAATGCATGTGTGAAAATAGCCTGTCAGTCCGTGCGGCAATATATAACCTGGCCCACATCGAGCTGATTTTTCCGTTGCTGCTTGCAAAAAGAGCATCCCGCCAGACTTTCAAGCTTCAGCGTGGTGATTTTGAGGCAATTGTGACACATCAAGGTGTCTTCTTGACTGACAGCCTGAATCAAATTCCCGTCAGTTCCGCGGCGGTTCCCGTAGCCATTGACTGCCTGATGGACGCTGCGGCGTACGAACCTGATCGCAGAGCTGTCGACGGCAAATACACAATCGGCCTTGATGACTCCGCAAATCGAGACCGAATTGACATATCGGCGAACCTTTACTCGCGTCTGAAATCGGTTGCGCTGGATTCGATGGTGCCGACTACGAAGAGCTCAGCCAAACTCGGTGCCGGCGCCGGCCTGATTGACAATGACTGAATGAGATCCCTGAATACGACCGCAAGCGCTGACTCATCAGCCCGCGAATGGCGTTCGTCATCAACATAATCAACAATCTCAACAAGCGTCAAAATTGCAAACGGTGGCCATGGTTTTGAGTTCGCGATTAGGAAGCATATGCTTGCCATCGCGGTTGCATTGAAGGTGCCTGCCAAACACTGCATTTGTCCTCTCGCCGAAGATGGACCTGAATGGCGAGGATGTGCCTATGCGGTTCAGTCGAGAATCCGTAATTTGGCTCACATTGCCAATGGACAGCGATTCGATTGCTCCGTCGCGAGGCGGATTTCGCATGTCAGCTGCCGCGAGGCCGATTTAAGATCGTCCAAAGTGATGGCGAAGCGAATAGTGCATGTTCAATCTTTGGGCTGGCCAGTCCCAATCAGCCGCTGCGGCCGCAAAGCAGCGTGAGGAAAAGTATCCAGATGATTTTCTGAAACTTTTGGCAAACGAATTGACTGCTTTCGGTCAATGCAATAGAATAGAATCAAGTTAACCGCAATCCGGCGATGCACATTCGACATCAAACGGCGTTGCGAAGATACAGAATACCGCTAGTAAGACACTAGTAAGACAACCAAGGGGGACACGATGGATTCAACTAAGAACACGGCATCTTTTTCAAGGGGTAAGAAAATATCGCGGCGCGAATTTATGCAGTACTCCGGAGCCATTGGCGTAGCCGGTGCGGTGCCCGGATTGCTTGCAAGCTCGCCGATTGCCGCGGCGATGGCCGAACCCGTCAGAGGCGGCCACCTGCGAGTTGCAACGGTTCAAGGCTCATCGACAGATTCCTTGGATCCAATTCGGCTTACCAGCGGCCATTCAAATTTTCTTTTTTCGACTATCCATAACTGCCTGACTGAGGTCAACCCCCACGGACAGCTTGAGCCGCTTCTGGCTGAGTCTTATGAGATTGGCGCCGACCCGTCGGAGTGGATCTTCAAACTGCGCTCAGGCGTCACCTTTCATAACGGCAAGAACGTAACTGCCGATGATGTGATTGCATCGCTAAGCCGCCACCGGGGGGAGCAGTCGGCATCTTCCATGAAGTCGTTCATGGAAGAGATTGTCGAAATTACGAAGGATGGCGATACCGTTGTCAAAATCAAGCTGAAAAATCCGAGCGTGGATTTTCCGGTCATATTGAGTGCCAGCGTGTTGTCGATCTTGCCATCAAAAGATGGCGTGATCGAGGAATTTACGGTAGGTGCCGGTGCATATATGCTTGATGAGTTTGAGCCGGGTCAATATTCTCGTTATGTGCGCAATCCCAATGACTACAAGTCGGATCGCGGCTTCGCTGATACCGCTGAGATCCTGACCATTGCGGATTCGGCTGCACGGCAGAACGCCTTGGTCACGGGGGAAGTGGATGTTATCGGTGATGTTGATGCGACTACCGCCGGCTTGCTAGGCCGTTCGGATCAGATCAATATTCTCGACATCACCAGTACGCAGCACTATACTTTTCCGATGCGCACCGATTTGGCGCCGTACGACAACAACCATGTGCGAATGGCGCTAAAGCTTTCTATTGATCGTGAAGATGTGCTGGAAAAGATTCTGAGCGGGTATGGCAGTATCGGCAATGATCATCCGATCTCACCGGCTAATCGCTATTTCAACTCCGAACTTGAGGTCCGGCAGTATGATCCCGAACAGGCCAAATGGCATCTGCAGCAAGCGGGAATGTCTGACCTGAAAGTTGAGTTGAGCGTTTCCGACAGCTTATATGCCGGATGCGTAGATACCGCGGTGCTGTTCAGCGAGCATGCCAAGCAGTCCGGTGTCGAGCTGGTCGTCAAGCGTGTGCCCGACGATGGCTACTGGTCTGATGTTTGGCTCAAGCATCCTTGGTGTGCGAGTTACTGGAGCGGGCGCCCGACGGAAGACTGGATGTTTACTCAAGGCTATTCAGACGGCTCGAACTGGAATGAGTCCTATTGGAAGAACGAACAGTTCAATGAGCTGCTCGTGGCGGCTCGTGCAGAGGTCGATGACGACAAGCGGCGTCAGATGTACTGGGAAATGCAAGCGATTTGCCGCGATGACTGCGGATCCGTCATTCACGCGTTCGCAAACCACATCTCTGCGCACCGTGCGAACGTGGGCAAGCCTGAGAAAGTCGGCGGCAACTGGGAGTTTGACGGCTACAAAATGATTGAGCGCTGGTGGTTGCAAAGCTGAGGGCTATTGCCGCCGGCACGATTGTTGCGACTTCGTGTTCAGGGGCGTTCTGAGGCAGCTCGCTTTGGGACACCGCTGTCGTGTTGCGGGATTGGCTGAATTCGTAAATTCATTTGTACTGCAACGGAGGAAAAGATGGCAAAATTTAATGGGACGTTGCGAAACGTCGAATACCAAGATGTATCGAGGCGCAGGTTCATGCAAGCCTCAGGGGCTTTGGGTCTTGCGGGTGCGATGCCGGGTCTGCTGGCCAGCACGTCAGCGCGGGCAGCCATGCCAGAGACGGGGGGTCATTTGCGCGTTGCGATGGTTCACGGATCATCGACCGACTCACTGGACCCGATCCAGCTGATCAGTGCGCATACCCAAGTGGTGTTTTACTCGATTCATTCCACTTTGACAGAAATCGCACCGGATGGCCAGCTGGTTCCGATGCTTGCCGAATCCTATGAACTCGGCGCCGATGCGTCTGAATGGGTCTTCAAGCTGCGACCAGGTGTGACCTACCATAACGGAAAGTCACTGACCGCGGACGATGTGATCGCATCGATCAATCGTCACCGTGGCGAGGATTCCGCTTCTTCGATGAAGTCATTTATCGAAGGCGTTGACTCGATTGTCAAGGATGGCGACCTGGTCGTCAAGTTCAAGCTCAGCCAGCCGAACTTGGATTTCCCGGTCATTCTCAGTGATTCCGTGCTGGCAATCATGCCATCCAAAGACGGCGAAATTGAGTCGCTTGAAATCGGTTCAGGACCGTATATGCTAGAAGCGTTCGAGCCTGGACAGTATTCAAACTATCGCAAGAATCCGAACTTCTATCTTTCCGACAGGGCATTCGTGGACTCGGCGGAACTGCTGACGATTGCTGATTCCACCGCGCGCCAGAACGCCCTGGTAACCGGCGCTGTAGATGTGATTGCCGATGTCGACGCAACCACGGCGCCTTTATTGTCGCGCAACGCTGATATTACGGTGTTCAACGTGACGAGTACGCAGCACTATGTGTTCCCGATGCGCACTGATCTGGCGCCTTTTGACAATAACCATGTCAGAATGGCGCTGAAACTGGCTGTGGACCGCGAGGATGTGCTGAACAAGGTGCTCAATGGCTTCGGAAGCCTTGGCAACGATCATCCCATTTCGCCGGCCAATCGCTATTTCAACAACGAGCTTGAGCAGCGGGCGTATGACCCCGAGAAGGCAAAGTGGCACCTCAAGCAAGCCGGGATGAGCAATCTGAAAGTCGAGTTGAGTCTATCCGACAGTCTCTACTCAGGCTGCGTGGATACGGGGGTGCTGTTCAGCGAGCATGCCAAGGCGGCAGGCATTGAGATTGTTCCGAATCAAGTCCCCGATGATGGCTATTGGAATGATGTGTGGCTCAAGCATCCGTGGTGCGCGAGTTACTGGAGCGGTCGTCCAACGGAGGACTGGATGTTCACGCAAGCCTATTCGGCTGAGTCCAACTGGAATGAGACCTACTGGAAAAATGATCGTTTCAACGAATTGCTGGTGGCCGCCCGGTCCGAGCTCGACGAAGCAAAGCGCCGGCAGATGTATTGGGATATGCAGGAACTGTGTCGCGATGACAGTGGCGCCGTAGTCAATGCATTCGGAGATCATATCATGGCTCACACGTCGAAAGTCGGAGTGCCTGAGCAGATTGCGGGAAACTGGGATCTGGATGGCTATCGCGTGATCCAGCGCTGGTGGATGACCAGCTGATTGCCCGCTCAAAGCCCTAGCAGAGTGATGGTGAAGTCCGCAGGCAACGGTTTCGCGGCGGCTGCGAACTTCACGCTATTCGGCGATCGGTGAAACTCTTGTCAAGAAAAACCTCACTGGCCCGCCGCAAGCGTGTTCAGCGTCAGGCTGAATCTCAGAAAAAGGTTTCCAAACAGCCATCTGCGGTCGACATTGAACTGGTCGATTCAAGTGAGGCCGAGCAGATTCATGACGCCGTCAAGCAGATTCTATGGCGCGTCGGCGTCATAGTTGAACACCTTCCCACACGCTCGAATCTCATCAGGCATCATGCCTGCTCTGAGAATGGCGACTACATTCGTATCCCGCCTGATCTGGTCGAAAAAACCATCGCCTCAGTCCCTGAGAAAATTTTGCTCTATGGTCACGATGGTGAGATCCGGGTCGATACAAGCAGCAGAGTTACAAGCTATTGTCCAGGTCACAACTGTGTTCGCATTCTTGATTTTCGCACTGGCGCACTGCGTCCATGCAGTCTTTCAGACATTCTTGAAACTGCGAAAGTCTGTGAGCAGCTGCCGAACATCGACATGGTGTGCTCGCTCGGATACCCCAGCGAAGTTGATCCGCAAGATGAAGTGGTTGAGACCACAAAAGCCATGCTGGATAACAGCACCAAGCCGGTGGCTGTGCTGGCCCACGATGATGAGATTCAAACGCGCATGATGAACGCGATTGCTGATCGTGTCGGCGGCTGGAATGCGATGACTGAAAAGCCGGTCTCAATTGAATTGATGGGACCCATATCCCCGTTGCGCTTGCCTGATGACCTGTGCAAAAGACTGATTAACTGCGCCCGCTGGCGCGCCCCGGTTGTTTGCTATCCAGCAACGTTTCCGGGTATGTCATGCCCGATCTCTGTCGCCGGCGCCATTGCTCAGTCATCGGCGGAAGCGATTGCGGGAATCGTTATTCACCAGCTTGCCGAGCCCGGGGCGCCTGTATTGAGCGGTTCAGCCGTTCTGCCGATGGATTTGCGGCAAGCCAATTTAGCTTATGGCTCTCCCGAGTACATGCTGTCTGGAATTGGTGCAGGTGACTATTTTCGACATATCGGAATCCCATCTTGGATCGGCGCCGGTTGCACTGACTCACATCAGTTCGACGCGCAAGCGGCAGCCGAAGCATCTGCAAATCTGACGGCGGCGGCACTGGCAAAAACCGCTTTTGTGCATAATCTCGGCTTCCTGTCTGGCGGGCGGACTGGGTCGCTCGAATTGCTTGTTCTATGCGATGAAATGATTGGCTGGACCTCGAAAGCCGCGGCTGGAATTCAGACGGATGCAGAGTCACTGGCGCTGGAAGTTGTTGAGCGCTGCGCGCAAGACACCGCCTACCTTACCGATCCGCACACGCGTCACCGCTATCTGACTGAAAACTGGTATCCATCACTTTGCGAGCGCTCCGATGCCGAGGCTTGGCTGGAAACCGGCGGCGACGATATGCGCGAGAGAATTCGGCAGCGACTTGCCGATCTGCTTGGTTAAAACGATGCGATGGCTGCATTTTCGGAGACGACTGCCGAAACCGCTGACTGAGACCTAAGCAGAGCTGATGCCATGTCCGGAATTCTGAAAATAATCCTGCAGCGAACACTGCTCGGTCTGGTGACGCTGTTCGCGATATCGGTGATTATTTTTTCTGCGGTATCACTGCTGCCAGGGGATGCGGCCGAAGCGATTCTGGGGCAGGCGGCGACCCCGGAGACTGTGGCGGCGCTGCGGACGCAGCTCGGCTTGGATCAGCCGGCCTACATTCGCTACTTCAATTGGCTGACCAACATTTTTCAGGGTGATTTCGGCGTTTCAGTCGGCAACGGCAGAGCAATCAATGACGTTTTAGGCACACGCTTGTACAACACGCTGTTTCTGGCAGTTTTTGCGGCTTGCATCGCCGTACCTCTGGCTGTGATCTTGGGCATTTTGGCGGCACTTTATCGAAACAGTGTATATGACCGGACCGTGAATGTAGTCACACTGTCCTCCATATCGACGCCCGAATTCTTTGTGGCCTATATTCTTTTGCTTTTGCTTTCGGTCAAGACTGGCTGGCTGCCGAGTCTTGCGAATGTCCGAGTCGACACGCCGCTGCTGGAGCACTTGGAAAAGACGCTGCTGCCGGCCGTCGTTTTGACACTGGTATCGATGGCGCACATGATGCGCATGACGCGAGCAGCCATCATCAACCTGCTGTCGAATGCCTATATTGAAATGGCGCACTTGAAAGGATTGAAGCGCTTTCGCGTCATTATCCATCATGCTTTGCCGAATGCGTGGGCCCCCATTGTGAACGTCATTGTCATCAATCTGGCGTATTTGATTGTGGGTGTGATTGTTGTCGAAGTTGTATTCGTCTATCCCGGGTTGGGGCAGTTTCTGGTTGATGCCGTACAGCGGCGTGACATGCCCGTTGTGCAGGCGTGCTGTCTGATATTTGCGGCGACCTATGTATTTTTGAACCTGGTTGCAGATATTCTGTCAATCTTGACCAATCCACGCTTGCTGCACCCGAAATAGGGCATTGCGTATGGCGCCGAATTCCGATACAGCTGTCTCTTCAGTCCGATGGTCGCGAGTCATGTATTTGATTCGAGAAGCGCCATTGAGTGCCAAGTTCGGTTTGACCGTTGTATTTGTGTATATCTTTGTCGCCGTGTTTGCGCCATGGATTTCACCCTTTGGCGAATCTGAAATCGTCGGCTCGAAGTTTCAGCCCTGGAATGATCAACACCTGCTTGGCACAGATCATTTGGGACGGGATATGCTGACACGCATCTTTTACGGCGCCCGCAACACCGTCGGCATCGCGCTGTTTACCACCCTTCTGGCTTTTGTTTTAGGCGGAGGGCTTGGCATGCTGGCAGCGATTTTGGGCGGATGGCTTGATCAGCTGCTCAGTCGCATTGTCGATGTCTTCATGGCCATCCCGGCATTGATATTCGCCATGATGCTGCTGTCAATTTTTGGCACATCGGTCATCAACCTGATTCTGATTATGAGTGTGATTGATGCAACCCGAGTTTTCCGTATCGCAAGAGCTGTCAGTATGAATGTGGTGGTGATGGACTATATAGAGGCTGCGCGGCTGCGCGGCGAGAAGACGATCTGGATTGCGCTTCAGGAAGTGCTGCCGAATATCTCGGCGCCATTGGCGGCAGAATTCGGTCTTCGTTTCTGCTTTGTCTTTCTCACCATCAGCGCGCTCAGTTTTCTGGGCATTGGCATTCAGCCGCCGATTGCGGATTGGGGCTCCATGGTTCGGCAGACTGCAGTGCTGATTACGTTCGGCGACTACACGCCGCTGATTCCGGCAGCTGCCATTGCACTGCTGACGGTTGCCGTCAACTTCATCATTGACTGGTTTTTGCACAAGACTGCAGGACTCAAAGATGTCAAGTGAGCGCGAAGATTATCTTCTTGAAATGCAAAACCTTCAAATTGAAGGCTACAGCGAGGGGCGGTGGCACGAGATTGTCAAGGGCATTGACTTAAACATCAAGCGCGGCGAGATTCTCGGCTTGATCGGCGAGTCCGGTGCGGGGAAATCGACAATTGGAATCGCCTCAATGGGCTATTGCAAGGCTGGCTGCCGTATCAAGAGCGGAACGATTGTATTTGATGGAATCGATTTGACCGCGGCTTCGGAAGAAAACAAGCGCACATTGCGCGGCGCGCGTATCGCGTACGTTGCGCAAAGCGCTGCGGCTGCATTCAATCCAGCCCACAAACTCATTGACCAGTTCAGCGAAAGTGTGATCCAGCATGGTATCGGCACTCGAGAAGAAGCGCATGCCGATGCCAAGGATTTATATGCAAAGATCAAGATGCCTGATCCGGACCGGATCGGTTTTCGCTTTCCGCATCAAGTTTCAGGCGGTCAGCTGCAACGGGCGATGACGGCAATGGCTTTGTCCTGTCGGCCCGATCTAATTGTTTTCGATGAGCCGACAACCGCACTGGATGTGACAACACAGATTGAGGTTCTGGCGACCATTCGAGATATCGTTCGACTGTTTAACACATCAGCAATTTACATCACGCATGATCTTGCTGTGGTTGCACAGATGGCCGACAACATCATTGTCCTGCGCTATGGCGAGTGCGTCGAAGAAGCGCAGACTCGCAAGATGCTGACTGATCCGAAAGAAGACTATACGAAAACCTTATGGGCTGTGCGAACATTCAAGAAGGATGCAGTTCCAAAAACAAAAGGGCAAAATCCGCTGGTGCGCGTTGAGCATGTCACCGCCACCTACCCGAACTCGCCGCAGCCAGTCCTTGTTGATGTTGACTTTGATGTGCATAAAGGCGAGACAGTGGCAATCGTCGGCGAATCGGGCAGTGGCAAGAGCACCGCCGCAAGAGTGATCACAGGCCTTTTGTCACCGAGACAAGGCCAAGTGCAGCTGGCGGGGCAACCGTTGCCGAAAGACTATCGGTCACGAACAAGATCGGAGTTGAAAAGCATCCAGATGATCTATCAGATGGCAGACACCGCCATCAATCCGCGCCACAAGATACGCAAAATCATCGGTCGTCCGCTAAGTTTCTACCTCGGTATGGAAGGCGCAGAGAAAAAAAACCGAATCAATGCGCTGATGGAAATGATTGAGATGGAGCCGAAACAGTTTCTTGACCGGTATCCGGATGAGCTTTCTGGCGGCCAGAAACAAAGAATTTGTATTGCTCGGGCACTGGCAGCGGAACCGGATTTCATAATCTGCGACGAAATTACCTCTGCGCTGGATCAGCTGGTCGCAGAGGGTATTCTGCGTCTGCTTGATCGACTTCAGCAGGAGCTTGATTTGGCCTATATGTTCATAACGCATGATCTTGCGACAGTTCGAGCCGTTGCGGACCGAGTGATTGTCATGCTGCAGGGTGAAATCGTTGATCAAGGAGCGAAACAAGAAGTTTTGAACCCTCCGCATCATGAGTACACTGAACTGCTGTTATCGTCAGTTCCAGAGATGGATCCAGACTGGATGGACAATCTGCTGCAAAAACGCGCGGGCGGTCACAGCATAAGCGCTGCTGGCAACTGAGTGTGACTACATCTGTTTTCGGCGCGCAGTCTAGTAGATGCCGATTTTCTCGTTGCTGAGATTGATGCCCAGTGCGTTGATGAATCGAACCCAGTAAGCGAAATTTGCGGTTGTTTGTACCGCTTCCAAGATTTCCGTATCGCTCACATCGGCTTTGCGCAGCGCTTCAATGTCGCTGCTCGTCATCGCCTCTGGCTTGCTGGTCAATTTTGCGCCAAAAAACAAAAGCGCGGACTGTTTCGGGCTGAAAATCGAAGCATCGCTGAAGTCATTGCTGCGTACGGCTTCCAGCATGCGGTTTGCCAGAATCTCGTCGGCCAGAAGTTTTTTGAAATTCGCGCCATGGTGGGTAAGCGCATAGACGCAGTCGGCGATCATGGCAACCTGGGTCGCCAGCAGTTCCAAAAACCATGGTTCGGAATGATTCGCCTCATTATGCATGATATGCCGAAAACATTGATCGGCGGCGGGCAGGGGTTTAGGCTGCAGCGAAAAGGCGCGGTACAGATTGTGAATTTTGTGATAGCAACTGTCCAGCTGCTCATAGATCTCCTTGAGCTCCGCGCCGGCATCCTTCGGATCGATGGTCTCGATCCAGCAATGGGGTAAATCATTTTTCACCAAAGACACCTCTGTTATCTGAATCGCCGCTGGGCTGCGGTGTATTGGAGTATGCTGTTGTGTCAGCGGACATTGTAACTGATGCATGGCCTCTTGGGAGATGTGATGACAGAAACGCGATGGAAAGACTTCGACTCGCCTTGCAAGGTGATCTGCAGACAGCGGTGGCTTATCCGTTATTTTGTCCAGCTTGCGCTGCCTGATGCGATGGTTGAGTAAGATTGATTTTGATTCTTTCGAGCTGCATCCGCCCGGATCGGCAGCAAAGCAACAGGTTGCGCGGCTGCTGCTTGGCGATTGCAAGAGTGCGCATGAAGTTCAACGCTGTAAGGGGCTGTAGGCGAATGCGATCAGGCAGATCAGTCAAGACGCCAATCACAAAGGCTGGCACGCAGTTGAGCATCGATCTTGGCGTTGCGCTGGCAAATACAAACTGGGATGTTTGCCAAGTGAAGCTTGAGGCGGTTTCCTCACGCCGCGTCGGCGAACGTCTGCAAACGTGCTGTGTTGCCCCGTAAATGACTGCTACAATACCGTGCGTCGATCGGAAAATTTCACGAAATCTGCTGTCCAAATAAACGTATGAGGTAACTGACAATGGAGTATCAGGAAATTGAGGTAAGCCGCTGTACACCGAATTTAGGTGCACTTGTGTCTGGGGTTGATCTTGGCGACGATCTGTCGGACTTTGTTGTAAATGAGATTCGAACTGCGCTGCTGGAGTTTGGAGTACTGTTTTTCTCCAATCAGTCTCTCAGCGAAAAGCAGCATATTCGCCTCGGCGAGCGATTTGGCACCCTTGACCTGCCACATCCAGTGTTTGATTGCAATCAGGATGATCCGCGATTGACGATCATTGAATCGAAAGGACGAGCTCACGATGCTGAGCACTACTGGCACAGCGATGTGACCTATCAGGAAGCTCCGTCGATGGGTTCGATTCTAATCGCCAGAAAAATTCCTGAAGTCGGCGGCGATACACTGTTTGCGTGCATGTATTCCGCATATGAAACATTGTCCGCACCGATCAGGCAAATGCTCGAGTCACTGACTGCCCAGCACTCCATTGAGCGTGGCTGGGGCACTGCGCTGCGCATGCAGCCCAATGGTGAAAAGCGCATTCAGGAATTAAAGGAAGCGTTTCCGTTGATGACCCATCCAGTGTTGCGTATCCATCCGGAAACGGGCCGTACGGCACTATATGTGAACGAATACTATACCTCCCGCATCAATGAACTGTCGGAGCCTGAAAGTGAGGGACTGCTGCGCCTGCTGTTCAATCATTCTCAAATGCCGGAGTTCCAGGTGAGGCATTCGTGGAATGTGGGCGATGTCGCATTTTGGGACAATCGTTGCACACAGCATTATGCATCGCATGATTATGGCGGTGCACACAGAATCATGAATCGGGTCACCATTGTGGGCGATCGTCCCTATTACAAGCATTAGCCCGTAGTGCGGTGTTAACTGGAATTTGATTTATTCGAGTGTGCAGATAATCGAATTGCGACTGATCATCTTTCGCCGTTTCGGCGTTGGCAGTGTCGAAAAAATTGCTGACTTTCTGCTATCCAGGCTGCTTTGAACGATACCGCACAAGTTGTTGTAATCGGCGGCGGAATCGTCGGCTGTTCAGTCGCATATCACCTCGCCAAAAGCGGCTGGAACAGTGTCATACTTGTTGAGCGCAAGGAATTGACATCCGGGTCAAGCTGGCATGCAGCGGGTGGATTGTTTACGCTGACTCGACCGAATGCAGCCGCTCAAATCCACAAATCCACATTCCATGCCTACACTGAGATTGAGGCGGAAACCGGACAGTCATGCGGATTTCATTTGACTGGCGGCATCAATATATGCCGTACCGCCGAAGAGGTCGACAGCAACTTGAGGATGCAAAGCGCCTGCCGGCGCCTTGGCATTGAAAGTTTCCCTTTGACCGAGGCAGAGGTTCGAGAAAAAGCGCCGATACTGGATCCGGCGCGATTCCGACTGGCTTTTTGGGAAGTGGAGGGCGGCCATGTTGATCCGGCTTCCGCTACACAAGCGTTCGCCGCGGCGGCACGCAAGCTCGGCGCTGCGATTTTCAGACATACTGCGGTGCTGGAAACTTCTCAGCTTTCCGATGGCGGGTGGCTGGTCCGCACAAGCAATGGTCTGATCCAGTGCGAATATCTAGTCAATGCTGCTGGCTTGTGGGGGCGGGAGGTTGCCCGACTTGCAGGCATCGATTTGCCATTGGTACCCGTGGAGCATCATTATCTGGTAACCGAAGAAATCGCTCAAATCGCGCAACTGGATTTTGAGCTGCCACAGATCAATGACAATGAAACGGGCTGTTATGCACGTCAAGAAGGGCGTGGCATGCTGCTCGGCGCTTATGAAAAAACTTGTACGCACTGGTCTGTCGACGAGACGCCGGCTGATTTCGATCATGAGCTGCTGCCTGATGATCTGTCTCGGATGGAATGGAATTTCGAAAAGGCGACTGAAGTCATGCCGTGTATCGCGACTGCCGGCATCAAGCGAGTAATCAACGGCCCAATGATTTTTTCACCGGATTTAGGACCTTTGCTCGGTCCGCATCCGCGACTGCGGAATTATTTTTGTGCCAATGGCGTCATGGCGGGCTTCAATCAAGGGCCCGGAATCGGCAAGGTACTTGCTGAATGGATAATTCAGGGCGAGCCGGAGCTTGATCTTTCCGGCTGGGATGTTGCCCGTTTTGGCGATTGGGCTTCGAAGGATTACGCTTTGCATTCAACCCGTTATTTTTATGAAAACAGGTCAGAGAGAACATACCCCTATCAGGAGTTTGAAGCTGGCAGGCCAATCAGGATTACACCGGTTTATGACCACCTGCAACAAGCCGGCGGAGTGTTCGGTGCATCTTTTGGCCTTGAACATCCAAATTGGTTTGCACCGCCGAAGACAGAGCGAAAAGAAACCCTGACTTATCGGCGGCCAAATTGGTGGCAGATTGTTGTCGATGAAGGCAAGCGGGTGCGCAACGAAGTTGGCTTGATGGAATTTTCTGGGATGGCTGTATTCCAGATAAGCGGCCGCGGTGCAACGAAGTGGCTCAATCGCATTATGGCCGGCTCCATGCCTGCCGCAAACAAAATTGCACTGACACCGATGCTGTCGCCGCACGGCCGACTGATCGGGGATTTTTCAGTTGCGCATATCGAACCAGACACTTATTTGGCCTTTGCTTCAGATTACATGCAACTGGCATACATGCGTTATTTCCGAAGCCATTTGCCCTGCGACGGTGTTGATGTCAGGAATGTATCGGACGACTATTGCGGACTGCATATCTGCGGCCCGAATGCGCAGCAACTGATCGCAAAAGTGGCCGCGTTCGATATGGATTCGCTGAGTTTTCCTTTTTTGCATTCGCAACGCATTTCAATCGGCGGTATTGATAATGTCGTTGTATTGCGCATTTCGTATACAGGTGAGACGGGCTATGAAATCTATATGCAGCCGCAGTATCAGGTCCCGCTGTTTGAGCTGCTGGTGCGTGAAGGCCGATGTCTGGGAATTGGTCTGGTGGGGTCTCGATGCCTTATGCAGACGCGTCTCGAAAAGAGTTTTCCGGCCTGGGGATTTGAGTTGTCATCGGATTACACGGCAAAGGAATCTGGCTTGAGCCGCTTTGTGGATATGCGGAAAGACGATTTTGTCGGCAAGGAAGCGATATTGGGCAGCTTATCAACACGAGAAAATATTGTTTGCCTGACGGTTGACCATGGGGATCATGCGATTTGGGGCGATGAGGCAATATTTCTCGACAATACTGACATTGGATATGTGACTTCCGGCGGGTTTGGTCCGCATACAGAGCGCCATATCGCATTGGGTTATGTCGACAGCAGTGTCAATCTTGCCGCCGATGGCTTTTCAGTAGAGGTTTTGGGGAAATTGATTCCAGCGCAGATTTGCACGGAACCGATCTATGATCCTAGCGGCTTGCGGATGCGCAGCTGATGTTCGCAAGGCAAATGATTTGGAAAAAAGAATGAATCGCCGTCAATCCAGAACTCGCAGAGACCGCAGGGTTGTGCAAGAAAAAAAGTTCACGCAAAGGGATTTCAAGACTCTCCGTAATCCATACAAGCCAATGGAAATTGTTTCGGTTGATCAGATTGAGTCGATTCATCGGGCGAGTCTGAAGATTCTTCGGGACTTGGGGCTGTGTGTGAAGAGCAAGACTGCGCTGAAGCTGCTTGAAGATTCAAGGGCCGAAGTTGATCATGAGACCGGAATTGTGCGGTTTGATCCAGAATTCATCGAAGAAATGCTCACGGGAATTCCGAGTGAAATGACCATTCATGCCCGCAATCCCGCCAAATCAGTCAAGCTCGGCGGTGATTCAATCGTTTTTGCGACGGTCTGTGGACCGCCTTTTGTTTCGGATCTGGATCGCGGTCGCCGTGATGGAACCTTTGAGGATATGGAAAATTTCACAAAAGTGGCTGGGTCGCTGAATATTTTTCATCATGACGGCGGAAGCGGTGTAGAGCCACTGGACCTGCCGCCGGAAACCCGCCATTTGGATATGCTGTATGCCCAAATCACCCTGATGGACAAAGGCTGGCAGCCCATGTGGATGAACACCGGCGAGCGTGCGCGCGATTGCATCGAAATGGCGAAGATTGCCTTGCAAACGGATGATGAGGGACTTAAGGAACGACCGGGGATTATCGGTGGCATCAATACCAATTCACCGTTGCTGTTTGACGATGGGCAGGCGGACGGCATGCGGGAGTTTGCGCTTGCAGGCCAGCCGGTGCATGCCACACCATTTACGCTGGCCGGCGCGATGGCGCCAGCAACGGTCGCCGGCGCTGTAACACAGCAGAATGCCGAAGTTTTGGGATGCATCGCACTGACGCAAGCCGCGGCGCGCGGCTCACCGACTTTTTACGGACATTTTACCTCCAATGTTGACATGCGCAGCGGCTCGCCGGCATTCGGAACACCCGAATATGCTCAATCTGTGATCATTTCCGGACAGCTGTCGAGACGCTACAGCCTGCCTTTGCGCTCATCCAATACCACGGCTTCGGCGTGTGTTGATCTGCAAGCCGCCTATGAAAGCGATATGTCGGTCTATGCCTGCATTCAGTCACATGTCAATTACGTAATGCATGCCGGCGGCTGGCTTGAGGGCGGCTTGACTTGCTCATTTGAGAAACTGATACTGGACGCGGAGATCTTGCAGATGCAGGCTGCTTTTCTTGATCCTGTTGTTTTCGACGAGGATTCGTTCGGACTCGATGCCATTGAAGAGGCGGGGATCGGCGGACACTTTTTCGGTACCAGTCATACTTTGGAGCGTTATCAGAACGCTTTTTATGAGCCGATCCTTTCTGACTGGCGCAATTTTGAGACCTGGCGAGACGATGGCGCACAATCTGCGCTGGAAAGGGCGAATAGAATTTGGAAGCAGCTGTTGCGTGAATATGAAAAGCCGCCTATTGATCCATCCATTGAAGAGCAGCTGCAGGCTTATGTGGCGGTACGCAAAGAGCAGATCACTGGCAAAGCCGGCAGGCTGTCAACGTGAATAAGCGTTTCCGTTGAGGATTCTGCTGAGCAGCTGAATTCAATATTTTCGAGAGCAGGTTCATCGTCTGCTATGACAGATTGACCGCAGGTCGCGGCGTGACCTGCTTGCCTCAATTAATAATCGGTTTGTTCAAGAGACTTTAGTTTCTCCAGCATTTTGGGAAGTGAGATCACGATGACATCATCTGTGATGCGAAATTCATCATCGCCGGAATAGACAATGAACTTTTGTGATGCCTGCACGTCTGCGCAAGTTCGAACAAAGTGTTTGGCTGGTTTTGGAAATGAGCCGTATTTGATTTCAACTGCGAGCGTTTGTCCAGACGGCAGATGAATGACCAAATCAATTTCTGCGCCGGCAGCAGAGCGATAGAAGAAGGTTTGTGCTGGCGGCAGTAATGCTGAGTGCAAATTTTCAATGACAAAGCTCTCCCAGCTTTTGCCTAATACAGGGTGCGACAGCAGCGCCTCATAATCTGCAATACCGAGCAGTCGGTGCAATATGCCGCTGTCACGAATATAGACTCTCGGTGACTTGACCAATCTCTTCTTGACATTGCTGAACCAAGGCTCCAGTCGCCGGACCAATAGCATATCGACTAGAATGTCGATATAGCGACTGATTGTTTTGCTGTCCACTTCCAAGTTGGCGGCCAGTTTTGCAATGTTCACTGTTTCGCCTTGCAAGTGTGCCAGCATGGTCCATAATCGTCTCAATCTGCTGGACGGTATGCGAAAGCCGAATTTTGGAACTTCACGTTCCAGATAGGTCCTGATCAAGTCGTCAAGCCACAGTTTGCTTGATATTTGATCAGGCGCAAGATAACTTTTTGGAAACCCGCCTCGCAGCCACAGCTGCTTGCGGGTCTTTTGATTTTGCGCTGTTTCCAGTACGTTCAATACGGGGAGCTCAAGATAAGTAATCCGTCCAGCAAGGCTCTGTGCCGACTGACGCAGCAAAAATCTAATGAAGCTGAGCCAAGCAGAAGATACATGCCAGCTGGTTTGCCGCTTTGGATATTTTGATCAATCAGTCCGCGAAGGATTGGAAACAAATCAGGAACACACTGAATTTCATCCAGGATAGTGAGCTTGTTCAAGTGTCCGCGCAAATAGTCAACAGGATCGCTGAGTTTATAGAGAATCTTCCGGGTTTTCGAGATCAAGATAGACTGAATCCCAAGTTTTGGATAGTTCCTTGGCGAGCGTTGTTTTCCCGACTTGACGCGCACCTAAAAGGCCTACAGCGGGCACTCTATCCAGTCTGTCATGTATTGTTGACAGCAGATATCGATCAATCATACCTTGTATAATAAGACATTACATCCAAATATACAAGGTTTATAAATATCTTTGTTGATGTTGGGGCATGTATCGCGCCCGACTTCTCCAATTTCAAGATTGGTTCGCAAAATTGCTGAATCAAAGGGACTGAGAGGTTGTGTGAATCCAATAGAGGGAATGTTTCCATGTCTTGGGATAGAAGTTGCTCCAACTTGCCGGAGCGTTTGCTGTGCCGCTGGTTGCAGTTGCGGGATTGTTCTATGGCATGATGCGCGCAAGTCTTGGAAAAATCGAAAATGATTTAGGTTGTAATCCGGGAAAATGTGCATGCGCTTGACGTGCGGTTGGCTCGGCTGGACGAGCGAATTTCCACCCTGGGATTAAAGGCTTACGCAATATCAGGCAATCCTGTAACTCCCGTCATTTGAGTCGTCCCGTCATTTGAGTCGCCTGAATAGTCGAATAGAATGCAAGATTATTGCATTTCAAATTCGAATAGCTTACATAACCATTCATAAAAATGCCGAGTTTCGTTCCAACATTCTTATCAAGATACCTGGCGGAGATCGCTAGTCCCGTCTGACGGGGTTTTTCACGCGTCGCCAACCAGGCGTGTACATACGCTCTAATAAGTTTCTTGCTTTTGAATTTGCGATCCTCTTCGGGGATATTGTCAATGTATTTCTTAGTGCGCGGCAATGCGGGATTATTGCTAGGAATCATCTTGAAAATGAAATCTTCCAACTCTCCCTCACATTGATTGTTTGGCATAAGCCAAATGCCGATACGCTTTCCTTCCCAACCATTAAAATAGGGGCTTATATACCTAGCTTGACAAGGCTGAAATATTAGTTAATTAATTCTTAAATAAAGAAAAATA
Organism: Arenicellales bacterium; assembly: GCA_965200545.1. Classification (GTDB taxonomy): domain Bacteria; phylum Pseudomonadota; class Gammaproteobacteria; order Arenicellales; family JAJDZL01; genus JAJDZL01. The sequence goes on along the minus strand of CBDAUJ010000004.1, from coordinate 2,076 downwards.
TCGTAACTATTCAGGTATCAAATTACCGATTCAGGGCTTGACATTGTAGTTGCAATTGGTCACAATAGGCCCATGATTTCACTGCGGGGCGAATGAATGGGCTATTTTGGCAGCAAGGCGACTGCCGGGCTGTGCCAGGCGCTGCTGGCGATGCAGCCAGGCCCATGCGGTCTATATTGAGTCGCATCTGGGCGGCGGCTGCCTGATGCAGCGCAAGGCGCCGGCGCTGCGGTCGATCGGCATTGATCTGGACGAGCGGGCGCTGGCCGCCTTCTTCGTGCCCCTATCCGGTGGAGCTGGTGCACGGGGTGCGCGCACGAGTATCTGTCATCGTTCGACTACCAGGGCGATGAGTATATTTTTTGCGGATCCGCCGTACCTGCGCGCCACGCGCCGCTCGGGGCGGCGCTACCGGTGCGACTACACCGATGATGATCATGGGGCGCTGCTGGAGATTCTCCGCTCGGCGCCCTGCAAGGTGATGGTGGCAGGGCATCCCTCGCGGCTGTATGACACGGCGCTGCGGGGCTGGGCGGCGGGCGAGCTTCCAGGTGACGACCCAGGGGGTGGTGCGCACCGAGGCGGTGTGTTCAACTACACTCTGGAGCATCCGCACTGGTCGGGCTATGCGGGGTGCAGCAGCACGGACCGCCAGCGCATCCGGCGCAAGGCGCAGCGCTGGCGGCGCGCTACCGGGCCTGGCGGCCGCCGAGCGCCAGGCGCTGCTCAGCGCGATGCTGGCGGCCGAGGTCCAGGAGCTGTGACCGGCGCCATCGTGCCGGCTGCGGCACCGGCCTGGTCGCTGGCGGCGCATCTGTGGGGGCTGGCCGAGGGTGGTGCCGCCGGGGCGCGAGACCTCAGCGCTGAGAATGAGCGGCTGCGCCGGCGCGCGGCGGAAACTGGAATCCGACAATGCGCGTCTTCGCGACCGCCTCGGGAGCTGGAGTACAGCGCTGCGCTGGACAGCGAGAACAGCTCCAAGCCGCCGTCCAGCGACGGACTGAGAAAAGCCGGCCCGGGTGAGAGGCGCACCGCCAGCCTGCGCCGGCGATCCGGCCGCAAGCCGGGCGGCCAGGCCGGCCGCGCCGGACACACGCTGCGCCAGGTCACAAGCCCGACGCGGTGGTCGACCATTATCCCGAGCATTGCGGGCGCTGCGGCGCCAGCGGCGTGTCACACGAAAGAGACTCATACATCCGCCGCCAGGTGTTTGACCTGCCGGCGCCGGCGCCGCTGCAGGTTGTCGAGCACCGCGCCATCACGGCATCTGCAGTGCCTGTGAGCGTCGCACCCGGGCGCGGTTTTCCGCGGCACGTCAAGGCCCGGTCCAGTATGGCGAGCGCCTCAGCGCATATGTCAGCTACCTGCATCACGCGCAGTTCATTCCGCTGGAGCGCACGGCACAGGCGTGCCGCGACCTGTTCGGCGTGTCCGCTGTCGACCGGCACCGCGGCCGCCATGTGCCGCCGCGCCGGCGAGCGCATGCAGTCGCTGGCACACACCATGGCGAGGCCGTCCGCATCCGGGCGCCGCTCAAGCAATCTCGATGAGACGGGCCTGCGGGTGGGCGCCGCCCTGCGCTGGGTGCATGTGCGCTCGACCGCCTGCTCACCGCCCTGCGCCTGGGCCAAAGCCGCGGCGATATCGGCCGCGGCTACACCGGCACCGCCGTGCATGATGACTACAGCTCGTATGCCCGGCTGGAGGCGTCACCCATGCCAGCTGCAATGCGCACCATCTGCGCGAGCTGGCCGCGGCCGAGCAGCTTGACGGCGAGCGGTGGGCAGGACGGATGCGCCGGCTGCTGGAGCGGGCCTGGCGGCTCCAGCGCCGGGCGCCAAGACCGCGGCACCGCGGCGGATGCCGACAAGATCCAGCTGTGCTCCCGGCTCTGGGACCGCATCCTCGCCGATGCGATTGCATTTCACGAGGCGCAGGTGCCGCTGCAGTCCGGCCGGCGCGGCGCAAGAAGCGCCGCAAGGGACACAATCTGGCGCTGCGACTGGCGCGCAGCAAAGACGCCTGCCTGCTCTTTCTGCAAGACCCCGCCGTGCCGTTTTCGAACAACCAGGCAGA
>CBDAUJ010000003.1:0-557467 GCA_965200545.1 Arenicellales bacterium | reverse complement strand
AGGAGAATCAGTCAAGCCCTTTATCAGCATCCGGCAGCAGTGGCCGATCTGGCGCGCTGGAATGCCACGCTGCTGATGCCATCGCCTTTGCCGCAATACAATTTGCTGGGGGTCGGTGAGCCGCCGGCAACTTTGGCTGACTACAAGAATCTGGCGGTACGGGCAACAGGCGGCATTGGCAAAGCCATGTCCGCTGTAGGCGCAGTTCCGACTTCGATGACCGCAAGCGAGGTGGCACAAGCTCTCGACAACAAAGTCGTCCAGGCAGTTGCCTTTGCGCCGCATGCCCACATGTCGTTCGGTACGGTAGAAAGGGGCAAGTGGTGGACGACGAACTTGAATCCAGGCACTGTCAATTGTCCCGTTGTCGTCAATACAGATGCATTGAACGCATTGTCAGACAGCCACCGAGAAGTGCTGCTTGGATCGGTTGATGAGGCGCTTGATCACTACATTGCCAATTACAACGGCAAAACAATGGACCGATGGGGACCGTTGCTTGACGAGAAGGGAATTCAGCGAATCACTTATGGAGAAAGTGAGCTGGCAGCGTTTCGCGATGCGGTTGCAGGTCCGGCTGCCGAGGCTTGGATTGCAGATATGACCGCAAACGGCTTGCCGGCACAGGAGCTCTATGACTTTGTCATTGGCATGATCGGAAACTAATTTGATCTATGCTGTGGTCGCTCGATCACAGGCTATGGCAGACTAAAATTTGGAGTTTACCGCCTGGCTTCGACAGCAGTCGAGCCGGGCGGTTTACGGAAGTTTAGGTTGGCAACATCTTCCTCAGTTCTCTCGGACGGTTCTCTCCTGAGTCGGCTGGACCGTCGATTTCATGGGTTCGAATTGCAGCTCGCCTTCATCAGCGGCGTTGCTGTATTCGCACTGATGGTGCTCGCAGTGATTTCTGTCGGGGGCCGAAACTTCTTTAATCAACCGCTATCTGGATATGTGGACTGGATTGAGCAGATTATGCCATTGATCGCCTTCATGGGCATTGCCTATGTGCAGCGAAACGGCAATCATATTCGCATGGATATTCTGGTCGGGCAACTCAAAGGGCGGGTTCTGTGGGCAACCGAATTTGTAACTGTTTTGGGGATTCTGGTTCTCATGTCGCTGATTGTCTGGGGCTCTTGGGAACATTTCCAGAGAAGTTTTGACTTCAATGCAGTAATGTGGAGCCGCGACAGCTCCATCGATATCGCATTGCCGCTGTGGCCCGCGAAACTGCTTGTTCCAGTGTCATTCTCGGTGCTCTGCATACGCCTTGTCATGCAACTCGTTGGCTATGGACTTGCATTCGCTCAGAATCGTGAGTCACCGGTCGCGGTGCCGCTTGTTGAAACGATGGCGACACAGGCAGCTCGCGAAGCCGCACAAATCAGCGACAGTCTCGAGCTTCCAGAAAGAAACCCAGCAATTCAAGGCAAAAGCAATGGAAGCGATTGATATTGGCATCGCAATATCCGCGCTGCTGCTGGTGCTGGTATTCTTGGGCATGCGAGTGGCCTTTGCCGCTGCTCTTGCTGGATTATTGGGGCTGATTTGGATCTTCTGGGCAAAAAAGGGCTACGATCCCAGTGAATTTCTCTGGGCCCTGAGTGTGGCAGCCAAAACTGCGGGGCAGGTGCCGCATTCGAAAATCTCCAGTCAGGCGCTTTCGCTGATCCCGACATTTATTCTTATTGGATTTCTGGCTTATCATGCTGGACTGACCCGAGCGCTGTTTGAGGCCGCCAAGCGCTGGGTGGGCTGGCTGCCGGGCGGGTTAGCTGTCTCAACAGTATTTGCAACTGCGGGATTTGCAGCTGTCTCGGGCGCCTCTGTCGCCACTTCTGCCGTATTTGCGCGGGTTGCCATCCCAGAAATGCTGAGGGTCGGTTACAACAAGAAGTTTGCAGCCGGTGTTGTCGCAGCGGGCGGAACATTGGCATCACTGATTCCGCCATCAGCCATTTTAGTTGTTTACGCGATCATCGTTGAGCAGGATGTCGGCAGACTGCTCCTTGCGGGTTTTGTGCCAGGTGCTTTTTCGGCCCTGATTTACGCTCTATTGATCGTCGGCATGGCCGTCTTTCTGCGAACCATAGGACCTCCCGTGACAGGCTTTAGCTGGCGTGAGCGAATGACTTCGCTGCCGCCCGCGATGCCATGTGTAATGGTCGTCGTAATCATTATTTTCTTTATATACAACCCACTTGGTGGTGATGCTTGGGGTACGCCCACAGAAGGTGGCGCGCTTGGCGCGTTTGTCGTTTTCTGCTTCGCGCTGTACAAGGGGATGCGCTGGCCTGAGTTCAAGCGGGCGCTCGTTGACACAGCGAAACTGGTGGTGATGATTTTCACCATTATTTGGGGTGTATTGATATATGTCCGATTTCTGGGGTTTGCAAACCTTCCAGATGCGTTCGCGAACTGGATTACTTCTCTGGATCAAAGCCCGCTGCTGACCTTGGTCTTGATTCTGCTGGCTTATGCAGTACTCGGCATGTTTATGGATGCGATCGGCATGCTGCTTTTGACACTGCCTGTTGTCTATCCAGCGGTCATGGCGCTCAACGGCGGTGAGTTCGTCTCGGCAGCCGACAGTACGTTCGGCATGTCCGGCACGGCCTGTGCCATCTGGTTCGGGATTCTGGTCGTAAAAATGGCAGAACTTTGTCTCATTACTCCGCCGATTGGCTTGAACTGCTTTGTCGTCGCCGGCGTCCGTACAGACCTGTCGGTTCAAGATGTATTCAAGGGTGTTACGCCTTTTTTCATTGCTGACGCCATCACGGTCGGTTTGCTGGTTGCCTTTCCCGTTATTGTTCTTTGGCTGCCATCGCAGCTGCTGTAATCTTATCCTCAACAACTGGAAAGGTACAGCCATTTCGCCAAGGAGCGATGCAAGGTCAGACTGTCATATTTTGGTATGCACTGAAAGCGGTGTGTGCCAGGTAAAACAGCAAACAGGTGTCGTCAGTCAATACCGCGCAGCACGCCTGTGGAACCTGATACTAATTTCGCCGGAAATTTTGAAATTTAAATCTATTCTGTTAAGATGAAGTGCATTGAATCTGACCCGCCTGAAATTGAAATAAACCTGTCCTGAGGTGCAGGACCATGCGTGAGAAGAATGTCATTCAATCATTTGAGGATGCTGGCCGGCTGTTTGAAAATGTCCATCTTGAACTGCAAGACCTCTCCCGAACCTGCGATGTGCGCCATCACGAATCCGATCGTCGATTTGAGACGCTGGAGAAAGCGATTGCAGAGCTCGCAGAGGAGCACAGAGAGCTTCGGGTCGATGTGAGAGATCTGCAGGCGGCTGTAAAGGCTCTGCAGGCGACTGCAAGGACAGCAGCTGCAGACGCGAGGGGAATCCGCGATGAGATTCAGGTTCTCCGGCTGGGATTGGACAGGTTGGATCTGGCGTTGCGAGCCGAGATGGATCAGTTTAGATCCGAGGTGGAGAATCGATTCGAGAATATCGAGAAATCTTTGGAAAGCTTTCGCTTGGAGTTGAAAAGCCATCAGCTGGAATTACGTCGACTGAAGAGTGATAATGAGATACTCAGTGTTTCAGTGGAACGATTGCGACTGGAAATGCTATCGGAATTTTCAAGGCTTGAAAGCAGAATGGATGTTGGATTTGCAAGGCTGGAACGAAAGATAGGGCAGGTTGGCAACAGCATTGGCGCTTTTGTAGAGGAGATATCGATTCCGTCCCTGGAAAGGATCATCACCTCAAAGCATCCAGTTGAGTTCAAGGCGCCGTTTGCTTTTTGCGATGCGGATCTGACACCACGGGAATTAGATGCATTCGCCGTCACCCGACCGGAGCAAGGAAGCAGTGAGCCGCTGGAAGCTTTTGTATTTGAGATCAAGAGAAAATACAAGGACAAGCATATCAGGCAAATCCGGGACAGTGTCGCCGCGCTTCGCAAGGCGGTACCGAAACTACGCGAATGTCCCATCTATGCGTACCTTCTGGCCGCCTCGATCAGCAAGGAGCAGCAGCGAAAGGTATGGAATTCAGGGATACATTTGATTACGTACGGAAGCAACATTTTTGAGCTGTCTGTGCCGCCATCCACATTTGAGTTTGATTATGAGATTGGCATTGCGAAAAAATCGGCAGACGGAAATCGGCATCGAAGAGAGGTGTCGGGGCCGGGACCGGGGCTGCATCCGCCTTTTTTCCTCATGCAGCTTGAGCTTGCTCGCGGCACAATGAAGTCGGATAAGCTTCACTGATCGGTGCTGCAAGCCGAGTGTCGTCAAAGCTGACGATACAATTAACTTGTCTCAATTGCTCACAAAGCTTGCGGCAATGAGTTTCCTGCGCCTGCTGAAGATTGATTGATAAACATCGTATGATTCTTTGAGTTTCAAGTTTTTTGCGAGAGGGAAAAATGACAACAACAAATAGAACTGATCGAATATCGGTGAGTGACTTGCTTTTGGATGCAGGAAATCCGCGATTTGGAGGCAACTTGTGCGCATCCGAAAACCAAAGCTCATTACTTGAATCGATTATCGAACAGCATGGAGTCAATGACCTTTTGGCTTCAATGTCGTCAAACGGATACTTCGATGCAGAGCCAGTTGTGGCTGTTGAGAAAGACGGAAGATTGACGGTTGTGGAAGGAAACAGGCGTCTGGCCGCTGCATCAATTCTAATTGGCGATCCACGTGCAAGAAAGTACCAGGATATTACCAGCAGATGGGTTTCAAAAAGTGATTCTGGGAAAATCAGTTCCCTCAAAGAAATCCCGGTTTCGATTTTTAAAGAAAAAAGCAAGGAATTGATTGCGTATTTAGGTACTAAGCATATCCGAGGTAACAAACCATGGGATTCATATGCGAAAGCGCATTGGCTATTTGAATTGATGTCGGTATCGGGTTTACAGCTAACGATTCGAGAAGCTGCACAACTTATCGGTGATCAGAATCCTAATACAGTCAAAAGGATTCTTGAAGCATACATTCTGATGCGGCAATTGCGCGTGGAAAGAAACTACAAGTCTGATTCAAGTCGAGTAAAGGGCAGGGGAAGCAATCCTGATTATCCGTTTTCTTGGGTTTATACCAGCATTGGCTACGAAAATATCAGAAACTGGATCGATATTGCCGGTCTCGAATCCTCTGATAGGGTCGAAGAGAATTCGTCGGTACTGAAATCAGATAAAGCTTATGAAAACAGTGAGAAACTAATTGTTTTTATGTTCGGTTCAAAATCTAAGAATACGATGCCAGCAATCAAGGAATCCAGACAAATTAGCCAATTGAACGATCTAATCAAATCAAAAGAATCGATCATAGATCTTGAACATGGTATGCGCGCGGAGGATGCATGGGAAAAACTCAGACCAGTAAATGATCGGTTGACAAATCTGCTTTATGAAACACAGGATCGACTGATAACTATAAATACTCTCGTTTCCAGTGAAACGCTGAGTCAAGATGAGCTTCCACAGTTTATAACCAGCGCTCACAAATCCTTGAATCTTCTTAATTCAGCTCTCACCAGTTTACAGAATCAAGTCAAGAACACATAACCCATCATGAACGCAGCACAAAAAACCGCTCAAAATGCTGATCAAGTGGAATTTTCGGCTTTGCAAAATCAGAATGCCTCTATTGACGAAGGATTGATTGATGAATCAATCAGCGGCGAATTTGAAGACTCAACAGAGAATTTTACGGATGACTTAGATGCAGAAGAGTATGCAATGCGAGATCGATATGACGATACCCAGCAAGGGCGGATACTGGAAGAGTTGCAAAACAGAATTAAGTTGCTAGGAAATTGCTATCCATTTGAGTTAAAGCAGTTGTCGCTGCGCTATAAGACAGCTATGCCTGATCAGGTCAATGCTTATGTGGCTCTGCTGCAAATATCCTTGGCAACAAGCAGGCAAGGCAGCAACTGGCACAGTTTGGTTGGATGTTTTGAATATTTGTCTGCCCTTGTCCTTAAAGAGTTTTTCCAATGTACGAATGCATGGTGGACCGGAGCGGGCGCAACTGATCCATTGCGAAGCTACATTGAAAATATTCACAAAAGAACAGGGGAATTAGAGTGGAACCCAGATCCAAATTTTCCCAACTCTTTGAGTAATGTAAAAGATGCAGGGCTTGATTTTATCAACTATAGAAATCTAGTTGATACTCGCACAGGCGGAATTTTTTATTTCGGACAAAGTGCATGCGGAAATGATTGGCCCTCTAAAGTCAAAAATGAATTGAAGCGGAATCGTTACAGTAGATTTTTTCGTTCACCCTATGCCAATCCCGTTAAAGTATTCACAATGCCTTATCTCATAACGAGCAACAATGAAATAATGCTAGCAGCAATGGACGAACTTAGCGGACTTGTTTTTGACAGAGCCAGACTTACCAAATTAATTTGGGAGATGGGTAGAAACAATGGTGTAAATGAACACATCCAAAAAATTATTGCATTGGCTGAAAAGTGTAGCTGAAGATGCTACCAGATATCAGGGATTGCACTGACAATTGCTTTGAACAAAGGGGGTGGTACAGCGTTTCCAGCCACTTCGTAACATCGGTTAAGACTCTTGTTTTCGGTGTCTGGAAAGATCATGTCTTTAAATCCTTGGAGTGCCGCCGCTTCCCTATAACTGAAACGTCTAGCTCTTTCAGTTCCATTGAATCTCCAATCATTGTGAGCATGTTTGACTAGTGCAGGACTGATTGGATGAAGGGGCATATGTCTAGGGTTTGCGACAATGGTTTTGGATTGCTCATCCCATCCTCTTCTTCGGTTTCTGGAGAGGTAGTACCAGTGAAAATTGTAGTCGTAGAAGTCACCCTCGGGCCATATTGGCATTTGACCAATAGCTTGTTTAATTGTTTTTTTTGGATAATCCATGGCGTTGCCATGGGTAGGTGACGGAAACTTATACTCAGCATCAATGTCATTTCTGATGCCGACGATAAAGATTCTTTTCCTGTCTTGAGAAACACCGAAGTCGGAAGCGTTTAGCACATCATACTTTACTCGATATCCTTTTTTCTCAAAGACTTTAATCTGTTTTTCCAAAAGATGCTGAAAGTTTTTACGGGTCATTCCGGAAACATTCTCGACGACAAACGCTTTCGGACGAACTTGCTCTAATGCTCTTGCAAATTCAAGGTAGAGTCTATTAACTCTGCGGTTCGGATCCCTAGCTCCGCCTTGACTAAATCCTTGGCATGGATAGCATCCTATCAGTAGCGGAGCTGATGGGAAACTGTTGATATTCTCGATGCAACCTAAATTGAAATCAGTATCGGGAAGATTTGCTAAGTATGTATCTTTGGCATAGCGCAGCATGTCGTTAGCCAAGATTACGTTGAAGCCCGATTCAATCACGCCGGCATCAGAACCCCCACAACCTGTAAATAAAGATACCGCATCTACCATATTCAGAACCTTTTTGGTGTCATTTCAATCCCCAAATGAAAGGAGATTAGTTTAGGAAAAATGCTCCTTTCGCATGGTTTTGATATAAAAAAGACAGCTGAATCAATATATATGTCTTTCAAATCTGTGTATTCAGACGAAAATGAAAAAAGCAATATTTTGGCGAGTATTTTCAATTCGAATCCTCATCAAACCAGTTACATCCGTGTGTACCAATATTCTGTGGTTTAAAGATATGGCTTACGGTTGATAGGTTGCTTTCCTTTCCTGTTGGGCGGTTATCTTCGAACACGGGATTTTGATGGATGTAGTCAGTCAGGCATTCTCGTTAGTTCGCAGACACTTCATGTCGCGCCTCTTCTCTCGCATTGTGGCTTTTATGATAATCTCTGAAAAATGCGCTGCAGATCATCTCTTTGACTACGGGATTGTCATTCATCATTTTGTAAAAATCCAATCTGTTGTTGACATATCCCAACATCTTTTGATCAAATTGTTTGGCGAAAAATTCTTTTTTGTTGAGAATGGAACTATCGCCTCTCATGAATAAACGAACATTGCTATCTTCTTGGAGCTGCTCATTTAATCGATTAAGGCTGACTTTATCGTCCTCCGTCAAATCAATACCATAAGTCTGATTGACTTGTTCGATTACTGCTGAAAGCAAGTCCACCTCAGACTCACTTGAGGGTGTCTCATCGAAGGCTGGTGGAGCAAGAGAACTATCGGTTTCCTCAAGTTTCTCTTTCATTTCGTGAATTTTCTGAATTCGAAGTGAGTCGAGGTCTACTGCATCTGCGACATCAATCTTTTCAGAATTTTTCATGGGCAGTTTTTTGATCAGAAATTTTAGAAAAATAAACTGTTTTTCCAGCGAAATATCCACAAACGAGATGATTTGAGACAGATAACCATACAAACTGATGAACTGTCTGCTCTGAGCGCGAAACTTTTCTCGAACACCATCCTCTTCGATCGCCTTGAACCCATCCACAATCGAGTCCAATATCGAGTGAAGTTCGCCTTCTCTGCAGTTCTGATCAAAAAACACCTCGCAAAATTTTTCGACTTCTGCGGAGCTGTAAAGATTTATCTTTTCGATTTCAGATAGCGCGTCATACAGAGTGTTGGGATCACTTTCACCTTCAAGAAAAGTCGATTGGTAGTATTGCTGGAAAGATTCCTTGATAATCTCAGGTTTGTTTACGAAGTCCAAGACAAATGTCTCAGTCTTGCCTGTCATCGTGCGATTCAGTCGAGACAGCGTTTGTACGCATTGCACTCCGTTTAAAGATTTGTCCACATACATTGTCTGAAGCAATGGCTCATCAAATCCAGTTTGAAATTTCTCAGCAATAATGAGCAGCCGGAACTTAGGATTCTTCAATCCCAGTGGAATGTCACCAGAATGGCCGTATTCACTGTTGAGGCTGTGTTCCGTGTGACTGATCTCTCGCACTTTGATTTCGTCCGAAAATGCTACAAGCGCTCGGTAATCGAATCCACGTTCTATCAATTGTTTGTTCACTTCGTGGAAATACAGGACACAAAGTTTTCTTGATTGCGTGACGATCATGCCTCGGGCCTGGCCTTGAATCCCTTTCGATCCCTTCTTGACCCAGTGATCAAGCATGATCGTTGCTTTTTTCTGAATCGTAGCCTGGTTTGAATCAACATGGTTGAGAATTTGCCTGGCAGCTTTACTTGCCGGTACGAGCTGGTCGTCAGTTTCCGCCAATTCATTCAGTTTGAGGTAGCGCTTGTATGTTGTGTAATTTTGCAGCACATCAAGCGTGAATTTTTCATGAATCGACTGTCGCATCGAATAAATGTGGAATGGCTTAAAAGTATCGTTGTGTCTTGTTCCGAACAATTCCAGTGTCTTGGATTTCGGTGTGCCGGTAAATCCAAAGAATGAGATATGCCCTTGCCGCCCTCGATGCTTGATTGTCTCAAGCAGAAAATCTTCGTAGTCAAGACTGTCGTACTCGTTTCTGGAGAGAGTCTTTTTCAGCTCTCGGGACAATTCACCTGACTGGCTTGAGTGGACCTCATCGATAATCACTGCGAATCTGCTCTGGGGCAAAGCCTTGATTGTTTCAGAAATGAAGGGAAACTTCTGGATAGTAGAAATTATGATGCCTTTTCCTTTTTCCAAAAAATCTTTCAGCTCTTTTGATCCGCGCTCAACTGCGCCAACAACACCTGCTGTCTTTTCAAGCGCTTTGACTGTGGTACGCAATTGCTGGTCAAGTACCTGCCTGTCAGTAACAACAATGACGGTATCAAACAGGCGTTCCATGTCATCTTCCATCTGGTAAAACGATGCTAGTGTATGCGCCAGCCAGCCTATTGAATATGACTTGCCTGAACCAGTGGTGTGTTGAACAAGGTAATTGTTCCCTGCGCCATCCGCTGTCAAATGTGTTTTTAGCTTTCTCAGAAGCTCAAGCTGGTGGTAGCGAGGAAAGATCAAGGATTCGGATTTTTTCGCCTCAGTTTTGTTTTTATTTTCGTTGAAGATGTAGTTTGTATTTTTAGAAATATGGACAAAGTTTTCGAGAATGTCAAGCAGTGAGCCGGGAGTGAAAATCTCCGACCAAAGGTAATCGGTGCGATAGCCATTTTCGATGACTGGATTTTCAACACCCTTGTTGTATGGCAAAAACTGAGTAGATTTACCCGACAGCTTGGTGGTCATCGACACTTTGTCGTTGTCTATGCAAAAGTGAGCGATACATCGTTTGAATTTCAGCAATGACTCATTGGGATCACGGTCATTATGGTACTGAGATTGGGAATGTGCAATGCTTTGGCCTGTCAGTTGATTTTTCAGTTCAATTGTTATGAGAGGGAGCCCGTTTAAGAACAGCACGAGGTCGATTGATTTTTCGTTACGGTTTGAGTAGCGTAGCTGTCGAACAAGACTGAATTGATTTTTCTGATAGAGCTCGCGGTGTTCTGGCGCCATGCCGCTTTTGGGCTTGAAATTACACAGTTTCAGGTAAACACCCCGATCCACCACTTGAGACCGCGATACTTCAATGATACCGCGCCTGGCGATATCGTCGGAAATTCTCCTTAAAACTCGGCTTTCGACATCAGTGCCGTGAATTCCTTCGAGCTCACTCCATGACTCAGGCTGAGTTCGACGGATGAAATTGATAGCTTCGCTGCCAATAAGACAAAGACTGCGATCGTATTCTGAATGGGACCGAGACGTGAATCCGACTGAATTAAGGTGCTTCTCCGCATAGCCTTCAAATCTGGCTTCAGTTGGATGCTGTCCAGTCATGCGGCTTGTTCAGTAACTCGAATTTTCCCTGTCACTGCATTTGAGATGAGCGACTGACGGTACTCTTTGAGAAGCTTGATTTTTTTCTCAAGCTTTTCGACTAAAGAATCGATTTTAGTAGTTGTTTGGTCGAGGCAAGCAGTAATCAAGATTTGATTGACTTTAGGTGGGCAGGGCAAAACTGAATTCAGTAACCCTGCAACTGGAGACCGAGGCATCTTGACACCCTCTGATATTGAGTCAGCGTGATCTATAAACTTCTGAGAACTCAAGACTCTGTATAGGTAGGTGTTTACAATCGCACTTGGTCTCAATACGATCATCTCGCCCATCGAAAGTCCAGACAATTCTGATAATACAACCTTGTTAAGGTATACCCTTAGTTTGTTGAACAACACATCACCTTTGCAAAATACCTGCCCTTCAGTCTCGTACTCGGAATAGAAGTTAGCAACTTTCCCAGTGTGTGCTTCAACATCTTCTGGAGATATTTTTACTTCACCGTCAATCGGCAGCCGCTTTTCCGAAATATGAGAGCACAAATATTTCATGCGCTTCAACCCCCAACCCTTCGGAATATCCCCAATCCACTCAATTCCGCTGTCTTTCATTTCAGCATCCGGATCAAGTCCCTTGGTAACGCACTGGCTGATCAGTGCGATTCGATATTCTTTGAGAAGCTCGATTTTCTTCTCGAGTTTTTCGATTAAAGAATCGATTTGGGTGGTTTTTCGGTCGAGGTGTTGACGTATTGCTATCTGCAACTGTATTCCTGGACAAGCGATCTGTAAATTTCTGAGTTGTTGAGCATAAATGTGAACAACAATTTCCCCTCGAGAATTAGCGGCTTTGAAAGTCCTGCAATATTCCGAATTTAAAGTAAATGAAAGATACTCAATGTCAAATTTTTCTTTCTCAAAAAGCTGGTAAATTGTTGAGTCTCCGCCAATCGCAATCAAGCTGTTGCACTTCACCAAGACACATTTTCCAATTTCATCAGCGGTTTCACCAGATGCTGTAAACAAGAATGTTCCATCGTTGACGGTTTTCGATTTTTTGAACAGATCATATGAAATCTGAGATTCAGTAGCGGTAACCTTACGGTCAAATTTCGTATACAACTCGCCATATAGAATACATGGATGTCCATCTTGAGCATTCTGAAGAAGATCACCTTTTGATATTGTCGAACCTTTAGAAAAAGAACCAATTGATGCTAATCTAATAACCTCCCAATCTTTCGGAATCTTCCCAATCCATTCAATTCCGCTGTCTTTGTATTCGGGATATCTATCCATTCGTCAGTTCCAGCGACAGATGCTCAATTTCTGCATCAATAGCCTGCAGGTCATGTGAAATCTCTTCAAGCGATCTCAGCGGTATAAACTTGTAGAAATATTTGTTGAAATTAATTTCATAGCCAATCTTGTCTTTAGTCCTATTCATCCAGGCATCCGGCAGGTGGGGTTTTACCTCAGCTTCGAAATATTCCTCAATCGATTGCGTCAGTGGCACACGCTCATTGTCACGCTTGCGCACATCCGCCTTAACGTTCCCTGTTTTGCTCCGGATGATGTGACCGTCATCATCACAAGTCGGCTGCTCAACCGTGACCTTCGTATATCCGAAAAAATGATTTGCATATATTTTCGAATGCTCGTCCTCTGAGAACAATTTGTAAATTTCTTGAAGTTCGTTTATATGCGAATCCGAAATTTCCTTGCGCTTGCTTCCTAATGACTGTTTCTTTGACCGGAAATAACTGGAAGCATCAATCAGCTGAACTTTTCCTTTCCGCTGTTGCGATTTGCGATTCGTTACGATCCAAAAGTAAGTTGTAATTTCGGTATTGAAAAACAGCTGATCAGGCAGGCGGACAATTGTTTCAAGCCAGTCATTCTCAATGATCCATCTTCGAATCTCGGATTCCCCGCTGCCGGCATCGCCGGTAAACAATGGAGAGCCGTTGAAGACAATTCCAATACGGGAGCAGCGATCAGGATTCATCTTATAGATGAGATGCTGCAAGAACAAAAGTGAACCATCCGAGACTCTTGGCGTTCCGGCGAAAAATCTTCCGTTCGGGTCTGCACTTTCTTTGCTGATGAAATCTCTCTCCGATTTCCAGCTTACACCATACGGTGGATTCGAAATCATGTAATCAAATTGTCGACTGGCGACTTTATCTTTTGATAATGAAGAGCAAGGTCCATGTACGTTTTCGGGATGCTCACCTAGCATCAAAAAATCAGACTTGCAAATGGCATAAGTTACTCCATTCAATTCCTGTCCGAATAAATTGATTTGGATCGACGGGTTGATGTTTTCCAATATCCACTTTTTACCAATAGTGAGCATGCCGCCGGTTCCACAGCAAGGGTCGTAAACAGTGCGAATTTTCCCTTGTCCTTGAAGATCTTCGCTCGCGCCGCCGAAAACAAACGCTACCAAAAGTTCAACTACATCGCGAGGTGTATAGTGATCACCGCTTTCTTCATTCGACATTTCAGAGAATCTTCGCAGTAACTCTTCATAAACCGAGCCCATCTGATGGTTGTCAATAGCCGATGGATGCAAGTCGAATTCGGTGAACTTGTCGATCAGCAGAAAAAGTCGATTATTGTCATGCAACTTTTTTACGAGAGGCTCAATGGAAAAGTTATGAATGATTTCGAAGATATTTTGGGAGTAACCGTGTATGTAGTTACTGAAGTTAGTTTCAATATTATCAGGATCACTTCTCAGTCGATTCAGGTCGTATTTTGAGCGATTGAAAAATGGAAATCCTATTTTGCTTTTAATGACTGGGGATGGATCATCAAGAACATCTTTGAATTGTTCGTAAATTTCGAATGTTTGATCTTTGACCGGTTCGAGCACACAGTCAAGTCGTCTTAGAACAACAAATGGCAGAATAATACTGCCGTACTCGTGTGACTTGAATACCCCTCTGAGAATATCGTCTGCAGATGACCAGATTAGAGACGAAAGTTTGGAGTTATTCACAGGTTTGGATGTGCTCAAAAGAGGGAATGATCTGAAAAATCTAATTTTCGACCTGAGTGATTACGCTGAGCTGCTCATATTTTTCCCGAATTTCAAGCTGGATGCGTTGCAAATCGGATGGGTGTGCCGCGAACATCTTCGCAAATCTTTGAATTCTCATAGGCAACCTGACCGCTGACGATCGTCCAGATCGGCCAGCCAGTCAGTGCTCGGCCATGGAATGGGCTCCACTTCACCTTGGTGAGCATATCTGCGTCGTTGACAACCCGTGTGTTTTCAATATCGCAGATGACCAGGTCAGCATCATAGCCTGGCTGAATTTTGCCTTTGCCGGCGATTCCATAAGCTTGTGCCGGCCGCCAGCAAAGCCATTTCAGAATGTCTTCCAGCGAGCATCTTTGTTCCATAAAACAGGCGGTCAGCATCAGCGGCAGCATGGTTTGCACCCCCGGCGTTCCTGAGGGCGAGCGAGGATACGGCTGGCTTTTCTCTTCGGCGGTATGCGGCGCATGATCGGTTGCGATGAAATCGATGGTACCATCATGCAGTCCGTCCCACAGCAGCTGCTGATCGGCGGCAGTGCGAATCGGCGGATTCATCTGCACCCGAGTTCCCATCCGCTCATAATCATCGACTGTCAGAAACAAATGGTTGGGGGTCACCTCGACCGTCATATGCGGGTTTTTGTTCTCTCGCAGGTATTCGACCTCAATGCCGGAGGTTAAATGCAGGATATGCAGCCGCCGTCCATATCGGCTGGAAAGCTCTGCGGCGCGCCGTGTTGCGATCAAGGCGCATTCTGCATCGCGAATCTCGCTGTGCAAGCGAACATGACAGGGCGCTGAATCATCTGGCAGCAGTTCCTGCTTGCGCAACCGCAGCCGCTCTTCGTCTTCGGCATGGACGGCAATCAGCCGGTTGCCATGGGCAAATATATTCTCCAAATGCTCCTGCTCATAGACGAGCAGGCTGCCAGTACTGGAGCCCATAAATATCTTGATGCCGCACGCCGGCTGTGCCGCGTTCAGCACGTCGAGATTGTCACAGGTCGCACCGATAAAGAATCCATAGTTGGCCGCCGAGCAGTCAGCCGCACGGGCGAGCTTGCGGTCCAGCGCCTGCTGGTCCGTTGTTGTCGGCGAGGTGTTCGGCATTTCCAAGAAACTGGTCACACCGCCGCTGACTGCGGCGCGTGAGCCGCTGTCGAGGTCTTCTTTGTGGGTAAAACCCGGATCGCGAAAGTGTACCTGGGCATCGATGATGCCAGGCAATACAAGCTTGCCGCCGGCATCAATTTCACGCTTGGCACTGCTGTCGATAGCGGTATCGACACGTACAATCTGCCCGTCTTGGCAAGCGATATCACAGTGTGCGGCATCCGAGTCAGGCAGCGCTGCCCAGCCGTCGCGGATAATCAGGTCATAGTCCGGCACGGTCCGTTCCTGGTAAATTTCGGTGGTTCTGCATCAAAGTATCAGTCGCTGCCAGCGGCAGGAACAATTGCGGTTCTGCGCACCTTGAGCTGCGGTTGCCGGCCTAAATTTTGCGCTCTCGCATCTCATCAAGTGTTTTGCAATCCAGGCACATGGTGGCCGTCGGTCTGGCCTCCAGGCGCCGCAAGCCGATCTCGACGCCGCAGCTGTCGCAAAAGCCGTAATCGTCATTTTCCAGCCGCGCGATCGAATCCTCAATCTTGCGAATCAGCCGTCGCTCGCGATCGCGATTGCGCAGTTCAATCGACATGTCTGTCTCTTGGCTCGCTCGATCTGTCGGATCAGGATGGTTGATGGTTTCATCCTGCAGATTGCCCACGGTGCGAATTGATTCGCCGATAAGGCTGTCGCGCCAGGTCGTCAGAACTTCCATAAAGTGCTTGCGTTGCCGCGCACCCATGTATTGTTCGTTTTTTCCCAGCTTGTAGGGCTGAAAAATATTTGAGTACGATACCGATTCTGCGTTTGCGGAGTTGCTATTCATTGTGGTAAACTCTGCACTGTAATCACACCCTGTCGAAGGTTGCAGTCATTGATGCGAAAATGCGTTTGTATAACATATTGACCGCTCAAATTCAACCTGCTGACACTCTTAAAAACCAACCGTATAAGGACGTATTTTGAAACTAAATTACTCAACCACCTCACCGTATGTGAGAAAAGTTTCCGTAACCGCAATCGAATGCGGACTGCAGGCGCAAATCGAGCATGTGATGACCAATCCTTGGGATCCGCAGACCGAACTGCATTTGACCAATCCGCTGTGCAAGGTGCCTGCTTTGACTTTGGAAAATGGCCAAGTGCTGTTTGATTCACCGGTGATTTGCGAATATCTCGACAGTTTGAGCGAGCCGCCGCGTCTCGTTCCTGCGGCTGGTGAACAGCGCTGGCAGGCATTGCGGATGCAAGCATTGGGCGACGGCATTTTGGATGCCGCAGTCGGGCGCATTCTGGAAAGCCGCCGCCCCGAAGAGCTCCAGTCACTGACTGTCGCGGAGCGTCATATCGGCGCGGTGAGCCGTGCGCTGAACATGCTGGAAAATCAAGTCGATGCCTTAGGCGGCGACTTTGGAATCGGTGCGATCACAGTCGCAGTGGCGCTGGAGTATCTGGATTTTCGATTTTCCGTGGACAATTGGCGCAAGGGCCGCTCGCGCTTGTCGCAATGGCATGAATCGGTCGCGGCACGTCCTTCGCTGGCAGCAACCAAGCCGCACGATTAGGACACGCAACTTCACTTTGGGCAGCACGACGGCATCCATCCATGAGAAGTGCACATGCGGCTTAAGAGCATCAAGATCGCGGGTTTCAAATCATTTGCCGATCCGATCATGATCCATATACAGCATCCGCTTTCGGCAATTGTTGGGCCCAACGGCGCCGGCAAGTCGAATGTGATTGACGCCATGCGCTGGGTCACCGGAGAGTCATCAGCCAAAAGTTTGCGGGGCGGCACTTTGGATGACGTGATTTTCAGCGGATCCTCCGTGCGCAAGGCTGCCAGTCGCGCGACAGTCGAATTGCTGCTCGACAATTCACTCGGACGCTGTCCGGGACAATGGGCTCGTTTCTCCGAAATTTCGATTCGCCGAACTGTCACGCGCGAAGGAGCATCGGATTTCTACATCAACAACACGCTGTGCCGCCGCTCCGACATACGCGACATATTTCTCGGTACCGGGTTTGGCTCCCGATCCTACTCGATTATCGAACAGGGCATGATCAGCCGCATTGTTGATGCCAAGCCGGAAGATTTAAGTCAATACATTGAAGAGGCATCGGGCGTGTCAAAGTTTCGCGCCCGGCGCCATGAGACCAACTTGAGGCTCAACCGCACACAGGATAATTTAGTGCGGCTTGACGATATGCGCACTGAGGTTGAGCATCATCTGCGACAGCTCAAGCGCCAGGCAGCTCAAGCCAAGCGCTATCGCAGACTGAAGGAGAAATCGTATGCCTTGCAGGCGCAGATTCTGGCCGCTGAGTGGCAGCAGCTGGCAGCAGCAGCGGCCAAGCTTGAAGTTGAGATCGCCAGTCGAACGACTGAAAAAGAGAGGAAAACTGCGTCAGTCCGCCGTTGCGAGACTGACCTTGAGAAATCGCGCAAGCAGCAGATTGAAACGCGCAATCAGGTGCATGAGATACAGATGCAAGAATATGCCGTGAAAGCGGATATCTCGAATTTGGAGCAGCGCATCAAGGAAGCCGATCAGAAGCGAAGCCGGGAGCGTGAGAACTTGGCGGCCGTCGCCGAGCAGATCGCGCAGATTCAACGCGATATCGCGGATTTGCGGCAAAAACAGCAGACATCCGCGGCTGAGATGCTGCAGACCGAAGAGCGGCGCACACATGCAGAGGTGCAGCTCGCGGAGCGGCAGCGGGCTTTGAGTATTCTGGAGCGCGAGCTGATTGCGGCGCAGACTGAAACTGAAAAGGTCAAGCAGTGGCTCACCGATGCGATCACCAAAAAAGATTCGCTGCAGGCGGTGCGCACCGATGTCAACCTTCGGCTAGGTGAAAGTGAAAGCCGAATTATTGAGCTCAAGCGCGAGCTCAAGGACTTGCAATCGATCATGGAGCATTCGCAGAGTGACCCCTTGCAAGTCCGGTTCGATGAATTGGTCAGTCAAGGGGATGCACTGCGTCAGAAACTCGAACAATCCGAAAGCGCACTGGCTGAAAAACGAACCCTCGGCGACCGGTACGCCGATGAAATCGAATCGCTGCTCAATGAAATGCAGGCGGTACAAGTCAAACTCAATACCCTGCAGCAAAGCGCGTATGCGTCTGAGCGAACACAAGCTGCCAAACAGTGGTTCAAGGATCAGGTTCAGGTTGACGCTGTTGAGATTTCAGAAAAAGTTGCCGTGCGCGAGGGCTGGGAGCGGGCCGTCGACGGTGTCCTCGGAGAGCGCCTGTCTGCCTTGCTGGTCGATGATATCGGGCAGTTGGCTGCCCGCATAGAAAATCGAACATTTCCAGCGCGCGTCTATTTCGTCGACAGTGCCAAAATGGATGCGAAGTTCAGCGAGCATGTCGATTCATTGACCCGATTTGTCGACAGTGAAGATCACGTGATTGTCAACATGCTCAGTGGTGTGTATATTGCCGATTCGATTGCGGACGCTCTGCGCCGCAAAGGCGAATTGAAAAATAACGAGTGCGTGGTCACAGCTGAAGGTGCGATGATCGGGCCGAATTGGTTTTCGCCCGCTGTCGGCAGCGACTCATCTCCAGGGGTGCTCGAGACTGCGCGACTGATCAGTCAGTATCGCAAGCAAGCGCAGTATATCGGTGACCGCGAGCACAAAAAGCGCGCACAGGTCGCAGCCAATCGGCAAGAAATTCTGAATCTGGAACTGGATCTGTCCAAGTATCGCAGTGAGTCGGCCGCGGTTGCCGCAGAACTCGAGGCGACCCGGCACCGCTTGACCGAAATTGACTCCGATCGGGTGCGTTCAATGGAGCGTGTCAATCAGTTGCAGATTCAAATCCAGCAGCGCAGCGATGAGCAGCAACAGATGAAGTCGCAGCTTGGGACTCTGACTGCTGAATCGGCTGCCGCGATAGAGCGCTTTGATGAGATCAATGAAGAATTTGCACTGAAGGCGGCCGCATTGCAAACGCACGCCGAGCAGGTCGACCAGCAGCGTGCCGCGGTGTCTGAGTCGGTTCATGCACGCCATGAGCAGGAGTTGAGCTGGCAGCGCCAGCAGTCGAATGCCAATCTTTTGAGCACGGCAGTGGAGGACTTGCGAGAACGCTTCCGCACCCTGAGTGCACAGCAGACCGAATTGGCCGCCAGCTTGGCGCAGGCCAGCGACCCGGCTGCGGAGCTGCGTCGGCGGCTGGAGCAGCTGGTTGACGAAGCCCGCGCATGGGAATCAAAACTGCGTTCTGCGCGGGAACAAACCGAGGAGTCCGACGGCAGTTACCGGGAATTGGATAAAAAAAGAATAGCCGCGCAACTGGAACTCGAGAAAATGGGCGAAGTCATTCACAAGCATCAGATCGAAATGAGCAAGCTGACGGTGATGTGCGAGGACATTCAGCAGAAGCTGGCAGAAACAAACACGACCGCGGAAGAGCAGGTCGCTGCCTTCCAAGAAGATTTCGATTATGACGCAAATGTTATAAAGCTTGAGCGACTGCGCACGAGAATCGAAAAAGAAGGAACTGTCAACCTGATCGCCGTTGAGCAGTACGAGGAGGAAGCCAAGCGAAAAGAATACATGGATCGACAGTATGAGGATTTGACGCGGGCGATTGACATTCTGCGTGACACGATCATCAAAATAGATCTTGAGTCCCAAGAGCAGTTTGTCGAGACATTCAATATGGTCGAATCGGAGTTCCAGCGGCTGGTGCCGCTGCTGTTTGGCGGTGGCAGCGGCAATCTGGAAATGACTGGCGACTATCCGCACAATGCCGGCATACGGATATTCGTACGACCCAAAGGCAAGCGGATACACCACCTCCAGTCGCTTTCCGGGGGCGAGAAGGCGCTCACCGCCGTGGCGCTGCTGTTGTCATTTTTTCAGCTCAACCCGTCGCCGTTGTGTCTGCTTGATGAGATTGATGCACCGCTTGATGATGAGAATGTCTACCGATTGTGCCAAAGTATCAAAGATTTAGCCGGCTCAACCCAAGTGATATTGATTACGCATAACAAAATTACAATGGAAGCGGCAGATGCACTCATTGGCGTGACCATGCCGGAAGCCAACGTTTCCCGTGTGCTTTCGGTCGATTTGCAAGACGCGCAAGAGTACGCGGCTTGATGCTGCAGTTCGCTGTAGTCATTGGCAGTGTCGCCTTTTTTCTGATGGCGATATGGCTGATTGCCCGCCACGTGCGCATTGCCAAGGAGCCGCCGAAGTTCCGGAACAAAGATTCCGCAGATGCACGGATTGAAGCGATTGATCCCCAAATTCCGCCTGAACACCGGCATGAAGATGGCATCGAGCTGGTTCTGATCGATTCAAATGCCGAAATCGATCCGTACCAGCCGACTGAAGAAGATTTGGATTCGGATTACGAGAGTCGTTCTCAGCCGTTCGTCGATGAAGAGCCGCATGAACGTGATGAAGAGGAGCACGAAGAGAGTCTGGATCCGTCCGTGACGGATGTGAATGTGCCGGAGCGCCACAACTATGCGGTTTACGAGATAGGCGATGACCCCGAACCGTATTCTGAGCTCGATATGGAGGAGGATGCTGCACTTGACTGCGGTACGGACGAGCGGCCTCAGAATGAAAGTGATCGGAGCTCTGGCATGGTTGAGCCGCAAATCATCGCCGCTGCTGCTGAGACTGCCAATCAAATCGCCTTTGCGCAGCCCGAATTCACATCGCATGAAAATCAACTGGAATATGAGCAGGGGAAAATTGATATCCCAGTTGAATTCCCTGATTACAGCGGTTCGCCGGATATTGCAATTGATGCGCTCGCCTGGCTGCCGCAGAGACGCGGCGGCACCAAACGCACACGATTGGTGTCGAATCTCAGAAACCATAGCTTGAATACGACGCATCCGTATTTCGTTTACGGGCAAAGCTTGGAAGATGGCAAGTGGTATCAAGTCATGGAGGACAACGTAACGCAACTGTATAGTGATATCATCTTCGCTTTGCAGCTCGTGCATCAAGGCAATCCCGTCACTGAGCAGGACTGGTGGAAATTCAAGCATTGTGTAGAGTCGGTCGCCAAGTTGCTGAAACGCGGAGTGGAGTGGTCTGGGACGGTCAATGAAGTGCTTCAGTCTGCCCATGAATTGTGTGCTCGCACTGAAAATTTAGATATCAAGGCTATATTGGTAGTCCAGCTGCATGAAGGCGCGACCTTGTCCGAAAAGAGTGTGAAGTATCTGGTTCACGAGTTTGGTCTGGTCAGTCACGATGACACCTCCACCTACAGTTATTTTGGGGCGGGCCCCGAACATGAGCAGGCATCGAATGCCATTCGTGTGATTCCCATGCAGAAGCTTGACCTTGATCTGCTGCAGCTCTACAAGCCGTTTTTTGATCGGCGCAATATTCTGCTGGAATGCAATTTGCCCGCCGTTGAAGATCCTTCGGCAGCGTTTCGCTTGATGACTGAATTGGGGATGGAACTGGCCGATCTGCTCAACGGCCAGCTGCTTGACCAAGAGTTCAATCGTGTCGATGCGACCTCTATTTCTCATCTGCAAGCTTTTGTTGATGAGTACGTCCAGTGGCTCAGAGAGGCAAACATTACCCCCGGCGGTGATGTGGCGATGCGCCTTTTTGATTTTGACAGACTTGCCACGGAGCCTTGGGAAGAAGACCACGGGCCGCTATCGGACACGAAAGAGCCATGAAAGCGGTGGATTCGAGCGCAGCCGCCACGCGTATTGCAGCGCTCACCGACCAAATCAATCGGCACAACTACGCCTATTACGTTTTGGATGCGCCCGAAATACCGGATCATGATTATGATCGGATGTTTCGGGAGCTGCTTTTGCTGGAGAAGCGATATCCTCAATTCCAGGATGAAAACTCGCCGACCAGTCGGGTTGGCGCAAATACCCGTTCCGCATTTGAGGAAGTTCAGCACGACGTTCCGATGCTGTCGTTGAATAATGTATTCGATGCACAGGAAGCAAATGATTTTGACCGCAGAATCCGAGAGCTGGTTAATGCTGAAATCGTCGAATATGTGGCGGAGCCGAAAATAGATGGGCTGGCGGTCAGTCTGCTGTACCGGCACGGCCGACTCGTGCGCGCCAGTACACGCGGCGATGGACGCGTCGGCGAGAATGTCACGGATAATGTCCGGACCATACGCAGTGTGCCGCTGGTGCTGGCCACTGAAGCCTCAGTGCCTGAATTTGAAGTGCGCGGTGAAGTCTACATGACGCGCAGCGGCTTCGAGCAGCTTAACCAAAAGCAAGTTGAGGCTGGTGGCAAGACCTACATGAATCCACGCAATGCCGCCGCCGGCAGCTTGCGTCAGCTTGATTCCGCAGTGACCGCGCAGCGGCCGCTTGATGCCATGTTTTATTCGGTTGTCCAGCGCGAGGGACAGTCTTTGGCGGATACCCATTGGATTCAGATCAAGCAGCTCAATGCATTGGGTTTCAGGGTGTGCAAGGAGATTCAGCTAGTCGCTGGGATCGAAAAGTGCCTCGCTTATCGCGAGCGGATGCTGGCGCTGCGCGACCGACTTGCGTACGAGATCGATGGCATCGTCTACAAGGTGAATCGGCTGGATTGGCAGCAGTCATTGGGATTTGTCTCGCGTGCGCCCCGCTGGGCCGCTGCGCACAAATTTCCGGCTCAGGAACGTACCACTTCAGTCAATGCAATTGAAGTGCAAATCGGACGAACGGGTGCAGTGTCGCCCGTGGCCAGACTTGCGCCGGTCAAGGTCGGCGGGGTCGTCGTATCCAACGCCACTTTGCACAATGAAGATGAGGTGCAGCGACTTGACGTGCGTGTCGGTGACACCGTTATCGTTCGCCGCGCAGGTGATGTCATTCCTGAGGTGGTATCGGTTCTCTTGAAGGAGCGCCCGGCAAATACCGTGGCGTTTCAGTTCCCTTCCCACTGCCCGGTGTGCGGATCGCCCATCGAAAGAATGGCGGATATGGCCGTTTCCAGATGTACGGGCCGCCTCATCTGCTCGGCACAGCGCAAGCGGTCGATCGCGTATTTTGCTTCCAGGAATGCAATGGATATTGAAGGCTTGGGCGATAAGCTCGTCGAAATGCTTGTTGACCAGAAAATGGTTGAAAGCGTGGCCGATATTTACAGTTTGGATGCCGCCGCCTTGAGTCAGCTTGACCGGATGGGAGACAAGTCGGCAGAGAATTTGATCCGAGCGATTGAGCAAAGCAAAGACGCGCCGCTGCACAAGCTCCTTATCGCGCTTGGCATTGCGCATGTGGGCGAGGTTACAGCGCAGGCCCTCGCGACCGAATTCGGTTCGCTTGACCGGATTATGGCAGCGAGTGTCGAAAGATTATGCGAAGTACGGGATGTTGGCGCCATTGTCGCAGCCAGCGTGCACGCTTTTTTTCGGGACGAGCGCAATCGCGCCGTGCTGGCAAAACTGATCGACAGAGGGATGAGAATCCAGATGCCCAGCTCTGAGAATATCCGTCACGATAACTCGAGTCTTGCAGGAAAGAAGTTTGTTCTCACCGGTACTTTGGCTGCAATGACCCGCACTCGAGCTAAAGCGCAGCTTGAACATCGAGGCGCAGTTGTCGTCTCGAGCGTTTCGAAAAATACAGATTATCTGGTTGCTGGTGAAAGTCCCGGCAGCAAGCTGAATAAAGCCGAAAGCCTGAAGATCGAAATTCTGTCTGAGCAGACGTTCATGGCCTTGATTGCCACTGACCGTGAAGTCAATGCCGATGCGGACGAATGATTCGCGCGGGCGTGCAATGCAGCAAAGGTCGTTCCGTGCAGCTCGTCGACAAAGATTGCCTGGTTCAGGAGCTGCGCCGAATACCAATTGAGCGACCTGCGTTTGCAGGTCTTGGAATCGATTTCTGCTGTTGATAGAGGCTTTGCAGAGTCGCTTCTACAGACGGTGCGAAAGATGTCACTTTTCGCGCGGCTAGATCAAAGCCCAACGCCATGACCTCATTGGTTGCGGAAATGAATCCTTTGGCGCTGTGGCGCAGTTCATGATAGATGTGAAACCGTTTGGCGTCAGCGTCAAGCAGCTGCGTGGTTACAACCAGCGGATCATGCAGCCGAACTTCCTCAATGTAGTTGACATGGGTTTCCACGACTGCGTACTCTAATCCATTTCGCTCGCCAAGCACCTTGTTGCCATTGACCATTTCCCAGAACGCATACGTCGCCTGATCGCAGATCATGACATAATAGGCGAGGTTCATATGCGCATATTCGTCCAGCCACTCACTTGCAACCGTCGTTTGATGCATTTTTAGCGGCGTGCTTAAATCCAGTTGTGACAGTTGTGCGGTCATCGGTTCAGCAGCGGTTTTTCCACCAGGGATTCGAGGCGCTGGCCGATTGCAAGCAGCTTCACCTCAGATTTCGGCGGTCCGATCAGTTGCAGCCCAACCGGCAATCCCAAGTCATCCAAGCCAACCGGTACAGTCAGCGCACACAGGTTCAGGTAACTGACGATGCCTGTATTTTGCAGCGCCAGCAGGTTTTTTGGCATGTAGTCGGCGGGCTGGCAAACCTCATCCATAAGCGGTGGTGACAGAACCACCGTCGGTGAGGCAATGACATCGCAGTTTCTAAAGTGACGCAACACCTGAGATCTGGCTTCGTCGGTTTTGCGAAAGCGCCGTAAAAGTTCGACTGCGGAGATGTCGCCGCCGATTTTGATTCGTTCGCGAATCACCGGATCAAGCTCGTCGATCCAGTCTGGCAATTCTGCCTGGAGGAATTCGATCAGTTCGACCGAAGTCGATCCGCCCGCATTGCGAAGCGCAATCGCGGTTTCGGCATCGGCAAAGTGGTCGATGGGCAAAATCTTGCATCCGGCCTTGTCCAGCGCGTCAATCGCGCGGGTACATACAGCTGCAATGCCGGCGAATGCGCAATCCCACATCATCCCGCCGGGCAGACCGATCGTAAAGTTCATGCTCCGCAACGCATTGACCGAGTCGCAGAATTTGATGACCCCCTTCAAGCCTTCAATTTCCGGATGCACCGCCGCGTAGACATAGGCGGCATCTTCTGCGTTCCGCGTCAAGGCCCCGGCGGTGTCCAAATACGGACTCAGCGGCACAATACCTTGCGTTGACAGGCTTCCGTAGGTCGATTTGAGTCCTGCATTGCCGGTAAAGCTGGCCGGAATGCGAACTGACCCCGCGGTATCGGTGCCGAATGCTGTCAGGGCCGATCCTTCGCAAAGACTGACACCCGCACCGGAACTGCTGCCGCCGGGCACGCGATGTGCCTGACTGTCCCAGGGATTGACGGGTGTACCCCAGTGATTGTTGACCCCCAGTCCGCCATAGGCGAATTCGACAGTATGCGTTTTGCCCATGATGATCGCGTTCTGATTGATGAGATCGGCAACGATCGGCCCCGGCGCTTGCCACTTATGCGGCAATTGCCTTTTGCTGCCGGCGTAGATCGGCAGATGCGGCACTCCGTAGATGTCTTTGATGGAGACGGGGATGCCGTACATGGGGTGGGTTTGCGAATCGCTGGATGAATTCTTTTGATCAATCGCATCGGCTGCGGCCCGAGCGCCGGCAGCGTCGAATTTGATGTAGGCATTGAGTGTGCCGCCGAATTCTTCATGCCGGGCGATGCAGTATTCAGTCAATTCTCGAACCCGGACCCGCCGGTTCCGCAGGGTGTGAGCGATGCTGCGAATCGATTGCGTATGAAGTTTTTCCAGATCCATATCAATCCGTGAAATGAAAGTGCATTGCTAGCCCCACAGCGTTTGGCTTGCTGCCGAGAGCATGCCGTCGATGAACGCGACACCGCCTTGCCTGTCTTGCGTGATCCACAGCTGCGAATCCAGGTCGACGTAGCTGGCGTTGTAGGTCAGCAGCATGGCCGGCGCAAGACTCAAGGATGTGGCCATCATGGAGCCGATCATGATTTTCTTGCCAACCGACTCAATGCGACCGGCCACCTCGATTGCCTCTGTCAAGCCGCCCGTCTTGTCCAGTTTGATGTTGAACACATCATAACGATTTGCCAGACGTTCGATGTCATCTGCGCTGTGGAATGACTCGTCAGCACACAGCAGCATCTCGTCGCAGACAAATTCTTGCAGCGCGTCATCTGCCGATGCAGGCAAGGGCTGTTCGATCATCTCAACGCCCAGTGCGATGAGTTTGGGCAGATACTGTTCCAGCGACTGCGGTGACCACGCTTCATTGGCATCAACGAATATTCGGTTGTCCGGACAGGCTTCACATACCCGTTCAATGCTTTCGATGACTTGCTGGTCATTGAGCTTGATTTTTAGCAGTGGAAAGTTGCGTCGCTCGTAAGCGGCAGCAGCGAGTCGCTCGGGGGTATCGATGCTCAGCGAGCAGGCGCCGAGCACTTGATTCGGTTGCGGCAGATTCGCCAGTTGCCAGACACTGCGGTCGGATTGCTTGGCTTGCAAATCCCACAGTGCACAGTCGATCGCATTGCGATATGCGCCAGCTGGATATTGGTCCCGCAAAAGCTGCTGGTGCAGCCGATCTCCGAGCTGCTGGGTGACTTGGCGGCACTGTTGCAAAGTGGATTCAACACTTTCACCGTAGCGCGGGTAGGGGACGCATTCACCGCTGCCAATGATGCCGTTTTCGTCCGTGATTGTGACTGTCAGGACATGGACTTCACTTTTGCTCCCTCTGGAGATGCGGAAAGTGTCGAGCAGCGGGTACTTTTCGTCACGGATTGAGATTTGTGCGAAACTCATGGCGCAGCAGCTTCTCGCCGCATGTGTCGTTTCACACAATCGATTTCATTGCCCATGAAATGCCTGGTGAATGTGGTCAACAATGCGCTGCGATCCGGTGACAAAAGGATCGATACAGATAAGTCCGGTTCGCTGTTGCATCATGGCGAGGTAATTTGAGCGCTCATGTGCCGACAGATGCTTGGTGTTGATCGACACGCCGGTGAACTGCACCTGCGGATTCACGATTTTTGCAGCGGTGAGATTCAATGCGATCGAATCTTCAATTGAAGGCAGCGGCTGGTTGGGCAGACCGCGCATATGGGTTCGCGTCGGCTCATGGCACAGCACCAGCGCATCCGGCTGCGCGCCATGCATCAATCCCATGGAGACGCCCGAGAAGGACGGATGATGCAGCGAGCCTTGTCCTTCAATGACATCCCAGTGGTAATCCGGCGCTGCCGGGCACAATGTTTCGATTGATCCCGAGATAAAGTCCGCAATGACTGCATCAACGGGCACACCGGAACCGGCAATGAAAATACCAGTCTGTCCAGTTGCCCGATAATCTGCATGCATGCCGCAGGCATGCATTTGCTTGGCGATTGACAGGGCTGTGTATTTTTTTCCGACGGAACAGTCTGTTCCGACGGTCAGCAATCGCAGTCCTGTTCTTTTCTCTGCGGTGGCGACGCGATTTGGGCCGCTCGGCTTGCGTACTTCGTGAATTTGACTTGAATTGCGTTCCGCTGCGGCCGCAATTTCACGGATGGATGCCAGCGGTGTGTGTAAACCATTGGCAAGGGACATGTTGTTGTCCAGCGCATCGACCAGATGCGGAATCCAGGAATCTGGAATCGTGCCGCCGCGAACCGCGACGCCGATCACAACCGTCCGTACGCCACGCTTTGCAGCCTCGCGCATAGTCAATTCAGGCAGGTCCAGCTGCGGCTTGCAGGCCGGCAGCCGGAATTGGCCAAGGCAATCGTCGGCGCACCAGTCAAGAATGCCATAGGCTGTTTTGGCAGCGAGATCGTCGTGTGCATCACCGACAAACAGGAGGTAAGGCTTTTCCAATTTCATCAAGAATCTGCAGGCGGAATACGATACTGCAGGCGCAGATTGGTTTATATTTACAGGACCCGAAAGTCCTTCAATTTACAAAGACCGCATATTGTAAATAAAATCCAAATCGGCTTTGAACAATATGCGGCAACCGGGCCGGTGGAATTATTTTGAGAAATCTTTGTTGATGCATCGCGCATGCCATTCTGCGTCATTTTCTTGGGTACTATTGAAATTTCAGGGCGATTGGATTTTGCGCCTGTATCTGCCCAGATCAAGCAACTTGTAACAGCATTATGACCGTATGCAATATTCCAAATCGGACTGTCTATTGTCATGACAATCTGGATGTTTTGCGCGGGATCAATTCTGAATGCATTGATCTGATCTATCTTGACCCGCCCTTTAACAAGAATAAGGAATTCACGGCGCCCATTGGATCCAGCGCTGAAGGCGTGCAGTTCAAAGATATATTTCGCAACGAAGATGTAAAGGAAGAATGGCTGCCCACGATCCGGCAGGATTATCCGCAGCTTTACAGTTTTCTCGAAGGCATTAAAGGTGTCGGGAAAGCCTACAATTTCGCCTATGTCGCCTGCATGTCCATTCGGACTATTGAGTGCCACCGAGTACTCAAGCCAACCGGCAGTCTTTATCTGCATTGCGACACAACTATGAGCAGTCATCTCAAACTTGTGATGGATGCAATATTCTCCGAAGAAAACTATCGCAGTCAAATCGCTTGGAGACGGTCGATGTCGTCCCAGAAAGGCTCGCAGCATGCGAGTAAGCGGTGGGGTAACAATACCGATATCATCCTCTATTATTCGAAGTCGAAACAGGTGAATCTGAATCCGTACCGGGAGCCGGTCGAACGTGAGCGGATATTGAGATTTGATCGTGTTGATGACAACGGAAAACGATATTATGACGACAGTGCGCATATCTGGAGGAATCCCAGCATGGGTGCGCGACCAAATCTGTGCTATGAATGGCGCGGCTTCAGAAACCCGCATCCGTCCGGCTGGCGATTAAGCACGGAACGGCTTGAGGAAGAGTACAAAAAAGGCAATTTTGTAATCTTGCCGAATGGCAGGCTGCAGCGAAGAAAATATGAATCTGATTATCGTGGATTTACGTTCGGTAACTTTTGGGATGATATCAACTTCGTTCTGGGCGATGAGGCCGTGGGCTACCCGACCCAAAAACCCATTGCGCTGCTAGACCGAATCATTAAAGCGTCCAGCAATCAAGACGATATTGTGCTGGATCCCTTTTGCGGCTGTGCGACGGCTTGTGTGTCGGCGGAGCGCCTTGGCCGACAGTGGATTGGTGTCGATGTCTCGATCAAGGCATATGAGCTGGTCAAAGAGCGATTGACTAAAGAGGCAGCGGATGCTGAAGATCTGTTCAAATACCAGAACGAGATTCATTTGCATACGGATCCGCCGATCCGGACGGATTTGGGAAAAGATTATCGTGAGAAAAAGTTCGTTTATGTAATTTCGCATCCGAAATATTCAGGCGAATACAAAGTTGGAATTGCCAAAGACTGGAAATCGAGACTGAACGCGTATCAGACATCCGATCCAGACCGCAAATACGAAGTCGAGTTTAAATTGGAAATGCCGTATTTTCGCGAGACTGAGGCTTATATTCATCAAAAGTTTGAAAACAAGCACGAATGGGTGCAGGGAAATTTGAAAGAAATAATCGGCGAAATAAAGGCGTATAAGCCTGCTTGATCACAAGATTTGTACACGCTGGACAGATTTGAGAATGATGAATAAAAGATTCAGCGCTGTCGACGAATACATTTGGAAGCCCGAGAGGTTCGCTGCCTGATTTTTGCATGGCAGGCAATGGTGTTTGTGCAGCTTCGGCCGGGAAACGGTCCGGTCGGGGAAATTTCATGAAGCGCGGTGTGATTGGAAAGCTTCGCAAGAGTCGGGTTTCGTCCCAAACGTATTATTTGTTACCCACAAGAGTTATCAATGAGCAACAACTGCCAGCCAACAACCAATATAGACGGGGTCATTACACCCACTGCCGAGGCGGCTATTCCGGTCATGGATCGGGGTTTTCTATACGGAGATTCGGTGTATGAGGTATTTCGCACCTATCGCGGGATTCCGTTATTTTTGGAAGCCCACTTTGATCGCCTGGACAATTCAGCAAAACTTGTTCATATGACGATTACGCAGTCTCGACAGGAGCTGACGGAAGAAATCAAGCGTACGGTTCGCTTTGCCGGCGCTACGCCCGATGATGATGTCTATGTTCGCTATCAGATTACCCGGGGCGAGGGCCCGATCGACCTTTACCCTGATGCCAGTCTGCCAACGCGCTACGTGATTATCGTCGCGCCTTTGAAAGTTTGGAACCCGCAGCACTACGCGATCGGAATGACAATGGCTATCCCCGCGGTACGCCGCAATCCAGCCGATGCCTTGGATCCGAATATCAAAGGCGGCAATTATTTGAATAATGTGATTGCCATCATGCAGGCGCGAGCGCGCGGCGCGGACGAAAGTCTGATTCTCGCCGCCAACGGCAATGTCACGGAGGCCTCCAACAGCAATGTATGGTTTGTAATCAATGATGTGATTGCGACTCCGGCCGGCGGCAATTTGCGGGGATTAACCAAAGAGGCAATTCTGAACGCCTGCCGCGATAGCAACATTGAAGTGCAGCAGCGAGATATCCATGTCGATGAGCTCAAGGAGGCGACAGAATGTTTTGTCACGAGTGCGACGCGAGAAGCGATGCCGGTGTATCGCCTTGAGCTCGGTGACGGAAGTTTTGTACATTTTCCCAAAGGCGGCGGCGCCAAGACGCGGGAGATTCAACAGCTCTATCGGACAACGGTTGAGAACTATCTCAGTGCGCATGCCGCTGACTCCCTGTTTGTCGATTGAGTAAAGTATTCATCTATTAATGCATGAATAACAGCTATATAGAATGACTTTATCAATGACTTTATTAAGTAGATGATTGACAATATTTTGGACTTTTCAGGGTCAAAAACCAGTTTCGCCAAGCTGCGGCAGCCGAGTCGAGCGCAAACCGCTCTTGCCGCCTCGCGATGAACTTATCTTTTCTGTCAGGCTGCGACTGAGTTGGTCAGTCAAGCGCGAATTCATCTCGGCCTTGTGTTCGGCGGCCGCTCCTGCGAGCATGAGGTATCGCTGACATCCGCGAAGTGCATTTACCAGGCACTTGATCGGAAACGTTACGCGGTTTCCTTGATCGGCATATTGAAGTCGGGTCAGTGGGTGCTGGCTGACGAGTCAATATTTGCCGATGAGAACACAGTCGTTGATGGGGATCATTGGATGCCGGTTGCTCTGGATCACCAAAAATCCCGCTGTTTGCGACACCTTGCTGAAGATGGAATTGGCAGCGCTGTCGGCGATCCGCTGGATATGGTATTTCCCGTTCTGCATGGACCGTTCGGCGAAGACGGCATTGTCCAAGGGCTGCTGGAACTTGCAGGAACAGCTTACGTGGGTTCAGGTGTTGCTGGTTCAGCGGCATGTATGGACAAGGCGATCGCCAAGTCAATCTGCAAAGCCCATGCGATACCGCAAACGCGTTACCAGGCGTTTCGCAAGACACAGTGGATCTCAAAGCATCAAGAATTGATGGACGCAATTGTCGGGAGTCTGCGCTTCCCGCTTTTCATCAAGCCCGCCAACTTGGGATCAAGTGTGGGTATCACCAAAGTGCACTCCAGGGATGCGCTGCGCACAGCGATCGATTTCGCTTATCGGTTTGACACCAAGATCGTGGTGGAGGAAGGTCTTGAAAATTGCCATGAGATAGAGGTCGCGGTTCTTGGCAATGATGCGGCAGCCGTATCGGTGCTTGGCGAGATCATCCCCGGCAGTGAATTTTATGACTACAGCGACAAGTATCTGAACGGAGTATCAGAATCCGTGATTCCGGCGCCGCTGCCGGACCGCGTGGCGCGCACGATGCAAGAATATGCCAAACAGGCATTTCTCGCTGTTGATGCCGCCGGGCTGGCGCGCGTCGATTTTTTGGTGAATCGTGACGATTATTCTATATACTTAAATGAAATCAATACAATGCCAGGATTTACTCCGATCAGCATGTATCCGAAGCTGTGGCAAGCCAGCGGTATCGGCTTTACCGATCTGCTTGATCGTCTGATTGAGCTTGGGCTTGAAAGACATCGGCTCAACAGCCAGAAACAGTTTGTGTTGTGACTTGGAACGACTCGGGGTGGACAGTTGAATGAGTGGCACGCTTGACTATATTATTATCGGAGCCGGTTCGGCCGGTTGCGTACTGGCGAATCGCCTGACGGAAAGTCCCGACATTCATGTTCACCTGCTGGAGACTGGACCGCTGGATCGGAACTGGCAGATTCAGATGCCGGCAGCTTTTTCTCGTCCACTGACGAATGACCGATTCAATTGGGCCTATCGAACATTGCCGGAACCTAATATGGACCAGCGTGTCATGGACTGTCCGCGGGGACGGGTTATTGGCGGCTCGTCATCGATCAACGGCATGTGCTATGTGCGCGGTCATGCCTTTGACTATGACCGCTGGGCCGACCAGACAGCAGACCCGACTTGGTCTTATGCGCACTGCCTGCCGTACTTTCGAAAAGCCGATTGTCTGCCTTCAGGATCGCAGGACTACCATTCCAGCGACGGGCCATTGACGGTCACGCCGGGCCCATGCGAAAATCCGCTTCATCAAGCATTCATTGAGGCGGGTGTGCAAGCCGGCTATGGATATACCGAAGACATGAACGGTTTTCGACAGGAAGGATTCGGCCCAATGTTCATGACGGTCAAAAATGGTGTCCGCTGGAGTGCCGCAAAAGCGTATCTTGAACCGGCCTTGACGCGCTCCAATTTAACCGTTCAAAGAAATGCATTTGTAAATCGGATCGTCTTTGACGGTACCAAGGCCGTCGGCGCAGAGCTGTCTGTCGGCGGCAAAACGGATATTGTTCGCTGTGAGCGCGAGGTGATTGTCTGCGCTGGCGCAATCAATACGCCGCAGCTGCTGAACCTTTCAGGCATTGGCGATGCAGATCATCTCAAGTCACTTGAATTGCGGTGTGTGGCGCATTTGCCAGCCGTCGGCCGCAATCTGCAAGATCATCTTGAAGTTTACCTGCAGCACGCCTGCAAAGAGCCGATCTCAATTTATCCGGCATTGAAATTTCACGTGCAAGCGAAAGTTCTGCTGCAGTGGCTGATCAGCAAGCAGGGCTGGGGTGCATCGAACCATTTTGAATCGGGCGGCTTCATCCGCACTCGCGCAGGGGTGCTGCATCCCGATATCCAATATCATTTTTTTCCGATCGCGGCCAATTACGATGGTCGAGCGCCTGCCGAAGGGCATGGCTTCCAGGCGCATATGGGACCGATGCGGCCAACCAGTTCGGGCTTTGTCAAGACGGTTTCCGCGGATCCGCGGATCGCACCCCAGATTCAATTCAATTACATGGAGACGCCTGGTGATCGGCAGGAAATGCGCGATGGTGTCCGGCTGACCCGGGAGATCTTCAGACAACCGGCATTCGACCGATTCCGCGGTGCAGAGCTGGCGCCTGGCCCAGGCGTTCAAAGCGACGCAGAAATCGATGCTTTTGTCCGCGCTCGCGGTGAAAGCGCCTATCACCCGTCCAGTACCTGCAAGATGGGGGTTGGTGATACATCCGCTGTGGATTCGCAGGGCCGTGTGCACGGCATCGAAAATCTGCGTGTTGTTGATGCGTCCATCATGCCCAGCATTGTCAGCGGCAACCTTAATGCGCCAGTGATCATGATGGCGGAGAAGCTGGCTGACACAATCGGCGGCAAAGAACCGCTGGCGCCATCAAGTGCGGCGGTATTCAAGGCCGATCAGTGGCAGAGCCGGCAGCGGGAATCGCATCCGCAAGCGTAAGCAGGCCGCGCTTTATGCATTCCCGCAGTTGCATTGAAAATGGCGGGCAGGCTGCTTGCAACTTGTTGAAGCGGTCCGCTGTTCTCCCGTATCCGCTGCGCTGCAGCTGAAGTTGAGGAGCTGGCATTTCAAGATCTGTCACATGGATTTGCCGCGGCGCCGGCGAGCTGATCGGGACTGCTTGCACTGGCCGGGGTCACGCTGTTTTCTCTGCATGAGAGAGCCGCTGCGCGATTGAGATCCGCGCCGAATTTAGGATAAACATATAATTGACGATTCTCATGTACGGATTCACGCAGGAAAGCTTGCAGACGGGCAGCAATGCGCCACTGCGAATGCTGATCTTGGCGGCCCGCTGAGGTAGATTGTCATCATCTTGATTCGACTGAAGCGACTTTTGGTGCAATCGCTCGACTGCATCATCCGATGAAATTCAAGCTAAATTGATTTACAGTACCCTTATTCGTTATGACTGACGCAAAAGATTGTTTAAATCCGGCCATCGAGGATATTCGCATTGCATCCATCAGCGATGTGGCATTTCCCGAAGAAGTGATGGCAGAGATATCCGCTTCGGCCAAGGCTTCCGCAACTGTTCTCGAGGCGAGAAACGCTATTCATCGAATACTCTTTGACCGCGATGACCGTCTGATCGTCGTGGTCGGACCGTGCTCCATCAACGATACTCACGCAGCGATTGAGTATGCCGAGCGGCTCCAGTCGATTCAACCGCAGCTGGCCGATAATCTGCTGCTGGTCATGCGCGTCTATTTTGAAAAGCCGCGCACCACAATCGGGTGGAAAGGATTGATCAATGATCCAAATCTCAATGGGACTTTTGATATCAACAAGGGACTGCGTTCCGCGCGTCAGCTGCTGCTCGAAATCAACGAGATGGGATTGCCGGCCGGCGTTGAGTTTTTGGACATCATTACCCCGCAGTACATCGCCGATCTGGTCAGCTGGGGCGCCATTGGTGCCCGTACCACTGAAAGTCAGGTGCACCGTCAGCTCGTATCGGGCCTGTCATGCCCGGTGGGGCTGAAAAATGGCACTGAAGGCAATGTGAGAATCGCCGTCGACGGGGTGGCTGCCGCATCAAAAACCCACCGATTCCTGTCGATCAAGAAAGACGGACAAACAGCGATTTTTGAGACCGCCGGCAATACGGACTGTCATGTCATCCTCCGCGGCGGAAAGCAGCCGAACTACACCGCTGAAGATGTTGATGCAGCAGCAGGCATGCTCTTGGAGCGGGATCTGCCGCAATCAATCATGATTGATTTCAGTCATGCGAACAGCTCAAAGCAGTTCAAGCTCCAAATTGAGGTCGGCAGGGATGTGGGCGAGCAGGTCGCCGCCGGCGACAGTCGGATCAAAGGCATGATGATCGAAAGCAATCTGGTCGAGGGGCGTCAGGATTGCGTGGAAGGCCAGCCGCTGGTATATGGCCAGAGCATCACGGATGCCTGCATCGGCTGGAACGACACGGAAATCCTGCTGCAGACACTCAGCGACGCGGTTGACCGCCGGCGCAGAGCGCTGGAGAATATTCCGGCATTGAAGTCCGCGGTCTAAAAAACTTCAAACGGCGGAGATCGATCTTGATCAGGCCCTACCAAGCAAGTCACCTCAATCCACTTATTGTCGATGACCCGGAGCGTCGGTCGCACCTGAATAGTCAGCTGCCGTCGCTTGAGCGTCTGTGTCTGGATTCATCGTCTGCGTCAAGTGCGGTGATGCTGGGCGCCGGTTATTTCACTCCGCTGCGCGGTTTCATGAGCAAAGCGGATGCACTCGCCATTGCCGATGAGATGCGAACCGCCGATGGGCTTTTTTGGCCGGTGCCGATTCTGAATCGTACGCAGGAAGCATCCAAGGTCAAGCCGGGCGAGCAAATCGCACTGACCGATTCTCAAGTCGACGGGAATCCTGTTCTTGCGGTTCAACGGGTTGAAAGTGTTGAACGATTGAGTTCGAGCGAGGCGAGGCACTTAGCGCGAAAAGTGTTCGCGACCGACGATGTGCAGCATCCCGGCGTCAAGACTTTTATGGAGCAGGGTGAATACATCGTGGCCGGTCCTTTGGAGGTGCTCAACTACAGCTACTTTGACCGGCAGTTTCCAGATACATTTCGTACCGCCCCGCAGATTCGAAATGAAATCAGTGCGCAGGGCTGGAAAAAAGTGGTCGCCTTTCAAACACGAAACCCCATGCACCGGGCGCATGAGGAACTGTGCAAAATTGCGCTGGACCGAACCGACTCCGATGGCGTTGTGATTCACATGCTGCTCGGCAAGCTCAAGGCGGGGGACATTCCGGCGCAGGTGCGTGATGCAGCCATCAGAAAGATGGCGGCGCTGTATTTTCCGCCGAACTCGGTAATTATTTCAGGTTACGGATTTGACATGCTGTATGCCGGACCCCGAGAAGCGGTTCTGCACGCGATATTTCGCCAGAACATGGGGGCTTCGTGCATGATTGTCGGTCGTGATCATGCCGGCGTTGGCGATTACTATGGCGCGTTTGATGCGCAAGAAATCTTTCGCAGCCAAGTTCCAGCAGATACGCTCGATATTCAGATATTTGAGGCCGATCATACGGCGTGGTCAAAAAAATTGGGTGAGGTTGTGATGATGCGCGATGCCCCGGATCATCAGCCGGACGATTTTGTTCTGCTGTCGGGCACTCGTGTCCGCGAGATGCTCAGTGCCGGAGAAGCGTTGCCGCCCGAATTTTCAAGACCTGAAGTTGCGCAAATCCTGATGGATTATTATCGCGGCTAGTCGCGCAGATTGACGGGCAGCGGGACACTTTGTTCTGCGAGCATGATCGGGATGTTCTCCTCGATCCGATACAGGCGGTCACCGCTGGCTGTAACCAAAGCCGCTTCGAGGCACTCGGCGACGGTTGTGCCGTCTTCGTGAAGCAGCGTTCCTTCTGAGACTTCAGCATTGATGCGCTCAAGCTGCGCCTTTGCGACGATGCGGAGTTCCTGCTGCGATACCGGGCAGCGCAGTATTCCGACAAGCTTGGGACTGATTGACAATGTATTCGCTCGTGCGTTATTGAGTTTGTGCTGGAAGCCAATATCCAGATGCGGCCCGACGCTCAATAAAATTGTTGCCGGTGCCGGCAAGCAATATATATTATGCTTGCGACAGTTTGGTGTATTCACTGGCATTGACGTGGTTCAGATGCATAAAGCATCGTGTCGTTTGCGCAGTGACAGTATTTTTCTTCGAAATTCCGCACCAAGAACACCCGTTGAATGAACGCATCTGAGGGCGAATATTCCATGAAAACGAACCGAACACATTTTCTCTTGCCAGCGGCATTGATGCTGACTGCATCAATGGCATTGGCGCCGCAGGCGCAGGCGCAGGAAACTGAGCTTGAATCGCTGGATTCAAGATTCAGCTATGTTCTGGGTGTCCAGTTTGGCTATCAGATCTTGCAGCAGCTTCGCGGCGCACCGTCGACCCTGGATGAGGATGCAGTCGGCTTGGGAATCGCCGACATATTCGCTGGCGCTGACTTGCGGCTGACACCAGAAGAGATGGAAGCCGCATCCAATGAATTTCAACAACGCGCGGAGGAACAGCAAATGGCGCTAGCCGAGCAGAATATTGCACTTGGAGACGGATTTCGTGACGATTATGCAAATCAAGATGGCATACAGTCGACCGAAAGCGGGCTGCTCTATAAAGTCCTTGAGACAGGAACCGGTGAGAAGCCGCTTGCTCAAAATACGGTTGAGGTTCACTATCGCGGCACTCTGATCGATGGCACGGAGTTTGACAGCTCCTACAGCCGAGGCCAGCCCGCCGAATTCGGTCTTGGGGGGATCATTCCGGGCTGGAGTGAAATCCTGCAGCTGATGCCAGTCGGTTCCAAATGGGAAGTGGTCATTCCGCCGAGCCTTGCGTATGGCGAGTCGGGAGCTCCGCCTGCGATTCCGCCGCATTCGACTTTAGTATTTGAAATCGAGCTACTGTCAATCAAATAACACGCAGAAGCTATCGCTTCAGGGAGATTTCGATATGCAGCGGGTTGCTTTGTTTGCGACGGCTGAGGAGGACCCGAGCCACTGGCTGACGGAGCTGCGCCGCCAGGATCCAGAGCTTGAGCTGCGGGTCTGGCCCAATATTGGGCACGCCGAAGAGATTGAGTATGCGATCGTCGCGCGCCCGCCAGCGGGTGCGCTCGCGCAATGTCCGAATCTGAAAGCGGTCTTTTCGATGTGGGCGGGTGTTGAGGACTTGATTGCAGATCCCGCTGTTCAGCATTTGCCGATCTACAGAATGGTCGAGCCTGGGCTGACGAATGGCATCGTACTGTATGTTGTCCATCACGTAACGGGTCTCCATAATCAGGTTGCATACTACAACTCAAAACAATGGTATCACCCGTTTCAAAAACGGTTTATTCCGCCGCGGGCGACGACTGTTGGAATTCTGGGACTTGGCAATCTCGGCGCTGCCTGTGCCCGTGCGCTGACTCACCTTGATTTTCGGGTGATCGGCTTCAGCAGCCGGCGCAAGCAGCTCGAAAGCGTGACATCGTATTGCGGTGCCGCAGAGTTTGGTGAATTTCTGTCTCAAACGCAGATTTTGGTTTGCATTTTGCCCAAAACT
Source organism: Arenicellales bacterium (assembly GCA_965200545.1). Classification (GTDB taxonomy): domain Bacteria; phylum Pseudomonadota; class Gammaproteobacteria; order Arenicellales; family JAJDZL01; genus JAJDZL01. The sequence continues at coordinate 519,250 of CBDAUJ010000003.1, read as the reverse complement.
CCGCAGACGGACAATCTTGTCGATCGAAATGCACTCAAGCAACTGCCGCAGGGTGCGGCGGTTATCAACTGCGGCCGCGGCGACTCAATTCATGACGATGATCTGCTTGAGTTTGTTCGTAACGGGCATATCGCAAATGCAGTGCTGGATGTTTTTCGCAAGGAGCCGCTGCCAGATAGCCATCCTTTCTGGGATGAGCCGAACATCACGATCAGTCCCCATTGTGCCAGCAAGCCCAATGTAGAAACGGCCAGTCAAGTTATCTTGCGGAATATTTGCGCATTTGAAAACGGCCAGTCAGTGCCCGGCATCGTTGAGCGCTCAAGAGCCTATTGACTCACTTGCTCCAAAATCATCTCCAGCATTATTGCGCTCCAAAGAATTCCGGAATCCAGCGCTTCGCTAAACCAGTAGACTTTTTCTTAGGCTGTATCCGAGCCGACTTTTGTCACTCTGCGCATCATCGTCGTGCCGATCATTGAGGTTGAGCCAATGGCGAGATTGAAGCGATTTTGGTTTTTGGATGCCGTGACTGAAACTGAAAAGGCAGGCTTTGGAGGACTGCGGATCAGACCATTGTGCCTGTACGCAAAAGGAAAAAACTTATGCATTTTGGGAATTATATTCCCAAAATGCATAATAATCGTTTTGGCGTATTTAAGATGGCATTTAATAAGGTCCAGTTTAATTCGACTTTTTGCTCTATGCGCATCAATGCATTCGTAAATCTTCAATGATTTCTCGATCTCTCGAAAGTCGAATTGTCAAGGCTCTGGCAACTGTACCGGCGGTTGCAATTTTGGGACCGCGACAGGTTGGCAAAACAACACTTGCTCGCGCGATCGCCGACCGATTTGTCGGCAAAGAATCGCACTACCTCGATTTGGAACGCGACTCCGACCTGGCTAAACTCATCGAGCCGCAAGACTATCTGGCTGGCTACAAGAACAAGCTGCTGATCATTGACGAAGTTCAAAGAAAGACAGACTTGTTTGCAGCGTTGCGAAGTCTGATCGACGAGAGACGACGAGACGGAGAGCGGGGCGGGCATTTTATATTGCTGGGTTCAGCATCGCGGGACCTGATTCAGCATTCAACTGAAACTCTGGCCGGAAGAATTCAGTATTTGGAGCTCTGTCCTTTTTCGATCCCCGAACTCCGTCGAGCTTATCCGCAACAGCTCGAAGTCAGCCAACTCTGGCTCAGAGGCGGTTTTCCAGACAGTTTCTTGGCGCGGGATGGTGACGAAAGCTGGAATTGGCGAACAAATTTCATTGCCTCGTATGTTGAGCGCGATATCCCAATCATGGGTCCGCGGGTATCGTCTGCAAGAATGAGGCGTATCTGGAGCATGCTTGCGCATTTCAATGGTCAGCAAGTCAATTTCTCAAGTTTGGGAAAAAGCTTGAAGGTCGACCATAAAACAATTCGTTCCTATATCGATCTGCTTTCGGATTTCTACATGGTTCGCTATCTGCCGCCATGGTCTGGAAACTCCAAGAAGCGGCTGGTCAAGTCACCCAAGGTTTACTTGCGTGACAGCGGAATGCTGCATCGCTTGCTGAACATCTCAGATGTTGAAACTTTGCTTGGACATCCAGGCATTGGCGCCAGCTGGGAAGGATTTGTCATTGAGAATATCATCACAAATCTACCTGATACATGGCAATTCAGCTATTACAGAAATTCTGGCGGTGCGGAAATTGATCTGATCATGCAAGGTCCGAAGAATTTGACTTTTGCCATAGAAATCAAACGCTCGTCCTCACCTAAAGTCTCAAAGCAGTTTCATGAGTCTTGCGAAGATATCAAGCCGACTAGAAAGCTTGTGATTTACGCCGGCGAGGAGCGATTTTCAATGGGCAACAATATCGAAGCAGTCGGACTGAATCAATTCCTCTTTGATTTTATGGGGCCGGTCTGATTTGTTGTTTCGAGATTGAATCCGTCTTGCGACTGAGAAAGTTTCTGTATTGAATCCAGTATTGAGAGGAAGATGAATTCAGTTGAGTTTTCCTCATGATTCATTATGATTGAGTCATATATGCCAAAATTCGCGTAAAATTGGCATATATGTATACCAGATTACTGCAAAATCCAGTCCGATCCGCTTTCTTGTTTGGACCTCGCGGTACCGGAAAATCGACTTGGATTCGGGAGCGCCTTCCACAAGCGCCGCGATATGATCTCCTTGACACGGGCGAAGCCCTGCGCCTTGCCGCGGATCCTCAAGCACTGTATCGGGAGCTCGCGCATCGTCCAGCTGGCAGCTGGGCGGTGATCGACGAAGTGCAGAAGGTGCCAGAACTGCTTAACGAGGTGCACCGATTGATCGAAGAGACGGGGCTGCGTTTCATTCTTTCGGGTTCAAGTGCTCGCAAGTTGCGACGCGGCGGTGTGAATCTCCTCGCTGGTCGAGCGGTCACCACCAATCTATTCCCGCTGACTTCTGCCGAGCTGTCCGCTGATTTTGCTCTCGATGCCGCCCTTCAGTACGGTACCCTGCCTTTGGCGGTTGATGCCGAGACGGCGCAAGACTACTTGCGCAGCTATGTTGAAACTTATCTGGTGCACGAAATCCAAGCCGAAGCGCTTACGCGCAACATGGGTGCTTTCGCCCGCTTTCTGGAGGTTGCAGCGCGTCAGAGCGCCCAAGCGACCAATGCCACGGGTATTGCCCGTGATACCGGTGTCAACCGCCGCACCGTGGAGAGTCATTTCCAAATTCTTGTGGACACCTTGATCGGTCACTGGCTGCCTGCGTGGCAATTGAAGTCGTCCACTCGCCAGCTGCAGCGCAGCAAATTCTTTTTCTTTGATTGCGGTGTTGCCCGCGCTTTGACAGGCCGCCTGCCTTATCCGCCAACAGCTGAGGAGCTTGGACCGCAAATCGAGACCCTGGCACTCAACGAACTGCGAGCCTATCTGGCGTACTGCAAGCTCAACTACGTTCCGCACTATTGGCGCTCCTACGATGGCACCGAGGTCGACATCTTGATCGAGACTGCTGAAGGCTTTGTGGCCATTGAAGTCAAAGCGGCTCTGCGGTGGGAAAAACGCTTCAATCGGGGATTGAGACGTGTCGCCCATGAATTGGGACGCAGGAAAACTCATTGCTACGGAATTTACCGTGGCACACGCAGTGCCATCTGGGATGATGTGAAAGTGTTGCCTATTGCGGAATTCTTTCAAAGACTCTGGGATGGCGAGATTGTGGTCTGAAACCGCGATCGAAAAGATATTCTGTATTTTGGATTTTCAAGAATCTGTGCAACGAGAAATTGCGGTGAATGAGCGTAAAAGAACGATCCATATTTCATGATTCAAAGGCGAAAACCGACCGTGCAGCTACGCATGCGCACTTGAACCGAGCATTATTGCGATCCTCAGTCAAGGTGGTGTCGATCCGAAAGTTGGATCGCTGATGGTGAATCCTGATCAAGGTGCAAAGCGCGAGCCGGACGGATTGCAGCCTTGGTATCGGGTGAGGGCGGAGAGTGTGTCTTGTTTACAGTTCCGAAAACACCCTCGCTCGCAATATTATGTGTGCTGTATGCGATGGCAGCATGCAAGCGACTCTTGCCGAAGTTCCATTCGAAACCGTTCTCCCTGTCCGGGTCAGGTACAGTGTCTGGCTGCGACTGCCGCTCAGAAGTCGAAAAGGGCAAGCATCCGTCGATCGAATGGCTGTCTCTCATGCAATCTCGGAATGCGCAAGCGTATGAAATCCGTTTCAGCTTTATGCATTGCATTCTTGATGCAGATGTCGTGATTCAAGTTGCTGACCGCAGGTGCTCATTGAATTTTTCAGCCGAACTGTTCGAACAGTTGACGAGGCCCATCTGGCTTCAAGTGATTTTCGAATCCGTCTTCGGCCCGACAGTGATTCTATACACTGATTCCGAACTGGGCATGCCCTTGATCTGCGCTGCAATCGTTTCCAGGTGCTGCACTTCGCACCAGCTCGCATAATGATGTTCGATTTCGCTGTGTTCAATGGCAAATGGCGGCGGATTGACTGTGTCGGACTCATATTCCAATGAGATGAGAAAAATCACGCAGCCTGGCGGAAAAAAGCGTCTCTGGCAAACCACAAACCGAGATCGCATCGGTTCCGGAAGCGCAACCAGCGACGCGCGGTCGTATACCGCTGAGATGCCCGCGGTACACCGGTCGAAAATATCAAATACATCGCCGACATAAAGTGCATAGTCCTGTGATTGGTAGGCGACATACTCAGGGGCTGAGGTTCGATCGGCTATGATCCCATTTTCGGACAAAAAAGACTGAATGGCAAGCTCACTCAATTCAGCTCCGATCACCTTGTATCCGCTCTGGGTAAGGTAGACCATGTCCCTGGACTTGCCGCAAAGCGGCACGAAGACTGATCCGCCCTGAGGAATTGACAGCGATGTCCAGTATTTCTCCAGCAGGCGATTGAAGCTGTTTTGATGAAAGCCAATTTGATTCTCATCCCAGCAATGCATCCAGTATTGTTGTTCCATCGTAAGATTGCGCCCCTAAGCGCCTGGTGACTGGTTTGGTATAGCGGACTCAAATGACCGTTTGATAAACTGAATATTGTATGTTTTGCAAGTGTAATGGATAACTGGCATTCGAATCTTATAGAAGACCGTCTTGATGCCAAAAATCGGTTATTCGAACCTGGCGATTGTCTACAATAGCGCACGTTATCCATTGCAATTTCTGCGGTTGAGATCCATTCAGGCACAGAGCTTTGGAGGATTGTATCGTAATGAAAATATAATCAATACAATCAATTTAATGCCAAAGTATTTAATCGTAGGAAACTGGAAGATGCATGGCACTTTGGCTCTAGCTGATCAGCTGGCAGGGGAGGTGGCCCAAGGCAGCGCCGATTTGCCGTCGGTTGACATCGTACTGTGCCCGCCGAGCGTCTATTTGCCCGCGGTCATTGCCGCAGCCGCAGATACCGGCCGGCTGTCAGTGGGCGCGCAAGATGTCAGTCAGCATGAGACGGGGGCATTCACAGGTGAGATTTCGGCAGCGATGCTGCGCGACATCGGATGCAGCCACGTCATTGCCGGTCACTCTGAGCGGCGTAGCGGTCACCGCGAAAGCGATGCGCAGGTTGCAGCCAAGGTCAAGGCAGCTATGAGAGAAAATATAACCCCGATCGTGTGCGTTGGGGAAACGCTGGAGCAGCGACAGTCAGAGCGCACCCAAATCGCAGTCGAGCGACAGGTGCAGGCGATCCTTGATGCCGTCGGCGCAGATGAGCTTGCTCAGATCGCTTTCGCTTACGAGCCGGTATGGGCGATCGGGACCGGGCGGGTTGCGTCACCGCAGCAGGTGCAGCAGGTGCATGCGTGGATTCGATCTGCGCTGGCACGGAAAAATCCGGATGCCGCGCAGGCCTGCAGAATCCTTTACGGCGGCAGCGTAAACGAAGATAATGTAGCGGGTGTGATTGATCAGCCGGATGTGGATGGCTGTCTGGTTGGCGGAGCATCGTTGCAATCACAGGCGTTTTTGAATATCTGCAGAGCAGCAGTGTGATTTATGGAATTACTGACAAAAATCTTATTGGGACTGTTTTTCTTCATCGCCATTGCGATGGTTGTTCTTATTCTTTTGCAAAGAGGAAAAGGTTCTGACTTGGGTGCCGTGTTCGGCGGTGGCTCGCAGTCTGTATTCGGGTCACGCGGCTCTGCAAATTTCCTGTCGCGCATGACTGCGGTTCTGGCGACAGTGTTTTTTGGCATTGCTTTGGGGCTGGCATTCATCTACACCGGCCAGCATACGCCGCAGAGCGTCACCGATACGATAATTGAGAGTCAGAATACCAGTGATCTGCCATCATTGCCGAGCGACTCGGGCGATGCGATTGAAAGTGATTTGCCTCAGGCTCCGCAATAGTGCCCAGCGATTTGTGAAATTCAGCCGAAGTGGTGGAATTGGTAGACACGCCGTCTTGAGGGGGCGGTGGCGCAAGCCGTGCCGGTTCGAGTCCGGCCTTCGGCACCATATTGATGAATTTGCAAGCGACGATTCGAAACAAAATACTTTGCCGCACTGATCCATGCTGACCAACTATGTTCCCATTTTGATCTTCATGCTGGTTGCCCTGGGCATGGGCATCGCCATGATTGCAGCCGGCAAAGTCTTGGGTCCGCATAACCCTGACAAGGAAAAACTGTCGCCGTACGAGTGCGGTTTCGAGGCATTCGAAGACAGCCGCATGAAGTTTGATGTCCGTTACTACCTGGTCGCCATCCTGTTTATTATTTTTGATCTTGAGATCGCCTTTCTGTTCCCATGGGCGGTGGCGCTCGATCAGATCGGTCTGTTCGGTTTTCACGCCATGATGGTTTTTCTTGCCGTGCTGGTGATCGGTTTCATTTATGAATGGAAAAAAGGCGCGCTGGAGTGGGAGTAAGCCATGTCAATTGAAGGCATTATGAATCAAGGCATGGTCACAACGACCATGGATAAGCTGATCAACTGGGCACGCACAGGCGCCATGTGGCCGATGACATTCGGATTGGCCTGCTGCGGCGTCGAAATGATGCATGCCGGCGCGGCGCGCTATGATCTGGATCGCTTTGGCATGCTTTTCAGGCCGAGTCCCCGGCAGTCGGATGTGATGATTGTCGCCGGCACATTGGTCAACAAGATGGCGCCAGCATTGCGCAAGGTGTATGACCAGATGCCGGAGCCGCGATGGGTCATTTCCATGGGCTCATGCGCCAACGGCGGCGGCTACTATCACTATTCATATTCCGTCGTCCGCGGCTGCGATCGGATCGTTCCGGTGGATATTTATGTGCCCGGATGCCCGCCGACTGCGGAAGCCCTAGTGTATGGAATCTTGCAATTGCAGCGCAAGATTCACAAAACCAATACCATTGCAAAGTAATCGCATTTGTGCGAGTATGGCCTCAATCGCGACGCTACAGCAGTCACTTCGGGAATTGATCGACGATTCGCAGCTGCATGTGCGAAACGCCGAGCTGACCGCTGAGATTCCCTCGCAGTCGGTCGTTGAGGTCTGTACTGCGCTTCGCGACAACGCGGACACGGCTTTCGAGCAGCTCATTGATCTGTGCGGCATCGATTACAGTACCTATGGCGCTGAAGGGCCGGCTGGCGTCTGGCTGGGCCCGCGCTATGCAGTAGTTTACCATCTGCTTTCGGTGCGGCACAATCATCGCCTGCGGCTCAAGACGTATCTGGCCGATGATGACAACCCCATCATCGCCTCGGTTACCGCGGTATGGCCGGCGGCGGACTGGTTTGAGCGCGAGGCATTTGACCTTTTCGGGATTCTTTTTCAAGGGCATCCGGATCTTCGCAGAATTCTCACGGATTACGGTTTTATCGGTCATCCATTTCGCAAGGATTTCCCGCTTTCAGGCTATGTCGAGATGCGGTATGACCCTGAAAAAGGCCGTGTCGTCTATGAACCCGTCAAGCTAGAACCGCGCACTTTGGTGCCGCGCGTCATTCGAGAGGACAGTTTTGGCGACCGAGATTCGTAGCTATACCATGAATTTTGGACCCCAGCACCCGGCTGCGCACGGTGTGCTGCGGCTGGTCATGGAAATGGATGGTGAAGTCGTTGAGCGCATCGACCCGCACATTGGGCTGCTGCATCGGGCAACCGAAAAGCTGGCTGAATCCAAGCCGTTCAATCAGAGTATCGGCTACATGGACCGGCTCGACTATGTTTCCATGATGTGCAACGAGCATGCTTATGTGCTCGCAATCGAGAAGCTGCTTGCGATCGAAATTCCGCAAAGAGCCCAATACATTCGCGTGATGTTTGATGAGATCACGCGTATTCTCAATCATTTGCTGTGGCTCGGGGCGCATGGTCTGGATATTGGCGCGATGACCATGTTTCTGTATTGTTTCCGCGAGCGCGAGGATTTGCTTGATTGCTACGAAGCGGCCTCCGGCGCCAGAATGCATGCCACGTACTACCGGCCGGGCGGGGTTTACCGTGACCTGCCTGAATCCATGCCGCAGTACACGCCTTCAAAACATCGCAGCGCCAAGCGTCTGGCGCAACTCAACGAAGACCGCCAGGGTTCCCTGCTGGATTTTATCTGGGCATTTACCGAGCGCTTTCCGGGGCGGGTTGACGAGTATGAGACACTGCTGACAGAAAATCGAATCTGGAAGCAGCGTACCGTCGATATCGGTATTGTTTCCCCCGAAACCTGTCTTGCCCGCGGGTTTACCGGACCGATGCTTCGCGGCTCCGGGGTGGCGTGGGACCTGCGCAAGAAACAGCCGTACGAAGTGTACGACCGAATGGATTTCGATATTCCCTTGGGCACCAACGGGGATTGCTATGATCGGTATCTGTGCAGGGTGGAAGAAATGCGCCAGTCCAATCGCATTATCCGCCAGTGTGTCACGTGGCTGCGTGACAATCCAGGCCCGGTCATGATCGATGATGCCAAGCTGATTGCGCCGCGCCGTGAGACGATGAAGCGCGACATGGAAGCGCTGATCCATCACTTCAAGCTGTTTACCGAAGGTTATTGTGTGCCTGCGGGCGAGGTCTATGCAGCCGTAGAGGCGCCCAAGGGTGAATTTGGCATCTATCTGGTCTCCGATGGTGCGAACAAGCCTTATCGTCTCAAGATTCGCGCTCCGGGTTTTGTGCATCTGTCGGCGCTTGATGAGATGTGCCGCGGGCATATGCTGGCCGATGTGGTGGCGGTGATCGGTACGCAGGATATTGTGTTCGGCGAGGTCGACCGGTGATGATTTCGAAAACGGGACTTGCACAGATACAAAGTGAGATTGAGAAGTATCCGCCGCAGCACAAGCGCGCTGCAGTCATGGCAGCGCTGCGCATCGCACAGCGTGAGCATGGCTGGCTCAGCGGGGACTTGATGAACTATGTTGCTGAGCTGCTTGAGATCGAGCCGATCAAAGTGGCCGAGGTCGCGACATTCTACACCATGTATGACCGCGAGCCGATCGGTCGCTACAAGATCAGCCTGTGCACGAATGTTTCATGTGCGCTGCGGGGTTCCGGGCAGATTGCCAGGCACTTGTTTGACAAGCTCAGCATTCAGTTTGGCGAGACCACTGCAGATGGCAAATTTACCCTCAAGGAAGTTGAATGTCTGGCGGCCTGCGGCGGCGCGCCGGCCGCGTTGATTGGCACCGACTACTGCGAGAATCTGACACCGGAGCGTGTCGATGAAATTTTGGATGCGCTGGAGTGAATATGAAAGAAGTTCGAGTCTGCTTGCCGCCGCACGATCTGAAAAATCCATGGACGCTGTCGGCCTATGAATCGACCGGCGGCTATCGGGCGCTCAGAAAGATTCTCACCGACAAGATGCCGCCTCAGGATGTCATCAATGAAATCAAGGCATCGGGCCTGCGCGGGCGCGGCGGCGCCGGATTCCCGACAGGCTTGAAATGGAGTTTTATGCCATCCGATTACAGCGGTCAGAAGTATCTGGTTTGCAATTCGGACGAAGGCGAGCCCGGTACTTTCAAGGATCGCGACATTATTCGCTACAATCCACATGCACTGATCGAGGGCATGGCCATCGGCGGTTATGCCATGGGTACCTCAATCGGTTACAACTATCTGCGCGGCGAGTTCGTCGAGCCGTTTGAGCGTCTGGAGCAGGCGCTTGCAGAGGCGCGGGCTGCTGGACTTCTGGGAAAGGATATTCTCGGCAGCGGCTTTGACTTCGAGATTCACAACCATCTTGGTGCCGGCGCCTATATTTGCGGCGAGGAAACAGGCTTGCTGGAGTCGCTTGAGGGCAAGGCTGGGCAGCCGCGCTTCAAGCCGCCGTTCCCGGCGCAATACGGCGCTTTCGGGCAGCCGACAACGATCAACAACACGGAGACATTCGCGTCCGTGCCGCGCATTATGCGCGAAGGCGCACAGTGGTTCGTCGATTTGGGTCCGAAGAACAATGCGGGCACGAAGATTTTTTCGGTATCCGGCCACGTCGGCAAGCCCGGCAATTTCGAGGTGCCGCTGGGCACGCCGTTTGCGGAACTGCTCGAAATGGCAGGCGGCATGCTCAACGGCGCGAAATTAAAAGCCGTCATTCCCGGCGGTTCATCGGTACCGGTGCTGCCCGGCGAGATCATTATGGACTGCAGCATGGACTACGACTCACTGTCGCAGGCCGGCTCGATGCTCGGTGCCGGTTCGGTGATTGTCATGGATGAGTCGACGTGCATGGTGGAAGTGCTGGAACGCATAGCGTATTTCTACTGGGAGGAATCTTGCGGGCAGTGCACACCGTGCCGAGAAGGCACCGGCTGGCTGTATCGAATCGTCAAGCGTATCCGCAAGGGGCAGGCGGCGCTTGAGGAAATTGATCAGCTGGTCGATATTGCCAATCGTATAGAAGGGCGTACAATCTGTGCGCTTGGCGATGCGGCAGCCTGGCCGGTACAGAGTTTTGTCAAACACTACCGCCACGAATTTGAGGCAAAGATTGCATCGGCACAATTGGCGGCATAAGCGAGAAAGCAATGGCAGAAACTGCGACAAAAACGATTGACCGTGTAACGGTTGAAATTGATGGGCAGGAATTGGCGGCGCCGCCGGGTTGCATGATCATCGAAGTCGCGGACGCAGCCGGCATTTATATTCCGCGATTCTGCTACCACCATAAACTGTCGGTGGCCGCCAACTGCCGCATGTGCCTTGTTGAGGTCGAGCGAGCGCCTAAACCGCTGCCAGCCTGCGCGACGCCAGTGATGGAGGGCATGAAAGTACAGACGATGTCGGCCAATGCCGTCGCGGCGCAGAAAGACACGCTGGAGTTTTTGCTGATCAATCATCCGCTGGACTGTCCCATCTGCGACCAGGGCGGTGAATGTCCGCTGCAAGACCATTCGATGGGGTACGGCGGACATCGGTCGCGCTTCGACGAGAAAAAACGGGTTGTGGCGGATCACGATATCGGACCGCTGATCGCAACCGAGATGACACGCTGCATTCACTGCACTCGCTGTGTGCGATTTGGCGAGGAAGTTGGCGGGGTGATGGAATTCGGCATCACCGGCCGCGGCGAGCACCTGAAAATCGATACTTTTTTGCACGGTGCAGTCAATTCCGAAGTCTCTGGCAATGTCATTGACCTCTGTCCCGTCGGCGCCCTGACCTCAAAGCCATATCGGTTCGCGGCCCGCTCGTGGGAACTGATCAGTCATGATGCGGTCAGTCCGCATGACTGTCTAGGCACCAATATAGCAGTGCAAACGCTGCGCAATGAAGTCAAGCGCGTCTTGCCCAGAGACAACGATTCGATCAATGAATGCTGGATTGCCGACCGTGACCGCTTCAGCTACGATGCGCTCATTGGCAACAATCGGCTGGTGCAGCCGCAGATGCGGACTTTGTCCGGTGCACTGGCGCCTGTTCCTTGGTCGCAGGCGCTGGCGGCCGCAGTCGAGGGGTTCCGCAAGATTATCGATACTCAGGGTGCGTCGCAGCTGGGGGCGCTGATTTCTCCACTGGCCACGTTTGAAGAGTTTTATCTGCTGCAGAAGCTGATGCGCTCACTCGGCTGCCCCAACGTTGATCATCGTCTGCGGCAGATCGATTTTTCGGCGGATGACAGTGCGCCGATGTATCCGGGATCGAAATTTTCGATTGCCTCGTTTGCATCCTTGAAGTCGGTTTTTCTGATTGGCTCGAACATCCGCAAGGAACAGCCGCTGCTGGGCGTTCGGATACGCAAAGCGGTGAACACCGGCGCGGCTGTCGCAACCCTCAGTCCGATGGACTGGGAACAGAATTTTCCGATTGACGCGAGCATTCATGTGACGCCGAGCCTGATGCCCTATGCGCTGGCACGGGTATTGCAGGCCGTCTGCGAATTCAGGCAGGTGGAGTTGCCGACTGATATTTCTGAAAAATTTCTCAGCGGCGCCGAAGACTTTCCGCTCAACGACGAGTGCCGAAAGACTGCGCGACTGCTCTGCGAATGCGGCGGCACGCGTGCGATTGTATTGGGACAGACGGTTCTTTCGCATTCCATGTACAGCTGCATTGAGCGCCTGGCGGTTCACCTCTCGCGGCTGACTGAGGCGGCGCTGGTAACCTTGCCGCCGGCAAACAGTGCGGCTGCCTGGGTCGCAGGCTGCATTCCGCACCGCGAGCACAACGCTGGCACGACGGCCGCCATCGGCCTCAATGCCCGGCAAATGGTTCACAATCGGCGCGCCGGCTATTTGCTGTTTGATGTGGAGCCGGACAAAGATATGGCCGACGGCTTGCATGCGCATGATGCGATTCGCAAGGCGGATTTTGTCGTCAGCTTGCAATGGCACGACGAGATTCCGGACTATGTTGATGTGGCGCTGCCGATTGCGCCGTTCACTGAAAACACCGGTACCATGATCAATTATGAAGGTGTGATCCAGCAGTCAATGGCCGCGGCGCCGCCTCGCGGCGAAAGCCGTCCGGGCTGGAAAATCTTGCGGGTACTGGGCAATCTTTTTGAGCTGCCGGGTTTCGATTACATTACCACTCAAGATATTGTTGCACAGGCGAGTCCGATGCAGGGCGTTGCCGGTTATCGGCCAGTGGAAGCCGATCAAAATCAGATCCCATGCGCCCAGACCGCCAGCGTCAGAACTCCCGGGCGCTATGAGCTGGTTTCGGATCCGCTGATCTACAGCACCGATTCAATTGTGCGCCGCTGTCGGCCGCTGCAAGAGACAGCCGATGCCGCTCAGACGCAAATTCGACTGCATCCTGAAGATGCCAATGCGCTGGGCATTGAGGATGGCGCTGCGGTCACGCTGTGTCACGAGTTGCACTGCATCCATGGCACAGCCGCCACAGACCGCCGGGTGGTGCCAGGCTGTGTTTGTTTTCCTGCAGGCGTCGCCTGCGCTCCATCAGCGGCAATGGGTGCCGAAGTGCGGGTCGAACCGCGGGAACGTATATGAGCTGGGCCATGTCTATCTGGGGCAGTTTGCCCGGCGGTTTTCAGTTTTTGCTTGAGAATTTAGCCAAGATCGTTGCCATTTTGGTTCCGCTTCTTTTGTGTGTGGCTTATGTAACCTACGCAGAACGCAAAATAATCGGTTACATCCAAGTGCGCGTGGGTCCCAACCGCGTGGGTCCCAAAGGCTGGCTGCAGCCCATTGCGGATGCGCTGAAACTCGCATTCAAGGAAATCGTTATTCCTTCGAATGCCAATCGCTTTTTGTTTCTGTCGGCACCGGTTCTGTCGCTCGCACCGGCACTGGCGGCTTGGGCGGTGGTACCGTTTACCGACACGCTGGTACTGGCAAATATTGATGCCGGTCTTCTGTATATCCTGGCACTGACCTCATTGGGTGTCTATGGCGTGATCATTGCCGGATGGGCATCTAATTCCAAGTATGCCTTTTTGGGCGCCATGCGTTCTGCAGCGCAAATCGTCGCCTACGAAATTGCGATGGGCTTCGCGTTGGTCGGGTTGCTGATGGCGGCCGGTTCCCTGAATCTTGTGCAGATCGTCACCGCGCAGACCGGCGGCATTCATCAGTGGTATGTTTGGCCTTTGCTGCCGCTGTTTGCAGTTTATTTCATCTCGGGTGTCGCAGAAACCAACCGAGCGCCATTTGATGTGGCAGAGGGAGAGTCCGAAATTGTCGCGGGTTTTCATGTTGAGTATTCAGGAATGACCTTTACGGTATTCTTCCTTGCTGAATACGCCAACATGGTGCTGATTTCAGCGCTGGCGGCGATCATGTTTCTGGGCGGCTGGCATGCGCCGTTTGATGTCGCTCCGTTTACTTGGATTCCGCCATTTTTCTGGCTGTTTGGCAAAGTCGCGCTGCTGATGTTCGTATTTTTGTGGCTGCGGGCAACGTTTCCCCGGTATCGCTATGATCAGATCATGCGCCTTGGCTGGAAAGTGTTTATTCCGGTGACCATCTTCTGGATTTTCGTGATCGGCGCGTTTCAGTTCTATACGCCGCTGGGCTTCATTTTTGAATGACAGGTATGCGCTATGGGTAGTTGGATCAAGCGTCATCTCAAGACATTTCTGCTGCTAGAGCTGTTTCGCGGGCTGCGTCTTACCGGCCGTCATTTATTCAAGGACAAGGTTACGGTGTTCTATCCGGAGGAAAAAACGCCGAAGTCGCCGCGCTTTCGCGGGCTGCATGCACTTCGCAGGTATCCCAATGGCGAGGAGCGATGCATTGCCTGCAAGCTGTGCGAGGCTGTCTGTCCGGCACTGGCAATCACCATCGAGTCGCAAGAGCGCAGCGATGGCACGCGCCGGACGACGCGCTATGACATTGACATGTTCAAGTGCATTTATTGCGGATTTTGCGAGGAGGCCTGTCCGGTGGATTCTATTGTGGAAACCGACATTCATGAGTTCCACTTTGAGAATCGGGGCGATAACATCATGACGAAAGAAATGCTGCTGGCGGTGGGCGATGAGCATGAAGCGCGCATTGCGGAAGCGAAGAAAGCGGACTCCGCGTATCGCTAGGCTGGTGTCGGAATCAGCTCAATGACATTTTTGCAGTTCAGTTTTTACTTTTTTGCCGCGGTTCTGCTGTTCGCCGCTTGTATGGTGATCACCATACGCAATCCGGTCAAGGCAGCATTGTTTCTCGTTTTGGCATTTTTCAGCGCCGCGGCGATCTGGATCACATTGGAGGCGGAATTTTTGGCCATCGTACTGGTGCTCGTCTATGTCGGCGCGGTGATGGTGCTGTTCCTGTTTGTGGTGATGATGCTGGATGTCAATCTGACACGCCTGAAGGAAGGCTTTGGCGAATATTTGCCGATCGGCGGCATTGTGGCGGTGCTGCTGGTATTGGAGATGGTGTTTATACTCAAGGCGCATGAATTCAGCGAGGACGCTCTGCCACGGCCGTCGGGTCAAAGCGAGACTTATTCGAACACGCAGCATCTGGGCGAGGTGCTGTATACCGAATATGTTTTTCCTTTCGAGATTGCCGGTGTGATTTTGCTGGTCGCAATTATCGCGGCCATTTCACTGACCTTGCGCAGGCGTCCAGATACCCGTTATCAGAAACCGCACAAGCAAGTCGCGGTGCGCAAAGAAGAACGGCTGCGGATTGTATCCATGGACAGCGAGTCACCGACTGACTCAAATGGCAAGAAGTCATGATACCGCTGTCACACTATCTGATCCTGGCTGCCATCTTGTTTTCCATATCGGTGGTCGGAATATTTCTGAATCGCAAAAATGTTGTGATACTGCTGATGGCCATTGAACTGCTGCTGCTGGCGGTAAACATCAATTTTGTCGCTTTTTCGCACTACTTGCAGGATATTGCCGGTCAGGTCTTTGTCTTTTTTATTCTGACAGTGGCGGCTGCCGAGGCTGCCATCGGGCTGGCGATACTGATCGTTCTGTTTCGCAATCGCCGCACGATCAACGTCGATGATCTCAATCAGCTCAGCGGCTAAACCCTTCATTCACAGCGCAGGCTCGACAGCACATTTCGATGTTATTTTGGTATTCAATGATTCCTTTCAGCTGTCTGGCAGTCGCAGTCGTTGCCGGGCTGTTTGGCAAAAAGCTTGGACGCACCGCGACACATCGCATCTGTATCGGCGGTGTCGGCATCTCTTTGGCGCTGTCGCTGTTTGCACTGTTCAATGTGCTGGGCGGACAGTCCTTCAATGAGACGCTCTATGTCTGGGGGCAAAGCGGCTCGCTGAGCATTCAGATCGGCTTTATGCTTGATGAGCTGTCGGCTGGCATGGCGGCGGTGGTCACATTTGTCTCGCTGATGGTGCATATCTACACGATTGGCTATATGCGCGACGACTCCGGCTATCAGCGGTTTTTCTGCTATATCGCCCTGTTCACTTTCGCGATGCTGATGCTCGTGATGGCGAACAACTTCGTGCAACTGTTCTTCGGCTGGGAAGGTGTCGGTGTCGTCTCTTATCTGCTGATTGGTTTCTGGTTTGATCGCGATACGGCGATTTATGCCAATATGAAAGCCTTTTTGGTCAACCGAGTCGGTGATTTCGGCTTTATTCTGGCGATTGCAGCCGTATTCTATGTGGTCGACTCGCTTGAATACGAAGCCGCATTCGAAGTTTTGCCGCAAGTGGCGAATATGACCGTCGAGGCATTCGACGGTGTGCATTGGCACTGGGTGACGATTATTGCGCTGCTTCTGTTCGTAGGCGCCATGGGCAAATCGGCGCAGGTACCATTGCATGTCTGGCTGCCGGATTCGATGGAAGGTCCGACACCGATTTCGGCACTGATTCATGCTGCCACGATGGTCACTGCGGGTATTTTTTTGGTGGCGCGCATGTCGCCGATTTTTGAGCTTTCGCAAATTGCACTGACAGTCGTGATTACGATCGGTGCCATTACCGCGCTGTCAATGGCTTTGATCGGGTTGGTGCAAAATGACATCAAGCGAATTGTGGCATACTCAACATTGTCTCAGCTTGGGTATATGACCGTCGCGCTTGGCGCCTCGGCCTATGCAGCCGGTATCTTCCATCTGACTACGCATGCGTTTTTCAAAGCCTTGCTGTTTTTGGCGGCAGGCTCGGTGATTGTTGCCTTGCATCACTGTCAGGATATTCGGCAGATGGGCGGGCTGAAAAAATACATGCCGATTACATACTGGACCGCATTGATCGGCTCGCTGGCGCTGACGGGCATACCGCCATTTGCAGGATTCTTTTCGAAAGATGCGATCATTCATACGGTTCACTTGAGCAGTGTGCCGGGCAGCGGTTTTGCGTATTTCGCAGTCAGTCTCGGGGTTTTTGTCACGGCGGTTTATTCTTTCCGTCTGCTGTTTGCGGTTTTCCACGGACAGCCGCGCATGTCTGCGGAACAGCTGCAGCATGTGAAAGAATCGCCTTGGGTGATCACGCTGCCGCTGGTCGCATTGGCGATTCCGTCAGTCATCGCTGGAGCGATGCTGTTCGAGCCGATGCTATTTGGAGACTTCTATCGCCAGTCAATCTTTGTCGCCCCGCAAAACGACAGCGTCGCAATGATGGGCAGCGAGCTGGCCGAATATTCTGGATTTGGACTGCTGCAGCATATGGTTGTGCATGCCATTTTTACGCCGGCATTCTGGCTGGCGATCGCCGGCATCGCGACGGCCTGGTATCTGTATATGCTGCGGCCGGATTTGCCGGAGCGCATTCAACACCGGTTTCAACGCTTGTGGCTGGTGCTGGATCGCAAATATGGGTTTGATGAATTCAACGAGACGGTCATCTGCGGCGGCACACGCTCGTTGGGCAGCATGCTGTGGCGCGTGATGGATGTTCGCGTCATTGATGGATGGGCGGTCAATGGCCTAGCGCGAGCTGTCAAGCGTATGTCGGCTAGCCTGCGGGTGGTACAGACAGGCTTCGTCTACCACTACGCATTTGCCATGATTATCGGTTTGTTCCTGCTGATCACCTGGTTTATTGCCCGCTAGCGGTCTGATTATGCTGACATCTTTTGGACAGTTGAGTCTGGTCATCTGGCTGCCGATTGTCGGCGGACTGCTGATTCTGGCGGCGGGCTCGCAACGTGCGCAGACCGCCAAAAAGCTGGCATTGGGTTTCTCAGCAGCAACCTTTGTGTCAAGCATACCGCTTTATCTTGGTTTCGACAAGAGCACGGCCGAGTATCAATTTCTGGAGCAGTTTGAGTGGGTCGATGTGTTCAATATCCATTATGCCATCGGTATCGATGGCATTTCACTGCCTCTGATATTGCTGACAACCCTGCTGACAGTACTGGTGGTAATCGCTGCCTGGCATAACGTACAGTATCGTGTGGCGCACTATATGGCTGCTTTTCTGCTGCTCGAAGGCTTCATGATCGGGGTTTTCTCCGCGCTTGATGCGGTGCTGTTCTACATCTTCTGGGAGGGCATGCTGATTCCGATGTTTCTGATTATCGGAATTTGGGGCGGCGACAATCGCGTTTACGCGACGATCAAGTTTTTCCTGTATACGCTGCTTGGATCACTGCTGATGCTGGTGGCCTTTTTGTATCTCTATAACGCTGGCGACTCAAGTTTCGACGTACGCGAGTGGCATGGCCTGCGCCTGCCGCTGCTGCCGCAGATTTTGCTGTTTATCGGATTTTTCGCTGCTTTTGCTGTCAAGGTTCCGATGTTTCCGGTGCACACCTGGCTGCCGGATGCGCATGTGGAGGCGCCGACCGGCGGCTCAGTGATACTGGCGGCGGTGATGCTGAAGATGGGCGCGTACGGTTTTCTGCGATTTTCTTTGCCGATTTTGCCGGATGCATCCCATTATTTCGCGTGGCCTATCATTGTGCTGTCGCTGATTGCGGTCGTCTATATTGCCTTGGTGGCGCTGGCACAGACTGACATGAAGAAGCTGATTGCCTACTCGTCGATTTCGCATATGGGATTTGTGACCTTGGGATTCTTTCTGTTCAACGAGCATGCGATCAACGGCGCGATCGTGCAGATGATATCTCATGGGTTTGTCTCAGGCGCCCTGTTTCTTTGTGTGGGCGTATTGTATGATCGTCTGCATTCAAGAAAGCTCGATACCTATGGCGGTGTGGCGCATAGCATGCCTAAATTTGCCGCATTGATGATGCTGTTTACCCTGGCCAATGTCGGCTTGCCGGGCACTTCTGGATTTGTCGGCGAGCTGCTGGTGATAATTGGCGCGTTTCAGGAAAGCGCTCTGGTTGCCGCGATCGCGGCACTCACGCTGATTCTGGGCGCTGCATATACACTGCGTATGTACAAGCGCGTCATTTATGGAAAGATTGTCAACGAAGCGGTGGCTTCACTGAAAGATCTCAACCGTACAGAGATGATCACATTGGGTGTTTTAGCGGCATTTGTGCTGATTCTGGGGGTTTGGCCGCTGCCGCTGCTCGAAGTGATGAATGCTTCGGTCACGCAGCTGGTCAATCAGACCATGCTCAGCAAGCTGGGCTAATTGTTTCGATAGAAAAATAAGAGCATAATGCCTTAAATATGGCTGCCTTTTGGAAAAAGTGATAAGCATCTGATAAGAATAATTATTGATTTTCGTTTCTTCAAATGATGATGGCTTCGCCGCGCGGAGCTGGCTGCACTCAAGTACGTCAAAACAGAGATGCAAGCGCAATTGATTAGCTTACCCAACGCAGTTTGTCTGCATCAGTCAAAATTTATTAATGACAAAATCGTAATAATGATTAGTCCTCTTCACGCAGCCAAAAGAGCGAAGAAAGATGAATTTTATACGCGGCTCGCAGATATCGAAAACGAGTTAAGGCACTACAAAGATCACTTCAAGGACAGGATAGTCTACTGCAACTGCGACGACCCTCGCGTGAGCAATTTCTTTCACTATTTTAGCCACAATTTCACGTATCTCGGTTTGAAAAAGTTGATTACCACGTGCTACAAAAATCAAGAGCGAGATCTGTTTTCGCGACATGATGCCGAACGTGCAATCATGCTTGAGTATGACGGCTTTCGAGATGGAGATGTGACACCAAGAGCAGAAGACGTAGGTATCAAGCACTTGCACGGAGATGGCGATTTTCGTAGTAAGGAGTGTATCGAAATTCTGAATCAAGCAGATATTGTGGTGACAAACCCGCCGTTTTCTCTGTTCCGTGAATATGTGGCACAGCTGGTGAAATACGACAAGAAGTTTTTGATCATCGGCCACCAACATGCCATTACCTATAAGGAGATATTCCCGCTCATTAAACAGAACAAGATGTGGCTCGGAAATGGATTCAGGCGAAACTGCGCACATTTTTTGAGCAACTACGCTGACTACGCAACTGACTTGGACAAAAAGGAGGGTATGATTCGGGTTTCCGGGGTGTTTTGGTTCACCAACCTTGATCACAAGAAACGACGTGAAGAGTTGATCCTCTTCAAACGCTACTCACCGGAAGAATACCCGCATTACGACAACTATGACGCAATCAACGTTGACAAGACCGCCGAAATCCCGATGGATTGGGATGGTGTCATGGGTGTGCCGATTACCTTCTTGGACAAATACAACCCAGAGCAATTTAGAATTTTGGGGATGGATGATCACCGAGTTGAATGGCGTGGACGGGGTCCTGATTTGCGAGGCACGGCAAAATATCGCCGCATCATCATCCGCAATCGCAAACCAGAGTCGTTGCCATGAAGATTGAAAGGCTAGAGCTTACAGTCGGAGATCTCGTTCAAGGCTATAGCGATGACGGGGATGGCGGATTTTTTGGTTACAGTGGCAAGCTTGACATTCGTCCGCCATATCAGCGTGAATTTGTCTATAAAGACAAACAGCACGACGCGGTCATTGGGACTGTGCAAAAGAACTTTCCTTTGAACCTGATGTATTGGGCGGACCGCGGCGACAACACGTTCGAGATTATTGACGGTCAGCAGCGCACCATAGCGATTTGCCAGTATGTAGACGGCTCATTCTCGATAGGCGGCATGGCATTCCACAGTCTGCAAAGTGACGAGAAAGAGCGTATTCTCAACTACAAGCTCACAGTCTACCTCTGCACTGGCGCCGACAGCGAAAAACTCAAGTGGTTTGAAACTATCAACATCGCTGGTGAAACATTGACCAAGCAAGAGCTCAGAAACGCAGTCTATCATGGTTCTTGGGTGTCGGATGCCAAGAGACGTTTCAGCCGTCCTGGCTGTCCAGCCTATGCAATCGGCAACAGGCTTCTGAAAGGTTCAAGCATTCGCCAAGACTATCTTGAAACTGCGGTCCGCTGGATAAGTGACGGCGATGTTGAAGGTTACATGTCGAAACATCAGAACGACAATAATGCTGTTGCGCTGTGGACCCACTTCCGATCGGTTATTGATTGGGTGAACGCGACATTTACAACATATCGCAAATATATGAAGGGTGTTGAATGGGGTCCGCTTTATAACCGGTTTAAAGATATTGATCTGAATCCTGCTGTTATTGAGAAAGAAACCGTCCGCATGGTTTTAGATGACGACGTAACAAATAACTCAGGTATTTACCCTTACCTGCTCAATGGAAATGAATGACATCTCAACATTCGAGCATTTACCCCTGCGATGAGGCAAAAGGTTATATGAAAAGCAAGAAGGCATATGCGCCGAATGCGGGAAATGGTTTCCAATTGAGGAAATGGACGCGGATCACATCATACCGTGGTCAAAAAATGGAAAGACAAATGAGGACAATTGCCGAATGATTAGCAAAAAATGCAATCAGAGAAAGGGAGCAAAATAATCAACTATAAACGAATGAATCTTGCATTGCTAGCAAGCCAGTGGTTTTTCAGACAGGATCTTGGCGCTCAGCGCATCGGTTTTCCGGAATCAGCAGTCTGCTGCTGATTTTCTGTCAGTGCTGGATGAATCAGGCATAAAAAGAAATCGATGGGTGATTGGTACTGTGATTGCCGAGACCGACCACGCAGGGTGGGCGTGGTCAAGCCTTAATCACGAATTTTCTTTTCGAGGGAGTGCAATCCATAAGTTTTGGTGAAATCTTGATGCACATGCTGAGCCGCTCAAATGAATACTGAACAGAAAGCACGTTTCAATATATGGCTGGCGAATTCTGTGACTGGTCTCATTCAGCCGCGAAAGCCAAAAGCAAACGTATTGATTGCAGACTTTTCGCGTTACCCCCCCCCGTTGCGCTGCCGCAACAAAGTGCGGGTCGATCGTTTTTTTCCGCATTTCTGCCAGCGGCTCAGTCGCCATGAATTTGCCTCCGTCTTTGTGCATGACTGTGAATCCCTTCAGCGCAATCTGCGTACCGACGGCACACCCAATATCCTGATCAACTTGCTTGTCGAAGGCGCAGGCAATTGGATTTATACTCTGCCTCAGCATCTGGAAAAATCTATTTCCCTGATATTCAATTCTCGCCGTCTAGGTGATATTGTCGGCTGCAGAAAAATAACTAACACTTTGCTCGCAGAGCACGGTATTTCAGTACCCAAGCAAAATCCGCCACCCTCTGGGCAGCGCAAGATTTTCAGTTTGGGTGGCGGCTACCCCAACTCCGCGACTGTCACCAACACCTACGAGCAGCTCGAAAGCGGGCGTTACAATGTAGAATTTATTGACACGCGCATCGCGTTCCAGAACAAGACGTATTTCACGTCGCTGCGAATGATGTGCATCGGCTCCAGAGTCGTCAAATTCATTATCAGAGCACGCGACTGCGAGGAGCAAAGGCCTGAGGCGCGGGATCGGAACACACCGCCCAACCCGAATTTGATTGATCACATCTACCAAAAAATCGTCACCAGCAACCAGAACAGATTGCTTGCGATGGTCGAAGACATTGAAGCAGTCTATGGCCCGGGTTTCTATGCCCATGATATTGTGCTCGATAAGGACACCGGAATCCCGTATCTCTGCGAGACTGAGCTGAAGTTTTTTCCGGACACCTATACGCGCACATTTCGAGGTTTGCTGGACGACACGCACCCGATGTACAGCACGATGAGTTATCGCAACTACGCCAAACGCGCAGCAAACAAGTTTGCAGACTACTGCTATTCGTCGATTTGAATTCGATGCATACGTTGCGGAACAGACTTGCTTTCCTCAACAGCCACTCGCTGACAAGAGTTCATCACAGTCTGTGGTTCATCACAGCCTGCGAAGCGTCACTTTGAAGTTTATGGCAAATGCCGCCATGTATCAGACGCACCCTCCACAATTGACTTTTCCATATCTTCAAGCGATATCGGCGGTCCTTCATATTTTAAAATGCCATGCAATTCTGACAATGGGCGTGTAGCGGCAATTCGGACTTGACCATTGTCCAATATGAAAAATCGAACGCGATCTCCAGGCTTTACCCCAAGAACCTCCCGGATTGGTTTCGGCAGGGTGATTTGGTTTTTTGACGTGATTTTGCTCTGCGACATTCTTCTTATTCACTGATATAACAAGCAATATCAATTAGTTGAATTTTAAAATTATACAATATTGTGAGGATTGAAATCGCAAGTGCGAACCGGTGCGCAGTACGGGTGCTGAAAGTCCTATTCTTCAACAGCAGCTGACTTATAATTCAAATTTACATCAAAGCCGTTTGCAAAGCAAGAAAGCGACTGAAAAACCGCCGGAATTAATTGAATTGATTCAGTTGCCACCCCTTTGTGCTTCCGCTATTTTTGCCGCATGACGCATGATCAATTTGCTCGTGCCTGCGAGTACCGAAAATAGTTAAAACTGCTCTGCGCCTCAACCAGGCTGAAGATACGGCGGACGATGCCAGCGACTCGCGCTTGTATTTGTGATAATTACGCCAACTTAAACCGACCGATACATTCAAATGGAAAATAGCTTCGAAACCAAAAGCAATCTGCAGGTAGGCGATCGAACTTACGAAATACACTCTTTGCAGAAACTTTCGGATCAATTCAATCTTGTCCGATTGCCATATTCATTCAAGGTGCTGCTGGAAAATCTGCTCCGCAATGAAAATGGCGTGGATGTCACCGCCGATCAAATCCGTGCGCTTGCGAATTGGGATGCCGATAATCATCCTGTAATTGATATTGGCTATTCGCCATCCAGGGTGCTGATGCAGGATTTTACCGGTGTACCCGCTATCGTTGATTTGGCCGCCATGCGCGATGCAATTGACGAAATCGGCTATGATCCGAAGGCTGTAAATCCGCAGATTCGCACCGACCTGGTGATTGACCACTCGGTCATGGTGGATCATTTTGGCAGTTCAAATGCAATCGACCTCAATACCGCATTGGAGTATCGCCGCAATGCTGAGCGCTATGCGTTCCTGCGCTGGGGACAGAATTCGTTCAACCGCTTTTCTGTGGTGCCGCCGTCAACGGGTATTGTGCATCAGGTCAACCTTGAATACTTGGCATCCGTGATTGCCGAGCAGCAGGTCGATGGCAAGTGGCATGCTTATCCAGATACAGTGGTGGGTACCGACTCGCACACCACCATGATCAATGGCATCGGTGTTCTCGGCTGGGGGGTTGGCGGCATTGAGGCGGAAGCTGCAATGCTGGGTGAATCGATTGCCATGCTGCTCCCGAAGATTGTCGGCTGCCGCTTGCGTGGCGCGCTGCCGGAAGGCGCAACCGCGACCGATCTGGTGCTGACTGTAGTTGAAGCATTGCGCAAGCATGGCGTTGTCGGCAAGTTTGTCGAATTTTTCGGTGATGGACTTGACCATCTGTCAGTCTCTGATCAGGCAACCCTGTCGAATATGGCGCCCGAATATGGCGCAACCTGCGGTGTGTTTCCGATCGACAAGTCAACGATCGACTATTTGCGACTGACGGGCCGCTCAGATCGCACCATCGCCTTGGTTGAGGCCTACGCGAAGCACCAGGGCATGTTTCGCGAGAAGTCGTCTGCCGAAGACAACTATCAGTTCAATGAGGTGGTTGAAGTTGACGTGACTGGGATCGAACCAAGTCTTGCCGGTCCGAAACGCCCGCAAGATCGTGTGCTGCTGCGTGATGCGAGTGCGACGGTGAAGGATCACCTCGCGGCGCGCGAGCCGACTGACAGCGCCGCGAGGACGGCAAAAATCAAACTTGACGGGGAGTCCATGGAACTGAGTGACGGCGATATTGTGGTCGCAGCGATTACCAGCTGCACCAATACGTCCAATCCCGCAGTCATTGTCGGCGCCGGCTTGCTGGCACGAAACGCGGTGGCCGCGGGCCTGGCGGTGAAACCGTGGGTGAAAACCTCGCTGGCGCCCGGTTCGAAAGTGGTGACCGAATACCTGAAAAACTCGAATTTGCTTGAACCACTGGCGCGGCTCGGGTTTTCGGTTGTGGGGTATGGTTGCACCACCTGCATCGGCAATACTGGGCCCTTGCCGGAGCCTGTTGCAGAAGGCATCAAGGCAAGTGACCTGACAGTCTGCTCAGTGCTGTCCGGCAACCGCAATTTTGAAGGCCGTGTGCATGCTGCTGTCCGCATGAATTTTCTCGCTTCGCCGCCATTGGTTGTCGCCTATGCTTTGGCCGGGTCCATGCACATCAATCTGACCCGTGAGCCATTGGGAACCAGCGCGGACGGCCGAGAAATCTACCTCAAGGATGTCTGGCCGACCAGCGAGCAGATTCATGAAGTCATTGACCAGCATGTAACCAACACCATTTATCAATCGAAATATGTCGATGTATTCAAAGGCGACACCAATTGGGCCAAAATTCCCGTCGAGCATTCCAGTCTTTATGACTGGGAAGCTTCTTCGACCTACATCCGAAAAGCGCCATATTTCGAAAACATCAGGAAATTTGAGAGTAACATCAAGCCAATCACAGGCGCACGAGCTTTGGCAATCTTGGGCGACAGCGTCACCACCGATCATATTTCCCCGGCTGGCTCGATCATGCCAGACAGTCCCGCCGGTGCGTATCTCATTCAACATGGCGTCAGTCGATCTGAATTTAATTCGTACGGCTCCAGACGCGGCAACCATGAAGTTATGATGCGAGGCACTTTTGCGAATGTGCGATTGCGCAATGAAATCGCACCCGGCACCGAAGGCGGCTGGACCCGCCATATGCCGTCCGGAGAGCAGATGACGATCTATGACGCCTCGGTCCGGTATCGACGAGAGCGAACGCCCTTGATTGTCATCGCCGGCGCGGAATACGGCTCTGGATCCTCGCGCGACTGGGCCGCCAAGGGGCCGCTGCTGCTCGGGGTGTGCGCCGTCATTGTCGAGAGCTATGAGCGAATCCATCGCTCAAATTTGGTTGGAATGGGCATCTTGCCACTGCAGTTCGAGACCGGCGATACGCGCAATACGCTGGAATTGACCGGCGAAGAGGTATTTCACTTCAGCGGATTGACGAAAGGCGCCAAGCACCTGCAGGTCAATGCAACGCGCAATGATGGCACCCATCAGAATTTCAACGTCGTTGTGCGTATCGATACACCGCGCGAATGGGAATATTATGAGAATCAGGGTATTTTGCAATACGTCCTGAGAAATCTGACGCAAGCGAGAGTGGCAAAGCGCGCCAGCTGAAATGAACTTTCCCGCCGGACTCGGGCAGGGTGCGTCTGTCCGGCGCGGTCATCGGCAGGCAATGAAACCATTGCGAGCCTGCCGGTACGGTTGTGTTTATTCCAGTTCTTTTTGCTCCAGTGCGGCCTTGTCTTCGTTCGACAGTTTGCGGCTGATCAGAATCATCTGCAGAATCAGGAATACGAAAGTCAATCCCAGAACACCAAAAACTTTGAAATTCACCCAGACCTCTTCGCGCACGACCTCACTGAGGTCGGGTCTGTAATAGAAGGCGACATAAATGTTCAGGGCGCCGATAAAAGTGAAAAACCAAGCCCAGTGCAAATTCATGGATTTCCAGATGTGTTTGGGCAATGCAACTTTTGAGTCGCCAATCATTTCGAAGACGGTGCGCTTGGTGCCGAACTGCGTCAGGAAAAAAACTGCTGCGAGCAGCCAATTCACGATCGTTGTTTTCCATTTGATGAACAGCGGATCCCGCAGCAGTATTGTGAGGCCGCCAAATACGATGAGCAGAATGAGCGTGACCACCTGAATCTTCTCAAATCTTTTCGTATACAGCCAAAACGCACTGATCTGGACAAAAGACGACACAATGGCGACACCAGTGGCCACATAGATGTCATACAGCTTGTAGCTGATAAAGAACAGAATAAGTGGAAAAAGATCGTATAGAAACTTCATGATCAGGCTGTATTTGAAGCATTGGTGCCGAGGGAGAGACTCGAACTCTCACGGTGTCACCACCACCGGATTTTGAGTCCGGCGCGTCTGCCAATTTCGCCACCTCGGCAATGGATGGACCATGCGGCAATTGTATAACAGTCGCCTGCTGGCAAGCGCTCAAATTCAAGCGATTCATGGCTCTGCCTTTGGCCTGAAACAACTGTAAGCAGCAAAGCCGATTCCCAGATCAGGTGGATACTCTTCGTCAATTTGTGCGCTCGCACCGCGCACTGCATCATACGGTGCTGGCACTGACTTGGCCGGTCGTGATTGCGAACTTAAGCTTGCCTTTGGCGGGTGCAGTAGATACGGCGGTCGTTGGCCATCTCGACAGCGCAGTCTATATCGGTGCGGTGGCTTTAGGGGCATTGATATTCAGCGCAATGCTGTGGCTTATGGGCTTTTTGCGCATGGGCACCACGGGCATTGTGGCTCAGTATTTTGGCGCGAGCGAAAAACAAGAGGTTCGCGCTTCCTATCTGCGCGCATTGGCAGTTGCCATTGCAATCGGCCTGGTCATCGTGCTGTTGCGCAATCCAATCGGCTCCATCATTTTCTGGTTTTTCGACGGCTCGCAACCGGTCGAAGAGCAGGGCTTGATTTATTACCAGATACGATCATGGGGCATCGTGTTCGGTTTCTTGAATCTCGTGAATCTGGGTTTGCTGTTCGGGTTGCAGAAAATGCGAATTGCGCTCGGTCTGCAGATTTTGCTCAATGGGATGAACATTGTGCTTGACCTGATTTTTGTATTGGGTTTTGGCTGGTCAGTTGCCGGGGTGGCCGCCGCTACACTGATCAGCGAGGTGACCGCTGCGACCGCCGGACTTTGGATCTGTTGCCGCCTGGCGGGAATTTCGGTCGGCCGCAGCCGCTATCTGAACATATTCCAGCGCGACAGGTTTGCTCGCTTGATGCAGGTCAATGTCAATATTCTGATTCGCACACTGTGTTTGGAATCCGTCTTTATCTATTTCATGTGGGCCAGTGCCAAGCAGGGGGATGTGGCCTTGGCTGCGAATGCGGTACTGCTGCACTTGCTGCACTTTTTGTCCTTTGGGCTTGATGGATTTGCACACGCCGCTGAGGCGCTGGCGGGCAATGCCTATGGGGCAAAGAATCGCAAGAAGCTCAATGAGGTTGTGGTTGTATGCCTGTTTTGGTCGTTGGCGGTGGCCGCATTGTTCTCACTTGCATATCTCGCCGGCGGGCCATTCATCATCGGCTTGCTGACGGGTATCGACGATGTGCGCCAGTTTTGTTCGGAATACTTGTTCTGGCTGGTCATTGCGCCGTTTTTCTGTGTCTGGCCGTATCTGTTTGACGGAGTGTATATCGGCATGACACGCACTGTTGAGATGCGAAACGGCATGCTGATTGCGGTTGCCTGCTTCTTCGCCGTTGCATACTGGCTGTCGGCGCTGTGGGGCAATCATGGCTTATGGTTCGGAATCATGACCCTGATGGTTGTCCGCGGTCTGACGCTTGGCTTGTGGTATCCGAAGATTGCGGCGGAGGTTGAGATGGCGTCATGAGGGTTGTATTTTGCGTACTTGCATACTTTTTCGCCGAGCCGAATGCATCTCGAATAAAATCACTGCGAAAGGGGAGTTGTCGCGGATTAGCCTGCAGCAAAACAGTTCATTTGGACGATCGGCCCGTGTCAATCCAAAAGACGGCTTTACGGAAAACGCAATACGTTATGAAACAATCACCATTAGTGTCTGCGACCGAAGCGCTGGCGCTGCACTGCAGCGTCAGCGTTCGATTTGTCGATGCCACTTGGTATCTGCCAAATGTACCGCAGGATGCCAGTTCTGTTTATGCTGCGGAACATATCCCCGGCGCGGTTCATTTTGATATTGATAAAGTTGCTGATCCGGCCAGCGACTTGCCGCATATGTTCCCGACCGCGAGTCAGTTCGCTGCCTGTATTGGTGAAATGGGAATCGCCAATGACGACCGAATTATTGTTTACGACCGCAGCCGCTGCGTGGCCTCAGCACGCGCTTGGTGGATGTTTTTGGCTTTTGGACATGCTCGTGTGCAAGTGCTGAATGGCGGGCTGAATGCATGGAAGAGCGAAGGGGGTGCGGTTGAGGCGGGTGTGCCGCATTTTGGGTCGGTCCAATACACGGCATGTTTTGACCGGCAAATGGTGATTTCATGGAATGAAATGCTGACGACGTACAATGACGGTTCCACGGCGGTCATAGACGCACGCTCTGCCGGACGCTTCAGCGGGGCTGAGCCGGAACCGCGGCCCAATCTTCGCGGCGGACATATCCCGTACAGCAAGAATATCTACTACGGCGACCTGATGGATGAAAAAGGGCTGCTGAAAGCAGCTCCGGCAGTTTGCGACCTGATGGAGTCCGAAATCATTGACATTGACGCACCGGTTGTTGCGACTTGCGGTTCGGGCGTGACGGCTGCGATACTGCTGCTGTCGCTGTATCAGGTGCGCCAGAATGAGATGCGCTTGTACGATGGCTCGTGGACTGAGTGGGCGCTGAATCCTGACAGTCCGCTATAAATCTCTGTTCATCTCAAGGATTCATGAGCGGCGATGATTCAACTGCATGGATTGATTTTGATCTGCCGGCAAACCTGATTGCGCAATACCCCAGCAGCGAGCGCACCCAAAGCCGACTGCTTGCAGTCGGTGAGCAGCCAAATCAGTTCAAGGAGGTCAAATTTGCTGATTTGTGTCAATTGCTGTCTCCCCATGACCTGATTGTATGCAATGATTCACGGGTGATTGCCGCCCGCATGGAGGGTCGGAAGCGGACCGGCGGGCGGGTGGAGGTATTCATCGAGCGGATAGTTGATGCCGATTTGATCTGGGCGCAAGCCAGTGCGAACCGGCCGATCAAAACCGGCGACCAGATTATTGTCGGCCAGCAGCATGCGCTGACAGTCACGGGGCGTCGCAGAGACTTGTTTGTGCTTGCGGTCGATGCGACAATTTCCGCTTGGGCGCTGGTTGAAAGATTCGGTCGCATACCGTTGCCGCCTTATGTCCGCCGCGCAACTGAATATCTGGACTATATTCGCTATCAGACTGTGTTTGCTCGGCAGCCGGGTTCAGTGGCCGCCCCGACAGCGGGACTTCATTTCAGCGAAAAACTGCTGGATGACATCCATCGCAAGGGTATTGAGGTGTCTTATCTAACTCTGCATGTGGGTGCGGGAACATTTGCCCCGATTCGTGAGGATCACATCGAGCAGCAGGTGTTGCACAGCGAGCGCTTTGAAATCACGCCGGCGCTGTGCGAATCCATCGATCGCTGCAAATCCAGAGGCGGGCGTGTGGTTGCGGTTGGAACGACGGTGGTTCGCACTTTGGAGCATGCAGCGCTTACAGATGGGAGCGTTAGACCCGCAAGCGGAGAGACGTGTCTTTTCATCAAGCCCGGATTTCAATTCAAAGTCGTCGATGCCATGATCACGAATTTTCACCTGCCGCGCTCGACGCTGCTGATGCTGGTGTGTGCGTTTGCCGGCGGTGCGCGTGTGCAGACGGCGTATCGCCATGCAATATCCCAAGAATTTCGTTTCTACAGTTACGGAGATGCCATGCTGATTGCCCGGCAGTAGGGTGCCACACGTTGCCGTTTTGCGGTATTCTTACATTTGCAATTCTTCGAAAATAGTCGGCCACCAGCAAACCGTTTCAAAAGTTTCACACAAACACTGATTGAACACGGGTTCAAAGCAGATATCCCCAGATTTGATTCAAATCGAACACCCAAAGAATATGTGCTGCGTTTGCTGCACGACCAAAAGACTGCGCTGGATGGAGTGTTCGATTTCGTCAAGGGGAATCGCGAACTTTCCAATTCATAAATCAAAGAGTTGCATTCTATATTGCTTCGAAGTCAAAAGACTACTGAAGCAGTGGATTCACTGGGACGAGCCGTAGAAGTTGAGCTCATCAAAGGTGAATGGAAGCGTCAAGCTAATTTCCCAACACGTGATGGCATTACCTATGAATACTGTGACCCTCTTCACGTCGCACGCGAAATGGAACGTTTAATTGAATTTCACTCAAATCATGTTTCAAAAGGTGTTCAAAGCCACGTTACGGCTGCTTGGCTTCATCATCGCTTTACGCAAATCCACCCGTTTCAAGATGGTAACGGAAGGGTGGCAAGAGCGTTGGCCTCGCTTGCGCTGATACAAGATAGTCTATTTCCGCTCGTCGTTCACAGAGATGACAGGGTTCGATATATCAATGCACTGGAAGCGGCAGATTCCGGAAACTTAATACCACTGGTCGAGCTTTTTGTCAGTCTGCAGGAAGTTCAGTTTAGAAAAGCGACCTATATTTCTGAATCGCTGCTCGCCGAAGATAGTATTACCAATGTACTGGAAGGTCTCAGTGAGAAAGCGAAAGAAATTTTGCAAAAGAGTTCGGAAGAATACAAGAAAGTTTTTTCTCTTGCAAATGCGGTGGAATCAAGTCTACAGGATCGATTAGAGGAGATAAGACAACAGGTTCAAGATCCTCTAAATCAGATTGCCGGAAATGCATCTGTATTTGTGAATCGCTCAGATCCATCTAACGACTATTACTACCGATATCAGATCATAAAGAATGCAAATGAGTATTTGAAGTATTTTGCAGAAACATCAGAATACCGCTCATGGGTCGCAATGAACATTAAGTGGTCTTCGCGCCAAGCACGGCTTGTTTTTACCATACATGGACTTGGCAAACCGTTTAATGGAAGTTTAATTTGTTCGCCATTTTTGGATTTTCGGGATAAAGACGATGAAGAGATTCGAACCACGTTTGTTCCGATAGCTGAAGATGGTTTCGTCTTTTTTTATACAGATGAGAAAGACAGTCTGCTGGACAGAATTCAAACTTGGCGAGATAATGTATTCAAAGTAGCCATTAGAGAGCTGACTCGAAGTTTGTAGGATATGGAGAGTGCATACATTTGGCGAAGCCGTGATTTCTCCTGAAATGGTAACCGATAAACGCACTCGAATTCTGTCAACTCGACTCTCGTCAATATAAAGTCGATCAAGTCGCATATGAATTGCGATCCAAATTAGACTTGGTGGCATCCATCTCTGGCCCAATATTTCAGCGTGAGCGATGGTGAATTAATCCAATTATCGGTCAGGCCGCATGCCTTGCGGCGATGTTCGGTCGCAGACTCGCCGAGTATCTGTTTTTGGTTGGATATTCAGCGCAATAATGCTGGCTGCGCGGGTGGAATCTGGCCTAATTGCAGTTTTTCGAGGAGTCAGAAACAACTCGAAATAAAGCGGTTCCGGACATACATTACGGCTTGATGAAAGTGCTTGTAAATTTCGCATTGTCATTTCGAATAAATAATATATTGCAGAATTTGGATGTGCCATAACGTGGCGAGTAGTATGTTGGTATCAATGACGAACTGGCGGTCGCAGATATTGAAATTACATATAAGTCTGTTTTCTTTACCGCAAATAGCAAATTAGCCAACATTGGCATGCTGCCTTGAATTACGATTCCAAACTCGATACGTTTCCAAAATATCTGCGCCACAGAGCGCATGTCTCACCTGACCGACCGGCCATTCGGGAAAAGGATTTCGGCATATGGCAGATGTGGACATGGCACGAAGTCGCTGCCGAGGTCGAGCGCATCGCGTGCGGCTTGGCGGCAGAAGGCTTCAAGCGCGGCGACAAGTT
Source organism: Arenicellales bacterium (assembly GCA_965200545.1). GTDB lineage: Bacteria > Pseudomonadota > Gammaproteobacteria > Arenicellales > JAJDZL01 > JAJDZL01. Next base: position 486,852 of record CBDAUJ010000003.1, on the reverse strand, counting down.
CGCAATTGTCGGTGACAATCGTCCGCGGCTTTATTGGGGGATGGCGGCAGTTCAATGCCTGGGCGGCATTCCGGTGCCGCTGTACCAGGAATCCGTTGCGCAGGAAATGGAGTATGTGATCGACCATGCCGATATCCGCTTTGCGCTGGTCGAAGATCAAGAGCAGGTTGACAAGCTGCTGGAAGTCTCAGAGAACTGTCCCAGGCTGGAACGAATTTACTTCGATGACCCGCGCGGCATGCGTCATTATCGCGGCGATAATCTTTGCAGCTATGACTGTCTTTGCGAGTCTGGCGATCAGTTCGCAAAGGCACACGCCAATTTTCTGCGCGATGAGATTGATCAGGGAAGCGCTGCGGATATCTCTGTAATCCTGTATACCTCTGGAACCACCGGTTTCCCAAAAGGCGTGATGCTGTCCTATTGCAACATCATGATGACTGTATTGGCTTCGATTGAGTTCGATCAGCTCACCGAGGCTGAGGAATGCATGGCATATTTGCCGATGGCTTGGGTGGGAGACCATATTTTTTCATATGCACAGGCGATCGTTGCAGGATTCTGTGTCAGTTGTCCAGAAGACGCCGCCACGGTAATGCATGACATGCGTGAGATCGGCCCAAGTTATTTTTTCAGTCCGCCGCGTATATTTGAGAATATCCTCACATCGGTCATGGTGCGAATGGAAGATGCAAGCAAGATCAAACAGAAAATGTTTGCCTACTTCATGGAGATTGCCAAGCGCTGCGGAACGGATCTATTGGAAAAACGGCCGGTCAGCGCGATGGATCGCCTGCTCTATGCATTGGGCAACGTGCTGGTCTACGGGCCCTTGAAAAACACAATGGGGTTTTCAAGGCTGCGCCTGGCGTATACGGCAGGCGAGGCGATTGGTCCCGAGATATTTGAGTTTTTCCGATCGCTTGGCATCAATGTCAAGCAGTTGTACGGACAGACCGAGGCATCGGTTTACATCACCATCCAAGCGGACAATGATGTCCGGCCCGATACCTGCGGTCCGGCGTTCCCGGGAGTCGATGTGCGCATTTCCGAGGCCGGCGAGATTCTCTACAGCAGCCCCGGCGTGTTCCAAGGCTACTACAAAAACGCCGAAGCGACCGCATCGACGAAAACCGATGACGGCTGGGTATTGACCGGCGATGCCGGCTATTTCGACGATCAGGGGCACTTGAAGGTGATTGACCGCGTGAAAGATGTGGGCAAACTGAATGACGGCACACTGTTTGCGCCGAAGTTTTTGGAAAATAAATTGAAATTTTTTCCGCAGATACGGGAAGCTGTCACATTCGGTGACGGTCAGGATTACGTGAGCGCATTTGTCAATATTGATCTGGAAGCCGTTTCAAATTGGGCTGAGCGGAACAATATTCCTTATGCCAGCTATCAAGAGCTTGCGTCGAATTCCCAGGTGTATGACATGATACGCGGATGCATCGAGAAAATGAATCAGAGCCTTGCCGAAGATCGCCAGATTGCAGGTTCCCAAGTTAAACGGTTTTTAATTCTGCACAAGGAACTTGATGCGGATGACGGTGAATTGACGCGGACTCGAAAAGTCCGGCGCCGAATTATTTCTGAGCGTTTCGAAAGTCTGATCAATGCGCTGTATTCTGATACCGGGCGCGGCTATATCGAAAACGAGGTGACCTTCGAGGATGGCCGCAAAGGGAAAATGTCGGCCGATATCGAAATTCAGGATGCACAGGTGTTTCAGTCATTGGATCAGGCGAGCTAGCGGATTTGCCATGAACGCGGCAGTCGAAAACACCGCATCGCTGGCATTTGAGACATCGGTCGCTGAGCGCTCGTTTGACGAGCTGATTCTTGAAGTCGATGGCATCTCTGTGACATTTGGCGGGGTCAAAGCCCTGCAGCAAGTTGGCTTTCGTGTCTACAAGGGAGAAATCTTCTCCATTATCGGACCCAACGGCGCGGGCAAGACCTCAATGCTCAATGTCATCAGCGGATTCTACAAGCCGAGTGAAGGCCGGATTCTGTTTGAGGGCAAAGACCGTACTGCGGTCTCGCCGAATCAGGTCGCCCGCATGGGTTTTGCCAGAACATTTCAGAATATCGCTTTGTTTCGCGGCATGTCTACGCTTGACAATATTATGACGGGCCGCATGATCAAGGTTAAATCCAACTTTTTGAAAGAGGCTTTGTATTTCCCGGCGCTCAGGCAGGAGATTCGTCAACGAGAGTTTGTCGAGAATGTGATTGATTTTCTCGAGATTCAGAGCATTCGCAAGACACCGGTCGGCCGATTGCCGTATGGACTGCAAAAACGCGTTGAGCTGGGTCGGGCATTGGCGATGGAGCCCAAGATTCTGCTGCTTGATGAGCCGATGGCCGGAATGAATCTCGAAGAAAAAGAAGACATGGCAAGATTTGTACTGGATGTCAACGACGAGTTCGGCACGACGGTGGTTTTGATTGAGCACGACATGGGGGTTGTCATGGACATATCGGATCACGTGCTGGTGCTTGATCACGGCGAGTCAATCGCGTACGGCAGACCTGAAGAGGTACGTACCGATCCGGATGTGATTACCGCCTATCTGGGCGCGCAATGAAAGGACATCTGCGATGAGCATGGTTGATTTTTTGTTTTTCGTCGAAGTGCTGATCGGCGGCCTGCTCTCCGGCATTATGTATTCGTTAGTCGCCTTGGGATTGGTGCTGATTTTCAAAGCATCTTCGATTTTCAATTTTGCGCAGGGTGCGATGGTTCTTTTCGGCGCATTGACATTTGTACTGCTCACCGAAGTCACCGCCGATTTCTGGATGTGGACCGGCGGACTGGCCATTGGTCTCGCAGCGGCGGCAGGGGTGATCTACCTGCTGCCAAAGATGAGCATGCAAGGCATGGCATTGAAAAAATATACCGACCGGTACTTAGGCAGCTTGCCGCTGTTAATCGCCGCGCTGGTCATCGTTGCGTTGGCTTTGATCGCCGATGGCGGACAGAATATGTGGCGAGCCGTCTTTGTGACCATGCTGGTCTTCCTGATGCTGACCACTGCGATTCGTGCGCCGAAGTGGGCGGCGGGTGTATTGCTGGGTTTGGCGGCGGTGGCCTTGATCACCGATGGCGCCGTGCCTTATCGCGCTTTTGCGGTCACCCTGGTGATTGTTATCGGACTGGCGATCGCGATCGAGCGAATTGTGCTGAGGCCAATGGTCAATCAGGAGCCGATCATTCTGTTCATGGCAACCATCGGTCTGAATTACGTCATTGAGGGCATCGCTCAAGGCGTATGGGATACCAATGTGCATGCCCTCGATATCGGCATTCCGGATGTGCCGTATGAAGTTTTGGGGATTTACCTGAGTGTCTTCGATGTCTTTGCGGGACTGATTGCTGCAGCTCTCGTGATTGCACTGGCGATTTTTTTCCAGAAGACGCGGGTCGGCCGGGCGCTGCGGGCGGTCGCTGACGATCATCAGGCTGCGTTGAGTGTCGGCATTCCGCTGAAGAATATCTGGGCGGTTGTGTGGGCGACTGCCGGAATTGTTGCGCTGGTTGCCGGACTGATGTGGGGTTCCAAGCTTGGTGTGCAGTTCAGTATCGCACTGCTGGCGTTCAAGGCGCTTCCCGTCATTATTATTGGCGGCTTTACCTCCATCCCAGGCGCCATTGTGGGCGGTCTGATCGTGGGTGCGACAGAAAAAGTATTCGAAGTCTTTATCGGGATTCCATACTTGGGCGGCGGTACCGAAAGCTGGACGCCCTATATGCTGGGCATGGTGTTTTTGATGTTTCGGCCGCAGGGACTTTTCGGTGAGAAGATCATTGAGCGGGTTTAAGTGCAAGCGTGCACTCGGCTAGCAGGAAGAAAAGATGATTTACAGAGAAGTCGGACAGTACAAGACCAGCTATCGTGCGGACCAGGCGATTTTTCCGATTGCCAACGATCGCATCGGCATTATGGCGATTCTTCTGGTTGCGTTCATCGTGCCGCCGGCGACGGGCAGCCAGTATCTGATGGGTCCGATTCTGACGCAGATGCTAGTGTTCAGTCTGGCTGCCTTGGGACTGAATCTGCTGACCGGCTTTGCCGGACAGCTGTCTTTGGGTACGGGCGGATTTATGGCGGTCGGCGCATTTATCAGCTACAACCTGGTATTGCGCATTCCTGAAATTCCCTTGGTCATTGATTTGATTCTGGCGGGCATTGCCGCTGCCGCAGTCGGCGTCATCTTCGGAATTCCGTCGCTGCGCATCAAAGGTTTTTATCTTGCAGTCGCCACGCTGGCATCGCAGTTTTTTCTGTTATGGATATTCGATCATGTGGGCTGGTTCACGAATTATGATCCGGCCGGGGTGGCCTCTGCGCCGGTGTCGACGCTGTTTGGCGCACTGGCCAGTGAAGGTCAGCCGCTGAGTTTTCTGGCGCCCATCAATGTCGTTGTATCCGGCCCAAGCGCATCCCCGGAGGCGAAGTATCTGCTGACTCTGTCCGTGGTCGTGATTTTGACGCTGGTTGCGAAAAATCTAGTGCGCGGCATGACTGGGCGGGCATGGATGGCGATCCGAGATTTTGACATCGCCGCAGAAATTATCGGGATTCGGCCCCTGCGCACCAAATTGCTGGCGTTTGCTGTCAGCTCGTTTTACTGCGGTGTCGCCGGCGCCTTGTATGTGTTTACCTATGTCGGCAATGCGGATACTGAAGCTTTCGACCTGATTCGTTCGTTTACGATTTTATTTATGATTATCATCGGCGGTCTCGGCTCGGTTATGGGCTCATTTCTTGGCGCCGCGTTTATCGTGCTCATGCCGCCATTTCTGAATATTCTGGCGGCCAATTTTGGCAGCGGAACGCTGTCTGGTGCGGCGCTGGCCAACTTGGAACTCATCATTTACGGCGGCTCGATTATTCTGGTGCTGGCATTGGAACCCTTGGGATTCGCGCGCATCTGGCAGATCATCAAGGAAAAACTGCGCCAGTGGCCGTTCCCGTATTGATTCGTCGAAATGATAGGAATCTGCCAAATTGCCCTGACAGCCTGTCAGTTCATAAAGAGATGCGGCTTTAGCAGTGGTAACATATCAGTCAATAAGTTTATTTGCACTTATGGTTCATTGAGAAGGAGGTAATGAAATGAAACTTAAATCAGCGGTGCTGTCATTGATGGCAATAGTGATGACAGTGCTTCCATTCAGCGTCTCACAGGCGCAGGACGAAAATTCGCAATTCATTCCGGCTCTGGTCTATCGGACCGGTCCCTATGCGGCTGGCGGTTCCGGCTTCTTTGGCGGCCTGCTGGATTACTTCAGCCTGTTGAACATGCGCGATGGCGGTGTCAATGGCGTCATGCTGTCGTGGGAAGAATGTGAGACCGGGTACAACTCTGACCGCGGTGTTGAGTGTTACGAGCGGCTCAAAAACAGAGGTTCAGGCGCAACGGTGGTACACCCGCTGTCGACCGGCATCACGTATCGGCTGATTGAGCGGGCGACCGCGGATCAAATCCCACTGATTACGATGGGGTATGGCAGAACGGATGCTACCAATGGGAAAGTTTTTCCATGGGTGTTCCCAGTGATTACCAACTACTGGAACCAAAACACGGCCAAGATTAAATACATCGGCATGCAAGAAGGCGGGATGGAAAACCTGCAAGGCAAAAAGATTGCTAATCTGTATCACGAAAGCAGCTATGGCAAGGAAACGATTCCAATTCTCGACAAGCAGGCTGAAATGTATGGCTTCGAAGTCAAGCACTATCCAGTGCCGCACCCGGGACTCGACCAGAAAGCCTCCTGGCTGGAAATTGCCCGACGCTACAAGCCCGACTGGGTCATCCTCAGGGGCTGGGGGGTCATGAATCCGACTGCACTGAAAGAAGCGCAGCGGGTCGGTTTTCCAGCGAACAGAATTGTTGGCGTGTGGTGGAGCGGCGCCGAGGAAGATACGATTCCTGCCGGTGATGCAGCGATCGGTTACGTTGCCGCAGGGTTTCATCCGGCAGGTCGAGATTTTCCCGTTATACAGGAAATTTTTGATGTTGTTCACGGTGTCGGGCAAGGTCAGATTTCCCCGCAGCGGGTTGGATCGACCTACTACAACCGCGGGGTTGTCGCGGCGATCGTGACAACCGAGGCGATTCGCACAGCGCAGGCGAAATTCGGCAACCGTGTCATGACTGGTTCAGAAATGCGCTGGGGCATCGAAAACTTGGACATTACACCGGAGCGGATTGCCGAGATCGGCGCGGAAAATTTGATCACCCCGCTGCGCATCACCTGTGCTGACCATGAAGGCGGCAATCCGGTATTGTTCCAGCAGTGGGACGGCGAGAAATGGAATGTTGTCACCGACTGGATCGAAACCGACAAGTCGATTGTTGATCCTCTGATTATGGAATCTTCAATGGCGTACGCAGCGGAAAAAGGCATCACGCCGCGTTCCGGTATGGATATGGGGTCCGACTGCGGCTAATTGAAGTCGGGTCGCTGGATATGATTCTGTCATGAACGAGCTGGCGCAAAGCATCAGTGTCAGTGAGCCGATTCTGTCGGTGAACAACATTGAAGTCATTTATGACCGAGTCATTCTGGTTCTGAAAGGAGTATCGCTTGAGGTTCCCGAGAAGGGCATTGTCGCCCTTCTCGGAGCCAACGGCGCCGGCAAAACCACGACACTGAAAGCCATATCGAATCTGTTGCGTACCGAGCGCGGCGAGGTGACCAAAGGGTCAATTGTCTACCGCGGCGAGCGGGTCGATGCCATGACACCCTCGGATCTGGTTATGCGCGGCATCACCCAAGTCATGGAAGGCCGTCATTGCTTTGAGCACTTGACAGTTGAGGAAAATCTGCTGACTGGTGCCTATACGCGACGCGATGGACGCAGTGCAATCCAGGCCGATCTGGAACTGGTCTATTCTTATTTTCCGAAATTGAGACAGCGGCGCACGGGCCTGGCAGGCTATATCTCGGGCGGCGAGCAGCAGATGACCGCAGTCGGCCGTGCCTTGATGGCCAAACCGCGGGTGATTCTGCTTGACGAGCCTTCTATGGGGCTGGCGCCGACGCTTGTTGAGGAGATTTTTGAAATTGTCAAGCGGCTCAATGAAAATGAGCATGTGACTATCCTGCTCGCTGAGCAAAACACCAATATGGCGCTGCGTTATTCGCACTATGGCTACATTCTCGAAAACGGACGGGTGGTGATGGACGGTGACGCGTCGGAACTGCTGGAAAATGAGGATGTGAAAGAATTTTACCTGGGTGTCAGCGGCGAGAACCGCAAGAGTTTCAAACAAGTGAAGCACTATCGCCGCCGCAAGCGATGGCTGGCGTAATCTGCTGCACGCCGCGCGAGCTTTCCAGTTATCTGCGGCGGATGCTTCAAATCGACGAAGTTTCTGTTTTGCAGGCGCTGATTTTGGATTGATGAATACTGACTACTACGATGATTTAGAGACGCGCTCTCATGAGTGGCGTCAGCAGTCCCAAATCTCGGCATTGAGAAAACACCTCAGACAAGCTCGAGAGAAGTCACCCTATGTTGCGGGTCAGCTGGCGGGCGTTGACATTGATGCTCTTGAGTCCAGGCAGGATTTGGCACAGATTCCGGTCGTGCGCAAGTCGGATCTGATTGGATTGCAAAAAGCAGTGCCGTTGTTCGGCGGACTCACCGCCTTTGAGCCGGACAGCTTATGTCGTGTGCTGGCTTCTCCGGGTCCCATTTTTGAGCCGCAGACGAATCGCTCTGATCAGTGGCGCCTTGCGCGTGCCTTGCATGCGGCCGGATTTCGCAAGGGCATGCTGGTTCACAACTCATTTTCCTATCATCTGGCGCCGGCTGGATTCATGCTTGAGAGCGCTATTTTTGCCCTGGGCTGCGCGGTTTTCCCCGCGGGAGTCGGGCAAACCGATATGCAGGTTCAAGCGATCGATCGACTGCGCCCGCAGGCGTATGCGGGAACGCCGAGTTTTCTGAAAATACTGCTCAAGCAGGGGGAGGAAAAAGGTCTGGACACCTCATCACTCGCAGTCGGAATGGTTTCGGGTGAGCCGTTGCCGTCGTCGCTGCGCGCTGAGCTGGAAGCGTTCGGAATCCGTGTCAAGCAGTCGTATGCCACGGCTGACATCGGGCTGATCGCTTATGAGACAGATGCGCTGGAAGGGATGGTCGTCGATGAGGGCGTGATTGTGGAGATTGTTCAGCCGGGGACTGACGATCCCGTGCCGGATGGCGAGGTTGGGGAAATTGTCGTTACAACATTCAGCCCGGATTATCCTCTGCTGCGTTTTGGCACTGGTGATATGTCAGCTGTGATGAGCGGCGCCAGCCCCTGCGGCCGCACCGGCCCGCGAATCAAGGGCTGGATGGGGCGCGCCGATCAGACGATCAAAGTGCGCGGCATTTTTGTTCACCCATCACAGATTGCAGCGATTGCCAAAAGCATTGCTGAAGTGCAAAGAGTGCGCTTGGTGGTCTCCAGTCGAGATGATCAGGACATTATGCAAATGCATTGCGAGGTCACAGAAAAGTCGGAGACTCTAGTGCAAAGAATTATTGATTGCACGCGCGAGGTTTGCCGGCTGAGAACCGAAGCGGTTTTAGTGAGCCCAGATGAGCTGCCGCGCGATGGCATTGTGATTGAAGATGTCCGGACCTACGACTGACTCATCGGGACATTGGATGAACGATCTGATGGTGTCTCAGGTTTGCCTGCATTGAGCGCCAAGACCCTCGACTGCAAGACAGCATCGCTTCGCACCTTGGCGATGCCAGCGCATGCCAATCCAAGCGGGGATATTTTCGGCGGCTGGATCATGTCGCAGATGGATATTGCCGGCGGCATCTTCGCTTATGAGCTGGCTCAGGGCCGAGTTGCGACGGTGGCTGTCGATGCGATGGCTTTTCATCTGCCGGTTTATGTCGGTGATGTCGTCAGCTGCTATTGTGATTTGAAACAAGTGGGTACCACATCGATCACAGTCGAGGTCGAGACTTGGGTGCGGCGGCGGGCCACCCGGCAGCTGGAAAAGGTCACAGAAGGCTGTTTTACCTTTGTGGCAATTGATCAGGACGGCAGACCGCGTCCAGTGCCGAAAGATGCAAGCGCTTAAGCCGCCGGCTGACCCGTCCAGTCTGGCCGCGCAGATTTCAAAAAAGGGGTTGCCGCCGGTGCATTTGTGGAATCCGGAGCTGTGCGGCGATATCGATATCCGCATCGCTCGCGATGGAACTTGGTTCTATATGGGCTCGCCTATTGGGCGGAAAAGGCTGGTGCGGCTGTTTTCGACGGTGCTGAAAAAAGAAGACAATGAGCACTATCTGGTTACGCCAGTGGAAAAATTGCGCATTGTCGTTGACGATGCGCCGTTTGTGGCGGTGCAGTTAGAAGACAGAATTGAGGATGATCAGCAGGTTTTGTATTTTCGCACGAATACGGACGATATTGTTGCCGCCGGGCCGCAGCACAGCATCTGGGTCGACTTCGCTCAAGACGGTGAGCCATCGCCCTACATTCATGTCAGAAGCGGACTGTGCGCACGCTTGGCGCGGAGTGTGTACTATCAGCTTGTAGAACTGGGTGAAGAAATCGAAGACGAGCAGGGCAGTTGCTTCGGGGTCTGGAGCCGAGGCGAATATTTTGTTCTGGGCACGATGACCTGATGCTGTTTTTTCTATTTTCGATTCGGCCGCTTGCTTTTGAGCTGGCAAGCGAGTCATTGTGCCCGGCTTCCTGAGTGAGCAGGCATTGAGATTGCGGCAAACCGTTGCAAGCTGAAATCTGTTTCGATTGCTTTTTCAGCTGTCGCAGATCTTTCTGCAATGCAACCATACAGTTTATGGTGTGAGTATAGGTGGAAGAAACTGTTTTGAAGCGGTTTGCTGTGCAGTGATCAGGCCGAAATCGATGTTTGGTTTTCCGTGTTCAGAGTAAATATTGAGTTTGCCCGAGGTCTTGGGAATGGGTTACTATAATCCCACAGCGGTGAGACAGACCGTCATAAGACAAATCTAATCAGACTGATCGATGTGCGCAATACTCAGAGCATCAAATGCCAATAGTTGAGAATGCCTCATCGTTGCGGCGCATTCTCAAGACGCATCGCACGATTGCCGTAGTTGGATTGTCGGCGAACTGGTATCGTCCCAGTTTCTTTGCTGCCAAATACCTGCAGGATTGCGGCTACCAAATCGTCCCGGTCAATCCCAATTACGATGAAATTCTGAATTGTCAGTGCTACCCGAGTCTTGCGGCGATACCGAAATCAATCGAGATCGATGTTGTGGACGTTTTTCAGCGTTCCGAAATGGTCGTGCCGATTGCTGAGGCCGCGATCGCCATTCGGGCCAAAGTCCTATGGCTGCAAATTGGTGTGATCAATGAAGCGGCGGTTAGAATGGGCGCAGATGCCGGGTTGGAAGTCGTCGTCGACCGCTGCATGAAGATTGAGCATGCCAGATTGTTCGGGGGACTGAGTTTTGTTGGCGTAGACACGCAAATCATCTCTTCTGCGCGTTCAAATCTGATTCAGTGGCAGTAATCCAGTGACCAATCGCCAATTTGGAATTGAGACCCTGTGCCTGCACGCCGGGCAGCCGCCTGATCCGGCTACTGGCTCGCGCGCACCGCCGATTTATCAGACCGCCGCCTATGTTTTTGATTCCGCTGATCACGCTGCCAGCCTCTTTAATCTGCAGACATTTGGCAACATTTACTCCCGATTGATGAACCCCACCAGCGCGGTGTTTGAGCAGCGCATGGCCGCATTGGAAAACGGACGCGCCGCGGTAGCGGTGTCTTCTGGCATGGCAGCGCAGATGGTCGCATTGCTCACGATTCTTGAGGCCGGCGACGAAATTGTTTCATCCAGTTCGCTCTACGGCGGCACCCACACGCTATTTTCGTTCAACTTTCGCAAACTTGGCATCAAAGCGAAATTTGTTGACAGTGATGATCCAGATAATTTTGCCAGAGCCGTCTCGGCGGACACCAAGTGTCTTTATGCCGAAACGATTGGCAATCCATCCAGTGATGTCATTGATTTTGAAAGCGTGTCTGCGATTGCTAAAGCGCATGGCCTGCCGTTTGTCGTTGATAACACCTGCGCCACCCCGTACCTGTGTCAGCCCTTTGGTTTCGGTGTTGATATTGTTGTTCATTCGGCGACTAAGTTTATTTGCGGACATGGCACCTCGATCGGCGGCATTCTGGTGGAGTCTGGGAAATTTCCTTGGGACAATGGCAAGTTTCCGACCATGACTGAGCCTTCGGAAGGCTACCATGGTATTCGTTTTTACGAAACCTTTGGGGACTTCGGTTACTCGATGAAAGCCCGCTGCGAGATTCTGCGGACGTTCGGTCCGACCCTGAGTCCATTTAATTCATTTTTGTTTCTTCAAGGGTTGGAAACGCTGCCCGTGAGAATGGATCGCCATTGCAGCAACGCGCTGGCTGCGGCCAGATTTCTGAAAAATCATCCTGCGGTTGAATGGGTTGCCTACCCGGGCCTTGAGTCAAGTCGCTACTATGAATTGGCGCAGAAGTATCTGCCCAAAGGAGCTGGCGGCGTCTTCAGTTTTGGCATCAAAGGCGGTATCGACGCTTGCGTAAAGTTCATCGAATCCATTACGTTCTTCAGTCATCTCGCCAATTTAGGCGACGCGAAGACGCTCGTCGTTCATCCTGCCTCAACCACACACCGCCAGCTTGATGAGCAAGCGCAGCGGGCCGTGGGAATTGCACCGAATATGGTGCGGATCTCAGTGGGACTTGAGACGCTTGACGATATTTTGTGGGAACTTGATCAGGCTTTGTCTCAGTCGATGAAATGAGTGCTGTTCGTTTGATTCAGGATTAAGCTTATGGGCTGCTGCCACTATGCCTTCAGCGATGGCAGTGAGTCAATCTTTGCGGTTGACTTCAGCTCCATCAAGTATGGCTCGAGCGCATTGCAGGAACTTGCCATTGATGTGCAATCTCTGGGTATCAGACGGATCGGCTTGTTTACTGACAAGGTGGTGCGTTCCCTGAAATCATTTCACTTGGCTGCCCGAGCGCTGAGCCAGGTCGCCATCGACTTTGAGATTTATGACGAAACCAGTTTCGAGCCGACGGATGTGTCTTTTCGAAATGCCGCGCGATTCGCGGTCGAAGGTCGATTTGACGGTTATGTCTCAATCGGCGGCGGCTCAGTTATTGACACCTGCAAGGTGGCAAATCTGTACAGTACTTATCCAGCAGAGTTTGCTGCGTATGTGAACGCGCCGGTGGGCGCCGGCACCGCTGTTCCAGGCCCTTTGCTGCCGCATATTGCCTGCCCGACCACCAGTGGCACTGGCAGCGAATGCACCGGTATCGCTGTCTTTGACTGGCTGGGCAAGCGTGTCAAGACCGGAATCGCCTCTGCGCACTTGAAGCCTGCAAGAGCGGTTGTTGATCCAGCCGTTACCGCAACACTGCCAGCCAATGTTGTGGCAGCGAGCGGCTTTGACGTTCTGTCGCATGCATTGGAGTCGTATACCGCTAGACCCTATACACAGCGCAGCAGGTCGACTGATGGACAGCGGCCATTGAGTCAAGGCACGAATCCGTACAGCGATATGGGGTGCCGCCAGGCGCTTGAGCTGTGTGGCAGATATCTGGTTCGAGCGATCCAAGATGTGGCCGATGAGATCGCCAGACACTCTATGATGTTCGCTGCCACATTGACTGGCATTGCTTTCGGCAACAGCGGTGTGCATATTCCTCACGGGATGTCGTATTCAGTCGCCGGATTGGCACATGATTACACGGCGGACGGATATCCGTCAGGTCATGCGCTGGTGCCGCACGGCATTTCGGTGATTGTCAATGCGCCAGCCGCCTTTCAATTTACTGCCGCGTCGAATCTATCCCGGCACCTTGAGGCGGCAAGCCTGCTGGGTGCCCCGGTGAGCGATGCCGATGCGGATGATCTGGGTCCAGCACTGAGCGAGCATCTGAAGACGATGATGCGGCAAGCAGATATGCCTAATGGCATCTCGGGGGCAGGGTATGCGGATTCAGATCTGGGGAACTTGGCGGCGGGTGTGTTTATGCAGCAGCGGCTGCTCAGCAATGCGCCTTGTGTAGTCGCCAAAGAGGATCTGGAGTCAATTCAACAGCAGGCCATGCAGTATTGGTAGAATGAAAAACTCAAATGATACACTGCGGTTGATTCGACCCGAGTGGGGCGGCTGGAATGAGATTCGCAGTCGATTCAGGTGGTCAATCCCGCGGCATTTCAATATTGCTGAGGCGGTCTGCGACCGTCATGCTCGCACTGCAGGCGAGCGCCAGGCGGTTTATTGCGAGCGGGCCAAAGGCAAGGAACTGACTTTGTCATTTAGGCAGCTGATGCGCTTGTCCAATCAATTTGCCAATTTTCTGCGGCATCAAGGGGTTCAAAAGGGCGATCGTGTCGGCGTGATTTTACCCCAGCGCGCTGAGACGGTAATCTGTCATCTGGCCATTTACAAGCTTGGGGCGATTGTGCTGCCGCTGTCGGTTTTGTTTGGTCCAGAAGCCGTTGGCTACCGCTTGCGTGACAGCGGCTCCAAAGCAGTCATTACAGACTGTGAGCACGTTGAGATGATCGATTCGATCCGAACGGAGCTGCCGGATTTGCAAATTCTGATTGATTGCGATGCGGCCAATGGGTTCTGGTTCCAGCTTGAGCGGGCAAGTGATCGATTTGAGCCGGCAGCGACGCTCGCACAGGATCCCGCCTATCTGGTTTATACCTCCGGTACGACAGGTCCGCCGAAAGGCGCCTTGGCTCCGCATCGATGCCTGATCGGGAATTTGCCAGGATTCGAGCTGTCGCACAACTTTTTCCCGCAGCCGCATGATTTTTTCTGGACACCTGCCGATTGGGCGTGGACCGGCGGCCTGCTCGACGCATTGCTGCCCTCATTGTATTACGCGGTACCTGTATTGGGCTACGATGGAGGGAAATTTGACCCGGAGCATGCCTGTCACCTGCTTGAAAAGTATCATGTTCGCAATGCATTTATTCCACCGACTGCACTGAAAATGCTGCGCCAGCTGGGATCTCTGCCAAACCGCTGCAGCGTTGCAATGCGGTCCATCATGTCGGCGGGCGAGACGCTTGGAGCAGAGCTGTTTCACTGGGGAAAGGAAGCTTTTGGCGTTGAGATTAATGAGATGTGGGCGCAGACCGAGTTCAACTACATCGTCGGCAATTGTTCTGCGGCGATGCCGATTCGCCCCGGATCGATTGGCAAGAGCTATCCCGGACATTGGGTCGAGCCAGTTGACGAGGATGGCAATGTTTTAGGTGTTGGCGAAACAGGCGAGCTGGCGGCGGATCGCGACGATCCAGTTATGGTCAGCGGCTATTGGAACAACGAGGAAGCGACGCAGTCGAAATTTATCGGCAAATGGTGGGGCACTGGCGATATCGGTTACCGAGATGAGGATGGGTATTTGTGGTTTGTCGGCCGCAAAGATGATGTGATTTCCAGTGCTGGATACCGAATAGGACCCGGTGAGATTGAAAATTGTCTGCTCAACCATCCGGCCGTGGCGCAGGTGGCAGTTGTCGGGGTGCCTGATGAGCTTCGCGGTGAGGCTGTCAAGGCTTGTATTGTCTTGAGCAGCCAATTTGAGCCAACTCCAGAATTGACGGAGCAGATACGCGCTTCGGTGCGGGAACGGCTGGCGGCGTACGAATATCCCCGGTTCATTGAGTACATGGAGGCTCTGCCTATGACGACGACTGGAAAAGTTCGTCGCAGTGAGCTGCGCGCACAGCACAAAGGCTGATCGCCAGCATTGGAAATGATCGGCGGGGCGACTGATTGATTCCGTTCTCAGCCTAAGTGCGAGATTGATTGTTTTGCAGACGAGCAGATTTAGCGCGCAGTCGCCGCGCTTCGGTTGGAGATTGCTGCAAGGGACGATAGACTTCTACCCGGTCTCCGGCCTGCAGCAGATGATCGTCTGGAATTTGAATGCTGTAAATTCCGAGATTCAAATCTCGAAAATCATACTCTGGAAACTTCTCATTGAGTCTGGATTGCTCTACTGCCTGGCGCGCGGAAGTATTCGCTGCGACCAGCAGTGAAAAAATGTCCTGGCGATCGGGTGCGGCAAACACCACCTCAACTTCAATCATTGCAGAACTGACTGTATTTTCTCTTCGCCTCTTCATGAAATGCACTGACCATGGTTTCTGAGATGTGATTGAACACTTTCACGCTTGCCGCTGCGAATAGTTTGGAGCTGAATTCGTAATTAATTTCAAATTCGACTTTACAGGAGTCAGCATCCAGTTCGGTGAAAGTCCAGCGACCGTTCAGGTACCGAAAGGGTCCAGCGACCAGTTCCATCGTGATCTTTTCATATGGAATCGCAACGTTGCGGGTGGTAAATGATTTCTGCAGGCCGCCGAGATTGAAGTTCAGTGTCGCGGTGTAGCCGTCGGCATGAATTTCATTGATTGTGCCGCGCCGGCAGGCAGGGATAAATTGCGGATATGATTTGACATCGGTTACCAGATCATAAATCTGCCGTGCAGAAAAGCTGGTGATGATCGATTTGCGAACGACGGGCATGAGCGCAGAGTCAATTGGGTTCTCGAAATCCGGCGGGGTTGTGATGAGAGTCGGGGCGATGCGGGCATTGATGTGAGAGATGTTCAGCTCGCACTCCCATTGCACTCAGAGGTCGTCAGCAGGTGCTGCACCTTACGCAGGCGAACAGTTTGCAAGATTTTCAAGCTGTTCAGTTTTGGGAATATTTTCCTGAATCATTTCATTGAGCAAATCCCAGAAGAAGTCTTCACCGGGGTAGCCAATGATTCTTGCCACTTCTTGCTGCGCATGCATCAATACAAAAGTAGGTGTATAGATCACAGTTTCCTTCAGCGCAAGTGTGTCTGCCAGCCCGCCGTAGAGATCGATTTTTTTCAACGGAGCATGGCATGATTCTGGGGTTCGGTGATAGATGATTCCGATTTCCTCGTTCCATTTTTCACACCAAATGCAATACTCTTCCTCAAACATGATCAACTCGCTCGCATAGGCCATCTGCAGCAGTGTCACAAGCGCGAAAGTACCGCAGAGCAGCCATTTCGGCAATTTGCTGATTTTTGCAACTTCCATTGAGTACGATTTTATCGTTTCTGCAATTAAAGGCACAATAAAATGAATAAAGGGACTGGCATTATGCCAGTCTGCTGCCGCTTGAGTTGAGTTCTGTATTCAAAAGTCGAAAGTAACCTTACGCTATGAGTTTCAGCCGATGAACAAACAATCACAAAGTGACATATTTTCCATTCTTGAAGACAAAAAGGCATTGCTGATGGATGGCGCGACCGGTACCAACCTTTTCGCGATGGGACTGGTCTCCGGCGATGCGCCTGAGTTGTGGAACGATGAGCATCCCGATCGTGTTCTCAAGCTGAACGCCGGGTTCGTCGAGGCCGGGTCGGATGTTATTCTGACGAACACCTTTGGCGGCAATGCCATGCGATTGAAATTGCATGCCAGTGAGAGCCGTGTGGCTGAATTGAATGAAAAGGGCGCTGCGATAGCGGTGCAGGCAGCAAAGACTGCGGATCGCAAAGTTTTCGTTGCGGGCTCGATTGGACCTTTGGGAGAGTTGTTTGAGCCGATGGGTGCGATCACGATGGACATCGCTGTTGAATGTTTCGAAGAACAGGCGCGCGCCTTGGAGCGCGGCGGCTGTGATATGCTGTGGATCGAGACCTTGTCTTCGAAAGAAGAGCTGATCGCCGCTGCTACCGCAGCGAGCCGAACAGAATTGCCATTTGCATGCAATGCCAGCTTTGACACCAAGGGGCGAACCATGATGGGCATCAGTCCGAAGGAATTCTCGCAAACCTGCAAGGAACTGCCCTCCAGGCCATTTGCCGTAGGCTCAAACTGCGGAGTCGGGCCGGCGCAGACGGTTGCGGCGGTGCTGGAGATGACCGAGTTCGACAGTGAAAGTTTTGAGCATGTCGCCAAAGCCAATTGCGGGATCCCAATCTGGGAGGGAGCGAAGTTGCGCTATTCAGCCACCCCCGAGCAGATGGCGGTTTACGTGCATGTGGCGCGGGCGGCGGGCGCCTCAATTATCGGCGGCTGCTGCGGCACAACTTCTTCGCATGTTGCGGCAATGCGGGTAGCGATGGATGACTACGAGCCCATGAATAAACCAACTCATGCCGACATTGAGCAGCAGCTCGGTGAAGTGTTCAACACGGAGAAGCCTGAGAAGCAACAGGTTCGGCGGCGACGGCGGCGTTAGGTAACCGGCTTTGGCGAAAAACAAAAAAGACCGCGATGATTCGACGATTGCAACCAATCGCAAGGCATCGTATGAATATTATCTGGAAGATCAGTATGAGGCGGGGATTGTACTCGCCGGCTGGGAAGTTAAAAGCATGCGGGCCAATCGCGCAAATCTCAAAGAGAGTTATATCCTGGTGCGCGGCCGCGAGCTGTTTTTGGTCGGCGCTCATGTGTCACCGGTCACGACCACATCAACTCACCAGGCAGTCAATCCGACGCAGCAGCGTAAACTGCTGCTGAACCGGATTGAAATCAACCGGTTGATTGCTGCCGTGGAACGCCGAGGGTATGCGCTGATTCCGATGAAGTTGTATTGGTCCCGAAATCGTGTCAAGCTTAGATTTGCACTGGCGAAGGGGAAAAAGTATCAAGATAAACGAAGTGTGATCAAGACACGGGATATTGAGCGCGATATGGATCGAGAGCTCGCGCATAAGTCGAGGTATTAACCTATCGTTTCAATTCTGCAACACAAACCGCTGCAAATTGGAGCACAATGAGAGTCAAATCTGCATAGATGTTGCAAAAATGCAAAACAGTGCTAATATTCAAATATCAAATTTATTTTTCTCAAAGGGGGTGACTTGGTTTCGACGTGAATCACGAAATCGCTGGAGCATGCCGAGCTGCAGGAAGCTCGTTAAACTGTCTGCAAAATTATAGTTGCCAACGACGACAACTACGCCTTAGCCGCTTAGGCTGAGCCTCATGCGTGTCAAGTTCGAATGATGCAAAGTGGGGTCAAATTTTTTCGGACTAGTTTGCAGTAATCGTCTGGTAAATCTGCACGCGAATTGTTACTTCGGTAATTCCGGGCCGCCGCATTAAGTATTGTCTGTCCGGACCTGATGCGGTTGATTTAGGGATAGACTAAGCATGTAGTCGTCAGCGCATGGAGGATTTACGGACGCGGGTTCGATTCCCGCCACCTCCACCAACGCAATGTAGTCGAACCATCGTCCGCACCTTTTCCAGAGGGTGTGTTGTCGAGAAGGGTGATCGTATCGATTGAACTGTTGGCGACAAAATAAGGCTTGCCAATATCAGGGTAAACTGCCTTGAACGTGATTGGACCCAAAAACTGTCGCAGCGCTTCGCCAGACTGAGCAAGGTTCCTTCCCAGTAAAGATTTAGCATCTTCGAGCTTTGCTTCGATCCATTCAATGGGTGGAGTTACAAAGAGCCTATCTCGGGAGTTGCGTAATCCATTCAACTCCACTTGAAGCGTGTTGACTCGTTTTTCCGTTTCTTCCAGTGCTTTACTCAAGGCATCGCTCTTACGTCCCTCGGCGATGAATTCAATAAAATTCGCCAGGCGTCGGTCTTCATTGGCCAGTTCTGTTTCCTTGCTTCGGATTTGTTCCGGCACATGTGAGCACAATTTCTTGATTTCTTTTTCCACTTTTTGAAGAATTAGTTGAAAGTTTTCGGGGGTTGCGAGTTGTTTATTTACTTCGTCGAGAACCAAATTCTCAACCAGTTTTCTTCGTACGAGAATCTTGTTATCGCATGCGCCACGTTTTGCGCCGAGGCATCCAAAGTATCCACCTCCTTTACCGGACACTTGGCCGATGGTTGAACCGCAATCTTCACAGTTCATGGCTCCAGATAGAATGTGGGTAGGGTATACGTCACCACGCTTTCCTTGCGCATCAGAAAAACCATATTTCTTTTTCTTTGGCCAGGCTTTTGTTGATGCTCGTCTGCGTTCCTGGACTGAATCCCACAATTTCTGCGGAACGATTCTCAGAGAGTCATCAATATTGGTAATCCACTCTGATTCTGGTTTTGGAAAGCGTTTTCTGCGACCGGTACTGGGATCGCGGCGGCTTTCTGTTTTGTTCCAAACCCATATCCCGATGTATTTATCGTTATCCAGAATGCGGCTGATTGTACTGTTGCACCACTTGTACTTCTGATCGTTTCGTCCCAAAATTCCTTCTTCGTTCAGTAGTTTCGCTATGCCGTTAATTGATGAGCCGTCTTTATAGGAATTGAAAATCCTCTGTACTACCGAAGCTTCTCTGGTTTCTATTTCGAGCTTATGACCTTCGGGTCTGGGGTTGCCTTTCTTGTCAATGACAAACTCTCCATAGGGTACGGACTTGTAACCGAAAGTCCTTTCACCCACCGAAAACCCTCTCTGTTTTTGACCGATTAGACCACGTAGCGTCTTTTTCTTCAAGTCTTGGAGTTGAAGTTCGTTGAATATTCCACGAATTTGGATGCCGAGTTTTGATTCTTCATCATTACTATCGAGGCCGTCCGAAACGGAAACAATTCGTATGCCTTCAAAGTGAAGACTGGAGATTACGGAAAGCATGAGAAAGTTGTCTCGCGCCAATCTGGATAGGTCGTCAATAAGAACGATTTCAAAGGCTTTGTTTTCGCAAGCCGCGATTAGTGCATTGAGACCGTCCCGGTCTTTACGTGATCCGGATAGGGCGTAGTCTGTATATATGTGATTCTTTAATACTGTAAATCCATTGGCTTCTGCAAATCGACTACAGGATGAAATTTGATCGTCGATACTTTCAGGGCGTTGGTTTTCCGAACTGTATCTGGCATAAATCGCGGCGCGCATTGTTCGCTTTCCTCTAGGTGGTTTTCTGTTCCATGTGATTGATTACTCTCTAAACGCTTGATATATTCCTTTGCGATCTCTTTTGCAAGATATGACAACAACAGTTCGCACGAAAATTCGGGTATAGAGTTTTCGGAGAATTGAATTTGAGTATTGATTTTGTTCACAGTAACTGACATTAAGAGTAATAGTGTAATACTCTTATTATAAATCAATCCACTTAATATGTGTTGAATAATTCAATCAGACTGCGAGAATACGATGGTGAATGTCGTATTTGATGGAGATGTTTTTTGAGGATACTTGGGAGAAGTTTTTGGTTGCCGAAAATGGAGGAATGTGGTGATTGAGTCGGCATTTAAATATCTGTATCAAGCTTCGTTTTTAATTCCCATGCCATTTGTGTCAGATTCAGAATGAAGTACGCACAGCTACCGGAAATTTGATGAATAAGTCCGTTCATATCGAAGCTATCGTCGTTCCCTTCAAAGGCCACTTCAATATTAGCAATATGCATAGTCTGAGAATTTTTATTTAGATCTACTCCTCCTAAAACTATCGGTCGAGTATTGGCCATGTCTAAAATGAAGAATAGTTTTGCACCGTTTGTTAACAACAGGTTGATCTGTGGTGAATTGGAACTTGCTAAAGAAGAGGGGAACTGAAAATTTGGCACTAACTTCTCAACTTCGTTCGCGAACAGTCGCAATACCAATATTAATTTTGCCGAAATATGAGCAGGGACGTGGAATTCACTGAGTGTTATAGAAACGCAAAATTCAAACAAATTTCTTTCTGAAAATCGTCGACTTGAACCGCGTCCTTTTGCATCTGATTTATCTGGAACAATCACTTTTGATTCGCAAAAGTAGATCAAGCGGTGTTGTGGAATTTGTAGAAACTTTGAGATTTCAGTTAATGTGAATTCGTTTTTATTCATGAAAGTAGGACATTAGTTGTCGTGGATTACACCGTGAGATTTTACTATGTGCTGGAACTAGTTTCCTATGGATGATATGGTTATTAATCTAACGAACCTCTCGCTTATCTTTGAAACTAAGAATATTGATGAATATGTAACCAAAGATCGCACAATGAATACGACTATTCAGTTGGCAGCATTCAATTATCATAACTGCGATCAAAACAAACCCTAATCATTTAGCATCTAAGGTTTGTGGATCTGCGATAAATCTATTCTACACAGTCACGATTGGCATCAATCCTCCCCCACTGAATGCAACTTTGAAGGCAAATTAAGAATATTGACCAAATGAACAATCAAGTGAACTCTTATTCTAAAGAAAAAAATGTCGGTTGGGTGCTTAACTCTCCATATAAGGAGCCGAGCCGTTTCTGGAAACTTAACGATTATGGTCGAGCGACCGAAGTTGTTATGAGAGGAAGGCGTGAAAGTGCTGAATTAGTGCCAGTTCCAAATTCTGAATTCAGACAGCCAAATCCAGAAATTGAACCCTACAGAACAATAAATGAAATTCGAATAGAGGTGGGTAAATGGCGTAGAAATGATTACCCATATGCAGCGCGCGAATCTATCGATCTGCTGGAACACTTTACCCATGAGATCAGTGAAACCCCGTTTTTCTGTCAAGTTGAAAGTTTAGAAACATTCATTTGGCTGGAAGATATTGGCAATAGTTTGAAGGGTGACGATCAAGTCAGGTGGAGGAATATTTATGAGCGGGTGAGTAGTGCAAGTGCGCTCTGGAATGGTGATGTTCAAAGACGTGCATTCAAAATGGCAACTGGCACTGGTAAAACCAAAACGATGGCAATGCTTTTGACATGGTTAGCGATTTGCCGCAAGAACTATGATATTTTGGTAATAGCACCAAATACAACGATTCGCGAACAACTTCGTTCACTCAAAAATTTGATCGAGAAGATTTGTCCGAAGAAGTATGTCAACGATGTACGAAAACTGAATATCACCGTTCTAAATTTCCAGGCATTTCAGGAACGTAGTACTTCTGGTTTTGAAGATGAGCCATCTAAAGTGGTACTGGAGGTGATAGGAACAGATGCACTTCACGTCGAAACTCCCAAACAAATGCTGAAGCGGCTGCTAAAAGACCATAATCAAGGAAATAAGTTCATTGTTGTTAATGATGAAGCCCATCACTGTCGTGCTGGTGAACGTAGAGAAGCAGATGAAAGTCAGAAGGAAAGAAAAGAAAGACAATTATGGTTTTCTGCAATAGATACATTAAATCAAGCTGGACTATTGAATTTTGTTCTCGATTTTTCAGCAACCCCAATGTATCTAACCAAATCAAGGAAGTTGGATTCGGTTGTGTTTCCGTGGACGATCACTGACTACCCTTTGATTGAGGCAATAGAAGCAGGGCTTGTGAAAATTCCAAGAGTTCCGATTATCGATGCTGAGGATTCAAATTCCCAAACTGCAATAGCTGCAAGAAATATCTACGAAAACACCTCAAACAAGGAATTGTCTATAGGTCAATTGCCGCAACCCGTTGAACCCTTGTTAAGAGCCTTGATTACTCACCACGACAAAAATGCGACTCAGTGGCGTAACGAATGGAAAATAGAACCAGTCTTTATCGTGGTTGCGAATTCTATAAATAATGCAATTGTTTTGTACCAGCATATTGCAGGATATAAAAATGAAGATGATGAATGGGTTTTGGGAAAATATGAAGAGTTTTCAAATGTACGGTCTGATGGAAGCGGTCCAAAAGCAACGCCTCCGACGATCTTGGTTGCTTCGCGCATAGATGATACGACTGGACAGTCTACTGGAGATGAGAACAAAGGCATCGATCAGCAAATTGAGATTCATGCGCCTGACTTGGTGGATATCCGTGGCAACCGAACGAAGTTTAAAGAACGTATGCGCGAGATATTTTTGTCTGTTGGGAAGCACGGTAAGGCAGGCGAACACATCAAATGTGTTGTTTCGGTTTCCATGTTGACTGAAGGGTGGGACACACGAACGGTGACCAGTGTTTATGGTTTTAGAGCGTTCAGTTCGTCACTACTGTGCGAGCAGGTAGTTGGGCGTGCACTGCGACGAACAGAACACAATTTCAATAGTGAGGGAAAGTTGAGTGAGTGTTACGCTGATATTTTTGGAATTCCTTTTGAGTTTATGCGTGATCGAGGTAGTACATCACCTGAGCCTTTATTCGAAGTATGTTTGGTGGATGAAAGGGAATTTAATTACCACATGAACTTCCCAAATGTTGAAAATTACAAATGGAACTTACCGGCAACTAATTTAATTGAACTTGATTCCAATAGAGTTTCGCATTTCGAATTACGGAATTATGCTACCACTAATGTGGCAATTGGTGGAGCGATTGGGGAAGGTGATGTGGTTAAAGTCTATGAAAACTCGGATCAAAAGAATGGTCGCTTTGTTCTTGCTTCTGTTTGTACCGACTTGTATATAAAACGCAATCAAGAAGCGACTCAACCCATTCCCAAACGCAGTGTATTTCGTCAATTTCTATCTGTAGTGGAACAATGGTGGCAACATCCAAATGTTACTGTTGATGATTCAAACATAATTGTCAATGATAGAGGTGAGCCAAGTGATGAAGCGCTAAGCGCAGCAGAAGCAGTTTTAGCTGCGCTTATGGAATCTGAATCGAAAGCGGCAGTTCAAATTTTGGAGCCAATTTTTGGTATGCCGAACCCGTGTTCAACAAGGTTGTTTTGTCCCTACCGTACAGCTTCTACAATGCGAGAATACACAAACAAATCTGTGGTCAATATTGCAGTATGCGACTCGGAGTCGGAGCGCGAGGTTGTGAAGGCTTTAGATGAGCAAAAGAGAATCTCGCGTTGGGTTCGAAATGATAGGTTAAATTGGACTATTCCATGGTATGACGAACACAAACTTCGTTGGCGGAAGTATCACCCCGATTTTATTGCTGAAGTGGATGATTGGAATGGTGATAAATTACATCTTGTGATCGAATTTAAAGGCCGAGAAGAACACCAAGATAGAGTTAAGCGAGATTATGCTCAGAAATATTGGATACGTGCAGTCAATGACTGCGACCATTCCTCGTGCACCGGAATTTGGAAGTATGTTTACATCCAAAGTTCTAAAAAAGGAGATTCACTTAGAAGAGAAATTATGATTCATCTTAAGACAGCAATCGAAACATCTTGATCGTGCGATGGGTGTTAAGGTGGAAATTCAGTTAAAGTCTAAGAATACTTGCAACAGAGGTAATCTATGCCACGTAAATCATCTAAGCGACAGAGAGTAAATGTCAGTTCACTAAAACACGCCAAGCGAAAGAGGATAAACGTACCGACCGAGCAGACAGAACCATTTATGACTGATCGTGACCGCTCCCCAGAAGGATACATACCCGAGGTACGTACTCGAGAAGGTCCCGTTTTAGCGTGGGATCGTGAAGAAAATTTGGAAGACGTTAGAACAGACGCATTTCCTTTGTACATTCATGAGAAAATCCACCCCCAAGCATGGATCGATTCATTGCAAGCAAAACCAGAGTTGAACTTGTTCTCTGATTTTAATGGGTTGCCTGAAGATTCAACTTACAAATGGTACGAGTATGAGGGCAACTGGACAAACAGAGTAATCAAGGGAGATTCGATTTCTGTAATGGCTTCATTAGCAAAAAAAGAAGGTTATGACTCACCTGACCGTGGTGTACAGATGTTTTTCTATGATCCTCCATATGGAATTGGATTTAAGTCGAATTTTCAACCGTCAACCACTAGTCGAACCGTTACTGAAAGGAAAGAATCATTGCCAGCAGAGCCTCAATCGGTAAAAGCGTTTAGAGATACGTACAGAAACGGCATTCATTCTTATTTGGATACCATCCATCAAACAGCAGTTCATGCAAGAGCCATAATGAGAGACTCGGGATCATTTTTCATGCAAATTGGAGATGCAAATGTAAATCGATGTGCATTAATTTTGGATGAAGTTTTTGGCTATGAAAATAGAGTTGGTATGATTCGTTTCAGAAAAACGATCGTTCAATCCAATCGCTTGCCGCGCTCTGGAGATTATTTACTTTGGTATGCGAAAGACATATCTCAATTGAAGTATTTTCAAATCTATCAACGTTTTGAAAACACTAAGGAGATTATCGACTATATGACATCATATGCAATGATTGAAGAATCAGATACGAGCACACGGAATTTGACTAATGAGGAAAAGACCAATCCTCAAATGATTGCCGAAGATGCTCGGCTATTTTCTCGACAACCACTTATGTCACAAAGTTCTGGAAGTGGTGATGTGCTTCGGAAAAGTCCTTTTGTGTGGAAAGGTGTTGAGTACAGAGTTTCCCCCGGTCATGTTTGGCGGGTAGAAAATCCCGGTGGTCTACAATCACTGGCAGACCAAAATCGATTAGCGGTAGCGGAATCTGGTGGTGAATTGCGATGGAAGTTATATTCGGACGAAATTCCTGGAAAATCGATTTATGACTATTGGGATGATACAAGTGCAGCTAATGATCTCCATTATGTTGTAGAAACCGCTGAAAAAGTAGTTGAACGCTGCATTCTGATGTCTACAGAACCTGGTGATTTGGTAATGGACATTACTTGTGGTTCTGGAACGACAGCCTATGTTGCAGAAAAATGGGGTCGAAGATGGATTACGACAGATACTTCGGCTATTCCGATTCAACTTACACGCCAAAGACTGCTGAGTGCGACATTTGATTGGTTTTTGTTGAAAAACTCGTTGGAGGGTAGAACGAAAGATGCTGAATTATCCAAATCTCAATCTATAGATACCGTGCAAATTGAGCATGACCCAACGGACCCGTCTGAAGGATTTGTATACGAACGAGTACCGAAAGTTTCAGCTGGCATTCTGGCTTATCGAAGTTCCCCCCCCCCGATTTTGTTAGTAGACAGACCTGTAACAGATCCAAGGAGGAAGCGATGTGCTGGACCTTTTACCGTTGAAAGCATCTCCCCCAATCGATATGTATCACCACATAAAGTTAGTCCGAGAGATGAACTAACTGAGAGTCGGACGGCAATTAATGCAGTGATAAATGCGTTGTCAGTTTCTGGTATTGAGGTCGGAGATTCAAAAATATTGTTTGATTCAATCGAAGTGGCTTCGCCAGAGTTATTTGTCACTCATACCGCTCGAGTGAATCACTCCGATGGTTCTATCGAATACGTTGCAATTATGATTCTCGCAGACGATCAAATTTGTTCAGATGCGCTGATACGAAAGGCTGCACAAAATGTAGTATCGATTGAATCTATCAGTATGTTGGTTATCGTAGCGTTCGCATTTGAGGCAGATGCGCGGGACGAAAAGAAATATTCAATGGGGAGATTGACAGTTCTCAAGGCTCAAGCCAATCGAGACTTAATGATCGGTCCTCTTAAGTTTGAAAAAGACGATAGGGCAATTGTTGCTATTGGCCAGCCTGATATCGAAATTCAATATATTGGAGCAGGTCAAGTTAAAGTCAGACAAAAAGGTTGGGATACCTATGATCCGGCAACAGGGTCCGTTAGGCGTGGACCAGAGAAGTCCATTGATACGTGGATGATTGATACAAGTTATAACGGGAAGGCATTTTTTGCCAGGCGTATTCACTTTCCATTCAAAAACGGAGATAAACAGATAAAAAGATTGAAATCTGCAATTGTGCGTGGATTAAACACGGAGGAATGGGAAGCTGTTATGTCATTGGAGTCTACACCGTTTAATATCCCAGAAACCAAACAGATTGCAGTTAGAATAATTACGACAACAGGGATTGAAATGACTGCGGTAAGAAATATTGACTCATCCTGAGAATGGTAAGACTTTATAGTAGCCAGCCCCGCGCGGCGGGGCCACCGTCATGAAAGAAAAAATAGTGTTGTCATATTTATCAAATGTTTACGATTTTAGTTACTAAAAAGGCAACATGGTAGGATATCCGTGATCAGGTAAACTCAACCAAATTGACACCTCAAAGAGTATGCATCAAGAAAAACGCTTGACTAAATCATTATTCAAGTTGGCAATCGAATGTCCTACGAAACTTTTCTATACTGGAAAAGAAAGCGAGTATGCCAACCAAAAAGTTGATGACAGTTTCTTCATTGCACTATCTGATGGTGGCTTTCAGGTTAGCTAGTTGGCTAAATGTTATTTCCCCGGTGGTTATCATATTGAGGCTCAGACTTGTTGCAGAAAAAGTAGTCAGAACCTATCTACGGGTCTCAGGATGGTATTCAGAGCCAAAACTTCAATGACTGGCGATGGGTTCAACGCGACAACGGGAATATAGTCGCCCCATACAAATTACTATCCAAAAATTCCCAAGATAGCGCAGATAAAGATATGCAATATTTGGATGATTCAATTGAACTGATAGATGGTGGTGCAGCCTTGACTGCTTATGTCCCTAATGCAGCATGAAGAAATGTCCAATTGCAGCCGTGATAAGATTCGAACGGCTCTCCTTCGATATTGCGAATTAGATACCATGGAGATGGTAATGATATACGAAGGCTGGAAAGACTTTCTGCAACAAGTAGAACGAGACTAAAGGAACTGAAATTGTCGATCAATTTGATCCATACAAATATAAACGATTTGGCACGAATCAATCGCTGATCCAATTTATTGCTTTCGCAACGGTTTTTTCGTCAACGTGCAGATTTTTGGCAATGGTTCTATAACTTAATCCAAGTTGAAATAGTTGTAATGATTTGACTGCGATTTGTTGATAGAGAGGTCGAGTCGAAGTATCCAATACAGCGCATGTAAAATGTAGTGAGGACATGGTTCGAATACATTGCGACCACGTCCACCAGAGGTAAGAATCCGCACCATTGTCCGCACTTACCAGGTCGGTTAGTGGTGCGGTTATCGCCAAAGCATTTATCCCTGATTACATTATTTGTAGAATCTGAACCTAACTCTGTTCGAGAATAAGTTATAATCATTGATTTTTTCAACCATCAAGGACCTCTTAATTCTGAACTAGAGCAAAAATAAAGTCTTGGTACCGTAATATGGATTTGCATCATGAGAGCAACTGAAACTAACCTTTTGCGTTTCCTAAGGCGGTCGACACAGTTCGAAATCCCAATCTATCAGCGCATGTACTCATGGACTGAGCGTGAATGCCGCCAACTTTGGGATGACATCATTCGCACCGGTATTGACGATACCATCTCAGTCCATTTTGTCGGTTCGATTGTCTATATTGAGAAAAGTTTGTTCCATGTAACCGGCCACTCGCCACTACTTGTCATTGATGGTCAGCAGAGATTAACTACGGTCACACTACTTCTTGAAGCTTTGGCGCGTGAACTAGGGGACAACGAACCCGTTCCCGACTTTACGGCCCGGAAATTGCGCAACTACTACTTGCTAAACCCCGAGGAGGATGAGGAGAGAAGATTTAAATTGCTACTCACACAGACCGACAGGGCAAGTCTGTTAAGTCTGATTCGACAGCTGGAGCCGTCCGCAAACCGATCACTACGCATCACCGAAAACTTCTCGTTCTTTGAGCAGCGTGTGAAGGACCTGGGAACCAACCTTTCTGCACTTTGCAATGGCCTTGCGAAGCTTGTTATTGTCGACATCGCTCTCACCCGGGATCAAGACAACCCTCAGCTCATTTTTGAGAGCATGAATTCAACTGGACGAGAACTGAGTCAGGCCGACTTGATTCGCAATTTCATTCTGATGGGGTTGGAACCGCCCCATCAGATTCAGTTATACAGAGATCATTGGCGGCCGATGGAAGTGGAGTTTGGTCAAGAAGCGTACGGTTCACATTTCGACAGTTTCATGCGGCACTACCTCACCCTAAAGACTGGGGAGATACCGAACATTCGGGCAGTATACGAAGCTTTCAAGAGCCAAGCGAGAAAACCGGATGTCGCCAATGCTGGAGTGGATGCACTGGTTGCCGATATTCATAAATTTGCAGGTTATTACTGCGCTATGGCACTGGGGAAAGAAACTAACGCGAAACTTGCTGAGGTATTTGCTGACCTGAGAGAACTGAAAGTGGATGTCGCTTATCCACTATTGCTTGAACTATACGATGATTTTACCAACAAAATACTGGATGAAGATAAATTCGAGGCTGTGGTACGGTTGCTTGAGGCGTATGTGTTCCGCCGCGCTGTGTGTGCGATTCCCACAAATTCGTTAAACAAGACATTCGCTACTTTTGGACGTGCGCTTCGGAAAGAGACTTACCTCGAGAGTGCCAAGGCCCATCTGTTGACACTCCCCTCCTACCGTCGGTTTCCGAGCGACAAAGAGTTCAAGCATGAGGTTGTCAAGCGTGATCTATACAATTTTTCTCGAAGCAATTACTGGTTGCGTCGGCTCGAAAACCATGAG
The DNA here is from genome assembly GCA_965200545.1 of Arenicellales bacterium. Taxonomy (GTDB): domain Bacteria; phylum Pseudomonadota; class Gammaproteobacteria; order Arenicellales; family JAJDZL01; genus JAJDZL01. The sequence goes on along the minus strand of CBDAUJ010000003.1, from coordinate 457,559 downwards.
CGCAAGGAACGCGTTCCCGTTGGTGAATACACCATAGAACACATTCTTCCTCAAAACGAGAATCTGTCACAGGAGTGGCGTGAAGATCTCGGTCCTGAGTGGCAACGCATTCAGAAGATTTGGTTGCACACACTCGGTAATCTTACGCTCACTGGTTATAACTCGGAATACGGTGACCGACCCTTTCTGGATAAGCGGGATATGACAGGAGGGTTTAGGGAGAGTCCGCTTAAATTAAACAAAGATCTGGGCCACCTTGATAAGTGGAATGAAGATGCTATCAAGAACCGCGCTAAACGTCTCGCCAAAGAGGCCACAGATGTATGGGCAGCTCCTGATTTGGATACGGAACGGCTCGAGGAATACCGCACAAGCAGCGAAATTTCTGGGGGTTATACAGTCAACGACCACCCAAACCTCACATCTGGTTCGTCGATGTACGAATTGTTCGAGAAATTTCGAAAAGAAACGCTGGCACTCAGCCCATGCGTTTCGGAGGAGTTTCTGAAGCTTTATGTCGCCTACAAAGCAGAGACTAACTTTGTGGATGTTGTGCCCCAGAAAAACAGGCTTTGCCTGTCACTTAATATGCAGATTCACGAACTTCGCGATCCGAAGGGTTTGGCCGAGGATGTCTCTGGCGTTGGTCGCTGGGGAAACGGTGATGTGGAGGTAAAGCTCGGTAAACCAGACGACTTGCCCTACATGATGGGTTTGGTACGGCAGGCATTTGAAAAGCAGATGGGAAACGGGGAGACGGAGTGAGCAATTTACACTGAGCGATTTCTTGGGCAGATGAAGCATTGATCTCGGGCTGTCAAAGCTGAATCTGTACTCTAAATCGAAGACATATTTCTGATATGTTTTAACCTGTTTGTCGTTTCCCGGATTCGTTCAATATACAATAATACTCTGATGAAGAAAAGCAGCAGGTGCGGCCTTGGCGGTGACACTGAGTTGACAATCTGATATGCGTGGGTTGGATACCACAGTTCCCTGTTGCGTCATGGGTCTTCCTCACTCTAAATTCGCGGGTTATAGACAACGCCAAGCGCTGTCGAGCCAGCATAGATAACGTCGAGGGTTACCATTCGATCTCACCATCAGCCGTTAAGCGATTTCCGACTGCCGGTTGAATTCATGGCAGCCGATGTCCCAGACAAAGCCGGCGAGTTCCCTGGCGATGGCGGCGACTGCGGTTTTGTTGCTTTTCGCACTTCGCACGAATTTAAGATAGTGCGGGCACAGCCGCTTTTGTGCGTCCCAGGCGCGTTTGCGCGCATAATCGGAAATGTTCAATCGCGTGCACCTAAAAGCAAGTGTAGGAACACGATTAAATTAAGAAAAAGAATCGCTGATTGTAAAGATTGGAGAAAGCCAAACTTTGACTATTAAATCGGAAGGAGAGTCTCAGTTACCTCTGTCGGAAGTGGATTGGCTGATTTTTGAGAGTAGTGGTTTCAAGACTGAGGAAGAAGGTCGAATATTCGGAGAGAAATTACGTCAAGCATTACATATGGCGGGAGTTTGTTGTCGTGTGGGATTGGATGCCAGAAATTACGGAGATAATCAGAAATTATCGGATGTCAATCCAGAAATTATCTCAGCAATTTATGGCGAATCGTGCAATGTATTACCGGATGTGCACGGAATCACGGTCTTTCGGGATGACAATGATTTTATTCCTCCAATTCAAGGCTGTGCCAATCTCAAAGGAGGACGAAACGCCGACATTTTTACTCAAGTGCTCCAAGAAATCTTTTCCAAAAATAGCGAGAACGTCTCAGGTTCTGAGTCAATTCAGATGGCAATACGTGTTCTGAATCTCGCAGACGCTAGTAGTGACTCTATTGCTAAGTTAGTATTATCGGTATCAACGGTAGAAGGCCTCGCAAAGGAGCCAAAATGGACAACTGAACAGACAAACCGAATAGATTGGATAGTCGAATCTATAGAGAATGGTCACGAAGATATTGAAGGAGCAGAGATGGTGATCAGTGCAATAAAAGAAATACGATCACGAGTGTCTGTCGGTCGAAGGGTCAAACACCTCTGGAATCATCACAATTTGTCTGAATTGTTGCCAGAATGGGATAAGATTTATAAGAAACGAAGTCGACTATTCCATCGGGATTCCAAGGGAAATGCTCCAGCCGGTAATCTCGAGGATTCTGAGTTGTGCGCCCTCAGTGAAGATGCGTTTAAACTTTGCACGACAATCATTCTCACGATTGCGTATCAATCCGGCATATTTGTTCCTCAGCGTGCGGCGACGAGTTTTGACTTGAAATTGTTGTAGCAAGTATTTTCGGTCTGATGTAACGCTAACGGTGACTATTGGTTCACGTTAAATTCTTAGGTAAGAAGTTGTGGGGTGGAGGGACAGGTTATAGTGGAACAAATGGATTTGCGGTAATCTTGAAGAACGAGGGGAACGTTAATTGCTATTGTTTGAAACTACAGGATGAACCCCTTTGCCCATCGAATTGCTTTGGCAACAGTTTTTTCGTCCGCTCCCAAGCATTCGGCAATTTTACGACAACTCATTCCAAGTTCTTGCAATTTCATAGATTTACTCGCTATCCTTTGGTAAATCGGCTCGTCTGCCGAATCAAGTAACGTAATCTGAATTTGAATGTCGGTAATGGTGCGGATTCTTACCGTCCAGATCCACCAACGCAGTCAAACCTTTGTTCGCATCACCGGTTTCGGGTGAAGTGATTTTAGTAATGGTATCGATTTTAGTAATGGTATCGTCTGGAAGGCTCGTAGCGGTAACTATCCGAGGTGTAAATTTGGATGGTAAAACGTTGCCCTTACAGGTGAATCGAAAGTGGTCAAAAATAATGGTGATAGAATTCAATGGGCACCCAATTTAATTAATCAGTGGGAGAAAAATTTACCAGTTTTTTATTAAATCATTCATCTTGTAATCATTTTTAGGAATATTAGTTTCTGATATGTTTTAACCTGTTTGTCGTTTCCCGGATTCGTTCAATATACAATAATACTCTGATGAAGAAAAGCAGCAGGTGCGGCCTTGGCGGTGACACTGAGTTGACAATCTGATATGCGTGGGTTGATTACCACATGACTCTGTTGCGTCACGGATCTGCCTCAGTCTGATTTCGTGGATCGCATTGGCCATATGGCCAATGCGCCGACCTAGAAACAACGAGGGTTTTTCCATAAGACCTGCACCTGCTGCGATTGATCGGTCAGCGCTCAGCCTCGACCTGCAGCCGGCGCAGCTCGTGGCAGCCGATGTCCCAGATGAAGCCGGCCAGCTCGCGGGCGATGGCGGTGACAACGGTTTTGGAGCTCTTGCCTTTGCGGCACAGCGCCAGATATCGGCCGCACAGTCTTTTCTGGGCCACCCAGGCGCGTTTCACAGCGTATTCGGAAGCGTGCTGCGCCTTGCGCTGGAGATGTCTGGTGCGGCGTGGCGGATGGCGGTAAGTCCAGGCGCTTTCGGTGAGGATTCTGCGCACTGCGCCATTGCCGGTCCGGGTGATGGCGCCGGTGCGCCGGCGCGAGCCGCTGCTGAACTCGCTGGGTGTCAGGCCGAGATACGCCATGAACTGTCCGGCGCTGCGGAAGCGGCGCAGGTCGCCGATCTCAGCGGCCACAGTGACAGCGGTCAGCGTGTCGATCCCGCGCAGGGCGCGCAGCGACTCGACCAGCGGATGGAGTGTCCACAGCTCGCACTGGGCGCCAATGTCGCGCTCCAGCTCGCTGAGGCGCTGTTCCTGCTGCTCCACAGTGTCCAGGGCGCTGGCCAGCGCAATCTGCTGCGCCGGATGGGAAAACTTCCGGTCTCGCAGCCAGCTGCGGTGCGCCCGAGTCCACTTGGTTCGGGACCATTGATGACCGTGACGCAGCACAAAATGATTCAGCTGCTGGCGCTGTTTTTGAATACTGCCCTTGAGGTCGGCGCGCAGGCGCACCAGATCCCGCATGGCCTCCTGCTCGGCATCCGGCACCCACACCGGCGTCAGGCTGCCCAGCGCGGACAGCCGCGCCAGCTCGCGCGCATCGCGCCGGTCGGTCTTGACCCGGACACCGGGCTTTTTCGGAATCAGCGAAGGCGCCGCCACCTCGCAGCTCACGCCCAGGTCCCGAAGCTGGCGCCAGATCACAAAGCCGCACGCGCCCGCCTCATACGCCGCATGCACCGACTCGCCGAATTCCTGCCGCAGCCCCTCGATCAGCTTGAGCAGCGCCCCCGGCCGGTTGGCCACCGTGCCGCGATCCTCAACCGACAGCGGCCGAGACGGATGCGGCCGATACGCCACCGCCACGGCCACCGTGTCCTTGTGAACATCCAGCCCCGCATGGACCAGCATCCGCCCCGTCGATTCCAAACCCCCGCTGTCACGCTCTCTATAATCTTTCATGCCTGCTCCTCTGGTGGTGGTGAAACGTTGGAAATACGCATATTCTATATCGCGCACTCCCGATAATTTGTGCAGAACAGGTTAAAACATAGGGTCTGAAAACTGAAAATGATGAAAGTTGAACGCAAAACAAGCAAAACAAAAGTAGTTGCCGAACTTATAGACTTGTTCAAATCCGGAATGATGATTGCAAATCCGGAATATCAGCGTGGCATTGTTTGGACAATGCCTCAACAAAAAAGCTCATTGATTCGTTACTTCGTGGTTACACACTTCCTTTGTTATATCTTCACGAGAAGAAAGAAGAGATCGCTGGTTTAACTCGAGAGGGTCTCGAAATAATTGATGGACAACAGCGATTGACATCAATATACAAGTATGTAGAAGGCGACTTCCGGCTGTTTGATCCACAAACACAAAATAATGAAGCTAAATTTCCCCAATTTTTAGTGAAACAATCATGTCCTTGGGCAGGGAAATACTTCCACGAATTTCCGCCAGATTATCAAGAACAGCTAAAGAGAACACCACTCTTAGTTGTGATGATTCAATCAGATGACGTTAATAAAATTCTCGATCTTTTCGTGCGTCTGCAGGCAGGTAGCGCATTAAACGCACAAGAGCGTCGAGATGCTATGCCAGGGGTATGAACGATTTCATACTACGTCTTGGGGGAAAGCCTGAAATGATCGGCTATCCTGGCCATGAATTTTTAAAGAAGTAATGGGTGCAAAACCGCGCAGTGATCGAGGTAAGACTAGGCAACTTGCAGCCCAAGTGACTTCTTTGTTGCTGATTCAGCGAAAGAGAGCAGGCGGAGATTTCCCGGACATTAACGCGGGTGCAATTGACGATCTATATTACGATAACCTTGATTTTGATCCAAATGGAGAAGATGCGAAGAGAATTTGAGGCATATTTGATCTGTTACACAAACTGTTAAGAGACGATAAACGCCCAAAATTGAAGGCGCACCATGTTATTCATGCAGCTTTGCTTGTTGACTTCAGCCCTACTTGGCAACAAGAATTTGCATTAGCTTTGGATAAGTTCAATCTAAACTTAAGGGCAGCATCTCAAGTAGATGATTCTGGTCCAATATATAAGTATCGGTTAGAATATGGAACGTGGACTAGAGTTAGTAGCGCAAATAGCGAAAGTATTTCTCGAAGACATACTTTTTTGTCGCCGAAATGCTTGCGAATATGCTTTCAACATGTCCAAAAGATACGCAAAGAGAATTTCCCGATGAGATTCGAGAGCTGGTGTATTTCCAACAGAGAAAAGTCTGTTCGGTTTGTGGTGGCGGTTTAAATTGGTCGGATGCCGAAATTCATCACATTGTAGAGCATAGTATGGGTGGACAAACTTCATTAAAAAACGCAGCTTTAGTTCACAAAGTATGCCATCCGAAGTCTGAAGAGAAAGTTATGCAATTTGCGAGGGAATAGGCGAACAGCAGTCTCTAGCTTTAACACTGAACATCACGATTTCGAATTTTACATATTATTGCTAGATAGATTTTTTCACTCCATCGAATTGCTTTTGAATATGGAGTTCAAATCGAGTTCCCTGAGTTTCAATGTTGATTCGATTCTGCAATGAGAACGGTTATTTAGTCAGGTCGCTGCAAAACAGTCGAACTGACAGAACTCGGCGAATTCGATGCCATAGAGATTCGCGCCTGATGGCTGAGTAGAGTGGGAGATTTGCTCAAATTCTGACTTAGAATTTGAAAATCGGATCGCGTCAATGTCGGTTATGCATATTGGCCGGCAGCAACTGACCTATGCCGTCAGCGATAACTCGTCTTGAAAGCTGACGGTATGCTGGGTTTGCAAAAATGTTCATCTTCTCTTTTGATTATGAAATCATGTAAAATCGACAATCAGGTGAACGACAGGTATGACACAATGACACAGGACAATTAGAGTTTGTTTCCATGCAGGCTGCAGTAATTGATACGCTGGAAGCTTCCAAGCGCTTGCGCGCTGGCGGTTTTGATGAGCATCAGTCCGAAGTGCTCATCAAAGCTTTTGCAGGTCCCATTCTCGAGGGATTGGCAGGCAAGTCGGATATTGCCATCCTTCGTGAAGACACCAGGTTGGATCTTGAAACGCTTCGCAATGATGTCAAGTCGGATCTTGAAGCGTTTCACAAAGACTTCAAGGTAGAGCTTGATGCTGTCCGCAAGGACATGGCGCAGATGGAGGCGGGACTCCGCAAGGACATGGAGCAGATGGAGGCAAGATTCCGCAAGGATCTTGAGTTGGTGGAACAGCGATTGGAAAGAAAAATTGATCGGATTTCTATACGTATGGGCATCTTGATGATTGCGATACTGGCCGGCTATGAGACATTGACTCGCGTATTCCCGGTTGGCTGAAAGCGCATCAGCCAAAGTCGCGTTTTTCGCAAAAATAGACTCCTCATATAGTCGCTGCCCCGATCTCAAAGCCGATTGTAATTCGTTTTGAAGCTGAATCCGGCAGGGTTTATTAGGTTCATTGCAGCGGCATTTGCAAACGAGATGAGACGGTTCTTGTTGCCAGATACGGCGATACAAACGATCGACAAGTCGCCATATAGGCAATTTCTCGCCGAAGAAATCGAGAACTTATTGCGCCTGTCTCGCAACTAGGTGCTGCTGGGTTCGCTTCTTGGGCACCATGATCAGCAAAGTTGCAGATAACTGGTTTTTCAGTTATCGCCAGCCAGAATATCCATGTGCATGGATATGAGAATACTGTCACTCTTAGCTTCTGACTCTCTGATTATTCCGGTCGAAAAGACACCGCGGCGACACCGCCCCCGCATATCGCTGCCCGAGAATGCCGACCTCAATTCGTGCACCGTATTTTGCCGCCTCCGCTTCGATGTACGCAAACGCAATGTTCTTTTGCACACGGTGCCCGTACCCGCCGGACGTAACTGATCCGACTTGAATGCCATTTAAGAATATCGGATCACCGCTGTGGGCGGGGGCATGATCGCAATCAACAGTGAGTGCTGTCAGTTGTTGAGCACTGCCTTGCCGCCTCTGTTTTGCCAGTGATTCGCGGCCGATGAAATTCTCCTTGTCCATCACGACAAAACGCTCCAGTCCTGCCTCAAATGGGTTGTGCTCGTATACCAAGTCGGCTTTCCAATGCAAATAGCCTTTTTCAAGACGCATTGACTCGGCGGCATAAAGGCCGAACTGCACAAGTCTGAATGCACGGCCCGCATCACGCAACTGTTCATACACCTCAATCAAATGTGTATTGGGCACATGCAACTCATAGGCTAGTTCACCCGAATAACTGACGCGCATCACGATCACTTGCGCATTCGCAATTGTCATGGATTGATTCTGCATCGGCCTGAATGTCTGGTTGGAGCAGTCGTTTCCGGTGCATGCCGACGCAAGCAGTGCTCGGGAATCGGGGCCAGCAATCACTAGTGTTGTATGGCTGGTGATTCTTTCGATAACCGATACCCCTGTCGGTTTATGCCAGTGCAACCAGTCGCGGTCATGCCATTCGGCCGCGGCAGCACATCCATACCAGTAATAGTCATCACCGCATTTCGCCACGGTTGCCTCCGACAGGACATGACCATTTTCATTGAGAAAGTAGCACAGTTTGACTGCGCCTGTGTTTTTCGGTAATTCACTGCATGTCAGCCGATCCAGAAAATTCCCAGCCCCCGGTCCTCGAATCTCGAATCGGCCGAATCCGGATACCTCCATCAATCCAACGCCATTGCTGATGCCATTGACTTCTGCGGCAACCACGTCGAAAGTCGGTGTGAACCGATATGAATGCTCGTCAATGAAATTGGCATCAGGCTTGAAGAACAATGCGCGTTCCCAGCCGTTGACCACGCCCCATGCACAGTGTTGTCGACTCAGTTCGGCATAAAGCGGCGTTGTCGACAGATTGCGTGCCGCTGCACGGTATTCATGGGGGAGATGGTAATCGAATTCCTGCTGATACTCTTCAATCGCTTTCGCTCGGGTTGCTTCGACCGTCACCCAGGCAGAAAATCGCCGCGGATCAAGATGCCACGCATCCCATTCGGATTCTCCATGGACAATGAGTTCAGCAAGCACTTTGCCCAGTCCACCGCCTTCGCCGATGCCGGCCCGCAGACCCAGGCAGGCGTAGGCATTGCGGATGCCCGGAATCGGACCGACGAGCGGCGCACCGTCAGCGCTGTAAGTTATGGGACCATTTATGACAGTATGGATTCCAGTATCAGTCAGGGCCGGCAGACGCTTGAATATGCCCGCCATATTGTCCAAACACCGATCCAAGTCGGATGGACACAGTGACTTGGTGAACTTGGGATCAATTCCATCCATTCCAAACGGTTTGCAATTGTGTTCATAGACACCGACCAATAGACCCGTTTTTTCCTGCCGGCTGTAGAAACTGTCGCTGCGGTCGCGAATGATCGGTACGCGAAAGTCCAGTGCTTCAATGGCAGTGATCGGTTCCGTCAGGAAATACTGATGCTCCATCGACACCACTGGATGGACAACCCCTAGCATGTGCCCCACCTCATGCACACGATAGCCAGCCGCATTGACGACGATCTCACAGGTGATATCGCCCTTTTGGGTGTGAACAATGAATTCTCCATTGGACTTTTTCGTGATTGCCTGCGCGGCGTTGAATCGGCAGATCTCAGCACCGGCCTTGCGGGCATGTCGCGCCAAAGAAAACACCAGTTGCGCCGGATCAATATCACCGTCAAGCGGATCCCACCACGCACCGAGCAGATCATGCGTCCTCATCAGCGGATGGCGTCTTGATATTTCTTGCGGATCAATAAATTCCATCTCAACCCCGATGCCGCCAGCCATGCCGATAAAGTGACGATAGGTGTCTATGTCATTTTGCGTGTAGGCTAGACGCATTCCGCCTGTGATGTGATAGTTGATCGGGTACTCCAAGTCAGCTGCTAGCTCGCGATACAGATTGATTGAATGGCGCTTGAGCGCACACATGGTCTGATTGGATCCAAACTGCGTGACTTGAGCCGCGGCATGCCAAGTGGAGCCAGAAGTCAGTTCATCGCGCTCAACCAGTACGGCATCTGACCAGCCCTCTTGAGTGAGATGGTACAAAGTGGAGACGCCGCCGATTCCACCACCGACAATGACCACACGCGCATGCGATCTCATAAGGATTCGATCAGGCTGGCAGTTGCGCGCGGCATTTTGCGATGTGATTCCGGACTGCACCACTGATCACATGCATGACGAAAATAAAGTTTTCTGGTTGTCTCGTCTTCAACCAAAATGGATGCAGTGTGATTTGTATCCTCATGTTTGTGCGTTATTGTTGTTTCGTTAAACTGGGCGGAAAAGAGTTTGCTGCCAGTGTATGCAGTGACTGCGGCATCAAGTTGAGTACGAACGGATGAAAATGGCTGAATTGGCCGCCATGCGAGATCAAATTTCGAATTGGGGATGCGCATCGATCAGGCGGAGCTTGAATTTGGAAATCGATCAAGCACATCAATAAATGCCGCCGACAGAATCAGAATTACGCCAGTAACTTGCACCCAGCCGAACGGCTCTCCAGCTAAAATCGCAGCCGAACCGACTCCGAATGCCACTTCTGTCATCGAGAGCAAACCGACTCGTGTGGGACTTAGAATTCGCGTACCCCACCAAACGAGATAAACTGCTATGACAAAAAAGAACATAAAAACTGCTAGCCACAAGACGGAATCGACCAATGCGTTCAAAGCGGGTGTTTTTTGCAGCCCTTGAAATGGCATGATAATGAACAGTGCTGCGATCAGCGCGCCGCCGATGTGAAAGGCGCCGACCTGCTCCCACACTGGAATTTCTGGACGCTGCCTGATTCGAACTGCCGCGAAGGACCAGAGAAACCCGGCGACAAGCGCCATCAAGTCGCCGACTTCGGTCCATCGCAAATTGCCGTCTGAAATGCCCAGCACGACGACCAGGCCAGAAATGCCGCAGCAGACTGCGATCACGCGATACGTCGTTATTTTCTCGTTGAGCATAAATCTGCCGAGCATAATGCTCCAGATTGGAGCCAGGTAAATCAGCAAGATCGCCTTGACGACTTCTGTGAGTATCAGCGCGCAGGTATACAGCACGAAGTACCCGCCGCCAATTAACCCGGTCAGCAGTACATTCCAAGGAATTCGACGCGTTTTGAGATATCGAGTCGCAAACAGCACCACGAACACAATGCCAATCAATCCCAGCGCAATCAGTGATGTCCATGCGGCCGAAATTCCGTTGCTGTCCAGCTGACGGACGGGTATCCAGAAAAGACCCCATATTGCCGCACCGGCAGAGACAACAATGCTGGGCATGAGCACTGGCCTGTCATGCATGAGTCGATCGTCTATGCAGATTTGAGCGGTTTCTCGTCATCGGCATTTCGACAGCTCCAGTTCAGTTGCGCTTCGGCGTATCGCTTGCATTGCGGGGAAAATAGCGAGGCTCGCATCGCGGCCAGCGCGCGTTTGCAGATGAAATCGACACTCGCCGATGCACACTTGAATCCAGGTCGTTACTTCGACAATAGCGTCACATCGGTTCTGCGCGCTTGTAAAGCAAGCATATCGCCCGCCACAACCTGATGATCCGGCGCAACCTTGATCAGCAGTTCGGTATCCATTGCCGTGCCGCCTATCGCGCGACAGAGCCGATGGGTGCCTTGAAATACGACCTCAGTCACTTTGGCATCTCCCAGCGCCAGATGACCGGCTGCGATGTTTCCGTCGCTTAATTTGATTTGCTCCGGCCGCAGTGCAATATTGTGGGGTATGCTGCTGTCCAAGTTCGCAAGCGGCAGCGTCAATTCGCCGAGCGGACTGTCAACGATCAGCTTCTCGCCGTCACTGGCCGCCGTCGGCTGCACCTCAATGATATTCGTTTCACCCATGAATCTTGCCGTGAACAAAGTGGCCGGACGCAGGTAGATTCGCTCTGGGGAACCGTAGTCTTCAATTTTTCCACGGTTGACCAGCGCAATATGATCTGCAATACTCATGGCCTCATCCTGGTCATGCGTTACATGGACAAATGTTGAATGGAGGTTCTTTTGCAGATGCACCAGCTCTGCTTGCATTTTCTGGCGAATTTTCAAATCCAGTGCTCCGAGGGGCTCATCCAGCAGCAGGACTGTCGGCTCCACGGCGATTGCGCGCGCCAATGCAACCCGCTGGCGCTGGCCGCCGGAGAGCTGGTGAACGCCGCGCGCGCCAAAGCCGGTCAGGCCGACTTTTTCGAGTGCCGCCGATATGCGCCGCAGGCGCTCGCGTTTCGGCACTTTTCTCATCACCAGGCCAAATCCGATGTTGTCACTTACGCTCATATGAGGGAAAAGCGCATAGTCTTGAAACACTGTGACGGTCGGTCGCGTCGCGGGGGGCAGGTGCGTAACGTCCTCGCCGCGGATCAGCACCTTGCCGGCCGTTGGTGTGATGAATCCGCCGAGCATCGAAAGCAAGGTTGTCTTGCCGCTCCCTGATGGCCCGAGCAGAACCAGAAATTCACCCGGCTCAATATTCAGACTCACGCGATCAACAGCGATGACTTCACCAAATGTTTTGGTCACGCCATCTAAAACCACCAGCGGTTCATGGCTCATGGTGTTTTCCGGTTGCTAAGAAACATAACGCTTGCTGCGATTGCCACAAACGTGAACGATATTGCGAATACAACAGTGCCGGCCGCATTCACCTCCGGCGTCAATCCGGCCCGCAGCATCTCGAAAATTATTACGGGCAGCGTGACTTCAAAACGGCTCAGCAGAAACGCAATGATAAACTCATCCCACGACAGTGTTGCGGAAAGGCAAAACGCAGCGAATAAAGACGGTTTCATGATCGGCGCGATGACTCGAATCATGGTTTGAAAATCGCTTGCGCCGAGATCCCGTGCCGCCGCATCAATGTTCTTCATATGATCGCCGAACTGAGAATAAATGATTGCGAAGCAAAGCGGCAGATTGATCACAGCGTGTCCGATGCCAACAGCGAACAGCGATTTTGGTATTCCCAAGATGTTCAATGTGATCAGCAGGCCAATGCCAATAATCAGGTAGGACACCGTCAGCGGCGCCATCAATACGAACCGAATGCTGCCGATCCAGCGCGGCGGCCGCTTGACCATTCCGTAAGCGGCCAAAAATCCCAGCACTGTGGTGGCTGCCGACGATAGCACAGCCACAGCTACGGAGTTGAGCAAAGCGTCGACCAGACGATCATTTTCGAGCATCTTGTCATACCATTGCAGACTGGGCCCATGGAACGGCGGCACGGGCAGCAGTCCGTCTTGAAACGAAAAAATCACCAGTACCACAACCGGGAGATAGATAAACCCCAGAGCCAGCGCGATGTAGCCGAAAAACGGCATGTTGCGCAGCCACTGTCGCATTACACCCGCTCCATTTTCATGTGCTTGGCTGAAATGAGGTAGACGACAATCACGACAATCATCAGCGTTACGCTCATCACTGAAGCCATCGGAAAGTTGGCAGCGCGCGATACTTGCAATATGATCGCCTGCGGCACCAGAACTTCCGTGCCGCCGCCCAAAATCTGCGGAGTAATGTAATCGCCGATCGCAATTACAAACGAAATAAAGCCGCCCACCGCTACACCGGGCATGCTGAGCGGCAAGGTGATGCGCAAAAACGCCTGCAGCGAATTCGCGCCGAGGTCGGTGGCGGCTTTCCGGTAGGAAGGCTTGATTTGAACCAGATTCGCATAGATGGTCAAGGTCAGTAGCATGGTGAAAAAGTGAACAAACCCGAGCACCGTTGCACCGCGGCTATACGCCATTTCAAGCGGTTGCTCAACGAGCCCCAAACCAGTCAGAATCACGTTGATGACACCATTTTCAGCAATCACCAGCAGCCAGCTGTAGGAGCGCACCACGTATGCAGTCCAAAAAGGCATCACTGCCAGCAGCAGTATCAGGCGCTGCAGGCGTGGCGGAACTTTATAGGCCAGTGCGTAGGCCAGAGGGTAGGCAAGAACAATACTGATGAGAGTCGACAAAACCGTCACTTCAATCGAATTGAACAGTGATTCAAGGAGGTAATCTCGGCCAAAAAACTTTGCGTAATTGGCCAAGTCCCAAGTCGCTGCTAGTTTTCCGTATACGCGCTGCCAGAAACTGACGGCAAGCATGATTGCAAGCGGTATAGCGAAAAAAATCACCGTGAACCAAAAGGCCGGGTGAATTGCCCACTTCGTTAAATCAAAAAGGGATTTTTGTTGTGCCGTCGCCATGTCTGTGCCGAATTATCGCATGCAATTACCTCAACGCTATGGTCAGAATAACGTAATGCCGGACGTGAAGTCAGCTCCCCATCAAGTCCGGCATCACTGTAGCGAATGCCTGAGTATTCGCTTGATTTCAATCATTTTTGCAAAAATTCAGTCCACATATCCAGCATTTCTGCATCGATATCCGGCTGACTGATCGCCGATGGCACTGAACGCGCCAAGAACCCGGATTGCTCATCCCAGCGCAGGATCGCTCTCTCGTCTGCCGACAGTTCGGTTGTCGCATTGGCAGGCATCGCCCAGTAGCATTCCGAAGTTGCCAGTGCGCTTTGTCCCTCGGGGCTGATTACATGCTTGACGAACTCCAGAGCTAAATCCTTTTGCTTTGAGTCTTTCATGATACTCAGGCCTTGAATCCAGATCAGGCCGCCTTCCTCAAAAATAGTCCAATCCAGATGCGGAAGCGAGGGCATGAGGTTGGAGACCGCAAATTCAGCAGCATTCACGATAATGTCCACATCGCCATTGACCAGCGCGTTCTGCACACTCACAATATCACCGATCATTTTGACATTCGAGCGCATTTCGAGCAGTTTCTCACGAATCTGAGGCAAGTGCTCCATGGTAATATCATCCGGTGCGATGCCCATGGAGATGGCAATCAGCTGCATGGCCGGAAAGTAGTAATCGTAGACTGCGATGCGTCCCGCATACTTGTCATTCCACATGACTTGCGCGGACTTCATGTCTTCCGGATCAACCTTGTCTTTGTTATAGACCACCCCGTAGTAGCCGAATTTCTCCGGCACTGTGTATCGATTCCCGTCGACATAATTGAAACCGGCTGCGGTCAGCGGATCGAACAGATTATCAAGCGGCAGGTCGGCATCATTCAGCGGCGCAAGTAGTCCGAGGCCAGCGACCACCGGTGCATCCGGCGCGTCGACCACGAGCACGTCCCAGTCGCCGGGAGCGGACTGCTCAATGATGGACAGTGCAGTGCCAGTGCCCTCATAGGTTTTGACATTGACTTTTACGTTATGCTTGTCTTCAAACGGCTTGATCAGTTTCTCATCGGCATGATCGCACCAGACCAGGACATTGAGCGCATCAGCTGCCGATACCTGTGTCACCATGGCCCCAAGTGCGACAGCAACCGCTGTCGCAGCGCATTGCATCAGCGTCCGCAATGAATGTGACTTTCTTGATTTCATTCTGCTTACCTCCTACAGGTCAATTTGCATGATGAGATTTAGTTGTATTGCCAGCCGGGGCGGCGAATCGATTCATCCAGCGTCTGCCCGCGCAGGTGAGCAATCTCTGCCATGATTCGAAGCACGACACAAACGGCGGTGCGTGAAGTGGAGCCGCTGACATCAAACATCGGGCACAGTTCGGTCACGTCGATCACGCTGACACCTTGCTGTTTGGCGATACTTGAGGCAACACGCATAATTTCGCGCGATTCCAATCCGCCAGGCTCAGTGGCGGTGACGCCGGGTGCGGCTGAAGAGTCCAGAACATTGAAGTTGAAACTCAGATACTGGCCATCGGTACCGTTCCAAACGCGGCTGACCGCTTCGTCAATGACGGTATCGATGCCACGCTCAAGGGCTTCATGCATGGGGTAGAAACGCATGTTGCGGGATTTTGCGAGATCGACATGGTCTTTGGGATTGAATGAATTGCGGGCGCCGATATGCGCGACGTGCTCCATACTGAGATTGTTCAGCTCGGTGATGCGCGCCAGGGTACAGGTGCTGACTTCGCGCTCGCCGGCCCAGCTGTCTGCCATGTCCAGATGGGCGCCCAGATGCAGATAGCCCATTTTCTGGTCTGCACCGAGATGATCTGAGAGAGCTTTGGCTGCGGGTATCGAGACCGATCGGTCGCCGCCGCAAATGATCGGTGTCTTGCCGGCGGCCAGCGCTTTGCTGACCGCTCGGTAGATGCGCTCGCGGGCAACGTCAGGACTGACTCTCGGCATCGAGACATCGCCGCAGTCGATGGCACTGCCGTGCAGATCGACATTGAACTCGAACCAGAACGGAAAATAATCCAGCGATGCAACCCGAAACTCGCGCGGTCCGTCCTCGCTGCCGGGTTTGCCCACATTGCCTTCATCGAACGGCACGCCGATGAACACATAAGGCGCATCGGTTTCCGCCAAGGCTGCGTCATCCAAAGACATGAACTTCGAGCGCAAAAATGAAATTTGGCCTGGCGTACGGTAGTTATCGGCGTTTTCGCCGCCAAGCGGAGAAAACAGATGCAAGTAGGCTTTTGCAGGATTCATAGGGATACCATGATGGGTTTGTGCTTCAGCAGATTTCTGTTTGTGGCCTGTGGCATCAAGGACTTTGGCTGCTGTCACGCAAAGTCTTGGCGCGGCTGCCGAGATAGTGATAAATCAGGTTGCAAGCGAGTTTTGCGCTCATCTGACTGACATCGAAAACGGGCGAGAGCTCTGCCAGCTCAAGCACATCGACACCGAACTGCCCGGCCAGTCGCGCAAAGGCGAGCGCCTCGCGCGCATTGAGGCCATAGCTTTCAGGACAGCTGGTTCCAGGCATGCAGCTACAGTCGATCGAGTCGGTGTCCCAAGAAAGATAAACTGCATCGGTGCCATTCCAGGCACGCTCAAGAATTTCACGTCCGCACACTTCAACGCCGCGCTCGACAACCTGTGCCATTGAGTAAATGGGCATATCGTTGTCGACCCAAAAATCCATCCAGTCTTTCGGGTTCAAGCCGTTTCGTGAGCCCATGTGGGCCATGTTTTCGGCGTTGACGTTTGGCAGCTTGAAGGTTTCAGTGGGCCCCGAGGCATTGGTAATCTCAATGCCTGCCCAATCGACCGCAGCATCCAAATGGCAGTCCACATGCAGATAGCCCATTTTTCCCTCAGGGTTGTGGCGGCTGAGATACTGCGACAGGGCTCGCGCACCGGGGATGGGGACCGAATGGTCGCCGCCGACGAGAATCACTTTCGCGCCGCCTTCGAGACATTCGGTGACATAATCGCACATGTATTGCTGTGAGAGTGTGTTGTTCCCCGGAACAATCGGGATGTCGCCGCAGTCGACCACTCGAAAAAAGGTCATCAAATCGACATCATATTCAAACATATAAGAAAAATACTGCGATGATGCCTCGCGAATGCCGTGCGGTCCGCTGGAGGTGCCCGTGCGTACGATGGTACCTTGGTCCCAAGGAGCCCCAAGAAAACAGATTTTAGCGCCCGCGGCTCGCACTTTGTCGCGTTCAGGTGGACAGTAAGGCGCACCCATGAAAGTGAGAATGCCTTCCGCCTTGAAGCTGCTGTTGTGTTTGCTTGGAGACCGCGTATGGGCATCGGTATCGGTTTCCTGATGCGGCCCCTGATGCTGATGCGCGACGAAACTCCACGCATTGTTTGGGCTGATTGTCATATTCTTTTTACTTGATTGTCCATTCGATTTATGCGGTTGCGGCGGTTTCGCGGGTGTCGAGCGCAACTGATGTCTGATCTGATGATGCCAGTTCGATCGAGACCAGCTGCAGTTCGCGCCCAGTGATGACTTTGGGTGTGGGCATGCCGCAGTCGCTGCAGCGAAAACTGTAGCGACCCGAAGGCTTCTTGGTCTCGTCGCAGTGACTGCAGTAGACAGTCAAGGGCACAGTCTCTATAGAAAGAGTCGCGCCTTCGCATACGGTGCCTTTGGAGACGGATTCAAAGCAGAAATACAGGGCTCTCGTCATCGCGGACAACTCGCCCAGGCGAAGATTGATCTGCTTGACTCGGCTTGCACGGTGACGCAGTGCGTAGTCGTCCACCATTTCGACTAGACTTCGGGACAGCGCCAGCTCATGCATGGGCACAGCAGCTTCCTACAGACTGCCTTTGCGGTGAGCGTGGCGCTTGAGCATTGGCATCGCTCAGCAGCCACTTTTCCCATTGCTGAAGTCCGTCGCCGGACTCGACAGACAGTTGTATGACTTCCAAAGCCGGGTTGACGCGCTTGGCGTATTCGATTGCCTGTTCGACATCAAACCGCAAATATGGCAGCAAATCGGATTTGCTGATGATCATCAGGTCCGAGGCAGCGAACATATCGGGATATTTCAGCGGCTTATCCTCGCCTTCTGTGACCGACAAGATCACGACTTTGCAGGACTCGCCCAAGTCGAATGCAGCGGGACACACCAGATTTCCGACGTTTTCGATGAGCACCAAGCCTCCGGCTGGGTCAAACGTGAACTCCTCAAGGGCGTGACCGACCATATGGGCATCAAGATGACAGCCTTTTCCAGTATTGATTTGCGCAGCCTCAACACCGGTGCGGCGAATGCGTTCAGCGTCGTTGTCGGTCTCCTGATCGCCTTCAATCACATAAATTGGGATCGCCTGCTGCAGATTCTCAATGGTTTTGATCAGCAGACTGGTCTTGCCGGCGCCCGGACTGGACAGCAGATTGACTGCGAACAGTTTGTTGTCCAAGAAAAAAGATCGATTTTGGTTTGCATAAGATTGATTTTTATCAAGAATATTTCTCTCAATGGTGACCAGCTCGGAACTGTTGAATCCGGCAACAGACACTCTCGCCTCGTTACCTCCGAAATGAAGACGCTGTTTGGCATTATCGTCATGCTTCTTATGTTCGCTATGCTCGTGGTTATGCGTTTGTTCGGATCCACAGCCGCATACGTTACACATCGTCTTGCTCCTTTCGTGATGATTGTTTTGATTCTGCGTCAATTCTAACATTTATGCGGGTCTGGATATGATTTAAGTGATGATCTGATTCCGCAATGAGGCTGTAAAAAATCATCGCAACCTGCCGGTGAATTTCTCGGAGCCTCCGCGGGCCGCAGCAAAAAAGATGATTGACTCGGCCTGAGAGTCAGTCGCCGCGTTTTAAGACGCAGCGCTCGTCGTATCCGCTCAACGGATCAATGCAAGGCGGTATCGTTCTTGTGCGTCTCGGCATAGAAGGTATACAGGTCGCGCAGGCGGCTTGGAGCAGATCAATGTGTGGAGTGGAGTGCAAGTCGCTGTATTAATCTGCCGCTGCCAGTGCGGTCGAACGTTGCGCAGGTTGCCGGCGATTCAGTTGCAGGTTGATGCCATGAGTGGCAGTCTGGCGAGTCATGCCAGACAGATCGACAGGCAATCAAGGTTTGAATGATGTCCGAAATATTACGAACAATTGCGGGCCATGTACTGAGTGTGCCTGGTGCGCTTGCTCTTAGTTTGAGTCCGCCGACTCGCAATCATTACGCCGCTTCCATTCTCGGTGTCCTGTCGTGTGTTTGAAGCTTGGATATTTGGCCAGCTTTGAGCAGCTTGCAGTCGGCAGCTTGGAGTTCACATTTTCAGCGGTTGTCGATATGGCGGCCAGTGCGGCCGGCTGCCCATTCGCTGCAAAAGTGCCGTGGTTTGGGCAACAGCTGGCGACAAGGCGAAAGTGAGATTCGCAGCGATTCGTCAATGCAATGAGCGCATTCGGCAGGTGTGGAACGATTGCGGATGCTCCGCAGCTGGTGACCTAGGTTAAGCTCACTGGGAGATTTGCGTTCGATACAGGTCACAGGGATGCCAGTGCGCTGTTCAAATGAAAATGCCTTGCGGGCGCTCCGCTCCCGCACAGAAGAGCGAGCAATCTATTTTCTCAGGCTTTCCCGCCGAAGATTGGGATCTACAGACTCACCGCGCTGCCGCGCCATGGCCGCCATGAGACGCAGGACAACGCAGGCAGCTAATTTTGAGGTCGTGCCGCTCACGTCAAAAACCGGCGCCAGCTCAGACACTTCGATCAAGCTCACTGAACCGCGCTCGCCGAGCAATGTGGCGGTCTGCATCATCTCACGGGATTCGAAACCGCCGGGCTCGGGCGCAGTTACACCTGGTGCGGCTGAGGCGTCCATGATGTTCATGTCGAAACTCAAGTATTGCGCGTCAGTGTCGTTCCATACACGATCTGCCGCCTCGTTGACGACCGTCGATACGCCTCGCTCCACGACTTCATCCATGGCGTGAAAACGAATCCCGCGTACCTCTGCCAGCTCAATGTGGTCGCGCGGATTCATTGAATTGCGGGCGCCGATATGGGCGATATTGTCCGCATGAATGTTCTTGAGCTCGCTCACACGAGCCAATGTGCAAGTGCTGGCCATTTTCTCGCCGGCCCAGGTGTCTGCCATCTGCAGATGGGCGCCGAAGTGCATGTAGCCAATCTTTTTCTGGTGACCGATGTGGTCAGACAAAGCTTTCGAGGCCGAGATTGAAATGGAGCGGTCGCCGCCGCAGATCACCGGTGTAACGCCCGCAGCAAGCACTTCACGAATTGCCCGATAGATGCGATCATGCGCCAATTCCGGCATCACCTTGGGCACGCGCACATTGCCGCAGTCCACGCATGTGCCTGCCAGGTCAACGCGATACTCAAACCAGTAGGGGAAGTATTCATGACTCGCAACCCGAAATGCCTGCGGGCCATCTTCAGACCCCGGTTTGCCAACGTTGCCCTCATCATAGGGAATGCCGACAAAAGCAAACCGCGCGCCGCTTTGGCGCAGCGCATCGCTTTCCATATCAACTTGCGCAGAGCGCATGAAAGTCACGACACCCAGTGACTTGAAATTCTCGGGATCGCCCAGCGGCGAGAACAAATGCTCAAAGTTCTTCACAGGATTCATTTTTCTCTCTCACAAAATCTGATTGTTTTTGCGCTGTCAAGCGACTTCTGATCAAGCGGCTTGTCCTCGGTCGCGAAGTGTTTTTGCACGACTGCCAAGGTACTGATAGATCAGGCAGCAGGCGAGCTTGATACTCATGTCACTGACATCAAAATGCGGAGTCAGCTCAGATACCTCAAATACATCAGCGCCGTACGTTCCCGCGATTCGTGCATGCCGGATCGCCTCGCGCGGTTTCAAACCAAACGTCTCGGGCGCTGTTGTGCCTGGCATGCAGCTCGCATCCAGCGAATCGGTATCCCAAGACCAGTAGACGCCATCGGTTCCATTCCAGGCAATTTCAAAGATTTCTTTGGTGCAGGCCTCGATGCCGCGGTCGACAACCTCCTGCATGGGGATCATGCGGACCCCGTTATCGCTCCAGAAGTCGACCCAGTCCTTCGGGTTGAGTCCATTGCGCGAGCACATGTGCGCCATATTTTCGCCAGCGCAGTTTGGCAGATCAAAAGCTCTTGCCGGACCCGAGCAATTCGTGTAGGGCGAGCCTTCCCAATCAGGCGCAGAGTCCAGATGGCAGTCGACATGCAGATAGCCGATCTTGCCGTTTTTATGAAAATCCGACAGCGCCCGCGAGCCGGGAATAGGCACCGAGTGATCGCCGCCGCAAAGAATGACTTTTGCGTCGCCTTCAAGACACTCAGTAATGTACTGATAAATGTATTCGTGACTGCGCTCGTTGTTGCCGGGGACAATGGGCACGTCACCGCAGTCAACCGGCCGGAAGAAAGTCATCAGGTCGACATCGAACTCAAACATGTAGGGCGAGTATTGAGTGGACGCCTCACGAATTCCAGAGGGCCCCTGCGAGGTTCCGGCTCGAACCATTTGCCCCTGGTCCCACGGAACCCCGAGAAAACAAACTTTGGCGCCCATCTCACGAATTGCGCTCCGGTGCGGCGGACAATAGGGCGCCCCCATGAATGTGGACAGGCCGCGCGACTTGAACACGCCGTTGTGATTGCGCGGAGAGTAGATATGATCATTCTTGCCGCTTTGCGCTGCCGGACCTTGGTGATGATGCGGAACGAACTCCCAAGCAGAGGGTAGGCTGGCATTCATGCGTTTACCTCATAAGGATGTGACTGTTTCATGATAGGATGCGCATTGCTCCCTCTTCAATCCACTGCTGCCAGGCGGCGACAGTGCGTTTCAGACTGCAAATGGCGCATCAAGAAAGTATCGCCCGCTCAAGCATCTTAAGATCCGCCATTTGACTGCCGCTTCTCGCAGAGTCCCGAGAATCGGAGCTGTCTGGCGATTATAGGTTTTTCCTGTACTCGAAACTTTGATGTTTGGTGTCCCAAATCGGCACGTTCAATGCTGAGGGCGAAGACGGGCCGCCGAATTCGTCGATTCGACCTGCCCGGCCGCACCGGATTCCGGTCCGGCCGCGCTTTCAGCGCCGCATTTTCCACAAAACCGACCGGCGCGGCGCGACTGCGCCGCCTCTCGCCCCCGGCAGGCGCACGCCCGCCTTGCCCGGCGGCAATCGGTCGATCCCAAGCCCTTTGCCGCCCGCCGGGCGGCCGCCGTCAGGCGGGCAGCGCAAACTCCCTTATCGAGCGCAGCGCCGCGCCGATCACCCGGTGCCGATGCGCCTGCACCTTGACCGTCAGCTGCCGGCCGTGGCGCACCACATGCCCGCCGGCGCCATACAGATGAAACCGCAGCGCCGGCGCCCGCGCGGTCAGCCACCTCGCCGGCAGCATCATCCGCAGCAGGCACAGCACATTGTACGCCAGCGCATTGACCATCAGCCACACCGCATTGGCCCCGAACTTCCCGCACGGCAGCCTGGCACCGGCAAAGTCGCTGCGCAGCTGCTTTATTTTATTTTCCGAAGTTTCCCCGCACAGGCTGTGCCACTGCACAATCTCATGATCCGTCTTGCCATCAAGATTCGTCGCAATCGCCCGGTACAGATACGCCCCGCGCGACGCCGCATTGCCGCCCGCATCCACAAACGCGTCAATGTGCGCGTTCTCGCCCGCAGCAATGCGCTTTCGCCGCTCCGCCAGCGTGAACGCCCCAGTGTCAGCCATCGCATGCAGCGTGCGCGCCGCCTCCTGCGTCTTCGACCGCGTCCCGTCCGCATGCACCAGCGCCTCCCACTGCCCGTCCCGGATCGCGCTCATTGACTCCTTGACGCTGGCGTCCATCTTCGCGCGGATCGCAAAGCCCTGTCCGCTCTGCATCAGATAATTGACCACGTCGGCGCTGTACCCCGCCGCGTCGATGCGCACCCGGCGCACCGACACCCCGGCCGGCAGCGCCGCCTCGCACTGGCGGATGAACCCCAGATTGTCCTTGCTCGGCGGCGCATTGCCGTCGCGGAAGTCAATCGCCGCCACCTGCCCGGTCTCGGCGACATGCCCGACCATCGGCATGTATCCCTTGTGCTTCTTGTACGTCCACTTGGCCTCCTTCTTGTCAGCCTCGATCGCCGTCGCGTCAATGTCCAAGGTGACCTCGGTGCGCCCGCGCAGCGCCAGCGCCAGCAGGCGGCGGCTGATCTCGGCCAGCAGGTGTGTGCGCGCCAGTTCCGCCAGCCCGACCTTGCGCAGCAGCTCGGCGAGCGCCAGCAGCCCGGCGCGCGAGGTGGTCGCATTGCGCGTGACGCCCAGCTTGTATGATAAAATCCTCATCGGCCTTGTACTCCTATGGCAAGTTCTGTCTTTCACCCGTCGGGTGAAAGACAGAGGTTTGAAAAAGCCATATTGTACAAGGCTTTCCTATCAAAGTACAGTGGCAACCTGCCGATCAAGGGGTGTCATTGCAGGGCGTGAATCGATTCAATCGGTTCGAATTCGAGATTCTCTTTTGATTCGGCTTGCAAAATCCTCTTTTCGATCATTGGATTTGCGGTATATTTCCAAACCAAAAATGACGTTTCAGGCCAGTGCGGATGATGCCCAAAAAAATCGAAAAAGATAGACCTCTGAACGACTCCGAAAGCGCAACTGGCGAGGCACCGCTTTATCAGCCGCCAAAGTCTCGCTTTCTGGAGATAGGGGGAACTTTGAACCGCAACACTTCGCTTGTGCTGGGTGTTGCGGGGGTGATTTGCTTTTTTGCCATCTGGCAAATTGCCCACTACTTGACCCCAGAGTCGCAGCAGAAATTTCTGCCTGGCGTTGGTGAGGTGGTCGGCAGCATTGTTGAGGTGATTCGCGATAAAGGCTATATCGGGGATGTTGGCAAAAGTGTCTACCGTATTTATGCAAGTTTTTTTGCCGCCTGCGCACTGGCGGTGCCGCTCGGCCTCCTGATGGGTTGTTTTATTAGGCTGCGCGCGCTGATCAATCCGACGGTGGGAGGCCTGCGCTATCTGCCAGCGGCATCTTTCGTACCGCTCCTGCTGGTTTATTTTGGCCCCACCGATTTCGCGAAACTGGCACTGCTGTTTTTAGGGTGTGTATTTTTCCTGATCGCACTGATTCTGGATAATGTCTTGTCAGTGCCGAAAGAGCTGATTGAGTCGGCTCAAACCATGGGCGCCAATCGGCGGCAAATTGTCCTGCGTGTCGCGCTGCCAGCCGCCGCCCCCCAGATTGTCGACTCAATGCGCAATATGATTGCGGTTTCCTGGACCTACCTGGTCATTGCAGAGATTGTGGCAGCGACCGACGGCATCGGGGCAGTGATGATGCGAGCTTCTCGCTTTTTGCATGTCGATTTGATCATGGGCGGCATTTTGACGATCGGTGTGCTGGGCGTGCTCACTGACATTTCGTTTCGCTTTGCCTCGCGAATTCTCTTTCCCCATGAGCACGCCAGGCGGTAACCCGAATGCCAAAGACTTCAGACTCAAAGTGGACGGAGCGAAACAAGGCGCTGGAGGCCGGTCGAGAAGCCGGCGAGCCAGCTGTCAGCGCCGTCCGAACTTCGAAAGAATATGTCGGCGGAAAGATCGTAGCCTTGGATGATGTTTCTGTCAATATTCAAGAAAATCAGGTTACTGCATTCATTGGACCCTCTGGATGCGGAAAGACAACACTGCTGCGGCTGATTGCCGGCCTTGAATTTCCCACGCGCGGAAGCATTCAAGTGTATGGCCAGCCGATTTTAGGACCCGGTCCGGAGCGCGGCATGGTATTTCAGGCATACACATCCTTTCCTTGGCTGAAGGTTCGAAAAAATGTCGAGTTTGGCATGGAGATTGAGAAACTGCCCAAGGCAGAGCGGATTGCGCGGGTTGATCAGTTCCTGCGACTGGTTCATCTTGAAGATTTTGCTGACGCCTATCCAGTGCAGCTGTCCGGCGGCATGAAACAGCGCGTTGCTATTGCCCGGGCGCTTGCCCAAGACCCCCAGCTGCTCTTGCTTGATGAGCCTTTTGGCGCGCTGGATGCGCAGGTTACTTGGGAAATGGAAGAGATGATTATCGAGATTATCGAGCGGGAAAGCAAGACCATTATCATGGTCACACATGATATCCAAGAAGCAATATACTTGGCTGACCGCATCCTGTTTTTTACTCGTCAGCCCGGCAAGATCAAGGCCGATTTGGCGATGGATTTCAAAGGCGGCAAGCGCTATTTGAAAAAGGAAGAACTGCTGGCGGATCCAGGTTATCTGGAAATGGAAAAACTGCTGTATCGGATGATGCGCGAGGAGATCAAGGGCAAGATCAGCTAGATGTCACGGATTGTCAAAAGACCTAAAATTTTTAAGGAGGCTTAGATTATGAACAAGCAGATTCAAGAACTGAAACGATGCGTCCGGTGGGGGAAAATGTCGCTGGCGGCACTGTCGCTGGCCGCGCTGTCTTGGTTCGGCGCCGGCAGCGCCATTGCTCAGGATACGGTCCGGATCGGGCATTTCAGCTGGCCCGGCTACGGCTTTCAGTATGTGGCGGAAGCCTTTGAGCTGACGGATTTGAAATTCGAGAATACCGTCATTGAAGATCCGATTCAGCTGTTCAGCCTGCTGTCGACCAATCAGCTTGACATTGTCTTCAGCACCATTGAGTTTGGTCCGATTGCTACGGCTGAGGATATGGGTTTCAAGCTGATCAACCTGTCTAATCTGTCACATGGAGCGGATATGATTATTCTGCACCCGGACATTAAGGATATCAGTGAGCTCAAAGGCAAGCAGATCGCGGTGCTGGAAGGCGGCTTGTCCCACATTATGGTGGGTATCTTGCTGGAGCAAAATGGAATTGATGTGGGTGACGTGCAGATGGTGAATCTCATAGCAGCGGATGCAGCGGCTGCGATGATCAGCGGCCAGGTCGCCGCGGCTTCACTGTGGTCTCCGTTCAATACACAGGTTCTGGACGGCTTGGAGGGATCTACGCTGGCCGCTCATTCCCTCAATAGTTTCTGGCTTCAGTCCGCGCTGCTGTCTGATGCGATGTATATGTCGAATGACTTTCTTGAGAATCGCCGCGATTTGGCTGTCAGAGCCTTGCAAGCCATCTACGCAGGCGTTGAGCATTGGCGTGCCAATGCGGAAGAGTCCAACAAGGTGATTGCAGAGGCGGTCGGGTTCTCAGTGGAAGATGTTGCGGCGATTCTGGGCGATGGATCGCATACAACGGATGTATCGAAAAACGATCCCGCGAAAGGCGAGTTGTACATCTACAGTCTCGAGGACACTGCCCGGTTTTGCGGGGTGCTGGAAGGCGCGCCTCCGTTTGAGCAAACCAATGGCCAGCTCAGAGATCATTGGGAAATGACGAACGACTGGTGGATAAAATTCGGCTACATCAGCGCTCGGACGGAATTCGATAGAGGGACTGATTGCCAGCTGGTCAAAGAAGCGTTGGGCGGCTGAGCGCCAATCCAGAGTGCCGGCGGAGAGAATCGATGCCGCAGGGAAAATGTTTTGCTTGATGCGGTATGCCTTGAGAGTCCATTCAATGCCGGCTATGACTAGCAGGAGCTAGCTGGCCAGTGATCGCAGATCATCAGATGAGTCGAGCAAACAGTTTCGCTGAATCGATTCGGCTTGCGACCGCCGCGGCCGGCAGTGCAGGGCAAGCCGCTTCCAAAGTCTCTGAAGCGCAATGAGCAGTCTGACCGTTACCGGCATACTCGGGTTTGTTGATGATCCGGATTTGCGCAATCAGATTCACCATTATATGCACGATGGCAAAGTGGAATACTTGGTGCTGGAGCGTGAGGACTTGAAGCGCCATCGCTTGCGCGCCACAACTGACTGCGGAACGGTCTGCCAGATCGCATTGCCTCGCAGTCAGCATTTGGTCAACGGAGCGATCCTTGATCTTGAGCCGCAGCGTGCCATCGTGGTGCGGATGCAAGAAGAAATCTGGATACGCTGTCGGGCGGAAAACGCCGCCGCTGCGCTTGAGCTTGGATACTTTGCCGGCAATCTGCACTGGCGCGTGCGTTTCGAAGATGACTGTCTGCTGATTGCGCAAGAGGGACCTCGGCAGGGCTATATTGAGCGCTTGCAGCCGTTTCTTGATGACGAGCGAGTGTTCGAAGTTGCATGACGGGCTCGCTGAATTCTGATCTCCTGCTCGCTCTGCAGCATGGCGACAGTTTTTTCCCGGGCGGTACCCAGTCATTTTCTTGGGGGCTTGAGACACTGGCAGCGGACGGTGCAGTCACAACCGCTGATCAGGTTTGTGATTTTGTTGCCAGTCAGCTGCAATGGCGCTGGAACTATACAGATCGGCCAGTCATTGCTGCCTGCTGGCGTACGGAGTTTGGCGGCGGCAAGGTGTGTGCTTTGGACGCGATAGTCGAAGCCCGCTCGCTCAGCCTCGAGTCCCGTGAATGCTCCAAGCGGGCCGGCGCGGCATTGCTGACTTTGCATGCCCGACTAGGCAGTATTGCGGCAAAGCAGTTCCGCAAGCGGGTGCTGGCGGGCGAGGCGCATGGCCACAACGCTGTTGCCCAAGGCACAGTCTGGCGGGCTCTTGGAATGCAGCGAAGCCAGGCAGAATTGATGGCGGCCCATCAGCTGCGCACGCAGCTGACCAGTGCGGCGCTGCGTCTGGGTATCATTGGCCATATTGATGCACAGAGAATCATCGGTGAGCAGCGTCGCATTATTGAGAAACTGCTGAGCGAAGAAGCGGTCTGTGTCGATCGGATCGGCACATTCACTCCGCAGATCGAAATTGCCATGATGCGCCACGAGGCGCAGGAATCACGGCTGTTTGCAAATTGAAGCGAGTGATCGCAC
Organism: Arenicellales bacterium; assembly: GCA_965200545.1. Lineage (GTDB taxonomy): Bacteria > Pseudomonadota > Gammaproteobacteria > Arenicellales > JAJDZL01 > JAJDZL01. Next base: position 429,993 of record CBDAUJ010000003.1, on the reverse strand, counting down.
ATCGAATGGATCTAGATAAACCGAGGAATCTGCAATGTTGCTGACACCGACAGAAATCGAGAGACTGACGATCTTTACGGCGGCCGAATTGGCTCGCAAGCGCAAAAGTCGAGGTCTGAAATTGAATCACCCAGAGACCGTGGCCTATATTTGCGATGAGATTCTTGAGGGCGCCCGCGACGGACGCTCTGTCGCAGAACTGATCTCCTACGGCTCGACGATTCTGACTTCTGATGATGTGATGTCTGGCGTGGCCGATTTGCTTCCCATGATTCAAGTTGAATGCTCGTTTCCAGACGGCACCAAGCTGGTGACGGTGCACGACCCGATCCGACCAGGCAGGCAAAAAATTGCAAGCGAGGTGTCGCCAGGCGAACTGCTTGCAGACGATGGGGACATTGAAACCAATGTCGGCCGGCGCAAATCTTCTGTAACCGTTCTCAATACCGGCGATCGCCCGGTTCAAATTGGCAGTCACTATCATTTTTTCGAAGTCAACAAGGCGCTTGAGTTTGACCGCGAGGCCGCGTTCGGCATGCATCTTGACATTCCGGCCGGCACATCGGTTCGTTTTGAGCCCGGCGCCAGCAAAGCTGTGGCCTTGACCGAATTCGGCGGCACGCGCGAGCTGCATGGCCTGAACGGACTGACCGATGGCTGCGTAGATGACGCATCGGTGAAAGCGCGCGCCTTAGAGCGTGCCAAAAAACAGCAATTTGGATGGAGTTGATTATGGCGACGATGACTCGAAGCGACTATGCGCATATGTACGGCCCGACCGCGGGCGATGCCTTGCGTCTCGGCGATACCTCGCTGCTCGCGGAGGTGGAGCATGATTTTGCGTACCATGGGGATGAATGCCTGCATGGCGGCGGCAAGACGCTGCGCGATGGCCTCGGCATGATGCCAGGGTATGACAGCGCCATGGGATCGCTTGATATGCTGCTTTGCAATGCAACTGTCATTGATCCGGTCGTCGGGATAGTGAAAGGCGATATCGGGATCAAGGCGGGGAAAATTGTTGCCATCGGCAAGGCGGGCAACCCCGCCACAATGGACAGGGTCAACCCGAATCTAGTCGTCGGCGTTGCCACAACAGTGCGTGATGCCGAAGGCTTGATCGCCACGCCGGGCGGCATCGACGTGCATGTTCATTTCGACAGTGCGCAGCTTTGCGAGCATGCAATCAGCTCTGGCATTACGACGATGATCGGCGGCTCGCTGGGTCCTATTACTGTCGGGATCGACTGCGGCGGCGCCTGGAATGTCGGAAAAATGCTGCAGGCGGCCGAGCACTGGCCGATCAACTTCGGTTTTCTCGGGCGCGGCAACACATCTAAGCCGCATTCTATTTACGATCAGATTGACGGCGGTTGCGTTGGCTTGAAAATACACGAAGACTGGGGTTCGATGCCAGCAGTCATCGATACCTGTCTCGGGGTGGCAGATGATCTGGGTTTCCAGGTGCAGATTCATACAGACACGCTCAACGAAAGCGGTTTTGTGGAAGACACGCTGGCTGCCATTGGCGGGCGCACCATCCACATGTACCATACCGAAGGCGCCGGCGGCGGGCATGCGCCCGATATCATCAAGGTTGCTGGCGAGTCGAACTGTCTGCCGTCATCGACCAATCCCACCAATCCGTATACGATCAACACATTCGATGAGCATCTGGATATGACAATGGTGTGCCACCATCTCAGCCCATCGATACCGGAAGATGTGGCTTTCGCGGAAAGTCGCATTCGTGCCCAGAGTATTGCCGCCGAAGATGTACTGCACGACATGGGGGCGATTTCGATGCTCGGCTCCGACAGCCAGGGAATGGGGCGCATCAATGAGGTCATATGCCGCACGTGGCAACTCGCATCCAAGATGAAAGATCAGCGCGGCCGGCTGGATGAAGAAACGACTCGCATTGGAGACAATGAGAGAATCAAGCGATTTATCGCGAAATATACAATCAATGCGGCACGCACTTTTGGCATTGACGCGCATATCGGCTCCTTGGAACCGGGCAAACTGGCCGATGTCGTGCTGTGGAAACCTGGATTCTTTGGCATCAAGCCGGAGATTGTTATCAAGGGCGGGTTTATTGTCTGGGGCGCAATGGGCGACAGCGCTGCATCACTGATGACGTGCGAGCCGCTGCGAATGCGCCCGCAGTGGGGTGCATTCGGAAAAGCGAAGCAAGCGCTGAGCGCCTGCTTTGTCAATCAGCGGGCGATTCAGGCTGGCATCCAATCTTCACTTGATCTAAACAAAACACTGCTGCCGACCGGCAGCACGCGCACCTTGACCAAGGCCGATATGCTGCGCAATTCGAATTGTCCTGCAATCACAGTCGATCCGCAGACGTTTGAGGTGTTTGTAAATGGCAGTCTGGCGACCTGCGAGCCGGTCCAGAGACTTCCACTGGCACAACGCTATATGCTTCGCTGAGCATGAGTGACGAGTTCTCATTGCCGGCCCCCGCGCGAATTGGCATTGGCGGGCCGGTCGGGTCGGGGAAAACTGCGCTGATTGAGCGGCTGATTCCAGCTTTGCAGGCGCAAGACCGGGAGGTCGCCGTGGTGACCAATGACCTGGTGACGAGAGAGGATGCAGAGCGTTTGAAGCGCAGCGGCATTATTGCTGAGAATAAAGTATCGGCGGTGGAGACCGGCGCTTGCCCGCATACCGCTATTCGTGAGGATCCCACACTCAATATCCAAGCAGCTGATCGCCTGGCGCTGGCGCATCCGAATCTGTCGGCAATCTTGATCGAAAGCGGTGGCGATAACCTCGCATCCTCGTTTTCCCTGGATTTGGTGGACTACTGGATGTTTGTCATCGACACGGCTGGCGGCGACGATATACCGCGCAAGAAAGGACTGGGCGTGATTCGATCCGATCTGCTGATCATCAACAAAACCGATCTTGCCGGTTACGTTGGATCTGATGTCGATCGAATGGTCAAAGAAGGGCTGGAGGTTCGCAGCAGCAAGCCGGTTTTGCTGACCAACTGTGCAAATGGCGAAGGCATCGATCTCGTTGTAGAGCAGCTGCTGCGCGATGTCCTGTTTGCCTGAGTGAGGCCATTGATACTCCAATCGAAGGCATGTCAGTTCCCAAGACATCAAGTCAAGCGCAGCTGTCACTGGTATTTTCGCGGGAGAGTCAGGATTGCACTTTTTTGAGACAGCAATTTTGCCGATATCCGTTCCATTTGTGCCGCGCGCAGTACCTGGATCCAGACCAGCCGGACATCGCAACTGTATACCTGCAATCCTGTGCCGGGGGTATTTTTGCTGATGATCGATTGGAAAACCGCTTTGTGATTGAGTCTGCGGCCCGCGCCCAGGTTACGACGCAGGCCTCAACCGTTGTCCACCGCATGCGCGAAGGACGAAGCCGGCAGCGAATCAAAATTATCGCTGAGACTGAATCGCGTTTTGAGTATCTGCCCGATCCGCTGATTTTGTTTCCAGAAGCCGAGATCGAATCGTGTGTCGAGGTGATACTTGGGAGGAAAGCCTGTGTCTTGGTCTATGATTCATTTCTGATGCATGACCCCGGATCGGCCGGCGAGCCGTTTCGCAAACTGCAAAGTACGATTCAAGCGAAATCGCATGACGGAGTGACATTATTTGTCGATCACTTTGAGCTGTATGGCGCAGACTTCAAGCGCCAGGCCATTGGCATGCAGGGACCGCATGCGGTCCACTGCAACTTTTTGGTTCTCACAACTGCCTGCCATGACGATAGACTGTTCTGCGGAATTAGAAATATTGTCAATAATGACAGGCAAATCTTTGCAGGGGTGTCAAAATTGCCGAATCATTGTGGTATTTCGGTGCGTGTTCTGGCGCATGATTGCGCGACGGCTCAGCGCACTGCAGTCGCACTCTGGAAACAAGTAAGACAACTTCAATTGGGCACTGAGCCTCAGCTTCGAAGGAAATAACTTTAAGCTGCAGCTTTCCCTGGCCTGGATGACTCAGTCAGGGCGCAAGTTTAGGTCTGAGCATCATTCTATGGAACCTGACAATGACTGAATCAACTCCATTGAATACAGCCGAAAATACGGTTCTGCTGATTGTTGACATGCAGGAAAAGCTGGCTCCTGCAATCGCCGGAATCGAGGACATCGTTGCGAATGTGTCGAGACTGATGCGGGCAGCCGCAATTCTTGATGTTCCCATTGTTTTTACTGAGCACTATGTCAAGGGTCTTGGACCCACAGTCAAAGAACTGAGCAGTCTTGCTGAGTCAGCGGCGGTTTTTGGCAAAATTAATTTTTCTGCGATGCAAGAGCAGCCGTTCTATGATCTGATGAATGCAATTGATCGCGACCGAGTGATCGTTACTGGCACCGAAACTCATGTATGCGTGATGCAAACTTCGCTGGAACTGCTTGATTGCGGTTTTCTACCCTATGTTGCAGTGGATGCCACAGGATCTCGCAACGATGTCGACAAAGAGACGGCTCTCTCGCGCATGCGGGAAGAGGGCATCGGTGTTGTGTCCACCGAAATGGTTCTTTTTGAATGGATGACCCGCGGCGATACGCCCGAATTTCGGAAGATTCTGCCGCTGATCAAGCTATGAGCTTTGCAGCACAATCCCAAGCAGCTGTTCTTTCGGACACTGAAGCCCCATGCGGAGATTGATTCAGCCATCGAATCATTTCAATTCCGCAGTGATCAAAATGATATGCGGATATCGATTGCGTTCATGACAAGTTTGAAGTGATGTATCTCAGTATTTTGCTCATGGGCATTCTGATGGGCTTCAGACATGCGCTTGAAGCGGATCATGTGCTGGCTGTACTGGCAGTCAGCGCCAATTCAAACCGCTCGCAAGCCATTATGCACGGTGTTGTCTGGGGAGTCGGACATTCAATTACACTTCTGCTGGTTGGCGTGATTGTCTTGAGTGCCGATACGCTGATTCCCCATGGCGCGGCCGACTTTCTAGAACTGAGTGTCGGTGTGATGCTGCTCATTCTTGGCATTGATGTTTTTCGCCGCGCCAGGAAGAATCATTTTCACATCCACGTTCACAAACATGCCACCGGCATCAATCACATTCATTGGCATGCACATGAGCGACAGCACGATTCAAAGCATGAGCGGCATGATCACGTCCATTTGAATGAAATTCCGCTGCGGAGCTTGCTGGTCGGGATTGTTCACGGGCTCTCCGGTTCTGCAGCTCTGATTCTGCTCGCTCTGCAAACGGTTCAATCGACTCTGCTCGGCATCATTTACATTGCGCTGTTCGGATTCGGGTCGATCGCGGGAATGGCGATACTCTCGGCGGCGGCAGCGGTGCCGGCTGGCGCTTTAGGCAAACGCAAATCTTGGCAGCGCCTCATGAATACCGCTGTAGGCGGAGTGACAATGATATTTGGGGCGGTTATCGTCTTGGACCATTTGGCGGTTTTCTTATGAAAAGTCGCTGTCACAATCTCAAATATCGCGATTCACCCGGTGAGACAGAATGAACTTGCCAGCTTTGTGGATTTGAATACAGGCCGCTGAATCGGCAGCCATTTGAGTCGCAAAATGAGCAAGCGTAAAAGGGTGCAAACTGAATCGCTTTGCAAGCAAAACTCCAATAGTCAGGAATTCGCAACTTGCGAGTGAACGTATTGGGCGACCATCAAATCCAGATGCCCGCCGCCGCCGTTCTTGAATAAAGTAATTTCCTCGTTGCTTTGCCGTCCTGGAACTTTTTTGGAGCAAAGCTCGTAAAGGTCTGCCAGAACATCGGATTCCTTGATGACCCCTTGCTCAATCGGAATCATCACTTCCCCGATCTCGCCGATCGTTGTGTCGCGGGAGTCGACAAAAATTCTTGATTTCAGTACTGCGGCATCATCAGCTTCACGCATATCCGGCTTGAATGCGCCTACTAGATCCAGATGCGCGCCGGATGAAATCCAGTCGCCCTGGATGATCGGCTCCGTGGTCATGGTCGCCGAGCTGATCAGCTGCGCCTCGCGAACGGCAGTCGCAAGGTCATCACTGGCGGTGATCTGAACGCCGTCAATGGCGAGCGAGTCAGCCAAATCCTGCGCTCGTGATGCAGTTCGGTTCCAGATCGTTACGCGACGAATTGAAGGCTGCAGCTCACAATGCGCGCGAATCAGATACGGAGCCATTGCGCCGGCACCAATCATCGTCATTGCTTGAGTATCGCGATGAGCAAGAAATTTCCCGCCCAGTGCGGAATCCGCGGCAGTTTTGTAGTATGTCATTGCGGTACCGTCGATCACAGCAGCGGGGGCGCCGCTGACTCCAGAATACAGCACATAGACAGCTTGTATCGCCGGCAGCGCAGAAGTCTTGCGATTCAAGGGGAAAACCGACGCGGCCTTGAGTCCGAGTGCTGCGCCTCGACTCCATGCGGCTCGAATCAGCAAATAATCTTGGCCTTGATTGTCTGCCTGCTCACTGGCAAGGAGCATGTCCTTGAGGGCGGCCGGCGGGGCACAGTGAGACTTTTCCAGCGCTTGGGTCAGATCGGTAAAGCTGGCGCACGCCTCATGAACTTGGTCCGCAGTTACAAAATGCATGAGAATTTACTGGATCGTCTCTGGCAGCGGTCATGTGCCGGGCGCTGTGAAGCCGAGCGTTTCAGCGCAATCTATTGATGCGGGCGGGGATCGTCCTCAAATCAGAGACCGTCGCAGGAATCTCATCCATGCCTGGCGCTTCAATGATGGTTCTACTGCGATGTATCCACAGGCTCTGCCTGCTGAACCGCGCCATCTGCCGGAGTTGCCTCTGTCGAGTCGGGGGATTCCATCGGCTCGTCAGCCGGAATATTGTGAGAAATCCGAACGACAGCATTATTTTCAAATTCAATTCTCAAATTCTGCTGCTGGGCGATTTCTCGGGATGTGTCTATCAGATAGTAGGCATAATCCCAGCGATTCTGGTGGAAAGAGTCAGCAATCAGCGGAGTTCCAAGCAAATCCGCGACCTGCTTTTTAGTCATGCCTTGTCGCAGCTGTTCCACATCAGCTGCCTCAATTCTCTGGCCTTGGGAGAACTCAGGACGGTAGACATTGCAGGATGTCACCGCTATCGACATCGCGAACGTGGCGACAGATAGCAGGATCTTGCTCTTTGTATTCAGCTGCATGTTTGTACCATTAATTGACAAAAATCGAGATGTTATTTCTTAAAGTCTTGTGCAACTTGGTTTTTTCTCAGTTTCTGATGGCTGGCGCTCATTGAGTGAAATTGAAAGCCGCCATAGAAGCAGACGGCTGGCAGAGAATATACCACACAAGTTCAGAGTCACAGAAAATGAAGTTATGCCACAAGCTGATCTGGAAAGCTGATTCGGCTTGTTATATTGGCTCCATAGGGGACTGCTGTCGGCAAGCATGTCGGGCAATTTGCTGCAACGCTTGAGCAATAGCTTGCCGCACTCCGCAATCTCAAAGTCACCTTACCCGCGGTTGGCAAATATCGATTGCTGCGGATTGGCCGGCTGCCGACTTAACCTCGGGAATTTGCGGCAATAACTCCTAAGGCAACAACTCCTAAAAATGGCGGCTCGCAAATCGTCGAGGGTGTGCATTCTGTATATGGTGTAGAAATCAATTCTAAACGGTGTCCAAAGCTGAATCTTCGGTAAATTGATATTGAAATATTATTAACAAAAACAATTATTTTGATAAGGAAAAAAGAGTTTTCTGATAGGCGCTAGCTAGTCGACTTGCGCTGGAAATTAGGTGGTTGGTAAAAAATGTCCAGAGAAAATGTGCTCGATTGTCAAGATGTGGGTGCGTAAATCAAATCAAGGAATACAAAAAACCGCGCAATCAAAGACTGAGGAGTGATGAAGGGGAGTTGTGCGTTGAATTCGGAAATTTTTGCTAAAGTGCTCCGATCGCAGCTTCGGGTGCTGGGCTGGCGCAAAATCGGCTATAATGCTCAGGCAGGCGGTGCCTGTCGACAGCTTGCTCTGCAAGGAAGGCTTCAATGAAAAAGCTTTGTAACCACGAAACCGGTGAATTGCCGATATTCGCATTTGAAACGGAGTGAAAAAAAAAAGTATATTTAAAAAAGTATATTTTCAACTCAATAGAGGAATAGACTCATGAAATTCAAAACAACTTTTTTGGGGTTGGTCATGATGGGCGCTTTGCTCTCAATGCCCGCTGTGGCGCACAAGTACAACAGTGTTGAGGGTCAAAACTGTACAGATAAGGATGGTGCACCGACTGAGTGCGACGATCATTATGTCGGCACAGGCAGAGTAATAAAATGCACATCCGACAATCCAGGAAATCCACAGAAAGGCACTTGGCGAAGCGTTTACCCGCAGAAGCAAAGTGATGGATCGCATGCTGTGAATAAATGGGGAGAAGCCCAGCAATCGCATACTCACGCTTGCACTGCGAGGTGCTTTATCGGCGGCGAGAAGGTGAAGTACACTCTTCAATACTGGCATACGTTTAAATGTCCGGCGGATCCTGATGAGCAATCGCGTAGTTGACGTAATTAGAACTGAGGCTGACAGAGCCTTTACAATCTTAGAATAGATCTTTAGGCGCACCCTGAAAAGCATTCTACACTGGCAGATGCGAATCCTGCCCAGCAGCTGTGGTGATTTTTGAAGATAATCACCTGTCCGGTGAGAGCGAACCGCCAGCTGAGAAGCACAAAGCGAGCGAACAATATATCGCACAAGCTGAGCATCGTGAATAGTGAAGTCACGCCTCTAAACGGGTTGGGGACATTAGCCCTGCATGAGTTCGGGGAATGAAACTCAAACGCAAAACGACTCGTCATTTGATGCTGTCGACTCGAAGGTGGACAGCCAGTGGAAAGCATGTTCGTCGGGGTTGTTTGCAAAGGGATTTAACTGCGGCTGGAAAATCGGTTTAGCGCGTTCTGATTTAAGAATGCCTTTGTTTTGGGACTTATATACTTAACTTGACGTATGCAAAATAGATCCATATATCGCTGAATATTAGAATTAATTTTCCAAATCACTCGATATTTTTCTTTATTTGAAAATTAATCGGCTGCTATTTGAGTTTTGTCAAGTTGAGTATATAAGCCCCTTTGTTTTTTGCCATCTGGATTGAGAAAAAATATGACTGTTTAAAGCATCAGCCCCATTCACCATTTAACTGCACAATTGTATTGCGGCATCTTTACGCGGCGTACTTCAAAATCACCGTTTTCCACTACTTTTTCAATATGTGCCGCGATCTCTTCCATGGGTGCAAGCCAGACATCGCCGCGTTCGACAATGCTTTGCAGAAAATGTGCGACAACCTCCCAGCGGGACAGGCGTCCGGTTACGAACGGATGCACGACCGGAATCCATAAACCGCCATATTTATATGCGGTCTCAAATTCCTGAGCAAAAATTTCCCAGCCAGAATCAGGCGAGCGAATTGGCATAAGATAGTCCAGATCCATCGACTGCACCCACTGCGGCCAGTCATCAAGTCCCCAGTGTGAAGGCAGCTCAATCAGATTTCCATTTTCTGCTTCAATGATGTACGGCACATCATCACCCATCAGAGAGGCATCGTAACGGAAGCCGCGCTCAACCAGCAGATCGGCCGAATGGTTGGAGAAGTTGTAGAGCGGGGCTCGCCATCCCCGAGGTTTCTGCCCAGTCATTTTCTCAATCACAGAAATCGCACGATCCAGCCACATGGCCTGCTCGTCTTTGTTTTGCGAAACTGGATTCTCATGCATGTATCCATGATGTCCGATTTCATTTCCGCCCTCAAGCATCAGTTCTACAGACTGCGGATAGGTTTCCATGCACCAGCCGGGGACAAAAAACGTTTGCCGAATATCGAGAATTCTGTAGGTCTCAACAATGCGCGGCACCGCAATATGAGGACCATACTGTTGCGAGGAAATGGCTGATGCCCGGCGATAGCCATCTTGCGGATGATCAAGATGAATCAGGCTGTCCGCATCCATGTCGAATGTTATGCAGCCCGCACATTTCGCGCCATTAGGCCATGGCACCGGGTTTTGGATCATTGACTGTGCAAACGTCATCACTTGCCACCTCTTTTATAACGAGTTCCGATTGCTGCCGGCGGACGAACTTTGCCGGCGAGCAGCACTAGTGCCAGAAATGATGCCACAAACGGCACCATCGAAAATAATTGATATGGTATATCTGGACGATTGAATTGCAGTCTCAGCTGCAGTGCATCTGAGAAACCAAAAAACAAGCAGGCAAGCAAGGCGCCAACTGGATTCCATCTGCCGAGTATCAGTGCCGCCAAGGCAATAAAACCCTTGCCGGCACTCATGTGCTCGGTAAACACAAAAACCTGTGACAGTACCAGGTAGCAGCCTCCCAGTCCAGCCATTGCACAGCTGGCCAATACTGCGAAAAACCGCACTTTGGGAACACTGATACCGGCGCTGTCAGCGGCAATTGGAAAATCACCTATGGCTCGCAGGCTCAAGCCCCACGGTGTCTTGAAGACAAACCACCAAGCCAGCGGAACAATCAGAAACATCAGATAAGTGAGAATATCCTGACTGAAAAGAACCGGACCGACAACCGGAATTTGTGACAATCCCGGAATCTTCATGGCGTGGAAACCAGGCAATGTGGATGTTGCATCGGCCCCAAGAATCAGTCGCGCCAAGTACGAAGTCAGACCCAGCATCAAAATATTGATCGCGATGCCAGCCACCAGCTGGTTGATGGCAAGTCCGACCGCCAGCGCTGCCAATAGCAACCCAGCGCAGAGTGCCACAAAAACGCCAAACGCCAAACCTGCAATCGGCGTTCCTAGCAGATAAGCGCCGACCGCTGCGCCAAAAGCGCCGCCGAGAATGCAGCCTTCAAGCGCGATATTGAAAACCCCGGAGCGCTCTGCAATGATCCCGCCGACCGCCGCAAACACGATTGGAATCGAAAGCCGCAGACTCGTGGAAAGAAAATCAGACAGCGCCGCAGGATTGCTTAGGAATTCAATCATGTTCGATCTGTCCTTTCTTTGTTTTTCGCCATCAGCGTATCGCCAAGCTCTGCATCCAGGATATGGCGTCTGTCCAACAAGCTGGCAAGCCATTTGCGAGCATCGTATCGCAAACCGAGGCTGGCAGCAACCAGAATGATCACGAGTCCCTGAATTGCCTCAATGACCGTGCTTTCCAAACCAACCCCTCGCTGCATCACCAATGCACCGGCTTTGAGACCCGCCAGAAAGAACGCGGCTAGCGGTGCCGCGATCGGATTCACAGCTGCCAGAAACGCAACAACAATTCCATCAAACCCATAACCTGGCGAAAAATGATGATAGAGGCGATATTTCAGTCCAAGCACCTCAAACGCACCGGCCAAACCGCCCAGAGCGCCAGCGAAAAACATAATTCCGACAACATAAGCTTTAACGGGTATTCCGGCATAGTGCGCGGCAGTTGCGTTTTTTCCAACAGCATCAATTGCAAACCCCACGGTCGAATAGCGCAAAATGAAGAACATCGCGACAGCCAGCACGATGCCAACCACGACACCTAAATGAGCATCGGTTGAAGGCAGAATCCATGGCAGCCAAAGATCCTCCCGAATCTCCTCAGAGTACGGATAAGGTGCACCTTCCTGCATCAGAGGTCCACCGGCCACATAACTCACAATGTTAATGGCAATGAAATTCATCAGCAGTGTCAGAATGACTTCGTTCATTCCATGAAAAGCTTTGAGATAGCCAGGTATCAAGCCCCACAATCCGCCGCCAATCGCACCGGCGAGAACACAAACGCAAATATGAATGAAAGGCGGCATTTCCGGCAACAGCAATGCGGTCATCGCGGCCAATAATCCACCCATGTAGATTTGCCCCTCTGCACCAATATTGAGCAGCCCGGCCCGCATGGGCAGAATGACTGCCAGTCCCGCAAGCAGAATCGGTGACATTTTGACCAGTGTGCCCGCAAAACCCCAGTAGTCAAGAAAAGCGCCTTTGAAGAGCTCTGCATAGGCGGCCAGCGGCGAGACATCGGCCAGTACGATCAGCCCTGAGCCCAGCAGCAAAGCCAGCAGTACCGCCCAAATCGGCCGCAAGACATACATGCAATGGACAAAGGCTGACATTTACGCCAATTCCGCGGCTTGAAGTCCGCCCATAAGTGCGCCAATCTTCTGGTCGGTTACTTCATCTGGTGTCAGAATGCCGGTGATTTCACCGCTGCACATTACTGCAATCCGATCTGCGACAGCGATAATATGCTCAAGCTCGGTACTGATGTACAGAATCGCTTTGCCCGCATCGCGCTCACGCATGACTGTTTTTTGCACCGCTTCGGTGGCGCCTACATCCAATCCCTTGGTCGGCTGCATAACCACCAGAACCCGCGAGGCGCATTCGACTTCGCGGGCAAAGATAAGCTTTTGCTGATTTCCGCCAGACAAATAACGCACTTTCTGATCGACAGACTGGGTGCGCACATCATAGCGATCAACCCACTCAGCAGCTCTGCTACGGACATAGCGCGCATCAATGATGCCTTTTTTTGAAAAAGGCGCGACATTAAAGTCCCGCAGCATGGCATTTTCGGCGACGGTGAAATCCAATACCAACCCAATATGCTGTCGGTCGTCAGGCACATATGAGAGTCCGTATTGGTGGCGCCGAGCCCGAACCGATTTTGCCGTCACATTCTTTTCGTCAATAAGCACTTCGCCTTTTTCAGGCACAAGCAGTCCAGTAATAACTTTAGCCAGTTCTGCCTGGCCGTTGCCATCGACGCCGGCAACCCCCAGAACCTCGCCAGCGCGAACACTGAGAGAGACATCTCGCAAAGCAAGAATTCCGCGCTGATCTCGGGCGCTTACATCCACAAGGCGTAAAATAGCAGCACCGGGGACAGTGTTGCCGCGTTTTAAGCGAGCTTGCTCAATCTCACGCCCCACCATCAGTCGCGCCAGATCTTTGGCACAGGTGTCAGCAACCTTCTTGGATGCCTTGACACGTCCGTGCTGCATGATCGTCACATGGTCCGCAACTGCTTCAACCTCTTCGAGTTTGTGAGTAATGAATATGACAGTTTTGCCAGCATTGCGCAATCGCTCCAATCCATTGAGGAATGTTTTGATTTCACTTGGAGCGAGCACACTTGTAGGCTCGTCAAGGATGATGACGCTGGCGGCCCGAAACAGTACTTTGAGAATCTCGACCCGTTGCCGCATGCCGATAGGCAGCTTCCAAACCTCGGCATGCGGATCGATATCGAACCCGTATTCCTGAGACAGTGAACTCAATTGATCCGCAATTGCTTTCAAGTCAAGCGTCAGCTTGCGCTGCCGCAAGCCCAGCGTGACATTTTCTGCAACGGTCAAAGACTCCACCAGCATGAAATGCTGATGAATCATGCCGATGCCGAGATTCATCGCATGCTTAGGCGAATAAATCGGACAGGCAGTGCCATTGATACGAATCTCTCCCTCATCGGGCTGATAAAGCCCGAAGAGGATATTCATCAGTGTGGTCTTGCCCGCACCATTTTCCCCCAATACCGCATGGATAGTTCCCTGAGCAACCTCCAAATTAACCTGATCAAGCGCACACAATGAGCCGAAGCTCTTGGATATTTGGCGCAAAGTGAGCGCAGCGCCGCTCATCAATCAGTTCGCTGGCTGTTATGGCTGCGCAAAAAACTGCCGAGATCAGGATTGTCTAGCGGGTCTCAATGTCGTTCGCGATGATTTTCGGGATGAGCGCTTCGACTTCACTTCTCGTCTCAGTCGAAACGCTGGCTCCATAACTGCCAATTCGTGCCGCAGCGGATGTCTCCAGGCCGAAAATGTATGCTTTGCCTTCAAGCTCTCCCGCTTTGGCAGCGGTGATCACCTCTCCCAGTGCACTTCGCATATCAAAAATTGCAGACTGAATAACCGTATCCGGCCAATCAGCAATCGCATCGTAATAGATGCCGATTCCCATTGCGCCTTTCTCTTTTACGCCTTGAAGGCTACCAACAACAGCATTGTCCATTGACGGAAAGATTACATCTGCGCCTTGGCTGATTTGATTCAGAGCGGCTTCCTTGCCTTTGGCAACATCATCCCAGTCGTTTGTCCAAGCTGTGAACACTTTGCCATCTGGACGAGCCGCCAGAAATCCTTTTTCAAACCCTTCTCCGAGCTGAACATAGAACAACAGTTTCTGAGCGCCGATATAGCCGCCTTTTCCTGTTTCCGAAGTCTTGCCGGCCACGTAACCCATGACATAGCCAAGACCCGGAAAATCAAAACTCATCGTGGCGTAGTTGTCACCGGGCTCGGTTCCGTTGACTATCAGAAATTGAGTATCACCGAACCTGCGGGCAACGCGACTCACTGATTCTTGGAACTCTCCGCCATGACCGATCACCAGATCGTAGCCGCGGCGCGCGTAATCGGACAAGGCTTCAGGCTGGTCAGGTTGTGCAGTTTTTTCGGAATACGCAAATTCGATGCCTAGTTTCTCTGCAGCGCGCTGAACACCCTCATATCCAGCTTGATTGAATGACTTGTCAGTAATCACTCCAGGTAGAACAATAGCCACCTTAAAGTCATCGGCCAGCGTTGCGCCTGTCATCGACAGTGCGATCAATGTCGACGCAGCAACTGACATAAAAACAGAAAAAAAACTTTTTCGTACCATGATTGATTCCCCCTCAGGTGTGAATGTTTATTGAACAGGACAATCTCAAGTTTTGTGATCTGAACACGGCCGAGCTAATGACTTGATGCATTCATAGCTGTTTGATCGACAAGTTCAGACTTGTATTTTTGAGAAGAGTCCCTACAGTTTTGATCACGGCATGCAACGCGCCCGCTGGGTGCCAGGTGCGAGTTGCTACAGTAATACAGAACCGATGAAAATGTATCATACCAATCTTGGGGTCTTGGGGTTGAGAAAAAAGCGGCATGGTTTCGAACGCATTTCTTCTGCCACTGCACAACACGCCCCCCATTCGTCTGTTTGCCGCGGATTGAAGCAAAACTTCATGCTTTCTACTACGCGCTGTGAGTTTGCGCTATCACATAGTGGATTTGAATGACTTTACGCGCTCAAGAGAAGAATTTGCCTGTGCCTTATCTTCATCATGCGGCGGCAGTCACGGTTACGGCTAGCTCTGCGAAAGCAGTTCTTTTGCATGCGCTGTCGTTCGGTCGGTAATTTTCGCACCGCCGAGCATTCTTGCGATTTCGGAAATGCGCTCTTCGGTGTCCAATGCTGTAATCTCGACGTTTGCTGCATGATCGGTTTTCTTTTCGACTTTGAACTGGTGATTGCCGCGGGCCGCGACCTGCGGCAGGTGCGTCACGCAGAAAATCTGGCGTGACTCGCCGAGCTTGCGCAGCATCGCTCCAACACGGTCGGCCACTTTCCCGCCAATGCCAATGTCAATTTCATCAAAAATCAGCGTTGAGCCTTCAGTTGCATGGGTACCGGCAACCTGAATCGCCAGACTGAGTCTGGATAACTCGCCCCCAGAGGCCACTTTCGATAATGTGCCTATGGACTGGCCTGGATTGGTGCTCACAGCAAAACTGACGGATTCATTGCCATAGCTTGCAAAGGCATCGGTCACGATTTCCTCAAGGCGCACCTCAAATACCCCGCCTTCCATTCCAAGGCGTTGGATCTGTTCGCTGACAGCTTGGGAAAAATCTTTCGCAGAACGCTGTCTGACATGGCTTAGTTTTTTTGCTATTTTATTGTATACGCTCTTTAAATCATCGATATTTGAATCGATTGAGAGAATGTCTTGATATTCGGCTTTAAGATTTGCAATGCTTTCTGAAAGCGTGTCGATCACTTGCGGGAGTGCATCGGGGTCGACCTGATGCAACCGGGCTTGTTTTTGCAGTGAAGCCATCCGCTCATCGGCGGCAGCGATTGCGACCGGGTCCGATTCGGTTCGGCTTGACACGGCATAAATCTCTCTGGCAACATCATCGACGCGCACCCGTGCTTCTGCGAGCATCTCTGCATAGAGCTGCAATTGTCCGTCATACTGTGCGAGTTTTTCAATTGTACGAATCGACTCGCCGAGCGAGTTGCTGACAGTGAAATTGTCCTGATAAAGCAGCAGGCTGGAAATCTCATGCAATGACTGTGCCATTTCTTCTGCATTGGATAGGCGAGCCAGTTCATTTTTGAGATTTGAAAATTCCCCGCTCGCTGGATTCAGCGATTCGAGTCCTGCAAACTGATGGTTCAGAATGTCCAGTTCCGACTCTATCTGAGCGCTGCGCTCTTTGACCGTTGCGCGAAGTTTTTCGTGCTGCTTGATTTTGGATGCGACTTTTGCCAATTCGTGTCGCTCATGGGTGATGCCGGCAAAACTATCGAGAATGTCCCGATGACTCGCAGTCCTGAGCAGCCGCTGATGCTCATGCTGGCCATGAATCTCAACTAGATTTGAAGTGAGCTCTCTGATGCTCTGGACGCTTGCCGGTCGACCATTGATATAGGCGCGTGAAGGCCGGTCTCGAAAAATGACTCGCCGGATAATGCATTCCTCACCGTCATCAAGCTCATGATCTTGCAGCCACTGACGGAGATATTCGTCTTCAATATCGAAAAATACAAATATCTCTGCCTTGTCACAGCCCGAGCGAACCACCGCGGAATCGGAGCGCGCTCCCAGTGCCAGCTCAATCGAATCGACGATCAGTGATTTGCCAGCGCCAGTCTCGCCTGTGACCACCGTCAATCCGTTCGAAAAATCAATCTCAGTGTCGGGAATGAGCAGGAAGTTTTTAATCTGCAGCGTTCTGATCATTGCGATGGTTCAGACACCCCAGGTCAATTTCTGTCGCAAGGTATTGAAATAAGAGTGTCCTGGGGTGCGTACCATGCTGACTTGGTTTTCTGAGCGGCGCACCACGACGGTCTCAGCACCGTGGAGTTCAGCATGAATATGTCCGTCCAATACGACTTCTGCATTGCCGGTGGTCAGTCGCGTCGCCTTGATGCTGACTTGGCTGGAATCACTGAACACGATCGGACGCTGGGTCAATGTATGCGGACTGATCGGGACAATTTCCAGTGCATTGAGTTTCGGGTGCAGGATAGGTCCGCCGGCAGAAAGGGCATACGCAGTCGCGCCAGTTGGTGTCGCAACGATGACCCCGTCAGCGCGCAACTGGGTGACAAAATCGCCATCGGCATGGATATCCAAGTCGATCAAACGCCCAGAATTCGATTTATGGACCACGATGTCGTTCAGGGCCGTAGCAGTCGAAATTGTGTTCTTGTTGATCACAATGTCGCACACCAGAAGCGAGCGCATCTCAATGGTGTAGCGCCCTTCAATGACAAGTTGCAGGGACGCTTCAATTTCGTCGACCGAGACATCAGTCAAAAAACCGCGTCTGCCGAGATTTACACCCAGTATCGGCGCTCGCCGTCCGGCTCGCAGTCGCGCGACATTGAGAAAAGTGCCGTCGCCGCCGATGACAATGGACAAGTCAATATTGTCATCATCCATGTCTGGCCGCTTGATTGGATCGGCAATCGTGCTATGGCAGCGCTGCTGTCGAATTGCATTCGCCTTGAGTATGGCGCTGACAGTTTCGGCGACATCCACAACAGCCTGATTCGAAAAATCGCCAAATATTCCGACGGATTCAATTCCCATCATTCAATCCTGCTGATCGTCTTGTTCTGGAAAAGTTAGTTCTGTTTGCGCACGACCGCTGCTCGCAAAGAGCAGATTCCAGATGCCGCGCATCACATCGGTGTTTCGCATCGCCATTGCGGTACGAGTCGCGCTTGCATAAACCGAGCGAGATGCTGCACCCGCATTGGCCTGGATTCAGCGCAAGGTGAAACAGATGCTTATTTTAGGTTAGATTGATCGATGTTGGGGTAACCTTGCGCAAGTTCAATGCCGAAACAATTCTTCCGCTGTCCTTTGGTAAAATTCACAACTGCGCCATTGTGGCGCGGGTCCACATATGGCACAGAACAGATGCGCATGAAAAATACATCCTTCGCTCCATGCAAGTGACGATGCTGAAGTTAGACGAACGATCTGAAACACTGTTGAGAATGCTCATTGCGCGTTTCATCGATGAGGGTTTTCCAGTCGGTTCGCGCACGCTTTCGCACGAACCGGGACTGAAGCTGAGCGCGGCGACAATCCGCAATGTGATGGCTGATCTCGAGGACATGGGACTCATAGCGGCACCGCATACTTCGGCTGGTCGGGTGCCTACGGAGATGGGGTATCGGATGTTTATCGACTCGCTTGTTACGCTGCGGCCGCTGAAGCGGACCAAGCGCCATGAGATCGAAAGCCGTCTCTACGAGGAGAATGACTCGAAAGAACTTGTCAACACGGCATCAAAACTGATCTCAGATGTCACCCAGTTTGCAGGCGTAGTGCTGATGCCGCACACCAGCACTGCTTCGCTGTTTCGCCAAATAGAGTTTGTCAGCCTGAACAAGCGACGAATTCTGGTCATCCTCATTACTGAAGATGGCCAAGTGCAAAATCGTGTCATTGCAAACGATCGGGATTTGACGCCGGCCGAACTCGTTGAAGCATCGAATTATTTCAACGATCAGTATCGCGGTCAGCCGCTGGGCAACGTCAAGGAAGACTTGTATAAGGCGATGAAGCGCGACCGAGAGGAAATTGACAGTCTGATTGGCAATGCAATCACGATTGCCAGCCTGGTATTTGACGACGATGCGAACAGCGAGGATGACCTGGTCGTCAGCGGTGAGGAAAACCTGCTGAATGTGCCTGATTTCGCGGCGATTGAAAAAGTGCGGAAAATATTTGAAAGTTTTCGCACGCGACATTCTTTGCTGAATCTCTTGGACCAGAGCGTCCGTGCTCAAGGCGTCTCGATTTTCATCGGTTCCGAATCTGGCTACAGCGATTTGGATGATTGCAGTGTCGTTGCTGCACCGTATGAGGTCGAGGGGAAGAACCTCGGTGCAATCGGTGTCATCGGACCGACTCGGATGCACTACGATCGTGTAATTCCAGTGGTCGATATCACCGCGCAGATGCTCGGCAATGCTCTGGAATTTCTCAATCACGACTGACCCTTCGCAGTTTTCTTCATCCCAGTGAATTTCGCAGGCGCGGCGGTTCCGTACCTTCTTCGTCACGGTTGTGAAAGACAGGTCTGACTCAACGATGTACGACCTCACTTTTATCCGGCGGCAGTTTCCCAATATCGCAGATTGGGCTTTCTTTGAAAATGCCGGCGGCACCTTTGTGCCGGCGGCCGTCAGTGATCGAATCTACGATTACATGCGCCGCTGCCAGGTTCAGCCGGGCGCGCACTATCCGGCATCCGTGCTGGCGGCCGAACGCATAGACCGCAGTCACAAGAAACTCGCCGCAATGATCAATGCGGACCGGCATGAAGTTATCATTGGCCATTCAACGACGCTGAATGTCTATATTCTCGCGCATGCGCTGCGCCCGTGTTTGCAAAAAGGCGACGAAATTATCGTCACGAATCTTGATCATGAAGCCAATAACGGCGCTTGGCGCCGACTGGAAGAATGCGGCGCGGTCATCCGTGAGTGGAAAATTAATCCGCAGACTGCGAGTCTTGGCGGCATCAGGCAACTTGAGTCGCTGCTGACAAATCGCACGCGGTTGGTTGCGTGCACCTGGTGCTCAAACATTACTGGCGAGATCAATCCCATCAAAGAAATCGCGGCATCGGTACATGCGGCCGACGCGTTGCTGTGCGTGGACGCTGTCGCCTACGCGCCCCATCGGGCGCTCGATTTTGCAAATTCTGATGCTGACTTCATGCTGTTCAGTCTGTACAAGCTCTATGGCCCGCATCTTGGGGTGCTGTGTGCGAAAAACGAGCAATTGCGCAAACTGCCGAACCAGAATCATTTTTTTCTTGCCGAGTCGGTGCCGGAGTCAAAGTTGCAGCCCGGCGGCTATCTGCATGAAACCGCGGCTTCAATTGAGTGTATCGCAGATTATTTCGACTGTGTTCATCAGCATCATTTCGGCTGCACGGATAAGCCCTCTGGCGAGCGCTATGCGGAAGTGTTCGAGTTGATTAAAGGGCATGAGGATGAGTTGTCTCGATCTTGGATGGATTGGCTCAACTCGCAGCCGCAAGTTCGCCTGATCGGTCCACCCGCTGTGCACTGCGCGCAGCGGGTGCCGACCTTTTCGTTTGCAGTGGATGGTCGGTCTTCACAGCAGATCGCGCAGGAACTGGGCATCCGTGGCATTGGTGTCGGCGCGGGTCATTTCTACGCACGGCGCTGTTTGGATGCAGTTGGAGTCGACGCATCGGATGGCATCGTGCGTGTCAGTATGGCGCACTACAACAGCGCGCAGGAAGTCGAGCGGCTGATTGCAGCGCTGTCAGAGCTGCTCGGCGCGCCTTAACGCCATGCAAGGGGCTCATTGTGTCTCAAAACTGGCATCCGAATCCGAATTCGGTTATTTCTCACGGCTGTTTGCGGGTTCCAAAAAGTCAGATTTTCTGCTTGAATTGACAGAAACAAACCTTATTTTCTAACCAATTCAATTTGACTGACTTTCAATTGTTGAAGGACGGAACATGACCCAAAGCAAGTCACCAGAAAAAAACGATTTTGACGCCAAGCAGGATTCACCTGATGCAGAGACGCGGCCGCTGACAGAGGCGGCAAATAATGCCGCCGACGAGTCGCGAGACGAGTCGGAAGTTCAAGACAGTGAAGCTTCGCAGGATGCCAATGAGAGCGAGAGTGAGGTTCTTGAATCTGAAGATGCACTGCAGCTGCAGGAAGAAAATGCTGAGCTGAAAGAAAAATATTTGCGGCTCTTTGCCGAGCACGAAAACTATCGAAAAAGAATGACTGAGCAGCTTGATCGAGTTGAGAAGCATGCGATTGACAAGTTTGCGAGAGCGATGCTAGAGGTGCTTGAAAGCCTTGATCGCGCTTGTGAAATCGACATCGGTGATGCGCCCGTGCCGTCGCTGGTGAGCATGCACGACGGCGTAGATCTGACCCGCAAGCAGTTTCTGGACGCACTGGAGCATTTTTCGATCGAGGAAATTGCGCCGCAAGTCGGTGATGCGTTTGATGTGCAGTGGCATCAGGCGATGACCACTCAGCCCAGTGCGCAGATGCCTGCGAACCACATTTGCAAGCTGTTTCGCAAAGGCTACCGCATACATGAGCGATTGTTGCGTCCGGCAATGGTTGTGGTCTCGGCTGCCGTGGCTGATTCAGAGGCTGGCGGCGCCGGCAGCGAAGTGCCGAAGCAGTCTTGAAAAACACGAAAAATATCTTATTTATTCAGATAGATTCTTATTGATCAGTTGATCCGGAGAGCGAATTATGTCAAAAATTATCGGCATTGATTTGGGGACAACCAATTCCTGTGTCGCGGTATTTGAATCCAGCGACAGCGCCAAAATCATCGAAAATCAGGAAGGTGATCGGACCACGCCCTCGATCGTCGCGTATACCGATGATGGCGAGGTGCTCGTCGGACAGTCTGCCAAGCGCCAGGCCGTCACCAATCCGCATAATACCCTGTTTGCATTCAAGCGGCTGATCGGCCGCAAGCACAATGAGGATGTTGTGCAAAGGGATATGGATATCATGCCCTACAAGATTATCAAGGCGAAAAACGGCGATGCCTGGGTGCAGGCAGGCGGCAAGGATTTGTCGCCGCCCGAAATCTCTGCAAAGGTTCTGCAGAAAATGAAGCAGACTGCCGAGGATTATCTGGGGGCGCCTGTTTCGGGTGCAGTCATCACGGTGCCGGCCTATTTTAATGACTCGCAGCGTCAGGCGACCAAAGATGCCGGAAAGATCGCGGGGCTTGATGTGAAACGAATCATCAATGAGCCGACCGCGGCGGCGCTGGCCTACGGTCTCGACAAGCAGGAAGGTGACAAGAAAATCGCTGTCTACGACCTGGGCGGCGGCACGTTCGACATTTCGATTATTGAGATTGCTGAAATCGATGGGGAGCACCAGTTCGAGGTCTTGTCAACAAACGGGGACACCTTCCTCGGCGGCGAGGATTTTGACCGCAGAGTGATTGACTACCTCGCCGATGAGTTCAAAAAGGACCAAGGCATGGATCTTCGGGGTGATGCACTGGCAATGCAGAGACTCAAGGAAGCGGCTGAAAAAGCCAAAATTGAGCTGTCAAGCAAAACACAGACCGAGATCAATTTGCCTTATGTGACCGCAGATGCGTCGGGGCCGAAGCACTTGCTGTATAAAATGTCGCGCGCTAAGATGGAATTGCTGGTCGACGATTTGATTGGACGCACGGTGGAGCCGTGTAAAATTGCACTCAAGGATGCCGGACTCTCGGCGGGCGACATTGATCATGTGATTTTGGTCGGCGGACAAACACGCATGCCGAAAGTGCAAGAGACGGTCGCCAAGATATTTGGCAAGGAGGCGCGCAAGGACATCAATCCTGACGAGGCTGTCGCTGCCGGCGCTGCCATCCAAGGCGGTGTGCTTGGCGGTGATGTCAAGGACGTTTTGCTGCTGGATGTCACACCGCTGTCGCTTGGCATTGAGACCTTGGGCGGTGTAATGACGAAGCTGATCGACAAGAATACGACGATTCCGACGAAAGAAACGCAAGTCTTCTCGACTGCGGATGACAATCAAAGTGCTGTGACCGTGCATGTGCTGCAAGGTGAGCGCGAGATGGCGGTGCACAACAAATCGCTTGGCCGATTTGATCTGACGGATATTCCGCCAGCGCCGCGCGGCATGCCCCAGATCGAGGTGACTTTCGATATTGATGCCAACGGCATTATGCATGTATCGGCCAAAGACAAGGCGACTGGAAAAGAAAATCGCATCGAAATCAAGTCCAGTTCAGGTTTGGATGATGCCGAGATCGAACGCATGATTCGCGAGGCGGAGGAGCATGCCGACGAGGACCGCCAGCAGCGTGAGAAGGTCGATGCTGTCAACATGGCAGAAAGCTTGATTCACAGCACGCGCAAAACGCTGTCTGACTTCGGCGACAAGGTCGATGATTCTGATAAGTCCGCTGTTGAGTCTGCTATTTCTGAATTGGAAGAAGCAGTCAGCCGCGATGCGGATGTCGATGAGATAAAATCCAAGACCGAAGCTCTGACTACTGCCGGCTACGCGCTTTCTCAAAAAGCGTACAGCACCAGTGCAGATCAGAGTCAGGCTCAGGACACCGATGTGTCGGGTGCATCCGATGATACCGCTCAACAAGCCGACGATGTGGTGGATGCCGATTTCGAAGAAGTCAAAGATGACAAGAGCCGGTAGCGATTCGCTTGAAACGAATAACCGGGCAGGCCGAACGGCAAACCAAGCAATGTGAGATTCGATAGACATGGCCAAACGCGATTACTATGAAGTTTTGGGAGTGTCCAAAAACGCAACTGAAGCTGATTTGAAAAAAGCTTATCGTCGTTTGGCTATGAAGCACCACCCGGACCGCAATCAAGACGATCCATCACAGGCTGAGGTGCGCTTCAAGGAAGCCAAAGAAGCGTATGATGTGCTGTCTGATTCCAATATGCGCGCTCGCTATGACCAATTTGGTCATGACGGCATTGAAGGCATGCCGGGCGGCGGATTCAATTCTGGAGCAGGATTTGAAGATATTTTTGATGGCATTTTCAGTGATATCTTCGGTTCGCGCCGCCGCGCCCGTCAGGCTCAAGCCGCAAATCTGCGCATATCGCTGACTCTGGATCTGGAGGAAGCTGTCAACGGTGTCGAGCGGCAGGTCAATGTCCCCCGTATGGTCGTTTGCAAGACCTGCGATGGGAGTGGTGCAAAACCCGGTACTCGCCCGACCCGATGCAGTTCGTGCGGCGGCAGTGGCCAGGTGCGCATGCAGCAACTCGGATTTACGTTGTCGCAAACCTGTCCAAGCTGTCGCGGCACCGGCAGCGTCGTGCGCGATCCGTGCATGGCCTGCAATGGTCAGGGACGTGTGCAGGAAACCACTAAGCTGTCGGTCCAGATTCCTGCCGGCATTGACGATGGCAATCAGATTCGATTGTCCGGCAAAGGGGAAGAAGGTCCGCAAGGCGTAGAGCCAGGCGATCTCTTCGTTGAGATTCGAATCCGCAAGCATTCCATATTCACGCGTGACGGGGACGATCTGTACTGCGAAGTGCCAGTCAGTTTTGCAGTTGCGGCACTTGGCGGTACAGAAGAAATTCCGACGCTTGACGGCCGTGCGAACTTGAAAATCCGCCCAGAGACACAAACTGGCAAAATGATGCGACTGCGCGGCAAAGGTGTCAAGAACGTCCGTTCTGGCGAACCCGGCGACTTGTTCTGCCGGCTAATTGTCGAAACCCCCGTCAATCTCGATTCCAGGCAAAAAGAACTCTTGGCGGAATTCGACACGCTGGTCAAGTGCGGCGGCGAAACGCATACGCCCGGTGTATCCAGCTGGACCCGTCGCATCAAATCATTCTGGGAAAAACTTGCTGCGTAGCGCTGCTGAGTTTGGCAGGCTCTGTCGATTCGCGACGCTGAGGTCGAATGCTTCATGACCCGGTCGCGCAGCGTTGCCAGTCTCGGTCCGGATGGGTCATTTGCCCGCCGGTTCGACTGGTTCGCGGTGCGTAATTGCCAGCTCGAGATGGCCGAGGCGGTCGAGTATGCAATCGGGCAGCGAACGAATCTGGTGGCGGAGTCTGGCACCGGTACCGGCAAGACGTTTGCCTATCTCGTGCCGCCGCTCAGCTCTGGCAAAAAAGTCGTGGTTGCAACGCGCACGAAAAGTCTGCAGGACCAGCTGTATGAGAAAGATGTCAAGTGGGTGCAGCAAGCGCTGAGTTTAAAACTTGATATCCAGCTTTACAAAGGGCGTTCCAATTATCTTTGTCTTTATCGCTACGAAAATTCAGTCGGACAGGCAGATCTTTTTGGTGATCAAAACAAGCTTGAGCGCCTGTATGACTGGGTGCAAGATCAGGGGGGCAGCGGCGACCTTTCCAATTACTCAGGTTTACGAGCAGATGAGCGGACAAAACTGACGGCAACCGCACAGAATTGTCTCGGCAGCCAGTGCGAGTTTGTACACCAGTGCTATGCGAATGCGGCACGCCGAAAAGCTGCCGCCGCAGATGTCGTGATTGTCAATCACCACTTGCTGTGCCTGAACTTCCCCGATCAATCGCAAGACGGAGGCAGTGGATTGTTCGACAGTGCCGATGTCATCGTAGTCGATGAGGCGCACCGTTTCCCAGACACTGTCGCTGAGACTCAGGGTGTGCGTATTTCGCATGAAACCCTCACTCAGTACTGTGATGACCTGTTACAGACTTCCGGTGTCGAGAATTTCGATGGAAAATGGATCCATGAGGCCTGTGCCGATATCAAGAAACTGACTGCGATGGCGCGCACACACTTACCCTCCGACCGGTTCGACTGCAACATCACACAGCTGGAACAGTTTCCAGAATTTATCAAAACATTCAAGAATATTATCAATCGAATCAATGAAATTGGAGAACGTCTTTCTAATCAGGCTGAATTTGGCAGCGGCGTTGCAAAGCAGGGTGATATCGCACTGACTCTGGCAGACAGCGGGGCCAGCATGTTTGAGCGTCACAATCAGGATAGCGCCTGCTGGATCGAAACTTACCGAACCGGATTTCGACTGTCTGATATCCCTTTGAATCCGAACAAATTCTGTGCGCCGCGAATTCAAGATTTTGATGGCAGTTTCGTATTCACGTCGGCCACTTTGTCGGTTGATGATGATTTTTCGCTGTTTCAGGAACGCCTAGGTCTCAGTGATGCAGTTACGCTCAATGTAGAGAGTCCGTTTGACTACCGTCGACAGGCATTGCTGTATCTGCCCCAGAACATGCCAGCACCGCAAGGTGCGACGCGTGATGATTATGATATTGCGGTTGCCAAAGTAATTGAGGAGCTTGCCCCGGTCACGGAGGGCAGACTGCTTTCACTGTTTACCAGTTACCAGTCTTTGGAAACGGTCTACCGATATTTGGAGGATCGATTGGATTTTACATTGCTGAAACAGGGACAAGCCAGTGCGCCGAATCTGCTGGCAAGTTTCCGTGAGGATGGCAATGCAGTTTTATTGGGTACCTCAACGTTCTGGGAAGGGATTGATATCAAGGGCCCAGAACTGTCATGCGTTGTGATCGCAAAATTGCCTTTCATTCCGCCGAATGATCCGCTGCTGCAAGCGAGAGAAGAGCAGATGAAACAGAACGGTCAGAACATTTTTATGCAATGGCAGGTGCCGAATGCGGTGTTGTCGCTCAAGCAGGGAGCGGGGCGTCTGATTCGTGATATACATGACCGCGGTTTGCTGGTGCTGTGCGATTCGCGCGTCAAGACGCGGCATTATGGTCAGATCTTCTTGGACAGTCTGCCGCCGCTGAGCAGAACCGATGCGCTGGATGATGTCAGACAGTTTTTTGGACAGTGAAAATACTGGCGGTTAATTCATCCGGCCCTATGCTTTCAGTCGCACTCAGGACGGACGGGCAGGTGTGCGCCAGACAAAAGCGAGCTGATCGAGAACATAACCTGTATGTACTCGAGATGATTGAGCAGATAATGGCGGAAGCGGGCATCACGTTGCACCAGGTTGATGCGCTTGCATATGGCGATGGTCCGGGCTCGTTTACCGGATTGCGGATCTCTGCGGGTGTTGTGCAGGGCATTGCTTTGGGAATTGACGTTCCAGTGGTTCCAATCTCTTGTATGGCTGCGGTCGCGCAAAAGCAGCCGGAGAAAAAAGTTGTCGTTGCGATTGATGCGATAAGGAATCAGATTCATTGGGGCTGTTTTGTCGCCGCTGACAGCGACTGCAAAGTGCCGGCTGGTGACGAGCGCTTGACTGTGCTTGATGCATTCGGCTTGACGGGTGAAGGCTGGATCGGTGCTGGCAGTGGTTTTGATTTGCATGCCAATGCACTGAAGGCAGTTTGCGCGGGTCAGATTGACTGCTGGCGAAAAGACCAAGTACCGATGGCGGCAGAAATCGCACAATTGGGCGAGAGAAATTATTTGCAAGGACAGTTCAAATCCGCATTTGAGGCGATTCCAAAATATCGCTTTCCCTATTTGACCACTTGACTTGAGACCTCTTCGGGGACTCGCAAAATCTAATCTACCGCGACAGATGCTAAAAACAGCACAAATCAAGTCAGAATGCTGAAACGAGCTTGATAGTTTTGCGCTGTGCGGGATGCCTGCAGCGGATTTTGGCTGAAATTTGGAGAATTAATTTTTTCTGCTAAGGTAATCACATTGAGGCAGATGCGCTTGCATCGCATTGAGACAATCTGACAGTACGGACCAGGCATGCAGGACAGAATTATCCGATCATTTGACGATGTTGAGGCGCTGTTCGACGAGGTCAGCCTTGCGCTTGGAGACTGTGTGTGTAAAAGCGGACAGCGCGAGCAGGAGTCGGACCGTCGACTGGCGAGGCTTGAGCGTGCGGTTGCCGAGCTGGCCGAAGGGCAGCGGCAGCTTGCCGGCGACCTGCAGGACACCCGCTGTGAAGTCCGAGAGCTCCAGTTGCGGCTGGACCGGCTGGAGCAGGCACTGCGAACTGAGATGGATCAGCTGAGATCGGCCGCGGAGTGTCGCTTCACGCATCTGGAGTCGTTGATAGACGATTTCAGACAGGAACTGAAGAGGCATCGAGAGGAGTTCAGGTTTTAGTCGAGCGAGGTCAAAGTATTGAAAGACGAGGTCAGGGCGCTGCGAGGTGATCATGAGGCACTCGGCGTTTCAGTGCAGGAAATGCGATCGGAATTTGCTGAGGTGAGAAAAGAGATGGATGCGGGATTTGCAGAGCTGAAAAAAGAAATGGGACACTTGGGCAACAGCATTGGCGCTTTTGTCGAGGACATCGCAATTCCATCTTTGCAAAGAATCATCAAATCCAGGTATGATGTGGATTTCATCTCGCCGTTTTTTTATCGATGCGAAAACGGGGCGCCGGGAATTGGACGCGTTCGCAGTGACCGAGCCGCAGCCGGGCTCGGGTGCGCCGCTGGAGGCTTTTGTGTTTGAGACCAAAAGAAAGTTCAGCGAGACGGATATCGAGCAGATCAAGAACAATATCACTGCGCTGCGCAAGGTGATGCCACAGTTTCGCGAGTGTCCAATCTATGCGCATCTGCTGGCGAGCTCAATCTGGGAAAAGCAGAAACAGAGAGTCTGGAACGCCGGGATTCATCTGGTGACGTATGGCGATCAGCTGTTTGACTTGCCGGCGCCGCCGTCAACTTTTGAGTTTGATTATGAGATTGGGATTCCCAAAGGGACAGCAGCTTCGAAGGGGCCTCGCAGAGCGGCGCCCAGAGAGCATCCGCCATTTTATCTGCAGCAGCTCGAGCGTGTCCGCGATTCGATCGAGGGCAGCCAGTTGCACTGACCGGCCTTGCATGCCAGGCGCTGGGAGCCACGGCTTTGAGTTTGCGCAAGGACATGGAAAAGCAAATGGCAGCCCAGCAGCGTGAGTTCTCGTAAACAGTGCGGTTAGTGAAGCATATTCACTGATTTACGGTTGCGCTTTGCCGCCGGCCGCAGACAGATCAAAACTTTCCTCATTCTTGCCGTCGCGCTTCTTTGCCTCAATAGCACTCGTCAAGGGAATAATGCGTACGATTTCCACACCGCTGGCTTTGACTCTGACCGTCTCAACCGTATAGTCCCCAAACTTGAAAGCAGTGCCAATGGCGGGGATGTCTTCGTTTTTTTCCAGAATTTGCCCATTGACTGTGTTGGGCCCATCTTCCGGGAGTTTCCATTGCATCATCCGGTTCAGGTCACGAATGTTGAGTTTGGCATTCACCAGATAGCCGTCTTGGCCTTTTTCTGCAATGATGCCCGGATGCACACCCGGAATTTGCCCGCCGACAATGCCAGCCATTTCCTCCATCATTTCGTTGAGCGTAATCAACCCGACAACCGTACCATACTCGTCCACGATGATGCCAAGATTGCGGTTTTCCAGCTGCAGGTGCTGAATCTGCTCAAGCACCAGGGAATCCTCAAACAAATAGATCGGCTCTTTTAGATTGTCCAGAATCATCTGCTTGGTGACTTCCTGCGCGTAGCCGGCCTGCAGCAGTTCGCGAATGTCCAGTTCGCCGAGGATGTTGTCAAAGGATTTATCGTAAACCAGCATGCGAGCGAAATTTTCGCGGCGGATTTCGTCGACAATATCTGAAATATCATCATTGAGATCAATTGCATGAATTTCACTTCGCGGGACCATGATTGAGGCAATTGACTTCATGCCGAGTTCCAGTATGCCTAGCAGCAGATCCATTTGCTGCGGCGCATAGTGGTGCTTGGAGGCCTGCAGGGCGATCCGCAGCTCATCCACATTGAGTGCCTGCGATGATGAATCGGACTTGAAGCCGGGTAGATAGCGGATTAACCGGGTGACCAGACTGAGCAGCACAACGATCGGATGAAAAACCTTTTTGAGAAATTCAAGCACATAGGCTGCGAAGAATGCGATTCGTTCGGGATAGGTGGCGGCTACAGTTTTGGGCGGGACTTCCGCCACGACCAGAATCAATATAGTGATCAGGATCGTCGCAATGCCGACGCCGGCTTCACCGTAATACTTCCAAGCAAGCATTGTCGTGATCGCCACAGCTGCATTGTTGACCAGGTTGTTGCCGAGCAAAATGGTGCCCAGCAAGCGATCAGGTTCGGCCAGCAGCCTTTGCAGGGTTTGCGCCCGTTTGTTGTTTTTGTCGGCTTTATCGGCGAGGCGATAGCGATTGATTGCCATCGAAGCCGTTTCGGAAGCTGAAAAAAATGCTGACATGCAAATCAGCAGAGCGAGCAGGGCGAATAATATGCCCTCAGGAATATCTTCCAATCGAGTTATCGAACCAAATTAAAATAATGTCTAAGTGTATTGGATTCGAAACTCGAATTCCAAGTTATTTTTATTTTATTTGCAGAAAGATTTGATGCTTGATTCACTCAAAAACAGGCTTGGCAGCGCGCTGGGTTCAATTCGCGGTGTCAAGCGACTGAGCGAAAAGGCGGTCGATGAATCACTGCGTGAGGTTCGCCGGGCTTTGATTGAAGCCGATGTTGCGTTGCCGGTCATTAATGAATTCATCGAATCCGTCAAGACTCGTACCGCTGATTCATCGGTGTTGCGCGGTCAAACTCCAGCGCAAGCAGTAATCACGATCGTCTATGAAGAGCTCAAGCGCACCATGGGGGATTCGCATGCCGCCCTTGACCTGTCAGGTGCTCCGCCGACCGTGATTCTAATGGCGGGATTGCAGGGTTCAGGCAAAACCACGACCGCAGCAAAGCTTGCTGCGCATCTGAAGCAGCGCGAAAACAAGAAAGTGGCGCTGGCTAGCATCGATATTTATCGTCCGGCCGCGGTGGATCAGCTGCGGCGATTGTCCGAATCAGTGGATGCGCTGTTTTTTGAAACAGATCTGACCCAGGCGCCGCTAAAGATTGCTCAGAGTGCCATTGCGTTCGCCAAGCAGAAAGCGGTCGACGTGATCATCATCGATACAGCTGGCCGCATGCATCTTGACGATGAGATGATGGCGGAGATACAGGCAGTTCAATCGCAGGTGCGTCCGGCTGAAACGTTGTTTGTGATCGATGCGATGATTGGTCAGGATGCCGTTCGAAGCGCGCAGGCTTTTGATCAGGCATTGGCGCTGACTGGTGTTGTTGTGACCAAGCTGGACAGCGACACGCGTGGCGGCGCTTTGCTGTCAGTGCGTCACGTAACGGGCAAGCCGGTGAAGTTCATCGGTGTCGGCGAGCATATGGACGCGCTTGAGCAGTTTCACCCCGACCGAATGGCCTCACGCATTCTTGATATGGGCGATATAGCTACCTTGATTGAGACAGTCAAGCAGAAAGCGGATCAAGATAAGGCTGAAAAATATGCCAGGAAAATGCAAACCGGCGGACGAATGGATCTGGCCGACTATCGCGAGCAGATTTCAATGGCGGAAAATATGGGTGGCATTGAAAAGTTCGTCAATATGATGCCTGGCATCTCAAATGCAAAACTCCCGGACATGACTGAATTCGCCAAGGCGACGCAGCGAGAAATGGCCTTAATCGACTCCATGACACCTCATGAGCGTCGTCATCCGGCGATTATCCGCGGCTCGCGACGCAGCCGCATCGCTAAAGGTGCGGGGCTCGAGCCTCGCCACGTCAATCAGCTGTTGCGGAAGTTTGAGAAAATTCAAAAGTCAACCCGACGCATGGCGAAGGATCAAGGCAAGGGGCTGGCGAAAAAACTGCAGCAGCTCGCTGGCGGCCAGATGCAAGGGCCGTAATCAAGAACTGCGCGCTCAAGCAGCGGACTGCCGGCGCGCCTTGCGCCGCTGGTACCAAGTTACGATGATGGCAACCGCCAGCCAGGCAGGAATTGCTGGAATCAAACTGTAGAGCGCGATGCCAAGCGGACCCAGGATGCCGCCGACGGTCGCCCCCATCGTCGTTAGAGGAATCAAGACAATGCCGAATGCGATGGCAGTGTTGCGAGCACGGCGAAACAGCTGTCGCAGTGCAATGGTCAAGGGAATGGCGCAGGGTGTCGTGACTGCAAACAAACGCAAGATTTCCAAAGCTTCGATATCCAACTCCGGACGCTCAGCGCCCAAACCGGGCCCCAGCGCTGAAAACCGCAACCAAGCCAGCAGCATGATTGCGATCGGAAGCCAAGTCGACCACAGAATGATGCGGAAAGTGTACTTTAGCATTTTGGACAGTCTAGCCTCATTTTGGAACAGCGCGCTTAAACTGAAGTCACCCCCGATATGCTCCAATCGTGCCGCTCTTTAGTTTTTTTGATGATTATATTCATCCAAAAGCAACTTCCCCCAGTCTTTATCGTACGGGTGTACGCTTTGCACCTGTTCTGCGCCGCGATGCAGAGCCCGGCCTTCGTTCGCCCACTGAAACAAGGAACCTTCCAGGTTGAACACTTGCCTCACACCCATTCGCTCAAGGCGCTGCGCAATCTTTGAGGAGCGGTACCCGACGGAACAGTACACCACCACAATCGGATCGTCTTGCGATGTGCTTTCGATGACTTTCAATGCATCGCCAATATTTGTGGCCAAATGCGCGCCTTGCAGATGACTGACTGCATACTCGTCTGGCTCGCGGGTGTCGATGATCAGAATACGGGCGTCATTGCGCAGCAATTGCGCCAGCTCTTGCGTTGACATCTGCTTGGCATCCGGAAACCGGTCGCGCACCAGTTCGATGGTTTCCAGCCAGCGTTGCTTGAAAGAAGCATCGCCAGCATTGCCGTCGGCGAGTGGCGCGAGACAGGCTGCCAGTGTCAGAATGACAATGGCGGCAATGCCGCGATTCAATTTTTGACAGATCGTATTCATCGGTTGAATAGCATTCCTTTGCCAACTTCAAAAAGCAAGCGCTGAATCGCGATGCGCAGTTCAAAGATAAACGCACAGTCGGCGCTTGCCGGTTTTGCAAAGTAGATTGACGACAGATGAAAAAGTTCCCCTCCGCCGGACAGCAGCTTCCGCAGTCGAATTCTGAATTGGCTGAAAACAAAAGTGCAAAAGCAAAATCGCGACGACTTAGTGGAAATCAATCATCTATAATTCACCGCTTGAAAATCTGTTGCTTCTTACAGACAATACATTATTCATTTTTTGGAGATCTTTACGGATGGTAGTGATCCGACTGGCACGAGGTGGTGCAAAGAAACGGCCATTTTACTCGATCGTCGTTGCCGATCGCAGACGGTCGCCCACTGGAAAATTTATTGAGCGTATTGGTTTTTTTAATCCAATTGCATGCGAGCATGAAGAAAGCCTTCGTATTGACCTCAAGCGCGTTGATTATTGGGTATCCAACGGAGCTCAGTTGTCTGAACGTGTCCGTTCGCTTGTAAAGTCTGCTCAAAAATAACTTTCTTTCCCAGTGGCCCGTGGGGTCGACAAAACAGTCGCCGTCGCGCGCATAGCGGATGCTCACGGCTTGCGCGGTGACATCAAGTTGCTGGCATACACAAAACCTTGTGAGAATCTTTTGGGATACAAGGACTGGATTGTCGTTCATCCAAACGGTGACCGATGCCGATGCAAAGTCCAAAAAGCTGCTGTTCAAGGCAAATTTGTCGTTGCAACGCTTCAAGGATATGCGGACCGAGACGTTGCGCTGAGTCTGAAAGGCTGCGAGGTCCATGTTCCAGTTTCGGATCTGCCACGGCTGGAACCGAATGACTATTACTGGATCGAATTAATCGGACTTGAGGTGACTGGTGTCGACGGCACATTTTTTGGCCATATCGAATCGATTATGGAAACCGGTGCGAACGATGTGTTTGTTGTGCAAAACAAAGCAAGTTCACCTGTATTGATTCCGTATATTCCAGACGTTATCCGCGGCATCGATCTGGAAAAACAAGTGATTACCGTCGATTGGACAGAGAACTTCTGACGAATTGCGGATCTTGCCGGGTGTTGCCGATTCATGAAATTCAGTATTGTTACGATTTTTCCGCAAATGATTGCAGCGCTCACCGATTATGGTGTGACGGGGCGGGCCAATCGTACTGGTCTTGTGGAGATTGAATCGGTCGACTTGAGGGCTTATGGCATCGGCACGCATCGGATGCTGGATGACCGTCCGTTTGGCGGCGGTCCCGGCATGATCATGATGGCCAAGCCCATCGTTCAGTGTGTGTCTGATTTGCGCCGTCAGTCCGATCATGCTGTTCCTTTGATCTATCTCAGTCCTCAAGGTCAGCGCCTTGAGCACAGACATGTGTGTGAGATGGCGCAGCTGCCTGCGGTTATTCTGCTGTGCGGACGCTACGCCGGTGTCGATCAGCGAGCTCTTGATCTGACCGGCGCGGAAGAATGGTCGATCGGCGATTACGTGCTGTCCGGCGGCGAACTGGCGGCGATGGTGCTGGTTGATGCGGTGGTGCGACAATTGCCGAGAGCGTTAGGTAATGAAGAATCCAGTGCGCACGATTCCTTCACCGATGGGATGCTAGATTGTATACACTATACGCGCCCGAAAACAGTCGATGAGATCTCGGTCCCTGAGGTACTGGTTTCTGGAGATCACGCGGCCGTAAGCCGGTGGCGCGCGAGAGAATCCATCGGCAGAACTTGGCTGCGGCGGCCAGACCTGCTTGAGCAGCTTGATTTAGATTCCCATTCAAAACAGCTGTTGAATGAATATCAACGTGAATATAAGCATTCGGAGAAATTGAAATGACCAACGTAATTGAAGCAATCGAATCAGAGCAGATGCGCAATGATCATCCTGATTTTTCTCCGGGCGATACAGTGCGTGTTATCGTTGTTGTACGCGAAGGCTCAAGGGAGCGACAGCAAGCTTTTGAGGGTGTTGTCATTGCAAAGCGCAATCGCGGGCTTAATTCATCCTTTACTGTGCGCAAAATTTCTTATGGCGAGGGTGTTGAGAGAGTTTTTCAAACCCACAGTCCCTTGATTCATAGCATTGAAGTCAAGCGCAAAGGCGCAGTCCGCCGGGCGAAGCTGTACTATTTACGCGAGCGCACCGGAAAATCAGCTCGAATCAAAGAAAAAATCAACTGACGGATTGGCCGCTGTCAGTGCGGCAGCAAGCGACTGCTGCCTGATTTAACAGCGTGACACATGGATTGTGCCTGATGCCTGGCAGGTTCATTATTCTGCGGCAAAATATGCGGCGGAGCCAGTCGGTCATGAATTCAGCGCTATCGTTGATCTTTTGCAGTCAATCACTTTTGCCTCTAGATGCTCGGCTAGATCTGATTGCGCAAGATCGCTGTAGAGCTTGACAGAGCAGGCTGTATTTCCAGAATAGCCGTCAATACCTTTACTCTCCTTCATTGGCGCTGCCATGCGGCCGCCGGCTCCTTTTTCTGTGGCTGAATGCTTGAATACAGCAAGCTGAGATTTTAGTCCTGGAAATGTTTTGACAAATACCAGATTTTCAGCCCATTGTCTGATCATCTCCTCGTCGATGATTGGCAATAGTTCACAGAATTCGTTGATTATTTTTGTGATTTTTTCTTGGTGTCCTGAATCCAATCTGCATGTTAAGTTTTATGCCAATCAGTCGATTCGCCGTAACTATGTCCCGGAAATTCTTTGATCAATTCTGTCATTTGACCCACAGTATTCGATCTGGTTGCTTGAGACATATAGCTTGCACGATTGATTAGCGGTGCTGCATATTTTGGCAGTTTAAGTTCGTTATCGACGATCAACGAACATATTTGATTATTTTTTAGTTTATATGTGACCATGTCATAATCCATAGTGCTGTTTTTCGATAGATACCAAACTATTCAAAGACGGCTGAGTGCAATAATTGACTTGGAAAGTATGAGAGGATTTTTTTTCTACATTCTCAATCAGTTCAATGATGATTTGTCTCTCCTGCGCTGTCTTGACGGAAAAACGATGAAATTCGTTCTGGTGCTTTAAAGGTTGATTTTTTCGAGCACTCTCATCGATAAATCTGTGATGATTCGCGAGTCTTTGGGATTGATATTGGTTGGCAAAATGAATATTTTCGATTCGCGCTTGCATTGCCTCGCGAAAGCAAGGAACAATCTCAACACCGATGCTGTTGCGGCCCGCGACTGAAGCCGCGGCCATTGTGGTTCCAGTTCCGGCAAAAGGGTCAAGCACAACATCGTTTTTGATCGAGTACATACTCACCAGTCGATAGGCCAATTCGAATGGAAATGCAGCGTTTCTATCCCTTGATGCGTTGGCAAATGCTTTTTGACTAGCGCCTTTCAGGTCAGTCCAAATATCCGAAAACCAAACATTGCGCTCTTCCCAAAATATCGCGCTCTTATAGCGCAAATTTCTCTCTTCAGCGGATATGAATTTTCGCTTTTTCCCTTTGCGTACGATCAGGATATGCTCGTGTTCCAGTGTTGCGTACGCCCCCGCAGGCAGCATGCCAGAGCCCATGAATTTATTGGGAGCATTGGTTTGTTTGCGCCATAGAATACCGGGCAGACTCGAAAAACCATGTGACAATAAATTTTCCGTAACCGTTGCATGGTTCGGATAAAGACGAAATCCATCGCCGATACTTCGAGTTGCGTCACCGATGTTGACACAGGCAAATCCTCCAAATTTCAGAATCCTGTAAATCTCTTTCCAAACTTCGTTCAGCGTCTCGTGCATGAGCGTGTAGGCTCTGTTTGGAATTTGATTGTTCAGTGCCAATTCAATCGCGGGATTGATTTCGCCGAATGCCTCATCCCACATTGCGACCATGGGATAGGGAGGTGAGGTTACGACAAGGTCGATGCTTTCCGAGGCGATATTGCTCAATTCCCGTGCGTCTTGAAACAGCATTTGATGAGTGGTTGACATGGTCTGTCGCGTATCGGTTCTGTGGAATTCAGTATGAAGACGGCGAGCATGCAATATTTGATGACCAGTTAAATCCTAACGCTGAATGATATGGCATTGAATGGAGGGGATTTGCGGGAATTCTCGTTTCGGACGGCACCGACTTTAGATCACTGAAATTCAAAGCGGTCTCATATAATTGACAGCAATCGCTTGGCTTACCAGCCGCAATCGGATCAGACGAAAAACTTACCGTGACCCGCCAGACTGATTTGAAAAAATCATCCACTATGCGAATACTGAAGCAAGCTCAGAACTGCATTCTCGCTTTTGCTTTACTGTTTTCGAGCTCAGCTCAGACTGCCGAAGCGACTATTTCCGCAGATGATGCACAGCCTGCTGAGCAGACACTCGAACTTCCAGAACC
This sequence comes from Arenicellales bacterium, assembly GCA_965200545.1. GTDB lineage: Bacteria > Pseudomonadota > Gammaproteobacteria > Arenicellales > JAJDZL01 > JAJDZL01. The sequence continues at coordinate 393,221 of CBDAUJ010000003.1, read as the reverse complement.
GGTCGGCGGTCCGCTTGAGCTGACGGATGATATTCTTCCAGAATCTGCAATCGAAACCATCAAAAAACAGGAAATAGAAGATTTTGACACCGAGTTTCAGGATGCAGCTTCACCCTTGAGCACGGTTTCGACCGAAGAGTCCAGCGACCTGTCGCATATAGAGCTTGACATCGATACACAAGTTACTGAAAAATTGTCTATCGTTCCTGATTTGGAGCAGATTGATCAATTGATCGAGATCGGAGCTTTGCAGCTGGCGCACCATCTGCTCCAGTCAATGCAAAGCGAGCAGGGGCAGCCTGGTGATGCTCAGATGCGGGAGACTCGATTTTTGGATGTTGCGTTTCAGACTGGCGACTATCAGGGTATTCTTGATCGGATTGATGAAATCGGACAAAGCGAGGACATTGAATTTCTCAAGCAGCTGCAGCTGCGGGCGGTCGCGGCCGAATTCGAGCTGCAGCGCTTTGCAGCCTTGCGCCATCGTGTGCGAAATTTGATTTGGCAGCTGCCATACGATCAAACAGATATGATTGTCTGGCGCGACTGGATTGTGCGCAGCTATGTGGCTGAGGACAGGCTTGAGGATGCCGCAGTCGCGCTTGCAGAATTCTATCGCGACTACCGCCCTAGTGATCCGCACTGGGAGGAGCGCTATGCTCGCGTGCTGCTGAGCAGCGGCGAATATGAGCTGGCACTGGCGCGGCTGCAGCCGCTGCAAACCTCAGAATCTGCTTTGCTTCGTCTGTTTGCCCGCTACAAGCTGCGACAAATTCCACCGCTTGAAATGCAGACGTCTGTTCTGGACTTGCTGCCGCAATTTGAAAACTCACCTTTTCAGCTAGCCGAATTGTGGTCGATTGTCGAATCGAATGCAAGGGATATAAACGATTATGAACTGCGGCTGATGGCCATCGAAAGCGGCTTGTCAATTCGCTACAGCCAATCTGACAGCGCATTTTATTCTGCGGCTGTTCCGCCGGCGACGATCAAGCGGCTGCTGGCGGCCTATCACGAATATGCTTTTCACGTGGGCAATGATTTCAATCTGGTCATCGGCGATGACGAAAGCTGGATGCGGCTGGCATATGAGTTTGAAATCACCTCCATGATCGCTGCAAGAGCATTGTATTCATTTCTGGCTTCACAAACTCAGGATCCGCATGTGCGTCGCAGCAGTATCGAGGCTTTCGCAAGCACTCTTGCGCAAGATGGTTTGACACGGCTGTTGCACTTGCTGTTTATTGACAGCGGTACTTATCCGATTGATGAGATCTCCGCTGGCATACAGACGGCGCTGGCCAATCGCGCGATTGTAAGCAAGGACTATATCGCGGCGCTGACTGTTCTGAATGCCATGGCTGCGCCGGCCGGCGCGGCAGAGAGGGAGACTTGGACACTGACCCGGGCACGGCTGGCAGTCGCAGTCGATCAATTTGGTCAGGCGGATGCTTTGGTGACCGAAGCAATTCGAGCGCTTCCAGTTCCAGCGCCGATCGAATCGATCGACAAGATCAAGCAAGTGCTGTTTGAGATGCAGGAAAAACAGCAGCATGAATCTGCAATTGCACTGTTCGAGCAGATCTATGCGCAGGTCGGAACCGATCAGCTGCGGCGTGAGATTCTGCGCTGGATATCGGATTCTTTTGCGGCCTTGGATGAGCCCGTGAGAACAGCCGAATTTTTGCTTCGCTCTGCACTTTTGGGCGATGACTGGAGTGACGATTGGGGACGGGCGGCGCGCTTGAGGGCGGCGGACCGTTTAAGTGAGGCGGCACTTTTCCAGGATGCTCGCGTCCTCTATGAGGGAATTTATGAGGATACACTGAATCCACGCGGCCGCGCAGTGATTGAAAACAAGCTCAAGAATTTGCCGCGAACCGAGTGATTGGCAGCAGGCATATGAGTACAGTCCCGCAGTCCACCCAAGCATCTTCAGAAGATCTGAATATCATTGACAATTTCCTGGATATCGTTTGGTCGGAATCAGGGCTGTCGAAAGCAACGCTGCAAGCTTATCGCATAGATTTAGTTGCGTTCGCGAACTGGCTGGCCGCCAGAAAAGTGGCTCTTGCCGAGACCACTCGCAGCGATGTCATGAAATACCTCTCTGTTCAGAGAGCATGGAGTGCGCGCACAACGGCTAGAAACCTAAGTTCGCTGCGCCGGTTTTTTCGCCATTGCGTGGCCGAGTCTCTTATGGAAACCTGTCCCACCGACAATATTGCGATGCCGTTTGTCGGCAAGCCGCTCCCGAATGCCTTGTCTCTAGACGAGATTGAAACACTGCTTGATGAGCCGGATATCACTGTCGCTCGCGGGATTCGTGATCGTGCTATGCTTGAGACGATGTATGGGGCCGGACTTCGGATATCCGAACTAGTGAACCTGACGGTCAATTCAGTCAATCTAGATGCAGGCTGGGTGAGACTGCACGGCAAAGGCGCCAGAGAGAGGATTATTCCTTTGGGCGACTATGCGGTCGAATGGACGCAGCGCTATTTCGAAGACGGCGCTCGCGAAAATTTGCTGAGGTGCAAAGTCAGTGACGATCTATTCGTGACTGCGCGTGGCAAGCGCATGACTCGTCAGTCTTTTTGGCTCATTATTGGAAAGTATGCCACTTCAGCGGGCATTCGGACTGCGATTACACCGCATTCACTGCGTCATTCATTTGCAACCCATTTGCTGAGCAATGGCGCTGATTTAAGAACCATCCAGGAACTGCTGGGACACGGCGATCTGTCGACGACACAGATCTATACGCATGTCTCGAAAGAGCGCTTGGCGGACCTCTTGCAGCGCCATCATCCCCGTGGATAAGCTGTGCTGGAAGAGCAGACAGAGGGATTGCCATAATCAGTGGCCTGTGATTAGAAGATCGATATTATCCTTGTAAAAATATAACTATGATGGATAATATTCAAGGATGATTCCACGCAATACCGAAAAAAAATTGATTGATGCGCTGCAAAGACAGGCCGCTGTTGTATTGATTGGGCCGCGTCAAGTCGGCAAGACGACCCTTGCGCTTGCAGTCGGCGAGAAGATTGGTGCACTCTATTTGGATCTAGAGGATTTATCGAACCGCGACAAGCTCTCGGAACCAGCGCTGTATTTGGACAATTACGACGACCGGCTCGTTATTCTCGATGAAATTCACCGGGTTCCTGAGCTGTTCAGTCCTTTGCGAGGCTTGATTGATCGGGGTCGACGCAAAGGCCAAGGTATAGGCCGCTATCTTATTCTGGGTTCAGCTTCGCTTGATCTGCTGAGACAATCAAGTCAGACACTCGCCGGCCGCGTCGAGTTTATATCTCTTGATCCACTTTCCGTCATCGAACTTGAAAATTCAAGACAAACGCGGGATCGGCTGTGGCTGCGAGGCGGATTTCCAGACAGTTATCTCGCAAAAAATGATTCTGACAGCTATGTATGGAGGCGAAATTTCATCAAGACTTACCTTGAGCGCGATGTTGCGGCATTTGGTTTTCGCGTATCGGCGGTGCTTCTAGAGCGCTTCTGGATCATGCTGGCTCACCATCAGGGAAACACTCTGAATTCGGCACAGCTCGCGAAAACGCTTGAGACGAGTGTGCAGACCGTTACGCGCTACATTGATTTGCTTTGCGACTTGCTATTAGTTCGGCGGCTCAAGCCGTATCATTCAAATTTAGGCAAACGCATGGTCAAGTCGCCTAAAATCTATATACGCGATTCAGGTTTGACTCACGCTCTGCTCGGCATTTCTTCATTCGATCAATTGCATGCACATCCTGTCATTGGCCGGAGCTGGGAAAGCTTCGCAATTGAATCGATCCTGTCCGTATTGCCGATAGAGAAACAAGCGTTTTTTTATCGGACTCAAGCGGGAGCGGAGATCGATCTCGTTATTGAGCACAACCACCGCACTGTCTGGGCGATAGAGATCAAGCGTTCGCTTTCACCGAAAGCGCGCCGCGGCTTTCACACTGCATGCCAAGATATCAAGCCTGATCGCCGTCTTTTGGTTCATGCTGGGCAAGAGTGTTATCGGGTGTCCGAAAATCTTGAGGCAATCAGTGTGCGACAATTGACTGAAGAGATCAGTTTGGGGTAAGCCAGGTTTATAATGTGTAGAAATTCAGTTCAGCATCATCGCCAGCTTGCTTCTGTATTGCGCAACGAGAGGGTGCTCGCTGCCCAGCATGTCGAAGGCCTTGACCAGCCCTTTACGGCCTGCATCGTCATTGAAAGTGCGATCACATCGAACAATCTCTAGCAGTTTTTGCAATCCCGACTCAAGGTCGCCGCGCACCAGCGCGATTGCGGCAAGCTTATAATGGGCATCCCAATCTGTGCTATCTTGGGATATTCGGGATTCAAGCTCAGTTTCGGATTCGCAGTCGCGCGCAAGTTGAGCAAATTCAATTGATGCCGCCGCTGATTTGTAACTCGGGCTGTTTTGCATCTGCTTGACTTGGTTCAAAGCGGCCTGCGCATCGTCAAACTGAGACAAATTTAAATAAATCGTGGCCTGCCTGATTAGAGATTCATCTGATTCATCTTTTTTGAGCTTATCGATTGCTTCGGAGACTTTTCCCTGCTCAATCAGCAGATCAATTGGGTCGACAGCCTCTTGACTTTCAAGCTGGATATGTTTCGCGAGAAACTGAACGACGGCATTCTTGGGCTGTGCACCTTGAAATCCGTCGACTACATTGCCATTAACGACCAGAAATACAGTCGGAACGCTGCGCACGCCAAATTGCGCAGCCAATTGCTGGGCCTCGTCGATATTGACTTTGGCTAGATGGAATTTGTTTTCATGTGCAGCGGCCAGCTCTTCGAGAATCGGTGTGAGATTTTTGCACGGTCCGCACCACGGCGCCCAGAAATCGACCAGTACTGGAGTAGTTTGGGACTTTTGGACAACTTCTGCCATGAAGTTGTCCACATTGACATCCGCTGCCGGCGCGGCGCTTGATGCCTGCGTTGCATCCTGACCTATCACGTATACCAAGGCGTTTGCTCCAATGAATGATTTATGGCGCTCCCTAGGGGAATCGAACCCCTGTTTTCGGCTTGAGAGGCCGATGTCCTGACCGCTAGACGAAGGGAGCGGCTAGAATCAATCGCTTTGTAAAATGGTATCACAAAACAACGGGCCAAATTCATGGTTCGTGTCAGCAAAATGAACGAAACTGAACCGCGAATCATTCCAGAAACCGAACATGGCATCATGCGCTCACAGTTCAGCGCAAGTGCACTGTCGGTCATACGTACACTCAATGAAGCCGGCTTCACAGCTTCACTGGTCGGCGGATGCATCCGCGATTTGCTGCTCGGCAAAACGCCAAAAGATTATGATGTGGTGACGAATGCGACACCAGAACAGACAAAGAAACTGTTTCGTCGCGCCTACGTAATCGGCCGGCGTTTCCGTCTGGTGCAAGTGATTATTGGCCGGCAGATGATTGAAGTTTCGACTTACAGAACGGCGCAGTCCGAAATTGACACCAGTCATGCACAGCGCAGAAGCTTAAGGCGAAAAAAAAGCGCAGTTGCAAGCCATTTTGGCCAGAGCCAGCGGGAGGATGCAATGCGCCGCGACTTTACGCTCAATTCTCTGTACCTGGATCCCACACGCATGGTCATTATTGACCATACAGGCGGATTTGAGGACATTCAAGCCGGTATTGTGCGCGCCATCGGCGACCCGCGGCAGCGGTATAGAAACGATCCGCTTAGAATGCTGCGGGCCATTCGTTTCGCTGCCAATCTGGATTTTGAGATTGAAGAGCAGACGGCAGCGGCAATTGGTGATTCCAGTGAATTGATGGGCGCCATCTCCCATGCCAGACTCACTGATGAGCTTCCCAAGATGTTTCTCAACAATCATGCGGTCGCGACGTTTGAACTGCTGTTCCACTTCAGCTTATTTCAGCAAATGTTTCCCGCATACAGCACCAGCAAAGGCATCTGTATTGACGAAAAGACATTGAAGTGGATTTTTCAACTGATGCGTGAAACCGACGCGCGCAAACCCAACGGAGAGACACTGAGTCTGGTTTATTTCTTCGCTGCGCTGTTATGGCTGCCGTTCAATCAAACGTGCAAAGACATGCGCACACGATCTGGGCGCGGTCGTTTGGACAAGACACGTATCGCCAGCCGTCTTATCGCTCTTCAAAGTGAGGTCACCTATATTTCAGCAAGACATGAAGAGCGTATTGTGAGCATATGGCAGCTCCAGTCAGAATTGGAACGAAGCGATGCGTCGAGTGCGGTTTCAATCGCGAAAAACTTCCGTCCTGCGCTGCGACTCCTTGAACTTCGCGCTCGGACCGGTGAAATCAGTTTGAAAGTCACAAAGAAATGGACTTCGATTCGCGATCAGCAAAAGAAAAAGTCCCGTCCCCGCGATTCACACCGCCGGTCGCGGCGCAGAAATCCAAGATGGGCATGACCACCGAGTGGTGCATGGATGCAAATGCCTTTGTCGGCGTCGGCAGCAATCTGGAAAATCCAAGTCTGCAAGTCGCTAGAGCGATGGATGCGCTGAATAGCATTGAGCAGACGCGTGTCGTGAAACGCTCTTCGATGTATTGGAGCGAGCCTGTCGGATTTGCGGAGCAGCCGCAATTTGTGAATGCCGTTTGCGCATTGAGGTCAGCACTCGCGCCGCTGACTCTGCTAACCAATTTGCTTCAAATTGAAGATGGTTTTGGCCGTGTGCGTACTCAGCTGGCGAATCGGCCGAGAATTATTGATCTGGATTTGCTGCTATATGGGCAGCAGATACTTGGGACAGATCGAATTGCGCTGCCGCATCCACGCATGCATCAGCGCAGATTTGTGCTGGAGCCGCTGGTTGAGATTGCGCCGGAAATCGATATTCCAGGCAAAGGTCAAGCCCATGAGTGGCTGGCCAGATGCATGCAACAGGACGTGCGGGTGCAAAATTAGAGAGCATGAGACGTTTGGGTGCGGCGAGAAGGCAAGGCATTATAGGACAGGAGATTGCATGTTTTCAGTTTCAGCAGATCAAGAGCAAGTTGATATACAAAATTTCAGGGCGCTTTGACTTCATCTGATTCTGATGCGTCATTGGATTACAATCGAAGGAAGCAGATTGAGCATGTCGCCCGGGTTGAATCAATGAAACAAGCTGAACCGAAATGTATTTGCACTTGTGACTGTCTTTCGGCCATGAGCGTGCCAAGCAACAAACGTGCTGGTTTATAGGTCTAAAGACGATGAGACAGCATAAACTCCCGCTTGGGATGCAGGATTTCCGAAGTATTCGCGAGGACGACTGCTACTATGTCGACAAGACGCCTTTGATTCATGATCTGGTCAAAAATGGGAGTCACTACTTCCTGTCGCGCCCGCGGCGATTCGGCAAGAGCCTTCTGATCAGCACGATGAAGGCTCTGTTCGAGGGGCGGCAGAGCCTTTTTGAGGGGCTGGCAATCCATGACGACTGGGACTGGTCGGTCAAATATCCAGTCATTCGGCTGAGTTTTAGCGATCGATACAACAATCCTGAGGAGCTTGATAGAGAGCTGCACAGTCAGTTGCAAGAGATAGAAATTGATTCGAATATTCCCCAAGGCGATCTCTCCTTCAAAGCGTCATCTCGCCTTCGGGCAGTGATAAATGGACTGTATAGAGCAACTCAAAAACCAGTTGTAGTGTTAGTTGATGAATACGATAAACCCATTCTTGATCAGTTGTCTAATCCTGATACGGCAAAAGTCAATCGCGATTATCTGCGTGGCTTTTACGGGATGATCAAGGATTGTGCGGAGCATGTGCGGTTTGTGTTTGTCACGGGCATCACGGTTTTTACGAAGGTGAGCCTGTTCTCGGACCTGAACAACCTGACGGACATCAGCCTGGACCCGCGCTATGCGTCGATCTGCGGCTATGCGGACCGGGATCTGGACACGGTCTTCGCGCCGGAGCTGGGCGGTCTGGACCGCGCTGAGATCCGGCGCTGGTACAACGGCTACTACTGGCTGGGGGCAGACCGGCTGTACAACCCGTGGGACATTCTCAACCTGTTTGACAAAAGGCAGTTTGACTGCTACTGGGCGCTGTCGGGCTCGCCGAATTACCTGATTGAGGAGCTGACCCGGCGCCAGGTCAATCCGATGGAGCTGGAGCGGCGCCTGGCACTGAGGCGGACGGTCTCGAAGTTTGATGTGGCGGACATGGATCTGGATGCGATGCTGTTCCAGTCGGGGTACCTGACCATCAAGAAAGAGATGGATCCGGGTGCGACCGCCCGCTATGTCCTGGGCTATCCGAACCATGAGGTGGCGGTGAGCCTGAACGGCGAGCTGCTGGACTATGTGACCAAGCACCGCGGCCTTGAGGCGCAGGATCGGGCGCGGCAGCTGGCGCAATTGCTGGCGGACAATGATTTTGTCGGGTTTGAGGCGGAGCTGGGGGCGTATCTGTTTGGGATTCCGCACCAGTGGTATGATGTCTCGCAGATTGAGCGCTACGAGTCGCACTATGCGTCGATGGTGTATATGGCGTTTCGGGCTTTGGGGCTGGACCTGGAGGCGGAGGTGTCGAGCAGTCTGGGGGATGCGGACCTGGTGCTGTTTCATGCGGGGCAGGTGTTTGTGATGGAGTTCAAGCTGGCGGGGACGCGGGAGCGGGTGGAAAAGGCGCTGTCGGCGGCGCTGGCGCAGATTCGGGATCGGGGGTATGGCCGCCAGTATGCGGCCGGCGGCGGGCCGGTGCACCTGCTGGCGCTGGCATTCGGGCGCGACCCCGATGCGGGCAGCTTCGTTTTGATGCGCACTGAGCCGCTCTAGAATGTATGTCGCCTCATTATTCATCTTGCTGCAAACGCAACGACTACAGTTCTTTCCTGACTGATGAGAAAATCCAACGATATTGAACGGAAACAAATTGCATGAATTCACCGAATAATCCCAGCCGCGTATTGTCTGGCATGCGTCCAACCGGGCGACTTCATTTAGGACACTATCATGGTGTTATCAAGCCCTGGGTTGAGCTTCAGCACCAGCACGACTGTTTTTTCTTCGTCGCAGACTGGCATGCGTTGACGACTGAATACGATTCAGCATCTGACAACCAAATGCAAAACAATGTTTGGGAAATGATTGTTGACTGGCTTGCAGCTGGGGTTGAACCGGAATTTGCCACCATTTTCATCCAATCTAGAGTTCCTGAGCATTCAGAACTTTTCCTGCTGCTGTCCATGATTACGCCGCTTGGCTGGCTGGAGCGCGTTCCGAGTTTTAAAGATCAGCAGGAAAAGCTCAAAAACAAAGATCTTTCTACTTTTGGCTTTTTAGGCTATCCAGTACTGCAAAGTGCAGACATCCTTATTTATCGAGCCTCGCTGGTTCCAGTCGGTGAGGATCAGGTGCCGCATGTGGAACTGACGCGAGAAATCGCACGGCGATTCAACATGATTTTTGGACATGAGCCGGATTTTGCTGAGAAATCAGAGCAGTCAATACGCAAACTGGGCAAAAAATATGGCAGTCGGTATCGGCAGCTGCGTCGCGCCTACAAGGAACAAGGCGATGATGAGGCACTCGTTGAAGCGCGTGCCATACTTGAAAAAGTTGCGAATCTGTCGCGTGGCGACCGTGAGCGACTTCTTGGGTATTTGGAAGGGCGGGGCCGTCAGATATTGACTGAGCCGCAGGCGTTTCTTACCGCAGCGTCCAAAGTTCCAGGTCTGGATGGGCAGAAAATGTCGAAATCCTATGACAATGCGATTTATCTTCGCGACAAGCCGGATCGGATTGTCAAGGCCATGCGCTCTATGCCGACTGATCCAGCGCGCATCCGCCGTAATGATCCAGGCACTCCAGAGAAGTGCCCGGTCTGGGATTTGCACCAAGTGTATTCAGATGAAAGCACCAAGCAATGGGTTCGAGAAGGCTGTACCAGTGCAGGGATTGGCTGCATTGACTGCAAAGCGCCACTGATCGATGAGGTTCTCAAAGAGCAGGCCGAGCATGCCAAGAATGCGAAACCCTATATCGAAGATCCCTCTTATTTGCAAAGCGTGATTGCAGACGGATGCGAGCGTGCTGGCGCGGTGGCAGAGGCAACCATGAGTGAAGTCAGGCAGTATGTCGGCACTGCAGCATATCGATAAGTTGAACGAGCAGGTCAACGCCAGCGATGCCGATTTCGTGACGATTGCCAGTCACGAAATTCCTGAGAAGCTTTATATCCCCAGCGAAGCGCTGGAAATTATCACACAGGACTTTCAAGGTCCATTGGATCTGCTGCTGTTTTTGATTCGCAAAAACAGCTTTGACGCCTTGGACATTCCAGTCGCCGAGGTGGCTGAGCAATACGCGAAATACATTGAGGTGATGAAGAAAATTCACCTTGATCTGGCTGGTGAATATCTGGCAATGGCAGCCACTTTGGCGCATATCAAGTCACGACTTCTGCTGCCTGCAAAAGAATCGCCTGAAGATGAAGAAGAGCAGCTTGATCCGCGATTGGAACTTGCGCAGAAACTGAAAGAATATGAGCAGATCAAAATCATCTCTCAGGATCTGGAAATTCAGCCTCGTGTCGGCAGAGAAGTCTTTATTGCCTATGCCAAGGGCGTTTCGGCGCCCAAGATGCCAGTCTACGAGAACATCACGCTAACGCATCTGATCGAATCGTTTGAGAATATTCTGCAGCTCATCGACAGCAGTGCGCCGATTGTGTTAGAGCGCGAGACAATCAGCATCAAAGATAAAATTGATGCGATCGTGAAGCGCGTGTCACAAATGGAGAAAGTCGATTTTTTTGAGCTGATCAGACAATCGGAGGGCCGGGCGGGAGTTGTAGTGACTTTTCTGGCGGTGCTCGAGCTGATCAGCCGCAATCAGATTTATGCGGTGCAGGCAAAGCAGAACTCTCTAATCTACTTGCGGGCAGTGGAGTAGTTGCGTGATGGATGCGCAGGAATTAAAAAACATCATTGAGGCGGCGGTTCTGACATCCGATACGCCAGTGACACTGGAGCAGATTCGCAGCCTGTTTCCGAAAAACAAGCTCATTGCGTCGAATCAAATCCAGGATGCATTGCTTGAGCTTGAGCAAGAATGTGTCGGCCGCGGGATTGAACTGAAGAAAATTGGTCAAAGCTATCGATATCAGTCGCGCTCGGAATATGCAGAATACTTGAAAAAATTATTGGAACTGCGACCGCGGCGCTATTCACGCGCTTTGCTTGAGACACTCTCGATCATCGCGTTTCGGCAGCCGGTCACACGCGGGGACATTGAGAGTATTCGGGGCGTTTCGGTATCGTCCGAAATTATGCGCACCTTGCTCACCAATGAATGGATTGAGCAGGCTGGGCACAAACAGGTTCCCGGCCGTCCGGCATTGTTCGCAACCACAGCGAAGTTTCTTGAATATTTCAATCTGGAGTCGCTCTCCGCGTTGCCAGCTTTGGATCTGCTTGAAAGACAGTCAGCGCAATCTGCCAGCGAGACTGAGGATGACATCGCGGCTGAGATGAGTGACCTGCTGGCGTCGAAAGATCCGGCTGACGATACCAGCTCTTGATGAGAGTGAGCGGTCCGCCGTCCGTAGCCGGTCCGTCCTTCATGAGTGAACGTATTCAAAAATATCTTGCTCGTCGCGGGTTTGGCTCGCGGAGATCAATTGAGAAACTTCTCGCCACCGGGCACATTCACGCGCCGGATGGCAGCTACACCTTGGGGGATCGAGTTTGCCCAGGTGATATTATTGTGATTGATAATCAGCGAATCGAGGTCAGTGCAGAAACTGCGGCCGTACGCGTTATCGCATACTACAAAAAAGAAGGACAGATCAGTTCTCACAAAGATCCAGCGAATCGTCCTACGATTGTCAGTGCGCTGCCGCGGATCGAAACAGGCAGCTGGAAATCTGTGGGGCGACTGGATCTCAATACCTCTGGACTGATTCTTTTTTCCAACGACGGCGAACTGGTACATTTGCTGATGCATCCAAGAAGCGCGGTCCAGCGCGAATATGTCTGTCGAGTGCAGGGCAGACCGTCAGGCGCGGATCTTCGATGTCTTGGCAGCGGTGTTGCCAATGACGGAGAAATACTGAAATTTGATCATGTAGAGCTCATCCGTGACAACCGCTCTAACAGCTGGTATCGAGTGACCTTGACTCGGGGAAAGAATCGTGAGATTCGTCGTGCTTGGGATTCATTGGGTTTTCGTGTGAGTCGTCTGAAGCGAATTCGCTATGGACCGATTGATTTGCCGCGGCAGATGAAGCCGGGTGACTGGATGGAACTGAGTGAAGCGCAAATTGAAGAATTGGTGCGTTGTGTGAGCAGCACGGCAGTAGGGCAGCGCTCAGACAGCTCGCCGCCCGAATGACCCTGACTGGTTTGGCTGCTCGGCTTTGGTCAGTTCGTATTAAAAGGATTCATTTCTGCCAAAGAATGCGCGATATCTGCTGGACGCTGTCCGCCAGATATGTAGCATTCCACAGGGTCGGATCGTCCCCGGGAGGGATATAGCCGTAGGTGACGCCCATGGTATCTGTGCCAGCCTGATTGCCTGCGATCACATCACGAATCGAATCGCCGATAAAGATCGCTGCCTGCACATCGGCGCCGGCAACCTTGCAGGCATGAATGACAGGCAAGGGATGCGGTTTTCTTTGAATCAAAGAATCGCCGCCGATAATGCAAGCGGCTTGTTCATCCAGTCCTAATTCACGCATGATCAAGCAGGTCAGGCGCTCAGGCTTGTTGGTGACAATGCCCCAAGGTATGCAACCGTCATTCAAGCGGCTGACAATCGCATCAATGCCGGGAAAAAGCGCAGTGGTGTTGCACAGGTTGTCTTCGTAAATTTCGAGGAATCGTGCCCGCAGATCTGCAAAGCGCGGCTCTCCAGGCCGGCAACCGAATCCCGTGCGCAGCAGAGCAGGTGTTCCATCCGAAATATGGGGTCGCAGATGCTCTAGGGGGATCGGTGCCTTGCCGTTCGCTTGCAGCAGTCGATTCAGAGCCCCGCCCATATCGCCCGCAGTATCCGCGAAAGTGCCGTCAAAATCGAATAAAACGCAACTGTATCTATTCAATTTTTTGTACAGTGCACGATGTAATTGACAGCCACGCCGGGGTCGGTTCTGAATGTCTTGCTGAGTGGATTGTAGTGCAGTCCGGTGATGTTGCGCATCGTCATACCGGCATGATTGCACCAGCGGTTCAGTTCGGATGGACGGATAAAATTTTGGTATTGATGAGTTCCGCGCGGGAGCAGTTTGAGCAGATATTCAGCCCCTACAATGCCCATAATCCAACTCTTTGGAGTGCGATTCAGCGTTGAGAAGAATAAACTGCCGCCAGGCTTGGTCAATTGGGCGCAGGCAGTGACCACCGAGTGCGGCTCTGGCACATGCTCCAGCATTTCCATGCAGGTAATAATGTCGTATTGCTCTTCGCGCCCGCTGGCGAATTCTTCTACGGTGGTGCAAAAGTAATCGATCTGGAGCTGACTTTCTTTAAGGTGCAGCTGAGCTACCCGAATAGACTCTTCACTGGCATCCAATGCGGCCACTGCGGCGCCGGCCTCTGCCAGGGCTTCAGACAGAATGCCGCCGCCGCATCCGACATCGAGGACTTGCCTGCTGCGTACATTGGTATGTGTCAAGATATATCCCAGTCGAACCGGGTTGAGCTCATGCAGCGGCCGAAACTGACCCGCTGGATCCCACCATTGCTCTGCAATGCGTGAAAACCGGCTTATTTCCGCACGATCCACATTGGGAGAAGGCATTGGTCCGGCTTGCATGGATTCCTATTGCAGATGAGAGGCAATACGCTCATTCCAGTCGGCCGCAAGATATCGACATTCATCTGCATCAATGAATTGCAGCTCACGCTGCTTGAGCACATGCGCGCCGCCGATCCACACATCGGAGATCTGATGTCGGGAGGCGCTGTGCACAATGGCGCTCATTGGATTGTAAACCGGCTCGGTGCAGAGGTCGCTCAAGTCGATAGCGATCATATCAGCGAGCTTGCCGACTTCAAGACTGCCAGTATGCTGATCCATGCCAATTGCTCGAGCGCCGTTGATGGTTGCCATTCGCAGCGTCTGACAGGCGGACGCTGAAGTTGCGTCTCGCGATGCACCTTTCGCGAGAAGCGAGGCAAACCGCATTTCTTCGATCATGCTCATACTGTTGTTGCTGGCGGCGCTGTCAGTACCGATGGCGACGTTGACGGCACCGTTGAGCAGCGCGCTGACCGGACAGATGCCGTTGGCTAGTTTCAGATTTGATTTGGGGCAATGAATGACACTGCTCCCGGCTTCGGCCAGCATTGCAATTTCTGCTTCGTCCAAATGCACACAATGAACTGCAGACAGTTTTGAGTTGACCAAATTGAGTTGCTGCAATCGTTCCAGCGGCCGCAGCTTATGCTGCGCCACTGACTCTTCAATCTCACCGGTGGTCTCATTGACATGCATATGAACTCGCAGCTGAAGCTCTTCAGAGAGCTTGCGGATCTGCTCAAACGTACTGTCGGCAACTGTGTAGGGCGCGTGAGGCGCAAGCATCAGCGAGACGAAGTCAGTGTTTTGAAACCGAGCGTGCAAATCCTGTCCCAAAGACAGATATTCGGCGGCAGAATTGGCATACTGTGTCGGAAACTCCAGCACGATCATGCCAATTGCGATTCTCATTTTGAGCTGCGCGGCGGTCTCACCTGCGATTTCAGGGAAGAAATACATATCGTTCATGCAGGTAACGCCGCTGAGTATGGATTCAGCTGCCGCCAGCATTGTTCCGTGGCGCACAAACTGAGGGTCGACGAACTTGCCTTCCAAGGGCCATATGATGCCATTGAGCCACTGGTGCAGCGGCACATCCTCACCAGCACCCCGGAACAAAGACATGGCAGCATGCGTGTGGGCGTTGATCAGGCCTGGAATCAATGCGTGGCTTGATAAATCGATTTGTGAAGCATCGGGGCTGGCAAGCTTGGCTTCTGCAGTGGGAAGAATTTGCGATATGCGGCCGTTTTCGACGATGATGCTGTGGTTTTCCAGAACTGAATCAGCCGAGTCAACTGGAATGCACCAGCGAGCGTTGATTATGGTCGTGCGGCTCATGCGGCGGAAGTATATACATTTGCAGAGACTGCAAATTTAACTTTTGTCCGAGGTCTGCACTTCGATATTTGATACTTGGGCTCAGCAATATCTCAGCTGCACATTATTTTGTGAAATATGCAGGTGATACAGATCAGTCGCTGCAAAGCTCTTTTTACATCCAAGCATCGTTGCTTAAATTCAGAAATCAACAGCGGGAATGGTGTTGCATCGTCATCCTGTTTTGATAGAAAAACAGCTAGCCGGCTGGCATCGACAATAATGCACATCGCAAATGATCGGTCTTCAAAAACCAAGGATACGATCTGTTTCTCTGAGAAAAATACGATCTGTTTCTCTGAGAAAAAAACGAGCGGTATCCAGGGGGAGAATTTTCAAGATTTCCGCAACTATCCAAGGTCATGCTGTGGATTTTGACCTCTCCTTTGAGTTGCTCAAAGTATACGAACGACACATCCTTATGCCTGAACTTTTTTTCGCGCACCAATGCCCGGACCCGGTCAAGAATAAAATCGCTATGGGTTTCCACAACCAGCTGGCGGTTCGAGTTTGCTGCATTGCAGAAGAGGTCTCCCAATGCAGCTTGCGCATTCGGGTGCAGATGTACTTCCGGCTGCTGAAGCAAAAACAGAAACGGCGCTGTGCCTGGACGGAAAAACTCAGCCAGAGTCGGAAGTATCTGGCTCACCCCATATCCCACATCAATCAGATTGCGTTTCTCACCGACTTTGTTTGAGACTTACAGTTGAAACGGATCTCCAGAATTTCCAAAATTTCTAATGTCAATATCATCAAAAAGACCGGACTGTGTTCCAAATTCACTGAGTTGCTTTTTCATATTCTCCCAGATTGTTTGTTCTTGGCGATGCATATGCGCAAACAAATTAGGCATATGCGAACCCTCCGAATCTGAGGTTAATTTGCTTGGTTCGTAAGTGCGCTGAGGGTTGGAGCGAACTGGAGCGCCGGCGAATACAGGTTGTTTGAATTCAAGCCAATAAGCATGGAACAGATTCTTAAACTCAGTAAATTCTTCTAAACTCAGCGGCGCTTGATTTGAATTTATAGATTCAACGTTATTCTTAATTTTCTCGTACTGAACGAAGTCGAAGGCGGGGAAAAATTTCAGTTGATAAAAATTAGAAGCCTCGAATGAATATTCAGGTTCTACACCAACCTCTTGATTCACTCTCCACGATCTTGTTCCGTTGCCGAATTCAGCTGAAGTATAGGCTCTGTCCTGATTTGATACTTCAGCGACCTTGAGCCACAGGTCATTTTCCTGGATTCGATAAGAAGTTGGACGAGGTGTGTCTATCGAATCAGGTTCAAATTTGACATCAGCTTGAAACAGTTGTGTTGTTGATTTTTGTTGCGGTTCGTCGCCAAATTGGCACGGCAATGAGTCGCGATCAAATCCGATTTGAAATGAAGTATTTCGATTTTTGCTGGCATTCGGGTTGTGCACAATTTCGGAGAACGCTCCCAAATTGTATGGTGCTCTGAAATCAACTTCGTAACTGAGGTTGAAAAAATCGTGAATTGCATTTATCGCCGCAAGAAACGATGTTTTCCCCGTGCTATTGTCACCGATCAGGAAAGTAAGAGGCGCCATACGAACGGATTGATCCCCGCGAAAGCAGCGAAAGTTACTCAATCGCATTTCGTGTATTTTTGACATATCGGATCTGCCGATTTAAATCGGTTTACGAAAATCTCTGGTTTGCATGGTTCTGCAATCAGACGCATACCCTATTTCAGATATCTCGATTCTCGGTGAATTTGAAATGCATAAATCTCGATTTGATCGAATTCGATCATAGCCTGTATCAGTTTCATGAAACAGTTATCGACTTGTTCTCAAATACACGATTTGGCCAGTCATCAGATCATCAAAGCCAAGTAATTGCAGTCTTTCCAGCATCTCGTTCCAAATTGTTGGGTTATACGATTGCTGGTTCATATGCCTGCGATACATGTCCATTTGGAATACTCAACAGCAGGAGAATCAAATATGGGCGATTATATAAACAGCGGTTTTGGCGAGCTTGATACGGCCTCGTTTCCAATGCATTTGACCTGTACTGGATTTTCATGCCTGTTGCCCTCATACAAAGAGCAAGAGGGGTCAGTATGATATCCACTATCGATTGAATTCCGCATCGCACTTGTGCGAGATTGAGCTTCCTGCAAATCAGTAAAATGATGCGACGAAGTTGTATCGCCAAAATCCAGCGTCTCAATCAGCAAAGATCCGATAGACGAACAAATAGATTTTTTCGCTGTATGCAGACTTCAGCATCTCGAAAGTGACAGGAATCAAGCCATGACCTCAGCTCAGCAGCTGCTGGAAAAGCAGCTTTGGAAAATTGCCAACGAACTGCGCGGCAATATGAACGCCGATGAGTTTCGCGATTACATCCTGGGCTTTGTCTTTTTCAAATACCTGTCTGAAAAACAGCATCTGTTTGCGAATCAGCTCCTTGCAACCGAAGAGGTCAAGGAATTCACTGTGCTGGCCAACCCGGCGCATCTGGAGGCGATTCGCAGCGAGTCGCTTGAGCAGCTGGGTTACTTCCTGCCGCCGAACGAGCTGTTCTCGGTGGTCACAGCCAAAGGCAATGCCAGCGTGGAAGAGCAGAGCAACTTTATTCTCGATGATCTGGCGGAGATCCTGGCCAGCATTGAGCAGAGCACGATGGGGACTGACAGCGAGGAGGATTTCAACAAGCTGTTTGAGGACCTGGACCTCAACAGCACGAAGCTTGGCCGCACTCCCGGAGCTCGCAACGCCCTGATTGCCCGGATTCTGCTGCATCTCGATCAGATTGATTTCGGCCTGGCGCAGGCCGACTCAGATGTATTGGGTGACGCATACGAGTATCTGATCGCGCAGTTTGCCTCCGGGGCCGGCAAGAAGGCCGGGGAGTTCTACACCCCGCAGCAGGTTTCCAAGGTGATAGCCAAGATTGTGGCGACGGGCAAGGATCGGCTGAAGGATGTGTATGACCCGACGTGCGGGTCAGGCTCTTTGCTGCTGCGCGTGGCCAAGGAATTGAGAGTTGACAGGTTCTATGCCCAGGAGCTCAACCGCACCACCTACAATCTGGCGCGGATGAACATGATTCTGCATGATGTGCATTATTCGCGGTTTGACATTCGTCAGGAAGACACGCTGGCGCGGCCGCAGCATGGGGACTTGCAGTTTGAGGCAGTGGTGGCCAATCCGCCGTTTTCAGCGCACTGGAGCGGCAGCGACAATCCGCTCAATGACAATGATGACCGCTTCAGCCGCTATGGGCGGCTGGCGCCGAAGACGAAAGCGGACTTTGCCTTTGTGCAGCACATGATTCATCACATGGCAGAAAACGCGGCGATGGCAGTGGTGCTGCCGCACGGGGTGCTGTTTCGCGGCGCAGCCGAGGCGGCGATTCGAAAGCACATCATTGCGGATCAGAATTTTCTGGATGCGGTCATCGGTCTGCCGCCGGCCTTGTTTTACGGCACAGGGATTCCGGCATGCATACTGGTGCTCAAAAAGTGCCGGGTGCATGACACTGAGATTCTGTTCATTGACGCGTCGCGTGAGTTTGAGAAGGAGGGCAGGCAGAACCGGCTGCTGGATACGCATGTCGACCGGATTGTCGAGATCTATCGAAACTGGGAGAGCGTTGAGAAGTATTCGCATGCCGCGAGTCTGGGTGAGATTGCCGAGAACGACTACAACCTGAACATACCGCGATATGTGGATACGTTTGAAGAAGAGGAGCCGATTGACCTAGACGCGGTGGCTGATGAGATTCGGGGTCTGGAAGCGGAGATGAGAAACAATGACGCAGTGATCTTGGGGTTTTGCCGCGAGCTTGGGATTTCGGCACCTTTTTCCGGGAAGTGACTATGGACGTTGGTTTGGACAAAAGGATACCGGCATTGAGGTTCAAGGATAATCAGGGGAAGGATTATCCAGAGTGGAAAGAGATGGAATTCTCAAAACTTGTTGATAGAGTTACGGAAAGTCACCGTCCGTCGAAAAACGAAATTGTCCCGTGTATCGAACTTGAAAATCTAGGATCGGGTAATGGAATTTTACTGGGAGTGTCAACTACTGCAAATCAAAAGAGCATGAAGACAAGATTTATGTCTGGTGATGTATTGTTCGGGAAGTTGCGGCCATATCTGAGGAAATTCCATCTGGCCAAATTTGACGGAGTCTGCACGACGGAGATCTGGGTTTTCAGGGCGAAAACTGTCAAGAGCAAATATCTTTATTTTGTTGTTCAGAGTGATCAGTTTTTTCGAGTCGCAAATTTTCAGTTTGGTACGAAAATGCCCCGCTCAGATTGGCGAGTGGTTTCAAGACTTAAGATTCAATTGCCTTCGAGTGGGCAAGAACAGCAAAAGATCGCTACTTTCCTGTCTTCAGTTGACCTCAGAATTGAGCAGCTGGAGAAGAAAAAATCCCTGCTTGAGCGGTACAAGAAAGGCCTGATGCAGAAGCTGTTCAGCCAGGAACTTCGGTTCAAGGATGATCAGGGGGAAGAGCATCCGGAGTGGGAGTTGAGGAAGTTAGGTGAAATCAGCGCTTCTTATTCAGGAGGCACTCCTACCTCGACTAATCGAAATTACTATGGAGGTGATATTCCATTAATCAAATCCGGGGAGATTTCCAGTTCGACGACTGAGGAATCTATTACCAACGAGGCACTGAATAATTCATCGGCCAAGAGAGTGAATAAAGGAGATATTCTTTATGCACTTTATGGGGCAACTAGTGGTGAAGTGGCAATCTCGAAAATTGATGGTGCAATCAATCAAGCGGTTCTCTGTATACGACCCCAGTTCGATAATCAGTTCCTCTTTCAAATCCTAAAATTCAAAAAGAAGAAAATAATTTCTGCGTATTTACAAGGTGGGCAGGGAAATTTATCTGCCACCATTGTCAAGGCGCTAAAGGTTCATTTTCCAAGCATTGAAGAACAGCAAAAAATTGCTGATTTCCTCTCTTCAATCGACGCGAAAATTGAATATACGGCAGCGCAAATCATGCAAACTAGAGAGTTCAAAAAAGGATTGCTTCAGCAGATGTTTGTATAGTCTTTTGATCGATGCGCTTGACACGTGTTTGCAACTCAAATCACAACACATGCTGATCATGTAGCAGTGTTGAACCTTGGTTTCTCACTAGTCGAACAGGATATCCTGCTCAATTAACTGAATAAACCGACTTCGTTATTTCACGTATTCTCACTTGAACATTATGCCATGATTGCAAGCGAGTTAGGATCAAGAAATGATTGTTGTCATTAGTGGAGTAAAGAATGAGAGAATTCGCAGTCATATTGTCCGCCGTTGGATTGTGCTTAGTAGGCAATGCATACGCACAAGAACATGAAACAGATAAAAGAAACGACACAATTGAATGTGCGCTTGATGAAAGCAAACTATGGGATGATTGCTTTCCCGAGAAAGACGTTTCAGTTAATTCCGTTTTGCTGATTCGTACAGAACCGGTTTCCTTGCTTTCTTTCGTAGGTTTGAACGCTAGTCCATGGGCTCCGAATGTCTATGATCTTATACTGCTTCAAAAAGAGCCGTCATACGAAATCAGGAAATAATTTCCAAGGCAAGTGATTACGAGTCGCCGTCGCGAAGATAAATGCACCTAATCAGGAGCATTGTTTCGGCTGTTGCTGTCGGTATTCTCGCCGTTTTGACTGTCGCCGAGGCTACGGGCTATTTTATCGGCAGCAGCGGACTGATTCGATGCTGCTTGAAGCGGTGCTCCCGACTCTGCTTGTTGGGGTTGGCGCCGCGACCATGGCGTTTATCGCGAGGGGAACAACGTCTGATACAACGGTATTCTGTTCAAATGTAATCATAGGTTCGGTCGCGATAATCACATTTAGGCGCAAGTTGGCCAATTATGGAACTGCGAATTTCAAGAAAGAGTGCGCCTGCACTTCATAGATCTCCAATTCTCCAATTCTTCAATATTCAGTCTATCATTCCCAATAGCGAACAGCTAAAGCGTTAATTTTCGCTAGATTTCTTTTGGTTATCTGAACTTGCATTCGAATTCTGCGGACGGAGTGGACTGAAAACAGCAGACCCTCGATTAGGCGGAGGGCCCGGAATGAAGCCAGGCGGCAAAGGCTTCGGCTGGTAGCCTCGGTAGCGTATCCCCTCTGTATTTTCATTTAATTCCATCTTTTTCCACATCTTTTTTATCATCTTGATAACTTTCATAATCAAGCACCTCGCTTTTGAGTTGAAATGACCATATTTTTGTGCATTGAATTGTCATCAGTTTCAAATCATTCTCTGCAAATATATCAAAGCAATCATAGTTTTTTTGACAGATGCTAAGTTCTAAAATTCTTCGTTACATCCATACATAACTGGTACCAAGCATTCTCTATTTGTACGTTTCGGCAATTTTCACTTGTTGGAACAATGTCAAAGCAAATATCATAGCCGCCTATGGCGACCCAATCGGAACAAGCACTCGAAAACCACCTGATTCGGCAGTTGGAATCACTCGGATTTGAGCGTGTTTCAATCAACAGCGAAAGCGACTTGATCGCAAACCTCAAGCGGCAGATTGAGAAGCACAACAAAATCGAGCTGTCTGATGCAGAATTCCGGCAGATTCAAAACAAACTGAACCGTGGAAACATCTTCGAGAAAGCCAGAATTCTCAGAGACCGAGTCGACTATATCAACGACGATGGCAAGGTCAGTCATATCGAGCTGATTGACCAGATTCACTACTGCAAGAATCAATACCAGGTGACCCATCAGGTCACGATGCAGGGCAGCCGCACAAACCGCTACGACGTAACCTTGCTGATCAATGGCCTGCCATTGGTTCAGATCGAGTTGAAGCGTCGAGGCCTCGAAATCAAGGCGGCGTTCAACCAGACACTTCGTTATTGGAAAGAATCTTATCAAGCGGGCAGCGGCCTTTTCAATTACATTCAAGTTTTTGTGATCAGCAATGGTGTCAACACCAAGTACTACGCGAACAACCCCAACAGCAAGCAGGACTTCAAGCAGACTTTTTTCTGGGCGGATTCAGAAAATCGAAAGATCAGTCAGCTGAGCGAGTTTGCAGAGCAGTTTTTGGAAAAATGTCAGCTTTCGAAACTGATTACGAAGTACATCGTATTGAATGAAAGCGCACAAATGCTGATGGTGCTTCGTTCCTATCAATACTACGCAGTCGAGAGGATTGTCGAAAGAGTCAAAAATACCGCAAAGCACGGCTATATCTGGCACACCACAGGATCAGGGAAAACCTTGACCTCATTCAAAGCTTCTCAAATTTTGATGCAGTCTCCGCATGTCCACAAGGTTTTGTTCGTCGTTGATCGCAAGGATCTCGATTTCCAGACCATCAAAGAGTTCAACAGCTTCAGTGCTGGCAGCGTGGATGCCACCGGCAACACGAAAGTGCTTGTCAGGCAGTTGCAGGACGAGACACCGCTGATTGTAACTACTCTCCAGAAACTCAGCATTGTTGCCAGTCAGTCAAAATTCGCCGAGCAGTTGCCAGCCGAGCTGATTGAAAAAAGAGTTATTCTGATTTTTGATGAATGCCATCGAAGCCAGTTCGGCAACACACATAACCAGATCAAGAAGTTTTTTCCGAACGCACAGATGTTTGGCTTTACCGGCACCCCGATTTTTGCAGAGAATTCAAATGCCGCCGCTCAGGGCAAAAGGACAACTAAGGACCTGTTTGATGACTGCTTGCACAAATACGTCATCACCGATGCCATACGCGATGGCAATGTGCTCAAGTTTTCAGTTGAATACATTCAGACCGTAAAGCAAAAAGACGGGGTCGCCGACATACAGGTTGAGGCCATAGACACAGCCGAGGCAATGGAGGCAGACGAGCGGATCAGTGCGGTCGTAGATTATGTTCTTGCCAATCACAAGCGCAAGACGCATAGCAGAGAGTTCACCTCGATCTTCTGCACCTCTGGAATCTCGATGCTAATCAAGTACTACGACGCGTTCAAGCAAAAGATTGCTGCGACAAATCAGCAGCTGCAGCTTGCGACAATTTTCTCGTACCAGGTCAATGAAGATGACAAAAATGAGGCGAGTTTTTTGGAAACCGATTTGGTTGTTGACAGTCAGCATTCAGGAGATAAGCATAGTAGATCAAAACTCGACGAATATATTGCTGACTACAACAACGCGTTCGGAACCAGCTATTCGACTGAAAGTTTCTACAGTTACTACCAAGATATCGGCAAGCGTGTTCGAGACAAGCGGATTGACATTCTGCTGGTGGTGAATATGTTTCTGATATGTTTTAACCTGTTTGTCGTTTCCCGGATTCGTTCAATATACAATAATACTCTGATGAAGAAAAGCAGCAGGTGCGGCCTTGGCGGTGACACTGAGTTGACAATCTGATATGCGTGGGTTGATTACCACATGACTCTGTTGCGTCACGGATCTGCCTCAGTCTGATTTCGTGGATCGCATTGGCCATATGGCCAATGCGCCGACCTAGAAACAACGAGGGTTTTTCCATAAGACCTGCACCTGCTGCGATTGATCGGTCAGCGCTCAGCCTCGACCTGCAGCCGGCGCAGCTCGTGGCAGCCGATGTCCCAGATGAAGCCGGCCAGCTCGCGGGCGATGGCGGTGACAACGGTTTTGGAGCTCTTGCCTTTGCGGCACAGCGCCAGATATCGGCCGCACAGTCTTTTCTGGGCCACCCAGGCGCGTTTCACAGCGTATTCGGAAGCGTGCTGCGCCTTGCGCTGGAGATGTCTGGTGCGGCGTGGCGGATGGCGGTAAGTCCAGGCGCTTTCGGTGAGGATTCTGCGCACTGCGCCATTGCCGGTCCGGGTGATGGCGCCGGTGCGCCGGCGCGAGCCGCTGCTGAACTCGCTGGGTGTCAGGCCGAGATACGCCATGAACTGTCCGGCGCTGCGGAAGCGGCGCAGGTCGCCGATCTCAGCGGCCACAGTGACAGCGGTCAGCGTGTCGATCCCGCGCAGGGCGCGCAGCGACTCGACCAGCGGATGGAGTGTCCACAGCTCGCACTGGGCGCCAATGTCGCGCTCCAGCTCGCTGAGGCGCTGTTCCTGCTGCTCCACAGTGTCCAG
Source organism: Arenicellales bacterium (assembly GCA_965200545.1). GTDB lineage: Bacteria > Pseudomonadota > Gammaproteobacteria > Arenicellales > JAJDZL01 > JAJDZL01. Next base: position 368,968 of record CBDAUJ010000003.1, on the reverse strand, counting down.
GGCGCTGGCCAGCGCAATCTGCTGCGCCGGATGGGAAAACTTCCGGTCTCGCAGCCAGCTGCGGTGCGCCCGAGTCCACTTGGTTCGGGACCATTGATGACCGTGACGCAGCACAAAATGATTCAGCTGCTGGCGCTGTTTTTGAATACTGCCCTTGAGGTCGGCGCGCAGGCGCACCAGATCCCGCATGGCCTCCTGCTCGGCATCCGGCACCCACACCGGCGTCAGGCTGCCCAGCGCGGACAGCCGCGCCAGCTCGCGCGCATCGCGCCGGTCGGTCTTGACCCGGACACCGGGCTTTTTCGGAATCAGCGAAGGCGCCGCCACCTCGCAGCTCACGCCCAGGTCCCGAAGCTGGCGCCAGATCACAAAGCCGCACGCGCCCGCCTCATACGCCGCATGCACCGACTCGCCGAATTCCTGCCGCAGCCCCTCGATCAGCTTGAGCAGCGCCCCCGGCCGGTTGGCCACCGTGCCGCGATCCTCAACCGACAGCGGCCGAGACGGATGCGGCCGATACGCCACCGCCACGGCCACCGTGTCCTTGTGAACATCCAGCCCCGCATGGACCAGCATCCGCCCCGTCGATTCCAAACCCCCGCTGTCACGCTCTCTATAATCTTTCATGCCTGCTCCTCTGGTGGTGGTGAAACGTTGGAAATACGCATATTCTATATCGCGCACTCCCGATAATTTGTGCAGAACAGGTTAAAACATAGGGTCTGACAGGATTCGACAGCAAGTATCTGAATACGATTTATGTTGACAAAAATCTGAAATACCACGGACTGATTCAAGCCTATTCACGCACCAACCGCATTTTGGGGACAAAAAAATCTCAAGGCAATGTGGTTTGTTTTCGAAACTTGAAAGTCGCCACCGATCAAGCGATTGAGCTTTTCGCAAACAAGGATGCGATTGAGGAAGTGGTGCTGCAGCCTTACGAGCACTACGTCGCACGATTCAATGAGGCGGTTGCGCTGCTCAAGAATATTGCTCCGACAGTGGATGCAGTCAATCAATTGTCGACAGAGGAAGAGAAGGTCGCATTTATTCAGTCATTTCGAAACCTCATCAGGCAAAAGAATGTACTGACATGCTTTACCGAATTTGACCACGCACACTTGGATCTTGATGCGCAGGAGTTTGCCGACTATCAGAGTAAATATCTTGATCTGCACGAAGAGACGAAGGGCGACAGAGCAAAGGAAAAAGTCTCGATACTTGACGATCTTGATTTTGAGCTGGAACTGATCAGTCGGGATGATATCAACATTGGCTATATCTTGACGCTGCTTGAGGGAGTAGGGGATGCGCAGGAAGAGGAGCGTGAGAAAACCCTGGAATACATCACGAAAGTTCTGAAGATCGAGGTCCAGCTTAGAAGCAAGAAGGAATTGATTGAACGCTTTATTGCGGAGCATTTGCCTGAATTATGGCCAGGCGGCAATCTGCGTGAGTCATTCAGAGATTACTGGAATGACCAGACGCAGGCTGCAATGCAAAGGCTGGCGGAGTCTGAAGGCCTGCAAGCCGCCGGATTGAAAAATCTGATCGATGAGTACCTCTACACAGAAAGAATTCCGTTAACACCGGAAATTATCGACATTATGAATTCAACGCCAAATTTGACCGAACGCATGCCAGCCGCCAAAAAAGTCATCCAAAAGGTTAAAGAATTTATCGAAATCTATCTTGACGGGGTTGATTAGACTGGCATCTGCAGAAAAAATGTGTCCGCCAATCGGCGACTTGATTGGTTGAGTGTGTAAAGCAGATAAGATCATTCAAGGAGTTTGATTTTTGGGAGAATCTAACTCGTGATGAATACTTAAATGTCATTCAAATATAGATACATAGAATAAATATATAACTAAAGTTCTAAAGTGTGGCTCAGCTGAGCATTAGAATTGGCATATGCGATTCGCAGGCCCGGAACGATTAGCTTGGACGCTGCAATTTCAATTCGTCCCAAATCCACCCGGTATCGTACAGCTTTTGCTTGCTCCGCTGATGGCGGCGATATTCACTTCTTTCCAGTTGCTTGAGCCATTCAATTGCTTTAGCTCGCCATCGCGGCGATTCGGCTGCCTTTCGAGGAGTGTTGTTACCTAACTCGGATTCTGGCTGATCAATGATTGCACCGTAATGATTATCAAGATACTGATGAGCTTCTTTTGTTTTCATTCCCTTTGGAATTCGTATGTCAACGTTCGCTGAATTCCCGGTCGTGTGAATCTCAATCGGTTTATGTGTATATCGAATTTTCGAGTATTGTCCAAGCAGATCGCTCATACACTTCGAGAGGTAATTTGCTCCGCGCCTCGCACGCTCTTCTGAATTGGTATTAAGAAGTAGAAATCCGTCTTCAATTGTGATGCTGCCCAGTTTAGTCACGCTCAGTTCCTCTCCAGGTGAATCTGGATATGGATAGATTTCAGCATCCAAATCAATTTCCCCTCTTTTTTCAGTTCGCTCCGTTGCAGTGCCCGCACCAATCCACGCCCATTGAAATGCGTTGCCAGTTTCATCAAAACCAGCCGAGTCATTCAGCTTTTTGATAATGTCTTCTTGATGGCTGGCCATCGGAAAACGAACTTCGCAGGCAATTAGCTTTTCTCCGTCACTGTTCAGGAATGTCGCCGATTGTGCTTGGTCTTCAAGGGTGCTTTGAATCAGCCACATTTGCAAGAATATGGCGGTGCGGTTGAGTTCCGCATACTGAATTGTCCTCTCTCCAGACTGCTCATCTGGAATTTTTCGGTATGCACGGTTTTCTATTTTTGCTTCGCATTTTGCATCATTCAGAGTATTTTCAAAAGCTTGAATAATCAAATTTGCAAATTTGCGTTCTAGCGGCAGAACTGTATGAGCGAAATAGCATTTGCCCTCCACTCGAACGATTCGAGCAGCTACACAATCCCAGATTGCGCAAGATTTGGATTGAGCTTTATCGTGTACAGTCAATGTCGTATCGGCGAGAATCATGTCTCGCAAAGTGACCGTCCTGCCACGCTGAATGCCAATGACCTCAAACAGCGAAATTTGAGAGTTCCGCAATCCTTTTAGCCAATCTCGGCCTGCATCAGATTCGAATTCCTCTCGCTCGTTCATATATTCGTCGACCACATTCGATTCAAGGGTGTCACCGAAGCTGGACGCAAAAAAATCTTCCATCAACGCGATGCGCCATAGATGTACAGCAGAACTCTCCAAAAAGCGTTCCAGTGGATTGTCAATACCGGCATGGACTAACATTTGTTCGGCCTCTGAAAAACAAGCGCCGGCTTGCATGTCCTCAACAAACGAAAGTCTGCGGCTATTCCAAAGAGGATTGTCCATTGACCATTCAATGACATTGATTGTGGCTTTTTCGATCTTTTTTTTGCTAAGCATTGGTGAGTCAACCTCCTTTTTTATTTATTTTCCGCCAGTTTCGCAACGCAAAAATATTTGATTTTGTTATTCCTTGAGCAATTTTGCGACCGATAATCGACGGCAGACCTTTATTTTGATCCGTCGGCGGTATAGCGCATTTTAGCAACAATGATGGCGTACTGAAAAGAAGCGACGATATTCAGCACAAGAATTCTCTGGGGGATTCCTCTCTTTCTCAAAGTCAAAAATGCTTTCTGCCATGGCACCAGAATTGCGCGTCTTCCTGAAGGGACTGTCTTTGCTCTTCAGTCAAGTTCAGCAGGTGCCCAATTCAGGTCATAAAGCGGTTGGACCGCGCACAAAAGGGCTATAATTCGGCACCATAACCATACACTCTTTTGTGCTGTGCCAATCACATTCTGACTGCGCTGAATCCAAAGCCAAGCAACCGCATTCAGACAACCCTAGACCCGTTTCATATTGTGTCGAAAATCGCCAAAAGAACACTGCCCGCAGATTTAGATAAGGAAATGCGTCAATCCTATTTGGATTACGCCATGAGTGTGATCGTCGGGCGGGCGCTGCCCGACATTCGCGACGGCCTCAAACCAGTGCATCGGCGTATTTTGTATGCGATGAAAGATCTGAGCAACGACTGGAACAAGCCCTACAAGAAATCGGCCAGAATTACGGGTGACGTGATCGGTAAGTATCACCCGCACGGTGACTCTGCGATCTACGATGCGATCGTGCGGATGGCACAAGATTTTTCTATGCGCTACCCGCTGATTGACGGGCAAGGCAACTTCGGCTCGATTGACGGCGATTCAGCCGCTGCAATGCGCTACACAGAGATTCGACTGTCTCGGATTGCCCATGAGCTGCTGGCCGATATTGACCGGGAAACAGTCGACTTCGGCCCGAACTACGACGACACCGAAGAGCAGCCGCTGGTATTCCCTTCGCGATTGCCGAACCTGCTCCTCAATGGCTCAGAAGGGATCGCGGTGGGAATGGCAACAAAAGTTCCGCCGCATAATCTCGCCGAAGCGATTGACGCCTGCCTCGCTTTGCTTGACGACAGTGAGATCAGCGTTCCCGATCTGATGGCGGTTCTTCCGGGACCAGATTTTCCGACCGCTGGCATTATCAACGGCAACGCCGGCATCATCCAGGCGTATGCGACTGGTCGCGGCTCAATTCGGCTGCGCGGCAAAGTTCAAATTGAGCAGTTGACCAGCAATAAAGAAGCTGTCATCATCACTGAATTGCCTTACCAGGTGTCGAAAGCTGCGCTCGTGGAGAAAGTTGCGGATCTGGCCAAAGCAGGCAGCTTGGAAGGCATCAGCAATATTCAAGATGAATCCGACAAGAGTGGAATGCGTGTTGTCGTTGAGCTCAAAAGCGGCACCAACGCTGAGGTGGTGGAGAATAATCTGTACAACAAAACCGCCCTGGAGACCTCCTACGGCATCAATTTTGTCGCGATCGAGAACAATCAGCCGCGCCGTTTCAACCTCAAGGAGCTGCTTAGCGGTTTTCTGCGCCATCGCCGGGAGGTCATTACACGGCGCCTCGTGTTTGAGCTTCGCAAGGCCGAAGAGCGCGCCCATATTCTTGAAGGGCAGGCGATCGCGCTTTCCAATCTGGACGAGATGATTGCCATTATTCGCGCATCGCGCAAAACCGCGGAAGCCAAAGAAAAGCTGATGGCGCGCGCCTGGCAGTCGCATGTCGTTGTCAAGCTTCTTGGGGACCTGCGGGTGCGCGAGCAGCTCAATGAGCAGAACGTGCGCAAATTCGGATTGTTCTCGGATGGCTATCGACTCTCCGAAACGCAAGCGGTCGCAATATTGCAGATGCGCTTGCAGCACCTGACAGCGCTTGAGCAGGAAAAGGTGTTCGAAGAATACGCCGCAATCCTGAAACAAATTGAGCGCACCTTGGCCATTTTAGGATCTTCGACGCTTCTGCTGCAGGAAGTGCGCAATGAATTGAACGAAATCAAAGAGCAGTACGGTCAAAACGATGCGCGCCGCACTGAAATCATCGAAAACGAAATGGAAATCGATGACGAAAGCCTGATCAAGCCCGAAGACGTGATCGTCACCATCTCCGACCACGGTTATGCCAAACAGCATTCAGTCGAGGAATTCCGCTCGCAGGGCCGCGGCGGCAAAGGCATTATTGCAACCGCCTACAAAGAAGGCGATTTTGTGCGCACGATGTTCATCGCAAACTCACGCGACCTGCTGCTTTGCTTTACCAATCAGGGCAAAGTCTACTGGACGAAAGTGTTTCAGCTCAAGCGAGCCGGGCGTACGGCGCGCGGTGAGCCGCTGGTCAATCGGCTCTCGCTGTCTGCGGGCGAGTCGGTGACAGCGGTCTTGCCGGTGCGCGACGACAGCGAGCGCGCCCACGTCGTGATGGCGACTCGCAACGGCAAAATCAAAAAGTGCAAGGTCGAGAAGTTTGCCCGTCAGCGCTCGGTGGGTTTGCGAGCGATCTCATTGGCTGAAAACGATGAGCTGGTCCATGTTGCCTTTACCGATGGCGATGCCGACATTCTATTGGTCAACACCGCCGGCCGCATGGTTCGCTTTCACGAAGATCAGCTGCGAACGATGGGGCGGACCGCCGCGGGAGTTCGAGGCATCCGGCTTGCTGAGTCGGAGCAGGTCATTTCAATGATCTGCGTCGCCCCGCAAGATGCCGATCAGACACTCCTTTTGGTCAGCTCTGATGGCAAGGGCAAGCGTACCGCAGTGGCGGATTTTCCAGCCAAATCGCGCGCCACCAAAGGAGTGGTGGTCCTGCCTTCCAGCCGCCGCGGGCAGGTCGAGATTGCCGGCGCACTGATGGTCGGCGACCATGAGCAGGTGATGCTCATCACGCACAATGGCAAACTCATCATGACGGCAGCGAGCGGTATCTCAACATATTCACGATCTGCGGCCGGTGTCAAGATTATCGGGCTGGATGAAGGTGATGCAATCCGCGCCGTTGCAAATTTTGCGGTTGAGGGTGCCGGCGACGGCTTTACGCAAGTCGAAAGTATCCCGGCAGATCAATCGACGGATGCCCCGGCAGTCAAGCCGGCCGATGAATAATCGGCACATCTTGCAATCGACAATTTTTCAGGCACTGGCCGCTCCCGCAGCATCCGCATTCCGCTCTAGTCGAAAATCCCGTGACGCTTGAATCTATCAGAAAGCAGATCGATGCGATCGATATCCAGCTCCAGGAGCTGATTGAGCGGCGAGCGAATCTGGGCCGGCAGATCGCAGAATTCAAGCGCGCCGAGGAAACACCTCAATATTTTGTGCCTGAGCGCGAGGCGCAGATTCTCGCAGGGGTGCGGCAACGCAGCGCCGATGTGCTGCCGATCGAAAGTCTGGAGCAAATATTTCGCGAAATTATCTCGGCAACCCGCTCGCTGGAAAACCCCATGCGGGTCGCCATTCTGGGACCAGAAGCAACGTTCACCCATGCGGCCGCCAATGCGCATTTCGGACATGCAATCGAAACCGTTTTTCGAACGACCATCAATGACGTATTCAGTGCGGTTGAGATCGGTCGCGCCGAATTCGGGGTTGTTCCAGTCGAAAACTCAATTGAAGGCGTTGTCAACAATACGCTGGACTGCCTGCTCGAATCGCCATTGCGCCTGTGCGGGGAGGTTCGACTGCAAGTGCACCATGCGCTGATCAGCGGTGAACCTGAGATCGAATCCATCACCAGTGTCAGCGCTCATCCGCAAGCGCTCGCGCAATGCCGGCAATGGCTGAATCGGCGTTTGCCGGGTGTGGAGCAAAGAAAAACAACCAGCACGGCCGAAGCCGTCAAATCAATTGTCGGTGTGCCGCGAGCGGCGGCCATTGGCTCGGAAGCGGCCGCAAGTCTGTATGGCGTCAATGTCGTTCATCCCAATATTGAGGACAAGCCGAACAATACCACTCGATTTCTGATTATTGGAAAAATTGGCATTCAGCCGACCGGCAACGACAAGACGTGCATCATGGTCTCGAAAACCAATGAGCCGGGTTCTTTGTTCAAGCTGCTGGAGCCGTTTGCCAAGCTGGGGGTGAACATGTCAAAAATCGAATCCCGTCCCAGCCAGAAGCAAGTCTGGGACTACGTATTTTTCATCGATTTCGACGGCCACTGTGACGATCCAGTAGTCCAGGACCTGTTTATCCATCTTCAGGAAAAGTCATCGCTTTTCAAGCACTTGGGATCCTTTCCGCAGCCGACAGACTGATTGCGATTGCCTCCATGCCAGATATCGATCACCTCGGTGCAGCAGGCATCCGCAGTCTGTCTCCGTATAATCCGGGCAAGCCGCTTGATGAGCTTGAGCGCGAATATGGCATTCGAGATGCGGTCAAGCTGGCCTCCAATGAAAACCCGCTTGGACCTTCACCGATGGCCATTGAAGCCATGCGCGCGCAGGCCAGTGAGCTGCATCGCTACCCGGACGGCTCCGGCTTTCATCTCAAAGCCGCGCTTGCGGAGCAGCATCAGGTTGATCAGAACCAAATCTGTCTTGGCAATGGATCCAATGACATACTGGATATGATTGCACGCGTGTTTGTTGAGCCAGGGCAGACGGGCATCATCTCACAGCATGCATTCATTGTGTACTATTTGTCGCTGGTTTATGTGCACGCCAACATCGAAACTGTTCCAGCGGATAATTTCGGTCATGACTTGGAGCAGATGGCGCAGGCAGCCTGCGCCGACCCAGCGGTCCGACTCATGTACATTGCCAATCCAAATAATCCGACCGGCACCTGCGCAAACCAGGTCGAATTGCGACAGGCTCTCGAGAGCATTCCGCCGCATGTGACCGTTGCGGTGGATGAAGCCTATGCCGAATACGTCGCGGATGAAAATTACCCCAACTGCGTCGACTGGCTCAACGATTTCCCAAATCTCATTGTAACCCGCACCTTTTCGAAGATTTATGCACTCGCGGGATTGCGGATCGGCTATTCAATTTCCAGTCCGCAGATTGCCGACTTGCTCAACCGTGTGCGGCAGCCATTCAACTGCAATTCAATGGCGCTTGCCGCCGCAGTTGCCTCGCTGGCCGATGCTAGCCACCGGGCGCGCAGTCGAGAACTGAATGCCGAACAGATGGCTTGCGTCTGCCACGCATTTGCTGAACTGGGATTGGAAACAATCGAATCAGCGGGCAACTTTGTATGTGTCGATTTGCACCGGCCGGCAAGCCAAGGGTATGAAAAACTGCTGCGTCTGGGCGTCATTACGCGTCCTGTAGCGAGTTACGGCCTGCCCAACCACTTGCGAATATCCATCGGTACACCGCAGGAAAACGAGCGACTTATCGACGCGTTCAAGATTCTGCGTGAACAAGACATCATTTGACTTTGATTTTGCGATTGTTGTCTCCCATGTGCCTGTTCACTTTATGGCATGCATCATCATGAGCATGTGCCGCAAAGTCGTGATATATGGCGTGGGTCTGATCGGCGGCTCGCTGGCGGCGGCGCTGAAAGAAAATCGATTTGCCGATGAGATTGTCGGTGCCGGCAGAACTCGAGCCAATCTCGAAAAGGCGCTTGAGCTGGACTGCATCGATCGCGCTGCCACTGATTTTGAAGCGGAACTTGCGGATGCCGATATCGTTGTGGCCGCCACGCCCGTGACGACCATCAAAAAGGTATTCGAAGCGATTGCCAGCGCCGATGTCCGTGACTGCATTGTCACCGACGTGGCGAGTGTCAAGGGCAGCGTGGTCGAATTCGCGCTCGCGGCGTTCGGCGCAGATTTTCCCAACTTTGTTCCCGCGCATCCTATCGCAGGCCGAGAGCATTCCGGTGTGACTGCCGCGATTGCCAGCTTGTATCAAGGCAAGCGGACCATTCTGACACCCCTGCCGTATACGGATGCCGACGCGGTTGAGCGGGTGACAGGCATGTGGGAAGCCGCGGGTTCCGCTGTAAGCCAGATGACCGTTGCGAATCACGACACCCTGCTCGCCGCGAGCAGTCATTTGCCGCACATGGTCGCATTTGCTCTGGTCAACTACATTGCCGAGCATAGCCGCAGCCAGGAGTGTTTTGACCTGGCAGCATCCGGTTTTTATGACTTCACCCGCATTGCATCAAGCGATCCGGTGATGTGGCACGATATCTGCATGACAAATTCCGCCGCAGTCGCCGATGAGCTCGAAGGTTACGTCCGCCAGCTTGAGTCATTGGTCGAGCTGGTGCGCGAGCGCCAGTCCAATCGCCTGGTCTCGGCCTTGCAATCCGCGAAAGCCGCCCGCGATACCAATCTGGAAAACTGGCTCAAAGCTGTGCCGAAGCAATAGTCCAGCCGTATGGTCAACCTCATTAGCAAACCCGTTGGCGGCGTATTTGGGCAGCTGAAAGTGCCCGGTGACAAATCAATCTCGCATCGTGCCGTGATGCTGGGCGCGATTGCCCGCGGACAAACGACAGTCAAGGACGCACTGCGCGGCGATGATGTCCGCAGAACAATCGCCGCGTTTCGCACGCTGGGGATTGAGATCGACGATGCCAGCCCATCGCGACTGAAAATCAATGGCGCTGGCCTCAATGGTCTGCGAGCGCCAAAGATCGACCTTGACTGCGGCAATTCCGGTACCGCAATGCGGCTCCTGAGCGGACTGCTGGCCGCGCAGCCGCATCGCATTCGGCTGACGGGAGATGCGTCGCTTTCGACGCGTCCGATGCTTCGGGTTGTCGAGCCGCTGCGGGCCATGGGCGCCGAGATTGCGACATCCGCCGCAGGCACTCCGCCGCTCGAAATCAAGACCAGCAGCAGACTTACACCGATCAACTGGCAATCGCCGGTCGCCAGCGCTCAAGTCAAGTCAGCTATTTTGCTCGCAGGACTGCATTGCCATGGAGAAACAACTGTCACTGAACCCGCATTGACACGCAACCATACAGAAATTATGCTCGCCACCTTCGGTTGTCCAGTGAGATCGACGGACACGCAAGTCTCGATTGCCGGCGGGTGCGAGCTTCAAGGGCAGCAGATTCAAGTGCCCGCCGATATTTCATCCGCGGCTTTTTTCATTGCCGCGGCGGTGTTGACACCCGCATCAGATTTGACACTCACTGATGTTGGCGTCAACCCGACCCGTATCGGATTGCTTGATGCTTTGAAGCGCATGGGCGCGGATATACAACTGCATAACTTGCGGCAATTCGGCGGCGAGCCCGTCGCCGACCTTCGGGTTCGCCACAGCCAAAATTTATCTGGCACTTCAATCGATGGTGACTTGATTCCAAAAATGATTGATGAGATTCCAGTTTTTGCAGTGATTGCGGCGCACGCGCGCGGCGCGACCCAAATCACCGATTGCGAAGAACTCAGAGTCAAGGAAAGTGATCGGATCGCCGCAATCGCAGCTGGGCTCGGCGCCCTTGGAACCAAGGTAGAGGAACTCCCCGACGGACTGGTGATTGAGGGCGGCTCAATGCAAAGCGGAATCGTTGAAAGCTTTGGCGATCATCGTATTGCGATGGCTTTTGCCGTTGCGGGCGCGGCGGCTTCCGGCGAGGTATTGATCCAGGACTGTGACTGTATTGAGACTTCATTTCCAGAGTTCGCACAAACCGCGCGCCAATGCGGGATGCAGATTGTCGAGGCGGTCGACGCATGAGCAGCAAGCGTCCGCCGCCGGTGATCACGGTCGACGGACCGGCCGGCTCAGGCAAAGGGACTTTGGCACAGAGAATTGCACTTCATCTTCAGTGGCATTTTCTTGACAGCGGTGCGCTTTATCGAGCTGCTGCCTATCTGGTGATGCAACACAGGATTTCAATCCATCAGACAGATGCGGTGCAATCGCTGCTTGAAGGCATCAATTTTGTCAGTCGACCGACGCAAACAGGCGCTGATTCTGAAATCGCAATTGATGGGATCGATATCAGCGAAGCGGTTAGAACGCCTGCCTGCGGACAGCTGGCATCAAAGCTGGCAGCACAGCCTTGCGTAAGAGATGCGCTCCTCAACGTGCAGAGAGAGTATAATCGCCCTCCCGGCTTGGTTGCTGATGGCCGAGATATGGGCAGTGTCGTGTTTCCGCAAGCAGTGTTGAAAGTTTTTTTGACCGCAACACTTGAAGTCAGAGCGCAGCGCAAGCAGTCCCAGTTGCGCCGTCAGGGAATCGTCGCTGGATTTGACGAGATATTGCAGAATTTGGCGGAGCGAGACGAACGTGATTCAAAGCGCGACTGTGCGCCTTTGGTCATGCCAGAAAATGCACGGAGAATCGACTCATCAAGCGCGAGTGCAGAGGATGTATTCGCCAGCGTGCTGAGATTATTGGGGCCTGTTCTGGAAGAATGAGGATATGGGCATGGATCACAAACTGTTTTATGTTTAATTTTGGAGAAACTTGTTAACTAATGGAATCATTTAGCGAACTATTTGAGGAGAGTATCAAGCATACGGAGATGCGAGCCGGTGAACTGGTGTTTGGCACGGTCGTGCATGTTAGCAAAGACAATGTCATCGTCAGTGCCGGCTTGAAATCGGAGGCCGAGATTCCACTCTGGCAGTTTAAGAATTTAAGGGGCGAGTATGAAATCAACATCGGTGATAAGGTCGAGGTTGAAATTGAGGCTGTTGAAGACGGCTACGGCCGGACACGGCTGTCACGCGAGAAAGCGTGCCGGGTGCGTGCCTGGGAAAAAATAGAGAAAGTATTTGAAGATCAGACCTCAATTGAAGGTCTGATCAACAACCGCGTAAAAGGCGGTTTTTCTGTATCTCTTGAAAATATCCGAGCGTTTTTGCCCGGCTCTTTGTATGGAGCGCCGGTGGCGCACGACGATACAGAGTTTGAGTTCGAGAGAGAACCGATTGAATTTAAGATCATCAAACTGGACCGAGCCCGCAACAACGTTGTTGTCTCGCGCAAAGCGGTGCTTGAAAAAGAACTTAAGGCGGAACGCGAGTCGCTGCTCGCCTCAATCGAAGTGGGGCAGGTTGTCGAAGGCATCGTGAAGAATCTGACCGATTACGGCGCCTTTATCAACCTCGGCGGCATTGATGGCCTGCTGCACATTACGGACCTGTCCTGGTCCCGTATCAAGCATCCTTCGGAATTGCTGACAGTTGGAGACAAAATTTCCGTCGCTGTGCTGAATCTGGAAAAAGAACGCTCCCGAATTTCACTCGGTCTCAAACAGTTGACCGCTGATCCATGGTCCGACATTGAGCGCCGTTACAAGCAGGGCGATCGGGTATTCGGCACGGTTACGAATATTGCTGATTATGGCGCATTTGTCGAGCTTGAAACCGGCGTCAAAGGACTGGTTCATGTCAGTGAAATGGACTGGACTTCGAAAAATGTGCGTGCTGAAGAAGTCTGCAAAGTCGGCGAGGAGATTGAAGTTCAAGTGCTGTCAGTGAATGTCGAGCGGCATCGCATCTCACTTGGCATCAAGCAGTGCAAGCCGAATCCGTGGCTGGAATTTGCCGCCATACACAGAAAAGACGAAGTGATTACCGGACAAGTCAAATCATTGACAGATTTCGGTATTTTCGTTTCGCTTGAGCAAGGCATAGATGGACTGGTTCACATCAACGATGTCAGCTGGTCGGGTGATGGCGAGACTGAGAGCCGCAAATTCCATCGCGGCGATGAGATCAAAGTCAAGATTCTGATGATTGATGCCGATCGGGAGCGCATTTCTCTCGGTATCAAGCAGCTTGAGGACGATCCGTTCCTGACGTTTGTATCGACGCATGGCAAAGGCGCAGTTGTTGAAGGCACAGTTGAGAATCTTGCCGAAAAAGGTGTCATCATCAAGCTGACCGACGGGGTCAGCGGCATGATTCGGGATGCTGAAGTGGCCAGATCGAAGCCGAAAGAAGCGAAGCAGGCAATGGAACCGGGGCAGGATGTAACATCCAAGATACTCAGTATTGATCGTAAAAATCGCAAGATTTCCTTGTCGATCAAAGCACTGGAACTGGAAAACGAAGATCTTGCCATCGAGGAGTATGGGACCGATAAATCATCGCCCGCTCGAACGTTGGGCAGGAAATTAATGGAGTCCATGATGGGCAAATCAGAATCAAAGCCAAAATCTGAATCTGAGCCTGAGTCAAAGTAATCTGTTCGTAACCAAGCGGGGTGATATTTTGTGACTAAACAAGAATTAATTGACAAGCTGACACTTGAAACAGAAGATAAACTCAATGTAGAGCCTGAAGACGTGCGAATGGCAGTTGATATCATTCTAAATGGCATCGGCGATGCGCTTGCACAGGGCAAACGTGTTGAGATACGCGGGTTTGGAAGTATTCAGTTGCGTTATCGTGCGCCAAAGCAAGGGCGAAACCCGAAAACGGGACAACCGGTGCAAGTGGATGGCAAGTATTTTCCACGTTTTAAACCCGGACGCAGACTCCGTGAACGGGTGGATTACCCGCGGGCCATCTAAGCGGCATCTGCATCGGCACGTCGGTGGCGGCAGCGAAAAATCAGCTTAAGGCAATTTAGCAAAGACCGGATTCTGTTTGAAAAAGATTTTTCTTGTTGTCCTCATCTTTGTCGCTCTTTTGGTGGGAATAACGTTTTCAGTAAAGAATTCCCAGCCGGTAGAACTGACGTATTATTTTGACATACACTGGCAAGGTCCGCTTTCTTGGCTGATCTTGTTCGTTTTTTCAATCGGGCTGGCAATTGGCATCTTAAGTGCCAAACTCGCTGCCGTAAAGCATAAGCTGTTCCCCGGCAAAACTGTCCCAACCCGTTTCAAAGAACAGAAACGCTGATTCATGGATCCCGATTGGTTACTTCTGCTTCTGCCTGTCGCTGCGGCCTCTGGCTGGTTTGCAGCCAAGAAATCTGATTTTCTTTTTTTCAGGCGTCGCAAAATACCTTCAGGCTACTTGCAAGGCATCAATTATCTGCTGAATCAACAGCATGACAAGGCGATTGAGCTATTTATTGATATGCTGGAAGTCGATCGTGAAACCATCGAAATCCACCTGACCCTCGGCAGACTTTATCGAAGCCGAGGGGAAATCGAGCGCGCCACGCTCATCCACGAGAATCTGATCAACCGTTCTGATTTGACGGAAGGACAAAAGGCGCAAGCTTTACTGGAATTGGGGAACGATTTCTATACAGCTGGGATTCTGGATCGAGCCGAACGGATCTTCATTCAACTTGCATCCGATAAGCGTTATCAGGAACAGGCGAATGAAATTCTGCGTGACATTTACGAACAGGAAAAAGAATGGGATAAATGCATTCAAGTTACCACGAGACTGACTCGCATCTCAAGCAAGAGTTACGCTTATCGCCTGGCGCATTACTACTGTGAGAAGGTTGAGGAATCTGTGCAAGTGGGCGACTACGACCGGGCAGAGGAATATTTGGCGCATGCGATAGCAATTGACAGCAATAGTGTGCGGGCAATTTTGCAAATCGGTCGTGTTCAGGCGATCCGCGGCGACCACCGCGGCGCGATTGCGACCTGGCGGACTTTAGAACAGAAGAACCCGAACTATGTATCGGAGACGGTGGGCTTGGTCACAGAAAGCTACAAAGCCATCAATGCCACCGGTGAGTTGACGGAATTTCTCCGTATGTCTGCTGAAAAAGCCTCAAGCGTACCGTTAGCGGTTGCTTACGTTGATTTGCTGGAATCACAAAACAACGATTCGGTTGCAGAAAATTTTTTGGTGAATTGGATTCGCAAACATCCCTCACTGCACTGCTTGCATCGACTGATTCTGCTCAAAGTCAAAGGTTCTGAAGACAAAAACCTCACTAGTGATTTTGCGCTGATTGAGCATCTGATTCGCCATGAGTTCGAATCAATCAGGCGCTATGAGTGCCGTCAGTGCGGTTATTCCACGAAGGTTTTGCATTGGCAGTGCCCCGGCTGCCGCGGATGGAGCACCATCAACGTTACCTCTGTACAGCAATTCGACAATCATCCAATACAATTGGAAGTTGATACGCCAGCTCATTGATCCGTTCCTCAAAACATAAAGACCAACGCATCCGTACAGCGGTGATCGGCGGTTCCGGCTCGTCCTCGTTACTGTCTGGAAAGCGGATTAGGCACAGGCATCAGCTGCGAACTCCGTATGGCAAGCCATCATCTGAAATCCTTGAAGCGGAATTCAATGGTGTTCTGTTCTACCTGTTGTATCGCCACGGGGCGGAGCATACACTGGCGCCGCACGCGATTAACTATCGGGCAAACATATCTGCACTGGCGCAACTCGAAGTCAGTTCGATTGTGTCCATTGCGACGGTTGGCGGCATTGCTCCCACGCTGGATCTCGGCGATCTGGTTGTGCCAGATCAAATTATTGACTACACCTGGGGGCGAGCTTCAACATTTTTCGACGGCAGCGATGGGAAAGTAGCCCATTTGGAAATTACACATCCTTACTCGACAACGCTGCGACAAGAAATTCTGTTGACCGCACCCGCTGCAAATGTCGAAGTTGTCGATAGGGGTGTCTATGCAGTCACGCAGGGCCCTCGATTCGAAACCGCGGCAGAGGTGGATCGTATCGAAAAGGATGGCGGAGACATTGTGGGAATGACGGGTATGCCTGAAGCAGCTCTGGCAGCAGAGCTCGGATTGCACTACGCCTGCATTGCTGTAGTCGTAAACGCCGCGGCAGGACGGGGTGATTCTCGAATTGATGCGAATTCGATTGAATTCGCATTCAATGATGGATACAAAAAAATAGATCAATTATTTAGATCATTGTTGAATTCAATTGACCGCGCTAATTTGGAACAGTTCGAGCCCAGCGTCCTGCATGCCTAATTGGGTGCAGAGTGCCAGTCGCACATACCAATCAGCGGACAGAATTTCACCAACTGAAAAGAGACGCATTGAACTCCAAGGAAAGAGAATCAATAAAATGAAAGATATTTGGAATATTGAGAGTTCTCAAAGGCATAAAGCATACTTTGACAGAACTCACTGCTATAGCCGTCTGTTTGACCTTTTTGCCCGTATTCGGAACGAGTGGCAAAGTTTGCAAGAATGCTATCTGAAGACTGTCATAGCATTATTCGCTGGAATATTCGTAGCCGGGTGTGATTTGGCAATGGCAGAGGGAATCATAACTGGTACGTTAACAACGCATGAATGCACACCTCAGTTCAGCGACTTGACGGCATACAAAAAACTAACAATGAAAAGAGTTTTATTTGAAAGTTCAAATGAGGCGAGTGTAGGAATCGCCGAATTGACTATCGACGGATTTGAAGGTATCGGTACTTACAAGACGCACGGACTAACACAACTCTTTGGAAGCATCATCAACGGTGTCAATTATGTGGTCCTTTTAGAAGGTTCGGAAGCGACCCTTATCGAAATAGGCAGCCCACACATAGAAATTGAGACTGGAGAGCCAGAATACATAAGACGAATTGGAACATTTGTCTGCGAAGAGACTGAACGTATGACAGAGACTAAGCATGAGCCTCGCGAAATCGAATAAGTTCAGGCTAGTCGTAGTGCTTCGGTTCAATTTCTAATCCCAAATATTTGCGTTGAAGTATGACACTGTTTTTTGTGATCAAACAGGTGAAAACGAACTGATAGTCTATGCTAGTGAGGTATTGAGACTTGTATCCTGGTAACCGATTCTAACTCGGGCGACTTGTGCAGCTGGAGCACTTTCACTGATCTTATAGTAGCCAACTGCGCACAACTGGAATGTCATCGTTCTAAGATAAAATAATATTTTAATAATAAATTCATATGCTTATTATTGTTTAAAAAATTTTATGAAAATATTTAATACTGCAGGTCCAGTCGTGTCGGAAAAGGACTACTTTATCCCACCGCTAGAGCGAGTTGACAAAGATGAATTCTTTCACCTGATCGAGAATTGGAGGTATTTCATCCTGCACGCGCCGCGCCAGACCGGCAAGACTTCGGTGCTTCGGGCTTTGATGAGAGAACTCAACGAAATCGGACGTTATCGTGCAGTGTATGTAAATGTTGAAGGTGCCCAAGCTGCGCGCGAAGATGTGTCGTTGGCGATGCGGGCGATTTTGACCGTCCTGTCGAGTTCAGCCACAATTCATTTGGATGACCGGTTTTTAGATGACCATTGGCAAGACATCCTTCATGCGTCCGGCGCACATGCTGCGCTGAGCGAGGTGCTGCGCCGCTGGTCTGAAGCGGATTCCCGGCCGCTGGTGGTGATGCTTGACGAGATTGACGCTCTGGTCGGCGACACGCTGATCTCGGTGCTGCGCCAGCTGCGCGCCGGCGGCTATGCCGAGCGGCCGCGGCACTTTCCGCAGTGCGTGATCCTGTGCGGCATCCGCGATGTCAGAGACTACCGCATCCACTCCAGCGCCCAGAAGACGGTGATCACCGGCGGCAGCGCCTTCAACATCAAGGCCAAGTCGCTGCGGATGGGCAACTTCAGCGAGGCCGAGACCCGCGCCCTGCTGCGCCAGCATACCGAGGAGACCGGACAGAAGTGGAGCGCGGAGGCGCTGGCCGAGGTGTGGGACTCCACCGCAGGCCAGCCGTGGCTGGTCAATGCGCTGGCGGATGAGGCTTTGGCAAGGGTCAGGGACCGCAGTGTGACCATCGGGCACAGTGATGTGATCGACGCCCGGGAGGTGCTGATCCGGCGCCGTGACACGCATCTGGACCAGCTGGCCGACAAGCTGCGCGAGCCCCGCGTCAAGCGGGTCATCGAGCTCTTGGTCAGCAGCGGCGCTGAGACGGAGCCGTTCCAGCCCGACGATGTGCAGTATGTGCGGGACCTGGGGCTGATCAGCCAAGGCAGGCGGATCCAGATTGCCAACGCCATCTACCGCGAGGTGATTCCGCGCGAGCTGATCACCTCTGCCGACGAGGCGCTGCCGCATGAGACGGCCTGGTTTGTCGAGGGCGGACAGCTGCTGATGGACCAGCTGATGGAGTCGTTCCAGTCTTTCTTCCGCGAGAGCTCCGAGCACTGGGTGGGGCGCTTTGACTATAAGGAGGCGGGGCCGCAGCTGCTGCTGCAGGCTTTTCTGCAGCGGGTGGTCAATGCCGGCGGTCGCATCGAGCGCGAGTATGGGCTGGGAAGGATGCGCACCGACCTGCTGGTCGAGTGGGGTCCGCAGCGGCAAAGGGAGGTGATCGAGTGCAAGGTGCGCCGCGGCGGCCTGGAGCGCACGATCGGGGAGGGCCTGGCTCAGCTTGGCGGCTACATGGAGCGATGCGGCGCCGCCACCGGCCATCTGGTGGTCTTTGACCGCGCGGCGGAGCGCTCCTGGGATGAGAAGGTGTTCCGGCGCGAGGCGTCAGCCGGCAGCCGCAAGGTGACCGTCTGGGGCATGTGAGTGAGAAAAGGAAAAATTGAAGTGACTTGCGCTTGCTGGAGCTGTACACGCAGGTCCATTTTTACAGCAAAATTTACCAAAGCAGCCGCCTATAAAGAAAGACAGTTTTGATTGCCAGTTTGTTTTCGGCGCCTCTGACAGCATACAGGTATTTTGATAACTGAATTGTTACTGCATAAACGCATCTCGCATTGATTCTTCTGTTGAGAATAAGGTTGTATTTCTGAATACAGGCCTCTAGCCTCCGCCAATACGGCGATCAAGAATTGCTCCGTACCGAAAATACACAGCTCGAACGATTGGATGCAAAGATCAGCGCTCCGGTGATTTGTCGCGTTGCACCAGTATCGATAACAATACCAGCAAACCTGAGCCGATCATTAGGAAGAACGACACTGCATTAAGCACTGGCGTTGATCCAACTTTATGAATCCGATCAAACATCGTAATCGTCAAGGGCGCCTCTGAACCCACCAGAAACAGTGTTGTATTGAAGTTTTCGAAAGAAACCAAAAAGGCGACTATCCAGGCAGCAATCATCGCGTTTCTTAAAAACGGTAAGGTCACTGTGGCCAATACACGAAAGGTGCTGGCGCCAAGATTCAGTGCTGCTTCTTCCATCGCAACATCAAATTTTTTCAGCCGAGCGGTAATGATCAGTGAAGTGATCGTGACGATAAACGAAACTTGACCCAGAACGACAAGCAAAATGCCAGGTCTGAGCAATGCCAAGTCAATGCCAAAATAGTTTTCTGCATTGTTGGCCACACTGCTGGCCAGTACCAAGATTGAAATACCCAGAATTACGCCTGGAATTACCAGCGGCAGAATCATGATGATATAGAAAAAATTTCTGGCAGGGAATTTGCAGCGAACGAACAAAAAGGCGTTGCAGGTGCCGATAAATACAGATAGGAACGATACCATCACCGCGATCAAAAATGAATATTTCAAGCCGCTCAGCAACCGTCGGTCATAAAACATGCCAAGTTTTGGCTCGGTATCGTTGAAAAACCAATCGAGCGTGAAACCTTTCCATGGCAGTGATGGAAACAGCGAATCATTGAACGCGAAAATCCCAGCCGCGAAAAGCGGCGCTGCAAGATAGATGAAAAACGCAATGATATAGGCGCGGTAGCCAAACAGCGATAGGTCCAGTTTTTGGGGGCTGCCGGTCATCGCTATCAAGTCCTCGTCACGGTAGTTGCAAGCGATTGGTTGGTGAGGCGCAGCCCGATCCATACGACGATTGATGTGAAAATCAACAGCAGCATGCCGAATGCCGCTCCTGATTCCCAGTTGTAGCGCGTAATAAACTGATCGTAGATTTGTTCTGTAAACCAGCTTGAGTTTTTGCCGCCCAGCAGAACCGGCGTGAGGTAGCTGCCAGCGGTCAGCATGAAGACAATAATACATCCGGATGCAATGCCGGGCATTGCGTATGGAACGATGATGCGTCGCAAAACCGTAATGCCGCGTCCACCAAGATTGTAGCCCGCTTCAATCATCGAATCATCCATGCCATCAAGGATGGATGTCAATGGTACGATCATGAAAAGAATGACAGTGTACACCAGTCCGATAACAACAGTCACATCGTTATATAGAAACTCAAGCGGCTGATTGACGATTCCTGTCCATTGCAGGAAACCGGATATTACACCGGTTTCGCGCAAAATCAGAATCCAGCCAAATGCTCGAATCAAGTCGCTTACCCAAAGCGGGATCAGGCACAGCAAAAGCAATGCCCCGCGCATTCTTCGTCCGGCAATCTTGGCAATATAGTAGGCAACCGGAAAACCGATGACGAGAGACAACACCGTGACCAGCAATGACATCGTGCCCGTTCTGAGCAATGTATTCCAATAGATTGGTTCATTGAAAAATTCAATGTAATTGCCGAAGCCAAACTCATAGACTCGCGGCGCTACTTTTTCCTGAAATGATAAGTACACCATACCGACATGCGGCAGTAAAATCAGTAGCACGATCCACAATGCAAATGGCGTAAGCAGCAATAGCAGAGACAGTCGAGTGATGTCTTTTTGCATTGCCATAAGGGTGCTAGGTGGCAAAACACATGGTTTGCTGCGGAGACCACTTCAGGCGAACTCGATGTCCTGGCTGCAAGTCATCTGTGCCGCCAGTGAGTACGACATCAGCCTCGATCAGTTCATCGTCGGGACCACGCACGAGTACACGCGAGTTGGCACCGTTAAACAGCAGACTGTCAACTATGCCATCCAGCGAGTTGTCTGATTCCGTCACTGCTGTTTCGGCATCTTCAGGGCGTTCAATACGAATAAACTCCGGCCGAATAAAAATGTCGACATGCTGACCGAGAACCGCGGCGTTATCCGCGTAAGGCAGGCCAATTAGAGCTAACCGCCGGGTGGTCTGCACCTTTACCGTACCGTCACCTTTGCCAGTGACTTTGCCACTCCAGCGGTTGCTGTCACCTACGAATCCTGCAACGAATGCAGACTGGGGCTTGTGGTAAAGTTCCTGCGGCGTGCCGACCTGCTCAAAGCGTCCTTGATTCATGATTGCTACCGTGTCGGACATCACGAGAGCTTCAGACTGATCGTGAGTGATGTAGATAAATGTTGTGTTGAATTGATGCTGCAGCAGCTTCAATTCAATCTTCATGGATTCACGAAGTTTCAAATCCAATGCACCGAGCGGCTCGTCAAGCAATAGCACATCAGGATCAAGCACCATGCATCGGGCCACGGCAATCCGCTGCTTTTGACCGCCTGACAACTGGTGAATCTCACGGTGCGCGACTTCGGGCAGCTCAATACGATTGAGGACATCCTTCACACGCTGATTGATTTCATCTTTTGCCACCCCGTTGCACTTGAGTCCATAGGCAATATTCTCGAAGACATTCATCATCGGAAACAAAGCCAGGTGCTGAAACACCATCTTGACGTTGCGCTTGTTTGGCGCAACGCTCAGAACGGATTTGTCTCGAATCCGAATATCGCCACTGTCAGGGCGCTCAAACCCGGCAATCATCCGGATGAGCGTGGTTTTGCCGCATCCGGAAGGGCCGAGAATCGAGAAGAAAGTACCGGCGTTGATTTTGAGCGAAACATTATTGACTGCCTTGATGCGACCAAAGCTTTTGGACACTTGCAGGCATTCAAGATCGACTGTCGATGGACGTGTCACGTGATTGCGAGTCAAAGACTCAATTGCGGATTATCGTGCTGCGCCGCCAATTTCGCCAGCCGCACAGCACGATAAGAAAAGTCAATAGAGGTGAATCAGTTGCTGGTTGCAGCTTTAATTCTCTCCAGCGCCTTGCCTTCCATATCCTCCACACCGGGCGGAATATTGGCAAAAAACTGAAGATTAGCAATATCTTCAGCAGTGAATGCAGCATTGACCGCCGCAGCTTTGTCGGCCGGCAGCAGATCCATCGCACCCTTGACAGATGCGATTGCTCCAGTGCTGGCGGACATCAGCGTGACGTTTTCCGGCTCCAGAACAAAATTAATCCATTTATAGGCAGCTTCATCGGCTTCGCCTTTGCGGGGCAGGGCGAAAGTATCAATCCAAGCCAGAGCACCGGTTGACGGCGGCACGAACACAATGTTCGGATTTTCAGCATACAATCGATACGCAGTCGAATCCCAGGTTTCCGAAGCGACAATCTCACCCGACAGCATCATAGCCATCAAATCATCACCACCTTTCCAGTAAGCCTTGATGTTGTCTTTGCATTCAACCAGGTAATCGACCGCCTGATCAAGAATCTCTTGATACTTGTCAAGATCAGAGTAGGCCTCAAAAGGATTCTCACCCATCGAAAAGGCAACGCCGAGAAGAATCGTACGTTTCAGCCGCATGGAAGTTTTGCCTTTGTATTTCGGATCACAAAGATCGGACCAATGCGCAAAATCAGGCGCCATTGATTGATCGGCCATCAGTCCAGAAGTTCCCCACTGATGTGGAACCGCGTAAACCTCACCGTCAATCGTGGTATTGGCTTTAACACCCTCGAGCAGCGAAGGCTCCATCACATCGGTATTGATCTGCGACAGATCCATCGGCTTGTAGATGTTGTACTCGAGCTGCGCGGCATGAATCCTGTCATGACTGGGCTGCGCCAAATCAAAACCGGCGCCGCCGGTTGCACGCAGTTTTGCGATCATTTCCTCGTTGTTGGAAAACGTCACCTCAACCGTAATATCGGGATACCGTTCCTGAAACTTCTGAATCAATTCCTCGGGTGCATATGAGCCCCAAGTGAGCAATCTCAAAGTTTCGGCTTGTGCAACTGTGACCGCAGTGAGTGCGAGCGCGGTTGCAAATCCAAGTGCTAGCCGTAAAGATTTCATGGCTTTCCTTCTCCCTCTAATATGAGTAATTCAAAATAAATCCGGCTTTGTCGGGCGACTTGCGCCAAGCAGCGGTTATGATTGCGCTACGACCGGCATTTGCCATTGTATACCAAGTAAAACTAGAAGAAATAACTTGCTGCACGGCAGTTGAGTCCTTGAGCTCAGGCAGAAAATGGAAAACGAGAGCAAGTGCGTTTGAGCACTTCCGCGAAACACGCTGAGTTCAGTGCGCAGTTTTCGATTGCAGCGGCAGCGAATAGACATATTGGCGCTTCTTCTCAAATATCAAATCCTGTTTCCAATATGCGGTTAGATTCGCATCCACTGCCAGTGCCTCATGATCGGCTTCGGCGGTCACTTCGCTTTGCAAATTGGCGATACCATCAGCTCTTTGAATCTCGATTTCGTAGACGATGCAAAGCCTAAATTTGCGCGTACTCAATGCTGCAGCATCAGTCGCATATTGAGCTGCTGTTGCGACTGAGATAACGGTCTCAATGTCTGCAAAACGCACGCTGCAGCGGGGCAAACGCCAGTTCATCTGGACCGCCCCGTCGCGCCGTACTTGACACTCTCTTTCCAATTCACCTTCGGATTCTGTTGTACAAGAAGGATGCACTGGCAAACACTCAGCAGCTGGCAATGGTTCAGCCATCGTTTGCGCACTCTTCATGCTTGGCAGCTTGAGCTGCGAGCGGTGCGCAATAACCTTAATGACCGCTGCTTGCGGAGCTGGCCATACCAATGGCCAGTAGGAGGTTCCGAGAGCAAGTCGTATTCGATTGCCGCGAGCGAAGCGGTAAGCAGTCGAAGGCATTCGAATCTTGTAACGAATGCACTCCCCGATTCGAAACTCTGCTCTAGCATCAAGCATGCCGTCTAAGGCCAAATTCTGAACTTGTCGCACGACCAGATGTGACTGGCCGGCAGCTGTGACTTCACACAAACGACAAACAAGCTGCGTGTCAGCAATATCGCGAGCAATTTCAACAATGAGTTCAGCATGGCCAGCGATTGTGATATCCTCGGCAAGAGGCAGAGAGTCGAAACAAAGTGAACGCTGATCATCTTTGCTTTGCTCAAGTGGCAAGCCGCCTGTGCGGCCAAAGTAACCGGTATCGCCCGCGCATTCGCCGTGGCCTACATCATTGGGGATCTCAAAACTGTTTTCATTTTCTGTTTCAAGACTTGAAGTTCCAGCTTTTAATCTTTGATCAGAAAGAGTAAATTCAACTTTACAAGATTCGGTGATATCATTTGTCTGAATCCATTTTCCATTGCGCTGCAGCAGTCGATTTTGAGGTTCATCGTACTCTCGCTGCCAGAATCGCAGCCGCGGCCACCGCAAGCATTCATCTGATTTTCCCGCCAGCCAATGATCCCACCACGCGAGTGCGATTTTTTGAAAACTCACAGCTGGCCCCGGTTCGCCTTGATCTGGATAATGATGTCCCCAAGGGCCGACAATTCCCCAGCAGAGTTCGGGTTGTGACTGGACGAGTCTCATGATCGTATTGGAATATCGATCCGACCATCCCCCGATTGCCAGAGCAGGGCAGCCAATAGGCTCGCGAGAGAAGTCAACCGAACCATGTCTCCAATACTCTCCCCGTACAGAATTTCGGATCCATGCGTCAAGCGGAAACTCCAGCCATGATAGACGCTCTTGCCACATCGATTGCCAGCTGCTTCCCACCGTGGCAAGATCTGGCGGAGCTCCCAAAATCGCCGGCAGCGTTGCGCCCCATTCAAAACTGTCGGTCAGCAAATTCCCGCCCATCCAATGAATGTCATCTTCAAAGCGGTTGGTGGTTGCGCAGTTTGCGATCACCGCTTTGAGTGCCTCGGGCGCCTTGCACGCGGCTTGCAGACTTGCAGTTCCTCCCCAGGAGGTGCCAAACATACCGACTTCCCCCGAGCTCCAGCTTTGGCTTGCAATCCATTCAATCACGTCAATCGCATCTTGCAATTCAGCTGCCGCATACATATCAGGCATATTGCCCTCGCTGTCTCCCGCGCCGCGCATGTCGACCCGCATGGAAACATAGCCATTGGCAGCGAAATACGGATGATTGCGCTCATCGCGAGTACGCACCAAATCACGCTTGCGATACGGAATGTATTCCACGACGGCCGCAAACGGCGGCTTGTCAATCGGCCACCAGATGCGAGCAGCCAGACGGGTTCCGTCTGGCATCGGAATCCAGCAGTGCTCAGTCGATTCAAGCTGCAATGAGTTTGACATTTATGTATTGCTGCGCACGGATTGTGGCTTCAGTATCTCAACTCTCAATTCGAGAGCTGCGGCCTGCGCTTGGCTTGGTGGCAATGAGACGCAGTCAGCCGCAATCAATAACGAGCTTTTACAGAATATTTTTGAGATATGATGATTTGCCAAGAAATCTGATATCCATCCGCTGCGTACAGCCGAATATTTTCACTGCAAGCCAAATGTCGATCGAAAGCAAAGTCATGCAGGATGCAGTTTTGAAACTGTGCAATTGCTGAATACGCTCAAAGATGGCACTGCAGGCAATAAGTGTGCGGTCAGGTAAAAAAAACGGATGCAAGTCTGTCAGTTTCGGTGTTTTTATTTTTGCCAAATCGACTCCTATGCATGTCGATTTGAGATTAATTCGCTCAATCCAGTGAAAATTGAACATAATTGCTTGTTGAATTTGGGCTGCAAAAGGCGAAAATCGATGGTTCTCACAGACTTTGCAACTTGCGCATTCGCAAAGTTGCTGATCGTACGTTTGCAGCAAGTTTAAGGCAAATATTCACCGAATGATTCAAACCATTTGTCAACCGTAGGAGGCTTCCAATTATGAATCAAGTTCGCATGACAAGGCGCTCTTTTTTAGCCGCGATGGGTGCATTCAGCGCTGCTGCGATGGCTGCGCCGCGCTTTGCAGTGTCGCAAGATGGCAAAGTGTTGACGCTGCGCTCATACTCGGATCTGCAAATTTTAGATCCAGCTTATCGACTTTCACTGCCGGAAGACGATATCATCCGCTCAATTTTTGCGCCTTTGGTCGTCCCGCAAGCAGGTGATGTATGGGGCTGGAAAATGATCGCTGCCGATCGCATGGAGCAGCTTGATGATATCACGATTGCATTTACACTGAAGGACAACATCGGCTTTACGGACGGTTATGGTCAAATGACCGCAGAAGATGTGAAGTTCTCAATCGAGCGTTTCGCCGACCCGGCCATGGAAAGTCCCTATGCAGGCGACTGGTCAGCCCTCAAGGAAGTGGAGGTTAAAGACAAATTGTCGGGTTTGATTCACCTGAAGAACAAGTTTGTGCCGCTGTGGTCAACCACATTGCCTACACCCGCCTCGTGCATCTTGTCGAAACGCGCGATGGAAGAGCTTGGGGACAAGATCACCACGCAGCCGGTTGCACAGTCGGGCCAGTATTTGCTTGAAGAATGGCAGCCGAAGCAAAAAACAGTGTTGCGTCGAAATCCGGATTGGGTGCATGAGCCGGGGGGATTTGAGGAGATTCACATCATTCCGATTGAAGATCCAGCGACAGCTGAACGCGGTTTTGAGGCCGGTGATCTTGACTATACGTGGACTTCGGTTTCTTCTTTGCCGCGCTTGAGAGAAAATCCACCGCCGAATTCAATCGTTTTAGAAAAACCCTCACTCGCATACGTTTGGCTGGGAATCAATCAAGATGTCGCACCCTTTGACAATATCAATCTGCGTCGCGCTGTTCAGCATGCAGTTGACCGCCAAAGTGTTGTGGATGCGGCTTATTTTGGCGCCGCCGCCGTCGGCAACGGAATCATTGCGCCGGGCTTGCCAGGCAGTCGCAGCGAAGTCACCTACGATTATGATCCTGACCGGGCGAGAGCGTTGCTTGCCCAGGAAGGCATCTCCAATCTTTCGGTCACACTCGATATTCTGAATCAATCGGAACGCCTCACTGCCGCGCAAGTCATTCAGGCAAATCTCGCGGACGTGGGCATCAACTGTGAGATCAAGCAAAATGACAGCGGCACGTTCTGGACGCTCGGCTCCAAAGACGGTGATTATTGGAATAAGCTGCAGTTGATTTTGCAGCGTTTCTCAATGCAGCCGGATCCAAGCTGGGCGACGGTCTGGTTTACGCCTGAACAAGTGGGTGTCTGGAATTGGGAACGCTTTAACAACGCTGAGTATAAAGAGCTCCATGAACGAGGTTTGGTTGAAAGTGATTTTGACAAGCGTGATGACATCTACAAGAAAATGCAAGACTTGATGGACGAGAGCGGCAGTTATGTGTTTTTCACCCATGAAGTGGTCGGTGCGATTCATCGCGACAGCATTCAGCCCGGCTTGAAACCGAACGGAGAGTCACTGCTCTCTGAATTCAAGCCTGTGTAAATTGCGGCTTGCGGCTGGCAGCCGCGACATCGACCCGCCGGCTGCCACCGCTTGACTCATGCTCAATTACACAGTCAAGCGGCTGAGTCTGGCCGTGGCGATCATTTCGGTCGTCATGGCGCTGCTTTTTGTCATGATCTATCTGATTCCAGGAGATCCTGCAGCTGTGGCATTGGGACCGAGAGCAACTGCAGAAATGCGCGATGCGCTGCAGGTGAAAATGGGTCTGGATCAACCCGTATGGGTGCAGTTCTGGAATTTCTTCGTCAATGCGTGGCAAGGCGATTTAGGCAATGAAGTTTTGTCTGATCGGCCGGTGGCCGATGTCGTGATGGAACAGCTGCCGTATACGCTGACATTGATTGCCGGCGGCATGATCTGGTCAATCGCAATCGGCATTCCGCTGGGCTGCTGGACCGCGGTCAACCCCGGCGGAATGACTGATCGAATCATCGGAGTAATCAGTGTCAGTGTCATTGCAGTACCGTCGTTTGTTGTCGCGATTTATGCGCTGTTGATATTCGCTGTAACTTTGCAGTGGCTGCCTGCTATCGGAGCTGGCGCTAAAGGTGACATCGGTGACCAGCTTCTGCATCTGATTCTGCCATCGCTGGCTGTTGGATTGGGGTGGGTCGGCTATATCGCCCGAATGGTGCGCGCCTCTATGCTTGAGGTCATGGAAGCCGCCCATATCCGAACAGCCAGAGCCTTCGGATTGCCCGACCATTGGATTACTTATCGTTATGCACTGGCAATTGCCATATTGCCGACCGTCACTTTGCTGGGAGTCGGTATCGGGCAGATGCTGTCTTCAGCAGTTTTTGCAGAAATCGTCTTTGCTCGACCGGGAGTGGGCAAACTCGTTTACGATGCGATATTGACGCGCAACTATCCACTAGTCTCTGGGACAGTACTGGTCACTACAGCGCTGTTTATTGTCATCAACCTATTTGCCGACTTGATTGTCGGCTGGCTTGATCCGCGTGTTCGAAGTCGTTTCTAGATCGATTCATGCGCTGCGTCGCATTGCGGCTGAGCCCTTGGGTGCGCTGGGTATCATTTTGGTGCTATGCATGATTTTCGGCGCTTTATTCGCTGAATTTATTGCCAATGCTGAACCCAGTCAAATCGCTCCGCGAGATCGTTTTTTGAATCCATCAGCGGCGCATCTGCTCGGCACAGATCATCTGGGACGTGATCTTTTCTCGCGAGTATTGCATGGCGGCCGGATTGCGCTTTCGGTGGCGCTTTTTTCGATTATTGCCTCTTTGCTGATTGGTACTGTACTGGGATTGATTGCTGGTTTCGGACCGCGGTGGCTCGACAATGCATTGATTCTGTTATTTGATGCGCTCAAAAGTTTTCCAACAGTAATGCTTGCACTGGCTTTAGTTACGCTGTTTGGACCGTCTCTGACAGCGGTGATAGTCGTGGTCATTCTAGTCAATGTGCCAGGGTACGCCCGCATTATTCGTACTCAGACACTGGCTTTGAAATCGGCACAATTCGTTTCAGCTGCCCAAAGCATGGGCGCTGGAACTGTGCGCATACTGCGCTTGCATGTACTGCCGAACGTAATTGGACCGCTTTTGATTTTAGCTTCAATGGACATTCCAGTGGTTATTGCCATCGAAGCGGGGATGAGCTTTCTCGGACTTGGCGTGCGCCCGCCGACACCATCGTGGGGCGCCATCTTGAATGATGGTTTTACCGCCATTCGCAATACACCTTGGATCGCAATTGCCGGCGGACTGCCGATTGTCATCACAACTCTGGGATTTACGTTCCTGGGCGAGACGATGCGTGATTTATTTGACCCGCGTCTGAAAAAGCGTGAATAACGGTTTGAACTCATGAAAACGCTTTCTATCAGCGGTCTTGATGTCAGTTTCTCCACCCCCAAAGGTCGGCTGCTGGCTTTGCGCAAAGTGTCTTTTGACGTGCCAAAGAATCGAATTGTCGGACTCGTCGGTGAATCTGGATGTGGCAAATCGACGGTTATCAATGCGATTTTGGGATTGCTTGCAGACAATGGCGCAATTGATGGCGGCACGATTGAATTTGAAGGGCAGCAGCTCACGCAGCTTGATCCAAGCCAAATGAGAGGCTTGCGCGGCCAGAGAATCTCGACCGTATTCCAAGATCCGATGGGGTCGCTCAATCCAGTAATCTCCATTGGAAAGCAGATGCGCGATATCCAGTATCGATCGAATATCAGTCGAGCGGATAAAGACACACGCTCCATCGAAATGCTGCGACAGGTGCGAATTCCCGATGCTGCATCTGCCTTGCGGCGTTACTCGCATGAATTCTCAGGCGGGATGAAACAGCGCATTGCGATTGCCATGGCTTTGATGATGGAACCTTCTTTGCTGATTGCTGATGAGCCGACAACAGCACTGGATGCAACCTTGGAAGTCGCAACGATTGAGCTGCTGCAGGAATTGCAAGCGCAACTTGGCTGCTCTGTGCTGTTTATATCCCATCACTTGGGCGTGATCGCCGAGCTATGCCAGGAAGTTGTGGTCATGTATGCTGGAGAGGTTGTCGAAAGCGGCTCGACGCGGCAGATTTTTTACAAGCCGCGACATCCATATACCGAGCGCTTGCTGCAGTGCGATCCGGCCGGGCAAGTAAAGCGCACTCGGAATTTGCCCACCATTCCGGGGGAAATCCCTGATCTTCACCAGCGCTTCAGCGGCTGTATCTTTGCGCCACGCTGTCACTGCCGCGAGCAAATCTGCGAGACTGATCCGCCTGTTGTGGACCGCAGCGGGCATCGGGCCAAGTGTCATCGGGAGGCGGCATGATTGTCTCCGTTCGCAATGTTGAGGTGACTTTTCGAGTCGGGCCATGGTATAGACGGTCCGATATTCAAGCAGTTGCGGGTGTGAGTTTTGATGTCAATGCCGGCGAGACTTTTGCCCTGGTCGGCGAGAGCGGTTCTGGAAAAACAACGCTCGCAAACGCAATCAACGGCTTGCAGCAGATTTCTGCCGGCGAGGTTCACTTTATGGAACAGCGCACGGATGGCCTCAAGGCGGCGGCCATGAAACCGCTGCGCAAGCATATGTCCATGATGTTCCAGGATCCGGCTGGATCGCTCTCGCCGCGCATGCGTGTTGGCGATCTGGTGACCGAACCCTTTCGCATTCACCGCATCAAGACGAATGTCAAGGAACAAGCTGATCGGCTGCTGTCGCTGGTCGGATTATCCAATGATTTCGTCACTCGCTATCCGCATCAATTGTCGGGCGGCCAGGCGCGGCGTGTCGGTGTCGCCCGAAGCATTGCGCTGAATCCAAAGCTGATCATTGCCGATGAGCCGACAGCCGGTCTGGATGTGTCTGTTCAGGGCGAGGTCTTGAACTTATTCAATGATCTGCGCCAGCGAATGAATCTTGCGATGATCATCATTACGCACAACTTGAATGTAGTGCGGCATGTTGCCGATCGGATGGCGGTCATGTATTTGGGAAGGGTCGTTGAAAGCGGCGGCGCCGAAGCGATTTTCAGATCACCGGCGCACCCGTATACGGCCACGCTGCTGAGCGCCAATCCGGAACCGGATCCAGACAAGGCGCGTGAGCGCATTTCTTTGCCAGCTGAAGTGCCGTCACTGCTTGCACGGCCGTCGGGCTGCGAATTTCATACTCGCTGTCCGTGGGTGCAGACACGCTGCAAAACCGATTCGCCTTACAGCGGTGAAGCTCAGCAGGCCGCCTGTCATTTTCCACTCACTGGCACATTCACGCCTGCCATGCCGTAAGTTTGATTTCGTATGCATGCGAAGTCAGCGAAAATAACGACAGATTCAAACCTTCAATCAGAAAATCTCAATCCAATCACATCAATGAGAAAGCACAATGGCTGAAATCAACATTCGAATGCAGTATCCGCGCAAGGTCAGGGAAATCGAAAACATCTGGATACCGATGCCAGACGGGGTGCGACTGGCCGCGCGTATCTGGCTGCCAGAAGATGCAGAAGATCATCCAGTGCCGGCGATTTTGGAGTATTTGCCTTATCGCAAACGCGATGGAACCGTTGCCAGAGACCATTTGACGCATCCGTATTTTGCCGGATTTGGTTATGCCGGAGTGCGCGTGGACCTGCGTGGAACGGGTGACAGTGAAGGGATCTGTCGCGGTGAGTATCTGCCTCAGGAGCAAGATGATTGTCTGGCCGTCATCGAATGGCTCGCCGAGCAGAAGTGGTGTACGGGCAAAGTTGGCATGATCGGCATTTCCTGGGGCGGGTTTAACGGTCTGCAAGTCGCGGCGCGAAGGCCGGAAGCATTGAGGGCAGTGATTTCACTGTGGCTCCACTGATGATCGCTATGCTGACGACATTCACTTTATGGGCGGTGCCATGCTGGTTGAAAAGCTAGGCTGGGGCGCGACCGCGTTCACCATTGCTCATACGCCGCCCGACCCGCAGATTGTCGGTGAGTGCTGGCGCGAAATATGGCTTGAAAGATTGCAGGGCAACGGATTATGGCTGCGTGATTGGATTGAGCATCAGCATCGCGATGAGTTTTATGCACATGGATCAATTTGCGAAAACTACGATGATATTGACATTCCGATCTATCTGGTCGGCGGCTGGGCTGATGGGTATACCAATACGATTTTACGCATGCTGAACCGCTTGCGCTGTCCGAAAAAAGGTCTCGTGGGTCCGTGGGCTCACAAATACCCGCACTTTGCATTGCCAGGACCGAGAATTGGTTTTTTGGCTGAGTGCCTGCGCTGGTGGGACCAGCATCTCAAAAGCATTGACACCGGTATTATGAACGAGCCCGAGCTGCAGGTCTGGATCAACCATAGTGTCGAACCCAGTCCACAGTATGAAACACGCCCTGGACATTGGGTTGCCATGGCAAAATGGGAGCAGCCCGGTACTGTCGCGGCACGATTTCCAGCATTGGACACGGCAGCCAGACAGAACAGTGGCTCCATTGTTGTCGCAAATCCAGAAAATACAGGTTTCACTGGCGGCAACTGGTGCGGTTACGGGGTTGTTGCCGATGGTCCAATCGATCAAAGCTTGGAAACTTCAATGGCAAGCTTTGAGACGCTTCCATTTGCCGAGGATTTGGAAATGCTGGGGTTTCCGCAGCTTTTCGCACAGGTGAGCTGTGATGCAGAGCAGGCCAATTTGATTGCAGTTCTCTCTGAAGTCCTGCCCGACGGGCAGGCCAATCGAATCAGTTATGGTGTTTTGAATCTGGCTCACCGCGACAGTCATGCAAATCCGCAGCCGCTGCCTGAAGAACCGGTGCCGGTGAGCGTTCAGCTTAATGCTTGCGGGCAACGCATCGGAAAAGGCAATCGGCTGCGGCTCGCTCTGTCAAATGCCTACTGGCCCATAGTATGGCCGTCGCAGAGTAAAGCGAGCTTGCAGTTGTCCGATATCCGGCTGGAACTGCCTGTTTCGACAGCGCAGAGCGTGACCAGTGAATTTGCATCGGCCGAAGGTGCGGCGCCGCTGGAAACCGAGACGCTCAGCGAGGAAGAGTTTGCGCGTACGCGCTTGTTTGATTATGTGTCTGGCATCGAAACCTGCTCTACACTGCGCGATACAGGACTGACTCGCCACCGGCATACCGGTATTGAGACCCAAGAAAGGTGTCTTGAGGAATATTCAATTCATCCCGATGATCCAAATTCTGCTGCGGGCAAGTGCACCTGGATGAAAAGCCATGGACGCGGTCAATGGCGCACGAATGTAAAGACAGTGGTCACTGTACATGCATTGAGAAAGCATTGGAAACTGGATGCGAACTTGCTAGCTTTGGAGGGGGATGAGGTCGTATTCGAAAAAAATTGGTCTGAAGAAATTCCGCGAGATTGGGTATGAGTGCATTTGCCGCGTTCAGCAGTGATGTTGAGACCCATCAGCTGACCGCCGATGAGGTGACAATGCGTGTTGTGACCGCCGGTGCGGGCCGCAATGTTATTTTTGTTCCAGGCGGCGATCAGACCGCCGAAGCGTATTCGCAGCAGTTTATGCAGTTGAGCCGATGGTTTCGGTGTGTGTCCTATGATCCGCGAGGGGCTGGCGCTACGGTCGCACCGATGCCGCCTTGGAGCATCGCCGACTTTGCGCGAGACTGTGCGAATGTGATTGATCAGTTTTGCGACAGGCAATCTGTGGTGATCGGATTGTCGCTGGGCGGCTTGATCACGCAGCAGACTGCGATCGATTATCCAGATAAAGTGCAGCTCGCTATCCCTATGGGAACAGCGGCTTATATTGATGGATTTACCCGTGACTGGATGCAAGCGGAAATCGATATGCGCAAATCCGGAGTTACATTGCCTGATTACTTTTTGGCGCCGCACTACGCACCTTTTGCGTTTCCCGCGAAGGCCTTGCACGACGCAAGCTTGTGGAATGAGATCAAGCCGCTTTACACACAAAGGTTTTCCGAGCGCAATCCAAAAGATTTAATTGAGCAGTGGCAGGCTTGCCTTGATTTTGACTGCCGTGACCAGCTGCCTCACTGTCCGGTGCCACTGCATGTGATCAGTTTTTCGGAGGATGTGCAAACTGCGCCCTCGATGTGCAAGGTTGTCTCTGATCTCGCGCCGAATGGTGTTTTTCATGAAATACCCGAGCTTGGTCATGTTTCGATGATCAGTCATCGTCCTGAGCTTGTGGCTGCAAAAATTCGAAGTATCATCATTGAACATTTTGGTAATCAGGACGATCTCCGAGATTGACCAAGTCAATGCTGATCCGAAGCTGCGATCGAGGGTGAAGCTGAGGGAACTGGCAAAATATTCCTCTTGTTTCGGTCGCAAAAAATCACAGCTTGACAAAATACTTCGAACACAACTTGTCTTGAACAAATTGTCTTCCAAAACAATCTCTTTCAGATTTCTTTACGCGGAACATAGTATTGTCATGGATCCAGGTGCGGCCGATTCGAAAACGTGTACGAAGTTTTCAGGAAATGCGTGACTTTTTTAGAAAAGAAAATTATAAGTGCATGATAATATTAGAAAGATAGTTTATTATCCAAACAATAGCATCCCTGTCTCGCGGGGTTGGCGACTATAATCGCGACCGATTATCGATCATGACTTTCTGGGAGGTTTTCATCGGCAGCTGATTTCGGCATAATCAACTAGAGTGCCACTGTCGGGTGAGATTCACGACCAGCAGAGTAAAATATCTTTCCACGGTGTACGCCAAAGCATGGCTGTAAGGGTGTGCATCACCACAACGAGCTATGAAATATTGCCACAGGCATGTGAACGAATTGGCCTTGTGTTGGAATAAAGCCACTGTAAAAAACTCCGCTTTGGGCAGAATCGATAGTGTTACAGTTGGCAATATTGGAAAAATTAGGGAATTATGTAGCAAAATCCGCAAAAATTTCTTGACATTCGGATCCAAAAGCATATAATAATCCGCAGACAGACAGAAAACCGGATCAAAATTATGCCAAAACCAAATAAAAGATCAGCAAAAACAATCAGCATCACGCAGATTATGCGGATGTTTCCTGACAATGAATCCTGCATCCAGTGGCTTGAGAAAGTGCGCTGGGACAATGTGCCGGCCTGCGACAAATGCGGCGAGACCCATAGAATCAGCGAGGCGAAGAGCAAGCCGCACACTTACTGGTGCGGAAAGTGCCGAAGCCATTTCACCGTCACCACCGGAACCGTCATGCATGCGACAAAAACGCCTTTGCAGAACTGGATTGTGGCGATCTACAGCGTCATGACAGCGCGCAAGGGCGTAAGCGCCATGCAGCTGTCCAAAGAGATCGGCGTCCAGTACCGGACTGCGTGGTACATGCTGCACCGCATCCGCGAGGCCTGCGACAGCGGCGAGCTCAAGCTGGACAATGTTGTCGAGATGGACGAGACCTATATCGGCGGCAAGGAAACGAACAAGCACGAGCGCAAGAAACTCAACGCCGGCCGGGGCGCAGTGGGCAAGACGCCGGTCATAGGCGCAAGGCAGCGCAATGGCAAGGTGGTAGCAAAGCCGGTGCTGACCGCAGACGGCCAGACCGCTGCCGAGTTTGCGGCGCAGGCGATTGCGCTGGGCGCGAAAGTCTATACTGATGACTCGCGAATTTACAGCAATATTGAGTTCGAGCATGACTCGGTCAGCCACAGCGCGAAGGAATGGGTGAGGGGCGATGTGCATACCAACAGCATCGAGAGCGTCTGGGCGGTGCTCAAGCGCTCGATCACCGGCACCTGGCATCATGTATCGCCGAAGCATCTGCACCGCTATGTCGACGAGGCGACCATGCGGCTGAACTCCGGCAGCTGCGAGATTGACACAATTGACCGCATGAATGCGCTGGCGCGCAACATGGGCGGAAAGCGGCTGAGCTGGGAGGAGCTGACAGCATGAAAGAAGACAATTCAAAAACAGTCGATCACAAGGACTGGGTTGCAAAGCGATTTCACTGCTCGCCAGAAAATACATATGAGACTCTTCAGAGAATCATTGCATCTGATATTGAAAAATACAATAAATTGAGCGGCAGAAATTGCAAGCCTAATAAAGACCGCGACGGAAGCATAGTGTACAGATACGGCAGCCTGAATGACTATGCGCCGATGAAAGATGCAGTGGTGATGAGACTGGAAGAAAAATCAATTATTGTTCAGTATTTTGTTAAAAATGATGAGATTGATCAGTTCAGCATTGATACAGTATGGAATGAGAATGAATTGGAATGCGATTTGCTTTCTGGCAGCGAAAAGATAACTATGCATCAGGCCAGCCAGAAAATTATTGGACCATTATTGTTTGGATGAGCTCTCCAAACTGGCAGAACCGCACCCTGTTTCACGGCGACAATCTGAAGTTCCTGCGCGCCATGAACTCAGAGTCCGTGGACCTGATCGCCACTGATCCGCCGTTCAACAAGGGGCGTGACTTTCATGCCACGCCGGACAGCCTGGCGGCGGGCGCAAGATTTCAGGATCGCTGGTCATGGGAGCGCGATGTTCATGAATCATGGACTGACCAGATCACCGATGACTATCCGAAGCTGATGGAGGCCATTGAGTCTGCCCGCTATGCGCATTCTGACGGCATGGGGGCGTATATGTGTTTCATGGCGGTGCGGCTGCTGGCCATGCACCGGGTCTTGAAGCCGACCGGATCGATCTACCTGCATTGCGATCCGACGGCTTCGCACTATTTGAAGGCGGTCATGGATGCGATATTCGGGTGGAAGAACTTTCGGAATGAGATTATCTGGAAACGCACAACTACTAAAAAAGGAAGTACTAGAAAGTTTGGAGCAGTTCATGACACAATTTTATTTTTTACGAAGACTCAAAAATACAATTTCAGTCCTGTCTATTTGAAACATGATCAAAACTATATAAAATCCGCTTATAGACATATTGATAATCTGGGCAGATACAGGGTTGGTGATTTGACAGCAGCTGGCAAGTCAAGCGGCACATCAAGTAATCCGTGGCGAGGGGTTTCAGTGCCAGACGGCAAACATTGGGCCTGCGCTACAAATTGGCCATCCGAAATAAGCAAACCTGAAAATTGGAATTTGCTTGATACACAGCAAAAGCTTGACTACATGGATTCTGTTGGTTTGATCTATTGGCCTAAACGAGGGAAAATGCCTGGCTTCAAAAGATATCTTTCAACTTCAAAAGGTTCAGCAATGACGGGTTTAGTAACAAACATTGGCCAGATTGAAGGACAGGCAAAAGAAAAAACTGGATATCCAACTCAAAAGCCTTTAGATTTGTATGAAAGGTTTATTGAGGCATCCAGCAGTGAAAACGATATTGTGCTTGACCCTTTCGCAGGCTGCGCCACCACGCTGGTGGCGGCTGAGAATCTGAATCGCCGGTGGGTTGGCATTGACATCTGGAAAGGAGCACATGAGCTGGTGAAAAAGCGCATGGAAGGCGCGGCCGGCCTGTTCGGCGAAATTACCTTCACCGACCAGCCGCCCGAACGGACCGACGACGGCGAGACCGCATCGCCGTTTCTGCGTGTAAAGCAGCGGGTTAAAGAGCCTGAGGGCCCGAAATGGACACGAGCGCAGATGTATGAGCATCTGCTGGATCAGTACGGATGCAAATGCCAGGGGTGCGACAGAATGTTTGACGATCCGCGTTATCTGGAACTGGATCACAACACGCCGCGCTCGGACGGCGGTCTGAATCACATCTCGAACCGAGTGCTGCTGTGCGGGCCCTGCAATCGGGCAAAGAGCAACAGGTACACGCTCAGCGGACTGCGCGAATTGAACAGGAAAAACGGATGGATGGCAAAATGACCAAGCACAAGATCAATGTAAAAGAATTTGAGAAGACCGAGCGGGACTCGGTTTCCCTTGCCGAGTTTGAAAACACGCTGCGCGGCGTGATGCTGCATTCCGCCAGACCGAAAAAGAAAAGCGAGAATCGCGAGCCGACACGCAAAGAAATCAAAAAGCGGTGGAAAATCAGCCGCTGAGCGGGCCGCATGCCTTGCGGATTTTGCTACATAATTCCCAAAAATTAACTCACGAGGATTGGATTAACGGAGGATAACAGTGCCATTAAATTTCCACGCTGTTGTATTTACAAAAGGTGCAGATAAGGGAATGTCTCAGCCTCAAAATAGATTTCAAAATAAATATGGAAAAAATCTCATAAAATTCAAGACGATGTTGTTCTCATAGCCAGTAATGATTGATCCAGCGAAATAGCAGAATATTCCTCAATAACTAAAGATCACGAAAAGGAAGGTGTTAGAGGGGCAGTTTTCAAACTAAATGGCTCATTGCTGGTTTTGCTCCGAGTTCATTATGGGAATGGCTGGAGAACGCAGACGAAGCTAAATGAATGATGAGAGAAATATCCAAGATGCCCTAGCCCAGATAGATTTGTTCAAAGAGATGTTTCAGATTTACAAATGGAATTTGGAAGAATACAGGCGAATCTTTAAAACTTAAAAGAAACAACCGTTACCAAAGAAGATTTTGCAAATTGGAAGTTAGATTCTTTGAAGTGGATTGTTCAGTTAGTACTTCCATTGCTTGCAGTTTTATTAGGATTTGCACTGAGTCAGTATTTCAGCAAATAACAAAATTTGTTAAACAATTGACACCTTTCCCAGCCGCCTCTAACGACTTCAATCGCCCGATTAACGACGCTTCCCTCAGCTAGTGAGCAGCACCCGTATTGATCTGATAGCTGTATCTTTGCTCTGCAGTGTCGGAAAAAAGATGACTGTATCCAAAAATCGAATTCAATAGACTATAAGGTAACATCTGATATTCACGGAACGCTGACTATCTGACTGCTATCACTGAACGAAATCGGCTGATTGCTTATGCGTTGATGTGTCACTTGATAATCGATAAGAATTGCAATGGTGAACAGTCTTTGTCTGCGCATGGCGCTGAGCGGTTATGGATATCGGCTGAAAATATCACACTGCGATTGCTTGGAACGAAAGCATAAGATTTGGAACAACTCGAAACCTGCCTGCAGTGCTAGTGCGTCGCACGTAATAGCACTAGTCGAAACACTCGTCATTGCTTATGCGGAGCGGAGTATTGCTCATGTATCCAGACGCGGAAGATAAACTCATTGAGAGGCACGGCAAGGCTTAACAGCGAAAGCGAAGGATACTCCGCGGAACCCTAATCAAACTGGTGACATAAAGGACCTCAACGATGACTAGCATAGAACTCAGAATAGGCGTATCGGGAGCTGCAGGCAGAATGGGCAAAGCACTTGTGCAAGCGGTTGATGCGGAATCGCAGATGTGTCTGGGAATGGCGCTGGAGCGAAGCGGCAATCCGTTTTTAGGTGTTGATGCCGGCGCCGCCGCTGGATTGCAGGAACTGGGTGTCAAGATAAGCGAGAGTTATGCATCGGAAGCCTTTGATACACTCATTGAATTCACCTCGCCGGCCGCAACGGTCGAGCATGTCTCGCTTTGCCGGCGCGATGGAAAGTCCATTGTAATTGGAACCACTGGTTTCAATGATGAGCAGAAAGAGGCGATCTTGGCGGCAGCCGATGATATTCGCATCGTTCTTGCGCCCAATATGAGTGTCGGTGTCAATGTTTGCCTGAAATTGCTGCAGACCGCGGCAGCAGCTTTTGGAGATGCGGTCGATGTTGAGGTCATTGAGGCACACCATCGACACAAAGTTGATGCGCCGTCGGGAACGGCGCTGAAAATGGGGGAGGTCGTGGCCGATGCTCTTGGACAAAATCTAAAGGAGCATGGCATATTCGAGCGCAGCGGCATCATTGGTCCGCGACCTGAGAAATCCATCGGATTTTCCACTGTTCGCGGCGGCGATATCGTCGGCGACCATAGTGTTTACTTCATCGGTGAAGGCGAGAGATTGGAAATAACCCATCGTTCCAGCAGCCGCGTGAATTACGCTTCTGGCGCAGTGCGAGCTGCGCGCTGGCTGACTGCAAAGGCACCGGGTCTTTATGACATGTGGGATGTGCTGGGATTGAGGTAAGTCTGCAAAAAGGACACTTTGATTGCAATGCGGCAGCATGCTGCGCACTGTATTTGGAATACTCAGCCATTCATGTCGCCAGCAGAAATTTTGGTGAGGATTTTCGCATAAAAATCCGTTAACATATGCGATCAGTATCCATCAGTCTTTCTGGCTTGACCAGCCTTTTGTTTGTCGTGATTATTCTAAACCGTTGCCGCAGTTGAATAGCCCCGCTATACTCGTACTCGAAGACGGAAGCGTATTTGAAGGACTGTCTTTCGGCGCCGATCAATCGTCAGTTGGCGAGGTTATTTTCAACACCGCCATTACAGGATATCAGGAGATCATCACTGATCCTTCCTATGCCCGGCAAATTATTACACTGACACACCCGCAAATCGGCAATGTGGGTGTCAATTGCAACGACACCGAAGCCGATCGAATCTGGGCTTCGGCGGTGGCAATCAAGAATCTGCCCAAGCGCGTGAGCAGCTGGCGCTCTGAAATGTCGCTTTCAGATTATCTCAAGCAGAAAGAGGTTCCTGGCATTTGTGGGATTGATACTCGCAGACTGACTCGCTTGATCCGCAGCAAAGGCGCCCAGAATGCTTGCGTAATGCCGGGTGACATGCGCAACTATGACAAGGCACTGAGTGCGGCGCGGGAATTTGCCGGTCTCAAAGGTATGGATCTCGCGAAAGTGGTGACCGCGAGAATGGATTATATCTGGCATCCGGATCTATTCGATCTCACCACCAATACCGCCGAGGTTGTGGCGCCGTGCGATCAAAAGTTCAAGGTGATCACCTATGATTTTGGAATCAAACAGAATATCCTTCGCATGCTGGTCAACAGAGGCTGTGCGGTTTATGTTGTACCCGCAACAACGAAATTCCAAAATTTACCGCTTCATATTCGAGATATTGACGGTGTCTTTCTCTCCAATGGACCCGGTGATCCTGAGCCTTGCACCTACGCAATTGATACGATCCGTCTGATGCTGAAAGTAAAAATTCCGATGTTTGGCATTTGTCTTGGTCATCAGCTGCTGGCATTGGCAGCTGGCGCGAAAACCATAAAAATGAAATTTGGACATCACGGAGCCAACCATCCAGTGCGAGATATGGTGCACGACGACATCATGATTACCAGTCAGAATCACGGGTTTGCGGTCGATGAAGAGCAATTGCCGGATAGTCTGGAAGTGACGCATCGCTCTTTATTTGACCATACCATCCAAGGCATTCGACATAAGTATTGCCCAGCTTTTTCGTTTCAGGGACATCCAGAAGCGAGTCCGGGTCCGCATGATTGCGCCCGACTGTTTGATCAGTTTATTGAATTGATGACATTGAATCCAGGCCACCGGCAATCACCCAAGCAAGATGCCTAAGCGCACTGATCTTGAAAAAATACTGATTATCGGTGCGGGTCCGATTGTGATTGGGCAAGCTTGCGAATTTGACTACTCAGGCGTACAAGCCTGCCGTTCACTGCGAGGCGAGGGTTATCACGTCACGCTGGTCAACTCCAATCCCGCAACCATTATGACTGATCCTGAGATTGCGCATTCAACCTATATTGAGCCGATCCGCTGGCAATCGGTTGCTGAAATCATCGCGAAAGAGCGACCGGATGCGATTTTGCCGACCATGGGCGGCCAAACCGGATTGAACTGTGCGCTTGATCTGGAGCGCGAGGGGGTCTTGCGTGATTATTCGGTTGAATTGATCGGCGCCAACAAAGAATCGATTGATAAAGCTGAGGATCGAGAGAAGTTTCGAGACTGCATGGATCGAATCGGTTTGGAATCTGTCCGCGGCGAATTGGCACACAGCATGGAAGATGCGCTTGCCATACTGGATGATATCGGTTTTCCAGCTATCATTCGACCGTCATTCACGCTGGGCGGTACCGGAGGCGGCATTGCATACAACCGTGACGAATTCCAAGAAATCTGCACTCGCGGCTTGACTGCATCGCCAACCAGTGAGCTGCTGATTGAGGAGAGCATCGCTGGCTGGAAAGAATTTGAGATGGAGGTGGTGCGCGATCATCAGGATAACTGCATCATTGTCTGCTCAATCGAGAACTTCGACGCGATGGGGGTGCACACGGGGGATTCCATCACGGTTGCACCTGCACAAACACTGACTGACAAAGAGTATCAGGTGATGCGGGATGCATCCATTGCGGTAATGCGGGAAATCGGCGTTGACACCGG
The DNA here is from genome assembly GCA_965200545.1 of Arenicellales bacterium. Classification (GTDB taxonomy): domain Bacteria; phylum Pseudomonadota; class Gammaproteobacteria; order Arenicellales; family JAJDZL01; genus JAJDZL01. The sequence continues at coordinate 326,815 of CBDAUJ010000003.1, read as the reverse complement.
TGGTTCCAACGTGCAGTTTGCGATCAATCCAGCAAATGGCCGAATGGTCGTCATTGAAATGAATCCCCGCGTATCACGCTCATCTGCCCTGGCATCGAAGGCAACCGGCTTTCCGATCGCCAAAGTCGCAGCCAAACTGGCGGTAGGCTATACCCTTGATGAATTGCAAAATGACATTACCGGCGGCGCGACGCCGGCATCGTTTGAGCCCACAATCGACTATATCGTGACCAAGATTCCAAGGTTTGATTTTCAGAAATTTCCCCATTCCGATGCGAGTTTGACGACGCAAATGAAATCGGTGGGCGAAGTCATGGCAATCGGCCGCTCATTCCAAGAATCTTTGCAAAAAGCCATGCGCGGACTGGAAATTGATTCATTTGGCTTTGAATCAAAAATAAACCTGGATGCCGATGGTCATGAGGTTGTCATTGAGAACATCAAGGCGAACCTGCGGATTGCGCGTGCGATGCGTCTGTGGTATATCGGCGATGCCTTTCGCATGAATTTCTCAATTGAGGATGTGCACAGGCTGAGCGGAATCGATCCATGGTTTCTGGCGGAAATCGAAGATTTGATCAAGACTGAGCAGACTCTTTGCAAGACGGCGGCGCTGCCCGCGCCGCAAGCTCTGCGGCAGCTCAAGCAGAAAGGGTTTGCCGACCGCAGATTGGCTGAGCTGCTGCAAGTCGACGAGAGTGAAATTCGAGAGCTGCGGCAGACGCATGCCATTCATCCTGTCTACAAGCGGGTTGATTCATGCGGCGGTGAGTTTGATACGCCGACTGCGTACATGTACTCAACGTATGACGAGGAGTGCGAGGCACTGAGCACTCCGGCTAAGAAGATTATCGTTTTGGGCGGCGGTCCCAACCGAATCGGGCAGGGTATAGAGTTTGATTACTGCTGTGTGCACGCCGCCATGGCATTGCGCGAAGATGGCTATCAGGTGATCATGATCAATTGCAATCCCGAGACTGTCTCGACCGACTATGATGTATCAGACAAGCTCTTTTTTGAGCCGCTGACGGTCGAAGACGTATTAGAAGTATGCCGGCTGGAGCAGCCCGATGGGGTTATCGTCCAGTATGGGGGGCAAACGCCGCTGAAACTTGCCAGAACGCTCACTGCGTCCGGTATAAAGATTGTCGGCACGTCGGCTGAATCCATCCATCATGCAGAGGATCGGGAGTATTTTCAATCGCTGCTCAGCGATTTGGGGCTGATGCAGCCGCCGAACGGAACGGCCACCACAGTGGCACAGGCATTGAAAGTTGCGCAACGCATTGGGTATCCACTGGTCGTACGGCCCTCCTATGTATTGGGCGGACGGGCGATGGAAATCGTGCGTGACAAAGAACAGCTGAGCGCCTATATGGAAACCGCCATTCACGTTTCCAATGACTCGCCGGTGCTGCTGGATAGATTTCTAAGCGATGCAACAGAGGTGGATGTCGATGCTCTATGTGACGGGGATGAGGTCTATATCGGTGGCATCATGGAGCATATTGAGCTCGCCGGCGTTCATTCGGGCGACTCCTCATGCTCGCTGCCCGCATTCAGTCTGAGTACGGAGATTCAGCAGCAGATTCAATTGCAGACTCGCAGTCTGGCTTTTGCGCTGAATGTACTGGGGCTGGTCAATATCCAATTCGCGATCAAGAACAATGACATTTATGTGCTGGAAGTGAATCCACGAGCTTCACGGACAGTGCCGTTTGTCTCAAAGGCAACGTCGATCCAGCTGGCCAAAGTTGGCGCGCGCTGCATGGTGGGTCAAAGCCTGAAAGCACAAGGAATCCGCGAGCCGGCAGAGCCCAGCTTCTTCAGCATCAAAGAGGCTGTGTTTCCATTCGATAAATTACCCGGTTCTGAACCGCTGCTGGGGCCTGAGATGCGCAGTACCGGCGAGGTGATGGGGATCGGCCGCACATTCGGGGAGGCTTTCTGGAAAGCCTATCATGCGACGGGGTATTCGATCTCGAATTCTGGCAATGCGCTCTTGAGTGTGACGGGCGAAGACCGGCAGGGTATTGTCGAGATTGGGCGCTTGCTTGAAAAACAAGGGTTTGTTTTGTATGGGACCCAGGGCACGGCGGAGCATCTGCGAGGTCATGGAATCAATATTCAGCGAGTCAACAAAGTCAGAGAAGGGCGCCCGCACGTTGTCGATATGCTCAAAAACGGTGAAATCGATCTGATCGTGAATGTGCCCCGCAAGACCAAAAGCATGGCGGATTCAGAAACAATTCTGAAAGAAGCCTTGAAACGCAAAGTGGCTTATTTCACCACCCTGTCGGCGGCAAGAGCCGTATGCACTGCTTTTGATGCATCCTACAAGGCGAACGTGCCCTATCGGCTTCAGGAGCTGCATCAGGAAAACAGCATCAGCAGCTGACAAGGATCCAACCAAAATAGTGATCTGCACGAGCTGTTTAACGGTTGACTGGCAGTGCCAGAATCGCTCAGAATCTGGCGCCGCGATAGAAAGATCGCAAGCTGCGTCAGTGCGATTGCTTTTCCATTAACTTCAGCGGCTGCCAGCTAATAGGGCAGCATTGTTCAAGTCCACTTGTCCTTATGAGTGCAAGTTGAGCGACTGGCGTCCCATAATCTTCCGATCATTGTATTGGGATGGGAGGCTAAGATAAATGAATCAAAAAAGTTTCTTCAAGCCCATGGGAATGCAGTACAGGGAGGAAGGGATTCGGTCACCATCTGAAATGCCAGATGGTGACCGAAGGATGTTCAATTAATCGCGGCCGCTGAAAATAGACAGCAGCTGCAGCAGACTCAGGAACAGATTGTAAATCGAGACAAACAGTGTGACTGTCGCCATGATGTAATTGGTCTCTCCACCATGGATAATCTCACTGGTCTGATACAGAATCAGTCCCGACATCAGTAGTACAAACATTGCTGATACAGCGATCGACAGAGCTGGGATATTGAAAAAGATTGCCACCAGACTCAGCAGAAATGCGGCGAGAATTCCTGCGAACAGCATTCCGCCCATGAATGAGAAGTTTTTCCGAGTCGTGAGCGCGTAAGCTGACAGGCCGAGAAAAATCATTCCGGTCGCGCCGAATGCAGTCATGACAACTTGATCACCATTAGGCACAGCGGTCAAGTAGTAACCGATGATCGGTCCGAGCGTCAGCCCCATAAAACCAGTCAATGCGAATACACAAACAATCCCGAGACCGGAATTTCGGAAGACGTTTGTCAGGATTAGAAGCCCAAAATAGCCAACCAGTGTCAGAATCAGGCCGGGATGCGGCCAATTCATAGCCACGGACACGCCAGCGACTGCTGCACAGAACAGCAATGTCATGGAAAGCAGCGTGTACGTATTACGAAGTACTTTATTCGCTGCAATTCCACTTGGGGCTTGCGTCAGTACTTGTGAGTTCAGTCTCATAATGTTGACCTCTTGAAGATAAGATAGGTTAGGCGCAATTATAGGAAATCAAGCATTCTAAAATAATTCCTATCGAATACATAAGGATAAACCATAATATTTCAAGGGCGATCGACGGGCTGGCTGAGTGTCCGTCATTCGTTATTCACTTTAACGGCCCGCCCAAAGTATCGTAAGTTTTTCATGAGCTTATTGACTTTGGTGTAATATTGTGGAGAGGTGGCTGAGTGGACGAAAGCGGCGGTCTTGAAAACCGTTGAAGGGCAACCTTCCGGGGGTTCGAATCCCTCCCTCTCCGCCAGTCGCTGAATAATCAAGACGGCATTGTTCATGCCGAGAGTCTGTAGAAGCAGGGGCCGGAATTGCGCATGAATGCACCTGATGTGGGGATTGTTGGGACAGTCCTAAAAGCGTATTTGAACGGTGTTGATACGGTATATCTTGAACTGCCTCTCAAACAAGTCATTTTGTAACCTCAGCTTTGTTCCATTACGATATTACCATTAAATCGTCATAGTGAATCGAACTGCGTTCATCCTTTTAACACGTCATGCTCGGTATCGAGACGACTGTATGACTGCCGAACATTGGCTGACAATTAAATCATGAATTGCGTTTCAGCAGAGCCTGCAATGATAAGTTGGGCGCTTAAGCGAGCAAGCTTGGATGCGCACGATTTAACAAGTCGATTTCCCGAATTGCCAGACTGGGAGGCTGGCAGGAAGAGACCGACCTTGAAACAACTCAAGTCTTTTGCGAAGGCCGCTCATGTGCCGTTTGGGTATATGTTTCTGTCCGAACCCCCTGCAGAGCTGGCTCCAATACCGGATTTTCGAGCACTTGGAAGTGAAATCCAGTGCTTGAGTCCAAATCTGCGTGAAACTGTTTACACAATGCAGTATCGCTCTGCTTGGCTTCGTGAAGATCGAATTGAATGCGAAGCCTATCCACTTGACTTTGTTGGAAGCGCTCGACTGAATCACAATCCAGAAGCAATCGGACGAGAGATGCGTCAAGTTGTGGGTGAAGGCAATGATTGGAATTCTGACGCAAGCAACTGGATTGAAGCGGTCAGCAAGTTACGCAATGCAATTGAGCAAACCGGTGTGATGGTGATTATCAATTCTGTCGTAGGCAACAATAATCACCGAAAACTGAGAGTTGAGGAATTTCGTGGATTTTCTCTGTGCGATGAGTACGCACCGCTTATATTTGTTAATGGATCAGATGCTAAATCGGCACAAATGTTTACTCTGGCTCATGAGCTGGCCCATATATGGCTGGGTTCAGCAGGTGAAGGGCTGTCAAGGTTTGAATGCATCTGTCCCGGGGGGAATGCAGTTGAGGACTTCTGCGATAAAGCTGCTGCGGAATTCCTGTTGCCTGCCAAGGTGTTGAAAGAACATTGGATGCATGTCAAGCACGAACCGTACCCTTTCAAATTGCTTTCACAGCGGTTTAAGGTAAGCCCGATCGTTGCTGGTCGAAGAGCTATGGATTTACATTTGGTGGATCAGGAATTTTTCTTTTCTTTCTATAACAAGTACACAAGCAACAATTTCGAATCGTCAGCAACCTCGGGTTCTGGCGGCGATTTCTACAGCACACAAAATTTTCGTGTTGGTCGGTTGTTTGCTGACAATGTTATTCGAGCAGCTATGGAGGGTCGAGTAAGTTTTCGAGAGGCTTATTACCTAACTGGATTAAAAGGTGGAACCTTTCAAAAATACGCTGTTAAATTGGGTTTCAAACTGTAGTGACTGTTCCTGTTTATCTTATCGATGCAGACGTTTTTATTGCGGCCAAGAATAGATATTACGCTTTCAATATCTGTCCTGGATTCTGGGACAGTATGGCACACAAAGGTGAAGACGGAATAATCTGCAGCATAGATCGAGTTCAAGATGAATTACTCGCAGGAAACGATACCGAAGACTTGGTTCAATGGGTGAAAAACAGCCTATCACGCGAGTTTTTTTTTACTACCAATTCAGATATTGTGATTTCAGCGTACAAGGAGATTATGCTGTGGGTTCAGCAGCATTCTCAGTATTTGGATATGGCTAAAGCAAAATTTGCTACTGAAGCGGATGGGTGGCTGGTCGCCTATGCAATGTCTGAAGGGAAAATAATTGTCACCAACGAACAATCGCGTCCAACCGCCAGAAACCGAATTCTACTTCCTGATGTATGCAAGCAGTTCCATGTGAATTACGAGGACACATTTTCACTCCTCAAGAAGCTTAATATCCAGTTTACATGGAAGCCGGGAGATAATTCGTTGTTTTAGATTCTATGGTATTTTGTCGGATTTCAGGTCAAATCAAAGAAACCAGCTTGTCAATGCTGTTCCACGAATCGGTGAGCGAAATTTATTGCTTTCAATTTGCAATGACTCGCTAACCAGACAAATCACTCTGAATTGAATTTTGACGGACTCTGACTTTCCCCATCTACGGAGTGCTTCAAGGCGGGTAGTGTTATGAAACGACAATAATGATTGCCCCAGCTCGATTGAATCTCTTGATTCAGTTCGGTGCAGCATAGCCAAAAGAAAACAAAGAATAACCGCTCATTTGTTTGTTTTTGACTCGTTGATACGATCTCAAATCTGATCAACTTGGTCCGATAGGTTGTCAATTCGATCTTCAAATCTTTTGATGTAAATATAACCTCCGAGAACTATCACCGCCGGTAATGCAACTGCAATAACAGCGACAAAAATAGCGATAATTTGAAGAAATAACTCAAAATTCATTGTGAAACTCGGGGAACAGCAAATCGATTTCAAGATTTCCGTGTAGGATTGCCTAGATCTGCCTGTTCGCTTTCCCACTTCAGAGCTGCATCTCGAGTAGTTTTGCTTCCTACTTTCTTTATGTGACCGTTTGCGCCAAACATTCGCTTATGTTCTTTTTCACGCCTTTCGAGATCATTTGTAATTCCAGTATGCACAATTCTATTGCCTTGCTTAAAATGATATTTGTATGTATCCCTAGTCATTGAAGGAAGGTCCTGTTTATTATGTCTTTGGTAAACGAATAAAGTTAGTTCTTTCAAGATGGCGCTGCGATTCAACCTTTATTGGCCGCTAATAGAGCCTCAACGGTACCGCACACGACAGTAAAACTCTGCCGCACAGTACAAGCAACTCGCACAAAGTATTTTCACACTTCACAATAGAAAAATGACAACGTCCTACCAAATTAACCGCAATACTCCGAAAAAATAGCTGTTACAGCAGAAAGTCCGCGATTTTATGATATCTCGTTGGATCTCAAGTCAAATCAAAGAAACCAGCTTGTCGATGCTGTCCTTGGCATCACCGAAATACATGCGGTTGTTTTCCTTGTAGAATAGGGGGTTGTCGACACCCGCGTAGCCCGATGCCATACTGCGCTTGAGCACAATGGTGTGCGCGGCTTTCCAGACTTCGATCACTGGCATGCCGGCAATCGGACTGCTCGGCTCATCTTGCGCCGATGGGTTGACAATGTCGTTGGCGCCAATGACCAGCACGACATCGGTATCTGGCATATCAGGATTGATTTCGTCCATTTCCAGCACAATGTCGTACGGCACTTTGGCTTCTGCCAGCAAAACATTCATATGTCCTGGCATGCGTCCCGCAACTGGATGAATTGCGAACTGGACCTGTACACCCTGACTTTTGAGTTTGCGCGTGAGTTCAGCGACTGGATGCTGCGCATGGGCAACGGCCATGCCATAGCCGGGTACGATGACCACGGATTTTGCCTCTGCAATCAGGTTCGCCACTTCTTCGGCGGAGGCTTCAACAATCTCACCTTCAATGGCCGTATTGCCCGATCCGCTGGAGGTGCCAAAGCCCCCCATGATAACACTGACAAAATGACGGTTCATCGCGCGGCACATGATGTAGCTCAAGATCGCACCGGAACTGCCAACCAGCGCGCCAACCAAAATCAACAGATCATTCGCCAGCATAAAACCGGTTGCCGCAGCTGCCCAGCCAGAATAGCTGTTCAGCATTGAAATGACAACCGGCATGTCCGCACCGCCGATTGCCAGCACTAGATGCAGACCTAGCAGGAACGCCAAGGCGGTCATGATCGTCAGTGAATACAATCCGGCCTGATCGGAATGAGCTGTGACGAATTCGGCACCCAGCCAGATGCAGGCAATTACAATAGCCAGATTCAGCCAATGGCGCGCCGGCAGTGTCAGCGGCGCACTGGAGATCAAGCCTTGCAGTTTGCCAAATGCTGCGATAGAGCCAGTGAAAGTAATGCCGCCGATGAAGATGCCCAGGAATATCTCGACTTCATGCACTACTTTTTCTGCGCCGGCATAGACCTGCAGCGGCTCGATGTAGTTGGCAAAGCCAATCAGTACCGCAGCCAGTCCAACCAAGCTGTGCAAAATTGCCACCAGCTGCGGCATGGCGGTCATCTGCACTCGCAGGCAAATGGCAAGGCCGATGATGCCGCCGACAGTCATCATGGCGGCAATGATTGGAATGCTGTCAAATGCGTGGGCAACAATGGTCGCGATAACAGCAATCGCCATGCCGGCAATTCCGAACAGATTACCCCGGACCGCAGTAGTCTGATGACTCAGTCCGCCTAGACTCAGAATAAAGAAAATCGAGGCGATGATAAACAGGGAATTGATGAAGCCTTCAAACATTTACTTGCTGAACATTTTGAGCATGCGGCGTGTAATGAAAAAGCCACCGAAAATATTGATGGAGGCGATTAATATAGAAAACGCCGCCATGGCGAGCACATATGGATTGGCAGAGCCAATCTCAAGCAGGGCGCCGACAATAATGATCCCTGAAATAGCATTGGTTACGCTCATCAGCGGTGTATGCAAAGAGGGTGTCACATTCCAGATCACGTGCCAGCCGACGAATATCGCAAGCACGAAGACGGTGAAATGTGTCAGAAAACTCTCCGGCGCGTAGAGTCCAACGAGCAGAATCGACACTAAAGCGGCGGCAAATGCAAACGGCGCAAACCTAAACTTTGACTTTTTGGCCGGCGCTTCAGTGGCCGGCAGCTCCGCTTGAGGCTTGCTTTCCGGGACCGGCGGCGGTGGCAGCTGAGGCGGCGGCCAAGTAATCTCGCCCTGGTTGACAATGGTGGCGCCGCGGATCACCTCATCATCCATGTTCAGGTCGAGCTGTCCGTCTTTTTGCGGGCACAGGTCATCGAAAAAATTTCGTATATTGGCGGCATAAAGCTGGCTTGACTGCGTCGGCAGCCGGCTGGGCAAGTCAGAGTAGCCGACAATTTTTACCCCGCCAGCCTCAACGATTTTCCCTTCTTCGGCGAGCTCGCAGTTGCCGCCTTGCTCAGCGGCAAGGTCCACGACGACACTGCCCGGTTTCATCGATTCGACCATTGTCTTGGTAATCAATACCGGCGCCGGCTTGCCCGGAATCAAAGCTGTGGTGATGATGATGTCAACTTCCTTGGCCTGCTCAGCAAAAAGAGCCATCTCAGCTTCAATAAACTCTTTGCTCATGACTTTGGCATAGCCGCCGGCGCCGGAACCTTCTTCTTCAAATTCAAGTTCCAAAAACTCAGCGCCCATGCTCTCGACTTGTTCTTTCACTTCCGGCCGAGTGTCAAACGCGCGCACAATGGCTCCCATGCTTGTGGCCGCCCCAATCGCTGACAGGCCAGCGACACCTGCGCCGATAATCATGATTTTGGTGGGCGGTATTTTGCCTGCAGCAGTAATTTGTCCCCCGAAAAATCGGCCAAACAAATGCATTGACTCAACCACAGCGCGGTAGCCGGCAACATTGGCCATGGAAGAGAGTGCATCAAGTTTCTGGGCGCGTGATATTCTAGGCACGGCATCCATCGAGAGCGCGCTGATGCCCAGTTCCGCGTAACGTGCTAGATTCTCAGCGTTCTGAGCCGGCCACAGAAATGCGATCAAAGTTTGTCCGGCTCGCAGCAGATCATTTTCATCGTAACTCAGCTCTGTATTGGCCTGTGGGGCGCGAAGCTTGACAATGATGTCACTTTCTGCCCACACCGACTTGCCATCGGCGGCGATCGCTGCGCCTGCCGCTAGGTAGTCGGAATCGCTATAATTGGCTTGTTGCCCTGCGCCAGACTCAACAAGTACCTCAAATCCTTTGTCGAGCAGCGATGGGATGACATCAGGCGTGAGCGCAACGCGACGCTCTGTGGCATGTATTTCTTTGGGAGTGCCTATTTTCATTCGTATTCAGTCGATAGCAAATGCATGATCTGCAGACAGTAAATTGAAAACTGGAATAGCAAGCGAAATGACGATACACCAAGCTCGCGACACCAAAGTCATGAATTATAAAACGAGTTGCTAGCGGCTGAGTTTTGGAATCCCGCTATTTGCCGAAAAATCACGCTGTTTTTCATCAATACAACAAATTAAATGAGTGATACGTATGGAAGCCAAGGTACTGATCGAACAATTAACCCTCGTCAATGAGCGCATTGAAACGTTACGGAGGTTTCTTTGACTTCGAAAGCAAGCAGCAGAGAAAAATTCAGATTGACAGGCAGCTGGAACTGCCTGAGACTTGGAGTAATGTTGAAAAAAGTCAGCAGCTCAACCAAGAGCGAGCGCTATTGGAACGGACGCTGAGTCCGCTTTCAACGCTGTCGCAAAACGCCGCCGACGCGCTGGAGCTTGCGCAGCTTTTGTCCGAAGAAGATGCGGAATCGCTGGCAGAACTCGCCGCTGAGCTCAGTGCGATCAGCCAGTCTTTGGACAAGCTGGAACTGACGAGTTTTTTCAGCGGCGAGTCCGATAGCGCAAACGCTTTTTTAGATATCAAGCCTGGCTCTGGCGGCACCGAAGCGCAGGATTGGGCAGATATGCTGTTCAAAATGTATGATCACTGGGCGGCGAAGAAAGGTTTTAAGGTGGAAGTCGTGGATTATGCCGTCGGTGACGTGGCCGGACTTAAGAGCGCAACCCTCAAGCTTATTGGAGAATATGCTTTCGGATGGGCGCGAACCGAAAGCGGTGTTCATCGGCTAGTACGCAAATCTCCGTTCGACTCTGGGGCTAGACGCCATACGTCTTTTGCTTCGGTCTATGCCTATCCGGAGATCGACAACAAGATCGAAGTCGAAGTTGACACCAGTGATTTGCGCATTGACACCTATCGAGCAAGCGGCGCTGGCGGACAGCATGTCAATCGAACTGACTCGGCGGTACGGATTACTCACATTCCGACCGGGGTGGTGGTGCAATGTCAGAATGAACGATCGCAGCATCGCAACAAAGCTGAGGCCATGTCAATGCTCAGAGCGCGTCTGTATGAGCGTGAGCGACAAAAGCAACAAGCGGAAATGGCACAAAAAGAAGGTGAGAAACCGGATATTTCCTGGGGCAGTCAGATTCGATCCTATGTTTTGGATCAATCTAGAATTAAGGACCACCGCACGAATGTAGAGGTGGGAAACGTGAATGCCGTTCTGCTGGGTGAATTGGATTCATTTATCGAGGCAAGTCTCAAAGCAGGGCTCTAGCAGTGAACGATAAAATCGATGAGGCCGAAGTACGGCGGCAGAAACTTGCGCAGCTTCGATCGAAAGGCAACACCTTCCCGAATCAGTTTCGCTCCGATTCCCAAGCTGCTGTGCTGCAGCGGCGTTTCAAGAATCAAGATGCCGAATCCGTCAAAGCACACGATACAACCGTAAAACTAGCTGGTCGTATTATGACTCGCCGACGAATGGGCAAAGTCACATTTTCGGACTTGCAGGACTCAAGCGGACGCATACAGCTTTTTGTGCGGCAAAACACAGTTTCCGAAAAGCGTTATCAGGAATTTTTGGATTGCGATATCGGTGATGTGATCGGGATCGAGGGCAAGGTCTTTCGCACCAGGACAGGCGAACTGAGTGTGGCTGTTGAGCGTTTTGAGTTGCTCGTCAAGACACTGCGGCCTTTCCCAGAAAAATTTCATGGGTTAGCCGATCAAGAGACTCGCTATCGCCAGCGATACCTTGACATGATTATGAATCAAGATGTCAAGGAGGTGTTTCGCCTGCGGACCGCACTGATTTCAATGATTCGCTCCTTTTTGGACAAGCGTGAGTTTATTGAGGTGGAAACGCCAATGATGCATTCTATTCCCGGCGGCGCTATTGCCAAACCGTTTGTGACGCATCACAACGCTTTGTCACTCGACATGTATTTGCGCATTGCACCCGAGCTCTTCTTAAAGCGCTTGGTGGTCGGCGGTTTCGAGCGGGTATATGAAATCAATCGCAATTTCAGAAATGAAGGTGTCAGCACTCAGCATAATCCAGAATTCACGATGCTTGAGTTTTATCAGGCATACGCCGACTACGAAGACTTCATGCAATTGACTGCCGATCTTTTTGAGACCATCGCTTCTGAATTGGTGCAAACTGACACGATCGAGTTTGGTGGCAAAGAAATTAAGATTGCGCCGCCTTTCAGGCGCATGCCGCTGCTTGAGGCGGTGGCCGCGGAAAACCCCAATTTGCCAGAATCTGATTTACTCGATCAGGAAAAACTCACTGAATATCTGCGTCAGCTCGGTGCCAAAACAGAAACCTCTTGGGGACTTGGCAAATTGCAGTTTGAGCTTTTTGAGCGGACTGTTGAGGAGAAACTGATTCAGCCGACTTTCATCACCGACTATCCAGTCGAGGTCTCGCCATTATCCCGCATTAATGACAATGATTCAACCATTACCGATCGATTTGAGTTTTTCATGGGCGGCATGGAAATTGCCAATGGCTTTTCGGAATTGAATGATCCAGAAGATCAGGCACAGCGATTTGCAAACCAAATTCAACAGCGTGAGTCGGGAGACGAGGAAGCGATGCATTTTGATCATGATTACATCCGCGCACTGGAATACGGATTGCCGCCGGCAGCGGGGGAGGGCGTCGGTATTGACCGACTAGTGATGGTTTTGACCAACAGCGCGTCGATTCGGGACGTAATCTTATTTCCGTACCTCAAACCCGAAGGTCGATAGCGAATGATTCGCCCATTGGAGCTGTTTATCGGACTGCGGTATATCCGAGCCAAGCGTCGAACTCGATTCATTTCATTTATCACAGCCACCTCCATTCTCGGTATCATTATCGGTGTATGGGCATTGATTTCAGTGCTCTCGGTGATGAATGGGTTTGAGCGCGAGCTCAAGTCCCGTATCCTTACTGTTGCCTCGCACATCCAAGTCAGTGGCAGTAATCACTGGCTGGATGACTGGCGCAGCGCAGCCGACCAGGTTAGCGACCACGAAAGTGTAACGGGTGTTGCCCCATATATCATCAGCCACGGAATGCTCAAGCACGAAAGTCTGGTCACACCCGTTTTGGTTCGTGGCATTGATCCAAGCCTGGAGCCGAATGTTTCATCGATTGCCGACAGCATGATCTTCGGTGATATGGCCGATTTACGCAGTGGTGAGTTTGGAATGGTTTTAGGGGAAGATCTCGCTTCTCGCCTGGGGCAGGTGGAAGTGGGCGATAAAGTGGTTTTGATTTCCTCTCGGGGACGTGCAACGCCAGCGGGTGTTTTGCCACGCCTCAAGCGCTTCACTGTGGTGGGTATATTCAATCTGAATTTTTTTGAATATGACAATGGATTGGCACTTGTTCACTTGGATGACCTGGCGCTCTTACAAAGTGTCGGCAGCGCAGTCACAGGCATTCGACTGAAGACAAATGATGTCTTTAAGACGCCGCTCATTTCCCGCACGCTTCGAAATGAGCTCGGCTTCGAATATTCCGTCAAAGACTGGACAAGTGAATATTCAAATCTGTTTGAGGCACTGAAGATTGAGCGTCGGGTGATGTTTATTATTCTGCTGCTGATTGTTGCGGTGGCTGCATTCAATATCGTGTCAACACTGGTCATGCTGGTCTCTGACAAAAGCGCCGATATTGCTGTATTGCGGACCATTGGAATCAGTCCAAAAAGTGTTATGGCGATATTTATCGTGCACGGTGTTGTCATTGGTGTAGTTGGGACTATCATCGGGACCGCAATTGGTGTTCTGACGGGCATGCATTTGGAATCAATTATTCCATGGGCAGAACGACTGTTCAGCACCAAGTTCTTTCCAGACGAAATCTATTTGATCACGCGTTTTCCGGCTGAACTGGTGTGGAGCGATGTCTACCGTATCGCAGTCGCCGCATTGATAATGAGTCTATTGGCAACGATCTATCCGGCTTGGAGAGCGTCGCAAGTCCACCCGGCTGAGGCTTTGCGCTATGACTGACATTGTGTTGCGCGCTCAAGCTGTTTCGAAACATTATGACCAGGGACAGCTGCAAGTTTCGGTGCTGAAGAATGTGAGTCTTGATGTGCGCAGAAGTGAGCAGATTGCGATTGTCGGTGCCTCGGGTTCAGGGAAAAGCACGCTTTTGCATCTGCTTGCCGGTTTGGACGTGCCGACTTCAGGGAGTATTGAGCTTGGCGGCAAGGCTCTGTCAAATTTGTCCGAAGCCGAGTGCGGCAAATTGCGCAATCGCTCACTTGGCTTTGTCTATCAGTTCCATCATTTGTTGCCGGAATTCAGTGCGCTCGAAAATGTAATGATTCCGCTTCTAGTGCGCCGGATGCCCACCAAAAATACTCGACAGGAAGCATTGAACCTGCTGGAGCAGGTCGGATTGTCGCACAGAGTCGCGCATAAACCGAGTGAGCTGTCCGGCGGCGAGCGTCAGCGGGTCGCAATTGCTAGAGCCTTGGTGATCAAACCGCTTTGCCTCTTGGCGGATGAGCCGACTGGAAATATCGACCGGCAGCAAGCCAAGGCAATACAAGAACTGATGATCAGTGTTGATCGTGAATATCAGGTAAGCTTGATTGTGGCCACTCACGATATCGAGTTGGCATCGTCCATGCAGCGGCTGTTGCGGCTGGAATATGGAACGTTGGTTGAAGAGTCCCGAACAAGCTGAAGCCAGAGGACATGAACACGGATGCCTTCTGTGCACTGATCGGACCCAGACTTCCACATTTGGCATTTGTACAACTCCCTAAATCCGCATTAGAGGAGTCAAAAACAAGAAAAGCTCTACCGGCATAACAGGCTGGAACTTGAGCCCGTTTCACCCATTGGATGAAACGTCACCAAAATACGGAGCAAGGCTGATGAAGATTGTACCGCACCGACGCGAAGTACACCTCCCGAGCCGGACTGACGCCTTTCGGTCAATTCATTAGCAAGATTGGTTTGAGCGAGCTGTGCGAGCGGATGTTTCCGGCAAAGGGCAGCAGCCGGAGCTGTCGCGCCAGCAGGTTTCTCAATGTGTTTGTGCGGCTGCTCATTGAGGGCGGGCAGTGTCTGGAGGATGTGCGCCATCTGCATGCCGAGCGGGACTTGATGCCGCTGCCGGGCATCCGTCGGATTCCCCAAAGCCGATGCCCTGGGCCGCTGGATTCGGCGGATGGGGCGCTGCGGATGCGGCATCGTCACCGGCTGCTACTGGATCGGGTGATGGATGGAATTGACCGGTTGCTGCCGGCGACCTGACTCGGCGCCGCTGCTGGCGGCGCTTTCAATCTGACAGCTATCAGCGCTCCGCTGAGGGTTGCGCGTGTACTGAATGGGCCGAAAGGCTGTCCAAGCGGCGCCAGTGTGCTGTTTGGACAGGTCGATTCCCGATTTTTCTCACCGCGGCTGACCGACACGGCAAAATCGGGCTCGAAAAAGGTTGAAATCGACCAATTGATGCGAAAATGTCGCTCTAACGGGGATTTAGGGAAGATATTTAGCCACTGCGCCGAGTGCTGTAATACAATTCCCTCAGTTTAAGTTATCAATTGCCCGCCGGCTTTTCTTAAAGGAGAAAACCATGAAACGGAATAAACCTTATACCCCCCCCCATGCCATTAACTTTAGAGCCGGGCTGGCATTAACTTAAGGAATCCGCCTCTATACCCCTTTTCTCGCTCTTTCAGCAGTGGCGTTTCGGGTCACAGCTTGGAAGGCTTCCATTTACCGATCGGCTTCTGCGAGACCCGCTTGTATGAGCGGTCAATCCGCTCGCGGTACATGCACTCGGCGATGCGCGCCAGGGCGCCGCTGACTGTCTCTGCGAGGCTTCTCGCACAGCCGAGCAGCTGCTGCTCGAAACTCTCACAGCTCGCCGCCAGCGAGTGCTTCTGACTGGCGCGCCAGATGCCGCGCCGCCGGGCGCTGTCCGGGCCGCTGGCATGATTCTCGCAGCTTTGGGCCAGCAGCCGCGACAGCGCCATCAAGGTGAAGCTGGCGTAGAGCTCCTGGCGTACGCCGTTGAGGCTTTTGGAATGGAAGCTCTCGACCTTGAGCTCCTGCTTGGACTGCTTGCAGAGCTCTTCGATGGGCCAGCGCTGGTGATACAGGTCGGCGAGTTTCCGGGGCGTGCAGCGGCGCGCCTCCGCCAGCGTGGTCAGCAGGATCCAGTCGCTGTCCGGACACTTGACCAGCCGCACCGTGCGGGGGTGGGGATCCTTCTTGTCCGCCGCCAGGACGATGATCTGGTCCTGGGCCGCGCTGCAGATGAACTGGTCGAACTGCCTGCCGGCCTTGCGCTTGAGTCGGAATACGGTTTTGATGCCGAGCTCCTCATGGCGCGCCAGCAGCTGGCGCGAGTAGTAGCCGCGGTCATAGACGATGACATCGCCGGCCCGGCAAAAGTGCAGGTGTCCGAGCGCCAGCTGGCGCTCGTTGCTGTCCGCGCACAGGCTGAAGTCGCACGGCACCCGGTCATGCAGCCGGTACAGGCAGCTGACCAGTCCCTGCGGCCAGGCGGGCGTTGGGCGCGGGCCGGCGACAGCCGTGCTACTGCAGGGCCTTGGGCAGGTTCATCTTGGTGCCGTCGACCGCAAACACCCGATGTCCCAGCCACCGGCAGGCGTCCAGGTCAAAGTGCTCCAGCAGCGCCCGGTGCAGATCGGCGAACGCGCCGGCATCGAGCTTCTCGCGCGCCTTGCACATCGCCGCCGCCGACACCGGCCGGTCCTGATACAGCGGCACTTGCAGCTCCCGGCACTGCTGCCACAGCCGCGACAGGACCAGGGCATAGCCGCTGCCGGCGGGATTGAGGACCAGCCGGAACACAAACAGCATGATCAGCTGGGTGTTGATCGCCCGCCGGCGCTGGAGCCACAGCGCATCGTACCGGCGGGCGACGCGCCCGGCCGCCTCGGTGATCCGCAGCCACTGCTCCTGGAGCTGCGGGTCGGCGGCGCCCTCGCGCAGCTGGGCGCGGGCGCGGTGCGCCGCCGGGCGCTGCGGCTCTTTGCGCAGCACAGCGCGGCAGTTGCCAGCCAGCTCGCGCACATACACATCCTTGATTGTCTTGGCGCCGGCGCCAGCCGTCTGGCCGATGCGCACCCAGCCGGCCGCCTTGTAGCTGTGGGCCCCGAAGCGCGCCGGGTCGACAAAGGTCTCCATCAGCGCCGGCCGGCAATGGTACTTGCGCTGCCAGTCATCGCCCAGCTGGCGCGCCGCCAGTCCCAGCGCGTGCGAGGCGAGGTTTCTCACCTGCACCCAGGGAAAGATCAGAAACCGCGAGTTCGACACGACCAGATGCCGGGTCTTGTTGCGCTGGGCCGCACTCCAGCCAATCCACCGGTCGCGGCACGGCAGGCGCTTCGTGATCGACTCAAACAGAAGACAGCCCAGGCGCCGTCCGCGGCCATCCACAATGAAATAGCGCAGCTGGCACCCGAAGGGATGGCGAAAGCCCAGATAGTGATGCTTGTCCACCGAGGCTTTCCAGGCATTGCCATCCTCAAAACTGTCGGCGGCCTCCAGGCGGATCGGCCCGATCGCGCCGAGCGGCGCGCGCACCGCCGGGCCGTCCAGCGCCCATTCCCAATGGATCTTGCGCGGTCCGGCGCGCCGCTGGCTCTGGCGCTTGGCGGGCAGCTCGATCACGCCCTGGCGCTCGAGCAGCTCCAAAGCGCCGAGACAGGCCATGAACTTGGGCCGGCCGTCGGGGTTGCGCCAGCCCATCTTCGCCGCAATGGCCTTGGCCAGCTCCTTGCGCGTGAGGCCCGGACTCGCTGCCAGGGTCTGGCGGATCATCGCAATGCGCCGGGCGGTGAAGCGCCGGCCGAAAAATGTAATCGATTTGAACGTCTTGTCATCCAGTTCCATGCGTCGAGGCTCCCATCTTTTGCGAATCAATGACGGGACAGCTATACCGCGAGCCGGACGGGAAGTCAAGTGCGGCAGGCTGAAAAGATTCTCAGAATCAGGCGGTGACAGTGAATAGCTATTGATTTCAAAAAGATAAGATGACACTCAATGCCTTGAAATGATCGGATCAGCATCGGTAATTCTTATGTTAATGGCATTGCCCCCCCCCTCGCAGACTAGCGGCGCTGGCGGCCGCGCTGGCAGCCTTGCTTATGGCCGGGCAGGTTGGGGCGCAGAATGTCACCGCGCCGGGACTGAAGGGCAATCCCGCTTGTGCCGGGGGATATCTTATGCAAAAAAACCTCGCCGCCCTCGACAGTACAAACAATGCCGATGCAGTGACCAACACCAGTTTACCCTTTAAGCTGTCTACTCTTATCAATTGGACTAATTTAAGAGGCCTATTGGGAATCGCGGATAACCCGGTCAGCAGCATCACCGTATATGGCAAAGTCAAGAACACACGGACCAACACGGATGTTCGGACAATCGACCTGGGTGCCGTGACCTCCGGCCAAAATCCCTCCTACGCAACCACCAACGTCACCCTGACGGCGAAAACGCCCTATGTCATTATCCTGTACACCGACTATTCCGGTCTCCGGGAGGAAAACCCCTTCGCCGTTCAGTGCTTCATGACGGGCGGAACCTACAACGTCACCGATACCTTCGTCGGTGGCCGTAGCGGATGCCTTCAGCTAAATGATAGCTTTGACATTCGCAACTGCCTGTGCGGGCGGAGCAATCTCGCCCAAACTCTGCCGAATCAACCTCAACATACACACGACAAGGCGTGGGATAGATTGGGATGCAAGTAATCGTGACGCACATGGGCGGTTTTCGGATCGCCCTTTTTCATGCCCCCAGTTTGCATGAAACAGTACTAACCCCTTGCGAGTGGGTTTTTATGCGCTGTGAGGGGCTTGGATAAGCCCCTATTGCGAGTTTACAGAAACTTGGCCACTGCCCCGCGTGCGCTTTGGCCCCGGCGGAATAGTGCGCGACCATGCGGGCGGTCTTCCAATTACCGGCGAGCATGGTTTCAGTCGTGTTTGCGCCCCTGGCCGTCAGCTCGCTGGCCAGCTCGACACGCCCGCTGAGCTGTCACCTGCATAATCTGGAGTTATATGAACGCGAATCTGATCAAAATGAACATCGAATCTGATGCAAGTGAACAGGTTTGGCGCTGACGGTCCAAGGCAGGGGCATGCGGCAAGTCGAGCGTCGTTTTTCTTGGCACAATTTGACTTGACAGCCGGCTTTGGCTTCAATTTGCGATGTAATTTTTTGCATCAAATTGAGGCAGAGGCCAGTGTTGATGAGCAGAGCGAGGATTGTGGTGGAAAAACAACATGAGATACTGCGCTTGAAGCTTGATTGCGGCTTGTCGGCGCGGCGCATTGCCGAGGCGCTGGATATCAGTGCAGGCGCGGTCCGCAAGGTGGTCAAGGCAGCCGGCGAGCTGAGGCTTCGGCGGCCGCTTGAAGGGGTGGAAACCCAGCAGCTGTCGGTGTTGCTGTATGGGGATGGCGAGCCCTCGTGCAGCGCTTTTGCGATTGACTTTGAGCGGGTGCATCAGGAAAAGCAAAAACCGGCAGTCACCTTGAAGCTGGTGTGGATGGAGCTCGGCGAGCAGGGGCTGGGCTGCAGTTACTCGCATTTTTGCGAGTTGTATTCGCGCTGGGCGAAGACGCAGCAGCGCCCGATGCGCCAGGAGCATGAGCCCGGCGACACCGCGTTTGTGGATTGCTGCGGCATGACGGTTGCAGTCGACATGCGCAGCACACAAATATTTGCAGGTGTGCCGAGGGCTTCAGGCTGCATCTTTGCAGTGGCGGCATGGACGCAGCGGCTGCGCGGCTGGCTTGAGCGCCTGACCCGGATGCTGGAGTTTTCGGCGGTTGTCAGCAGCTGATCGTATCCGGCAATCTGAAGGCTGCGGTGCCCCGGGCGTGTCGCTATGATCCGCAGTTCAATCTGAGCTGTCAGCAATGGGCGGAGCATTATCGGGCGGCCGCGCAAGCCCAAAGACAAGGCAAAAGCTGAAAACGCGGCGCTGCAGGCGGAGCGGTGGATTCTGGTGCGGCTTCGCGACCTTGAGCTCAGCTCTTTGAGCGAGCTCAATGCAGCGATTCGCCCGCTGCTTGATGAGCTCAGCGCGAAGTCTTTTTCGGATCGTCAGGCAGTCGCAAAGACACGTTTGAAAGTCTGGCCGGCCGCTGTCAAGGCCGCTGCCGGCGTTTCGCTGTCACTAGGCTGAGACCAAGGCCGCAAAAGTCGGTTTTGACTGTCACGTCAAATTTGCCCGGCGCTGGCATTCAGCCTTGCTGGCCGCGGCAGCTGCGCCACCAATCCGATACACATGCCCGCCCGGCATGCCGCAAGCAAATGGCCGCCGAAGCGATTGAGACGGTATGCGGCAAAAGTCGGTCCTGACTGCCTGGCCTGGGTCGATTCGAGAATCGACGCCACGCAGCGCTTCGAGACGGTTGGGGGCAATCACATTGCATCATGAATTCCCTGAAGCGCGCGTCAGCGCGGTCTGCCAGCTGGCGAATCGCTGCGAACTGGCGCGCTGCCGCGACATCAGGCAGACTTTGCAAAACGGTACCGATCTTGACGACACGCAGGCCGAGCTGCAGCTGCCGCAGCGCCACGCGAATGTCCGCGGTCCCGCAGATTTCAAATAATAAACGGAGGCAATCAGCCATGACCGCTATAACCTGTTTGCATCAGCTTCGACAGCTGCGCCTGATCTCCATGGCCGAAGCGCTCGAGCATCACCTTGCGCAGCCCAGTCTGTATCAGAACTTGAGCTTTGCCGAACACCTTGAGCTGCTGCTTGACCATGAGCTGCAATGCCGCGCGCAGCGGCGCCAGCAGCGTTTGATCCGCCAGGCAAAGTTTCGCATGCAGGCCAGTCCCAATGACTTGGATTGCCATGATGGCAGAAACCTCAAGCGCCGCCAGATTGCTGACTTGTGCCAATGCAACTGGATTGAGCGGGCACAGAACCTGCTGATCACCGGACCGCGGCAGCGGCAAAAGCCATGTCGCCTGCGCTTTGGGACAGGCTGCCTGCTGGATCTGACGGTGCGCTGCGACAAGCTCTCGCTGCTGCCGGCGGCCTTTGATCAGGCGCGCGCACTGGGCGCCTGTCCGAAGTCTTTGAGCAAAATCTCCGCTATCGCATTGCTGATTGTCGATGACTGGGAACTGCAGTCACTCAGCGCTGTCCATCGCCGCGATCTGATGGAACTGATGGACTGTCGCTATGGACGCAGCGCCACGACCGTCGTCAGTCAGTTGCCGGTCGAGCAATGGCATGAGCTGGTCGGTGATGCCACGCTGGCCGATGCGATATTGGATCGGCTGGTGCATAACGCCCATCGCATCGAGCTCAAAGGCGAGCCGATGCGCAAGCGCCAGGCGCTGGATATAAACGCCCCTGCTGGCGCCGGCAAGCCAGCGCGATGACCACCTGGCAGGGGTTGCGAGA
Organism: Arenicellales bacterium; assembly: GCA_965200545.1. GTDB lineage: Bacteria > Pseudomonadota > Gammaproteobacteria > Arenicellales > JAJDZL01 > JAJDZL01. The sequence continues at coordinate 305,719 of CBDAUJ010000003.1, read as the reverse complement.
ATAACTTCGGAGGCAACTGTGTGAAAAAACCCGCAGGGATGAGTGTGTGAGCGCACACAATCATTTTCATCCCGAAGGGAGTTTTGCACACAGCTGGTCTGCAGTTATCTCCGCAATGCCATTAAGCGATGCAGGCAACGATTGAAACTCTCCGCCCTGAGGGTGGCAAAAGCTCAAGAAAAAGGCGTATTGCACTTCAATGAAAAGAGCCAATGACGCGCATAAGCAGGCAGCAGACAGCTGTTTGCACGGCCATTGCAGCCGGTACATTTGCACTGCTGAAATAACTCAATCTGGACTGTCAATTGGAGGTATAAGCCAGCTTGAGAAACTGCTGAGAAAAGCGTCGCGAGCAGCCTTTTCCGGACAAATGTTCATTTTGATCGGATTCGGCGTTCATATAAATCAGAATACGCACAAGTGAAGCAGAATCAAATTTTCTTGATACGCTTGCTAACTTCTTTTCTAATTCCTTCACGTAAGTTTTCTGGCAGAATACGTCCATGAATAATTGCTGATGCCAAAAGCTTTTTGACCTCTAATTTTTTAAAACGACGCCAATGGTTATCTTCAACTGCATTATGGACACGCTCAACGATTTTGCCAAGTCTAATGTAATCAAGCTTGCAAATATCAACATGCATCCCAACAAGGTCGCTGACTGGCGTTCTGCCTTCGGTGTTTTTCAAAAAATGACCATCGCTACGCAACTCGCTTTCAGGTAGCCAAACTATATCAAGCTTATCTAACCGGTCACCAGCTGCCGCAATTGCCAATACTGCATCCTCAATACTGGTACTCTTATCAGCATTGCATTGCCAAAACGATAAAGTGTTATTCTGAGTTCGAAGATCACTTGTTACAGCATCTGCTGAAATCTCCCCTTTCGCCAAGCCACGCTGAATATTGAATTCCGAGTCCCATTTTGCGCGGGATATCTTTCTGACTAGAAGCACAGACTAATCCAAATCTCCAAGATTATCAATAACATCTTCTATGTAGTTTCGTAGCCATGCTACATCTTCTGAATGAAGTTCGAGTGCTTTGCGAAATTCTGGCTCCCCCCAAGCCTCTACAGCTTGAACGGCGGCATCTCTTATTTCCACATCATCAAGTTTGAGTGCTGCCGCTGCAATTTTGACACGCCATGCAATCGGTTCAGACTCACGTCGGCTCAAACAACGGATTACCGAGGCTGCTATACCAGGGTGGTTAACATCTACAGCTAACTCGCCGAGCCACCTATACGCATCCAGTCTATTCGTGGAATTCAGAGTTTCATCAATGATTTGTTCTGCTGGGTGAGAAACACCATCTTCAACGGGTTCGCTATCAAATACAACTCTCAATTTCATGACGAATTGCTCTTGCTCGCGTCTTTCTAATTCCAAACATGAGTAATCGACAATCAACGGAAACAAACCTTTTGGAGTCTTGAGGCTTGACGGCAAGGTCTCTTGATGCGATGGAACAAAACTTGAGTGGTGCTGCAGAATTCTTAGTTGTTCTCGCTTCTGGATGCTTGTACTTGCCCAAGATTCCTGATTGTCACCTGGCAGGTAATGTGAGCCGCTAAATACGCCAGAACCGTCAGGGTCAATAAAATTTTCTGGAAAAATAAAGGCTTTGATTGATTCGTCTCGTCTATTATTCAACATCGAAAAGTTTCCTTGCTTTATCAGTCACTATCGATTCGAATGCTTCACTGACTCGCTCATGTAAATTTCCAGCTGCTTTCATTGACTCTTCACAGTCAATTGATGTTCCATCTTGCCAAAAAGCATCAAGGTCAAGGAGGCACTCCACTGTGTTAGATGAAGAATTGAGTAATCCATAAATTAAATTCAATTGCACATCGTCTTCATATTTGTATTCGACACGACCATAAAAGTTTCCATAATTCTCTGGCAACCCTTCTAATTTTAAATTGACGCACCTGAGGTAATCTTTAATCCTCGAACTCGTTTCGGAAATAGTGATTCTATTAATGTAACGAACACCAACACGCACAACTGACTCGGCATCCGTGACCTTTCTATATGCATTTAGTGCTTTTTGTATACGAGGACGAAATTCATCCCATCCGGCACCCTCGATATTATCTTTACTTTGATACGGATGCAACATATGAACGCTCATAACGTTCGCACCGACTCCAATTAGCCGTTTGCTGTCTTTCGAGATCAATTGAACTTTGAGCAAGCCATCATCGTGTTGAATGCTTGATAAATTACTCTCTTTCATTTGCAGATTTAACTCCACAGCTCTTTGCTCTCTTGGCTTGCCGGTATATTCTTCTCCAAGCTCACTTTGCAGTTTACCTGGAATTGTCAAATCCCAATTTGAATCTTCAACAAAGCGAAACTCACATAGTGCTTCCTCTATCGGAGGATGCTTGTAGTGTTTGTTACTTTTTAATTGTTTTTTCATATTTCGATACTTTAGTTTTGTACAACTTCAGTTCTTTCCACATTTCCTACACCGGGCATTTCGTGCACTATTGGGTCATGGTATTTGTGCTTTTGGATTTCTTTGAAACATTATTTCCGAGAATGCGAATGAAAGTAAAGATTGTCAGGGCATCTAAAACCTTATTCAGTTTTCAAGCTTCACTTTGAAGTCAGCAGACATCGCCAAAATTGCATCTTGAGCACCTTTACAATGGGGCTTATATACTCAACTTGACAAAACTCAAATAGCAGCCGATTAATTTTCAAATAAAGAAAAATATCGAGTGATTTGGAAAATTAATTCTAATATTCAGCAATATATGGATCTATTTTGCATGCGTCAAGTTAAGTATATAAGTCCCTTTACAATCGTAGATAGAGCAATCGCTGCGAAGTCTAAGCAAATTCATATAAGCATAGAGAACAAATTCAGATTGAGATTCTCTGATGAATACACCATATCGCATACCATCAGTTACAATGATTCTCTCGCATTTTTCTGAATTCATTGCGTAATTTTTAGCTTGTTCGAATGCCGTTAGACAGGAATTGTCCATTCTTTTGACTTCAACTAACGCAGTAAGAGATTCCTGATTTCTAGGAAGAATTGAAAACAATGCAACATCTATTCGTTTCCTTTCACCTATTTGCTTCCACTCTACGGCCATTTTTTGCGGAGTCCATCCAAGAGCGCGAAGTAAAGGAACGACCAAGTAGTTGACTGTTTCCTGTTCCGAAGGCCTCTCATCACATTTTCGATACCATTGTGCGATACGAATTAGATCACCAATTTCATTAATCAAATTGGAAATTGAGGTACTGCCAACGCCATTTTCGAACAAATAAGCATAAATTTCATCGAATTTTATCTCTTCATTTACGTTCGGTAGATCAACCAAAGAGCATTCATACTTGTCTTTAGGAATTTGCAGTGTTTCTAATCAGTCATAGACTGCACCAACCTTATTGTTTACATCGCGTTCTCTTAGCTGCTTAGTTGTGTTTCCCATTGGAAACGTATGTATTTCAAATTCCTTGGGGTTCTTAACATCTGAACATAACCAGCGAACACGTCGCACATGAGCAATATCCCAACCATCTACATCATTAAACTGCTCGTGATATTCATACCTTCCCACAATCTCACCTACAGCGACGGCATAGTTTGTTCCTAGGCGTAATATGACTAAATCGGAATCCTGAATTTGTTCGCAAAAACGCTCCAAGTCAGATATTTTTCTTCCTGACCAGTTTGGCAATTTCTGCGAATATTCGTGTCTATTTGTCCAGGCCCCTACTTGAGCAGAGCCATTCAGAATAACACCCCAATCAATGCACACTTCTCCATAGATTCTGTCGCCATCTCCGCAAGCTTGTTGCCATATTATTCTATTATTGATTTCCAAAGGTCACACCTCTTTGCAGATGCTGAAATAAAATTTCCAAAGTTACGAAAATTCCTGTTTTTGGTTTGATCGTTGATCGGTCGAGCGACACTCGCTGATTGTAAGTTACACGCTCTGCCATTGACAACCTCAATGACACCAGCAGGTGTAAGTTTGTATTATCCCGCATATCTCACCAAAACCAGATGATATGGAAACCTCTCACCTTGGCAGTTAGAATAGACGCAAACTAACCAACTGAAAGCGAGAGGTTGAAAAAATGAATACCGCAACATACGATAACACAACGATTGGATCTGGCAAAGAACGTGTTTTATCTGACGGAGATGAGCCGCGGCCTGCGGCCGGTGCGCCAGGTGCAGCTGGGGCGCGGCGGTGTTGTGCGTTATTTTTCGGCGCTGGACGTGTCCAAGGTGTGCTGCGTGGCCATGGAGGCCTGCGGCGGCGCGCATTATTGGGGGCGCATGTTCCAGGCGCTGGGGCTGCCGGTGCGGCTGCTGCCGCCCGGATGGGTGAAAGCCTATGCGATGAACAGCAAAACTGACGCCAGCGACTCGGCGGCGATGCGGCAGACCCGGTCCAGGGCGGCATCGCCATACTCGCGCGCCAGAGACAGCACGCCCAGGCACCGGCGGCTGACCTGGTGGAAGTGTGCCGCGCGATCGAGCTGCGGATTCCATCGGCCGCAGGCCTGATGCGCGCGCGGCAGATGCGCTAGCTCCGTGCTCTGGTGCGGATGCAGTGCGGTCAGCCGCGGACGGGTGGCGATCAGCTGGCGTCCCGCGTAAATCCGCACCGTGCGGGCGCCGGCCTGGATCTCCACCGTCTGGCGGCAGTACTGATGCGGCACCGAATGCCGCCGGCGCGCATGGCACACGTGCGAGTCAAAGCCGACCTTGGCTTTGTGAATGTCAAGGTCCTGGAATGCAAACAGCGGCAGCGCCCGCAGCTGCGGACGGTCATACTGCTCGAAAACCAGCTTCCGGCTGCCCTCGCGCTTCTGGAATGCCCTGGCTCTGAGCCGCGCCAGTCCGTCCCGAATATGCGCGCTGAGCTCGCTCAGGCATGACAGCGCGGATTCACATCGGAATCATACCGGCACGTGCGGCTGACTGCGCTCTTGAGATTGTCAGGCACAGCCAGCGCCGGAGCCCCCGAAAGACTCCGCCATCGCCGTGTGGCAGGTCAGCCAGTCCGCCAAAATCGACAAAGGTCGTGTCGCCCGGGGCATGGCTCTGGCGCATGGTCACCCGCTGGCGCTCGCGCCAGGTCTTCAGATCGCGGCAAAACTGCGCGCAGCTGCGCGCATAGCCCTGGCCGCAATACTGCTCCCACAGCAGCTGCCGGGTCACCCCTTTGCGGCCCAGCTCCCGAGCCGCCTGCGCGAAATCCACCTCGCCGCCAGCCGCTCGGCATCCATCTGCTCCGGCAGCGGCCAGCCCACACCCGGCTCCCGGGCTTTGCGCAATACATTCGAAACCGTCCCGATGCTCACCGAAACCGATTCGGCAATGACCCGGTGCGGCTGCCCGCAGTCATGCTTGAGTCGGAGAATCTCTGCAAACTTGCTCATCGCAATCGCCACCCTGCTCATCGTCTCGCTCCCAGCTCCAATGGTGAAAAACCACCATTGCAACCGGTTCGAGGCGCCAGTGCAAATTACGCTGAAAAATGGCCCGGCTGAAAGCTAAGGCGATGCCTGTTCAAATGGATGCGAATACGCTGTTCAAATTCATGCGAAAACACGTTCATTTTGAATGCGAATACTCAGTAAAACATCATAAACACGCTCTAAGCCTCAACTGCGCAAGGGAGCCGATCTCAAAGGGACTATAAATCAAAAATGCTGCAGTTGCACTCGAATGAAATGCATCGAGTTACTCATAAACAGGAAAAACTTAAGTGATTTAACGAGATTTACCAACTTAAATCATCTCGAACATCTTTCAAATACAATAATTTATAGATAGAAAAAACCTCCTAATTCTGTAATCGTTCCATCAGGCTTGCCAGCGGTATAATCGTAACTCCACTCCCGATTTGGAATTCCTCCGAGCCCCCGTAAACAATGAATTTACTCGTCGCACCAATTTCCTCACATGTGCGACTAAAAACTTTACTAATTTTTGGTGCAGTCCCAAATTTAATTTCAATAGCCCAAATATCGTCAGCTGAAAACTGGACCACAAGATCAATTTTCGCGCCGGTCGCAGTTCGGTAAAAGAAAGTTTGAATATGTCTCGGCAGCATCGAGTGAATATTCTCAATCACCAAGCCTTCCCAGCTCTTTCCTAAGATGGGATTGGACAGCAGCATATCGTAACTTGTGATATTCAGCAGTTGGTGCAGAAGTCCACTATCTCTAACGTAGTATCGGGGTGATTTAATCAGTCGTTTCTTTGTGCTGCGATACCACGGCGGCAATCTTCGTACCAACAATAAATCGGTAAGAATATCAATGTAGCGATTAACCGTCTTTGCATCGATTTCGAGATTGCCGGCGAGTTTCATTTGATTGATTGTCTCGCCTTGCAAATGGGCAAGCATTGTCCATAGTCGCCGCAGCCTGTCGGATGGGATTTTGAATGCAAATTGCGGTATATCTCGCTCGAGGTAGGTAGCAGTCAAATCAAACAGCCACTCCATAGCCGATGCGTCATCAGCGGCGAGACAGCTCTCTGGAAAACCGCCCCTCAACCATCGCTGCTTGAGGCTTGCACTGTCGTCTGCGATTTCTAAAGCGTTGAGTCCATAAAGCTCAAGGTAACTGATTCGGCCTGCAAGACTCTCGGAGGTCTGGCGAAGCAGCTGTATAGAGGCGGATCCAAGCAGCAGAAACTGTTTTCCTTTCCGTCCTTCGGCACGGTTTCGATCAATGACGCCGCGAATGATTGTGAATATTTCCGGAGCTCTTTGAATCTCATCAAGAATAATCAATTTGTTGCGGTTGGCCTCGAAGAATGACAGAGGATCTGCCAGTTTCAGCAAGTCTATTGGATTTTCAAGATCGACATAAACTGAATCCATATACTGTGCAATCGATTTGGCCAGAGTTGTCTTGCCGACTTGACGGGCTCCAACGAGTGCCACAGCCGGTCGATCTTCCAATGCTTGGATGAGTCTTTTTTCTATCCATCTCTTCAGCATAATCGGTATTATAGGATTTATATTCCGAAATAGCATGGTTTTTTTTGAGGTTGGATCGGAAGAGAGCAAGGTCATATGCTGCGGTCAGTCCTTTTTATACCCGCCGAGTCAGCAGGAACCGGTCAGAACTATGGAATGAAATAGACGTTAGAGCCGGCGGCTGGCTTTCACACGTTAACACTGCCATCACTCGCTCATCATCCAACACAATCAGAGTCAGCTATGCGGTTCTTGCCTGAAACCTCAAAGATTGCAGAACCGAAAGCAAGGCTGATGATGCCTTTTGCGAATCTGTATAGGGCAGGGGATTTCCCTAAATTTGCTTTTAAATGATCAAGATAAAGTAATCATTATCTAAAAGAAAACAGGTTTTATGCAGGAGCTTATTAACGACTGAAAACGTGCACTGTTCTTCTAACTTGATACAAACTTGTCAGTAATTATTCGCATCAAGTCGAAGCCATTTTAAATTTTGTGGCCGCAGAATCTGTAAACCTTGCCATTGATTGAGCTGATCGAAGTTTCTGAATTAAGCAATGCGCGATTCATCATCCAAAACGGGTATTGCATAATTCGCAAAATCCAAAAAGAAATCCACGTAATATTTGAGTAATTCTCCCTCTTGAGCGGTAGTTTCTTCAAGAAGCTCTTTCAAAAATCTTTCCCAATTCCATTTCTCTTCATCCACATATTTCCAAGCTGGATGCCATCCATTTTGCCGTCCTGCGATATGCTGTGCAATGTCATCGAATCGAATTTTATCGTTCTCGCTTAAGCAATCTTTTTTCAAAGGAGAGCGAACTGAAACATACCACATATACGGTCTGTATTTTCGGTCGTTTTCGAATTGAATGCAAAATCGACCTTCTGTAATATTATGCTGATCGGTTGCACCTGCCTCGCATTGAAGCCATTCTTCTCGATACAAGCGCAAGTAAATCCATCCGTCATCCTTTAGCCCGAATCTGTTTACGATTTTTATGCCTTTTTGATCACTGAATCGAGCCTTTATGGTTTCAGCGAATAGTGAAAAGTAATCTTCCGAAATCTGATTTACAACATCAGGCCAAGCCTTATTGACTTTGCGAGCAATTTTTAAGAATTCTGGATTCTCAAGCAGAAATGATTGCACGATATTTGCCTCCAAATCTTTCTGTGAATTCTGATTTCCAAAAGTGTCTATGCAGAAATTCGCTGCGTCACTTAAAAACCACCTGAGTTTATCAACTTCGCATTTCTCTTTGCATATCTGAAGCCAGGCAGTTAGTTCTTTGACGTTTTGAAATTCCTCATCTTGATGCGTTTCAGAAGATGGTTTTATTTCGGCATTTTGAGATTCACCGTCATCTTTGCCTGCTTTGGCATAAGCCACGACCTCAAACTTCTTCTCCCATTTGCCTCGCTCATCTGCTGGATAACTCAGCATCGATGGACCTTGGCCGTTGGATGACAAGTAAATCAGCAAAAAATCACTGCTCTTTGCAGACAGGTAGTTCAAATAATCAATTACCTGTCTATATTGATCTTCAGCGTATGGCTTGTTTTCAATGGCAAGAACAAAAGGCTTTTCGCCTTCGTTGATTTGAACGTAAATATCAATTCGACGTCCATCAGATGTCATATGCTCTGTTTCGACTCTTATCGTCTGCCTGACTATATGATTCCAATTTTTTCCCTCCTCTATGAATTCCAAAAATCGTCTCAGAAAAAAAGTTTTTTGTCCATGGCTTTCTAAAGGGTCTAGTAAAAATGCAATGATCTTTGAGAGACGTTCTTCTGGAAGCCTTTCTTGACCGTAACGCAAGAAATCAAAGATGTTAAACCTGTGTGCAAGTCTGCGATTTAACTCACTATCGAGCAGCGATGAGTATTTGATACTGGACGAAATCTGAGCGAAAAAGAAGTTTTCAATGTTATGAATTGATTTTTTTAGAGTCAAGCTTTTGCCTCCGATCCCTGGTTCATTTGAATCTGTTTAATTTGTCCCGCCAGTGGCTTGCAAGTTTGCTTGAATATGCAGGTGATGGCTCTGTAAATGGCAGTTTTCGTAACTTATTGAAACTGCATTTCAACAGGCTACGACGACATGAGAGAACTCTTCGATAGTCATCACATTCGCTTTTTCTTCTGTCAGTTTCCGCACATCATCGACTTTGAAATCAAGCTGCAGCCGAAACTCAAATTTAGACAAGAATTCCTCATACAATTCGCCTCCAATCGTTCCCAGCGCATAGAATGAATCGTTTTCTTTGTCATGCTCAATGAAAATGGAAGTCAGCGGCTGCGGCGCTGGCCCCCCTAAAACTTCAGCGCCTTTGACCGGATCATACACACTGCGCTCCGAGCAGCAGTAAATGATCTTGTCTCTTTCCTGACGCTTGAAATCTTTGTTGTAAAAAGTCACTTTCTCATGTCGGTAATTCAGGAAACTGGCTGATTTCGCCGGATACGTCATCTGATGGGCGCATATCGCCGAATAGGCGACAATCGATTGTGCTGCCCCGCTTCCGCCTGGCCAGATGTAATGCTCGCCATGCTTGGTCATAAGTGGATTGGACTTCTCAACCGATTCACCGAGATTGAAAATCAGACAGGGTGTCGTCACATAGGGATAGTGAAAAATATAAGCCTGTCCAGGTTTAAAGCTATCGGAGCTCATGGGTTTGCCATCCCGCTCAAGCAGCACGCGTCGATAAGCTTTTTCTGGAACTGAGGGCACTGCAGAATGTGCAGTGCTTGTGGACATCAGCATCGCTGCATAGCCAGCACAGACACCAAGGAACTTTCTTCTATTGACTTGCTCGGCCATCAGTAGGACATGAAATAATTGGAAAAATCAGTTAAGCAGCTTGACGGCCGCAGTGTGTCCGTTTAATCGGGCACGGTCAGCGGCGCTGTAGCCAAAACGATCTTTGATGTCGGTTGAGGCACCGTGCTCAACGAGCAGAGAGACGATTCGGGGATAACCTTCAGCTGCGGCATGGTGCAATGCAGTTGCGCCATTTTCATCGTCCGCATCAAGTTCGCAGCGACCGCTTTCGATAAAGGCTTTCACCGACTCGAAATGTCCTGAGTGGGAACTGCGCATCAAAGCAGTCCAGCGATATGCATCGCGCTTATTGACATCAGCTCCGTAGTCGATCAGTGTCGCCACAGCGTTTGAATGACCTTTGACAGCAGCGATCATCAGTGCTGTCCAGCCAAGTTTGGCAACCGCATTCACATCGGCGCCTTGATCTAAAAGCAAAGTCATAGTTTGCGCATCACCGCGGATGGCAGCATACATCAATGGTGTCCCGCCATTGTTGTTAGTGGAATTGATATCTGCGCCGGCACCCACGAGATGCTCGACAAGGTCCGAGCGGCCGAATTTGGCTGCGATCATCAGTGCAGTGCGCCCATCACTGAGTCGCAAATCCACATCATTGATTTTCTCAAGCAGACCCATCAAGGTGGGGAAATCAGCCGCCTTGAGTGCCTTAAGATAATAGGCTTCTCGATCAATATCTGCGTGTACATTGGCTACTGCTATCAGACTGGCAAGTCCACAGCTTAGAGCCATGCAAAGACCAAGGCATCGCAGCGAGGCAGGGGACAGCATCTGAGCGAATATTTTTTGCTTCATTGACCTAGATATTTTCGCATCAGCACTGATCAAGCTGCCGATGCAGAACTTCGAAACTCATAGTGATCAAGCACATCCTTGAGAGCCGCCTCAACGTCATACTTTCCGGTAATACGAATCAAAGAATCATGCGCAGTGGCATTGTTCAAGGTTTCTTGAAATATAGCGTTTTGCATTGCGTCGAGTGTGTTTTGTTGCTGATGAATAATCCAATAGGCCGCATCAGCAAAAAACCATCGCAAGAGACACTGAGAACCGAGCAGTTTGAGTGTTTCAAAATGCGATTCAATCTGTCCCGGCGTCAATAATACCTCACCGACCAGTGGATTGTCCTGCGCCGTGAACACTTCCAGGCGAATCACGATCACTGCAGCACTGGCATGCTCGATTAAATCCGTCTCGACGGCGACGGGCAGGGATATTTCGCTGCGTGACAGGATTTTGCGATCAAGTTTGCTTTCTCCGCCGCCAACTTGAAAGAAAATAGCGGACTCCCAATCACCAGCATCAAACTGAACTGGCAGGCAGGTTACGCTTGAGCCAGTGTATTCCATGCTCTTCCGTACTGTTTCGGGAAATCGCTTCATCACTTTCTGATGCAGTACAAAAAAATCGCACCTCAAGCCCAGGCAAGAGATGCGATTTTCGGTTGAATGTTTGAATTTGCAGCTAAGCTGTTCTTTCAGAGCCAATCGCCGCAGAACTCTTTTCGGTACCAGTTTTTGTCACTTCGTCATACCACAGATCGTGGTGCTGCTTTGCCCATTCGGCACTGACGTGACCTTTAGTCATGCCGTCAATAGAGCCTTGTGAACCGAGTGTGCCGATGTAGGCATGGCCGAAAAAGATTGCGATCCAAAGCAGGGCGGCAACTGCATGCCACAAATGCATGGTTTGCGCGAGGGCACGCGTCATTTCCAGACCCAAATAAGTCTGTACCCAGCCGATCAGGGCAAATCCCGTAAAGCACACGGCGCCCAATCCCAGAAAGATAACAATCCAAAACCAGACTTTCTCACCGCCGTTGGCTTTTGTTGCGCTGGGATGCTTCTTGCCGAAAATCCCGCCGCCTTGAGCGAACCAAGTCAAATCAGTTTTATTCGGAATATTATGCCGCACCCAGAAGATGAACATCAGCAGCGGACCGATCGCAAAGAAAGGACCGACATAATTATGCGCATTGATCGCAAAAGTCGCCCATGCGGCAAACCCTTCGGGTCCGAAAAGCGGAATCATCACCGCGCGACCAAACAGCAGGCTCAATCCGGTAATGCTCAATACGATAAACAGTATGGCCGTATACCAGTGAAGCCCGCGCTCAAGTGCAGTCCAACGCGGCACCCGCTCACCCGAGGCCGGTTCAGACAATTTAACACTGCCGCGGACTGCGAAGAACACCGCCAGCGCAATCAGCACACCGACTAGGAACCAGCCGCCGTAAGTTGCAATCCAGCGATTGCGAATCTGGCGCCAGTCTTGACCGGTGACGTTGTACAGCATGTTGGTTTCAGGATTGACGGTTGAAACAGGAACCGACGAATATCCTTCGCCGCCGCCGCGAACAGCGCGCCAGAAATTCGAGCGGTTGTTTGTGTCAGTCGCGGATTGCTGGGCAAATACCTGTGTCTGGCTGTCCGTAAACAGGTAGCCAGTCATCGGCAGCGCCATCGCACAAAAAACAATGAAGAAAACACTCCAGGTCATGTAGCGAAGTCGCTTGTTCTTTGGCTTTGTTAATTCTACATTCGACGTTGTCATTTAATCAATACTCCCTAAATCAACCAGTCAAGCCAGTCGAAAAATTAGACGAAAAGGCATGAAATATTCGATCGTTTGATTACCGATCGAACTGGCCTTCGAGGCGAGGACTGAGCACACTCCTTTGCGACCCTTTGCCGACTAGTTCGTCAGCCGGCCCCAAATAGATTCCAGGTTGTGCCAAGGTAACGCGCTGTGAGGTTTCTTCAAGGCAGCCGCTCAAGGTCAGCGAAGCCGCCAGCAGCGCAAGCACAGTCAATATTTTTATTTTCATATTTGTTACAGCTCCAAATCGGTTTCTCTGTCCATCTGATAAAGGTTTCGGAAAAAAGCAAGGGAGAACACATATGCTCCCCCTTGTCTTCGAACAACCTTATCCGGTCGGATAAGCAACTTCCCATCCATATGTCTGTGGACGGGTTTTGCGCTGTAAAGTGCGTTCCCGATAAATATCGGCAATCTGGTCGCCGTCACCGGCAATGAGCGCTTTGGTCGCGCACATTTCGGCGCACAGCGGCAACTTGCCTTCGGCAACACGGTTGCGGCCGTACATGGCAAATTCTGCATCCGTATTGTCGTCCAAAGGACCACCGGCGCAGAACGTGCACTTATCCATCTTGCCGCGAACACCAAACGCCTGCTGCTCCGGGAACTGCGGCGCGCCGAACGGGCACGAGTAGAAGCAGTAGCCACAGCCAATGCACAAATCCTTGTCGTGCAGTACGATGCCGTCATCGGTTGTATAGAAACAATCGACCGGGCAGACCGCTGCACAAGGCGCATCTGTACAATGCATGCAAGCAACTGAGATTGATTTCTCGCCAGGCTCACCGTCGCCGAGCACAACTACGCGCCGGCGATTGACACCCCACGGGACCTCATTCTCGTTTTTACAGGCAGTAACACAAGCGTTACACTCAATACACCTTTCGGCATCACACAAAAATTTCATTCGTGCCATTTTTACCACCTCCTGCTAAGTGCTGAGTTTGCAGAGAGTCACTTTCGTCTCCTGCATTTGAGTTACTGAGTCATATCCGTATGTGAACGCTGTATTACAGGCTTCACCTCGAACGTAGGGTGCGGTTCCTTCAGGATACTTGTCATACAAGTCCTTGCCTTGGAACCAGCCGCCGAAATGGAACGGTGTAAACAGCACGCCCGGTGCAACACGCCTTGTGACCATTGCCTTGACATGAATCTTGGCGCCTTCCGGCGTCATGATCCACACCATCTGATCATCGCGGATACTGTGATCGTTGGCATCTTTGGGATTGATTTCAACGAACATATCCTGCTGCAGTTCAGCCAGCCATGGGTTTGAGCGCTGCTCCTCACCGCCGCCTTCGTATTCCACGAGACGGCCACTGGTAAGAATCAGCGGATACTCGCCGGAATAATCGACAGCCTGGATCGATCCATAACGCGTTGGCAAGCGATAAAAGCGCTTGCGGTCCGCATAGGTCGGATATTTGGCTGCCATTTCACGATCTGGCGTGTAGAGCGGTTCGCGATGCAACGGCACCGGATCCGGGAAGGTCCAGACGACCGATCTCGCTTTGGCGTTTCCAAACGGCGCACAGCCATGCGCGATTGCGACACGCTGGATTCCGCCTGACAAGTCCGTCTTCCAGTTCTTGCCTTCAGCAGCAGCCTGCTCCTCTGCGGTCAAATCTCCCCACCAGCCCAGCTGCTTGAGCGTCTTGTCTGAGAATTCAGGATAGCCATCGCGAATTTCAGAACCGACTGGATAGGAATTTTCGGCCAGCAGATTGACACCATTGCGTTCCGTACCGAAACGGGCGCGGAAACACAGGCCGCCTTCGGCTACTGGCAACTCGGTGTTGTAAAGAACCGGTGTGCCCGGATGGTTCATCTCCGGATTGCCCCAGCATGGCCACGGCATACCATAATAGTCACCATCTGCAGGACCGCCTTCGGCCTTCAAGGTGGTGGTATTGAAAGTACGCTTGTTCGCCATATGCATCTTGAGTCGCTCAGGACTTTGACCGGTATAGCCGATGGTCCACATACCGCGGTTGATTTCGCGCGTGACATCCTCAACCAAAGGCTCATCGCCGTTGACCTGGATATTCTTGGTAAATTCGTCAGCAAAACCGAGTTTCTTTGAGAATTTGTACAAGATGGTATGGTCAGGCAATGACTCCCACACCGGATCCACGACCTTATCGCGCCACTGAATTGAGCGGTTTGATGCGGTTACAGATCCATACGTTTCGAACTGCGTCGATGCCGGCAGCAGGTAAATGCCATCGGTACGATCGTTCATCACGGCTGCATGGGTCGGATACGGATCAACAATGACCATCAGGTCAAGCTTCTCCATCGCCGCCTTCATCTCTGGACCGCGTGTCTGGCTGTTGACGGCATGACCCATGTAGATCATGGCGCGCACATTGTCTCGCTGTCCGATGTTGTCCTTGTCTTCAAGAATTCCATCAATCCAGCGGGACACCGGAATGCCGCGGTAGTTCATCGGCTGCGTGGGCTTGCCATTGTCGCCTTCGACTTCAGCTGCGTCAAACTGTCCTTGAACCCATTCATAATCAAGGTCCCAGACTCTTGACCAATGCTTCCACGCGCCGCTCGACAGCCCGTAGTAGCCCGGCAGAGTATGTGACAGCACACCCAAGTCGGTTGCCCCTTGGACATTGTCATGTCCGCGGAAGATGTTGGCGCCGCCGCCGGATTTGCCGATGTTGCCCAGAGCCAGCTGCAGCACACAGTATGCCCGTGTGTTGTTGTTGCCGGTCGTATGCTGGGTCCCGCCCATGCACCACACGATGGTGCCTGGACGATTCTCATGCATAATCTCGGCGGCTCCGCGCACAACTTCCGGCGGTGTTCCGGTAACGCGCTCGACTTCTTCCGGAGTCCATTTGGCGACTTCCTGGCGAATCTCGTCCATACCATAAACGCGCTGGTTGATATAGGTTTTATCTTCCCAGCCGTTTTCGAAAATATGCCACAGCACACCCCAGATCAATGGAACATCAGTTCCAGGTCGGAAGCGGACAAAATGGTCCGCATGCGCAGCAGTTCGGGTATAGCGGGGATCGCAGACAATCATCTTGGATCCGAGCTCTTTCGCACGCAGAATATGCTGCATTGCCACCGGGTGCGCTTCAGCGGCATTCGAGCCGATGAAGAACATCGCTTTGGAATTGTGCATATCGTTGTACGAATTCGTCATTGCGCCATAGCCCCAAGTGTTGGCAACACCTGCAACCGTGGTTGAATGACAGATACGCGCCTGGTGGTCAACGTTGTTCGTTCCCCACATCGCCGCGAATTTACGGAACAGGTAAGCCTGCTCGTTGTTGTGCTTGGCGGAACCCAGCCAGTAGACGGAATCCGGACCGGACTGCTCACGGATTGCCAGCAGCTGATCACCGATCTCATCGACCGCTTCGTCCCAGCTCAGGCGCTTCCACTTGCCGCCGACCAGTTTCATCGGGTAGCGCAAGCGCTTGCCGCCCATGCCATGCTCTCTGACGGTCGCGCCTTTGGAGCAGTGCCCGCCAAGATTGAACGGAGAATCGAAATCAGGCTCTTGACCTGTCCAGACTCCGTTTTGCACTTCAGCAACCACGCCGCAGCCCACCGAGCAGTGCGTACACACGCTCTTGCGGATCTCCGTTGCCACGCCTTCCATTGGTGAAAAGCCAGGCGAGGCCGCCTGTGCCTTTTTCATCAACTGAGGCGCGAACATCGTCGCTGCAGCACCAGCGCCTAAGGCCACACCCGAACGCTTCAGAAACGTTCGGCGATTGATAGCTTCACCGGCTGAGCTCAAGCCCGGCACAATGCCGCTATCGGTGCTTCTTACTAGTTTCATACTAAGCCTCCGAAGTTGTTAGAAACGAGCCAGTCGGTAATATTCCCGAACATGCTCTGTTTCACGATATCCAAGTTTCTGCGGCGCAACGCTTGGCTTCTCTTCGGTACTGATATCTGCCGCCGACGCAACGGCCGAGCCAGAAATCACAGCAGCGCCGCTAAGCACTGCCATACCTTTGAGAGCGTTTCGCCGAGAATCTCGGTCCACTGAATGGCTACTTTTCATAGCTACTCTCCTCATGTGTATGTTAATAATGACGTCACATACATACCACAATCGCCGACTTACACCGGCATCTCGAGGTATTCGGTTTCGAAGTCGATGAATTCAACGCCAAATTCACCCACTTCACGATAAAAATCTGCTTTTTTGGCAGCACCCAGGTCCTTGAAGAATTTTCTGATCCACGGCTTCAAGTGACGGCCAAAGAAGGTCTGCTGCGCCTTGAACTGGAACTGGTCACCGGCTTCGATCAAGATGCCCATCACGTCAAACAGCGCAGCGGCATGATCTTCTGGCTCTCGATGATAGTCTTCACGCTCAATGCCCAAGGCCTTGAGGTCTTGGCGAACGCTGCTCAGCGGCTTGTCCATCATCAATCCGGCGATGTACCAGGAACTGTACGGCACCACCTCGCCGCGTCCGAGCCCCACAAACAGATCGTGATACTCATCATCGAGCGACTCAAGATCGCAGTCGCCCGCGCAGGCATTGGCGAGCGCATTGAGGGATTTTAGAAACGGGCTGTCTGCGGTGCCCGGAGTGACACCGAAAGTGGCAATGCCGGCCAGTGTGTCAGCAGTCGGGGGCTGCGACAGCAATTTGGACAGCATAAAATAATAAGTGGCCCGAAATTGA
The DNA here is from genome assembly GCA_965200545.1 of Arenicellales bacterium. Taxonomy (GTDB): domain Bacteria; phylum Pseudomonadota; class Gammaproteobacteria; order Arenicellales; family JAJDZL01; genus JAJDZL01. The sequence continues at coordinate 288,613 of CBDAUJ010000003.1, read as the reverse complement.
TCCTCTTGGGAAACAGTTCGGTACGTCTCCAAATTCTCCATTTCTCCTCGCATTTGGATCAAGCATCCTTTGTGTATTTTGCGTAGGGCGGACGCTTTGATCGTATTGCTGGCGGCGATGATAAACTATTATTTTTGCCATGTCAAAAATGATTTTGCGATCTTGCGATCTTTGCAGCCGATCGCTATTGCGCGCAAGCTACAGCCATTGTCTCGGGAATCCGCCTTCCGCTGCAAACATGTCTTTGACGCGACAGTCTTCACACATCTCCAAACGCATGATCGCATCGGCGCTCTGAAACATATGATGATCTTTGAGCCTTTCTTTCATGCGGTTCAGCATGACGCTTGAAGCAAACGGCTTGCCGCACATGCGGCAGTGAAACGGGGCATCCTCATTCAGGGTGCGGGCCCGCATTCTCGGGTCGGTCTCGAACACGTAGCGCTGACTGCGGGCAATTGAGTTTTCCGGGCAGGCGGATTCGCACAATCCGCACTGCACACAGTTGTTCTCGATAAAACTGAGCTTGGGCACGTCGCCGCCGGATTCGAGCGCTGCCGCCGGGCAGACCGACACGCACCCCATGCACAATGTGCAGGTATCCTGATTCACATGAATCTCACCGAACGGCGCATGCGCTGGCAGCGCGATTGCCGCCGGCTTGAGCGGCGACTGTGCGTGCAGGTGCTCGAGCGCAATGCGCATATCCGTGCGCTTGATGCCGCTTGGCATAAATGTCGCCGGCGCAAATGCAGGTGAATTGACATGGTTGCAGTGCAGCCATTGATCATCGCCGGCTTCATCGCCATCCGGCACGACGATCTCAACAGCCCCGGCAGTGTAGCCCATGCCACTCAGAAGCGCATCAAGCAAAGCAGTCTGATCACGGAGTTCCTGGATCATGGCTTCGACCCGGTGCGCGCATAGAATTTTTGCGCCGCTCGCGCCATAGGCGAGCAGCGCCAAGCATATATCAAGCCCGATACAGCCGACTTCCTCAACTTCCATCGGGAGGAAATTCTCCGGCATCGTCGACAGGTGGCGGCGGATGCGGTCTTTGCCGTTTTCGGTGTCGAAGAATATGATCACCGCATCTTGACCGCCCGCATCACGGTAGGTCTTCAGTACCTGCCGCAGCGTTTCCATCATTGCCGATGGCGGCGGGTAGGCATACGTCATCGCTCCGGTCGGACAGGCTGCCGCGCAGGCGCCAAGTCCCTGGCACAAGTGGGGATTGGCTTCCACCTGCGTGCCGATCGAGATAATGGCATCGGTTGCACAGGCGTCAATGCAGCGGGTGCACGCGGTGATGCCGCTGTCGGCGTGCGCGCAGATGTCAGGGTTATAATTGAAATACTTTGGTTTTTCAAAGTTGCCTGTCAGTTCAGCAAGCTCTGCCATTTCAACAGCAACACGTTCATCGCCGGCCTGTTCCGGGGCCAGCCACTTGTAGCCGAATGGACTGACCGCTGCCGGCATCACACGCGCCGCGCTCAGATCGAAAATCAGATCAAATTTGCGTGAGTCAATGCCAGCGACCTCGCCCAAGTCGAAAGTCTTATCTTCTTTTGTCACCACCACTGAAAATGAACCGAGGTGACCGCTGATTGCGCATTCGCTGGCGCGAAATGCGGCGCGCGGCACCATCGCGGACGCGCTCGCCGCATCATCTGGCTGGCGATCGTTTTTGAGAATCAGGTAATGCAGCGCATCGGCGGCTTTCTCAGCAAGCAGATAGACCTGTGCAACGCTGGCTTCGGAACCGATTACAAGCAGTTTTCCAGCGGAGCTGTAACCGACCAGAGAGGTTGCCGGCGTATCAACTTCGACACTGGCCAGCGCGTGTGCGCGAGCCTGGCCGTTGCTCGAATGCGCTGGCAGGTCCGCGAGATGTTCAAATAGGCTCATATTTTGAATCGAATATCGTAATTGGGTGCGATGCGGGTCAACCGGCATCCGGGCTGCTCGGTGCAGTTTCTGCCAGCGTATCCGACCCGCCAGCTCCCGGGTCAGGCGCATCCTCGCTCACGCTTGAGTCAGCGGCCGCTTGCGGTTTGTGCGGGTGGGATTCATCGGTCGCATCCACGTCGCTGTCAGTCGCGGCTGCGGATTCTTCTGCCTGCGACTCCGCTTCTGAAACGGGCTCATCAGCAGTCGCCTGCGCAACCGCATCACGCTCGTCCTGTTCTTTTTCCGCAGCGAGTCGCTGCTGCTGAAATTTCATGTCTGACGTTACGATGTCGCCCAACTCTTCGAAAGTGGTAAAGTCATCATCATAGTCATCAAGACCGTCGCGGATGTTGAATACCGCCGATTTAAACAGCTTGCGCAACGCGAGTTTCTTGATTTTCTCGTCAACGCCTTCAGCCATGAATGCCGAGTAATCGCTGTTCTCATCAAGCGAATCGAGCGGCGGGAGTTCGAGCGGCTCTGGTTTTGGTTCTTGCGTCTCGCCGGCAGCCGGATTCGTCACCCCATCCGGCGCAGGCGGAAATGTTTCACGCTCGACTGCGTTTGCCGCATTCGCGGGATTCAGACCCGCGTCTTGTGCCGATTCAGTCTCAGGGGAGCTCGACTGCGGCCGGTTTTTGCGCTGTGACCAGCGATGGATCAGGGTGTCAGCCATGGTTACACTTGATTGTTTTGCCGGTCAGGCATGTCCGGCGACATGCGTTCGGATTCTTCGGACCAGTTGCGGCGTTTGCGTTTCTTTTTGACCTGGGGCACATAGTGATTGACGACGAACTCCTCAGTCTTATCACGGAGATCTGGCGGCAGCGGACCGGACAGGACCAGCGAGTCGGTCTCCAAGTGCGCTCCCGCCTCATCCTGAGAAACGGAAATCAGCAATGGCAGTGGCGGCTCGTTCTCATCCAGATCCTGCTCGCAGATCACAAACGCAAACGGTGTCTCTGACATGAGGTTGAACCAATAGCCCTCGCAGGCATCAACATACAGTTTCAACTGCAGTCCTTTCCACATGTACTGGGCCTGCGCATCGGATTCTCGCAGCGCAATAGGGCTTTGCAATGACTTTGGGCCATCGGGGTCTGACAGCACCGCTGCCAGTTCCCACTGAATTGTCTCCCAGCCATTAAAAATTTTCGTCGTGCGCTGCATGACGATTGACATTGTATATTGCGGAGGGATAACCGCCATGGAAGAAGGCACCTGTAGTCAGTATCAGTATTGGTGTTAAATGGAGCGTTGAGAGGAGTATGAGAGATTAATTAAACAACGTTGCAAATATGGAGATGTTCAAGAATGTACAAATTGAGTTCGTCCGTCTTGGTGCTGAAATAAAAAACGATTCCATTTTCCATGATATCCTAAAGTTATCAAGATAAGATAGAGGCCGTAATTTGCTGGAAAAGTCCACCGAACAAAGAACGAATTGGATACCCTTAAGAAATTTAGTCTGCTGGAATTGGGTGAATGTACGTTTTAACGTTATAGTTGGCAATAGTCCTGCGTCTCACTGTGGACTGCTAAAGGGAAATCACGTACAAACTGTTATATGGAAGTGTTATATGGAAGGAACGGAAAAACGAATGATGAAATGACAATAGATGGAAAGATGAATACATTTTTTGATGTCAACAGTATGATTCTCGCTTGACAAATGTTTCAGTGATAACTGAATTTAATTTGACATTTTTAAGAATCCACAGATTCCGCTGGTGGTTTTGATTTTTTGTCAAATAGTGCCAAAAGTCCGCCAATAAGTGCCAATATCATAAATACTGCAACAAATGTTCCGCCAAGTATTGCGCCTCCAATTGAACATAATATCATCAAAACTGCCACAAACCGTCCTTGGACAGCAAGCATCAAGGCACCGAGAACGATGGTCAGAAATGAAAACAAGACACCACCCCATCCCAGCAGGATAACGGTATCTGCATTTTCAGCCTCTAAAGCATTTCCAAAGCCACCTACAAATAAAGTAAATCCAGCTGCAAAAACTGCAAAAATACCAGCAATAACCGCTATGATCCCACCCGCTTTTCGCATTGCGCTTACCCTCCGTCAATATTGTATTCAATTGACAATTTGTTTGGCTTCTCAGCAGGGATCAGAAAAATTTCAAAAATATATCCTTGAATATAACCTGTTTCTACGCCGAAAAACTCTCGACCATCTCCTTCACCATCGTAAAGACGCAGTTGAATCTGGCCAGACTTGCAGGTGGTTACGCCTTCAATAATAAGCGCCTGCATTGTATCTTGATAAATCGACTTCCAATCTTCAATTATGCATTCCTCAGCCAACGCGACTGAAGACATCACCATAAGTGCGAACAACGAAATTACGATAGTTTTCATGGATAACTTCTTTTTACCTCGTCCAAGTCTGATGCCATGCCACTGCAATCTAATCATAGCTCATGGTAATGCTTTGCCTCTTGCCGAGTCTAAGGACTATCCTATTCAGAGGGTGCCCGATTTAGCGGGACTTGATAATGACTTGATAATGTCACAGAGAAATCTTGATCATCGCATCGCTTAGCATAGCGAAGAGTTAAGTTTAATCGTTCGCATATTATCATAATATAATCTGAGGAATCTTAATGATTGATTCTGAAAAGCGATCTAAAACGGCGCAATGCCCGAAAAATTAGTGGGTGCTTTCGCAATAAGAAATAAGAACTTACCTCACCGAGTCGGAACGACCGTTGCGAGTGGCAGAGTATAGTCTTGCGACCGATAAATCCTAAAGATAGGCTTGCATCTAGTCAAGCTTGTCTGAATTTTATGCTAAACTCTGAAGAAATAGTGCGACAAATGCTTCGGAGAAATCTTGCGGAATATCCTTTTATGAGCACACTTGAGCATAGATCAGAAAAATTCAATTTCGGTTAGTATATGCCACGCCGTTCATTACCGTAAAATTCAGTTGTGAAAAGTTGCTCCAAGCTTAATTAATGCGGTATCGAAAAAAACATCTATGGCAGCCTCTTCCGAACTATCGAACCGACCGGTTCTGACAGAAGCAGGACTGAAGCCGACGCATCCAGTCGAGGCGGTGGATGAATTCGGTGACAAGCGCGATATGCGAGTTGCCGGAGAGTTTCCGCTGACGATCAATGTGGATGGGCACGAAGTCGTGACCTTGATGACTCTCGGGACGCATCCGGAATTGCTCACACTCGGATATTTGCGCAATCAGCGCCTGATCGAGTCCGTCGAAGCCGTCAAGTCCATTGACGTGGACTGGGAGCAAGAAGCCGCGGAAGTGAAAACGCACCGAGGGCAGGGCATTGATGACTGGGAAGACAAAATGTCGCAGCGGACCGTCACGACCGGCTGCGGACAGGGAACTGTATTCGCCTACAATCTCAACAAGATCTACGAACAGCCGCTGCCGCAGGCCCAGGTCAGGCAGTCGACTCTGTATGGCTTGCTGAAGAACATTTCCGAATACAACGAAATCTATCGCCAAGCAGGGGCTGTGCATGGCTGTGCATTGTGTCAAGATACGTCGATCGAGCTTTTTGTTGAAGATGTGGGGCGGCATAATGCGGCCGATACAATCGCGGGGCAAATGTGGATGGATGGTACCAGCGGCGGCAGCAAGATTTTCTATACGACTGGCCGTCTGACTTCTGAAATCGTGATGAAAGTCGCGCACATGGGCATACCAATACTGCTTTCAAGATCTGGCGTGACCTACATGGGGCTGGAATTGGCGCAAGATTTGCGGGTAACAATGATCGCCAGAGCGAAAGGGCGGCATTTTCTTGTCTATAACGGCGCCGCTACCATCGATTATGACCAAATCCCGCCGCGCCGACCTGTCCGTGCGCAAACCGGCAATCTGCAACAGTCTGTCGGAGCGCAGTGAAACTTGATCGATTTTTTCAATCTATCTGGAAAGATCGCAATCGCTACGCGATGGCACTGTGGCCGCTCAGCGTGATTTACTGGATCGTCACCGAAATCAGAAGATTCCTGTACTCAAGCGGCTGTTTGCCAGTGGCTCGGTTTGACCGGCCTGTGATCATCGTGGGCAATCTGACAGTAGGCGGTTCTGGAAAAACCCCATTGACCATATGGCTTGTTGAATTTCTTCAGCAGCGCGGCTTTCGCCCGGGCATCGTGAGTCGCGGCTATAGTAGCAATACGCGCACGGGCGCCGCACTGGTGGACGCGAGCCGCGACCCAGCCCAGTTTGGCGATGAGCCCGTTGTGATCGCACGCCGCACGGGTGCTCCGGTGGCCATAGCTAAACACCGCGTCGATGCGCTGCATCTGCTGCTGCGCGAATACAACTGCGATGTGTTTGTTGCAGATGACGGCTTGCAGCATTATGCGCTGCAGCCGAGCATGACGATTGTGATGGTCGACGGTCAAGAGCGGTTCGGCAATGGCTTCTGCTTGCCTGCGGGTCCGCTTCGTGAGCGCGCTTCCCGCTTGTGTGCGTTTGACTTGCGACTGATCAAAGGCGAGGGCAGAGCGGATGAATGGTCAATGGATCTGGAGCCGGTGAAAATGGTAAACCTAAGCGACATGACAACAACGGCGGAGCTGCGCTCGCTTGGCACAAAGAAACTGGCAGCCGTCTGTGCGATCCGCAATTCGGATTCATTTTTTACGCTGCTGCGCGATCACAATCTCGAATTCACAGCGCATGAATTTCCAGATCACCACCGTTTCAGCGAACGCGACTTTGCGCCGCTCATCAAGGCGCAGCACACGGTCATCATGACGGAAAAAGATGCGGTCAAATGTGAACAATTTGCGCAGCCGAATTGGTGGTTTGTCGAAGTCAGCGCAAAACCGGCTGCCGGATTTGTTGCCGCATTGGATACGAAACTGACTCAATATGGGATTTTGCCTTCATCGGGACGTACTGATGCATCCTGAATTCGATGTGGTCATTCCTGCGCGCCATGCTTCACAGCGCTTTCCAGGCAAAATGCTGGCGGATCTCTGTGGCAAGTCAATGATTCGGCGCGTGGTGGAACGCGCGCAGCGCAGCGCTGCCCGGCAAGTGGTGGTGGCGGTCGATGATGAGCGCATTGCCGCCGAGGTGGAACGCACCACCAGCGCCAAAATCTGCTGGACAGCGGCCGATATCGCGACTGGGACTGATCGCGTTGCAAGCGTAACCGAGATACTCAGCATCGACAGCGATCGAATCATCGTGAACGTGCAAGGCGACGAGCCATTGGTGCGCCCTGAAATGATCAACGCTGTCGCCCGCAGTCTCACCGAGCGCACCCAGGCGAGTGTCGCGACTGCCGCCAAACCGCTTGTCAGTCCCAAGGACTGGTCCAATCCCAATGTCGTCAAATGCGTCGTCGATCAAGACGGATATGCGCTTTATTTTTCAAGGACGGCGATTCCTGCCGGCGACTGGACTGTATCGTCCGAATCCATTGGCTTGCATCACATCGGAATCTATGGCTACCGGGCCGGTTATCTGCGCAAGCACACACAGCGGCCGCGGTGCGCGATTGAGCGGTGCGAGCAGTTGGAACAGCTGCGCGTACTCTTCCATGGCGATCGCATCGCTGTCTTTATCGACGACAGGCATGTGGCGGCCTCTGTTGATACCCGCGCCGATTTGCGGCGCGTCGAGCGACTGATCCAGTCGCAAAAGGATCAGCCATAATCATGGTCGCCGACAAGCCCATCCAAGATTCAGTCGGTGTATTGTTTGTTTGCCTCGGCAACATCTGCCGCTCGCCGACCGCCGAAGGCGTGATGCGGCACCGACTGGCATCGTCCGGCATTCAGATCAGAGTGCAGGCCGATTCTGCCGGTACCGGAGACTACCATATCGGCCGTCCGCCTGATCAGCGCGCAATTCTGTCGGCGGCCAATCGCGGCGTGCGCATTGACAATCTGCGGGCCCGACAAGTCAACGTACGCGACTTCGCCGAATTCGACTACATTATTGCCATGGACCAGTGCAATTATCGGGATCTCCTTTCAATGGCATCAAGCCGCCAGGTGAACCGCGTTCGCCTGATGATGGATTTCGCACCCCATTGGAGCGAGCGGGAGGTGCCGGATCCGTACTATGGAGACGGCGACGGATTTGAGCATGTGCTCGATATGATCGAAGACGCTGTCGAGGGGCTTCTGAAGGAAATCCAGCAGCGTTATGCGAAGGCATCCTAGATCGATCGTCATCATGTTCGTTGAAATCGATTTGTCGGCGCAGCATTTGACCGCTTACAGCGCTGCTGGTGAAGCCGTCATGCGCGCGAGGGTATCGACGGCGGCAAACGGGTCCGGGGAAGAAAATGGCAGCTATTGCACACCGCGCGGCTGGCATCAGATTCGCGCCAAGATTGGCGGCGGCCTTGCAGAAAACTCAGTGCTGGTGGCCAGACGTCCAACGAATGAAGTTTACTCGGCTTCGCTGCGCGCGCAGTGGCCTGGACGTGACTGGATTTTGACTCGCATTTTGTGGCTGAGCGGACTTGAGAAGAACTTCAATCGACTCGGTTCGGTTGACACAATGCGCCGTTACATTTATATACATGGCTGTCCCGATGACGATTCAATGGGTATACGAAGTTCGCATGGATGCGTAAAAATGCACAATCGCGAGGTGATTGAACTGTTCAACATGGTTGAGGTCGGCACACTGGTCCATATTAAAGAGACGGCTGCGCCATGACCAGTGAGCGACAGGTATCATTGGGACCGATCATGACAACGGTCGCCGGGCCGGAGCTGACTGCGGTCGATCGTGAGCGACTCTTGCATCCGGGTGTTGGCGGTGTCGTGCTGTTCGCGCACAATGTCGAATCGACCGATCAGGTTCGCGCATTGACAGGTGAAATTCATGCGCTGCAGAATCCGCCGCTGCTGATCGCAATCGATCAGGAAGGCGGACGGGTGCAGCGCATCAAAACGGGCGTAACCTTGCTGCCGGCCCAGCGACGCTACGGTGACCTCTACGACGAGAATCAGGATCTCGGCAATGATGCGGCTGAAATGGGAGCCTACATAATGGCGTCACAGCTGCTTGAGCTGGGCATCGATATCAGTTTTTCCCCGGTACTGGATATCGGTTCAGCCAATTCACAAGTCATCGGCGACCGCGCGTTCCATAGCAGTCCGCAGGTGGTCACTGAACTGGCGCAGTCGTGGACGCGCGGCATGCAGAAAGCCGGCATGCAGGCGGTGGGCAAACACTTTCCCGGGCACGGTCATGTGCAAGAAGACTCGCACTATGAAACCCCGGAGGACAACCGCCAGATTCAAGAAGTTCTTGCGTGTGACTTGCTGCCATACCGCCGGCTCAGCACGCAACTGGCGGCGGTCATGACGGCACATGTCCTTTATCCGCATATCACCTCAGCGATTCCGACCTATTCGTCATTCTGGCTTGATCATGTGCTGCGCGAAGCGCTGTCATTTTATGGCGTGGTTTTCAGTGACGATCTGTCTATGCAGGCGGCGGCTGAGGCCGGCGACATGGAAACGCGCGTTTTGACGGCGATTGGCAGCGGATGCGACATCGTCCTGATCTGCCAAAGCCTTGAAGAAACCGATGCAGCGCTTGCGGCGCTTGAGAAGAGTCCAAAGCTGTGGCGCGAGGTGTCTTGGCAGTATGAAAAGCTGCGCCCGGGTAAAGCCACTTTGATGCGTGACTTCGATCGGCTGCATCAGCAGTTTGCGGAACTCTTTGCTTAGGCGGAAACAAATCCCAAGGCAAGAGCGCTCTGCGCCTCGACCGGCGCCAGGGTCCGTCGACGCGACTTTCTTTCTCATGAAGTGCGGGACGCGAATCTGACTCGCAATCAGCGTGTTGCCGCGCCAGTCCCGCGAACAATTCAGCCGCACTAATCCATGATTGCTTCGGAAAAGATGGATCAATTCAAATTTTAGATGCACTGCAACAATTTATAGGAAAGCACTGATGTTGCATATGCGCAACATCAGTGCAAATTATTCATAAATTATCTTGAATCCAGTTTATTCAGATATTATTTTTTAAATATATGTTCTTATTTTGTTTATTACTCGTTTCGCAGACAATGAACGATTTTTTAAGGTTTTTTTGAAAAATTTTTGTCCCTTCCTATTGAAATCGACCTCAAGAATGTTTATATTGCGTTGCAACATGATTCAATTTTCATCAATACAGGAACGGAAAATGAAAAATAACTTATTTGATTTCGCGAATGAAGCGACCGCATTGAACTCAAACCTGGTCAACAGCTCGATTGAGTTGTCTGTCAAAACGACCCAGGAATTGGTTGAGAATTCATCCAAACAGGCTTCCGACTGGATGAAAGTCAAGACGCTTGAGGATTACGTGCAGACACGCGAAAACTGGAATGCGATCGCACTCGATTCATCCAAGAAAGCTGTGCTGTCAGCCTTGGAGCTTGGCAACGAAGCTTACGGCGCCTACCTGTCATTGTGGGAAAAGTATGCAAATGCCAGCATCTTTCCTGCTGCGACAGCGGTCGTCAAGAAGTAGTTTTAACGCTGTGGAACGTTAGAAAAAATCCACAAATCATTACTCCTCCTTATTCAATTAAACGACCTGTCAGAACTTGATCTTGCAGGTCGTTTTTTTGAATATGTACTGTTTCTGGCCTCGATTTTCTGCACTAGTATCGCAAACCTGAGTTTTGCGTTTGCACGCCGCATTTTAACATGCGGAGTCAATTGGCGCGCTCAACATAGTCGCCGCTGTCGGTATTTACTTTTATCCGGTCACCGATGTTGACAAACGTCGGCACATTGACGCGAATACCGGTCTCCAAAGTCGCTGGTTTGGCCGAGCCGGCTGCAGTCTGCCCTTTGACAACGCCTTCTGTCTCGGTCACCTCCAAAATGACTTGATCTGGCAATTCGACTCCAATCGGTGCGTTGTTGTAGAGGTTGACTTGAACCTCAATATCCGGGATCAGGTATCCGACCTGATCCGGCAAATCCTCGGAAGTCAGCTCAAGCTGATCATATGAATCCATATCCATAAAGTAGTAACGGTCGCCCTCACTGTAGAGATATTGCATTTTTCGTCCTTCAACGAACGCTTTTTCCAGTTTGTCGTCCGATCGGTAGCGATCATTGCGCTTTGTGCCAGCCGCTATGTCTTTGAGCTCAAGCTGAACGAATGCGCCGCCTTTGCCAGGCTTGACGTGGTTTTTTCTCAAGACTTTCCATAGCGATCCATCGAACTCAATGAGATTGCCAATTTTGACATCGAATGCGGATATTTTCATGGCGAGTGGGTGTCCTTGCTTGATAGGCATCAGTTGCAGTGTGCAGAGTCATTGAAGCCCATGGACTGCTCAGCCAAAATCATTTGCCGAATCGCAGCCCGCGACCTCGTGGCTAAGTATAGGAGAATCGGAACGTTCCAGTGGATTTGCAGTCAAACGCCAGGGTAAATTGAATCAATGGCGGCTGATGATGCATTTGTCCGAAGGCATAATCTCCGTCGTTGAGAATCCTCGCAGATTGAACAGATGAAAATTCATTGGTACGGTTTTGTGTGCATAACAAAATTCGTCGATTGCAAATGGCAACCGTTCGTCAGGTGATGAGTCAAATGCGCTGTGGACAAATTCGGCAATCTGTAAAATAGCATGGGTGTGAATGCAATCAACCTTTCCGACTGACGAAAGGTGTCGAATGAATGGCGATTCAAAGGGCAATGTATGATGCAGCGGGATTATCCGTCTGTCGAAAATCTATGTTTCCAGCCCTTTGTTCAGTCTTTTTGCCAATGAAGCGCTGCCATGGCCCTTAATTCAATATCGCGGTCGTTCAAAAATAATCGGGCATCTGCCCGTGAGCGAAAAATTGAGTCGTGTCCGTCATAGCCACTGCCACTGAAGGCAAGCCTGTAACTGAATTCCTCAAGACCATCAGCTCTTCGAGCGGGGTCTACATCATCAAGGACGAAAAAGATGCCCCGCTGTATATCGGCAAAGCCAAGAATCTGCGTAACCGGGTCCGCTCATATTTTCGTCCGTCAGGCTTGTCGCACCGCATTGAGACGGTCATGCGGCACGCCGCCAAAATTGAGACCATCGTCACCGTCTCAGAGACCGAGGCGCTGCTGTTAGAAAACAATCTAATCAAAACCTCCCAGCCGCACTACAACATTAATCTGCGTGACGACAAAAGCTATCCATATATTCGAGTCGATGATTCTCATGAGTTTCCAAAACTCAGTTTTTACCGCGGCAGCCGCAAGGAAGCCGGCCGCTATTTTGGTCCATTCAGCAGCGCGGCCGCCGTGCGCGAAACGCTCTCCCAATTGCAGAAAGTGTTTCCTGTTCGCCAATGTCGAGATTCATTTTTCAGACACCGGTCTCGCCCGTGCCTGCAGTACCAGATTCACCGTTGCACTGCACCTTGCGTCGGCTTGATCGACGCAGCGGCATACGGTGAGGATGTCAAGCAGGTGCTGGATTTCCTGGCCGGCAGAAATGTCGATTTAAATGAATACCTGATGCGCAAGATGGAGCAAAGTGCGGCGGATCTGGATTTTGAATCCGCAGCGAAGTACCGTGACCGCATCGCCGCAATTCAGCGTCTGCGCGAATCTCAGTCCGTCGACGGCAGTCGAGGCGACACCGATGCCATTGCGATTGTCGGCTATGGCGACCTGCTGTGCATTCAACTGGTGATGTTCAGAAGCGGGCGCAATGTCGATTATCGAACTTTCTTTCTGACACCGAAGGCAGAAGTGGAACTCAGTGATGCGCTCGCTGAATTCATTCCACGCTATTACCTCGAACGCGAAACACCATCGCTGATCCTCATTGATCGGAAAATCTATGGTCTTGCACTGATCGAGGCTGCGCTCAACCAGCGCAGCGACTCGCGCATAAATATCAAGCATCCTGTGCGCGGCGCAAAAGTCAAGCTCATTGAACTTGCACAAACCAATGCAACCGATGCGATTCGCCGCCGGCTGGATCAGAAAGAGTCCTTGGAGCAGCGGTTTCAATCGCTTGCTGCATCACTTGACCTGACCGAACCGCCATCGCGAATTGAGTGTTTTGACATCAGCCACATTTCCGGACAAAAGACCGTGGCGTCCTGTGTCGTCTTTGATCAAAGCGGCCCCATCAAATCCGAGTACCGTCGCATGAATATTGAAGATGTTTCGGCGGCAGACGATTATGGAGCTTTGCGAAGCGCACTGAATCGCCGCTATCGCAAAGTGCGGGACAACCACGGCAAATTGCCCGACCTGATTTTGATCGATGGCGGCAAAGGACAGCTGAGCTGCTCGCTCGAGGTGCTTGATGAATTGCAGATCGCCGATATTCGCATTGCTGCAATTTCCAAAGGTCCAGAGCGCCGGCCTGGACAAGAGCAAATCTGGGTGCCGCAAAGCAGCGAGCCGCTGCCTGTGGATGAACTGGCGCTGCTGATTTTGCAACAGGTGCGGGATGAAGCGCATAGATTTGCTTTAATGGGTCACCGCAACCGAAGGCTGCGAGCTCAGAAGCAGTCGCTGCTGGAGCGGATTCCAGGTGTCGGACAGCGCCGAAGGTCAGCATTGCTCAAGCATTTCGGCGGCTTGCAAGGCATCTCGCGCGCAAGCATTGACGAACTGCAGCAAGTCAATGGAATCAGTATTTCGTTAGCACATAAAATTCATCATGAGATACATGGACGTTGACGGGTATGCCATTAAGCCTTCCGAATATTCTTACCTTGGCGCGGATCGCTGCGATTCCAGTCTTTGTGGTGTTTTATTTACTTTTTCCACGTGATCAGTATTACCTCGTCGTTGGCATCTTCGTATTGGCCGCTGTCACGGACTGGCTGGATGGCTTTTTGGCTCGCAGGCTGCAAGAGACCTCGTCATTCGGCGCTTTTTTGGATCCAGTTGCCGACAAGCTGATGGTATGCACGGCATTGGTGCTTGTCGTGGCAGATCAGACCATTACTGCAAAAGTTTTTTCGAATCTCAGTTTTACTCTGGCGGTCATTGTCATCGTTTCGCGCGAGGTCAGTGTGGTTGCGTTGCGAGAATGGATGGCTGAAGCGGGGCAAAGAGCGAGTTTGGCAACAACGTTTCTTTCCAAAGCCAAGACTTGTGTGCAAATGGCGGCGATCGCACTGCTGCTGTTCAAAGGCTCAATCTACGGTCAGTCAACACTTCTGCTTGGAGAAATCCTGCTCTATATCGCGGCGGGTTTAACCATTTGGACGATGGTTTTGTACTTGCGCGTCGCTTGGCCGGTGCTACTGGAAAAGCAGTAGTCGGCAGCCACGGTGCGTACACAGCACTTCAGATTCAGGTCAATCGGGTATTCGTGACGGCAACCTTGAAATTATCTGTGCCCGTTATTATCGATCTGCCATTCTCTACTCAGTATCTCGAATTCGATTTGATTTTGTAAGCAGATCCTATTGCGAATCAGCTCAACATGTTTCGCGATAAAAAAATCTTTTGCAGCATTTCGTTCAGTCATACATCAACTCATATTGTCATTTGTCTGCCTTGCTCAGGGAAAACAAATTGACTGAGTTTTAAATTTAGTTTCTATACTGAGTAAAATTACTCAGATGTTAAAGTAAATATCATTTGAATGATAAAAAACATTTTTTATTTTATAAGTTATCAAATGAAAATATACAAATACAAGCGTTTTCTAGTCAAACAACTGCATCGTCGCCTGCAGGAGCCGCGGCGATTTATCCAAGTTGTAAGCGGACCGCGCCAAGTTGGGAAAACCACCGCTGCCCGACAAATTTGCACAGATTTGAACATCGCATGGAACTATCAGACGGCCGATGTGCCGAGCATACACGCGTGTGCTGCTAGTAGGTGAGGGCGGGATTCCTGTTGGTGACTTTCTATCGAAAAATATTGAGCACTGGGTGATGTGAACAGAAGACCAAATCAATACCAAAATCAGCCGTTTGTCCCAGCAACCCTGTGTGATATTCGATATTTCGTCGAATTCGTAATATGGAAAAAATTTCGTGTTGAAATTTGATTTGCAGTTTCAGTAAAATGAGCCGCACGGTTTCATTTTGGAACGCGGTAACAAGCGGGAGTAGCTCAGCTGGTAGAGCGCAACCTTGCCAAGGTTGAGGTCGCGAGTTCGAACCTCGTCTTCCGCTCCATATTTTGCTTCGAGAATAACAGTTTTCTCACCCTCCTATTTGATGGTTTCCGGGCCGGATGGCAGAGTGGTTATGCAGCGGCCTGCAAAGCCGTGTACGCCGGTTCGACTCCGGCTCCGGCCTCCACCCGGGAATCATGCGAGAATCAAGCACAAGAAGCCCGGGTGGCGAAATTGGCAGACGCAAGGGACTTAAAATCCCTCGGGATAACTCCCGTGCCGGTTCGAGTCCGGCCCCGGGCACCATGTGCGAAGTTAAGCGGGTCTTGCCGGTTTTTGATCTGTCTCTAAGTTCGCAGCCTTCCATCCAGCGGATTTTTCAATCAGTGCTGCGACCAGGCGGTCAACGCACCGGTCAATCAGCAACTCTTCAATACAATTCGGTGAGACAAATCCCTGCTTGCACTGAAAATTCAGCAGATCCATAAACTTGTCGTAAAATCCGCAGGTATTGAGAAATCCGATTGGCTTTTGGTGGTATTTCAGTGTGTTCCAGGCAATCACTGTGAAAACCTCCTCCATCGTGCCAATCCCGCCCGGCAAGGCTAGAAATGCATCTGCCATCTCAAACATGATACGCTCGCGCTCAGCCAGAGTATCCGTGTAGATCAGTCGGGTAATTTGGTCAGCTGGGATTTCGACTTCGGCAATATTGGTTGGAATGACACCGAAAACCTCACCGCCATGTTTCCTTGCTGAGAGTGCCAGTTCGCCCATCAATCCAATCGAAGCGCCGCCGTAGACAACGCCGATCCTGCGCGCTGCCAGGCATTCGCCAGCTTTGTGCGCCGCAGCGCGATATTCAGGCTGCTCGCCAATCCGTGAACCGAGAAAAATACAGATGCGCATTGCGAATTATCCGGACCCAAACGCTTGAATTTGAACATGCGGCAAATGCATAAAAATAAAGTATCCGTGAGTACCAATCCTGTGTTGCAGATGGCTGATGAATATAGTATAAAACGCGGCAACTTACATACTGTTGCGGGACTTCACGGTGCCACTGTTTGCCGTGGACTCTTTCTTTTATTGGTAAATGATGAGCGATCCAGATCACGCGACGGAAAAGATTTACCTGACCGCTGCGTCGCTATTCGAGGATTCGTGCAAGCTCGCAGCGCAAGTGATTGAAAGCGGATTTCGTCCAAATTACTTGGTTGCCCTCTGGCGGGGCGGCACGCCAATTGGCATCACCATACAAGAGATGCTGGCGTACTATGGTATCGAGACTGATCATATCGCGATTCGAACGTCGCTGTACCGTGGCATCGAAAAGCGGGCAGAGGATATTCGCATCCATGGTCTTGGATATCTGATCGACCGGGTTGAGCCGGATGACAGCCTGCTGATTGTTGATGACATTTATGATACCGGCCTGACTATCAAGGCATTGGTGGAGAATATTCATCGGCGGGCAAGAAAAAATGCACCGACGGACATTCGCGTCGCTGCAACCTGGTTCAAGCCTGGGAAAAACCTGACTGACCGTGTGCCAGACTATTTTGTCAATCAGTCGGAGGACTGGGTCGTATTTCCACATGAGCTCATTGGCTTGAGCTTTACAGAAATTGATAAAAACAAGCCTTATATTGCCAATGTAATGAGGCCGTTAGAAAAACTATTAAAAGTAAGTTAGATTATTTTGCATATCAACAAGCGTAGAGAGTAGAACAAATCATGACGAGTGCAAGCTCAAACTCATCGCCACCTGATTTTCTGGTTCACGACGAAGCTGATTCAGTCGGTGTCGTGGTGGTAGAAAACGCACAGGCAGGCATGACTTTAACCGGCTGGATTATGGAATCTGATGCGACTGTGCATGTTGATGCCGTTGATGATATTCCACTGGGACATAAGATTGCCCTGACTGACCTTGCAGAAAGCATTCAGGTCATCAAATACGGACATCCGATCGGACGCACAGTTACGTCGATCGCCAAGGGAGCGCATCTGCATGTACACAACACTAAAACGGAAAAATGGTAATGGCTGATTCACTGGAGATTCGCGGCTATCGGCGTAAAAATGGACGCGTCGGCATCCGCAATCATGTAATTATTTTGCCTCTTGATGATCTGTCGAATGCGGCTTGCGAGGCAGTGGCGAACAATATCAAGGGCACATTGGCGCTGCCGCATCACTATGGTCGCTTGCAGTTCGGCGAGGATCTGGAATTGCATTTTCGCACACTGATCGGCACCGGCAGCAACCCGAACGTGGCTGCGGTGGTGGTGATTGGCATTGAACCCGGCTGGACCAAGCGTGTAGTCGATGGCATTGCCAAGACCGGCAAGCCGGTTGAGGGGTTTGCAATCGAGCAAAACGGTGATATTGCGACGATTGCGGCGGCATCGCGCAAAGCCAAGGATTTTCTGCACTGGGCATCGGAACTGCGGCGCGAGCCCTGCGGCATTGAGGACTTATGGATTTCACACAAGTGCGGCGAATCCGATACCACCTCTGGCATCGGCGCCAATCCTACCGTAGGAAATTTGATTGACAAGCTTGATCCACTGGGCGTGACGAACTGTTTTGGCGAAACGTCAGAAATCACCGGGGCTGAGCTTTTATGCCGCGACCGCGGGGCAACGCCAGAGGCCGGCGAGAAATTCCTCGCGACTTGGCAAGCCTATATGGACGAAGTCATCGAGCCGCATAAAACCAATGATTTATCAGAAAGTCAGCCAACCAAAGGCAATATTGAAGGCGGCTTGACCACAATTGAGGAAAAGGCACTGGGCAATTTGCAAAAGATTGGCAAGCACACGTCCTATATTGATGTACTGCAGCCGGCGGAGGAGCCTTCGGCGGGCCGAGGACTCTATTTTATGGACACTTCATCGGCTGCGGCGGAGTGCGTGACACTGCAGGCTGCCGCCGGCTTCGTCGTCCATATATTTCCGACCGGGCAGGGCAATATCATCGGCCATCCAATTGAACCGGTGATCAAGCTCACCGCCAATCCCAGAACCGTACGCACGATGGGCGAGCATGTCGATCTGGATGTCTCGGCCATTTTGCGCCGTGAAATGACACTGGATGAAGCCGGTGATCGGCTGATCGATATGACGGTGCGAACCTGCAACGGGCGCTTGACTGCTGCGGAAGCGCTGGGGCACCGTGAATTTGTGATGACGAAACTTTATCGCAGCGCCTAATCGCCTCCAACCTCGGATAGATTGTTTCAATGGCTATCAATCAAATCAAAACCGCAATCGGTACAAAAGGCGGCGCAGATTCAGACGAGCGTGTTGCCAAGGCGCGTTCTGTTGTCGCCGATATGCTGCAGGCGATTCGCGAAAACGGCGAGCAGGCAGTCATGGACTACGCCCGCGAACTCGATTCCTGGACCGGACCCGCGGTGATGGAATCCGCTGAAATCAAAAAAGCGAGCGAAGAGCTGAGCAGTGCGCTCAAGCAAGATATCCAATTTGCGCACAGCCGCGTCAAGGCGTTTGCAGAGCATCAGCTGCAAAGCCTGTCAGAGTTTGAAGTCGAGTTGTCTGACGGCTTGATTGCCGGACAGAAATTGATTCCAGTTACGACTGCCGGCTGCTATATCCCGGGTGGCCGCTATGCCCACATTGCTTCGGCGGTGATGAGTGTCACCACCGCCAAGGTCGCCGGCGTCAAGAACGTCATTGCATGCTCTCCGCCGCGCAGCGGGCAGGGCGCCAATCCTGTTATTGCCTACACGGCTTCGCTGTGCGGGGCAGATTCGATCCTCGCAGTCGGCGGCGTCCAGGCGATCGCCGCAATGGCTTTCGGCCTGTTTACCGGACATGAGGCTGATATTCTGGTCGGGCCGGGCAACCAGTTTGTGGCCGAAGCAAAGCGCATGCTTTATGGAGAAATTGGCATTGATCTGTTTGCGGGACCGACTGAAATTCTGGTGATTGCCGACGATACCGCAGATCCGGAAATTGTGGCTTCTGATCTGATCGGACAAGCCGAGCATGGTCCTGACTCACCGGCTTGGCTGGTGACAACCTCCGAAAGCCTGGCACGGCAGGTGATTGATTTGATCCCGCGTTATATTGAGCGCCTGCCGCAGCCGAACCGTGATGCAGCAGAGGTTGCGTGGCGTGATTTCGGTGAGGTCGTTGTTACCGACACCTGCGAAGAAGCTGTCAGTGTCAGCGACAAATATGCACCTGAACATCTTGAAGTTCACGCCGCTGACCTTGATTGGTGGCTGGACAATCTGGCGAATTACGGTTCGCTTTTCCTGGGCGAAGAAACCACTGTTGCCTATGGTGACAAGTGCTCCGGAACCAATCACATCTTGCCGACCAGCGGTGCAGCCCGCTATACCGGCGGCTTGAGTGTCGGCAAGTTCATCAAGACGGTCACATATCAGCGTATGAATCGTGAGTCCAACCGCAGTGTAGGTGCTGTGACAGCGCGAATCTCCAGGCTGGAAGGCATGGAAGCGCATGCGCTGACTGGTGACGACCGACTGGCAAAATATTTTCCAGACGAAGTTTTTGACCTGAATCACGCCCGCTGAACTGAATTCGAATGTCAAATTTATTTGATATTCAAAATCGGGTGGCAGTGGTGACTGGAGCAAGTTCGGGTATCGGTCTGGCGATTGGCGGTGTGCTGGCTGAGGCCGGCGCGAAGGTTGTGCTTTTGGCGCGCCGTGCAGCTATGCTGGAATGTGCCGCAGAAAAACTGGCGGTGCAAGGCGGTCATGCGAACTGGGTTGCGGCCAATCTGCTTGATCGCGAAAGCTACCAGCGTGTATTTGAGCAGATCTGTGTGTGCTTTGGAGCGCCGCAGATTGTTGTTAACGCAGCAGGTGTCAATCTACGCCAGCCGACAGGGCAGGTTGATTGGAATGGGTGGGATGCAACTCTGAACTTGAATCTGTCTGCGCCTTTTTTCTTTTCTCGCATGTTTATTGACTCGATGATCGATTGCGGCTGGGGTAAAATCATCAATATTGCCTCGCTGCAGTCGTATCGCGCCTTTGCCAACTCAATTGCATATGGCGCATCCAAAGGCGGGGTTACCCAACTGACACGTGCGATGGCTGAGAGCTGGTCGCGGCACGGCATTTCATGCAACGCGATTGCACCGGGTTTTTTCAAAACCGAATTGACGGCGCCAGTCTTTGCAGACTCCGCTCTTGCGGAACAAATGGCGCAAAAAACTGCGATGGAAAGAAACGGACAAATGGACGATTTGACAGGTCCTGTTTTGTTTTTGTGCTCTTCGGCTTCCGACTACGTAACAGGGCAAATATTGTGTGTGGATGGCGGATTTACGGCCAAGTAAGCGATTTATCCTATAAAATGTCGTAATATGAAAGCGTTAGTATACACATCTCCCAATCTAGTCGAATTTCGAGATGAGCCTGAGCCGGATTTGAAGGCGACAGAAGAGTTAGTCCGAATTGATGCGACGGGAATCTGCGGATCCGATTTGCATGCGTATCTGGGGCATGATGATCGCCGTGTGCCGCCGTTGATTTTAGGTCATGAAGTCAGCGGAACCGTGATGACGGGGCCCAATGCCGGGAACAAAGCTGTCCTGAATCCCTTGATCACCTGCGGCCGATGTGATGATTGCATCAGTGGACTGACAAATTTGTGTCGCGAGCGCAAGCTGATCGGAATGAATCGTCCCGGCGCGTTTGCGGAAATGATTGCCATCCCGAAGGAAAATGTCGTAGAGCTGCAAGGTGATGTCAGAAGCGAGCACGTCGCGATGGCAGAACCTGCAGCGGTGGCGCTGCATGCCGTACGCCTTGTTGAGCAAACCGCATATCGCCCGCTGTCTGAAGGTTCCGCTCTAGTCATCGGCGGCGGCGCTGTCGGTGTCTTTTGCGTTTATTTTCTCCGCGACTATGGCTGCAAAGATATCGTACTTGCCGAGGTTAATCCCGATCGGCGCCGCACAATGGAACACATTGGCCTTTGCGAGGTTGTCGACCCTACGCAAATTCGACTCAACAGCGACTCTTTTGATGCTGTCTTTGACGCGGTAGGCAACGCCAAGACGCGGAATTCCTCGGTTGATGCAGTCAAATCCGGCGGAGTGATTACCCATATTGGACTCAGCTCAACCGATGGTGAAATGGATGTACGTCGCATGACACTGGCTGAAATCACGTTTATCGGAACCTATACCTATACCGCTCGAGATTTCCGAGTTGCGGCAGACAAGCTCCACAATTTCGATATTGGTCCATTGGATTGGATTGATGAGCGCCCGCTGAAAGACGGCAATGCGGCTTTTCAGGATTTGCTTCAAGGTCGGGTTGCCGCACCGAAGATTATTCTGCGTCCGTCGCTGTAGTGGCGTCGAAAAAAAGCATAACGGTAGCCGCAGCCGAGGCCGCGAATCTCGCTCAGTGCGCTCTTCGAAGTCAAGGCGCACAACTCGAGACAGCCCGGACCGTCGCCGATGCGCTGGTACTGGCAGACTGCGACCAGCAATATTCTCACGGCATGATTCGTGTTCCCTCTTACTGCCAGCAGATGCAAACTCGCAAAGTCGACGGCCGAGCACACGCGATTGTGCGCCCGGTAACAGCGACCGCAATTGAAATCGATGTCAACGGCGGATTCGCTTTCCCGGCCTTGGATGCTGCCGTTGAGCGACTGATTGAGATTAGTGCATCGCAAGGTATTGGAATTGCGGCAGTCAGCAAGTCTCATCACTGCGGCGTAGCCGGGCATATTGTAGAAAAACTTGCACGCCGTGACTGCATTGGCATAATGTTTGCCAATACACCGAAAGCAATGGCGCCGCCCGGTGGGGTGGAAGCATTGCTGGGAACCAATCCAATTGCGTTTGGCTGCCCCGTTGCCAACGCTGAGCCGCTTGTGATTGACTTGTCTATGTCCACAGTCAGTCGGGGCAGAATTCTGAAATCCGCAACTGAAGGAATATCTGTGCCTATCGGCTGGGGGAAAGACAGGCGGGGGCAGGATACAACAGAGCCTGGCGAGATCATCAAGGGCGGCACATTAAGTCCGTTTGGCGGTGACAAGGGGGCGGTGCTGGCATTGCTGGTGGAAATCTTGGCGGCGGCCTTCACAAATAGCAAATTTGGATATGAGGCTTCATCCTATTTGGACGGGGAGGGCGGTCCACCTGAGACGGGGCAGTTTATTTTCAGTGCGAAGTCAAATTTATTTAATCAAAATTTTGCCGTACGCGCACGACAGATACTGGACCAGATGCGCACTCAAGATGACGTAAGAATTCCTGGCGCCAAACGCTTTGCCGCCCGAGCGGCAGCGCAATCGAGCGGAATCGTCTACCGGCGATCGCTAATTGATCAGATTACGCAGCTGATCAGCTGATAATCTGCCGTATTGGAGTCGCAACTTTTGGGAAACAAATTCTGCTTGCGGCTTATTGCGTGTCACATTAGCTTTGAGCGGTCATCAGTTGTGCCGCGGGAATTGTTTTTGGATTCGGAGCTTCGGCGAGCGCATTGAACTCAGCAATTACTTCAAGTATCCCGCTTCTTGAAATCGTCAGTTTATGCTGCTGGAAACTCGGCATCATGTCCAAGAGGTTTCGAGCAGAGTGTCCGGGAGAATCCACGTAATCGCTGCTTTGAGGTGTATAGATAATTTTGTTATCGGCAGTTATTTCGAATGTTCCGGGATGACTCGGAATCATGTCAGTCAGCCAAGAAATGGCGTACAAAATCGTACCTTTGACGCAGTACCTATTCAGATGCGACATCAGCGATATGGTGGCAGGTCGACTAAGGTAATTGAACATATCCCAGGCAATAATGACTCTCAGCGATGTGCCGTAGGGGATATTCAGGCTAGAGACTAAAGCTTCGTCGTATGTCTTTCTAGCGGCGCTATCGGGTGTCGCAATGAGTTCATTTTGAAACGGTCGCGAAAATTCGTTCGCGAAGATTATGGTGCTATCTTCGAATCCCAGCGCATCAAGCATGGACTGAGAGGGACCTCCCAGATTCAAAATGACAGGTCGCTGACCTGATTCTGCCTCGCCGGCGACAATACTCTGTATGGATTGAATCGCAGTTGATTCAAACGGCGCATCTGCCGCCCAGCGAATAACACGACCATTCTCAGAATCAGGATGATTCTGTTTTTGCCTAAATAACACCTCAAACATCGGAACGGATATCGATCACACGAAAACTGTACCGATAACAGAACAATCCAACGAGCCAGCCTGTCTCGCCAGTTGTTATATGGCGATGCGAACAGACTCTGCGGCGAATGGATATAAATTCTTTAGTTTTGACCCGATATAGTGGTCTGAAACAGTTTAACTCGGTCCTGAGGGTGCGGTAAACTGAGGCTTTGGACCTGCTGGCTGCGCTGCGGGACCACTCTGAGCAGGGCGTTTGTGATCGTCATCTGCGGCAGATTCTTTTGTCTTTCGCGTTTCTTCTTTTTTCTTTTGCATCTCGACAGACCCGTTGAACCAGCAGCCTTTATCCAGCACTACATGAGGCGATTTGATATCGCCAGTCACTGAACCTGAATCCATAACGTGAGTCAATTCAATTCCGTAAAGGTTGCCCTGAACGGTTCCATAGACGATGATTTTTTTTGCTTTGATGGTGGCCTTTGCGGAGCTCGGGTGTTGTATTGTTACGGTATTGTTGGGCAGTTCGATCGTACCTTCAAAACGTCCTGCAATAGTTATGTCGGCCGAGCCTCGAATGTCGCCTGCAAAAATCATATCGCTGCTGATATTTGAAGCGGAGCTGGACTGGGGTATTTTGCCTGCTCGCGGGCTCGGCGCACCGCCGTCCATGTTTGAAATTGGAACTCGAGGCTTGTTCTTCGCAACACTCAGTGTCGGCGGCACATCGTTGCCGTTTTCGTTATTTTTTTTCCACATCATTAGTACTCTCCTATAGCGACCGAATTATTTCAGAGAAATTGTCATACCATACGACTGGACGTAATCTGACTGGTAGAATTATATTACGACTGGCCACTTGATGATTACGAAAAAAAATGGGGCGCACACAAAATACGGCTGGCTCGCTTGCCAGTCAGTTGAAGTATTCGACAAGTGCCGGGGTGACAGGCCGAGCGATGCACATCAATGGCAGAAAAATCACATGGTTGTAATATAACTTTACATAATATACATTATACGAAATTAATGATCGCAATAGCGGAGCTGGGTCGATTTACAGCTGATCGTCCAAAGTTTCGGATCCGCTGCGAGATGCTGGATTTTTTCATCTGGATTGATATTTTGCCATAAATTATCATATGTATGACATATATTGTCGTATAAGGTAAATTTTTTATGGCTTTCACGATTTGCAATCAGTTAAAATATCAAGCAAGTTAAATCAGGACCAATGAGTCAGTTAGTTTTATGATTGTTATGTGGATATTGCTGGCGATATTTTTCGCTTGGCTCGTATTTGGGAGCCGCAGAAAGAATGGCGGCATTGGCGGCTTTCTCAGTCAGCGCCGGATCACCGGACTGGACGGCAGCGCGTATCTTGTCCGCCGCTATCTGCTGCCACGAAACAACTGCCTGAACGTTTACCTGCACACCTTTTTAGGCAGCGATGATGACCGGGCGCTGCATGATCACCCGTGGCATTCGCTCAGCCTACTGCTGAAAGGCACACTGATCGAGCACCGTCCGAATGGATCAAGAAATGTTATCAAGGCAGGCAAGTTCTCGTTTCGCTCACCTGAGTTTCTGCATCGCATTGAGCTGCCCGAAGACCAAATCGCCGTCACCTTATTTATCACAGGGCCTGTGGTGCGCAAATGGGGATTTGTTTGTCCACAAGGATGGGTGGCATGGGACATTTATGGCCGCAACGGCGGCTGTGAGTAAGCATTGAGCTTTCGTTCACTGCATTACGTAACTTGGTTCTGAGCGCGACTGTCTCGCTTAACATCCGAATAATCGCATAATCTCATGGGAAATATAGAGTCTATCGGTTTGTGAAATATGATAAAGTGCCGAAGCATCCTTGGATATAACAAACTGCACCACTATTCTCCTCAGTGCGATACGCAAACCGGTACGACAATTACTTTGAAATACACAACTTCAGTTTCAAGAGAGAAAACAAAAGCCGCGGTAACGTTACAATTGAATCGACCCTCAAATAATCCAGAACACACGTTTTGCTCGCATTTTACTTGCCTTCTTTTCTTGAATGTGATAGTCATGTGCGCGTACTGATCAAAAGATGACACTGCGTATCAGAAATTCAATGTCTCGCAAAGAGTTCACGCCAAAAGGCTCAACTGTAAACAGCGGTATGAATTTAGCTCTTCATACAGTTGCAAAGCCTGTCGAGAAACGTCAGGTAAAGAACGGAGTTCCAACCAATGATCTTGTAGTCAGCGCCTACGTTGAAAGCAATGACCAAATTTTCCCCCGGATTCT
This sequence comes from Arenicellales bacterium, assembly GCA_965200545.1. Lineage (GTDB taxonomy): Bacteria > Pseudomonadota > Gammaproteobacteria > Arenicellales > JAJDZL01 > JAJDZL01. The sequence goes on along the minus strand of CBDAUJ010000003.1, from coordinate 263,151 downwards.
TGACCTTTATGTTTCGAAAGGAAGTACAGTGGCCGATGTGACTTTCGGGAAAGGTGTTTTCTGGCGGAATATTCCGAAACAGAGTTATGAGCTTTTGGCAACGGACATTCAAGACGGGATTGACTGTCGAGAGTTGCCATATCAGGATGAATCCATTGATTGCGTGGTGTTAGACCCACCCTATATGCACTCGCCAGGCGGGACAGCCTATGCTTCGTCTCTTACGCATTTTGAGAAATACTACAGGAACAACAGGACCAATAATCAAACCGGAAGCAAGTATCACGAGGCCGTCGTGGAATTGTATCGAGATGCCGGCAGAGAAGCGCATCGTGTTTTGCGAAACCGAGGCGTGATAATCGTAAAATGTCAAGACGAGGTTTGTGCGAATGCTCAACGGTTCACCCATGTTGAAATCATTCAGGATTACAGTGAAATGGGATTTGTCGCCGAAGATTTGTTTGTCGCAGTTCGCACAAATCGTCCAGGTGTAAGTCGCGCTATCCGACAGGTTCATGCGAGGAAAAACCATTCATACTTCTTGGTATTCTGGAAGCGTGATTCTGCGAAAGGAAAATGGACCCCGCCGAAATGACCGCTTTGCGCCTCTTGGCCGACATCATCAAAGAACATTCTCCAAAAGACATTTGGAAAGATTCACCTGTTGCAGGTTACAGACGCCTCGGAAATACTAATCGCGGAGAAATCGGTGAGGAATTGCTCCGAAAGTACCTAGCAAATCACCACATCATTACCAGCAACGGCAACCGAACGTCACGAACTGATCTTCGAATAAATCATGTTCGATTCGAAGTGAAAACTGCGTCACTGGGTGCCAATGACAGATTCCAGTTTAATCATGTTCGTATGGACAGGGATTATCACTATCTGCTATGTCTGGGAATCTGTCCCGACAAAATAGTCTTCAACATGTGGCGGAAAGGCATTGTTGCTGAGAATGAAGCCGGGACCTTGGTCCGCATGGCAGAAGGTCAGTCTGTCACGAACAAATTGACCAAGAAACTTGCTGACATGCGACCCATTGAATCGTTGCCGCAACTGCTTATTGACACGCTTGAACTGGCGGTGAGAAAAGACAACCTCGAAAGCGATGCCTGATTTCGGAGCCGGCGGAACTCAAATGCTCAGGTTCGCCCTATTCTACGCTCAAATGGACACTTCAATCTTCGGTCAAAGTTACTTCGGTGTGTCTGGATATTTCTACACTGAGAATAAATCCAGATAGTTTTCTGTTGTTATTTCGGCAAACTGCTCAAGCTCAAGGCCTTTGAGCGAAGCCAAGAATTCAGCTGTGTGCCGAACATAAGCCGGCTGATTCTGCTTGCCTCGTTTGGGCACCGGCGCCAAATAAGGTGAGTCGGTCTCAATCAGCATGCGCTCCATCGGAATTTTTCTGGCAACCTCAGCCAGATCAGCGGCATTCTTGAATGTGACAATGCCCGAAAACGAGATATAAAATCCTAAATCCATGGCCTGCTTCGCCATCCCATAATCACCTGTAAAACAGTGCATCACGCCACCCGCTTTCTGGGCATCACAGCGTCTGAGCAGACTGATCGTATCTTCCGGCGCATTTCGGCTGTGAACGATAATCGGCTTGTCGACGACTTTCGCAGCTTCAATATGCCTTTCAAAGCGGTCACGCTGCCAGTCAAGCTCGCCGGAACTGCGGAAATAGTCCAAGCCAGTCTCTCCCACAGCTACGACTCGGTCATCTTTCGCTAAATCAACCAGCCTCTCAACCGTCGGGTCCTCTCCATCCATGGTGTTCGGATGGACACCAACCGATGCAGAAATCTGCTGATAGGTCTCGCTCAGCGCCAGTATGCTCGGAAAATCTTCCAGATTCACAGCGACACACAGCATATATGCGACATCTGCCTGACGCGCTTCATCCAGCAGCCCCTCCATCTGGTCATGCAGTTCTGGGAAATTGATATGGCAGTGACTGTCAGCAAGTTTCATTGTCGAATAATCCGGTATAGTCAGTTAATATTCATTCATTTATGTTCATGTTGAGCAAGATACATCAGATTGCGCTTTTGCAAGACCCTCAATGCGCAATATGACATCCTCCAGCGCGAGCTGCTTATTCAGTGCACCATCTTTAAGGTTCCATCTCAACCGGCCAATGTGGTCGTAAATCTCGTAGACTTTGCGAAGATTCAACTGCTTGGCAAGTGCGACAATGGTCTCTCCATGCTGAGTTGGCTGCGCATGGTATGATGCATTGAAGCGACATGAGATCACTTCGTAAATCAATCTTTGCAAAGCCAGCAAACACTCATTGTCACCAAGCTTCAAGCCTTGGCTGGCGATCTCGAGTGCATTGCTCTCCGAGTTACCCGCTATCATGCTGACTACATCGGATGTAAATTGCTGCGACTCCATGAGGACTTTGTCTCTCAATTGCCTGATGCCTGTCAAAGGCTGTGCGCCGCTGGCGAAAATTGCTTCCGCAGCGGCAGAAGATATGCCTTGCGTTCTGAGCCAATCTGCCGCCTCCGGACGCGCTGGACTGCGCAGGCGGACACGCTGACAGCGGCTGACGATCGTCGGCAGCAGATTTTGGGCGTTGTGCGAGACCAATAGCAGGTAGTTGTTGTCAGCCGGCTCTTCCAGAAGCTTCAGCAATGAGTTCGCGGCATTGGTATTCATTGCTTCAGCTGGAGCAATTACAAAAACTTTGTTTTTTGAAATATGCGAATTTGAGCAAGATTGCTCAATCAGTGCTCGAATCTGATCAATCAGAATCATGGAACGTACCATTTTTCGCTTGGCACGAACTTTCGAATCGTCAAGAAAACGCTCTGCGTAAGCTTGCATCGCCGAATTCAGTTGCGCAAGCATTGTCTCGGAAACGATTAGATGGAAGTCTGGATGATTTGATCCGCTGAACAAACCGCAGTTCACGCATCGACCGCAAGGCTCTGCGCCGGCTTGCTCACACAAGAGACCCGCTGCCAAGCGAAAAGCCAAGTGAATTTTGCCAATTCCAGGACTGCCGGCAAACATGAGAGCATGCGGCGTTCGCGCTGCATTTTGCTGCAATGCTGCCCAAACGTTTGTATGCCAAGGCAAAATTTCAGGAATTTGATTTGCCATTCACACTGCTCAGATAATTTTTGATCAGGCGGCAAGCATCCTCAATGACTTGCGCTTTCGTCTGCTCGCCGTCAATACGCTTGATCCGCTCAGGCTCTGCATCCATCAATGCATGATACGCGCACATCACCCGTACGTAAAACTCTTTTGCCTCAGTCTCAATGCGGTCAAGTTTTGATTCTGTTCGACCGATCGATCGCACAGCGGCAGTCTCAATACTTGTGTCCACAAAGATCGTCAGGTCCGGTCGCAAATCGCCTTGCGCCCACTGCTCTATGACACCGACGCTTTCAAACCCGACACCGCGCCCGCCGCCTTGGTAGGCATAGGTTGCGTCAGTGAAGCGATCGCACAAAACCCATTCACCCGCATTAAGCGCGGGGATGATCACTTCATGCAAATTCTGAATTCGAGAGGAAAATACCATTAAAACCTCTGCTTGTGGCGTGATATTCATGTCTTTTGACAGAAATAGAGATCGCAAAGCCTCGCCGAGTTTCGTTCCGCCAGGCTCGCGCGTGCTCACAACTTTGCACCCGTGTGCTTCAATGATGCGGGTCAGCGCGTCAAAAACAGCAGTCTTCCCTGCCCCGTCGATACCTTCAACGGTGATGAATTTCCCCAGCCTTTGTTTTTTCATCGGTATGCATCCGCACGGAATGCCGGTGTCGATCTGCGTTGCGACACTGGCATTATTGTGACCGCTGGCGGTATTCACGAACGGCCTTGATGTGCTCATCCAGAGTTCTCGAAAACCTGTGTGTTCCATCGCCACGGGCCACGAAATAAAGCGCTTCAGTTTCGGCCGGCTGTGTCGCCGCCCGAATTGCCATCAGTCCGGGCATTGCAATCGGAGTCGGCGGCAGCCCGTGACGCGTGTACGTATTGTACGGCGTGTCGGCATCAAGTTCCGCGCGCAACAGTGTGCCATCAAAGTCGTCCAATCCGTATATGACCGTAGGATCCATCTGCAATCGCATTCCTTTGCGCAGCCGGTTGACGATCACGCCGCCGATAATCGGATATTCTGAAGGCACACCGGTCTCTTTTTCAATGATTGAGGCGGCAATCAAAGCTTCGTACGGGGTTTCATAAGGCAATCCCGATGCTCGATTGTCCCACTGCTCATGCAGTCTTCTATGCATCGCATCGTATGCGCTTTTCAGAATGTCCGCATCCGACTGGCCCGCAACGTAAAAATAGGTATCCGGGAAAAACCAGCCTTCAGGATGCGACTGCGGAATCCCCAGCGCCTGCATGATCTCATCGTACGGCACCCCGCTCAATGTCTGCTCCAGATTCGGCTTGGTCAGAAGCTCAGCAAGGTAGTCTCGAAAAGTCCAACCTTCAATAAATCGAATCGGTTTTGGAACTGAAACGCCTTTGACGACATGATCAAGCACATCCAAGATGCTGAAGTGCGGCATGAACTGATATTCGCCCGCTTTAAGGTCACGGTCATAATTCCCCAATCGGGCAGCCAATACCATCGGCGCAGTATGGGCGATCACACCGTTGTTGACCATCTCCCTTGCCAGATCCAGCGCATTATTCCCAGGTTCGAGCGTATAGATTTCTGACTCGGGTATATGCAACGGACGCAGAAACAGGTATGTCAGAATCAATGCCAGCACGAGCATCGCCAGCGCTGCCGACTGAATGCATCGCAGTAAAGGTCTTGGTTTGCGTCTTGTCTTGGTCATTGCTGCCAGCCAGGCTGCGCTAAAGCGCTCGCGCATCCGTTGCAGATGAATTTTACATCGGGCAGGAATACCTGCCATTCAGCACTCAATCAATTGAATTGCTTGAACGCTACCGTCCCGTTGGTTCCGCCGAAACCAAATGAATTTGAAATGGCATTTCGAATCCGCAATTCACGAGTGCCATCGGCGATGTAGTCCAAGTCACAGCCGTCGCCTGGGTCTTCGAGATTAATTGTCGGCGGCGCAATCTGGTGGTGGATAGCCAGGACCGTATAGATTGCCTCGACACCGCCGGCAGCCCCAAGGAGATGTCCGACCATGGACTTCGATGAGCTCAATGCAAGCTCGTAGGCATGATCCTTGAATACTTTTTTGACAGCCAGTGTTTCAGCCAGATCGCCAAGCGGCGTTGAGGTGCCGTGCGCATTGATATAGTCAACGTCATCGGTGTTCACGCCGCCGTCACGCAACGCATTGGTCATACAGCGTCGCGCACCGTCGCCGCCGGGCGACGGGCTCGTCATATGGTATGCATCGCTGCTTAATCCGAAACCAGTCACTTCTGCGTAAATTCGGGCACGTCGCTTCTTGGCAAATTCCAATTCCTCAAGCACCAGCAAGCCGGCACCCTCCCCCATCACAAATCCGTCCCGCTCTCTGTCCCAAGGCCGGCTTGCGCCCTCCGGGTCGTCGTTGCGACGGCTCAAAGCTTTGGCGTTCGCAAATCCGCCGACCGAAGTCGGCGTAATTGCTGCCTCAGTACCGCCGGCAACCATGGCATCAGCGTCGCCCTGTCGAATCAGGCGCGCCGCATCGCCAATCGCATGCGTGCCCGTTGAGCATGCAGTCGTAATCGCTAGATTTGGTCCGCGAAAACCGTGCGCAATGGACAAATGTCCAGCGGCCATGTTCACAATAGACATTGGAATGTAGAAAGGCGATATGCGGCGCACGCCCCGCTCATGATTGGCAAGGGTCGTGGCTTCAATAGTGGTTACGCCGCCAATGCCAGCGCCAACGTATACGCCGATGCTGTCGGCGCTGTCATCGTCGGCTTCGAGGCCTGCATCGGCTATGGCCTCGTTGCCGGCAACCATGCAGAACTGAATGAACCGATCCATGTGACGCGCCTGCTTGCCAGGCAGATGGGCAGCGGGGTCGAAATCGTTGACTTGAGCTGCAATGTCTACTGGATACGCAGAAGCGTCAAACAGCGTTATTTTTCCGATGCCGCTTTTGCCGGCTGTGATGTTTTGCCAATTCGCTTGAACACCATTGCCAATCGGTGAAATGATGCCAAGCCCAGTTACAACTACGCGCCGAGAATGCATTTCCTATTTCTGAATGGGTGCGGACCGAACGCAGATGCAACTGCAACCGCGTATGACAGCATCAGGTGCAAAATTCGCTTTACGAAGCCTGCTCAATATAGTCGACCGCCTCGCCGACTGTCGTAATCGTTTCGGCAACCTCATCCGCGATTTCCAGATCGAACTCCTCTTCAAGCGCCATAACAAGCTCCACGGTATCCAGCGAATCCGCATCCAGGTCATTGACGAAGGATGTGTCTCTGTTCACTTCCGGGACGGGCTGCTTGTCACCGCACAACTGGTCAATCACAAGGCTGACGACCCGCTCCTCAATTGTCCCCTCGTTCTTTTCGTTCATCGGTTAGTCTCCTCCAAAATTGCAAAAATTAACTGAATAATTATGTTACCACGAAGTAACGCAAATCGTATCACTGTGATCAAAAAATTTACCGGTACTCAGCGGCGCGTCATGCCGCCGTCCACAAACAATGTGGTACCGGTGATGTATGCGCTCAATGGCGAGGCAAGAAAGACCGCAGCATTGGCGACATCGATCGGTGTGCCCATTCGTCCGGCCGGAATCTGGCTGAGCAAATACTCGCTCACCTCGGTGTCCAGGTCGCGGGTCATATCGGTCTCAATGAAACCGGGGGCAATGGTATTGACAGTGATATTGCGGGTGGCGGTCTCCAGCGCCAGCGATTTCGAAAAGCCAATGATACCCGCTTTAGCCGCAGCATAGTGCGCTTGACCGATGTTGCCGAAAGCGCCGACAACTGACGATATATTGATGATTCTGCCATGTCGGTTCTTGAGCATGCCACGCAAGCATGCCTTGCTCAGCCGATAAATCGAGCTCAGATTGGTCTCGATAATCTGCTCCCACTCTGAATCTTTCATGCGCATCAGCAGGCTGTTTTTGGATATCCCTGCATTGTTGACGAGCACACTGACCGCACCGAAATCACCGCCGATTTCCTGGACGCACCGGGTCACGCTATCGCCGTCATTCACATTCAAGCACATCCCTTTCCCAGCTGCAGAGATATCGCTGAGCACCGCACTGATGGCCGCTGCACCGGCAGGTGTGGTAGCAGTCCCGATCACTGTTGCGCCTTGCTCGGCCAACTGGTGAGCGACTGCTTTCCCAATGCCGCGTGTAGCGCCCGTGACCAAGCATACCTCATCTTTTAGCAAGTTCATGATTTGGGTTATTCCATCAGTAAGTCAGTAAAGCAGCGCCCCAGGTAAAGCCGCCGCCAAAGCCTTCAATCAGTATTTTATGACCCGGCTGAATGCGGCCATCCTTGACCGCCGCGTCAAACGCCAGCGGTATGGATGCGGCTGAAGTATTGCCATGCTCAGTGACCGTGGCCACCACTTTTTCCATCGGGACATTCAGGCGTTTTGCAGTCGCCGTAATGATGCGCATGTTCGCCTGATGCGGAATCAGCCAGTCAAGATCTTCAACCGAGATGCCATTGGCTTGCAGTGTCTCCTCGGCGACATGACTCAGGCATTTGACTGCGATTCGAAACACTTCCCCGCCCTGCATCTGGGTGTAGGCGGTGCCATCGATAACTCGACCAAAATTTTGGGAAACACCGACAGGCACACTCAGCAAGTCCTTGTATCGACCGTCCGCATGCAAATGGCTTGAATGAATGCCCGGTGTAGCAGATTTTTCAACTACCATCACACCGGCCCCGTCGCCGAACAGCACACAGGTTGCCCGATCGGTCCAGTCGATAATGCGTGAGAAAGTCTCCGCCCCGACCACGAGTGCTTTCGTCGCGCTGCCGGTTCGTATGAACTTATCGGCAATATCCAAGGCATACATAAAGCCGGCACATACCGCTTGGATGTCAAACGCCGGAAAGCCGCGAATCCCCAGGCGCTGCTGCAGCAGGCAGGCCGAGCTTGGAAAGATTTGGTCAGCCGTTGTTGTCGCCATGACAATCAAGTCAATATCTTGCGGGCTGACATTATAAGTTTCAAAAGCGCTGATCGTCGCGCGCTCAGCCAAATCGCAAGTCGACTCCTCTGGCGCGGCAATGTATCGGGTTTCAATGCCTGTTCGATTGACAATCCATTCGTGCGAAGTATCCACAGATTGTGCCAAATCGTCATTGGACACGCAGTTCTCGGGCAAATAACTGCCGGTCGCGCACACGCGGGAGAATGTCACGCGGTGGTCTCCGCGGTCAGCGTGATGTGCTGATTGATGCGCCCCGGAATGTCATGCTTGATTTCGAACAGAGCTTGTTTCAGCGCATAGAAAAATGCCACCGAATCAGCCGCGCCATGGCTTTTGATTACAGTGCCCCGCAACCCGATCAACCCAGCGCCATTGAACACGCGCGGGTCGATGCGCGCTTTGACTTGCCGCAATGCCGGCATGATTGCAACGGCCGTCAGTTTTCTCCATAGATTGCGCTGCAGTTCCGCAGCCAGCGCGTTCTGAATAAACTTGGAAACCCCAGCACTGGTCTTGATGGCGATGTTGCCTGAGAATCCATCGCAAACAATCACATCACAATGGCTGGAAAAGATCGCATCCCCCTCAATATAGCCATCATAGTTCAATGCGCTTTCCTGAAAAAGTTTTGCAGCGCCTTTGATCACCTGATTGCCTTTGATGTCTTCAACGCCAATGTTTAGCAAACGGATCACCGGATTCGGCTTGTCACCCATACATGCGGCGTAGGTACTGCCCATGATGCCGAATTGAAACAAGTCTTCGGCAGTGCACTGCGCATTGGCGCCCAAATCAAGCAAATGCACATGACCGTCAACTGTTGGAATTTGACCGATAATAGCGGGCCGGTGAACACCTGGCAGCGGGCGAAGCACAACCAGTGCAATCGCCATAAGAGCGCCGGTATTGCCGGCACTCACGCAGGCTTTGACCTCGCCATTTTTCAGCAAGTCCAGCGCCACCCGCATCGATGACTGCTTTTTTCGCCGCAGCGCATGCGCTGGCGACTCATTCATCTCGACGACTTCAGGGGCGTGAACGACCTCTACCTGTGCCGCACAACCCGTCCTGTCCATTGCCAGCTGCTCGCTGATCTTCTGCTTGTCGCCAATCAAAATGAACTCGACATCCCGAGCTTCACTGAGTGCTGACAGCGTACCCGGCACGGTAACACTCGGGCCATAATCGCCGCCCATCGCATCAACCGCAATGGAGTTTGTCATGCGCTGCTAATTGGGACTCTAAGCATTGTGCAAATTTGCGCCATGCGAAGAATGCTGACGTATTGGATCTACTCTTGTTCAGCCAGTTCTTTTTCAGGCTTTTCGGGAATGACTCGCTTGCCGCGATAGTAGCCATATTCAGAAACATGGTGACGGCGATGAATCTCCCCGGTTTCAGGCTCGGTTGAAAGAGTCGGGTTCTTCAGTGCATTATGAGAGCGACGCTTGCCGCGCATGGACTGAGACTTTTTTCTCTGCTGAACAGCCACAATAAATCCTCATAAAGAAAATTGGTTATGTAGAATGAGTGGAATTTGACGGTCAATTGGGTTGTCTGCCCATTCAGCGAACACTCTAAGTACTGAATCAAGCAGTCCATCAAGTGCACATACCGATTCGTCCAATTCACCCCAACTTGAGCAAGCCAAGGGACTGCGGCTCGATATGGCAGAACCAGTCAACTCCGTCAAGGGCGGAATTTTACCAAATTCCGCTCAGACAAGTACAATAGGTGCGCATCCAAAAACGACGAGAACCGTCCGCTTTCGCTTGATTCACAATGCCCGCATCTCCGGAACCATTCAATCCGATTGTCTTGGCATCTTCTTCGGCTGCGCGCAAGCAGGTGCTGTCAAAGATCAAGCTGAACTTTACCTGTGTCTCGCCCGATATTGATGAAACGCCCCGGCCGAACGAAACGCCCCGTGAACTGGTTGAGCGCCTGTCTCAAACCAAGGCTGCATCCGTCGCACAAAAATATTCCAGCCATCTGATCATCGGTTCTGATCAGGTGGCCATCCACAATGGCTGCATTGTTGGCAAGCCCAAGGATCGAAAGGATGCGGTGGAGCAGCTGCGCAGTGCATCGGACCAAACCATTGAATTGCTGACTGGCATCGCGCTCTTGCATTCTGCGTCGGGCGAAATGCAGGTCGATGTACTGCCCTATTTTGTCAAGTTTCGGCCCCTCAGTCTGGCGGCAATTGAAGATTACATCGATCGTGACCGGCCATACGATTGCGGCGGCAGCCTGCGTTCTGAAGGACTGGGAGTGGCATTGCTTGAAGAGTTTCGCGGCAGCGATCCGAATATACTGCTCGGCTTGCCGCTGATTCGTCTTATTGACATGCTCGCCAAATACGGTGTTCATCCGCTGCAGGCGTGATTGTCAAATTTTCCTGTCGCAAGGCGGGTCAGATGCATTCATCTTATTCTGCTGCGACCGGCCGGTATCGGTCATCTGCAGCACTTCACCATCTTTTTCGAGAAGCGCTACAGATTGCAGGCAAGCTCCGCAACACGGTCCATCAATGCACGTGCCGGCTTGCGGATCAAACGAAGCACCGCGGCTGGCACAAAAAATCCAATTGCCGCATACATCGAAAAATTCAGCCAGTTCCCAGTCAAGCTCCATTGCATCTGCGGGGCTGATTGAAACAAGCTCGCGGAAGATAAGCGTTTGGGACTGAAAAAACCTGCGTGGGTGCAGTTGATGCGAGAATAGCTAGTCGAACTCTCTTTTGCTTTGACTTCAGTGCAGCGGACCGACAGATGCACTGGCTGTCAGTCTGGCTCAATCCTGAGCAGCGGGTTCCGTTCTAATTTTGCAAATCACGCCTGCAAGTTCCTGCGGCAGGTCCGAGTCAAGTTTCAACACGGCGCCCGTCATCGGGTGGCGCAGCCTGAGCTGAACTGCGTGCAGAAACATCCTGCGAAGCCCAACACGCTGCATGGCTGCATTGAACTGATGATCGCCGTATTTCCGATCCCCGGCGATTGGATGTCCGAGCTGTTGAGCGTGCTGTCTGGCCTGATGCGTCTTGCCAGTATGCAATTCAATTTCCGCAAGCGTGCAATTGCAGAAATGCTCTTTGGCCAAGAACGTGCTTTTGCCAATCGCTGGCGGTGCTCGATGACTCACGACTTTATGCTTATCGGATGATTCGATTGTTTGGTACATTTTACCCAAAGAGCCCTTGAGCAAAGCCACATACGTCTTGACCAAAAGGATGTCGGGTGAGTCGCGCCGCCAGAGTTTATGCAGTTCACGCAGCGTTCGCTTGCCTTTTGCCAAAACCAAAATGCCGGACGTGTCTTTGTCGAGTCGGTGCACCAGCTCGACTTTTTCCCCATCAGGTCGGACGACTCGCAAAGCTTCAATCAAACCGACCTGATGCTTCGATCCTGAATGAACTGCGATGCCCGCAGGCTTATCAATGACCAAGAGCTGCTCATCTTCGTAGAGCACACGCTCAAGTGCAGCGCGCAATTCCGCGCTGACTGAATTCGGGCGGCGCTCGGCTTGCATGCGAACAGGAGGCACTCGAACAACATCGCCCGCATAGAGACGCATTTTCGGTTTTGCCCGCCCCCCGTTGACTCGAACCTGCCCCGTTCGAATCAGGTTGTATATATGACTGTGCGGAATATCGTTGAGAAGCGTGATCAGATAGTTGTCCAATCGCCGCTGATCTGAATCGTCATCGATCGTCATCCGCCTCGCGCCGATATGATTTTGTTGAATTGACATGTGAACGTGCTTGTCTTTGGAAGAGCTGGTTTGTTTGCAGCTGCGGTGCGCAAATAAATTCGTAACGCACGGCAGACGGCACCGCGACTTTGGCCCAAGTTCAGATCATCAATGATCTGGCATCCGCATTTGAACCGAGGCGCGTGTCTTTTTGGGATTCTCAACTCAATGCGCAATCCCATCGGGAGCAGTGGAATCCATCTTTGCGCCGCCGCCCCATGCTACTCGAGACGGATTATCCGGTTTGATGTGCGCAAGTGCGGGAGATTCCCGCAACCGATGAAAGCAGAACAGACGGCTGGCAACTCCGATACAGACACCATTCAGTGACAGCGATTCTGCGCTCGCAAGTATCTCAAAATGATGGGATTTCGATGCAGACATTCTGGATTCACCGCCTTGCCTCGCTGGCTGACGGCAAAACCGAGACGAACGTTCCAGGGGTGTGTTACCTTCAGTCAGGTCATTGCGGTACGACAACCGACCTGCCTCAAGGCGCAGGTAAACGGGCATAGCATCTCGCCTTCTTCGATCAACTGTCCCATAGGTCCCCGCCCCCGAATTCTTCAGCGAATATCTCGTAACCCCGTTCACCAGAATCGTCTTTCTGGGAAATGCACCAGTAGTGTCCGAACAACTTGACTGCCGCGTGATCAAGCATTGAGTATCCAAAGTCGTTCGTTAGTCCCAGCAATGCCGGGTAAATTCTGAAACAGCCCAAAATCCAATGCAAACGAATTTGTAAAACACAATGCCAGCATGTGGCCGTTCGGCACTTTAAGTGACTATGCCAAGCACATCAATCGCACACACTTGGACCTGCGCGAGACGTGGCAGGCGTACTGCCCCCCACCTGCCTGGGCGCGAAACCGAGCCGCGATGGGCGCAAGCCACTCTAATGGCACATTTCATCGACTAATACGTCGTAAACCGTTTCGAAATTCCTTTTGCAGTCAACGATATCATTTTCAAGCCAATTTCGATAGCCGCTGCTCATTGCATCAATGGCATTCCGGTTTTGCTCGACTATCATTTCACGGATTTGTTCACAATAGCTTGATGAGTATGGACAATTTTCGTCAAACAGAGAAGCAGAACGTTCTTGCCAGCCGTCGAAATAGATATCCACCTCAGCGACTAAAGCGTTTCCATTCGTCTCGCAACTATGCATGAGCCGATTTTTTTCTTGTGCAAGTTCAACTCTACCGGTTAGAAGATTCGTGTAATCACCGATAGTTACAGTATCGTCCCAATTTATTGTGCCGGCATCAAGTCTAGGGCCTGGTAAAAAATTTTCCCAAATCGGGTCTACATAACCCAAATCACCTAAAACATACTCGCCAAGAGTTGTTGATAACATGCAATCCGAATAAGCCGAATTCGGCAAGCATATCGCGAGAATCGCTGCCGATAGAGATTTCAAAACTCGCCTGTGCATCGCAAAACCTCCGGATTTTGAAATTTGAGACATGAAAAAGTCAAAGAATATGCAAGATTTCTGATTGTCAATATAACACAATGCCTGACAGGAGGATGTCGCGATGCCGCAGATGATCGTAAGCACTAGCTTGAATGAGCTCGGATTCAACACCAGCACATGCAAGCAGACACTGCGGTCCGATTTCACCATCCGCTGCAAATCAAACACCTGTCAGACCATAATCACTTAGACACCCATCCATTTGATCAGGCTATCGACCTCATTGAACCGCTGCCTTGAGCCGGTTTTTTCGACACCCGAAAACACTCATCAATGCTGCACCTTTGTGGATCAGCCGCTCCGCGCAGATGGAACGATTCGTACACGGCAATCTTGCTGCCTCGGCATAAGCGTTTCTGGCGTGGAATGCCCCTGCGGCAAATCTGCAAACTTGCATGCGTCAATATCTCTTTTCGAATTTTTGCTATAATTTATGACCAGTTCTGGTCAGAATAGACTGTTTTCTTGCCTCAACAATCGCATCAACGGGGCCACTAGATTCAGATGACATAGACTGCCGTAATCTGAATGAACGGCCATAAACTGTCAGTCTGAAGAACTACAACCGGAACTTGTCCCCCAAGCAAACTGAGCCAAGACAGTCAATCGAAGAATAGATTCGCAAGCGTGCTGAGCGCGTTTGCAGATACATTTAAAACAGCATCGTCGGAGTTGATCGGCAATGAAAATGAATTCCAATTACAGTATCGAATCGCAGAGGATTCGGAATAACATTGCGCTGTTCGCACCGATGCTAGCAGAGGTCAGTTCAAATGAAACGCATGTTATTCAATGCAACTCATTCCGAAGAGTTGCGTGTGGCAATAGTCGATGGTCAGACACTAGTTGATCTGGATATTGAGTTTATCGACAACGAAAGTAAAAGGAACAATATATACAAAGGGATAGTCACAAAGGTTGAACCAAGTCTCGAAGCCGTATTCGTTGACTATGGTGCTTCAAGACAAGGTTTTCTATCTCTCAAAGACATTTCCCGAAGCTACTTTTCGGATGACTACGATCCGGCGGCACCCATGTCGCAGGTACGGGTCCAAGATGTCATCTCGGTGGGCGATCAGATGATTGTCCAAGTCGAGCGCAACGAGCGCGGCAACAAAGGTGCCGCCCTGACCACTTTTATCAGCCTGGCCGGACGCTATCTGGTACTGTTGCCCCACAATCCCCGGGGGGGCGGCATTTCCCGGCAAATCGAAGGCTCTGAGCGCTATGAGCTACGAGAGAACATTTCCCAGCTTGAAGTGCCGCCGGAACACGCCGTGATTGGCAGGACAGCCGGCATCGGTCAATCAGTCGAAGGCTTTCATGCTGACTTGGCTTATCTGCTCAATCTTTGGAAGAGCATTGAGTCAGCGGCGGAACAAAACAGCAAGCCATTCCTCATTTATCAAGAGAGTTCGCTGGTATTGCGCACCCTGCGCGACTACATGCGCGATGACGTGAGCCATATCTTGTCTGACGACAAAGACCTGTATGAAAAAATTGTGAAATTCGTACAAGATGTGATGCCTAGCTCAAAAGTCAAAATTGAGTATTACGACGATCCGATCCCCCTATTCTCCCGCTATCAAATCGAACATCAAATCAAAGATGCATTTGAAAGACACGTGCAATTGCCCACAGGCGGAGAAATTGTGATTGAGCAGACAGAGGCATTGGTCACAATCGATGTCAACTCGGCGCGCTCTACAAAAGGCGCTGACATTGAGGAAACCGCCTTGGAGACGAATCTTGAGGCTGTAGAGCATATTGCAAAGCAGATGCGAGTGCGCGATATTGGCGGACTGATTGTCATTGATCTGATTGATATGACCAAGCCGCGCAACCGCCGCTCGGTTGAGAACAGATTCTCAGAGGCAGTGGAGTCGGACCGAGCCAGAACCCGGATCGGGCGTATTTCGCAATTTGGACTGCTGGAAATGTCACGTCAGCGGCTGCGTTCTTCAATTGAAGAGTCGAGCCATGATACATGTCCGCGCTGCAAGGGCCGCGGTTTTATTCGCAGTGTCACATCAACCGGATTGAGCATTCTTCGCATTATCGAAGAAGATGCATTGAAAGAAAATACGGAGTTGATTCATGCACATCTGCCGGTGGATGTCGCGACTTTCCTGATCAATGAAAAACGTCACGAGTTGAGTGTGATTGAAAGACGGCTGGGTACACGCATCGTCGTGGTGCCAAGCCGCACCATGTATACGCCTGATTTCAAGATTATGCGATTTACTTCCACCGAGCTTGAAAACCTTGGTGCCCAAGTCAGCTACACGCTGAAATCCCCAGATCAGGGTTCCGAAGTCTATAACTTCATTCGCTCTGGGGCGACTGACAAACCCGCTGCGGTGACTGAGCCCGAGAGTGCGACATATACGCCATCGACTGTTTCCAAGGACAGAGGCTCAAGTACAACTCATCCGTCTAACGGCCAAGCGCCCTCGTTGCTGAAGCGCGTGGTCAAGTCAATTTTCGCATCGTCGGATGGAACGGATGCAATAGATACAAAAGATGGCAGAAAAGATAAAGCGAAGCAGAAAAAAAATGAATCAGGCAAAGCGAATGCTGTAACGAGCAAAAGAAGCTCCTCGACTGGACGAGGCAACGCTCGGTCATCGAATCGAAACCAACCGAATCGCAGGCGCGGTCCGAAGAGCACGGCATCAGGCACTAGAAGACGAAGAGCCGGCACCGAAGTCAAATCCGGCAATGTCAAGCCGCGCGCGGCAGCTCCTGCCAATGTAGACGGAAACAAAAATCCTGTGCGCCAGGCATCGTCGGCGGATTCGGCACAAAAGAGTTCTAGTTCTGGCAACCGCAGACGGCGGCCAAGCAGAGCGTCCAATTCCTCTGCCCAAAAACCGCGAAGACAAAAAAGTGAGACAACCGACAGCGAATCCAGTTAGAGACCAGCTGGTGATTGAACATTGCGTTACGCGAATAATGTTTTTTCAATCGACATCAAGTCGCAACAACTGAAGAATCATTCGCATTTGAACGCGAGTTCCTCCGTAACAGATCATCTTCTGATGAATGATCGCAGTAATATTGAATCGAATGAGAAAGGTCGGTATTTATGCTGTTTGGTTAATTTTCAGTTGCAGGCAGTCATTACGGTTACACCGGTTACAATTTTTCGAGTAGATAATTAAATTCTGCCGATAAATTCACTGAGAAGGCAGAACAATTTGCTAGCGAGAATAACATGAAGTTGATTAGCGGACGGCAGACCATGTGTTTTTGCACGGTAAGCCGGAGCAATTAGAGAAGTCCGGGAAAGACAGCAATAATATGCCGTGATTACTGCTTAACTACGGTGTCGAAAATCAAACCAACAAAAATGTTCAATGTAGAAGTTGGGTTTAATTCTGCAGCTGCTCCCAGCTTTCGACAAATTCACGCAAATGCGCTTGATCCGAATTTTTCAACCAATTCTTGACAATATTAAGTTCTTGGCTGTATTCTGACTGCGAGTAAAATTCTCGAATGAATTGGAACCGAAGATAAATCAGATACGTGTTCAGTGCATCGATTTCACAGTACGCGCGAATTTCCGACAGCCGTCCCTCAAGATAAGTCTTAAAAACCTTGTCCCCGCCGATGCCGCTCTTTCCAGGCAAACCAATAAGCTTGGCAATTTCATCAAGCGCAGCCATGCCGCGATAGCCGTAACGCGCTAAAACATCCATTAGATCCAAATGTCTCTCGTGATAGCGGCTTTGGTAATTGTTCCATTTGCTGTCACGATCGAATGCACCCGTATCCCAATAGCCGCGGCTTTGGATTGAATGGTACAACGCCCGATATTGCAGTACTGGCAAATCGAATCCGCTTCCATTCCAAGTCACCAAGCTTGGTTTCTTCTCAATGGCTCGAAAAAAAGAACTCACGAGCTCGCGCTCACCATCATCGATATTGCCGAGCGACTGTACGCGAAAACTGCTGTCATCCCATCGAACAGCCACCGCAATGGAGACAACTTCATGCTGATGCAACGGCAACATAATCGCATCCGGCACTTTGACTCGCCGAGCCGCTAGCATGGCTTTAGCCATTTCTTCTGCACCGATGCCATCAAGGCCATACAGAGTTTGGCCCGCTTTCAAATCAGGGATTGTCTCAATGTCAAATGCAATAATCATCGTTACAAGACCGTAAATTTCGGCGATTATCCCTGATCCTAAGCACTCTTGATGGAAACAAAAATAACTGCAAAACTTAATCTGAAAGCGGATCACTCTGATTTGCAGTCATTCGAAGCTCCACAGCAAGCAATTTAAGAACTTTTGTCTTCAATTCAGCAGAAGTCAGCTTGTCAACATTTTCATTTTAGAGGCAGAACAGATGATACCGGAGAGACACCTGCAGTCAATGCGACTGTTTGTTGCTCCAGAGGAGTGTACTGAGTCATTTGTGAAGTCTGATGTCATTTTTGGATTCATGACTGTGTTTTCTTATTCTGCCAGCGGTCTTTCTTTTTCGGCGGTGTATCCATAATCATCTTGACCAATGCCTCTGGCGTGATCTTGAGCTACTCAAAATACTCGTTGAATTTCGACTGCTTTGGTTTCATTTCTAACTATCTGAATTTCATTAACAATATCTTTCAAATCCCCTTGCACCCATTCATGCTTGTTTGGAAATACAGCATGGATATGCTTTTCAGTCTCTCGAAAATAGGGCGTTTCCAGCTTGAATTCAATTTTGTACTGGCGATTCGGATCTGAAGTCTGATAGGAATTAAGACGAGATTTCCAATCTTTCGCTACCCCAACCTTGTATTCACCCGGATAACTGGGATGCGAGACCACATAGACAAATTTCTTTTCACGATAGTTAACCGCTAAATCCGTGCGCTGGGGCGGATCAGTCTGCATATGTATTTCGTTTCGGTATTTGAACAAATCCTCTGGATCGACGGCTTCTTTTGTCAATCGCTCTCTGACGAGATCATAAGCCTTGAATGATACATCGATGCCAATCCACTGCCTGCTCAGTCTTTCAGCGGCCACGCAGGTGGTTGCGCAGCCACAGAACGGATCCAGAACCATGTCGCCCTCATTGCTGGATGCCTTGACAATGCGATCAAGCAAAGCCAGTGGCTTTTGTGTGGGGTAGCCGGTGCGCTCTTTGGCCGCAGAATTGAGAATTGGAACATCCCAGACATCATCCATCGGCTTGCCCTGATTCAGCACATCGTCGACCAGACGCTTGTATCTGACTCTTTTCTTGCCGCCATCTGTCCAAACGAATTCCTTGCCAAACTCATCAACCTTTACATCATGCCGCCGTATCAAAAATTCTTCTCGTTTCCACGCAATCGGAACCTTGTTGAAAATCGAATGACGAGTTTTAGCGTAGAACAGAACAATGTCATGTTTAGCATTGAATTTGCTTTTCAAAAATGAGGTTCGCTGTCCATAATGCCACACAATTTCATTTCGAAAATTGCCTTCGCCAAAAATGCAATCCATCAAGGATTTCAAATAATGACTCATGGTCGGATCGCAATGCAGATAAATGGACCCCGTCGTTTTCAATATACGAGCGCATTCAAGAAATCGAATAGCCATGTAAGCCAGATAGGCAAAGTTGTAGGAATTGCCGACTCCCTTGATGCCGCTCAAATAGTGATACAGCTCCGGGTGATCCTCCTTGATCGTAACGAGCCACTCATCCTTGACATCCTCCTGTCTGAATATATCGCTGAACTCCGCCCCCTCTGCGCTGCTGCCGATCGGCGCGGTGAATTTCTTGTTTTTGTTGAATGGCGGGTCAAGATAGATCAGATCAATGCACTCGGAATTGATGCCCCGCATGATGTCCAGATTGTCATCGCAGAAAATTGTCCTGTTGGGAACGTTGCAAGCGGTCATTTCAATTTTGCACCTGCTGCTTGTAAGTCAGTTTCTTGCTGACCAATTTTTCGACAATGTTCTGCATCTGACTGACCGGATCGAACGGATGGTTTTCATCCTGACCGGCAAACTCTTGGATATAGCCGTTCAATTTGCTGTGTCTATATACTGCATATGCTGCACGATGAGCTGAGCGCTGCGGCGCCCTCGAAACACATTCAAATCCAAACGGTAAATCAGATGCACCAAGGCCAGTTCGGGAGGCGTGTCAAAATGATCAAAATAGCTGAAGAAAATTGCATCCGATTTCGTCTTATGCCGCTTCGAAAAAACCCGCATCTTCAGATGCCGCTCTTGCAGAACATCAAATTCGAGAATCTCAAAGCTGCCGTCAAACAAAGGGGGTTCAAATCCCTGTCCCCATGGGCCGCCTTTCCGTATGGCTTCGGCAGTGTCCACATCAATCATGCGCGCCTCGCCATCACTGACAATTTCATCCCGCCAAGTCTGACCGCCACGCATATGAACAATCTGCTGCTCGAACACGGCTCGAAAGTCGTTGAATGATTCACGTGCAACTGTCAACCCAGCCGCCATAGCATGCCCGCCAAACTGCTCGATCAAATGCGGATGGATGATCGCAACAGCCGCGATAGCGTCTCTCAAGTTGACTTGTGGAATAGAACGTCCTGAACCTTTCAATCGCCCATTATCGCTTTCGGTAAAGACAATTGTCGGTTTCCCCGTCATCTCTCTGATGTTGGAAGCAATAATGCCGATGATACCTTGGTGCCAGCCGGCATTGAACAGACAGACGCTCGCGCAATCGTCCGCCAGTTTATCTTCGAATGTCTCAACTTCTGCCTTGGCTTCGGCAAACATGGATTGCTGCTCGGTTTTGCGCTTGTGATTCAGTTCTTCCAGCTGCATCACCTGCCGGCAGATTTCTTTGTCATCATCACTGATCAGACATTGAATGCCGATACTGATGTCTTCCATCCGACCGGAAGCATTCAAGCGGGGTCCGGCAACAAATGCCAGATCTTCAGCAACGATATGGCCGATCGCTCGACTGCCAGACTCAAGCAATGCCCGAACCCCATAGCGCCCTACTTCAGCATTGATGCGCCTCAAGCCCTCCGCAACCAATATGCGATTGTTGAAATCCAAAGGAACAACATCGGCAACAGTGCCAAGTGCAACCAGATCCAGATAGCTGGACATCACCGGCACGGCGATACCTTCGTTTTCGAACCAGTTCAATTGGATCAATTTTCTGCGCACCGCCGACAGCACATAAAAGATCACACCGACGCCGGCGAGATTTTTGCTGGGAAACTGGTCACCCTTAAGGTTCGGGTTGACGATGGCATCGGCCATCGGCAATTCATCACCGGGCAGGTGGTGATCGGTCACAACGACCGTAATGTCAAGCTGCTTGGCGGCTGCGACGCCTTCGACGTTCGAAATCCCGTTATCAACTGTAATGATCAAATCAGGCTGTATCACCGAAGTGATATGCTCGACGAAAGGTTTGCTGAGGCCATAGCCGAAATTGAAACGACTCGGGCAGAGAAAACCAACGTTGCGAGCGCCAAACGCTCTGAGGGCCAGCACCGCCAATGCGCAGGCGGTGGCGCCATCCGCATCAAAGTCGCCGGCGATCAATATCTGTGCATCTGCCTCAATGGCTTCAACGATGATTTGTGTGGCATCGTCAATGTTCGACAGCCGATCCGGCGGATGCAGTTTGGCCAAAGAATAATCCAGCTGGGCAAGATTACTGATACCACGGTTGCGGTATAGCAAGTCCAGCGTCGGGTCAAGCCCATTAAGCGGGTCGACATGCTGTGCCTGGCGGCGGACAATGCGTTTTTCGCGGGTAGCAGCAGCGCACATCGCAATCTCAACTCAGTTGCCATCTAAAATGCGAAGACGCATGATCGGACCGACTACAGCGTCGAGAGCTTCCAGCTGCTGCTGTGCAAGCTGGATTTTTTCCTCGGTTGTCGCTTGCGTCAGGATGACGATAGGCACAGTTTCCCCGGGAGGGCCGGCGCTTTTTTGCACAATTGTCTCGATGCTGATGCCTTGATTGCCAAGAATTTTGGTTATGTCAGCAAGCACGCCAGCGAGGTTGACGGCATGCAATCTCAGGTAGTTTGAGGTCACGAAGCGACCTGCCGGTGTGATGGGCATATGCGACAGTGCGCTCGGCTGGAATGCCAGATGCGGAACGCGATTCTCTGGATCACTGGTGAGAACCCGCGCCACATCAACAATGTCTGCAACCACCGCCGAAGCAGTCGGCTCCGCGCCTGCGCCGGCTCCATAAAACAAGGTCTGACCGACCGCGTCACCTTGCACAATGATGGCGTTCATCACACCGTTGACACTGGAGAGGATATCGGTTTGCGCAATCAGTGTCGGATGAACCCGAAGTTCAATGCCCTCTGCCCCCTTGCGCGTAATTGCCAAAGGCTTGATGGTAAAGCCGAGTTCTCGGGCATAGGCGATATCATCAAATGTGACTGCGCCAATCCCTTCCCGAAACACGCTGTCGACTTTTTGCAGCGGGATTCCAAACGCAATTGAGGCAAGCAGAATCAGTTTATGCACCGCATCAACGCCTTCGACATCAAAAGTCGGATCAGATTCTGCGTAGCCCGACTTCTGGGCGTGCGCGAGCACCTCCTCAAAGGAACTGCCGGATGCACTCATTTCGGTCAGAATGTAGTTGCTAGTGCCGTTAATGATGCCCACCAGCGATTCAATCAGGTTGCCAGTCAATCCCTCTCGCAGCGCCTTGATGATTGAGATGCCGCCGCCGACCGCCGCTTCGAAGGCAATGACAACACTGGATTCCTGCGCCGTCTGAAACAGTGCATGTCCGCGCTCTGCAAGCAGTTCTTTGTTGGCCGTAACCACATGCTTGCCTTTTTTGAGCGCATAAGTCACATATTCGCCGGCGGGCTCCAATCCGCCCATCAATTCGACAACAATATCGATTTCATCACAATCGAGCACGAAGTATGGGTCGTCATCCACCGCGACCGAGCTGCCGCCTAAGTTTCTTTCTTTCGAAAGATTTTTGACAACAGCTCGCGTGACCTTGATCCGGCGGCCGGCGCGACGGGATATTTCATCGCAGTTTCTTTCCAGCACCGTAACCGTCCCGCAGCCGACGGTGCCAAGACCGAGTATTCCAATATTCACAGGTGACATATCTTTGCAACAATTAAAATGTGTTCAAGTCTGAAACAGCACAATCAGGTTATCCAGCAGGCAAGTCAGTTGCCGCGCAAAGCGCACCGATCTCAATATGGAACTTCATCACACCCCCATCGCGAGTCCAATGATGATCAAGCCGGATGCTTCAGCAGTCGGCTACTGGATTGACGGTCAGCTTTATAAAACAAGCGTTATTGTAACCCCCGACAGGGTCATTGATAACTGGTATGTCGCATCCCCGCAGACGCTCACTGAAACCGATTTTCAATACTTCACCAGTTTTGATCCGGAAATATTCATTCTGGGTACCGGAGCGCATATTCTGATGCCGGACCCGAGCTTGCTTGCGCCTCTCATTGATCACAAATGCGGATACGAAGTAATGACTTCCCGATCGGCTTGCAATACGTTCAATATTCTGCTGGCTGAAGCGCGCAAAGTCATAGTCGCCCTTATGTAGAGACGCTGATCCCAAAGGTTCCTTAGCCTTTTGGCAAATAGCCGATCGGATCAATCGGCTTGCCGTTGCGCCGAATTTCAAAATGCAGCTTGACCCGATCTGAATCGGTATTGCCCATCTCTGCGATTTTTTGTCCTTGTACAACAGAGTCGCCTTCCTTGACAACAACACGGGAATTGTGTGCGTAGACACTCAAATACTGCGGATTGTGCTTGACGATAATGATGCGGCCGTAGCCAATAAGACCTGTGCCCGAATAGACTACACGGCCGCCGGCAGTCACGCGAATAGGCGAACCCAATTCACCGGCAATCTCAATGCCGTTTTGTCGATTGGCAATCGAATACTGAGAAATAATGCGTCCTTGGGCGGGCCATATCCAATCTGACTCAATCGATTCAGGCAGATTCGGTGTCAAACTGCCCGATGGCAGGCTGCGCGCCGGGCGTGGCGCCGGTTCAGTCTCTTCCACCGCCGCTGGTGCTGCATAGGCTTCGGTATCGCCGCCTGGCGGGTAGAGCTTGATTTCCTGCCCGGGATAGATGATGTCTTCCGGGTCCATGTCGTTCCATCTCGCAACATCCAGATAGTCATCGCCAGACAGGAATGAAATCGCATACAGGTTATCGCCTTTCCTGACAATTGCGGTGCGGCCAGTGTACGTCAGTTTCGGCGGCGGCGGCTCGTCCGGCAAGACGCGGATGGTTTCAATCGGCACTTCCGCCGACTGGTATGTTTGACACGAACCGACAATTATCGCCAGTGCAACCACACTGCATCGAGCGGCATTACGGCTGAATGCTCCAGTATACAAATCCACAAACTACGACTAAGGTGAGAATTAACGCGAACGGGGACGCAAATCTGCGAATGTATTCATTGGCCTTGTCCCCAGTCCAAAAGCATATTGCTGCCACCGCATAAAAGCGCGTTGCCCGACCGATCAGAGAACCGATAATGAACGGTGCCAAAGCCATGGCGAATACGCCGGAAGCTATTGTAAAGACTTTGTACGGAATTGGCAAGAATCCGGCAAAAATAATCATCCAAATTCCATAATGTTCATACCACTGCTGAAGCTTGTTGAAATGGCTTTCCATACTGTACAGCTCAATCAGCCATAAACCGACTGTATCATACAGAAACAGGCCAATCGCGTAGGCGAATAGACCGCCCAGTACAGACGAAAGTGTCGTGACCAGAGCGAAGCGCCAAGCACAATGCCGCCGCGACAGTGTCATCGGAATCAGCAGCAAGTCCGGCGGAACCGGAAAAAATATCGCCTCAGAAAAACTCAATGCGCCAAGATAGCTCGGCGCATGTCGGTGCGCCGACAGATTCAGGACACGGTCATACAGTTGCGCGAGAGAGGTCACAGTGCCCGCCGCCGATCAAGCTGCATCAGTCACCGATGACTTGCGTTCCGCGCACTTGCTTGGGAAAGTAGTCTTCGCAACTGCCTTCACGCCGAACATCCGCAGTTGCGCAGTGCAATCCGCCTCCAAACGCATAAGCGTTGCGAAATGGAATCGGAATAACTTCCATGCCGAGTGAATCAAGCTGCTCAATCTGATTGACTTCTGTGGCTTCAACACAAACAGTTTTGTGATCAATGACCAGTACATTCATGGAAAGCCAGACACTGGAATAACATTGCGGCGGCGGCATGTCATGTGCGGGCATCGCCGCATCAATGATTTCCCAGTCATTGGCATGGAAAATTCTGCGCTGTGACTCAGGCAGCGGACGTGCTGGACAATTGA
Organism: Arenicellales bacterium; assembly: GCA_965200545.1. Lineage (GTDB taxonomy): Bacteria > Pseudomonadota > Gammaproteobacteria > Arenicellales > JAJDZL01 > JAJDZL01. The sequence goes on along the minus strand of CBDAUJ010000003.1, from coordinate 238,477 downwards.
TGATCAATCCTGGCCTCAACGGTACAAATGTCGCATCGATGTGAATGGGATTCGGATCGTCTGGAAAATTAATGCAGTGCACTCGATGATCCGGGAAATGACGCTGCAGCCACTGTGCAGCCTTGCGATTGGTCGTCAGACCGTGCTGACAGAACAAGTCTTTGCCGAGTCGCAGAATATCGGCTGCGTCGAACAATGGCTCGTGTTCAGTGGTCACAAAATCGCAGACTTGCATCCGCTGCAGCTGCATCTCGGGGGTGAGGTTGTCAAAATAGCCCATCTGGTACGACTTTTCGGTCAGGCGCGGGCGCGGCGCCTGTTCCCACCGAAACAGCGGGTCCTGATTGAAATACTCAAGCAGCAAAGGGTGATACGCCAGATATTCCCAATAGCGGCAGCGGAACATCATCGCTGCACTTAAAATTTCACGCCCAACCGTCAACAGCACATCACGCGGCGGCATGCAGCCGAACAATGTCTGGGTCGAAAAGTCTGGCGTGTGAGCAGGCTGATTCCACTGCAAAGGCACGGGGCGATCAACACATATGCCGAGAGATTCCAGCACATGGACGAAATAGTCAAGTTCTTCGTTGGCTTTCTCAGCGGACTCGGTACTGCGCGGGCCCCATACGCCCCACATATCGCTGTCTCGAGCGATTTTGGCTTCGACAGCAGGCTCCCATCCCGGTATGCAAGCGTTATCGGCCCGACCTACGATCACGTGCTTGAGAGGATCGAAATCATTCCAGGAACTGACGGTGACTGAATTTTGATTTTTTACAGAGGTCATATTTTTATCTCACTAAGATTAATTTATGCTTCACTGAAAATTATAGGTTTTCTATAATTATATAAATAAAATCATTTATTTACATAGCTTTTCTAAACGAATAGCAGCAGCGAATATGCCCCGAATCAAGCCAGTTTCCCGTCGCCGCCTCTCCAAACCTCGCAAATCGTCCCCCTGGGATCGAACCTTCAGATTATTCTCATATGGAAAATCGAGTCCATGCAGATCAAGATCGGCTTCATCAAGAACATTGTTATTGATTCCCAATTCCAAAACGACATCCCGCCGCTGCTTTTGAGCCAGCGGCATCTGTACGCTACCGACGCGCGGCGCAATCAGGTGCCTGCACTGTCCAGAAAAGGCTGCCTGGACAAGGCGGCAGCGCGTGACGCATGAGGAGCAGGAATAGTTTGTCTAGCAGCACGAGTGCAACTGCCTGCGGTGTAAATCCGCATCCTCGCCAAGATGATTGTGAATGCAGGCGTGGATTTCCTGATTGTCTCGCATGCGATGAGACCGACAGGTCAGACACGGGGCATCATCAACCGACTGGAATACAGGTCCATACATCGGATATGCAACTTTTGGACGAATCAGCATCTATGGCCTGCCGTTTGCGATATTGTGTTTGTTGACCGACTGCAGATCATCATCCAGGATGACTTCCGCCTGTTTTTGGAGTTTACTCTCCACACGGAAGGAAGATGCTCCGAGCGAGATCCAAAAAGCGATCTGATTCTTTTCCATTTTGAAATCAGCCCAGGCAACACAGCCCCTTGCTGCCAAACTCGATAATACTGCGCTGATTTGCGTACTGAAATATTGAGCGTCTTAGAGTTTGTTTAATCCGCGTTTCACCGTGAAAACTATCCATGACCGGGATTAAATCTGTATATATTTTGCCATGCAGCAATGTATTGAATGTTTCAGACATAAGCGGGACAGATGCGTATTCAACGAGTCGGTAATCAAGTTGAGATGTAAGCAATGGGTTATTAATTGAGCCTGCTTGCTCGAATTCGGAAGTAAACGAAGGATGGATCACCTGCGAGTAACGCATCAGACCGCTGGAGAGATATTCAAATATAAATTTCTTAGTGCTGAAACCTAAATATTTTCGGCGAACGTCCCAAGATCGCTCACTTCGGTTTCTCTGCAACATAATGTCCTAGCTCAAAAAATCCGTCTCGCCAGGCAATGTAAAGTGCCCGTATCTTTTCAAAGAGATTCATGAATTCGGGAGTATTGACTCCTACCATGTAATACTTTATCAAAAATTGATGTATATTCTTGAATATCTTTATATTTTCTATATCCTTTCCATCAAATCCCCCAATACGGATCAGTCGCAGATCCGCATTTCCCACCAGCGGAATATAAGAAGACCGACACTCCAGGCTAGGCATTGCCCATGAATCGGTGATGGGTCTGATGTACTTGTCATATTCTTCATCAGACGCACCATCACGATACAGCCAATCCGACGCAACGATTTTCCCACCTGGTTTCAGTACTCTGCTGACCTCACGCAAAAACTGCTGTCGATCCATATAGTAACAAGCAGATTCAATATTGATCACAACATCAACCGAGCTGTCTTCAACCGGCAGATGATGCGAGCAATCGCCAAACTTGTAACTGAGCAGATCAGAGAGACCTTCATCATTGGTTATTTCTTTCGCAATATCAATATGCAACGGGACAATGTTCACTCCTGTTACCGTGCATCCAATTTTCCTTGCCAAATATCGGGAGGTCCCGCCAGTCCCGCAACCGGCATCAAGCACCAATGAATCAGATCGAATATCTGCTGGAGCAATGATGACATCGATCATCCGCTCAAGAGCACGGAGAAACCCTGGTGAGGCCCTGAATCCTGCGGCCTCTTCGAGCTCTGGGCATTCTTCGGGCTCAAAGCAACCGAAGTGCAGATAGTCGCGACTCCACTTTTTCATATAAAAGTCACGCGTATTGAAATTGTAATATTCCAAAATTTTCTGCTTCAGCTCGGACTCTTCGATTCTGATTTTGCTGTTCATCTGATTACTCTACACCCCACTATTTGTCTGGCTTACAATCATATCGGAACCCTTTTATCTGCATTATGGTAGCCAACCCCGCGCGACGGGGACACCGTCATGAAAGAAACAAAAATAGTGTTATCATATTTATCAATCACTTACAATCTTAGTTACTAAAAAGCCAACGCTGCGCACCGACACCTTAATGTGACCGGCGATCGAATAAATGCCCTCGATGTCTTTAAATGCTAAGTCTGCCATGGCGTGACGCGAAAAATCGCTGGAACATTCATCGCATCAAGTTCCAAGAAAGGTGTTGAACTGCCCGCTTATCAGGGATTCTACTGCGTCGCCTGTTGCGAGTGGCAAGTTCAGGCATTTCAATTCATTTTCCGATTCGCTGGCCTATCATAGTGCGGTTCAATCAATCAAGCTAAATCGCCACGGCGATCTCTACGACTATGACATTTCCTTAGAATTTCGAGATGAGTTCTGTTGCAAATCGAATGGTCGGGGCGAGAGGATTTGAACCTCCGGCCTCTTGCGCCCCATGCAAGTGCGCTACCAGGCTGCGCCACGCCCCGACACTGCGGACAGTCAACTCAGTTGAGAATTTCAATAACCTCTTTTAATTCGGCGATGGTTTGCTGAACTGCTGCTTGCGGCGGACTTGCGTTTGCCATCTTGCTATTTTTACCATTGGCCTGCTTCAACTGGTCGCGAGCACCGCTAATTGTAAATTTTTTCTCGTAGAGCAAATCAATAATATCCAGCACCATTTCGATTTCATTTTTTGTATAGTAGCGCCGTCGCCCACGGCGTCGAGCCGGCTTCAAATCTGGAAATTCCTGCTCCCAGTATCGGAGAACATGCGTAGGCACCTCGCACAGCTCACTGACTTCGCCAATCGTGAAATACCGCTTTTCGGGAATTTCAATATGAGAGGATTGACACTGCATCAAATGAAACTTTTAGGTCAGTAAATTTGTCAAGACAACGTGAACGTGCAACAGGTCGGGCTATACCGGTGTGGCATTCGCAACACGCTTCTTGAGCATCGCACTGGCTTTAAAGGTCACCACCGTCCGCGGCTCAATCGTCACCTCAACCCCCGTTTTTGGATTTCGGCCCGGTCGCGGTGACTTGTAGCGAATATGGTATTTTCCAAACCCGGAAATCTTTACGTCCTCGTGCTTTTCAAGCGATTTGCCAATCTCCTCAAAAAACATATCAACGAATTCTTTGGCTTCACGCTGGTTCAACCCGATAACGCGCGTGATTTCGTTAATCAAATCGGCTTTAATTAATACGGTGTCACTCATATCTCCTCTTCAATGTTTTTGATTAAGTCTAATTTCTTAGTGTTACGCCATATCGTTGATTTAAACTCTCAAGTATAGTCTCAATACTGGCATCAATTTCATCATCGGTCAGCGTACGATCCTGGGAACGGTATACCAAGCGATAAGCTACACTTATCGCTTTAATTTCAGCGTCTATCTCCGAATATACATCAAATAACATTAACTCATTGAGGTATTTTCCCGCAACCTTCCAAATCGCCTCAGAAACGGTGTCAATGGGCAAGTGTGTGTCGACTACAATCGCAATATCGCGAGTAACGGACGGGTACGGCGAAGTCGGCTGAAACTGAAAAACAAGTTTTTCCGATAAGGCACTCAAGTTGACCTCAAACGCAAAAACTTCCTGCTCAAGACGCAAATCGTCAAGCAGTTCTGGATGAACCTTGCCAGCCGCTCCGCAAAAATGGTTCTTAAAGTAGATCGCACTGCTGCAGCCGGGATAAAGGCCTTCAATCGGTTCGGCTGTGAACCGCAGAGCATGCGTTTGCCGAGTCTGCTCGAAAAGAGACATGACATCCGCCTTGACATCAAAAAAATCAATGCTGCGAGATTCTAAAGACCACTGCTTCGGGGTGAAACGCCCAAAAGCGATGCCGCCGATCATTGTTCTCTCCGCATGGGCATCGAAGACATTTCCGATCTCATACAAGCAGATTCTTTCCTGCCGGCGGCGATAATTTTCCATGAAGGCGCCAATCAGGCCTGGCCATAGACTGGTGCGCATCACCGACAGGTTTTCTGCAATTGGATTTGCAAGCACTCGGGCAGAGGCAGCAGGCTTGACTGCCGCTTGCAATGCCGGGTCAACGAAACTGTAGGTAATTGCTTCGTAATAGCCACGGGCATGCAAAACTGATCGCAGCACATCGTGCGGCACCTGCGATTCACTGTTTGCAATGCTGCAGTCTGTATTGCTGCGCAGACGACTTGGAATCTTGTCATAGCCATGAAATCTGGCAATCTCTTCGAGCTGATCATGCTCTTTGAGCAGATCAAAACGGCGAGCCGGCGCTGTAACCTCCCAGCCGCCTTCGATGCGGGTGACTTGCGTGTTGACCGCTTGCAAAATGGACTCGATTTTATTCGGCGGAATTTGCACACCCAGCACACGTGCAATGCGAGCTTCGCGCACAACGCACTGCTTTGGCTGCAAATAAGGACTGTCCCCGGTGCAGCTCTGCTGGATTTGGCTGACTGAACCGCCTGCGATCTGCTTGATCAGCTGCACAGCATCATGCATCGCAGCAGATTGCAGATGCGGAGCGACGCCGCGCTCAAAGCGGTGCGAAGCATCTGTATGAATGCCGTATTCTGATACGGTATGGCGAATCGTATCCGGCGTGAAAAACGCTGACTCCAGGAAGACATTGCTCGTTCGGTCGTGAATGCCAGTTGACTCGCCGCCCATAACTCCGGCGAGTCCAATCGGATCGGTTGAATCCGCAATCAAGAGTGTCTGATCGTGGAGCTTCAATTCAACACCGTCGAGCAGTGTGAGGCATTCGCCTTGCCGAGAGTGGCGGACGATGATGTCATGGCCGCTGATTCGATCAGCATCGAACGCGTGCATCGGCTGTCCGCACTCAAGCATGACATAATTCGTCACATCCACGATCGGATGTATGCACCGAATGCCGGCTCTGTGCAGGCGCAGCCGCATCCAGCCTGGCGTCTGCACGTCGCTGCGAATGCCTTCAATCAGGCAACTGCAGTAGATCGGACAGTCCGCTTCAGCGCTAATCTTGACTGCGACCAACGGGGCGCTGGCGGAGATCAACTCCGTGCGATATGCAGTCGGCTTGATCTTGGCACCGGTCGCTGCGGCAATTTCCCGTGCAATGCCTTTGATGCTGAGGCAGTCTCCACGATTCGGTGTCAAATCAATGTCTATAATTTCATCAGGCAATTCCAAGTGCTCGCTCACGGACACGCCTGGCTTGGCCGAACCATCCAATGCCAGCAGCTGACTGCTGTCATCGGACACACCGATTTCAGTGCCGGAGCAAAGCATCCCGGCCGATGCAATTCCTCGAACATCCGCCTTTTCGATTGTCTTGCCATTTGGAAGCACACTGCCTGGCAATGCAATTGGATAGTTTTTACCGACAGTGACCTGCGGCGCACCGCATACAACTTTCACTGCATCGCGGTTCGAGCCGACATCCACCTGACACAATTTCAATTTTTCAGAATCCGCAATTGCCTCAACTTTTTGAACGCGGCCGACAACGATATCGCTGTGGCACGCCACAAGCGCCGTTACGGACTCCACTTCCAATCCGAGCATCGTGAGCAAATCGGCCAAGGCGGGGGCATCCAGATCGAAATCGACCCACTCCCTGAGCCAACGGGTACTGACTAACATCGCAAACCGCCGGGTAATGATTTACTTGAATTGACGGAGCATGTCGATGTCGTTTTTGAAAAACAAGCGGGTATCATTGACTCTGTAGCGCAGCATCGCAAACCGCTCTACTCCCATTCCAAAGGCGTAGCCAGTGAAACGCTCGGCATCGATATCGACATGCGCATAGAGATTCGGGTGCACCATTCCGCAGCCGAGCACCTCGAGCCAGCCGGTGTGCTTGCAGACATTGCAACCCGTTCCGCCGCAGAAGACGCAACTGATGTCGACTTCTGCCGATGGCTCAGTAAATGGAAAGTACGATGGCCGGAACCGCAGGGCTAGATCAGTTTCGAAAAATTCAGCCACAAAGTGCTCCAATATTCCCTTAAGGTCCGCAAATGTTGTCGTTTCGTCAACGACCAAGCCCTCAACCTGATGAAACATCGGAGTGTGAGTGACATCCGAATCGCAACGATAGACCCGTCCCGGCGCGATCACTCGGATAGGTGGCTGATGCGCTTCCATATAGCGGATCTGAACGGGCGATGTATGGGTGCGCAGCAGTTCTGCGTCCGGCAGGTAAAATGTATCCTGCATCGCTCGAGCCGGATGATTGGCAGGAAAATTCAGCGCTTCAAAATTGTGATAGTCATCTTCGATTTCCGGACCCAATGCGACATCAAAATGAAGTCGAGTGAAAATGTCCTGGATTCTTTGCAAGGTCCGTGTAAGCGGATGTGGACCGCCAGTGGGGTATTGGCGGGCGGGCAGTGTGACATCAACAGACGCCGATTCCAATGCGGCCTGCTGAGCCGCCTGCATCAGAATTTGACGCTTTTTCTGAAGCGCCAGATCAATCGTGTTCTTAGCTTTTGATATACGCTGACCGGCGGCCGGCCGATCGGCCGGCTCCATCGAACCGATTGATTTGAGCGCCGCCGTGACAAAGCCTTTTTTGCCCAGGCTGTCGACTCGCAACTGCTCAAGCTCGGCTTCAGATTGTGAAGCGCGAATCTGTGCAGTGATGCGCTCCACACGGGCTGCCAGCTCAGAACAAGCCTCCTGTGCAGGCATTATTCTAGAACTGTGATGCTGCTTGGAAGATGCCAGCCATCAAGCATTAAACAAACTCCGAACGGTTAGCTGTTCAATCCCTGCTTGGCTTTTTCTGCGAGGAGAGAAAAAGTCGCACTGTCGTGAACGGCAATTGAAGCCAGAGCTTTGCGGTCCAGTTCAATTTGCGCTTTTTTCAGCCCATTCATAAAATTGCTGTACGACAGGCCGTACTCACGCGCCGCCGCATTGATTCGCACAATCCACAGGGAGCGGAAGTCGCGTTTCTTGCGGCGCCGGTCGCGATAGGCATACTGGCCAGCCTTGGTCACAGCCTGCTTGGCAACCCGATAAACACTGTTGCGCGAGCCGCGGTAGCCTTTGGCCTGTTTCAGAACTTTCTTATGTCTTGATCGTGCAGCGACACTGCGTTTTGCCCTTGGCATCTCGATTCCTCAAATTTAACTGTATGGGAGCATGCGACGCATATGGACATTGTCAGATGCATGCACCAGTGTGCCTTTGCGCAGATTGCGCTTGCGTTTGCTCGATTTCTTGGTCAAAATATGAGCGGCATGCGAATGGCTGCGCTTGAATTTGCCTGAAGCTGTTTTGCGAAAGCGCTTCGCCGCACCTTTATTGGTTTTCATTTTCGGCATTGGAATAACCCTATTACATACTTGATCTAGTTTAACTTGCAACAGCTACGCTCTGCTTGGCGCCAACAGCATAACCATCTGCCGCCCTTCCATCGAAGGCGGCTGCTCCACAACCGAGATATCAGCCAAATCCTGTTGAACCCGATTCAACATTTCCAATCCCAGTGTCGCATGGGTGACTTCACGCCCTCGAAATCGCATGGTGACTTTCGTCTTGTTTCCCGCTTTGAGAAACTTTTCAAGTCGGGCAAGCTTGACATCATAGTCACCGACATCCGTGCCCGGACGAAACTTGATTTCCTTGATGACGATCTGCTTTTGCTTGCGTTTCGCATCATGCTGCTTTTTGCTGGCAGCATAACGAAATTTGCCGTAGTCCATGACTCGACAAACCGGCGGATCAGCCACAGGCGCAATTTCCACTAAATCCAATTCTCTGTCAGCGGCATAGCGCAACGCTTCATCCAGTGAAACAACCCCTACCTGTTCCCCCTCTTCGCTGATCAAGCGAACTGAGTCTGCGGTAATTTGGGTGTTGATTCGGTATTGTTTGTCAGCAACCGTAGCTTTTCTCCTAAATTTATTTATTTTCTTAGAGGATTTGCACTCATCTGCCTAATGCTTTGTCTCACAAGCATTCTGGATGAGTGCCGTAATCTGCTCACAGGTGAAGGTTCCCAAGTCCTTTCCAGCCTGCAACCTGACCGAGAGGGTCTCAGACTCTACCTCCCGATCTCCAATGACAATCAGATACGGGATTCTCTGCAGCGTCTGCTCGCGGATCTTAAAACCGATTTTTTCGTTGCGATTATCAAGCAGCACTCGCAACCCTGATTGTCGCAATAAACTACATATTTTACTTGAATATTCTTCCTGCGCTTCGGAAATATTCATAACGACCGCCTGCACAGGCGCCAGCCATACGGGAAATTTGCCGGCGTACTGCTCAATCAGGATGCCAACAAACCGCTCAAGCGAACCCAGAATCGCCCGATGAATCATGACGGGAGTTTTTTTCGAACCATCTGCATCGACATATTGGGCATCCAAGCGGCCAGGCATTGAAAAGTCAAGCTGAATGGTGCCGCACTGCCATTTGCGGCCGATGCAGTCATTGAGGATGAAATCAATCTTTGGGCCGTAAAAGGCTCCGTCCCCCTCATTGAGGGTGAATTCCATCTGTCTTTGTTCCAAGACCGTGCGCAGCGCCGACTCAGCACGGTCCCAAAGATCGTCGCTGCCAACTCGTTTCGCCGGACGGGTTGACAGCGCCACCGCGATATCGCTGAAGCCGAAGTCTGAATAAAGCTTCAGCGCGAATTCAATCAATGCTTTGATCTCATCCTGAATTTGCTCAGGCGTGCAGAAAACATGCGCATCATCTTGTGTGAAGCGGCGTACCCGCATCAGGCCATGCAGGGTGCCAGATGGCTCATAGCGATGCACGACCCCAAATTCTGCAATGCGAAACGGCAGATTTCGATAGCTGCGCAGACCTTGATTGAAAACCTGCACATGTCCCGGGCAGTTCATTGGCTTCAACGCATAGGCGCGCTTCTCAATCTCGGTGGTGAACATGTTTTCCTGGAACGTTTCCCAGTGTCCTGACTTTTCCCACAAGCTTCGATCCATCAACTGCGGCGTATGCACTTCCACATAGTCATATGCAGTCAGCAGATCCCGCATATAGGACTCAACCAGCCGAAACAGAGTCCAGCCTTTTTCATGCCAAAACACCATGCCCGGCGCCTCATCCTGAAAGTGGAACAGATCCAGCTCAGCGCCAAGCTTTCGGTGATCGCGCAGTTTGGCCTGTTCCAAACGCTCCAGGTATTCATCGAGCTCAGCTTCGGTATTCCAGGCAGTGCCGTAGATCCGCTGCAGCATCTCATTGCTGGAATCGCCTCGCCAGTATGCGCCTGCCACCTTGGTCAGCTTGAAAGCTCGCAGAAAGCCGGTATGCGGCACATGCGGACCTCGGCAAAGATCAACAAAATCACCCTGCTGGTAGAGGGATATCACCTCATCTTGAGACAGCTCCTCGATGATTTGAGCTTTGTATTCCTCGCCTGTCTTCCGGAACATCTCAACGGCATGCTCTCTCGACACTACGCTTCTCGTGACGGCCAGCTTCTCGCCAGCCAGCTGTTTCATGCGCTTTTCAATCGCAGCCAAATCCTCTTCGCTAAATCCGCGGTGATAGGCAAAGTCATAATAAAATCCGTCTTCAATGACCGGTCCAATCGTGACTTGCGCCTCAGGATACAGCTGCTTGACAGCATGTGCCAGCAAGTGTGCGGTCGAATGTCGAATAATCTCAAGTCCGTCGACATCTTTGCCCGTGATGATTTTCAGCGCGCCGTCGTCTTCAATTTGAAACGAGGTGTCCAGCAGCATGCCATTGAATTCCCCGGCAATGGCCGCGCGCTGCAGTCCGGCGCCGATATCGGCCGCAACTGCATCAATATTGATGGCGGACGGAAAGCTCTTCGAACTGCCGTCTGGCAATGAAACGGTAGGCATTTAGGATTTAGCAGAGTTTAAGCTTTTTTAATCGGGTACGAAGGCATTCACGCGCTTCAATTCTCAGTTCAAATTATAAAACAGCGGTTACAAATTCTTCCGGTGTGCTTTGGCATCCATTCCAAATCTATGGCAGACTGCCATGCTAGTGGCATATCCAGCATCATTACTGGCTGCAAGAAAGGATTATGATCCGTTGAAATTCTTTGAACTGGTGGGCGCACCTGGATTTGAACCAGGGACCTCTTGCATGTCAAGCAAGTGCTCTCCCCCTGAGCTATGCGCCCCAATCGCTGTTCTGGACCGCTTGATATCAAGCCGGCACTGTCAGCGAATTCAAGCGGGGGAAATATATCACAAACAGCATTGTGAACCTTGATGATTTGCGGCTCGCAATAGGGAACTGAGCAGTCAACATCGGTGCGCGCTGCGGTCAGCCAGGCAAGATTTCCGCCCAGGCAGTAGCCGAGCGCACCGACTTTGCCGGTGCTGCATGCGTCCATCGAGCGCAGTGCTGTGATGGTATCTGCGATATCCTTGATTCACTGATCCACATCAAATCGCTGCTATAAATCAAAGGCTTTGGCAAAGCCCTCATTGTTAAATTTTGGACTTTCCATGGGATCGCAGATGACAGACGTCATGACACTCGGCGGCGCAGCCGTGAGCGCCGCGCATAGGAAAACGGCAAAAATGGCGCTCGATGCACTGGCGCCGAACAAACGGCGAGCGTACAGCGGCGCGATCCGCAGGCTTGGTCAGTGGCTCGGCGTGCGGCAGCTGGACGATGCAGCTTTGGCCGAGTACCTGCAAGACCGCTTCGCTGAGGGCGCAAGCACCACGGAAACCATGCTCGCCGGAAACTGGAAGATCGCCCGGATGGTTGCGCACTATTCCGCCGGGGCCAAAGCGCAGCGCGGGGCAGTGGCCAAGTTTTTCTAAACTCGCAATAGGGGCTTGTCCAAGCCCCTCACAGCGCATGAAACTACACTTGCAAGGGGTAACTACCCTTTCATGCAAACTGGGGCATGAAAAAGGGCGACCAAAGCCGCCCCTATGTGTGCGTTAGCGGCACCCTGGTGACTGCATACCCGGACTGGCATCGGCGTAAATGACATAATCATACCCCTCGCCCTTTCGGTTGGGTGCGATCCTGTACTTGCTGGGGTTTATGGAACGCAGAAAGACGAACATTTTGTTGCAGTGGTGGAACGCGCCGTCATCGGGGACTACGCCCCCCGGCCGCCCGGCCACAAAAGTGGCGCTTTTGTTCATACCTTCGGGGATCGTTATTGGCACCCCCGCCCGGTTGTGGCTGTATCCGGTCCTGCCGGTGGCCGTCAGCAGCCAGGACATGCCGACGGTGATGCCGCCCTTCGGCGCAACTTGACCGTCCTTGAGCACAGCCTCGAAAAAAGACCAACCTGCCCCTCCGTAAAGGTAGGTTGGACTATCAAATCAATCTTGATCTTCACTTCCGGCAGCGCGTCCTGCGCCGCCACCGGCGCGGCGACCACCATAGCCACCAGCGCGGCGGCCGCGAACGTCGCCAGTCGCCTCATGGCCATTCCCCGAATTCCATGGGGGGGGGTGTTTACTGGTTATTCGTTTCATGGCTCTCTCCTTTTTAAGTTTGTCCGCCGGTGAAAAGATAAAAGTCAGCGGGCGGCTAATAATTCAGATTCGAGGAATTATATCACGGCGCATAAACCCGAATCCGAAATCAAACTACCCTAAATCCGCGTTAGACCCTATGTTTTGACCTGTTCCCCACAAAGTTGGCTGTGCATGTATAGCAGCATGCATGTATGTCTGACAAATACTCTGGAGGAGCAGGCATGCAGGATTACAAGGTTCAAGCTCATGCGGCTCACATTGGGCTGGATGTTCACAAAGACAGCATTGCCGCGGCAGTGGCGGTGCGATATCTCAGCGAAGTAGAGCTGGCTGACTGCGGCACAATCGCGAGCAGTCCGCTGAGCGCTGTCAGGCTGGCCAAACGGATTGAGCAGCAATTCGGCGCCAAGGCCCGCGTTGTCTATGAGGCGGGTCCCTGCGGCTGTGTGCTGTGGCGAAGCCTTCGGCAGGCAGGATATGAATGTTCGGCGGCGGTGCCGTCTTTGATTCCCAGGCGGCCCGGTGATCGGGTCAAGACCGATCGCCGCGATGCGCGTCAGCTGGCAAGGCTGTCGCTGACGGGGCTGTTGAGCGAGGCCGCGGTACCGGATGAGGTGCCAGAGTCGCTGCGCGATCTGGTGCGGCTGCGCGACGACTTGCGAGTGCGCCTTCAAAAGCAGCGCCAGCAGCTGAGCCGCTTTGTGTTGCGCAACGGACATAGCTGGACCCGCAGCAAGTGGACGCAGGCACATCGGGTGCGGCTCAAGGATCTGAAGTTCCCCGCCGCCGCGCAGCAGACTGCACTGGCCGCCGCCTTGAGCCCGCTGCAAAGCCAAGAGCAGCGCTTGGCTGAGCTGGACTGCGAGCTGAAACGCGAAGCCAGCCAGTGGCAATGGAGCGCTGTCATTGATTCCCTGCGCGCCTTGCGCGGCATTGATCATCTCGGCGCGGTCACCATTGCGGCCGGGATCGGAGACTTGAGACGCTTTGCCAGCGCGCCGCCATTGATGTCGTATCTGGGTCTGGCGCCGAGCGGGCACAGCAGTGGCAGTCGAAGGCGCAGCGGCGCCATCACCAAAACCGGCAGCCGCGCCGTGCGGCGCATTCTGATCGAAAGCGCCTGGCGCTGCCGCTTTCCGCCACGCCAGACCCGGCATCTGCAGCGCAAGGCGAAAAACGCTTCCGATTACGCGAGGAAACGCGCTTGGGATGCACAAAAGCGGCTGTGCCCGCGCTGTCTGCAATTTGTGCGCAGCGCGAAAAGCAGCAAAACCGCTGTCGCCGCCATTGCCAGGGAACTCGCTGGCCTTGTCTGGGACATCGGCTGCCATGAATTGAACCGGCTGTCTGAAGACGCTTCATGACTGATGGCGGGATCGAATGGCAATCCTCGACATGCTCTATGCCGGTCCGACCGCACCGGTGCGGTCGACAGCCCGCGATATTAGAGTGAGGAAGACCCATGACGAAACAGGGAAATGTGGCATCCAACCCACGCATGTCAGTTTGTCGAGCCCGTGTCGTGCCTCGATCCTGCCGCCAATCTTTGACTCAGCAAATGTCATAATATAGCAGTGCAAATGTAAACGTCGGAACAGGTCAAAACATATCAGAGCGACATTTTCGCATCAATTGGTCGATTTCGGTCTTTTTCGAGCCCGATTTTGCCGTGTCGGTCAGCCGCGGTGAGAAAAATCGGGAATCGGCTTGTCCAAACGGCGCACTGGCGCCGCTTGGGCAGCCTTTCGGCCCATTCAGTACACGCGCAACCCTCAGCGGAGCGCTGATATCTGTCAGATTGAAAGCGCCGCCGGCAGCAGCCGGTCAATGCCATCCATCACCCGATCCAGCAGCAGCCGGTGACGATGCCGCATCCGCAGCGCCGTCTGGCGGGCATGATGCGCAATCCGGCCACAAATCGAAAACAGCCGGCAGCGCTCCGTCGAGGCTCGAGCGCTCTCAAACTCCTGCGGCAGCGTGAAGCGAAACAAAACAGACACGCTGCAGCAAACGCACTGAGCGACAGCCGCAGCGCATTGGCCTGATGATCACTGCATGGCAAGCTTGCAACATAATCACTGCAGTCGCCGCGGCGGCTGTACCAGCGCACGATGCCGCTGTCATCCCAGCCGTCCAGCACATCCAGACTGGTCCCGATCGCACGATACACATACCGGTCGCAGTCAATCGTCTGAGCGTCCGCCCCGCACAGCATCTCCAGCCGCTGCTGAACCGGCCCGCCGTCATCGGCCTCATCTTTCAGACGACGCTGAATCAAAGCGGCGAGCGCCTCCTCAGCACCGCCCGTCACATGCAGCATGCGCAGCGTCGATTCTTTCTGTGACAGCGCGCCGTCGCGCCGGCGCAGCGGCTGCCAGCCGCTTTCTCGGCTGCTCGCAATCGCAAACCGAATGTCATCGCAGCTTTTCGCCCGAATCGCACAGCCAATGCCGTGCGCATGGCAATACCCGATGACCTGCTTTGACCAGCCGGCTGCATCAATGCGTACCCGGGTCACCTTCACCCCCGATGGCAAGGCCCGGATACAGCGCTTGATAAAACCTGAATTTTCATAGTTCGGCGGGCGATTGCCGCGGCGAAAATCACTCGCCGCCGGATGCTCGGCAGCGGCATCAAGCCCCGCTCGGCATGCAGATGGCGCACATCCTCCAGACACCGCCCGCCCTCAACGAGCAGCAGCACAAGCACATTGAGAAACTCGCTGGCGCGACAGCCCCGGCTGCTGCCGGCAGCTGGAAACAGCTGCTCGCACCGCTCGCTCAAACCCAGCCTGGCCATGAAATGCGCCAATGCCGTCAGTCCGGCTCGGGAGGTGAATTTCGCACCGGTCGATTCGCGACGGTGCGGTACAATCCCCACAGCCTTGCTCCGTATTCTGGTGATGTCTCACCCAATGGGTGAAACGGATTTAGTTTTCAACCTGTTATACTGGCAGGGCTTTTCTTGTTTTTGGCTTCTCTAAAGCGGGTTTAGGGCGCCAAGTGCGGCAACGATTTCGCTATTCACAAAAAACACCGCCTGATAATGCTAGGAGGACGCTCATGACTGTTTCAAAATCCACTCAAGACTATGAAGATGAGTTGGCAGAAGTTCGCAGGAAACTTGAAGATACCGGCCGCTATACTAAACCTGCCGGACAAGGTGAGAACGCAGGCATCCAAGGTGACTTCGAGTTGCCATACTCAACGTTGCCCAAACTTCGAGGCGAACGATGGCGTGAGAGGAAAATACTCTTTTAGTCGCGGCTCTTGCAGATAAGGTCGATTTCAGCAAAGGGACATAAAGCAGCAGCTGAGATGATCAAGCGCAATTTCGCGCAATTTGTGCGAGATTTCCAGTTTTCAGGACAAGAACACCAGTTCTTTCAATTCGCGAATTTGGTCACGAACTCTGGCAGCCTGCTCAAATTCAAGATTGGCCGCATGCTTGTTCATGCTTCGCTCCAGTTTCTTCAGTTCTCTGGAAACCTGCGCAGAATCCTGCAAGTCGACTTCAACGGCCGCCAGAGCATATTCTTTGGCAGCTTTGTAAGATTTGCCGCGGGTGCCGCGTCTCGATCCGCGCCACTGCACGCCATCAATCATTTCCTTGACATCTTTTTTGATCGTTGCCGGTGAGATGCCGTGGATTTTGTTGTAATGCGTTTGTTTCTCACGCCGACGGCTGGTTTCCTCGATCGCGGCCGCCATCGATTTGGTGATTTCATCCGCGTAGAGAATGGCTTTGCCGCGAACATTTCGGGCGGTGCGCCCAATGGTCTGAATCAGCGAGCGCGACGATCGCAAAAAACCTTCTTTGTCGGCATCAAGTATCGCGACCAGCGATACTTCCGGAATGTCCAGGCCTTCACGCAGCAGATTGATCCCGACCAGCACATCAAATACGCCGGCGCGCAAGTCCCGCAGAATTTCGACCCGCTCAACGGTATCAATGTCAGAATGAAGATAGCGTACTCGCACGGATTGCTCGTTGAGGTAGTCCGTTAAATCCTCTGCCATTCGTTTCGTCAGCGTTGTCACCAGTACGCGCTCGCTGAGCAGCGCACGTTTTTGAATCTCACTGAGCAAATCATCAACTTGCGAGTGGGCGCTTCTGACTTCAACTTCGGGATCGACAAGTCCCGTCGGACGCACGACCTGATCGACAAAAACGGGCGACTTCTCTTCCTCATATGAGCCTGGTGTCGCTGACATGAAAATCAGCTGAGAGACTTTCTGTTCAAATTCCTCAAACTGCAGCGGCCGATTGTCCATCGCTGACGGCAGACGAAAGCCGAAGTCAACAAGCGTTTCCTTCCGAGACCGGTCGCCGCGATACATGGCTCGAAGCTGTGGAATGGTGACATGACTCTCGTCGACAAACACCAAAGATTTCGCGGGCAGATAGTCGATGAGTGTATCCGGCGCCTCGCCAGGCTTGCGCTCGGACAGATGGAGAGAATAGTTCTCGATGCCTGAGCAATAGCCAAGCTCAGTCATCATCTCCAGATCGTAATGGGTGCGCTGCGCCAGACGCTGAGCTTCGACCAGCTTGCTCTGATCGTTGAGCTCAATAAGGCGACTTTCGAGTTCGCGCTTGATGCGGTATACCGCCTGCTCGACTGTGTCGCGGCTGGTGACGTAGTGCGTCTTGGGAAATACGGTATAGCGAACAACTTGGTCAAGCACCTCGCCGGTGAGTGAGTCAAATAGCGAGAGCCTCTCAATGGTGTCGCCGAAAAGCTCCACTCGTACGACAGCCGTGTCGGAATCCGCAGGAAAAATGTCGATTACATCACCGCGTACGCGAAAAGTGCCGCGTCGAAGCTCGACATCGTTGCGGCTGTATTGCAATTCAGCCAAAGTTCTGAGAATGACTCTTTGATCGATTGTCGCACCTTTTCGAAGATGCAGAATCATCTTGTTGTATTCGCTTGGATTGCCAAGTCCGAAAATCGCAGAGACTGTTGCAACGATGACTGTGTCTTGGCGCTGCAGCAGCGCGTTGGTGGCAGACAGTCGCATTTGATCGATATGATCGTTGATGGATGCGTCTTTCTCAATGTAGGTATCGGAACTGGGCACATAGGCCTCGGGCTGATAATAGTCGTAATACGACACGAAATACTCGACCGCATTTTTCGGAAAGAAATCGCGCAATTCCGAATACAGCTGCGCCGCCAGCGTCTTGTTGTGCGCCAGCACCAGGGTCGGACAGCCAATCTGGGCGATCACATTGGCCATGGTGAAAGTCTTGCCGCTGCCCGTCGCGCCGAGCAGCGTCTGGCAACGCTGCCGGGCACGGACACCGGCGACCAGCTTGGCGATCGCTGCTGGCTGATCACCTGCCGGCGTATAGTCCGATACCAGCTCAAACAATGGCAAAATCAAGTCTCCGCTTGCCAAATACTTGCACTATACTAAAATTCAAATTCACTCAACACCATGCACTGAGGCTTACAGATGACTGAACTGTCCAATCGCGTCAATTCGATCAAACCGTCGGCGACTATCGCTGTTTCGACACTGGCGCGCGAACTGAAAGCGGCGGGCCGCGATGTAATCGGACTCGGCGCTGGCGAGCCCGATTTTGATACGCCGGAGCATATCAAAGCGGCAGCGATCAAAGCCATACGCTCGGGGCAAACCAAGTATACACCGGCTGATGGAACACCAGAGCTGAAGACGGCGATCACCAAGAAGTTTCAGCGTGAAAACGCACTGGCATACTCGCCGGCCAATATTGTTGTATCCACGGGTGCCAAGCAGAGTCTGATCAATATACTTACGGCTCTGCTGAACCCCGGCGACGAAGTCATCATCCCCGCGCCCTACTGGGTCTCATACCCGGATATGACGGTACTGTCAGGCGGCGTGCCAGTGATCGTAAACGCAGGCATTGAGCAGGGATTCAAGCTCCAGCCCGACCAGCTGCGCGAAGCGATTTCCGCGCACACGAAAATCGTATTGCTCAACAGCCCGAGCAATCCGACCGGCGTGGCCTACACCCTCGACGAGCTCAAGGCGCTGGCCGAAGTTTTGCTGGCGCATCCGCAAGTGCTGATCGCGAGTGACGATATTTATGAGCATATCCAATGGACTGGTTCACCGTTTTGCAATATTGTGAACGCTTGTCCTGACCTTCAGGATCGAACAATTATTGTCAACGGCGTATCAAAAGCTTTCGCAATGACCGGCTGGCGAATCGGCTATGCCGCCGCCACCGAAGCGCTTGCTGCAGCCATGCGCAAAATCCAGTCGCAGACGACCTCCAATCCAAATTCAATTGCGCAGGCCGCAGCCGTCGAAGCGCTGAGCGGTCCGCAGGACGATGTTCATCAGATGGCCAAGGAGTTTCACCGCCGTCACGATTTCATAGTTGGCAGCCTTAACGAGGTGAGCGGCATGAACTGCCTGCCCGGCGATGGCGCGTTCTACGCATTTCCCGATTGCAGCGAAATCATTGTCGGTCTTGACGGCATCACCACCGACGTGGAACTTTCTGAATTCATCTTGAATGAAGCCGAAGTTGCGGTGGTCCCAGGCAGCGCTTTTGGCGGTGCCGGTCACATCCGTCTTTCATTTGCCACCAGCATGGCGGTCTTGGAGGAAGCCATCAGTCGCCTGAGAACCTTATTTGCCTGACACCCGATGCGAGGGCGATTGTCTTTCCCGAAAAATTCGATTGGCCGCGAGCCGGCTGGCGGGCGATAACATGAAAACAACCTTATTGTGATTTGCAACCAGCGGTGAATCAATATCTTTTTTGTGATTTTGCAAGTCGAAACTTGTGTTCATATTCACGCTCTTTGAATCTGAACCGTCGGACAGTGAATCAATTGAGGTTTGACAAATGTTCGACTCGGTACCGGAATCGTGCGTAAAATTGGGGTTATCTGTCAGACATAAACATCTGCGCCGGTTGCAAAGCACTGGCTGAATCGGCGCAATGAATTCGATTGCAACATGATTGTTTGCTGCGGCCGCACCGCAGATTCAGCGAGGAGTAAGTAAGTATGGCAAAGGGACAGCGATGTGACGGTCCAGTCATTGAGCCGCAACAGGGGGCGACTTGGCCCGCGGGGGCCGAAGATCTGCAGCCGCAATGGGATGAGGCGCAAATTCAAAACTATCTGTCCGCGCTGCCATGCTGGGAAGGAAATTTGGACAACGGCAGCTTGACCATTGAGCGGCTGGTCGGCGGACTTTGCAATCGCAATTATCGGATTCGCCATGCCGACGGCGAGCACGTTGCGCGAATCGGTAAAGATATCGCAGTGCACGGTATCATTCAGTCCTCTGTGCAGGCATCGATGCATGCGGCCGGCGAGATCGGAATCAGTCCGAAAGTCATATTGTCAGAGTCACATCTGACCATCGTCGATTTTCTGCCGGGTGGCTGTCTCAAGCCCGAAGACTTTATTGAAGACGAAGATCGAATCGGCGCAATTGTTGCGCTCTTGGAGCGTTTGCATGCCGGCTCCAGTCAGGTGCGCGAGGCACTGACTTATTTTTGGC
The DNA here is from genome assembly GCA_965200545.1 of Arenicellales bacterium. Lineage (GTDB taxonomy): Bacteria > Pseudomonadota > Gammaproteobacteria > Arenicellales > JAJDZL01 > JAJDZL01. The sequence continues at coordinate 218,586 of CBDAUJ010000003.1, read as the reverse complement.
CGTTTCAGGTGGTTCGAAACTATATTGCCATCGGTACCGAAAGAGAATCCCGTCTGTGTGATGAATTTCCAGAAGTCTTGCGCATCAATTCTCTGCTGGAGAGTGCCATTGATCGATTCATTCCCGTATTCACACACAACGATACGGTACCGCAGAATTTTGTGTTTGACGGCGATGGCGAAATCTGGATGATTGACTGGGATTACGGCGGCTATGGGCATCCGATGTTTGATTTGGTCGGCGTCAGCTGCAATGCAGACATGGCTGAGAAGTACGAAAGAATTCTGTTTGAGAAGTACTATGGAACGCTCACCGAAGCGCTTCACCGTCAGCTTATCGCATTCAAGCTGGCACTGAATCTTCGGGAATATATGTGGGGCATGACGCAGGAAGTCACTTCAGATCTGGGCGATGAGAGCGTGGCGGAATCCATGGCTGAGATTTATCCTGATCAGGAAGCTGGCTACGAAGGCTATACCAACATGAATAAAGATCGGTTCGAAGCGAACTGGGATCTTTATCGCAGCCAATTCGAATAGCGCGATTTGAATTTCAGGCTGATTTGAACCTGCGGTGCGCACCAAGCGCCGCCTCGCAAAAATCACGTAACCTTTTTCACTTTAATAATTTGGAGAAACCAATATGGGAAAAAAACTGAAAAACCTTTTTGCGGCGAGTCTCGTCGTTTTTATGGTCTATGCACCGGCCGCATCCGCACAGGCGGAATCCAGTGATCCGATCAAGATTACTTGGCATGACTGGACCGGACAGTTCATCACAGCGACGCTGATTGGTGAAATTCTAAAGTCGATGGGTTACAGCATCGAATATGTTCCGGCTGATTACATCGCACAGTTTGTGGGACTGGAATCCGGCGATCTGCATGTCGCAGTCGAAATCTGGGAAACCACTGGCAAAGACGCGCTCGAAGCCTCTCTTGCGACTGGCAACACGGTTGAATTGGGCGAAACAGGCATGTTCGCGATTGAGGAGTGGTGGTATCCGCTGTACATGAAAGAAAAGTGTCCTGGATTGCCGGATTGGACGGCTTTGAATGATTGTGCAGAAGCCTTTTCCACCCCGGAAACTGCACCCAAAGGGCGCTACCTTGGTGGCCCGGTGACCTGGGGCGGATACGACGATGAGCGGGTCGAAGCATTGGAACTTGATTACGAAGTTGTTCATGCCGGCACGGATGCAGCATTATTCGCAGAAATTGAATCCGCCTATCAGCGCCAGGCGCCGATACTCGCTTGGGTCTATGCACCGCACTGGGCGACGGCCAAATTTGAGGGCGAATGGATTGAATTTCCAGTCTACACCGATGAGTGCTACAAAGACACATCGTGGGGAACAAATCCGGATATGGCGTACGATTGCGGCAAGCCGCGAGGCTGGATCAAGGCCGTTGGATGGGCCGAAGGCGAGGCGAAATGGCCAAAAGCCTATCAAACCATCCGCAACTTCACGATTGACAACGAGATCATGAGCTCATTGATCGTCAAAGTCGATCTGGAAGGACAAACGGTTGAGAATGTTGTTGCCGAGTGGCTGAAAGACAACGAAAGCACCTGGCAAGCCTGGACGCAGTAAATCGGCGTTACAGCGAATCTGATGACGCGCCAGCTTGCTCATTCGAGTATGGCTGGCGCGTATTTTTTTAGACTCAATTTCTGCCTGCGAACACGATGAGCATAACCAACCCTATTCTCATTTGCCGAGATGTATGGAAAGTATTTGGCAAGGGCGCTGAGCAGTTGTTTCAGAGTCGTCCCGGTGATCGAATAGACGACGATGTTCTTAATGAAGCGGGGTTGATCGGTGCAGTTCGGGAAGTCAACCTGTCCGTCAGTGAAGGCGAGATCTTCGTCATTATGGGACTCTCCGGCTCGGGCAAGTCGACGTTGCTGCGATGCATGTCGCGTCTGATCGAGCCGACCCATGGCGCCATCATGTTTGAGAATGCCGACCTTTTGAAGCAGTCTGAGAAAGAGATGATCAATATCCGGCGGCACAAGATGGGCATGGTGTTTCAGCACTTTGCCTTGATGCCGCATTTGACAGTGCTTGGCAATGTGGCATTTCCGCTCGAAGTCCAGGGTGTCGAAAAAACAGCCCGCGAGCAGCGCGCCCGCGAGGTGATTGGACTGGTCGGACTCGAAGATCGCGAAGCCTATTATCCGCGAGAACTTTCCGGCGGCCAGCAGCAGCGGGTCGGTATTGCACGATCGCTTGCGGTCGAGCCTAAAATCTGGTTTCTGGATGAGCCGTTCTCGGCGCTGGACCCGCTGATCCGAAAAGAAATGCAAGATGAATTTCTGCGGATTCAGTCGATGCTGAATAAAACCATCGTCTTTATTACGCACGACTTCAATGAAGCCGTGCGACTGGCAGATCGTATCGCAATCATGAAAGACGGTTCTATCGTTCAGATTGGATCGCCCGAAGAACTGGTGCTGCGGCCCGCGGACCGATACGTTGAGGAATTTACCAATGACTTGGTCAGAGCCAAGGTGTTCAGCGCCAAGTCGGTGATGGTTGAGCCCATCACCACTGCAGCGGCGGGCGGAGCGGTGCCGCATGCGACAAAAATCGAGGACTTGGCTGAGCAAGTCGTAAATTCAGACAAGCCTTTTGACGTCATGGATGATGATGGCAAAGTGATCGGTTCCATCACCCGCGAGCTAGTGATGGATGTGTTGATTGCGCGCCGCAAATAAAGTCGGACATCAATGACAGTCACCGCGTATTCTCCAATCCATGCCGCTGTGCCCGGCAGGCGCGTCTTGTTTTGGCTGATCGCAGTCGCGGCGGTCTGCTTGATTTGGCTGGGAGGCGAATATTGGCCCTGGGCGCTCAAAGCGCCCAGAGAACTGACCTGGCAGCTTGAGGCACTCGGCACCTGCACCAGCGTACGCAACTGTGTAACCAACTTTATGAAATGGCTGGTCGGTGATCAGGCGTATATATTTCCTTGGACTTTCAAAGATTTCACTCGTGCTGTAGCGGCCGCGATTGAAATTCCGTACGATCTCGCCAAAGCGCTGCTGACTACCGGTTTCAAGGTGCCGATCGGCGGCGATCAGCACTGGGAAACACCGCCTCTTTCATGGCTGGGACTTACTGCGGCGGCAACTTGGCTTGCCTGGCACATCAAGGACTGGAAGCTCGCATTGATGGTATTTCTATGTGCCGGTTATGTCGCAACTTTCGGTCATTGGGAAAGCGCTGCCATTACCTTGGCATCGATTGCGGTGGCGGCTCCAATCGGCATTTTCTTAGGCATTCTGCTCGGCATCATGGGTTACCGATCCCAGACCTTCGAGCGCACCATCACACCGGTTCTGGACTTGATGCAGACCATGCCAATTTTCGCGTATCTGGTACCTGTTCTTTTTCTATTTGGGTTTGGACCCGTCGCGGCCATCACGGCCACAGTGATTTACGCAATGCCACCCATGGTGCGCATCACCATTCTGTCCCTCAAGACAGTGCCGGATGAAATCAAGGAGTTCGGAAAAATGGCGGGCTGCACCCGGTGTCAAATGACTTGGCGGGTATTGGTGCCTTCCGCAACTTCGGGACTGATGGTGGGTGTCAATCAAGTCATCATGCTGTCCCTGAATATGGTCATTATTGCATCGATGATTGGCGCTGGGGGACTTGGTTTTGATGTCTTGGCATCGCTTCGAAGACAGGCTATCGGCGATGGTCTTGAAGCGGGCATCGCTATTACGCTCATCGCCATTGTTCTTGACCGCCTGTCGCAGGCTTGGGCCACTCACGCACAAAAAGATCATGCACCGGCGTCGCCGGGTCGACAAAGTTTTATTCTGCGTCATCAGAATTTCATTCTGGTCGCCGCCATTTTGGGCATCACCACCGCAGTGGGTTTCGTTGTGCCGATTTTTGCGCAATGGCCATCGAGCCTCGAAATTACGACCGGACAATTCTGGAATGACCTGGTCAAGTGGATCAATATCAATTTCTTTGATGAACTTGAAGCGATCAAGGTGTTTCTGCTGCTCAATGTACTGAAGCCGGTGAAATTGTTTCTGCTCGCTTTGCCATGGCCTGGCGTTCTGCTGCTGCTCGCCGTTGCCGGCTATCAGCTTGGCGGTCTGCGACTGGCTGTGCTGGTCGTCACCCTTGCCTCGTTCATATTGATTACCGGACAGTGGACCAAAGCCATGATTACGGTCTATCTTTGCGGATTATCGGTGATTGCCGCGGCTGTCATCGGTATCACGGTCGGCATCGTTGCATCTGGCAATGCTGCGATCAAGAAAGCGACACTGATCTTCATTGATACGCTGCAGACGCTGCCAAGCTTCGTGTATCTGCTGCCGGTCGTGATGCTGTTCCGAGTTGGCGATTTTTCTGCGATGGTTGCCGTGGTACTCTACGCCCTGCCCCCTGCGATTCGCTACACGATCTACGGAATCGAGCAAATTTCGCCGGCACTGATTGAAGCTGCAAAGACATCGGGCTGCACCAAGCTGCAGGCGCTGACTAAGGTTCAGATTCGCCTGGCCTGGCCCGAAATTATGCTTGGCATCAATCAGACTGTCATGTTTGCGCTGTCCATGCTGGTCATTACAGCGCTCGTGGGCACCCGTGACTTGGGACAGGAAGTCTATATCGCACTGACGAAAGCGGACACCGGTCGCGGCATCGTTGCCGGATTGTCAGTCGCCTTCATCGCGATCATCACCGATCGACTGATTTCCGCGGCAGCACGCCGCAGAAAACAATCCCTTGGCCTTTAACTGGAATACCGCAATGAAATTGCCGCAGCAAAGCAAAATCGTCATTGTCGGTGGTGGAATTATTGGATCGTCCGCTGCCTATCATCTCGCTCACATGGGCGAGACAGACTGTGTGGTCTTGGAGCAGGGCCAGTTGACCAATGGCTCGACTTGGCATGCTGCCGGCCTGGTCGGACAGCTGCGCAGCAGCGCGAATGTGACGCAGCTGCTGAAATACTCCGTGGAGCTGTACGCACAGCTCGAAAAGCAAACTGGCCAGGCAACCGGCTGGAAACAGAATGGCGGCTTGCGTCTAGCCAGCCATCAGGAACGAGTTCGGGAAATCAAGCGGCAGGTGACAATGGCGCGCTCATTTGGCTTGGACATGCATTTTCTCACGCCGCAGGAAGCCGTCGATCTCTGCCCCGTTCTCAATGGCGAAGATTTGCTCGGTGCAGCTTTTATTCCGAGCGATGGACAGGCGAATCCGTCTGATCTCAGCCAAGCTCTCGCGAAAGGCGCTCGACTCAAGGGTGTTCAATTCATTGAGGGCTGTGAAGTAACCGAGATGCTCAAGGTCAATAACACGATTGCAGGACTCAATACGACGCTTGGACAAATTCAATGTGAGACGGTGATCAACTGTGCGGGCATGTGGTCACGCAGGTTTGGCGAGCTGGCCGGTGTAAACATTCCGGTCGTGCCAATGAAGCATCATTACATTGTCACCGGCGCCATAGACGGTGTCGATCCGTCAATGCCCACCATCCGCGACCCGGACAGTCTGATTTATTTCAAAGAAGAGGTCGGCGGACTCGTCTTTGGCGGCTATGAATTGAATCCGCAGAAATGGGAAATTGAATTGCCGCCGAATGATTTTTTCTTCACCTTGCTTGATTTTGACATCGATCATTTCAGCACTCTGATGACGGCTGGCATCAATCGCATTCCGGCGATGGCGGCGGTCGATGTCAAGCAGATGATTTGCGGTCCCGAATCGTTTACGCCGGATGGAAATTTCATGATTGGCAAGATTCCTGACCTGGCCAACTATTTCGTCGGTACGGGATTCAATGCATTTGGCATCGCCAGTGCCGGTGGTGCCGGCAAAGCATTGGCGGAATGGGTCATTGATGGCGCACCGTCAATGGATCTTGCGGGTGTAGACATCAGGAGATTCGGCAAAGTGCATCGCTGCAGCGACTGGATTGCCCAAAGAACGATTGAACTTTGCTCCAAGCACTACACGATGGCGTGGCCGCACGAAGAGCATTTGAGCGCTCGACCCGCATTCAAGTCACCGCTTTACGATCAACTGCGAGAGCTCAACGCCAGTTTCGGCGAGAAAATGGGGTGGGAACGACCAAACTGGTATGCATCTCCCGAGCAAAGCAACGTCGATTGCCCGTCTTTTGGCCGCCCCAACTGGTTTGAGCCGGTTGGCGAGGAGCATCGTGCAATTCGCGAGCGGGTCGGCATGATTGACCAGTCATCATTTGCCAAATTTGAGCTGACCGGCCAAGATGCATGTGCTGCCCTTGAGTGGATCTGCGCGAACCGAATCGACCGTCCCGCGGGTTCGGTCATCTATACGCAAATGCTCAATCAATCCGGCGGCATTGAATGCGACGTGACAATCGCCCGCATTGAATCCGAAAAGTTCCTGATCGTCGCCGGCACGGCTTACGCGTATCATCATTTCCACCATATAAACAATCATATTGCGTCCCGCTTCAGCCGCTGCAGGCTGCGTGATGTGAGTTTTGACTATGCGACTTTATCCCTTAGCGGTCCAAACAGCCGCAAATTGCTGAAATCAGTCACTGACGCAGAACTTGACCGTGAAGCGTTCCGCTTTTCGAGCTGCAAGAAAATCAGCATTCTTGATCACTCTGTGCTGGCGATTCGAGTCTCATTTGCCGGCGAGCTCGGATGGGAACTCCATATGCCCATCCAGCATGCACCGTCGGTATTCGGCGCCATTACGGATAGCGGCCCTCAATTCGGATTGGCGCACGCTGGCTACAGAGCTCTGGAATCTCTGCGCCTGGAAAAAGGGTTCAGAGCTCTGGGAACCGATATTGGTCCCGATTTTACGCCTCTCGAAGCCGGATTGGATAAAGTTGTTCGCATCGAAAGCGAGGCGCCATTTATTGGTCAAGATGCGCTGCAACAGCAGGCAAAGCAGCCGTTGACTAAATTCCTGACGTGTTTCTCAACGGCAGACAAAAGCATTACGCTGCACGGTCGCGAAACGATTTACCGCAATGGAAAGCGGGTCGGATGGACGACGAGCGCAGGCTGGGGCTATACCGTCAACAAGAATATAGCGTATGGCTATGTCAGAAACGCGAACAGTGTCGATGCCGAATACCTGCGTTCCGGTGCGTATGAACTGGAAGTCGAGGAAATGCGAGTTCCGGTTATCTACGAGCCAGAAGCGCTCTACGATCCAAAATCCCTAAAAATGCGCGTGTAAACCGTCTCGCCGCAAAATGTGCAAACTGCAAATCTTGAACAGCCGGTTTCTCAAGATTGCTGCGCTACTGAAACAGGCCACTGTCATGGTGAGCATATTCTGGCAGAATCTCCGGACGCGGATACAGCTCATCCATGGGCACTGACCGGCCATTTTGCTGCACGATTCGCACATGGCTGCGGTTCATCAGCCGCGGGCGGACGACACCGCAAGAATGGGAAATGATTTGCACCTCACGCACAATCTTTCGGGCGTAGTTGTATACCTTGACGGCCTTGTCTTCGGGATTCAATCCCTTTTGCAAACGCGGATTGTGCGTGGTAATCCCTGTCGGACAGGTGTTTTTGTTGCATTTCAATGACTGTATGCAGCCAAGCGCAAACATAAATCCGCGCGCTGAATTGACAAAATCTGCACCGGTCGCAATCGCCCAGGCAACTTCCGATGGGGTCACCAGCTTACCGGAGGCGATAACGCGCACACGCTCGCGCAATCCATATTTGTAGACGACATCCGAAACCAGCGGCAAGGATTCTTTAATCGGCAATCCCACGTTATCCATCAAAGGCATGGGGGCCGCACCGGTACCGCCGTCACCGCCATCGACTGTGATAAAGTCTGGAGCGTGATCAATGCCTCGCCGATGAACTTCCTCGCAGAGTTCTGCCAGCCACTCGAAACTGCCGAACACTGACTTGAAACCGCAGGGTTTGCCAGAGACATCACGGATGTATTCGATCATGTCAAGCAGTTCTTTGGTATTGTTGATCTCGGGGTGACGGTTGGGGGAGATGGAGGGTTCGCCGACAGGTATGCCGCGAATGGCAGCAATCTCAGGTGTCACTTTGCGGCCTGGCAATATACCGCCTTTTCCCGGTTTCGCACCCTGGCTGAGCTTGAGTTCGAACATCCGGACGTTTTCGTGTGCGGCAACTTCTTTGAGCTTCTTTGGATCAATCGCCCCATCGGCATCACGAATACCGTATTTGGCCGTCCCGACTTGGAATACAACATCGCATTCGCCAGACAGATGGTGGAGCGAGAGTCCGCCCTCCCCCGTGTTGTACCAGCACTCTGCCATGGCCGCGCCTTTTGAGAGCGCGAGCACTGCCGGCGTCGAAAGTGCGCCGTAACTCATTCCGGAAATGTTGAAAAACGAAGCTGCGACAAATGGGTTCTCAGCGTTCGGGCCGATCAGCATCGGGACCATTTCAACGGCATCTTCGGTGAGTGTCGGAAAGGGGAAGTTTACAAAGATCGCCGTACCGACCGGCGCCAGGTTGCGCGTCGAACCAAATGCGACGGTATTGTCCTTATCACTTGAGGAACGGCCAATCCATTCTCTCTCGGCTCGGTTGAAGGGCATTTCCTCGCGATCCATTGCGAAGAAATACTGGCGAAAAAACTCACCGAGCAAAGTGAAAATGTACCGGAATCTGCCGATAACAGGATAGTTCCGGCGGACGGCGTCGCGTGTCTGGTTGACATCAACGAAAAACAGAACGACTCCGGCGGCGACCACGAGTCCGACACAAAAGATAAACAGCGCAGACAGGAATTGCAGACTGCCAGCTAGAATTTGATCAATAATCATGAAAATTCCTAGGTTCGTATTTTTTTCAAATTATACGAGTGGCAGTCATCAGCCAAGAAACAAAATGGAGAACTGCACATGGGCCGGCCCCATGCAAATCAAATGGAAAGAAATTTGGCTCCCCGGGACGGGATCGAACCGCCGACAAGATGGTTAACAGCCACCTGCTCTACCTGCTGAGCTACCGGGGAATTTGGATCATGGCCAATCCCGCACACCCGTCACTGCCAAGCGACTGCGATGCGGAATCACTTTGGAAATCAAATTATACGAACTGCGAAGCTTAAAAATCGACAAAATGGCGCAGAAACATGCACGCGAGCGGAAAAATATCAGCCAACTTCAAGGAAGCGTTGCGTCATTTGAAAGCGCGGCAATATCTGTTCAAAGGGTCATGAATTCGTGCGACCCCAAAACAATCGCACTGGAAGAAGATTCGCTCGATTCAAAAATGCATGACGATTGGAATTTTTGTCAAGCGCTGCGAACCGGCAAATCCGGCAGACAGACAAATTTCAAATGTGAGTGCGCTTCACGCAGTGCTGCCTCCACCGTTTCAGGCGTTTTGCCCTGCGCAAAAATGAATCCAGGATACTTCCCGCCTTCAGGCCACTTGGTCATTCTCTCGCCTTCCCGGACATCAATCCGTATTTCACGAATATGGTTGACCGCCTGCGCATGGGTCACACCCTCGATGCGACGCAATATTCCGCTCTCGGCGACTGGAATCATGAGCACACCGGCAGCATCCTGAATCTGCAGCAATTCAGTTTGCGCACCGCTGTGCCGCCGCAGGAGACATTCCTCCAGGCTTACATCTGTCGCGATTTTGAACAGATGCCCGCAATCCCCGCCGATAGAACGCGGCGCCACTTCTAAAATCCAAACCTGCTGCGCCTGGATTCGAACCTCCGCGTGAATCGGACCGGTCGTCAGTCCTAGCGCAGCGCAAGCTTGCTGCAAGACACGCGCAACGGCTGATTGCTGATGGTGCTCCAGACGCGACGGCGTAATGTAGTAGGTTTCTTCAAAATAAGGTCCGACAAGCGGCTCAGGCTTGTCAAAAATGCAAATGCACTCCAGCTCACCCTGCTCGAGATAGCCTTCAAATGCATGCTCCGAGCCGCCAACATATTTTTCGACAATGATTTGCTGAGTCAAACCGTCTGCAAACTCCGAAGCCAGCAGATTCCTTATGCGTTTGATTGCACTGTCAAGCTGCTTTGCATTATCGGCTCGAATCACGCCTCTGCTGCCAGACAGCGTCAGCGGCTTGGCAACGCAAGGATATTCCAGTTCAGTGAGATTCCGGTCCGTACTTGCACCCGGGATATCCACAAGTCGAAATGCCGGGATTGGCAGCTGCGCCTGACTGAGTGTCTGCCGGGCAAGAAACTTGTCCGTTGCGCGCCGCAGCGCATCAGGACTGTTGTGCTCTAAATTGAGAGCTTCACTGACTAGCGAGGCAATTCCAACAAACTTTTCGTCCGGTGCAATGACGCAGCGAGGCAGATGATTTCGAACTTGACTGCAAATTTTCCTGACCGCAGCCGCTGGATTTGAAAAATCAACATGGAGTCCAGCTTGCTTGACGGGTGAAAGATTGGCGGGACTGTCGGAAGCCCACAAGATTGGCAGCTCCAGTTTGCGGGCGGCTGCCACATATGCAACCGCCCGGTAGCTATGGTGCGGAGCAACGAGAAGAACGGGCTGAGAAATGGATATTGGAGTTTGGCGATATGCCGGTTGTCTCAGGCGGCAGCCCCGCAGCCGCCGCAGGCGCCGCTTCCGCCAACCGTCTGAAACACGTTGTGAAAGACAAAAGTTGCCTGAATGCCGTCATCAACGTAATCAATTTCAGCACCGCTGAGGAATTGCAGCGCGACGACATCCGCATACAGATTAAATTTTTCGGCATTCAGAATGCGATCGTATTCTGATTCAGAGTCGGCATACGTCATGCCATAACTCATTCCGCCGCAGCCACCGCCCGTGACATAGACACGGATGCCCTTGACGCTTTCGTCGGCATTTTGAATCAGCTCAAACATTTTGCTGCGCGCTGCTTCTGTGACTTGAAGCTCAGAATCAGCGATTGCAGGGTCATAACTTTGGGTTTGCATTTTATCGATTGCCTTCTCAAATGAAATCTGCGTGCTTGCAAATTCGTGATTATACATGTGCGATAAAATAAAATTGGCCAAACGCGGCGATTTCAATGTTTGTTCTGACAATGTCACACAGGCATCTAGGGATATTCAGAATTGGCTGATTGACAATGATCTAGTTGCTCCGCTGTCATCTGAAAAGATGAATGGAACTCTGGAAAGCGCACTTGAAAAAAGGAAATGACCGCTTGCAACGTCCCCAACCGCACCATATTCTGCGATGACAACCTGGACATCATGCGGGGCATCAATTCCGAGTGCATTGACCTGATCTACCTCGATCCGCCGTTCAACAAGAACAAGAAATTCACCGCGACGATTGGTTCAAGCGCAGAGGGGGTGGGATTTTCAGACATCTTCAGGCAGGAGGATGTCAAGGATGAGTGGCTTGTTGAAATCAAGGAGGATCATCCAGAGCTGCATCACTACTTGAACGGCATCAAAGGCATCGGCAAATCATACAACTTTGCGTATCTGGCTTACATGGCCATTCGACTGCTTGAATGCCATCGGATACTGAAGCCGACTGGATCCATCTATCTGCATTGCGATCCGACCATGAGCCACTATCTCAAGACAACAATGGACTGCATCTTTGGCGAAGACAATCTAAGGAATGAAATTGTCTGGTGTTACAGCCGTCCCTCTGCACCCAAACAGCGGCAGCTGTCTCGTGTGCACGACATCATCCTGTGGTACTCGGTAGGCTCAAAGTGGATTTTCAACCCGGATGCGATCCGACAGCCTTATGCAGCCTCGAGCCGTGCCAGAGAAGGATACTCAGCAAGAGCCTCAAAGGTTGCGGATGGCGTGGTTGCATTGGATGAGCGGGGGAAATTCCCTGAAAGCTGGATTTACATACCTGCCCTGAAAGGAAACGCCAGAGAAAGTACCGGCTATCCGACGCAAAAGCCGCTCGCATTGCTGAACCGCATTGTCAAGGCGGGGAGCAGCGAAGGCGATATCATTCTGGATCCGTTCTGCGGCTGTGCAAGCACCTGCGTAGCGGCTGAAAGATTAGACAGGCAGTGGATTGGGATAGATGTATCGTTCAAAGCTTACGAGCTGGTCAAAGAAAGGCTGACTAAAGAAGCCGCTGATCCGGATGATGTTCTTAAATATCAGAATGAGATTTACATGCAGACCGATCCGCCGAAGCGTAGCGACTTGGATCGGGATTACCGAGAGACCAAATATGTCTACGTCATATCGCACCCCGCTTATCCAGGCGAATACAAGGTGGGCATTTCGAAAAACTGGAAATCTCAGCTGAACTCTTATCAGACCTCAGACCCGGATCGCCAGTATAGAATTGAGTTCAAAATAGAAACGCCCTATTTTCGAGAGACTGAGAAGCATATTCACGATATATTTCCCAACAAGCATGAATGGATGCAGGCAGAATTGAGTGACATCAAGAATACGATGACCCAATTTGGAGGATCATCATCATGAAATCAAGGTAGCAAAAGCCGACAGTTGAGGTCAGGCGGCAGTCGTGAAAGTTCAGGCGGTCAGAGCTGCGCCAATCGGTCAAGATAAACGCATAGTCCGACGCGGTCGCGAAATCTCATGATGCCGCCCTATGAAAGTGGCTGAGAAACAGCCAGAAAAATTTCAGGCGGGATGGCTGTGTCAAGATAAAATGTGACTAAAATCTAGAGTCTTTTTTTCCAAACTATACGACCGATATCTTCGAGACTGTCAATGACCAAAAAAGTTCACTGTGTAGTACTGAACGAAGAGTCAGAAGCCATGGATGTACCGCCCTATCCCGGTGAACTCGGTCAGCGAATTATCAAAAATGTATCCAAAGAGGGATGGAAGCAGTGGCTTGAGCGCTTGGTGCCCATCATCAACGAAAACCAAATGATGACAGGCGATGTCGATACACAAAAATACATCGAGCAGCACATGATGGGGTTTTTGTTCGGCGAGGGCGATCTGGGACAATTACCGGCCGGCTACACGACTAATCGCAAAAAATAGAAATAAAAAATCTTTCAGAGCAAGTGTTTTTCTTTATGATTGCTCTATTCAATAGGGAATTATATAGTCTATTAGCCAAAATATGCTATAATAAAACCAGTTGAGAATTTTATCACTGGTGAAATCAAATGCATAGCGAATCTTATCAAGCCCCCGGCAAATCCTACAGAACCGGCATATCCCTGATTGAGCTGTTTGACATGTTTCCTGATGAGCAGACCGCTGAGAAATGGTTTGAGGAATGGCGCTGGGGCGATGCGCCTGTATGCCCGCACTGCGGATCGCAAAACATACTGCATGTCAAAAGCCGCAAGCCGCAGCCTTTCCGCTGCCGCACCTGCCGCAAGCATTTCAGCGTCCGCAAGGGAACGCAGATGGAATGCTCGCGAATTCCATTGCGGAAATGGGCGATTGCCATCTATCTGTTCACCACCAGCTTGAAAGGCGTATCGTCCATGAAGCTGCACAGGGATTTGAAAATCACGCAGACATCGGCCTGGTACATGCTTCACCGATTGCGAGAGTCTGCCGGCACTGGCTGCGGTCAGAATTTTACCGGCACAGTCGAGGTGGACGAGACCTATATGGGCGGTCTGGAAAAGAACAAGCATTGGGATAAAAAGCTGAATGCCGGACGCGGCGGCGTTGGCAAGACTGCGGTGGTTGGCATGAAAGAGCGCGAATCCAATCAGGTATCCGCCAGAGTGATTGAGAATACCAAGCGTGCAACCTTGCATGGCTTTATTGAGGAAAACGCTGGCAAAGGCGCAACGGTCTACACCGATGACCACAAGAGCTATGAGAATCTTGACGGCTACGAGCATGATACGGTCAAGCACTCAGTCGGCGAGTATGTGAAAGATCAGGCGCACATCAACGGCATTGAGTCTTTCTGGGCGATGCTGAAGCGCGGACACACCGGCACGTATCACAAAATGAGCAGAAAGCATCTGAGCCGATACATCAGGGAATTTGCCGGCCGCCACAATATCCGCGAGCTTGACACTCTTGAGCAGATGGCCAGGATTGCAACCGCGCTGGTGGACAATCGGCTGAAATACAAAGACCTGACAGACGGGATAGACGGAAGACTGAATTAGGTTTTTTAATATTTTTACATATATGTCAATACTTTGGTATATTAATAAACGTTGACAAAACTCTTGACATAATGAAAGGCGGATTGTGTGGCAGAGCCGAACTGGGCAAATCAGACGATATGGACGGGCGACAACCTGCCGATCATGCGGGGGATGAACTCTGAATCGGTCGATCTGATCTACCTTGATCCGCCATTCAATTCCAAAGCGAATTATGCTGCCCCGATAGGCAGCGAGGCGGCCGGCGCAGAATTCAAGGATACCTGGTCGCTGAGCGATATAGATATTGCCTGGCTTGACCTGATTGAGGCCAAGCATAAAAAACTGTGGCGGGTAATTCAGGCTGCCATGACTGACAGCGATAAGTCCTATCTGATTTACATGGCGGCGCGATTGATTGAGATGCACCGCCTGCTGAAGCCCACTGGATCAATCTATCTGCACTGCGACCCGACTATGGGGGCGTATCTCAAGCTTTTGCTGGATGCCGTTTTTGGACGGACAAACTATCGAAATGAAATTGTGTGGTGCTACACAGGGCCTGGCTCTCCTAAAATGCGTCAGTTTAATCGCAAACATGACACAATTCATTGGTATTCGAGGGGGGGGGGATTGGACATTTAACGGTGATAAAGTGCGCATGCCCCATAAAATGTTAAATACAAATCGAAAAGGTGCTGCTATTGCTGACGCTTTGACCCCAGAAATCAGGGATGCTTATCTTGCTAAAGGTAAAATTCCTGAGACCTGGTGGCCAGATTATTCGCCTGTTGGCCGACGAAAAAGCGAAAGAATAGGTTATCCCACGCAAAAGCCGCTTGCACTGTTGCGCCGGATCATAGCCGCCAGCTCCAATGCAAAAGACATGGTACTTGATCCGTTCTGCGGATGCGCCACTGCCTGCATAGCGGCGGAAGATCTGCAGCGGCAGTGGACTGGCATTGACATATCGCCAAAGGCCGCTGAGCTTGTCAAATACCGAATGAATAAGGAACTTCCTCTTGCATTCCAAGGAGTAATAACCCGCACTGACATACCGCAGCGCACGGATATAGGACAGCTGATCCGCTTCAATGACGCTCGCAACAAGCGTCTTCTGTACGGCGAGCAGGGCGGGCACTGCAACGGGTGCAAGACACATTTCAAATTGCAGAATCTTACAGTGGATCACATTATCCCGCAATCCAAAGGCGGCACGGATCACATTGACAATCTGCAATTGCTCTGCGGCCATTGCAACAGCGTAAAGGGCAATCGCGGCATGGAGTACCTGTGCGCCAAGCTTGCCGCATGATTCAAAAGAAGGAGGACTATACTGTGAAACCGCACGAGAAGCTGCCGGACAACCGGCTGACTGAGAGCCAGCATCTGAAAGCGGGGGCGCTGGCCAAGTCGCTTATGAGCAGGCCTGCCCGACCGGTCAGGCAGAGAAAAACAAAAAGCGCATCCAATGCCTGATTTTGTTTTATAACGAGTATCGCCGCGTCAGCGCATAAGTGGCTTTTGGTACGGCTGGCGGGATTCGAACCCGCACGCCAGACTGGTTGTAACAGTCTTGAGGCAGGGCATTGCGAGTGCCCCGTGTCTGCCAATTTCACCACAGCCGCTGATCGCATTTCCTGCGGAGGGCTTGATACACCCTCCGCTTTTTGTATGCGCTGCGGCTGGATTATAGGATTTTTTGGCTAATAGACTATATAATTCCCATTCAATATGTTGTGAAGTCTGGTTTTATCCAGCCGTTTAAACCGCCATCATCTGTAAATTCGACTAGACTATAAATCACTGATGGAATGGAAAGCAAGCGGCTGACTTACAAGCAATTGACATCTTAGGGGCCAAAGATTATTGAAACAATGGGCAACTATCTATCAACACTTGTTGAGCGTTGGATTGAACTTATTGCGATGATTGTCATGATTGGAATTTGGCGTTGTTTTATAGGTCACACTCTTAGGGACAAACTCAGAGATGAGTTCAAAAGTAAAACAAAGAAACAGGATAAGCGTATTGAAGAATTGAAAAAGCATCTTGAATTGTCGTCTCCATCCTCACCCGTCAGTAAAAGTAAAAGTAGGAATACATTACATTCAAAATATTTCGCCCAGCCCTCAAAAAGGCGAAGAGAAAATTCGCTATATGCATAATGGAACAAAATACGGTGATTTCACAGTTCGATTTGAAAATATGACGCAAGCATCTGCAGACATCCAAAATTGGCTGATCGACAATAATATTTATGCTCATTTGTCATCTGAAAAAGTGAATAACACACTGGAAAATGTATTGGGCAAAAAACAATGACCGGCTGCAATGTCCCGAACCGCACGATATTCTGCGATGACAATCTGGACATCATGCGGGGCATCAATTCCGAGTGCATAGATTTAATCTATCTTGATCCGCCGTTCAACAAGAACAAGAAATTCACCGCGCCGATCGACAGCAGTGCTGAGGGGGCGGAGTTCAGCGACATATTCAGGCAAGAGGACGTTAAAGACGAATGGCTTCTGACCATTGCAGAAGACCATCCTGAGCTTTACCATTATTTGAATGGCATCAAGGGTGTCGGCAATTCCTACAACTTTGCGTATCTGGCTTACATGGCAATCAGACTACTTGAATGTCGGCGTGCGCTCAAGCCGACTGGCTCGATTTATCTGCATTGCGATCCAACCATGAGTCATTATTTGAAATCCTTGATGGATTGTATTTTTGGCGAGAAAAAATTTCGGAATGAAATTGTCTGGTGTTACTCGACGGCCAGCACACCTCATATAAAACAGTTTCCGCGCTGTACAGATATACTTCTTTGGTATTCAGTTGATCGGAAATGGCGGTTTAACAAGTCAAAAATAAGAGTGCCTTACAAAGGCGGCTCTCCTCATGGCGGACTTGCATGGGATCAAGGCGAGGGGCTTTCCGAATGGAGATTCCGAAAAGCCGCGGAGGGGAAAATACCATTCAATTGGTGGGATGACATATACAAGCCGTCGTCAAGCGAGAAAATTGGATACCCGACTCAAAAACCTCTTGCTTTGCTGGACCGCATCATCAAGGCATCCAGCAACGAGGGCGACCTGATATTGGATCCATTCTGTGGCTGCGCGACAACCTGTGTAGCGGCTGAGCGGCTGAATCGGCAGTGGATCGGCATTGACATTTCAATCAAGGCCTATGATCTGGTCAGAGAGCGGCTCGAAAAGGAAGTGAACGACTTTATTCTGACTCAGGAAGAAACAGTTCACTTGAGAACCGACCCGCCAAAACGCACGGATTTGGAGGTTGACTATCGAGAGACAAAATTTGTCTATGTGATTTCACACCCGGCCTATCCGGGCGAGTACAAAGTTGGCATCGCGAAAAACTGGAAATCGCGGCTGAATTCCTATCAGAACTCAGACCCGGATCGGCAGTACAAATGCGAGTATAAGCATGAAACGCCTTATTTTCGAGAGACTGAGGCTTATATCCATGACAAATTCCCCAACAAGCACGAGTGGGTGCAAGGGGATTTGGATCAGATTATTGCTGAGATTCAGAATTACAGGCCAGTCAAGCCAAGCAATGACCAGTCAAAAATTGATTTTGAGAATTGAATTAAAGAAGAATTTTATGAGGACAAAACAAGAGAAACGCCCGAAGGTGCGGATAAAGCCTCACACATACCAGCCTAGCAAGGCTGAGATGGAAGCCGATCTGCGCGTCAATGCGTCATTTGACGAGTGCGTGAACACTCTTCTGAAACCGATCAAGGTCAGACGGGATTAACTGATATATCTTAAGTCCGGGTCCGCCGCGCCGGATTTTTTTTCGGCACTCACGTATATATTTCCAAAAAAAAAGCCTGGCGACACCGTGCGCGGGCGCGCTGACACTGACAGCTTTGGGGTCGAGACGAGCGACCACTTCCCGACGGCCCAGAATCTGCTGTGGGACGCGATGCGCTGCGCGATGATCTGGGGCTGTCGGCGTGGCGCCAGCATCGCCATGTGATCGGAAATATCAGGCAGGCGCTCAATCGGGTGCGCAACGCCAGGCGGGCGCGAAAGGCGCCGCACCGGATGCGCGCCTGTCTGGACCAGTGCGAGGCGCAGCGGGCCAAAGCTGAGGCGGCGGGGTATTTTGCCGAGCAGGCGTGGATTCAGATCGAGCGGCGGATGTTCCGGGGCGAGGATATCCCGCATGCGGAAAAAGTGTTCTCGATCTTTGAGCCGCACACCCGGTGGATGACCCAAGGCAAGGCGGGGGTGCCGCAGGAGCTGGGAGTGCCGGTGTGCATGGTCGAGGATCAGCATCAGTTCATCCTGCATCACGAGATTCTGCGGGCCGGCGGCGACACGGACTGCGCGGTGCCGGCGGTCGCCCGGGCGGTGGCGGCCAGCTGCAAGCGGCTGGGGCGAGCGCTGCGCGATCAGGCGCGCCAGCAAAGACTGCGCGCCGCTTCGCATCTTGATTCCCAATTTGTATGAGATCCGGCTGCCGGAGGCGGCGTAGTGTACGCCAGTCGCGATTTTCCATCGCAACTCTAAAATTCATACCGCCGCGTGACACATAGGCTTCGCATGTGGATTCGGCCGGTTTTCTCCATGCCGCCAGCTGAAAATAGGGGTATTCTGGCAGACACTATTTACTTTATCGATTTCTTCGGCTGGTTCTGAACGCTGGTCTGACGAAAAATATTGCGGCTGGCGATTTTACGTCCTTCCAGATAGTGTTCCAATGCTCGGGCGAGCAAAGCGCGACTTTGCTGCCTGACCTCAACCGAATCAAATTTACCAGCCTGTATTGCAATTAATGTTCGACCCGAAATTGCTTCAGCATGAGTCGAGTCCGAACGACAGGCACCGGCACCTAACTTGTAAATGTAATGCCGATCTGCGCAGATTGCTGTTTTGAGATCATCTTCGGTCTTCAGTGAAAGCTCATAGCCAAGCTCACGCAATAAGTTCGTTTCGAAAACGCGCAAAATTGAAAATTGATCTGCGCCCTTTTCCGCTAGCAACTGAATCGTTGCATGATATTCATCATACAGAGCCAGGCAGGGATCGCGGTGTGGAACCAGACGTGAGATCAGCTCATTCACGTAAGAGTGGCAATAGAAAGCGTCTTTTGCAAACGGCGCAGCCGCCAATTGATTTTCAAAATTCACGAGCGTCGGCACACTGCCACGCCCTTTCCAGCTGGCTTTGGATTCTGCAAAAGGTCTGATTTTTCCGCGGAACTGCGACTTTACCCGACGCGCCCCTTTTGCCAGCACATTCAGTCGACCATAGTTTCGAGAAAACAGATACGCAACCAGACTGGTTTCGGAGAATGGGATAGAGTGCAGGACATAACACCGCTCATTGCTGATGCGCATGCTTTAGCTCAAGTCTGAATAACCGAATTGAGCAATCAATCGCTCATTGCGAGTCCACTGGGATCGAACTTTGCACCACACACTCAATCGGACTGGCTTGCCTAACTCAGTTTCCAGCGTTGCCCGAACCTCTGAACCGATTCGCTTGACCTTGACACCACGCGAGCCAATAATGATTCGTTTTTGACTCTCAGTTTCTACATAAATCAGCGCATCGACTTCCAAAGCGTCTCCAGCGTATTCATACCGCTCGATCTGGACCGCACATATGTATGGAATCTCGTCGCCATAGGTTCGAAAAATCTGCTCCCGAATCAACTCAGATGCATGAAAAACCTCATTTTTGTCGGTTACAAATTCCACTGGAAAAAGTGCCGAACTCAGAGGCAGCCTGTGCGCAGTAACCAATTTCAGCTGTTCTAAATTCTGCCGTTTCAAAGCGCTTACGGGAACTATATCGGTAGACCCGGTTTCCTGCGCTATTCGTTCTACAATGGGCAATAGAAGCGTTTTGTCCGGAATCCGATCGATTTTCGAGACAGCGATTACACAAGGGCAATTTTGCGCTTTGATCCGATGCCAGATCGCGCTGTCTTCGTTTTGCCAGCCGCGGTATTCGATGACAAACAAAATGAGATCAACCCCGGTCATGCTTGCAGTTGCTGTTTTGTGGATAGCGCGATCCACCAGGCGTTTGCCGCTGGCGTTTATCCCCGGCAGATCAATGAAGACATACTGGCATTTCGGATCATTCAGCACACCGAGAATCCGATTGCGAGTCGTATTCGCTTTGCGCGATGTGATGCTGATCTTATGTCCGAGGAGATAGTTGAGCAAAGTGGATTTGCCGACATTGGGCCGACCGACCAAAGCGATCATCCCACTGCGATAGTCGGGTGGACTTCCGCTACTGTGTGAGACGTTCATAGGCGATTGCGGCCGCATTCTGCTCAGCTTCTTTCATGCTGCCGCCTTCTCCGATAGCCTTGGATCGCAAACCGTGAACTTGGCAAGCCACTTCAAATCTCGGCTTGTGACCACAGCCGGTGGTTTTGATCAGCTCGTACTGCGGAACAGGCTGTGCGCGTTTCTGAAGATATTCCTGCAATTTTGACTTCGAATTCATTTTTATCAACTGTTCGTCAGCCTCGATTTCAGGCAAAACATGTTGATAGATGAACTCTTTGGCGGCGTTTATTCCACCGTCAAGATAAATCGCGCCAATCAATGCCTCAACCGCATTTGCAAGCAAGTTGCTGCATGCGGTTTCGTTGTCCCATGGAAAGCCTTTGTTCACTTGCAAGTAGTTGCACAGAGAAATCTGCCTGCCGATTCTGCACAGCGAATTGCGATTGTTCACAATACGTGAGCGTCGGAGAGTCAGTTCCCCCTCGGATGCATCCGCATAGCGCACGTAAAGGTATTCCGACACGACAGCCCCAAGAGTCGCATCACCCAGAAATTCAAGCCGCTCGTTGTGCAGTCTTTGTGTGCTGCTGTGGGTTAAGGCTTGCTGCAGAAGGCCGATGTTTTCAAATTGATATTGAATCAAACTTGAGAATCGCTTGAGTCGCATGGTGTCCACTGCCAAACACTGTTATGAGAATTACTATGATGAGAATTTTTCAATCCCATTCAACTCACAGGGAGAGTGCAGCTTGAGTGAAGTGTCTATTGAATTGAGTGACCAATACGACTCCACCCAATCCCCTCGCCATCGCGATAATTCCAGCTGAACCAAACGAGAAAAGCTTTGCCAACAATATTTTGCTCCGGGACAAATCCCCAGAAACGACTGTCATTGCTATGGTCGCGATTGTCACCGAGAACAAAGTAGTGTTCATCTGGAACGGTGAAACGCAAATTCAGCGGCGGTCGCTTGTCATCATGCAGAATCATGAACTCGCTGTCCGCCGCAAAGGACTCTGACAGCACTGTCAATTGCAATCGACTCGAATTGCTGGTTCGCTCATCCGAGAAGTTGTAGCGGCCAATGTTGCTTTGCTCAACTTCAACGCCGTTTACTAAAACCTTTTTGTCCCGATAAACAATCTCATCACCGGGCAAGCCGATCACTCTTTTGATGTAGTTGATGCTCTTGTCATGCGGATACCGAAAAACCAGCACGTCTCCGTAAGCGGGCTTGTCAACTTCGATTACTTTGTCATTCAAAACGGGCAATCGAAGTCCATATTCGTACTTGTTGACGAGAATAAAGTCACCGATCTGCAAAGTCGGCAGCATAGAGCCCGACGGGATTCGAAATGGTTCAACAACGAAAGAACGCAACACGAAAACGACCAGCAAAACTGGGAAAAACGAACGCGCAAAGTCGATCACCCAGGGTCGCTTGGTCACGATTTCACCATCCGCCAAACTTTTTGAATGGCGCAATCGGGCAATGAGTCTGGCAATCAAATCGAAAAACCAGATCAGACCGGTCACAGCCAGCGTCACTGCGAGTATAAGTTCAAAATTCATGATTTATGCCATTGCGAGCAGTCCGATGCCGCTTGTGTATTTTCAAAACACCAATGCCAATCAGCGATTTCGTGCCTGTTCCAATCGAAATCCCTGATTGTTCACTGCGACAAACAGTTTCAAAGTACAAGTCATTGTTGCAGAGAAACTGCCAGATCTGAATTGAGCAGAAAAATGACGCACCGAGAATACTATCAGCTATTTGCCAGTATGCAAACGCGAGGGAGGTGATTCGTCCGACTCCGGGATGAGCACAGAAAAATCAATTGTCGCGAACTTCGAAATCGTAATTATAACGCAGACAAAGGGGTGACAGCGGCACCGATTTTTTTAGGAGAGAGATATCATGGATAGGAAAAACTTTTGTTCTTGCCCTGGAGAAAGGCTTGCTGATCGTTGATAGAGCCAGCGGCCTTATATAATCTCTATTGAATCATCACTCAGTCAGTGAAACTCGACAGTTCGTGATATGTTTTGATGCAGTGATTTGGACGATCAGGCCGCTGGCGATTTCTCCAAACGCAAAAGCAAGCAATTCACCCATCCATTTATTTGGTATTTTCGAAGCCAGACATAGAATACGTCAGTTGTATGGAACCAAGATTTTTCCCGAAACTGACTCCTGCGAAACCTCTTGCTGCGGAGGCGCAGCCTAGCCCAAACTGATCCCGTCTACACCATTTTCCTTGTCGATTTGGCTTGCAGCAGGCAAAGCGCAGTCATACAACCGCTGTGATAAAATTTGTTTGAATCGATTGAAACAGCAAATCCTATGAGTCAAGAGCATTTCGCTAAACCGCCCCCTGCCGAACCCAAGCCTGAGACAGCCTGGCTGAGGCGATCAGATCGTTCAGATGGGAAGCGTGAGCCTTTCTTTTTCGGACGAGATCATGAGTATGCAGTTTTTCGATCCGCCGTCATTTCTCTTCAGGACGGTGAAATCGGCGGGGGCACAATGATATTCCAAGGCGCTCCCGGCGCTGGAAAATCGGCACTGATGTTTGAGTGCATCGAAGCTGTCCAAAGACATTCAACGCCTGAGTATCCATGGGTCACTGTCTCTTTGAACCCTTCAACGCTGAAGTCTGCAGCGCATACGGTAGCGTTGATCGTCAATGCCGCCAATGCCGAGAGCGAAAGACTCGCCAAAGCTGCGTCAGGTGCAGTATCGACTGAACTTCGAGAATTTCTTAAACTAGGCCGCAGGATTATTGATGAATTTTCTCTTCGGGGAATCGGCATCGGCGGCTTTTCGATCGGTGGCAAACCGCAGAGCGATGGCACTCAGGCATCTGAACTGCCAGCGGAATGGGTATTCAGTGAAACAGCCCCTTTTCTAAAGAATTTTCATTTCGTTATTTTTGTTGATGAAGCGCAAAACATCCCAATTGGTGAAATGACAGCCGGTGTTCTTGACAGTCTGCATCGCAAATCGGAAGGAATACCGCTAGTTGCTGCATTTTTCGGCTTAAGCGATACCGAAAAAGTGCTGAATTCATGTGGCTTATCAAGGTTTCCGCGCAATCGAGTTGTTAATCTGGAACCTCTTTCCATTATGGAAGCGGCAGCTTCATTCAGACGCATGATCAACACCTACTACCGCGGCAGCAATGATGAAAAAAGCCACTGGGCTAGTGCATTGGCTGAATTGTCTCAAGGATGGCCGCAGCATATCAGCGGAATCGGCAGTACCGCAGGCGAAATAATTCGCGCCAATGGCGGGCATCTGAAACACACTCTGCTAGATCAGGCTCTGGCAGAGGGTGCGAATCAAAAAAATGAATATTATTTCCGCCAGCTGAATACGGGCAAGTATCCGCCGCGGGTATATAGACAGCTCGCACTGGCGGCTGGCGAAAAGCAAGGCGATTTGGCTGGAATTGTGACTTACGAGGAAGTGGACAGTTTGACAGAATCAGTTAGACGCAAGCGTAATCAAACGGTCGATGAGTTTGTCGCGACTGCACTGCACGCTGGAATATTGGCGCCAGCGAAAAGCCTGCCTTACCACTACTGTTTTCCGATTCCTTCTTTAGGCGATTACTTAAGAGCGTTGCCGCCAATAACGCCAGATACGCTCTGACTCCTGAATGCTCATGGCAAGGCTCATCAAGTATCAAGTCATGCAACTGAGGCTGCAGAGAAGCGTTTCAGCTTGATGTGCGCACCAGCCGCGGCGAGTCGGCAGTGGATTTTCACCGTCAATCAGTCTCGGTCGACTGGCCGGGTGCTGGCCGACACCTCTCGCTGCACCTCCCCAAGAATTTCCATGCAGCAATTCAAGCACTGCTGAACCGTTAAGCTGATCTTGAGTGCGGCGATGTTCAGCCCGTTGCCCTGCGCGGCTATGCATAGATCCGCCTATGGACAATCGCATCGGCGAGCCGCTCCGCGGATAACCGATTTATAGGCAATTGCATCGGCAATGGCGTACACAGTCTGGGGCGGCACCTCGCCCATCACCGTAATCTGATAGTCATTGATGATTTTCCCGTAGGCATTGACTGCACCAAGGCGACTGAAACCATCAAAATTTGGATGATCCTCCGGTTCAATATATTTGTGAATGGTCACCATGACTGACGCCAAACCATCAGAAAAGAACAGCTTTTCATTCAGCACATCGGACGCAATGCTTTCCATATGCTTGATTTTTTTAAAGCCATCGGGCATCATGTTGATAGACCAATTGGAGCGGCCATTCATTTCCTTCGTGTCAGGGGCATCAAAGAACCAGCGATAATTGCTGCCCGAGAAAGACGGCTGAATCGGCGGCTTCGCCGCAGTTTCAAAGACCTCGAGGTCAACGAAACTGTAACTGTCGATTACCCGACCGGCCGTGTCGATTAAATCCGAGCGCAGCAGCAGGTCAGTGTGTTCATCCACCCACAGGTGCAGACTGTAGCGATATTCATCTTTGGCACTCAGCGCAACATGCGTTGCCCAGCGTCCAGCGACGCGTGTACGCTCCAAAAGACTGATTGAGTAGATCTTGGAAAGTTGATCAAAGTTTAATTCCTCGATAAACGGAATGCGAATCTGCACTTGCGGGACTGGCTTGTAGTAGCCTTGCTTTTTCTCGGGAAAGTAGCACCATACACCTTCGTTGGTGCGAAAGATTTCTGACGGCGAGCCATCCAGTGCTGAAATGCGTTCGAGAAAGCCATTGGGATGCACAGATCTCGCGATCTGCAAGGTCTCCATCGTTGTCCCTTGCGTGTAGGTTACAGTTCCTTGAAAACTCAGCGTGTTTGCGGCGCTGCTGATGCGCGGCAACAATTGATCCAGCGAATTGATGATCGAATTCGCGCTGGATGGCAGGCTGCAAAACGCTGCTATGAAGGTAATGCAGATGACAAATTTTGCGGTCGAGCTTTTCATGGCACAAATCATCAGCAATCAGATTCTGCTGATAATCATATCATTCGCTGTAACTGACGAGCAATGCATCAGCTTTGCTTGCAATTCGAGAGATGTTTGTCACCTCGCTCAGATTCAGCAGGGACTGATTGAGATGCTCTGCAACCTTGACATTCGCCTCTAGGCTGGGCGACTGCCAGCTCAATGTTGCCGGTACCGCTGCGGCGGTCACCGCACCGGTTTGCAATTCAGCGGGCGAATCCAGCAAATCATTGGCGAAAAAGCCGATGACCAGCGCTGCCGCCATGCCTGTTGCGGTCGCCGCACCGCCATATTGTCTCCACCACGAAAAGTCAAACAAGTGCGCAATGCTGAACCGTTCGCGCGGCTTGGGCTTGGCAGAATGCATCGGGGAAGGCAGCACCGCAGGATGCGGTTCAGTCTCACCCCGGAAAGTGGTTGCAAGCTGAACAGCAGAACACTGGCCGCGAACCGCGAGTCGAATCATGTGCAGTCTGGAAAAATCAGATCTGAGCCGCGGACTGCCGGCCATTTCGTCCAGCATACAGTCCAGCTCTTCGTCGGAGAGTTCTCCATCAAGAAATGCTGAGAGTTTTTCGTTCATTTTCACACCCAAGTTTCAAATGTCATTGGCTTGTTCGTCTTCATTGGCCCATTGCGCCAACTCGGCATAAATCGTTTTTCTAGCGCGATGCAGACGCGTCTTGACCGTGTCCAATCGAATATTGACTGCATCTGCAATCTGGTCGTAACTCATTCCTTCACGCTCTCGGAGCCAGAACACTTCCTGCAGCGCCTCTGGCATCCCCTTGATAATTTCATACACTTTCTCAACCTGCTCTTTGGCCTCAAACTCACTCTCAGGATCATCGTTATTGATTGTTGAGGCTGGTGTTTTCAGCGGAAACTGACCATCGTCTTCCAACTCAGCGCTCGAAAATTCACGCAGTGAGTAATTGGCTTCATGCTTGGCATGTTTCTTGATTTGATTCTTGAAATGGTTCTGCGTGATCGAAAACAGCCAGGTCGACAGTTTGCTGTTGCCGCGAAACTGATGAATATTTTTCCAAAATTTCACTAAGACATCCTGAACAATATCTTCAGCCTCGTCTCCTCGCAGCGGCGCACCGCCCAAATATTTGCGCTCCAAGCCTTTTACCCACATAAGAATTCTCGGTCTAAACGCGATTGCCAGCGTTTCATATGCTTTTTGATCCCCTTTTTTGGCACGCTCCAGCAACGCATCAAGAGTATTCTCATCCAGGCTTGATGTACTGACTTTACTCATGGTCGCAATGGATACGCGCAAAGCAGCGCAATCAATCCCGCTGTTGGTGTTAGACTAATGGTATACAAGAATGTTCAATTCTGGGCTGATTCTTAGAGCGGCTTCTAAGAGTTTGAATTTAATCGTGCAATACAACCAAAGATATTTTTTCTTATGAAGTTCCGCAACGGCGCCGGCGCGGCGTCCGCAACGCAAAGCAATTGCCGCCTGCCGATGTCATTATTATAGAATTACGCGCGATGATCGATTATTCCACACAGCAGCGAAGAAATATATCCTGAACAGTTCATTCGATATCATTGTCATCGGCGGCGGCCTGTCCGGCCTGACTGTTGCACTCAAGTGTGCGCAGCACGGCTTTCGTGTTGCGATCGTCACCAAAGAGCAGCTGACCGAAAGCTCCAGCTATTATGCGCAGGGTGGCATCGCCGCAGTCTGGCATCTGCGCGACTCGTTTGATGCGCATATTGGGGATACCATAAATGCCGGCGCCGGCCTGTGCGACCGCAAGCGGGTTGAGTTTGTCATTCAGCAGGGGCCCGAATCGATTCGCTGGCTGGTCGAAAACGGTGTTCTTTTCAGCCGCCGAGACGCGATGTCAGGACATCCAGACGAACTTCATCTGACACAGGAAGGCGGACATAGCGCCAGACGTGTCATTCATGCCGCCGATGCGACCGGACGCAGTGTCGAAACCACACTGGAGACCAGAGTTCGAGAAAATGAAAACATCCTGATTTTTGAGAATTTTATCGCGATCGAGCTGATCACTGCTCGCAAGCTGGGCCTGTCAGAAGCCCCAGATCGCTGCGTGGGTCTCTATGCCCTGGATGCGCCCGGCGAACAGGTGCAAACCCTGATTGCGAATGCTGTGGTGCTGGCCACGGGCGGCGCATCCAAGTCGTATCTCTACACCAGCAATCCAGACACCTCAACCGGCGACGGTATCGCGATGGCGTGGCGCGCTGGCTGCCGCATTGCCAATATGGAATTTGTGCAATTCCACCCGACCTGTCTGTACCATCCGCAAGCGAAGTCTTTTCTGATCTCTGAGGCAGTGCGCGGAGAGGGCGGCAAGCTGCTGCTGCCCGACGGCTCAGCCTTCATGCACAAATATGACGAACGCGAAGAGCTGGCGCCGCGCGACATCGTGGCCCGCGCAATCGACCATGAGATGAAACTTGGCGGCTATGACAGTGTGTTCCTCGACATTTCAATGAAATCCGCTGTCTTCATCGAAACGCACTTCCCGACGATTCACAAGCGATGTCTTGAACTTGGAATGGATCTCACAAAACAGCCGGTGCCGGTTGTACCCGCCGCCCACTACACCTGCGGCGGTGTCGTCATCGATTTCGCCAGTCGCACAGACCTTGCCGGCCTTTACTGCGTCGGAGAAAGCGCCTGCAGCGGACTGCACGGCGCCAATCGCCTGGCCAGCAACTCGCTTTTGGAATGTATTGTCTGCGCCGACGCGGCATTTCGAGATATTGTTGAGCGCAAAGATAAGATACATTTGACCGACTTCGAGGTGCCGAACTGGGACGAGTCACAGGTGACCGACCCGGATGAGCTGATCGTCATCTCGCACAATTGGGATGAATTGCGCCGATTCATGTGGGACTATGTCGGAATCGTGCGCTCGGACAAGCGTTTGCAGCGCGCTTTGCGCCGCGTCGACATGCTCAATGAGGAAGTGCGCGATTTTTACCGGAAATTTCGCGTCAGTCGCGATCTGATCGAATTGCGGAACCTGGTTCAGGTTGCAGAGCTGATTGTGCGCTGCGCCCTGAATCGCAAAGAAAGTCGCGGGCTGCACTTTACGCTGGACTACCCGGAAAAACTTCCAGGCGAGGGTCGAAACACGATCATGAATCCGTTTGTCGAATAACGCAGACACGCGCCCCAGGATCGAAAATGCATCTGCCTGAGGAGCCGCACCTCCCGATAGGCGGTACCGATCAGAACTAATCTTGATGATAACCGGGGAACCAGATTTTCGCATCGACCATTTGCTCAACGCTGCTTTCAACTGCAGTCTGATTCAAACCTTGCTTTACGGCTGTTGCCGCGACCGCGATCGCGATATCGCGACTCAAGACGCGCAGCTTTTCCAATGGCGGCAGCAACGAGTGACCGGGCTGATCAAGATTCGGCTCCGCATTGCCGATGACCCGCGCTACCGCATGAAACATGTCATCCGTTACACGACTGGCATGCACTGCGATCAAACCCAAGCCAATGCCCGGAAACGCATAGGCGTTATTGCATTGCGCAATCTCATGCGTCAGGCCATTGAAGTGAACCGGCTCAAATGGGCTGCCGGTCGCTGCAATCGCCCTGCCCTCAGTCCATCGAATCAGATCCGCCGGCACCGCTTCGGTCTTTGAAGTCGGGTTAGAAAGCGGGAAAATGCATGGCCGCTCGACATGGGCTGCCATTTCCCGCACAATACTTTGGCTGAACATGCCGCCCTGCCCGGAAACACCGATCAGCACGTTCGGCTTCACATTGCGAACAACATCTGCAAGCGCGTAACCGCCTCGCCAATCGTCAAGCTTAGACAGGTCATGCGCAAATGGTTTCTGGCTGTCCCGAATACGCTCTGAATCAGTATGAATCAGCCCGCGACTGTCCAGCATATAGACGCGCGCGCAGGCCGATGCGTAGTCCATGCCCAGCTGGGTCATCGCAAATACGCAGCCGGCAGCAATGCCGGTACCGGCAGCCCCGGCGCCAGCGATCACGATCTTTGACTCGGTCAGACGATTGCCAGCGCTGCGGCAAGCCGCCATCAGACAGCCTAATGTCACTGCCGCCGTACCTTGAATGTCGTCATTGAAGCAGCACATCTTGTCGGCGTACTGATGCAGGAGCCGCTGCGAATTCAATGCCCCGAAATCCTCGAACTGAATTACGGCATGCGGCCACTTGCGCTGTATCTTGGTAAGCACAAGCTCGAGAAAATCATCATACTCCTGGCCTCGAACCCGCTCATGGCGCCAGCCGATATACAGATCATCCTCAAGCAGATCTTCATTATTCGTACCGGTATCAAGAACGACCGGAAGCGTGGTGGCAGGATGAATGCCGCCCAGCGCCGAATACAGGCATAGTTTTCCGATTGGAATGCCCATGCCGCCGACCCCCTGATCACCGATTCCCAAAATTGCCTCGCCGTCCGTAATCACGATCACCTCAATATTCTTGCTCGTCACATTGTCGAGGCTTTGATCGATGTCATGCCGTTCCGGATAGTTCAAAAACAATCCCTGCGGTTTGCGGAAGATATCCGAAAACTGCTGGCATGCTTCACCGACAGTCGGTGTGTAGATGATTGGCAGCATTTCCGCGGCGTGCTCAATGATCAAGCTGAAAAACAGAGTCTCATTGACGTTTTGCAACTGACGCAGATAAATATGCTTCTCAAGCGCCGAGTGTTTTTGCTGGTAGGCTTGGTAGGCCCGCGCCAAATGCTCGTCCATGTCCTCATATGCCAACGGCAGCAGACCGATTAAGCCTTTTGCGGCCCGCTCGGATCGCGTGAACGCGGTTCCTTTATTCAGCTGGGGCAGTTCCAAAAGGACCCGTCCGACATGCAATTCTTGCGGTATCGTCAAATCCGGCATAGCGTTTGCCTCCTAAAGGTTGGGGTGACGATGGGAGCGGATTTCGTCGATCAGCCGGCGATACTGCTCATCAGCGGCATTGACGCCGCAAACTATCCAGCTGTTCAAATCCACACTGCTGCATTCAATCAGAGAACGGAACTGTTCCTGCTCGTCGGCGGACAACTGATCATAGCGCTGCTCGATATACCCGCACAGCAGCACTTCCAGTTCACGGCTGCCCTGGCGGCACCGCCAAGCGGTGCGATTTCGCAGTTCGCGGGCCGATATGCTCATTCGACTCTCACGCGCGAGTCGCCAAAAGTTTCTTGATCTCGGAAATGGCCTTGCCCGGATTGAGATGTTTCGGACAGGTATTGGTGCAGTTCATAATCGTGTGGCAGCGGTAGAGACGAAATGGATCCTGCAACTCATCGAGGCGGTCACCGACAGCCTCGTCACGGCTGTCTACAATCCAGCGGTACGCCTGCAGCAGAATTGCCGGTCCCAAATAGCGATCACTGTTCCACCAGTAGCTTGGACAGCTTGTTGAGCAGCACGCGCACAGAATGCATTCATAAAGCCCGTCAAGCTTTTCGCGCTCGGCGACCGAC
This sequence comes from Arenicellales bacterium, assembly GCA_965200545.1. Classification (GTDB taxonomy): domain Bacteria; phylum Pseudomonadota; class Gammaproteobacteria; order Arenicellales; family JAJDZL01; genus JAJDZL01. The sequence goes on along the minus strand of CBDAUJ010000003.1, from coordinate 187,774 downwards.
TGAAGATTTTCGCGGCTCGCAGATGGAATCGACCGTTGCTGCAGCCATGGCTTGATTGAGGTGTACTGGGCATAAAAGTGCGTCAAATCTGGCACCAAATCCTTGATTACAGGCAGATGCGGCAATGGATAAATTTTGACAGTCGATTGAATATCAGCGATCGGCTTGATACAGGCCAGCGTATTGGTGCCATCAATATTCATGGCGCATGAGCCGCAGATTCCCTCGCGGCAGGAGCGGCGAAAAGTCAGCGTCGAATCCACTTCATTCTTGATAGTGATAAGCGCATCAAGCACCATATGGCCCGTATCTTTCACATTCAGCTCGTAGGTATCCACAGTTGGCGTGGCACTGTCATCTGGGTCCCAGCGATAAATCTGAAAAACTTTTACACTCTCGCCGGCTTGTTTGGCAGGAAAGTGTCTGCCAGGCTTGATTTTTGAGTTTTTGGGGAGTGTGAATTGTGCCACTTTGCGATGCTCCTGGTTGGCCTTTGAGCCGACCTCAATAGACTCTTGCTTTCGGCGCGATGTATTCTACATCGTCCGTGAGTGTAAACTGATGGACGGGACGATAGTCCAGCGATGTTTCGCCCTGCTCGGAAAACCATGACAGCGTATGCTTCATCCAGTTTTCATCGTCGCGTTCAGTGAAATCCTCGCGCGCATGCGCTCCGCGGCTTTCCTTGCGGTTGGCAGCGGAAAAAATCGTCGTCAGCGCTTGGCGGACCAGGTTGTCGAGCTCAAGCGCCTCAACGAGGTCGGTATTCCAGATCATCGACCGATCACGAGTGCCGATGTCTGCCATCGCGTTCCACACCTCAAGCATTTTCTGTTTGCCTTCCTCAAGCAGCTCTTCAGTGCGAAATACGGCGCAATGACTTTGCATAATGCGCTGCATATTCAATCGGATTTGCGCTGTCGGGGTGGAGCCGTCCGCGTAGCGAAGGCGATGAAAGTGCTCGATCGCCCGCTCCTCAATATTTCGCGGCAGCGATCGGCGGCCTTCGCTTCTGTTGACCAGGCCCTTGGCATGGATGGCAGCGGCACGTCCGAACACAACCAGATCCAGCAGCGAATTGGAGCCCAATCGATTCGCCCCGTGCACCGAAACGCAACCAGTCTCGCCGATTGCCATCAGTCCCGGAATGACAAAATTGTCATCATTGCCGCGCTTGGTTACGACTTCAGTGCGGTGGTTGGTCGGGATGCCGCCCATGTTGTAGTGCACGGTTGGCAATACGGGTATCGGCGTTGTCGTCGCATCTACTCCGGCAAATATTTTTGCCGTCTCAGTAATGCCAGGAAGCCGTTCCTGAATGACTTCAGGACCCAGGTGCTCAAGGTGCAAGTGAATATGATCAGCATCCGCGCCGACCCCGCGGCCGGCATTGATTTCCATGGTCATGGAGCGCGAGACAACATCTCGGGAAGCCAGATCCTTGGCGTTGGGCGCATACCGCTCCATAAACCGCTCCCCATCGGCATTGGTCAGATAGCCGCCCTCGCCTCGCGCGCCTTCCGTGATCAGGCAGCCTGAGCCGTATATTCCAGTTGGATGAAACTGTACGAATTCCATATCCTGGAGCGGCAATCCAGCCCGCAGCGCCATGGCACTGCCGTCGCCGGTGCAGGTGTGTGCTGAGGTGCAGGAAAAGTATGCCCGTCCATATCCGCCGGTTGCCAAGATGACAAGCTTGGCTTGAAACCGGTGCAGTGATCCATCCTCCAGGCACCAGGCAAGCACTCCGCGGCATTCATCCCCGTCCATCAGCAGATCCAGCGCAAAGTATTCAATGTAGAATTCCGCCCGATGCTTAAGCGCCTGCTGATACAAGGTGTGCAAAATCGCATGACCGGTGCGGTCTGCGGCAGCACAGGTCCGCATCGCCTGCCCCTCTCCAAAATGGGTGGTCATGCCGCCAAAGGCCCGCTGATAGATGCGCCCGTCTTCGGTCCGAGAAAACGGAACGCCATAATGTTCAAGCTCAATCACTGCATCGGGCGCTTCCCGACACAAGTATTCGATCGCATCCTGATCGCCCAGCCAGTCTGAGCCCTTGACGGTGTCGTACATGTGCCAGCGCCAGTCGTCCTCACTCATATTGCCGAGCGCAGCGCTGATGCCGCCTTGAGCGGCGACCGTGTGGCTTCGAGTTGGAAATACTTTGGTGATGCAAGCAGTTGAGAGGTTCTCGAAAGCGGAGCCGAAAGTTGCGCGCAGACCCGCACCCCCGGCGCCGACAACGACAACATCGTAATTGTGATCAATAAACTGATAAGAGCCGATACTCATCAGAGCAACCTAACTGGAGAGTGCCAGGCGAAGAATTGCAATCATGCTCGACAGCACCAGCAAGACTGCAATGAACTTAATAGCCCAGATTGAGACAATCTTGGCGGCTTCGTTGTGCACATAATCCTCAATCACAACCTGAACGCCCAAAACTGCATGGTAGAACAGGCAGAAGACAAACGCAATCATCAATGTTGAGGTCCATGGGGATGCAATCCACGCATACAGATTTCCACTGCATTCGCCAGCAAAGGCGGCAATCGCATAAACAAACCAGAGAGTCAGCGGGACCAGCGCGACTGCCGTCAGCCGCTGCCACCACCAGTGAGCGGTACCTTCCTGCGCTGAGCCCAAGCCGACCACACGCGCAAGCGGAGACTGATATCTGACTGGCTTAGCCACAGGCTGTATATCCCACAATCCAAGTGATCACCGTCAGGACAGCTGTGCTTGCAAGCATGATCCAACCGCTTGTCCGCACCTGCTCAATGCGAAGCCCTTTGCCGACATCCCACAGCAAATGACGAATACCATTGCACAAGTGATAGTAGAGTGTGAAGGACCATATAAACAGGAAAAACCGTCCTATTCCGCTGGCGAGAATCGCATAGACAGCCTCTAGCATCTGTCGATCATACGCAAGCAGATTGAGCCAGATTGCAATCAATACCGCACCGAGCGACAGTACAACCCCGGTGAGGCGATGCATAATCGAGAGAACAGAGGTAATCTGCGGGCGATAAACCTGCAAATGCGGTGATAAAGGTCGATTGGAATTCATCTAAACGAGGCTGAGGCTGTTTCGCTGTGATTAAGTTTCATTGACATGAGCGCAACTCTCTGTAAATCAAAAATCAATACATCGGCCTGCTTTTTCCCAATCTCCATAGCGAGTCGGGCTCAAGCGTTTTGCGGCATCGCCGTCCAGATGCGAATTCTCTGAGGCGACTTTCGCGGAGTCGGCTCCATGCGGCTGAATTTGCTTGCCAGCAGAATTCTCGGCATCTTCGCCAAGATGAGTTGCGGGGAAATCGATGTTTTTCTCCATCTTCAGGTGATTTTTTCAGTGATGAGAGATGCTCTCGGCAAGCGTTTGCTCGGCGCTCAATTGCGCAGACCCTCTCCAGCGACCAAAATTAAGCTTCTGCGCTTTATTGTAATTCAATATTTACGCGGACACTGATTGCATGAGCACATTTCACAATATATACGCAACGGACAAAACTTCACTGTGGCATGAAAAGAGTCGAGTATCGATTTGGACTTATTGCCTCATGTCTTGCTCGAAAGCACTCAAATCATACGTTAACGGACCGCCGCTGTCGGCCAAAACCAGAGGATTCGCACCGCCAGCTGAAGCCGGATGACAGTCCAGCAGAAAATTATTTTTTATCATTAAAAATTTATTTGTATGTCATATTATGACATGTAAATAGAAATTAAATTTTATTTTCATGATTCTTTCTGATACAATACATCCTTCATTTTTCTAAACGCCGCACTTCCATGCCGCCTGCCGGAGAACGGATCCGCAAGAGGCTATCCATGAAACAAAACACCGCACATTCTCTAAAAAGCCAGCGCCCGCATCAATCACGACCGCACGCTGAGAGCACACTTCGGCTCCAGCGACAAATACTGCGCCAGATCGCCGACAGGCAAAAGCAGTTGTCACAGACTTGGGGCATTGTCCAGTACTTGCTAAAATACTGGCCAGAATGCACGATCGATGCGATTATCGGCTTTGACACCGGCTGCGATGCGAGTGTTTCGCCTCATCGCCACGCATAAGCATTGAGTTTGAATGCCACAGCGAGCAAGGCTATCTTCAACAATCTCACGTTTGCCTTTAAGTCAGATATGCCGTCATTCACAGTCATTCCGATACTCCAATGAAATCATTTCAGCTTGATCATCTCGGCACTGTCCACATCTCCGGCGATGACGCAAAGTCTTTTTTGCAACGACAATTCACCAGCAACATCGAAGAGATATGCAATACCAAGGCAAGCTTTGGCGCTTATCTGTCAGTAAAAGGCCGCATATTGGCTAATTTTTTGATCGTACAAACAAGTTCAACTGATTATTCTTTGGTTGTGCCAAAAGCTTTGATTGACGCTTTCTCTCAGCGTCTGAAGATGTTCGTATTGCGCGACAAGGTCAGCATTGATCAATTGCATGAACCCGTAATTCACGGCTGCATCGAGCCGCACATGCCCGATGGCGCAAATACTGAGCTCTCTGCCGAGGATTTGGCTGCCTCAGTCTCGAAAAACGGCACTTGGATTCGAATGCCCGGCAAGAAAACACGTTACTTGGTCATCGCGGAGTCATCCGATATAGGCGCGGGCAGCAGTGCCATTCATAAGACAAACGAATGGTCGATTATGGATGTTGAAGCCGGAATTCCATGGATTAGAGAAAAAACAAGGGAGCTGCTTGTACCTCAAGCAGTGAATTTGGATTTGATCGGCGCTGTAAGTTTTACCAAAGGCTGTTATCCGGGACAGGAAATCGTAGCTCGCTTGCATTACCGAGGCGGTGTCAATCATCGGATGCTGCATGCCACAAGTCCGATGGGATCCGAGTCTGCAATCGGGACCCCAATCAAATGCGATGATTTGCCCGGCAATCAATCTGCTACAGTTGTTGAATCAATTCAGGACACGGATGCTGATCGACATCAACTTCTTGTGTCACTGCCCTTGAGGTTTCTGGCTTCCAGCAGCTTTTCACTGCCAGATGGATGCAAAGTGGATTTGTTGATGGATGCTCTGCCCTATCGAATTCCTGAAATTAAGATATAAATCTTTGAACTTGATCATGTAAATGACCGAATAGAACTTTGCATCACAACAACCTTGCAATACAGGACAAGGCCGCGATACGGAAATTCAATTACGTCAATTCAACCAAATAGCTCACGAATGGAACAAAGACCTTTCCCCAAGCCTGAACGGATCAAGCCGTTTCCAGAGAAATCCTGGCTGCGGCGTACAGATCGTGCCGAATCCAGTCGTGAGCCATTCTTTTTCGGGCGCGATGCCGAATATGAAATTTTTCGATCAGCTCTTGAGAGTTTGCGGGAGGGATTTGTAGGCGGCGGCAGCATGATTTATTTAGGAGCTCCCGGTGCCGGCAAATCCGCACTGAAGCGGGAATGCATAGAGACTGTCCGGCAACATTCAACACCTGAAGAAACTTGGGTTGCAGTGTCGATTGACCCCTCGGATTTGAAGTCACCAGCCCATGTGATTTCGGCCTTGATTCACGCTGCTGATGAAGAAAGCAAGCGACTCGACCAAATCGCACCCAATCAAGGTTCACAAAAATTGAAAGATATGCTGAAACTTGGCAAACAAATGCTTGATGAGCTGTCAGCTAGAGGATTATCTGTCGCAGGCGTCTCGTTCGGCGGCAAAACATATGCGGAGAATTTATCGGATAAAAATATTTCGGCAGCGGAAATTTTTCGCGAAGCCGCTGCAATGTTCGAAAATATTCATTTTGTCGTTTTTGTCGATGAAGCTCAAACTGTGCCCGTTGGTGGCATGACCACTGCGGTCATCCACTGCCTGCATCACGATACACATGGAATTTCTTTGGTTGCGGCCTTTTTTGGACTGAGCAACGCACAGGAAATCTTGAGAAAATGTGGTTTATCAACGCGACTCGGGCGTGGGCGTATTTGCAATCTGGAATCGCTTTCGATGAGAGAGGCAACCGGTTCATTTCAGTGCATGCTTGATGCCTACTATACCGGCAATACTGAGGATAAGAACCTGTGGGCGAGTGAGCTGGCAAAGCTGTCACAAGGCTGGCCGCAACACATCAACGCTATTGGTGTTGCAGCTGGGCTTGTGATTCGTGCAAATGGCGGCAAGCTAGAACAACAGCTGCTGGAAAAAGCGCTGAAAAAAGGGGTGGATCAGAAAAACGATTACTATGACCAAAGGCTCGGAGCAGGTTACCGCAACACCAAGCTTTATGTTGAACTGGCAGTCGCTGCGGCGGCAGCCAATGCTCATGGCGAGCTTGATATTGATGAACTGCAGGATATTGTCGCACTGGAACTGGAGCGAAACGGCATATCGTTTGATGACTTCCTGCATCAATCCTTGCTTGCCGGCGTACTTGCACCAGCCAAAGGACCGCTGAGACGATATAAATTCCCAATCCCGTCGCTAAGAGACTATCTCTGCTCACAGTCGGCAGCCTCGAGCGAAACTCAATCGTCTGCTTCATATTCGGCATCGTGACTGAAAAAGAATGGCTCACGTCCCACTTCGGCTCCAGAACACACTTCGGCTCCAGCGACAAATACTGCGCCAGGTCGCCGACAGGCAAAAGCAGTTGTCACAGACTTGGGGCATTGACAGGAAATCGTAGCTCGCTTGCATTACCGAGGCGGTGTCAATCATCGGATGCTGCATGCCACAAGTCCGATGGGATCCGAGTCTGCAATCGGGACCCCAATCAAATGCGATGATTTGCCCGGCAATCAATCTGCTACAGTTGTTGAATCAATTCAGGACACGGATGCTGATCGACATCAACTTCTTGTGTCACTGCCCTTGAGGTTTCTGGCTTCCAGCAGCTTTTCACTGCCAGATGGATGCAAAGTGGATTTGTTGATGGATGCTCTGCCCTATCGAATTCCTGAAATTAAGATATAAATCTTTGAACTTGATCGCGTGGTGAATACTCAAATAGAGCTTCACGTCACAAAAGCTTTGTCATCGGATGTAATCAGGATCCCGTCGCTGAGCGGCTATCTCAAGTCACAATTGGCAACTTAGAGGGAAACGCTATCGTCATCGAGGTTCCAAAGCTCGTGAGGATATAGTCAGATACCCGTTCAACAAAAACTGCTGGGTCTTGAATAGAAAGCAATTCGAGAAACACTTTTACGTAACCGTTATTTATCTCCATATCATCGTTGAAAATTTGTTATACTTAGAATCAACGCGGGGGGGGGTACGGCGAAATTCTTTCCTATTCTTTCCTGTTAACGCGCGATATACGCGCATTTTCATTTTTTTGTCATATAAACAATAGAGGAAAGAAACTATGGATTGGCAATCTATTGCTCAAACTCCGTTGCAATCAGCGGAAGACATGCGTCGTCAGATCACCGATAAAGCGGTTAGCGACGAAGTGTTCAGAAACAGCTTAGTCTCAAATCCGAAGAGCGCTATCGCGCAAGAACTAGGCATTGATATCCCAGAGGAAATGGACATTGTTGTCAACCAGAGCGATGCAAATACCCTCTACCTGTCGCTGCCTGCGACAGAGATCGGTGAGGAGCAGCTAGAGGCTATCGCCGCAGGCCGCTGTTGCTGCTAGCTTAAACTCTACTTCCGGCTTTCGGTAATCTTCATTGCTGCCGAAAGCCGGAATCTCAGCCCCCCTGCATTCAGTTGATTGCCTGCAGCGGATTCACTCAGAACTGAACCAACCGGTTCTGAAATTTTTGTCTATAAAGCTTGCGACTTAGTGATTGCCGTCCGCTCGAACTAAAACCGCCGCGTACAATAGTCAAAGATTCTTGATGCATGCCGCATCCAAAAGTAATAAATCAAAATCAATTCTGACAAAACGATTGAACGGAATTATAACAGTTGGAAATTGAACTGAAAACTGGCGGATACTCAGAGCAAGCCGAACCCGACCTGACTGGCATCAAAGCACTTCCCCACTTCATTCCTTTATTGATTTTTCCCCTGGTCGCAGCCGCTGCGTGGTACGGCGGATGGTGGCTCGCGGGCCCATTCATATTTTTTGCACTTACTGACCAGTTTGACACATCGCTCGGCATCGATCAAACAAATTACAGAGAAGATATCTCAAGCGACCGCTTATTCTGGTTCCACATGGCTGTATGGACTTGGGTTGCGCTGTATTTTGCAATCTTCATCTTCGCATTATGGCAAGTTTTAGCAGTTGATCATCTCAGTCTCTGGGAAGATATTCTTGTTGTATTGGCTTTGGGCACAATGGCACGCATGGCACTCAACGCAGGTCATGATATGATGCATCGCCGCACTGTTTTAGAGCGGCATATCGGTGAGTTTTTAATGGCTTCGGTCACTTTTCCGCAAGAAATCACCGAGCACATTTATGTCCATCATGCCTATATTGGCACACCAAAAGACTCTGTCTCCGCACCGCAAGGACAGAGTTTCTGGCAGTTTTTACCCTGGTCGGTCGCCCGCAGCTACATCGACACCTGGCGTGTAGAGCGAGAGCGGCTGATTCGCCGCGATCTGCCGGTCTGGCACTATACAAATCCCATCTGGCGCTACACGCTGGAAGTTGCTCTCTGGTATATGCTGGCCTATTGGATGGGCGGCAGCGTTGGAATACTCACTCTCGCGGTGATCAGTGTGCTCGGAATTATTCAGCTGCGAATGGTCGATTACATGCAGCATTACGGCTTGCAGCGCATTCGCCAGCCGAATGGTCGTTTCGAGCGGGTAAAGTTGCATCACTCATGGAGTATCGCTTACAAGCTGTCCAACTGGCTTTATTTCAATGCGCAGCGACATGCACATCATCATCTAGCCGATAGTCGTCCCTATCCCCTTCTGAAGTATTCCGGCCCCGATGAAGCGCCGCAGTTGCCAGGCAGTTACTCGGCTATGGGCAATCTCGTTATGTTTCCCAAACGCTGGTTCAAAAAAATGGACCCGCTTGTAGAGCAGTGGCGTACCCGCTTTTATCCCGAAGTCGACAACTGGGAAGCTTACCAAAGTCCGGCTTACAGAGCCAAGCCCGATGCTTTTGAAACCATCGATGAAATTATTCGTACAGCGCCGCGCCTTGCTGATTGGGTGAATCGCCGCCCGCGATTGCTGGACAACTTGAACCGCCAGGAATTTACAAATCTTCAGCTGCCGCGAGGTTTCGGACCTGACCCGGAGTTTGAGCGGCAGGCGCGCCGCGGACTCGCGAGAGTTTACTGGACACACGAAATGGACTTGGAAACGATGTATGCAGATATCGCCGATTTGCCCGCATGGGATTCCAAAGAGATCGTCGAATCCGTCCAGGAGTGGTCCAACAGCAAGGTATTTCAGATATGCATGCATATGATGCGCGGCAATTTGACATCTGCGGACGCAGGCATTGCATTGTCGAATATTGCACTAGCGTCTGTCAGTACGGTACTGGCAAGCTTGCAGGATGACCACTCGAAGGCATCTTCTGAACATGAGTTTTCTGCTATCGAAATGAGCTGCATCTCTAGGCACAATATTTATTTGGGCATAGAGCTCGATGTGACGCTGATCGGTGAAGATACATCGGAAAAAGACCGATCCAGTCGTCTGCGGCGATGTCGTGATGCATTGAATGCACTGTCTAAAAACAGCCTGCTTTTCAGACAAGCTGCAAACAAATCAGGCCAGATGGACTTTCCTTCATTGGTCGCGTTCGCTGAGGATTTCAAGAAGTCGCTTTCCATCGACAAATATCTGAATCTGATGCAAGCGCGCAGCATCTATGCGGATGGAATTTCAGATATTGCTGATCAGTTCAATCTAATACGACACAGCCTGCTACTGGATGAGCAGTCCAGGGTCGCTGCCATTAAACATCTAATCTCTGTCCCGAATGAAGGCGTGCACCCGCAATTAATGACGTTTCAGAAATGCCGAGGTGGATTTCAAGACTTAGAGCGAGCGGCTTGCCTGCTGCGTTGCCGCCACGCAAACGCCCATCCTGAAATTTTGGAAACCGGATTGTCAAAAGTATTCGATTTTGCAAGCCAGCACGGATTGATGTCAGGCGAAACCGCCAATCGACTGAGCGCTGCACACACGCTGTGGAGAGATTTGAAGTGCATTCTCAGCTTGGTTGAAAATTCAAATTGGACGATTGAAACTGCGACTTCTCAGTCAATGACAGCAATTGCACATGCCTGCGGTTTTGCGGACTTCAGCGCTTTGACCGAACAAATTGAATTAACAGCTGACAGCGCCGCCGCCAGTATTGACAATCTGATTGACTGATTGCAAATTGTCCTTGTGATCTATGCGAGTGTCACCGCAGCGCACAGCTTCGCAAAGCGACAGTCGATTCCGTATGAGACTATAACCAAGACTTTGAGTGATTTCCGATCGGTCATGTATAAACCAGTCACAATGATAGTTTCTGAACCTATAAAGAGCCAAAATCAGCAGGAAATCCACTCCACACCGAATCCATTCCAAGGTTCTTACAGTTTTCTGCCATTATTCATATTTCATGTGTTTCACAGACAACATAACCGATGCCAGCGCCACTGAAGATAACGCATAAGACACCTGCGGACAATGGGTTGATCGAACGTCCAGAACTCGCGCCGCACTTCGATTTCCATGCGGTGGACGATCGGCAGGTATTCCTTTTTTCGGAAACTGCGAACACCTTGCTTCATGGAAATATTTACCCGAATCTGCTCCCTTTGCTCGATGGCCGGCATCCGTATTCGGATCTCGTTGCAGCTTTAGCTGGACAGTATTCAGAAGCTGAAGTGAAATCGGCAGTTACTGCCCTGTCGTCCAAAGGGTATGCTGTATCGGGCGATTACCGCATGGATTCCTCAAGAGCTGCATTCTGGAGCAGTCTCGGCGCTTCACCCGGATTCGCGGAGAAGCGCTTTGCGTCAACCAGTGTCGCGATCATAGGAGCATCGAATCATTTGCGTGAGCAACTCGAATCTATAGGGGTCCGGATCATCACAGACCCCGACCGCTCCTCACTCAGCGTTATTGCCTGCGACGATTACCTGAACGCAAAGCATGCTGAAATCAATCAGCGTCATCTTGCAGCCAATCAGGCCTGGATGCTCGTCAGATCAATCGGCCTCAAGCCTCTGTTTGGCCCTGTATTTCGACCGAATGATCATGGGCCATGCTGGGACTGTCTCGCATACCGTCTTCGGGGACATCAGGAAATCCATAATTTTTTGCGTAATTTAACCGAAGGCGATCTTGCATTAGCGCCTCGATCTGCTGCGCCTTCAGCAGCTAGAATGATCGAGAGCCTGGCCGCAGCAGAAATCGCCAAGTGGCTCGTATTCGGGCAGCAGGCATCGATTCACAGCCAGGTGATCTCAGTGGACATCGCCGATCTGTCGATCACCCGCCATCCGATTGCGCGTCGTCCACAATGCTCTGCCTGTGGTGACGAGAAACTGTATCGTACCGATCGCCAACCCGTTCCGCTGCGCTTTCAAGAGAGTTCGAAAAGCATTCGCAACAGCGGCGGTGTGCGATCCGTATCGCCGGAAGCGACGCTTGAGAAGTACCGGCATCTGATCGACCCGATCGGCGGGGTCGTAACTTGGCTGAGGCGAACAACAAGCGGGGCGGATCCATGGCTGCATGTCTATTGGGCTGGCAGTAACTTCGCTCTGAAAAACAGAGAGCTGAGCGTTCTGCGACTCAGTCTTCGCAGCAAAAGTGCCGGCAAGGGAAGCACAGCGAAACAATCTGAGGCGAGCGCTCTGTGCGAGGCAGTAGAACGTTACTGCGGTGCGTTTCATGATGACGAAATTCGCCTTACAAAACGTTTCGCAGATTTCGCTAACGACAGTCCAATGCAAGCGATTGACCCGAATGACGTGCAGCTGTTCTCCGACACTCAGTTCAAGAATGCCGCGCGCATCAATGCCAGCGGTCATCCATACAATGTGGTGCCCAAGCGATTCGACCCAGAGGCGCAAGTTGTGTGGTCGCCGCTGTGGTCGCTGACTGCAGAGCAATTCCGATACCTGCCCACATCCTTGTTGTACTACTGCAAATCAACCGGTCATCGAGGTTCAGGAGATTTTGTGGCCGATTCGAATGGCTGCGCCGCTGGAAACACACTGGAAGAGGCAGTCTTGCAAGGGTTTTTCGAATTGGTAGAACGCGATGCCTTTGCAGTCTGGTGGTACAACCGCCTGCGGGTTGCTGAAGTGAGTCTTGAAAGTTTCGAAGACGAATATTTGGAGCAAGCTTGCAATTACTATCGCCGCCTGAATCGCGATCTGTGGGTGCTCGATATCACCAGCGACTTCAAGATTCCGACATTCGTCGCAGTCTCCCGCAGGATCGACAAGCCAGCCGAGGATATCATCTACGGGGCAGGCACTCATTTTGATCCACATATCGCAATACTGCGCGCTGTGTGTGAGCTGAACCAATTCTTGAACTGGGTGCAAGGTACCGGTTTCGGCGGCGCCGGTTATCAGATTGATGATCCGCAGTGCCTGTCATGGTGGCAAACTGCAACCCTGAATGATCATCCCTATTTGACACCGGACTCCAAAACGCCACCGCGCTCCAAATCCAGCTATCCAATTGCAGAAACCGAGAGTTTCAAGCAAGATGTCGAATACTGCCAGGCACTCGTTGAAGCCAGAGACATGGAGTTTTTGGTACTTGATCAAACACGTCCGGATATAGGCCTGCCAGTTGTGCGCGTGGTTGTTCCCGGCATGCGGCACTACTGGGAGCGCTTCGCTCCGGGACGTCTGTATGATGTACCGGTAGATCTGGGATGGCGCACAAATCCGTTGCTTGAAACGCAGCTCAATCCAGCTCCCGTGATTGGTTAAAGTGACATGGCTGGATCAAATTCTGTCAACGTATCGCATCGCTTTTTGAGCAACTGCCTGGTGGACGCTTCAAAATCCTGCGGCACTGGATTCACATCTGGATTTTGAATCGGCATGAAAGAAGATTGGGCTTACACAGAAATTTGCCTGGAGCGTCTGGCCAGTTCCATGGGACATTTGCTGGCGCGTATTCGACCGCAGTTCCCGATTGGCATCGTTGACGGGATCGGCTGGCAGCGACTGCTTGACAGAGCAAGCGAAACACCTGTCACATTTGCCGCGTTTCCGTTTGGCCTTGAAGTCCCGCTCCATATCTCTGAGTTGCGGGCTGATTTCGGGGTTTCACTGGTCGGAAAAAGTCGTACCGCCGCATACTATCAGGAGGGCCGTTATCCTGCAAATCAGGAACGTTCAGGCGCTGGATTGTCTTGGATTCTCAATGAGACGGATCAGGAAAAATCGATGCTGCGCCAAGTCGTGGGGCAAAAGATACTTCTTGAGTATGATATTCATGTCAGCGATAATGCAGATGAATCAGAACCTGGCATTTTTCTCTATCCTGTTGGTAGTGTTTTTGCTGGAGGCACAAAGAATTTTTCTGCATTGCGCACGGTTCACAATGCACTGGTCTTCGCCGGCGGCTGGGATACAGACGCTGCGGAACAGCGTCAGATCAAATCTTTCTACCAAAGTTTGCCGCCTGATGTCATGCTTCGCGCTTTCGGCACTTTTCCCGCTCGGGACCGAACCATGCGAATTGCTGTAACCGGTTTTACTGAATCCGGCCAAGTACTGCATTTCCTGCAAAATATTGGATGGGACGGAGACTGCTCTGCGGTCATTGATATTGTTGCATTTTTCTTTCACCATAACGCTTTCGCCTATCTTGGACTGCACTTCGACATCAATGCGAACGGAGTCGGCCCAGTACTCGGCTTGAGTTTATTTGCCTCAGAGAAAGAATGGCTCAAAGGCATTGAGCATTGGGCGCCGGCTCTTCATGCAATCGGCGAGCGGAAATTGGCTGTGCCCGAAAAACTGGCGACTCTGCATGAGTCATCCGCGGGAACGACAACCCTATTCACTGGTGCCGGTCCAATTATGCTGGTTCGCGGCATCCATCATCTCAAACTGTCTGTCACAGGCGATCAAATCGCACAAGTGAAGGCTTATCTGTTTTATTTGATGCTGGCCGCCAGACCCTGAATCTCAGCTTCCCCTAGACCTGGAATTCATCTTCAGCGTCTTTGCTGATTCAGATACACAATGGCAGCTGCGGCAGCCTCCAGGCCGCTGCGCACGGCTGTATCCGCACAAGGCACACCCAAATAATCGCCAGCAACGAAAAATCCATTAATTTCACTCAGCCCTTGATGCTGCATCTGATGCAACTCTGACAGACTGCCGCCGGGTGCCAAACCTGTCGCCTCGGGCCAGCGATGCACATGGGCAAACAGGAGTCGCCGCGGCATCTTTGGCACCATTCTTGCAGTCTCGTCGAGTACCTGCTTGACAACTTCGGCATCGCTCAAAGCAAGCAGGCTGTCAGATGCCTTGTCAATGACAAGCGCATCAATGACGGTCATGCCTTTCGGCACTGTTTCTGGCATCAGCACTGCCGCATTGCTTAAACCCGTAATCCAACTGCCCGATTTCGGTGGAAAGCTGACTGCATACCAATCGTGCGGCAGCGGATTTGATTCGAGACCGAAAAATACACGGCAGCACTTCGAATAAGTTACGCGACGCAATGCGCCGCGCAAAGCGGCTGGCAAGTTCGCTGCAATTTTGACAGCTATGCTGGCAGTTGTGCAGCAAATCACTGCATCCGCAGCAATCCAGCCTGAATTTGTCATAACCCCTTTGGCCGTTGCGTTTTCTATAGTGATCTGCTGGACGGGTGTTGAGGTTCTGATGTTTGATCCGCCACTTGTTACCAGCGCCTCAATCAATGTCTTGAGACCGCCGTCAGGGATACAAGGCCATGCGCTGCCGTTGAGACCGTTATGCCAAAGAATCGCCTTTGCGCAAGCTGCTCCAATTTGATCCAAAGGCGCAAATGCATAACCCGTCAAGCCGGGTCCATACAGCCAGTCCAAAGGCTCATCTCCAAAACGGCTCAATACATCTGCGGCGCTTTCTGCCGTATCAAGTTTCAATATCTGTGCGAGACTGTCAAGTTCAAGAAATCCGCTTTCTCTTTTCAGAAGCCGTGCGAATTGAAGCGACCGCCAAAGCCCCGCGGGGGATAGCAGCTGAAATGAAAACATTGTGCGAGCTGTCTTGAGTACATCAGGGATTTGCTGACCGCCGCGCAATGCGTGGAAGCGCCGGCCGCGGTAGATGCCACTATGAACCGGCCGCGGTGTCCGCTTCAACGGGACTCCTAGCTGATTCGCCAGTTTTTTGACAGCCGGATAGGTTTCGAGAAAAAAGTTGCAGCCAAGCTCAAGGGTCACATTGTCGATTGCGTACTGCGCGACTCTTCCGCCTGGACGCGGCGCAGCCTCAAGCACTGCCGCTTGAAACCCATGCCGGCCAAGATGGTGGGCCGCCGCCAACCCCGCCAAACCGGCTCCAATCACAACAACTTTCGGCTTGAATGCCATGCTTATTTCAGTGTCATTCGCGAAACACAGGCCTCAAAACTTTTCAAACCGAGCCCATGCAGAACAGCTGACCATCAACAATGCTGCTAAAAAAACTTTCAATTCAAATCGCAGACATAATGCAGGAGTGAGCTGATTGATGCTAGCTGCAACTGAAGTGCTATTCCGCATTTGCCGCAAAGATGTGCGATTTGAGCGCAAATTGCGAAGCTCAAGACTCTTGGCGCCGAATCAATTCACGAAACAATCCATCGCCAGAAACTAATTCGTCATAGGTTCCCTGCTCAACTAATTTTCCCGCATCCATGACATAAATACGATCAGCATAGCGCAGAGTAGAAAGTCGGTGCGCAATAAAGATGCGGGTCATCGACAGCTCAGACAGCTTACTCATCACCTTGCGCTGATTCTCGTTGTCCAGCGAGTTGGTCGCCTCATCCAGCAGCATGATTCTCGGATTTCTAGTCAATGCTCGGGCAATCGTAATCTGTTTTGTCTCCCCTCCAGACAATACGCTTAGGCTGTCACCGACACAAGTAAGCATCTGCATCGGAAACTTCATAATCGTCTTGTCTATCGCGGCCGCCTTGGCAGCCGTCCAGATAGTATCTGAATCCAATGCATGCTGCCCCGCGGCAATGTTGTCCCATAAATCCTGCGGATAAAGGTAGGATTCCTGGGGGACTGTGCCTATTTTCTGGCGCACCTGCTTGACATTCAGCTGCCTTAAGTCCCTTCCATCGAAATAAACTGTTCCGGTTGTGGGCATGATCAAGCCAAGCGCAAGTCGCAGCAGTGTACTTTTGCCGGAGCCCGACGCGCCGGCAATGGCAATCATTTCACCTCGGCGCGCGTGAATAGACACATCGTCAAGGATCAGCGGTCCATCCTCCTCATATCGAAAAGATACATGATCGAACAGCAGGTCTCCGCCAAGATCCCCAACCGACTGCTGTCCCTGTGTCGGTTCGGGAACTGCGTCCAAAAAAGGCTGGATTTGCGTCAGTTCAGGCGCAACCGCCGCAACCGCCTCAAACGAGTTGCATAACCGAACCAAGCCTGTGACGAACAGCATCAAAGCGACAAAGATAAATAGAAAATCACCGATCGCAAGCGTCTCAGCGCCGATCACTGTCCCAGTGCCGATTACCGTCGCTGCGCCAAGCAGCGGCAAAGCAGAGCCGAAAGCCTTCAAGCGGGCGCTCCAGACACCAAGCTCCAGCTCAGCTTGCTGCTGCTCGCCGAAATGCCGTGCCCATTCAGCGTAAGCTGCCGCCTCCGCGCCATCACTTCGAAGCTTGGAGATGCCGTTGACAAACTGCGAAACAATCCCGGCGAGGCGGTGCGAAGCTCGCAGTATTCGCTGGTACGGTGGGATCTGCTTCGAGCCCATGAGCACAGTCGCTGCCAAAGCCAGCAAACCGAAAACAGCCGTGACCGCACCTATTGCGTGATCATAAATGAATATGAAGATAAGCGAAGGAGCCAGGAAGAACAGTGACAAAACGTTATTCGCCATAACCCCCTGAACCGAATCGCGCAAGCGCTGGAATGCCATGCCGCGCATTGCGCGATCGGCAGCCGAAAATCGGTTGAGAAAACCATACGGCAATCGCAGCAGGCGATCCCAAAAAGCCGCTTCAATACGCGAGACAATGCTGCCCTCGAAGCGCATCAGGGCCATCGCCTGAAGAATGTAAATCACCCCCCAGATTAAGGCAAATCCCCCTAGTGCAGTCGCAATCGCAGCTGACAGACCCAGCTCTCCCGATGGCAGCACCCGATTGAAAACTAATCCTAAGGCAACTGCTGGAAGCAGCATGATCAGGCCGCTGACCAGTCCGGCAGTCGCAAAAATAGAAAAACTGCCAGCGAGCCGTTTATTGAAAGTTCGGAACAAATCGCGAGGGCGCACAGATGCGGCATCAAGCGGTCCATAGAATTGCCACACCTCATCTTGAATCAAGGCGTGATTGTTTTTTTCAATGTTGGTCATATCGCCGGTCGCCGGATCAAAAATTCGGTAGCCGCCCATTGGCCGCGGCAGCAAAGCCACAGGGCGATTATCGTCCGCACGAAAAGCAAGCATCGCGCCGCTGTCGCCTGACCACCAGCGGTCCTCTCCGTCAAGCCTGACTTTGCGACCCCGCACCCCGGAGGAATCTAAAATAGCGATCAAGCGGCGACTCATATCCGAGATCTCAACGGCTTCCATTACCGACGGCGATCGAAAATGAAATCCTTCATGCTCGCCGATCACTCGAAGCGCCTCTGTCAATTCCGATCCGTCTTCCTCGAGTTTATTGTGTTCCCTGCAATTCGGCACTTCAAAAAGCCATCGCCGAGCACGATCCTCGTCTACGCTGCGAACCAGTGTACTGACGCGATCCAGATTCACCTGATCGACAGAAGAAAAAACCTGGTTGAACTGTTCAACTTCAATGACAAGTTTGTGAAATGAATTCAGAGCTGAAATCCAGCGGCCATCCGCGACCAGCGATTGTGATGAAAAAACTTTGGTCAGCCGCTGTGGCTTTGCTGCATCCAGCCAGCAGTCTGGTGTCAGAGGCAGCAAATACATATCGCCATCCGGCATCAAGCCTCCTTTCTCAACCTCAGCGATCCCCATAAACAGACATTCTGCGGATATCGAGGATGGCACTTGTACCCAATTGACTTCTCGTCTAGTCGAAAACCGATTGCCCTCTTCCGGTACGTCTGCACTGGAATCAACAAAAATATCAGGCAACTGTGGATTGACAAGGTCTCGTGCCAGCGCGGCTGCCAGATCGCGCACCCATTTGTCGATCTGATCTCCCAATTGCTCCGGCTGAACACCGCCGAGAGCAGACAGTGGGAGCTGTCGCAAAACCGTGCCTGGCAATCCTTTGCCGATCACACTCAACGTTCTGTCTTGCTGCTGCGGCGTGAAACTTAGCAGCAAGCGGCCTTGTTCGACTCGCATCAGCTGTCGAGGGGCCACTTGAACCTCTCCCTCTTGAAGCTGAATAAGAAAGATGTCTACAGCGCCAGACTCCACAAGCCAGACACTGCCTGGATCATCCAAATCAAGTGGCAAGTTGCTAGCACATGAGATCGCCTCACCGTACGATGCTGCAAGTTTTGCCAAGGACAAGTTCTTCGGATCCGACATCGCGCTATCCCGCGCTGACTAATTTAAAATAAAGTCCCTGCGTATCAGAGATCAGCTCATCATGAGTGCCGCGCTGAACAGCAACTGACTGATCCAGAACAATGATTTCATCGCAATCCCGAATCGTGCTCAAGCGATGCGCGATGATCAGGCAACTCACGCCGCGACGTCTGAGCGCATCATCGACCTCCCGCTCAACAACTGCATCCAGAGCGCTAGTCGCCTCATCCAGCACCAGTACCGTAGGATTCCCAACCAGTGCGCGGGCGATCTCCAGTCGCTGACGCTCGCCGCCGCTGAAGTTTCCGCCATTTTCATCTACGGCTGCAGAATAGCCGCCTGGCCGCTCCAAAATTCGTTTGTGTATGCATGCATCCCGAGCCGCGGCAACAATCGCACTGTCGGGAACAGCCGGGTTCCATAAAGTGATATTCTCGCGGATCGTTGCGGAAAAAAGCACTGGCTCTTGTTCTACAAGAGAAAGAGACCGGATCATGACCTCATCTGGAATCTCTTCCCGCAGCCGGCCATCGAACCGGATTTCACCCGACCACGGGGCATACGCACCGGTGACCAGTGATGCCAGCGCTGACTTCCCCGATCCACTGGGTCCAATGAGCGCGACTCGCTGCCCTGGTTTAATCGTCATATTGAAATTCTTTATGAGCGGATGATTCTCACTGTAGCCGAACGTGATATCACGCAACTCTACGTGCCCGCTGAGTTTAAGCTGTCCGTTCAATGTCGGTGTCGCGCCGGACACACTCTGGCGACGGCTGAAGCGCGCATCCTTCTCGGTCAAAAAAATGTCTTCAAGCCGTTGCAGCTCATAAGCAATCATCGGCCAGTCATCAGCAATTTCGGCAATTCGTCCTAAAGGCGCCAAAACCATGCCGGCAAGAACAAATACCGCCGCGAGCGATCCCAAAGTCAATTGACTGGCCAGAACTTGGTTCGTGCCGAGTGCCAAAATCCCGGCATAGGAAAGAATCAAAGCCATTCCCGTAATGGCTGCATTGATATGGCCCATTTCGACAAATCGCTGGCGGGCCGAGAGCTCGCGGGCCTGATGACTGGTCCAGCGCTGGAAAAAACTGTCATCCGAGGCCGTCATGCGCAGGTTGTCGGATTTCTGAAGCATCAGTATTCCGAGACTTGTCAGCATGCTTTGCTCCCGCTGAAGCATATGACTTGCGTCAATCTGAAAGTGTCTTACAATGCGAATCAGCACGATGATCGAAACAGCCGCACCGAAAACAACAAGTGCCAGCACAGCATCATAGTAGAGCATAGCCAGCAGAAATACCAGGCTCATCGCGGCCTCAATGACCAGAGCAACGAGATGCTTGTAGAAACTTTTCGATATTTTTCCGACTGAAATCAGTCGATCCACCAAGTCCCCCGCAAGTCGATGACTGAAAAACTCCAGGGGCAGGCGCAGCAGCTTTGACACGCTTCGATCCCCTGAGACGATCGCCATGTGAATTGCAAGACGGTTGATACACTGCTCTTTCAGATAGCTGAGAACAAAGATTAGCGCGGCGCCACCGGTCAGCGCCGCAACTGCCGCAACCCCCCAGTTCTCAGTGCCGGCAAATGTACGATCAACAAACAAACCGAGAGTCACAGGTGCAATCAACGCCAGCAGTGCCATCGCGAATGAACAGCCAAAAGCAAACGAAATCGCACCAGCGTTCCCGTGAAGATACAGGGGCAGGTGCCGAAGAATCCCGGGCGGTGTGCCGCCTCGTTGAAAATCGGATCGCGGACTGAAATATAGAGTGATGCCTGAAAACCCGCCGACAAACTCTTTCATCGAAATTTTTCGCCGCCCCATAGCCGGGTCATTCAAAAAGACGCGATTCCCGTCAAACCTTTCCAGAATCAAAAAATGATTCCATTCCCAAAATATGATTTGCGGAAACGGCATCTTCCTCAGGTGCTCCGCATTAACGCTCCGTCCGGTGCACTCAAGGCCGTAATGCCTCGCAGCTCGAGCAATACTGGCGGCGCTTGAGCCGTCTCTGTTGACACCACAGCGTTTGCGCAACTCGTTCAAAGGCACCCATCGTCCGAAGTAGGCCAATACGCTGCCAAGGCAAGCGGCACCGCACTCCGTCATATGCATCTGCATAAACAGCGGCGTGACGACTTTATGCTTGCCGCGGTCACGGCTCGACGATTTCCTCGAGAATTTGAATTCCCTGAAAGTTGAGAAACGCATGGGTATGTTGCAGGATTCCTTGACTGATACAATCTGCCCGAAGCAGCTGTTTTCGTTTGCTGATCAAATTTGCCTAAGAACCATTCCAGCCCAGCATCGCCGGCAATTCTTTGCCGCCTTGACATGCGGTCTGCTGCATCGTTTGGAACTCACCGAGATCAGATGAAATGAATCAAACTTACGGCTGCAAGTCAAACGAATCATGCGCACCGCAACTGCAAAATCGAAATCTGGTCATTCAGGTCTCCGATCTTAGCGTTTCAGTCAACTAGAGTTCCACAGACTGGAGGCAAGCAGCTCGGCAGGAGTGCTTTTTCCGAGCACAACTTGCACCCGGCAGCGAGTTCCATCCGCGACTGGATGCTCCAAATCATAGAGCGCGATATCGATACGGGACAAGGCACGCTCAGTTGCTGGCTGCAGGCCTGAGAGCCACCGCGGCAACGGACCTGCGGTAACCGAGACAACTTCACCGGATAAACGAGCTGTATGTGCGTCTGGAATAATTACCTCAATGGTCACAGGCATCCCCTGTCGCATGCGGCGGGCAATATTCGGCGCAACTCGAAGCACGGCCTGCACCGCTTCAGGCCCTTCATCAAGTCTGTTTCGGATCAGTGCGATTGAATCCTCTCGAGAAATAAAGCTTCCTGCTGCCAAGGGCAATTCCATCACTTCACCTGCAATCGGCGCAACGATAATCTCTTGCGCTGCATGCCGCGCTTGCAGCTCCAGAAGCTCGGTTTGTGCGATTGCCTGCAGCTTGGCAACTGAAGCCGGATCCGACTGCGCTTGCGAGCCTTCTTGCTCCAAAGCATTCAGATAGCGTTGCAGCAGACTCAACTCGCGATTCAGTTCTGGCAGACTTTGATGTGCAATGCTATCGCCCGCAATGACTTGATGACCTGGGGATACATAATACTCAATGAGAACTCCGCTCTGGTTTGGGAGCAGCTCGAAGCGTTCCCCGGGTTTGATCAGCACACCTTCAATTGTCATCGTCTGCTCAAATTCATGCAGCATCACCCAGATGCCCATCGCCATCGCCAGCACGACAGCAATGGCAAAATAGAGCCGTTCTCGAGGTGCGGTTACAGTGAGCAAAACATCCAGCTGACGGTTTTTTCTCGTGCCGGATGCCACTTTGTCTAATCTTTGCAGAATAGGCATTGGTGACGGATCAAGATAGATTGCATAGATTCGGCTAGCAGTGCCGACAGTCAGTCTTCAAGAATCATGACAATCGTTCAGTATTTCTTACAGACCAAGGACCATCAACGCCATTTGAATGAATGAGCATCGTGTTTCGGGCGAATTTTAGCTTGATGCAATATGCAGCCGATGTACTGGAAAATAATGCCGCGCACACTGCTAAATATTCTATCCTATAACAAAATTCGATCATACAATCGTTTACGCCTGGTCGCTCTGCGATTTGCCTGAATTGCACCGTGCCCGATTACGAAAGTTGGATGCTCAGAATTCTAATGTTTTTTGCCCGATATTTCACAGCGTGTCATCAGAACAAACAGATGGGCGCTGACTTGCACGACCTCGTCACCAGCCAGTTCAAACGCGAAGTGATGAATACGCTTGAGCAGCGCCAAGGGTCCGGCACGACCAAAAATCATGTTCGTGCCACAGGCCGCTGCCAAACCAGACAGCTTGTCACAGTCAACTGAAGTCTCTCTTTGAAGAGCGGCCATAAATGGTGTCCAGCACTCTTTATCTTTGAACCACCCTGCCGAATCGTAGATTGTATCGGCAGAAAAAACGTTCAGTTCAAGTATCGGCTCGAGGCAATCCGCTCGAATACTGATTCTCAAGCCCAATTGCATGTCTTTCAACGCATTGTGCGCACTCAACCGATCTAGCAATGAAGCCAGGGACGCTCGCCTTCCAGGCCAGTTTATCTGCTGCAAAAATCTGATTGCATCACTTGCATCTTTGAAACCCAGCACTGCAATCTGCATGAGTTCCGCCTGTCGAGGGAAGACGCCCGCCGCTCCGATACGCGTATTCGGCGCCAAATTCAGAAATATACGCTCAGCAAGATTTTGTCCCGATTGATTGAATTGCCAGGCGGCAGTACTTGTCGCTGCATCAAGCACTATCCGAAAGTCCGACAGATGCTCTTTCGAACGAGCACTGCCAAGGGAATGGTGGGGCGGATAGAAAAAAATGCCGTCACCGCCGGCAGGCCTGCTGGACTGCGACTCAACATCGCAGTGAATCAAAACTCTGTCGCCAACAATTGGCTTGAGAGGCGATATCTCGTCTTGGAGCGCTGTGAGCGCTTTTGATATGCAGGCGGTGAGAGCATCAGCATCTCCTGATTGAACTTTTTTCAGAAAGCAGTCAGCTGTCTGCGTACTGCCCAAAACTGACATGTCAAGCTGGAGTTTCCTGTCGAATTTTGTGACCGGAACTGCAATCCAGAGCGGAAAGCCAGCCAAAGTCGATGGAAATCGATGCGCCGTATCAAGCAAATCAAGCCAGCTTTGATGTGAGACTGGCAGGTCTCCGAATTTTCCTTTAATCCGTGCAAAAAGCAGTCCGAGCGAATCTGCTTCACGCAAAAGCTGCTGCTCGTTTGCAGTCCACTGCTCATTGAAATTCATAATGAATCAGTAATTTGCGAATCCATTGCTTTTGCGATGAAACACAGGTCAGGATGGTGCTGCTCAGCGCTTGCAGATCGGTTCATGATACAGTTTGTCTGCGAGAGTGATTGAGGTTACCCATCTTCAGAATTACGCTTGCGGATCATGGCCTGAAACTCTTGCGGCAACTCATGCTGAATGTCGACAAGGCCAACCGCTTCCAGCAGCGATATAAATGGAAAATTGTCAAATCGCTGCGCGACTCTCGGCACCTTGGCTTGCCGATTGCGGTTTAGATGATAATCGCGTCGCATTCTCATGAGGAACCCTGTCTCTTTAAATTGTGGAAACTCGTACTGGTCAGCAAGCACATCACCAAGCAGCACTCTTGCAATCTGATATCCATGTTCAGTCAGTTTTTGCCTGGCACTCGGCTCCTTCAGCGCTGCCAGCTCAGGCAAAGCTTGCACAGTCGCATTCGCGATCAATACGGACACCTTGTCGGGGCGCGGCTCGCACATATGGCCAATTCGAGAAAGTTCGGCCGTATCTGCTTCATGGCCTTCATACAATAGAGCTTCAGGCGTCCCAATCAGCCAAGATGCATAACGCCAAATTTGCATCAAGCTTGAGCGGGCATCCGCATCCAAAACCGCTCCGAGATGCTCTACGTAGCGAATCAGGGCTACAGAGAAATTGGCCGAAGCCAATGCCATATTGGCAGCGCTAATCGGTGCGCCCAGATCAGCCTCATTCCATTGACTTGATGCCCGAAGCTGTCGACGGATACGCGCGTGAACCAGTCGTATTCGAATTGAGAATTTCCAGCCTCTACCGCCAGGGCGCAAAGCATCAGGCAAGAGCAAGGTTTCAACCAGATAACGAATATTTTGTCGAATAACCTGCAACCCCTGTTGCGTTGTTCCCTGCCCAGTCATGAAAAATATCCTGGCCATCAAACTATTGAAATTCTTGAGACTGACAATGATAAATCCGGTAATAAACAAACTGAGATGCTCATAAAAGACGATCCTTCCGGGAAGCGCCGCATCGCAATCAAACCAAGGTGGAATAGTATTGAGCGGCTCGAAAAAGGCCTGCAATGCCGGCGGCGCATCTGACAATATTTCAGCGTTGCAAGCCATGCAGGCATTCATCACGCGGTTCACTTGCTGGCCGCTCATAGAACCCAAGGTCTCAATAGCGCGATCCGCGAGAGGGTCATCGACGACCGTATTGCGAATATAAGCTGCGGCAACCTCTGGATTGGTTGCGCTCGCCTCTCTGTAACCCTCTAGATATATTAATGGAGGCTTGAAGTTATCCGTATCTGAGGACATCAGGCTGCCTGCATATCTGCTGAAGATGAAAATATAAATTTTCCTAATTACTACTAATGATAAGCATATTTTGAGAGCTGCCGACCCGACTTAAATGCTTGATCAGCAAGGATCTGAAAAATGGAACCCCGCCTCGGAATCGTTTCGCCAGTCCTGGTCCCGATGAGCTTCTCGTCTGGCACGGGCGTCTCTGCCGTGGAGCCCATTTTATTATTTCGTCATATCAATGAGCTGCAATCAGCCTGCTCTGCCATAAATATGACTTAGGATAAGTGGTAATTAGTAAATTTTAGATTCGCTCTTTTTCCAAACACTGACCGAGTCTCAGAAGCAACCATTTAGGATATTGAAAAAATTGTTTTTGATCTATGAATGATTGATTTTACCAACTCGCGGAGAATCTATTCACCTCTTCTCTTGCGCACAATTTTCAATCCAGTCATAACGATTTCGGTGCATCATCAATATTTGAGTCAATGCGTTGTATCGGGGAATACTTATTGTTTGTCACTGCCAGTCCTAAAAAACACAAATCCGTGAAATCGCGCTTTGCGATGAAACACTCCGATCGCATTTTCACTGTCTGGCAAGCGGAACTTGCCAGACTCTACTCTTCGCAGACTCATTATTTCTGAGATTATTTTACTATGCAAACACGGTGGTCCGCATACCTTGGGAGCTGAAATTTCGAGAATAATCACATGATATGCAGCATTACATAATCTTTTCTTCAATCGGCAATGTCGCCGACGAGCATATTAGAGAAGGTTTACGCCAAAACTAAGGGAATTATATACGTGAGTGCCGAAAAAAAATTGGCGCGGCGGCCGCATTTAATTTTTCAGGCTGTTCAGATGCCAGTATCCGTTGATTGTGATAGCAGCTTCTAAAATTGTGTTGTCTGCCGAGCATTTGGCGTTGATCAGCCGCTCTTGATCAAGCGAGCGAAGATAGAACCCGATCTCATGCCTGTCTTTAAATCCACACTGCTCCATGATCAAAGCAATATCCTGAGCTGAAAGACTGACTCCAGCCCCTTCCCGCTCGGATTGCATATCAAAATGCCTAACCCAAATTTAACAGTCGGTGACTTAAGCAATTGTTTTCATGCTTGTAAAAAAAATGGAGTGGCACTGCAAGCGCCCGTCTGCCGGCGCTTGCAGAGGCGGCGGATGATGGTGCAATGCGAGTTCAGACGATCGTCTTGTGCAGATTGCACGGCGGGGCAGAGATGCCCATGGCCTGGTACAGCGCCGCCTGCCGGGCGGCCGCCTTGGCGGTCTTTCGGACATGCAGCGTGCGCCCGTCGCGGCGCTCGAAGGACGTGGCGGTGCGCGTGATGGAGCCCAACGCCTGGCGGACCGTCGTCCAGCGATCATGGCAGCGATGGGCCTGCAGGCGGGTGCGCAGCACGCACACCGCCTGATAGGCCAGCACTGAGATCAGCAGATGGCCGTCGGCGCGATGCCGTGCCGTTTTCGAACAACCAGGCAGAGACCGATTTCCGGTTCGTGAAACGGATGCAGAAAATCTTCGGCGGCTTCCGCACCGCCAGCGGCGCCCGGCACCACCTCGCCATGCGCGCCGTCATCAGCACCGCCCGCAAGCAGGGCTGGAACCTCATGGACGTGATCATGCATCCAGACCCGGCCCGGCTCAAAGACCGGCTGCGCTGGCAGGATCGCCGCAACTCCCGCCGGCATCCGCCGCCGCGACTTCAAGCCTTGCGCCATTCATCAATGCCGCTGCAGACCGCACCTTATAATTCAGGGTATTCAATACCTGAATAGTTACAAAATATCGAGCAATTTGGAAGATTGATTCTTAGCAGGCACTGATATATGGATGCATTTTGCGTACGTCAAGTTAGGTATATAAGCTCCAATTCTTTTGTGGCCGGGGAGTTTGTGGCCACGCTCCCCGGTCACACAAATCCCTTCTTGTGCTGAGATTGCTCAATCTACACAAACTTCATAACTCTGAACACCTGCAATGATGAACTCCGCTGATGCATGCAGTACCCTAGATCGATTCGCACATTGGGTTATTCGGGCACGCCTGCTCATCATTGGGGGAAGCCTAGTGCTTTTAGGCGCAGCCGCCAGCGGCATCATTTTTCTTGAATCCTCTACCGACTACCGGCAGTTTTTCGATGACGATAACCCAGAGCTTCTTAAATTTGAACTGCTTGAGAACACGTATGAGAAGAGCGACAACGTCTTGTTTATGGTCATTCCAAACGACCATGACGCAATCTCACAGGAAGCAATCGCTGCCACAATTTGGCTCACTGAACAAGCTTGGCAGATACCCTTTGTTTCGCGCGTCGACTCCCTCGCCAACTTCCAAGTGATATCCGCACAAGGAGACGAGCTTGAAGTGCGAGACTTGATTCATCCAGATCAGATCAGCAGCCTGGATGAGCACCTTAAAATTCGCGCTGAAGCGCTTGCTGATCCGCGTATTGCCGGTAATATTTTGGCACATGACGGCGGAATCAGCGCCATTTACGCAACAATCAAATTGCCTGAGAACGACAGCGCAACTCACACAGCGGCGGTGGCAGAATTCGCTTATCAATTGGCAATTGAAGGCAAAGAACGGTTTCCCAGCATAGATTTTCGGGTGCTCGGAATCGTGATCATCAACCAGCTGTTCAACGACGAGACCCTAGCCGCTTTCAGAACGGTCGTGCCAGCATCCTTGGTGATTATGGCATTGATCTTAGGCATTTTGACCCGTGGATTTGCCGTACTCGCAGTCACCGGGAGTGTCGTTATTCTCGCAATCTTTGCCACGATGGGATTGGCCGGATGGTTTGGTATTCTATTTTCCACATCCACATCGGTAACGCCCGTTATCTTGCTGACTATCGCGGTAGCCAATTGCATGCATATCATTGCGGCAACCCAGAGAAAAATCGGCAGTGGTATTGCCAAAGTTGATGCAGTGACTCAATCAGTCGCAGCAAATTTGCGGTCCATTGTGCTCGCAAGCGCAACGACTGCATTCGGTTTCATGATGATGAATTTTTCTGAGGTGCCGCCCTATCGGGATCTCGGCACACTGGTCGCGACCGGTACGGTCATTGCATTTGTGCTCTCAATAACCTTCTATCCGGCATTGCTTTCTCTGATCCCAATCAAAGCCCGGGTTGCGAATAAAACACGCTTCAGCTTGGCAGCGCTGGCGGAATCAGTCATACGCCACAGAAAGCTTGTTCTTTGGAGCTCAGGCTTGATAGTCATTGGATTGGCGGCAGCGATTCCTCGAAACGAGATTAATGATGTAGTGACGGAATATTTTGACGAAGATTCACAGTTGCGCCAAGATGCCGAGTTTCTCGATAAGAATTTGAGCGGCAACACGCAGATTGAATATTCAATATCAGCTGGAGAGTCAGGCAAAGTCACTGATCCCAGCTTTTTGCACGACGTTGACGCATTTGTCGAGTGGTATCGCTCGCAACCGGAAACACGGCATGTATTTGCAATCAGCGATACTTTCAAGCAACTGAACAAGGCAATGCAGAACGACGACCTAGCTGCCTACCACATTCCCGAAGACCCGAGTCTCGCGGCGCAATTCCTGCTTCTTTATGAACTTTCGCTTCCATTTGGCTTCGACCTCAATAATCGGATCGACGTATCTAAATCGGCCACTCGGATGACCGTGACGACCCGAACCCTATCGACATCAGAATTGCTTGAACTGGATGCTCGTGCGAAATCCTGGCTACGCGAAAATTCGCTGAGTTTTTCAGAGGTGCAGAGCTCAGGGCCTGCATTGATGTTCGCACACCTTGGGCAGCGCAATATTCGCGCTATGCTTCTGGGAACAGTCGTTGCGTTCCTTGGTGTATCCTGCATACTGCTCGCCGCTTTTCGATCAGTCCGCATCGGCGCCATGAGCTTGGTGTCGAATTTCGTCCCAGGAATCATGGCGTTTGGCATCTGGGGCTTGACAACGGCCCACATTGGACTGACACTCGCGGTAGTCATGGCCATGACAATTGGGATTGTTGTAGACGACACAGTGCATTTCCTGACAAAATATCTGCATGCCAGGCGAGAACGCGGCTTGAGCCCGGAAGATGCTATCCGTCATGCATTTGTCACTGTCGGACCTGCGCTAACCGCAACGACTGCGGTACTGGTTGCTGGATTTTTGGTGCTGGGATTTTCAAGTTTTTTGCCAACGGCGCATATGGGGCAGCTGACCGCCATTGTCATTGCGCTCGCTTTGGTTTGCGATTTTCTGCTTCTGCCTCCGCTGCTGCTGACGGTCGATCGAAAAATCAAGTTGTAGTTCCGATGCAACAAATCACTCCCTTGCGGAACGAATCAACTTAAGGTATGGCAATAGTGCTGCCTCAAGTTTCTGCAGTCGCTTGCACAGGCTGATGAAATTCATTTTCGTACGAATGCACAGCCGTATCGGGTTTGAATGAAGAGATTGGTCACGCCAGCATCAATGCTGCCGATATACTGTATATTTTTCGTTGAAGGCGCTATTTGAATTGCGAAACCAAATGACTTCTGAGCAAAACGCAAAATGCACTCGATTCAACCTCGCCCATGGTTCCGCTTTGCGATAAGCTCTGATGACTGAAACAGCGATAGCAGACATTTAGTGATTGAAATGAACCATGAGCCTTGGGACTTGGCGATTGTGGGCGCTGGACCGGCCGGAAGCATTTGCGCATGCAGCGCTCTCGCTGATGACCGAAACATTCGGGTCGCATTGATTGATCGAGAAGAATTTCCTAGAGACAAGTCTTGCGGCGATGCAGTTGCCAGCAGTGCGGCATCAGTGCTGCAAAAAATCGGTCTGGAGTCGGTGCTGGTCGGACGATGCCGCATCAGTCGGGTCAATGCAAGTTTTCCAGCAAATTTTCAACATCTAGGCAACCTGATTGAGTTTGACCGCGAGACGTATTTCGTTATTGAGCGAAAGGTCTTCGACAACAGCCTGTACGAGGCAGCACTTGACTTTGGCGCGCGAGCGTTTACGGGACACTCCTTGACCGATGCTGTTTTCGACGAATCCGAGCAGCTTTGGCACATCATTACCAAGAAAAAATCGAGCGATGAAGCTGTTTTCAAAGCAAGGGTGTTAGTGGGTTCGGATGGCGCCGGCTCCAGAGTTCGGCGCATAGCGGGCGTGAAAAAGAACTGCGACAAGCATACATTGGTTGGCATGCGCGCATACGCCAAGGCTGAAGGCTTGGAATCCGATGCTTTGCGCATTGACTATCCGCCGCACTTGATGCCTGGATACGGATGGGTTTTTCCTTTGCAGGGTCAAAATATCAATATCGGCGTATGCTTGGGTGTTCAAGACTACAGGCAGTTCAGCAGAAGCCTTGAAAATCACTTGAACGATTATTTGCGTTTCCTCACGGATGCCGGACTGCGCATTCACCACCTTGAACTTCGCAAAACTGCACCTTTGCCATTGGCATCGCCTTGCGTAGCACCTGTTCCGGGCAAGCAGGTTGCTCTGATTGGTGACGCAGCATCCATGATCGATCCGTTCAGCGGTGAGGGAATCCACTACGCAATTTGGGCGGGCTATACTTTAGGCTATTGCATATCTCGTGGATTGAGGGAGGACAATATTCAGACTGAGTTGGAAATGTTTGCAGTGAAGTTTGCGAATGAATTTGCAGAACTGTTGCAAAAGTCCGACAAATTCCGTTTGTTACTCCGCTTTCAGAGAATTTTCTTTTCGAATTCTGCAGTCGTGCGAAACCAATCCAATGCGTAACAGCCAATCAAATTAGACTCCAATAAGGGCTTGCGCCGGCACCGCAGGCCGCAGGATACAAATCAAATCTCTGTTGGCAGCCAATTCCGACTGTTTCGGCGAATGAATGCTTGGATTTTTCATGTGCAGGGATTGGATGCCTGGCTCTTGATGATCTGAGTCGTATTGATCGATTACTGCAGTTGGAGCGATTTCGCAGATGCGCTTAGGCGATGTCAGGTGCATCAACTAGCTGCGACCGCAGATGAATCCCGTCAGGCTCCCGTCAGGCGGATCCGTGAAAAGTGTTCAAAACATCCTCTGTTGCGCTTTCACAAGGTGTGTTTTGCACCTCATCCACAAAAACAACGATTCGGAAATTCTCAAGCAGATCTGCAACAGCTCTGAACACATTGACCGCGGCACACCTGAATCGATGGGCTGCTCATCTCACTGCTTGCCACCGACGGATACAGGACCAATGCCAAGCCCTCTTTGCGATAGTTCTTTATAGACATCCTGTCCGATTTTGGCTAGCTTGCTGATTTTTCTTCTCAATACTCAATAGATCTGGCTCAACTGCTGCCAGCCTTTTGCTTTCCGCATTGGCCGCATGCACTAGCTGAAGTACCGTATTCAAAGGTGATTTCAGAGCACCAGGGCGAACACTGGCTGCAATCCAAGGTTTTTCAGGTGTTGAATGCTGTCGGACCGCTTCCATGCATTCAAATCTCAGCGCAGTTTTGCCCGCACCGGGCGCACCCTGAAAAACCAAAGCACTGCCCCCCTGCATGACCTAACCGAAGACCATCGATACTTTTTTGAAAAACATTGTACGCTGTATTGCGGCCGACAAAAAATGGCTCACGTCCAACTTCAGCACAATCCGTTCGATCAAGCCAAACTTCTGCTTCAGGCGGATCAGCCGGAACGGTTTAGGAAAATATTCTTGCTTCATACAAAGCTTCTTTGCGGCGAGAAGCAATCTGTTTTTTATACATGCGGCCACAATTGGAGCCTGCATGTCCACTGGCATTCGACACCTGTAGTGGTCAAAATCGCCGTTTAGTTCAAATCGACGATCTTGTAAAAAATCTCGCCTTCACGTACCAGGCCATGCTCGCTTCGGGCACGCTCCTCCATCGCCTCGTCGCCTTGCCGCAGATTGAGCACTTCGGCTTTAAGCACATTGTTTTTGCGCACAAGCTGATTGTTTCGATCGATTTCCTCAGTGATAGTTTGCTGCGTTGCCTTGAGTGTAGCGATCGAATTGTCGCCCGCCCAAAACGTAAATTGCAAACTGAATGCAATGATGGCAAAGATTGCGAACGGAACAAATCTCAGGAGCAAGCCAGACATGAAGAGTCAACCTCCAAAATTGCGTGATTGCGTATATTTGGCATCCTTTCCCAGCATAGATTCGATGCGCAGCAAGCGGTTGTACTTGGCCGTGCGATCCGAACGGCACGGTGCGCCCGACTTGATTTGCCCGGCGCCGGTTGCCACGGCAAAATCAGCGATGACATCATCTTCGGTCTCGCCCGAGCGGTGGGAAATCATCACGCCATAGTTCGCTTGCTTTGCGATGCGAACAGCTTGCAACGTCTCGGTGATCGTTCCGATCTGGTTCAGCTTGACCAAAATTGCATTGGCTGCACACTGCTCAATTCCAGACTTCAATATCTTCGGATTCGTGACAAAAATATCGTCGCCGACCAATTGTACCCGTTTTCCAATGCTTTCAGTCAGATCAATCCATCCCTGCCAATCTTCCTCTGCCATACCATCTTCAATTGAAACAATTGGATATTCGCGACTGAGCTGATCCAGATATTCGATCATCTCGCCAGATGACAATGTCAAACGCTCAGAATCCAGAAGATAGCGTCCTTCTTTGTAAATTTCCGAACTGGCAACGTCCAATGCAATGCCAACCTGCTTGGCCGGCGCATAACCCGCCTTCGCAATCGCATCACAAATCAAATCCAGAGCCGCTCGGTTTGATTGCAAATCAGGCGCAAATCCACCCTCATCACCGACGGCTGTGCTTTTGCCAAGCGCATCGATTTTTTGCTTCAATGCATGGTAGATCTCTACTCCGCAGCGCAACGCCTCCTTGAAGTCTGGCATCTCAAGAGGCACAATCATGAACTCCTGAATATCAATATTGTTATTGGCATGCGCACCGCCATTGAGAATATTGAAAAATGGAATTGGCAGTGAGACTGACTCAGAGACAGCCAGATGCGCATAGAGTGGCAAGTCCTTGGATTTGGCTGCGGCCCGAGCCGCTGCAATCGATACCGCAAGCACCGCATTTGCTCCAAGCTGGCCTTTGTTGTCAGTGCCATCGAGTTCAAGCAGCGTCTGGTCAATCTCATTCTGGTCATTGGCATCCATTCCGGCCAGAGCGGGCGCGATCTTCTCATTCACGTTAGCCACCGCTTGCTGGACACCTTTGCCCAGATAGCGCCCGAAATCCTCATCACGAAGCTCAACAGCCTCTCGAATCCCAGTTGAGGCTCCAGAAGGCACTGCACCTGTGCCAATCGCGCCGCCGGTCAGAACGACTTGCGCCTCAACCGTCGGATTGCCTCTCGAATCAAGGATTTCAATCGCCTGAATATTTCGGATTTGTGCGGGACTCATAGACTCTGCCCCCTCAATAGTACGTGACTTTTGTCTTGACAAGATGATCAATTTCCCGCAGATCTTGCAGCAGCGATGCCAGCTGCGACAAAGGCCAGGCGTTGGGACCATCACTAGGAGCCCGGTCAGGATTGGGATGCGTTTCCAAAAACAGTGCGGATATTCCGCAAGCGGTGGCGGCCCGCGCCAATGCAGGAACAAATTCCCGCTGGCCGCCTGATGAGCCGCCGTTGCCGCCCGGCAGCTGCACTGAGTGCGTGGCGTCAAACACGACCGGACAGCCAGTCTCACGCATAATGGCCAAAGATCGCATGTCAACAACAAGATTGTTCCAGCCGTAGGTTGCCCCGCGCTCGCAAACCATGGTCCGCCCTTCCCCGCCAGCGCTGTATGCCTTGTTCACCACATGGCGCATCTCGTGCGGTGACAGGAATTGCGCTTTTTTGATGTTCACAACTTTGCCGGTTTGGACCGCAGCAACAATCAGATCGGTCTGCCGGCACAAAAATGCGGGCGTTTGCAGAATATCGACATACTGCGCTGCCAGCGCGGCTTGCTCGGGCAGATGAATGTCGGTCAAAACCGGTATATCCAGCTCCGCCTTGACTTTTGCCAGAATGGCCAGTCCGTCCTCCATCCCCAGCCCTCGGTAAGAATCAATCGAGGTGCGGTTGGCTTTATCATAGGATGACTTGTAGGCGAGCGGAATTGAGAGTGAGTCACAAATGACTTTGATTTGGCCTGCGGTGTCCAAAGCAAACTGCTCGGACTCGATGACACAAGGGCCGGCTATCAGAAAGAATGGCTGGTCGGGGCCGACGTTTGTCTGGGCAATCTGCATGCAATCGGAGAATCAGGTTCGCGCTTATTCTGAGGCTTGCTTGATTTCTCTGGCGGTTTCGATAAAATTGCTGAACAGCGGATGGCCATCGCGCGGAGTGGAACGGAATTCCGGATGAAACTGACAGCCAATAAACCATCTGTGTGAGGGCAGCTCGATCACTTCAACCAGATTTTCGTTCGAGTAGCCGGCAAATCGCAATCCTGCCTCTTCAAATTTCTCACGATAGAAATTATTGAACTCATAGCGATGGCGGTGCCGTTCTCGTATCCGATTCGTTCCATAAATTCGATTTACAGCGGAATCAGCGGTCAGGTTGGCGACCTGTGCGCCAAGTCTGAGTGTGCCGCCTAAATCTTCGTTCGCTGTTCGTTTCTCAACCCGTCCATCCAAGGAACGCCACTCTGAAACCAAGGCTATCACCGGGTAGGGTGTGTTTTCAGCAAACTCGGTGCTGTGCGCATCTTTGAGCTGCAATACATTTTGGGCATATTCAATCACTGCGATCTGCATGCCGAGGCAAATGCCAAGATACGGAATGTCGTGTGTGCGGACATACCTGACCGCATCGATTTTGCCAGCGATTCCGCGTTTGCCGAATCCGCCGGGCACGATCACAGCATCTGCTTCATGAATCATCTCAACACCTTCAGATTCAACCTGCTCGGCATCGATATAAAGTATTTCCACTTTGGTGCGCGTCTGCATGCCAGCATGCACAATCGCTTCTGCCAAGGACTTGTAGGAATCGGCAATGTCCATGTATTTGCCGACAAAGGCGATCTTGACCTCAGCGGTGTAATTGCGACTGCGATCAACCACCTTCTCCCAAGCGCTCAAATCAATGGCATCGGTTTTGATTTGGAGCCGATCAACAATCAGGGAATCAACTTCCTCTTCATGAAACAGCAATGGCACCGAATAAATGTTGTCTGTCGTAACGGCCGAGATTACACACTTTTCCTCAACATTGGTAAACAGCGCAATTTTGTTCTTGGTTGCATTCGGCAGTTTGGTTCCCGTTCGACACAGCAAAATGTCCGGCTGAATGCCGATACTGCGCAGTTCTTTGACTGAATGCTGAGTCGGCTTGGTTTTGATCTCACCGGAGTAAGTCAGGTGCGGGATCAAAGTCAGATGCACAAACAGCGTATCGGCGGCTCCCAGCTCAATGCGCAGTTGCCGAATCGTTTCCAGGAAAGGCAATGATTCGATATCGCCTACGGTACCGCCGATTTCCACGAATACAACTTCATGGTCACCCGCGCCTTCGTAAATGCAGGCTTTGATCTCATCGATGACATGCGGTATGACTTGGACGGTCTTGCCGAGATACTCGCCGCGGCGCTCACGCCGGATAACCCGCTCATAAATCCGTCCTGTCGTAAAGTTGTTGACCTGCTGCATCGAAACATTGACGAAACGCTCATAATGACCGAGGTCCAAATCCGTTTCAGCCCCATCTTCGGTTACAAAAACTTCACCGTGCTGAAACGGACTCATTGTTCCAGGATCAACATTGATATACGGATCAAGCTTGATCAGCGTAACGGAAGTGCCGCGGGCCTCAAGCAATGCGGCCAAGGAAGCGGAAGCAATGCCTTTGCCCAGCGACGACACAACGCCACCGGTAACAAATACGAACTTAGGCACAGTTTACTGCAGCGAAAATAAGATGGATCACAACTTTGACAGACTTAGAATAGGTCTGTCTGAACGGGCTAATAGGTTACCACAAATTCGTTTGTGAATGGGCGCAAAAAGGAAAAATAATTCCTAGATCTGTTGCGAGTGATTGAACCGTCCGCACCTTCGTCACGGTATCGGTGTCACTGTAATCCGATCATAGCCAAAATACTGTCGCCATGAATCGGAATAGATCCATGAAGCGACCGCGATCAGTTTATCGCCTGCAAACACCAGCGGCAGCTGACTTCGCTCCCAAGGTGGAATTCTTCGCTGCTGCAGCAGCTTTTTCAGCGATGACGAATGTGTTCTGCCGGGCAGCACAATACGCTCCCCGCCGCTTCGAAACCGAATTGTGAGCT
Source organism: Arenicellales bacterium (assembly GCA_965200545.1). Taxonomy (GTDB): domain Bacteria; phylum Pseudomonadota; class Gammaproteobacteria; order Arenicellales; family JAJDZL01; genus JAJDZL01. The sequence goes on along the minus strand of CBDAUJ010000003.1, from coordinate 151,678 downwards.
TGTCAGGTCTCGCGTTCTTTGTGTGCGTCCGTAGATCCCCAGTGCCAGGTGCAATCCGCAATGCCATTCGGTTGAGTGTGATCGGCCCGTGCGAATCCCACTGAACATCTTCTTGCGGCCTTGTGGTTTCGTGCAGCTGACAAAGATAAAGTTTAGAATCGTAGAGGCAGATGCGATAGCCGTGCAAACCGCTGAGCTCGAGATAGCGAGTCCGGCCGCCGAGAATCGAATCCAGCAGATGCGCAAGCGATTTCCGATTTGGCTCCCGCAAGCCTTCGACTCGAGTCCAGTACCGGATTAAATTACACTGCCGGGCAGCGTCCAGCCGCTCAAGCTCGTCCACACTCAGCACAGTACCCAGGCAAAATAGGCTCATGCCGGCAGTCTTGCATTGATCTGTGTCGGCTTGCGCAACTTGATCAAGTATGGATTGAGCATCCTCAAGCAGCGCCGCTGATCGCGCAATCTGCCGCACGGCAGAATGCCAGCGAGCCTCAATTGCAGGTATCACTTGATGGCGCAAATAGTTGCGATCATGACGCAAGCTTTCATTTGCAGGATCTGCGATGCAAGGCAGCTGGTTTTGTGCCGCATAGTCGGTAATCTGCTGTTTGCTGAAATCCAGCATGGGCCGAATCAAATGGCCTTTTCCGAACAGTTGCGATTTGCTGATTGCGGTCAGTCCGCGCGTCCCGGAACCCCGCATGAGATGCAGTAGCAATGTCTCCGCCTGGTCGCGCTGATGGTGTGCAGTCAGCAGCCATTCCTTTTCCTTTAGCTGCTTTCGAAACCAAGCGTAGCGAACCCGCCTGGCTTCATCTTCCGACACTCGCCCCGCATTGTCTACCCACTGAACACGCTCAAAACAAAATTCAACGTCGATCGACATGCAGTATTGGGCACACTGCGCACGCCAATTGGCCGACTCGGCGGCAATCGCATGATCGACATGGCAGGCTTTCAGATTGAATCCATAATCCGTTCTTGCCCTATGCAGCAGATGCAGTAAAACGACCGAGTCAACGCCTCCGCTGTAAGCAACGATAAGGGACGGCTTGTCGTCGAACCGAACAAATTCGGCGAGTTGATCGATCAGTGATTGCGGGGTCAGTGCATTCGCCATGCGGTTGCCGTGCTGCATTGCGAGCGATGCTGGCGGGCTAGCCGGTTGCGGGATCAGCCTGCGCTTTATGGCTGATTGATTTTTTGAAACTCACCATAGGACATCAGCCGCCGGTTTCTTTTTTCCAAGAGCTCATCAATGTCAATATTTCGCAATTTATCCAAAGCGCTGATCAAGACACCTTTCAAATCTGTTGCCATCATGCCGTAGTCCCGATGCGCACCGCCAACCGGCTCGCGAACCACTTGATCAATCAATTTGTTGTTCAGCAGTGCATTCGAAGTCAATCCCATGACAGATGCGGCGTCTTCAGCCTTGGTGGAATCTTTCCAGAGAATTGAGGCACAGCCTTCGGGTGAAATGACTGAATAGGTGGAATACTCAAGCATGACCAGATAATCGGCAATGCCAATCGCGAGCGCACCGCCGGAGCCGCCCTCGCCGATCACCGTGGCGATGATGGGACAGCGAGCGCGCACGAACGCCATCAGACTTGATGCTATCGCTTCGCTTTGGCCGCGCTCTTCAGCATCAATCCCCGGATAAGCGCCTGGGGTATCGATAAATGTCAATACAGGCACGCGGAACTTGGCCGCAAGATTCACTATTCGCTGTGCTTTGCGGTAGCCCTCTGGCTTGGGCATGCCGAAATTCCGTACCAGTTTTGACTGGGTATTGCGGCCTTTTTGGTGTCCGATAACAGCGACCCCATGACCGTTGAGCTTCGCTAGTCCGCATACAATTGCGGCATCTTCTGCGTAAACTCGATCGCCGTGAATTTCCTCAAAGTCGTTAAACAGGCGTTCGATGTAGTCCATGGTGTAGGGCCGCATGGGGTGGCGGGCCAGCTGCGTAATCTGCCACGGTGTCAGCGAGGAGAATATATTCTCCGTAAGCTTTGTGCTTTGCAACTCAAGCCGCTTGATTTCATGCGACAGATCAACGCCCGTCGCTTCATTCACACGGCGGAGCTCGCCTATTTTGGCATCGATCTCTGCGATCGGCTTTTCGAATTCAAGAAATGAGCTAACCAATTTACTTTACGAAAAATAAATTTAGTTTCACAATTTACGCCAAATCATTTGTCTCGACTTGTTCAAAAGTACGAAACCAGGTGAATTCATGAAACAGGATTCAGGTAAATTCCACCACATCGCAATAACTCGATTGATTTATTTCAAACGTTCCGCCGACTGTCAAAACTATTGACTGTCGTTTCATAATTTCTGCATATTTTGACAAAGTCGAACAGATTGCAAGATAAAACCGAGAACCGCTTGCAAGCATCAGAACCGAGTGCGCCAAACCCTCACTTTTTAGTCTACCAAACCACGAACACCAATCCCGCTCCTCATTTCAGCCACTGTTTGCAAACTGAAACCTCTCATCCAACGACCAATGCCTCAGTCATTGAGTTTCGCAGTTTTTCCGATGAGCCAAGATGATAAAAGTGTGAAAACGTCTTTATTTTGCAGTCAGAAAATTGATCATAAAGCCGATTATTCTTCCTGTATTTGTTCGCCGACCACATTGAGTACAAAAATTTACACGGCAGTGACTTCAGCGTCTCTTCAAGTTCAAAGGCATTATCGTCACTCCAAGAATTGAAATAATCGGCATATCGACCTGCATAGGGCGGATCTGCATAAACAAAATCATTCGATTTGACATTTGACAGAAGATTGCTCCAGTCCGAACAAATGAATTCCCAATTTTTTCCTTTGATTCTCTCCGCAGCCCATTTGACTTGGTTGCAAATTTTGGTGATATATGCAGCTCTAAACCTCTCAGGCTTTCGGCAAAATGGCGTATTGAAGCCTCCAGAATTATTGAATCGGACTAATCCGTTGAAGCATGAACGATTCAAAAACAGAAAATCGTGCGGATCACCATTTTGATTGAATCGGTCTCTAACTTCATAGTAGCATTTCTCACCCAGGCGCAAAAGCCTCTCTCCTTCCCGTTCCAGATGAGTCCGAACCGACTCAGAACTGAGCGTTCCATCTTGGATAGACTTGTAAAACCGAATGATGTGAGGATTCGAATCTCCCGCAACAGCCTTATCTGGCTCTACATTGAGCAACACAACGGCTGAACCGAGGAAAGGTTCAATCCATTGACCGTTCCTGTCCCAGTAAATGTTTTGCCTTATGTACGGCAGCGCCCTTGTTTTTATACCCTGAATCTTCAGGGGAGGAGTCTTCACTCTAATTTCTACCCCGTTCATTTCCTGTCCCTGCTCCAAGGTATGCAATAAAAACTAATCAAGTTAACACAGAAAATGCAGAAATATGAAGGTAGTTTTAGAAGATTTATGCGCGATCAAAATCATCAAGCGCTGAATTAGACTTAGGACATTTCAACGTTGCTGAAAGCTGAGTTTGACCTATTGAGACAAATACAAATATACTGCCGGTCAGTTGATTCGTCGCTATTGACTCTCTTTAGCATGCTGTTGCTAAAGATTTGATTTCTCCCTGTATCGGTCTTGCATCAGCTGGCTTGGGCTCCATACGTTCTTCCTGAAAGGTTAATTTCGCCATCAACTCTTCGTATTGACCAGTCGGTTAATCAAACTCCATGGCTGATTTCAGGATTATACCGAAACTCACGCTCAACTCAGGCGAGCAGCAGCCTTGATTTCCCACGCTAGCAAGGGGTAAAGAAAACGTCAATTTTCGGATAAATTTACCGGCGAGACTGAATTGTTCGGCTTATCCAGAATATACAATGTCGTGAGCATGGACGATCGACAGGCAGCACTGCCGATTCAGGCGAGCAAAATCACGGTACGACTCGCCAATATCAAATACTTTGGGGATTATAACTATTGCTAATGAAATAAAATTCGTAACTATATTGATTATAGAGGGAGAATCGATATGGCAAGTAGGAAAAGCTCGGGAAAAGCTCACAGAGAGGGAATCAGCCTCGTGGAGCTCTGCGATATGTTTCCAACAGAAGAATCCGCCCGAAACTGGTTTGAGGAAATCGTCTGGTCAAATGGCCGTACCTGCCCCCGCTGCGGATGCGCGGACACAAGGATAGCCAGCAAGTCCTCCCCGATGCCGTACTATTGCCGAGGCTTCCAAAAACTGTTTTCCGTCAAGGTCGGCAACGCTCTGCAGAAGTCAAATGCCTCTCCGAAAGTGAGTTTTCGCCATCCACTTGGAAATGACGGACCTGAAAGATTTTTGTGACTGCGACGATAGCTGACTTGCAAAGACCCGTCCCCTTAAAATTGACTTTATCGCCAACGCTGACTCTCTGTTCAGCGATTAATCCGAAATTCGATACAGAGTCACGAGAGGAACCAACCATGAAAGACCTGAACACTCTCACCCCCCAATGTCATTAACCTAAGGAATAATTCGCCTTAAGGAATAATCCGCATTCAGGGCATGGATTTGCGTGGCCTTGGCAGGGAAAATGGTTGAATTCAGTCAAAAAACACCTTGAAACACCCCAAAAATCATCCAATTCACCACTCGCTGGAGATTGAAAATGCGTAAGTTAATGACATTGCACCCACCCGCGTAAATTAACACTCCCCCTGCCCTTGGCCTTGCGCTGCTGATCGTGGCGTTTTCAAGCTCGGCGATGGCGCAGACTGCCAGCACGATTCGTGTCGAGTTTCCCGCCCCTGACTCATGTTGCGATCAGCACTAGTGCCACCCTCAACGCCAGCCGGGAATGGGAGATTTTCTATTCCGTCAATACCCAATCGATCATTGAATCGGCGGCCACTAACAGTTTTCTTAACGTCAAGCACTTTAAACCGCCCTACATGGTCGAATACTTTGACATTGGCGAGAATGCACACGGCAGCGGGGTACATACTATACTGGAACCGGAACATCCAGACCGTCGGCCATAAAATGCACATGCCCTTTTATACCGAATGGCAGCAAACTGCCTACACCTTGCCGAACCGCACCTACTGCCTGGCCATCTACTCGATGAACCCCGAAGCCGGCACCTTCTGGAGAAGGTTCGACAAGAGTTCGGCAGTTACCTACAACTGGTTCACCACCTCCGCCGATCCAAACCCGCCCGCGCCGCCGGCACATCAACCGTCTCCACAAGCTATGGGGTGCGGAAGGGAGACTTCAATGTCGTTGATTATGCGGTGCTTCAGGTGTGAGTACAGCGAAACGGGTCGTAGGTGGGATATGCACAGCAAGCAATTTGCATCTGCCTCCAGCTAACCAACCATAACCAAACACACCAAGGCGGTCTACGGACCGCGCCGAGTTCGCCGGAGTTTCGAAAATCGCTAGGATTTTAGCAAGGGTCATAGTCTCCAGTAATTTGCACAATGACACCGGCGGATACACCCCATCCCCATCATAAACTAGGCTTCAAGCACTTTGCCGGCCCAGCCTGCACTGCATTGTCGAGTCTCGGGGCTGCTGCCAGATCACGCGGTCGGCGTCGAATACCGGTGCAATCAGAGCAAGGACCGCGACCGCCGGATCGACTGACAAAGCGACTCGACGCAGGCTTACCTGAAACTGAACGTGAACAGCAAACAAAATGCGGATCAATTTGTTAGACCGACAAAGCGGTCCAACACTCTTAAACCATTGAGTCGCATCTTGAACATCGTTGGCGTAATCACTGATCGAAGGATTGCTGTGGAACGCAGCTCGGCTCAGGATAGGTTATGGCATCGAAAAATGGCGGTATCCTGAAATCTACCGCAAGCTGTATCCTGAATTACTGCAACTTAGATTTAGACCGACGCTTCATCTTCAATCAACACCGGAGCGAGTAATTTCCGTCGTCATCCGATGTCAGCTTGCGAATTTCCCCTATGCTTATGCTGTCGCACCTGTGCTGTTTCCACTCAATGTTGTATCCACTGCCAAATTCTCCAAAATTCGTTTTTGGATAGCGAAAACTTATGTCACACGAACAACTTTCGGGGCGGCGTGTTTCCTTAAACCTTTCCAGCCAAGCCTCTCCTTGTGGAGTAATCAGATCGGTATCTACATTCCACATATACTGATTCCACCTCAAATTGTCGATGACGCACCGCGACCCTCAAAAGTTGCTGCTGCCGTTTCCTGCCGGACTGCCTTCGAATGCCCATTTGCAGTGTTGCGGAGTAGTGCCCCAAAGATACTCGCAAATCGGAATTTCATCAGCCTGCACCTCCTCAAGATAAACAGAAAACATTCCGATCATCGCCAAGGAAATAAGTGTGAGAAAAAACCGTTTGTATTCTGCCATGACCGCCCCCTATATTCATAAAATCAGAAACAGAGTCCTTGCTGATGGCTATTTGTAGCACATTAAGCTGAAGTTTTTCAACCGGTTCGAGATGCAGTCATTTCAATTGTTTGACGGAATGATTAGATACGGGCTTATCCCTGAAATCACGCGAGCCCGGTCATCGGGGCGCAGTTGCCGGCAAAATTCAGATTCATTGACTCATGGTCGCTGCCAAGCGACACTGCACCGGGGACACTGAACCGCCAGCCCTCCAGAATCTCCTCAACTGAGAGTATCTGCAATTTCTGATACTGCTGCCCCAGCATCTCCAATGTGCCGGCCTCGCCGATCAGACGCTCGAAATTGTTTCGCTTGCGCCCGTCTATCTTTCGCATTGTGATCAATCCTGCCATCAAAGCCTCCTCGCGCTCCAGAACGCTGTGCAGCGCGCGTACATCAGCAATCGTAACATTTGCGCCGCCCCTGACTTCCAGCACCATGCTCTGCAAAGCGGGCTCCCCTGGAACTGCAAAATAAATCCGTCCGTCAATTCCACCGTCGCCTGTTCGCTTGGAAGTGACAAATCCGTCTGTCTGCTCGACCGCCCATTTTTGAAAATGATATTTGTCGCGCTCCCATAGATCCTGAGCTCCCTCAAGACTTCGCGGCACGCCCTCAATGACAAAATCCTTGCCCTCTGTCAGATGCAGGCGGTCTTCCAAGCGCAGTTTTGCAACTCGCTTGACAGCGTGAATGGCTATGTTAATGCCAATCCATTTTCGATTGAGCAATTCAGCCGCTTCCAGTGTTGTCGCGCACCCGCAAAACGGATCCAGAACCGTATCACCCTCATTGCTGGATGCCTTTATGATGCGCTCCAGCAAGGCAATCGGTTTCTGCGTGTCATAGTCCATATATTCGGAACCTTTCGCTGGCGGTATGTCCAGAATTATGTCTTGGACTGGATTGCCTAATGCGACCGATGCGTAACGCTTGAATCTTGGAATTCCACCTGATTTGTTTGGCCAATGAATTAATCCTTGTCTATCCAAAACATCCAATTTATCTTGAGTGCTCATTGACGAATAGCTTGCCGGCTCAATGAACCAATCAGGAATGACCTGTTTATTAGGCACTGCCCAATGTCTGCCTTTTCCGCTTTCAGCAGGGTCAATATTTCTCCACGGCTTTCCGGAATCACCATCTGTTGTGCCAGCAGCCATCAAAGAAATTGCTTGATAATTGCCTTGATTGTCTCGGTTGCTGTAGTTTTTTTCGATATAACCGTCATCATACGGCTGATACACTCGATTCCATTTGTAATTATCGCTTGCAGAATAGAACAAAATAGTGTCATGGATTGGGCCAAATCTCTTGGCACCGCCATGAGCGCCCGTTCGTTTCCAAATAATTTCGTTGCGAAAATTATCATGCCCAAATACAGCATCCATCAGAACTTTGATGTAATGGCCTGCTTCAGGGTCGCAATGCAGATAGACACTGCCAGTAGGCTTCAGCAGCCCTTTCATTTGCAACAATCGATGCGTCATGTAAGACAGATAAACCAGCAGGCTTGGATTTGAGCGGCGCAGCGCATTCATCCAAAGCCGCCAGAATTCCGCAACCTCATCATGTATCCCTGCCTCTCGCATCAAGATCGGCATCTGCTGAATCGCCAGCTCGTGCTCAGGAGTCAGCGTCCATGTATCGCAAAATGCCTCAATCTGATCGGGAAGCTTTCTGCCTGTCTCATCTTTGTAAATCGCGTTGTAGTTGCGGTTCGAGTTGAAAGGCGGATCCAAGTAAATCAAATCTACGCTGGCAAGCGGCATTCCCTGCATGACTGTAAGGCAGTCGCCATAGTAAAGCCGGTTCATCTGAAACACCCCCGAAAGAATGATCCAAATGCATTTGCGTCTTTTCGGCTGTTGTACTTCCAGCAGGCCTCAGCCAGGTAAAGCGGCGTGTATTTCTTTTCATAGCGGTTATGCGATCCGTACCATGCGCGCTTGAGCAATGCCCAGAAGCCCTCAATCGTGTTTGTGTGCGTCATTCCGTCAGCGTACTGGACACTGTGATTGATCACTGATCTTGGAAGAATTCCATCCAGCGCATTGTATGCCCTGAACTCATCTGTCATCAGCAGGGTATTGTCAATATCGACTGGTATTTTTCAGAAAATCCAGCATGCCCTTGCCTGTCAGATTGCCTGCAACGCTTGCATTGACTTTTCCGCCGCGCTCAGCTGCGCCGATGATTGCGGTTTTCCTTGTGCCCCGGCCTCTGGGGTTTTTCTGCCCGGTGTCTTTTGTGCTAGGCTTCCTAGGCTTGCCGCCGATATATGTCTCATCAGCCTCTGCAATTCCAAACAGCATTTTGGCTTGCGTTGTCGCCATCTCAGCACGAATGCGCTGAGCCATGTACCAGGCCGATTTCTGATTCATGTCCAGATCGCGGCTCATCTGGTGGCTTGACAGGCTTTTCTTGGCGTTGACTACCAGCGCTATTGCGACAAACCATTTTTGCAATGGAATTTTGGATTTGCTGAATATCGTGCCTGACAGAACATTGAAGCTTGATTTGCAGCTGTGGCAGTTCCAGCGTCCTATGCGGCCGCTATCGCCTTTGCGGGCGACTTTCTCGCTTCCGCAATGCGGGCATGAAGCTGTGCCGTTCCAGCGAGCGCGCTCAAGAAACTCAATGCAGGATTCCTGATCCGGATAGCGTGTGAATACAGTGATTAAGTCCATAATGCCTTCTCCAAATTTCGTATATTGAAATTGTAGAGGATTCGAGATCAAGAGTCAAGCCCGTATCTACTCATTCCGTTCTTTGATTGCGGTTTCATAACACGGATGTCTGCGCCCAATTCCGGCAATCCGCCAACCGCATGAAAAGTCAAGACGATTCTTGATTGCCTCAAGCCTAAGCGATGCCGCCAAGCGAGCGGAACATCACCTATGGCAGTCTCAATACCTTAAAACCGGGAAGCAAGGCATTCAGGTCTGCCAGATTTTTTTTGGAACTTCAATTTGCGATCAGTCAACCCGACAGTCAAGGCAAAATCTGTACATTCGAATAATCGGGCATGACCGCTTCCTCTCCCAAATACGCCTGCAGATCCTGCAGCAGTTCTTCGCTGATTTGCACACGCCAATCCTGGCCTGGATTGAGTTTGACTTGATGTCCATCCACAGATCGATAGCGAAACTCAATCGCCTGTGCGCCCCGCTCATGCTTGTCAAGCGCCCGGCGCGCCTGCTCGATCGCGTCAGCGTGCAGACTTCCGTGCCGCAATTCAATGATGAGCTTTGCTGCCGGTGAATTCCGAAGCCACTGCAAATCATAGTAAGCTTGCACATTAAAGCGTGCCGGCAACCCATCTTTATCATCAAACAGCGCACCGACTAAAATGATCGGTCGGTTGTCCTTGATTTCTGACTGATTGCTTGACACAACTTCCCAATACACAGTGACCGAGATTTCCCCGCTCGGATCCAGCAGCTCAAAGTGCAGGTTGTAATCATGGCCGCGTCGGGCCGTCGTGCGCTGCAGATTGGTCACCCAGCCAAAAACAACGAACGATCCGGACTCCGCTGCATGACCGTTTGTCAGCTTGCTCACCTGCGTAAGCTCATTGACAGACTTCATCTCGCGGGCATACAACTCAACCGGATGACCGCTGACATACAATCCCATCATGTCGTGCTCATGCTTGAGTTTCTTGTCGAGTCGCCATGGATCCACCTGCTCAGTCTGCTCCATCTCGGCCATCTGCACCTGATCATCAAATATTGATCCCTGTCCGGCGGTCGCATCCGCCTCTTTTTCGATTGCCCGCTTGATTTGGTATTCGAGATCAACCTGCAATTGTGCGCGATTGTCATTGAATGAATCAAACGCTCCGCTTAGAATCAAGGAATTGCAAGCGCCTTTGCCGACAATCTTTAAATCCACACGCTGACAGAAGTCGCTGAGACTGGAAAAAGCCCCTCCCTTCTGACGCGCACCGACGATCGCACTGACAACCGGCGCCCCAATTTTGCGCAAGGCGCCCAAGCCCCACAGAATATTGTGATCATTCAGGGCTCGAAACCCATAATCACTTTGATTGATGTCAGGCAGATGGAATTGAATACCCAGTTTGCGCGCTTCCGAATAGATTTTTGCAACATTCGAGACGTTGGTATCAATAGTCATGCAGACGGAAAGAAAATCTGTACAAAAGTATGTTTTCAAATACGCTGTGCGATAGGCCAGCAGTGCATAAGCGACCGAATGCGATTTGTTGAAGCCGTAACCGCCAAAACTTTCAATCAAGTCATAGACCCGCGTTGCATCGGATTTGCTGTAACCGTTCTCAACAGCGCCATCGACAAAACGGACCCGCTGGGATTCCATCTCTTTCTTGACCTTCTTGCCCATCGCCCAGCGCAGAATATCGGCTTCACCAAGTGTGTAGCCGGACATAACCTGCGCAATTTTCATCACCTGTTCCTGATACAGGATAACGCCGTGAGATTGTTTGAGGATATCGCGGATCTGCTCATTGATCAGCTCAAATTCGCCTTTTTCCTTATTCTCGACATAGATTTGATCCATCTTGTTTTGCAGCGGACCGGGGCGAAACAGAGCGAGCAGCGCTACCAGATCATTGAATTCGCCCGGCTGCATCTCGTGAATCAGTCGCTGCATGCCTTTTGACTCGAGCTGAAAAATGCCCACCGTATATCCGGAACGGATCGTTTCATACGTTTTGGGATCGTATCCGGGTATGGCCTCGTCCGATGACGGCGCATCAGAAGCTTGCTTGGCGGCAAGCGTCTTAATCGTCTGGTCAATGATTGTCAGTGTTTTCAGTCCCAAAAAATCAAATTTCACCAAGCCGATCGACTCAAGGTCGTTCTTGTCGTAATGGGTGACCTCGCCGCCGCTTTCAGCATCTGTAAAGCAAGCAGTAAAATCGGTGATTTCAGTCGGCGCGATGACCAATCCCGCTGGATGTTTGCCGACATTCAAAACGCCGCCTTCAAGCTCCATCGCTTTATCGATCAGCTCTTTGACGCGGGGCTCGTTTTCATAGCGCTGTCTGAGTTCAGAACTCTTCTTCAAGGCCGCTGACAAAGTGATGTTCAGATCGTCAGGAACAAGTCTGGCGACAGCATCGTAGAACAGATAGTCAGGCCGAATTGCACGTCCGACAAAGCGCACCGCAGCTTTGGCGGCCATGGTGTTGTAGGTGCAAATTTGCGCCACGCGATCCACGCCGTAGCGCTGCGCCACATAACCGATGACCCGCTCACGATCAATCACACAGAAATCAATGTCAAAATCCGGCGGCGAGACCCGTTCCAAATTCAAGAATCGCTCGAACAGCAGATCATGCCGGATCGGATCCACCGCAGTTATCTGCAGCGCGTAAGCAACCAGTGAGCCTGCCCCGGAACCGCGTCCGGGGCCAACGGCAATGCCCTCCCGCTTGGACCAGCCGATAATGTCGGCGACAATGAGAAAATAACCTGAGAATTGAGTCTTGACAATAATGTCAAGCTCGGTCTCAAGGCGCTGGCGATACAGCCCGTCGATTTCACCGCCGAGCCGCTCTCTCAAGCCCGTAAAACTGAGATTGCGCAGGTGATCATCGATAGAATCTGCTTTGATCTCATCCGGGTAGTCGGGCATATGGGTCGCATTGATATCAATTTGAAGATTGCAGCGCTGCGCAATTTCCCAAGTATTGTCAATCGCGCCAGGGACATTCTCGAACTGCAGCACCATATCTTCCGGCGACTTCAAGAACTGGCTCGCGAAGAAACGGCTTTTTCGATTCATGTCGCTCAAGGACCGTTTCGTCTGGATGCAAATCTTCAGTTCGTGCGCATCAAATCCGTCCGGTTCCAAAAAGCACGCCTGATGGGTGGCAACGACCGGTGCATTTGCGGCTTCTGCCAAATCCAGGACTCTGTCGAAATACAGATTTTCAAGCGAATCTCCCAGACTGGAAACTTCAAGATAAAACCCTTCTCGAAATGTATCTTGGTATTGTTCCAGCAGTTGTCCGGCGAGTTTGATTTTGTCACTGACCAGCGCCTGTCCAATCTGACCGGAGATGCCGCCGGACAGCGCGATGATGCCGTCGCAGGCTTGCGGGGTCATCCAGCTTTGCTTTACGGGCAGGTACATGTCGTCTGGACCTGCCGGTGTCGATTCACTGTGCGCCTTGGTCAGCAGTTTGCACATTGCTTGATAGCCGGTTTCGTTTTTGGCCAGCAAGATCAGGGTATAAGGATGCGCCGGCGTATTGGCATTCTCCACCCTGATTTCAGTACCGATAATCGGCTTGACACCCGCCTGCAGGCAGGCCTTGTAAAACTTGATTGCACCGAACACATTCTGAAAATCTGTCAGCGCGACCGCTGGCATATTGAACTCGACGGCACGCGCAACCAAATCGTTGATCCGGATGGTGCTGTCAACGATGGAATATTCAGAGTGTACCCGAAGGTGAACGAAACTCACGACTCAATCCACATGTGAAATCTGCAAAATATTCTTTACCGGCGCAAAGCCCGTGCGGTGGATGGGCAGCGCCCCATACTGATAAATTGCGTCAGTGTGCTGGCGCGTTCCATACCCGACATGCTTTTCGAAACCGTATTGCGGATAAACTTTCGCCAAGTCAAACATAATCTCATCGCGGGTGACTTTCGCCAGAATCGATGCTGCCGATATCACTGGCACCTGCTCATCACCTTTAACGACCGCTGTGGCCGGCAGCGCAAGATCAGGCAGCTGATTGCCATCGATCAAGACATGATGCGGTGCCACATCAAGCGACTCAATCGCTTCTTTCATGGTCAGCAGAGTGGATTGCAGAATGTTCACACGGTTAATCTCTTCCACCGAGCCGACCGCAACCGACCAGCTGATGCAATGCTGCTTGATTTGTCCGGCAAGTTGTGTCCGCATCTTTCGACTGAGCTTTTTGGAATCTGCCAGTCCGTCAATGGAACAGTCATTCGGCAGAATCACTGCACTCGCGACCACCGGTCCGGCGAGCGCTCCTCTGCCCGCTTCATCTACACCTGCGAACCGGATCATGACTTGAGCAATTGTAAAACTTCGGCGGCGGCGCGATGGGCTGCATTGCACTTCAATTGCCTGCGAAAATCGGCAAATTCCTTGATCATGGCATTGCGATAATCTGCATCATCCAGGATTCGCAGAGCCTCGGACGATAAATTTTCGGCATTGCACTGTGCTTGCATAAACTCAGGGATCACCGGCTTCTCGCCCAGATGGTTGAGGATGGAATAATGACGCACACTGGCCAGCGCTTTCACCATAAATTCAGTGAGCATAGAAACACGATAGCCAACGACCACGGGTTTTTCGAGCAGCGCCGCTTCCAATGCAGCGGTACCCGATGCGCTGATTACAAGATCGGCGGTTGCAATCGCTGCGCGGGATTGCTGCATAACGCTGTGAGTATTCAATTGCGGCGCTGTGCGATCTTTGATTTGGATGAATATGTCCTGCGTCTCGGCGCTGGCAAACGGCACGATAAATTTCAAATGACCATGCTGGCGCTGCAGTTCTTGAGCTGTGCTCAGAAAAACAGCGCTCAGTCGTCTGACTTCACTGACACGGCTGCCCGGAAGCAGCGCGATGACTGTATCCGACGTGTTCAATCCGAACGCTGCGCGCGATGCAGCACCTTGAATTGCGTCAATCTCGTCTGCCAAAGGGTGTCCAACGTAAACATACGGAATGCCTGCGGCTGTGTATAGACGGCTTTCGAAAGGAAAAATTGTAAGCAGCAAGGATACGGCACGCCTTATTTTCGAAACTCGATATCGGCGCCATGCCCAGACAGTCGGCGCAACCAGCTGAATCGTCGGAATTTGAGCGGCGCGAAGTTTGGCTTCAATCGGCAAATTGAAATCCGGCGCGTCAACACCGATGTACAGGGCCGGAGGCTGAAGCCGCAGCTGCCTGAGCAGCTGCCGGCGAATATTCAGAATTCTCGGCAATCTGCTCACCAGCCCCTCAATGCCAATGGCAGTAATCTCCTCGATCGAATACACTGACTCGACACCTTGCGCTCTCATCGCATCCCCGCAGATGCCGCAAAAGCGCAATTGCGGATTTCTCTCGCGCAGCGCCTGAACCAAACTGGCGGCAAGCCGATCACCGGAGGTCTCGCCAGCCGCAATAAAGATATGGCTTGCATCAACAGGCATCAATACAACGCGGCTGTTTCAAAAACCGTTCTTTTGAATGCGCCTAGCGCACCACGCCGCGCTGAGTCGACAGCAAAAATTCAATCAGCTGCTTGACTCTTGTATTTTCAGCCGTCTTGCGGTCCAATAGCGACTCGAGTTCTTTCGCGCTTTTGCGCTGGCGAAAATACAGTCCGAAGACCTTGCGCAGAGCGGCTCGCGTCTCTTCGTCAAAGTTCCGCCGCCGCAATCCGACCGAATTCAGCGAAATTGCAGTCGCCGGATTCCCATTGACGGTTACAAAGGGCGCCACATCCTTGCGCAGCACAGTATTGATGCCGGTCATGCATAGCGAGCCGATGCGACAATGCTGATGAATCATGGTAAAACCGCCGATGAATGCGAACTCACCGACAACTGTATGGCCAGCAATGTTCGTGCCATTGACAAAAGTGCAGTAGTCTGCAATAACGCAATCGTGAGCAATGTGGCAATAGGCCATAATGACATTGCCGCTGCCAACGGTGGTGGTACCGCCGCCTTGTGCGGTGCCTCTTGAAATCGTAACAAATTCACCGATCGTGTTATTGTCCCCGATGACCAGTGTCGTTGGTTCCCCTTCATAATGAATGGATTGTGGATCGCCGCCGATAACTGAATGCTCGGCGACGCGATTGTTCACCCCAAGCTGGCTGTGGCGGCGAATGATCGAATGGCTGCCTATCTGGCAACCATCGCCGAGAATTGCATTGTCTTCAATGATCGAAAAGGAACCAATCGCTACATTTTGACCGATTTCGGCCGATGCAGAAATGATCGCTTGAGGGCTGATCATTCATAGTTCCTGAAAGGTAAACAGCATTTGCGCCGTGCAAACGGTCTCGCCACCGACGCTGGCTTGCGCCGCCGTCTTCCAAATGTTGCGAATTTTGCGCACTGATTCAGTGGATATCTCAATGCAGTCGCCGGGGACAACCTGGCGCTTGAAGCGCGCACTGTCGATACCCGCAAACAGGTAGATACGGCTGTCATCTGCCTTCGCTTCGAGAGCCAGGCTGGCCATCACTGCGGATGCCTGCACCATGGCCTCCAAAATCAGCACACCCGGGAAAATCGGCATGTGCGGAAAATGTCCCTGAAAGACTTGCTCATTCGACGTTACATTCTTGATTGCAGTGAGGGAATCATTCGTATAGTCCAGTACCCGATCAAGCATCAGCATCGGATAGCGATGCGGCAGCAGCTCACGGATCTGGTTGGCATTCAAGGTCGGCATAGATATTTCCTGTCAGTTCACAAGCGGTTCAGTTTAGCCAGTGTTTTATTCCATTTGGCAGATTCACGCACCGGGATCGTCGCGCCATAGATGCCCGCTTTGCGCAGTGACTTGGTCACGACGCTGCCTGCCAGAACCGTCGTACCGTCGGCAATCTCAACATGACTGTTAATGGCAACATGGCCGGCAATCACGCAGCGCTGACCGATCTTGACACTGCCGGCAATCCCCACATTGGAGACAATCAAGGTGTGTTTTCCGATATCGCAATTGTGACCAATCTGTACGTTGTTGTCAATCTTCACGCCAGAGCGAATGCGGGTGTCGGATATCGAGCCGCGGTCGATTGAGCAGCATGCCCCGATATCAACATGATTGCCGATCTGCACTGCGGCGACATTCATAATCGAGACCCATTTGCCATCCGCATTTTCATAGCTGAAACCGGATGCGCCAATGACTGAGCCCGAATGAATCGTGCAGGAATGACCGATGCGACACCGTCGATAAACGGTAACGCTGGGCTCAATGATGGTATTGTCACCGATGACCACATCGTCGCCGACGACACTGCTTGCTCCAATCTTTACATTCTCACCGATGCGGACATTGCGGCCGATGGTGACATGGGCATGCAGGGATGCGGTGTCCGCGATCTGCGCACTGTCATCGAATACCGCAGTACGGTGAATCTCACCGACCTCGTCAAGCGGCTGACTGTGCTGGTGGAATTCAGCGACAACCGCACCGAAAGCCTGCCGCGAGTTGGCGACCAGAATCTGGTCTCCTTCATAATTCCAGCTGTTATCGCACGGCAATATCAGAATTCCAGCGCACGTATCTTGCAAGTATTTAGCATGCTGTGCATCGGAGCAATGCGCAAGGGAGTCGGGTGTTGCGGACCGAATTTCGGCCACTGTATGGACCGTTTTCGATGCATCGCCCTTGTAGCGTCCGCCGACAAGTTGCGCCAGTTCCTCTAAAGTCCACCCGCTTTGCACTGAATCAGAATACGTCACTGACTGAACATCTGCTGCAGTTCAGCTAGCACGTTATCGGTGATGTCAATGCGCTCGGAAGCCCAGACGACCGGACTTTGCACAATCAGATCGAATTCCTGCTCGCGTGCAATGCGCAAAATCAAATCGCTGATCGTCGACTGCAGCTGCTCAAGCTCCTGATTGCGGCGATAGTTGAAATCCTCGTTCAGCTCTGTCGTTCCGCGGTCCAGCTCGCGCTGCAGCTGACGCACTTGATTCTCAATCTCCCGCGCATCCGAAATCGATAGATCCGGGTCTTCCAGCTTGTCCTGGGAGTCCAGCAGCTCAATCTGCAATTTGCGCAGTTCCTGCTCGCGCTCTGCAAACTCTTCCTGCAAATCTTCCAGCGCTCTGGCGCCCTGCGGCGCTTCTGAGACCACCCGATTTGCGTCAATGTAGCCGATCTTCAGCGGCTGGTCTTGTGCCCATGCGGCTCCGAGTACGAACGTGCTCAGCGTCGCGGCACGGCATAGATACAAAAGTATTTTTCTGCTGCAAATTTTCATTTCGACTAATTCAAGTAACCGAGTGTAATTTGGAATTTGTCCAGTTGATCGCCCTTTTTCTCTTTGATGGGAACGGCGTAACTGATCCCGAAAGGACCAACCGGCGAGAGCCACTCAAAAGCGAGGCCAGAAGTCGCGCGTAAATTATCAAGCGACACTTTTTCCAGTGACTCAACAGTATTCAGTTTTTTGTGCTCTTTAGCATAATCACTGTTTGAGGTCATAAACGTATTGCCGGCATCAACAAAAAGCGAAAACCGGCGATCATCAGTATCGCGTGTTCCCAAAAAGGGCAGATACAGGTCAGCGCGTGCGAATATGCGAAGATTGCCGCCCAAAGATCGCGCAACCGGGCAGGGGCGGGCAGAAGTAGGTTTATCACGTGGTGTTGCGCAAGTTTCCTGTGCGCCTAGGGAGTCGCTTTCGTATCCACGAATCTGCGTGGCGCCCAGCATGTAGAAGTTCTTGAAAAACGGCAGTTCCTCGCTGCCGTAATCCACCTGCGAGGCCAAACGCAGCGTGGTGGAGTCAGCTAAAGCAAAATAATGGTCATGGCGCCCACGCAAGACATAGTGACTGAATTTGCCACCAGTGAACTCAACGGCTCCATAGGTATCGGAACCGCTGGAGGCAAACACCGATCGATCGCGGGTATCCCTGCGATAACTGAGTGTTACGCTGCCCGTCGTGCTCTTCGGATATTTTTTGATGAAATCTCGAACGAAAAAATCGCCAGAAGCTCTGCTTTCAGAGGCAAACTTATACTCTGCCGCAGAAAACTCAATACCGACCACAGAAACTTCCGATACGGGGAAGCCAAACCGCATCCCGCCTGCCACTGTGTCGAAGTTGTAAATACTGCGCGTATCGGACTCGGCAGTATCGGTTTTTGCATATTCCAGATTGAATCCTCGCGATATGCCGTCCAGAGTGTAATACGGATTCAAAAAATCAAACTCAACGGACTTGTAGATATCACTGTACCCGAGATCAACGGTGAATTGCTTGCCCGTTCCGTACAGATTGCGCTGCGAGAACTGCGCATTGAACGATGCTTTTTCTGCATCGCTGTAGCCGACTCCGAACAGCAATGACCCCGTGAGGCTTTCGGTGACTTCAACAAAAATGTCAACCTGATCATCCACATTGGCAACATCGACGACCTGGATATCAATCGATTGAAACAGCCCCAGACGTCCGAGTCGGCCGCGTGACTGAGCGATTTCCTCGGAAGAATAGACACCGCCTTCGTGAATGCGCAGCTCACGCCGGATCACCGAATCATCGGTGTTGTAATTGCCGTGAATCAGGATGCGGCGAACATAGGTGATCTTGCCCGGGTCAACGACATAATTCACATCGATCGATTGCGTCTCGTCATTGACGGTCGGCAGCGGATCGACCTGCGTTCGGGCATAGCCAAGATTGGCATGCTCACTGGTGATGTTGGATCGCGTCTGGCTGACCGCATCGAATGAATAAGGCTCGCCTGTCGCCTCGCTCACCAGTGTATCCAGTTTCTCCTGCCCGATCACCTCATCGGTACTGGTCACAGAAATCTCGCCGAACTGATACCGATCCCCCTCGCTGACCACCAGGACAATCAGAATGTCTCGCCGATCATCTGAAATGAATGAGTTGAGCGATTCGACCGCAAAGTTAATGTAGCCCTGATTGTTGTAAAACGAGATCAAACTCTCAACATCCGCGCGAATGACTTCGCTGTTGTAGCGGTTGTTGCGGTTGAACAGGCCGAATGATTTTTTCGTGGTAATCTTCATCAAATCAATGATTTCTTCATCCGAATACTGCGCGTTGCCTACGATGCGAATATCCCGGATCAGCGCAACCTTGCCTTCGTAGATTTTGAAAAACAACTCGACTCGATTGCGCTCGATCGGCACAACTGATGTCTCGACCGTCACCGAGAAATAGCCGACTCGAATGTATTCTCGCTTGAGTTCGTCAATAAAACTGTCGAGCAGCTCAGGGCTGTAAATGCCGCCGGCATTGAGCCCGGCAACCCGCAAAGCCGACTCCAAGCCTTCTTTTTTGATCTTGCGGTTGCCTTGGAACTCAGTAGCGGCGATCAGCGGCCGCTCAACGACCGAGACGATCAGGTCATCACCGTCACGCCGCAGCTGCACATCATCAAACAGTCCAGTGGCGTAGACCGCTTCAATCGACGCGGCCGACAAAGCGTCGTTCATCTCGTCGCCGGCGCGCACCGGCAATGCAACAAAAACTGCACCGGCCGAGACGCGCTGCAGTCCCTCGATCTGAATTTCCTGAATGATGAAGGTCTCAATCGCCATCACCGGACTCGCAACAAGAATTGCCAGGGCAACTAGAAAATTGCGCAAGGTGCGCTGAACTGTGTGCTGCATAAATTCTTGATCGCTGAGTAGTCAGAAAATTCTAGCGATGTCATTATAAAATGCAAAACCCATTAAAGAAATAATGAGTACCAGTCCCGCCTGATTCGCCCAGCCTAGCATCCGTTCTGTCGGCGGCGACCCCGTAACAGCCTCATAAGCATGAAACACGAGATGCCCGCCATCCAGTATCGGAATGGGCAGCAGGTTCAAGATGCCCAAGCTGATACTCAACAGCGCCAGGAATGTGAGATAGCTGTTGACCCCTGAATCCGCTGCCTTGCCGGCATACTGCGCAATCGCAATCGGTCCGCCAATCGCATCCGCCGACTGGTCAAACTTCAGCAGATCCACCACCATCTTGACCGTCAATACACTGGTTGACCACATCGTCTCGACACCTTTGAAGAATGCCATCAATGGGTTATAGCGCACAGTGACCTGCGCATCAGAGTTGCGAATTTGGCTTTCAGGATTGACCGTAATGCCAATCTGCTTGACTTCGCGGCCGTCGATGACAACCGTTCTGGGAACTATCGTAATCAAGACAATCTGCTCCGCCCTTTCGACCGTAAACGTGAGCTGCTCGCTGTCGGTGTCGCGAATGATCTCGACCAGCGAATTCCAGTCTCGCACGTCCCGCCCGTCAACGGCGATCACGCGATCATCGGGCTTAAGTCCCCCCAATGCGGCCGGATAGTTCTCAATGACATCGCCAACGATCGGCTCAATCAGCGGATACTCGGGATACATGCCAATCAGGCTTTCGAATGACTGCGAGCTCAAGTCGGCATCCGCAAGCTCGGCAAAGTCGATCGGGACAACACGCTGCCGCCCCGACCTGGAAATCAGAAACTCAACAGAACCGCGGCTGACAATTTGATTGAGCAGGTAGAAGTTATGCTGGCGCCAGCTTTTCACTGGGCGGCCGTCCACTTCCAGAATTTCATCGCCCGCCATCAGTCCGGCGCGCTCTGCCAGACTGTCCGGCACGACCTCGCCGATCATCGGCCGTATGCCATCGCTGCCAAGCACAAACACCGCCGCATACAGCAATGCAGCCAGAAGGAAATTTGCGATCGGACCGGCCGCCACAATGCTGGAGCGTTTCCAGAGCGGCTGGCGGTTGTAGGCGTGTTTCAGCTGCTCCTCCGGGACTTCCTCGATGGACTCGTCCAGCATCTTGACATAGCCCCCCAAGGGAATCCAAGCGATTACATATTCTGTCGCGGAGTTTCGCGGGGTAAAACGCCAGATCGGCGAGCCTAGCCCAATTGAGAACTTGGTGACGGTAACGCCGAGGCGGCGCGCCACCCAAAAGTGACCGAATTCATGAAACGTAATCAGAGCACCGATCGCAATGATGAAAAATCCAACGCTGTTGATAATTTCAAACATCGAGGGCCTGCCTACTGTGTTCCTTTTGGCTGATGAATTAGCGACTGCTTTCGAGCTGACTTACAAAGTTGACCGAAAAAGCCCGTGTAATTTTATCAACTTCAATAACATGGTTTATGTTTTGTATCGGATCGTCGCCGAATTTGTTGACACTTTCCGCAATGACTGCAAAGATATCCGTAAAACGGATCTTTTTGGACATGAACGCATCAACCGCCACCTCATTCGCGGCGTTCATCACCGTCGCGGAAGTGCCTTCAGACTTGGCCACATCGTGCGCCAGCTTCAAACAGGGAAAACGCTCAAAATCGGGCGATTCGAAATTCAGCGCGGTCAGATTATTGAAATCCAGAAAATCAGCGCCGCTTGCTTCTCGATACGGCCAAAAAAGTGCGTTGGCAATCGGCACACGCATGTCAGGCGTTGCCATTTCTGCGATTACTGAACCGTCAACATACTCAACCATCGAATGGATTGTGCCCTGCGGGTGAATCAGCACCTCGATCTGATCAGCCAGCGCATCGAAAAGCCAGCGCGCTTCGATGATCTCCAATCCCTTGTTCATCATCGTCGCCGAATCAATTGAAATTTTCGGCCCCATGCTCCAGACTGGATGATTGACCGCCTGCTCAGGCGATATGGATGTGAGCTGATCAAGCGGCGTACGCAGAAAGGGACCGCCGGTACCTGTCAGCATGATGCGCTTGAGTCCGCCGATCTGTGCAAACGGCTCATACCGCTCACGCTTGATTTTCTCACTGCACTGCAGTATCGCATTGTGCTCGCTGTCGACCGGCAAAATTACTGTGCCGTGCTGCTTGACCTGCTCACCAAGTATCGGCCCGAGCATAACGACAGGCTCTTTGTTGACAATCAAGACCGTTTTCGAATGTGTGACCGCTTGCAGCGTCGGCAGCAGTCCGGCGGCACCCGGAATGCCAGTCAGCGTGACATCAACATCATAAAGTTCACGCATCGAGGCTGCATCGCGCTGCGTCACGACTTCGGACTTCACGCCCTGGCTCTGCAGCTGCCCGGCAAGATCGCTTGCGGCATGCGCCTCGACAACAACATACTGCGGCTCAAACTCGATGCATTGGCTCAGCAGCAGCTCACTCGCGGCACGCGCAGTCAATGCGCGGACGGTGAATTGATTGCGATGCAGCCGCAGCACATCCAGCGCCTGTTGCCCAACTGTACTCGGTGCGCCCAATATCGTGAGTGATTTCACTGTCCGTTTCTCCTGTCGATTCATGTTGCAAGCCACTGATGATCAATCAGCAGCTGAGTCAAAAAAGCATACAGCGGCGCCGCCGCAAGAGTGCTGTCAACACGGTCAAGCACGCCGCCGTGTCCCGGCAGCAGCCGGCCGCTGTCTTTGACGGCACAGATTCTTTTCTGCACGCTGACAAACAGATCACCGAAAACAGCGAGCAGACTGACCAGCAAGCACACGCCAGTCCAAAGAAGAATTGAGCTGTAGTCGTCTTGCCAGATTAGGGTTCCCGAAATCAATCCCAGCGCAAACGCCGAAAAAAAACAGCCCTTGATGCCCTCTACCGTTTTGCCGGGACTGATGCGCGGCGCAGCTTTGGTTTTTCCGAAGCGTTTGCCAAACGCATATGCGGCGATGTCAGCGGTACTGACAATCGCCAGAAGGCCCAAGACCCAGTACGCGCCGTTTGGGAGACCGATAAACACACTGGCAATCGCAAAAACCGACAGCGGTAAAATCAGCAGTCCAAAGATACACTGCGCGAAACTGGAGAGGCTGAGAATGCCGGGGCGGCGCAGCTTGACAGCAATCACGCACCAGACAAGAATGCCAAGCGTATTGATCCACAGGCTGAAAGGACTCAGCAGATAGAGACAGATGCCCAGGCCCAAGCAACCAAAAACAAACACACCGATACCGAACTTGTTTTTGATGCGGCTGAGCTGCGCCCACTCGAAAGCTGCGAGAACCAATGCAACCGCCAGCCCGGCAGCCGCGGCGACCGGCACGTATATAACGGCGCCGGTGACCGCTGCAGCGAGAACCAAACCAGTTAAAATGCGCTGACGCAGCATGTCGCGTTGTCAGTCCGCTACATCAGGCTGCGCGGAGACAATGCCGCCAAAACGGCGCACCCGCTTCGCGTAGTCGGTCAGCGCTTTCAGGAACTCGGCTTGATCGAAATCCGGCCAGTAGCAGTCTGTGAAATAGAGTTCCGTATAGGCAAGCTGCCACAGCAGAAAATTGCTCATGCGCTTTTCCCCGCCGGTCCGGATGAACAGATCCGGCTCTGGAGTATCTCCAGTACTCAAGGATTGACCGATCATTTCAGCCGAAATGTCGTCTGGCGACAACTGCGCCGCGTCCACGCGCTTGGCGATGGACACGAAAGCTTGCACCAGATCCCAGCGGCCGCCGTAATTCAGGGCAACCGTAAGCGTCAGCTTGCGATTGGTTGCGGTCAGCGCAACCGCAGCACTGATCTGGTTTTGCACAGCTCGGCCGAAAGCCGCATGGTCACCAATAAATTTCAAGCACACGCCTTGCTCGTGGAGTTCTTTGACCTCTTTATCCAGAGCGCCGCTGAGCAGTTTGATCAGCCATTCAACCTCTGGCTTCGGTCTTTTCCAATTTTCACTGCTGAACGCAAACAGCGTCAGGTAAGGAATATTCCAGCGCACGCAAAGCTCAACCAAAGTGCGGACATTGTCGACGCCTCTGCGATGGCCTGCCAAACGTCCGATACCCGACTGGGTGCCCCATCGGCCATTGCCATCCATAATGACTGCAATGTGCCGCGGCAACTTATCGGCTGCGATCGGCAGATCAGAATCCGTCCCTGTCTGCTGGCTTGCGCGCGGGTGCATGATGCGAGAAATTTGCAGTGACTTGGGGATGCCTAGATCGTCATAATCTCTTTTTCTTTTTCAGCGACGATGAGGTCGATATCCGCAACGCAGCGATCGGTGAGTTTTTGGATTTCGTCTTGACCTCGACGCTCATCATCCTCGGTAATTTCCTTTTCTTTGAGCCACTCCTTCAAGTCGCTGTTGAACGAGCGGCGGATGTTGCGGATGGCGATTTTGCATGACTCGCCCTCGCTGCGCGCGAGTTTCGTAATTTCAATGCGGCGTTCTTCCGTCAGTGCCGGAATCGGCACGTGGATGGTGTCACTGGCACTCATGGGATTGAGTCCCAAGTCAGATTCGATGATGGCTTTCTCAATGACCGGAATCATGGATTTTTCCCATGGATTGATGGAAATCGTGCGAGCATCGCTGACGGTCAAAGTCGACACCTGATTCAGCGGTGACGCGGTGCCGTAGTAATCCACTCTGATGTGATCAAGCAAGGCTGTATTGGCGCGACCGGATCGAACTTTGGCCAACTCGCTTTGAAGCGCGGCAATCGATTTCTTCATCCGCTCTTCAGCATCCGATAACAGTTCATTAATCATTTCCGCTCTCCCGTAACTAGCGTTCCCAGCTCAGCGCCAAGTCCAATGCTTTCGATATTGCCTGATGCTGCGGCATCAAATACGCGAATGGGCAAATTATGCTCTCGGCACAGGGCCACCGATGTGGCATCCATCACCGCCAGATTCTTTTCGAGAACCTCATCATAGGTAACCGTTTCATAACGTCTCACCGCGTCCGCACACATCGGATCGCCCGTATAGATTCCATCGACTTTAGTTGCCTTGAGCAGAATATCCGCGCCGATCTCAATGGCTCTCAAACTCGCCGCTGTGTCAGTCGTGAAATGCGTATTGCCAGTACCGCCGGCAAAGATTACGATCCGCCGGCGCTCAAAATGCGAAATGAACGACCGACCGTCATAGCGCTCGGCCAGTGCCGGCACATCAATCGCCGACTGCACTGCTGCGCGGGCGCCCAAGCTCATCAAAGTCTGCTCAAGCGCCAGTGCATTCGCCAAAGTAAACAGCATGCCGATCTGGTCCTTGCGAACTGCACTGGCCGCAAGGCTGGTATTTCGGCCGCCGCGAAAGAAATTGCCGCCGCCGACGACGACGGCAACCCGAACACCGTGGCTTGCAACCCCTGTCAGCTCCTCACAGACTCTGCGAGTTGTCGCCGCATCGACGCCAAATCCTTGACTGCCGCCGAGCATTTCGCCGCTCAGCTTGTATAAAACAGTCGCGTAACGATTTGGCATGAGCGCTGTCTCGCTGCCGTCACTGCGGCACTGGACTACTTTCCAAGATCAAGCAAGCAGAACCGTTTGGCTTCGACACCGTGCTGCTTGAGCACTGCCGCGACTGACTTGTCCTCATCCTCGTAATAGGGCTGACTCAACAGTGTCACTGCACCTGCGAATTTCTTGATTTTGCCGCTGACAATGTTATCAAGCACTCTTTCCGGCTTGCCTGACAAGCGCGCCTGATCGAGATAAATCTCTTTTTCCTTGTCGATCACCTGTGCTGGAATATCACTGACATCAAGCCACTGCGGCTTCATCACGGCGACATGCACCGCAAGATCATCTGCGATTGATGAATTCGAACTGCCGCTGATTTCGGTCAGGATGCCCAAGCGCTCGCGATGCACATAGCTGCCAATGGTATTGCCCGCCTCCGCCTTGAAAACCATGATGCGCCGAACAGTGATATTCTCACGAATTTTACCCAGCACTTCCAGTCTGGCTTCCTCAACCGTCTGCCCCGAATCACTGAACTGCATTGCGCTCAGAACACTGACATCGTCACAGTCTGCGTCGATGCTGAGCGCGAGGTCTGCCAGCGGATTTGCGAACTCGCGAAACGTATCGCCGCGCGAAACAAAGTCCGTCTCACAATTGACCTCAACCAAAGCGCCGCAATCTCCCGATGCGGATATTTTGCAGACAATCAGGCCTTCGGTCGCCGCACGCCCGGCACGGGCATCGGCGAGTTCAGCGCCTTTTTTTCTCAATGCTTCAATTGCTTTTTCCTGATCCCCGTCGCATTCAACGAGCACTTTTTTGCAATCCATGATGCCGGCACCGGTCAGGTCCCGCAATTGTTTCACCATAGTCGCTGAAATTTCCAATTTTCCCTCCATTTATGGGCTATGGGTTTTTGCCTGATAACAAAACGCTTCGTCTATCAGGACCTACAGGCAAGGTTCGATTGGCCCGCCTGCTCAGAATCGGGATTCGCGCGGGCGGGCTATGATCTGAATCTGAACCGCGTCAGTCTTTTGTCTTCTTGGCAGCCGCTTTTGGCTTGGACTTTTCTTTCGCCGCCGCATTTTTCGGAGCAGCTGCCCTTGTCGATTTCTTTGCTGCGGTTTTGCCATCGTCTGCCGCCGCACTGGCAGCCGCTGCTCCGTCACTTTTGGCGGATGCAGATGCCGCCAGTTCCGGACTCGCTTCCGATGCCGCTTCTTCATCCGCCTCTTGCGGGGATGTCCCCGGCTCTTTGGCCGCAGGCGAATTAGGCTTGCTCTGGGCCAGCTTTGCCTTCGGTGCCGCCTTCTTGTCTGGCTCGGATGCTGTCTCTGCCACTGGATCGGCATCCGCCGCAGCTGGCGGCGCAGACTTTTCAGTCGCTTCACTTCCAGCAGCATCCGCTTGCGTCTCAGCAGTGGCTTTGGCGGCAGTTTCCGCAACATCCTCGTTCAAAGCCCCCATCGACTCAACTGTGTCTTCGCGCGAAGGCGCGACGGAAGCGCGCGCACTGGTAATCGCGATCGGCGCCCGGTCGGCGCGTCTTCCCGCCGCATCTATGTCTTCCGCAGGATTCGCGCTGGAAATCATCTGTCCCGAAATGATTGCATCCGCTGCCGTCGTGCAAAAAAGCTTGATTGCGCTGATCGCATCATCGTTGCCGGGAATGACATAGTCAATGCCGTCTGGATCACAATTGGAATCGACAACGGCGACCACTGGAAGTCCAAGCTTTCTGGCTTCCTTGACAGCATTGTGCTCGTGGCGCACGTCAATGATGAACAAAGCATCGGGCAAACCTTGCAAATTGCGAATGCCAGCCAGATTGCGGTCCAATCGAAAATGCTCGCGGTTTATGCCCATGGCTTCTTTCTTCGAAATGCGGCTGAAGGTAGGCGATTTCATGATGTCCTCAAGTTCGTTGAGACGATCAATCGACTTGCGCACCGTGGTGTAATTGGTAAGCATGCCGCCCAGCCAGCGATGGTAGACATAGGGACTTTTGGCCCGCTGCGCCTGCTCGCGCACGATCTCACCCGCCTGATTCTTCGTGCCGACGAACATAATTGAACCGCGCTGGCTTGCAATGCCGCTCAAGTAGTTCATGGCCTCGTTGAACATCGTCAACGTACGCTCCAAGTTGATGATATGGATTTTGTTGCGATGCCCGTAAATATACGGTTTCATTTTCGGGCACCAAAAGCGCGTCTGGTGACCGAAATGTACGCCCGCCTCAAGCAGCTGGCGCATAGTAACGTCAGACATTTTATGAATCTCCATTCGGGTTATGTCAACCATGGATCTGTTCGCCAACCAAGTGAATGGCACCCTTGGCAAACCGAGAGTTTCCATGTGCAAAATTAAAGGTTTTCATTGTATCCCAATCATGAATGGAATTGTGCAATAATTTGCAGGAATAAACCGTTGCACACGCGATCTGATGATTCGCAAATTCGCAGAATTTTTACAACCGCTATAAAGGAGTTCCGCGGTAACTGGAGCAAATTAGGCAAATACCATCGACAGGACTTCGGCTCATTCTGAATTGTCAAACAAACACGCCTGCAGACGGATTTTTGTGGAATTTTTTGCCTGGACAACCCGATCAGATTGAGAGCAAAATCACGCTCGTCAATTCTGATAATATTCGTAGTGGATTGTCGAGTCGAAACGCAAAAACTAACCTTTCAAAAGCTGCTTCATGACAAAGCGATTTCGATCTAAAGGCTTATGCATTAATGCATAAGTTAAACAATACACGGAATGCAGCATCAAATGTATTTAGCCCGCATATCTCACCAGTGTTTTCATTTTTCCGATTATCGCCCGAATCGGGGCTGCAGATGCCGAAATTCGCCGGCTGAGAATCTCCGGTGCCGGGCAGATCGGATGAATCTGGATGATTTCCGCATTGTTTGCGAAATCCGGGCGCTTTGGCCGGTGTGCGGACGCGCATCGGCCTTTGGCCGACCGAACCTCAAATCCTGCCTGCGAGGGCGCCGGCTCAAGCCAGCGTCATTCTCAGCCGCGCCGCCGCTACGACTTTCAGAAACCGAACCCGGATCTTCCCGCACTGGGCCTTGGCGTGCACTGTGCATGGCAGCGGGTGCGGTCGGCAAACAGATTCATCTGCTGCTCCTTGATGCGGTTCTCGCTCTCGCCGCGGGCGCAGTACTGCTGCTCGCAAACCGACCGGATCGACGCGGTCATCGACCGCGGCAGATTCGTCACGGCAAAGCGCGCATTGTCCTTCACCGCCCCCCGGCGCGCTGGAGCGGGGGTCGGGCAGCGCCTCGGCCTTGGCAATCACCTGGCGGGTGCGCGAACGCGAGTCCCGGGTGCGACAGCAGCCGTGATAGAACCGCAGCTCCTGATTGCCGTGGACCGGATCGTCGGTGGTGTCCGCATCCAGCCAGATCTCCACCGGCGACTCGGTGTGCGCTTCGATGAAAAGATACACGAGCAGGCGGTCCATGACCTTGGGGTCGGCGACAATCCGGCGACAGCGGTCCTGCCTGGCCTGCTCCGGCCGACCGAGCTCCAGGCGGTTCAGCGTGCTAGAGCCGGCCAGCGGCTTGCCCTGGGTCGCGCGGGTGCGGCTCGCCGCGGATATCGGCCTTGCCGCACAGCAGCGCCAGCAGGATGCCGCCGCCGTCGAATCTGACGGAGACCTTGCGGTTGAAAAAGTCTTGAAAATCGATCGTGGATTGAGTACACTGCGCAGACATGGGTTTCTTCTGTTTTTTTCTTTTATCTGACTGATAAAATTATGATTAGTAGAAAAAAGAGAAGCCCTTTTTCTGTTTTTGGTGAGATATGCGGGCTAGACTCTCCAGCCTAAGCATTTCTCGAGTGTAAGCTCAAGAGCGCATGTTCAATAAACTCGCGAATCCCCACTTTTTGTCAGATGTACGTCCAATGTTGCCTGCGGCGCAAGCAGAAGCCTTAACAATGGAGACAATTTCAGACATGTTTCGATGTGTTTTCTAAATTCTCATTGGTGGACTTCCTGAAAGATCTTCGGCGAAAACACCACAAATGAAAAGACACTTCGGTATTTCTCGGTAATCTTCTTGGTAATCGTTAACGCCAACCAAAACTCACAATTGTCAGCTAAGGCAATGTGCTGGTTTTACGCAAAAATTTCTACACCTTGGCATGGCTTTTTATGGCATGATTTACAACTCAACTCTGCATTCATTAGGAAAAGTTTCGCGACTCATTTCCTGATTGATTACATGACAAACGGCAGTATCTGACAAATTTATATTGTCTGCGCAACCTTATTTCAATCTCAGAAATAAATTGTTTTGACACAAGTGGTGCTACTCAACCTTCCAAGACTGCAATCAGCCTGGCGACTCAACTCCATAGCGCTGCGAAAGGCAACGCATACAAGCGGCTGCCAAACTGAACAACTTCTCTTCCAAGATTAACAACGAATCCGCATTTGAATTTTGCGTTCATTTTGTCTTCCAGAATACGTAAGTTTCGAAAATCTCTTGATGAGACTCTGCCAGTCGACTTCACCTCAATACCGACGACTTGACCGCTGTTCGATTCAAGCAGAAAATCAACCTCCTGTTGTGAACTCGTCCGATAGTGATACAGCCGAGCTGGCGTTGCCGCAAAAGTAATCTGCTTGGCCAATTCAACGGCAGCAAGATTCTCAATGACTTTACCGACTTGCGCGCGATCCACGGATTCAATAAAGTTCTGCGGCAGGCGCAGCAGATGAAGAAGCAAATTGATATCGCTTAAGTATATTTTTGGCGTTTTGACCAGTCGATTGCCGAGATTGACTTTCCAGGCCGGCACGGAAAGCGTAAGAAAAAGACACTCCAGCAATACGCGATATTTCTTGGCCGTGAGATGATTTAAACCCAAATCTCGAGCAAGTGACGCCTCATTTAACAGGCCGCCAGTTCGCGTTGCAAGTAAATTCAGCATATCGGGCAAACTGGCAATTTTCTGAACCTCAAGCAGGGAATAAACATCACGCAGAAGAACTGTTTGAAGATAGCTGTTGCACCATTCTTGTCGAATCAACGGATCATCAAGCGTCAAGAGCTCAGGGAATGAGGCATCCTTTAGAATTTGATTGATATCATACTCGCAGCTGTTGTCAAAATTGAGATTGTCAGAAAAAGCTCTATCAATAATATTGGCCTGTCGCGCAGCATAGAGTTCAGCTGCTGAAAAAGGCAGCAGGTTATGCACCGACATCCTTCCAGCCAGAGCATCGGAAAGTTGCGGCAGTGCCAATACGCTGGCAGAACCGGTCAGAGTAAATTTACCCCGTCCGCCATCTTCTGACTGGCGACTCTCATCGACGATGATTTTCAAAGGCCTGAATATCTCTGGTACCAACTGAACTTCGTCCAGCACCACATTTCCTTTCAAACCGCGCAAGAATGCCTCCGGATCATGTCTGGCAGCGGAACGGTATTGGAAATCGTCAAAAGTAATGTAATGCGCCGAATGGTGACTTGCGCAAATACGCTTGACCAGAGTGGTTTTGCCGGATTGACGAGGGCCAGCGATATAGACGGCTGGGAATGCCACCAGTGAATTGACTATTTTTTCTTCGACAAAACGTTCAATATATCGCATTTATAAGATAATATTTTGTTTGAATATAGGATTATCTTATATTCTTATAGCATATCTACAGTATACAGAGTATGCGAAGATAGATTCTCTGCTCATTCAGTCGCAAGCGGCTCGGATCAAACGCTCCGTTTCGCTGGCCAGATATTCCAAGAACTGAGGTTTGTCGATTGTTTAAGAAACGGTATCCGGCGGGGCAGAAACCGCCGCATCTCGTTAGAGAATTCAGTTAAATGAATAATATCCACTGATTTGTCTGCTGCGATCTGAAGACAATCTGATTCGACACGGCGGTCACTCATTTTAGTGTGCACCAGATCGTAACGAGTCTGTGTACTGTTCACTTTGAGCCAATGCATATCCCAAATATCTCGGAAACAAGGACGGTTGCGTATTACCGCCGAACTGGCAAATGCCACGATCTTGCTTGCGAGAATCTCTGCTCGAGTCTGAACACTACTCCTATCCCTTGCAACAACTCTCGAAGCAGTGTTCAGCCGCAGACGAATCAGTGCATCCCGTCACTGCCGAACAAATCGCCAGGTTGCAATCAAGCCCAGCAGGGCAAATGGCAGGCAGGCCAGAAAAACCCATTGCGCAATCGTGCCCAAGGTTTCTGCATCAACGTCCAGCGCCAAGCCACTCGCATTGGCCACAATGCCGATCCAGGCGGCACCGACTGCATATCCCAGACGCTGAATCGTTGGGATCGCCGCCGAGACCCGCTCGCGATCGTCAGATTCCATCTGCACCAGCATATGGCGCAGAATACTGCCCCAAGCCAGTCCGAAACCACCGCCTTCAACCAGGGCCAAAAATGCCAGCAAGATGATTGGACCTTGCGCAATAAAGAATACAAATCCAATCATGCTAGCCGTCAGCATCATCATCCCAGCCACAATCGCGAGGCGATCCCAGTTCGGATGAATGCCGGCAATCAGCACCGCACATAAACTCCACCCAATTGAAGAACATGCAACGATATATCCAGCCTTTATAATAGATACATCATGTAGTTTCACAATAAATAAAGGACCGTACACAGTAATTACTGTGGCGGCCATGGTAAAGCACAAAATCATGGTCAGGCCAGCGCTTACCGGATGCAAGAATCCAATCGGTCTGCGGGGCAGCAGCCGGCTGTCATCTCTTGCGCCATCCATCTGGATAAATCCCGCCAGAAAGCCGATGCCCGCCAAAACAAAGAGACTTGTCTTGACGGGCGAAATGTCAATTCCGCCAGCGGCGATCAGCAGCACTCCAGCGGACAAGACTAGCAGCCTTCGGATGGGAAATCTGCCGGCAGTCTGTGATGCGGCTTTTTGCGTCGCCGTCGTAACGCCGGCGCGGATCCACAGCGCCAGCCCGATTGACATCACAGCAAAAAACCAAAATGCCGCTCGCCATGACAGCTGCTGCGCAAAAAATGCGCCAATCAGCGGCCCAAGAAAGGCAGATGCACCCCAAATCGCAGATACGGCACCCATGGCTCGGGGAATCAATCGCTCCGGAAACAGCGAGCTGATGCCAATAAACGCAATTGCAATCAGCCCGCCGCCCCCCAATCCCTGCAGTAGCCGGCCCAGTACGACAACGGGCATCCAGGCTGTAAGTGCGCAGATGACACTGCCGGCTGCGAAAACAATGGCGGCAACGCACAATGGCAATCGCATCTGGTAACGGTAGACTAAAAGCCCGCATCCAGCGCTTGCGACAATTGAGCCCATGTCATACAGCGCAAAATTCCACGGCACCAGAGCGATGCCGCCAATGTCTTCCACCATGCTTGGAATCAGCGTCGAAATTGCCGTAACCATCGACGCATGCAGCCAGACTGAAAGGCAAACGAGAGCCAATGACGATCGATAGCGGTCAGTCAGAATGTCTCTCCAGGCGGTACCTTGCTCCTTCACGACTGTCCCGTGATTTGATGGTTCCGGTTTCAAAGAATTGGACTGGCGGATGCGCTGAACTTTCACGCGGCAGAATCGATGCCTTTCGCGCGAACAAATGATATTCCATATCCGCCGCAATCGCATCATCGGCGGATGGCTTGAAACGCAGTCCGCAAAGTCGACCGCGCTGCCAATTTGGTGTCAATGCAGGGTGTTTTCGTCAATCATGCGGACGCGCATTCTATAATGACGCCATATTGCAGAACCCATTCGGACAGGAGCAAATTCCGACCAATCATGCCGATAGCCACCGTATCCATCAAATCACCTGAAGAAATCGAGCAGATGCGCGAAGCGGGCCGTCTAGCCGCTTCAGTGCTCAATATGATTGAGCCGCATGTGCAAGCCGGTGTCACAACGGATGAGCTTGATGCGCT
Organism: Arenicellales bacterium; assembly: GCA_965200545.1. Taxonomy (GTDB): domain Bacteria; phylum Pseudomonadota; class Gammaproteobacteria; order Arenicellales; family JAJDZL01; genus JAJDZL01. The sequence goes on along the minus strand of CBDAUJ010000003.1, from coordinate 118,417 downwards.
TTGCCACCGCTACATTGTGGACGAAATCAAATGCATCCCCGCCCCGCTGAATTATCGCGGTTTCCCGAAGTCAATTTGCACGTCGGTCAACAATGTCGTTTGTCACGGCATTCCAGGCAAAAAGAGATTGAAAAAAGGCGACATCTGCAATATTGACGTAACCGTGATCCACAACGGGTTTCATGGCGATACCAGCCGCATGTTTCATGTTGGAGAGGTGTCGATTCAGGCCATGCGGCTGAGCCGCGTCGCTTACGAAAGCATGATGAGAGGCATTGAGCAGGTCAAGCCGGGGGCAACGCTCGGTGATGTCGGCTATGCGGTGCAGCGGCACGCGCAGCGCAATGGCTATACCGTTGTGGAAGACTATTGCGGGCACGGCATCGGCCGTGAATTTCATGAAGAGCCGCAAGTTCTCAATTTCGGCCAGCCAGGTATGGGCATGCGCATCGAGGCCGGCATGACTTTTACCGTTGAGCCAATGGTCAATGCGGGCAAGAAAGGAACGCGGGTCATGGGCGATCAGTGGACCGTGGTAACCAAAGATGGCAGCCTGTCGGCACAATGGGAACACACGCTGGCCGTGACGCAAGGCGGCTGCGAAATCCTTACACTCTCCCCGGCTGAATTGCACAATTGATGCACCGCAGTCCAACCCAGCAGCATTGTCTGTCAAAACATTCTGATTCACCGCGAGATTCGTGAGCGCTGCACTGGCCATCGCAACGGAGTTGACCGCGCTTACCGATGAATTTCGTGAGCGTGTGCAGGCTGGCACTGAGGAACTCAAGCGTCAGCACGCCGCCGGCTTGTCACCGGCGGCACTGGTGACTGGACGAGTGCAGCTGGTCGATACCGTACTGATTGCGCTTTGGCAGCGGCTGATTGAGGCGGATGGGCAGGACGGTCCCGCCTGCTTGGTTGCCGTCGGCGGCTATGGCCGCGGCGAACTCAACCCCTACTCCGATATTGACGTGATGATCCTGCTTGAACGAAATCCAGACGCAAGCCTGCAGCAGCGGATTAAACAGTTCGTGACCTTTATGTGGGATATTGGTTTTGAAATCGGCAACAGCGTCCGCACGCTTGATGACTGTGTCGCGCAGTCACGAGCGGATATCACAGTGATGACCAATCTGCTGGAAGCGCGCTACTGCGCCGGAACGCATGTTTTGTTCAAGAAACTGGAACGGAAGCTCAATGCGTCCAAGCTATGGCCAGCGAAAAAATTTTTCCAGGCGAAACTGAACGAGCAGCGCCTGCGACACCGGAAATTTGCCGATACTGCGAAGAACCTGGAACCGAATATCAAAGAGGGTCCGGGCGGCTTGCGCGACATTCACACAATTGTCTGGGTGACCAAGCGATATTTCGGCACCAAGAGTCTGCATGAGCTTGTCAATCGCGGATTCCTGCAAGAGGATGAGTATGAGATTTTGATCAATGGGCGCGATTACCTGTGGCGCCTGCGCAATCTGCTGCACTTTGAACTGGGACGTCGAGACGACCGGCTGTTGTTCTCGCATCAGATCAAGCTGGCAACCTATCTCGGACTGATTGACGACGATGCCAATAAGGGCGTTGAGAAGCTGATGAAAACCTATTTCGCCACGGTTAAGGAACTGCGCCACATCAACGAAATGCTGCTGCAGCATTTCGAAGAGACAATCGTCAACACCAGGAAATCCAAAAGAATCCAGCTGAGCCCATGTTTTCATCTGGTCGACGGATATCTGGATTTTTCAGACCCCGCTGTCATCGATGCCGCACCCGAAGTGCTGATTGAGGCGTGCCGCTTGTTTCAGCGCACACCATCGATTCGCGGGGTGCGCGCATCGGCATTGCGCCTGATGCGCTCCAACAAACGCCGCATTGATAGCAAAATCAGGCGCAAACCCCGTGTGAATGGGATTTTGCGCGAGATTTTCAGCGACACAAATCGACTCCCGGAGACGCTGAGACTGATGGATGACACGGGTCTTCTGGGTAGCATTATTCCTGAATTCAGAAAAATTACTGGGCAGCTGCAGTATGATCTGTTTCATGTCTACACCGTCGATGCCCATCTGCTGCATGTCGTCAATCATCTGCATCAGCTCACACTGCCGGAAGCAGAAAACGAATTTCCGCTGGCGGCGCAAGCCATGGCGCGCATCACCCACATTGAAAGACTGTTTTTCGCGTGTCTATTTCACGACATCGCAAAAGGCCAAGGCGGTGACCATTCTGAACTGGGAGAGGCGCAGACCCTCCGATTCTGCAAGCGCATCGGCATGGATGACTATGATGCCCACCTGATCGCGTGGCTGGTGCGACATCATCTGCATATGAGCTTTACCAGTCAGCGTGAAGATTTAAATGACCCGCAAGTTATTGTCCGCTTTGCAGTGCGCGTTGGCAATCAGGAGCATTTGGATCACTTGTTTTTGCTGACCATCGCGGATATGCGCGGCACAGGTCCCACCGTCTGGAACGACTGGAAAGGCAAAATGCTGGAACATCTGTATCTGGCAACATCCCGGATGCTTTTGACCGGCAGTTTGCCTCGGGAGGAAATTCAGCCGCGTATAAATGAAATCAAGAATGACACACTGGCCGTCTTTCACCGCAACTCCCGATTGCGAAAATCCGCTGAGATATTCTGGCAATTCTGCGACAACGACTACTTTCTGAGCTACGATGCTGAAACCATCGCCTGGCACGTTGAGATCAGCGCCTCAGCGAGTGCTATTGAGCTGCCGCTGGTCGCATTTCGAGCACATCCATCCATCGATGTCATTCACATTTTCGTCCTGGCGCCGACTTCAGTCGCGTTGCTGGCGATTATCGCCGGATCAATCGACCGATGTCTGCTCAGTGTGGTCGAATCGCGCATCCATCCCTTGTCGATGGGTCTGACTGCATTTTCGTTTGTGGTGCTGCTGCGCGATGCCGATCAAGCCAAAAGCGAGAGCAATCTGCGGCAGTACGAAACTGAGGTTCGAAACGCCATCATGCAACGGACCGTTGAGCACCAGCCGCGCACCCTCGCTCAGGACAGTGTCGCTCGCCATTTGTCCTTTCCGACCAAAATCGTGTTCACTGATTCCCCGAGCAAGGACTACACGGTCATGGTCGTGCGCGCACAGGACCGTCCCGGCCTGCTTTACCTCGTCGTGAAAACTTTGCTTGACTTCAAGGTCAATGTCCTGTCCGCGAAAGTGACTACAGCCGGCGCCTGGGCAGAAGACGCTTTTTTTGTTGTTGATCGCGACGGCAACACCTTGTCCAACGAAGAATTCAGGCAGTCACTGTCGATTGCGATTACAGAATCCCTTAAATTACACAAAAAGTAAGACCTATGAAAACAATTGAATCTGTCATCAATCATGCGTTTGAGCAAAGAGCGCAGCTGAACACTCAAAACTGCCCCGCCGAAACCAAAAAAGCCGTGCGTGAGGCTTTGCTGGCACTTGGCGACGGAACCGCACGCGTCGCCTGCAAATCAGGGGGCGAATGGCTTGTCAACGAATGGCTCAAAAAAGCTGTGCTGCTGTCTTTCCGCATTGAGGACAATGAGATCCTGCGTGATGGCAATGCCGTCTATTACGACAAGGTAAAACGGAAATTCGACCGCTTCGACTCTGCAGATTTCACTCGCGGCGGTTACCGCGTGGTGCCGCCTGCGACGGTACGCGAAGGCGCATTTATCGCTCGCAACGTGGTGCTGATGCCGAGTTATGTCAATATTGGCGCGTATGTGGATGAAGGCACGATGGTGGACACTTGGGCAACCGTCGGTTCCTGCGCCCAAATCGGCAAGAATGTGCACCTCTCAGGAGGTGTCGGCATCGGCGGCGTATTGGAACCGCTGCAGGCGACTCCAACCATTATTGAAGATGACTGCTTTATCGGCGCCCGCAGCGAAATTGTTGAAGGTGTTGTTGTCGGCAAGGGTTCAGTCATTTCGATGGGCGTGTATATCGGCCAGAGCACGAAAATATACAATCGCGAAACCGGCACGGTCAGTTACGGTCATGTACCTCCAGGGTCGGTTGTCGTCTCTGGAAATCTGCCATCTGCAGACAGCTCATACAGCTTGTATTGTGCGGTGATTGTCAAGCAGGTCGATGAGAAGACTCGCAAAAAAACTGGATTGAACGAATTGCTGCGAACGGATTGACGGGTGTCACAGATACTGCACGGAGACTTGACGGCTGTGCATTGAATTGAGGGTCTCGTAGGCGATTGTGCCCGTTGCGCGAGCGAGACTTTCCACCGGCAATCCCGCACCGAACAGAGTCACGGGTGTGCCGATCTTGACTGCCGGACAGCCGGAAAGATCAACCGCAAGTGAATCCATGGAGACTCTGCCGATGATTTTTGCGCGCTGACCTTCAACCAGAACTTCTGTGCCGGCAGCGATGTTTCGCGCCAAACCGTCCCCATAGCCGCAGGCCACAATTCCAACCGGGGTATTTTTGGAACTTGTCCAGGTCTGGCCGTAGCCAACGCATTCATTCGGCGATACCTCATTGATGGCAATGATTGCGGCGCGCACTGTCATCGCTGGCCTCAGACCGAGCGCTGCGGCAGAAATGGCGCTGAACGGTGATGCGCCATAGAGCATGATACCGGGGCGAACCCAATCGAAATGGCTGGCCGGCCACTTGAGAATGGCAGCCGAATTGGCGATGCTCATCGGCACGCCAAAACCTTCCGCTGCCGTTTTGAAGGTTTCAATCTGCACAGCTGTGAAGTCTGAATCAAGCGCATCGGCGCTTGCAAAGTGCGACATCACGCCTTGCATCAAGCTGTGCGGAATGGCATTGATTTCATTGAATCGTTCCGCTGCCTCACGGATTGAGAATCCGAGTCGATTCATGCCGGTATTGATTTTCATCCACACACAGGTCGGCTGCGCTGGATCGGCTTGCCTAAGCAGTTCAATCTGGTGGGCGCAATGCACGACCACATTGAGCCTGTGCTGCTGTACATCCGCGATCTGAGCAGCCGAGTAAAAACCCGACAGCACACAAATTGGGATGTCTACTCGGGCGCGGCGAAGCGCAACAGCCTCTTCGATTGTGGCCACCGCAAAAGCGTCTGCCGAAGCTTGCAAAACTTTGGCAATCGGGATCAAACCATGGCCGTATGCATTTGATTTGATGACCGCCATCACACGTGCGCGCGGGGCGCACTGGCGAACCCGACGCAGATTATGGACAATGGCCGATCGATCGACTGTCCCGAGTACTCTCATTGCATGTGCCAGCGAGCGACAGACTAGACATCGTGAATCTCGTCAAGGTCTTCTCTGTCTGAGTAGTTGTCAAAGTGGCAAAACTCTTTTTGAAATATAAGCTTGACTGTTTTGGTCTCACCATTGCGGTGCTTGGCGATATTGATTTCCGCCGCACCTTTGTCTTTGGAGTTGGGCTTGTACATCTCGTCGCGATACACAAAAAGGATCAGATCGGCATCCTGCTCAATGGCGCCCGACTCTCGCAAGTCGGCCATCAATGGTCTTTTATCGGGCCGCGTTTCCACTGCCCGATTGATTTGGGACAGTGCGATGACCGGAATATTCAAGTCTTTCGCCAGAAACTTCAGCTCGCGGGTGATATTGGCAAGCTCAGTCGCCCGATTGACGTCAGTGTCTTTCATCTGCATCAATTGCAAGTAATCAACAATGACCATATCCAGTCCATGACTGCGCTTGAGTTTCTGCGAACGGCCGACAATTTCCACTGGCGATACGCCGGGAGTCGCATCAATAAACAAAGGCGCGGCACTCAGGATATCGAGTGCATGACCGACTTTTTCCCAGTTCTCATGCTCTTGGGATCCGGTACCCAGATTGCCGTCGCGAATAGCCTTCAAATTGACACCGCTGACAGATGCCAGAGAGCGCATCGCAAGCTGAATTGCTGGCATTTCAAGGCTGAATATCAGAACGGTCTTTTTTTCGACGATGACTGAATTCTCAGCGATGTTCATTGCCAGTGCAGTTTTGCCCATGGAGGGGCGGCCAGCAATGACAATTAAATCGGAAGGCTGAAACCCGGAAGTGACATGATCGATATCGGTGAGACCCGACTTGACTCCTGTGATTGAATCTTGTCTGGGATTTTTGTGCCGGCTCTCCATCTGTTCAAACGCAGCCATGACGGGCTCATTGATTTGAACCGGCCCGCTGTCGGCGCCTGTTGATTGATCAAGATCGAAAACCACCCGCTGCGCATTGTTCAGCACCATCTTGGCAGGCGTTTCTTTCTGCTCGTACACCATTTTCTGAATCAAATGCGCTGATCTTAGCAAACCCCTGAGAATCGACTTGTCACGCACAATCAGTGCATACGTCTTTGCATTGAGTGTCTGCGGCGTATTTTGCTGAATTTTTGCGAGGTAGGCAATGCCGCCGATCCCTCCGAGCTGGTCAATCCGATCCAGATATTCTTTCATGCTCACGAGATCAACATTGCGATTGTCCTTGAGAAGTTTCCCCATCGCCTCAAAAATAATCTGATGACGCGCAGAATAGAAATCTTTGGTTTCGATGATGCCAATCACTTCGGCATATTGGTCGTTATCGGTGATGATCGCGCCGATAACGGCCTGCTCAGCGCCCTCATCGCTGGGTGGTGCATGCAATTCAACCTCGGAACTCGTCAATTCCGGGAGATCGCGATGTATGGCTGTCGCTGTAACTGGTTTCACTCGCGGCTGTGTCCGTTAATGCACCGTTGAATTGGATTACTCTGCCTTGGTGTTTGACTCATCAGCAGCGATGGATTCGGGTTGTGCGTGCTCATCATCATCGCCAGCCGTCGCGTTGGCAACGATATCCTCTGTCGATTTTTCTTTTTCACCGGCCGTCACAACGATTTCGATTTCAAACGACACCTCCGGATGAAATTTAACAGCCACCTTGTGCGTACCGACAGTCTTGATTTGACCGCTGACCAAATCAATTTCCTGACGCAGGATTTCCGTTCCATGCTCAGCGGCTTGCTCAATGATCTCATTGATCGTAACCGACCCGAACAGACGGCCTTCGTCATCAATGACATTTTTCTCAAACGACAGCATCTTGACTGCGGCATCGACCCGAGCGGATGCCACATCAAATCGTTCTTTTTCTTCTGCCAGGAGTTTTTTGCGGCGTTTTTCAACTTCTTCAATCGCTTCTGGGGTAGCACGAACTGCTAATTTCTTTGGAAGCAGGAAATTGCGGGCATAGCCGGGCTTGACGACAACCGTGTCTCCGATTTGTCCCAGCTTGCCGATAGCTTCAAGGAGTATGACTTTCATCTTCTAAACCCCAAATTAGTGGGAATCGGTGTAACCAATGAGCGCCAGATAGCGGGCACGTTTAATGGCACGGGCCAGCTGGCGCTGATAAATGGCTTTGGTGCCAGTGCTGCGGCTCGGATAAATTTTCCCAGACTCAGAGATATAAGCCTGGAGCGTATCCAAGTCCTTGTAGTCGATTTCCTCGACTCCAGCGGCGGTAAAGCGGCAGAAGTTTCTGCCTCGTGATCGATAATTCATGACTCTTTTGTCTCCTGCTCATCATCGGATTGATTGACTTGCGCATCGTCCGCATCGGAACCGGTTTCCGCAGCGTCTGCATTGCCGGCGGCGGTGTCAGTTTTGTCTGTTTCCGCCGCAGGTGGCGCCGATTCGGCAGCCGCCGTCTTTTCCTGCGATTTCGCATCGGGTTCTGCTGACTTGTCGTCCTCCGCCCCGCTCGACGCGTCGGCAGCGACCTCGTCAGCACTCGCTTCAGATTCGGCTTTCGCTTTTTCGACCGCCGCTTGTGCGGCCTCTTTTTCAGCCTGAGCCTTCTGTTCGGCTGCCTGCTGCTCTTTCATGCGCTCAAGCTGCAGCGCGGCCTGAGCCTCCGCCTCGCGCTGATGCTCTTCTTCTTTCAGCATTTGGGCAAGAATGGGCGACTGCTCGGTAACCGCCTTGTCTTTGCGAATAAACAGGCTTCGAATGATTGCGTCATTGAAGCGGAAGGCGTTTTCCATTTCGTCTTTGACCGCAGATTCGCATTCTACGTTCATCAGGAAATAACCCGCCTTGTGAAGTTTCTTGATCGGGTATGCAAGCTTGCGGCGTCCCCAATTTTCTGTTCTGTGGACTGTGCCGCCCGATTCTTCCACCATTTGCTGATAGCGCTCAATGGTAGCTTTCATTTGCTCGCTTTGGTTCGGATGCACCAAAGCGACGATTTCATAGTGTCGCATGGAAGGTCTCCTTACGGATAAAAGCCTCGGACTGCCGGCATCGTCAAGGCAAGGAGTAGAATTTGTCGCCGGGCGGCAGATTATAGACTAATTCACCGCCCGCGGCTTTCTTCTAGCAGGAATCGCTGGAATTGTCGACCCAGGACGAAGGTCGCCCTGTCAGTTTTTGAAACGAGGTTTTCTTTTATTCATGAATGCCTGAACGCCTTCGGCAAAATCATCTGTCTGGATGCATTCCAAAAACAAATCTGTTTCCATCCGCAGCTGCGCCGCCAGGCTGTTTTGGCAGGCATGTCGAATCAATCTTTTGGTATGCGTCACTGCCCGCGCGGCGCTTTGCGCGATCTCGAAAGCCAGCTGTGCGGTTCCCGCCTCCAAAGCATCATCTGCAGCGATTTGATTGACCAGCCCCATCTCCAAAGCGGCCGCGGCATCATATCGCTTTGCTGTCAGCATGACCTCCATGGCTTTTTTGAATCCAAGCGCCTGCCCAGCGTAATACGTGCTGCCCCCATCCGGCGAGGTGCCAAGAAGATTGTAGGATGATGTGAAAAAGGCCGTCTCAGAGGCGACCGCCAAATCGCACCCGGCCACAAGCGACAGACCGAATCCGGCTGCCGCGCCGCGGACTGAAGCGATCACTGGCACGGGCAAACTTGCGAGATCTTCGACAACCGAATGCACACGCGCAATCAGACTTCTGAATCGGTCGATCTGCACCTCGTGCGGCAGTTTGAGCAGTTCGTGAAAATATGCAATATCGCCGCCGGCCATGAAGTGCTCGCCCTCGCCTTGCAGAACGACGCAGCGCAAAGTCTCGCTTTCCTTCGCTTGGGCAACAGCCTGAACCAAGCACTCGAGCAGATCGACGTTAAGCGCATTCAATTGCTTTGGGCGATTGAAGCGAATTTCGAAACAATTGCCATTCCAGCGGGTCAGGATCGCGTCAGACATACCGGCCTCTGGGCAGGAGCACAGCACCTTTGCATTTGGATCTCAAAAAAGTTCAGGCTTGAGACAAGACAATCAATATTATGGATACTCAAGTCGGGTTTTGCCTGGCTCAAGCTGGTGATCGGCAAAAAAACCCGCTCTCGCCTCAAGCGCATATTGGAATGCACCGCCTGGCGAGTAGTATTGCGGGTTCGGCTGGCTGCGATCCTGAGGCGTCATCTGCAGCACTTCAATCAGCACTTTGGAGTCATCAAAAAAACCGATATCCAATTCATCATGAACATTAAACATATGAAACTTCGATCGTATCGGTCTTTCAAAGATAAATAGAATTGAGTTTAATTCGATGATCTCAGGACAGACATGCTGAAAACCCGCCGCGCGCTTGCTCAGCGTGTCAGCAATTCGTGATCGAATGCGAAGCGGCGCGGCGGAGTCTTGTGTCAGCGTAACGCTGCGAACTTCCATGGTGCTCCACACTGGCGGGGCAAGCTGACATGCTGCAATGGCCTGGGATCCAAAAGCAAGGCTTGCGACCAGACCGGCCGCGATGCCCAGGCTATGCCAGCGCATCCTGGACAACCTCAATTACGCGTTTGATGTGCGCTTGTGGCATATCGTGATACAGGGGTAGCGACAAAACGGTTTCGCAAGTTTTGCAAGTCACTGGAAAATCAGCATCTTGATAGCCCAGCGACTGATACGGCGACTGCTGGTGAATGGCATGCGGATAATAGATCTGGTAACCGATCTGATGGTGTTTCAGGGCAGTTTCAAGCGCACCTCTTTTTTCAGTCTGTATCGTAAAGACGTTATAGACATGTTCACCCGCACCGCAAGCTTCGGGCGTACGGCACAAATCCCTTAATTCATTGCAATATACATCTCGGTATGCTTGCCGCGCCTGGATGAATCCATCAATATTTTCAAGTTTCAACTGAATCAGCACCGCCTGCACCGGATCCAGTCGAGCGGTATAGCCTACACGATCATGCAGGTTTGGGCCAGCTGTGCCATGACTTCGATAGCGTCTGGCCGCCTCGCAAACCTCCTCGTCATCGGTGACAATCAGGCCGCCGTCACCGAACGCGCCAAGTATTTTTGTCGGAAAAAAACTGAAGCACCCAGCAGCGCCAAATTGACCGATGCGCCGATTGCCAATGCGGGCGCCGAATGCCTGCGCTGCATCCTCAACGACTTTGAGATGATGGGTATCGGCGATTTGGCAAATCTGCTCAATCTGCGCCGGGCACCCAAACAGATGCACTGGCACAATCGCTTTTGTCGTCTCATCTATAGCCGCTGCAATTTGACTGGGGTCTAAATTGAAGTGATGCGGGCTGATATCGACAAACTTCGGTATCGCCCCCGCCAGTGTGACGGCTTCGGCGGTCGCAAAAAAAGTGAAGTTCGGGATAATAACTGAATCACCGGGTTGCACACCGACTGACTTGAGTGCGATCACGAGTGCGTCCGTACCGCTGCTGACCGTGACGGCGTAGCGCGTTCCAAAATACTCGGCCACACGCTCTTCAAGCTCGGCAACGGCATCCCCGAGAATGAATTGTCCTCTTTGTCCCAGAGTTTCGATCTGCGCAAACCACGCATCCTTGTATGCGGCAAACTGACCGCGAAGATCGAAATAAGGAACAGTCTCGACCACTGGCTTCAATTGTGAGACCCGACTGTTTCGCGAATCATTTGCGCGACTCGCACTGCGGACAAGCCATCTTCACCTGTCACATACGGTGCAGTGCCGTTCCTCAAAACGTCAACAAAGTGATCAATTTGCGTTTTCAGCGTCAGGTTCGGCTTGATGTTCACCGGTTCCACAACGGTAATCGGTTTCGAATCATCGTGCTGGCGCTTCGATGATGATGTGAGCGTCAGAGTCTGCTTGAGCAGATCAAGTTCCAAGTACTGATTGTTGGCATAAACCTTGAAATTGCGGATGCGCTCGCTGCCTACCCGTGATGCAGTCACATTCGCGACCGCGCCGTTGTCGAACTCAAGTCTGGCATTTGCAATATCCACATGAGAAGTGACGGCGCAGGCACCCAGAGCCGATACACTTTTGACTTGTGACTTGATCAGAATGAGAACCAAGTCAATATCGTGAATCATCAAGTCGGTGATGACATCGACATCCCCTCCCCGACCGGCAAACTGACCCTCTCGATGCGCCTCAACGTAAAGCGGCGAATCGATGCGGTCGGCCAGCTCGCGAATCGCTGAGTTGAAGCGTTCCTGATGGCCGACAAGAAGCTTGACACCGAATTTATTCGCCTGATCCACGATGTGCGCAGCCTCTGCCACGGTAGGCGCAAGCGGCTTTTCCATCAGCACATGAATACCTTCTCGAAGAAAAAGATCAGCTACTTCCTGGTGCTTGTTGGATGGTACTGCAATGCTTACACCGTCAATCTTGCCGATCAAATCTTGCGGTTTCTTAAAATAAGCACATTCATATTTTGCTGCGATATGTCGCGCACGCGCCAGATCGATGTCCGTTACGCCGACCAATTCGGCAGAGGCATTGCTTGCGTAATGCTGAGCGTGCAGATTACCCATGTATCCCACACCCACAACGCCGATTTTGCGCTTGGTGGCAGGTGATTTGCTCACACTAGTGCTGTTCAAATCCTGTGACAATGGTTGTCGCTGCGCAGTCGGCAGCCGCTCGGAATCAGTTTGCGGATCGTGAGGGAAAGGATACTCTTTATCTAAAGCCCCTATTATAAGGAAGTCAATGGCGCCAATTGCAACACTCGCAATTTCGAGATGCGCAGATCCCTGAGCTGATTGATTTATCGCCCGTCTATGTATCGCTGGGCGATCGATTCAGCCATTGAGATGCAAGCGCACGACTTTTCTATGGGGATTATATACTTGACTAAACCAGTGAAATATTTTCCCGAAAATCGGCTGTCTATAGAATTATTTTGCTCTGTGCGGAGCTTTGCCATCGGCTTTCTCGCCGCGACGGCCGGTCTTCAGCGGCGATGCCGCCAGCACCCGGCGCGCCAGCTGCCTGGCGCGCAAATGCTGCTCGGCGCTGATGCTGTCCACACCTTGGTCGTCTCTGGCGCCGTGCCCGCCTCGCATCAGCGCAATCGGCCATCCTTGCCGCCGGTCAGATCACGGTGCATCAAGCGGCGCCCGACAAGCCCCGCCACAATGGCCGCCATCTGGTCGGCAGTGTCAAACTCACGGATATTGTGACGGCCGGCAAACTCGCCCACATACCGGCCCAGGTGCTTGGAGCTGATCTTGTGATAGGTTCCTTTGTGCGCGCGCTTGAGCATCGACCAGAAAGACTCGATGCCGTTGACATGCACATCGCCTGCCGCATACTCGCCCGCCGAATGGCGCACAAACCGGTGCTTGTAGCCGTCAAGCTCCCGATAGCTGATGAAGTCATCGCTCATGACCTCGACACCGGCCGCGGCGTGGTCGCGGATAAATCCGTGCAAGGTCGGGCGTGCGGTGTCCTTGATCACCTGCGCGACCACCTGCTTGGAGCGGCGCTCTTTCATCCCGACCACGATGGCCTTGCCGACCCCGCCGCGGCCGGCCTTGAGCTTGTCTGCATCGTGCTTGTTGCGCTCCAGGCCTCCGATGTAGGTCTCATCCACCTCGACCGCGGACCGCGCCGGCGGCGGCATCTCGCCCGACAAGGCATAGCGGATCTTGTGCAGCATGTGCCAGGCCGATTTCTGTGTGATTCCCAAGTCCCGATGCAGCTTCATCGACGACACGCCTTTCAGGCTGGTGGCCACCAGATAGATTGCGATCGCCCATTTTTGCAGCCCAATGTGAGAGCTCTCCAGCAAGGTGCCGTGGCGGCACGAAAAATGCCTGCGGCAGCTGCGGCACCGGTGCGGCAGCGGCTTGCCGCTTGGAACCTCGTAGGTGTCGGTGCCGCCGCAGCGGTGGCACACGGCCGCCCCCGTCTTCCCAGATGATCGACTCAAACCATTTGCGCGCCGCCCCCTCGTCGGGAAACATCTCCATGAGCCGCAGCACGGAAATGCCATCGCGATACGCTTTGCCGGGAGCTTTCTGGCTCGGATTCATGGGCCTTTATTCCATTGCAGATTTTGCCAAGCTTGAGCCGCAATGATATTTTATTCCACTGGTTTAGTCAAGTATATAATCCCCTTTTCTATATTGATCATTCACCGCGACATCGACGGACATGAATCTCAGCAACGGTATTTCTAGCAGAGTGAGGATAAAGAGAATTGCACGGTCCATCTCACTTTGGGAATTGCAGCCGACCAAACCGACTGCGATCATGAAAGCTGGGATGCCCGTGAGTCAAACGCGCAGGCAAAAGGCGATCCCGCTTGAGGTATGCGGAACTTCTTCAGAATGCTTCTGGCCAATTCCGTTGCTGTCAGAGCTTCGATTTCATCAATATTCAGCCAGCCATTTGAATGGCTCTTTGCAGCCTCTGCAAGTTTTAGGTAGAGTTTCTTTCTGCTGTAGCCGGCAGACAATCGATGGTCATAGTAGGCGCATTTTTGCGCAGCGCCCTTGGCCAGAGCTTGCTTGAGCCAATGCCGTTCCAGCTTGCCGCCATTGGCGCGAATAACGCGTCCGGCAGCTGAGCCAATTGCCTTGATATGCTGCGGCCAGCCCTGCGAAAGGTCAGCCAAGGCAATCGCCCATGCATTTTTCTCTTCATAAGCTCCACTGTAATATGTGTCCAGCATGCGTCGGAACGAAACCGTTGCATCTTCTAGGGCAAGCGGCTCTAAATTGACCTCGCGTCCGTGTGCGAGTCTTTGTGACAAGCCACAAGTTCTCAGCACTTACCCGGTATCGCTGAGTCCGAAAAACGCAGTCACCAGAGAAACACCTTGAGGATTGTGATGCAGGCAATGCATAACGCCTGTGCTCAATTCACCAGCGGGCACAGTCTGCGCCTCATCAATAAATATCAGCAAACATCAGCAAACGGAAATCCTTGAGCATTGCGGACACCTCGCTGAACGCCCGCTCAGCCGTCGGCTCATCAATCTTAGAAACTTCACTTTGTGGTTTCCAACCCATTCCATAACCAGCTAAATGGACACCTCGCTGCGACAATTCCTCTAGAAATCGGCTGCCCAGACTCCGCATTTCTCTAAGGCTTGCCGATAGCGGATCTGCGGCGACCGTGCATAGTCTCTCGATTTCAGCATTGGCTGCTTTGAGCATCAGTCCGACAGTCTGCGAAGGCGATTTCAGTGTTTTTGGATGCAAAGAAACAGCTGCCCAAGGCTCTTGCGGCGTTGAGTGCTGTCGCACCGCTTCCATGCATTCTTGCATTAGTGCCGACTTGCCAGCACCAGGAGCGCCTTGGAAAATCATGGTGCCGCCGCCTACACGTCCATCCCTGAGACTTTTCGCAGCCCTTTGGAACACGCCATACTCTTGATCCCGACCAGAAGAAAGGCTCACGTCCGACTTCCGCGCGATCGGCCTGCTCCAGCCATATCTCCTCTTCGATCGGATCTGCTAGCCTTGGTTTTGGAAAAGGTCTTAATTCCATGCAGGTGTGACGCTCAGTATTTTTATTTGAATTTGAATTTGAATTTGCCGCAAACAAACCAGCCCGAAAACGATCATTACCAATTCGCGCATTCGAAAATCCGCCGCCCGCCTAGGACTGAATTCAACGTCTCCATAAAATCGGAAACCAGTCATCCCGCATAGTGTCTCCGGGCTGAAGGTCAAGATCAACCAAGGGCGGCGATGTTTCCACATCCCGCTCGCAGTAAACAACGTCATCGCCCAGCCAGCGGGTTGATAGCGCCCGGCGCCTGCCTTTGACCTGGCCCGCAGTCGTGCCATGCAAAGTCAGAAAATCAAACGCAATGCAGTCCCCGGGAAAAAGGTCCCAGGCTGCGAGATGATAACTGTCCGGATCCAGATTAACATCAGGCGCAGCGTCCATAGAGGCGCCGGTCGAGGCAAAGTCAGAACCGTCCAGAAAAGCAACAGGGTGATACAGCTTGTCCCACCGATGGGAACCGCGCACAAACCGAACCGCAACGTCAGCTGATGCTGAATCAAGCGCAACATACAAACTCACCGTCTTGCTGCCCGTGACACAATAATATGGCATATCCTGATGCCAAGGCGTCGGCTGCTGAGTCCCCGGCTCCTTGCAAAATGTGTGCTCATGGAACATCTGCGCATAACTTGATCTCATCAGCTGGCCGGCCAGCGACGCGCAGCACGATTGCGTAACAAACTCGAAATACTCAGGTATGCGCAGCCAATTGCAATAGCTGTCAAAAAAGCGGCCCGGCGCCCCGGGAGCAGTGCTTTCGCAGGGAAAGGCATACTGTTGCGGCGAATCAAGGTTTTTCTGCAGCCCCTGCCGCAAACTTTCTACCCAGTCTTGAAAAAGACCGCGGATCAGCACCACACCGTCGTTTTTATACTGCCGAATCAGGTCAGGATCCGAGGACCATTCAGGAATTCTCAATTCATCAAAAACTGGAATAGAGTCCGGCTTCCAGTCAATCGTTACTTTGTTGCCAGCAACTTGAGTTGCAAATTGTTTCTGCATTCTAGAGACCTCCTCCGAGTCGGCTGATACCAAATAGTGTCTGCTGCAATCTGCGATTATATGAGAGGTTCTCGCAGGGCAGTGCCCTCAGGAAATTCTCAAATCGACAATGAAAATGCTGTAGATGCGGTCAAGCAGTTGGATCCGCCGATTTGACACCCCGATTCTCGATCTTTTAGGCCATCGACAGCTGTATAAAACAGCTGCTCCATAACAGATTCCCCTGAATGCGGATTTTCATGGATCGCCGCCTCTCGCTAATCCATGTATTCGTCCCCGACCCGAGACCTAGAATTTGATGCCGAACTTGACACTCCCGGCATGCTGCGTATCGCCCGTTCCGAGGCCAGCTGTCGAAAACGCCGCTTCCAGCGAAAACCGGTCCCAAAGATAGAGGCTCGCCAAACCCAACGTCGGACGTGTTTTGTCTGATCCAGTAGAGAGTCTCTCTCTCGAAACTTCGACACTCGTCCGAGCGCCGATCAAGGTCTGTTCCACGCCCAGCGAGCCGCGCAGGGAGAGTTTCCCGTTTCCCGCGGCGCGTACAGTCTCGGCAGCTATCCCCAGTCCGCCCGTGGAGCGTGAACTGTCGATCCGGGAGACGCGAGCATTCACTGAGTCGGTGAAAGCATCCGTGTCCAAGGCCGAGCGACTGACCCGGGCAAACGGTGTCAGCCTCACCCGCTCGCTCAGATCAACGCGCTTGCCAATTTCAAGTTCTAGGGAAGCGGCCTGTGCGCTGCTGCCCGTCTTCAGTCGGCCGCGGCTGGATGCGGTGTCCAAGGTATAGTCTGTCAGTGAAAAACGGCCTCTGGCGTACCAGGCATCCAACAAAGCTGCGACAATGCCGGATGTCACGCCAAAGCCTTTGATAAATATCACTAACACCTAAACGATACGTATCTGTACTTTTGGTGTCGATAGTGGTGTCATGGACATCAATCTCGATATCACCCATACCCGAAGCAGTGTGGTGTCCATAAATGCCGTGGCTGTTAACGTGCTTTGTCGAAATAGTGGTGTTGCTTATATCCAGCTTGATCTTGCCACTGCCGCGGTGCGTTGCGTGAACGCCGCCGTTCGCAAATGGGCCATCTGTCGTTATATCCGTGTTGCGGACATTAATCTCGATATCACCCGCTTGACGGTGCCATCCATAAATGCCGGCAGCGTTTCTGCCCTTTGCCATAATATCGGTGTTGCTTATATCCAACTCAATCGTACCGCTGCCTTCGTGGGTTGCTCTAATGCCATCCGCACGATCGCCAGTTGTCGTTACCTTCGCGTTGCGGACAGTAATCTGGTTGACCGCGATCCCTTTGTGAAGACCGTGGATTCCGTGTTCACCAGTTCCGGTTGTGTTTATGGTGACACCTTCAGCCTCGATCTCAATATTCGAAGTACCGCTCTCGGGCTTCTCGCACAGGATCTGATCGCTGTCGGTGGGCACACCGCTGCAACCCGGCTCGGCCTGCACATCGACCATATTAGTCAGAGTAAGGATGCCCAGCAGGACCAGGGCACAAATTCGGGGGGGGGAGTGGCATGTCAAAAGATCGCGGTGATGGCATGTGCTTTTCATTTTTCTGGCAGAGTAATTCACCTCGCGCGGATACTGTCTACTTGCAAAAACAAAACTCATCTTGCATACATTATCGTATATCAAAAATTTTGGGAATTATCCCTAATCCTAACCATAGTCATCTAGAAATGGAGGCAAAAAAAAATTACTGAAAAAAATCAATCAGAAGGCGGATCAATCTGATCTGCAGCTTTGCGAAGCCCTGAAGCAAGCGCTTTCAGAACTTGAATCTTTAACTCGTCAACGGACAGCGTATCAACATTCTCTTTTAGAAGCAGATCGAATGATTGCAGAGCATCGCATACAAATAATTCAACTGTTGCCGCAGAGTATGGTTCTGGATTGTCTGTGAGTCTAAATGCAATTTTCGGATCATTCATGATTGCGCCTTTTTGTATTGCCATTCGTCTCTCTTCTTCGGCGGTGTATTCATAATTTTTTTGGCCAATGCTTCTGGCGAGGTTTCGATTCGCTCAAAATGCTCGCTGTATTTTGATTGCTTTCGTTTCATAGCATGACTCTCCATTTCAAAGTCAACTGTAATTCTCAATCTCAGCAATAATCTGCCTTAACTTTCCTTGCACCCATTCATGCTTGTTGGGGAATATTTGATGGATATGCTTTTCAGTCTCTCGAAAATACGGCGTCTCCAGCTTGAACTCGATTCTATACTGGCGATCCGGGTCTGAAGTCTGATAAGAGTTCAGACGCGACTTCCAGTCCTTCGCTATCCCAACCTTGTATTCGTTTGGATAGGCCGGGTGCGATATGACGTAAACAAATTTCTTCTCTCGATAGTCAATCGCCAAGTCCGTGCGCCGGGGCGAATCAGTCTGCATATAGATTTCGTTCTGATATTTAAGAATGTCACCCGGATCAGCCGCCTCTTTCGTCAGACGCTCTCTGACTAGATCATAGGCTTTGATTGATACATCTATGCCAATCCATTGGCGGCCTAAGCGCTCGGCTGCCACGCAGGTCGTGGCGCATCCGCAGAACGGATCCAAAACCATATCACCCTCATTGCTGGATGCTTTGATAATCCGCTCCAGCAAAGCAACAGGTTTTTGAGTCGGGTAGCCAATACGCTCCGCCTGGTTTGTAAGCGTGGATATATCAGGCCACCAATCCTCGGGCACCTTGCCATCACCAAACAGCTTCGCTACAGTTTCTCTGCTTCGGCGCTGCTGCGTTTCTGCTGATGGCGAGATAATGCTTTGCACTCCTTCAACTCTGCCCCTTCTTGCCATTGTCTCGGGGTTGTAGGGCACACGAACCGCATCTCGATTGAAATTGAACTTTTGCATGGCGTAGAACAAAATCACATCATGCTTTCTTGGAAAATATTTACGGGCATTGCTAGGCCCGGTATAGCACCAAATCAATTCATTGCGAAAACCATCTTCACCGAAAACACAATCCATTGTTGTTTTAAGATAGTGGCTCATGGTCGGGTCGCAATGCAGATAGATCGAGCCGGTCGGCTTCAAGACCCGCCGGCATTCAAGCAGTCGGATCGCCAGATAAGCCAGATAAGCAAAGTTATAGGATTTTCCAACACCTTTTATTCCATTCAGATAATGGTAAAGCTCAGGCTGGTCTTCTGCAATCGCCAGAAGCCACTCATCCTTGACATCCTCCTGCCGGAAGATATCTGAAAATTCCGCCCCCTCTGCGCTTGAGCCGATCGGCGCAGTGAACTTCTTATTCTTGTTGAAAGGCGGATCCAGGTAGATCAGATCAATGCACTCGGAATTGATGCCCCGCATGATGTCAAGATTGTCATCGCAGAATATCGTGCGGTTGGGAACGTTGCAGCCGGTCATTTCACCAGGCAGCCAGCTGCTTGTAAGTCAGTTTCTTTCCAACTGACCCTTTGACGATGCCCTGCATCTGATTGACGGTGTCCAGCGGGCGGTGGTTGTGGCGGCCTGCAAACTCCTGGACATAGTGGTTCAGGTGCTTGTGGCTGATTTTGTGAAATGTGCCCTTGTGCGCCCGCTTGAGCACTGCCCAGAAAGACTCGATGCCATTGACATCCTCCTGCCCGGCGACCGAGTGCTTTACGCTCTTGTGCTCGAAGTTCGCCGGACCCTCGTAGCTTTTCAGGTCATCGGTAAAGACTTCCGATCCCTTCTCAGCATTCTCTTCAATGAATCCGTGCAGCGTCGGCCGCTTGGTATTGCCGACAACCTTTGCGGTCACCTGATTCGTTGCCCTTTCTTTCATGCCAGCTACGACCGCCTTGCCGACTCCGCCGCGTCCGGCGTTCAGCTTCTTGTCTTGATGCTTGTTCTTCTCAAGTCCGCCGACGTACGTCTCGCCCGCTTCGATTTTACCTGAAAAGATGCTGTCGCTGTCAGCAAATGTCTCCCTGATCTTATGCGCCAGATGCCAGGCGTGCTTCTGCTGGATATCCAGATCACGCGACAGCTTCATGCTGGATACGCCCTTGAGATTGGTCGTCATCTGGTAGATGGCGACTGCCCAGGCCTGGCATCCAAGCTTGGACGATTCCATGACTGTGCCGGTCTTGACTGAAAAAAACTTGCGGCAGGCTCGGCAGCGAAACCGCATATGCGGATGTGTGGTTTTATCCTGGATATTGTGTGATCCGCATTTGGGACAGATTACCTGGTCATCCCATCTTGTCTTGATAAACCACTCTTCCGCGACCTCGTCGCTCGGAAATTTCCTGAACAGCTCGGCAAGCGACATGCCTTCCCTGCATGACTTGCTCGGGCTTGCTTTTCTTGACATCTTCCAACACCTCAAATAATTGCTTCAATGGCGTCACTATAGCAGAAATGGTTAGGCAAAGTCAATAATTTTTTTAATTTTTCAGATGACTAGGGTTAGGATTAGGATTAGGGATAATTCCCAAAATTTTTCAAAAAAAGTCTTGTGCTTCTATGGCGGTGGTTCCTTTCACTCGACGAGTGAAAATCGAGCTGTGGCAAAAGCCATATTGAATGAAGGCTCTTCTTCAAAAATCTATTCCCAATCTTGCTGATATAGGAAATCCATTCAGCCGAGCGATTTCGACGGATGCATTTTTGTCGATGCTCAGTGTTGCTCTTTGATTTGGGCCACGCTGCAGCAAAACACCTTGTGTCTGTGCGCTGCCCATGATGAAATGAAACTCTATAATTTGCGCCACATCCTGATGATCAGGTTCGGATAGAGTCGATTAGCACGCTTCTAAACCTCCCTATTCTTGCAATCCGCTGAAACCGTACATGCTCCAATCAATTCGACAGCGACTGGAAAGTCTCCTTGATCTGGAAACGGAAAATCCTGCTGGGGATGAGCCGCAGGCGACGGCTTGCGCAGCCGCCGCATTGCTGATCGAAGTCGCCAAAGCCGACGCAGTGGTTGATGATGAAGAAATGCAACTCATTAGGAGTACACTCACAGAATACTTTGAAATATCTCCGCAAGATATTGAAAGTACTCTCGATAAAGCTCGAGAGGAACTCAGTCAAGCCAGTTGTCTGTTCGAAATGACCCGACTCATCAACCAGAATTGGGATGTGAGAACAAAAATTCGGCTGATTGAGTCAATGTGGACGGTTATTTTGAGTGACCACAGACTGGATTCAAATGAACAGCACCTGATGCGGAAACTGAAATCGCTGCTGCATATTTCACAAACGGAATTTATCGCCGCGAAACAGCGCGCGCGCAACACCGTAAATTCTTGCGGCAACGCGGACCGATAACAGCCAGTCGGCGCGAAGTCCGCTTACCAGGGAATATCGTCCAGCGGCTCATCGGGAATCGCAGCACCGCCCGTCGCCGGCGCCGGTGCGGCACTGGACGGCTGGGAGTAAGACGGCGCGGTCTGGCTGGCTGGCGGCGAAGTTCGCATGCTGTCACCATCAGACTGCGCGCGCTCAGCGCGCTCAAGCAAACGGAATTCCCGTGCGATAATCTCCGTCGTATAGCGATCTTGGCCGGTTCGACTATCTTCCCATTTTCGAGTCTGCAGTCGTCCCTCAACATAAACCAGCTGCCCTTTCCGCGCATACTGGGCGGCGAAATCGGCACTTTGGCGAAACAACACGATCCGACTCCATTCGGTCGACTCCACTTTTTCGTGAGTCTGCGGATTGGTATAGCTGTGATTGGTACCGACACTCAGATTTACAACGGTCGTGCCGGTTGTGGTACTGCGCTTCTCTGGGTCGCGGCCCAAGCGGCCAATCAGCATGACTTTATTCAACGTTGACATCATTTACATCCTTAAAGCAAATCACCCGAATCCACCCCTGACTAATGGTGCGCACCGCCACCGTTTGCTGACTTCACAAATGCGATAGCGATTATCCATAAGAGTATAACAATTCCTGCGAACATGAATACTCCGTCTGCGCGAAAATGCGTGAAGACGATACCGCCCATGACTCCCCCGAGGAAAGCACCGCTGAATGTACAAGTATTAAACAGGCCCATTGTCGTGCCTCGCTGACCCTCGGATGCGCGGCCGACTGCAGTGGACGGAAACAGTGCTTCAAGCGAGTTAAAACCGACAAAAAACAGCCAAAGCCCCACTAGCATCAGCTCGACTGAACTGAAATACGAGCCAAAATAAAAGCATGCTTGCGCCGCAAGAATCAAGCTGGCGGCGATCATCATCACTGGAAGAGATTGATTGCGCTTGCCACTGAGGCGAAGCAACGGGAGCATGGCGACAAACGACAGCAGCAAAATCGGCAAGAAAGCTTTCCAAGTTGTATCACGGGTAAAGTCCGAAACATCAAGCAAACGGATCGGATAGGCTAAAAATAGCGCTGTCAGCAGACCATGGATGACAAAAGTGCCGCTGAACAGCGCCAGCAACTGCTTGTCTTTCAGTGCGTTCGCAAGTGCGGTCGTGAATTTGTCGCGCACGTGATTTTGCGACCTGCCGGGTGCCTGAGGCACCACTGCAAAGAGCACGATCAAGCCGGCCACGGCCATAGCGGACGCAACCCAAAAAATGCCTCGCAATCCAATCAGACTGTCCAATAGCGGTCCAAGCATCAGCGAAACAGTGAAAGCTGCGCCGATCGACACACCGACGATCGCCATCGATTTAGTGCGCTGCGCGGATCGAATCGAATCGCCAATAAACGCCAATACAACCGCCGATATGGCGCCGGCGCCTTGCATCGCTCGGCCGACAATGACTCCATAGATTGATGTCGATTCAGCGGCAATTCCGCATCCGAATGCAAAAACAATGAGTCCCAGCGCAATCATCGGCTTGCGGCCGAATCGATCTGAAAGCGCACCGAAAGGCACCTGAAACAGCGCTTGGGTGAGTCCGTAGATTCCTAGCGCGAGCCCAATCAAGTAAGGGGTGGTATGGGTCAGTTCATGCGCATGCAATGCGAGTACAGGCACAATCAGAAACAGCCCAATCATGCGTACTGAGACAATCGACGACAGTGAAAATATCGCTTTACGCTCAAGCGGCGTAAACCGGTTTTGAGTCATGCCTGCAACAATCCTGACTTAAGCTGCTTCAGTTGATTCAGTTGGAGTCACAATCCAGTCTGGCATGTAGCTGCTCAATCTGTTCCCATATTGACGCTGGGAGCGTCACCAAGCCCAATTTCCTGCCGAGCATATTCATTTCGCGCTCAAATTGGCCTGGAATCTTGACCTTGTCTTTACCCGGCAGCGGTGGACAATCGCGAAGCTCCCCGAGAATTTCTTCTGCGGCAACAGCGAATCCCTCATATGCACGGAAATTCTCCACCGCCATCGCAATAATCAGCCAATTGCAGTCAAAATCTGCGGGGCCGAGCATGGCCTCGGCGACCAACTCTCCAATCAGTGCCAATCCGTATCCTTTGGCGCCGGCTGCAGGCTGGATGGCTCCGCCATCAAAATAGTCTTGCGGATTGCTGGTCGGATGACCATCTCGACCGATAATCCAATTTTCTGCGAGCTGTGCCTGAGCGGCATAAATCCAGCCGCCAGCGATTGCTGAGGTTGCAAAGTCGACGAACACCGATCCGTCCCGATCTCCTGGCATCCCGATGCACCATGGATTGGTTGGCAAAATCGCCTGGCGGCCGTTATACGGTGCGACTTGCCGCCATTTTTTTCGATTGCCGCCTCCGAAACAAAGGGTAAAGCAGCCCTTTTGAGCTGCGAAATCGGCAAATGCACCATGCCGCCCCGTGTGTCCCGCATTGCGAACCCCAATCACTGCGATTCGATTTTTATCTGCCAGCTCTATACCCCGCTCATAAGCCATTTGCATCACAGGGATTCCAATGCCTTGATCGCCATCGACATATTCGATGCCGGCTTCGGTGACCCTCAACTCAGGTTCCGCCTGCGGAATGATACTCGCTTCTTGCAGCTGTTCAGCATACTGCAAGACGCGTGTAACCCCATGGCTTTCAATCCCCGACAGGCTTGTATCGATCAGGTGCGCTGTTACGAATTCTGATGTGCCGGGGCTGCAGCCGCATTTTCGCAGAATGTCCCGGACAACCTGAGTCGCTTGATGAATTGCGACCCGCTTCGTTGCGAGCGACGTAAATTTGTGGCTATTCAATCGCTTCTGCCTTGCCCGCTATCAACAGTGGCAGTGAGTGTCAATTTAATGCGTCTCAAATGTCGACATATCGTAATTTTTCTCTATTTTCTTTTTGCCGGAAATATCAACCTTTTCTCAAGTGAAACCAATCACTTTTCAGCGCTGATAAACTGTATCTCCCAGCCTGCTGGTTTTTATTGCCAGCATCCAGCAATGAGCTTGAGCAGCACCTGCAATGAGTTGTTTTTACCCATGGTTGTCAGGCTAAATCTCTCTCAAGAGCGATTACATATAAGTATATGAAATTCTATGATAATCAAAACTCTGGAAATTAGATTGATTTGGCCGAATTTTACAATATGCAATTCTTTTCGCCGAAAATTTGCATGCAGACTGCTTTTGCATTAGAATCGAGATTCAGAAAGTCTGTAGCAATCGACTGGATATAGGCCAGCATGCGCGTCATCCCATAATCTTTTGCCAAACATCGACTTTGATCGTTTTTCAATTAACCGTTTAGTTTCCAGTTTCATCATGGACAAATTAGAATCAGCCGCCGCCAAATCCAGCGATGGAGAGCGGCGCGCAACCTATCAAGATATTATTGACGCGCCGCCGCATATGGTCGCTGAAATCGTCGATGGCGTACTCTACACGTTTCCTCGGCCAGCGCCGCGTCATGCATACACCTACTCGGGACTGGGGGGCATTATCATACCGCCGTTTCATTTCGGCCGCGGCGGTCCCGGCGGGTGGTGGATTCTCAATGAGCCTGAGCTTCATTTCGGCGATGACGTGCTGGTGCCGGACATCGCAGGCTGGCGAAGGGCGCGAATGGCAAGTCTGCCGGAAGAGGCTTATTTCACTCTGGCGCCCGACTGGGTATGCGAGATACTGTCGAAATCAACCCGCAAATTCGATCTCAAAGCCAAGCGCGGGGTATACGCCCGTGAAGGCGTGGAATACCTCTGGTTCGTGGATCCGGTGCAGCGGTATCTGGAAGCCCGCCGGCTTGTGAACTCGCAATGGGTGTTGATCGACAGACTGCATGACGATGCGCAGGTCTGTCTGCCGCCGTTTGAGGAGATTCGTTTTGATCTCAGCGACCTGTGGGTGCCGCCAGCGGCGCTTCATCGGGAGACGCCACCGCAGAAAGCCGCCGCAGAAAATGAGACAGAGATCATCTGAATTGAACAACTGTTGGCTGAATTTAAATTTAGGATGCGGCTATTTTTGCCGAAAGTTGAATTTGATTGTTTAGATAACCTTCAGTTTCCAGTTTCATCATGGACAAATCAGAATCAGCCGCCGCCAAATCCAGCGATGGAGAGCGGTGCGCAACCTATCAAGATATTATTGACGCGCCGCCGCACATGGTCGCTGAAATCGTCGATGGCGTACTCTACACGTTTCCCCGGCCAGCGCCGCGTCATGCATACGCCTACTCGGGACTGGGAAGCATCATCATGCCGCCGTTTCACTACGGCCGCGGCGGTCCCGGCGGGTGGTGGATTCTCAATGAGCCTGAGCTTCATTTCGGCGATGACGTGCTGGTGCCGGACATCGCAGGCTGGCGAAGGGCGCGAATGGCAAGTCTGCCGGAAGAGGCTTATTTCACTCTGGCGCCCGACTGGGTATGCGAGATACTGTCGAAATCAACTCGCAAGTTCGATCTCACGGCCAAGCGCGGGGTATACGCCCGTGAAGGCGTGGAATACCTCTGGTTCGTGGATCCGGTGCAGCGGTATCTGGAAGCCCGCCGGCTTGTGAACTCGCAATGGGTGTTGATCGACAGATTGCATGACGATGCGCAGGTCTGTCTGCCGCCGTTTGAGGAGATTCGTTTTGATCTCAGCGACCTGTGGGTGCCGCCAGCGGCGCTTCATCGGGAGACACCGCAACCGGAATCTACCGCAGAAAATGAGACAGAGATCATCTGAATTGAACAACTGTTGGCTGAATTTAGAGGAGGCAGTTATTTTTGCCGAATTCTGCAATAGATTCACATTTGCGCTAGAACCGAGTCCCAATAATTCATGTCTATCATCCGGTTGCTGGATGGCATGCGCTTGACTCATCGTCACGCTCTTTTGCCGAAAGCCGAATTTGATTGTTTCGATAACCTGGAGTTTCTAATTTCATGATGGACAAGTCAACTGCAACCAAATCCAGCGAAAAACCGCGTCGAGCGACTTATCAAGATATTCTCGACGCGCCGCCGCATATGGTCGCTGAAATCGTCGATGGCGTACTCTACACGTTTCCTCGGCCAGCGCCGCGTCATGCATACACCTACTCGGGACTGGGGGGCATTATCATACCGCCGTTTCATTTCGGCCGCGGCGGTCCCGGCGGGTGGTGGATTCTCAATGAGCCTGAGCTTCATTTCGGCGATGACGTGCTGGTGCCGGACATCGCAGGCTGGCGAAGGGCGCGAATGGCAAGTCTGCCGGAAGAGGCTTATTTCACTCTGGCGCCCGACTGGGTATGCGAGATACTGTCGAAATCAACCCGCAAATTCGATCTCAAAGCCAAGTGCGGGGTATACGCCCGTGAAGGCGTGGAATACCTCTGGTTCGTGGATCCGGTGCAGCGGTATCTGGAAGCCCGCCGGCTTGTGAACTCGCAATGGGTGTTGATCGACAGATTGCATGACGATGCGCAGGTCTGTCTGCCGCCGTTTGAGGAGATTCGTTTTGATCTCAGCGACCTGTGGGTGCCGCCAGCGGCGCTTCATCGGGAGATGCCACCGCAGAAAGCCGCCGCAGAAAAGGAGGCACAGATCATCTGAAATGAACAGCAGTTTCCTGCCCCTCGGAAAAGCCAGACCGTTTCGCAAACGCCAAAACTGACTTCTCAGCAGCCAGAAAGTCTCGCACCCGACTCATCAGAATGAACGATGCGCTGCCGCACATGGCAGCTGTGTGTCGTGACGAGTCTATTGCACACACTCCACAGCCGGCTGATCTCCTGCGGAACTGCTTGCATCTGGACAGCAAGTCGCTACAAATGCCATCTGAGTTTGAGCACCCTTTCTTACCGGCTTGCAGCGAATGATGCAGCCAGATATTCAGTCTGTCTTTTAGCGAGGATGCATCACGAGCCAAGCGCTGTCCTTGAACACAGCACTTGATGAAAATTCATCTTGCTTCAAAATATTCAGTTGCGATTCAGCTCAATTCAACTGATGTACTTCGGCAAGATTATTTGAATCAGATTATCCAGCCGATCAAACAATCCGCAATCGCGCAAGAAATTTCTGACTCCTTTCGATTTAGCCACTTCTCCACGCAGGGAATCCGCATGATCGTCAAGGAACTGCCGAGTCACTTTCCCAGCTTCAAGTGTAAATTCTGCATTTTTTTGATGAATCTGATTTTTCTTAATCGGTATGGATTGCTATGGGTGCAAATGAAAATCACAGTCGGCGGAGTGACATTCTCGCAAAGCTTGCCATAAACTCGGTTCGTTCAGAATCTCAACTAAATAAAAATAGGACACTTTCCCTTGGATTCAGCAAATCCTCGATAGAGCAAGCTGCCCGCCACCAAGTGCGCCTTGACAGCGGGGACAGCACGATATTATCGCCAGACCTCGGATACAAAACCATTGGAAAGACCTGCCTGCCGCATAGCGGCTTCATTCAATTCCTCATACCTGCATCATTACCTGAACTTGAACTTCGATAAGTTGGCTGATTGGAACTGCCTTGCGGTTGGTTCAGCGTATCGAAATACTCGTTGATTGCTGCACGAAGTTCTTCCGGCGTCAATGGATCGCAATGCGTGTTCAATTCGGTACCAGGATCTTCACATCTGCGAAGTCTATTAACCTCTTCATAACGGATTGTGGAATTGTATTTTGCAACACCTATCGCTTTCCTGCCACTAGTGCATTTGACCTTCACAGAACAATTCGAATACTTCATGTGAGTTCCTTCGCTGGTATCATAATAAAAATAGCTCGGACTAAACCAATATGAATCCCAGCGAATCGTATTTACTTTACAACGCTGTTCGGTATGAGCATAGGATTTATGCCACTCCTCAATGCATAGTTCGGTTCGCCGCTGTTCTGTAGGAGGCTCATCCGCTCTGGGCGGCTGATAATTAGGATCAGGATCGGCTACTTCAACACCAACAAATTGGGCGTGTGCCTCCTGCAGCGGAAACAGGGAAAGTGCACCGACCAATGCAACACATCCTGCCAGTGCTAGAAATTTAGAAATTTTGTCGTTTTTATTCTTAAGGTGAGTTAATTCACTTCATTAATGATGATATTTTCATCCTACTACGTTACAAACATTTACGGGTTAGTATACGAAAAATTATGGTGTGTGGATCAAGTCATTTGATATTTGTGTATTATTTTTTGAAAATTCGGGCTCCTCTCAGCGCGTCGAGCCCTCGTTGTGGCAACGCGACGAGCTGCTGGGGCCGAGCCATCAATCCTAAGCAACTGCTCCCAAATCTTGAAGCCGAGGTATTCGGTGAACAGGTTGAATTCCTTGTTCTCGCACTTCCAGCGGATGCGCCCGGCGGTGATGAGCGTCTCGACATTGCCAAAGCGATGCTGCATTGAAATAAAAATCGAGATTCGCCAATGGCCGCATTGACCTGCCTGACGCCCATTCATCTATCGAATCTCACTGCTTACGTACGACCAGGTGGTTTCAGAAGCATTTTGCCCCATGTTGTAAAATCACCGCCGCATGATGAATACACAAACTTCGATCTTCGATACCCGCCCAGTCGGCGCTTTCACGGCAGAGCTCGCTGGATTCTCACATTCTGGAACTCCCACGCAAATCGAACAGAAAAACTCTACGCAGTATTTTGTCAACGAATTTTGGACCGCTCGCCAGCGGCAAGCGCATCGAATTCACGAAATCAGCTATCGAGCCTGCTTCAAGCCTCAACTGCCGGCGTTTTTTATCGAGCGCCTCAGTCTGCCGGGCGAAATTGTTTATGACCCGTTCATGGGACGCGGCACCACGCCCATCGAAGCTGCTTTGCATGGCAGAATACCGTACGGCAATGACACCAATCCACTGAGTCACGCATTCACTGAACCGAGAATCAATCCGCCGAGTTTCCACGAAATCCAAACAGTCCTCAGCCAAATCCCATGGCCTGAATTTCGCCAGTTCGAAAATGATCAGCTACTGGCGTTTTTTCATCCGCAGACACTCGCACACATCGAAGGCTTGCGAAACTGGCTGTTAAGCCGAGCCGAGACAGACTCACTGACGCAGACGGACCGTTGGATACGCATGGTGGCCGCGAACAGATTGACAGGCCATTCAGCAGGATTTTTCTCCGTCTACACACTGCCGCCAAACCAAGCGGTAACTGTTGAGCGCCAAAACAAGATCAACCGCAAACGCAACCAGACGCCGCTGTTTCGAGATGTCGCCGCAATCATTGAGAAAAAATCGAAGTCACTTCTGTCACAAGGCCCGGCGACCGCGACCGACAGCCTGCTTCTCACCGGACAGTCCGACCATACACCTGCAATCGCAGACAAAAGTGTCGTCCTTACTGTCACTTCACCGCCGTTTCTGAACATTGTCGACTACAAAACCGATAACTGGCTGCGATGCTGGTTTATCGGGATTGATTCTGCGAACGTAGCCATTTCTCATCATGGAAGCGTCGAAAAATGGCAGGCATTTGTTGCCTCAACACTGCGTGAACTCGCGCGTATCACCCGATCGGGCGGCCATATCGCTTTCGAGGTGGGTGAGGCTCGAAAGGCCACTATCTGCCTGGAAGACCATGTCATTGCCGCTGCGCAAGGATTGCCGCTTGAGACCTTGGGCGTGATGATCAATCAGCAAGACTTTAGCAAGACAGCGAACTGCTGGGGGATTGCCAACAACACTGCCGGCACAAATTCCAACCGCATCGTCATCTTTCGAAAAATCTAAGGCTTGCCGCACTTCGTTCCATACTGAAGGCTGAGTGCCGTCACCCGCCAGATAATGGCCTTCCAGCCGTAAGGCCTGGTCCCAAAGGATCGCAAGTTTCTCTTGCCTGCGCCGCGACCTTGCAGCATTCAAAGTTAAAGATCGCAGATCCGCAAAATGTAACATACCCCTTTTGTCTTTGAAATATCCAGCCGCATGCAAAAAGAGAATATCACCGTCAACCGCGCCCGTACGCACAACCTGAAAAACATCTCGGTTGAACTGCCGCGCAATAAGTTCAGCGTCATTACCGGGATGTCGGGGTCGGGCAAATCGTCGCTGGCATTCGATACGATCTACGCGGAAGGACAGCGGCGTTACGTCGAGTCGCTGTCAGCCTACGCTCGACAGTTTCTCTCGCTGATGGACAAGCCGGATGTAGATTCCATTGAAGGATTGTCGCCGGCCATCAGCATCAATCAGAAGGCAGCGCGCTTTACGCCCCGCTCCACCGTCGGCACCGTCACTGAAATCTATGACTATCTGCGACTGCTGTTCGCCCGGGTCGGGGAACCGCGGTGCCCTGAGCATCAGCTGGTTCTGTCTGCAAAAACGATCGGCGAAATTGTGGATCAAATTCTGCAGCGGCCGCCAAATGCCAAAATCGCACTGCTTGCCCCGGTTGTCCGAGACCGCAAAGGCGAATTTGAGAGCAAGATTGCAAGCCTGCGCAAAAGTGGATTTGTCCGCTTGCGCATCAACGGGAAAATATACGAGATTGAGCAGCTGCCGCAGCTGAACCGCAATGTGCGCCACACCATTGATGTTGTCGTCGATCGGCTGATTATTTCGGATCAGATTCGCCAGCGGCTGACTGAATCCGTTGAAATCGCGACGGATCTGGCAGATGGACTGATATCTTGCTGCGAAATTCTGGACAATGGCGAGCTTGAAAGCGAAGGCGAACTTTTCAGCACTAAATTTGGCTGTCCAAAATGCGGTTATGTGCTGGATGAGCTGGAGCCACGGATTTTTTCGTTCAATAACCCGCAAGGCGCCTGCGAGGCTTGCAGCGGCTTGGGCACATCAACCAGCTTTGACGAGCATAAAATTATTGTCAACCCTGGCATCGGCCTGTCCAGCGGCGCCCTCGCGCAATGGCACAGCGGACATGCGTATCATTACAGCATGCTTGAGTCGGTCGCCAGACACTACCAGTTTGACCTCGACACACCATTCGAGCAGCTGCCCCAGAAAATTCGCAGCATTATCCTGTATGGCAGCGGCAACGAAAAAATCGCAATGCGCTACGAAGGCAGCAACGGCCGAATCTATCACAGCAACCGTCCATTCGAAGGTGTGATCAACAATCTTGATCGACGCCTGAAAGAATCGAATTCCGAAGCCGTAAAGGATGAGCTGTCGAAATATCTGACCGCGAAGCCCTGTGAGGCCTGCGAAGGCTCGCGCCTGCAGCTGGGGCCGCGCAATGTGTTTGTCAACAATTTGCCGATCCACAAAATAACCTGTCTGAATATCGCCGAGGCGATCAAGCTTTTTGACCGCATGTCGTATGCCTCGCAAAGTGCCGAAGTCGCTGCACGAATCGTGCGTGATATTCGGCAGCGGCTGCAATTTCTAATCGACGTTGGCTTGACGTATGTCTCACTTGACCGCGCGACCAATACCCTCTCGGGCGGTGAGCTGCAGCGCATTCGACTCGCCTCGCAAGTCGGCTCCGGTCTGGTCGGCGTGACGTATGTCTTGGATGAGCCTTCGATCGGGTTGCATGATCGCGACAGCCAGAAACTGCTCAATACACTCAACCGATTGCGGGACTTGGGCAATACGCTGATTGTTGTGGAGCATGACGAGAAAACCATTCGCAATGCGGATTACATTGTCGACTTGGGCCCGCGCGCTGGGGCGGCGGGCGGCGAGGTCATCAGCAGTGGCAAACTGAATAAGGTGATCCAATGTCCCCAGTCTTTGACCGGCGCTTATCTGTCTGGCAAAAAATCGATTGCAGTTCCCAGCCATCGCAACATACCCGATCACAACCGCATGCTGGAGCTTGAGGGGGCTCGCGGCAACAACCTGAAGAACATCTCCGTCAAAGTGCCGCTCGGACTTTTCACTTGCGTAACGGGCGTGTCGGGATCAGGCAAATCGACCTTGGTCAATGAGACCATTTATCCGGCGGTTGCGAATCGACTGAACCGAACCAAGCGCAATGCGGCGCCGTATCAGAATCTCTACGGTCTGGAGAATATCGACAAGATTGTGCGCATCGATCAGCAGCCCATCGGTCGGACGCCGCGTTCCAATCCAGCAACCTACACCGGTCTGTTTGACTTGATCCGGGGACTCTTTGCCAAAACGGTTGAGGCACGAACACGAGGCTATGGACCCGGCCGATTCTCGTTCAATGTGCGCGGCGGCCGCTGCGAAGCTTGTCGCGGCGATGGCGTGGTGCGCGTTGAGATGCACTTTCTGCCGGATATGTTCGTCCGCTGCACCACTTGCAACGGCTCGCGCTACAATCGTGAAACACTGGATATCCGCTATCGCGGCCTGAGTATTTCTGATGTGCTTGATTTGTCCGTCGCCGAGGCGCTCGAGCTGTTTGGCGCAGTCCCTGCCATTGCCAAGAAACTGGAAGTTCTCAGTCGTGTCGGTCTGGACTACATCAAGCTGGGACAGAATGCTGTCACACTCTCCGGCGGTGAGGCGCAGCGGGTCAAATTGTCACTGGAACTGTCCAAGCGTGACACCGGTCGGACGCTGTATCTGCTTGACGAGCCCACTACCGGGCTGCATTTCGAGGACATCAAGCAGCTGCTCAGTGTCATTCACGAGCTGCGCGACCGCGGCAATTCAATTATTGTGATTGAGCACAACCTGGAAGTCTTGAAAACAGCAGACTGGCTGATTGATTTAGGACCCGAAGGCGGCGACGGCGGCGGTCAGGTCGTCGCCGAAGGCACCCCTGAGCAGGTCGCAGCCAATCCGCATTCGCATACCGGCTGCTGTCTTTTGAGCGTTCTGTAAATCCCCCGTGACCGCAGGCGAGACATGAACCTGCCAAATCTATAAAATAACTGTCATTAAAATTGCAAGCAACTGAGATCACTTTTATCACCCGCATGATAATCTAGACTGCAGCGCCTGCTTTCATGAACACGAACAACGAAAACGATAAACGATGCCAGAATCCAATACTTTGCCAGATGTAGATCCATTTGAAACGCAAGAATGGGTTGACGCCCTGCTGAGCGTGATCGAAAGAGAAGGCAACGAGCGAGCGCACTTCTTGATTGAAACACTGATTGATCGTGCCCGCCGCTCAGGCGTCCGCATTCCGCACCGCCCGACCACTGCGTACGTCAATACGATCGGCCTGACCCAGGAAGAGCAAAGCGCGGGCGACCACGCACTGGAATGGCGCATCCGGTCATTGATTCGCTGGAATGCACTGGCAATCGTGGTGCGTGCCAATCAGACATCGACTGAGCTTGGCGGACATATTGCCAGTTTCGCGTCCTCGGCTACGCTTTATGATGTTGGCTTCAATCACTTCTGGCATGCACCAAGTGAAGAGCATGGCGGCGACTTGATTTTCATCCAAGGCCATTCAGCTCCCGGAATTTATGCCCGTGCGTTCCTCGAAGGCCGACTGTCTGAAGATGATTTGGCTAAATTCCGTCAAGAGGCTATGGAGCCGGGCCTGCCCTCATATCCGCATCCGCGCCTGCGACCGGACTTTTGGCAGTTCCCGACAGTTTCCATGGGTTTAGGGCCACTGATGGGCATCTATCAGGCGCGCTTTATGAAATATCTGCACAACCGCGGCCTTGCCGATACCTCAAACCGCAAAGTTTGGGTGTTTGTCGGTGATGGCGAGATGGATGAGCCTGAATCGATCGGCGCCTTGTCTGTGGCCGGCCGCGAGAAACTCGACAATCTGATTTTTGTTGTCAATTGCAACCTGCAGCGGCTGGATGGGCCGGTACGCGGCAACTCGAAAATCATTCAAGAACTTGAAGGCGATTTTCGCGGCTCCGGCTGGAATGTCATCAAACTCATCTGGGGCTCGTACTGGGATCCCCTGCTCAGTCGCGACACTAAAGGGCTGCTTCAAAAACGCATGGAAGAAGCCGTTGACGGCGAATTTCAGGCATTCAAGGCGAAAGGCGGCGCCTATACCCGCGAAAAGTTCTTTGGCAAATATGCGGAACTCAAAGAAATGGTCGCCAATCTGACCGATGAGGACATCTGGCGCCTGAATCGAGGCGGCCATGACCCGCACAAGGTCTACGCCGCCTATGCCGCAGCTGTCAAGCATACCGGACAGCCGACTGTCATCCTTGCCAAGACGGTCAAAGGCTACGGCATGGGTGAAGCGGGCGAGGGCCAGAATATCACGCATCAGCAGAAAAAAATCGGCGAGGACGCGCTGATTTCGTTCCGCAATCGTTTCAATATTCCGATTTCCGATGAGGAAATCAGCCGTACACCATTTTACCGCCCAGTCGATGGCAGCCCTGAGATTCAGTATATGCGCAACCAGCGCAAGAAACTCGGCGGCTCGCTGCCGGTGCGACGCAATCTCGAGCAGCGACTCGACATACCAGACTTGAGCATCTTGAAAAGTCAGCTGGAGGGTACTGGAGAGCGGGAGATCTCCACGACGATGGGCTTTGTGCGCATTCTCGCCAGCTTGCTGCGCGACAAGAATATCGGCAAGAATATCGTGCCGATCGTGCCGGACGAGTCAAGAACTTTCGGCATGGAAGGCATGTTCCGGCAAATTGGCATTTACTCGCCTCTGGGACAGCTGTATGAGCCCGAAGATGCTGATCAGCTGATGTTTTACCGCGAATCCAAGGATGGACAAGTGCTTCAGGAAGGCATCAATGAAGCCGGCGCCTTTTCTTCCTGGATCGCTGCCGGCACTGCATTGAGCAATCACAATGTCAACATGATTCCGTTCTACATCTTCTATTCAATGTTCGGGTTTCAGCGAGTTGGTGATTTGGCCTGGGCGGCAGCAGACATCAAGACTCGCGGATTCTTGATGGGCGGCACAGCCGGCCGGACCACTTTAGCTGGTGAAGGTCTGCAGCATCAAGATGGACACAGTCATATTCTGGCTAGAACGATTCCAACCTGTGTCTCATATGACCCGGCTTACGTATATGAGCTCGCCGTCATTATCCATGATGGCCTGCGCCGCATGTTCCAAGAACACGAGGCCGTCTATTATTACATTACCTGCATGAATGAGAATTATGCTCATCCGCCGATGCCCAAAGGGGTCGAAAGCGGCATCGTAAAGGGCATGTATCAGCTCAGAAAATCCAAGCGCAGAAGCGCCAAGCGTGTGCAGCTGCTTGGCAGCGGGACCATTTTGTGTGAAGTTGAAAAAGCGGCCGCCTTGCTGGAAGCAGACTACTCGATTGCGGCGGACGTGTGGAGCGTAACGAGCTTCAACGAGCTGGCGCGGGACGGGCAGCGGGTCGAGCGGCTCAACCGTCTCAATGCAGACGATAATGCCCAAACCAGCTATGTCGAGCAGTGTCTGGCCGAGACCAAGGGACCCGTCATTGCCGCCACTGACTACATGCAGATCTATGCTGATCAGATTCGAGCATACGTGCCGCGCAGTTACTATGTGCTTGGTACCGACGGCTTCGGGCGTTCTGATACACGCGCGAATCTGCGGGCTTTTTTCGAGGTGAATTGTCAGCATATCGCAGCCACTGCGCTGAAAGCGCTGGCCAATGAAGGTCAAGTCAAGAAGGCGGAGCTCAAAAAAGCTTTCCAAACATTGGGCATTGACACCGCGAAACCTGATCCCACAACGGTTTAGCTGACTGATTGAGACGCGGTGCTCGAAAGCAGTGTGCAGATGCCCTGACCGGCTTTGGCTCAAGTCAGTGGGGATTCATCAAGCCTCAGCCAAAAGATCAGAAAAAGCCATTGTTGCCGGTTTGACCCCCACCCGTAAATCTCCATAGTCTGCTGGGCACCTCATGCGTCTTGGCATCGATACAGGCGGAACATTTACAGATGCAGTGCTCTACGACAGCAAAAAAAGCGCTGTCATCAAATTCGCCAAATCCCTGACGACTCATCACAATCTGATCGGCGGCATACGCGATGTTATCGATCAGATCGACAGCCCAGAGCAGCCGCTGGCGCAATGCGTCGAAGCGGTTGCAGTCTCGACAACCTTGGCCACAAATTCTATTGTCGAGGGGCGCGGCGGCACCATCTGCCTGCTGCTGATCGGACATGACGCGCGCTCACTCGAGCGCACGCAGCTCAAAACGGCATTGCGCGATGATCCAGTTGCCTTGATTCGCGGCGGACATACCGCTCATGGTGACGAAAACGAGCCGCTGGATATTGAATTTGCCAGACAGTCGATTCTTGAGCATGCCCCTGCAGTAACCGCGTTTGTAGTCGCCGGCATGTTTTCGGTGCGCAATACCGGGCATGAGCTGGCTGTACGCAATCTAGTGCGTGAACTGACTGATAAGCCAGTCACCTGCACTTTTGAGCTGACGGCAAATCTTGATGCGCCGCGCCGCGCAGTGACTGCGGTCCTCAATGCCCGATTGATTGCCCCGATCAAGGAATTGATCGAGGCGATTGATGTCGAGATCGCAGCTCGCCGCATTGATGCGCCGGTGATGGTAGTCAAAGGCGATGGCTCAATGATCAGCGCTGAGGTGGCAATCGACCGGCCGGTCGAGACGGTTCTGTCGGGACCGGCCGCCAGCATTGTCGGTGCCTGCACTTTGACCGAGTCGGATGTCGGCGTTGTCGCTGACATCGGCGGCACGACGACCGATATAGCAGTCTTGCACCAGGGCGCGCCGGCAGTCACCCGCCATGGAGCGCAGGTCGGCGGCTTTCGAACTTTTGTTGAGGCAGTTGACATTCACACCAGCGGCATCGGCGGCGACAGTCAGGTGCGGGTCGACAAGGACTTGCGGATCGGACCCAACCGATGCGTGCCTATCTCGGCGCTCTGCCAGCAGTGGCCGCAGGCTCTTGAAGTTCTCAAAGACCAGCTTGCACAGCCGCCGCAGCCGCATCAAGGAAGTTTTCTGCTGCGCCGGCGCAGCTCCGAAGAGATCAGCAGTCTAGCGAGAAGCGATCAGGCGCTTTGGCAGACGCTGAAGTCAGGGCCAGCCGATTGCTATACCGTTTTCAGCGACTCAAAGATGACGCGCGCCTTTGAGCGGCTGCGTCAACTAGATCTGGTACAGCTGGCATCTTTTACACCGACCGATGCGCTGCATGTGCTGGGTAAAATGGACAAATGGTCAAGCCAGGGGGCTGAATATGCCGCTCAGATGTGGGTTCGAGGATTCGAACGCAACGCGCCTGTGCGCTGGAAGCAGGCGGAAGAGTTTTGCCAGTGTGTCATTGAGGCCGTGATCCATCAATCGGCCCAAGCTCTAATCCGAGCTGTGATTGCAACCGAAGCACCGCATGTGCAAGCCGGACAAATCGGTTCTTATCTGCTGCAAAAAGGGCTCAGAGCGAATGAGGCCAGCATGCTCGGCGTAACGTTCAGCCTCGCCAAAACACTGTCCGCAGTCGGAGCTCCGGCTCAGTCATTTTATCCGCAGATTGCCAAGAAGCTGAACACAGATCTAGCGATCGCAAAACATTCAGAAGTCGGCAATGCAGTCGGCGCTGCCGCTGGCAGCATCATGCAGCGAGTATGCGGATTGATTACCGCTCCCGATGAGGGCATCTATCGAGCGCACCTGCATGGCGGCATTCAGGATTTCCCAGACCTTGAATTGGCGGCAAGCGCCTTGACTGAGAATCTCAGAGACCTCGCATTCGAGCGGGCTAAGTCGAAAAACAGCGCGCTGTCGGATATCAAGGTGGATCGCTCGGATGTGATCGTGAACGGCATCGGCGGACGCAAGCTGTTCATCGAATCAAAAATCACGGTCACTGCCGCCTGCGATCTGCCTGATCGCACTCATGATTGAGTCGCTAGGCTCGCGATCGGCGGCGGCGTCTGCCGCCTTCGAGCCTGGCTTTTGCGATCGGCGGCGGAAACGCAACGATTTTTCGAAGGTCATCAAATCCATCCTGTTTATTGGGGATGGCCATCGCATTGACAAAATGCGCCTGAAAGTCCGGCTCAATCGCCGTCTCAATTTTTTCTATCTGCCGCACGACCTGACGAATTTCCTCACGCGAATTGCGATCCAGCAATGCAATTCTCGCACCCGTGCCCGCCGCATTGCCAGCGGATGAGACCTGCTTGAGATCGCAGTCTGGAATCATGCCCAGCACCATGGCGTATTTCACATCAACATGGCTGCCAAAGGCGCCTGCCAATCGGATCGCATCGACTTTATTGATCGCCAACTTCTCCATCAGCAGCTTGATTCCAGCATACAGCGCGGCTTTGGCCAGCTGAATGGCGCGAATATCATTTTGGGTGACAATCACTTTCGGATCAGCGGCATGCAGGATGTAAGAAAAAGTCCGGCCATCCGCAATCACGCGTGAAGTTGTCTGCGCCAATAGGCCCTGCAACACGCCATCTTCATCAATAATCCCAGCCAGATACATTTCTGCAACCGCTTCAATGATGCCAGAGCCGCAAATGCCGGTAATTCCGGTTTCAGCAATCTGAGCTTCGAAGCCTGTATCGGTCGACCAAAGGTCACAGCCGATGACTTTGACCTTGGGATCCAGTGTCCTGCGATCAATGCGCACCCGCTCAATCGCGCCCGGTGCAGCACGCTGGCCGCTGCTGATTTGCGCTCCCTCAAACGCCGGCCCGGTGGGGCTCGAGGCAGCCACCATGCGGTGTCGATTGCCCAAAACAATCTCCGCATTGGTGCCGACATCGACCAGAAGCATCATCTTGTCCTGGGCAAAGGGTGCTTCTGACAGCACCATCCCGGCGGTATCGGCACCGACATGACCGGCAATGCAAGGCAGAATGAATGCCCTGGCATTGGGATGCAGTGACAAATCAAGCTCTGTCGCCCAGACGCTCACAGACTCATCGGACGCAAGCGCAAACGGCGCACCGCCGAGCTCAATTGGACTGATGCCGAGCAGCAGATGCTGCATGATCGGATTGCCGACGAAAACCACATCCAAAATATCTGCCAAGGCGATGTTTTGCATTTCCGCGACGTTTTCCGCCAGCTGCTGAACGGCTTTTCTGACCTCATCGGTCAATTTGTAATCGCTGTCGGGATTCATCATCAGATAAGACACGCGACTCATCAAGTCCTCTCCGAATCGAATCTGAGGATTCATGATGCCCGCCGACTGGACGACCTCGCCGCTGGACAGATTGCAAAGGTGGGCGGCCACGGTCGTAGAACCAACATCGACTGCCAGTCCGTAGGCCTGATCATGGAATCCCGGCCATACCGCGATAATCTTCGAATCGTTATGGACTGCGACTGTAACTTTCCACTCTCCGGCACGAAGCGCACTTTGAAGCAGCTGAATCTGGCGCAAGTCACAGGTTAAATTCTCAAGCCTCCACTCAAACTCCAGCGCATCTTTGAGCCGCTGCAGATCACCTGAAGGGTCGTGCATATTGGGCTCCTGAACTTCGACGTAGTACATCCTGACGACTGGATCAAGATCAATGGCATGCACTTCCGCGCGCTTGCGAATGACTTGCCGATGCACTTGGCTGTCAGGCGGCACGTCGATGACAACATCATTAAGAATTCGCACGGAACAGGCCAGCCGCCGGCCTAGTGCCAATTCATTCGTCTTTGCGTAATTGATCTCCAGCTCGCTGGCGGGGCTTAAGTGCTCAGGTTTGGATTCAACACCATGCTTGGCAAACGATCCGGTACTTTGCACAATCTGACAGCGTCCGCACATGGCACGCCCGCCGCAGACTGAATCGAGATCGACTCCGAGTGCGCGGGCAGCTTGCAAAATCGTAGTCCCTGCGGCAAACTTGCCACGCCGCCCCGAAGGGGTGAACACGACCATTGCGTCAGAGTTGGCGCTCATCAAAGATACCAGGGTGGGAAACGGCTGCCCTTGCAGCGCACTTCAAGGTATGGGACAGCTGACAGGCATCCATACAGCGGCTTGCATCGACTGAGTCGATTATGACCGATTCGAAACTGGCAAGTCACTGGCGAGATTGAATGACTCCGCCTAGGCCGCCGCGCGGCGGCGTCTGCTGCCTGCCCTTCTGCCTCTTCGCTCTTCACTGCCTGCCGTCCCGCCAGCCGCCGGTTCGCGAAATTTTTTGATCCAGCGCCGACATTCGCGATCCGTGCCCATCATCACGTCGGCAGCCATAATAGCGTTCATAATTTCTGGATGCAGCGGACTGGTGATGGCCGAAGTCATGCCGGCTCCGATCGCCATGGTCAAGAATGCGGTATTCAATCCGTTCCGATTGGGCAAGCCGAAACTGATGTTCGATGCACCGCAAGTCGTGTTGACTTTCAGTTCATTGCGCAGCCGGTGAACGATGCTGAACACTTGACGGCCAGCAGAACCGATTGCACCGATCGGCATCACCAGCGGATCAACAACGACATCGCATCGTCGAATTCCGTAATCTTCTGCCCGTTCCACAATTTTTTTAGCCACCGCATAACGCACATCCGGGTCTTCCGATATACCCGTCTCGTCGTTGGAGATCGCAACGACCGCGGCATCGTATTTTTTGACCAGCGGCAGCACGGACTCAAGTCTTTCCTCCTCGCCGGTAACAGAGTTGACCAAAGGACGCCCCTGATAGACTTCAAGTCCCGCCTCCAGCGCGGCGACGATAGACGAGTCAATCGCCAGCGGCACATTTGTCAGAGACTGAACCAGCTGGATCACCTCGGCCAAAATTTTAGGCTCGTCTGCCAGCGGGATGCCTGCGTTGACATCCAGCATATGCGCGCCGCCTCTGACCTGCGCGAGCGCATCAGACTCAACACGGCTGTAGTCACCTTGTGCCATTTCGGCGGCCAGGAGCTTGCGGCCGGTGGGATTGATTCTTTCACCGATTACGCAAAACGGCTGATCATAGCCAATGACTACAGTTTTGCTCGGTGATGCAATTACGGTCTCAGTCACAGCAAAAATACCTTATGCAGGGGCGAATCATGCAGAA
This sequence comes from Arenicellales bacterium, assembly GCA_965200545.1. Classification (GTDB taxonomy): domain Bacteria; phylum Pseudomonadota; class Gammaproteobacteria; order Arenicellales; family JAJDZL01; genus JAJDZL01. The sequence continues at coordinate 77,493 of CBDAUJ010000003.1, read as the reverse complement.
TTCAGATGAAGCGCCAGGAAATGTAAAACTAGGCGGCGCGAAACTCTTTGACCAGCGTCTTGCAGGTTTCCACAGCGACTGCCGCATCCCGGCAGTACGCGTTGGCTCCAATCGCCTCGCCAAATTCTTCGTTCAGCGGCGCCCCGCCGACGACGACAATGAAATCGTCGCGTATGCCCCGCTCAACCAGGGTATCAATGACCACTTTCATATAGGGCATGGTGGTCGTCAGAAGCGCCGACATGCCCAGCAGTTCCGGCTTGTGCTCCTCAAGAGCCTCAAGGTAATTTTCCACTGGATTGTTGATACCGAGATTGATGACCTCAAAGCCTGCTCCCTCAAGCATCATGGCCACTAGATTCTTGCCAATGTCGTGGATATCGCCCTTGACTGTGCCGATCACCATCTTGCCGATGGTTGGCGCTCCCGTCTCAGCCAGGAGCGGCCGCAAAATAGACATGCCGCCTTTCATCGCATTGGCGGACATCAGCACTTCCGGCACAAACAGGATTCCGTCGCGAAAATCAATGCCGACAATACGCATGCCCTCAACGAGCGCATCCTGCAAGACATCGTACGGCACCCAGCCGCGGCTGAGCAGGATTTGCGTTCCCTCTTCAATTTCCTCTTTCAGTCCGTCATACAGATCATCATGCATCTGCTCAACTAATTCGTCATCCGATAAAGTTGACAGATCAATATCGTCGGCGTTTTCCATTTGGCTATTCACCTTGAGAAGAATTTTGCCTGCAACTGACTTGCAATAGGTCGCAAATCAATAAAATTTCGGCGTATTTTATCCATATTTCTTCAAAACGTACAGAAAAATTATTTGTTTTCAAAATTTTTTTCTTCTTTTTTTCAATAACGTTCAGATTTGAAGACTTGCAGGCAAATCTTTGGCAAACAAAGGGTATTTGGCGGCAGCCCTTTGCTGCCGCCGTCATCTATGCCCGAGCGAAGTGCGCGGCCGCGGATGACGTGGACCGAATGCATCAGTTCACTGAGTGTGCCCAAGGGACGGCTGCTGCGGTTATTGGCACAGCTTCGATTGCCAGCTTGATGCTGACGCCTGATTCGCCGAATGGAACAAATGACGCTTGTCAAAGATACGAATTTAGTAGAATCAGAGCTCATGTTTTTCTCAACCTGACATGTCCGAACTGATGATGAAAAATCCAATAAGACACTCTATTCACCTGAGTTGCCTGAAGTTTGCAGCTGCAGTGATTGCACTGTGCGCAAGCATCTATGCCACCGCTGACCAAAATGACCCTCGACTCGACTCTCTGTTTGAGCAGCTGACTTTGGTTTCCACGCAAGAAGCCGGAGATGAAATCACAGATCAAATCTGGGAAATTTGGCGAGAGCACGAAAGTGAGCAAATCAATGCGCTGATGCGTACCGGACAGGAAGCCATGGCAACTGGTCAGCTATGGCAACTGGAGCGAGCGGTCAAGATGTTTCAAAAAATCATTGAGCTTGACCCGCAATTCGCCGAAGGCTGGAATAAACGCGCAACCGTCTATTTCTTTTTGGGCCAGTTTGAAGCTTCTGCATCGGATGTTCGAAAGACATTGGAACTTGAGCCTCGTCACTTCGGGGCGACGGCGGGACTCGGCCTCATTCTGCTGCAACTTGAGTATCATGCAGATGCGCTGAAGGCTTTTGAGCGCGCCCTTGAAATCAACCCGCATCTGACAGGTCCCAAGCTGCAAATTCAGCGCATCAAAGAGATATTGCGAAATAACCAGGTGTGAGCGCTCTGGCAATCTGGCTATCCGACTTCCCTGCCTCAGGTGGAATTGGGCGGCGTTGATTCCAAATCCAGATCAACTGCTGACCTTTATTTTGCATCGTGGTGTGCCTGATGCGTCAGCCATTCACCGATTGCTCCGATCTGATCGGGGGCAACGCTGTGTGCGACCGCATGCTCGGTAAATCTCACATCGTAATCCAAACACGTCAGCAGCTGTGACGAGCGGCGGGCGATGTCAACCGAAATCACTGGATCCAAAGTGCCATGCATATACACAATGGGCAGGCCAAGGTTCCCTGGATGACGCTGCTGCTCGGTCTTGTCCGGCACTGGCAGATAAGTCGATAGCACAAGAATTCCGCTGAGCGGCTCAGGATAACGAAGACCTGCATGCAAGGCGACAGCGCCGCCTTGTGAAAAACCAGCCAGAACAATTCGATCTGTCGGAACACCAAGATCAACCTCCCGCTGAATCAATTCGCTGACTTGGCGAGTACTTTCCACGATGCCGTCTTCGTCTTCCGGCCCGAAACCGATAATGGGATTGATGATGTCGTACCATGCCCGCATGCGCATGCCCATGTTCACCGTAACGGAGCGCATCGGAGCATGCGGGAAAACAAATCGTATGGGACAATCCTGCGGGATATTCAAATACGGAACAATCGGCGCGAAATCATTCCCGTCAGCCCCGAGACCGTGCATCCACAAAACTGACAAACGCGCCGGCACCTGTGTATCGATGACGATTGACTCAAGCATAAGATTCAGCTGGCAGCAAGCGGCATTGCCTGTCAAAACAAATGGGATTCATTGGCGTTGGCTCATGAGATGACATCGAAGACACAGGATGTTCTACAGCATCTTTGGCGACATGATGCGGGTGAAAATATTCAACTCCATTAAAATTGCAGCTCACTTACTTGAATCAACAGGCTGCCACTGCTACTTTTTAGAAAGTAAATCATAAATATTTGATAATATTGCAATAATATTTTCTTTTGTGAATATACCGCTGCAAGCGGCGGTGCGGACTTTTTAGAAAAACCTTGTAAACATGGCTTTCAGCCTCTGCTTTCACCCGTCGGGCGAAAATTAGAACCTGCCATAAGTAGTACAAGGCAGATGAAGATTTTACTATGCAAGCCGGGCATCAAACGCAACGCGATCACTTCGCGCACCGGCCTGATGTCACGACCACATCTGCTGCACAATGACGGCCAGCATCTGGAAACCCTCCGCGAGCTGAACGCCGAGCGCGACCTGCTGAAAGTGGAGGTGCTTACACGCCTGCTGTCGGCACTCATACCAGACACGGGCCGGCATTGCCAACGGCGGCTAGTCTTGCAGATATGATTTCTCAGCAGCTGAGATATGGTGGATCCGAAATACCGCTGCCTTGCACCAGCACCGTAGTGGACGCGCAGCACCATCGTGCGAGCGGTGTATGAGAACCTATCTAGATGGACTGGCACCAGCCCGAACCCAACAGCGGGCTCAAGGGCAAAGTCGGCTAGCCTCAAGGCCGCGGCAAACCCGATGTGCGCAAACAGCGCGCAATGCCGATCAAAGACATCTATCCGCGACCTTGCAACGCGACTGGAAAGTTATCCTCGACTCACCGCATAACTTCTCACCGCAACAAGACTTTCGAGCTGTGTTGCCTAGGTCAGGCTACAGCAGGTGTCATTGTTCAAAACCCAGACTCGCGTCCCTGCGATGGACAATCACCACTTGACGAAATGCTTACTCTGACAGGCGCTCATTAGACTAGCTTTTGGCATTGAATATTACTCTCCGAATGTCGTACCCGTATAGCCCTGACCATATTTCTCGTCTTCATAGCTTTGCTGATCTTGTCGATCTTCGAATTCTTCTATTGCCGCATCAATATCTGCATCCGTCAATGGCTCGCACGACGTATTCATTTTGATTCCAGATTGTTCTTTACAACGACGAATTTTATGTACGTTCTCATGACGAAGAACTGCGTTATGCTCACCATATCCTAATGTGCTTCCCGGAGTGCCTTTGCGACATTCAACATGCACCTTACAATTGGAATATTTCATATGCGTGCCTTCGCTGGTGTCATAATAGTAATAGCTCGGGCTATACCAATATGAATCCCAGCTGACCCAGACCCCTTTGCATTCCTGTTTGGTGAATGCATGGGATTTGCGCCACTCTTCAATACACAATTGATTGCGCCTCTGTTTTGTCGGCGGCTCGTCCGCCCTGGGCAGCGGAGTATTACTACTATCATGGTTATTATAGGCATCATTTACAGCACCGCCGATGCCCTCCGCCTGCTGCGGCGGAAACAGGCTCAGTGCACCGATCACTGCAAAGCATCCTGCCAGTGTGAGAAATTTTTTCATTGTTTTTACCTCCACTTATTAAGGATGATCTGTTCATCTATTTCATATCGCGATATCAATGAATATAATAACAAAATTTAAACATAGTGTCAATAGCTCAGAAAAGGCCAGTCAACAGATGGGCCTTTTATCGTTAGAGGGAATGTTTACTGCCCGTAACTTGAATGCATTGCAGCTGGCAACCAGCGTCTATTTTCCGACAGGTTGCTGTGCATGCGAACTGAATTTGCTCAACCCTGCCGATTGTTATGAAATCAAACTCAATATCAATATTTGATCTAATCGAACCAGCACTCAGCGGGAAGAGCCCGTTGACCTTCATTGCGGCATGTTTCGTGATTCTTGCTACCCTGCCGACGACGGTCCTCGCGCAGCAGCCAAGCACACCTGTGGCAACAGATGAAGTGATCACCCAAGACCGCAGCGAAACGGTCTCTGTATTCGGCGAAATCGTCGCGCGGCAATCGGGACCAGTTCATGTCTCCATCAACGCGCCTGTCAAAAAGGTCAACGTCAGCGTCGGCGATCGGGTCGAAACTGGAGACCTCATCGCTACCTTGGATGCTGAAGCGCTGGACTTGCAGCGACAGACCGTTGAGGCGCGAATCGAAATGTCCAAATGGGCCGCGAGCCGCCGCCAGACCGAGCTTGAGCTTGCGCGCCAGAAGGAAGACCGATTCCGACAGCTTCGACACTCGGCAGCAACGACCGAAGCGCAGCTTGAGGATGCCGTGCTGCAATTGAAGATCGCCGAGCAAGCCGTCGGCGAGGCCGCGGCTTCCACGCGGCTGATTCAGCGAGAACTCGATATTGCGAATTACAACTTGTCACTGACTCAGATCGTGGCGCCTTACGGCGGTGTGATTGTTGAGCGCAATATTGAGATTGGCCAGTATGTGCGCTTGGGCGAGCGCGTCGTTCGCATTATCGGTGACTATGCTCTGGAAATTGAGGCCTATATCCCATACCGCTATATTGATGCATTGCGTCTCGGTGATACGCTGGATGCCCAATTCGACAACGGTACGGAGTTCAAGGTGACGCTTCGAGCGTTTATCCCTGAAGAGCATGTCAGCACCCGAACCCGAGCGGTACGATTTTCTTTTGATCAGGATTCTTTTGATGACGCTTTGGCCATCAACCAGAATGTCATCATCCAGATTCCAATCGCATCAAACTCTGCGGCTTTAACAATTCATAAAGACGCGCTCATCACGCAGCAGGATGGTCATATCGTGTTCGTCGTTCAGGATAACATCGCTGAGCGCCGTCCAATCACCATTGGCGAGGCGATCGGCGGCCGTTTTCAAGTCGTGGCTGGGCTGACAGCCGGCGAGCAAGTGGTGATCCGCGGCAACGAGCGACTGCAGCCGGGGCAGTCAGTCAGTGTAATCAACTGATCTAGCAGTCGTAGGAATTGGTGGAGCGGAGGAGGATCGAACTCCCGACCTTAGCATTGCGAACGCTACGCTCTCCCAACTGAGCTACCGCCCCAACATGAGTCGGATAGTATACTGAAATCGCCTTTGAGTGATTGCACTGTGGCGACCTGGATCAATTCAGTCGCTCTGACTGTTTCTTAATTGTCGGGCTCTCCGTAGTTTTCAAAATTTGAGTTCATTCTAATGAGCTTTACACACCCGAAAAATCATACAAACAGACTGCGATATCCCCTTTTTCGCAAATCCAAACTCCACATTCGCGACTGAATCTTGATCGTTTTCATTACTGTACAGAGATTTCCCATTCGTATCTGCGAAAGGATCAATCATTCAGCTTCACCGGTTTCGAATGGAATTACTCGTCCTGTTTTCCGATCGCAATGAGAGTTCAGATTCACTCCTTATGGCATGTTGTCAGCCAGCCATTTTCCCATCGGCTTGCGTGTCGGATTACTCGCGCTCCACTGCTTCTCAGATATAACAATAAAAGGCCATATCTTGCCGATTTGCTGCGGTCCTTCCTCTTCCGCGCAGCGCAATACTTCAGAAAGATGAGTTTTGGCTTGCGAAACAGTCCAAACACGACGGGCATCAATATATGAAGTTTTCATCAACAGCTGCGACAACCTTTGACGTAGATAATATAGATTTAATTTGTGCATTGATTCCATTAGCCACGGGATTCACGAATACGAAGATAATTGCGAAAGTACGGCAACGGCCACTTATTACAGAGATAAGCTGTTTTCGGGACACTTGAAAAACAATGTTTTTATGGTGAGCTAGCGACGAACTCCAACCTGGAAAAGTGCAATGCCAAGTCGATAGTCGATGCGAAAAAATAAAAGCCGCGGCATGATCGTTGTCGCTGCCGCAATCGCTGATAACAAAAACAAGTATTTTTATCGGGCACATACCAACTCGAATAACCCGTATATAGAAGCTTTTCAATTCCTGGTGCAACAGTGGCGGATGGATTAGAAAGCATCACATTGGGTTCGAAAAAGCACGCATATTTCATATTTCGTATGTGCCATATAGTGATCATAACTGTTTAATAATATCTTTCAATACTCTGTTTTATAAATATATGTCCGAAAATAATTCGACAGATTCGAGCTGGAAAAACTTGCAAGAAATTTTCGAGAAATCAGTCCCGTTTCACGAATTTCTGAATCTGAAGGTAATTGACTTAGAACTGCAGAAGCCGAAATTAGTCCTCGATATGAGAGATGAGTTCGTGGGCAATTTTGTCCGCGGCAACCTGCATGGAGGTGTAATTTCATGCATGCTGGATGTGATCGGGGGAATCGTCGCATTCGTGGATGTAGTTCAGAATCGAAACATCGATTCCACCGCGGGTAGAATTGAGCAATTCTCAAAGCTCGGAACAATCGATATAAGAGTTGATTATCTGCGTCCTGGATTTGGCGAGAGTTTCGTCGCCAGCGCCTACGTACTGCGAACTGGAAATAAAGTCGCTGTTACGCGAATGGAATTGCACAACAACGAGGACTTGCTGATTGCAGTCGGCACCGGAGCATATGTAATCAGGTAACTTGAATTCGGTGTCGCATAACATTACCTCACGGAGCGATTTGGATTGCGGAAAAGATCCGCGGCCTGTGAAACTTATGGTTTGCAAGCAACTTGAGATGCGCATGGTGTGGATCCGATTGAGCAGAAAATCATGCTGGCTTTCTGCAGGCAATGTTGCGTAAAACATTTCGAGCAAAATTATCGCGGCATATTCAAGACAAAATCCTTGCAGAGGATACAAGCATGTGTTCTTATCCCATCATCGTAATGGTGTTCGATCGAAATTGACAAAAACAGCTTAAAGACGGTGTCTGAAGCGATTCGTCATTTCTAAAGTGAGTCGCATTCGAAGCTTTCAAAACAATCTTTCCGACACCCTGGCACTTCCTTTGACTGAAGCATCGACTATCTGTCTCAGAAGGGAATCGTCCGCCCCCCAATATTTGACTGTGGAAGCCGGCATTGATCTAAGTAATCTTCGCCATAAATCACCGAATCTCAGATATAAAACCAGATTTTAGACTTAGGTGGTTCGGGCACCTTGACGAAACCGCAGAACAGACTTGCAGAATTGAGCGGATAGACGTGAATTTTTAGCGATAAGACTCTCTATGGCCGCTGCAGCTTTTTGGGGTCTAATTTGCATATCAGAACCCACTTTGATTCGGTGAAATTTCTCAGAAATTGTTATACTTTTGCACCGTCTTGCCCCGTGTGAGCCGATCAAAAGATACAGCGAAGAGATCCGCAGCAATAACTTGAACAAACGGAGATATCCAATTGCAAACGCCGGTAACGCAACGCATCAAATCCGCTGATCGGCTCAAGCCGCTAAATAACACTAAATCAAAGAATGGGCTTTCTGAGCCGAAAGTCATTCCCCCCAAGACCACTGGCCAGCAGCTGGCGCAAGCACGAGAAGAACTCGGACTGAGTGTTCAGGATATCGCAGAAAAGATGCTCTTGTCGGACACGGTCATTTTAGCACTGGAAAATCATGAATACGACTCCCTGAATGGCAAAGCCTATGTCACTGGCTATGTTCGTTCTTATGCGTCCTTAGTCAATCTGGATGCCGATGCGTTGATTGCTGCGGATCCAGATCTCGGTGTCGTTGCAGTCTTTGAAGACGCAAATGATTCTGCGCACAGCGGCAGCAGCACAATAAGTATGCGTGAATTGGCCTCTTTGAACTGGAGACTAATCTGGGCAACAATTCTGTTCTTGATCACATTCGTCACAATTGCCACGATTGCATGGCAAAACAGAGATAGTTTCGGTTTGTGGTGGAGCGACTCGACACCGGAACAGACTCCTCCGAATTCACAAAGTCTTGAATCACCGCTGTACAACGACACGCAAGTAGGGGCGGATCAAATCGTCGGATAATTCAATTCAAGACTTGTCAACAACGGTTTGATTCATATCAATTGATCTTCTACGTTTACGATTTCGTCGATTTTCAACTGAAACTACAACAATCGCTGCCAGCGGCGGTACCATGAACAGTGTCAGCAAAGCGGACATGGACAAGCCGCCGACTACAACTGAGCCGAGGCCTCGATAGAGCTCCGACCCTGCACCTGGAAACAGTACCAGTGGCAGCATGCCGAATACACTGGTCAGCGTGGACATAAAAATAGGCCTGATTCGATTGCGAGTAGCCGTCAGAATCGCATCGCGAGGCGAGACATTGTCTCGTCGTAAATTGTTGATTGACTGGTGCACAAGCAGAATTGCGTTGTTCACGACGATGCCGATCAGAATCACGAATCCGAGCATCGTCAGCATGTCCAGCGGCTGATGCACATACAGATTCAATACCGCCAGTCCGGCGATGCCCCCTGCCGCTGCGACCGGCACAGACAGCAGAATAATCAGCGGATAGATGAAACTTTCAAACAAAATAGCCAAGACCAAATATACGATGATGAGCGCGATAAGGAGCTGCACGACCATTGAGTCCCACGTCTTCTGCAGTGCATCAGCAGTGCCCGAAATGCGGAATGTCACACCCTCAGGCAATCCCTCTTCTTTCAGAGGTTCGACAACCTCTCTTGAAATCAAGTCGACTGCTTCTTCTATGGTCACTCCCGGGGCAGGCCGAATTTCGAGCGTTATGGTTCTCAGTCGCTCACGGTGACGAATGGCAGTCGGCCCAGCCGTCATATCAATTGCCGCAACCGTCTTGACTGGAATAATGTCTCCGTCCGGGGTTACAATTGGAATGTTCTGGATATTCTGCGTCTCTCTATTGGCATCACGCGGACCCAAAAGAGTGATGTCAGTCGCTTCGCCTCTGTGTATGGTTTCATCAACTCGCAAGCCGTCATTGAATACATCCAGTGCAATACTCAGATCTGAAGCCGTCAGATTATTGTCTGCGAGCCGCACTCGGTCGGGAATAATGCGCACTTCAGGCACACCCAGCTCAAGTCCTGGATTGGGCCGAAACTGATGTCCTTCAGAACGCGGAAAAGTGGCGAATACCTTGCCAGCTGCCCGTCCGGCAGCGAATAAGATTTCGTCAAGCGTATTGCCGGACACATCAAGATCAATTTTTCGGCCGGAACCGATCCCTCGTCCGAAAATCGAGGGCTGACTCATGAATCCAAAAGTGCCCGGCTCCCGAAATACGGGCCCTTGCATAATGGGAAGAAGCTCAGAAATCCGGCTCGGATCTTCCGCGATGGCGCCGACAAACATATTGGACCGGGTAGATACAAAGAAAAACCGATCAATTCTCGGGGCATCCAAGTCGATTGAAGAAGATGCATCGTCCGCACCGACCCAGTACGGCCGGATCGCTGACTCAATGTCGTTTGCAATGCCCGTCATCGTTTCCAGATTGTAACCGGGCGGCGGCACAATCAATCCAAAAATCAAGTTGTTGTTGCCTTCCGGCAAATATTCCAGGCTCGGCAGAAATCGAACGGCGAATACAACCGCGCCGGCGGTAATCATCGAAACCCAGGCAAACGCCAAAAATCTGCGCTCGATCAATTTGCGCGTGAACCAAATAATCAGCCGAAATAATGCATCAGCCATGTGATCAATGACTGGGATTCGAAGCCGCACAATACTGTATCGGCTGGAATCGCCGCCGGCAAGAAATCGCTTTGACAGTGCCGGTATGACTGTAATTGAGACAATCAGGGACAAGACCACCGCGACGGATATCGCCACCGCAATATCGCGAAACAATTGCCCTATTTCGAGTTGCGACACCAGTACTGGCACGAACACCAGAATTGTCGTCAATACCGAAACCAAAACTGCACCCCAGACCTCCTGCGCACCTTCGACCGCGGCCTGTCGAGCAGGCTTTGCCGATTCTCGCATGCGGTAAATGTTTTCCAAAATGACAATAGCCGCATCGACAACCATGCCAACAGCGAACGCCAGGCCTGCCAGAGAAATAACATTGATCGAGCGGCCGAGAAAGGACATGGCGACAAATGCCCCGACAATCGAGACCGGTATCGCTATGGAGACGATAAGCGTTGCTGCGAACGACCGTAAAAACAGCAAAATAACGAGAGCTGCCAGAACGCCTCCGACCCAAATGTTTTGCTGTACCAGCTCAATCGCAGAATTGATGTACACGGTTTCATCATATACCTGATCCAGATCCAGCCCGCTGCCAGGCATCACGGTCGCGTTCAAATCATCAACGACTTCTCGGATACCTGCCATGGTTTCAATCACGTTGGCACCGACCTCTCGCGTCACATTGAACGGAATCGCAGGCTCTGCCGAGGCTCGAATGATCGCGCCGGGCCGTTTATAGCCAAGCTCAACACTCGCAATATCCTCAATCCTGATACGGCCAGTACCGCCATTTTGAATACTCGCATCTGAACGCACGACAATTTGCCGGATGCTTTCCAGGCTATTGAGTCCGCCCTCAGAACGAACCACATAGCGGCGCTTGCCCTCATCCACATCACCCACAGATGATGATACGTTGGCGCGGCGCAATGCACTGATCACTTCCTGTGCGGTCAGCTGAAATCGTGCCAGCTCAACTGGATCGACCACGATCTGTATTTCTGGATCGCTGCCGCCGAAAACATTCACTTCACCGACTCCAGAGACGCGCTCAATCCGTTCCTTGATGAAGTTTTCGACAAAAGTCCCGTATTCATGTATCGGGCGGCTGTTGCCGGGCGTACGAACAACCCTAAACCATGCAATGGCGTTGTCTTCGCTGCCAGAGGTGCTCAGCTGGGGGGAATCGGCTTCTTCGGGATAATTCGAAACACGGTCCAAGCGGTTCGACACCAGCAGCATTGCCTTATCCATGTTGGTGCCGACATCGAACTCAAGCGTAATGCGAGCCCTTCCCTGCTGGGCATTGCCCGTAATGGTGTTTAAGTTTTCCAGCCCTGAGAGTTCCTGTTCCTGAACATTCATGATTTCACGCTCAACCTCAATCGGAGCAGCGCCCGGCCAGTGCGTAGTGATCGTGATGACCGGGCGATTGACATCGGGAGCGAGTTGAATGGGAATGGTCTGCAATGCAACCATCCCGAACAGGATCACCATAAATACAAATGCAACAACTGCAATCGGGCGATCGACAGCTTTGGAAATCAAACCCGAAGAAGCGGACATAGTAGACTTGTGAAAAAAGTGATTTGAAAACGGCTGAGATCGATTGCTACCGCAACAGAGGGCTGTGTCTCAGTTTGAAAATTTCAGGATATGATTGAAAAAGAGGCGGATCAAAAGTCGTCTGGAAACTGATCCTTTTGAGATGGCGCGCGAATTGTTTGCAGAGCCTACCGTATACATAACTGCGACATAACGCATATTCTGTTTCAAGTGTCGGAAAGTGGTGTCTGAAGATCCTTTTGCTGCCGAAAAGCACTGCCTCCCGGCATTATATCGCTGGATGAGCCAGCCGTTGGGTTCATGCACCGCAATCACCGCAATATAAAACGGAAAAGGAATGACCAGCGGCAAACGACTGGGGAGTTGCTCCCGTCGTCTGCATGGAAACTCGCATCGTGTTATGTGTTATCTTTTGGGTATCTGTTTGATACGACAATGACACCCCGTTTTCATTCAGTTTTGTGCAGGCACTGAATCCTGTGTCTCTGCCCAGAATATTCCAATCCACCTGTGCCGTCACCGGCAGAGAGTGCCAGCATTGCCGCCACCCGTGCGGCGGCGAGTGTCATCAGTCGCTTAAGGTATGAGATGAATCTTGCTGAATACTTCATTTTGGTCTGCTCCATGATTAAATCAGATTCAGTCGTTGTACTGGTTTTGGTTTCTGTAAAATGGACTAACCTTCAAATTAGACCTCTACCCAGCATTGAAATAGCATCTGGTCCGCGCAATTTCGTTGGAAATTTAAATCGACATGAATCAACGTCCGTTTCCCAAGCCATTGCCAGCCAAGCCTTTGTCAGAGAAAGTCTGGCTGGGCAGAACTGATCGTTCCGAAGTGGGCCGCGAGCCATTTTTTTTCGGGCGAGATAGCGAATACGATATCTTTCGAGAAACTGCAGACAGTCTTTTTTCAGGGCTTGTGGGCGGCGGCACACTAATATTCCAAGGTTCGCCAGGTTCTGGGAAAACTGCGCTGATGCTGGAATGCATGGAAGCGGTCAGGCGACATTCAACCCCAAATGATTCCTGGGTGGCGGTTAATCTTCATCCTGGAACTTTGAATTCACCTGTCGATGCCATGATGGAGTTGATTGATGCGGCTAACAAGGAATGCGAGCGACTTTCTGAGATGGCTTCAAATGGAGTGGCGCTGAAATTCAGAAAACTAATCAAAAAAGGAAGAAAACTGTATGCAGAACTGTCTGAACGGGGTGGCGGCATGGCAGGAATATCAATAGGCGGCAAATCGCAAAGCAGCGCTCGCTCGGACATGCCCTTGACATCAGCGCGAGTGTTTCGAAGCGCTGCCCCTTTGCTCGAACAGATCCATCTGGTTGTGTTTGTAGACGAAGCACAGAACATTCCGGTAACCAGAACGACGCGGGATTTGCTTGATTGCCTGCACCGGGACTCCCAAGGAATTCCCCTTGTAGCCGTCTTTTTCGGTCTAAGTGACACGCTTGACGTATTGCGTCAGTGCGGTCTTTCGAGATTTGCCGCCGACCGGGTTGTGAACCTGGAACCGCTTTCCATGGCAGAAGCAGTCAGCTCTTTTCGACGCTTGCTGGACAGCTATTACACTGGCAGCCAGGAGCAAAAATCTGATTGGGCAAACGCTTTAGCGAAACTGTCACAGGGATGGCCGCAGCATGTGAACCGTATAGGAGTGGCTGCAGGCCGGGTGATACGCGCCAACCAGGGGCAGCTGATGCCGTCTTTGCTCGAGCAGGCGCTTGCAAAGGGAGAGGAGCAGAAAAATGCCTATTACAGCAGTCGGATAGAAGCCGGATCCAGCCGTTCTTGGATCTATAAACAGCTAGCGGTGACGGCAGGCAGCAAGAAAGGGGAATTGGCTGGCACACTGTCATGCGATGAAATCGATTTGCTGACAGAAGCCGTGCGAGAAAGAAAAAACGAGACTGTCGAAGAGTTTCTGAGCAATGCGCTGCACGCCGGAATTCTGGCTCCGGTGCAAGGAATGCCGGATCAGTATAAAATTCCAATTCCTTCTCTAGCAGACTACCTGCGCTCATTGCCAGTGGAACCGCCGCAAACTGTTTGAATTGGAGTTGCGTTATATTTTTGGGAATTTCTAGACTGTAGAGCACGCCTGTTTTTGTGTTGATTCTGTAGTCGACTCGCTTTGTCTTCATCCGTTCGTCAATTCGATCTGCAAGACTGCTGGATTGAACTGCGATGCGACTTAATGGTTTTGTGTTCTCTTTCTATTCCAGGTCAATGTCAATTTTGATCCGGCAGTGATCACTTGAACCCCACGCCTCAGGGCTGTTAAGCGCAAACACGCTTACTTTTTCATGAAATCCTCGTGAGGCAAACACATAATCCAGCTGGCGGTTTGCCGTCCCAGCGTTTTGTGCTGACGTATGAAATGTCGGTACATTTTTACTGTCAGCCGCTACATCCAGCTGATCTTTCGACATCCTGCAGGCATTGGGCCATTGAGGTCCAAGAACCTCCAGGCCGAGTGCAGACATACGATCCCACACAGTCTGCTCACGCTCTGGAACCGAAAGCTTGTCACCCACAACTCCAAAAGCATGTTGAGGTCCCCGGCCGCCAAGATTCGGTGCTTTGTCGGATCCCGGTGACCGATGAACGCTGACAGGTCAGAGATGATTCGATGCGCCGACGTATCGGGCATGCCAACTCTCCATGCAGAGCGGGCAAGCGGATGCGGTTTCATCCATCGCGCGTACATCGACACCGCAATAAAGCATCTTTCCGGCACTTGACGAAGCGATATTTTGGCAGCCGCGATCGTTCCAATGCCACTGACACCAATATCGTCCTCCCCGACTTCGCTCAGCGGGGGAACCTGCCGCAATGGCTGAACGGCAATTCGGTCAGAAAGCGGCAAGACCAAGCAACAGCGATCATACAGACTACGGTTCCAAAATACTTCATCCTGATATGCAATCAAGTCAGCAAGCTCACCGGGCAGTGAGCCCGCTTCCTGCAAAAGCGCAACATCCGCCTCGCCGCGCTGTTTCATTTCCAGAAGCTCATGCCAAGGATTCTGGCGCTTCGCTATATTCCAAGAAACGACTTTGATCATTTGATTTATTCCTCTGGTTTTGAATTATTTATTGGAGATTCAACGAGCATTCAGATTCATTGAGACCTTGGAGTCAGCTCAAGGCGCAGTACTCCAAGCGCTGTCTTGCATACACCGCATAACTTCGCTCAATGTACAAGCAATACGAGCTGCCCGACTTGGCGGTAACGATTGCCGGCAGCGAAAAGACTTCGGTCGCCGCGACAGTCTTGATTGGTAAATCCATTAAATTTAGCGGTGTCGCCTGGCTCAAGACGACAGCGGCATCTTCACCGCACACGGCAAACCCGGCATACAGGTCTGAAATGTTGGTGCAGACGACACCGCAATCGGTCAAGTCGCTTTTGAGTCGTGCATCCAGCTCATCTTCATATCGCAGCTCGCTGTCCAAAACGTAGTGCTCGGGTCCGATCGGGTAAAGGTTCAAATGATCTGTCGCATTGATTTTCTGAGTCCAGCCAGAGCGTGAGAAATTCAACGCAGCGAGAGCCGACTGCAGCGCATCGCCGCGGCCGCGGATGCTGAACCAAGCCCTTTGCTCCAAGGGAAGAATCTTGACGCGATAGCCCATTTCTAGGATCGCAGCTTGTGGCCCTGCGGATCGTAAAAGACCGGCTTGCCGACCTGAGCAGGTACAAATTTCTTGCCAGACTGAACAGTGATCACCTCACCATGACGGTTTTTTCCGTTTTGCAGCAATCCCAAGGCGATGACGCGGTCGCAAGCTCCGCTCCAGACACAGGCGGATACAAATCCTTCCGAAGATTTTGCGTGACTGCTTGGCATGATCGGCGCCCCCTCTTGTATCGTTGTGTGCTGATCCTGAGGCAGCAATCCGACAAGCTCATATCGGGGAATTGAGCTGCGGCGTCGAATTTCGACAGCGCGCTTGCCGATAAAGTCAGCTTTGGTCTTCGACATCAGCCGCTCCAAGCCAAGATCAATGGGATCAACTGTGCCATCCACCTCATGACCCAGAGACAGAAAACCCTTTTCAACCCGCAGCACATGGCTCGCTTCAGACCCGACCGGGCAAATATTGTCAAACTGGCCAATCTCAAACAGATATTCCCAAAGCTGTCTGCCGTAGCGGCTGGGCACATTCACCTCAAAACTCAGCTCGCCGGTAAAACTGACCCGAGCGATGCGCGCCGGCATATCGGCGATGGTGCCTTCTCGCAAATGCATAAACGGAAAATCTTCACGTTCAAAATTGAAACTGCTCTCGCAGGCACGGAGCAAATCGCGAGCCAGCGGACCGCATACCGTTGCGTTCGCCCACTGCGACGTGCACGGCACCAGCGTCACATCGAGGTCGGGCTGATCCACATGGATAAGCCGCTCGAGTTTCTGCTCGACCTGATGCGCACCGCCGGTTGAGCAGGTCATCAGATATCGATTCTGGTCAAGTCTGAACGTTACGCCATCATCGAATATCAATCCATCTTCGCTGAGCATAATGCCATACCGGCCTTGACCCAGTGCAAGATTGTCAAAACGATTGGTATAGACGAGATTGAGCAGTCGGACCGCATCGGGACCAGTCAATTCAAATTTTCCAAGCGGCGAGCCGTCGTAAATACCAACCTGATTGCGTACACTTCGACATTCACGGTCAATCGCCTGCCGCATGGTTTCGCCGCGCTGCGGGTAATATGCAGGCCGTTGCCAGCGCAAGCCGGCCTCGAACATCACTGCACCGTACGCCAGATGCCATGAGGTCATGGGCGTGCGGCGATAAGGCAAAATATGATCACCCGTGCGACTGCCGGCAATCACGCCGAACTCAACCGGCATATACGGCGGCCGATAAGTTGTGGTGCCGACACTGCCGGGATGCTGTCCCGATAAAGCCGCAGCCAGTCCGATCGCACTCATGTTCGCGGTTTTGCCCTGATCCAGACCCATGCCCGCAGTCGTATAGCGCTTGAGGTGCTCAATCGACTCATACCCTTCCCGGCGAGCCAAGCGCAAATCAAATACCGTCACATCGCCGGCAAAATCGATAAATGCCTTGGATCTTTTCTCGCCTGAATCGATGCTCCAGAACGGCTCGATTTGCAACTCGCACTGCAGCGACTCTGCAACCTGAGGCAACTCAGTCTGCAATGGCATATAGCCCAGCGAGCGGATTGCTCTCAATCCGGCACGCCTGCCATCGGAGATTGAATCTTGCAGCGAGAAAACGCCGCGTACTGCGCCCGCCGCGAGCGTTTCCAGCTGCGGCTGATCTGGACAAAAGGCCGCTATCTCGTCACTGTAAGCCAGCGACCCGCGAGATTGCGAGAATAGATGTACTGAAGGCGTCCAGCCGCCAGACACGCCAAGCAGGTCACATTCGATCACACGGGTGCGGCCAGTCGCCCGTTCGGCAATCGTGACACCGCCGACACGCCGACGCTTCATCGACGCTTTGGAAACGACTGCACCAGTGATGACCTCCGAAACGTAACGATGAGCGAACTCCATCGCTTGCTTGCTGATTTGTCTTCGAACATCCACTAGCGCCTTCATTTGAATGCCGGCAGCCGCGAGGTGTTCCAAAGCGCTGTAGGCGCGATTGTTATTGGCAAAAAGGACAGCTTGCCGACCCGGCGCGACCGCATAGGAACGAATCATGGAGCAAATTGCATCCGTACTCATCACTCCGGGTCTGTCATTGCCGGCAAAAGCAATGCCTCGTTCAATCGCCCCCGTCGCGATGATGACTTGCTTGGCCCAGATTTTCCAGTTTCGCATTGCGATTTCACGCGGACGCGGATTGCGCTCGACAGCGCAGACCATATTGCCCTCAAGATAGCTCCATGCAACGGCATCAGACAATAATTGCACGTTATCTTGAGCGGCCAGCCAGTCGGCCGTCTGGGAAGCCCAGTCGCTCGCGGCCATGCCATTGATCTTGGCTGTGCTGAATCGCAGCCTGCCACCCGCTGCCGGCTGCTCGTCGATCACGATCACTCGGGCAGCGCTTTGCGCAGCAGCTCTGGCTGCCATCAGGCCGGCGGGACCAGCGCCGATGATCAAGATATCACAATGCCAGAAACGGGTTTCAAAAAAGTCGTCACTCGACTGCCTCGGCGCGTGTCCAAATCCGGCGAGCTTGCGGATATTTGGCTCGTAGACATGCCAATGCGGCCACATGAATGTCTTGTAATAGAATCCCGCCGGGATGAGCGGCGAAAGCAGGCGCAATGCTCCGCCGAAATCAAAGTTCACACTGGGCCAGCAGTTGACACTGCGGGCGCACAGTCCATCTTGCAAAGCAGTCGTGCTGGCAAGTTCATTCGGCGACTCTGATCGGCCCTCGATCTGCACCATTGAGCCGACATCAGCGCAGCCAAGCTGCTGGATGCCGCGCGGCCGATGATACTTGAAGCTCCTGGAGATGACATCGACCCCGTTGGCCATCAGCGCAGATGCCAGCGTATCACCGGCAAAACCGCTGTAGGCTTTGCCATTGAAAGTGAAATTGAGCGGCGCTGACCGATCAATCAAACCGCCTTGTGCCAATCTTCGATCCAAAATCCTGCCCCGACCGTCTGCGTTAGCAAAATTTGTGAGTGACAGTATCGCGGCGCAGCCGAAACCACTGTCCGCACCCCTTTTCATGCTGCCAGTATTCCTCCACTGCACCCCTTTTACATTCAATCTGTGTAACATACGCCAGCCACTCAGCATCATTTTGGTCAATCATTGCCGAGCGTACCGGCCGCACGGGCCCAGCACAGCGAAATTCAGACTCGGAGCGCTCGCCGCACCACGGACAAGGGATCAAAAGCAAAACTGCACCTTAAATTCGAAACACAGGACTCACGGCTGCAGCCAGATCATTCAAAACGCGGGCACAGTGGTGCCGCCTTCAAGCAGGAAATTCATGGAATCAAAGCGATTCAATCCATAGCATGCGCTCAGCGGATGCGGCTCTTCCCGAGCGATGGTGTGTGCCAGAGTCATTCCGCCGGCGGGAATCGCCTTGAATCCGCCCCACCAGCCCGCACTGACATAGAAACCTGGAATGGAAGTGGCCGAGAGGATTGGACTGGCATCATAGGCAAATTCCAGCGCTCCGCCCCATTGACGCAGCAGTTTCAGGCGGCGAAATGCTGGAAACAGCTCCAGCAGCCCGGCGACGGTCTCTTCAAGAATCTCCAGCTTGCCGCCTTTGCGGTATGAAATCTGCTGCGGGTCCGTTGCACCTCCGATGACGAGCTCGCCCTTGTCAGAGTGACTGACATAAACCCCTAAGTCCGGGCAATTGACAACAACATCCAATATCGGCTTGACGGGCTCAGAGACAAATGCCTGCAAGTTGAATACCCGCAGTGGAAGCTGAAGTCCAGCCATCTCAGCAATCGCAGAATTGTCGCTGCCGGCAGCCGCTGCCACTTTTGCGGTCTCAATGCAGCCGCGATTGGTCTCCACCGCAGCGATCTGCCCGTTCTCTCTGCGCCGAATGGCCGTCACCGCGGTATCCTGCGCAATGTCAACGCCATAAGCGCTTGCGGCTCGCGCATAGCCCCAGACGATTGCATCATGCCGAGCAATGCCAGCCCGCTCTTGAACCGCACCGCCCAAAATTGGCAGTCGACAGTCTCGCATAGGCGCCAGAATCGGTACGCGGCGACGCACTTCATCAGCAGAAATCAATGAGAATTCCACACCGCACATATTCATATTCAGCGCGCGGCGCCGCATATTGCGCAGGCTGGTATTTGTCAGCAGCACATCGACCTCGCTGCGCTGGCTGAACATAATGTTGAAGTTCAAATCACGACTGAGTCCCTCGTACAGCCGGACGGACTGATCAAAAAACCGGATGCTGTGCTCACGCAGGTAATTCGAGCGGATCACGGCTGTATTTCGGCCGCTGTTGCCGCCCCCGATCCAATTGCGCTCCACCACCAGAGTGTTGTGAATACCGTGACTTCTGGCCAGGTAGTAAGCGGTCGCCAAGCCGTGACCGCCGCCGCCGATAATGACGACGTCATACTTTTTTTTCAGTGCTGGAGCATGCCATGCGCGCTGCCAGTTGCGGTGTCCGGCGGCCGCGCCCTGCAGCAGTGAGAACAGGGAGTATTTCGGGTTGATTTTCAACGGCTCAGAAGGTTTGATGACCGGAATCGAGCCGCGCGATCAGTGAGAGAGAATCTGACTGAGAAACAGCTGGGTTCGCTCGCTTTCGGGACTGCTGAAGAATTTTTTCGGCGGCGCAACCTCAACGATTTCACCATGATCCATAAACACCATCGTGTCAGCGACCTGTTTCGCGAACCCCATTTCGTGGGTCACGACTACCATAGTCATGCCGCCCTCAGCCAGCTCAACCATGATGTCCAGCACTCCGGAAATCATTTCTGGATCCAGTGCCGAGGTCGGCTCATCGAACAGCATCATTTCAGGCTGCATGCACAGCGCGCGAGCGATGGCAACACGCTGCTGCTGTCCGCCCGAAAGCTGGCTTGGATACTTGCCGGCCTGCTCTGCGATCCGTACTTTTTCCAAATACTGTAGCGCTGTGTCCCGGGCCTCATTCTTGGAAACTTTCAGGTTGCGGATCGGCCCTAGCATCAAGTTCTGCAGCACCGTGATGTGCGGAAAGAGGTTGAAACTCTGAAACACCATGCCAACTTTGCGGCGAATGGCTTGGATTGACCTCGCCGCTTCAACGACCTTTTCGCCATCGACCCGGATTTCGCCAGCCTCAAATGTCTCAAGCAGATTGACACAGCGAATCATAGTGGACTTGCCCGACCCGGATGGACCGCAGACAACCACCCTCTCGCCAGACTTGACTTTCAGGCTGACATCCCATAAGGCGCAGAACTCGCCATACCATTTGCCCAGCCCATTAATCTCCAGGTAAACTTTTTCTGTGCTCGGCGCAGTGCGTGCTGGCATAGATTCATTCATGTTGCAAGCTCCTCAGTTCTTCTGCATGCCCAGCCCTCGCCGCTCAAATCTCTGGAAGATGACGGCAAGCGGGAAGCACATCATGAAATACAGCGCGGCGGTGATCATCCATGCCTCAAAAAAGTGGGTGGTTGTATTGGACACATCCTGGGTCAGAAACGTCAGTTCCTGGACCGAGATCAGTGACACGATACTTGAATCCTTGATCAGCGTAATGAACTGTCCTGCGAGTGGCGGCAATATGGTTTTGAGCGCTTGCGGAAGAATCACATCGCGCAGCACGAAGAATTTTGACAGTCCGACCGCACGCGCCGCCTCCCACTGCCCTTTGCTGATCGATTGAATCCCAGCGCGAACAATCTCGGTAATGTAGGCGCCCTCAAAAACCGCCAGACAAATCAGTCCGGCAAGGAAATTCTCAAACAGCTCCGGCGGCCCAAACAACAGTTCAAGCACCGCCGCAGCGGCCGGTGATGCGTCCTTGCCCACGTTCTGAAGGCCCAGCAGCGGTATCAGCTGACTGCTGATAAAGAAGTAAAAGACGAAGATGAAGACGATCGGTGGAATATTCCGAATCAGCTCGACATACAGCCTGCTTCCGACCCGCAGAAACAGATTGTTGCTTACCCGGCAAAGGCCCATTACAATGCCGATGACCGCCGCAATCACAGTGCCCCAAAACGCTAGCCGCAAGGTCATCGCCACGCCTTTGAGGAACAAGTTTGGCAGCACAGCACCAGTCACCTCGTCGATGTGGATCACATAACTCATCACCAGCGGCCAATCCCAGTTGTAGACCAGCACGTGCTCGACCCGATAGTAAACAGCGATGACGATCGCGATAACGATACTGATAATCGTGATATCCAGCAGCGTTACCCGGCTTTTGCGCACCGCCGGCGGAGCTTTGCGGTATTCGGACATAATCAGTTTGCGGCGCGGGACAGACTCGGAGCTTCGCGTTGGCGCGCAGAAGCCCCGAGTGCGTATCGAGGCGCTACTGCTCGTCTACCTGATCCGCCCAAGTTTGCGTGGTGAACCAGAAGTCATGCCGCTCTTTGAGCCAGCCGTTGCTTGTGTGGACGAGTATCCAGTTGCTGAAAAAATTGACTGCATCTGGATCACCCTTGCGCAAGGCGAACGCCTCATCGCCGGTGGTGAGGTTTTCTTCGGTCGGCATAAATAATTTTTCCGGATAGCGGCTCATCCAAAAACGCGGCTTTGGCGCCGATGAGATCATCGCATGCGCATTGGAGTTGACCACTTCCTGAAAAGCCTGAGCATCATCATCAAAGCGAGCAATGTTCGCTTTAGGAAACATTTTCTGCGCAACGTTGCATGGCGTGGCGCCGCGGCGGCAGGCAATTGTCACATCCGACCCATTGAAATCGGGGACACTGAAACCGTCTGCAAGTGATTTGCTGGCCACCATCTGCTGTCCCGAATGCGCGTAGGGTGCAGTAAAGTTGACAGTCAGGTTTCTGCCCGGTGTAATGGACATGCCGCCGATGATGACATCGAATTTGCGCGCAATCAAAGCGGGAATAATGCCGGACCAGGCGGTCGGTATAAATTCGACCTCAACCCCCATATCCTCCGCTACTTTCGTTGCGACATCAATCTCAAAACCAATCAGTTCGCCCTGCTTGTCACGCATCGCCCAAGGCACGAAGGTGGACATGCCGACCCGCAGCGAGCCTCTTTTTTTGATTTCTTCGAGCACACTGCTCGCCGCCAAATCTTGATCCGCAGCGCCAGCGGCGCCGGCAAATGCAAGTGCGCAGGCTATGAGCGCAGCGCTCAATATTGACTTGATTTTCATAGTTGCAATTCTCCAATGAATAAAGTGAACGTTATCGGCCTCGCCTGGCTCTTGACTCAAGCCACGAGACAAACAACGAAAGTGACACGGTGACGACCAGGTAAATCGCCGCCACCGTAAACCAAATTTCGAAAGCCATGAAAGTTTCCGAAATAATGTTCAGTCCCTCGGTGGTCAAATCGGCCACCGCAATGACACTGACAATCGCAGAGTGCTTGATCAAATTGATGATCAAACCAGTCATCGGCGGCAGAATCAAAGGCACAGACTGCGGCAGAATAATATCGCGAAAGCGATCAAACCGATTGAATCCCAGTGCATTTGCCGCCTCAGTCTGACCGCGTGGCACGGACTGGATGCCGGCTCGGATAATCTCCGCCGCAAACGAGCCCTCAAAAAAGCTCAGGCACAGTACTCCAGTCCAAAATCGATCAATGCCAGCAATCGGCGCAACGATAAAGTAAAACAAAAACAGCTGCACCAAAAGGGGTGTATTGCGAATCGACTCCAAGTAGATGTTGGCCAGCAATTTGCCGGAGAACGAATTTGACATGCGCAGCAATGCGGTAATCAGACCGATCAACAGTGTCAGCCCCATGCTGAACAGAGTGATCTCGAAGGTCACGGTCAATCCGCGCAGCAGCTGTCCGGCAATGAACTCTCCATCGACAACCCGATACAGGAACTGATCGACTCGATACCACTGCCAGTTGTACCGCATCGCTTGTGCGCCTTCGAATACGACCCAGGCCACAGCGCCAGCGAAAATCACGAGCTGCGCAATATCGATCAGCGGTGACCTGCGGGTGAAGATCACACTCTGTTTTGGAGGTCGTTTTCTTGCGGCCGACGGATTCATTGCAGAGGCCGTCGAGTCAGCAGTTCCACGGATACTGTTTGATGGAAACACAAGCGCATGAAAATTCCTGAGGGTTAAAGCCGCGGCATTTATTATTTGAACTGGGAAAACGGTGATCTTTTGCCGATTGAGGCAAATGCGGACGCTTATCCGGCAACCGAAGATGCGCACATTCGCGCCTGCAATGCAGTGCGAAACCGATCACGCGTGTCGGCGGCGTGAATCATCCTGTAGTCGCGCTCATAGCGATGTCCAGGCTCAATATGCAAACAAATGAATACCGGGCCTGTCAATTGCAGAATCTCACCGATCTGTGCGCGAAAGTCGGACTCCTGATCCAGCGAAATGGCATGCTTGTAGCCGGCGGCGTGCGCCATGGCGGCAAAGTCGATCTGCGCAGCATTGGGAATCGGAAAAGCGCCGTTGACCTCGTAGGTGCCGTTCTGCCCGACAAAGTGGATGAGATTCGGCGGCGCCACACTGGCGATAGTGACCAGGCTGCCTAAATTCATCAGCAAGCTACCATCACCGTCAAGCACAATAACTTTCTCATGCGGTGCGCCGAGCGCCAGCCCCAGCGCATGCGACGATGCCTGCCCCATGGCTCCCGTACACAAATAATTCAGCGGATGCGGACGGATTTGCATCCAGTCAAAAGCCATCTGGTAAACAGCCACGGCGATTCCGTCCGGATAATGCTGGGCAAGAATTTGCAAAATGGAATCGCGCTTCATCATGCAGCAGGCAAAATCCAGAACTAATGCAAAAAGAATACATGCGGCGCAGACTGCACATAGCAGTCACGGATACGCGCCGCAACGCCTGCTTGCAGCACATCGGGCGCCACTTCGCGGACTTCTTCAAAAGCAAGGTCAAGCGCACTGCATATCTTTGGCAAACTGCGGATCGCCATACTGTGCGAGCGGCTCATCTCGCGATCAGATTCGATGCCCTGCAAGCCGACCATCATCACGATTGGCAGCTGATAGTCCACCGCAATGGCGCGAATCGCATTGATCGAGTCTAAAAATCCGGTATTCTGCATCAGCAAAATTGCGCGCTCATTGCAATAGGAAAGGCCCGCGCAGATGGATACACCCTCATCTTCTTTGCAAATCGAGATCAGCTTGAAATTCGGATCGCCGGAAATCGGCCAGAGCAGATCGGCACAAGTCACAATGTCTGGAAGCGCAACCACTGTGCGAACTTCAGCGAACTTGAGGGCATTGATTATCGCATCGCCACTCGCCTGCATAAAAAGACTCTCTTTCAGTGCAGCGCTTACTTTTGCAGCTGCTTCAGTATTTTGCCCAGGAATCGCGCGACAACTCTCATTTCAGACCGGCGGCCTATCGTAAAGCGTATGCAATTCTCAAACGCGCTTGATCTCAATCTGCGAGCCACGATACGGTGATTGAGCAGCTGGTCATATACCTGCTGCGCCTGAACGCCAGCGGTTGAGAAATCTGCCAGCACAAAATTCGTCTGGCTGGGATAAGTTCGAATGCCGAGACTTTTCAGACTCCTTACAAACAATTCTCGGGACTGCAAGTTGCTGGCGCGCACGTATTTCTGATGCATGTGGTCGCCCAGTGCGGCCTGCGCACAATTCGCGGCAACGCTGGAAATTGGAAAAGTGGCGCCGATTTTTCGAATGCTGGCGGCGATCTGCGGTGATGCATAAAGCCAGCCGATCCGCAACCCGGCCAGTCCAAATAATTTTGAGAAAGTACGTGACATCACGACATTGTCAAATTCTTCAACCAGATTTTTCGGATTTTCATATGCCGGATCTTCCATATATTCAAAGTAGGCCGAATCCAGCACCAGCAGCACCGATGACGGCAAGCTAGAAGCCAAGTGCCGCACTTCCTCTCCTGTGAGCCAGCTGCCAGTCGGATTATCCGGATTGGCCAGCATCACCATACGGGTAGCGCTGCGTACATTGGAGAGAATGTGCTCCACATCAGCTCTAAAATTTTGATCGGGTGCAAGCACGGGAAGCGCGTCGTTGGCGAACGCGTAATTGGGAAACTTCTTGTAGCCGTTGGCGCTGCAGATCATCTGCTCACCGGGGCGCAGGTACGCATGCGCCAGCCGCGCCAGCAAATCGTCTGAGCCGTGTCCGCAGACGACGCCTTCTGCCTGGAGCTCAAAATGACGCGCAATCGCAACGCAAAGCTCGTATTCGGCACCGTCGGGATAGCGCTCATAATTTCGGGACAGGTAGTGCAAAGACGCCAGTTTGGCGTCATGACCCGGACCAAATACACTTTCGTTGGAGCCGATGCAAATGATTGCATCGGCAAAAAGCGACTTATCTGGCATCACCATGTGCGCTTCAATGCTGCCGAGTCCCGGACGTTCAATAGGTTTGTTCATAATCGGTATTCTGCCGAGTTTTCGGTTGGCGGGTGAATTGTGCTTCTGATGGGGTGACTGCTTTAACGAATAAACCTGCAACTTCAGTTCAGCGGCAATGCAAAATTGACTCAATCGAACCCAATGCAAACCTGATTCGACATGCGTCCCATCCGGAGACACAAACACGCATAACCGACTCATCAAGCGAATTGCATTGGACACGAACTCACTCGCGGTAATATGGTACGATTATCCACAAATCCGCATTGAATGTGTGAACGAATATTTCATTGACAAGAATTTTATCCTGCGCGAGTTGATTTGATTGGACAAATTATTCGAGAATATGTCAGAAATGGAAAGCCAGATTGGCGACTCAAGCCGCAGCACACAGCGGCATGCCTGAGCCGATGAGAATCTGATCTTCATTCGCGCCCGACTCGACGGAGATATATTTTGGCAGACTATGTTCGAGCTTGTTGATCAAAATACGGTGCACAGCCTGGTGCAGACTGTGCCGCTTTGGCAGCGCAACTGTCTGGCGGCAGAAGCGCTGAACCTAGAGAAGACGACCATTTTGCACGCCGGGCCGCCCTTCGCCTCCGTAGCGCGAGTGCCAGCATCGGTACTCAATTCCGCTTGCGCGGCCCTTTGCTTTGAAGGGCAAGCGGGCGGGTGCGACGAGGCCATGGCAATGATTCGAAACGGTGCCGTTGCACTCAAGCCGGCGCAAGACTTCAATACCGTGGTGCCGCTCGCAGGTGTAGTTTCGGCATCCATGTGGCTGCATGAGATTGTCGGCTTGCCGGCTCGCAAAAACGCTGCGTACGCGCCACTGAACGGCGGCAGCGGGCCCGCCATGCGACTGGGCAGATTCGGACGCGAAGTTGTCGAGCACTTGCGCTGGATCAATACTGAGCTTGCTGACTTGCTGAATCACAACCTCAAGTGTCCTGTTCCACTGATTCCAATCGCGCGGCGCTCGCTGCGCAAGGGTGATGATTGTCACGGTCGCACAGCCGCGGCAACGGCAGAACTGATCGATCGCAGTTTTTCGCACACGCTCATGAATCACGAAAGAATTCGGGCATTTCTTACGCAAAGTCCCAGTTTCTTCCTCAATCTATGGATGGCGGCTTGCAAGTGCATGGTCAGTGAACATGAAGGCGTTCAGGACTGCAGTCTCATCACAGCCGCAGCCGGCAACGGCGACGAGGTCGGCATCAAAATCTCAGGTCTGCCAAAACGCTGGTTTACCGTCAAAGCGACCCCGCCGGCGGGTGATCTGGGCAACTGTCCGGCAAGCCGCGCAACCGGTGCGATCGGCGACAGCGCGATTGTTGATGCGCTTGGATTTGGTGCGATGGCCGTGTCTTTTTCCAAACCGCAGCGCGAGGCATTGCAGCGCTATCTGCCCGATGACTGCTTGGAATTGCCCCGCAAGCTTCTGCTTGCTGAGAACGATCAATTCGGAACGCTGCAGTTGCGCACCGGCCTGTGCGCTGCAACCGTCTTAAAAACACAAACCACACCGATTGTCAGTCTGGGGATAATTGACCGACAAGGCACTGATGGACGAATCGGCGGCGGGATTTATCGCTATCCGCTTGCCCTTTTCGAGGCCGCCATGACCGAACTGAACAAACTCGCAACCACCGGGTAGAACAGCACCTCGGATTCATGCAGCCAGCGCTTCATTGGACGAGCAACTTCCCGGCGTTACTCTCGGCATTGCGATCCGTGGCTCACCCGCAATACCCATCATGGCAAGAAAAATGAGCAACTATCTCGATATTGACTGGCAACGGACTCGACTCTACACAGATGTCGATTTCATTGCCGAAGGGCAGCGCTGCGGCGATGTCATGTTCAAGTATTCGGACAATCAGATCGCACTCGGCAACATCAATGTGCCGGTCGGTGTGATTGTCAATGGGAAAGGTCCGACGGTACTGATGACCGCCGGTGTGCATGGGGATGAGTTTGAAGGCCCGGTTGCCTTGCTGAAATTTTTGCAGCAAACCCGCTGCGATGAAATTCAGGGACGTCTGATTGTATTCCCCGCGCTGAATTCGCCGGCGCTAAAGAATTCTGCACGGATTTCACCGCTCGACAATGCGAACTTGAACCGTACTTTTCCGGGCGATTGCGAGGGTACGCCGACGCAGCTGATTGCAGATTTTATAGAAAAATCTGTCATGCCTGTCTGCGATGCTGTCATTGACCTGCATGCGGGCGGCAAGGCATCCTGGTTTGAGCCCTGTGCAATGGCCATGAATGTCGAAAACAGTCCGCAGCTGACGCAGGATAATTTCGATTTGGCTGAAGTTTTTGGCTGTCCGCTTGTCTGGGTGATGGGACAGCTCAATGACCGCGGCAGTGTCAATGCCGCCGCGTTTCGCAACAAGATTCCATCCGTCGCCGCTGAATTAGGCGGCGGAGGTCAGATTCCACCGCGAACACTCGAAATTGGCGAGCGCGGCATCACGAACTGTCTGCAGCATCTCGGCATTCTGGCGGGTGCGCCCGCAGTGCCGGCGCATCCGATTGAGTACGTGGAGATACAAACCCACCAGCAGCAGATTCACGCACCGACAAGCGGAATTTTTGAACCTGTTTTTGAACCCGGTGATCACGTGTGCGCAGGTGACTGCGTGGGCTGGATACACGATATAGAAGAAATCGGCAATCCGCCGAGACCGGTAACTTTCACTTGCGAGGGGATTGCGTTCATTCGCGGACACCGCGGGCTTGTGACCAAAGGCGAGCTGCTGGCGGTCGTCGGAAAAGTTCTGACAGCCGCGCAGCTCGCAAAAATCAGACCTTAACCGGCAGATGGGGTTATCCAGGTTTCAGACAGTGCGATAAACGCGGCGCTCATTTCCCCGGCCGAGAAAGTTTCGTGTGGTCACTGAACCCGGGAACGGATGACCATTAACACTGATGGATGCCTGTTTGGCCTCCAAGAAAACACTGTACATCTCATGCTCGCCGGTAGCAGATGACTCGACTGCAACTTCCGCGGCAAACGGCTCCCCCATTTCGCTCCATGACATGGTCACTTCTGTGTCTTGCGCAATGATTGATTCGGTACGGTAATCGGTAAAGTGCCCGCGGCTGGTCACCTCATCAAAATCAAGACAGGTCATCGCCTGCAGTCCCCGCTTGCCGCGGAAAGACGGAAATTTTGACATGAAGTTGCGAATCAGATAGTCTGTCAGCGCTCGATTGTCGGTCAGGCATAAATTGTTACAGTCCGGATAGCCCTTTTCCTCATCCGGATTCTCAAGAACAATCATCGTGATGCCGGAGCCGTGCGGCGACAGTGTGACTCTAAAAAATATGCCAAGTGATGACCAGTCTCCTTCGGGGTCGACTTTCAAGTAAATGCCAGGGTTTTCCCCCGACCACTCAACTCGACCAGGATTTCTTGGTTTGTTCGGATCCATAATTTTCGCTTTGGTGAATGATGAACAAGAAATTGCGGGTATTATAGGTTGGGCCAAGCGGTATGAACATGGCAAGAACCATACTGTGTTCTGCGTATTTCCAAAGCTTTGGAAAAACCTCGATCGCAATAGCTCATATCTCCTGGATGCAATGAGGCAAGCGCCGTTCTGACCGACAGCAACCAATCACTCTTTACAGATTCCGGACTGTGTCTCAAGGTTGTGCGGATACGTCTTCAAGTAGTCTCGAATAGATGGAATTGGGAAACGGAATTGGTGCGAATCATTCGTTAAGGGAGCGAGTAAACCTGCGTGCAGAACTTGAGTCATGAAATCGTCGAATGACTGCTGATTTCGATTCAGTTCCGAAGTGACGATATTTCTGATTTCATTGCGATTCAGTACCCCGCCTTCGTTTCCAGAGGCGGCAATGGCGAGCCGTTTATACAGCTCAGGATCATGTGACCCGGCATCGCGCTTTTCTGCATAGTAAGCCGATTTACACTTGATTCCTTGGGCGATCGCTTTCCCAAGCAAATGCCTTTCCACACTGCCGCCATTGGAGCGAATTACAGAGCTCGCGGCGACCCCGATGCGGTTGATATGCTGAGGCCAGCCTTGCGACAACTCAGTCAATTGATGAGCCCAATGCGTTTTCTCTGCATCTGTTCCCTGATAATAGGTGTCGAGAATTTTTCGCAAGGATACCCTCGCGTCATTTATCGAAAGCGGCTCTAGATTTGCAACTCTTTTGTCAGGAAGCCTCGACAGGTCGCAATCACGCATCACCTGCTTGGTGTCACTCAATCCAAAAAAAGCGGCAATGAGAGGAATATTCTCTGGCGGATTATGGAGACAGTTCATCACGCCTTTGGTCGCCTCTTCAACTGGCATACTCTGCGCCTCATCCACAAACACAACCAAATTAAATCTCTTCAACAGCGGGGCTGCTTGTGTAAAAACGGGCTGCGCAAGCAGCCTTGTGTCCAGATTGCTTTTCGGCTTTCCACCGACTGAGAAACCACCTATTGCCACTCCTCGCTCAGATAATGCGGTATCCAGGCTCTGACCCAGCTTCAAACACTCTCTTATCGTTCCTGAGGCTGGCTCAGGCACCATCTGCAACAGACGCTGGCTCTCCTTATTGACAGCGTCCAGAATAATCTCCATAACCTGAGCGGCTGATGTCAGCGTCTCGGGCATCAACGAAATACATACCCAAGGATTAGAGTGGCTGGAATGCCGCCTGACGGCTTCCATACACTCCTGCATAAGAGCAGTTTTACCTGCTCCTGGGGCACCCTGAAAGATCATTGTACCTCCACCGATTTCACCGTCTTGAAGTGAGGTCACGGCGGATCGAAAAATTTCATACTCACGATCTCTCCCAAAAAAGAAAGGTTCGCGCTTCCCGTCTGAACGATCTGTTCGCCTCAACCAGGTTGATTCGGGTTTTGGTTGAGCGGGAGGCGGCTTGGCGAAAGTCTCTCGACTCATAGGAATTGCTGTTCCAATCGACTGAAGCAAATTTTATCATGATGGCTGTATGGCTGCGATTTGTGTGCCGCGTTCTCTCAATAATGCGCAGAGTGCCTGTGACCTATCAAGCGGCCACCAGCCTGAGAGATCGAATTTCAGTTTTTCAGAGGAGGTCCATAGCATTTTTAAGGGGAATCATCGCGATGGGCGGCATGTGAAACGCATTGCTTGAGAATCGCTATGGATGAGACATCACGCATAAGTGAATTCAACCAGTAGAAAAGCACCGTTTACTTTTTGATTGATATGCCGTGCATTAAAATTTCAAGTTGAGAGCCTCCGTTATTTTCCGCCTGATTCAATCTGCCGCAAGCAAGACTGGCAGCAAGCTGTGAGGTCATTTCAACATCGTCGTCTGGAAAGGTGTTTAGTATTTGTGCTTTCAAGACGATTGTCGGACACAATGTTCAGAGAAATCTGACGGTGTGCTGTGACAGTACTTGATTGCAAACCGATTTTTGACACCCCAAGCCGCGGTTGCTGAGATGTCAGCCTTCAAACACTTTCCCCGATGATGCATTGCAAGCGCACAATGTTCATGTCCAGCAGAGGTGTCAATCAAATCCAGCTCAGCAATAAGGGATTATGCGCTTTCACCTACTACAAATGCAACTCCAGCCCGTCAAAAACATCGACTGTGGTGCATCATCACTCGAATAGCAACAGCAAAAACCGGGTGTTTACAGTGTAAACACTCACTTTTCGTAACGCAGAAACTCTTTCTGGCGAATATTGAATTTTTCTTGCCAGTTTGAAGTCTGATTGGCTATTGTATCGCCTGCTGCCGAGCAGTGTGATTGATTTTTTACCCAGAGGATGCAATGACTCGCCGAAAAGACCTTGACTCCCCGTACCGGATTATCTACGCAAAGCTGTGGTTCATCCGGCAGTTTGTCAGATTCGCGCTGCCCGCGGAGATAATCGAGGAGATTGACTTTGACTCCTTTGAGCTGCACCCGACCGAGACAGTAGCGCCGACACGTTCCAGCTTCACCCAGCGACGCAATGATGTGATGTGGAAATTCCGGCGGCGCGGCGGTAGTAAAGGGTATATGCTTCTGATGCTTGAAATGCAGTCGCGGGTCGACCCGAACATGGCATTGCGCATTGCCTCGTATGTGCTGCAGTGGTATGAGGTGCTCAGCGCCGAGACCGATCGACGAGCCGGAACGCTGCTGCCGCTGATCTTGCCGGTGGTGGTCTATAGCGGCGAGCAGCCGTGGCGGGCTCCGGTACGCCTCAGCGAGATGATTGAGCAGCCGCCTGTGTTCCAGCAGCTGAGCATCGGGATCGAAAGCGGGTTTGTGCTGTTCGACAAGCGCGAGCTGTATCTTTCCGGCAAATTGCCGCAAAAACATTTTCTCAGTGCGCTGCTGGCAGCACTGCACACGAGTGCTGCCGGGGAGTTCAAAGACAGTATCGCAGCGATGTTTCAGGCCCTGGAAGACTCCGGCAACGCGGCGGAAATCAGAGCGCAGGTCAAAGACTTTATAATGGCAGTCAAAAGACGCGGCAGCGGCGCCGATAATGTGATAGAGCAATGGATACAACAGCAAGGCGAAAACAACATGATGACACTCGAAGAGCTTTCAAATCAGTGGATGGCGAAATACATCAGCCAAGGCAGAGAGGATGGCATGCAGGCGGCAAAGCGCGAATTTGCATGCCTGCTGCTCGGCGATGGCAAGTCAGCGCAGGATGTGCAGCAGCAAGGTGAAAACAGCATGAAGACACTCGAAGAGCTTTCAAATCAGTGGATGGCGAAATACATCAGCCAAGGCAGAGAGGATGGCATGCAGGCGGCAAAGCGCGAATTTGCGCGCCTGCTGCTCGGCGATGGCAACCCAGCGCAGGAAGTGCAGCAGCAAGGCGAGGACAATATGAAGACACTTGAAGAGCTTTCAAATCAGTGGATGGCGAAATACATCAGCCAAGGCAGAGAGGACGGCATGCAGGCGGCAAAGCGCGAATTTGCGCGCCTGCTGCTCGGCGATGGCAAGTCAGAGCAGGAAATTCAGCGCTACACAGGGCTGTCAGCCGAAGATATCCAGTTGATCAAGCGCGATGCCAATCATTAGCTAAACCAAGTCCGATTCACTCCTGTGAAAGGGTGATGAATTCTGCCGGTGGCTTGTCATGACAACAAGCTTGTCGGCAACGCCAGTACAATGACACCACAGTGACAAAAGACGCATGCACAGCTCTCTGCCTCTTACAGGCAGTGACATCCATTGCACAATGAGTCAAAAACATTCATTCTCAGATCAGCCGCGATAACGCTGCATATTGCAATCTCGCCGGAAGTGCGAATCATAATCGTTATAACGGGCGATTAATCTGAATGGACGCAATATTCGCCCCATTTGCACCGTAGTATCTGCTCCAATGCCGAATTTAAGCTATTCGCCGAGATATCCCGCTGGCAGCGGCTTCTTGCGCTTTGCAGTCAACAAACAGGCCGTAAGATTCATTCAAACAATGCCTGTACACCTGCTGCACTCGCCACTGTGGATTCTCATAAAAAATTGGCTCCAGCGGGAAATCTTCGTCGTACTCAATGACATCAACGGTCAATGACCGCAAGCTGGCGATCAGCCTGTTTCGAAAATACAAATGCAGGCACACTTGTCAAAATGTTTCCTCATGATTTGAAGACACTGGTTCTGCCAAGTCGTGAGCACAAAGCTGAGTGAACTGACAACCGATCGGTTTTTTCCAATCGCTCATCAGCAGTCTCAAGATTGGAAAAAACTTGCATCTTATCTTGCCGACAGGAACTTGCATTTGTCATCCACTCCAGCACCGCGCCAGTTTGTTGGGGGTTTTGGAAATCTGAACTATCTGCTGACAATTGACGGCGAGCCCTGTGTCTTGCGCCGCCCTCCGCTGGGCAACTTGCCACCCGGAGCCAACAACATGACACGCGAGTATCGGGTGACATCACAGCTTTGGCAGCAGTTTCCGCTGGCGCCCCGCGCCATCTTGGTGTGTGAGCGGACCGATGTTTTGGGCGCCAAATTTCTGATCATGCAATATCGAAAAGGCGCTGTGATTCATCAGGATCTGCCAGCCGCCCTGCATCAGCGCACAGATTTGTTGTCACGCATGCTGATTGATGTGCTGCATCAGCTGCAGTCGGTGAATCCGGCAAGTGTAGGGCTTGGTGAACTGGGGGCGCCCGAAGGTTTTCTCATCCGCGCCGTCCGAGGCTGGATCAAGCGATACCACTTTGCAGCCAAAGATATCTATGCAGATCGCAAGCCGCCCAAAACCGCATTGGAAATTATTCAATGGCTGGCGGTGCAGAAAACTCCGAGCGGCGCGGTGACTTTGTTGCACAATGACTTCAAGCTGAACAACGTGGTGCTGGATGCGACTGACTTTGTCACACCGGTTGCACTACTGGACTGGGATATGTGCACCCGCGGCGACCCTTTGTTTGATTTCGCCACACTGCTCAGCTATTGGATTGAGCCGAACGACCCGCCGGCACTGAGCGCAATCGGTCAGATGCCTACCGCCTCTTCACCGGGCTGGATGTCACGAACGGAACTGGTGCGCTACTATGCACAGGCGAGTGGCAAGGATGTCTCTGACATCCACTATTACCGTGTGCTCACCGCATTCAAGCACTGCGTCATTTTTATGCAGATTTATGCCCGCTACCTCAATGGCACAACATCGGACCCGCGAATTGCACAATTGGGCCCGGAACTCGACAGCTTATTCGAGTTCACCCATGACCTTATGCATCAGCGCAGATTCTAGGCCGCCTGCCACCAATCATCCAAAGGATAGGCGGTGAGCATTTCAAAGCCTGTATCGGTGATCAGGACCTGCTCTTCGATTTTCACCCCTTCTCCGCCATATTTCGATCCAATGTAGGATTCAACGCACACGGTCATTCCTGTTTCCAGTACACCATCATAGCCTTTGCTTTCAAAGTCGATGCTGTGCTTGATGCTTGGATACTCGTCTGCCAGCCCGACGCCGTGCATGATCACCCCGTAGCGAGTGGGCTCAAACTCATCTGGAATCGGCCAGGCTTTTTCGGCCAGCTCTCTAAAACTCACACCCGCTTTGAGAAGTTCGGTATTGTGCTTGATCTGCTCAACTGACAAGTTGTAGATTCGAGACTGCTCCTCGGTGGGCTTCACATCGCCGCAAATCCATGAGCGTGACATGTCGCAGCAGTAACCGTATGGACCAATCAGATCGGTATCAAAACTCATCATGTCACCTTTTTCAATTTTGCGCATGGAGGATTCGCGCATCCAGGGATTGGTGCGCGGACCGGATGACAGCAGGCGTGTTTCAATCCACTCGCCCCCAAGCGCGATATTGGTCTCGTGGAGTTTTGCCCAAAGCGCGTTCTCCGTAATGCCAGGCTCCAATGCGGCGCGCACATTGGTCACGGCCTGCTCGCAGACATTCACGGCATAACGCATCAGTTCAAGTTCTTCAGCCGACTTGATCACACGCGCCACTTCCATGATGTCCTGGCCTTCAATCATTTCCAGTCCGGCGGCAGCCAGCGACTGCAGCCCCAAAGCACTGCAGCGGTCAATTGCCACTCTGCGGTTGCCGCCTCCGTACTGGTGCACAAGATCAGCTATTTCACGGGCAAAAATCTTGGCGTTTTCTGCACAGCGTGTGCCCGCTCCGAAGAAATAGAACGGTTTCATCACACGATACTCATCAATGGTCGGCAAATCCTCTGCAAGATGCGGCAAATTGCCGAAGTCCCACAAAATGATGGGACCTTCCGCAGCAATAAAGGCGCAGCGCGCCTCATAGTGCGAGCACCAAATCTGCATATTGGTTGCATCCGTGATATAGCGGGTGTTGAGCTGATCAAACACCAAAGCCCCGGCCAGATCGTGCTGCAGCAGCTGCGCACGGACACGGCCGGCGCGATACCGCCTGACTGTATCAAGGTCCACCGGCGCCGTGCTGTATTCCATCGCGCCGTGCTGACGATTTTGAATTCCGCTCATTTGCTCCATCCTCTGACAGACAAATACGCGTATCGTAAAATAAAATTGTGCGGGAGTGCTGAAGAATTTGAGGCGCGCCGCTGATCTGCATATTGAACCCTGCGCACGGCAGAACCATCAAGCCGAAAAATAAATTTGATTGATTTGAATTTGTGGCATAATCGCGAATCTAACTTGAGGTGGTTATCCAATAATCTCTAGGAAAAATATTTTGATTCAAGTCTAATTTTGGAGAAATTCAATGAATACAAAAATTAAACGCGGACTTCTTGCTAAAGCAACCGGGGTTGCAGGAGTTGCGGCGTTGGTATTGGCTAGTGGTAGTGCCGTCGCGCAAACCTCCGATCTGATTGTAGTATCGTGGGGCGGCGCATACACCGCAAGCCAGCAGAAGGCCTATCATGAGCCGTATATGGCCATGAACCCGAATATCAACATCATCAATGATGACACAGCGGGCGAAGGAGTTGCCAAGCTCAGAGCGCAAGCTGAGGTAGGAAATGTATCATGGTCGCTGCTTGATGCCATTGCATCGGATGCCATCAGACTGTGTGACGAAGGCCTGGTTGAGGAGATTGATCACGATACTGTGCTTGCGCCTGCTCCCGATGGCACTTCAGCAACAGAAGACTTTGGTGACTTGATTGTATCGCCATGCTTCATCCCGCAGATTGTCTACTCAACAACTTTCGGCTACCGCACCGATTTGGTGAAAGTGCCGCCAACCTCAATCGCCGATGTATTTGATCTTGAAAAAATACCGGGTAAACGCTCACTCGAAAAAGCACCTATTGTCAATTTGGAATGGGCCTTGCTTGCAGATGGTGTAGCAGCGGATGAAATCTACGACACCCTTGAGACACCAGAAGGCTTGTCTCGTGCATTTGCAAAACTCGCCAGCATAAGAGACAGCGTAATCTGGTGGGATAAAGGCAAAGGTGCTGTGACCCCGCAGTTGCTAGCGGATGGCGAGGTTGTTATGGGCTCAACCTACAACGGCAGACTCTTTTCGCTGATTGAAGAAGAAAAGCAGCCAGTCGCGATTATGTGGGATTGGCAGGTATTCGATATTGATGGCTGGGTTGTACCAAAAGGCGCGCCTCACCGTGATGAAGTGCTGAAGTTTCTCCGATTTGCAACTGATTCGCAACGACTCGCAGATCAGGCGAAGTTCATCTCGTACGGTCCCGCTCGCGCCTCATCTGCACCGCTCGTCAGCACACATGCAACTCTCGGTATCGATATGGCTCCCCATATGCCGACCGATCCAAACAATTCAAAGACAACTTTGCTTTACAACTATGAATGGTGGGCAGATAACGAAGATGATTTGAATGAGCAGTTCGCGGCCTGGCTTGCGAATTAAGCTTAATCGTTGATTTTTAGCTACTGTCTCAGCATGACCCACTGAATGCAAGGCTATTTATGTCTAATAGCCTTGCATTCAGTCCAATAGTCAATACAATCGCAAAATGTCTTGAGTACCGCTGCTCAACCACGCGCACAGCCCCTGACAACGGTTGACGGCACGCCGTTGAAAATTAGTCTCGCCCGCGCATTGAGGCGAGAGAAAATGAAGTCTTTGTCGCTTGTCGCGCCATTGTTTATCTTTATCCTGATCTCTTTCCTGATTCCAATTGGCGATATGCTATGGCGAGGTGTAGAAGATCCGATCGTATCAAATTATCTGCCAAGAACCACCGAAGAGCTCAAGAAATGGGATGAATTATCCGGTCAGTTGCCTGATGAGAGTGTGTATCAAGCACTCGTTTTAGATATCAAAGAAGGTGCAAAGGACAAATTGATCACACGTGTTGGCAAGCGGTTGAACTACGAACTTCCAGGCATGTCAAGCCTGTTCAGAAAGTCTCAGCGGCGCATACCCAAGATTGAAGATGCTCCAAATTCATATAAAGCAACCGTAGTTGATATGGACAAAAAATGGGGGCAAATCGAAACTTGGCAGACCATCAAGACATTCAGCGCCTCGCTTACACCTGGATATTTTTACGCAGCTTTGGATTTGCAACTGACGCCAAGCGGTGACATCGAGCTGCTACCGCCTGAAAAAAGAATTTACATCAAACTGTTCTGGAGAACAATTTACCTCAGTCTGTTTATAACCGTCCTGACTTTGATATTGGGTTTCCCGGTTGCTTACCTGCTGGCCACTTTGCCAGTAAAGACTAGCAACATGCTGCTTATGCTCGTGCTGCTTCCTTTTTGGACATCGCTGCTGGTTCGAACCACTGCATGGATCGCTCTGCTGCAAAGGGAGGGTGTCGTCAACGATGTACTGGTCGGCATTGGCCTGATAGACAATGAAAGTCGCCTGACCATGATTCACAACGCCACTGGAACACTTGTCGCGATGACCCATATTCTCCTGCCTTTCATGATACTGCCGCTTTACAGTGTGATGAAAACCATTCCACCGAGTTATATGCGGGCCGCCGTATCCATGGGTGCGCACCCGTTTCAAGCATTTCTGAAAGTTTATGCACCCAATACGGTGCCAGGAATCGGGGCGGGCGCGATTTTGGTTTTCATTCTGTCGATCGGCTATTACATTACACCTGCGCTGGTCGGCGGAACTTCCGGCACATTTATCAGCAACTTTATCGCCTACCACGTATCCTCGTCTCTGAACTGGGGACTGGCGGCGGCACTGGGCGTTATTCTGCTCGGCCTGGTCTTGGTGCTCTATATCCTGTACGATCGAATCGTCGGCGTAGACAATATGAAACTGGGGTGATGCCGGTCATATGAAAAGCAAACTGCCATCCTATACGACACCGCTGGAAAGAACGTGGCATTATCTTTTCCGCATTATCTGCGGACTGATTTTTCTGTTTTTGATCATACCCATACTTGTGATTATCCCATTGTCGTTCAATGCAGTGCCTTTTTTCACCTTTACCCCGGAAATGCTGTCGTTCGACACAGCGGGCTACTCGCTGCGCTGGTATGAAGACTTTTTCACCAACCTGAACTGGCGCGGCGCCGTCAATAACAGCATCATCATCGCCTTTTTCTCAACCCTCATTGCGACGACATTGGGTACCGTCGCCGCCTTGGGGCTCAGTCGGGAAAATGTCCCCTACCGAACAACGATGATGGCCATCCTGATCTCACCGATGATTGTGCCGCTGATTATCTCTGCCTGCGGCATGTTCTTTTTCTATTCCCGCATCAATCTTCAAGGCACACACCTTGGTGTGATTCTGGCACACGCCGCACTCGGCACACCGTTCGTGGTGATTACGGTGACAGCGACACTGGTGGGCTTCGATCGCAGCCTCATTCGAGCTGCAAACAGTCTGGGGGCCGATGGCGTCACCACATTCTTCAAGATTGTTGTACCCTTGATACTGCCTGGCGTCATATCAGGCGCACTGTTCGCATTCATTACTTCATTTGATGAAGTGGTCGTTGTGCTGTTCGTCGGCAGCTTCAATCAGCGAACAATTCCGTGGCAAATGTTCTCGGGCATCCGAGAGCAGATCAGTCCAACGATTCTCGCCGTCGCGACCTTGCTGGTCATCGTTTCGATCCTGCTGCTGACAACGGTTGAATTGCTGCGGCGGCGCAACGAAAAATTTCGCGGAATTCGAACCTAACGGGCTCGAAAAAATCTTGGGGTGCAGTTGCGGCTTTCATTCTTCGGCTTGCTGTATGCCAGGCATGCGATGAAAGCAAGCCATTGCAATCGACCGCTTGCCAAAGTTTGAGCAGCCGCAGGTTGACGCATGATTACCAGCGAATTTGACTACATCGTCGTGGGAGCGGGCACTGCCGGCTGTGTTCTGGCAAACCGTCTGTCCGCCAATCCAAGCCACTCGGTCCTGCTGCTGGAAGCGGGCCCGAAAGACACAAATCCTTGGATTCACATTCCCGTCGGCTACTTCAAGACGATGCACAATCCCGCGACGGATTGGTGCTACAAGACTGAGCCTGACGCCGGACTCAGCAATCGCACCATCAGCTGGCCGCGGGGCCGAGTTCTCGGCGGCTCAAGCTCAATCAACGGCCTGATCTACATTCGAGGCCAAAGTCAAGATTTTGACGATTGGGAAGCGGCCGGCAATGCAGACTGGGGATTCGACAGCATCTTGCCCTATTTCAAGAAATCTGAGGATCAGGAACGCGGCGCCGATGAATACCATGGCGCCGGCGGACCTTTGCGTGTTTCCGACATGCGAATCGTCCGTGATGTTGGCGAGGCATTCATTCGCGGCGCTCAGGAATTGGGCATTCCCCACAACCGGGATTTCAATGGCAAAAGTCAGCGCGGTGTGGGCTACTACCAGCTCACTGCGTGGAACGGCAGGCGCTGCAGTTCTGCTGTGGCCTATCTCAAACCCATCCGCAAGCGCGTCAACTTGCAAGTCATCACGAACGCGATTG
Source organism: Arenicellales bacterium (assembly GCA_965200545.1). Classification (GTDB taxonomy): domain Bacteria; phylum Pseudomonadota; class Gammaproteobacteria; order Arenicellales; family JAJDZL01; genus JAJDZL01. The sequence continues at coordinate 37,329 of CBDAUJ010000003.1, read as the reverse complement.
CCGAGAAAATCGAATTCGAAAACATGCGAGCAACAGGTATCTGGGCTACACGAGAAGGCGTCACGCAGTTTTTTCGGGCGAACCGTGAAGTCATTCTCAGCGCCGGTGCGATCAATTCCCCGCAGCTGCTGATGCTGTCCGGCATCGGCGATCAGGAAAAACTGCGCCCATATCAGATTCCAGCACTGCACCATCTGCCCGGAGTCGGATTGAATCTGCAGGATCACTTGCAAATTCGCTCCGTCTACAGCTGCACGATACCGACATTGAACGACGAGGTTCGCAAGCTGCCGCAGCGAGTCATGATCGGTTTGCGCTACCTTCTGTCACGCACGGGACCGATGTCAATGGCCGCTAGTCAGATTGGGCTCTTTACTGAATCTTCTGCGCAGGCGGCACGGCCTGATATACAGTTTCACTTTCAGCCGCTGAGCTCAGACAGTCCTGGCGAGGGTGTAAACGATTTTTCTGGAATTACCCTGTCAATCACACAAATGCGCCCGACCAGCCGCGGTCTGCTGAAACTGCGCTCACGTGACCCTCGAGATTATCTGGAAATCCATCCGAATTATCTTTCAACCGTACATGACCAAGTCACCACAGTAGCCGGAATGCGTCTTGCGCGAAGCATTGCAGACAGTGAAGCGATGAAACCGTTCATTCGCACTGAGGTATTGCCCGGCCGCAAGGTGCAGGCAGACGATGAATTTTTGCAATGCGCTCGCAATATCGGCGAAACCATCTATCACCCTGTCGGCACTTGCAAGATGGGACCGAACTCCGATGCGCTTGCGGTCGTTGATCCAAAGCTACGGGTCCACGGATTGAGCGCGATCCGCGTGGTTGATGCGTCCATTATGCCAGCCATCACATCGGGCAATACCAATGCCCCCACCTATGCCATTGCCGAAAAAGCGGCCGATCTGATTTTGGCCAGCTGAACCCAGCCGTCTCGGATGCCGAACTGACCGCCGCGACCTTGACGAGGCAGTGTTGCGGTCAGCGCACTTCAGAACACAGCCAAAGATCGTCTTCGTGCACGACCAGAAGCGACGGCCCAGGATGCGAAAGCGCGGTTCGCAGCGAATTGACAAATGATTCTCGGCTGTCAACATACGTTCCTGGACAGCCAAAAGCCTCTGCCAGCTTGATAAAGTCTGGAGCGATGGGATTGACTCCAATTTGCGGTATACCGCGCTGGATCATGCCATCTCGGATCATCGCGTAACTGGAGTTATGCCAGACAATAATCGGAATACACAATTGCTCTTCCACCGCCGTCGCCAGCTCATTGACAGTAAACATCAAGCCTCCATCGCCCACCAGCGCAACCACTGCAGTCTCACGCTGTGCCAGCTTGGCGCCGATCGCGCCCGGCAGCGCGCACCCTAGCGTGCCGAATCCTGCCGGATAAAACCAGGTACGCGGCAATGCCGTCTTCATTGCGGCAGTACCGGTATAGACCAGCTGCGCAATGTCGCCCATGATGACCGCCTCTGGCGACAGCACTGAACGCAGCGTATCCAGCAAGATGATGTGCTGGCGCTCAAGATCAGAGTACTCCGCACTTTGCTCGGCGCGCACCTGTTCAAGCTCAGATTCAACCCGCTCATTCAGATTGCTGAGCTTTCGTTTCTCGCAGTGCTCAATCAGCATTTGACATGCATTTTTGGCATCGCCCAAGACTGCGACGGTGGCTGGAAATGCATCGTTGAAACGATCCGAATCAATATCAATTCGAATGACTTTGCCGCGAATCGGCAAGTCGTATATGAAACTGTCGGCTTCGGCCAGTTCGGTCCCGATCGCAAGCACAACATCGGCCGTGCCGAGATAGCGCTGTACCGCTGGGTTGATGATGCCGCCGCCCAAACTGAGCGGATTCGCATCAGACACAATGCCTTTGCCGGCGTTGGACGCGATCACCGCGCTGGACAGCAATTGAGCCAATGCAGTGATTTGCTCCGACGCATGCTGTGCGCCGCCGCCCACCACTATCACCGGGCGCTTGGCGGTGGCCAGCACGTCTGCGGCACCAGCAATCGATGACGGCTGCGGCTGCGGCCGCGATGCAGTCGCACACACTGCCCAATTGGACGTTACCGGCGATTCCATAATGTCAATCGGAATCGCGATGTGCACAGGCCTTGGCCGCTGCGAACGAAACAAATTAAATGCCTTTGCGATCAAGCTTGGAATTTCCTCACAATCGCGAACCATGGCGCTGAACGCTGTAACAGGACTTGTGATCGCGCATAAATCAGTTGTTTCATGCAGTCTGCCCCATCCCTTCCCCAGCGATGCAGAATCATTGGCGCTGGATATGACAAGCATCGGGATTGAATCGGCATAGGCTTGACCGATTCCGGTGAGCGCATTGGTCACACCGGGTCCAGTAATCAAAGTGCATACGCCCGGCTGACCGGTAACTCTGGCATAGCCGTCGGCCATAAAGCTGGCGCCTTGCTCATTGCGCGGCGTAATCGCTTTCACCTCGCTGCGCTCAATACCGCGATACAATTCGAGTGTATGCTCGCCGGGAATGCCGAACACGAGGCGAACGCCATATCGGACGAGAAGATCCAGCAAAGCCTCGCCACACGTCAGGTTATCGTGCATCATCGACATTAACTGCTGCTGTATGCGATGGGAAACTTGTCACTGTCAAGCGACTGCCCATTGCAAAGATCGGCATTGATGAGAAAAGGATTGATCTCACCCTGTGAAAAGTAAGTCATGCAATGATCGGTATAACGGACTGCGTAGCCACGTCGGATTGCAGCTGAGGTGTTGGGTTTCGCGCAATGCACACTGAGTCCGTCAAAGACGATGACATCACCGGCATCCATTTCCCAGCACAAAATCCGATGTGCATCGCGCTCGCTGTCGAAATCCGGCAACGGATCAAATGCAGATTCAGTCCCGTTGTAGTATGCCGTTTGCGAGCCATCCAGCGTTGTGGTGAAAGGCTGGAACCATTTTTCCCACAAATGAGAGCCAGCAATGAATTCCAGCGGACCGGAATCCAGATGAATCGGATCCAGCGCCAGCCAGACTGTCAATGCACGGCCATTGCGGACAGGCCAGTACGGCAGATCGTTATGCCATGGCGTTTGCGGGTCTCCGGCAGTTTTCGCGAATACCTGATCATAGAGCAGATTCACCTTTGGCGAATTCAGGAACATCGCTGCCAGATGCGCGGCCATCGAATTGATGCAGTAGTCTCGGCACGCCGCGTCTTCACGCCAAATCATTTGGCGCCAGAAGTATTTTTCCGATTGCCTTAGGGACCGATCGGCTGCATCGCGCAATCGGGCGATGCAAGCGGAATCAAAAACTGACTTCAGCAAGACTGCTCCATCGCGATTGAATGCATCCAGGTCGGACGGATGAAGATGCCAGGGTTGCGATGCAGAGTCGATTTGAAAATTTTCTGGAATGGGCATTTCGAGCCTGAAGAACTGCAAACCATGCGAAACCAAGATTGATCTAAGTTCCGCCTTTTAAAACAGCAATTATAATTGAACAGGTATTTTCCGCAGTCGCGCGATGCATCTTGCGGGCACTTGGAACCTTGGAACCCGCTGATTTGAGTAAAACGAAGTGCTTGTTTTATAATGCGACGCATATTGCGATGCGCAAACCGCATGCGGTTTGCGCATCGATTATCAGGAGTATTGCTGTTTGACGCTGGCAATTTACGGCAATTGGATATTATGCGCAAATCGGATTTGCGCACAGACAGCCGAGAACTTGAATCCAAATTTACATGTGCGACCTGCTCAGCGACTAAGTCGTCCTAGCAGAGAGGGATAGAACCCGTTTGCATTTGATTGAGTATCATTGTGTGAATGATTGAGTGTCGACGTGCAACAGGAGGCCCAAATTGAATTCGATGTCGAATCCCCCACCAAGTTTTGAACAAGCCACTAACTTGCGGCAGAAAGTGCGCGCAACGGGCATGGATCCGGACTATTGGTATGCGGTCGAAGAGGTTTCAAACATCAAGCCAGGCAAGGTGGTTGAAGTCATTTTCTGGAAACGGTCGATCGCCTTGTACCGGGCACAAGACGGATCATTTCACGCGCTTGAGAACCGTTGTGCGCATCGCCAGCTCAAGCTGTCGCTCGGCGATGTCGACGGCTGCAACCTCGTATGCGCCTATCACGGATGGAAATATGACCAGACGGGTCGACGTGCTGATATTGAGGTCGCTGCGACCTCGAGCAAAGGTGTCAAGCCCTCAATCAAAAGCTATCCGGTCAAAGTTCGCTATGGGCTGGTCTGGTTGTTTCCAGGCAATCCAGAACGCGCTGAAGAACAGAAAATTCCAGAAATCCCGGAACTGGAGGGTCCAGATCGATGGGCTTGCGAGCCGATCGTTTTTACTTTCGCAGCCCATCATTCGATGGTGATTGACAATGTCAGTGACTTCACCCATGCCCATCTGCATCGAAAATACGCCCCTTTCCAAGATGCCAAACTTACCGGTTACGAAACAATCGGTGATAATGTCCATCTGGAATATGACACCAAAGTTGGGCGCGGTCGATTTTCCAAACTTTTCGTGGAACACGATAAGATAGACACCGACAGCATGAAGCTTTGCTTTGAATATCCCTACCAATGGTCGAACACGGATGAATCAATCAAACATTGGCTGTTCGTTCTGCCCATTGACGAGCGCACGACTCGTGCATTTTTTCTTTTCTATTTCAAATCTTTGAAAATTCCTCTGACACCCATACGCTTTCCGCGCTTTGCCATGAGCGCAGTGATCAAGATCTCGAACCGGGTACTGATTCGGCCTTTGCTGAGCCAAGACAAGACGGCGGTTGAGGCGGAGCAGATCGGCTATGAGGAATACTGGGATGAACCGCCTATCGAATTCAATCCGGTGGTACGTGAATTTCAGAAGGTGACGATCCGCAAGTGGGAAGAGCATCTTTCACGCCAATCCCAAAATGGCCGTTTAGATGGCGCCTGAACTTGGCTTCAATTCGGTGTGGACATCGCTGCCACAGGCAGCGGTCATGCTCATCGTGTTCATCGGTGCGCTGTTCGTCGGTTCGATCGTTGTTCCTGGGCGCAAAATTGAAGGACCGAGTATCGAGGGCAAAACGCCCGTATACAAGCTCAACGGCCTCGCTCTATTTTTAATAACAAGCCTTGTGGCAGCATGCGCACAGCTGCTCGACTGGTCTTCGCTCTCGACACTGCTCTCCCACTTCGTCGGTCTATTCATCGTGACGAATGTGTTTGCCTTCTTACTGTCTGGCTGGTTTTACTGGCAAGCAAGCCGCGAGGAAAAAGCGGCCTCAAGTTTTTTATCAGGTTATTTCTACGGCGTGACAACCAACCCCCGATGGTTCGGGGTCGACGTTAAATTCTTCAGCTACCGCCCCTCTTTAATCGGCCTCGCCTTGCTGAACGCTTCTTTTGCAGTCACTCAATACGAGATTTATGGCGAGCTGACGCTCGCAATGATGCTTTATCAGGCATTCACATTCATCTACGTATTCAACTACTTCCAGTTTGAGTACGGCATGGCGCATACCTGGGACCTGATCAGCGAGCGTTTCGGCTGGCTGCTGATCTGGGGCGACTATGTGCTGGTTCCATTCTTTTACTGCCTGGTGGGCTGGTCGCTGGTGCATCCCTCTGCGGAACTGTCCCCCGCCGCCGCGGCCGCGCTCGTCGTGCTGTTTGTCTTCGGTTTCTGCCTGTTCCGCGGCGCCAATCAGCAGAAGCACAACTTCAAACGCAACCCCAACGTCAAAATTTGGGGCCAACCCGCTCGCAGCCTTGATGGCCGTCTGCTCATTTCAGGTTTTTGGGGTGTTGGCCGCCATCTGAATTACACTGGTGAGATTCTCGTCTACACTTCGTTTGCGCTGACTGCCGGGTTCCAATCCTGGTGGCCCTATGTACTGCCAGCATGGCTCGGCTTTCTGCTGTGCCATCGCTCCTATCGCGACGAGAAGCGCTGCCGGGCCAAATATGGCGAATTATGGGAGCGCTACTCTCAGCGTGTACGTTATTCAATGTTTCCATTTGTTTATTAGCGCAAAGAACCGACTATTAGAGCTCTGTCATGGCTACGATTTCCTCTACGCATCCGACACCGCCGCCGGCCAATAAGATTCCTGCTCTCGCAGGGGGCTGGCCGATGCTCGGTCATATCACCGAATTTATGAAAGACCCGGTTTCCATGCTGATGCGCGGATGGCATGAGCAAGGTGAATTGTTTCAATTTCGCTTGGGACCAAAAAAGTTTTTTCTCTTTATCGGGCCTGAAGCGCACGATCGCTATTTCAGAGCACCGCGGGACTGCCTGAGCGCCAAGGATGTCTATCAGTTCACGATTCCGATCTTCGGCCGCGGTGTGGCTTACGATGTCTCGCCGCAGATTATGGATGAGCAGCTGGGATTCCTCTATCCGGAATTGCGGGAATCTGCCTTGCGCAAATTTTCAGAGATCATGTTTCTGGAAGCGATGAATTTTGCCGACTCAATGGGCGATCGCGGAGAGCTAGATCTGCCGCACGCAATGAATCAGCTGACCATCAATATTGCCAGCCACTGCCTGATCAGCCGCCAGCTGCGCGAGCAGCTAGATGCCGGGTTTGCGGAGAGCTATCATGAGCTTCAAAACGGGATCAATACCTTGGGTTTTTTCCTCCCCAATCTGCCGACTGCCGCGCACCGCTCCCGCGATCAGGCCAGAAAAGAAATCTCTGAGATGTTCGCAAAATTAATGGCAGAGCGACGACGTACGGGCGACAAGCCGGATGACTTCATGCAAAAAGTGATGGACAGCAAATACAAGGACGGCCGCGGCCTGACTGATGAGGAAGTTACTGGAATTCTGCTGACCGTACTGTTTGCGGGGCAGCATACCAGCGCGGTGCTGGCCGCATGGACTTGTCTGGAACTTTTAAACGCGCCGTCATACATCGATAAATTACGCGATGAGATGCAGCAGGTTTATCGCGATGAGAACGCATCGAACATTGACACCTTGAAGAAACAAGCCCTGATGGAATACACCATTCGTGAGAATGAGCGACTGCACCCGCCACTGATCATACTGATCAGAAAAGTACTCAAGCCTTTTGAATACAACAGCTATACCGTACCGGCGGGAAGCTTGGCCATGGTGTCGCCAGCGGCAGCCCACCGTCTGCCGCATCTGTTCAGCGAGCCCGATCAGTTTTATCCTGAACGATTCGCACCGCCCGGTCGCGAGGACAAGCGGCATCGGTATACCTTGATTGGCTTCGGTGGCGGAAAGCACATGTGCATGGGCAAGCATTTTGCTTACATGCAACTCAAAACAATATGGACCGTGTTGCTAGACCGTTTTGACTTTACTATTGATGGAGACATTCCTGGACCTAACTATGGCAGCTGGGTCACAGGTCCCACAGAACCCGTTTACGTTCGCTATCGGGAACGGTCGGAACCCGGTGTTTTTACAAGAGCAAGCCGCTAGCGGAGTCAATAATCAATTTCGCGAGCTTAATTCATTGCTCAGATTCTAATTCAGGCGGTCTCTTTGCAGCTGGATTGGTAATCACCTTGCGGCGGTGATAGTGAAAAGCGTAAGCATCATGAAATGCTTCTTGAATGCTGGATGGCTGGTAACCGAGTTCATTTTTCGATTTCGCAAGATTGGCATGACGACATTTTTTCAGCAGGCGAATAGCTCCAGGAGTGAATCGCTGTGGAAAATTGGGATGTGCACGACTTAAATAGAAACTCGCAATCTCAGAAAATGTCAACATGATACCGGAGGGTATTTTTCGGGCATTCGCAGGCAAACCCGATACTTCCTCAAAGAAACCGATGATTTCGGATACGGAGTGATATCCAGTACTAAAAATATATTTTTCGCCGCGAAGGCCTTTTTCCATACAAAGCAGATGCCCCTGCACAATATCCTTGGCTGCAACAAATTCAAATCCGCCTTCAATATAAGCTTTCAATTTTCCACGGGTGTAATCGCACAAAGTTCTTCCTAACCGCGAGGGGAAATAATCATGTCCTCCAACGACTGCACAGCAAGTGGCGATTACAATATCCTGCCCTCCAGCCGCTGCCTTCCAGCACTCATGCTCAACGAGCACTTTGCTGCGTTCGTACGGCATTGTTCGCTTCATGGGATAAAACTGCATTGTTTCATCGGCAGGCTTAGATGGATCATCAAGATCATGGCCCACTGCACTGAATGAGCCGGTTACAACAACGCGCCCGGCCTCCACTTCTCGCGCTGCCTGCAGCACATTGCGCGTCCCAATCACATTGCACTCAAACATTTCGCGGCGATGTGCCAAGTTGCCTTCAATGGTTGAGATTTTGGCCGCAACGTGATAGACACCTCGACAACCCTCCATTGCAAGCCGGGTGGAGTTCAAATCCCGAATATCGCCATATACGAATTCTGCATCAAGATTCCGTACCCCTTGGTTATTGTCTTCGGCGCGCAGCAGAATGCGCATGGGAATCCCATCTTTAGCCAATCTATGTACAAGGTTGGCTCCGACATGCCCGGCACCGCCGGTTACGAAAACAGGTGCAGTATTATTTTGAGTCATCGTAAATCACTTAAATTCACTTATAGATTCCTGCTTCATTCGATACAGTACAAATAAATCATTGAGCCACGTTCAAACCAGCGCAGTGCGAGTCAATTTCCTCATCTTTGCGCAAGTATACACATCAATCTGCAACCGATGGCTACATCAAGATTGCACGAGCGAAACGCAGATTCCAAGCCACTGACAACACTCAGCTGTCTTTGCAGCTATGGTATGCAAACATCTGTGACAGGTTGCTAAGCTGCTTGAATTTCGGCTTCGCTCGATTCGACAAAGCGTTGACGGTATTTCAGTCGACGGTGATATAGACCAAGCGCATGCAATGGGAAATAAACTCGATACAGAACATAATCCAGTAAGGCAGTGCGGAAAAACACACCTGCCATATCCTGTTTTGGCCAGCTGCCCTCTTCGTTTTGGGCTTCAGCCAAAAATTTGACTCCTCTTGTAATCGCATTCCAATTTGAATCACCCGCTTCTAGCAATCCGAGAAGAGCCCAAGCAGTCTGCACCACTTGGCTCTGGTCGTGCTCAACATAGCGACCGCTCATGCAGCCGCTGTGATGCTCGCCCCAGCCGCCATCTTCCCGCTGATGTTTCAGCAGCCACTGGCAAGCCAGGCGAACAGCTGGATCATATCGACTGACACCCGCCGCAATCAAGCCTCGAATTCCAAACATAGTGCCATATATATATTGAACACCCCATACTCCACGCCATGAGCCATCTTTGCACTGAAGATTGCGCAGACACGCTTGACCGCGTTGAATTTCCACATTCACATTGCGGTCAGCACAAATCGTCGGAAAATGTTTCTGGCAAGCCGCCAGAGCGGCGAGGCAGGATGCGGTGCACTCCACAAAGGAGTGCTCAGTCATCGATTCACCAAACATCTCTGCAGGATTCAGCCACTCCAGACCATATCTTGAACGCCTCGCTTCATAGCTGCCAAAGCCTCCATCGCGATTTTGGGAACGCAGCATGAATTCAATGGAATCTGCAATCACAGTTGCATTGGCGTTTTCACCTTCGGCAGCAATTAGACCCAAAACGGCCTCCGCGGTACAGTCTGAAACGGGCCAACCGTGCCAGCTTCCCGCAAAGCACCAGCCACCTTTGGGGTCAGCGCGGTAAGCTTTGCGAAAGCCCTCAAAGGATTCTTTAATTTGATTTTTGTAAAGAAATTCTGCACCATTTTCGACATGCCGCGAGTGGCTCTCTGTTTTCGGCACCTCACTCAACGCCTGCAATGCAAATCCGGTGTCCCATGAACCGCTTCTAGCACCAGTTACTCTCGCCCCTTGCTCAGCATCTTCCCAAATCCAGCCGCTTAAACGATCCAGCGCCTGACTCACGTCGGAATCATTGGCATCATGCAGCCACAAAGCGATGATGTTCAGCAAACCGCTGACAGGAGATATGCTCGTATGGTCGCTGCTGCTAAGTTCCCATTTGATACGCTCCAACATGTCTTTCACACAGTGCCTGCGGATGCGATGGCTGTGCTGCGAGTCAAACCAGTGTGCGAATTGGAAGCTTGCGCGAAGAATTATTCCCGGGCGCTTGAACAAGTCACCTTTGCGCAGCTTATTTCTGCTGCGCACAAAATTCGCGTCAGCGAATCCTTGCGGGTACAGCTCTTTTCTTAACTGTTCAATTTCGGGAGTCAGCGCAGTTTGAAATCGACTCGCGAAAATCACCGACATCGCCATGTAGATCAGTCGCGTGTGACAGTACCATTTTGACGGATGCAATGCGAATGTTTTCGGCATCCTCCATAGTTCTGGAATCACGGCATGGACACCTTTCCAATCGTATAGATTGAGCATCGCCAGCCAGAACTTGCCCCAGCTTGGAATGTTGAGGATCCCTTCCTGGTGTATAAATCGAAGTGCCGGCTCCAATAACGGATCGCCCCGCTCAATTCCCAAAAGACGCGACGCGACGTACACTAGAGACGTAACGAACAGATTCGGCGGCGAATGATCGTGCATACCCCAAGTTCCATCGCGATGTCGACTGTACTCGAACTGGCGCAATATCTGTGTTCTGCGCTGTTCATCCAAAGTTTTGCCGAGAATAAAATGAGTCAGCACATACTGCGCAGTGAGCATCGGACACCACACCATTTCGCCTTCCCAAGATCCATCATCATTCTGCAGATCAAAAAGATGCTGCGCTGCCTTTTTCATCGCAGGCTCAACATCAAGTGAGTCGACTGCTTTGGGTGCAATCTGGATCAACTCGCCGTTTCGTGCTGGCATAGAAACCAAAAATGCATGCGCAATCATTGAGAGTGCTTTTTTCTGCTTAATATGATCTGTTGCTTTCGATGTACGCTGCAGCGCGATGCCCCACATTAGATACCACATGCGATAAATCAATGCGGCCTGAATGTTCCAAACCCGGCGCCAAGCAAGCCGATCAAACCCGCGTGGTATATGGATGCGAATTGCATTGAGCACCGTCGAAGTGAACGCCAGCGTCAAATTCACCACCGATGTATCGCGACAAGCTAGCAATTCAATGGTGCGGTCGCGCGCAATCGTATTCAACCGCCAGATTCGGTAAATCGACTTTCTCAGCGCCACGGCTTCGATACGATGATCAGCGAAAACTTCATACAACCCCATTGCAAGGAACTCCGGAGTACGACTCGCATGAACGCGCTTAGACTGAAATTCATTGAAATCTGTGCTTTCAGCGAGATCAAACGCATCGGTAAAGCCTAGTGTCATTCCGACTGCCGTCATCGGATGATAATGGCCGGCGGCATCGCCTATCAAGACTCGGCTAGAAGTGCCGTAGCAGGTGCGTTGTCGGGTTGCGTTCTGAGCGTAATCAAATTCGTTTTTCAGAATCGCTTCTTCAAATTTCGACTGAATTGATTCTGGAAGCACACTCGAATAAGACTCCACCAGCATGCCAATCCGATCGCGCGGTATCCAAAGGTCAAGGGGCAGGTCAAAAATAATGCGGACGCAGTCCTCTCTCAGGTGATAAAGCAACATTGGACCCGGTCCGCCAAGGATCACATGTCCGTAGCCTTTCATGGGCAAGTCAATGCCTTCAACGACAGTGCCCACCATTCTCGAGCATGCTACGGGTTTAGTCGACAAGCCTAATGATTTTCGCACCACTGACTGTCTTCCGTCCGCACCCACAATACGGGCCGCACTCAAAGTCGCCGTTTTGCTTTCGGACGTATAGGTCAGGACACCCTCATCAACCGATTGAACGCGCGCAGGCAGCAAAAAATCTATGTTCGGTTCATCCTTAGCGACTCGGTGAAGACTCAACACTAGCTCGGAATGTTCGCAACAAATTCCCTCGACACCATCCGCATAGGGCAACATAATGGGATCAATGCTATCTTCTGGATAGACAACGAATCCTCGGCCTGAGAAACTCTTTGCCTGCTTGTCGAGCTCAACACCCAAATTCTGCAGAATCCGCAACGCTGGCGGATGCAGCCATTCGCCGGCTAGTCTTGAAGCAGCTTTTGGATTGGCTTCAAGCAGAGCGACTGACGCTCCTTTTTGAGCATGCATCAGCGCACAGACACTACCGACTGGTCCTGCACCAACAATGGCTACGTCATAAAATTTTGGCACAATGATAACTCACGGCTACTTCCAGCCCGTCCAACCGCACACTCTCACAGCAGTCATAATAATTGGATAATAATTGGGCTGAATATGCACATATGCAACAACAATTCATCCCCCGGTCCGCAGTTTTGATATGTGTAATCATCAGCTCTGCAATAACCATCTGCCTTTCAATTGAATCCTTTTGCCAGGTCAGATTCTCAGCAAGACTGCTCTGGCATCAATTGCAAATTGTGACTTTGCGCATCTCAGACCTGGCAACTTGCTCATCAATGAAGCTGACAGCATTCGAGCCTCACCTCCGAAAATTCTACGGTAAAACCGGTTTGAGCGTAAATAAAGCATAAAACAAATCGGGCATTTCAACGATATTGAATGCTCGAATCGTATGTACCTCTGTTTCTAATTGGGAGATATTTTAACAGACTCTGCAGGGACATCCCGGCAAATCACCGGATGCTCAGGACTATTCATTTCTCTGCTGCAGCCAACTATCTCTGACTGAGTCGTCATCAGGGACCATTCGTGTAGAAAATAGTTCATTCGGGACTGGACATTCGCTTGTCGATCTGGCACCATAAGGGTCATGACCCTTATGGTGCCAGAAAATCTTTCCGAGCCGGCGCGCGCCGGCATTGATCTGAAGCAGGCTCAGGTGCGCACGGCCGCCGATTTTGCCGAGCGCCGGCGATGGGATGCGCTGATGTCAGCGCATCACTGTCTGCCGTATCACGAGCTGTTCGGCAAGGCGCTGCGCCACATTGCCTTTTATGAGGATCACTGGCTGGCCCTGATCGGCTGGCAGGCGGGCGCCTTCAAGCCGGGGGCCCGCGACCGGTGGATCGGCTGGAGCCCGCAGCAGCAGTTCTCGCGCCTGCACCTGATCGCCAGCAATGTCCGGTTCGTCATATTGCCTCCGTTTCAGGTGCGCAATCTCGCCTCTCGGGCGCTGTCGCTGCGTTTGAGATGCTGGAGTCGCGACATGCTGAGGGCGCACGGCTGTACGGCGGTACTGGCTGAGACGCTTGTCGACCGGCGGTATTTCACGGGGGCCAGCTGCCGCGCGGCGAATTTTCAATCGCTGGGGCTGACCCGAGGTTTTGAGCGGATCCCGGGCGGTGCCGCCCGCTGCGGGCGATGGATGTCACCGATCCTGTCTGGGGCGGCTGCTGCGACTTGCCGGGCCGGCGCCAGGTCATGCGCATCGAGCGTGACCGGGAAACGATCAAGACCGGTGAGAAATCCACCGAGGTCGCCTATGCGGTGACCTCGCTGCCGGCTGACCGGGCCGATGCCGAGCAGCTCGGCAGGCTGATCCGGGAGCACTGGCACATTGAGAACTGCAATCACTAGGTGCGCGATTTCACGTACGATGAGGACCGCTGCCGGGCGCGGGTGCGCAACCTGCCGCAGAATCTGGCCGCACTGACCCATATCGCCATCTCGATCATTCGCCGGCACGGACGCTTTGAGTTCATTCCAGAGTTGAACCGGTATTTCGCCGCCCACGCCCAGGAGGCATGGGATCTGATTCTCAAGCCGCTGCCGAACTGATTCGCCCGCGCCGGCGGCCGCAGCGGCTCTCAGTCGCGCCTGTGAAAGGGCGCGGCGGCCTCGCTGCGCCCGCCTGCCGCCAATCCGCTTGATTGGCGCCGCATCAGCGCGTGCATCACCGCTCAATTGGCTCCATTGCAGCAGAATCAAGACTCAATGAATGCCGCTGCGCCGCAATTACAGCCGAGTCGATCAGCTCAATGCAGATAAACGAACATGCCTGACCGGATGCTCAAACCGTGCGCTTGTCCGGTTGCGCAAATTATGTCAAATCGATGCTTCGATAATGAGAATTCATAGAACTGCTCATTCGAAAACTGCACATACCCTTGCTGATTTGGAAAAACCGAACCTTGAATATTGACTATCGCCGAAAAGCCATCTCAGTCTACTTGCGTCGGTTTAGGTATTTTGCATGCCCGAGTGCGTTCGGCGGCAGATTTTCCCAAGCATGGCGAGTTGCGCATGCTGATGTCGGCATACCGCTGTCTGTGTCTGGCGCATCAAGGGCTACCTGACAAGACACTGAGCTTGCGGCACCTGGAGGCTGCATGCGCCGGGCACTCGGCATTCCCAATATCACTGTAAGGGACATTTGCGAACCGGCGGCACTGTCGCCAGTCCCAGTTGACTGACAAACTTTACACCTGAACCTAAAGCCGATGCTCTGATATGTTTTGACCTGTTCCGACGTTTACATTTGCACTGCTATATTATGACATTTGCTGAGTCAAAGATTGGCGGCAGGATCGAGGCACGACACGGGCTCGACAAACTGACATGCGTGGGTTGGATGCCACATTTCCCTGTTTCGTCATGGGTCTTCCTCACTCTAATATCGCGGGCTGTCGACCGCACCGGTGCGGTCGGACCGGCATAGAGCATGTCGAGGATTGCCATTCGATCCCGCCATCAGTCATGAAGCGTCTTCAGACAGCCGGTTCAATTCATGGCAGCCGATGTCCCAGACAAGGCCAGCGAGTTCCCTGGCAATGGCGGCGACAGCGGTTTTGCTGCTTTTCGCGCTGCGCACAAATTGCAGACAGCGCGGGCACAGCCGCTTTTGCGCATCCCAAGCGCGTTTCCTCGCGTAATCGGAAGCGTTTTTCGCCTTGCGCTGCAGATGCCGGGTCTGGCGTGGCGGAAAGCGGCAGCGCCAGGCGCTTTCGATCAGAATGCGCCGCACGGCGCGGCTGCCGGTTTTGGTGATGGCGCCGCTGCGCCTTCGACTGCCACTGCTGTGCCCGCTCGGCGCCAGACCCAGATACGACATCAATGGCGGCGCGCTGGCAAAGCGTCTCAAGTCTCCGGTCTCGGCCGCAATGGTGACCGCGCCGAGATGATCAATGCCGCGCAAGGCGCGCAGGGAATCAATGACAGCGCTCCATTGCCACTGGCTGGCTTCGCGTTTCAGCTCGCAGTCCAGCTCAGCCAAGCGCTGCTCTTGGCTTTGCAGCGGGCTCAAGGCGGCGGCCAGTGCAGTCTGCTGCGCGGCGGCGGGGAACTTCAGATCCTTGAGCCGCACCCGATGTGCCTGCGTCCACTTGCTGCGGGTCCAGCTATGTCCGTTGCGCAACACAAAGCGGCTCAGCTGCTGGCGCTGCTTTTGAAGGCTCACTCGCAAGTCGTCGCGCAGCCGCACCAGATCGCGCAGCGACTCTGGCACCTCATCCGGTACCGCGGCCTCGCTCAACAGCCCCGTCAGCGACAGCCTTGCCAGCTGACGCGCATCGCGGCGATCGGTCTTGACCCGATCACCGGGCCGCCTGGGAATCAAAGACGGCACCGCCGCCGAACATTCATATCCTGCCTGCCGAAGGCTTCGCCACAGCACACAGCCGCAGGGACCCGCCTCATAGACAACGCGGGCCTTGGCGCCGAATTGCTGCTCAATCCGTTTGGCCAGCCTGACAGCGCTCAGCGGACTGCTCGCGATTGTGCCGCAGTCAGCCAGCTCCGCTTCGCTGAGATATCGCACCGCCACTGCCGCGGCAATGCTGTCTTTGTGAACATCCAGCCCAATGTGAGCCGCATGAGCTTGAACCTTGTAATCCTGCATGCCTGCTCCTCCAGAGTATTTGTCAGACATACATGCATGCTGCTATACATGCACAGCCAACTTTGTGGGGAACAGGTCAAAACATAGGGTCTAATTCATGCGTCAACTTGCTTCTCGCCCTTCACCCCTTGAGCGCAAGACGAGACATAACTCACGCGCCATGTATCTGCCGATTTGCCCAAACGTCTTCATAGACATTTTCATACACAGCCTGTCCAGCATGGCTCAGCCCAATCCTAGAATCACTAGAATCACAGCACATTGGGGAACCGTATCACCAAGAAGTCAGAGACCACCGATCAACTGAATTCAGATAAGTCAGCGTACTTGAGGTGTTATTGATTATTGACTTGAATTTTCGCCTATCGGCTCACGCAACTCTTCGATACTCTCCTTTATCCAGCTTTCGAGAGAGACTTTCGAGTACACGTCGGGGAAAGTTTTATCGGCATCATATCTGCGGCGCATTGCTTGGTACAGTCGATGCTCAAACATTTGCTCAAATTCGCTGCGAGTCATGAAAATATCGGCATAAAGCATTTGATAGCCACCGCGCTCGCGAACAAACCTCTCAAGCCGCCGAGAAGTCTGCACCTGATCGTAGTGACCGGTCTCGGCACCGGCAGGCAAGCCGTATATGCCGAGATCAACGAACACCTGACTGTCTTTCCCATTGGCAGGATTCCGCAAAAAACCTTCAATTTCACCCTTATCAAAAAGGCGCACTGGGCAAACCCACAACGGGTATATATTGAACAGTTCATCGCTTAGGCCAACCGAATCTGCAAGATCTTCAATCGGCACTAAAATATCTTGGGCAACGCGTTTTTCAAACGCTTCGATTCGCAGATCTTTTGTCATGGTGAACTTCAAAATCGAAATCTTGGGCGCTCCCATCCAAGCCCATAAATACCGGTATACTGGTGTGTTCGCAAAACGCACAAGGTCCTTGAGCTGGAAAAATACCGATGGCGTATGACGGTGGTAATAATGCCGGGTCGGGATATACTCGCTGAATGCCCCTGAGACTCTCAAATTTTTCTCTACATAGCTGTAAAAATAGGGTTTATAGTAGTTGTTAATTCGATTGACTCTTGTGCCTGGAGGCGGTGACGCGAAGTCACCCGTGAGAATTGCTCCAAAGTTTTTCGAAAACACAAGACCCTCAATAAATCGAGGAGCATCAGACTGGGCGGTCAGTTCGCGGAGGCGCTCACTCAAAGCGTTAACCGAGTCAAACGGCTCATAGTCCAGCTTGATATGGGATTTTATCGGGATGATGCGAATCTCAACTGCGACCAGAAACCCGAGAGTGCCATGCGACCAGGGCAAGGCGTGAAAAAGATCTGCATTCTGTTCACGCGTACAGCAAAGCAAATCGCCATTTGAAGTTACAATCTCGAAAGCTTCGACCGTCTCGAAAACAAACCCTTCACGATGGCTGGTCGTCTCAATTCCCACCCCCATGCATAAGCCGCCCAAGGTAAGGTCATCCATTTCAGCCTGGACCGCAAGCGAATATCCTCTCCGAGCGAGGTAGCGAGACATATCTGCCATCGTGACCATGGGTTCAGCGCGTACGATAGCGCGCTCTTCGTCAACTTCGAGTATACCGCACAAATGATCAATGCGGATTCGGCTCAAGTCCTGCTTGTAATCTGCCATACGCAACGACATTGCTTTCCATGGTTTGCGCGCTGTGCACATTTTCTTTCCAGCTCTGCGACTTGCCTGAACCTGATCCTGGATCTTTGCAACCGCTTTATTGTGAATCTCATCAGTGTTTCGGAACGGACGCAAGATCAATCTGCATTTCCACAGGTGCATGGCCACCCGATAAACACCGCTGGCTGGAACAGCAAACGCTGCAATAACGAAGCTCCTGTTCTTGGTCAGAAAATTGTCAAGAAAATTTTGCACTAACATTTATAGCAATCAGCAAGAAGTAAAACGGACAGGCTCCGCCAATGCAGGTCTGTTCAAGCCTCAAACTCGAAATTATCTGAGTAAAATATTGGATTTATGGCATTTGCCTTAAAAATATCTGTGCGAAAAAATACAATATCGCAGTGCAGTTGTTTTACAGGCAGGCTCACGACGTATTTCAAGGTGCGCAACCCGCACAGCACACGACGAGACGAAACCGACTTGCATCCAGCTTGCATCCAGATCTCGGCCATGCAAAATACCAGCCCATTGCTTCGATGACCGCATAGATTTTGACCATGAAGCCTTTAGGATCTCAAAGCATTGAATCGATGCGAAGAAAACCCAAGCACAATCGTTCGTGGATAACTGCGCTTAACTTTATGGCTGATAGCGGCATGTCTAACTTAATCGGCAGATAATCAGTCTGCAATTGTTAGCGATCGCTTTTCAGAAATGTGAATAGTTTCACGACGAGAAATTACTGAAATCACTTAACTGAATCAGAAATCACCAGATCTGGATTTAATTATAACGGATGTTTGTATCTGCCAATCACCGTTTTGCACAGTAGGTTCAAGATGAATTTTTGTTCAGGGAAGGCGAGCTCCCATGACTTACGATTTCTGCCGCCTGCAACGCAAGGATGATCCAGTCAGGCACACAACGCCCTACTGCCTGCCTGCTTGGCGTTGACTGAAGCAGTGCTTGAGCTGTTTTTTCAGTGGTTTTTCGATACGCTGTCGAAAATCAGTACAAGCAGCAGCGGGCTCGCTGGATGCAAATCGGGCTGGCCGCTGTTCGGCCGATGTCTTTTCATCAATCTCAAACCGTAGTGCCTCAAACAGCCCGGACGCAGGTGTTACCTGTGTGTCTGAGATAGTCAAGTACAATTCTGACATTGCTACACAGCTTGCAAATCGTGGTTGCGACCGCCTTGGCATAGTGCTTAACCCGCATATCTCACCAGTGTTTTCATTTTTCCGATTATCGCCCGAATCGGTGCTGCAGAGGCTGAAATTCGTCGGCTGAGAATCTCCGGCGCCGGGCGGTGATGCGCACCACCGCCGCGACTTTCAGAAACCGCACCCGGATCTTCCCGCACTGGGCCCTGGCGTGCGCAGTGCCGGCCAGCGCCAGACGGCGGAACGCCTGCATCAGCGCATAGGCGAACGAGGAGCAGTACAGCCGCAGCTGATTGGCCCGCATCGCATGGCAGCTGGTGCGGTCGGCAAACAGATTCATCTGCTGCTCCTTGATGCGGTTCTCGCTCTCGCCGCGGGCGCAGTACTGCTGCTCGCAGGCCGACCGAATCGACGCGGTCATCGACCGCGGCAGATTCGTCACCACAAAGCGCACATTGTCCTTCACCGCCCCCGGCGCGCTGGAGCGGGGGTCGGGCAGCGCCTCGGCTTTGGCAATCACCTGGCGGGCGCACGACCACGAGTCCCTGGTGCGGCAGCGAAACTGCACAAACCGCCGCGAGGCCGCGTCGGTGGACACGCACCGCCGCCGGGACTTGCGCAGCGCCTTGGCCGTGTGCGGCTCAAGGCGGCTGTTGCGGGCCAGCCCCGTCAGACAGTACACCCCGTTTGCCTCGCACCACGACAGAATCTCATCGCGGCAGACAGCAGTACTCCCGGTAACAGCCGTGATAGAACCGCAGCTCCTGATTGCCGTGGACCGGACCGTCGGCGGCGTCCGCATCCAGCCAGATCTCCGCCGGCGGCTCGGCGTGCGCCTCGATGAACAGATCCACCAGCAGGCGGTCCATGGCCTCGGGGTCGGCGACAATCCGGCGACAGCGGTCCTGCCGCGCCAGCTCCGGCCGGCCGAGCTCCAGGCGGTTCAGTGTGCTGGAGCCGGCCAGCGGCTTGCGCGCGGGCGCGACATCTTCTCCTGATTCTGCTTCATTAAAACCGGCTTGCCCCGGTCGCGCGGGCGCGACTCGCCGCGGATATCGGCTTTGCCGCACAGCAGCGCCAGCAGGCTGTCACCGCGCAGCCCGTCATGATCGTTGAGATCCTCATACCCCAGGGCAATGCCGCAGATGCGCTGGCGTAGCAGCTCCTCGACACGGTGCTCAGTCCTGTCCGGGCGGCGATAGTCGGTGAAGCAGGCGGCCAGGCGCGAGAACAGGTTGATCTGGCGCTCGGTTGCGCGCATCAGGATGCCGCCGCCGTCGCAGGTGAGCCGGCCGCCGTCGAACCTGACGGAGACCTTGCGGCTGAAAAAGTCTTGAAAATCGATCGTGGATTGAGTACACTGTGCAGGCATGGGCTTCTCCTGTTGTTTTCTTTTATCTGTCTGATAAAATTATGATTATAGAAAAAAGAGAAGCCCTTTTTCTGTTTTTGGTGAGATATGCGGGTTAATCACTGCGATGGCAAATCTGCGCAGCACAGACAAAGGGACAATATTCACCAGCGATGGGTTTTGTGCGATAAATACATCGGTATCGGTGCTGGCCGAGTTTGAGCCGCATTTGGAGCCGCCTGAGGTCGCTGAGGAGCAGGCACCGTCATGTGATCCAGTCGCAGCGAGCTGGCGAGGGTACTAGTGGAGTCCGGCGAATGTGGATCGCATGCTGGCACTGCGACTGTGCCAGACCATCCTGATCTGGGACAGATACTGGGACCGTGGCACCCGACAGATGGGATGACGGATGCCTCGAATCTCGCGCTTCATTTTCAATCGCCCCCTCGTTAAACAGTGTGCGACAATATTGTATTATCTTTGCGTACGTCCATGGCTGACCAAACCTGTCTGTCAGCTAAGAAAAACGCACACAATCATTTGTTTATACAATATTGAGAAATTCATCCTACTATAATGCCTGCCAGAGATTCGTGAGAGAGCATTTAGTGACTCTGGATGTTTTGTTCGCTTCGCGGTAACGATTTTTCGAGAAACAGGCCAGTTGGATTGTCAGTGAGCAAGAATCTAATGTTGAATACCTCAAGGATTTGTCGCAGCGGCATCATACTTGTCGCCCTGCTCGGCACGAGTTTAAGCACTCCAGCTCAGTCTGATTCAGAGTTAACCGCCGGCAGTGAACAAGAAGCTGGCTTGCGCCTCGCGACTGAAGCTCGCGCTCGTCAGTCCGGCTACGGCAATATGACAGCGAAGATGAAAATGCTGCTGCGTAATAAACAAGGCAAGGAAAGCACTCGTGAAATGCGTTTGAAAGTTATTGAGGTCGATGAAGACGGCGACCGGACATTATTTGTGTTCGAGCGCCCTGCTGATGTCAAAGGAACCGCATTTCTAGTCCACAGTCATAAAGACAAGCCCGACCGTCAATGGCTCTATCTGCCAGCTTTAAAACGAGTCAAAACAATCAAATCCTCAAATCAATCCGGCTCATTCATGGGCAGCGAGTTCTCGTATGAGGATATGGGCGCCTCAGAAGTTGAAAAGTTTGACTATCGTTACTTAGGTGAAGAAGTGTGCGGCGACTTTAAGTGCTACGCGCTTGAGCGGATACCGAAATCCGACAATTCCGGTTATTCACGCCAGATCCTGTTACTTGACCAACAAGAACTCCGTACGATAGAGGTGCGATATTTCGACCGCAGAGAAGATCACCTCAAAACAATGGTTGCCGAAGATTATGAAAAGTTTCTTGATCAGTTTTGGCGCAGCAAAAAACTGTCGATGACCAATCACCTTACCGGCAAGTCCACCGTGCTTTTGTGGGAAGGTTTCGAATTTCAAACTGATATCGACCTTAAAGATTTCACAAAAACCGCCTTAAAAAGAGTTCGTTAGATTAAGTATTATGAAAAGCGATAACTGCCTGCCCGCAGAACCATCGTTGCGTTTGCAACTTTCGGCAGAGCGGTAGTTGCTTTATTTCGCGACCACTTACTGTAAAAACTGAAAAATCCAGCACCTGCAGGCTTCCAGAATTGAATTGGCTATGATCGACAGTTCCCGCTTTATAGGATGAAAAGCCCTTGAAAATGAAGAATTCACTCACCATTACCCAAGAATTCATCTTGATGATTCTTAACAATCACACCGGATACTTTTATCAGGTCCGCGGCTGGGATTTGAACTGCGCAGTTATTGGCTCTGTTTTGGCTGAGCTTGCCATAAAGTCGCGCATCGATACCGATGCCGATTCGCTCTACATTATTGACGCATCAAAAACGGGAAACCCCAATCTGGACCTGTGCTTGGAAGCTCTTTCGAAAGACAACAAGCAGCGCAGCACCCGATATTGGGTTGAGAGACTCGCAATCCATTCAGAAGCCATTATCGATCATTGCCTGGATCGACTGGTTGAAATGAATCTTCTCAAGCATCATGCCGGCGACTTTTATTCCATGACGGAGACTTGTCCCCATGCACAAGACGGCAGCGCTGTTGAAAATAACTCGATCAATTCAATCAGAAATCGAATTCATCAAGTGATTTTTACCGATGAAATCCCGGATCCGAAAGATATTTTTATCATTTCGATGTTGAACGTCTGCGATGTGATTCGATTTATTTTCGACCTGGACGAAGCCACTGAGGAGCGGGTGCAGCAAATCTGCCAGCTGGAATTGATCAGCCGCACGATTTCTGATGCGGTTATGCAAAGCATCATCAGCCCCGCTTTGAAGCGCTCACCGGCCACCAAGAAAATTCCCTCATTCAAGTTCGCCAGCCTGATGACAAATAAATATTTCTGGCAGGGTCACATTCCTGCGCTGATCGCCGATATAGTCAAGAAGCACGGTCCAGTTTTTCGCATCAAGATACCATTTCGAAAACCATTAACCTTCATTGCTGGCGACCGCATGAATCAATGGGTGCATCGCAACGCGCGAAAAGTGATGGGTTCCGGAGCTTATTTCCGCCAGCTGGAGCAAGCCTGCGGCGCATCAGGTCTGATTACGTCGCTGGATGGCGCAGATCACTTCCGCTTGAGAAAAGTGATGTCATCCGTGTACTCCGAGAGCAAATTCTTTGAAAGAATTGACGACTTTTGCAATCTCACTATCCGATTCATGGCAGAATGGAATTGGCGCAGAGATTTTGAGCTGTCGGTTCAAAACGACACACGCCTTTTGATAAATTCCCAAATGACCAATATTATTGTGAGCACCGATTCGCAAGATGTGTTCAGTGAATTGGTGAAGTGGAAAGAACGCGCATCGAATGCGTATGTCGGAAATATTTTGCCTAAGTGGATGATGAAAACACCGAGAATGAAACGCCGCTTTAATACTTTGGTGGACTTTGTTCGACGCATTGAGCAGAACCATACGCCGCATCAACGCTCTGCGCAGCGCCGCGAATTAGCGGATGAGCTGATCAGTCTGCATAACAGTGACCCGCAGTTTATGCCAGAGCAAAACCTGCCTTTCCTGCTCGGGGCAGCGCCGATACTTCAAAGCATATACTTGGGAGACACGCTGGGATTTGCCCTTTATGAGCTGGCCAAGCACCCCGAGATCGCACAGCGCATACGCGAAGAGGCCGCCGCTCTGTTTGACCATGGCATTCCTGCGAAAGAGGACTTAACTGAGGATGCGACCGATACGACGAGGCGTTTTGTTTTGGAAATTCTGCGCATGTATCCAGTCGTGCCGCTGCAGGTTCGTACGGTGTCCAACACGTTTGTTTTCGAAGACTATACATTGCCGGTCAGTGAGCAAGTCTACCTTGTGCAAACGGCCGCACACTACACAGAAGAAAATTTTCCGGACCCGCATAAATTGGATATTGATCGGTATCTGCCGGACAGAGCCGAAGACCGCAGCCACGGGTATGCACCCTACGGTCTCGGCACACACATGTGCGTTGGATACAATTGGATGAGGCTGCAGCTCGTGATTACTTTGCTGACAATTTCGCGTCATTTTTCGTTTGCACCGCCACCGAAAAATGACAAACTGCAAATCAATCCATTCCCAACCTTGTCAGTATCAAAAAAGATGAAGCTCAAAATTGCTGATCAGCATTGCGAGTTGCCAGGGTAGTCCACTGAGAACGCTGAGACGAAAACGATTCGCGCCAGCAGGCTGACGCCTTGTCACATTAAAGAACGGTCGCACGAAACTCGGACGAATGGCTCAATCTGTGAAAACTGCAGCGCCATCATCTGTATTGTGGTCGGTGTGGATCAAGTCAAAAGCAGCGCCGGGACTTTTTGTCCCTGAAAATTCGGAGTCTCAAGCCAAAGCGCCATGACGCTGAATCACGAAAAGTCCCTATCCGGATTGTTCAATCTGCTCGTTAATCGGTTCTGGCTGACGCTGCTGTGCTCATTGGCAGCCGTCGCGATTCTCGCAGCAGGCTTGCCGCAGCTGAAAGTTGTTGATGTCAGCTTGCGCAATCACTTCAATGATGACGACCCGCATCTGCTCAACTTAGAACGCTTCGAAGAAACTTACGCTGTGTCTGACAGTGTGCTGATAGTCGTTGAGCCGCCTGAAGACACGATTTTCACGCGCGAGGCGCTGGCGGCGATTGAACAGCTCACAGAGACGCTGTGGCAAATCCCCTACGCAACCCGAGTCAGCTCAATTACCAACCATTCGCATACTGAAGGCTTTGAGGACGATCTGAATGTTGAGGAGCTGGCTGTCAATTCCAGCTTGCTGGATGAGGCTCAAATTGAGCGTATCAGGCAGATTGCGCTGACAACCAAGGAGACTGCCGGCCGCTTTGTCTCAAGAGATGGCCGGCTGGCAGGGCTGATTGTAAGCATTGCCTTGCAAGAGGATGCGGAAGGCCGCCGCGATGACTCAAGAAAACGAGTGCTTGAGGAACTCGACCGTCTCATGAATGAGCAGCGCGCTGCGAATCCTGAATTCACCTATTACGTCTACGGTGAGTTGCTGCTGCAGCGTGCCATAGATACTACGATCAATGAGGATATGTCGATCCTCGCGCCGCTGGCATTCGTTACCATGCTGGTGAGCGCTTTTGTCCTGCTGCGCTCGATCTGGGGCGTGGTTGGCATTGTGGTGATGCTGATCGCGGTAATGGTATCAAGCTTTGGTTTTGCCGGCTGGTCTGGCATCCGGTATTACGGCGAAAGCGGAGCCACTGTATTTGTCCTGCTGGCGATTGTGGTGGCGCATGCAGTGCACTTGATTCAAGGCATGATCAATGGCCTGCTGGATGGCCTGCAGCGCCGTGACGCGATTGTGCAGTCTTTGGAAATCAATTTCCGCCCAATATTTCTTACTTCACTGACTACCGCAATCGGATTTTTGAGCCTGAATTTTTCGGAAATGCCAGCATTTCGCGTAATGGGCAATATTGTTGCATTCGGGTCAATGATTGCATTTGTTTTTTCGGTTTCACTGCTCCCTGCATTGCTGGCTATTTTGCCAATTCGTGCTCCGAAGCAAAGCGCCAATATTACCCGACAATTCGAGCATCTGGGGAATTTTGTCATCGCCAAGCGACGTGGATTGATGTGGATATTTTTCATTCTGTTCGTTGCAAGCCTCGTCGGTGTGTCAAAAATCGAGTTCAATGACAACAACATCAAGCTGCTTGAAGAGACGAATGAATTGCGCTTGTCAGCAGATTTCATCAATGACAACTTTGCCGGGCTTGATGTCTTTGAGTATTCACTGGATTCAGGGCGAGACGGCGGTATTACCGATATCGAGTATTTGGCGCAAGTTGAAGCATTTGCCGACTGGCTGCGCGAGCAGACCGAAGTTTCACATGTGACATCCATTGTGGATGTAATCAAGCGGTTAAATCAAAATCTGCACGGCGACGCTGAAGGTACTTATGTACTGCCCGAAAACTCTGACCTAGCGGCGCAATATCTGGTGTTGTATGAATTTTCGCTGCCAGTCGGCATTGATCTAAACAATCTCGTTGATTTTGATCGAAGAGCAACCCGCCTGACAGCGGTCATCGAAGGTCTCTCGGTTCGAGAGCAGATTGCCTTGGATGAGCGGGCTGACGCGTGGCTGGCCGAAAATGCACCGGGACTGCAGACTTCGGCAACCGGAGTTGCCATTATCGGTGCCTACTCAGTGATGCGAAATATAGTCCGCATGCTGATCGGCACCTCGGTCGCAATGGGCATTGTCTCGCTGCTGCTGGTGTTTATATTCAAAAGCGTGCGCCTGGGCCTTCTGAGTCTGATCCCGAACTTCCTGCCGGCATTGATGGCGATGGGAATCTGGGGCTATGCTGTCGGAACCGTGAGCATTGCAGTGTCTATCGTCACCGCAATTGCGTTTGGCATTGTCGTCGACGATACAATTCATTTGCTATCCAAATACCTGAGATCGCGCAAAGAGGGCTTGTCGCCCGCGGAATCGATCGTGCCGACGTTCATGCTGGTCGGCAGACCTCTGCTGACCACAACGTTTATCTTCGCGCTAGGCTTCTTTGTCTTTGGCGCTTCGGGCCTGCTTACCAACCAGATTCTCGGCTTGATGGTTGGAATGACAGTGATTATTGCGCTGGTTGCAGATTTTCTGCTGTTTCCCCCGTTGCTTGTTGCGCTTGACAAGTCGAAACACGATGTCACACTATCGGCGGGAGTGAGATAGCGGCCTTATTTCAGAAAAAAAACAAGCGCAAAACGAGATTGAGCGTAAGATTGTCTCTATTCAACTCCGATTTTTAAGCTTTTCGCTAATTTTCCGAGCTCTTGCAGAAAGTCAGACATGTATGCTTCTGAATCTCGAGGTTGTTTGAAAGTTCCAATCAGAATAAATATCACGATTACCGTTATTGACGCTATCTGCACTATTCCAAGAAGCACAGCTCACTCGCCGCTCAATTTCCAATCCTCTAAATTTTTGAGAATAATCAGTACTCAAAAGCACCCATCGCAATGAGACAGGCGATTGCTATCCAAAGCGCACCATTGCGTGTATTCATATGGCGCTGATTGAACCGATTTAGCTGTTTGTTTGACTCAAAATCAAGAATGTTCTTGATATTTTCGGCAGATTTTTGACAAACCGCTGAGCGACCGCTATTGTCTTTGAGCAACTGATTCGAGAGAATCGGAGTTTGAGACATTCTGAACGGGTGAGTTTAATCTTTGATCGAGTAGTTGCCAAACACGCAACTGAGATGCCAAGTCGCTGAGTTTCAGCCGTCACTGAAAAGGAATATCCTCAAGGGACAATGGCCTATGACTTGTGCAGACAGGGCTGCATGCACTAACCCGGAGAGTCCCGCAACGCATCGCTATGAGCTGACTCGCTTTGGCTTCTCGAATCTGCCAGTTCATGACCAAGGTGCACTGCCGCATGAATATGCGGCAAAATTCAGCTGGATGACTGAAGAATGTGATGAGCTTGATAGATGTAGCCTTGTGGCTCGTTTTTGCAAACACCTTGCTTGACTAGCATTCCGACCCGCTGTCGCAGGTTGGGCAGATAGTCGTATTCGTATTCCTCATACGTCATTTCTTTTCGTTTTGCACGGATCTCGAAGAGCGTGATCAGCTCCTCAATCGTATGCTCATCGTTGAAATGGACATAATGATTGCGTATCAATTGGTCAAACTGCCCAAATTGAATCATCAGCGCAATCTCGATAAAGGTTGTTCTCTTGAAAACTGAACCCGCACAGCTGGCCCATTGAGAACGCTCGCTCAGCACATGCTGCTCAACCTGATCGTGCGCCTTTTCTGGATAGAAGTGGTGCAAAAGGTGATAGTCTTCACCGTAAGAATCATCGAAGCCGTCAATGATCGTCGTTGAGGTTACGTGCTTCATAAGCTGAGCCGATTCATCAAACTCAAGGAAACCATGCTGCCCGATGCTGATGAGCGAG
Organism: Arenicellales bacterium; assembly: GCA_965200545.1. GTDB lineage: Bacteria > Pseudomonadota > Gammaproteobacteria > Arenicellales > JAJDZL01 > JAJDZL01. Next base: position 9,814 of record CBDAUJ010000003.1, on the reverse strand, counting down.
AGAAAAGAAGACATTGCAAAAAGAGGCTGCAAATAGATAAAGAACAGAAACAGCAGCGCACTGGTTATGCTGGAGCCCAGCGCGATCAACAATGCCAGAATGCTCATCGGCACACAAATCCAATAGATTGCCATCCCTCGGCGCAACGTCGATCGCCCGCGATCCACAGCGGGCAGAACACCGGATTCACGCGAGAACTCGGTCAAAGTTGATATTCCGGTCATATAAAGAAAAATGCGCCACTGATACAGCATCAAATCGCCAAAACGCGTCCGATCAATATCCCATAAATACACCGGATCGCCTTTCCCAGCGTTAAACCGGTGATGCGTCAGGGTATGAGAAATCGAAAAAATATAAGGCACTGTCCCATAGAAAACACCCAGCCAGTTTTCGAAAAAATTTCCGACCCGATTGCCCAGCCAAGGCTGATACAGTTTTCCGCGAGGTCGATGTCCTTCACGGTGTGCAATCGTCCAAGCGGTGCCCATGCTGCGTCCGCCGGGTCCCGCCCAAATGAAGTAATAGACCGCAATCAGCCACCATGGCAAGGTTCCAAACATGATCTGCCATGCGAACAGCACGCCAAGGATGACGCTCATGCTGACAAGCAATAAAACCGCGGCAGCGATATAGTCGACACGGGCGGCTTCGCGGTAGATGTGCCTTGAGGCGAATCGACGCAACGCGGGCGAATCGACCAGACAGTAAATCGGGCGCACGAGTCGATCAACCCCGCGCCGATAAAGCTGGCCCTGAATGATGATGGGAGCGGCCCAAAGACACAAAAAGTTGACCGCCAGCAATGTTCCGAGAACTTTTTTGATCCATACACGAAAGCGAATATCCCAGCTGTGCGCGGGAGGGCTTGCCATGCCGCTGCGAAAGGATGGATGATGAGATTCTGCTCCCTCAGGCAAATCTATTTTCGTTGTGCTTTTCATGATTCACCTCAACCAGCTTTCTGGAATGACCTTATCGTAAACTTCCGGAAAAGCTTTTTCGGCTGAATATTTCCTGCGCATTTCCCGATACGGCTGATGCTCGAACATCTGCTCGAATTCATCGCGAGTCATGAATATATCAGCATAGAGCATCTGATAGCCACCACGATTCCGTACAAATTCTTCGAGATGACGGGATGCTGAGCGCTGATCGAAACGGCCGGATGCTACACTTGGCGGGATGCCAAAAATACCTATATCAACATAGACCTGACTGCTGGAACCGTTGGCTGGATTGCGAATATAGCCCTCATTGGAACCGTGATCAAATACTCGAACCGGACCGCACCAAAGCGGATAGACTGCAAAAAGCTCGTCACTCAGCCGGATGGCTTCAGCAACATCCTCAATGGGCACCATGATATCTTACACGACCCGGCTTTCATATCCCAGCTTTCGAAGCCGACGGAGTGTTGTCAGCTTAAGCAAAGAGACTTTTGGCGCGCCCATCCAAGCCCACAAATACCGGTAAACCGCATTATTGGAGAATGGAATCAGATCTCGAATCTGAAAATAAAGTGACGGCGTATGGCGATGAAAATAGTGCCTTGACGGAATGTATTCGCTGAAAGTCCCCGTCTTAAGGCATCTCCCGGCATAAGTGTAGAACCAAGGCTTGTAATAATCGTTAATACGATTCACATGACTCCCCTTGGGCGGTGCCGCGTAATCGCCGGTCAGCAGGACCGCTGAATCTTTTGAGAAAATCAGCCCTTCGATGAAGCGCGGCGCAGCCGGCGAGGCAGTCAGCTCATCAAGACGCGCACAGTATGCCTTGATTGAGTGGAACGGTTCGTAGTGCAGCTTGACGTGCGTCTGAATCGGCACAATACGCAGCTCAACGCTGACCAAGAAGCCCAAAGTCCCGTGTGAACATGGCAGAGCATGAAATAAATCTTCGTTCTGCTCGCGAGAAGCGCATGCCAGGCTGCCGTCAGCGGTTACAATTTCGAAAGACTCAATCGTCTCGAACAGACTGCCTTCGCGATGACTGCTAGTTGCGATTCCAATGCCCATGCACAGACCGCCAATGGTAAGGTCTTCCATCTCGGCCTGCACAGCAAGCGCATATCCTCTCGGCACAAGATAAGCGGTGATGTCGCCGATGGACACCATCGGCTCAACACGAACAATTTGACGCTTTTCATCCAACTCAAGAATGTCGCATAAGTCTATCGGGACCTGATGCATATCCGCTTTAAACTCAGCCGCGCGGGGCGACATTGTTTTCCACGGCTTGCGCGCAGTGCACATCAGCTTGCCGCTGGCGCAGCCGGCTCGCACATGCGCTTGAATTGTCTCAACAGCGGTATCATGCGCTGCAATGGGACTGTTCTTTTTGCCGCACGACGCACACGCTTTGCCAAATATTCGGCGCCGCGATAAACGAAACTGGCAGGAACGACAATTCCCGCGATAACAAATCCGCGGCTGCCAACCACGAATTCACTGACAACATCCTTCAACGGCATATCGAATTCAAGCTAAACTGTGTCAAGTCAGGATTTCAGCCTGTCGCATCAGCTGACAGGCAGCAAATGAATTTAAGCAAAAACAAGCGGAGCTCTTCGCCTGTGCAGCTCACGAGCGCTCGATCTTTCTTGCTGAACTGATTGTCATCAAGAAAACAATATCGAAAAAATAAAGATAACAAATTTCTTCTTGCAAGCTGAAGAATCTAGACTGTTTTGGGATTTACCGGAACTGCTGTGTTTCCTTTATCTTTTCGTTAAGTTTGGACTTCCTCAACTGGCAACTCCAAGACGTGAGCCAGCGCCTATAGCTTTGGCAGCAAAATCCCAGTGCATCTGATATTGTAGAGGGCGTGGTCGATGCTGATACTCAAGTCATCATTTGGCAAAAACACCAAAGTCAAACCGTCCAGGTAAGCATTAACATCCTCTTGCTGCCCAAAATCATCGGGAGCATCCTGATCATTGCTGCTGACAACATTTCCATCTTCAATATGCTGGCTGCGAATCGGACCCCAGCCTACAATTGTTGCACGATACCCCATTTCCTCCCAGCCAGGAAATAGATTTTTTTCAAGCTCATTGGTATCTTTATCATAAAACTGGACGCTGAGCTGCGCAAAGCAGCGGTTTGATGAGCATATAACTTCCAAATGTGGATGCCGAAGATTCCAATCACCGATTAATGTATCGCTAATCGTACATTTGGATGTAATATCACCTGTCCAGTTGCCATCCGGCACACCCGGCTGATCGGCCTGAACTTGCAAAGAGAGCAACCCGACCGCCAGCCCAAATATTGTGAGCGTTTTATTTTTCATTTGGTTCTATATTTTTTATTCATTTTTGCTGCCTGTCTAGACAAACGGCTTAAAATATACCACGGTGCAAGTTTCCGGTCAAATATCAGTGCTTGCTGCTGCAAGATCTGTTCTTTCCGAAGCACTGGCTGGAAGCAAAAATCATTCAGAATAAACACATCTGCATGCGCTCGCTGGCGGATGACATGTAGCTCTATTTGAAAACCCGAAGCTTAAGTAAACAAAATGCCATCTCCTACTACCACCAACAAGCCACCAGACACTTCCAAAACACTCGGCGACATCGCGGACTCCGAGGTCAATGCCGTAGTCAATGAATACATGGACATCTACGAATCTGGCGAGGATAACCGCAAGCAGACTTACCAGAATTTCGTAAACAACTACTACGACCTAGCGACAGAATTCTACGAGTTTGGGTGGGGAAGCTGATTCCACTTCGCCAGCCGGCGAAAAGGCGAGAGCTTTAAGGATTCATTGCGCCGGCATCAGCATTTCCTTGCGGACAAAATGGATCTCAAGACTGGGATGCGAGTAATTGACGCCGGATGCGGCATTGGCGGACCAATGACAGAGCTCGCTCGCTACAGCGGAGCGGAATTTGTTGGACTCAACAACAACGCATACCAAATCAAGCGCGCAAATCAAAAGATACAGAATCAGGATGTCAAGTCACGATGCCGGTTTGTGCACGGCGACTTCATGAATATACCAGAAGAGGATTGCTCCTTTGACGGCGCCTATGCCATCGAATCAATGCCGCACGCACCGGACAAGACGGCAGCTTTCCGTGAAATTATGCGCATTCTCCGGCCAGGGGGTTATTTTTCAGGCTACGACTGGTGCCTGACCGAATTGTTTGATCCGGACAATCCAGATCATGAGCGCATGGCTCGAGATATCGCGATTGGTAACGCATTGCCTCAAATATCAACTACCTCGCAAGTATATGATGCACTGGGTGAGGCAGGATTCGAAGTGATTGAGGCGCGCGACTTGGCACTGGACTCAGAAGACAAATACCCTTGGTACGCCCCTTTGGAAGGTCGCGACTACAGTCTACGCGGTCTTCCGCGCACACCGGCAGGCCGCGCCATTACCAACCTTGTGCTGAGAATGGGCGAGAAACTTCGAGTTGTTCCCAAAGGTGCTCGCGCGGTGAGTACGTTTTTGAACAACGGTGCAGATGCGTTCGTGGAAAGCGGAAAGTCTGGAGTATTCTCGGTGATGTATTTTTTTCTTGCGCGCAAGCCCGAGCTGTCTGACTGAGACGGCATCCGCTGGAAAACAGACAACAGCTTTTTCAGTTCTGCAAAAAATTGACGAAGTGTATTTTGGCGGAAAGAAGTATGGTAATCAGATTGTAAAAACATGGAAATATTCAGTTTTGAATCCGTTTTTATATATTCGTGCAGTGATTCTCAATGTGAATCGGCTCAAAAAATAAAAAACCAAACAGCAATAGGCCCTCCAATCCAAAAAACAGATCCTAAAACAAGCTGAATAACCTCGCGTTTTCCAAACTTTTGACTTTCATTTTTTCCTTCGTATTCAATATTCATAACTTGGCCTTTAATATTTAAATATCACTTCTCAGTTTGAGTGAGCGTTGCCAAACGGTCCACGGCTTCTTGATGGATGAATTCGCTGTAAGCATCAGTAATCTGCAGATCGATGGCACTCTGCAGTAAATTGCGTGCTGTCTCATGATTCTTGCGCTCACTTATCGCTAGCATCCCGTTCGCAAGTCCATAGAAGACTTCCTTGCTCTTGGGTTCCAGCTCAATTGATCGGTTGAGGTGATAAATCGCATCTTTCTTTTTCGCCTCAAACAAAAGATTTGCCATAAACGAGCCCAAACGAGAGATAAGCTCGGCATGCCAGCGAGCCATGCTATGATGCAGCGATGCCGAATTCTCTTCAATCGACAAGGCCATTTCCAAATGCTCACGCATTTGCGCGACGATATTCTCATTCAATACTTTAGCGCGACCAATGCGCCGGGCGTATTCACCTAATGCGCGGGTCGCCTGCAAATAGGCGTCTGCATTGGCTGGGTCGATTCTAATCGCTTTTGCGGCGAATTCAATTGCCCGCTCGAATATGACCTCCTTTTGTTCATCCGCTGCCAAAAACCGTCCATATGCAGTCAGCGAAGCGGACCCCAGTGCGTAAGCTTCCGAAGTGCCGGCCGCTTCAGCCAGCTCCGCTGCTTCCATGAACTGTCCGGCAGTATAAGCCGTCCGAGCTTGTTCCAGACTATCAGCAAAAGCCAGTGGAACTCCAGATAAAGAACCGCTCAGAACCGCAATCAGCGACAGGCATATAAATTGGGGGATTATATACTTGACTAAACCAGTGAAATATTTTCCCGAAAATCGGCTGTCTATAGAATTATTTTGCTCTGTGCGGAGCTTTGCCATCGGCTTTCTCGCCGCGACGGCCGGTCTTCAGCGGCGATGCCGCCAGCACCCGACGCGCCAGCTGCCTGGCGCGCAAATGCTGCTCGGCGCTGATGCTGTCCACACCTTGGTCGTCTCTGGCGCCGTGCCCGCCTCGCATCAGCGCAATCGGCCATCCTTGCCGCCGGTCAGATCACGGTGCATCAAGCGGCGCCCGACAAGCCCCGCCACAATGGCCGCCATCTGGTCGGCAGTGTCAAACTCACGGATATTGTGACGGCCGGCAAACTCGCCCACATACCGGCCCAGGTGCTTGGAGCTGATCTTGTGATAGGTTCCTTTGTGCGCGCGCTTGAGCATCGACCAGAAAGACTCGATGCCGTTGACATGCGCATCGCCTGCCGCATACTCGCCCGCCGAATGGCGCACAAACCGGTGCTTGTAGCCGTCAAGCTCCCGATAGCTGATGAAGTCATCGCTCATGACCTCGACACCGGCCGCGGCGTGGTCGCGGATAAATCCGTGCAAGGTCGGGCGTGCGGTGTCCTTGATCACCTGCGCGACCACCTGCTTGGAGCGGCGCTCTTTCATCCCGACCACGATGGCCTTGCCGACCCCGCCGCGGCCGGCCTTGAGCTTGTCTGCATCGTGCTTGTTGCGCTCCAGGCCTCCGATGTAGGTCTCATCCACCTCGACCGCGGACCGCGCCGGCGGCGGCATCTCGCCCGACAAGGCATAGCGGATCTTGTGCAGCATGTGCCAGGCCGATTTCTGTGTGATTCCCAAGTCCCGATGCAGCTTCATCGACGACACGCCTTTCAGGCTGGTGGCCACCAGATAGATTGCGATCGCCCATTTTTGCAGCCCAATGTGAGAGCTCTCCAGCAAGGTGCCGTGGCGGCACGAAAAATGCCTGCGGCAGCTGCGGCACCGGTGCGGCAGCGGCTTGCCGCTTGGAACCTCGTAGGTGTCGGTGCCGCCGCAGCGGTGGCACACGGCCGCCCCGTCTTCCCAGATGATCGACTCAAACCATTTGCGCGCCGCCCTCTCGTCGGGAAACATCTCCATGAGCCGCAGCACGGAAATGCCATCGCGATACGCTTTGCCGGGAGCTTTCTGGCTCGGATTCATGGGCCTTTATTCCATTGCAGATTTTGCCAAGCTTGAGCCGCAATGATATTTTATTCCACTGGTTTAGTCAAGTATATAATCCCTATAAATTGGACTAAATATTGCAGATTGCCTGAATCTTTGCTGTATCGCATTATCTTTTCCATGCTGGTGGAAGACCAAAACATATCAGAGATGATATTGCGACATTATCACCCTTCTTGATTCCAGGAGCAGTATTCATGAAGCGAATCTCCATATTTTGGCATCTTGTTTTGCGCGGGTTGTCGAACCCATTGTTCTTTAGGCCAGCTCTTGACAGAACTTTCTTCGATCCTTACTGCCGACGGTTGCGAAAACTTTGGATCACAAATTCCACTTATAGCTGACAGCTGGACTTAGAATTTCCAGATCATCAACATTCCATTCGGCATCTCGTCGATCATATCCAAGTCTGAACGCCAAAGCCTATAATTCCCCATATTATTGATGATGACTTGCCTCACTAGGCAACAAATAAATCATGACTTCAAAATTGCACCTTCCATCACTCTCCATAGAGGGATTCAGAGGAATCCGTTCCCTTGATATTGAAAAATTAGGCAGAATCACACTGTTTGCGGGAAAGAACAGTATCGGCAAAACTACTGTTCTCGAAGCCGTTCGGGTATTTGCTTCTAGAGGCGCCCCTTACACAATCTCTGATCTTCTTGATGCACGCGAGGAGGTTTTGGCGGCAGAAGACGGGGATGGTGATGAAGTCTTATTACCGGATTTCTCATCTTTATTTTATGGTTATAACCCTGACGATGAACACAGCATGTCATCACCTATCAATATCGCCACTACTCAAAATAAACCTAGTAATGTTTCTCTGAGTCTAATTAAAGTAAAAGAAGAAATGGATAACGAAATGCTAAATATTGATAGACTTCATTTGAATAGCATCTCTGTATCTGTTGATGGTCACAAGCGGATTTTTCCAATTAATCAGGCAAGACGGTGGTTAAGATCAAAATCTTTACCAACCCCGGAGGGCTGGCCACCCTCTATCCCTTATCAATCTTTCGGGCCGGGGTTGCCGGACAACGACAGAATCGCAGCACTCTGGGATGAAGTGGCACTAACTCAAGCAGAAGAATTCGCGACCAATGCACTTGGATTGGTGACAGGGCCAACACTTGAGCGTTTGGCTGTCGTTGGTAACGGGGGCAAACTCGCAACCCCCGTCAGAAGATATCATAGTCGGCGGGTGGTTGCCAAACTCAGTTCCATGTCACATCCAGTGCCATTGAAGCGCTTGGGGGACGGTGCTCAGCGCTTGCTTGGAATCGCTTTGGCGTTAGCGAATTGTCAAAATGGAATCCTTCTTATTGATGAAGTTGAAAACGGCATTCATTACTCGATTTTAGGCAAACTGTGGGACATGGTTTTTAAAGCGGCGAAAGAGGGAAATATACAGGTTATTGCAGCAACTCACAGTTGGGATTGCATTTCAAGTTTTGCCAATTCTGCTCTCAAAACAGATGAAAAAGGGATGTTGGTTCGTCTTGAGGGCAGCGAAAGCGGTTTATATCCTGTTCACTATTCCGAAGACGATCTTGCGGTTGCGGCTGAACAAAGAATTGAGGTGAGATAATTCAAATGACGGCGGCAAACTCGCAAGTTCTTCTTGTTGAAGGTAACGATGACCAGGAGGTGGTCAAACACCTCCTGCGGTCTTGGGGTAAAAGTTATGAGCAGCATTTTAAGATTAAACAGGCAGGCGGTGTGGAGAGGCTTGTTAAATTAATTTCCCCTCAGATCAAGCAATCCGGACTAAAGACATTAGGCATTCTTATAGATGCTAACAGCAATTTAGACAGCCGTTGGCAATCCATTTCCGATAAGCTCAGGGCTGCGGAATGTAATAATGTTCCACCAAGCCCTCCATCAGATGACGCTATTTTTAGGGGCTTATATACCTAACCTGACGTACGCAAAATGCATCCATATATCAGTGCATGTTAAGAATCAATTTTCCAAATTGCTCGATATTTTGTAACTATTCAGGTATTGAATACCCTGAATTATAAGGTGCGGCCTGCAGCGGCATTGATGAATGGCGCAAGGCTTGAAGTCGCGGCGGCGGATGCCGGCGGGAGTTGCGGCGATCTTACCAGCGCAGCCGGTCTTTGAGCCGAGCCGGGTCTGGATGCATGATCACGTCCATGAGGTTCCAGCCCTGCTTGCGGGCGGTGCTGATGACGGCGCGCATGGCGAGGTGGTGCCGGGCGCCGCTGGCGGTGCGGAAGCCGCCGAAGATTTTCTGCATCCGTTTCACGAACCGGAAATCGGTCTCTGCCTGGTTGTTCGAAAACGGCACGGCGGGGTCTTGCAGAAAGAGCAGGCAGGCGTCTTTGCTGCGCGCCAGTCGCAGCGCCAGATTGTGTCCCTTGCGGCGCTTCTTGCGCCCGCGCCGGCCGGACTGCAGCGGCACCTGCGCCTCGTGAAATGCAATCGCATCGGCGAGGATGCGGTCCCAGAGCCGGGAGCACAGCTGGATCTTGTCGGCATCCGCCGCGGTGCCGCGGTCTTGCGCCCGGCGCTGGAGCCGCCAGGCCCGCTCCAGCAGCCGGCGCATCCGTCCTGCCCACCGCTCGCCGTCAAGCTGCTCGGCCGCGGCCAGCTCGCGCAGATGGTGCGCATTGCAGCTGGCATGGGTGACGCCCTCCAGCCGGGCATACGAGCTGTAGTCATCATGCACGGCGGTGCCGGTGTAGCCGCGGCCGATATCGCCGCGGCTTTGGCCCAGGCGCAGGGCGGTGAGCAGGCGGGTCGAGCGCACATGCACCCAGCGCAGGGCGGCGCCCACCCGCAGGCCCGTCTCATCGAGATGCTTGAGCGGCGCCCGGATGCGGACGGCCTCGCCAATGGTGTGTGCCAGCGACTGCATGCGCTCGCCGGCGCGGCGGCACATGGCGGCCGCGGTGCCGGTCGACAGCGACACGCCGAACAGGTCGCGG
>CBDAUJ010000002.1:495000-1432621 GCA_965200545.1 Arenicellales bacterium | reverse complement strand
GCTGATCGGGGCCCATGATGATCGATCCGCCGCCGCTGGGCCTGCGGTTAAACGGGATGCCTTCAGCTTGGCAGTAGTCCAGCTGCACCTCGTCTTCAAGACGCTGAAAGCGACCGATGAGCGCACAGGGCTTGTAGGTATACAGTCGCAGTGTGAGCGGCTCGCCAGCCGCTGAGCACCGCGCCAGCGCATCGTCAGTCGCAAGCCCCAGGCCCGGGTCTGCGCTGCAGTCAAGCAGCAGCCGCCACTTCACCCCCGCACCTCGCTGCACCGGTCAGTTGCCACGCAAATCGTCAGGCAATAAACGAAACAGTGATTCGGCATCGTGCAGCTGCTGCTGTTCTGACGCCCATGCATCCGGAGCAACCACCAGCAGCCAGCCGGTGCCGTAGGGGTCGGCACTGATCGAGTGCGGCTGCTGAAGCATTTTTTCGTTCCGCTCCACGATCGTTCCGCTCACCGGACTCACGATTTCGCCCGTCATCTTCGCCGCTTCCATTGATCCGATCGATTCGCCTCGGCGGATTGCCTGACCCGGCTCCGACAGGGTGAGATACGCCAAATCCCCCAGCGATTCAATAGTTGGAACACCGATGCCAACCTCCAGGCGGTCGCTTTCTGCGCGTTCTCTCACCCAAAGATAGGAATCCCCATCATAGACTCTGTCATTGGGCAGCCAATCGTATGTATTTGTCATTCGCTTTGCCTCCGAAAGCCGTTAGAGCGCTTCAAGTTTGCGCAGGTTCTGCGGCAGCACCCGCATATCGACCAGCGCACTGAGCAGAGCATCCACAAAACTTGCCTCTTCATACAGCAGTCGATAATACTGATACTTCAGCGTCGCTGCACAGCTGAAGACGATCGCAAAGAGTGTCAGAAACGACCCGAGCGCCAGCGTCGAGAGACCGCTGATGCCCTGCCCGACTGTGCACCCGAGGCCGAGCACACCGCCAATGCCCATGCATGCGCCGCCAATGGCATTGTTTTTAAAATCATCAACAGACGCGAACCACGAAAATCTGAACCGGCGGGTAATAACAGCATCAATCAAGGCACCCGCAACCAGACCGGCAGCTGCAGCCATGCCGACCGTCAGAAGCACCCAGAATCCATCCGACTCGATCAGCAGGCTGAGGTATTCGCCCAAAGGGTTAATGAAGGTAAACGACTGCGGACCGACTCCCACCGGCGGCGCATCCGCCCACTCCGCGGCTTCCACCCACTGCATCCCGATCGGACCGGCCGACAGATACCAGCCGATCGAAACACAGGCGCCGATCACCAGTCCTGCAATCACGTTTGGCATATTGCCACGCACCCCGCGTGTTTTCAGGATAAACCCGACAACCGCTGCTGTGATCACCAATGCGGCAACCAGTCGAATCACGGTCGCGTCTGCGAATGACACGACACCGCTGAGCAGGGCGCCGAGGTCTTGAGAATGAATATTTGCCTGCGAAAGTTCCAGTGCCGCGGGCTGCATCCAATTGTAGAACGCAATCTCATAAAAGACTGTTTTGGTCATCAGATAGGCAAATATCGCCGTGATGCCCAATGTAATCAGCGCTTTGATGTTGCCGCCGCCCAGACGCACCAGGTTGCGGCTGGCGCACCCGCCAGCCAGCGTCATGCCGACACCAAAAATCAAGCCGCCGAGCAGATAGCGAAGCCATGCAAACGAAGACGAGCGATACGGCGGCCTGGCCTCATCCAGATTGAAAACCAGCAGCAACTCCAGAACCGTTACGCACAGCATGGTGACTGCGATCGCCAGAAGCCAAGCCCCAAGGCGACCAAAGTCACGCAAATTGACCCAATCCGACACTGCACCCATGGTGCAAAAATTCGTCCGACTTATGACAAGCCCCATCACCAGCGCCGCGACAAAAAAACCAAGCAGAACTGGAAAGCCAATAATGTTTTCCATTGCCATTCCCGATTGATCGAAAACCCAAAACTGTTGTATTCCGTCCAATTTTACATTGCCCGCAATTTTTGTTTGCTGGTGATTTGCCAGTTTCGACGGAAATAAGGAAATAGGGGTTTCAGATGACTTGTATTGCTCATGGCTGATTTGGATGCATCCCGCCTTGGCGTTAAAGTCGCGCCCGAGTCGATTGCCGCCAGCATTGAGCGAACAGCGAGCCTCAGCTTCTGCGATTGACGTTCTTTGGCGCACAGGCAATTCGACTGGATTCGCAATACGCCGTGTTTTGCCACTGCTTCTTGCTCTCTGTACGAGTACAATCCCCCGCAACTTTGAGAAGATCAGTTTTGTGGGGTCTTCAAGCGCATCTTCAGACAACACCGCTTTGACGAACTGCTCAGATTCAATCAAATCACACCCGCAACCAAGCCATGGACAGTGACTCCGAATTTCAGGATCAAATGCTGCAGGGCGTGTCACGGACGTTCGCCCTGACCATTCCACAGCTCCCTGAATCATTACGCGAGGCTGTTGGCAATGCCTATCTTCTATGCCGGATCGCAGACACCATTGAGGACGATCCAGGATTGAATCTGGATGAAAAAGAATGTTTCTCCGAACAGTTCATCGAGGTGGTCAATGGCCGCAGTGGCGCAGACGAGTTCGCTGCACAGTTATCTGCGAAACTCTCCAGGCATACGACCGAGGAGGAGCACAGCCTGATTCAGAACGCTGCCATAGCAGTTCGGATCACCCACACATTCAATACACGCCAAATCCAAGCCCTGCAGCGCTGTGTAAGAATCATGTCACGGGGAATGGTTGAGTTTCAGCGCCGGCGTTCGCTGCAGGGACTGACCGATATGAAACAGTTGGATCTGTACTGCTACTATGTCGCGGGTGTGGTGGGTGAGATGCTCACCGAACTCTTTTGCGATTACTCGCCGCAAATGCAGGACAACAGGCAGGCACTGATGGAATTGGCAGTTTCGTTCGGGCAAGGCTTGCAGATGACCAATATTCTGATGGATATCTGGGACGATCGAGAAAAAGGGGCATGCTGGCTGCCGCGGGATGTCTTTGAGAAGCAAAATACAGAGCTTGACATGCAAAGCGGGCATCCGCAAGATCCAAATTTCACCAAAGCCATTGCCGAGCTGGTCAATATCGCTGCCGATCACCTGAGCAATGCTTTTCGCTACACACTGACAATACCCGCCCGCGAAACGGGCATCCGCAAGCATTGCCTCATGGCGCTCGCGATGGCGGTGCTGACATTGCGCCGAATTCACGCCAACCCGGCCTTTACCGATCGCCGGCAAGTGAAAATTTCGCGCCGAGCAGTCTATGCGGTCGCGCTCTTGTCGAAACTGTTCGCGGGTCAAGATCGAATTTTGAAATTTCTTTTTCGGCGCTATGCGATCCGTCCCTTGACTGCAAGTCTGAACGAATGATACAATGAGGCTTGTTTGAACAAGCCCATCGGCTCGAAGACTTACCACGGATAACATCTCGACATGCAAATCATACTCGCTGAACCCAGAGGATTCTGTGCCGGAGTTGAGCGCGCAATCGATATTGTCGAACTTGCGCTGAAAAAATACGGGCCGCCGGTCTACGTGCGCCATGAGATTGTGCACAACAAGCGCGTCGTGGAAAACTTGAAATCCAAAGGTGTTAAATTTGTCGAGGAAATTGAGGAGATACCCCGCGGTGCGATCGCAATTTTCAGTGCCCACGGTGTCTCCAGAAAAGTTGAGACCGACGCAAAAGAACATGAGCTGCTGACCATTGATGCAACTTGCCCGCTGGTCTCAAAAGTCCACCGCGAAGGACAGCGTTACTCCGCAAAAGGCATTGAGGTAATCATGATCGGGCATGAGAATCACCCGGAAGTTGAGGGCACATTAGGGCAGATTCCAGGCAAGATTCACCTGGTAAGCGAAGTCGATGATGTCGGGAATCTCGAAATCGAAGATCCCAACAAAGTTGCATTTGTCACTCAAACAACGCTTTCAGTTGACGACACCAAAGAAATCATCGCCTCGCTGCGCCGTAAATTCCCCAAAATTCAAGGACCTGATATCAAAGATATCTGCTACGCGACACAGAATCGGCAAAGCGCTGTGCGGACGCTGGCCAAGCAGGTCGATATGATTCTTGTAGTCGGAGCCAGCAACAGTTCCAATTCCAACCGACTGTGCGAAGTTGGCAATGACAATGGCACACCCAGTTATCTGATCAGCAACACTGAGCAGATTCAATCTCATTGGTTTGACGGTATCCAATCGATCGGCATCACCGCCGGCGCATCGACACCCGAAGAATTGGTTCAGGAAGTCATTGAGTACATGCGAGCCAACAATGAGAGTGTCAGTGTCGAGAAGATGAACGGCATCACCGAAAATGTTCGCTTCTCGCTGCCAAAACAGCTGCGCCACTTCGCTGAGGCGACAGTCCACTGAATCAGTGCCTGCGCATCAAGCAGTGCAGACATACAGACATAGAGCGTTATTGCCAAGCTATGAAACGCGTTTCATATGCGCTTGGTAACGGTTCTGCAAAACACCGACTGGGAATACCTCGGCTATCTAGAAGACCATCTCGAAGGCCGAAATATCCGTTTTCGATATGTCCGGCCCGTCCATGACCTGACCTGGCAAAAGGGAATTCGCGCACCTTCTGACGGCTTGATTGTACTGGGTGCAGCCCCCTACGGCACAGTCAGTGAACCGCTGTTGCCAGGACTCAAAGCCCGTGTCTTGGAAATTCACCGCTACCTTGATGCCGATCTTCCAGTGGTCGGCTTTGGCACCGGTGCGCAAATGCTACTGATGGCAGCCGGTTGCCCGCCTTGCTCGGCACCGGGCGTCCTTTCGATCGAGACCGCCAGCCAAGTTGACTCTGATGCCCTGAACGGATATCTGCCTGACCATTTTCCAGTGGTCACATTCATGCGCGACCATTTCACTCTTCCCGACTCCGCCCAAATTCTGGCCCGCACCCAATCAGGCCAGGTCGCTTTATTCCAGCTTAAGCAAAACTGTTTCGGATTTCTCGGCCATCCTGGAATGAAAAGTGCAATCATTGAAGATTCACTGGTTCAATTTCCTGAACACGCACTCGGTGATGCCGCCGCTTTGCAAGACGTGAAGAATATTCAAAATCAAATCGCCGACTCGCTGATACCAACGATGACAGGCCTGATTCAAATGACAGGCTGGATGCAACCGAAGTGAATGCAGCATAAATCTGCATCGCACCCAGTTTCGCGAGAGCGCATGTATTCACACCGAGCTTGTTTCGCCTTCAAAAGCGGTCATCGATTTCTCCCAAAACGGCGTAAAGCCGTTTGCTACAATTGACCGATGCGGATGCCCATTGAACACATACTTGAAGCGCGCTCAATTTTGAACTGAGTTTATTCAATTTGTCCGATTTTTAATTCTCGCTTTTTATGATTTTGACTATTTTGAAAAAATTTCTTCTTAATTTTGAAGATATTTGTACAATTGATGCAAGAACAATAAAGGATGCGATAGCAGTTGTGGAGTACACGATAAATGGCAGATAAATTGCTCATTATGATGGCCAATACAGATCCATCGAACGGCGAGGAGCTCGGCGCACCGATTTTTCAGGCGACGGTTGCAGCCGCCATGGAGTATGAAGTCGAGGTCATCTGCACCGCGACCGCCGGCAAACTGATGAAGAAAGGCGTGGCCGAAAATCTTTATGTCAAATCAGGATCACCCAAATCCGTTTATGATTTCATCAAGGATGCGCACGACGCTGGTGTTGAGTTCTATTGCTGCTCACCCAATCTGGATTTGTTTGACATGACCGAGGACGATCTGATCCCTGAGTGCAAAGGCATTGTAGGCGGTGCCTATCTGATTGAAAGGGTGATGGAAGAAGAAGATACGAAAGTATTGAGCTACTGAGCTGACCATGCCCGCTGTATCCCCTGTAATCGGAGACCCGCTGTCCGCTGAGCCGGAAGTCAATCGCGATAAACTGGAGCAGATCTTCGCGGACATCTGCGAGCATCCGCTATATGACCATGAGTTGAACGGTTGTCTCAATTGCGGCATTTGCACGGCTACGTGTCCTTCAGCACACTATTTCGATTACTCTCCGCGAGAAATTGTCCAGCTGCTGTGGACTGAGAATCTTGAAGGCATCTACGATGCGATGCAGGAGAAAATCTGGGCCTGTGCCCAGTGCTACACCTGTGCCGCCCGCTGTCCTTTCAACAATTCTCCCGGCGGTCTAGTGAGCATTATGCGCGAGGTGTCCATCAAGCATGGACTGCAGTCAGCCAAAGATGTGCTGCGGCCCTTTTCCAGAGTCATGCTCAAGCTGATCTCAACTGGCAATCAGCTCGCACCGAACATGATCACCCCGGATCACTTCGCAGACTGGGGTCCGAACATCAGCAAAATTGACGCGCCCTTGGATGTACTGCGCAAAGCGATTCCGATGCCGACCATGCACACGACCAGCACCGCATGGGAAGTCAATCTGAAAACATCCATTGAGCTTTACACGATCTGGGAAGACTCAGGGGTGCTGGACCAGCTCGAGACCATCGATGAGAATCTGTTCGATGTAATCGTGGACATCATGGACGAAAAGCGCGAGGAGTACGAGGATTGGCTCGACGAGCAGGAAAACTAGATCAAATCAGGTACAAGCCAGCAGGAGTGAGACAATGAGCGTAAGAGTGCCTTTTGGAAATCAATATGCCAGCGACGGCGAACGGTTCACTGGCCATGGTGCTGAGTGGACCGATTCCAGCCTCAGCGTCAAGGATGCCCAGGCGGCGACGCAGTGGGTGGAAGCAAAAATCGACAAGCGCTCGATGCTTACCACCCGGGAGCATGTTGAGGATATTCGTGATGCCATGTGGCAGCTGGAAAAAGAGGGTGAAATCGTTGTGCATCGAATCAATGAGGGGCATGACGCGATCATGACCAAGACACTCTACGGCTGGGATAAAAAAATCCCGACGGACCAGCTGTGGCACCATAAATCATGCGGCCAGTGCGGCAACATCCCGGGTTACCCGACATCGCTGCTGTGGCTGATGAATGAGCTTGATGTCGCCTACCTGGATGAAACCGATCAGACGTCATGCACCGCATGGAACTATCACGGCTCCGGCATCGGCAACGTCGTCAGTCTGGCCGCAGTATTCTTGCGAAATTTTCACCAGGCGTATGTCAGTTCCCAGGCAGAGGGACTGGATGCCGCGCATTACTATCCGCTGGTGCATTGCGGCACGTCGTTTGGCAACTACAAAGAGATGCGCCAGTTTCTGATCAACTCGCCGGAACTGCGCGAGCAGGTCAAGAAAATACTGGGCAAAATCGGGCGACTGGTTGATGGCAAGCTGCTTATCCCCGAAGAGATTGTCCACTATTCAGAATGGCTGCACGTGATGCGGCACAAGATCGCCGAGCGCCAGACCATCGATGCCGCAGAAATTCGCGCAGTCATCCATCCGGCTTGCCATGTCTACAAAATGGTGCCCGAGGATGTGATTTATGATGATGAGGTGCTGGACGGAAACCGCGTTGCGGTCTCAACCGGATTGGTGCAAGCCTTAGGGGCCGATGTGATTGATTACTCAACCTGGTATGACTGCTGCGGTTTTGGATTCCGGCACATCATCTCAGAACGTGAATTCACCCGCTCTTTTGCGATTGATCGCAAGATCAAGGTTGCCGTTGAGGAGGCGCGCGCCGATGTCATGATCGGCCATGACACAGGCTGCATCACAACGCTGGACAAAAATCAGTGGATCGGCCAGGCAGTCGACAAGAACTACCAGATGCCGATTTTGGCAGACTGCCAGCTGGCAGCCGTTCTGTGCGGCGCCCACCCGTATAAAATCGCCCAGCTGCACTGGCATGCCTCTGCCTTCGAGCCCTTGCTCGGCAAACTGCAGATTGACTGGGAACAGAAGAAGGCGGAATTCGAGAATTATCTTGAGGACGTGCAGGCGGGCAACCATGAAACGCTGTATGATCCGCGGCGGGCAATCACTTCCGGTCCCGGCTACGAGGCGCGCGCATGAATGACAATACACTCATTGTCGGCGGCGGTCCGGCCGGATTGTCGGCGGCCCGTGCGCTCTCAAGTGTCGGCCGCCGGGTCACGCTCATTGAGAAAGAATCCATGCTCGGCGGCGCACCGATTCTCTCTGGCTATGCGCGCTTGGTACCCTCGGGTGAATGGGCCTCTGAGGCCATCGGCCGCATGGTCAGCGCAGTTGCCGACAGCAGTCTTGTTGAGGTGATCTGCTCGTCTAGAATTACTGAATTCTCCGGTGTGCCCGGCTCCTTTGAGGCGGTCACCTCGGGCGGCGGCACGATATCTGCCTCGGCAGCGATTCTGACCACGGGCTTTACCCACTTCGATTCAGTCAATAAGCCTGAATGGGGGTTCGGCTCGCATCCGGATGTAGTCACAACCACCCAGGTCGAGCAGATGATCTCGTCGGGCCGGGGCGTCCACTGCCCTTCCGATGGACGCAAACCCAAACGCGTCGCCATTTTGCTGTGCGTCGGCTCGAGAGACCGTCAGATCGGACGCGAGTGGTGCTCAAAGATCTGTTGCACCGTATCGGCGAACATGGCCATGGAAATCCGTGAAGAGCACCCAGATTGCAGTGTTTATATCTACTATATGGACATTCGCACTTTTGGCTTGTATGAGGGAAACTTCTACTGGAAGAGCCAAGAAGAATACAAAGTGAAGTACATCAAGGCACGTATTGCAGAGGTTACTTTCGACGGCAACCGTGTATTGCTCAAGGGCGAGGACACACTCGTCAAACGCCCTATTTCCATTCCATTTGATTTGGTTGTGCACGCCATCGGGATGGACCCGAATATCGAAAATCCACAAATCGCATCGATTTTTGGTGTTGATTTGGAGCCGCATGGCTACATTCAGCGCGGTGTGGCCTATGATTCTATCGCCGGCACTTCACGGCCGGGTGTCTACGTCGCCGGAGCCGCGACGGGTCCAGAGACAATTGACGACTCGATTGCGCAAGGACAGGCAGCCGCCATGGCAGCGTTGGGGATTTCTCAGCAAGCTGCCTAGGAATCCTCCATGGATCACAGCATGCGACATGGCCATTTCTGATCGTCTCACGCAGCTGAACTGTTCGTTCAATGACTCCGCAATCGAATCCTGCCGCCGCCCGAGTTGGTTCCAACGCGCTCACTGAGCTCGGTGAAATTCCAGTTCTGCACTTGGATGGCAAGATTCTGCGCTCGGCATTTGAAGCCATGACATCCTGCGCCGACAAACTCGGCGGACTGGAACTGCTTATTGAAGGAGTCCTCGGCAAGTCGCAACTTTTCCAAAGAACCTTTGTTGAGGATCACAGCCAGCTGGTTGAGGCGGAGTTTCTTGACTGCTGTGCATTCATGCCAACTGTACGGCGACGCCTGCAGCAAGTTCTCAAAGATCACGAATTCAAATTTCTCGCGCATGCGATAAGCGATCTGCTGAGTGATCTCTCACTTGCCAATACAGATACCCGCATTAACGCGTTCACCGAGCAGCTCGCAGTGAACAAGAAAAGTCGCTGGCCCCGTGACCTGGCCGCAGAGATCATCCACTACCGGGAACCGGAAATATACCCGCTGATGACACGCTGGATTTGGGATTACGGCGCCAATACTGGGATTCTGCGGGAAATCTGGTACTCAGAACTCCAGTTGAACCAACTGGAAGTGCCCGATGGGGTGCGGACCCACCTGGAATTGCGCCGGGAGCTGGATGAATTCCTGGCCGATTGCGGCATCTACGCCAATCGCCACATCGTGATCGATATCTTGTTTGCATGGCTGTACAGCGAATACATCGGCTCTCAGGGCGGCAGCTTTCTGAAAGCTGAATTCAGTTACACCGGCACTGCATTTGGATATGCCCTGAGGATGTTGGGACTGGATGCGGCGACCGAGCAAAACGGCAGAACTCGTCTGATTATGCCCAGCGGCAGGCGCTACCATCTGTCCAGCCCGATTGAGGCTGTGTCACACTGAAGCCAAGCAACCTGACCGATGCCCATTCATGAGAAATCTCTGATCCGCCCGGAAAATCTGCGCGAGCATGATACCTTGGAGATTGACGGGGTTGATGTCTCAGGCACTTGGAGCACTTTCATCGAATCGCGAATTGTCAGTGAATACAACGAAAATCTTGAGAATGAGGTGTCGGCCTTTCCCGGCGGCGCCTACATTCATCGCTGCTGGCAATGCGGAGCCTGTACCAACTCTTGCACAGTGAATGCGCTCAACCCGGATTTTAATCCACGCTACTGGATTTATCTCGTGCGGCTTGGCATGGAGCAGGAGCTGCTGCGCGACAAAGACATTATCTGGCAGTGCGTATCCTGCCACCGCTGTACGCATGTCTGTCCCCGCGATGTAGAGCCAGAAGGTGTGATGAAAGCGCTTTCAATGTGGCTGGAAGAGCAGGGGCATACCCCTAAATCACAATCGCATCATTTTGATGAAGAATTCTACGAACAGGTGCTGGAGACAGGCAAGATTGAAGAGGGGCGCATCATCCGCAACTACTTTTCCCGAACAGGTCAGCCGCTGCTGCAGGACTGGCTGGTGCGGGTCGCAAAAAATCTGATGAAAGGCTTGCCTTTCATCATGCTCTCACGCATGGGAATAGCTGCACTGATTAAGCCAAGAACACGCGATTGGAACCGCTCAAAGCGTGCGATCGATGACTATCTGGCAGAAAAAAAACAGCATCGAAAATCCATACTTGAAGAATCGAAACGGAAGCAGTCAGCATGAGTGAGCATCAGCCTTTGCGCAAGGATTTGAAGAAAGTGGGCTATTATCCAGGATGCGCGCTTGAAGGTACCGGTCACGCTTACAACCGCTCAACCAGGCAGGTCGGCAAGAAACTGGGATTGAAACTGGTTGAGATCGACAACTGGAACTGCTGCGGCGCCATGGAAGTCAAGAATATTGATCCAGAAATCCAAAATTTCCTGTCCGTGCGCAATATGGCGATTGCCAAGCAGAAAATGGGACTGGATGTAGTCATGGCTCCTTGCAACGGCTGCTATCACAATCTGAAAAAAGCCGAGTATGATGTCACGCACCGCCCGCAGACCCGTGAGATACTGAAAAAGCTGATTGAAAAGTCCGGCTCTCCCGAATACAATGCCGGCGATATTGAGACAATTCATGCACTGGACTGGATCAAGCATGCGATTGGTGAGAAGAATCTCGCGAAGAAGGTCAAGAAATCTCTAAGCGGCTTGAAGATCGCCAATTATTACGGCTGCATGTACACCCGGCCGCGACATATTTTCCCCGAAAAAGATCAGGGAAACGGCAGTGAATCAACCTCAAAACCCCATTTCATGGATGATCTGCTTGAGGCAGCAGGGGCACAGATTATTGATTTCCCGCTCAAGACTGCCTGCTGCGGCGGTGCGCATACACTGTCGGACTGCGACACATCAACCCAGCTTGTTCTGAACATCCTGAAGACGGCGCAAGCCTGCGGCGCCGATGTGATTGCAACCGAATGTCCAACCTGTCACAGCGGTTTGGAGATGCATCAGATCCGCGCTCAGGAAGTCCTGAATATTGAAACCAAGCCGGTCATGCTTTATTTCACTCAGCTGCTGGGCCTGGCACTTGGCATCGCACCGAAACGGCTCGGCATTCATGAGAATGTATCCAATGCACTGCGATTTCTCAAGACCAAGGGTCTGGCATGATCGAGTTTGGAAAAATCGAGCGCGAGATTGAGAAACTGCAAAACGACCCGGCTGCCTGCACCGATCCGCACAATCACTTGCTGGCACTGGCAGAACAGATCCTTGAGAACTGGCTTGCCGCACACGATCTTGAACCGACCCAAGACACCCGTGAAGGCTATCGTCTGCTGGCCCTGCATCATCAAGGCGCACAAGGCAATCCGTCGTTTAATGCGTGTCGAGAAACCTGCAGAGAACTCATTTATCAGTTAAACTTGTATCGCCTGCGCCGCGATGTGCGGCAGCTGCAGTTGTCCGCCATGGTCGCAAAGCATCTGCTGCTGTTTATTAAAGGTAAAATGGAGGTGCAGGAGCTGGGCGAATTTTGCTGCTCAGCCAAGCCGCTTAGAATGTAATTGATGTGACTTTAGACAGGAGACCTTGCAATGGCTGAAGTTCGAGGCTGTACTTTACCGGACGATCTGCTTTACGATGTGGAGAATAACATCTGGTACCGCGAGAATGAGGACGATTCCGTCACGGTCGGCATGACCGCAGTGGCGACCGCGATGGCAGGGCAGCTGGTCGCCATTACGCCGAAACGGGCCGGACGCGCAGTGCGCCCCGGCCGAAGCTGTGCAACGATTGAATCAGGCAAGTGGGTCGGACCGGCAAAGCTGCTAAGCGGCGGAGAAGTCGTTGAGGTCAATCAGGATGTTGTAGCCACACCCTCAATCGCAAATTCAGATCCGTACGAAAACGGCTGGCTGCTCAAGGTGAAAGTCGATGACTGGCCCTCAATCAGAGCGCAGCTCACCGCTGGAACGGAGGTTGCCGGGCCGTATGAATCCAAAATGCAGGCCGATGGATTCGACGGCTGCGGTCAAGACTGACCCCATCAGATTTATTCTATTTCCGCCTGCCCTTGAACGCCGACAAAAACGACTTTGCAAGGAGATATCCTCAATGCCAGATCAAATGCTAGATACCAAAGGGCTCAACTGCCCGCTGCCTATTCTGAAAGCGAAGAAAGCCATCGCACAAATGGACTCGGGGCAGACTCTGGAAGTTCACTCAACCGACCCCGGCGCTGTCATGGACTTTGAAGCGCTCAGCCGCCAGACTGGACATCAGCTGCTCGAATCGAAACAGGACGAAAGCGGAATCTACATTTTCTTACTGCAAAAGGCTTGATTGACGAAATCTGGAGTGTTGCAGATTCGAAAATCAAGCGCTGCCGCGAAGGATGCCGTATTCATAGAGTATTCTCAGGATTGGAAGCTTTGATTCAAAAAGTTGATTGTGAATCATATTACCAGACAAAGGCTTGATGAAATGATCAAAATAAGAGTTCGAAACATGAAACGATTGCTAGTGGCATTTGGGGGGGGGAGCAAGTATGTATTGATTCTGGCGCTATGGCTTTTTTCATCCCCAGTCCAGGCCGAAAACTTAGGATTTGGCGACCTCATCAAGAGTATTACAGTTGATGTCGTCAAAGAGATTGCAAACGAGATCAGCGGCCAGCAGAACAAAGATCAGACAGAAACGGGCAATGCTGAAAACATCGTCCGGGAAAGTCACAGCGGCCAAGGAAATCCTCAGAATTCCAGCCGAGCCGCGATTGCCAATGAATTGGAAAGCAATCCAAGTTCCGCCGCAGCCGTCCAGCAGATGCTGAATGACCTTGGTTTTGATGCCGGCGCTGTTGACGGTCAACCAGGTCCACAAACCCGAAAGGCGATTCAGGCGTTTCAAATTTCTCGAGGCTTTCCGCCTTCAAATCAGTTAACTGAAACACAGCTGGCGGCACTGCAGTCAGAACATCAACTCGTCACAGGAAAATCGCCAACAAGCGACTTGACTGCGGGGCAATCGGCAACAAGCAGTCTAACTGCGGAACAAATCTACGATGCTCAGCTCTACCTAAGACATCTTGGATATGATCCCGGCACTCCGGATGGGAAATGGGGTTCTCGCTCCCAGAATGCGCTGAATGAATTTCGAGCTTCCAGAGAGCTTTACTCTTCCGGCAGCTTGACCTCGGCAGACCTCAGCTCTCTGCAATCGAGCGTTCATGGCGCCTCTGCTCCGAATACCGTCAGCCGCTCCTCGGCTGACACCTCGCCGAGCAGGGCATCCGGCCAGGACCATGAAAGTCTTTTGAAGGATTCAGGCAGGAACGAGATTGCAAGAAGTGACGGCAGCGCCCTCAAGCATGCAGCAGACTACGGACTCAGTATTGTCAATGGCGCAGTAGATTCATCGGTCTTTGATGAAGCAACCGCTCGGTTCGGCTTTCATGAATGGTTTGCCCGGGACTATGATTGGTTCAAAGAGCATTATCGATTCATGGAAGTCGCAAAAATAATGATGACCGATGACGAAAAAAAGCAATTTTTTGGAGTAGAGCAGGATTGGGATTATGATGATGAAGGTTACCGTAACTTCTATGGAGTCTATGGAGAAGATCCGGACGCTGATCTCGAAGAACGGGCTTCCTGGATTTTTGATAACGAGTTTGCTAGAAGAGCCGCAAGGCAAACTGCGCTGGAGGAGTTTTACCCAAAATGGCTGGCAACCGCACCCGTTTGGCCGTTGTCCACTTTTTCGGTCGAATTGGAGACACTCGGAGAATACGATTTCGACACACAACAGTTTCCTTTGAAGCTTCGTGATTCTGAAAACTACAGAGCTGTGGCTTCAATAGGAACACGCTATCATCGCGGCAAGGGCAAGCACTGGATGGCTTCAATTGATCAGATCAACCTCAATGCTGCTGACGGGTTCGGCATAGCGGTGCCTGAAAATGAGGCACAATCGTTTATCGAAGCACTAGATGATCGAAGAGTTTATATCGCTTGGTGGGGCGAGCTTGACTACCGAGACAGCGTAGACAAAGCACTTGTCGACGCATTTTATGAGAACGAAAGAGACGAGCATTTTTCATCATTCAACGGATTTGGACGTGGCAAACTCCTGCGCGCTGCAATTTTTGCCGACAAGCAGCTCACACAGGTTCTAGCTGAATTGGATCCGGCCAGTCTTTTAGTTCAACCGATTGGAGAACCGATTGAGGAAACTCCGCAAGCGCCTCAATTGAGCTCGGCTGAAAAACTGATGCAAAACCTGTCCCCGGACGATGCGCTTGGCAAACTGTTGAATTTAAAGACTCCTGATGCTGAGAGTCTTATCGTAACCGCAGCGCGTATTGCAGAGGGGGAAGATGCTGTCCTTTCGCTGGCAGAAAGTTATTATGAAGTTAAAAAGGCAAACGAATTTGACCGTGGATATGTATTGACTGAGATCAGTAATCGTCTGACAAACCTGAAAACACTGGAAGATTTCTGGCTGCTTAGCGATAACCGGTTTGGTCGCTACGATTTAGAAGCTGGAACGTTTCCGTTTCTCGAACCTTTAGTCGATAAGGAACTCAGTCATGATGAAATTGACCTGAGACTGGCTTTCTACGATGCCATCAATCCCTTTAAACCATTGTCGGTCGAAAGGGAGATTGCGCGACAAATTGCCGATACAGACCGACAGGTATCCGTTGCCATGCGAATTGTACCGATTGCAGCAGATATAAAATTTGACAGTGATTATGAAGAATATGAATTGACGTTAGTCATGCAGCCGATTGAAGTGATTTTTTATCGTCTGCTGAGATTGGGGAGCAATGGCACCTTCATACCCGTTGAAGAATCTTGGGCGGGGGATATTGACCTTGAAGCAGGCAGGGAGCGGCTGATAGAGGGGCTCGCAGCGCAGACCGTGCAAGTTCAAGTTCTTGGGCGCCGCGATTTCAGCAGCGATGCTGCACAAGCGCGCAAATGGCACTCTGAAGACTTTTCAGACTTCTCGAAAGCGCAACCATATCTGAACCCTCACCTTTTGGATCTTTTCGCTGTTCGTGAAAAAGGTGTGGAGGTTTTGGATGGCAGTATTTTAGCCGCGATGTCAGCCGCCCATATTTTCCATAATGCACAAAGCGGGGGACCATCCTTTTTCGCAGAAGGCAGCGACTCGCCGGACAGCTCAGATGTGCTTGCAGCAAGCGAGGAATTTGAGCAGTGGATTGCCGCCAAAACTGCAAATCTGCCAAAATCCTTCTCAATTTTCTGGCAAATGGACCGACCTGGTTTTAACGCTGGATGCGAATTTTACCCTTTTCACAATATCGAAGCGGTAACGGGAGGAGATGGTTCGACTCGCTTGAGCAATGAACTGGGTTTACCTGAGCGCCGGAATGAACCAGAACGCAGATCTACAAACCAGTATCCTGATCATGCTTACTTTATACACAACGGCTCGTTTGCCATCAATGGTCGCCCTATTGAGGGTAGTGAGGGTAGTGAGGGTAGAGAGTGTGTCTATGACGATTGGTATGGTACGGTAACCATAGATAGATTGCCTTTTATTGGAGAGTCCACCGAAAATTTCTGGGAATTCAAAAGAACTGGCTATTTTAGAAACGTCGTAGTTCCAACCTCGGTCGAAGTCAGGCCTCGTGAGGATAAAGGACCACCTTCAGTGCACATTTTCGGCACCACTGTACAAACCGAAATATTCGAATCCGAAACAGCAATTCGTGATTATTTGCCAGCGATGGCGATTTCAGTGAATGAAGTTGAGAAAGCATTGGCGATTAATATTGAATCAGAAGAGTCAGTTACTCGTGAAATCTCAGCAGCGCCTGTCACCCAAAACGCAGAAAGTATTGCGATGAGCTCAGACAGGACAGCTGAGGCCAACGAATCCGGTGAGACAGAACCTCAATCCTCTGAGACGGAATGGCTGCCGGATGATCTGCTTGAATCCTTGGCTCCGAAGTGGCCTGCCGCTCTGGAGAACACCGATTTAGTGAAATCAGAATGGGACATTCTTAATCTGCGACTGGGAATGGAAGCCAGCGAAGCGCGCTCAGTTTTACAAGAGCGCAAGCCCGATTTTGTGTTTGAGGCCGTAAACGGCCGTTTAGGGGATGTTCTTGGCTACCTTCGTGCCTATGTATTCAACGGCGGCAATGATATCGTGGCGCTGTTTTCGTACAGTCCAGATGGTGCAGTACTAGCTGTCTCGCGTCTTGTCAGCCACGACAGTGCGCGCCTGCCATTTAATAAGGTGGCAAAAGCGCTGGTGAATAAATACGGACCGCCAATCAACAATCAGTTCAACGATGTGTGGATGGGCTGGTCAAGCGCTGAAAGCCAAACATGCACGGCTGAGTCAGCAGCAGTCCAGGTCAATACCACGTATAACCTGGAATTCCAGCCGGTTGACGGTACGCAATCCGCGGATCCTAGTTTGGCTGGCAAACTAGAGTCGATAATGAGTCTTCATCTTGCTCAAGGCGCCCCTATTTTAGACAGCGTTGCTGAGTGCCAAGAAGTTCTTATGTATCTAGCTGAAGACCTCGCAGCGATGGGTATGGGAGAAGGTTCGCATTTTGGTACGATGCTCACTGACTTTCGCAATCTTAAAGCGGTTGATACAAAACTGAATCCAGAAAACTATTCAGAATCGGAGACACTGAATATCGAATTTTGAATGATTCCCGCTTTGGAATTGAATTATTTATGGAATTTATGACTGGAGCTGAGCAAATATGGAATCTGCTGAAAATCGAGAACCCAAGCGACCAACCAGCCTGATTAGCCATGGCTCTTTGAGTACAAAACTCGTACTCCGATTGCATACACAACTGAATATGCACTCAATTCCAGAGAAGATATGAAAGCGTTTCTAAAAACTAACCCGATTGACGGTGATATCAGTTCTCTTTCGAATCTTTCGGACGAGTCATCACTCCTATGGTTTTGCTGTGAAGTTGATTTTGTGTCCGCTTGGTACCTGTAGCGATTTCAACTTGGCTTAAGAGTATATTGATTATCCAATTGAAGTTGAGCTGAAACATAAAAAGACAGGTATCAATGCTCAATCTCTCCAATTAGAAGGAACACGTTACTGAGTCTTTTTCCTCGTAGCTCCCAGTATGAATGATTAAAGCACTGGGAATCCTCTGAAACGTGATTACACTCATGCGAATTGCATGGAACGGATAAAATTCGACCAAAAGCAAGAGCAGGCCAACAGCTCTTCCATTATCGCCCGTTGGCCATTGTGAGCACGCCATGAAAGTGCTTCATGTGTCAAGAGCAATCAAGTTGATGTCGAAACTTTAGCAGATGGTCGTCAATTTCCAAAATCTGCAAAATCTTTTTGAATCACGACTCGCGGCGGCGCAAATGCGCATGCCATCGAAACTCAACGCGCCTGAACACCCAAATGATCGCGAAGGTCAAAACGAGGTAGAAAACGCCCGCCGTAATAAATGACTCAAACGGTACAAAATGCCTTGAGTTGACAATGCGAGCAGCGCCGAAAAGATCAACAATGGTGATGACCCCCGCCAGTGCGCTGCCATGCAGCATGAATATCACCTCATTGCCATAGGCCGGCAGTGCCCGCCGAAAAGAACTCGGCAAGATAATGCGCCGCACAATCAGCCAGCCGGACATCCCGCAAGCGCGAGCCGCCTCAATCTCTCCGTGCGGGGTGGCGCGAATTGCGCCGCGGATGATTTCCGCTGTATAGGCCGCCGTATTCAGCGAGAAAGCAATGAGCGCACAGGCCCATGCCTCTTTGAAGATCGGCCACAGAAAGCTCTCGCGCAACAGCTCAAACTGACCGGCGCCGTAGTAAATCATGTACATCTGCACAATAAGCGGCGTGCCGCGGAAAAAATAAATAAATGATTTGGGCATAATGATGGCAAAGAAATTTCGGCGGCTGGCTATCAATCCGAGCGGAACAGCCAGCATCAGGCCAAGAATCAGCGCCGCGGCCACCAGCTGGACGGTCGTCAGCATCCCTTCGAAATACAGGGGCAGATTGGTGAAGATGGCTTCGTAGTCCATAATCTAGCGCGCCTTGCGCACCCCTGCGCTGTATTTTTTGTCCAGCCAGCGCAAGCCGCCATCAGAGACGGCCGTAATGACCAGATAAAGCGCCGCCACAGCAAAATAGAATGTGAACGGCTGGCGCAGACTGCCGCCGGCCTGTGCCGCTCGAAAGACCATGTCTTCCAAGCCGATCACCGACACCAATGCCGTCGTTTTGGCCAGTACAAGCCAGTTATTGCCGAATCCGGGCAATGCATGCCGCACACAGGCCGGGAATGTGATGCGCCTGAAAACCAGCAGCGGTGTCATGCCGTAGGCATAGCCTGCCTCAATTTCCCCGCGGGGAACAGCCAGAATTGCGCCGCGGAACGTCTCGGCCATATAGGCGCCAAAAATAAAACCGATCGTCGCTACACCCGCAGCAAATTCACTGATTTCGATGTAATCCAATCCGAGTCGGTCCCCGATCGCATTGACAAGCAGTTGCCCGCCAAAGAAGATAATGAACATCAGGACAATATCCGGCACACCGCGAATCAAAGTGGTGTACGTCCCAGCGATGAATTTTGCCGTTTTATTGTGTGAAAGCTTAGCTGTGGCGCCTGCAAAGCCTAGAAAGAGCGCTAGAATTAGCGAGAGCACCGCCAGCTGTATTGTCAGCAGCATCCCCTCAAGAATGAACGGATAGAGGTATCCGCCTAAAACACCACTGAAAAGATCAGTCAGCAACTGATGCACAAGTCCCAGCGACTTTGAATTGTCGGGTCAGAATCGGATCAGCGACGCAGCCAGTTTTGCACTATGCGCCGCTGATTGCTGAATCAGATTGCGAAATCATTCACCGCCATAGACATCATAGTCGAAGTATTTGGCGTTGATTTCCTGATAGGTTCCATTGGCGCGGATAGCATCAATCGCGTTGTTGAACAGCTCGACCAGATCCTGATCACCTTTGCGGATTGCAATTCCAGCCCCGGCACCGAAATACTCTGGATCGGTAAAGCCGGGACCGACAAACTCCCAGCCGGCGCCGTCATCTGTATTCAGAAAACCTTCCTCCATCGCCACCGAATCTGCCATCAGCAGATCAAGGCGCCCGGCAACCGCGTCAAGGTACGCCTCATCTTGTGTTCCATAGCGACGGACATCAACGGCATCGCCGAATTCACCGGTAATGAAATTATCGTGAATCGTCGCACGCTGGACGCCGACAGTCTTGCCTTTCAGGCCTGCTTTCGAGATCTCATTACCGGCCCCTTTTGGCTGCGCGAATCGGCCTGGCGTGTTGTAGTATTTTTTGGAAAAGGCAACTTTCTTCTTGCGTTCTTCCGTAATCGACATCGAAGCAATAATCGCGTCGTATTTTCTAGCCAGCAAAGCGGGAATAATGCCATCCCAATCCTGTTGAACCAGACTGCATTCAGAACCGATTTCGGCGCACAGCGCGTTGGCGATGTCGATATCGAAACCAATCAGCTCACCTGAAGTCGTGACCGCGCTGAAAGGCGGATAAGCGCCCTCAACGCCAATGCGAATTTTGTCCCAGTCCTTTGCCAAAGCAGCTGAGCTCAGGGACATCATGGCAACTGCCACGATTGCGAAGAGTTTTTTCATCTGAGATTGACCTCCATCAATAGATTGAATAGTTGTAACTATTCAGGTATCAAATTACCGATTCAGGGCTTGACATTGTAGTTGCAATCGGTCACAATAGGCCCATGATTTCACTGCGGGGCGAATGAATGGGCTATTTTGGCAGCAAGGCGACTGCCGGGCTGTGCCAGGCGCTGCTGGCGATGCAGCCGGCCCATGCGGTCTATATTGAGTCGCATCTGGGCGGCGGCTGCCTGATGCAGCGCAAGGCGCCGGCGCTGCGGTCGATCGGCATTGATCTGGACGAGCGGGCGCTGGCCGCCTTCTCGTGCCCCTATC
Organism: Arenicellales bacterium; assembly: GCA_965200545.1. GTDB lineage: Bacteria > Pseudomonadota > Gammaproteobacteria > Arenicellales > JAJDZL01 > JAJDZL01. The sequence continues at coordinate 1,412,103 of CBDAUJ010000002.1, read as the reverse complement.
CGGTGGAGCTGGTGCACGGGTGCGCGCACGAGTATCTGTCATCGTTCGACTACCAGGGCGATGAGTATATTTTTGCGGATCCGCCGTACCTGCGCGCCACGCGCCGCTCGGGGCGGCGCTACCGGTGCGACTACACCGATGATGATCATGGGGCGCTGCTGGAGATTCTCCGCTCGGCGCCCTGCAAGGTGATGGTGGCAGGGCATCCCTCGCGGCTGTATGACACGGCGCTGCGGGGCTGGCGGCGGGCGAGCTTCCAGGTGACGACCCAGGGGGTGGTGCGCACCGAGGCGGTGTGGTTCAACTACACTCTGGAGCATCCGCACTGGTCGGGCTATGCGGGGTGCAGCAGCACGGACCGCCAGCGCATCCGGCGCAAGGCGCAGCGCTGGGCGGCGCGCTACCGGGGCCTGGCGGCCGCCGAGCGCCAGGCGCTGCTCAGCGCGATGCTGGCGGCCGAGGTCCAGGAGCTGTGACCGGCGCCATCGTGCCGGCTGCGGCACCGGCCTGGTCGCTGGCGGCGCATCTGTGGGGGCTGGCCGAGGGGTGGTGCCGCCGGGCGCGAGACCTCAGCGCTGAGAATGAGCGGCTGCGCCGGCGCGCGGCGGAACTGGAATCCGACAATGCGCGTCTTCGCGACCGCCTCGGGGAGCTGGAGCACAGCGCTGCGCTGGACAGCGAGAACAGCTCCAAGCCGCCGTCCAGCGACGGACTGAGAAAAGCCGGCCCGGGTGAGAGGCGCACCGCCAGCCTGCGCCGGCGATCCGGCCGCAAGCCGGGCGGCCAGGCCGGCCGCGCCGGACACACGCTGCGCCAGGTCACAAAGCCCGACGCGGTGGTCGACCATTATCCCGAGCATTGCGGGCGCTGCGGCGCCAGCGGCGTGTCACACGAAAGAGACTCATACATCCGCCGCCAGGTGTTTGACCTGCCGGCGCCGGCGCCGCTGCAGGTTGTCGAGCACCGCGCCCATCACGGCATCTGCAGTGCCTGTGAGCGTCGCACCCGGGCGCGGTTTCCGCGGCACGTCAAGGCCCCGGTCCAGTATGGCGAGCGCCTCAGCGCATATGTCAGCTACCTGCATCACGCGCAGTTCATTCCGCTGGAGCGCACGGCACAGGCGTGCCGCGACCTGTTCGGCGTGTCGCTGTCGACCGGCACCGCGGCCGCCATGTGCCGCCGCGCCGGCGAGCGCATGCAGTCGCTGGCACACACCATTGGCGAGGCCGTCCGCATCCGGGCGCCGCTCAAGCATCTCGATGAGACGGGCCTGCGGGTGGGCGCCGCCCTGCGCTGGGTGCATGTGCGCTCGACCCGCCTGCTCACCGCCCTGCGCCTGGGCCAAAGCCGCGGCGATATCGGCCGCGGCTACACCGGCACCGCCGTGCATGATGACTGCAGCTCGTATGCCCGGCTGGAGGGCGTCACCCATGCCAGCTGCAATGCGCACCATCTGCGCGAGCTGGCCGCGGCCGAGCAGCTTGACGGCGAGCGGTGGGCAGGACGGATGCGCCGGCTGCTGGAGCGGGCCTGGCGGCTCCAGCGCCGGGCGCAAGACCGCGGCACCGCGGCGGATGCCGACAAGATCCAGCTGTGCTCCCGGCTCTGGGACCGCATCCTCGCCGATGCGATTGCATTTCACGAGGCGCAGGTGCCGCTGCAGTCCGGCCGGCGCGGGCGCAAGAAGCGCCGCAAGGGACACAATCTGGCGCTGCGACTGGCGCGCAGCAAAGACGCCTGCCTGCTCTTTCTGCAAGACCCCGCCGTGCCGTTTTCGAACAACCAGGCAGAGACCGATTTCCGGTTCGTGAAACGGATGCAGAAAATCTTCGGCGGCTTCCGCACCGCCAGCGGCGCCCGGCACCACCTCGCCATGCGCGCCGTCATCAGCACCGCCCGCAAGCAGGGCTGGAACCTCATGGACGTGATCATGCATCCAGACCCGGCTCGGCTCAAAGACCGGCTGCGCTGGTAAGATCGCCGCAACTCCCGCCGGCATCCGCCGCCGCGACTTCAAGCCTTGCGCCATTCATCAATGCCGCTGCAGGCCGCACCTTATAATTCAGGGTATTCAATACCTGAATAGTTACGAATAGTTTTCGTATAAAGTCAGATTATTTATTTCAAGTTGCCAGACAAGAATTCCTTGAACCTCGCAGATTTGGGATGATCAAACACTGCATCAGGAGCGCCATCCTCTTCGACGCGGCCTTCATGCAGAAACAGCACCCGATTGGATACCTCACGGGCAAACCCCATTTCATGCGTCACAACCAGCATGGTTGATCCGTCCTCAGCCAAACTTCGCATCACGCGCAAAACCTCGGTCACCAGCTCTGGATCCAAAGCCGATGTCGGCTCATCAAACAGCAGCAGATCAGGGCTCATGGCTAAAGCTCTGGCGATTGCCGCCCGCTGCTGCTGACCGCCAGAAAGATGGGCGGGGTAATAATCTTTGCGATCGGACAGGCCGACCCTTCGGAGGACTGATTCAGCTTGCTCTCTAGCCTGCCGCTTGGGAATTTTCAGAACATGCACTGGCGCTTCCATCACATTTTCGATGACCGTCATGTGAGACCAAAGATTGAACTGCTGAAATACCATCCCCAGCTTGGATCGGATCCGGTCAACCTGCTTGCGGTTTGCCGGGATCGAGCCGCCGGATTTCGACTGTTTCATCTCAATCAGCTCTCCATTGACACGCACAGAGCCCGAGGTCGGCGTTTCCAGTAAATTGATGCAACGTAAAAAGGTGCTTTTGCCGGAGCCGCTGCTGCCTAAAATTGAAATGACATCCTGATTGTGAGCTGCAAGAGAAATGCCTTTCAGGACTTCGATCGAGCCAAAACTTTTGTGGATATTCTCAACTTCCAAAGCCGGAGTCAGTGAAGTCGTGGGTGCATGATTCATATGATTATCCAGATATAAAGACGAAACTTTCGTTATTCTGCAGCGTTGACCGGTATTGTTTTGTCAGCAAGCCAGAAAAACTGAAAAAGTTTGCAATCTAACTTTTCTGATTGACCTGCCGGCGATTATAGCGAATAGGTTTTTTGTCAACCCTGATGTATGCGCTGATGCGCAGCCCTTGATTGCGAATATTCAACTCATTTGCGGCAAAATAACAGCCTTCGAAAAGCAATCTCCATTTTCTGCGCAGCCGAAACGGATTGTATCATTGATGTGCATCAACTATACTCATACATATGTTTCATATGCATATTATTTAAATCAATGGCAAGAGTTCAGCTGATTATTCCAGACAAGGATCGAAGCCAGCATCTTCACCAAGCCGCCGCCGAGGGACTCAGTCTGAGCGCGTGGCTGTGCGCGGCGGCGGACGAGAGATTAAATGCAAATTCGCAAATCAAGCCTTTCAAATCTGCTGCTGACGTTGAGACCTTTTTCCACAGCTGTCACGATAACCGTTTCGATGTGCGCGAGCTCGGCTGGAAAACGCATCTGGCTGTAATGAACGAATCAAGAGCCAAAGGGATGACCAGCACTTGATTTTTGTCGACACCAATGTATTCCGTAGGACGTTTTCATTCCCTGTGAGAACCGGCACGTGAATTTTTCATGGATGCACAAGCAAAGTCGACTGTGTACATCTGCTGAAGTTTAGCAGGAACTGGGGCTATGCTTACCTTCCAGTGAACCGTCAGTCTGCACTTGAAGATGCAATGAAGCTGATTCGCGAAGCACGAACGAGGTTTGGCCGCTTGAAGGTACGGATGTTGATCTTGCCTGCCAGCTTCACAAACTGCATCCGGCTCTTTCAGCGCGAGAGACTTGTGTCATCTTGCAATCTGCCATCGCCGTGAAGTTAGCAGAATTGAGACATTCGATAAAGTGCTGGCGGCCGCCTTGAATTGAAACGATCAACTTACTCCGCGGCAAACTGCAAGAATATTCGTGCAGATAGATACAGGCATAACCACGGGCGATTATTCTGGTCGGTGATACTGGTCAAACTCACGACAAGTCCAACAGACGATCGCAGCGCCGCTGGAAATGGGCCGAAATGAATGGGCGAGACAGCGAATCATCCACTATCGTTGATCTCAACCCATCAGTCCGAAGGTGAAGAAAACAGCAGCATAGGTGCATAAGCCGCCGCGAACAATCCAAACGCCGCAACCCAGGCCAGTGAAGCGAAGTTCAGCATCATCTCGGAATACGCTGGCACGAAAATAACCGAAAGCCGACAGGCAGCGGCGGCAATCACTGCAAAATAAATCACTTTGGTTGGAAATGATGCCGTCAGCGGCCGTCCCGTATGCCCTCTTGTGGCCCGAGTCATCACTGCAAGAGTCATCACACCGACCGCTCCTGTCAGCCACGCATGGGGTGCAGTACTGACACTGACGAATTCAGGCCACAAAACTGAACAGCCTACTGCAACGAATCCGAGCGGTATAAAAAAGTAGCCAATGTGCAAAATGGCGACCAGCATCTCATCTCCTGTATGTATCCCCGCCCACCGCGCCAGTCGCACAGTGTGCAAACCGCCGCAAACCAACAGCGCTGCGCCAGTCATACGCCAATCTGGATTGAAGACCCAGCTAAACAAAGCGACAATCGAGAGCGCAATACAAACAAGATCAAACCTGCCCGTCTGTATCGAATGATGATCGTCGCGCTGACTGAGCCAATTGCGGGTAAATGCCGGAATGATACGCCCGCCAATGATGCTGATCAAAAGCACAGTCAGCGCAATGCCGGCGCGAAGGGAATAGTTCGGATGGCCCTGACTGATAACCTCTGCATGAAACGCAATATTGGCAGTGCCAAGCACTCCAATCAACGCAGCAATCTTGATGTTTCGACGATTTTGTCCTGCGATCGTCTCATGCAATGCAGTTGCCGTTAATGCAATCAGAAATAGACTGTCTACGACTGCACTCAAGGTCGGATCAATCAGTCCAGAAGTCCAGACTGCCACCCGGCCGATGACCCAAAGCAAGAACAGCAGTCCCAGCATGATGCCACTGACGGGTTTGCGACCAGTCCAGCTGGGAATAGCAGTAAGGATAAATCCCGCGATGATGGCAGGAACATATCCGAACAGCAGTTCATGGGCGTGCCAATAAACTGGACCATAGAGTGAAGTCACTGGAATCATGTGCTTCAGTATTCCCGGCCAAACTGCAACGCACAAGGCGGCCCAGATCGCACCTGCAAAGAAAAACGGACGAAAGCCGTAACTCAAAAATGCAGAAGCTGCCATCAACCTTATGAGTCTTTATCCCAATTCATTTAAGAAAGCCAAACGAGCACTGGAATTCCAAATACCCAGCTGTGACCGTAGAGCAGAAACCACAGATAGATCGCCGAAGCAACGGCAATCTGCACGATGAACGAGCGATTGACATGCATACGCGATTTGCCAGCTGCAATTGAAGCAAAGGGAATGATTGAGGTCATGGCAGAGATTTGGTGCCATTTTTCGATTCCCAGTCGCTTTTTTGCTTTCAGATCCAGAAGCTTGCATCCAGCGATCGAAAATGCTGTCAGCAGGCCGAACACAATCACGGATGCCAAATCACCATTGGGTGGAATATGAACTGCAGCCCAAAGACCGAAACCCCAGAGTACGGGATGCCGCGTAATGACAACAATCGGCTCCAGAGCATCCACAGCCTGCGGCTTGCGAACAGAAATTGAAAGCGGGTTCCTTGTCCAGAGTCCAGCAACCAGCATCCAGATGGATACGGGCATCACAAAGACAGTCACTACGCCCTGCCAAGGCTGAAGCGTCCAAATAATCCAATCTGGCGCCCGCTGGGATGCCGAAAACACCCAAGCGAGCGCACCGGCAGATGCCAGCGAGTAAACGATCAGATACGGCTTCCGTCCCGCAGCAGCAATCAAACGCTCACGCACAACTGGAATGGGTGGAATCAGATGCAGACCCAAAAACGCAGCGATCGAAATCAATAGCTCTTTCATATCTGAAGCAATATCCTGAAACTGGACATTTGACTTGGCACCGCACTGCAATCGTCGCATAATTTTAACCCTATCAGGACTGATTTTTCTAAGCTGGAACTATTCTTTCTGGCTGGCTGATCAATGCGATTGCCTGACACAAAACGAACAGCACTTATCAATGCTTTGCGTTCTACGCCTGCCTAGCACAAAAAAAGGCCGCCTAAAAAGGCGGCCAAGAACATCATAGGAGGATGATTTCTATGAAAAATTGAAGCTAGTCTTTACGCGGCGTACCTCACCCCGTCAAATGCAACCCTGCTCGGAACGGATGGCACCGCTGTGCCGGATTTGCGATGCGTTTCGGTCAGTTGAATTTTATTGCTGACTACATCACGGATCGCGTATCGGGGAATTCCAATATCTTCAAGCTGCGCATCACTCAAGACCTGCAATTCTCGAATCGTACTTCGACGAAGCATCGCCACTTTCGCCATCGCCAGCAGACTGCTGACTGATGTATACCGACGCGCTTTGGCAAATGGTCGGATAGCAATTACATTTAAATTTTCCATCGTATGTTTCCTGTTGTAGTGTTGTGTGAAAACCAAAGTTAATTTATCTTGATCGCCGTCATCACTTAAGCAGCCAGGTTCGCGACTACGAGTAGCACTACTACCGCACCGACAAAAGCTGCGCCGACTCGGTTATGAATTTGTTGAAACATTTTCGTACCTAGTAAATTATTTATCAAACAAAATAGGTCTTGTGAACCTGTGCAATAGAATAATGCTCTTTGAACCGCAAATCAAAGGATTTATTTTCCTAATATCATGAATATTTATTCATGTTTATGCAATATCAATAATTCCATATGTTACTGTATTCATATATTTCTAATTAAATATTCTGAGTATTCAAACTATACTATTGTCAAGTATATTGTTGACAATAGAACATCTTTCAATGCGATCGACCCCCATATTGAGCGGAACCGGCAATGCACCGGGTGCAAACGCATGCATATCCTCTGTGCCAGTCCGAGCAAGCCAGCCGGCCTACGGCGTTGAATTGCAGTTTTTCAAGCTTGGGGAATTGATATAAAGTGATAAAGATTCTCGGCGTACATGGATTGCGCCATGCCAAAGCCTGAACCTGTACAAACCGCCAACTGAATGACCATGAATAAGCACGGTTTTCAAACTAACGCAGTGAGGGCAGGACAGCAAAGAACGTTAGAAAACGAGCACAGCGACCCGATCTTTGCCACCTCAAGCTTCGTTTTCGATAACGCCCGGCAGGCCGCCGATCTGTTCGCAGAACGCGAGCCTGGAAATATTTATTCCCGTTTCACCAACCCGACAGTCCGCGCGTTTGAAGAGCGACTTGCAACACTGGAGAACGCCAGATTCTGTGTTGCCACCGCGTCCGGAATGTCGGCGATTCTGACGCTTTGCATGACTCATCTCAGGGCGGGTGACCATTTAGTCGCTGCGGCTGGCCTGTTTGGCTCCACCATCAATCTGTTTAACAAGATATTAAGTAAATTTGACATCTCGACAACCTATGTAAGCAGTACTGAAATTGCCGCCTGGAAGACTGCGATACAGAGCAATACGCGCCTGCTGTTCGTGGAGTCGCCTACCAATCCGCTTTGTGAGATTTTCGACATTCGCGCTTTATCAAACCTGACAGCATCCGCTGAGAATTGCATCTTGGCAGTCGATAATTGTGCCTGTACACCGGCGCTGCAGAAGCCACTGGATTTAGGGGCCGACATCGTGATTCATTCCGCAACGAAATTTTTGGACGGGCAAGGTCGAGCGGTCGGCGGCGCAGTCGTTGTCAATGACGAGTCCTTCGCAGACTCGCTCGTGGCTTTTCTCCGGTCGGCGGGTCCATCAATGAGTTCATTCAATGCCTGGGTGTTTCACAAAGGCCTTGAGACACTTGCAGTACGGATGAATGCAGCCTGCCGCAGCGCGACGGCGGTCGCAGCCTTTCTTGATCAGCATGACGCAGTGACCCGCACCCATTACCCAGGGCTGAAAAGTCACCCAAACCATCAGCTTGCTGCCAGTCAGCAGAAGCAGTTCGGGGCGATTGTGTCATTTGAGGTCGCCGGCGGCACACTGGGTGCCTGGCGAATCATTGATGCCCTATCGTGTTTCTCAATCACTGCCAACATCGGCGACGTGAAAAGCATTGCCACACATCCTGCAACCACCACACACAGTCGCATCTCAGAGCAAGAACGCGCCGTTGCGGGCATCAGCGATGGCTTGATCCGACTGTCGATCGGACTTGAGGATCAAGAAGACTTGATTGCCGACCTTGGCCATGCCTTGTCGACAGTTTGAACTCTCAGGAATCTTCACGCTCGGCAGACTGCCTATTCGAAATCGAGCTTACCCTGTTTCGATGTACGTCATATTTTTGCATTCTCAGGCGCTCAATTGACTTGCCATATGACTATGCCGACAGGCAAGCAAGCTCCAATTGAATTTGCACCTTGTCCTGTCGAATTTGAAAAATTCGGATGCCCGACCTACCCTGTCACCCTGTTCGATTGATTGCCGATGCCTCAGCGATTGCTTTTATAATCCTGTGATTGTTTCTTTCAATTGGTGCTGATTGTATGATGTGGTGGCTGACCACTGCGAACAGTGCTGAGTTGCACACCGCCGAAATTCGACGTACCGACAGCTGCAACTAGCCTGACGCAGTCGGTTCCGATACCCTGATGACAGTACATGACCAGTTCAGCGATCGGAACGGTCGCCCAAGCAAACCCACAGCTGCATTCCATACGCCAGCCCCGTTCTCACAAGACAAGACGATGAGACGAATCTTCAAATATGCGGTACCTGTCGGGGTCATCGCTATAGGCCTGCTTGGATTCAAGCTGCTGCAAACTGAACAGCTCGAAACGACTCCGGAGATACCGAAAATTCGTCAATGGCTGGTGGAAACGCATAAGATCGAGCTTGAGACTCTGGCTCCCTCGCTCAGCTTGTTTGGCCGCGTCGTGACGCCCTCGAGCACCTTGCTGAGCTCGGTCATTGACGCCAAGGTCGTGCACGTCAATGCGCGACCGGGACAATCAGTCGCCAAGGGCGATCTGCTGATTCAGCTGAACTCCAACAAGATTGACCAGCAAGTGCGTCAGGCGCAGGCGGATGTCGCAAGAATCCTCGCCCAGATTGAGCGGGAAAATCAGCGCTTGATCACCGATCGTGAAATTCTGCACCATGAGCAGCGCCTCCAAGAACTGTCAGCAGCCTCGCTGAAACGCTACGAAACGCTGAAAAACCGCAACGTCATTTCACAAGCCGAATTCGACTCGCTTGAGCGCTCGGAACAGCAGGCGCAATTGGCGGTCACCGCGCGGCAGGCTGCTATTCGGGAATTCAGCAGCCGTGTCGCCGTGCTCAACGCCGATCTTGAGCGGGCCCGGGCAACTTTGGATAAAGTGCGGTTGGACCTGGCAGAGACCATGATCTATGCACCTTTCGACGGCCGGATAACCGATATTGATGTTGCGGTCGGCGCTACGGTCCGCAACGGTTCGCCGCTGATTGAGATCTACGACCAGACTCGTACCGAGGTCCTCACCCTGATTCCGAATCGACAAATCGAACAGGTGCGAAAGACCGTTGCCGATCACGGCACCCTGGACGCGGCAGCGGTCCTCGACGGACAAGCCTGGAAACTGCAGCTGGATCGGCTCAGCACAACCGTTGACCCGGGCCGCGGCGGGGTCGATGCATACTTTCACTTTGCCGCTGCAGCCGATTATCCGGAACTCGGGAGATCTTTGACGCTGGAACTGAGACTTGCACCGATTGATGCGGCATTTGGGCTGCCATTTTCGGCTGTATACGGTTCCAATGATGTGTTCAAAATCGAATCCGGGCAGCTGAGGCGAGTCCAAATCACCCGCTTGGGACAAACCGGTGATGAGAGCCAACCTCGCATTATCGCCATCAGCGATGATCTTAATGCGGGTGATCAGGTGCTCATCACGCAGTTGTCGAACGCTAGCGATGGTCTTGCCGTCAGAGTCTTGAATCTGCCATGATCAATGCGTACTGCAGTACACAGCACTGGCAACTGACTAGGCAGTCAGCGAATGGAACGAATTATGCAACGCGATAATCTGCTCTATACGTTCGTCACCCATCCTGTCGCGATGAACATTCTCATGGTCGTCTTTTTGATTGCCGGCATTGTTTCTCTCTCGCGCATGAGTGTTCAATTTTTTCCTGATATCAACTTGGATTACGCCAGAGTGCATGTTTCATGGCCTGGCGCCTCGGCCGAAGATGTCGAGCGGTCGGTGACCAGCCGAATGGAACTGGAACTGAAAAACACCGAAAACTTAAAGGACATGAACTCAACTTCGTCGTTTTCGAGTTCTTCAATCGTCCTTGAGTTTTTTCCCGGAACCGACATCAGCACAGAAACCGACAACGTCAAGAGCGATATCGAGCGTCTCGTTCCGGATATGCCGCAGGACATTGAGCGGCCAGTGATTGCCGAAATCATTCCAATTGAAATTGTGGCCAACGTGCTGCTGGCGGGCGCTTCGATAGACCAATTGCGGACATTGGGAAACCAGTTTAAAGACGAATTGATTACCCGCGGTGCCGGCCTGGTGAAGATTGAAGGCTTGCCGGAAGAAGAGATTTCTATTCAGATCCCAGGACAAACCCTGCGTGATTTGGGGCTTTCACTGAATCAGATTGGCGAGCGGATCCGATCCCACTCGCATGATGCCACAATCGGCATCATGGGCCGCAGCGATGCTGGCCGTGAACTTAGGGTGATTGATCAGAGACGCTCTGAACTGTCATTCGAAAGCATTCCGATCATCGCGGATTCAGATGGCCGCTTGGTCACACTTGCCGATATCGCAACTATCCAAAGACAAGCGCTGCCTGATCAGATTTCCCTGTTTCACAAAGGTCAGCCAGCCATTATCCTGTCACTGCAAAGACAAGCTGCCGCCGATACCCTCGACAGCGCTGACATGCTGTATGAATGGCTCGCCGAAACACAGCCAAAACTGCCTGAAAATGTCAGCTTGACAATCGTTGACGATCGGTCGCTTCCATTGCGTGACCGGATCAAAGTATTGCTGGAAAATGGACTCGCCGGACTGTTTCTAGTCTTGATTGTCTTGTATCTTTTTCTCAATACCCGCGTCGCGATATGGGTCGCTTGCGGCATCCCCGTCTCACTGATGGGTGCGATAGTTGCACTTGCGATGATTGATGGCTCACTCGACATGCTGACCCTGTTCACGTTCATCATGACAATCGGCATCATTGTTGACGATGCGATCGTGGTCGGCGAGGAGTCACTGACGAATTTTGTGCAAAATCCAAATCCTGCCGAAGCGGTTTACACCGCGGCCAGACGCATGTTTATGCCGATCCTGGCCGCCTCGCTGACCACCATGTTCGCATTTATGCCAGTCATTCTGGTCGAGGGAGTAACCGGGCAGTTTTTACGCAGCATGGCAATCGTTGTCATTGCTGTCATTGCCGCCTCGCTGATCGAGGCTTTTCTGATCTTGCCAGGCCACCTCAGACATTCTTTTGCAAAAATGAGACACCGCGGAAAAGTCTCAAAGCAAACATTTTTCGACCGCCAATTCGAAAATTTTCGCGAAGGCATCTTTCGCAACACGCTGAAAGCAGCAGTACGGCATCCGATCACGACCATTGCAATCAGTCTGGCCTGCATGATCCTGACGGTTGGTTTATTCACATCCGGACGAATGACGTACAGTTTCTTTCCAACTCCTGAGCTGAACACAGTGTGGGCTAACACAACTTTCAGCGCTGGAACGGCAGAACAGACTGTGAGCGACTATATTCAAAATGTGGAGCAAGTCCTGTATGAGACTGAGCGTGATTTGGGCGGCAATCTGATCGCAACCGTCTTTTCTATGCATGGAACCAATACCGGTGAAATACTCGGACTGCCTGAGGGACGAGGCTCGCATTTGGGCTCTGTGGGGGTCGAATTGGTCCAGTCTGATCTGCGCCAGGTTCGAACCACCACGTTCGTTCGCGAATGGCGCAAGCGACTCGAAGACGTGCCAGGACTCGAAAATGTCACGGTACTGTCGCAATCCGCAGGTCCGCCTGGACGCGATATCGAGATCCGGCTTTCGGGCGGAAGATCAAGGTTCGAGACGAAAAACGCAGCCTTGGCGCTGGCAGAAATCCTCGAAAACACACCGGGTGTATTCGGTGTCGGTGACAACACCAACTTTGGGCGCCAGCAGCAGATCCTGACGCTGACACCGCTCGGACATTCACTGGGGCTCTCAATCGACGAGGTCGGCCGACAGCTCAGATCTTCCGTTGACGGTCTGCTTGTACAATCGTTCACAACCGAATATGCGGATATCGAAGTCAATCTGTCCCTGCCTGAGGAAGAACGCAATCGATTGAGTGAATTCGGGAATATCCATATTATTCTGTCTTCCGGCGAGGCAGTCCCGCTTCTGGACGTGGTCAGCATTGAAACCGCCAGAGGCTTCGATACCCTGTCAAGCTCAATGGGTGTATTCAATATTGAGGTGGCAGCCAGTGTCGATCCTTATACTGGCAATACAACACAGATTATCAATTGGCTCGAGACCGAAATCAAACCTCAGATTACAGAAACATTTGGTGTGACGTGGAAAGTCGGCGCACGGCTTGAGGACCAAAAAGCCACTGAAGAATCCATGAAAACGGGACTGATGATCGCTCTGGCACTGATCTATCTCACGCTGGCCTGGATTTTCGGATCGTATACCTGGCCGCTGATTGTCATGCTGGCGATACCGTTCGGAATCGTCGGCGCCGCCTGGGGACATCTGATTCTGGGCTTGCCGATCACCATCATCTCTCTTCTCGGGATGATTGGGCTATCGGGAATTGTGATCAACAACGCCATTGTTCTGGTCGTCTTTTACAAGAGCAACTGCAAGCAAGATGAAAATCAGCTGACCGCGATGATCAACGCTGGGTGCCAGCGGCTGCGTCCCGTGATTCTGTCCAATCTGACCACCATTGTGGGGCTGCTGCCGCTGCTTTTCGAAACTTCCACTCAAGCGCAGTTTTTGATCCCCATGGCCGCTACATTGATATTCGGGCTCGGATTCTCCTCCCTGCTGATTCTGTTCCTGATTCCAGCCGTATTGACGTTTTATGAACAGATAATCGAGCGCGTCAAGCTATCGACAAAAACTGGCCAAGAAGTGGAATCATCCATTTCATAGGCTGTCACGGCCGTCTGCCACAGCCAAGCATATACACGATTGGCTGGAGCAATGAGTCAGATTTCGAGTTCCCGCCACGCCGGATACATCGGGAAATACAGCCCTGTTCGAATCGTCCGTGAATCAAAGCCGGCAACGATTTTTTTGTATTGCACCATCTGATCATGGTAGCGCTTGACTTCATTATCCAGAAATTCCGCCTCATTATCTTTCAGCGATACACCGGTTTTATAATCGACCACCCATCGAGTATTGCTTGAATCGACAAAAGTGCGATCCAAAATAACGTTCCGAAACGAGCCGTCGACATAGCCGGTCAATCGGTATTCTGTTTGTGACTCGGCGTGCGAGTCATCCAATAGCCAGCGGCCCCGCTCATCGGACAGCACGTTAATCAGAGATTTTCTGATGCGATCCAAAACATACCTCATATTCTTATCGTCGGCAGACAGGCCTAGCGATAGCAGCTTCTGTTTCCACAATGGCTGCTGTGCCATGATTTTCTCGGCGCTCCAATTTGCAGTCCCGGCAAGCGTAATCAGCCGCATCCATTCATGCACAATCAGTCCGGTCCATACGGCCACACTTCCCGCCCAATCGAAATCAATTCGATCTACAGGTTCCGGCGCCTCCTGCTCTAGCCTCCCCAGCTGCACAGGTTTCGGCGCTGCAGGCAGTGTCCAATCACTCGGCAGGCGATGCAAGTCAGGCGCCGAAGAATCCGAATCGTCATCAATCCGCAACGCTTCTTTGATGCCGGGCGGCAGGTCACTGGCGGCATATGGAACAACAATATGCTCATTTTCATCCTGACTCTCTTGCTGTGCGTATTGCTGAATCCCCGCCCACATGCAGCCCAGCAGTGAATCGGCTCGCGGCCTGGTCTTAGCATTCGTAAGCTCGGCGTAAATGTACAGCTCTTTTTTTGCACGCGTACATGCGACATAAGCCAAACGAGCCAGCTCATTCAACGTTTTCTGCTTGCTTAGATTGCGGATATAGCGGTATTTGCGATCTTGACTCCGATCTCCCGAAAGCTCAAGCGGCGATACGATCATGCCGCGCGCAGGGGCGTCACCATCCATGATCTCCGACCATACCATCAGTTCATGTGAAGCCTGCGCTGACTGTCCTTCCGCCCGCGGGATAAATACCGCGTCATATTCGAGCCCTTTGGCCGAATGAATCGTTGAGACCTGAATTTGAGCTGCATCCTCACTTGTATCGGGCATGGCATACAGTCGATTCAGTTTGGTTGCACTGAATTCGTCCAAATTGACAATTGAGGAGCCGCGTGAATTCTGCTCGATCAGATTCAATAGCAGCTCAGCGTTGATGAGGTCCTCGTCGGCAATGCAGGCCGGACCACCCAGCGTGACCCAGGTGTCCTCAATCCACTGCCGAACACTCAGTCGGCCACGCACCGAGTAGGTGCGCTGCAGAACGTCGCGCACCCGCTCTAGCCGCTGGCGGCCATTGCAACTGAGCGATTCAACCACTTCTGAGCTGTTGAGCCGCGCCCAGATGGTCTGCGTGCCATCCCCGCTGACAATCAGAAGATCGGCCAGTGTCAGACCGCACCATGGAGCGCGCAGAATCGAAAGCCAGGCAGCACGATCCGCGAGATTCAGCAGCGAGCGTGTCAGAGAAAGCAGATCACGCACCACCATTCGGGAGGCAAGCTCAACGATATCCGAGGCGTAGTAGCGCATATTTTCTGCCTTCAGTCGCTCGAGTATCGCCGCCGCATGACTTCGGTTTCTGACTAAAACGGCGACCTGATCTTCAGGAAATCTTGCCAGATATTTCTTAATGTCCGAGACAACCTGCATCGCCTCGAACTTTCTTGATGCATTGGATTGAAAGCGACGTATTGAAACCGATTCAGCGCCATAAAGCTTAAATGCGCTTTTATAGCGCAGCCTTACATTGGCAAACTGCAGCTGCGGCGTGTGCTCCTCGGAGTAAGACTCCCCATAATTCACACTGCCTTTCGAAATATCAACCTGCTCGGGAAAAGTTTCCCGAAATACGGCATTGAACCAATTGACCAGCTTCGAATCCGAGCGAAAATTACGCTTCAGCTGCAATGGAATCGGCTTGACAGCGCCAAGTCCATGCGTGGCTGCGGACAGGAAAATTCCAATCTCTGCATCGCGAAACCTGTAGATGGACTGCATCGGATCGCCGACCAAAAACAGTGTGCGTCCATCATCGCGCTGCCAGCCCTGCGTCATCTTCAGCAGCAGATTCTTTTGACTGATTGACGTATCTTGAAATTCATCAACCAGAATATGATTGAACCGATAGTCCAGCACGAGTGCCAAATCGGTTGGATCGCTTGCCGAGCCCAGAGCCCATTCGGCTTGCTGGGCGATTTCAATAAAATCCACCTCACCGCGGCGGCGAAATTCCAGCTTCAGCTGACCGACAGCGACCTGCAAGACCGTCAGCACCGCATTCAATACTTCCCATTCATGCTCTCCAATCACTGGATCAGGGCAAAACTCACGCAGCTCATGCAGCCGTTCAGCCAGCCCCTGGATTACTCGGCATTGATCGAAAACTTTCGGTGCGTTCAGGCTGATCGCATTCGACTCGATTGTACGAGCGCGCTTGCGTCTCCGGATCTCGCCTTTGTCAGTAAGAATTTCGTCCGCCACCTCCTGCCACTTCGCGAGACTGGACTGATCCGCTTGCAAAACCGATTCATCCAGTTGAAGTGCATCCCTGACCTCAGGCGGAAGCCGGTTGTAGACTTCTGCAATCATTGGCTCGGCAATCGAGCGCCACAGCTGCTCCATGTGAATTTTTCGGTCGGCATCGTATTCTTCCTGCAGCAATATCCGCATCCACTGATCACGTTTTTGCAGCGTATCGACCAAAAGCCGCAAAAGTCTAGCTGACTTGCCTTCGGTTTCGCGATACAGCACCCGCAGCGCTGCTCCAAATTCTGGCCGCTCGGTGTCCGCCATTTCCAAAGTATTCACTGCGGCAGCATGATAAATCTCATCGGTATCGCTGCACACTCCGGGCACTGACCCAAATCGCGATGCCCAGGGCATGCTGCGAATAAGACGACTGGCCAATCCATCGATGGTCATGATCTGCAGGCGCGAGGGTTGATTGTGCAGATCCCACCCAAGTTTCTCCGAACGCTTGCGTACTCTATCGACCATCCGGTTTTCTGCCTCAGTCGGCAATTTGCGAGTCGAGTCTGGATTGAGAATTTCGAGAATTCTCTCTTCCATTTCCGCTTTCGCTTTACGGGTAAATGTCATTGAGAGCACCTCTTCAGGCTGCTCAACAACGCTGAGGAGACCGATAAAGCGGCTGACCAGCAAGGTCGTTTTTCCAGAGCCGGCGGGTGCCCGAACGATGAAGGATTGAGACGGATCCAGCGCACAGGCGCGGGTCTGCGCATCACTGAGATGGCTGTAATCGCACTCGGTTTTCATCAATATTGCACTTGCTCCGCACTGATGCGGCAAAGTGATTCTAAACCGCAGTACTCGCAAGCCCTCGGGAGAGGGTTGACATCGGCTTTGCCAGCGACAAATGCCACAACAAGCTCGCGAACTGTCCGTTTCCAGTCCGGCTCAATGTTCGGCGCATAGCTGATGATTTCGCGCAGGGGCAGGCTGACTTTGGATTTTTTCAGCAGCCCATAGGCGATGGCTCGCACCGGATGCGCATACGCTTGTTCCAGTGCGCAAGCATAAAGCAGCAGTTGCAGCTCTTTCGGTCGATCACCTTCGGTGTCGCTGACTCTATAACGATCACTGGTCTTGTAATCAATGACGAAGAATTCGTGCGAACCGTCAGGTCGAGCTTGCAGATCGACTCGATCAATACGCAGGCGCACCGGCAAACCGGCGATTTGCATGCTCTGCGACAGCTCCAGCTCAAATACGGTTCGATTCTCAGGTCCTCGGGCATCGCAATTCATCCACTCGCTGATTACATCGATAAGCTGCTCAATTTCCGCTGCGATCAATTCTTGCCGGATTGGCCTGATCCGCTTTTTGTTGCGCACATGAACCACATGCCGCACAACTTGCTCAATCTGCTGCTGCAAACTCTCTGAGTACAGCTGAATGGCCGACGGCGATTCAATATCAGCGTATAACTCCTCCAAGGCATCATGAGCCAGAGATCCGTGAAACAGCGCGTCAATTCCAATCTCCAGCGATCGAATGGGCTCCGCATTCAGTCGCTTCATCGCAAATGCTCGAAAATAGCATTTCGATTGATACTGAAGCGCCGCAGATCCGCCTTTAAAGCTCGCCAGCTCTTGGTTCGCAAGCGACGGCGCGATCCAGTCAGCGTAAATCTCGCAAGTGTCGCGCTGCGCACAAAGCAGCCGCTTGTAGTCTGGATACTTGAAGCGCGATGCGCGCGCAAATGGCTTGCAATCGCGAATCAGGCTGCTGGCGTTGAACACCTCGCTGCCATCGGACTGCGCATAGCTCAGGATGACACAGTCGGCGCCAGTGACAAGCCGACTGAATCTTTGATCCAGACGCTTGGTCAGATCCTCTGTCGAGCTGTTGGGCATCCCCCGGTCAATTTGCAATTCCAAAGGGATGAATGGGCTCGGGTTCGGCCGCCCAGGCAAAGTTTCATTGTTCATGCCCATAACCCACAAATGAGTGAAAGACTGACTCCCCATCGTGATCATCTCACCGATCTGAACAGGCAAATGAACTGCTCTCGGCTGAGTGCTGATATGAGAGACAATGCGGGTGAGTTTTGCCATCGCAGTCTCGACGCTGACACGTCGGCCGACAAGCGATATTTCCGCCAGCGATTCAACCGCATCGCGCCAGGCTTTGTGCACTTGCGCTTCTTCAATCCCGAATTTGCGATCTTTTCTTGATTCCGACTGAAAAAGTTTCAGCCAGTCCATGAGAAACTCACCCCAGTGCGCGTAACTCGCTTGCGCGGGAAGATTCTGCAGCGTCTTCTGCCCGCTTCGGATAACAGCCGCCAGCTGCGGACACTGAATATCCCGCTGCCTGATCAGCGCCAGTACATTATCCAGAGTGACGACGCTGCTGCCAATTCCCAAAACCTCAACCGCCAGCACTGAACGCTGGTCAAACTCTTCATCCCAGCCTAAGATGCGGTCAGATCGAAGCACATCACACATCACCGCGACAGGCACCTCGCCGCGAATCAATTCAACCAGATTCAATGCGTCGATTACCAGCGGCTCACGGCTCAATTCGGTGCCAAGCGTCATGTGAAACGACAGATTCAAAGATTCGCGTGTATCCAGAATTGCATCCGGGTTCAGGCAATTGGAAAAGGCTCGGTAAATTCTTTGCTGAATCCGGCGCAGGTCGCAGGCGACAATCCCGACTCGATGAGTTTTCGGATTGGCTTCAATCACCGCCCTCGCCCATTGAGCGCATGCCTGAATTTCATCATCGACACTTTCGAATTGATACTGATGCCGCTCAGCCGCTGCAGTGGATTCGGTACGATCGCTGATAAATTCCAGCGTCATGCCTTGATCAATCAGGGATTGAGTCAGCTGTTCACTTTGCGGAGGCCAAGTATCAAATCCAGCAAAAACGACTGCTCCTGTCTGCAGAGCGCAGATGTGTTCTGCGTACTCGCAGATGAGCAGCGGCAGCGACTCTCTGTCGGTCCAGTTATGCTGCGCCAGCGCCTGCTGATATTGGCTGAGCCAATCGCAAAAGTGCGCGGCATCGACACTCAAAGGCGCATTGAAATGCGAAATTTCAATCTGATATGCTCGCATCAGCGCATAACTGGACTGCGCCTGATTCGCAGTTGCAGTGATATGCCACAGCAAAAATTCATACTCATCACGCTTGGCAACATCGGTACGAATGACACTTTCCCAGATGTGCTGAGACTGCTGGCGCGTCAGCAGCGTACGCTGCAATTCCCAGCGCTGATCGACCAGACTCAGCCATAAGTCGCAAAGCCATTGATCCCAAGTACACACTTGAGCTGTCGGCCAGGACACTTTTCCCGAATCTCGCATGGCGAGATTGTAGGCGGTTTGAATCAGATGCTGCAGACGCCGCGTCTCAACCACCACGGTCACATCGGCCCTGAGCTTTGCAACACAGGAGTCAATTAGGTTTGGCCGAAGCTGTTCGTAGCAGCCTGAGGTAATCATTGTGCAGCACGATGCCTTAGCGGTGCAGCCAGTCTGAAACAGATTCAGTTACGATTTGCCCAAGAAACTCAATGTGTTGAGGATGAGCATTCAGACAAGGAATGTAATTGTAGGTCTCGCCGCCCGATTCAATAAACAATTCTCGATAGCCCATCGCAACTTCCTCAAGAGTTTCCAAGCAATCGACAGCGAAGCCTGGACACATGATGTCAATGGACGAGCAGCCTTGCTGAGGCAAGGCAGCCAGCACATCATCGGCATAAGGCTTGAGCCATTCCTGCGCTCCGAAGCGTGACTGAAAACACATGGTCCATTGCTCGTCAGACAACTGCAATGCCCGTGCGAGCAGCCCGGCAGTCGTAACACAGTGATCTTTGTACGGATCGCCTTTTGAAACGAAATCCTTGGGCACTCCGTGAAACGACAAGACCAGCTTTTGAGATTGTCCATGCCGCAGCCAATGGTCACGGACTGAAGTCGCCAGACTCTCAATATAGCCGGGATGATCGGCGTAGTGGTTGGTAAATCGAAACGACGGCACACGCCGAATTTTCCGCAATACAGAGCCAAAATCGTCGAGCACCGAGCCGGTCGTTGAGCCTGAATATTGCGGATACATGGGCAGTACAAATACCCGATCGACACCTAATTTGCCGAATTCTCGCAACACAGTCGCCGCGGACGGCTCACCGTATCGCATAACACAGCGCACCTCTGCGTTGTCGATACCTTGGTCGCTGAGATGTCTCGCTAATGCTTCAACCTGCTGATTGGAATTGAGTACAAGAGGCGATCCCGCATCATCCCAGATCTCGCGATACGCCTCAGCACTCTTGCGCGGCCGAATCACTAGAATGATTCCGTTCAGAATGAGCCACCAGAGCGGTTTGGGCAATTCAACAACACGCGTATCGGAGAGAAACTGGCGCAAGAATTTTCGAACATCTGCAGTTTCAGGGGTTTTGGGAGTACCCAGATTGGCAAGGATGACACCGAACCGCTTCTCACCTTGAGCTGGGGTGAAATGGTTCTCAAACAGGGTCAGCATGCGGCATCAGCCAGGTTATGCATTCGCTGTGGACGATGCCTGCTGAGTTCCAAACTCAACCATGCGGCGTATCGACTTCTCCGCCTGCTTGCGAACGGTTTCGTCAATCTGCACTGCACCACTGAAGTTTCTCAGAACTTCCCTCACTCGGTACAAATCATTCATCTTCATCCATGGACAGTGGGCACAACTTTCACAGGTTGCACCTTCGCCGGCGGTGGGCGCTGTAATGAATTCTTTCTCCGGTGCCAGAGACCTCATCTTATGCAAAATTCCCTCTTCGGTTGCCACAATGAATGTTTTTTCCGACATTGACATTGCGGCATCGATAATCTGACTGGTCGAACCCACGATGTCTGCAAGAGCGATGACACTGGCTGGCGATTCAGGATGGACTAGTACCTTGGCTTGCGGATACTTGTCTTTGACACCTTTCAATACAGTCGCTTTGAACTCTTCGTGCACTATACAAGCGCCATCCCACATCAGCATATCGGCACCGGATTGGCGGGCAATGTAATCACCAAGATATTTGTCTGGAGCCCAGATCAGCTTTTCGCCTTGCTGATGCAAATGCTGAACTAGTTTCAGCCCGATAGACGAAGTCACAACCCAATCCGCGCGGGCTTTTACCTGTGCGCTCGTGTTGGCATAAACCACGACAGTGCGTTCGGGGTGCTGATCGCAGAATTGCGAAAATTCTCTTGCTGGACAACCAAGATCCAGCGAGCAGTTAGCTTCCTTCTCAACCGCGAATACGTTTTTTTCAGGGCTGAGTATCTTTGCGGTTTCAGCCATAAACCGAACACCTGCCACGACAATGGTCAATGCGCTGTGCTCATAGCCAAATCTCGCCATTTCCAGTGAATCTGCAACACACCCGCCAGTTTCTTCCGCCAAGTCTTGAATATCCCCGTCCACATAGTAGTGAGCCACAAGGACGGCATCACGTTCTTTGAGCAGCTGCTTGATTTCACTGCATAGATCATGTTTTTTAATGCCACTGACTGATGTGCCGCAAAAACTTCGCGCATAACGGGCAGCATTTTCTATGCTTGCTTTAAGTTCAGTTGAAACAAATTGAGTTTCCATAGAGATTACAAAGCACTAAAAATCTGTCGCAACCAATTCATTGGTTTTTTGCCAAAGATTAGAATGTTGCGTCCGGACTCCTTTCTATTTCCCACAATTTTACTACCTATTCTGATTTTGTATGTTTTCGCATCCAGATCAGCTTCACTCATTTCGTCCCTATTTTGTCGAATCACTCATCTTGTCTTGCAATGGATTCATCGCCTCCGCATGAACATTGATCACTGTCCGTGCCAGAGTCATCAGGGATTCACTGACGCTTCGCCGGCGGAACCCTAGTCCTGACCCAGCGCCGCAGAGCATCACTTCAAATCCACTGCGATTGGCGCTGAAAGCGCCTTTGGCCGAAGAGTGTTGGTGTCGGATTTCAACTTGGAATGAACTAAAGTTATAGAAAGTTTTCGGTTATTAGCCGCAAACTTTCTATAACTTCGCGTCAAGGCGCTACAAACGATTCGCAGTCCATCACCGACCTTTAAGGCTTGATGCAAAATGCTCACAATTTACTGACGGGTGCTTTCGCGATGTGTTCGAAGCATAAACTCATGAAAAAGAGGAACAGTAAATGCAGTAAAGCCGTATTTCGGACTGTAAATCATACCGCTGTTAATCAGTGCCTCTCTCGTTGAGCTGACCTGCTGAGAAGTCTTTCCCAAAGTCTGAGCTATCAGTCCTGTACGATACGGACCAGAGCCGCATTTTGCCATCGCATGTAAGTATTGTTTCTGTATATCTGAAACGCGCTGATAACGCGACTTGAAAAAATTCCGATCCAGTCGAGTTGTGACCAGTTCCCTGGAACAGTCGATATCGGCAAGTTTAATCGCTGAGCCCGAAGCTGTATTCCATGCCTGATAACCCCACTCCTGAAGAAAATACGGATAGCCTTGTGTCAGACTAAACACCTTTCCAATCGCATTGTCTTCAAACCTGACATTTTCTCGCTGTGCCGGTAGAGCCAGCGCGTTCCTTGCCGCCTCTGGATCAAGAGGTCCCAGCTCTGGATATTGAAACAGTCTTTCTGCATAAGTCCTTGCATCGCCCGCAAGCTTTATAAGGGAGGGCAATCCTGCACCAATCAGCAAAAATGGAAGATTCTTTTGGTTGACACGATGTATCGCCATAATCAGCGCCTCGAACTCTCTGGACGGGAGAGTTTGCATTTCATCAAGAAAAATTACCACTGACAATTTTCGATCTTTAGCCGCCTCTCCGACCGCAACAAACAGCTCGGTAAGGTCACGAACAAAAAGTCCACTATCCGCTGTGCCATGCAGAGGCTCAATATCTAAAGAAATTTCTATGCCCCCCACCTTTAAATTGATTGCCTCAACAAAACTCTTTAAAACCCGCAATCCTTTTTTTACGTACCCGTTAACTCCGCGGGTACGATCAAGCTTCAGCAAAACGGAACGTAATGTCGGAATAATTGATTCGGCAAACGATTCTGAACTGCTAATCTCGACATAGCCGGTAATTGCCTTTTCTCTCTCTGCAATCTCTTGAATCTCATTCAATAAAACAGTTTTTCCAACGCCGCGCAAGCCGACGAAAATGAAACTGCGTGAAGCGCGCATGTTGATGCTGCGACTTATTGCAACATGCGCATCAGCCAGAAGGCTATCTCGTCCGGCAAGTTCTGGCGGTGAAGTACCTGCACCAGGAACGTAGGGATTTTTTGATGGATTCATCTGATTACTGGCAGAAATTCCGAAAAGAACCGATCTATGAATAGTACTGCATTTATTTTAACGAGTTTGCAACTATATGAGGTGTAGATACCGCACTCAAATTTCGAAACTCGTGAATCAGCGCTAACATTATTGAATAGCACTTTTCAAAATATACAAGACTCAAGCCATCTGTGTATTTCTTCAGCTCTTGCCCGCTGTCGGTGCTGAGACAGCAATACCCGTGCTGTCCAATTATTGTTTGCCACCTATCCTGGCTTTATCTTGATAAAACATCTCTGAATAGCAGGCAGGACGATAAAGCCAAGGCAATTGTAAAATTGTAAGAGACATCGGTTTAGCCACCGCTGAGAAATACGATTTGGCTCGTGCGCAACACTCAGATTGCTGGAAATCAAACTATGGCCGAAATCGATTACACCATGCAAATTCTGACCAATTGGGAATAGTCAGCGGCAAATAATGAAAATGAAATCCGCCGCCCCAGCAGCAAGCCATTGGCCCACTCCAGCTTAAGGACTCTTTGGTGTCGCTCTGGCCAATGTAACTGAGGGAGAAAATCATCAATCAGGCATAGGCCGCCAAGCCTGAGTCGATAGACCCAAATCAGTTTTATAGAAATTGCCCAGACCAATATGAACTGCAGCACTCTTGGCTATCGTTATCTGAAAACAAGTCGGATAGAAAGCGAGCGCCACTTTTTCATCGAATAAAATTCGGCAAATCGTTTCACCGCATCATTCCAATATAATCGTTGAATATATGACCATTCTTCTCTTCATTCCGACTTTTGGAGCAAGCACGTATGTCATCAAAAATTATCGAGGGGCAGGCGGCGCCTCTGTTTTCCTTAACTGACGCATCTGGCAGTACCCAATCGCTGAAAGATTTTTCCGGACAAAAAGTCGTAGTCTTTTTTTATCCCAAGGATAATACGCCAGGCTGCACCAAAGAAGCATGTGGTTTCAGGGATTTATGGGATGATTACCAAGCCGCCAATACTGCCGTTATCGGCATATCCCCCGACGAATCAGACTCACATCAGAAATTTATCGACAAATTTAATTTGCCGTTCATATTGCTGTGCGACCCAGAGCGAGAAGTCATGAAAACCTACGGTGCCTACGGTGAGAAAAACATGTATGGGAAAAAAGTTCAGGGCGTGATCAGATCAACTGTTCTGATTGCCGAAGATGGAACCGTGATCAAACATTGGAAACGCGTCCCCAAAGCTGCTGATCACCCGATGAAAGTCCTGCAGCAGATCCAGCTTCTGGATCAATCGTAGCGAATCTGCCTTCGCTATGAATTAGACTCACTGAATCCTTAGCGAGCATCGTCTTCTGCGTATGCTTGATAGGACTTGGATTTATTTCATTTGACTGGAGATTGATATGACCAAGAAAGGGAAAATGATCAGCCAAGCCATGGCTCTGATCTGTTTATTTTGCATGACCTCCGTTACGCTGGCGGAAGAACCACCGGTCTTTACCGGGCGCGGCGATTTCGCCATTCGCGGCTATGATGCTGTAGCTTATCATAAGCGCGAACGACCGGTCAAAGGCAACAGCAATTTCACCGCTCAATGGAACGGAGCCACTTGGCGCTTTGCGAACGCTGAGAATCGGGATGACTTCATCTCTGACCCTGCGAAATGGGCTCCGCAATATGGCGGTTACTGCGCTTGGGCAGTATCGAACAATTACACCGCCAGCACCGATCCAGATGCCTGGTCACTCGTCGATGGCAAGCTGTACCTGAACTATAGTCTCAGCATTCGAAAAAGATGGGGACAAGATATTCCGGGTAATATCGCGCGCGGCGATGCCAACTGGCCAAGTGTTTTGTCGAAATAGCCGCGATGGGAGTGCTTGTGCATTTGTCGTCCAGGTAATTATGCAGGCAACGCCTGTGCGGCATCTGCCGACTTGCCGCTCAAAGCGGCAATACTGATGATGATCCAGGTTAGCGAATAAACTTGTCATTATTCAGTGTGCACTGAAAGCCGCACAGGCCATTCAAAAATGCGGAAACGAGTTCAATATTTAGGCATAGGGCAAGACAAATATTGGGCTTGCAACTAATTTCGGCGAAAATTTCGATATTTGAAAATTTTCTGCTATGATGATTTGCATTGAACCGAATTCACTCACACCTTGGAAAGCCCTGGCTGCAGGTGCAAGACATGCAAAACAAGAGCATCATTCAATCATTTGAAGACGTACAGGGACTGTTTGAGAATGTCTTTCTCGCATTGGCAGAATGCTCCTGGACCTGCGAGCAATGCGAGAAGGCGTCGAATCGTCGAATTGCAAAGCTTGAGAAGGCGATTGCAGAGCTGGCAGCGGGACAAAGAGAGCTTCAAGCGGCCGTAAAGGTCGCTGCCTGCAACCTGAATAAAACCCGTGGTGAGGTCCGAGAACTCCAACTCAAAGTGGACAAGCTTGATAGGGAATTCCGAGCCTCGATTGATCAATCACGATCGGAGATGGAGAGCCGCTTCACGAATATGGAGTTATCAATGAGTCGTTTCCGAATGGACCTGAACAGCTACCGAGAAGAATTCAAGCTGTTGTCGGATAATTTTAAGGGACTGAAAGATAGTCAGCAGGCACTCAGTGTTTCAGTGAAAAATTTACAGTCGGAAATGCGATCGGGATTTGAAAGACTTGAAAACAAAATCGATGCAGAATCCCAAAGACTTGAAAACAAAATGGATGCCGGGTTTGAGAAACTCGACTGCAAAATCGATGCAGAATCCCAAAGACTCGAAAACAAAATGGATGCCGGGTTTGAAAGGCTCGACCGCAAGATGGATGACGGGTTTTCAAAATTGGGAAGAGAGATAGGACGCGTAGGCAACAGTATTGGCACTTTTGTCGAGCACTTCTCAATTCCGTCTTTGCGCAGAATCATCACCTCAGAATATGACGTAGATTTCCATGCGCCTTTTCCCTATTTGGATTCTAAATTGAGGCGCCGAGAATTGGATGCTTTTGCGTTCACCAAGTCAGAAAATGGCAATGATCTGGAAGCTTACCTTTTTGAGATCAAGAGAAAATTTGAAGACAAGCATATCAAGCAAATCAAAGATAACATCATCGCGCTTCGCAATGGCGTGTCCCAGTTTCGCCACTGTCCGATCTATCCGTATCTGCTTGCGGCCTCAATCACTAAAGCGCAGCGGCAGAAAGTCTGGAATGCAGGGATTCACCTGATTACTTACGGAGACAAGCTTTTTGATCTGGATATGCCACCAGCCGAATTTAAGTTTGATTACCAGATCGGTATCCAAAAAAAGCCGCAATATCCGCCACAGCATCGACGAGAGGTGCCAACGCAACATCCGCCGTTTTATCTAATGCAACTCAAGCGCATCGGTGATTCAATCAAGCCGGACAAACGGCACTGATCGACGTTCGCTTCCGAGCGCTGAAAGCTACACAGCTTGCATTTAGGAATCATCCCCAAACCTAACCAAAGCCCCATTATGGTTAACCAATCGTACCCCCCTGATCCTCAACCAGGGTGCGCGTCAAATTATTGGCAGAATCAAGCCAGTCCGGCCCGATCATACCAGTAATCGTCGAACCGATTGCTGAGTATGCACACTCGCAGCGCGGCGATTTCATTGGCGCCGGTTGCGGTTGCGGTCAAAATAGCCGATGGCTGTGCGCACCTCGGCATGCGCCGGCTCAAAGCCGCGCAGTGCCTCGATGAGCGGGTCGATCTGCCCGGCGCGCAGCATCTCGATGTGCCGGTCGGCTCAGGATTGGGGTCAGCTCGGCGGCGGAGTTCTCATTGACCTGATGCAGGCGGGTGAGCGGATCCAGAATCAGCAGCCGCGGGCGGATGCGCTCGAGGGTCAGCGCCAGGCGCTGGCAGTCATGGTCGCAGTCCAGGCGCAGCTGCTCATGGGCATGGATCAGGTCCAGCTGTTCCAGCGCGATGCCCATCTCGCGGGCGATGGCATCGAGGCGCTCGCGCAGCGCGGGGGCGGAATCCTCGGCGCAGTACACCAGCGCGGCGCCGGGGCGGCGAGGCTCAGCGCCAGAGAGGTCTTGCCG
Source organism: Arenicellales bacterium (assembly GCA_965200545.1). Lineage (GTDB taxonomy): Bacteria > Pseudomonadota > Gammaproteobacteria > Arenicellales > JAJDZL01 > JAJDZL01. Next base: position 1,384,835 of record CBDAUJ010000002.1, on the reverse strand, counting down.
CTTTTGGCCTCGCCGCCGATCATGCCGCAGGCCTGCTCCAGCCACAGCGGCTCGATCAGCCAGTGTGAGTAACGATTGAATTTCCCCAAAACTACCGATTGAAATTCCCCGCCTTATGGTGAAGAGTTCGTGTTCTCGGGAGCTGGCTCCCGAGAACACGAAAATCGAGAGAATGTCCTCTAATTTCGGTTTTTCGCAAACCCTGAGACGAGGACGCAGCCATGATAACAGCGAGGGAATTTTTCATGTTCCACAATCTCAAGGCACAAGGGCTTTCCATCAGCGAGATTGCCCGCCATCAGAACTGCGGCCGCAAGACGGTGCGAAAGCATCTGCACGCGAGCTGCCCGGATGCCGAGGCGCTGCGGCGCAAGGCCGGGCCCGGCAAGCTGGATATCCGTACAAGTCCTGCCTGGAAGATCGCGTCAGGCCCACGAAATCGACCGTGAGCCAAATTACCAGTGCTATCTTGATCAAGCAGCCACAGACATAACCGCATTGGTTGCGATTTGCGCAATGCTTTCGTAATCGGACCGCTCTACCAATTTACTCGGTAAAATCCAGGTGCCAGCGCACGCCAGCACATTTGGCAATTCAAGGTAACTGGACAAATTTGCTTGATCGATACCACCCGTCGGCATGAATTTCATCATTGGATAAGGACTCGCAATCGCGTTAAGAAATGCCGTGCCGCCACTGACTTCAGCGGGGAAAAATTTTACCGCTGCAAGCCCCAGCCCCATTGCTCTGTCAATGTCCGTGGGTGTATTGACACCAGGGAGAATAAGCGCATCTGATTTAAGACTGGTCTCAACAATCTCAGGATTAAGTCCTGGTGAGAGGATGAACTGACTGCCAGCATCGGTCGCGATTTCAAACTGTTCGATAGTTAAGATCGTACCGGCACCAACAAGCATCTCAGGCAAGTGCCTTCGAATCAGTTGAATTGACTGCGCTGCTGCCGAGGTTCGAAAAGTGACTTCAAGTGCCTTTATGCCGCTTGCGGCAAGTGCTTCAGCTATGAGAATCGCCGAGTCTGCACTCTTGAGGGTCAATATGGGAACGATTCTCGCTTGCCCAATCTGTGCGCAAACGGATCTCATTGCGTCAGTCATGTTCACATTAACTGAAGATTCTTGAACAGTCATAATTAATCGTCAAGTGGTTTCGCATCATCTTTGTCGCGGATGTGAACCAGCTGCATATCCCGGTCCCAAGAGCAAGCAGAATTGAATCGCAGTGTGCACTGCTAACAGGCCTTTGATGTTTGACCGACTGTTTTATGTCCGGGAACAGGCGCATCGGCAATCAAGATCGTGCCGCTGCAGACCTCAGTCATGAACATTTTTGTATTGCATTTCCCACCATAGGCGATGTTGGTGATCTTTGGGCCCGCTTTTTCCGGCGTACGCACGCGATGTGTCGGTGCGCCATCGCGGTCGAACAGCCAGACTGTGCCTAAACGGTTATGGCAGACAGCTAGCCCACCATTTCTGTTCATGGCAAGGCCGTCGGCACCGCTGTAGCCGCCCGGGAGGCTCTGGAATATTCCAACCTTATCGGTGAGTCCATCTCGACGCACGCGTCCACGCCACACAGCTGGCCCGTAAGTGATCGCAACAAACAGGTGCGTCTCTTCTGGATTAAGCACAATGCCGTTCGGGCCGGGAAGGGTTTCCATGACAATATCCAGATGTCCATTCGCGTGGAGCCGGAAAACTCGGCCCACTGGATTAAGCAGATGTGAGTCGCCCTGGTCAGTGAAGTAAATGTCTCCATTCTCCGCGATCGTCAGATCGCTCAGCCCAGCAAAGCCCACTGGTGATCCCTTCGGACCGAAATGCACATCAATAGCACCACTGCTTGGATCCAGCCGCATGAGCCCGTGCAACCGGTCTGTGATGTAGATCATTTGGTCAGCGCCGACCTGCAGTCCGTTGGGCGCACCATCATACTCGCATACGACAGATACGGTACCTTGCGGGTCGATCCGGATAACTTGTCCAAAGGCGAAGTTGACGACATAAAGGTTCCCCGCGGCATCAAATGATGGTCCTTCCAGAAAAGAGTGTGCGGCCTTGCCGATAAATTTATCAACGAGCATGTTGCTGCGTTTTGTCCAATTCAGTTCTGCAACCAGGTCAACCCAAATTTCCGATGATACGTCGGTCGGCACCGGATAGAAGCTCATTATGATGTTCCGCTTTGTTGGCGATTTCTGAACCAGTCATCCCGACCTGTGTGGGCCACAATGTTTGGCCGTTCGAGCACAGCACCAAGTTTTACTAGTCTATCCTGAAGCGCACCAATCGGAACTGCGTCAGAAGCGCAATCGTTTTGGAGCGAAAGCGCTGCTGCAACGCCTGAAGCCTGTCCCATCGACATGGTCTGCGCCATTGAGCGGCAACTAGCGTGGGCCGAGTGCTTGGCGCTAAAGCAACGGCCAGCCACCCAAAACCGATCATAACCAGGGGCATGGAAACATCGATATGGGACCTGATAGACGCCACCATCAGGAATGTAAATCCATTCGACTTCGTCTTCGCCGTATTCGCTTATTCGATGGTCCTCGATCGGCGCACCACAAATGAGGACCACGTCGTCAAATGTTGCTTGCTCAAGACAATCCTGCTGTTTGAGCCGATAGGTGCCGCATAGGCGCCGCGATTCGCGGATACCGATCTGCGGCGATGACATGCCGATGATTTTGGCATCCTCGAAACCTGGCACATCAGTACGCAGAAACTCCTCGTAAATGTAGGCCTGCCGACGTCCCTCGCGTTCTGCCCGCGTCAGTGCGAGTGGATCGGACGGAGACGAAAAGGGTACTCGCACCGCAACAGTCGCGATGCAGTTGGGTTGGACCATTTCGTGAACACTGCCTTCTTTGCGTGGGAGGGCGAATCTTCCGGTGTCCACCGCATCGGCCATCTTTGCCTGAAGCAACGTTTTGCCACCGGCTTGACGATAGCGCTCCAAATTGACATTGCACATGCGGAATGTTGTGGTGAACGTCTGCGCATTGTCTTCCTTTCCCGCTTCTTCCAGAGGGGCATTGAGCATGTGGGCGGCGTGTGCATCGCCAGAAGCATCTATCAATCTCTGGGAGGTGATTGTTATCGGGCTGCCAGATGTTCTGAGCGTCAGATGATACGTCCCACTGTTCTTTTGAACGATATCGACAAGGTGGCTGTGCAGAAGTACATCGACACCCGATTCTGCCACCAAATCGTCCCATAAAACCTTGAGATATTCGGGATTATAGGTAACGCCTGTTCCAGCCCCATAGGTATTGGATCGCAAAAACATCTCACCTCTAGAGGCAAGTCGGTCTACCACCATGTCGGGTATGCCGCCAGCGACCTTCATCGGCATATTACCGGGCGAAAAAAAGCCGTAAAACGTATCCAGGCTTTGAGTGGATGTGCCACCAAGAAAACCATAGCGCTCCACCAGCAAGACCTTACCACTCAGAGTTGAAGCGGCAGCCACAGCGGCACAGCATCCGGCTGAGCCGGCACCGACAATGACAATATCGTAAGCTGTTTCCATCACAATTGTGTCTTTACCACCTTTGGATCATTGACATGCTTATCTGTCATGGACATGTCCGACAACTGTCCATAAGTCAACGTCCAGCCACGGGCGTGTCAACCAGACAGGACATGATCTTGCCGATACGGATGTTATCCTTGGCGTAATCAGCCGCAATTGATCGGACCAAACCTTCAAGCCCTGCGCCAGAAGAGCTGCCGCCGATGCAGACCATATGTTTGATTGCCCGTCAGGCATGTTTCGTCTCCCGGAATAGGATAGCAGCACCGAGTAGGACCACCCCTTGAGTGAACATACCACCAGCCGCCCCAGCCCCAGTGCTGGTTAAAAGCGCCGAGAGAACGGTAAGCAGTATGACGCCGCCGACTGTTCCAGATATGCCACCCACACCGCCGCTCAAAAGTGTGCCGCCGATCACTGCCGCAGCCAGCGAGTTAAGCATAAGTTCCTGACCGGCACCAAGTGTACCTATGCCGACGAAACCGGCTAGCAAGAGCCCGCCGACGACCGCGCACAGGCTTGAGAGTACATAAGAGCCGATCTGGATTATCTGGACCGGCACACCTGAATGACGGGCCGCCTTAAGACTTGATCCGATGGCATATACATACCGACCATACCAAGTTCGGCACAACGCCACACCGATAACCACCGAAGAGATCAGCCAGATGCAGACCGCATATGGCATGCCCAAAAGCCGGCCGCGCGATAGCATGCGAATGCCCTCTGGGATGTCCCCAGTCGGCGCACCACCTGTATAAATCAGCATCGCGCCCGTGAGAACAAACCCCGACCCCAAGGTCGCAACCAGTGGCGATATGCTCCCAAAAGCGACCATTAAGCCATTGGCCATACCAACGACAAGACCGAGCGCGATGCAGACTGCCATCACGATTTCGGTGCCATAGAATTGGGCTAGGTCGCCGGCCGCTAAGACATTTACGAAGCCAACCATGCCACCGACCGATAGGTCAAAACCGCGTCCAATCAACAGGATTGTCTGGCCGATCGCGAGCATGCCGAGCGGTGCGGCTTGGCGCAGCAGGATCGGCCATTGCTCGGGGTGGATGAGAGCAGGCTCGAGAATGATCATTGCAGCGAGGGTTGTAGCGAGCGCGATCCAGACAGCGCTGCGGCGCAGCAGATCCGTGTTGATTTTCAGCATCCCGCGCTCGGCAAGTGCCGGTGAAGTGTACTTCATGACCAGAGCCTCCCAGTCTTGCGTACGTCGATGCTGCACTGTTGGTAACGTTCAAGGCGCTCGGCAAGTGCCGGATCCTGCGGCTGAAATTGCCTCTCGATATCGAGTGCGGCAACATTTTCTTCAAATTCAGACTCGGATAGGTAACCGCTATCCAAAGCAGCCAGAAGCGCGACACCGCGCGCGCCAAACTCCTCGCCTCTGGGACGCAGAACCGTCGATTTGGTTGTATCAGCGATCATCTGAAGCAAAAGATCGGAGCGCGCTGCGCCTCCGATCGCTGTAATTTGTTGCACCTTGCTTGGCATTACGCCGTAGCAGTCAGCGACCGCAAAAGCCAGACCTTCAACGGCCGCTCGACATAGCGCCGCCTTGTCGTGCCCCGCTCGCAGACCGACGAATGCTCCACGTGCCTTTGCATCGACAAAAGGCGAGACGACACCAGTGCCTGCGAGATAAGGCAAAAGAACGGGTATATCCGATTTGTTGGCTTTAGCCGCCAAATCAAGTAGGTCTTGAACACGACCGTCAGTAAGTAGCATGGCGGCCCAGTCGAGTGTCATGGAACCAGATGTGTTTACCATCGTGCGAACGCACCGTCCCATCGGCGCGGCAGCCATGATACCAACCCCCTGCGGTTCGAACTCGGGCTGCTCAGTGATAATTGAGCTGGCGGCGCTGGTTCCCAGAATGGTGACCGCATGCCCAAGCGCGATAGCCCCGCCGCCAATACAACCTGCAACAATGTCGGTTGAACCGAGTGCGACTGGTATGCCTTCAGGCAAGCCGAGATCCTGAGCAACCGAGTCAAGAAGTGGATCAGTTCGCCGTGGTGGTAGAATTTCCGGCAAAAGACCCGCCTGTTCTGAAACATCGGCAAGTGCGAAAAGGCGCCGATCCCAACAACGCTGCCTTATGTCGAATGGCACATAAGAAGCATCGCTATCATCACTGCCCCAGATTCCAGTCAGCCAGCTCCGTACCCAGTCTTTGCAAAAGACCAAATGAGTTGCCACTGCAAGATTTTGTGGTTCGTTTTCGGTGAGCCAGCGTAGTATGGCCAGTGTATAACCAGGAAAAGGAACATTGCCGGAAATCTCAAAAATCTCAGTCATGCGACCGTCATCATGCCACCGGTCGACGATCTCGGCAGCTCGGCCATCATTCCACAGGATCGCCGGCCGCACGGGGACACCATCGCGAAAAAGCCAGGCTCCACAAGCGGTACCAGAAGTCCCGATAGCGGACACTTGACTCGTATCATGTTGCGATGATAGCTCTCGAATACACTCGACGACGGCTTTACGCACAGCAAGTGGGTCTGCTTCACTGTAGGATGGGTATGGTGATTGGGTTGCCGAATGGCGACGCGTGATCGCCAGAGGCGCGGCAGGGTTCTCAAGATCGAAAAGCGCAGCCTTAGTCGATGTTGTTCCGATATCGATACCAAGGATCGTCCTGCTCATCATTTCGTCCCCAGACGGAGTGATGATCGGTTCATAGAAGCGGCAATGCTTCTGGCCCTGTGCCGGGAAACGGCGTGGGTGATCAGGGTTGGCAGCAGAACCGCTCCTATGACTAGGAGTCCCTTAAGGGGTGTCTGATAAAACGCCGACACCTGGAGAAGATTTAGAACATTTGAGAGAAGCCCGAGCGCGATCGCACCAAACACCGTACCTAGCATTACAATGCGACCGCCGCCCAAGAATGTGCCACCGAGGACAACCGCAGCAAGTGAATCGAGCGTGAAGCGGGCGCCGATCGTCGGATCACCGGTGCTGGTTCTAGCAACCAGAAACAGGGCTGCTAGTACGGCGAACACAGCCGATAGCATATAAGCCTTAATATAGGTCTTGCGGATTGGGACACCGTTAAGATAGGCTACCTCGCGATTGCCGCCGACGGCGACGATGTTGGCCCCCGCGCGGGTTCGTTTTACCGACCATATGGCTAAAGCAGTTAAGGCAACAACGGCCGGCAGAATGATTGGTATGTTGCCCCAATAGGCCGCGATCTGACGGTACGCACCCGGTACATCGCCACTGGGAACTGCACTGATGAAAAGAGCAATACCCTGGGCCAGTGAAAGCGTCCCCAACGTGACCAGGAACGGTTCGATACCCCGCGAAACAAATAAACCATTCAGCGCACCGATCGCGATGCCTGCGGCGAACCCCATGAGCACTGCACCGGGAATGCCAAACGCGGTGAACGACACAGCAGTCGTGACAGCAACAAGTGAGACAATCGAACCGACCGACAGGTCAAGCCCACCACTGCCGACCGCATAAGTCTGACCGATGGCAACAAGCAGAAGCGGCAGTATCTGCGCGGCTAGGTTACCCAGATTAAATGTCGACAGAAAGACGGGGCTCTGCGCTGAACCAACCAAAACTAGAACAACACAAAAAAGCAGGACCGGCAAAACCGGCAACATGTCTCTTATCAACGCGCGGGTACTTGCGGTGCTGCGCGTCATAAAGCCAATTCCATTGCTGGATTATGATGTATGGCGGCCTCTAGGATTGATTCCTCCTCATCATCCGGACTACATTCGGCGACTAACCGGCCGCGCGACATTACCAGGATACGATCGCACAGACCCTGCAATTCGGTGATTTCCCGCGCGATGACTAGCGCACAAGCGCCGCGCTCCTCGCACAGTTTACGGATCAGACTGTAGATCTCCGATTTCGAGCCGACATCAACGCCGCGAGTGGGTTGGTTGAGTAAGAACACAGTCGTTCCTGCTGCGAGCCAGCGCGCCAGCAGTACTTTCTGCTGGTTGCCGCCCGACAGGGCTCTCACGGGAGCGGCAAGATCACCGCGCACTCCTGCTTCACCGGCCGCCATATATGTTAATTCATGTTCTTTTCGGCTGCTCACCCAACCGTTTCGAGCCAGCTTTCGCAACACGGGAAGGGAAATATTAGCATGGCCACTCATATCTAGGATCAAGCCTTCCGACTTACGATCCTCGGAGACATAACCGATCGCTTTCTCGATCATACCGGGAACCGCTGTCCATAGGGTTGGGATGCCCTTAAGCTCAAGTCGGCCAGCAATTGGTCGCCGGGTTCCGGCAATACACGCGAGCATCTCATCCTGCCCATGTCCTTCCAGGCCGTAGATGCCTACGATTTCGCCTTTGCAAACCTGCAGATTGACATTAAGAGCATGGGGCGGATCGACGAGACCGTCCACGCGCAGGACAATTTCTCCGGGCGGGTGCTGGCCCCGCTGCGGGAACATATCGTGTATGGTTCGCCCCACCATGAAGCGAATCATATCATCAGTACCAAGCTCGGTAGCAGGTCGACTGATAACGAATCGACCGTCTTTGAGAACTGTGATCTGGTCGGCGAGTACTGTCACCTCATCAAGGCGATGGCTGATGTAGATGATGGCAGTTCCCCCCGCTGTCAGTTCTTTCAGAATGGTGAAGAGATGTTTCGCATCCGCTGGGGGAAGTGCTGCCGTCGGCTCGTCGAGTATTATGATTCGCAAGTCATGCAGGATGGCGCGGCCGATTTCTACCATCTGCTGCTGCGCAGTTGACAACTCGCCCACCAATCGCATGACATTGATGTCAAGACCGAGACGGTTCAGGGCATCAGTTGCCTCCTTGGCCATCCGCCTGCACGCAAGCCCTGTGCGTCCGCCGATCTCGTTGCCAAGAAACATGTTCTCGGCCACTGTACAGTAGGGCAGCAGGGCCAGCTCTTGATGAACCATGTGTATCCCGGCCAGCGAGGCACTTGCTGGGTTAGGGAACAACACGGCTGAGCCGTCAATTCGCATCTCACCCTCATCAGGTTGCAACAGACCGCAAATGATCTTAACAAGCGTAGATTTGCCCGCGCCGTTTTCTCCAACCAGTGCATGAATCCGGCCCGCCTCTACCCTCAAGCCAACCCGATCAAGCGCTTGGGTTTTGCCGAAACGCTTGCTGACGCCATTCAGCTCCAGCAACACACTTCAATCCTGTTGGCTTTGGTCTGTGCAACTTCGCTAGTCAATTGGTCGGGAACACACCCTCGATTTCTGCATCAGTCAAGTATTGTTCCACCCAGTAGTCATCGGAGATGTTAGGCAGTGCCGCAGCCGCAGCATCGGTGATCGGCGCAGGCTTGAGCAAATAGGACGACATGACTGACTTGCCTTGTAGCGCACGAACCGCAACCTTCAACGCCTCAGGGCCTTGCCAGGTGGGAAACTGTGGGCCGCTGCTGGCAAGTTCCAATTCTGCCCAGAGCTTGATGAAGCCGTTAAGATTTTCACCGGACATTGGCACCAGATCGCGACCTGCTTCCTGGAAAGCTTCAATGGCACCGCGTGTCATTGCGGCACCGGATGCCCAGACACCGTCGATTACCGGATTGGCTGCCAGAAAGGTTTCGGTGATCGCTTTGCCTTGGTCAAAGGCCCAGCTTCCGAATTCTTCACCGACAATCTCTATGTTGTCGCCATACTTTTCAAAAGCGGCGATCGCACCGTCATATCGAGCCTGCTCAACACTGTTGCCTGCAATCCCACGGAGCATGATCACCTTGCCTGAACCGCCCATATCCGCGACCAGCTTTTTGCCGCCGGAATAGCCAAAGAAAAAATCGTCGGCAACGATCTTGGCCGTGTATCGGTTGGTAGAGACATCGGACCCCCAAACAACAACAGGAATGTCCAAACCACTCGCCCGCTCAACGATGGGTGCAAGCGGCTCGCTAGCGACGGGCGAAATGATCAACGCATCAATGCTTTGAGCCAGCAGATCCTCAGTGTCAGAGATTTGCTTGGTTGCATCACCACCGGCATCGGTGATGCGCAAGTCGATATTGAGGTTTTCAGCCAGGATCTTGGTCGACTCAAACGCTTGCACGCGCCAGCTGTTGAGAAGACCGAAGCCAGCATAACCGACAATGTAAGGTCCTTCTTTAGCATAGCGAGACGTGTCGACCTCGGTCGCGTCCTCGGCTGGAGTCATGTCGGCATGCAGTTCGGCCGATGTCAGATTGCTGCCCTTCGCATAGACTCCCGTCATCGCCATAGCGGCGATGACAGCTGCCGCAACGATAGTGCGCAGGTAGGTGGCGATATTTTCTTTGAAAAATGTGGTCATGGTATGTCCTCCTTTTGAGACTTTGTGGACCAAAACGGTCAATAGGCGGGCTCATGCTCTCCTTCGATGACCGATTTCTGAATTTTGCTGATCACACCGGTATCAGGTGCTTCGGTGAAGATGGTTCGCGTCGGTACGTTGTCACGTCGACACAGAATCACGGCCGCCGAGCCGGTGGTGAACTGGTCGTCCCAGTGCTCCGACTGATCGATCGATAGCGATTGGGCAATCTCAAGCGTTACGGCGTATCGTGAGTGGATTGGGCTAGCGTCAACCTGTCCACTCGCAATGGCGTAGGGCAAGTGGACATAGCGGACTTCCTGCTTTGATGAATCAGGGAAAAGCGCGTCGCAAAATGCGACATGGTCAAGCGACGTCGGATCCACACCAATGATCCATTGTTGACGCGGCTTATCCAGACCCGATCGGAAGACGATATGATGGCCACCATAGTAGCTACGTTCCGGAAGCTCGACTACGGCAACTATATTGTCATCCTGTGCGCAGATTCTTTCAGCGGTGAGTTTGGAAACAGCGATGAAATCTGCCCGACCTGCTTTCAAGCCAGCTAGGCGTGCTACAGAACCGTTCTTGAAGTTCAATGTGAACGGGATTTTCGCCTGCTCAAACCACGCGGTTATACCGGTCGCAAGCCCAATGAAGTGCATGGAATTGGGCATAGGCAACAGCCCTGTGGCAGCACCGTGACCGGCGGCAGACCATTGTCGTGGCAGATCACGACCCAAGAGGAAGGTGCCCATCTGACCGCGCGCTCGCGTCGTGATGACTCTATTATCTCGAAGAGCGGCAACTGCCTTTTCGACCGTACCAAATCCAACACCCAGTTCAGACGCGATTTGAGATGTCGTCGGCATCCTCTCGCCGGGTGCGATGGCCAACAATAGATGGGCAATATGCCGCGTAACTGTAGCGACTTTGCTTTCAAGCTTTTCCAAAGAAATAGATTGAGTGTCCATAAATTCAATATACAGTATACTGGATATTGAAGTCAATAGGACGATCTGGTTCAGTACAAATGAGACAAATCAGGCAACCAACGCGATGGTTTGACAGTGCATTGCATCGTGTTCCATGGAGGTTCTTTGTCCGAGTTCTTGATGGGGTCAGTAAGCGTTGTAATGGTATTGATATTTCGCCTGAGTGCGCAGCGGGGGAAATCCTGGCACATCAGTGTATGACGAAACGTGTACAGGTATAAATCCGGGCACATTACTACTGCATAACTGACCACCGCCCCTGCAAATCCAGTCCAGCAATGCATGGCGAGGCAGATATTGTCATCATCGGCAGAACAGCCTGCTATCACTGCCAAATCGAATGTCAATGCTGACGATTAGTTGTCAGAAAATCGGCTTAGCAGATAAACTTCACTGATCGCAACAGACAGTGTTGCGAAGTCAATTTTAGGCAGTGACTTCATATCAGAAACAAGATTGGCCAATACTCGACAGCTGTTGTTGTTACGCTCCATCCAGGCACGTACCGCTTGTGCCGGATCGTCTGTGCTTGACTCTCGAACAACATCGCTCGCGATCACAAACTGATGTGAGTGAATGTCATCGCTCAATCGCGATTTGGCCAGATGATGCCAGTGATTTTCAACTGGCAGAATCGAAACCTTCTGGCGAATCCACATCAATTCCAGTCGATGGCCGATATCAAAATAGATTTGCGCAGCAAACTTTGCCGGCTTACCTGTGCTTTTGATAATCTCGACGATATCAAAGGCTGTAGAAAGCGCTATCTCATTTGCGATTCGCCGGGCTAACTCCTCCGGCACCTTTTCGGCGATCAATGCGCTGACATGCTCATTTATTATTCCACGATAGTAATCGTCCAAAACATCGGACACACACTCTGACAGCTGCTCAATTTCCATTTTGTAGAATCGGACAGTCTCCTCAATATCCAGCAATGGCAACCGATGACGCAACAGCCATAAAGTCGCCCGTTCAAGCAATCCATTAATATAGGCAAGCATCGTCAATTGAACCGAAGCTGGAACCTGATTGTCCAGTGCCTCCACGCCTGCCCAAAGCGCGTTAAGGCCAAATATTTCTCGAGCCGCACAATAGGCTCTCGCAATATCGGCATTGACAGCCCCTGAAAACTGCCGCATGCGCATGGTGAAGGTTGCCCCTGCGCGATTCACCAGCTCGTTTGTCACTAACGTTGCAATAATCTCTCTGCGCAGGCGATGGTTAAGTATCTCATTCGTATATTTTTTTGCCAGCCGCTTTGGGAAGTAGCGGTTTAGCTCTTGCAGCAGAAAACCGTCTTCGGGAACATCAGAATCGAGCAGATCCTGATAAAGCGTCATTTTTGAATAAGCAAAAATGACTGACAACTCCGGAAATTTGAGTCCGATTCCTTCGGCTTCACGACGGCGGATCTCGTCGCGGTCCGGCAAAAACTCAATGCGACGATCCAAATCACCGGACGACTCTAGCAATCGTATAAGCTGCACATGCTCCCGAAACAGATTTTTCGCATCCACATGAGTCAAGCTCAATGCCTGACTCTGCTGATAATTGTCCGTCAGCACCAGCTCGGCAACCTCATCTGTCATATCTGCCAGTATTTTCTGCCGTTGCTTGCCGGTCATCTCGCTATTGTCGACAATCTGATTGAGCAGTATCTTGATATTCACTTCATGATCAGAACAATCAACGCCGCCGGAATTGTCAATAAAGTCCGTATAGCACCGTCCCCCATGCATGCAAAATTCAATTCGTCCCATTTGTGTCATGCCAAGATTGCCACCTTCGCCGACAACCTTGCAGCCCAGCTCCGAACCATTGACTCGGATCGCATCGTTGGCCCGATTCTCCGCCTCCGCATGGGATTGCAAAGACGACTTGACGTAGGTGCCAATGCCGCCGTTCCAGAGCAAATCAATCGGCGCTTTCAGCATTGCATTGAGCAACTCATTCGGCGTAAGTTTCTTCGCAGAAATCCTCAGCCGCGTACGCACTTCAGCGGAGATTTCGATTGCTTTGGCCGAACGCTGGTAGACTCCTCCCCCTTTGGAGATTAAATCTCGATCATAATCTTTCCAGGTCAGATCCGCCGAGTCAAAAAGTCGTTTCCTCTCTTTCCAGCTGACGGCCGCATCAGGGTTCGGGTCAAGGAATATTTCAATATGGTTGAAAGCACCCACAAGTCGAATGTGTTGAGACAACAGCATGCCGTTGCCGAACACATCTCCGCTCATGTCACCAATGCCGATAACCGTGAAGTCATTTGTCTGGATATCGATGCCCAGCTCTCGAAAATGGCGCTTCACTGATTCCCATGCACCGCGAGCTGTAATCCCCATACCTTTATGGTCGTAGCCTATAGACCCGCCCGATGCGAATGCATCACCCAGCCAAAATGCATACTCCTGGGACAAAGCATTGGCAATATCGGAAAATGTTGCAGTACCTTTGTCTGCCGCCACTACCAAATAGGGATCATCTGCATCATAGCGAACAACTTGCTTTGGCGGCAAAATTTTTGCACCGACAATATTGTCAGTGATATCAAGCATGCCGCGTATGAATGTCTGGTAGCAGTAGATCGCTTCCTCCAGCACAGTTGATCCTTCGGGCGGAGATTGTTTGCAAACAAAGCCGCCTTTTGAGCCGACCGGCACAATGACCGCGTTTTTCACCATCTGCGCTTTCACCAGGCCGAGCACCTCAGTTCTGAAATCCTCACGCCGATCCGACCAACGTAATCCGCCGCGCGCCACTTTACCGCCGCGCAGATGCACCGCCTCGGTACGAGTGGAATAGACAAATATTTCATACTGGGGTCGTGGATCAGGCATGTGCAGAATTTTTACCGCATCAATCTTGAATGACAGATACGACAGCGATTCCCCTTGTGCGTCGTTTTTGTAGTAATTCGTACGAAGCGTTGATGCAATTGCGTTAAGGTAGCGGCGCAATATTGTGTCCTCATCCAAACTGGATACCGAATCAAGCATTCGCTCCATTCGCACCAGCAAAAGGTTTCTTTGTTTCGCTGTTGACTTGATCGCCGGATCAAACATCAGTTCGAAATACTCAATCAGCTTAACCGTCATTTCCACATTGTTGAGCAGTGTTTCGGTGACATACGACTCACTGAACGGATTGCCTATTTGCTTGAGATAGCGACTGTACGCGCGCAGCACAACAACCTGTCGCCAGCTGAGATTGGCGCATAGGATCAACCGATTGAAACTGTCGTTTTCAGCATAGCCATCCCAGATGCGAGTGAATGACTCCTCAAAGTTGGCCCGCTGGCGGTCGACATCCAATTTCACGGCATGCACCGGAGCAACTACGAAATCATGCACCCACAATATTCGCTGGCCGGATGCACAGACTCTGTAGGGCACCTCGGCAAGCACACGCAATCCCGAATTTTCCATATAAGGCAACGCATCGGAAGGCGATATCTGCTGTTCGTAGCAATACAATCTGAGGCGCATCGCATCTTCAGATGTGTCCGCAACAGGACGGAAAAAAGCAACAATCAGCCGATTGTGCGGGCTAAGTGCAGAAAATCTCTCAAGATCAGCGGCCGCTCTGTAAGGGGAATGAGCTTCCTGATAAGCGACACTGAATGCGGATTCATAAATATTGAAATACACTGTCCCTCGTACATCTCCGTATCGCTCGATCGTCGCTTGGTAAAGCGAGTCCACCCAAGTGACAGCGGCATCCTCGATCAGATGCTGAATTTCCGCAAGAGACCTTTTGGTCACTGAGTCTTTGTCGACATGAATGGTGTAGGTGATTCTTGCGAGAACTGAGCCAGAAAACGCTGCGAAAAACTCAGAAGACACACCCCCCAAAGACTCCATTAATATCTGCTCAATGCGAACCCGCAAATTCCGACTGAATATTTCCTGAGGAATGTAGACGATCGCTGAGAAATACCGGCCGTATTGCTCAGACCTTAACAAAACCTTAATCCGATTTCTTTCCTGAAGTTCCAAAATGCCAGCGACATCCTCAAACAGCTCAGCGACCGAAACCCGAAACAATAAATCTCGCGGATAATTGTCCATGATATTCGTCAGTGCACGGATGCTGTGAGTGGTCTCTGAGAAGCGGCTCTTCTGTAGCACACGCTTAATCTTGTTGCGAACAATCGGAATCGCTTCCGCACTTTTGTTGTAGGCCGTTGAACTGAACAAGCCAAGAAATAGGCGCAGTGCGATACAGTTGCCGGCACTTGAATACTTATGCGCCTTGACCATATCCAGATAAGATGCGCGGTGAATTGGCGATAGAATATTCGCCTTGTTGATTGAAACGGAATCTTCAGGTATGCATGCGCCCACCTGAATGCCGGGAACGATAGTCTCAAGACAATCTGCGTCGCGCAAGATTCCAAGCAAAGAATCTTGGCTCAACCCTTTGACTTGACCTTTCGAAACTCGAAACTCACAGTAGCCAAGCAAGGCAAAATTACCCGTTGCCAGCCATTTGAAAAATTCAGCATCATCTGCGGAATCGGGATCTTTCGATTCTTGCAGTTTGCCGTGCAAATTGCCGCAGGTGCGTTTGGCTTTTGTTCGCAGTTTCGGCCAATCCTCCACCGCTGCATCAATCAGCGCAAAAGTTTTTTTGAGCTCGGTCCGGAGTCTCTCGACCTCTGCGGCACTCGCCGGTCGATCAATTTGACAATGCAGGTAAGATTCATGAATACCGTCGAGAAAGTCTGCCACATGCGGCGCAGCGATACGGACTAGTCTTCCTTGATCGTCGCGTCTGGATACAAAAACTGGATGGACAACCAAATGAACCTTTAAGCCTAATCTGTTCAGCGCCATATTGACCGAATCGACCAGAAACGGCCGATCTCGGCTTACAACATCCAATACGGTGTATTTGCAGCTCCATCCATCTGTTTCGACATCTGGATCAAAAATGCGCATATTGAATTCACTGGCGCCACGCTTGCTCCCTAATTCGTAATGTGTCAGTGCCGCGTTTTTGAGATCATGCAAGCTTCTTTCGCTGAGCGAATCGTAAGGAACAGCATAGTAGTAATGCCTGACGAAATGATTGAACTGCTGCGCATCAGCCGAGCCGATGCTGCCGCCTTCGCGGATAATCCGGTCAATCAACGATTGTGTTTCTTGTGAATGGAGAATAGACATATCGTTATTCCGCCTCAATCGATACTGCGATGGACAGCCATATCTATGAAAATGCGTCTAATCAAAAAATCCCCGATAATTGTCATATGGGAAATCGGACGTATTTTGCAAACTGAACTCATCATTACTACGAAACAAATGAGCCCAATCTGCCTCAGATACTCTAAAACCGGTTCCGTGATTTCTGACGCTACCATCGGTCCTCAAGTGTAAACGCAAATCGATCTTGAGAACGTTACGGAGCAATATTTCTTGCAGCCGCATTGGCGTCATATATCCCATCAGCAGCGAGCCTCGATAATACCAAAAATACTCTCCATCTCGGCGCCGCTGAACCTTGGCTGTGATGAGCAATATATGCCTGATTTTTTCGTTGTATTTGTCTGATAGCTGATCTAAGCTCCACTTCGCTAAACAAATTTTGCTACGATGCCAAATTTCAACGGAATCGAGCGTCACCCGATACTTGAAGCCCATTTGATTTTCGTTGCCCGTGACAGTTGAGTAGAGGTTTTTCCGTCCATTTTCTTCTGTAACACTTCCAAATTTCAAAATCGCCTCATGCTGACGGATTTGCCATGCTTTTCTGTCCAATGTAAACAAAGTTATCAGGGAGTTCGAGTCCTCTCGTATACTTTTGAGCTCAAGACGATGCAAATCAGGAGATGCAATATTGTTTTCCTTAATCCCCAGCAAATCTTCTAACGTTTTTCCAACACCAGTCGAGCCTGATCGATGGGATTTCACATATCCCGTGTGACAGATTACTTGAAGCCGTTCGATTATCTCGTACAGACTGATCGACATTCTTAACTTTTGGCAGCAGTTACGATGAACTCACAGTTCATCGTAGGACCGTTTCTTCCCTTTTGATTTGTCGGTGAATTTGAGAGAGGCATTACTTTATTGTGAATTCGCCTTGACTCGATACCGTGTACTTGTAATCCCAATGACGATAAGAAACTCGCTGTGACTTGATCCATCGGAATCTGACAGCTGCAAACAGTACGATTTCCCACCACAAGACATACTTTTCCTCGATCACTCAGCAGACTGATAGTGTTATGCAGGGCTTTGTAATAGCCATTAAAGAACCACCTCACCTGTTCCGATCGACGATGATTTCGACTGGAAATTTTCGATAGTACATCACTTAAGTCATTCGAATACTTGGCCGCATCCACTCCTTCATACTTTTTCCCAAGTCCGTCGCGGTCGACAGAAACATCATGAATTGCAAACGGATTGATGTCTTGTAACCATTCGAGCGCGAAGCTGGAATACTGACCATATGCAACGGTTGTTCCGCTGTCTCCATACGGCGGCGAGGATATAACCAAGTCGTACGCTTCAAGGTGAGGATTTCGGTTTTGACTATTGTGAAATATAGCCTGAGGTTCGTGTAATGGGTTTTTTGAGTCAAGAAATATTGCAACAGTCTCTACGGATTTTTCAACCAACTGTTTGATAACTTTGCATTGATAACGGGGAGAACTCGGATCGGCTACGCGATATCTTTTGAATTCACCGTTACGGGTTAGAGACTGCTCTCGAGCTATTCGACCAAAAATAGCAGCGAAAAAACTGGGATAGGTCAAATCAAGCATTTTAATTGTGTTTCTTGCTCGCCCCAATTCTTCAATGACTTCGTCGCTGTACCAGTAGTCGATGTTCTTGATTGAAGGTATATCGAAGTTCTTTGTCTCTAGAAGGGACTCTTGAAATTGCCGCAGATCTTCCAATAATTCATATTTTTTGTAAATCCTTGTTTTAGCGTGTGTGATTAGCAAAGCTAAAGGATTAATGTCACAACCGAATGCGCTTAAGTTTAACCGAGAAGCTTGCAAAAGCGTGACTCCGCTTCCGCAAAACGGATCAAAGACCACATCATTTTTGACACTATGGCGATTGAGAAGATAATCCACAAGACGCGGATGGAGCATGGCAGGATACGGATGAAGAACGTGTCTATCTTGAACAAGCCGAACTCCTTTGAATGACAACTGGTCATTCACAATGCGAGAGTAATTCAAGCATTCCTGCGCCTGTTGTAAATCTATATTTGATTTTACAGTTACCATAAAAAATTTACGTCGTTTAGAATCTGCATATGATTTGATTTTGTCAACTCAAATTAGAATGCATTTCACTTTTTCGTACTCTTTCAAGCGATAGCCGATTTCCATATAAGCCAGTATTGAGTATAAACCAGCCATACTGATTCACTCATCGCGTTTCGCGTTTAGACAGCAGACACGTAATGGTCTGCATTCGTCTCGAGAGAAGGCACTCACTGTTGCGCTTAATGCGACGAGTTGCGCAACTGTTCTATATTCTGAAGCTTTTGTTGCAATGAGGCAACTGCTTTTTGATCTTCTGCAAGTCGATTTCGCTCCTTTTCGACGATCTTCCGCGGTGCGTTGGTAACAAACTGCTGGTTGCCGAGCTTGTTTCGCGAAGCCTCAATCGCTTTCCTAAGCTTCTCGATCTGCCGAGCGATTCGGCTGGCACGCTCATGGAGGACCTCGATATTTTCCAACGGTAGAAATAATCGAAAATCCCCAATCATTTGTATACTGAACTGCGAAGCATCCAGCATGCCCGAGTGCCTTTCGTGTTCCGAGGCATCAGCCAGCGATTTGAGTCGAGCAAGCGAAATGACAATATCAGCATTGGATTGAAGAATCCGAGAATATCTGTTTTCCGTATCTTCATAGTACGCTGAAATTCGGTCTCCGGCATTCACACTCATTTCACTTCGCAGATTGCGAATCGCTGAAATCAACTCTCTCAACCATTCGACATCCGCAACAGCCTGCGAGTCAGCGCTTTGCGTATAAGAGTCGGAATAAGTTTCAAGCATGATTGACTCACTACGCTCATCAGTGCGAATTTTCTGCCATATCTCCTCGGTAACAAACGGCATGAACGGGTGCAGCAAACGCAGTGATGCATCCATCACCATCAGCAAAGTTCGCCGCAACGACTCCGCTGCTGCTGGATGAGTCGCTTGAGACAGCAGTTTGACTTTGGCAAACTCGATAAACCATGCGCAATATTCGTTCCAGATGAATTCGTATACAACTTTCGATGCCAGATCGAAACGATACAATCTGAGCGCATTGTCAATTCCCTCGACCGCATTGAGAAGTTTGGCAAATATCCATTCCTCATATATCGTGACCGGCGAAAAATCGTCCACGCTGTAAGGTTTGACCTGCGCTGAATTCATAAGCACAAAACGCGATGCATTCCAAATCTTATTGCAGAAATTGCGATATCCGCCAATCTGTCCAAGATTGAATCGAATGTCGCGGCCTTGTGTCGCAAGTCGCGCAAAAGTAAAGCGCAGCGCATCGGTCCCGTACGCTGGAATCCCGTCTGGAAACTGCCTGCGGGTCGCCTCTTCGATTTTTGGCGCGAGCTCAGGCTGCATCAGACCCGTTGTCCGCTTGGCGAGGAGTGCGTCGAGTTCGATGCCATCAATCAGATCAAGCGGATCAAGAATGTTGCCCTTCGATTTGGACATCTTCTGGCCTTCCGAGTCGCGGACCAATCCGTGGATATAGACTTCATAAAAGGGAATCTCATCGGTGAAACGCAAACCGAACATAATCATGCGAGCGACCCAGAAAAAAATGATGTCAAATCCAGTCACCAGGACATTCGTCGGATAATAGCGCCCCAGCCTCTCAGTCTGCTGCGGCCATCCCAAGGTCGAAAACGGCCAGAGTGCAGAAGAAAACCATGTATCCAGCACATCCTCATCGCGAGTCAGCGCAACCTCCGCGCCATTGTGCAATTCCCGCGCTTGGCGCTGCGCATCGGTTTCTTCACTGGCGACAAACACACTGCCTTGCGCGTCATACCAAGCGGGTATCCGATGTCCCCACCAGATCTGTCTGGAAATACACCAGTCTTCAATATTCTCCATCCAGTCAAAGTAAGTGCTCTCCCAATTCTTCGGCACAAAGCGAATTTGTCCGCTGCGTACAGCCTCAATCGCCGCGCGCGCCAAGGGCTCAACTTGCACAAACCACTGGTCTGTAAGATACGGCTCAATAATCTGACCAGTCCGATCTCCACGCGGCACTTTATGGCGATGGTTCTCAATTTTCTCCACCAATTTGAGCCGCTGCATATCTTCAACGACTTTGGCTCGCGCATCGAAACGGGATAATCCGTGATAAGTACTGTCTGGAAGATTAATTTCGGCTTGTGGTGTCATAATATTGATGACTTCAAGATGCTGGCGCTGACCCACTGCATAGTCATTGAAATCGTGCCCAGGCGTAATCTTCACGCAGCCGGTTCCGAACTCTGGATCCACATAGGCATCCGCAACAATCGGAATTTGACGATTCACCAGTGGCAGATCGACCGTTTGCCCGATCAGGTGACGATATCGCGCGTCATCCGGATGGACCGCGACTGCCGTATCACCCAGCAACGTCTCGGGGCGGGTGGTCGCAATCACGACGGCATCGGTTTTGCCATGAATCGGATAGCGAAAATGCCACAGATAACCGTCTTCTTCAGTTGCGATAACTTCGAGATCGGAAATTGCTGTCTGCAGTACTGGATCCCAGTTAACCAGCCGCTTGCCTCGATAGATGAGTCCCTGCCGGTAGAGGGCGACAAATACTTCTTGAACCGCCTGCGAGAGCTCATCATCCATGGTGAATCGCTCCGTTGTCCAGTCCAGAGAGGTTCCAAGACGGCGCAGCTGATTTGAAATCGTATTGCCAGACCGCTCTTTCCACTCCCAAATCTGTTCCACAAACCGCTCACGCCCCATCTCGGTTCGCGGCCGTCCCTGCGCCTGAAGCAGACGCTCGACAACCATCTGCGTGGCAATACCTGCATGATCGGTCCCGGCCTGCCACAGTGCATCGCGGCCTTGCATACGGTGATAGCGAATCAGCACGTCCATCAGAGTGCACTGAAATGCATGCCCCATATGCAAACTCCCGGTCACATTCGGCGGCGGGATCATGATGCAATAGGGCTCACCATTCCCGCTTGGGGTAAAGTAGCCGCTTTGTTCCCAGTGCCGATAAATTCGCTGTTCGAATTCTGAAGGATCGTAAGATTTAGATAATTCGGAGTCATTCACGTGAAATTCAGCCTGTCATGATAAGTGGATTTGTAACGTGCAACTGCCGGACTGCGGAAGATACGCTGCATTCGAAGCCACTGCGCAGCGGCACGGCAGCCGCTGATCTCCTAAAGGTGGTGTACTTGCGGCTGTGCGCCCAGCATCAAGGCATAGGCGCTGATCCGTGCATGAGCGCCGTCTCGATCATCCAAACCCGCACCGACAGGCTCCATCACACGATCAAAACGCGAGACACAGTCAGGTATCTCATCGCGCAGTGAAATCAAGACATCATCAAACGCAGCTGGCGGCACGATCGCGCCGATCACAACCGGGAACTTGCGCGAATCTAAAGTAATGTTGTCACGCGCCACCATATGCGGGACAAAACTGTTGGCAGCGAACGTCCAAAGCAGTCCATCCATTTCCTCGGCCTGCTGAGCAGTCTGCGTATAGATATAAACCAAACGCCCCCGTGCAAAGGCCGTGTGTGTCAGGTTGCACGCCAGCCGCAATCGGCCATTTTGCTGATATTCATTTTGAAAGTAAAAAACGACTTCTGTCACTTGAAAAGGCTCACTGCCTGGATATCATCAATGCATCACTGCTCGCACTGGTTCATGACAAACTGCACAAAAAGCGGAACTGGTCGTCCGGTCGAGCCTTTCGCCTTGCCCGTATTCCAGGCGGTGCCCGCAATGTCCAGATGCGCCCATTTGTATTTTTTTGTGAATCTCGAAAGAAAGCACGCCGCTGTCACCGCCCCCGCATCGCGGCCGCCAATATTCGCCAGATCTGCAAAATTACTGTCAAGCTGGGACTGATAGTCTTCCCAAAGCGGCATTGGCCAAACTCGGTCATCTGCATATTGACCCGCGGCCACCAGCTCGGCAGACAACTCTTCATTGTTACTGAAAAGCCCGCTGGGATGCCGTCCCAGCGCGACCACGCACGCGCCCGTCAATGTGGCGGCATCAATCACAACAGCCGGCTTATACTTTCCAATGTAAGTCAAAGTGTCACAGAGAATCAGCCGCCCTTCTGCGTCAGTATTGAGAATCTCAATGGTGGTTCCGGACATGCTCTTGACAATGTCACCCGGCTTGTTGGCAGCCCCATCGGGCAAATTCTCGCTCGCCGCCACTGCGCCGACAACATTGATCGGCAACCCCAAAGTCGCGATCGCCAGCATGGCACCAATAACGCCCGCACCGCCGCACATGTCGAATTTCATTTCGTCCATCGCCCCCGCTGGCTTGATCGAAATGCCGCCTGCGTCAAACGTCAGTCCTTTGCCGACCAGCACCACCGGCTTGGCACTGGCTTGTCCGCCTGTATAGTGCATCATAATCAACTTAGCCGGCTCCCGACTGCCACGCGATACGGAAAGCAACGAGCCCATTCCCAGCTCCTGCATATCCTCTTCCTCAAGAACTTCGACCTTAACTTTTCCTGTTGCCGAGAGTTTTTCGGCGGTTTGGGCCAGATAGGTCGGTGTGCAGATGTTGCCAGGCAAATTCCCCAAGTCACGAGCGAGACTCACGCCTTCATTCATTGCCTTGCCGATTCGAATGCCGTCTCGGACACCTTTAAGCGCCGCGGCGCTGGCCGGTGAGATTTGAATCTTCCATGCCTTCACTTTCTTTTTCGGCTTTTTGAGCTGCTCAAACCTGTAGGTTGCATGACCGATGATTTCGACAATACGTCTCGCGACCCATGACTGCCCGCGGCCGTCGACATCCAAGTCGTCAACAAAGATGGTCGCAGTATCCGAACTCAGGACTGCAAGATGCTCTGCAAGACCCTTGAACGCTTTATTGAACCGAATGGCATCAAACTTCTTCCGCGGGCCGTAACGCAGCACGATGATACGTCTCGCCTTGACACCCGGAACTGAATTGAGTACAACACAGCTGCCTGGCTCGTCCTTGAGGTCTCCATACTGCACAATTTTTGAGAGAGTGCCTTGCGTCTTGTTGTCGGCCGCCTTTGCGGATACAGTAAAATTATTGTCACTGTAAATGCCAACGATGAGATAGCCGGATTTGCATGATGCAACATCTTGGCAGCTTGATGTGAATTGCGTAGGCATGATTGGCTCAGTCATTTAGTGAGATATCGGGCGCAACCCTAAGCGACCCAAAGTGCGGAATTGTAACAGAACAGAACAGCCTTTTCGTTGCTGTGTTTTTCCTCGGCAATCACCTGCACTGGACTTCGCACACTGCGG
Source organism: Arenicellales bacterium (assembly GCA_965200545.1). Taxonomy (GTDB): domain Bacteria; phylum Pseudomonadota; class Gammaproteobacteria; order Arenicellales; family JAJDZL01; genus JAJDZL01. The sequence continues at coordinate 1,361,472 of CBDAUJ010000002.1, read as the reverse complement.
AAACTCCCCTCCAAAAAGTGAATCGATTCATCGCGTCCAGCAGTCGCGGCAAATAAGGCTGATGCACGTGCCGCATATCCCAGCCATTGAGAACGGCAGAGCTTTGCAAGCAAACTAATCCAATCCAATCCAATACCCGCCGAAAAACGCAAGCGAAAATCATTCCAAGTGCAAATATTCCAGAAAAAACTCGTAACCGAAACCATGAGCCTCGGTGCCTTGGTTTTGTTTGTCACCGTTGGCATATTTGCCGTATTCAAGTTTCTTGGCCTGTTGCGGCGAGCTGCGCAGGGGCACCTGCCAATCGACGGTCTTGACGTGATTCTCGGACTCAAGCTGATGACGTTTCTTGATGCCATTCTCGCACCTGCTGTATTTATCGCGATTCTGATGGTGCTGCTAAGGTGGAATCGTGACAACGAAATTACCATCTTTGCCGCATCGGGTATTGGACCTTTAGGATATTTCATACCTGCAATCGTGATCGCGCTGGCGATGCTGATCATTGGCGGTGCCCTGTCGCTATGGGTTTCCCCCTTAGCCGATCGCATCTACACGTTCGAGTTGGAAAAATACCGGCAGAGTCTGAAAGCCACACCGTTTAGGGAAGGACAATTTCGGGTCGCCAACAACGGGAAGGATGTGTTTTATTTGAGCAACACCCCACAAGATGAAGTCGATCCGTTGCGCATCTTCCTGCTCGCATCAAGTTCGGAACAACACGAAATAATGGTCGCAAAAAATGCAAGCTTTGAAATTGATCCAGCAACTCAAGCTGCCTCTATCGAATTGCGAGATGGGATTCGCTACAAGCTTCAGGCTGACTCTGGCAACTACGAAGAAACTCAATTTCAATCGCTAATTGATGTCGTTCCTTTTCAGACGAATATCATCGCATTAATGCCGGAAAAAGCCAAATCTACAATCGAATTGATGCAATCGAATAGCAAAATCGATTTTCTCGAATTGCAATGGCGGCTCTCCAGAGCAGTGACTATTTTTGTTCTGGTACTGCTGGCGTTTGCCCTCGGCAGCCGAAAATTCAGCGCTCGCTCCGGAGTCAATATCATCGGCGCTCTGGCGATCTACTTCGGCTACGCCATTATGCTGGGATTTTTGAATAACCTCAGTAAAACCAACCTCAACGATTCTTGGGTGTTAATTTGGATCATTCACCTGTCGCTGTTAGGAATTGTGGTATGGGTCAACTTGAGAACGCATTACCATAAACCCTTGGTTCCCGCATTCTTTCCCCTATGGCGCTGAAAGATATTCCTTGAAAATGATACGGATATGATTTCCCATCCGCTTCTTTTCAAAGTCATCGGTCATGAAATCGCCAGCCGAACGCTGCTGACGCAACTCTGGCTCGTGGGCGTGTATTTGATGCTCGCTTTCCTTGAAATCGCAGACGAACTTGATGTGAATAGCCATTTCATGCTGATTCTGAAAATTCTTGCCTTTTCGGTCCCGAGAATGATCTATGAACTGGCCCCGATGGTCTTTCTCATCGGCACCATGATGGCTTTGCTTACACTTACACGAAACTCCGAACTGATTGCGATGCAAGCCAGTGGACTGTCGAAGACGCGCATTACCAAGACAGTTTTCGGGATTGCCGGCGCATTGGCATTAGCAATTTTCTTGTGGGGTGAGCTGGTCGTCCCAGTCAGTGAGGATATTGGCAACAATCTTCGAACCGGCACCGCAGGCGCAACCGATTCAAAATCGGCCAGAAGCATCTGGATCAGAAAGGATGACAAATTTCTGTACTTTGAGAGTAATGGTACAGAAGAGCTGCAAAATATTGAAGTTTACCAATTTGACCGGCGCGGCAGGCTGGTCAAGCAAACTGAAGCCGATGCCGGCACTCTAAACAAATCGACAGATGAAGTAATCATGAACCGAAGCCGCCACCTGCGTTTCGACAATGGAGAGCTGATCTCAGGATTTGAAACCTCCGAGGTGCTCGACTTTGATTTGGAGCCGCTGGCGCTGAACTTTCACACAAGCGATCCAGCCTTGCTGAATTTTTTCGAAATGATCAAAATCATCCGTTTTTTAAATGCCAACGGAATTGAAACCGATTTATTGACCTTGGCGTTATGGAATCGCCTGATATCGCCGCTGTCAATTTTCGCAATGGCCGCATTTGCCATTTTATTCTCGACCAACAGTCGAAGGCACACGAATACCGGATTGCTTCTTCTGGGTGGACTGATGTTTGGTCTGCTGTATTACGCAATTCAGCAATCAGCGGGATACTGGGCAATATTGAACGATTTTTCGCCGCTGCTCGGCACCGTAAGTGTCCTGATTATTTCCTTGGGCATCGCCTACTGGTTCTTGTCCAAAGCCCACTGAGTCGATACCGTACCACGCTACGCGCTGAGAGACGACCAAAGGCCATCATGAGTCGCTGAATATGCCCAATCAGCTTGATTCAGTTCTCCGAAACTCGCCGCAGAACGACAAGATAATGGAATAAATTATCGGCAAAGAATTGATCGCCCGCGCTATCGCTCAGCATCCGAGATATTCACAAGACTCAAATCATTTCAAACTGCATATATACGAATGCTTTTCTATCTGTTGAATCAAATATCAATTATATATTACTGTTTATATTGATAATTATTGAGATATATGCATGAATTCCGAAATTTCATCATTTTCGAAAATTTACGGCTGAATGAACTTGTTTTTTTTCACAGAGTTATAAACACTTGATTTTTCACTCTCAATCAAGCATATGAGAACACCTGAAAAGATGGCGCCCCGGAGACGACTCGAACGCCTGACCTGCCGCTTAGGAGGCGGCCGCTCTATCCCGCTGAGCTACCGGGGCACATTGCGCGTCTGGAAAAGCAAATCCTGACAGAAAACCCTGTCACGACGATGAAATCAAGCGCAGCCGCAGCGGTATTTTAAGCAAACATCGGCCGCGCTATCTGCCCAATATGCGTATGCTGATTTACTCCTCACAAAAAGCGAGTCAAATTAAAGCTTCGGTGTCAAATAGACATCATATCGGACGAGTTTGCCGCACAAACAAAAAGACAGCTTCGACGCTTGATGCGCCGGTGCAAAATGCGGGCGCTTTACGATAACCCTTTTCTCAGATACTGCTATCGCAACCTGGAACAACTCATCAAAATTCGATTCGGTTGTTGCCAGCAACTTTAGAAGTTCGATCGATCTTTTGACTTTGACGGATTTTTTGCGGCCTGGCGGGTAAAGCGGATCCAAATACACAGCATCGGGTCTACGTTGCAGCTGGCTGCAGCTGCTTTTGAAATCGCCAAAGCGGTGCGATATTTGCAAGAATGGATTCAATGCCCTGTTTCGCTCAATGCCATCTGCTAGCATGGCTGCAATCGCTGGCGAGGCTTCAATCGCAGTCACTGCAAATCCCATTCGAGCCATCAGAAATGCATCCTTTCCCCATCCTGCTGTCGCATCAATGACTGTTTTTGTTTTCCGGCCGACCGCTTGTCCGAGCAGTTCAGTCTTCGCGAGTCTGGATGTTCGTCGCGCCGGAACTGCAATCGGATTCGACCGCAGATTGTTCCCATCCACCAATGCCAGCGCATTATCTATAAACGTCAACCGAAAACGTGGCAGCGGGTAATCAATCGAATTGGCTATCGCAATGCCATAGGTCTCCGCGACCTCGACAGCGCGGCGCACATGCCCTTCACTAACCACAACGCAAACATTCGCTGCGGATGTCTTGCAGTCCATAGGTGAACTCCACCGTACCAAAACAGTTAGACAAGGATGAATTATTGGCTGCGCCAATTCATCCTTGTCTGCATCATTGCAACCAGCAGGCTCAGCTGCAAAGGATTCATCGGCCATTTATGCAGTAATATCACTCTAGCCATTGGCCGTATAATAAGAAAACCAAATTCGGCTCTCAGAAATTGTAGCCAATTCTCTCCAAATCAAGTAGGTCATGATGGGATTTCTAAACGGCAAGCGCGCTTTGATCACGGGTATTGCAAGCGATCGCTCTATTGCTTGGGGGATTGCCCAAGCGATGTCCAAGCAAGGCGCCGAACTCGCACTCACTTATCAGAATGATAAATTGAAGCCGCGGGTCGAACAATTCGCTCAGCAGCTAGATGCAAGTTTTGCTGCTCCCTGCGACGTCAGTGAAGATGCTCACATCGAGCTCTTGAATGAGAGGATCAGTTCACACTGGGATTATCTTGATATCGTCGTGCACTCCGTTGCATTCGCCCCGCGCGATCAACTCGAAGGCAACTATCTGGATGCCGTCAATCGAGAAGGATTCCAAATCGCTCACGAAATCAGCTCTTTCAGTTTTTCAGCGCTGATACAAAATCTGTCGCCGCTGATGGAAGGCAGGAATGGCGCTTTTTTGACGCTGACCTACATTGGTTCAGTTCGGTCCATGCCAGGCTATAATGTGATGGGTCTGGCTAAAGCCAGCCTGGAGGCAAACGTCCGCTACAGCGCACAGTCGCTGGGCAGCAAAGGCATTCGTGTCAACGCAGTATCCGCCGGGCCGATCCGAACTCTGGCGGCATCAGGCATTCGCGGCATGAAAGGCATGATCGAATACTACGAAAAAATGTCACCCCTGGGCCGCAGTATCACGACACAGGAAGTAGGCAATGCTGCCGCGTTTTTGTGCTCAGACTTGGCTTCTGGAATTACCGGTGAGATATTGTATGTTGACGGCGGATTCAGCCATGTCGGCTTGAATCAGGCAGTCTTGGCATCGGGCACGTAGACTGAGCCAAGCGACAATGCCTGATCACAGCAGCTCTTCGTTGATACTGACCTCGACTCCGTCTCGCAGCTGCGCGATGTAGTTCTCAAATAAACCCCTGCCAAATCGAAGTCGGAGCAGATTCTCAACGCTATCGCGCTGCTCCTTGCTGGCGTTTGCAATGTCCCCTGGAACTATATCCGTTATTTGAAAAACCGCATACTTACCGTACTCCGAGATTGTGCCGCCGCTATTAACCACACTGCCGAGCGCCGGTTTATTTGATTCATAGATGAGCTGCGTTAGAGCAGCCGCCTCGAGATCAAACACCTGATCAGGGGAAATGATAGGCGCCGCTTCCAATTCATTTTCTGCTACAACAGAATTCCAGTCGGCTCCGGCATTCAGTGACTCAATAATTGCCATGCCCCATTCTTGCGCACGATCAGCACTGGCGCGGAGAATGAGAAATTCTCTGATTTCGGATTCGACATCAGCCAACGAGAGCTGCTCAGCTTCTTTGAGATCATGATGTCGCAAAACGACAAAAACCCCCTCTTCTATCTCAATCAGGTCGCTATTGAACCCCTGATTGAAAACTTCATCGCTGTATGCCGCTTCACGCACAGCGGCTGAGCGTGCGATTCCAGTCCCGTCAAATCGGGTGAACCAATCCGATTGCTTGAGTTCAAAACCGAGAGTCGTTGCGATCGGATCAAGGCTGTCGGGCTGCTCATAAGCCAGATTGCGCAACTCCTCAGACAGTTCAATGAACTCAGATTCAGCTTGCGCGTTTTTGGCACGCTCAACAAGTTCTTCACGCACGGCGTCAAATTCCTTGATCTGCTCTGTCTGAATTTCATCGATTCGAATAATATGAAAGCCAAACGCGGAACGGACCGGGTCACTGACTTCGCTGACTTCAAGCTCAAATGCAATGCGGTCAAATTCAGGCACTGTCACCCCGCGACTGATCCAGCCCAAGCTCCCGCCCGACGCTGCTGAACCCAGGTCAGAAGAATATTCACTTGCCAGCGCCGCAAAGTCTTCACCCGCAGCGATGCGAGATTTCAATTCATTCGCCAGATTCTCAGCAGCGGTCTCGTCTTCGTCTTCAATCAGAATATGGCTGACCATGCGACGCTCCTCATCGCGAAAGCTCTCTATTTCCGCATCGTAGATGGCTCGCAAAGTTTCGGCAGAAGGCTCAAAACCTTGAGCCAAATCAGCCAAAGCCACCTCGACGTATTCGATTTTCAACTTCTCCGGCTCCCGATAAAGAGCCTTGTTGCTTTCGTATACGTCTTTGATCTGAGCATCCGAAACTGTTACATCGTCGACGAGAAGACTTGGATCAACAATGGCATACTCACCCGCTCTTTGCTGCAACATCAGTGCCAGCAGCCCATCGACAGAATGTGAGGCAGCGAAGTCCGATTCAATAAATTTCGTTTGAATTTGCTGAACCGCAAAACTGGTTCTTTGCAATTCCTCGAATTGCTGAACGCTGAGTCCCGAAAAACGCAAAACCTGCTCGTACCGCTGACGGCTAAAGCCGTTATCGTCTTGGAAATCAGGCTGTCTTCGTATTGATTCGACCAACTGCTGATCGCTGATGCGAAATCCCAGCTGATTCAATGCCTGATCAAGAAGAATTTCAGTGACCAGTCCGTCAATAACCGCACGGCCAATCACATTGCCTGACAAATGCTCGGCACTGGCATTTGGGTTGCTGCGCCGTACCCGATCGCGCTCGCTATACAGCGCGCGCTGATAAGTCTGGTAATCAATCTCCGTACCATCCACCTCTGCCACATTGACATTGACACCGCCCTCAAAATAGGAATTGACACCCCACAAGGCAAAAGGAATGGTAATGAGGATGACGATAGCCCATGCAATCCAGCCGGTTGCACGTTCTCGAATGCTCGTTAGCATGGCGGACTAATATTCCGTCTTGGAGAAAACGAAGATGCAGAAGTTCACATGAATCAAGTGATGCAGATAGAATCGGCATGAACTGTATGCCGATTGCACCGGCATCACTCTATTCACAAAATGTTTGGCGGAGTGGACGGGACTCGAACCCGCGACCCCCGGCTTGACAGGCCGGAATTCTAAACCAACTGAACTACCACTCCTTGAAAAACTATGGTGGGTGCTGCGGGACTTGAACCTGCGACCTCCGCCTTGTAAGGGCGATGCTCTCCCAACTGAGCTAAGCACCCGGAACCCAGCCTAACTGTTCACCGCATCTTTAAGACCCTTGCGTGCCTTAAAAGTAACAACTGTTGAAGCCGCAATCGCTATGCTTTCACCTGTGCGCGGATTGCGCCCGGTACGCGCCGCTCTGTGGTTGGTTCCGAATGTTCCGAATCCCGGAATCGCAACCGCCTCGCCAGCTGCCAAACTGCTCGTGATTTGGTCGAAAATACTTTGGACAGCAGCTTCTGCCGCCGCTTTGGAGATGTTACCCGCCTCTGCAGCTCCACGAACTAAATCAGTTTTTGTCACAACTGTATTCCTCCAATAAAATTGTGTATAGATTAGTCAAAAAATATGCTTCAGTTGCCTGAAACCGCAACCGTCTGGGCGATTGCATGCTATGAATGATTCGGATCAGCAGTACTAATCTCAGTCTGTTTGAATTTCACTCAATGCTGAACGACATCGGCACCTTCATCCGGCTTGTTTGATTCAACATCCAAGTTCAAATCGATGTCAGCAGGCGAAGCTGCTTTCACAGTCGGAACCGACTCAAGAGCGATACTCACTGCTTCATCAATCCAGCGAATGGGTAATATATTCAAATTGTCTTTCACTTTGGCAGGGATTTCAAATAATTCTCTTTTGTTTTCGTCTGGGATCAGAACGGTGGATATGCCGCCGCGATGCGCGGCGAGCAATTTTTCTTTCAATCCCCCGATCGGCAGAATTTCACCGCGAAGCGTGATTTCACCGGTCATGGCCACGTCTGCCCGCACTGGAATCTCGGCCAGCGCCGAGATAATCGCGATCGACATTGCCACACCCGCACTCGGACCGTCTTTTGGGGTCGCCCCCTCAGGCACGTGCACATGAATATCCTTGCGCTGGTAAAAACTTGGCTTGATTCCGTAATTGTATGATTTTGAACGGACAAAACTCACTGCGGCGTGAATTGACTCCTGCATCACGTCGCCAAGCTTGCCTGTGTAGACATGCCTGCCCTTGCCAGGAACAATAATCGACTCAATCGTCAAAAGATCACCGCCGGTTTCGGTCCAAGCCAAGCCCGTCACCTGTCCCACCTGATTGCTTCGGTCGGACTGGCCATAGCGATACTGACGGATACCGAGGTATTTGTCAAGGTTTTTGGGGGTAATCCGCACCGTTGCGCTGCGATGCGATTTTTCGACGAATTGGCGTGTAACCTTGCGGCATATTTTTGACAGTTCCCGCTCAAGTCCACGGACACCCGCCTCGCGGGTATAGTAGCGTACGATATTGCTGAGCACTTTGGTCGATATAGAAATTTCCTGCGGTTTCAGCCCATTGTTCTTCAGCTGTTTTGGAATGAGATACTGCTTTGCAATTCGAATTTTCTCGGCTTCGGTGTAACCAGAGATGCGAATGACTTCCATTCGATCCAAAAGCGGCGGCGGAATATTCAGGGTATTTGCAGTTGCGATAAACATGATTTCGGACAAATCATAGTCCACTTCAAGGTAGTGATCGGCAAACGCATGATTCTGTTCAGGATCTAAAACTTCCAGCAGTGCGGATGATGGATCACCCCTGAAATCGACTGACATCTTGTCGACCTCATCAAGCATAAACAATGGGTTCTTCACTTTTACCTTGGCAAGGCTCTGGATAAATTTTCCAGGCAGTGAGCCGATATAGGTGCGGCGGTGCCCGCGAATTTCCGCCTCATCTCTGACGCCGCCGAGCGACATGCGAAGGAATTTACGATTGGTTGCCCGCGCCACGGACTGTCCTAAGGATGTTTTGCCGACCCCGGGCGGTCCGACCAGGCACAGAATCGGGCCTTTGTTCTTGCGCACCCTTTGCTGGACCGCCAAATATTCAAGAATCCGCTCTTTGACTTTCTCAAGTCCATAATGATCCTCATTGAGAATCTGTTCCGCCGACCGAATATTCTTTTTAATTCGGGAACGTTTTTTCCACGGCATTGCAATCAGCCAATCAATGTAGTTTCTCACTACGGTGGCCTCGGCCGACATCGGCGACATCATTTTCAGTTTCTTCAGTTCCGCCATAGACTTGTCGAGCGCGTCCTGCGGCATTCCGGCATCCGCAATCTTCTCAGCCAGCTCCTCAACCTCGGTTTTGCTCTCTTCACCATTGCCGAGTTCCTGATGAATGGCTTTGAGCTGTTCATTGAGGAAGTATTCGCGCTGGCTTTTTTCCATCTGCTTCTTGACCCTTCCTCGAATCTTCCTCTCAACCTGAAAACGCTCTGCATCCGAAGACATGATGACCATGACTTCCTCAAATCGCTGTTTTTCATCCGCCAGTTCCAATATGGCCTGCTTCTCGGCGACGCTCTGAGTGATCAGATGCGCAGCGACGACATCAATCAGCCGCCCGGGATCGTCTATGTGCTCCAGGGTTCCGAGAATATCCGGTGGAATCTTTTGGCTGTTCTTGACGTATTCCTCAAACTCAGCAAGCATGGTGGCGATGGAAGACTTTGCCAGCCTTTTCTTGAGCGGAACCACCTTAACCGGGACCGTATCGGCAGTCACGAAGCCATCTTGCTTGTGAAACTTCTTGATCTGGGCGCGCCACAGACCTTCGATAACGACTTTCCTGGACGTGTCGCTGAGCACGACAGTCTGTTTAATCCGCGCAACACAGCCTGTATGGTAGACATCATCCGGACCCGGATTTTCCACAACCGGATCGTGCTGAGCGACTAGAATGACCAGCGGCTGCGCTGAATTCGCATTGGCCAGTGCAATCTTTGATGATTTGCGTCCAACGAAAAGCGGGATGACGAAGTTAGGAAACACAACAACGTCCCGCAGCGGCAGCAGCGGAAGCTGCAGTGGCTCTGGCAAAGGATCTTCTTTACGGTCCGGCATGCTTGTTTTCCTGGCTTGGGTAATCAGTGATCTGCCGCATTAGCCTGTATCTGCTCAGGATGCCTGTCGAGCATCATCTTCATAGATATAGTACGGTTTTTTGTCGCCGCCGATTACGTCTTCGTCCACAACAACTTTCTTGACATCGGCAATAGAAGGAATTTCATACATGGTCTCAAGCAGCGCATTTTCCAAAATGGAGCGCAAGCCACGTGCGCCAGTTTTTCTTTCCATGGCTTTTCGGGCGATCGCCTGCAGGCCTTCGTGGCGGATTTCCAGCTCTGTATCTTCCAATGAGAACAGTACTTTATACTGCTTGTACAGGGCATTTTTGGGTTCCACCAGAATCTGCATCAACGCAGATTCATCAAGCTCTTCAAGAGTTGCGACGACTGGCAAGCGTCCGACAAATTCTGGAATCAATCCAAATTTGATCAAATCCTCAGGCTCAATGCTGCGCAGAGTGTCGACTAGATTCTGCTCTTTCTCACTGACAATATCAGCACTGAAGCCGATACTGTTTTTCTCAAGCCGGTCACGAATCACTTTCTCAAGTCCGGAAAAAGCCCCACCGCAGATAAACAGCACATTGCGAGTGTCGACCTGAAGAAATTCCTGCTGCGGATGCTTGCGTCCGCCTTGCGGCGGCACCGAGGCAACGGTGCCCTCAATGAGTTTCAGCAAAGCCTGCTGCACCCCTTCGCCGGACACATCACGGGTAATGGACGGGTTGTCTGACTTGCGTGAAATCTTGTCGATCTCATCAATGTAGACGATGCCTACCTGGGCGCGCTCAATGTCATAGTCGCACTTCTGCAAAAGTTTCTGGATAATGTTTTCGACATCCTCGCCCACATACCCCGCCTCGGTCAAAGTGGTCGCATCTGCCATGGTGAACGGAACGTTCAGCTCCCGTGCCAAGGTTTCGGCTAACAGCGTCTTGCCTGACCCGGTCGGTCCAATCAGCAGAATATTGCTTTTGGCGATATCGACATCATTGACCAAGTCATCATTTTCGATTCGCTTGTAGTGATTGTAAACCGCAACCGAAAGCACTTTTTTGGCATCAGCCTGACCAATGACGTATTCATCCAGCAGCGCGCAGATTTCTGCCGGTGTTGGAAACTTCGTACGGACATCGCCGTGACCGGCGTCATCTGATGTGGTCTCGCTGCGAATAATGTCGTTGCATAACTCAACGCATTCATCACAAACAAACACCGAAGGACCGGCAATCAACTTTTTGACCTCATGCTGACTCTTGCCGCAAAAGGAGCAATGAAGTCCTCGATCCTGATTTCCGCCTCGTCTGCTAGCCATACAGAACTCCTCTTCGATTCACTAAATCAACACTTCTCGCTGGGTTCAAATGCACGTGCCCGTACTGTCTCTCAGGCACGGTTTTCAATGACCGAATCAATAATGCCATACTCAAGCGCTTCCTCGCTCTCCATGAAGTAGTCCCTGTCGGTATCTTTGCGCACCGTCTTGATCGTCTTGCCTGTATGCTTGACCATGATCTGATTGAGCCGCTCGCGCAATCGCAGTATTTCCTTTGCTTGAATATCAATATCCGAAGCCTGGCCCTGAGCGCCGCCCATTGGCTGGTGGATCATAATTCTGGAATGCGGCAGCGCATGTCGCTTTCCACTCGCGCCGCCGGCGAGAATCAAAGCACCCATACTGGCAGCCTGACCGACGCACACTGTGCTGACATCAGGTTTGACAAATTGCATTGTGTCGTAGATTGCCAGCCCAGCATTGACTGCGCCTCCCGGACTGTTGACATACAAGTGAATGTCTTTGTCGGCGCTTTCGGACTCTAAAAACAGCAATTGCGCAACCACCAGATTCGCCATATGATCTTCGACAGCGCCGACCAGAAAAATGACTCTCTCCTTGAGCAAACGCGAATAAATGTCATATGCGCGCTCGCCGCGGCCGGTTGTTTCAACCACCATCGGCACCAATGCCGCCGTTTCAAGCCCAATTGACATGTTGTGTCGCCGCTGCATGCTATCTGTTCTTCTCAACTTGTTTATGTCCAAATGTATTCCATCAGCTCAGGCTTTGCAATGGCTGTCCATCGGCGCCAACGATGCGGCTGGCTTCGCCTGCAGCTGGAGGCAAAAGTTTTTCTTTGCTATCTTGATGCGCAATCACATCGAATTCCCGCGCCCATTGGTGGAACTCATCCAGACTCATTGAAATCTGCTCGCAATTCGACTCATCAAGCATTGTCAAGAAAGTTTCATCCAAAAGTTCTGCCATGCGAGAATGATCCCGCATTTCCATAAAGTAATTCACCCAAACCTGTCGGTCGCTGTCGGACATCTCTTCATTCGACGCGTATCTTGCTTCCAGCTCGGCGCGGTCATCCAGCGCTTTTTGCTCATCCACCTGCAGATTTCGATCTTGTCCAATTTTCGCGACAATCAACTGGGTAAGGGTGCGCTGATAGGCTAGCGTGTATTCATCACTTGTGACTTGATACTGAATGTAATGATCTGCCTGCTCAGGGCTGCAGCCGGTTTCGTCCATAAGCCGTTTCTTAATCGTGGCGAGCACCAGCGAATGGGGCAGTATAAATTCATTCCGGCCGGCGATCAGGTTGATGACCTGAGCAGTCTTGGTTTCATTCACCGCGCTGTCCGTCACTTCTTTCAGATGTTTCAGCGCTTTCTCCCGAAAGTTCTCATCCTGTTCAGATTTCACATCAAGCCGCCCCAAAAAGGCCAGTGTATGCTTTCCAGGAACTGCCTCCTGCACCTCCAGAATATCCAAGTAGTGCGTATGCGAAGCAGGTTCATCGCCCACATCTGCATCGATGTGATCATCCTCCTCAGGAGATTGTGCTGCAGACTCAACCAAAGCTTTCACTCGCTGGCCTTTGGCGGCTCCAAGGCAAGCCTCTCGAATCTGCGGATGCAGGTCCGGCGCGTCGAATTCAACGACTTGCCGGCCGATCGAGACAACCGCATTGGAGTTCTTGCTGCCGATATCCCAATTCACAACGAGTCGATCAGATTCTTGGGCAGCGCGGTCCACCGGCAGCCACAGCTGATATTCTTTCTGCCACCTTTCCAGGGCCGCATCAAGATCTTGCGCAGTCACCTCGACAACGGGCGACACCGTCTTGAGGCCGGTGATGTCGGTGGTCTTTATTTCCGGCAGCACTTCGGCTCGCAAAAGCACCTCGCAATGATTGGATTCTTTATTGTCTTGCTGACTTTCGAGTCGCAGCGGCGAGATTGGATTGTATGGACTTTCCTGCAGTTTTTGCCTGACAAAAAGATCGATCATGTCCAATATCGTCTTTTGCCGAACGGTTTCGCCGTGGCGCTGGCGGACAAGGTTTTTGGGAATCTTGCCTTTTCGAAATCCGGGCGCTGTTGTAGTCTGTGCAAGGCGGTAGAGCTGCTGATCGACGCTGCGATCCACCTCATCCAAGGGCAAATGAACCGTGACTCTGATTTCAGCAGAACTCAGCTGCTCAATTTCTACATTCATTCGGTTGCAGTCGGATCAATCAAATACATGGTGCGAAAGGGGAGACTCGAACTCCCACGGGTTGCCCCACTGGCACCTAAAACCAGCGCGTCTGCCAATTCCGCCACTTTCGCCTTTGTATGCATGGCATCTTTCTCAAGATCCGATACAGTCAACGCATCAGTTGCCGCTAAAGCAAACGACCGCGAGTGACGACTGAGATAAAATTATATACACCCAGGCAAAGCGCCGATACGGCAAATCATACAGACAATCAAGTAATGTAGTGCTAATCTCAGATTTTTCAACCTTGACTTTCGATTGCTACGGCACCTTGATCGACTGGGAAACTGGCCTTGCCAACGGACTGCAACCCCTGCTCGCGGAAACCGGCGGCCGTTGCAGCCGCGAAGAGATGCTGCTGCTGTATGCAAAAAACGAGTGCACCGTGCTGGCCCGGGAGCCGGCGCTGCTCTACAGCGATCTGCTTGCGCAGACGCATCGCAATATCGCACAGCAGCTCAACATTGCCGTCGCAGATGATGCGCACCAGCGCTTTGCCGCCTCAATCGCGCAATGGCCTGCATTCGCAGACACCTGCGACGCATTGCGTTATCTGAAACAATACTTTGGCTGTGTAATTCTGTCGAATGTTGATCACATCGGGTTTGCCGCAAGCGCCAAACACCTTCAAGTTGAGTTTGATGCGGTCTTCACGGCGCAAGACATCGGCTCGTACAAGCCGGACAAGAGAAATTTCGAATACATGCTGCGCGAGCTGCGAAAAAAGGGGATTGAGCGCCGGCACATTCTGCACGTCGCGCAAAGCCAGTTCCACGATATGGTCACCGCGGCGCAGATGGGACTCGCAACCTGCTGGATCGACCGCCGCGCGGACCAGCCAGGGACCGGCGCAACGCCGGCGGTTGAGCACCATGCCGACACGGATTTTCGCTTTGAGTCTCTGGCACAGATGGCGGCCGCTCACAAGCTAGAACTTCAGAGACTGCTCGGTCGCCCTTAGACGGGGTGGCAGCGCCTTCACATATGTCGGGTCAGCACTGTAGCAAGCAATCTTCCAGCATTGCGAAGTTGCTCGGGTAAAGCAAATCGACTGCAATGACTTTTTACTCTGTCTGCACCGCAACTGGACAAGCCCGCCCAGTGCTGGCAAAGACTTTCAGAATATGCCCAATCCGACAAGCTTGCGAGGCAGCCGAACGGGTCAGATTCCTCTTGACACACACGCGTTTCCCTTGAGCTCCTGGGCATTGCATGCTCAGGATCAACTTTCCCAATAGACACGGGAATCCCAAGCCCTATTGAATATCAAGCGGAACACCCCTGCAATCTCCTGAGAATCAGCAGGGGTTTTTACACTCCATCAGGTTTCGAATTGACCCGGCCGCCTATAGCCGCTGCCAAGGCCATTCCTTACTCTCCCCCGGTCCATTGGGTTTGCCAGACTTTCAAGTCATCGCCGCATCGTTTTCCGATCAGCCTCCCGGCCCCTTGTAGGGTGAGTCAGGGCAGTAGTTCGTGGAGTCCGTCAGCCCGAACTGAACACCATTGACGATACGGCCGGCCCAAACCGGTTTTTCGGCCTGGCACACACACGTGTTACCGATGTCGCCGTTGATCGCCTTGTAGACAAAACCGCCATTCATCCTTAATCCTTCCTGGAAGTTGCAAATATCGTTGCCATCATCACTGATCGTGAACTCGACCTGCCGCATGTTCGGATTGACCGTGTAGCCAGTGCCGGGCATCAGGATGACGACGACCGTGCTTTCCCCGGTGATCAGACGGTCGTCCGGAAAGCAGGGGCTTCCCGCACCGTTGCTGAATGCCGCCAGTCTATGCCATCCCGTTGAATTGCCCGTATAGGTCGCTGTACTCCCGACTGCGAAAGACAACCGATCCCCGGTTGATGGGACTGATATAGGTCGGCACGTTTAAGTCGAAGAACCGATCGTGGCCGGAAGCGGTGAAGGCCATGGTATTGACTGTCACGCCATTGGCACTGCTGCTGGCCTGGATCTCGACCGGCATGCCATTGTTTCTGCTGTCACAGGGCTGCACTAGGGCATTCGCTAATGCGTTGCTCTCCCATGCTAAGCCGCATGCTGATTTCCGGCAGGATCTGTGCCCACGCGGGCGGGATCGTTGTCAGGGCCACCAGCGCGGCAGTGAGTGTTGCTAATTTATTGAGGGGGGGGATTTTCAATAATCGTTTCATTGCATTTCTCCGAATACAGGGAATTATATCCTTCGCAATTATACCGTTTCTCCACCTGAAAACGGGCTAACTATCAAATCGAGCTGCTGCCGCCACTTTAATCATTTCGGACTGGATAATACCGCTCGCTCCATTCGAAAAGGCAAGTCGCTGGCCTCTTCCCCGTCACCGAACCGGCGGGCAAATGCATGGCCTGAGTACACTGCCGCCGCGATGGTGCCAGGCACACTGCAATCACCAATGCACTCGACTGACATGCTGCCGCCGCCATCCTGTTCGGCCAGCTCGGTCATCAGGCTGTCGCTGGACTGAAGACCTGTAGTCAGAACAACAGCATCACATCGAATGGTTTCAAGCGTCGGTGCGAAAGCGTTTTGCACAGTTACGTGGTCCGGTTCAATTGAAAGCATTTGCGTATTGACATGCACCTCAACACCCGCTTGCAGCAGGCGCTGGCAAACAAAACGCTGCTCAAGGGTGTACTGTGTCCAGTACGATACACTCTGCGCAGGTGTCACCAAAATGACCTGGGCGCCGCTCACGGCCAAATGCTCAGCGATAACGCCCCCCATATAAAAGTGCTCATCGTCATAGACCAGCACAGTGCCTGCAAGCGCAACTCCGTCCATTACATCGTCGGGTGTGTACACGTTTTTGCAATCGCTGCCGGGCAAAGGCGCACAGCGCTCTGCACCCACACCGTCTCTTCGCCACGTTGAGCCTGTTGCCAGCACAACATTGTCAGCGCTAAATTTGACGATGTCTGCGGCGGTCATGCGACTTGCCGGGTACAGCGCCACATTCGTCAGTTTCGCCAGTTGCCCCAAGCGATAATCCCGCACACGCCCCCAGGCAGAAAGTCCGCACAGCTGGCTTTCTCGCGTGACCCTGCCGCCCAGCGTTTCACGGCCGTCAGCCAGTGTCACCTCGACTCCGCGCTGTCCCAGCGCTACGGCACACTCCAACCCGGCTGGCCCACCACCGACAATCAAGACAGTCTGCGATGACGTTGCCAGCGGAATCATTTCTGGATGCCAGCCGCGGCGCCATTCCTCGCCCATTGTTGGATTCTGCGTGCATCGGATCGGTGTCATTGTGTAATCGCCGGAAACACAGATATTGCACCCGATGCATTCACGAATATCCTCAATTCTTCCCTGCTCGATCTTTTGCGGCAGGAACGGATCCGCGATTGATGGACGAGCCGCACCGATCATGTCAACAATACCGCGGCGAATCTGCGAAACCATCGTATCAGGCGAGGTGAATCGCCCGACCCCGACCACTGGTTTGGTCGTGACTTGCTTGACCTGCGCAATATATTGTTCCTGAAATCCTTCATCCTGAAACCGGGAGGTTGCAGAATCATTATCCCAGTCGCTGACATTGACATCCCACAAGTCGGGCAGCTCAGCCAGCAGACCGACGATTTCTATGCCTTCCTCGCCGCACTGCAAACCGTGCTCGCCAAGAAGCTCGTCCAGCATGAGCCGGCAGGCGATGCCACACTCATCGCCAACTTCATCTTTCGCGTCCTCGATCATTTCCTTGAGCAGCCGAACACGGTTTGTCAATGATCCGCCGTATTCATCAGTTCGACGATTAAATCGTTTGGACAGAAACTGCGCCGGCAACGTCAGCATATGGGCGGCATACACATAAACGATATCGAACCCGGCGATTCGCGCCCGTCTCGCCGCAGTTCGGAAGATTCGTCGAATCTCCCGGATATCTCGCTTGGTCATCGAAGCGGCGTAGGTCGGAGAATAATCCGGCGCGGGACCAGCAGAAGGCGCCAGCGCACGACTGCGCGAGTAGTAATTGTGCGAGTGAATGCCAGAATGCGCCAGCTCAATGGCCGCGAGGGCGCCGTGCTGATGCACTGCGTCGACCATTTTTGCATGCATGGGGATATCCTCATCGCTCCATAGCCGATGCTCGACGAAGGGAGAGACATCCGAAGTATGATGCACATCGCATTCTTCAGTGGACACTACCGCCCATCCCCCTTCAGCTTTGATGCCTCGCATTGCGGCAGCGGTGTTGGGCTTCAGGTGCCCCATGCCGCAGCAATGAGGCACCTGGTAGAATCTATTTTTTGCGGTGACCGGGCCAATCTGAACCGGCTCAAACAAAATATCGTAGCGAGAATCGCGCACCACTGCTCGGCCTCAGGAAGCTTCAGAATTCTGAATCGCCGGATGATGAAATAACCCCCAGCTATCCATTCCACAAGCCCTCACGTATCAGATCATCCATCGTTTTTTCGATGCCTGAGCGCAGAACATGCACAGTTTCATCAATCTGCTCGCGGTTTAGAACCAAAGGCGGCGACAGGACGTTGAGATGTCCGATCGGCCGTACAATCAATCCCATTTCCTGGCAATGGGCGGCAATCCGATCGCCAATCCCGACTTGCTCGTCAAACAGTGCCTTGTTTTGCGCATCCTTGACGTTCTCGATACACATCATGAAACACTTGCCGCGGACATCGCCCACAATCGGCAAGTCGCGCAACTGATTCAGCTGACTTTCGAAATAAGGGCCAATCTCCAGAACATGCTCGCAAATGCGCTCGCGCTCAATGATCTCAATATTCTTCAGTGCAGCCGCGCAGCATACCGGATGGCCCGAGTAAGTAAAGCCATGCGTGAACAGACTGCTGTCACTTGTCTCAGTAGGTCTCGAAATCACGTCGTAGATTCGATCCGACAGCATCGTCGCTGACAGTGGCAGATAGCCGGATGAAATCCCCTTGGCCGCGGTGATTACGTCGGGTGTCAGGTCAAAAACTGGTCCGGATGAAAACATGTGACCGATCCGGCCAAAACCGGTAACGACCTCATCGGAAACATACATCACACCGTATTTCGTGCAGACCTCCTGGGTTCTTTTGTGATACCCCTGCGGCGGGACAATCACACCGCCCGCACCCATGATCGGCTCGGCAAAGAAAGCCGCCACATGATCCGGGCCCAGAGCAACGATATGCTGCTCCAGCTCGTCGACCAAAAAATCACAGAACTGAGCATCGGTCATGCCCTCAGGCTTGCGATACGGATTCGGCGCTGAAACGTAACTGACCAGATCCGGCGCCAAATCAAATCCGGCATGATCATTTTGAACGCCAGTGAGAGTCATCGCCAGATAGGTGCTGCCGTGATACGCATCGACTCTGGAAATAATTTTCTTTTTCTTCGGCTTGCCAATGCGGTTGAAGTAATAGTGAATGATTCGAACTGCAGTATCGTTCGCCATTGAGCCGCCCGAGCCGTAGAACACATGGTTCATATAGTCAGGCGCGAGTTCAGCCAGCTTGGCTGCCAGCTCGGCGGACGGCGGTGTCGTCAGGTGATTGAAAGACGAATAATACGGAATTGATCGAACCTGGTCTGCAATAGCCTGCGCCATCTCTTCGCGGCCGTAGCCAATATTGACGCACCAAAGCCCGCCGATGCCGTCGAGATACCGCCTGCCATCACTGTCATAAACATAAGGTCCCTGCGCTTCAGCGATGACCAACGAGCCCTCCTCATGGAACACCGAAAAATCTGTCCACGGATGAATGTAGTGGTCTCGGTCTTTGATCCACAAGTCTTGTGTGTCATATTTTTCTTTAAGCATGTGCTTGCTCCTCAAATGCCAAACTCTTCTCTGATTGATCAGCGGCAGACTGGCAGATTTTATTCTGCGGTCTCAGAAACAGCAATGACATCAATTTCCATCAGCCATTCCGGGCGTGCCAAGCCCTGCACGATCAGTCCTGTTGATACCGGAAACACACCTTTGAGCCAAGCGCCAATTGTCTGGTAGACCGGCTCTCGGTATGCGCGGTCAGTAATGTATACCGTAATTTTACAAATCTCATGTAATCCAGAACCGGCTTCCTCAAGCAGTTGCTTGATGTTTTTCATCGCTTGGTCAGTTTGCGCTGCCGGGTCGCCTGCGCCGACCAATTTTCCATCGAAATCACTGCCAACCTGCCCGCGCAGAAAAATCATGCTGCCGGCTTTAACAACTTGACATAAATCATTGTCAAGTCGCTGTTCAGGGTAGGTTTCTTTCGTATTGAATTTACGCAGTCTTGTATGCTGAGAGGCCATAGGTCCGTAAGCGCGGTGTTTTTTGTCAATCAATCGAAATCCGATCCGACAGTCCGGCGGCTTTCTTTACAAACGCGAGCGAATCAGTGAAATCATAGCTCGCAAACACCGCATTAAGGTGGGCGAAGGGCGGTGATTGCGCGAACAGCTGAAACGTCAGCTTATGTCCTGCGTAGTCGGAATTCACCAGATCTCGCGCGAACGCAAGCAGCTTGCGTCGATCCTCTGACTGCCACTCATCGTTGACAGAGTAGTATTTGTCCAGCCACGGCTTGATTTCTTCCGTCTCGAAACTGCTACGGTCCGGGGTAATGCAAATCTGGCCGCCGCACAATTCCCGCGCAAGGTGCGTCATTGCCGGCAGCTGCGAGCACGCCAGCACGCGCCCGGTGTAAAGCAGCGATGGATTCGGCATCAGAAGACCTTTGGGGCTGCGCACTGCCGATGCAATAGAGGCAGTCAAATGTGCGTTGATGCCTTCTCGATAGCACACCAGCTGAGCAATTTTCTCCCGTACCGCCTGCTGTTTGTCCAGACCAGTCTGGCGCACATTGTGCAGTGCCGCGCCGATGAGCATGTCGGCGGTTTTCTCAATGCGCTGTACAAACGCGAATGCACTGTATCGGTGCAAGGTCGCGCGAATGAAAGTTGCCGCCTTTGTATGCTGATAGAACAGCACATTTTCCCAAGGTATCAGCACATTATCGAAAATGATCAGCGAATCGATTTCGTCAAATTGATTGGCGAGCGGGTAATCCTCAGGTGAAGCGCGACCTGCAAAACTTGAACGGCAAATATGGGTGATGCCGTCTGCATTCATCGGCGCGATCACTCCGACGGCATAATCCGACAGTTCTTGATCACCCCAATTCGCAATAGTTGGCTTTACGAAAGCCTGCTCAGCGTAGGCGGATGCCGTTTCGTATTTGGCGCCTCGAATCACAATGCCAGCGTCCGTTTCCTTGACGACATGCAGCAGCATGTCGGGGTCCTGGTCCTGCGGTCTTTTGGAACGATCGCCTTTCGGGTCAGTATTGGCTGAAACGTGAAAGATGTCATCGCGAATGACTCGCTCAATGTGAAATTTGATGTTGTCAGCAAATCGCGAATCGATTTCAGCCAGAACATCGCTGCCGTCGTACAAAGACCACATTTCACCAACAGTCTCATCGCCGACGCGGGTGACAACACCGCCGATATCGTTCAGAATGGCATTGACCCCCTCACGCTTGAGATTCCAGTCACGTTTCTGAATCGGCATCTTCAGCAAAGTCGCACTGGTTTGACTCTGCTCATCGCGGTAGGTGAGCAAAGACTGATATTTTGGCTCATGCGACATGTCATAGATACGTGCCCGAACTCGAACCAGCGGCTCAAATGCAGGATGCGTTGCCACATTGGTCACGCGCTCACCGTCAATCCAGACGACCCGGCCGTCGTCAAGAGAATCTTTGTATTGCTGCCCGGTTTTGATCATGTTTTATTTTTCACATCAATGATGGCAGGAAAAATGAAAAAAATCCTTTATATACGAATCAACCCGCAGTTTCGCAAATATTTCATTTGCCGGACACAGCGAGGTCGCCTTTGCAGGACCTCGCGATACTGCACCGCCTATGGCCTTGACAAATCTGCGCGAGCCCCGATTTGACATGACAATCCTAATCGCTCGAATATTGACATTCGATCCAAAAAAGGACCGTTTGAAAAGAATCAAGAATCACCTGAGTGATGTGAATAAAACTGTCAATTAATACAAACTAACCTTAGAGCTTAATTTAGAAACAACTGATTAAGCCTCAGTCAAACTAATATTTATTAGATGTAAATATTTTAACAGAATCGATATGACCTATTGCCAAAGCCAGTCACGTGAGTTTTTTCGGGCAGGCAAGATTCAGTTGCTTGTTCCATTGCGGTCACACAGCACTGAAATTTTGCATTCATCAAAGACATCCGTGAAGTACATATTTTTTAACTGACTCGGCAAGACCTGATCACTGAATGCGATTGTAGATCCACCGGCGGAGGAGACAATGCAAAGCCAAGAAGCCAAACCTGCGAAACCACTTTCAAGAATGTTTGCTAGCACAAACGAGCAAGATGTAACTCGTTGCGCGAATGGAAACCATTTGCAGTCTCTGGTCTCTCTGCGAGTCGATCAAATCGAACCGTACGATAAAAATCCCCGCAGATTGGCACATCCGGAATTTGATGCGCTGAAGCAATCGATCACTAGGGATGGAATTCTTCATCCCTTGATCGTAACACGCAAATCTGGAGAGTCCAAATACATGATATTCAAAGGCGGAAATGCTCGACTCAAGGCAATACGCGAGCTGTATGAAGACACTGCAGATGAAAAATATGAGCATGTGATTTGCACGCTGCTGCCGTGGACCGGGCTTGAATCGGATGCCATCGTCGGACATCTTCAGGAAAACTTATCCCGCGGGTCACTATGTTTTCTTGATCGTGCCTATGGAATCAACGCTGCTATCAAGCAAATCAAGCTTGAGACCGGCGATGAAAATCTGTCTTTGCGAAAAATCACTTCGCTGCTCAGGGATAAAGGCTATGCCATTACTCTTAGCAACCTGTATTTCATGACCTACGCCAATGAGAAAATCGACCCGCACATCAGTAGGGACATCGCAGCATATTTGGGACGTCCGCAAATTAAGAGAATCTCGCGACTGGACAACAGTTTCAGAAAACTATGCGATGAAATGCAAATACCGACCGCAGAGCGGGACAAGATGTTCGCTGAGTCACTCCGAAACTACAACGAGCCATCTTGGTCATTCAACCACTTTCGCAGTCGGCTCGAAGCGACTCTTGCTGAACAGCAGTCAGCCTCAATCCAAGACATATATTTGCGGATTGAGAGCTACTTGACCCTGTCCACAACACCACTGAGCGACACGGCAGAACACCTGTGTGTCGCGCCGATTGCACTGGCATGCGATCAGTGGCCCGACAATGCTGAGATCGGAACGCAAAAAATGGGTGTTTACAGTGTAAACACCCATTTTTTGCAAGAAGAAAATTTGACTCAATCAACTCGAGGAACAAAAAAAATGGCTGAAGATATCACAAAATCGAGTGACACTTCGTCTCGCTACAATGCATGTCACCAGTCGCCGGTCATTCCAGAGCTCGACGGCAATATCTCGCACTCAATCCCTGACGAAGCTGCAGCGCAGCTGAAAAGCCTGCGCACGACCGCCTATAGACTGGCTTGGAACCTCGCCAAACGGCATCGACTGCTGAAGACGGATAATCAGAAGCTAGCCACGATCATAAACACAGGTAACTGGGGTATCGGATTTTTGGTTCGAGACTTTCCGACTTCGATTGCAGGACTGACCACCAAACAAGCCGGGATGCGCGATGCACTGTGGTGGCTGCTGACCGAACTGTCGGACTTGCAGTGGGCTGTGTCGAGTGCGAAGACAACCGTCGTCAAAATTGTCGGCGACTCGCCGCTTGAGACATATGTCAAGTCAAACAATACCAAAACACTGCATTTGCTCGCGAAAAATAGGATGAAGTGTGTATTCCCGCATCTTGGCGTGATGACTTTCAGCGTCAGGCTATGGGATGATCAGTCTATGCAGGAATTCGTGCAGTTGATGCGAACTTACCGATCGATTCACGCCTTATCGAGAAAACACAATTTTGACTTGTTTCAGCCACCAAACAGTTCCTGAGTAATCGAAATCATGATCACGAAAGAAACAGAACTCATTCACGCAATCATTGTCTACTGCCACCGCTGCCGGGAAGAGGGAGACTACACAGCACTGAGCCAGATGGGCTTTGGACCACTGGAGACCAATGCAGTTGCGAAATTATCCTCCGCCGATAAACTCCAGATGAGTTCAATGCGGTCGCACTTCATGGATATTCAGCTCAACACAAAGACATTCTGGCGAACGATCGACTATATCCAGCGGGAACAGGAACGAGATGCGTTTGTTAACGATTTGATTGCTGCGGACGCGCCCTTGCCCATGATTCACTCACTGACCGGGATGGGCGGAAAACAGTACACATTCAAACGCAGAGAGCTGGGACTGGGTAAAGCTCTGTCCGGGCGACCTAAACTGCCGAGCAAAAGAGAATCTGACGCCGTTTGGAAAAAACTGAAGACAGTGGTTGAAAAATCCAGTGAATTCGGACCGAAAGAATTTGCTGCACTGTATGAGTCTCTGGACAGAAAAATTTCACTGCGAACGATTTGGCATCTGTTTTACCAATGGGAAGAATCAGGCAAATTGAAAGTACATCGCTCGAACCGTGTCTAGGATATCCATACTCATGCTTTTCGAATGTGAATCTCGCATAAGTGCCTTTGCAATGGGTTTACCCAATTACACCTCTGACTCTTGTTATTGACCCGTTCAGCCTTATGCGAGGTTCCCTATGACTCAATACAATAAACCGCATGAGAATTTCCAGCAAATTTTGTGTGCAATCGAAAATTTTCGCAATGCAGATCGGTCACAGTCGGGGATGATCTACACCGACAATTGGTATGATTCACATCCACGCCTGCTGCTTTTTGACCCTATTCTGACGCCTTATGACAAACTCATCTGGATGACAATCAGAACATTCTGCTCACCTGCCCTGTCTCTCGCAGCATTCCCCAGCTACAATGACATTCAATCATGTCTGCACGTCTCAAGAGCCACAGTTTCAAGCTCAATTGCCAAGCTGAGAGTAACCCGCTGGATCACGCTGGTATGCCGGGAGCAGGTGCGCAACGCCAGCGGTCAATTCTCGAGAGACGGAAATATCTACCTGGTACATGGTGAACCGCTTAGTCTGGCAGACACGATGGATGTCGATTCAAATTACATGAGCTATTTGAATGACTGTCGGCAGCATCGAAATTCGGATACGCGGAAAATATCAGAGATGATTCTAAGCTCAATTGACCGAGAGCTGGACAGCGACTACGATCTAATGGACGAGCCGCATCCTTTCGAACGCCGCAAAATGACTTGGGACGCGTTGGCGGCGCAGCAGCGTAACGCCGTTACATCAGCGACCGGCGCTCAGTCAACAGCTTCAAATCCCAACACACTGGCGGGACTTTATCGAGGCATAAAGGTTGAATCAACCGAAGTTCAGGAAATGAACTGCGGTGTATCGAACACCGAAGTTCAGTCTGCAAACCGCGGTAAAGCTGAGGTGAACTTCGGACGCAAGATGAACCGAACCGAACCAAGACTAAATCATAGTAGTAGTGGTTGTAGTCGTAGTTCTAGCGGTTTTGAAAAAAATCTAGCAGAAGAAAAATACCACTATGCACACGTCAGCGAAATGAACCGTGAACTGACTGACCTCATCTTCCCAAAGTCACTGAGTGACAATCAGATCCAGCTGATCGGCTTACATCTGCTTCGGCTGCCTAAAGATCTGCCACCGCCGCCCGCGCCATGGCGAACTTGGGCACAATTGCTGCTCGACGAGCTTGACGGCCGACTGCAAGCAGGCTCGGAAAACAAAAGCTCAATCGTATGGAATCCGGTTTCCCTATTTTCAACATACTGCAGACGACTCATTGACAACGGCATTGGCTTGCGAGAGGCAGGGCAATTCCAGCTTGAATTGGCATACAGCACACTTGAATCCCGCGCAACTGCCGCCAAGCACCTGAACGCACTCAAAAATGCGGAAGACACGCATCATAAGCAGCTGCTGGAAAGACTTAGAATCACACGAGAAAGAGAGCAAGACGATAAATTCTGAAACTGTTTAAAACTCGCATCAATCACTTTCTATGTGATTGATTTCCCTCACCCCAGGATAATTGACAATTGTCCGTTGTGCGAAACCGGTTTTTTGTTTTGCCATGCAATTGGCAGGAGGTATGCTGATACCGACACTCTTATCACTCACCACAGTGCACAGCCATGGCAGCGAACAGTATCAACAAGATTTATCAAACAGTGACCGATCAATTCATCACCGCGCTGACTAAAGGCGCACCGCCCTGGTGCAAGCCTTGGAGTACCAATATGCCTTACGCGGGACGCCCCACCAATGCAGTCTCGGCGAGAAAATACAGCGGCGTTAACGTAACTATCTTGTGGGCCTCCGCGGCGGTCCAGGGGTTCGAAATCGATCGCTGGCTTACTTTCAGACAGGCTCAAACTGCTGGCGGAAAGATTCGTCGGGGCGAAAAAGGAACGGCAGCAATTTTATTCCGATATATCAATGTGCCAGGCAAACACGGAGACCCTGATTCAAGCTCAGAGTTGGCTCATAACAATATCAAACGCATCAAAATGATACGCGGTTTTACCCTTTTCAATGTCCAGCAGTGCATTGGGCTGCCTGAAGAAATCGTGAAGGGCAAACCTGAGCCGACACTGCTGAAATCCGCTTGGGAACGCCATCAGCAAGCCGACAGACTGATCACGACGCACAGTGTACGGCTGCGATTCGGAAAAAAAGATGCATATTACAGCGCTGAAAAAGACACTATTTTCATGCCATCTAAAACTGCTTTCGAGTCGACATCAGGCTATTACACCACCTTGCTGCATGAATTGACGCACTGGACGGGGCACCGCAATCGATTGAACCGCCCTGGAATTACCCATGCATCAGCTATCGACGTAAACCGATATGCCTATGAAGAAATGATCGCAGAAATTGGCTCTGCTTTCCTTTGCGCCGAATTTGGAATTCCCGGTCACCATCAGCACGAGGCTTATGTTCTGTCTTGGATCAAGAAACTGGAAAACGATCCAAGAGCAATTTTCGACAGCTCCTCAGAAGCTTGGAAAGCACGGTGCTACCTGATGGGAGAGTCCGCCTACGGAGACCAATATTGCCAAACGTCCTGTCACTGACATGTGGACAAAATACCTCTTCGCGAAATATTGAATTAATCTTTGAACATTTTGCACAGAAGGTGCAAATTAGCATCCATGTATCCGATACAACTCAAATTCTTCTTGCGAGTGGCCGCCTGCCTTATCGCATCAGCCACTCACGCTGCTGCGACCGACAGCGAACATCATGCACGATATACCTTGCATGCGCTCAGTCCGAGCAGCGACCAGGTTGATCTGCTTTCGGCCATCATCGAAACTCGGTTTCCAAAACAAGTCCATACAGTCAGCGACTCTATCGACTATATCCTGCATCGCTCAGGATACCGGCATTTGGCGACCAAAGATATCGAGCATTCGCTGCACCTGCCGCTGCCAAGTTCACACCGAAAAATCGGTCCAACTGACATCCGGTCAGCATTGCAGACAATCGTCGGAAGCTCTTGGCGACTTAAAGAAGACCGCAGACGACGTGTAATCTGGTTTCAATTGGCCGGCGCGCCGCCAGATTTCACGCTGGAGCAGCCCGGCAATGCCATTTCCAGCGGGTCTGCAAACCAATTGACTCCTCAAAATGAAACGCACATCAGCTATGACCAGCCGAGTGATTCAGCCACGATATTTATTCAGCAGGCATGGACGCTCGATACCTCCGGGTCGCTGCGAGAAAACCTTCACAGGTGGGCCAGTTCTGTGAATTGGTCTCTCGCATGGGGAAGTCAGCATGACTATCAGATTCAGCACTCAACTTCGTTTCATGGCACATTGTCCGACGCGGTCAACCAGGTACTTGAACACTACCGCAGCGCGCCAATTCCTCTGAAAGCCACTTTCTACGGCGGCAACAAGGTACTTCGGGTTGAACCTCGATCCCAGACTGGACGGTAGCAGCACATGAAATTGAAAAATAGCACTCAGTGCATCCGGTTGTACAAAACCCATTCATCAGGTTTGTTTTTGCTGTCTTCGTGCCCAGCACAATCTCGATCCGGCATTTGCTGGCAACGAAAGATTGCAGCCGCTGCCTGTGGCGTTTCGCTGATCGCGCTCGCCGGATGCAGTTACCCAGAATGGCTGACAAATCCATCTGATCAGATAGCAACTCAGGTTGAGTCAGGCATTCAGGCAGGACGCAAATCAGCGCAGCAGCAGACGACGGGCTCACTGACGGAAGTATCGCCAGAGTCATGGTTTGGCCCGCGTCAGCCTGTCCGAATTAAAACCGGATCTTCCGCTGTTCCGCAAAACCTCTATCAGAACATCCGCATTGCGTACGTTGAGACGATAAGTCTCCGAGCGATTTTGCAACTGATCGCCGTGAAAATTGGCGTGCCCGTTAGTGTGCGTGAAGATGTACCCGCCATCGACATTGCAGAAATTCAATGGAGCGGCACCGCGCAGGAAGCCTTCGATTACATCACAGCAACTTACGGCCTGAACTGGCGTTATTTGGACAATCAGGTGGAAGTGTACTTCACGGATTTAGCCACATGGCTTATTTTTTCACCCAATGTGGTTACTCAATGGCAGGCCTCTGTTGGACTTTCAGGGTCCGCGCGCAGCGGGGATGGCGGCTCAAATCTGCAAGCTCGAGACCAGGTGGTGGTATCCATGGACACTGCAGATTTCTGGCAAGAGATCGAAAAGTCAATTGCAAACATGCTGTCCACGGCAGGCAAGGTCGCGATCAACCGCGTGTCGGGGGAACTTACTGCGGTGGATATACCAGAAGTCTTGGAACGCATAGACAGCTGGGTAATCGCCAAGAACCAAGAACTCGCTACGCAAGTGCTGATAAACATTGATTTGTATGAGATAGACCGTTCCGAAGAAGGCAGCTCAGGCTTCAACTTTGCAGGATTTGCACAGGAAGCTTTTGGCAAAAGTTCCGGGAGAATCGATTTCAGCAGCAGTGAAGGCGGCAACGCTTTCGGTCTGGTTTTTCAACACCAGGAAGGCGGCACAATTGATACCGCGGATCTGACACTGAAATTAGAGAACGCTGCAGGTGGAGCACGGGTTTCAAAATTGACTTCGACCGTACTGCGCGGGATCAACGGACAGCCAATACCCGTCTTTTTTGGAGATGAGCGATCTTACCTTCAGCGCCGTGATGTCGTGACAGAAGACGGCGGCACGACCATCCGTTTGGTTCCTGGACAGTTGCAAGACGGCGTCGCACTCAACGTTTTGCCCAGAGTGCTGCCGAACACAAACCAAATGATGATGAACATCACAATGCGCACCACTGTAATCAAAAATATTTCCAAATTTCCTGAAAATCCAAGCAGTGACCAGCCTTCCATTCAACTTCCTGAGCTGGAAACCCGATCGATCCTGCTGCCAGTGCTGCTGCGTTCAGGGGAAACATTATTCGTCGCTGGCCTTGATACTGTTCGAACCAACAACAAAACAAGCAGCGGAATTCTGTCCAGTAGCAAAAAACTTGAGAATCGTCGCTCCAGTCTAGTGATGCTGATCACACCGCGAATTATTCCACCCTCAACTGATTTTGTCGCAATCAACAACAGAATTCGTTAAATGTCCGTTCATCAGATTGGAACCCAAAAACTTGCATTCGGATTCAGTTGGCTGCCGCCGGCTTCGGTTCCGCAAGCGAGCAGTAAAGCGCGCAAACTGAAATACCTCAAGTCCATCATTCCGACACCGACCGGCTACGTCAGTATTCACAATACGCTGGGAACCCAAATCGGCACGACCGCAGATACTGCCGATATAGGTGTCAACAGCGCTGCCGCCTGGCTGGCCCAGTCGCAACCGTCGATTGTGCTTGTCGAGCAACTCAGCGACGATCTATTTTGGCTGTGTGCGACAGAAGACGGTGCAATTTTTCCAGCCGGCGACCTTATAGGAAACAAAGACCTCATCAGCACTCGTCTGGATGAAATTCAATCGGATATCAAAGGCACCGATATTGAACTCTACAGTACCTGCCGGTTCTCCAATGTATCCACTGTCACGCATGCCAAATTTACCGACTTGGTTGACCAGGTATCGCTGCCGGAAGGCATCGATTGCCGCCTGATTGAATTCCGCAACCGCAAAAGACCCATCATCGCAGCCGCCACACTCGCTGCGACCGCACTGTCAATGTACATCGCCATAGAATACTTCATGCAGCGAGACCAGATCGAAACCATGGAGCAGGCCAGCCAAATGGAACTCCAGCAAGCAGAAATTGCCCGTTACACTGAAAAACTCAACCATAACTATGGATCGCTGCTGGCGCGGCTTGCCGAGCTGATTTCCACGCGCCCTCTCAGAGCAGCCGGGTGGAAAAGCGTTTCCTACGAATGGCAAGACGGAATTGTCACGGTGGTGTGGAAAAAAGCGCATGGCAGCATCGCGAGTATCGCCAGCTATCTGGTGTCAAAAGACTATGCGCTCGAGGAGTCATCCGGCACTGTTCTCGAGCGTTTTGACTTGCCTGTATACATGACTGCGCCGGCTGTGCCCATCGACATACTGCTCAACAGACATCGCGACCGGCATGCCATCATTGACATGCTCGCGCGATTGCCTGGCATCTGGACACTGGGCAAACAGACCAAAGCAGGACAATTCTATGCCATCAGCGCTTCAGGACTCAATGGAACTGCAAGCCGCCTGAATAACGCATTCGAATTTGCAGAAACAATCAGCGCAATGCCGCTGATTGTCGAGCGCATCAAAGTACACCTTGAAGATCAATTCAAGTGGGAAATTGAGGGTCAATATTATGCAAAAATTCATTGATTTGACAGCGATCGTTTGTCTCAGTTTCTGCTTGTCAGCAAAGGCAGAAGCGACCCGGCTGCCGAGCGAGTGCCGCGAGGCTGATGGCACGATTGAGATTATCGACTGCTTGGAAAACCAAAGGGATATTCAATCGAAACTGCTTGAATATCTGGAACTCTCATTACGGATCACAGAAATTCAGACTCATCTGGATACTGTGTTCACACCCCCGATGCCTGTGAGCACCCAACCGCAACCGCCATCTGAATCAGACTTGTCCGCGGAGCAGGCAACCTGGTTTGAACAGGAAATTGAAGTGTACGCAATCGCGGGCGGCGCTGATACTCTGACTGCGTATGTGCGACTTGGAGACCGTGAATACCGATTGCAGCGAGGGGATTCAGTGCGGCAGGCAAAGATTGTCGACGTACTCCCGCGCAAAGTCATCTTCGATGTTCTGAACCATAGTTTCGAGGTCGGATTGGCTGGCCGCTCTAAGCTTCGAGAGTCCCAGCTCAATGAGTAATCTGCCTTACTACAAGAAAGTGCTGACTGGAAGCAGCGGCGCGCTGATTCCAATCAATGAAGCTGAGCGAGCATACTACGCCGCTGTATCCGAAGATGATCCGCCGACTGCTGCGTATATTCTGTTTACCGGATTGCAGTTTCCAGCACGTCTGAAAGCACAGTTGAGAGAAAACCTGAAACTGCAGAATATCCAGATTATCGACCAAATCAAAGTCGCTCCCAGTGACCTTGAGACGATTTATGCAAACGCCGATATCTCTGCGCAGGCGGGGACAATCGATGTCGACTATGAAAGAGCGCTGGACTCCGTTCTGGCACTGCTCAGCAGAGCGGTCTCCGAAGGTGCATCTGACATTCACATTGTCAGACGACAGCGAACCGCTTCCATTAGTTTTCGGGTTGATGGACAAATCACCCCCATCGCTGACTGGAGCGGGCAATTCACAGACCAAACATGCCGCTTTATTTATGAGGTGATGGGCAATGATCAGGAAGTCACGTGGAATCGTCACGAACCGCAGGACGCTGTCGTTGATACAGTTTTGCCCAGCGGCCGGAGAGTACGAGTGCGAATTGGCACCATCCCGGCATCACCCGACGGTTACGACATGGTATTGCGAATTCTGCCGGGCGGCAGCGAAACACTCAAGCTTGAGAATCTGGGTTACTCATCGGAGCAGATTCAGTCCATTTATGCGCTCACGACCCGACCCTCGGGACTCGTAGTGATGGCGGGCAGTGTCGGCAGCGGCAAAAGCACCTCCATCGTCGGCATGCTTCATCGAGAGCTTGAAATCCACGACCATCGCCTGCGCATCATCACAGTCGAGGATCCACCCGAGAGAGTAATTCCCAATGCCACACAGGTGCCCGTCGTTCGCAAGCGAGGCTCCCGGACGGATGATGACTTTTCATCCGCGATCCGAGCCGCATTGCGCTGCGACCCTGACACGCTTATGGTCGGTGAGATTCGCGATCTTCAATCTGCAGTAATCACAATCAAATTTGCCCAATCCGGTCACCGGGTCTACACCACACTGCATGCGTCAACCGCGACCTCAATCGTCAGCCGACTCATCGGCATCGGCGTTGACCCGACACTGCTTTGCACTCCCGATGTGCTCAAAGGCCTGATTTACCAGACACTGGTACCGTTGCTTTGCGAGTATTGCAAAATTGACACTGCCCAATGGCTCAGCCAAGATGACAACAAGCATGGTCGCCGGCGAAGCGACTGCGACCGTGTTGTCAGTGTTCTTGAGAAAAAAGGCCTTGATACGGGCAATATTGCCTACCGGCTCGATGGCGGCTGCAGCCACTGCCTGGGAACTGGCATTGCTGGTCGCACGCTGATCGCGGAAGTTGTCATTCCAGACGATCAAATGCTTTCTATGTTCCGACAAGGCGAGTTTATCGAGGCGCGCAGACACTGGATACAAAATCTTGGCGGACACCCCATTGAGGAGCATAGCCTTCAACTGATTGCATCGGGACGCGCCTCGCCCTTGGACGTGGAATGGCGCATCGGACAACTTGGAAAGTCCCGAAAAAGTCAAATCCTCCAATTGCCGAAAGTGAGCTCACCCAAGGACAAGAATCACTCTTCCATTGCGCCAGTTTCTTCCCAGCAGGCCAAATTAAATGCGATATATGCTTAATTTAGGGGATTATATACTTGACTAAACCAGTGGAATAAAATATCATTGCGGCTCAAGCTTGGCAAAATCTGCAATGGAATAAAGGCCCATGAATCCGAGCCAGAAAGCTCCCGGCAAAGCGTATCGCGATGGCATTTCCGTGCTGCGGCTCATGGAGATGTTTCCCGACGAGGGGGCGGCGCGCAAATGGTTTGAGTCGATCATCTGGGAAGACGGGGCGGCCGTGTGCCACCGCTGCGGCGGCGCCGACACCTACGAGGTTCCAAGCGGCAAGCCGCTGCCGCACCGGTGCCGCAGCTGCCGCAGGCATTTTTCGTGCCGCCACGGCACCTTGCTGGAGAGCTCTCACATTGGGCTGCAAAAATGGGCGATCGCAATCTATCTGGTGGCCACCAGCCTGAAAGGCGTGTCGTCGATGAAGCTGCATCGGGACTTGGGAATCACACAGAAATCGGCCTGGCACATGCTGCACAAGATCCGCTATGCCTTGTCGGGCGAGATGCCGCCGCCGGCGCGGTCCGCGGTCGAGGTGGATGAGACCTACATCGGAGGCCTGGAGCGCAACAAGCACGATGCAGACAAGCTCAAGGCCGGCCGCGGCGGGGTCGGCAAGGCCATCGTGGTCGGGATGAAAGAGCGCCGCTCCAAGCAGGTGGTCGCGCAGGTGATCAAGGACACCGCACGCCCGACCTTGCACGGATTTATCCGCGACCACGCCGCGGCCGGTGTCGAGGTCATGAGCGATGACTTCATCAGCTATCGGGAGCTTGACGGCTACAAGCACCGGTTTGTGCGCCATTCGGCGGGCGAGTATGCGGCAGGCGATGCGCATGTCAACGGCATCGAGTCTTTCTGGTCGATGCTCAAGCGCGCGCACAAAGGAACCTATCACAAGATCAGCTCCAAGCACCTGGGCCGGTATGTGGGCGAGTTTGCCGGCCGTCACAATATCCGTGAGTTTGACACTGCCGACCAGATGGCGGCCATTGTGGCGGGGCTTGTCGGGCGCCGCTTGATGCACCGTGATCTGACCGGCGGCAAGGATGGCCGATTGCGCTGATGCGAGGCGGGCACGGCGCCAGAGACGACCAAGGTGTGGACAGCATCAGCGCCGAGCAGCATTTGCGCGCCAGGCAGCTGGCGCGCCGGGTGCTGGCGGCATCGCCGCTGAAGACCGGCCGTCGCGGCGAGAAAGCCGATGGCAAAGCTCCGCACAGAGCAAAATAATTCTATAGACAGCCGATTTTCGGGAAAATATTTCACTGGTTTAGTCAAGTATATAATCCCCTTAATTTAATTTACTTGAAGGCCAGTCGTGCCCAATTTCGATTGTCTTCAAAATCACGCGCCAAGGTGTGGCATCGTATCGGTTCGCTCAGCCGAGCCGGAGTTCCAATTACAACTGCATTAGAATTTCTGCAGGAAAGCAAAACGGGTGGAAGAGCCACCGCCAACTTTATTCGGCACCAAAGAGTGGCGGTACGCTCTGCCGGCTTCGCAGCCGGTGCCAGAGGCTGGGTACCGCCAGAAGAACTCGCGATCATCGCGATCACACAGGAAGGCCGCATCGCAGAAGGGTTTGAACAAGCTGCGCGGATTGCTGAAGTGCGAAGCAAGCTGCGATCGACTTTATTTTCTGGTCTGACCTATCCCACAATACTGCTGGTTGCCGGCGGCACAGTGATCGCCATGCTCCCACGCTTTGCGCTTGATGTCATGGTTGGCATCGTGGAACCGGAGCGCTGGTCGCCGGTCTCAAGAAGCATTCTGCTGGTTTCAGATCTTATCGCCACTTGGGGTCTGCTCGCTGCGGCAGCTGTGATTGGCATTATTGTGACATCTATCTGGGCAGCGCCGCGCTGGGACGGGCCGCTGCGCAACCGATTGGACTGGTTCCCGCCATTTGCGATCTATCGGCAATTGACTGGGCCGGAAATTCTATCCGTATGGCTGGCACTGATGCAAGCTGGCATTCAGCGAATTCGGGCGCTGAGTCAATTGGAAAACAATCTGCCTCGATATCTTGCCTCTCATGTCCATCAAATGCGATCGCACCTGTATCGAGGTGATCCAGTCGAAATCGCCATGAACACAGGCTTGTTTTCTGTGGAGACACTGGACGACCTGCGCATATTTGAACGTACCGGAGACTTCAGCGCACATGCAAACGACATCACGCAAGACGACATTGATCGTGCGCTGAAACGACTGGAAAACACAACAAAAGTGCTTTCAAGCATACTGCTAATCGTTATCGCTGCAACAGCGATCTGGATCTATTACGGCATTGCACAGGTGGCACTGACCGTGCAAAATAACGCATTCTAAATGACTTAGGGAGAGAAAAATGAGAATGACCAACCTATTTTCCGTCACAACTCCAATGAATCGGCTTGCTAGGCGGTTAAATTTCAACGACCAAAGAGACAAGGAACATGGTGCAATTACAGTCGCTGAAACGCTGATCGCCTTGGGTGTCGGCGCAACCATATTGACAATTGTATTCGCCGGCATTCCCGCAGTGGTTGACGCTCGCAACACCTCCGCAGCGGTCATAGGAATGACGCAAATTGCGACAGCAGTGCGGACTACTTTCGGTGTACGCAATAACTTTACCGGACTCAATACGGAACTGGCTCGCAATCTGTCCGGATTCCCGCCAAATTTCCGCACCGAAACGGCAGCACAGCATCCATGGGGAGGAGCCGTCGAAATCAACCCTGGAACCAGCAACAAGACCTTCACAGTCACCTTCAAGGGTATGAATCCGAACGCATGCGTATCGCTTTCAACAACAACACTGGATTTGGCGGAGAGCGTCAAGATTGGCAGCACTAAGGTCGACTTGGCTGCGCCGGCGGCCGCTGATGATCAACCGACTTCCGCTGCGAATATAGCCAAGCTATGCAAAGAAAACACATCCGGCGATGTCGTTTGGACGTTCGGAGGCTAGACTCTTGAAAAGACTCTTGAAATCGCATGCTACTGGAGCGCTCAAAATGCACCTGCGTTTTTTGCACAACGAACACGGCGCCATCACCATTGCCGAAAGCTTGATTGCCATCGGCATCGGTCTCGCCATCTTGCTGATCACTGTTCAGGCCAAAAACAGCGACTTTGAATACGATCGCGCGGCTCGGGCTGGACAACTCGTAGCTGCCTATGCGTCAGCCGCCGCAGCGTGGATCGCGAATGAACCACCCGCCGTTGACGGCACGTACTCCGCCGATGACCTGCAAGATTGTGCCGATCCAGATGGCGACCGATATCTTCCCTGCACTTTCAGCAAGCAAACTGCAATTCCGTATGCTTTCGACCAAAACAACAATCCAATCAACTTTGGCGTATTGGAGATCGTTGTGAATGTTGGCATGCCGGGCGCAGTCGGCACAATCGATTTCGGGACTTTCCGCGCCGGGACCGAAACTGCCGGTTCCGCGCCTTTGGCGAGACCCGACTTGGCCGCTATCGTTTATCAGACCGCCGCAAAGCAAGGCAGTGCAGGTGTATTTGAATCTTTCAACCTGGCATTTGCAAAAGAAGATTTGACCGGACTGATCACGGATCCCAATGACCCGAGCTATGACCAATCCGCAATTGATGACCTCGCAAGAATTTTGGCTCAAGTTGGATCGATAGACAATAACTCACCCTTCCTGCGTTTGGATGGCAGCAATCAAATGACCGGTGCACTGACATTCAACAACGGCATGCAAATTGGCATTGATGGGGAGGGTTTGACTTTCGGCGGCGACGGCAACGTTGAAATTCAAACCCTGTCTGGCGGCTTGGTAGTCAGCGGCAGCATTGAAGCCGCCGCATTGACTGCAGACTCAGCGCAGGTGGATGCGCTCAAAGTCATGCCTGCTGACGGTGTTTCTGGAGCCGGTTTTGATCGCTTCGACCAAAGTAGCGACATCGTCAGAATTGATGGAGATATCGCAGGCCTGAAATCCGATGTGCAAGCGAATACTTTGGCGCACAGTGCCAATCAAGCCAAAATCGCCACTAATGCCTCACAAATCAGTCTGCTTGGCGGTAAAGTCAACGTGAATACATCTGCGATCGGCAAACTGCGCACGGATCTCAATCAAGCGAATCTGGACATTGACGCGCTCGAGTCCAATATTGCTTCGATGCCGGGCAACTCATCCGGCGATGCGCTGTGCTCACCCTCGAAATCAGAACTGATAACTTCAAAAGCAGCCAGCGGTTACCAAATTCATTTTGATCTGTCAACCGGAGTTGGCTCGTCCTCATGTCACAGCGGCTACTGCACAGCCGTCGACCGCTGCGGGGACACAATTTCACTTTCCAGGAGAAAACCCTTGAATCCATGGACGGGAAATCCCGGAATTTACAAGGTTCAATCAGCGGATGGCAACTCGTGCGTTTCATACAGAGTCAACTTTTATCGCTCTTGTCCATGTATTGCGCCAGACCCGGGCAGTTGCAAATGACACCGCTCAGTGCCGAACTCAGACCATTGGATTGTTGCTCATGCTGCTTCAGATTATTCCATTTTGTCTGATTTTTGCGGGGATTTACCTGCTCCTGCGGCTGCTTATTGCAGACCACCGAGCCAATCGACTGCCTAATCGCTATGTTTTGCCGTTACTTTGTGCCGGCGTTGCATTGAGCACAGCAGATATTTTCACCACCTTGATCGAATCATTCGCCGGCATCATTTGCGGCTACCTGTCGATAAGGTCAATTTACACCGTACTGCATTGGTTCGGGGGAAATCCGGATTTCGGATATGGAGATGCGAAACTCATGGCGGCTTTAGGCGG
The DNA here is from genome assembly GCA_965200545.1 of Arenicellales bacterium. Classification (GTDB taxonomy): domain Bacteria; phylum Pseudomonadota; class Gammaproteobacteria; order Arenicellales; family JAJDZL01; genus JAJDZL01. The sequence goes on along the minus strand of CBDAUJ010000002.1, from coordinate 1,324,239 downwards.
GTGGTTTGGACACAGTTCACTGCCATTTTTTCTGCTGTTCGCGGCACTTGCCACACTGATCATTTATCCACGCCGGGCGGTAAAACCTTTTGGTGTTGGGCTGGTCATCACCGCTTTCGGATTCATCAGCCTGTCTGCTGTCTCGCAACTGCCATTTGATTCCATGGTCCTGCAAGCACTGCCATTGCCGAGAGCGGACAGATGAAGTTACTGCGACCCAGCAGCGGACACAAGGCAGCAAACAAATTTTTGCTTTTTTCTGCGGTCACCGCCAGCTTGCTGATTGCGGCGATCGGTGGATTGTGGATCTATCAGAATATCAAGGCCGCGCCGCCAATCCCACCAGCGACAATTCAAGAAATCATGGACACAGAGCGGTTGTCGATAGACGAGCGCAGGTCCGTGGTAGCACTTCCCGACGAGACAGGATTGGAAAAAAGCGGCAGTCAAATCGAGAACCGCCCTTGCCCAGTTGAGCAATGTCCCGACACCGCAGCATATTCAGAACTCACAGCGAAGATCAGCCAGCTGCAAGTCAATCTCAACCGCGCAAATGATGCTTTGCTGTATTTTGATGAGCGTTTGAACGCAATTGACAACCTGAAGGCGCAACTTGCCTCAGTCACCGAAGCCTACCATTCCACATCCCGTCAGATGAGCACATTGTCGGCGCAATTGGATGCAAAAATATCCATGGACGAAATAAGCAAACCGACATTGTCGAGTGTTGAGCTGATGCCGCATCAGAGTACTCCGCCTTTCCGTCTGATCGGCATCGATCAATGGCAGAATCAATGGAATGCCGTACTCGAACTAAATGGCCAGATCACAATGATCGAACCGAATTCATCGCGAGCCGGCTGGCAGCTTATGGCTCTTCATCCCGCAAAGCAAATTGCCGTATTCAAGTCTGACCGCGGCGTTGAGGCTGAATTGCGTGTCGATGGATAGCATCGCACAAAGTGTCAGGATTTGCCTGCAAAAATCACAGTGGAAATTCTATCGAATCGAGCGAAATTCTGATTGCGGCCCGACTGCATCACGTTCCATCATGAGTCAAAAGCCTTATCGAGCGAAATCTTATGGGAAAGTTCTGCATATGCTTCAAATTTTATGTGTGGCGGCGATTGCGGCAGCAACGACTGCGTCCAACGCGCAACAGCAGACATTGAGTCAACATAAGGCAAGCAGCATCCAAATTTCGCAATTTGCCGATCTTCAGCTGCGGCAACTATCGCAACAGGAGCTGGATACGGTTGAACAGCTTAAAGTCAGGTTCAAAGGCTTTGTCAGCGACGATCTGTCACCCCTTGAGCTGCTGGGTATTTTTGCAATCAGTGAAGAAAAGCAAAAACAATACGCCGATATGCTGGCACGGCAACAGCTCGCCGTAGCTGAGGCAATTTTGAAGTTTGAAGCCGAATACATCAAAGCGATGCAGAGCTTAGTCGCCAAACACGGCCAGCCGGCAGCATCGAAAATCCAATACATACTGATCACATCGGTTCCCTGTCTCAAACCGAGCTGTGAAACAGACTTAAGCCATGCAGTAGAAAAAGTCCAGCAGGGCAATCAACTCAACATCTACATCAAAAATAGCACGGGCGGAACCGACATTCGCGGCTGGGATGAGAAAGACAGATTTTCACCCGACTCAATCGATAGCGGGCGCGTAAAAATTGCCGCAGCGACTGGACGCTACAAAAATCTGAAAAATGGACTGTATCAAATCAAATGAAACGGTTGTCGAGCGCTGACTTCGCGAACTCAATGACAATGCACCGGCTTGCATCTCTGAATCAGGTCGATTCGAGTGAAAAAACTCGCCTCCGCGCAAATTAAGTTTTAGTTTTGATCATTGAGCCAGCATCAGTATAAATTCTCTCATGATGAAATTTACCTGGCTCACACTTTTCGCTTTCATCAGCACGGCCACTCTTTCGGGCTGCATGAGTTCACATAATAAACAGCCTGCGAGCGAAACGCGGACCTCGGTGGCGGAAAATGAAATTCTGGTCACAGATATACAACCCCGATTGATTGCCAGAACCAATGACGCCGAGAAAAAAATATTGACCCGACTGGTGCACTACCTGAACGAACTGGACACACTGGCTGATGAAGCAGAATTCAAATCGAATCCGGATGCCCGAATACACTTTGACTACCGGCAACTGGACCTGGATTTGTCGTCAATCATTTTTGGCATTCAAACCTACTTGCGTACACCCGATTATCAGCCGCGGACTCTAAAGCCGATGGGCGGACACTATGGTCGGTAAAACATGGACATCTTTGGGCTGGAAACAGCATCAAGTTTCAGAATACTCAAAACCATCATTACAGCGACTATCTCAGCTGCTTCAATCGGATGGTGGAGCTGGATTGCCTATTCCATCTTGGGGCAGTTGCGCAACAATCAAATCAATTTCATAGAACTGATTGGCGAAGTGTTTCGAGCCTTGGCAACCACATTGGGAATATTGACAATCATCTCTTTTCTTTAGTATGAAAACCATTACACACTATGCAAGCTTTACCAAGCTACTCAACCTGACTGCGCTTATCCTGTGCCTGACCGGTCTGACACTGCTTTCAGGAATCAGTTTTGCCGATCCTATTCTGCCAGAGCCACCAAAAATTGGATCGACAGCTTTCAACGCAGATGACCCGATGGCGTATATCATTGAAATAATTAGATACTTGACATTTCTAGCACTGACGATAATCGTAATATTCGCACTCATCGGTTTTTCCAGCGGCTTGATTTCTGAGGTCAACGAGGCTCGCAAAAAAGGCGAATGGGGACGGTTTTCGATTTATTTCGGCGCTGGCCTGCTAGTCATTTTGGTCGTGATCTTCGGCGCCTGGTGGGGATCTGAACGTCTCAGTGAGATATTGACTGTATGACCAATCTCGTGCCATGCGGAGCGCTCGATTACGAGACTCGACTATACAAGGGATGCGGCGCAAGCGAACTGTTTTCAATCACTGCATCCGTCGCCTGTTCATGGGTACCGCTGGCTCTCATTGCCGGCAACACAATACTCAGCGGTCAGCATGCGCTGTACCTGTCTTTTGCAATCATGGCCATCGGCACTGTCACGACGGTCGTTGCGGTGGCACACATCCTGCGCAAAGTCAAGCAAGGCAAGCCTGAGGGCTGGCATGTAAGAAAGTTCTATTGTTTATTCTATCCTATGCTTTGTCCGAATCTCATCCTCAAATCAGGCTGCTGGTCAACGAGCCGGGATCATTGAAGCATGGTGCGATACCTCCACGCCGACGCAAACTTGCACAGTCACATTCGCACCTTGCGCATGATCACGCTTATTCTTGCTTTCTGCCTGATTGCAGCATTGATGGGGTGGCACTATGCAACCCGCGTTCAACGTATCAGCATTCCACCTGATTTGCGCTACGGCAGCCAAGTCTTGCTGAATGAAATTCACCCTTGGGAAGTCTATAACTTCGCCGGATACATCTGGCAACAAGTCAACCGCTGTCCGCTGGACTGCTTTAAGGATTACCCAAAAAATCTCGATCGACTGACCGCTTTCATCACGCCCGCGTTCAAAGCATGGCTCAGGCACGACAGCAACCGTCGCAGCGGCGAGTTGCTGGGACGAACACGCTATATCCTGCCACTTGAGGACAGCAATTTGGCCGCTTCGGTTTCCCACCTTGAATCTGGAGTTTGGCATGTCAAGCTGGACGTTGAACTCAACGAGAACATCGGCGGTGTATCGGTGAAAAACGTACGCATCCGATACCATCTGAAAGTCATCTCAAATCCAGTCGATCCAGAATTCAATCCTTGGGGTCTGCAACTCGATACAATGCCGCGCGCGCCCGAACGACTGAGCGGCTATACGTCATGATCTTTCGCGTACGATCTGTATTAAGCATTTTTCAGCTACTGTCGCTCGCAGTGCTTGTGGTGCAGGTTCAGACGGCAGATTCAGTGACAATTCAATGGACTGGCACACCCGTGAATATTGATATTGAAGTGGATGCCGAACGACGCATTACCGTACCCTCTGCGACCAATATTCGCGTTGGCATACCGAGCGATGTCAATCGACTGCTCAAAGTTCAAGTAATCGGCAACAGCCTCTGGCTGACTGCACAGGAACCATTTGACTATCGGCGCATGGTTGTGATCACCGAAACGCTGGGGCGGATAGTTCTGTCTATTCGCGCGGTTACACTCGACATTCCAGAGACCGCGGTCGTCATCGAACCCAAACCGGATACGGTTGCTGGCCAATCCGTCAACACCCTGCCGAGCTACAGTTTTGTGGAGCTTACCCGATGGGCCATTCAGCAGCTCTATTCACCAAAGCGGCTTCTCAACGAACTGCCCGGTGTGGTTCAAGTGTCTGTTGATGACGAGTTGTTTGATCTCTTCCGCTGCGGCCGGCGCCGACCATCAATTTGTTCTGGCGGTATCAATGCCTGGGCAATCGCAGGCTGGCAGTCTCTGCATCATTACGTCACCGCGGTACAAATCAGGAACAATTTGACGGAGTCCGTGACACTTGATCCTCGCGAGATTCGCGGCAGCTGGAGAACCGCTGCGTTTGTCCACCCGAAGCTGCAAGCGAAGGATAAGCCGAATGACACCACAGTCGCAATCTTGATTTCGGATTTTCCTTTCCAAATTCCACAGCTTTGAACGTGCATACTTTTGAAACTTCTCCCAATATTCTTGCTTGTCTCCGCCTTGGCAATCGGCGGTTTCGTGTGGTTCGGAGTGTCTGATGACTACCCTTTCGAAACCAACTTTCTCGCAAATCAATCAGGAGGTGACGACCCCAATGCACTATTGGCGGACCGCGATAATGCCGCCGAAGAGGTTCGTGCTGTCGCGACCAAGATCATCAATCTTGAACAGGCTCTGGAGAGCCAGCAAGTGCATGAGCAATCGCAGCGCAGTCAACTTCAGCAAAAGATGAGCACAATGCTGGAACAGATTTCAGACAAAGTTGACGGCCACAACAGTCAATCGCAAATCGATGAGCTGAACAATGCAATTGACCAGCTGCTGGCGCGAATAGCAGATCTGGAACATCAAAACAATTCAACTCCCGACTACGCTGCGTATATCCAGCCACATCATGACTCCCAGGATTTTGTATGGCACGACTCCGATGGTGTCTCTGACACCGCATCCTTTGACGATACGGTAGTCAGTGTCGATTATTTGAATCTTGAAACAGATATCGTTGCAACAGCTTCTGATATCTCCACAATTGAGAATGCCGTTCAGGCGCATTACACGATACCGCCAACCACTACCCTTCTGGATGCAACCGCGATGACCGCGCTGATCGGGAGAATTCCGGTCAATGGCCAAATTCACGACCCATGGAGATTCAAAGTGATCGTTGGTGCGGCAAATTTGGCGGCCAACGGACATCGAATTCCACAACTCGCCGGCATGCTGTGGGCAGGAACTGCCAGAGGAGACTTCGCCTTATCGTGCGTATCTGGAAATGTTGACACAGCAACATTCATCTTTCAAGACGGTTCGATTCAAACCATCCAGCTAAAAGCGGACCCCTCTGGAACTTCCCGTGGTCTCGGCTGGATATCCGATCAATTCGGCAATCCATGTATCACCGGCGAACTGAAATCAAATGCACTTCAGTATCTGACGCAGTCGACTCTTGTCAACACCGCAGAGGCGACTGCCGATGCCTTATCAACTGCGCAGACAGAGAGTCGATTTGATCCGGCCACTGGTCAAACTGCAACGGCTGTGACCGGCGATCTAAATCAGTTCGTTGCAGGCTACGCCACTCGCGAGTCCCTGTCGGAGATTTCGCAATGGCTCCGCGACCGTGAATTGACTTCCTTCGATGCAATCTACATACCTGCCGGTAAGAGAGTTGCCATCCATATTGAAGAAGCGATTCTGATTGATCACAATCCTTCTGGCAGGAGAATTCGATATGTCAGCAACAATACAGCCAAATTTGCTTCTATTCAAGGCGGTCTTGATTAGTCTGGGGCTGGGAATTTCGGCTTGCTCGCCACCATTCAAGTCTCATCATCCAATCCCTGAGGGTACGCAAACCATGGAAGACATTTACGATCAGCATCATGCCACTCAAAGCCGATCTTCACGGCCGTCGCATCCGATGCCGGATGGAGCCTCGCACCTTGCCGGTTACACAAGAGAAGTCTATAACGAGTTGACTGTTCGTTTCCCCCGCCTGCCGAATCCAACAATCGTGATGTACGTATTTCCGCACCTTAACGCAGACGGCGCCCCAATTCCAGGATATTCTACGATGTTTCAGCTCTACGAAAAAGTTGAGTACGCGCTGCCTGAAGAAGTGACAAATCAATGAGTCTAAAACACAATATCCACTGGATCCGAAACTGGCTAGCCCAGCGCACTGACAATCCAAAGGCGTTCCTGTCAACGGAAATGCCTTTAAGCGAATGGAATGGCAATGGCTGTGAGCCGCTGACCATTCGCGAATATCTCGAACCGCAGCTGCAGCCCCAGCCAATCTTCGCGAAAATGGTGAAAGACACCCGTTCATTTACAGAATTGCTCGCTCCGAGGCTTGACCTCGGCAATCAGTGCATCGGCTTGCAGGACTTTACAAGTGTCGGCAGAATGTTTGAAGTCGAATGTGCAAACGCTGACGCAAAAAGCGAAGACATGCTCAAGAGCATGCACACACGACTGTGTCGAGCAATTACCCAATGCCTGCCGCAATTGTCAAGCAAGCCATGGATCATGCAATGGTTTGTGCAAGACGATATTGACTGCATCCGTCATAGGCTCGCTGACACGATCCGTCAATATTCCGGCAGTCACTGCCAGCACAACAGTTTTTCCGAACATTGGTTTGAGACTTTGCAAGAACACATAAACGACCTGACTTCTGTCGGCGGACTATTTGCTGATTCAACTGCAACCGACGGCAGATGGCGTGGCAAACGGCGACGGATCCGACTTTGCATCTGGCGCGATTCACTCTACAGCCGCCCCGACGATAATGACGATGGCGAGCAGATTCTTGAGCAACTTGTCAGCACCTTCGCTCAAGCCGATGTGAGACTGATTCCAGCCGGTGCCAAAGAACTCTACGAATGGCTGACGTTTTGGTTTGTTCCCCATCCAGAGAAAGATTCCCCCTTTAGGCATACATGGGAATTGCTTGATGCCAATCCATGGGTTCACGATACAGCGCAGCGCTCGATGGCTCTCGTAAGTCAATCGGCAGGGTCGGACATTGCGCGAGCCGCGCTGCATGGAGCCGCCCCCTGGACTTGGAAAAAGCCGGGAATCTGGTGGTTTCGCGGCTGTCCAAGCAGATTCATTACCATCGACGACTTGGTCGGTGAACCGAATGTCGGGCATTTGACCCGCGAACGGCTCTTTGGAGATTCGACCGGAACGCTATGGGATCAAATTCCAGATCAATCGATCTGGTCAATGACGATCGTTTTTTCACCGCAAAATGAAATCGAAGAAAAAGTCATGAAAGTGCGCAGGAATTCAGTCGGCGACGATCCCGCCGCGACGGAAAAACGCAGTTTGTCTAATATTGCACTCACAGAAATCGCGAAAGGCAATCCGATTTTTCGAGTATTTTCAGGTGTCTATGTATTCGGTGAAAATCTTCAAGAACTGAACAAGCGAACGGAAAGAACAATTGGACTGCTGACTGCCCATCAGCTGAAGCCCATTTTGCCTCGCTATGACCCGATTGCACTTGACAGTTATGTACGCGCATTGCCATTTGGATTCCAGCCGGAGCAGGACTCGCGGCCGTATACGCGGCGTGCCCGATTATGGTATGCGAGCCACATCGCACGCATGCTGCCCGTATTCGGCCGCTCAACGGGGACTGGATACTCAGGGTGTCTGCTCTTCAACCGCGGCGCCGAACCAATCATGTTCGACCCGCTCAATGCAAAAGATCGAGAGAAAAATGCACATTCAGTTGTACTTGGCCCCACCGGCGCTGGCAAGACCGCTTTTCTGATTTACTTCCTGCTACATACGCTGGCGGTGCATCGTCCAAAAATCATTTTGCTGTCGGCGCTGCCAACATTCGGTCTTCTCGCTTCTCATTGCGAGCGCCAAGGGCTTTCGGTCCACCGGGTCCGAATTGATGGCAAGAACAACGTATCCCTGCCGCCCTTTCAGAACGCTCAAACGCTGCTGAACTCGGCTCACGATGAGGACGCGACCAGCAGACAAAATCGCTATCGTGATCCTTTGGGAGAAATGGAGCTGCAGGCACGGCTGATGATCACAGGCGGCCAGCCCAGCGAAGAGCAACACCTTCGTCGTGACGATCTGGATCTAATTCGTGGGGCACTGATTGAAGCAGCCAGACATTCACACTCTCAGGGCAGAAAACAAACTGTCACCTCAGACTTGGTCTACGCGTTGCGGTCCATGGCCGAAGGGCACCGCGCAGGAGACCTTCGCGTCAGTTCCGAACAAAGGCAGCGAGCGAGTCGCATGGCCAGCGCCGTAAATGTTTTTTGCACTGGTCTGAATGGTGAATTATTTGATCGTGAAGGCGAACTGTGGCCCGCAGTTGACGTAACTGTCGTTGAGCTTGATTTGCTTGCGCGTCGCGGCTACGAAGATCGCCTTGCGGTTGCATTGACTGGTTTATTTTCGATAATTGCCAATGAAGTAGAAACCAGTGAAAACCATGATCGTCAGACTATCGTGGTCATTGACGAAGCGCACGTGCTGCTCCAAAATCCGCTGATCTCGCCCTATTTGAATCGTATTTCTGCCATGTGGAGAACCTTTGGTGCATGGCTTTGGATTGCAACCCAGAATATTCGACAGTTCCCCGACAATGCGAAAGAATTGCTTAACCAGCCGGAATGGTGGTACTGTCTTGCATTGGACAAAGATGAAATTGAGCAGATCGGACGCTTCAAGTCCCTTACCGAAGAGCAAAAAAGTCTTCTTGAATCCGCACGAAAGCACCCAGGACGCTACACTGAAGGCACGATCATCACACCGAAATTGCTTACACTCTTCAGAAACGCACCACCGGCTTTAGCTTTGGCATTGAGTCAAACCGAAAAATCTGAAAAAGCATTTCGAATTCAAATGATGAAGAAAAAGAACATTTCTGAAATCGATGCTGCATACGAAATTGCGGAAATAATCAGGCAAAGCCGGAAAACCTGATCAATGCGGTCAATGCAATGGAGGTTTGGGAAAGCTGCAGTCGCGGGTTTGATTCTATTGCTGCCGGGTACGCAGAGCACTGCCGGCGATCTCAGCATCAAGTTATTTTATGTCCCAGAAAATTTCTCGCATGCCATGATTCAGCGGTTCAAGGCACGGCCCGAAATCGAACTGTTCGACTTGTCATTGCAGCAAAGAATCGAATATCGGCTTGCAACTGATCTTCCCGCAGACCCGCAGGCGGCCGCTGTTGAAGCAGTGCGACGAATCGATGCCAATTTGCCTTGGTTGAAACAGCAACTCCAGAAGACGATTCGCGCTCGCATGCTGCTGTCGGATCTGCGTATCGTTCGGCTGCCGGCTGCGGTGCTCGACGATAGGCATATCATCTACGAAGCCTCTGCAATCAAGCGCTTGATCGAGCCATGAAGTTGAATTCGCATACCATTATTCGGGCAGTTTGCATTTGCTTGTACATCACTGCATGCAATATTTCGGCTTCTGGAAATTCCATCACTACAACGGATTTGATTGCACGCTCGCAAAGTCTGTCATGCTTGGATTGGAAGATTTCTGGCATCTGTATTTGGCTGAAGTGCTCGATCTTTGGCTGCTTCATTGTAACCACGCCGAGGATTTCACATCGCCTGCCGGATGTGGTATTTCAAGTGTATCCGAATGCATTCGAACCGCCATGGCAAAGTGGGCTGGACTACCAAGTTTTCGACAATTCAAACGAAATCTCCGGCGGCATCTTGTCTGGCGTTACCCAATCGAATCGTCAATCAGATTCGCTTCAATTCAATGAAGTGGATGCGATTGGCTCACCTGCTGTCGGTCGATTGAAATTTGGCCGGTTTCTTTGCAAATCCGCAGCCAAGGCGTTCTTTCCCTACTTCATTTCTGTAGAAGATCATGTATCTTGGCGCGGAGCTGGCGCAGATGCGACAAAAATGGAATCTATTACACCAGGGGTGCGCGAAATCGGCCAGTGGCCGCACTTCACGTGGGGCTCGGTGTACCCACGAATCGGATTTCTCATTCAGAGCAATTCAGCAAAAGGTGCAGCTGTGTCGGCTCAGCGCGCCGCTGATCTGATATTTCATGATCAATCGGGGCACATTGTCAGGCCGCTCTCGAGCAAGTTCAGCAATCGCGTCGCGCGTGGCAATACCAGAGCCAAAAATGAAAGCGAATGCAATTTGTCCGGCGGGTCATGGGAGACTGATTCCCGCGGTGACTCAGGACCGATCTGTCGCACCCAAACCTGGCAGCAATGGCTTCCTCGCTCCAATGAAAAAAAAGACAAATGGCAAATGATTCTTCCCAAATCTGTCAATTCGTGTGAAACTTTTGGGCAGCAGCGGGATTTTGATGAAAATAAAATTGCGGCAGACCGAAAATATATATGGAACTACTGGGGAAACTACAAATGCTGTGTTCACCCTGGAGGCAAGCTCATCAAAGCATTTGATTTCTGATTCACACAGTGAAACAGATAACGTTCCAGCCGCGCGCTACTGACAGCGAAAAGTCACTTCGACATTCCATGACTGCAAAAGCTGTTCTGAATTGAATCGCTCATCATTTCAACTTTCCAAACGCACTTCGCGCAAGACTTTCGAGTTCAACTTCGCTTTCTTGGGTAAACGACACCTTCAACAAACCTTATACTACGCGCTTTACTCGCGGATTGTGAACAACAATTTCCAAGTCATATGCAAGAATTTAGCACGTTCATCCAAGTCGTTCTTGTAGATCTGCTGTTTGCGGGCGACAATGCGATCGCGATCGGGCTTGTCGCATCAAGCTTGCCAAAAGAGCAGCGCAAAAAAGTTATTTTGATCGGAGTCGGTTTAGCCGTTCTGTTTCGAATCGCTTTCGCTGTGACTACAGTTCAATTGCTCAAAATTCCAGGGCTCCTGCTAATCGGTGGATTGCTTCTGGTCTGGATCGCATGGAGACTCTATGCAGACATGCAGCTAGACCACCATGCGAGCGCGCTGAAGACAGCCGCCGACAACGCGCCTGTAACCTTCAAACAAGCACTGTATCGAATTTTGATCGCCGATATCTCTATGTCACTGGACAATGTGCTGGCGGTTGCAGCAATCGCCCGCGAGCATTTACTGATCTTAGTTTTTGGTTTAGCGCTGTCAATAGTCCTGATGCTGATCGGGGCCAACTATATCGCAAGTATTCTGGACCGCTACCGCTGGCTGGGATATCTTGGCATCGCCATTATCGCCATCGTCGCCGCAGTCATGATTTGGGATGGCGGGATGGAAATCTATCAATTCCTGATATGAAGGCGTATCCATGAGTTTGCTTGAACGCATCAACTGACAATCATAAAAATGAAGACCTGATGCAGCTGGTGTCCATCATGCCCGCCGCATAATTTTTTCTAAATGAAGTTTCATCGCGGACGGATGAGCTACTGGATGTAACCGCGGCATAGCTCGTTCAGGCAAATCGCCACATCGACGGCGGAATAATTTTGCGACCGGCTGATTGCCGAAACTGAACGCCAGGCAACTTCAACTGCGGCAAACAAATTCACAAAAACAATATTTTCTGCTTTGCCTGTTTTATACTTCTTCCACATATAAATGTTTCCGTACGGAATTCGTTGCCAAATTCACTAACAGAACGTCAGGCTATGGACGAAAAACAACAGCATTACGTCGAATTTAAAGACGTGCAGAAAAGTTACGATGGTGAATCTTTGGTCGTCAAAAACCTGAATCTATCCGTCGAAAAAGGTGAATTTGTCACGCTTCTTGGCCCATCTGGGTCAGGTAAAACGACCTGTCTTATGATGCTGGCAGGATTCGAGACAGCTACCCATGGTGAAATTTATTTGGACGGAGTGTCCATTAACAATGTCTCGCCGCATAAACGCGATATTGGTATGGTGTTCCAAAATTATGCGCTTTTCCCGCATATGACAGTCGCCGAAAACCTTGCCTTCCCACTGAAAGTCAGAAAACTGCCGAATTCTGAAATTGAGCAGAAAGTCGATGATGCGCTTTCAATGGTACAGCTTGGTGAGTTCGGCGGACGCTTGCCTGGACAACTGTCGGGTGGACAGCAGCAGCGTGTTGCCGTGGCAAGAGCGCTGGTTTTTCAGCCCAAACTTGTTCTCATGGACGAGCCTCTCGGCGCCTTGGATAAGCAGTTGCGCGAACAGATGCAGTATGAAATCAAGCATATTCATGAAAATCTTGACGTAACCGTGATTTATGTCACCCATGACCAAAGCGAAGCTTTGACCATGTCCAACCGAATTGCTGTATTCAACGATGGAATTATTCAGCAATTGGATCCACCCGGAATTCTTTACGAAAAACCCGAAAATTCATTCGTTGCGCAATTTATCGGCGAGAACAATGTATTGCATGGGAAGGTCAAAGAAGTAACCAATGGCCGTTGTGCTGTCGAAATGAAAGATCAATCAATGGTATCCGCCAAGGTAGTCAACATTGATGGGCTAGAATCTGCCACAACTTTGTCGCTGCGGCCTGAGCGTGTTATCGTCGGGCCAGAACCTGGCACTTGCGAAAACGAACTAGATGCCACAGTAGAAGAGGTCATCTACCTTGGTGATCACGTCCGCACCCGTGTCAGTCTCTGCGGACAATCCGATTTCATCATTAAGATCCCGAATTCTCACACTCGGGATCGACTTGACTACGGGCAAGTCATTTCGGTCGGGTGGCAAGCCGAAGACTGCAGAGCGCTGGATTCTGCCCGATAAGCCTGTATAACGATTAAGCTCTTCGCGAAGCCTCGGACCATGTCGCATCAAGGTTCCAGCGGCTGAGGCGGCGGTCGCAACAGTACCGACTCCAAGCATGCATTGACCAGGTTTGCCAGTCAATCAATACTCGCCAAAACGTTATTCAATATCTCCATAGCGCAGGCGATTTCATCCGCACTAATGGTAAATGCGGGCAACAGCCGAATAACGTCAGCGCCAGATTGAAGAACCAGCAGCCCATTTTCCAGACAGGCTTGCATAACTTCACCTGCACTTGCGCCATACAGTTTGATTCCAATCATCAATCCGCGGCCGCGGATTTCTTCAATCATGCTGTGATGTCGTTGCATCTGGCTCAGTTGGGCTTGCAATAATTCGCCTTTATGCGCTATCTCAGCAAGGAAGGAATGATCCACGACGGTCTTCAGCACAACGCGAGCCGCCTCGCAGCAGACCGGATTTCCACCGAATGTTGAGCCATGGCTGCCAAATCCCAGGGTGTTCGCAACTTTGCCAGACAGCAGCAATGCGCCAATCGGCAGTCCGCCGCCCAGTGCCTTGGCAATCGTAACAAGATCCGGCTCAACACCATCCGCCCATTGGTAGGCAAAAATCTTTCCCGTTCTGCCCATTCCGCATTGCACCTCATCGAAAGCCAGTAGGGCCTCGTATTCGTTGCAAAGTTGCCGTGCCTGCTGGAGAAACTCAACCGAGAAAGGACGAATTCCACCCTCTCCCTGGATGGGCTCAAGAATGACAGCACAGACATCAGTGCCCATCATTTTCCGCAAACTGTCAATATCGTTAAATTCACAATAGCGGAAACCTTGTGGCAAAGGCTCGAAACCTTGGTGATATTTTGGCTGTGCTGTCGCAGTCAATGCACCGATCGTGCGCCCGTGAAACGAGCCCTTGAAAGTGCAAATGACGTGCTTGCTTGCACCAAAATTGTCCGCCGCATATTTGCGAACTGTTTTGATAGCCGCCTCATTGGCCTCCGCACCGGAATTGCAAAAGTAGACTTTATCGGCAAACGTATTGCCGATAATCTCTGCCGCCAGTCGAATCGGCGGCTCTGAAAAATAAATATTGCTGGTATGCCACAGTCTATTCACCTGCGCATTGATGGCCTCAATAAGTTGTGGATTTCGATGCCCCAGACAATTCACACCGATGCCGGTTCCTAAATCCAAATATTCGCGTCCTTCCACGTCCCAGATTCTAGAACCTTGACCGTGGTCAAATACGACCGGCCGTGGATTGTAATTCGGTGCGTAGGACTCGTGCCCAACTTGAATCAGAGACTGCTGAGTGGCATCGCTCATGACTCAACCCCACAAAATTTATTCATTTGGCTTTTCATTCATTCTCCTCAAAATCTGTTCGTAAATTGCTGACAGCTGCTGCAAATCCTCAAGATCAAGACACTCATCGACCTTGTGAATCGTTGCATTAAGCGGTCCAAATTCAACAACTTGCGCTCCATATTTGGCAACGAAGCGTCCATCGGATGTTCCGCCAGCAGTCGAGCGCTGCGGTGTTACGTTCACGATGTCGGACACGGCTTCGCAGACGATGTCAGCGAACTCCGTTTCGGTGGTTCGGTAACATTCCGCATTAACTTCCCATCTTGACTCAAATCTCAAGTCCAAGCGATGACAAATTGACTCAACTGCGTTGATTAGATTCTGCGGCTGACTGTTCGGCGAATGCCTGAAGTTCAAATTCAATTCAGCGACACCGGGAATAACATTGCCAGCACCGGCGCCTGCACGCAGATTCGAAATCTGACAGGTTGTATCCGGAAAAAACTCGTCGCCATCGCTAAACTCCAATCTTGATATCGCATCAATCAGCGCCCCGCTTCGATGAATGGCATTGTCAGCCAAATGCGGGTAAGCAACATGCCCTTGGATCCCAAATATTTTCAGTTCTCCACTCAGCGAACCGCGACGGCCGATTTTTACGACATCTCCCAATCGCTGCTCTGATGTCGGCTCTCCTACCAGGCAGTAATCGATCTGAACATTGTCTTGAGCCAATTTCTCCAGCGCCACTCGGGTGCCATCTATTGCTTCTCCTTCTTCATCAGAAGTAATCAAGAAGGCGACCGAGCCTTGAAATGACTCTGCGTGAGAAAAAAATCGTTCGCAAGCAGTCACCATGGCCGCCACACTGCTCTTCATATCGGCCGCTCCGCGTCCATGCACCATGCCATCCGCAAGCGCAGCTGCAAAAGGAGGATAGTTCCATTCTGACTCGTTGCCGGGTGGCACAACGTCGGTATGTCCGACAAATACCAACAACGGACTCGATTCGCCTCGACGCGCCCACAAATTGCTTACATCCGCGCTGTCGAACGATGCAATATTAAAACCGAGCGGTGCAAGACGCGAGGCGATGATGGCTTGACACCCAGCGTCATCTGGAGTTACTGAAGGACGTTGGATCAATTCGACCGCAAGTGCGGTTGTTGGCGTATGTTTGATGTTCAACTTAAATCGGCAATGTGGATAACGGCAGCAAAACTCTCATTATATTGACTGATAGATACGATTCATTGCTTGCGATCATGCTCGAAAGCTGAAATTCACCGCGGTTTTTCACGTGATTCAAAAAAACTCATCATACCGGAAATCAGATTGTATTTTTGCAAATTCCTGCGGCCTTTGTATTCTCATTCGAAAGCTTGGCAAGCCGAATTCGTCACGGAAAATTGAATCTTTGTAAATGAGCAGTTGCATATATCGTATTTATTTGTCGTTGCTGGCTTCGGCAACGCTGTTGAGCGGTGTTGCATCCGCACAGACGACAATCAAAAACATCCCTCTTTACTATTCGCTCGGCGGTGATCAAGCAGTTAGCAAGCCAGCATCTGAATATGACAGTCTAGGCGGCCTGGCGAAAAACAATTTGAAGCATAGTCGTGTATGTAGTCGATTTGACGCAGAGTCTGAAATTCAATCAATTTTCCGCAGTCGGCTCAATGACACTTTGACCACTTTGGACGACATTTCGCAAGCTGCCGCGACCGCACTGCCAGGATCGATTTTGTGCCGAGCCAAACCAACAGCGTGCCAACTGTTGCAGCATTACCTTGTCAGAGTGGAAGACAAATGGAACCGAGCGGTTGCATCATGCGACAATTCAATGGCTGCTTTGGCTAGTAACAATAATCCATTTCACAGCATGACGCGAACCGCGCGAGCTCAATCTTGGCAGCAGCAAACCGCCAGTGGCCGAACCGCAATAGCAGCCAAAAAGCAAGTCGATCAGTTCGACGGGTGCATTCAGTGGATCGGCGGTCACGCAGCGGGCTGTCGCGGCAAAGAACCCATATGGCTCATCAAAGATACGGTTGCCGCGGGGTGGTGCCTGTTGCTGGGAGAATCTCCGAATTGCGCTGGAACCGGCAGGATATTCACAAATGATGATGCGACCACACTGTCCAAAACGTGGCCAAATCCAGAGGCGGCAAGTCAATGGCTGGTCGATGTGCTCGGCGACTATCGAATACAAAACGGGGAACACGATTTTACCGTAGCTGGAGTCGGGCTGCTGCCCAAGATCGCGCGCGAGACATCAAAATTTCATGAGCGGCTACAAAAACTCGTGTACTCCAACCGGCCCGTGTCGGCGGATGACATTCAATTGCTGGGCGATAACTCAGTTGTATCGGCACCACTGGTTGATGCGTTGCGCGACTTGCCAGATAGGAACTATCTGACACCGCGCATCGCCAACGAAATCGCACTGTCACAATCAATCAACAAGGCTTTTCTTGCACGCCGACTGCTGCTGAGCGGCATGATGGAACCCAATATACAAAGCGTTGGCGCCGTCACTGCAACAATCGAGCAAAAAATCGATTTGCTAGAAAAGGAAATCCAGCGTGCGGTGTTTGAATTTGAACTAAGCAGTCGCATTATTTCGGGCACAATCAAGCAAGTCTTGGAAACTCACGAGACAATGAAAACGCCGCAACTGCCGTTGCGGCAGCGCCCGCCGCAGCTCCTCCGCTGATAGAAGCGTGAAAGTTCACTCTTACTATGAGTTTGCAACCACGCTGATTGGGTGGCACATCGCCAACAGTATCGCGCAAGTGCTCACAGCAAGCGGGCTAGTGTTCCTGCCAATCGGAATTGCCTTATATCGAAACTGGATCCAGCCCACACGAAGTCAGGAATCGCGCAATGCCGCCCCAGTTTCCCTGCGTCGAATGGAACAGGATGTGGCAATCGTGACTGTTGTCCTGATTTTGTGCTTCTTGCCGGCAATTCCAATTCAAGGCGGCGATATTCAGTATGTTCGAGGCGACGATAAAGTTGCGGCAGCAACCGACAGCAGTCAGTTCCCCTACCGGATTGATGCCGAATATGCTCAACAATTCAAACTGCCGCTTTTATGGTGGCTGACGATTGAGGTTTCTGCCCTGTTCACGAAATCAGTTATCAAGGCGATTGATTGGCTAGGACAGCCCGCGGGTCTGCGGCCTGCGTTGATGAGAATCGGACAGGTGCAGCTGACGGATGAGCAATTGCTCACAGAACTGCGAGCATTCCGGCGGGATTGTTACGAGCCGTCATTGGCCAAGTACCAAAACGCAACCAATCCGCCCAAGCCTGACAGCATCATGCAGTCAGTTGACTGGCTAGGTTCGCATATATTTCTCACCACCGCTGGATATTATCGCCGCTGTGATGATGTCAACAGATGCGGTTCAGGTTACTATGCCAGTTCTGCGATGTCACCATGGGCGCGTGTTGTGGAAAGCGACATGGCACTGCCTGGTCAGCCCTATTGCGACCTATGGTGGACACATTCTGAGATCGGTCTGCGAGCCAAGCTTCTCACGCAATTGCACACTAGTGCACCGTGGCTGCAGGGCGATTTGGACCGGATTGCAAAAGCGAGCAATGGAACCGATGCCACAGTGGTACAGCGCAAAATTGTGGAGCATGAAGATCGATTTCTGCGACGCCTGATCAACAAAACACCTCAGGTCGTGACCAATCGCGCTGACCGCGGCGACTCAATTTACTGGTTTTCGGATAGCATTTTTTCGCTGGATGGCATTCAGCAAATAATCGCCTCAATGGGAGCTCTGATCATGTCTGCATTGTTTCATGTTGTGATGGAACTTGTGCTGATTGGATTGCCTATGGTGCAGGCACTTATGCTGATGCTGGTGTATATCTCAATTCCTCTGCTCGTTCCATACGCGATGGTCAACCCGGTGATTATTGTGCGTATCGTCTTGATTTTATTTTGCCTAAAATTTGTCTCTGCCTTGTGGGCGTTAGCCGAGTTCCTCGACGAAAAACTGCTGCAGACCCTATATCCCGATTCATCAATACTGGAGTTCGGCGGAAGCGGCACCTCCGCGGACATTGTATTGAGCATGATTACCTTGTTCTCATACATTACTCTTCCGATGGGTTGGTTTGTGCTGATCGGAGCTATCAGCGCGCCCGCAATGCGCTCACTCGGTCAAAGCTGGACACAAATCAGCAACCGCTCGGATACGGCATTTCAAAGCGGAGCACAAACACTGATGCCGGGAACGGGCAAGAGACCTTGACGATGCGAAGCCGTAATTTCCTACAAACTACGCACCGACTGCAAAAATTTGTGTGTTGCCTGCTGTTTTTCAGAAAACAAGTCGATATTGAATTGCATTTTCACTCTTGAAGCGACGAAAGTATCGCGATCGAAACTATACACAAAAAAAGACTTGCATTTTCATAGCAATAAATTCTAAATTTACAGCCTTACTCGTTGCATCAGTCTATAGATCGATGCAACGAAATAGATGTTCAGTTAAATTAGGAGTATTTATTGTGAAAATATCAACGCTAGCCAAACATTACGTTGACTCAAACAAGCTGGCGAACGAAACCAAATTTCACTACCGGTTCGTCGCCCGCTTATTTGTCAAAGACACGAAGGTAACGCACGTTCGAGACGTAAATAGGCAAACGGTCAAAGAATGGTCTGAAAAAGTTTTGGCTAGACAAGTCGAACCGTCTACATTGAACAACTATCTGCGACATTTGCGTATTCTTTTGGGATTCGCAGTTTGCGAAGGACTCTTAAGTTCCAACCCGATTGGCACAAATCACTTCGAGAAAGTCTATCGAACACGTCCCAAAACTGTTCGAATCGCTGATTTACATGCAATCATGGTGTATCTGGATACAAAAGAATCTATTTTTCAGCCAGACTGGTTCTGGAAGTCAGTGGTGCGAATTCTGTTTTACACTGGCATGCGACGCAAACAGTTAGTTGGCTTGCGCTGGGCTGATATAGACTTCGACGAAAAAAAAATAACTTTCGACCCCCGTTCCAGCAAAACCAAATTGAGCTGGGATATTCCGCTGACAACTCCGGCAGTCAATAGCCTAATGCAGATACGAACCGAGACATTGAGACGTTTAGGCCTCGATGCTGATATCAACGAGCGTTTTGTTTATGACATTCGCTTGTTCAATTCGCGCTATCGATGCAAAAATCAGCTGCAGTTATCAACAGTTACGAATTTCTTCAACCGTCTTTCGCAGGTCACTGGCATCCGCATCTCTGCACATCGTTTAAGGCATACAGTTGCTACCCAGCTGGCTAAAGAGGGAAAATACAAGGAACTCCAAAACTTGCTTGGCCACTCAACTATGCAAACAACAATGCGCTACATCCATCCAGAATTGGAAAATATCCGAGAATTGATCTCGACACTGGATCAATACAACATCTAGCGCAATTTGATTGGCATTGTTTCAAACAAGCCAAACAGAGCCTCATTTAACTCTTATCCGGGTCGGCTCTTGCATCTGGCCCGGACATTGTTTCAGTCAAAGATATAGCGGCTCTGGCTACCTAAAACTATATTTCCCAAAGAATCTACGCGGTGGACAGCGAACAGATAATCAGACGCTAGCATGAATTCTGCCACATTTTTTTTAAGTATTCACGAACTTCATTGCCAGTGGCGGTTGTGTAGACTGACGCAGAATCCAAGTTCATATGGCCCATCACTTGTGCAATAATCGGCAACGGCACACCATCCTCAACCGCACAAACTCCGAAGCTATGGCGCAATCCTTGAGGTGTTGCCTGAATTCCATTGACTCGCGCCAGCGCCATGATTCTAGTGATATGGCGGTATGCCGTCGAGCGAGAATATTTCCAAATCAGAGTATTTGAATCCGCATCATTGAGTTGTTTCTGGCGCAGATGATGAGTCAACTCCAATTCCCTGTTGAATTCTTCCGGTATCGGTATCTCGCGCCACGATTCGTAGCTGCGTCGAAGCGAAATGACGAAAACAGATGCTCTCTCCAGGCTCACATCACCGGCACGAAGCGCAAGAATTTCAGAGATTCTTCCGCCGGTATAGCCCAAGGTCAGCGCAAACGTTTGCAATTCCGGTTTTTCGCTTAGTCGCGCACTGGCAAAAAATCGGTGCCGCTCTTCTTTCGAAAGGTATTTCCGCCCGAAACGGCTCACGAGCAAGTGGCCCAAATCATCGCAGTTTGGGTATTTTTTGGTGGCGTTTGACACAGTACGTTGTCTATATTGATTCAAATTACAACAAAAATGCTAATGTATGCAAACGGTATTCAATGGTCAATGTCGTTGTTTTCAAAATAATTTATTGCCAATAATCGTTCCACCCACGTATGTTTGACTTAAATGCACAATTCTTTGAAAAAATATTTAAAATTTGATGTTGAATTGTTAAAATATCTGAAAAAGTCCGTTAGCGTAAGGAATCTTTTCCTTGATCGGCCAATCAGAAAATGAAGTATTTCAGAAAAAAAATCCCCTAATGACAGTTTTGACACATTACAATATTTGTAATGTGTCAATAAGCATGTGTTGTTGGGTACAACTGATTAAGCCTCAGTCTTTCTAAGCCTCACAAGTATTTGTTAACGAATATTTTTATTTTTGGTATTTTTTCGTTATTTCCTCTCTTTTTCACCCCTTTCTTGACATTTTATCGCTCACTGGCAATTGTGAATTACTCGCCGGTGAGACTACCTGTTGCCCCTTGCTTGTCTGAGAGCATTCCTCGGCGGCGACTGAGCCTGCTGTCGGTCGGGACAGATTACCTGCCAGATTTATTACATGCAATATACTAGGCGGGCCTTTGAGATGGCATGAATTCGCTACCGATTGCGGTTACTAAGATTGAAGTGATAAAACATGCCTATCGAAAAAGTGCCGATGTCAAAAAATTTGCATGTACTGCGTAACTTTGATGAAAATCGTAATGGAATTGCGGACTCGATATCGTGGTGCCGAGACTAAATTTATAGCAACGACAGGTTCTGAGTGAAAGCAGATTTCGGTGCTGATCAGACTCAAAAAAGTGACACCGTACCTTCGGGTGACAATTTCATTGCCGCGGTCGATTTAGGCTCAAACAGTTTTCATCTTGTTATTGCCAAGGTCGACAGCGACCGACTGATCGTCGTTGACCGCATTCGCGAAGTTGTCAGACTCGGAGGCGGCCTCGATCAATCTTCAAATCTGAATCAAGAAACCAGCGCGCGCGCTATTGATTGCCTGCAACGCTTTGGACAGCGATTGCGCGATATTCCGCCCGACAACATCCGAGCGGTAGGTACCAACACTTTCCGTAAAGCGCGAAATATTCAGGATTTTCTGCCTGCGGCACAAGCTGCATTAGGACACAAAATCGAAGTGATTCCGGGTCGCGAGGAAGCGCGGCTGATCTACAAGTCAGTCAGTTACGGATCGCCTGACAGCAACCAAAAACAACTTGTAATCGACATCGGCGGCGGCAGCACTGAAATCATTGCCGGCAGCGACTATGAGCCCAACTGTGTGGAAAGTCTGCACATTGGCTGCGTGTCACTGACCAGCACTCGTTTTCCGGGTGGTCACATCAGCTATGATTGCATGGCAATGGCAATTCTGGACGCGCAGCTTGAAGTTCGAGCTGTTCATCGCCAGTTCGTTGAGCATGGCTGGGGGCACGTTGTAGGCTGTTCAGGCACAATTCGAGCAGTGGCAAACTCACTGTCGTATTTAGGACTTAATGACGGGCACATCGGTCGGCGAGAACTGAATGCGCTGCGCGAGCGAATGGTGCAGTATCAACACGTTTCAGAACTGAGCAAATTGGGGTTTGAGACAAATCGATGCGAAGTTCTTCCGGGCGGCTTCGCCATTGTGTTTGCACTATTTGAGCTTTTGAATATTCAGACTATGGAAATATCAGATCTCGCGCTGCGTGAAGGCGTACTGTACGACTTGCTGGGGCGACTGCGAAATGATGATGTCAGACAACGGACCGTCGAATCACTTCTGGCGCAATGGTCAATTGATAAAGATCATGCGGAACGGGTTCGAGATGTCGCTCTGACCATGTATAGCCAGGTGGCTCCGATTTGGTTCTCGGACGAGCCAGAAACCAAAAATCTGCTTGCATGGGCTGCATTGCTGCATGAAATAGGGCTGTCACTCACGCACTCAAAGTATCATGTGCACGGCGGTTACCTCCTTGAAGTCTCAGATCTGGCGGGTTTTTCGCGCACGGAACAAATAGTATTGGCCACGCTCGTGCGTTTTCATCGCCGCAAATTCGATACAGAGTTTTTTCATTCAAATCAAAGCTTTCCCCGGCGCACAATCAAACGCCTGTGTGTTTTGCTGCGTGTTGCTGTTTTGCTTTTGCGACCTAGAACAGATCGCATTAGATTTGACATCAAGTGCACAGCATCAAGAAAGCAGCTGACGGTTGAGTTTCCCCCTGACTGGCTTGAGCAACATCCTCTCACGCTCGCCGACTTGCGTCACGAACAAAACTACCTAAAAAGCATCGGGTATGAGCTGATCTACCAAAATTGAGACCCTATCGCAGATCGGCAAAGTGGCTGCCAATGATTATTTTTGAAACTGATGCAAACAAATGACTGCATGCAATATTCCAAACCGCACGGATCATTGCAATGACGGTCTTGAAATATTGCAGAGTTATCAATTCCGAGTGCTTTAATGAAATTAGCTTAATTCGCCATTGAATAATAGTGGCCAACTCCGCGCGGCGGGGACACTGTCATGAAAGAAAAAAAAATAGTGTTGTCATATTTATCAATTACTTGCAATTTTAGTTACTAAAAAGTCTAGTGCGCCAATCGCCAGAGGTGCTGACAAGTCGTCGTTCAGCGAGAAATATTCAGACAAGAGGGCATCAGATACGGGTGACGTTCGACTCTTGAGCAAAATTGTCCGGCATTCTACCCCTATTTGAATTGCACTGAAGGAATTGGCAAGCCATAAAACTGCCCTTATTCTAAATCCATAGACACAGCGACACGGTCAGTTGGGAGTTAAAGAGTGCTAGCAACGGCTGGATTGGCATATCTGCATTGTGAGCAAACCATCGGTCTTTGCCTGAAATAACAGCAGCCGACTGCATTTTCAAAGAAGACAACTTGTCAATCAAATCGTATGGTGTCGCTAATCAGAAAGTTGAATGCCGAAGCAATCCGTTAGCAAAAAGCAGATTTTACTATTGGCCCGTTTATTGCTATTGGCCCGTTTAGCTCATTAAAAAATTCAGCAGTTTATGTGGATTGACAGGCTTTGGCCTGTGGCCTGAAGTCCATAATCTTTTGAATCAGTGGTATTTTTCAAAAAATATCGTGCCGTTTTTGGCATTAAACCAAGCCTCAGAGACACCTCAAAACAGTGTTCTATTCTATATCAATCAGATGCGTGAATATTGTTTCCCTTAACCGGATACCAGTGTCTGCAATTAATAGACTATAGCCGGCACGAACTTTAGTTTCATGTCAAGTGTTTTACCCGGGGTAATATGCTCAAGTTCAGTTCAGGTGTATTGCCTCGAGATTACCGTTCTTCGTTGCCTCGCTTCTGGCAATTCCCTCACCAGTTTCACCTCTCGCGCCAGAGCGGTTCTGCTGATTGCGGCTCACGGCAATTTTACAAAAGGCGTACTCGAACTTTTCGGGAGATATCGATACAAAAGCCATTTTGCGTCTGATTCTGCGGCTCAGCTCATAGACGAACACCTATCGTGTGAGTCAATCCATTTCTAAATGATTTCACTACTGGGATTGGACCGACTCTTGAATATCAATTTGGGCAGCCAACGACCAACACGGCTAGGACAACGGCTACCCGCAGCCATTAGATGAATTTTGCATACGCACTCGTCATTCGTCGACCGGTGTCACTTCCCCTGAATGGATACGAACCAATTTGCCATCTTTCCGCTCAAGCATCAGTGCACCGCATTCGTCAACATCGACAGCGCGGCCGCACACTTGCGGACTGTCGCTTGTGACCATCCATTGATTCGCGAATGCATGACTGAGATTCCATGATTCACGGAAGGCAGCGAAACCATGCTGCTGGAATCGTATAAGGCCAAGGTCCAATTGCTTTAGCAGCATAGAAATCAGAATATTGCGGCTTACCCTCTTGCGTGTAATTTGCGTCAAGCCGATTGCCGGCAGTTTCATTTCATCGGATTTGAATTGAGGCGGACGGCAGTTGATACCAATGCCGATCACCGTTCCGCTTGGCTGCGACTCAATCAGTATGCCACATAGCTTTTTGCCCTGATACAAAAGATCGTTTGGCCATTTGACTGCGATGGACTTACCCGTGAACTTCTCCAGTGCGTGTCCAACCATGACCGCCACGGCCAAACTCAACCCGGATATTTTTCGGGCCTCAGCACCAAAATTCCATCCAATCGATAGCATAATGTTTTCGAATGCTCCGCCGTACCACTTCCGGCGCCTCCGACCACGACCTGCTTCCATCATTTCAGCAATACAAACTCTGCGATGAATGCCTGCGCTCACGGATTTACTCAGCAAATAGTCATTGGTCGAATCAATCGTCTCAAAAACTTCGATGCGGTTTGCCAGACTTGCGCTGAACAATCCGACATGAGCGCGAATCTCATCTGCATCCAGGGGATTGACGGAACGAGACAAGCGTACACTGTTCGCTGAAGTCCACCGGCACGGCAAGCCGGCATCCATTAGCTGATCCAGTGTCTGCCTCACCCATTGCCGATCGAAACCGTAAAGAGAAGCAATACGCCGAACCGAAACCGGTTTTTTATGATCCAGTAAGCGAATCAGTTGCGCCGCGTTCATTCGGCCATCATGCAACATCTTTGTCTTGCCTCCAAAGTCAGGTGTTGCGCATCGTCCAGGTAAAATTATGGGGATTATATACTTGACTAAACCAGTGAAATATTTTCCCGAAAATCGGCTGTCTATAGAATTATTTTGCTCTGTGCGGAGCTTTGCCATCGGCTTTCTCGCCGCGACGGCCGGTCTTCAGCGGCGATGCCGCCAGCACCCGGCGCGCCAGCTGCCTGGCGCGCAAATGCTGCTCGGCGCTGATGCTGTCCACACCTTGGTCGTCTCTGGCGCCGTGCCCGCCTCGCATCAGCGCAATCGGCCATCCTTGCCGCCGGTCAGATCACGGTGCATCAAGCGGCGCCCGACAAGCCCCGCCACAATGGCCGCCATCTGGTCGGCAGTGTCAAACTCACGGATATTGTGACGGCCGGCAAACTCGCCCACATACCGGCCCAGGTGCTTGGAGCTGATCTTGTGATAGGTTCCTTTGTGCGCGCGCTTGAGCATCGACCAGAAAGACTCGATGCCGTTGACATGCACATCGCCTGCCGCATACTCGCCCGCCGAATGGCGCACAAACCGGTGCTTGTAGCCGTCAAGCTCCCGATAGCTGATGAAGTCATCGCTCATGACCTCGACACCGGCCGCGGCGTGGTCGCGGATAAATCCGTGCAAGGTCGGGCGTGCGGTGTCCTTGATCACCTGCGCGACCACCTGCTTGGAGCGGCGCTCTTTCATCCCGACCACGATGGCCTTGCCGACCCCGCCGCGGCCGGCCTTGAGCTTGTCTGCATCGTGCTTGTTGCGCTCCAGGCCTCCGATGTAGGTCTCATCCACCTCGGCCGCGGACCGCGCCGGCGGCGGCATCTCGCCCGGCAAGGCATAGCGGATCTTGTGCAGCATGTGCCAGGCCGATTTCTGTGTGATTCCCAAGTCCCGATGCAGCTTCATCGACGACACGCCTTTCAGGCTGGTGGCCACCAGATAGATTGCGATCGCCCATTTTTGCAGCCCAATGTGAGAGCTCTCCAGCAAGGTGCCGTGGCGGCACGAAAAATGCCTGCGGCAGCTGCGGCACCGGTGCGGCAGCGGCTTGCCGCTTGGAACCTCGTAGGTGTCGGCGCCGCCGCAGCGGTGGCACACGGCCGCCCCGTCTTCCCAGATGATCGACTCAAACCATTTGCGCGCCGCCCTCTCGTCGGGAAACATCTCCATGAGCCGCAGCACGGAAATGCCATCGCGATACGCTTTGCCGGGAGCTTTCTGGCTCGGATTCATGGGCCTTTATTCCATTGCAGATTTTGCCAAGCTTGAGCCGCAATGATATTTTATTCCACTGGTTTAGTCAAGTATATAATCCCCAAAATTATGTCTCTTGCGAAAAACACGCTGACAGGCGATTCAGAGAAAAGAGCGGTATCGAAGAAACGATTATTGCGACATTTCCAAGGGCGACCAGAATGCGAACAGCGGCTGACAACCTTGAAACACTGCTATTTCAATTCTCGCAACCCAATATAATCCATCCGTGATCAGGGCATTCGGTTCGAATGCAACGACGCGAACAAATGAATCTTGAACGGTTGCGCCTTGATCGTGTCAGAAAACACAAATCATATTCGCGCATTGACTCGAACGCTGCAGAACAGCCGCTGAACATCTTAGCAATTTTAATCTGTATCTATGAAACGCAATCCTACCCGTGAATTCCAAGTTGGAAACGTGACGATCGGCAATGGTCACCCAATTGTCGTTCAAAGCATGTGCACCGCACATACCAGCGATGCCCTAGCGACAGCAAAACAGGCAACTGAACTGAGTCAAGCCGGTGCCGGAGTTGTTCGCATCGCAGCAGATAATCGCAAAGACGCAGAAGCGCTTGAAATTATCCGCGATAATTGTGAAGCGAATCTATCGGTCGACTTGCAGGAAAACTACCGCCTCGCAGGGATTGTTGCCAAACATGTCGACAAAATCCGCTACAACCCCGGGCATCTTTACCATCACGAGCGCAAAAAACCAATTGAAGACAAAGTCAAAGGCATCGTTGATATCGCCGCTGAAAACGGCTGTGCGATTCGCGTTGGGGTCAACTCAGGCTCTGTTGATCCACATACCAAAAGCCGTTTCCCAGACGACGACACAATATCGCCGATGTTAACAAGCGCATTGGAACATTGTGAAATTCTCGACAAATTAGGATTCGATCAGTTTTGTGTGTCATTGAAAAGCTCACGGCCCGATCGGGTCATTGAGGCGAACAAAAGGTTTGCTGCGCAGCGACCAGATATTCCAGTTCATTTGGGCGTTACCGAAGCCGGTATGCCACCTGACGGCATCATCAAGACCCGAATCGCGTTTGAGCAGCTTTTTTCGGTCGGTATCGGGGATACGATCCGGGTCTCGTTGACCTTGCCGGATGTCGAAAAATATCAAGAAGTCGAAGCGGGACAGCAAATCATTGATGATTTCGCTGCCGGCCGCGTTCGGACAGTCGTGCGCTTCAATCCAGACGCGCTGAACATCATCTCATGCCCCAGCTGCTCACGCGTAGAAAATGAGGAATTTATTGATCTGGCCAAACAGGTCAAAGAACTCACCAAAGGTCTCAAGGATGAAGCAATCACTATCGCAGTTATGGGGTGCCGCGTGAATGGTCCCGGCGAAACCGACGATGCCGATCTCGGACTTTGGTGCGGACCTAATTACGTCAACTTGAAACGCGGCGAAGATAAAGTCGGCGCATTTCGCTATGACGAAATTCTCAAGCACCTGCAAGTTGAGATTGACAGTCTGCTCGCACAACGCCAGTAGCCGCAATCATTGAAGCTGAATCCAATGCAGTCCGACCGTTTGTTTAGGAGCTTATCTACCTAACTTGATGTATGCAAAATACATCCATATATCGGTGAATATTGAAATTATTTTCCAAATTACTCGATATTTTTCTTTTTTTCAGAACTCATTGACTAATCATTTAGCCTTGTCAAGTTAGGTATATGAGCTCCTTTGTTTACTCATCGGTCACACAGCCATCGCTCGCGGTCTTGACAGTCTTGATATAACGATAAAGCGTACCTTGGGTGGCTTTGTATGGCGGAGCCATCCATTGCGCCCGTCGAGCTGCAAACTCTGCGTCGCTCAAATGAGCGTCAATGGTATTGGCGACCGCATCAATGGTAATCTGATCCCCATCTTGCACCAAAGCAATAGGACCGCCCGCCTGCGCCTCAGGCACGATATGCCCCACAATAAAGCCATGCGAGCCGCCGGAAAAACGACCGTCGGTAATCAGCGCCACATCAGAGCCTAGACCGGCACCCATCACCGCAGACGTTGGAGTCAGCATCTCCGGCATGCCTGGACCGCCAGTTGGCCCTTCGTAACGGATCACGATGACATCCCCTTTTTGAATGCGCCCTTCTTCCAGAGCCCCAAGCATATCTTCCTCGCCATTAAACACTCTTGCAGTGCCAGTAAACACCTCACCCTCTTTGCCGGTAATTTTGGCAACCGCACCTCCCGGAGCAAGATTGCCTTTTAGAATCTGAATGTGGCTCGTCGACTTGATTGGGGAATTGAGCGGCATGATAATCTGTTGCCCAACCGCTAGTCCGTTCACAGCGTTCAAGTTTTCTGCAATCGTCTTACCGGTCACAGTCATGCAGCTGCCGTCAATCATGTCGTTTTTCAGCAAAAATTTCATCACCGCTGGAATGCCGCCGACGTTGTGCAAGTCCTCCATCACATAACGTCCGCTCGGCTTCAGGTCAGCAAGAAAGGGCGCCCGATCACTGACTGCCTGAAAGTCGTCAATAGCCAGCTTGACGCCGACTGATCGAGCCATGGCGATCAGATGCAATACTGCGTTGGTAGAGCCGCCCAAAACGCTGACAATCACCATGGCGTTTTCAAAAGCTGCCCGCGTCATAATGTCGCGTGGCAGCAGATTTAACTCAAGCAGGTTGCGAACCGCGCTGCCAATATTCGCGCATTCATCATACTTTCCTTGGTCATTCGCCGGTGTTGAGGAGCTGTACGGCAAAGCCATGCCTAAAGCCTCAATGGCACTCGCCATGGTATTCGCGGTGTACATGCCTCCGCATGCACCTTCACCCGGGCAGGCGTTGCGCACAATCTGCATGCGCTGATCATCGTCGATGCGGCCCGCAATATATTCACCATAACTCTGAAATGCCGAGACAATATCAATGACTTGCTCGCCAACGCGACCCGCACGAATGGTGCCGCCGTAAATCATCAGCGACGGTCGATTGAGTCTGCCCATCGCCATCAGGCAGCCAGGCATATTTTTGTCGCAGCCGGGAATCGTGATGAGAGCGTCATACCACTGCCCGGCAACCACCGTCTCAATTGAATCGGCAATCAAATCGCGGGACTGCAACGAGTAGCACATGCCCTCAGTACCCATGGAAATGCCGTCACTGACACCGACTGTGTTAAACCGCATGCCTTTCAAGCCGGCATCCTGGACACCCTGACTCGCAAGCGCCGCCAGATCATTCAGGTGCATATTGCAGGTATTGCCCTCCCACCAGATGCTCGCAATCCCCACCTGTGCTTTCTGCATATCAGAATCTGTCATTCCGGTCCCGTAAAGCATCGCCAGCGATGCGCCTTGCGCCTTTGACTGCGTCAATCGTGAACTGATTCTATTTAGATTTTCGGCCATTGCGTTTTCTCACTGTTGGGGTGTTGAAAGACGAGTTGATTCATCGCCACTGAGATATTCGACCAGATCATGCATCTGATAGTGAACAATTTCGTTGCGCACCTCCGACAAGCGATACACCCAGTCCCGATGCCGATAATTTAGAGCCGCTGCTTCTTCGTGAACCCGTTGCGGCGCGTATTTTGAGGCCTGCGCTGAGACACTCGCGTATTTTTCCAAAGTTCCTGTGCCAATTTCCGCGACCACTCGCATGCCGTCAGTGGTTGTGAGTGCGACGACCATCTCGGGATCCCACATTGACTTGCGCTGCACATCCTCGAAATTCAACTGGGAGAAAATGTTGCCGATCTGATTGACGCGGAATTGGTAAGCAACCCGGCTGTCCTCAGATCTGACTCGCAATTCGAATTCACTGTCCGGCGCAGGATCCTTTTCAACAACAATCGGATCAACCTTGTGCGCTTGAACGACAACACTGCGAACCCGACTTTTATCAATGTCGACAATTTCAGCATCCAGCCATGCGTTCGTCACGATTGGAATATTCAGATTGCTCTGTATCAGCCAAACCTGGCTTTCCTCAGGACTGCGCACAAAATATTCATTCATGCTTGTATTGCGGCTGGAGACTCTTGTATTGCCAATATGCAAGTCACCGAGCACTTTGTCATTCTCCGCAAACAGCGTAACACGAACAGTTCGGGATTCGGCAGAATCGGCGCCAGCGACACCCAATTGATGAAATTTATCGGCATCCTGAGTAATCGGGTCGAGTTTCCGTGCCTGACTCAGCGCTACTAGCAGGTCTTGAATCATTTCCATTTGCGCCGGATAATAGTCAGATTCTTTCAGCACCCAAGTGCCATCTTGCCTGATCAGAGTGAACCGGTCATTGGCTGCTGCAATGACAATCTCGTCAATTTCATTAATGTTCTCAAGCAGCTCTGGGAGCAACAGGCCATAACCCGACAAATCGGTTGAACGGTTATCACTAAATTCGACAAACAGCCAGATGATTGCAACACAAGCGATGGCGGTGATCGCCGCAATGAAACGCTTCATTCAAGCAACCGCGCAACTTGCACAACCAGTTTCGATTCTCGCCGGCGTGCAGCGTAAGCAACCATTGCCACGCCAAACATCGCGACCGCGATTGGCATGACCAGAAAATTCAGCAGTTTAATCTTTGACTCAATGGCATCAATGGATTCATTGAGATTATGTCTGACCTGCCGCAGCTGCTTGCGGATTTCAATCTGATTGAGGCGAATCTGCTCAAACTCATTTCGCTGCTCTTCGGTCAGCATCAATCCTGTTTGTCCCTCGTTTTGTGAGCCGCGGAACTCAAACAAGAGATTCTCGGTGCGCCTCAGTTCCGCAATCAACTTGCTTTCCTGCTCCAGATACTGACGCTCTGCCTCTTGGCGAACGGCTTGAATCCGAGAAAACGGACGCGACGAGCGGCCCCTGCTTCGCAAGTTCCTGAGATCCTTGCCGCCGCTCAAGTTGTCCACCGCCGCATTGAAAAAGTCTCCATTTGAGGCTTCTGCGTAACTGACCATCCGCCCAAGTATCCGTTGTGTGCGAATCCAGAATCGATCTTGCAAAAAATCCGTGTCTGCCACCATGATAACGCTGATTCGACCGCTCTCAAGATGATCTGGAGATTCTGATTCCGCGATCGCAGATTGCGTATGCGGCGGACCGTCAAAACTGCTCTCCGCGCGGCCCGCAATGCGTACCGCCAGCGGCATCTTGATGCCTCCTGGCTCATAATCAATCAGCAAATCACGTATTTTTTCCTGCGATATAACTTCTTCAGTGGCGTAGATTTTGGCTGACTCAGCACTTGATATCAGCGGGTAAACATCAAGTTCGGTATCACTGTCAATTGCAATCACGCCGCCAGTGGCAATGACTATATTGGCCAGATTCGCAGTGACAACATCCCGCGTGTCAAACTGTTCAGGCTGCATATTCATCCATACCGGATAGTCGACCAACTGCCCGCTTGTATCATCGCGCTCGCGGACCCGAGCTGCGATTGGCAAATCACCGACGATTTTCCCCGGCTCAAGCTGAACACCCCAGTTTTTCGTCAACTGATTGAGATCTGAACTGCTGCCTTCGAGTGCCTCCAAGCCGGCAATCGGCATCATTGAGGCTAGCAACTCAGAATGCGGATCGACCAAAAGCATCAATCCCCCGCCGCGCAGCGCGAACTGATCGATTGTGTAGAGCAAATCTTCTGAATAGTTCGCTGGATGGATCAGAATCAGTGTCGCAATGTCAGCAGGAATCTCAGTTTCTGACACCGCGATGTATTCCACATCAAAAAAGTTTTCGAGATCTGAAATCGCGTGCCACGCTTGCGCTGAAGCCGTCGCTTGCAGGCGCAGCGGCAATGCACTGATGATGCCCACTTTTTTGCGTTCCATGCTCGTTAGCTGAAAAATCATCCTTGTCACATCGTATTCGAGAAGTTCCTCACGCTCAGGATAGAAAAACGGAATCACCCGCGTCTGCCCGACGCTGTTAAATGCGACCAGACCGAGATAACCCGCAACGCCATCGCGGTTGGGAAAACTCTCAAGCCCGTAACCGACTGCGACATCCTCTTCTTCTGAAAAACTCTCAGGATGGACGATGCGCAAATTGATTTTGCCAGCGGCGCGGCGTTCGTATTCCTTGAGCAAATCTTCGATGCGCCTTGCATAAACGCGAAACGGAGGAACGTCCTCAAAACTTGACTTGGAGACAAAATAGGTCAGTGTGATTGGATCGTCAAGCTCGCTGAGAATGTTCTCTGTACCTTGCGTTAACGCGTACAGTTTATTCTCGGTGAAATCAAGACGAAACTGCGACAACATTTCTGAAGCCGCTAAATTCACCACAAAAAAAACCAATACAGCAAGCGATACAGCAACAGTCTTGGAGCGAATTTCTCGAAAATTGTGTTTCATAAATTTTCGTTTTTCTTCGAGTCAACGACAAGAACATTCAAATAGATGAACAGAATCGGCATCGAAAGTAGAAATACCAGATTCGAGACAGATACCACACCATTGACGATTTCGCCGAAACGCGTCAGATAACTGAAGCTGAGCAGCGTTTCCAGCAGCACTGGCGCCACCCAGCCCGACAGAGCATCCTGCACCAGCGCCTGATCGCCAACCATGAAAATTAAATTCACGACCAAAGCCAGAACGAACGCCACCACCTGGTTCTGGGTTGTGGCAGACATGCAGCTGCTGATCGCCAGGCAACTGCCCGCCAATAGAAAACTACCGATATAGCTGACAAGAATCACCCCATTGTCCGGAGTTCCCAAGTAATTGACGGTGATCCACATTGGCATTGTCAGCACCAGAGCAAATGCAGTAAATACCCATGAGGCAAAAAATTTTCCCCACACCACGGATAAGGTCGAGAGTGGCAGAGTCAGCAGTGTTTGAATCGTCCCGGTCTTGCGCTCTTCAGCCCACAGTCGCATGCCCAAGGCAGGTGCCAGAACCAGATACAGCCATGGGTGAAAATTAAAAAATGCAACCAGATCAGCCTGCTGGCGTTCGAAAAAATTACCGAACTGGAAGGTCAAGACGCAGTTCAGAATGAGAAAAATAACCAAAAAGATATAGGCAATAGGTGTATAAAAATAGTCTGCCAGTTCCCGGCGGAAAATAGAAACCCATACAAACATCTTATAATCTCGTTCTTTGTTCCTTCACGCTTGCAGCACCCAAACGGTCAATTCAGAGCCCTATGGCTGACAGAGCGCACCCACTTGCGGAAGTCATCAGACACACGAATATACGCTGATTGCCGCATGTCATGCGCAACAATCGACGCAGAGATTGTTCACCGCCCATGTAGCAGGCCGCTATGGCAGGCGGCAGTTGGGCAGCTGCAAACTAAAAGTAAGTCTCGACCAAGATTGGATTATAAACTCCCAGCCCTCTTCCAATAATGCCGTATGAATGACTTTGACAAACGACTGAAAATCTTCGCAGCCACTGCGGATGAGACCGTTTCTCTTTTTCGCCGCGGCATTGAAAAAGAGAGCTTGAGAATCACTCCGGACGGTCGTCTTTCGGGTCGCCCGCATCCGCCTTCGCTAGGCTCACCGCTGACGCACCCATTTGTCACCACGGATTATTCTGAGGCGCTCATTGAGCTGGTGACACCGACTTTCGAGACGGTCGAACAGATGCTGACTCACTTGAAAGACTTGCATAAGCTCGTCTATCGGCACATTGGCAATGAACTCCTGTGGGTGAACAGCCTGCCTTGTCTGATCGGCGACGACGCCTCCATCCCGATCGCGGATTTCGGCACATCGAATATCGGTCGTATGAAACGCATCTATCGGAGCGGATTGAGTTTGCGCTACGGACGCAAAATGCAGATCATCGCAGGCATTCATTACAACTTTTCGGTGCCTGACCTGTTCTGGAAATCTTTAGGCATGGAAGTTGAAAACATCAGCAAGGATACTGTTTCAAATGCGTACATGGCCGGCACTCGGAATTTTCATCGCCACTGCTGGCTGTTGTTTTATCTGTTTGGCGCATCGCCGGCTGCGTGCAACTCGTTTTTTGAAGATCAGGTCAAGCCCGCAGACTTCATTGCCGCCGATGATCACACGACTTACGCACCTTATGCAACATCGCTTCGGATGAGCAATGTCGGCTACCGCAATCCAGTGCAGTCCGAAATCCGCATTGATCACAATTCAATTGAAAAATACATCACCACTTTGTGCGATACCATCAACACGCCTTATCCTGCCTATGAAGCGTTCGGAACCAAAGCCAATGGCGAGTACCTTCAGCTGAACACGCATCTGCTGCAAATTGAGAATGAGTATTACTCTGTCATTCGTCCCAAGCGGCGCACTGAGTCAATGCAAAAACCCACCCGTGCTCTGCGCGACCACGGAGTTGAATATTTGGAAATTCGCTGTCTGGACCTGGACCCCTTTGAGCCGCTGGGCATTGCGGCAGCACAAGCGAAGTTCATTGAGACTTTTCTGCTGTTCTGTCTGCTTGAGCCAAGTGCGCCATTTCAGCAAGTTCATTGCGACATCGTCTCGCACAACAAAGATGCGGCTGTGCTGCATGGGCGTGACCCGAAGGTGAAACTGCGGCGAAACGGCCAAACCACCTCAATCCAGGCTTGGGGCAACGAGGTCATCGAAAAAATTGCAAGAGTCGCCGAACTGATCGATAGAACGCTGGGCGGCAGCAGTTACACCGACTCAGTCCAGGCACAGCAGCTGAAACTTGAACATCCCGACATCACCCCCTCGGCAGTCATCCTGGAACACTTGCGCACCAAGAACGAGCCATTTTTTGCGTTCGCCCTCAAACAAGCTTTGCGAACTAAAGAGCGGCTGACGAAAAAGGCCCTCAAACCATCGCAGACCGCGTTTTTCGATCAGATTGCAGCGCAATCCATCGCCGAGCAAAAGCGGATTGAGAGTGCTGACACAGAAGCATTCGATACCTTTTTGCGAAATTATTTTGAATCCTGACGAAACCGTCATTCAACTCAGCTCGAATCAAAACACTTCGACGCAATTCGTGTATCGGCTGCTTATTCCAGCTCGGCGCTGCCGGAACACAGATTCAGCCCGCTCGCCCATTTTGCGCTCCCAATATAGCCGCTTGCGGTGACCTGACAACCCTCCTTTGCAACCTAATGTAAAATAGGCTCCCTAAAGCGCAATCGCCCCGAAATGAAAGTTCAACTGAACATTAATCTGCCACGAAAAAAGTGCTTCAAGCTTTCGAGGTTCCAATACTCGAACTTCCTCCAAGTCCTGTCAAGCTCACTCAAGTAATTAATGAAATTCAACGTAGAAATTAAAAATTTAGGCAAATTGCAGGATGCCACAGTCAGCATCAATCGGTTTACTGTTTTCGCTGGAGAGAATAATTCAGGCAAGAGTTTCGCATCCAAAATTCTTTATTCAATTCTCAATGCATTGAGAGCCAGTCACGCGGAGGCATCTTTGTCGAGGCTTATTGATCCTGTCACAAACCTCATGGATATGATGTATTTTCGACGATTTTATAAGAGTGATTCTCATGAGCCCACTTTGCAAGAAGAATTTAAAAAACTGACTCATCTTGCAGACAGCTGCCCATCAGGGAATAAGGATGAATTGAAGGTTTTTATTTCAGATTTTATAAACCAGCTCAATGTAGTTCACAGCAGATTCGATGCAATAAAAAATAAATTTGCAGAGGATGATAGACTGAGTGATTTAGGAGATGATCTAGCGGATAAATTAAACGAACTAACCGAATCGCTCCACAGAGTCGATGAAGCTGAATTGATGTCAAACGGCATGAAGCTGGAACTCAGGCGCAACATCCTAGGAAACTTTCAAGCGGCGACAATCTCACAGCTGTCAGAAAAAGAATCCATTCCGATGAGCATCAAGATAGACAAGGTCGGAGAGTTCATTTTTTCAGATGAGGCCTTAGAGGAAACTATTCGTCTTGAGTTAGAGGAAGCATGGCATGAGCATGCGTCGCGCTTTTCGTCACTCATTTATTTGGAATCACCCATCTATTGGAAATTAAAGACACCTTTAGAAGACATTCAGTATAGGCATCACAGATTGCGGACTAGGCGGCGGCCACTTGCTGGCATCCCCCAGCATTTTGAAGATTTGTGTCAAACTCTGAAGTATGAGTTTACCGGAAATATCGATTTTCCTGATGTATATCAAAAGCTTGTTGGAAATTTTGGCGGGAAGTTAACGGTTTCCAAAGACGGTGAATTGTCTTTTCATGAAGACAGCCGCAATCACAAGGTGCCCATAGCTCAAACAGCAACCGGAATCGCCAATATTGGATTTTTGACGCTCCTTATTGAGCGTAAACTGCTGGACAAAAGATCTTTCTTATTTATAGATGAGCCCGAGGCTCATTTACATCCTCGGTGGCAAGTGCTGATGGCTGAGTGCCTATTTGAATTGGCACAGGCAGGTGTTCATGTCGTGGTCGCCACACACAGTGTGGATTTTCTAAAGTGGCTGGAAGTCAGAATAAAGAGGAACCCGGATGATGAAAAACTAGTGGCTCTTAATCATTTTTCCCAGTCAGTCGCAGATTCTAGTGATGATTTTGAAAAAAATCTGGGCCAGATCAAGGAGAATCTGACTGACCCGTTCGCTGAATTGTACCTAAAGGGCATATGAGCCGACTCAATCGTTATCTGGAGACAATATTGGTTGCCGGGCATCCACTGAGTGAGTGCTATAAGGCATATAAAATTGATGGCGAATCACCGAACATGAATATGAGAAATGATGCAGATCTGGGCGGTTGCCATAGCTGCGATTATTTTCTTGTCAGTGATGGATTTATCTACTTGATCGAAGAAACAAGGTTGTCTGACTGGTATCGAAACATGAGTCATGAATACGATTTTCTGGAATCGGAAGTGCGCGAAAAATTGATTGAGGATTTCTTTCTCAAGGAAAATGAGCTGAAAGTTTATGCATCAATGCTGGTTTTATGCCGCTTTTCTGCAAAGTACCGCAGCGTAGCCAGCCAAATTCGCGATAAAACCTATAATTTCTGGCTCGTCATCAGCGATATATCAGACGAAGACTTTAGATTTGCTGACAATTTGAAGGAAAAATTTTTCGGTATTCTGAGGAGTCTTTTTTCAAAAGATGTAATGCATGATGTTGAAATAATACCTTCGGCAGAGCTTTCGCGGAAACTTCGAGAACATAATATCGCTATATTTTAGTCTGTGCTGTCGGTGATCATTTGCGAATGATGCCAGTCCTCCCATGGCACTCTGTCTCAGTGCTGAATGCCGCTGATCATTAATCAATACATCAATACAGACTTGTTGAGAACAAAAATCAACGAGCACAAAGCGTTTTCTCACGGCCGCCGCAAATGCCACGGCCCTGGCGCCAAGTCGCAGTACTGTTTGCCGATCAGCCAGTTCGTTACCGGTCCACGTTCACAGTGACAATGTGCGCGGCATGATACTGCTGATGCCGCACCGACGAAGATAAATGCTTCAGCAGCCGCAGCGACATTTCTCGCTCAACGATACGTGTGGTTTCAGTCTCATTGAGCATCGCGATCTGATCTTCAAGATTGTCGTCGCTCGCAGCTGAGATAAACTCAAGCTCAGCACCCGTATCGCAGACACTGATTTTCACTCGCATGCGGTACTGCTCGGAATGCGCGGCCTCAACCAGCGTCAGCAACACTTCCTCCGAAACCATATGCAGCCGATTCTCCATTGTGTCAGACCAGCGCTGCCAGGCGACGAATTTCGAAATAAAATCTCTCAGTTTCGACAGACTTTTCACTGACAAGTCCAACTCAATTTTCTTGCCCCGCGCCTCCGTCAGCTCAATGATCAGCGTCAGCGCCAAAGCTGTCAGGCCCCCGGCTGTCATGCCATTTTGGAATATGCCGCCTGCGAAATGAGCAACGTACTCCGGAAATATCATCTGATTTTGAAATCCAACGCCAATCCAAAAAGAAATTCCGACAATCATTGCCTTGCGCAGATCCATTCGGTCATCAATAATAATTTTCATGCCCGTCACAAACAGCAAGGCGATGATGACGAACAGATAAGCCGCCACCACCGGTTCTGGTATCGCCAGAATCATCGCAACAAATTTGGGCGACAAAGCGAACATGAAAAACACGATTCCCATCATCACCCCTACGGACCGCGCTGCAACGCCAGTCAGTTCGGTCACGGAAATGCTGGAGGAATATGTTGTGTTCGGCAACGTACCTGCCAATCCCGACAGCAGGTTGCCTAAGCCGTCAGCAGAAACCGCACCTTGAACCGCGCGGAAATCAACAGCTCTCGATTTTCGCCATGAAACTTTCTGAATCGCCACCCCATCGCCAATTGTCTCGATCGCACCCACCAATGTCACCAAAATGAAGGTCGGCAGGAGCATCCAGAACACCGGGTCAAATCGCAAGTCGATGCCAGGCCAGCTGAACTCAGGCAGACCAAGCCAGGCGGCTGCGACGACCGTATCGGTGTTGTAGAACCCAAAATACGCGGCCACTGCTGAGCCGCCAGCGACCCCAATGACCGGCGCCCACAAACGCAGACTGCCCCGCGCCTTGAAAGAAATGCCGACAGTAACCAGCGCAGTCGCGAAAGCCGTCCAGGCCGCATGGGACACGGGTACGTTTTCGGGGATCGTTTTCAGCATGTCAAACAGAATCGGCATCACCGTCGCCGCAATCAGCATGATCACAGTGCCGGCCACTGGCGGTGTCAGAATGCGCCGGAGCAAAGAAAGCTTTGCTGCCAGCACGAACTGAAACAGGGATGAGACAATAATCAGTGTGCACATCATGGCCGGACTGCCTTGGCTGATAGCGGTGATGCAAACCGCAATAAAAGCGCCGGAAGTGCCCATCGCCAATACGTATCCAGCCCCCACCCGACCGACTTTCACTGCCTGCAAAATAGTCGTGACTGCACTGATCACGATCGCGGCAAAAACTGCCCATTTCAAATACACTTCGGAACCGCCCGCAGCGCGAATCACGATGACCGGTGTCAAGGCAATGCCGGCAATCGATAAAATCGCGAGCTGCCCTCCAAGACCCAGCGACAGCAGGAATGGCGGTTTCTCATCAGCCTGGTAGCGCAATTGAGTAACTGGACCGCTGTCCGGTGAATTCATGGCTTGGCCCTTTTTTGAAAGAATTTATGCCGACACTTCGCCAGCACCGATGAAAGCGTCAATGAATCGGCTCGTGACTGAATAGGCATCCTCAATCCAGCGGCAGCATGACCGCTGCTGTTTCAGGCCAGGTCAGCCACACCTTGCGATCGGTCTGGCGAATCATGTCCAGCGAGCCGGACAGGTTCTGCAATGCAACCGACACCGGCTCCTCTCGACCCTTAACGTAAATATACAGATGACTGCGGTCACCAAGGTAGGCTGAAGGCCCCATCGTACCTTGAATCGCGTTATGCGAATCCGTTTCATCATCAAACACCAAAGAAAATTTCTCAGGTCGGATGGCGAGAATGAACTTCTCCGATACCGCAACTGCCGGTTTTGAGATGCCGATTCGAAATTGACCCAGATGCGGCGAGCTGGCGACACAGATTCCATCGGAGAAACTGTCCAGAGTGCATTCAAAAAAGTTGATTGTGCCGATGAAATCGGCCACAAACCTGGATTGAGGATTCTCATACAGCTGTCCTGGACTGGACACTTCCACGATGTTGCCTTGATTCATCACGGCGATACGATCGGATAAAGTCAGCGCTTCCTCTTGATCGTGTGTGACAAAGACAAACGTAATGCCAACGTGCTGCTGCAATTGACGCAGTTCAATTTGCATTTGTTCTCGGAGTTTTTTGTCCAGTGCGCCTAAAGGCTCATCGAGCAGCAGCACTTTAGGCTGCTTGATCAAAGCTCTGGCTAAAGCGACTCGCTGGCGCTGACCGCCGGAAAGCTCATTAGCCCCCCGGTTTCCATAACCGGGAAGTTTGATCAAATCAAGCATCTCATCAATTTTCTTTTTCAGTTCCAGTTTCGACAAGCCTGATTTGCGCATTCCGAACGCGATATTGGACTCCACATTCAAATGTGGAAAAATGGCATAGTTCTGAAATACCATGTTCACTGGCCTGCGGTTCGGCGCTGACAAGGTCACGTCCTGCCCGTCAATTTCTACCGTCCCCTCAGTTGGCAGCTCGAAGCCCGCCAGCATTCGAAGCAGCGTTGTCTTGCCGCAGCCAGAGGGACCCAAAAGCGAAAAGAACTCGCCTCTTGTGACTTCGATATTGGCTTGGTTGACGGCTCGAACCTCGCCGAAAATCTTGGTTACATTTTTGATTGAGATAATCGCATCAGACATGTCTCACACTCCTGACTGCCGATTGGATTGAACGCCGCCGCGACGCGCCAGCTCCGCCGCAAAGATGACTAGGGTTGAAGCGACCACGATGATTGCGCCAAGCGCCAGCACTGAAGGCAGCTTCTCAGGAAATCTGAGCTGGCTCCAAATGTGCACTGGCAGCGTCGCATCAGTGCCGGATAAGAAGAACGCCAATACAAACTCATCAAAAGAGATGGTAAAAGTCAGCAGCACGCTCGCAACAACACCTGGAAGGATAATCGGGAATGTGACCCGCCAGAACGTCCACCAGACATTTTCACCCAAATCCTGAGATGCCTCTTCCAAACTGCTGTCAAAACCCTCCATTCTTGAAATAAGCACCAGCATCGAGAACGGTGTACACAGCATCAGATGCCCGATGCCCACCGTAATTAATGACAGATCAATCTCGCTGACGCTGAAGGTCATCAGCAGCGATATGCCTAGAATAATTTCCGGGATTACAAGCGGGACCATAATGAATCCGATCAGCATCCCTCTTTTTCTCATGCGATAGCGCGTGACCGCCTTGGCCGCAAAAATACCGAGCAAAGTGCTCAAAACAGCAACCGAGACGGCCACCTTGACACTGTTGAAAAATGCATGCTGCAACCCTTGGCTGTCAGCCAACTGGCTATACCACTTCAAAGTGAAGCCAACCAGCGGAAAGGTGACATACTGAGAATCGTTAAAGGAAAAAAGCGGCAGTACGGCAACCGGCGCATACAGAAATATCAGGTAGACTACCGCGTAGACGGCCAGTGCATTGATCTTTTTTCGATTGCCTGCCATGGTCCGACGCTAACTGACTTTTTTCCGAAACAATTGGATTGCACCCAGCAGCATGCACACCACCGCTGTTACCACGAGCATTGAGATAATGGACAAGGCGGCGCCTAACGGCCAATTCAAAGCTTTGCCAAACATTGACTGAATGATATTGCCAATCATCAGCCCGCGCGGTCCGCCAACCAATGAGGGTGTTACATAATCACCCACCGTCGGGATAAATACCAGCAGACATGCTGCAATCACCCCAGGCAGTGACAATGGCAGGGTAACGCGAATAAAGGTCATCACCGCTGATTCGCCCAAGTCTCTTGACGCCTCAATCAGCGATCGGTCGATTTTTTCCAA
Organism: Arenicellales bacterium; assembly: GCA_965200545.1. Classification (GTDB taxonomy): domain Bacteria; phylum Pseudomonadota; class Gammaproteobacteria; order Arenicellales; family JAJDZL01; genus JAJDZL01. The sequence goes on along the minus strand of CBDAUJ010000002.1, from coordinate 1,282,385 downwards.
AGAAACATAAATCGGCAAAATCGCGACCGCGGCCCAGGCATGAGCGAGTGTAATGACAACCGCCGTCGGGTTGTACAGCAGAAATTCCAATGGCGCAGAGACAATGCCCAAGGACGACAAGGAAGAATTGACAACACCGTTGTAGCCTAATATCACTTTCCAGGCGAAGACCCGAAGCAGGTAACTTGTCCAAAACGGAATCGTTACCAAAATAATCCATCGTATTTTGTTCTTTTTGACATGAAATGCGATGAAATAAGCCAGAGGATACGCCAGAATGACCGTGACCAGCATCACAAAAAACGAGATTTTGATGGATCGGTACAAAATCAGGTAGTAGATTTTCTTCCGAAAAAAATCAGCGTAATTTGTGAGCGTAAATGTTTGAATCAAATTTACATATTCTTGTTTCCAGAAACTGAGAACAATCAGGATCAGCAACGGAAAAAGTAAACCGAGAGAGACGACGACCAGCGTCGGTGAAAGCAGTGCATAGCCTTTCGCTTGATCACTGGATCGATAGCCGATCTTGATTCGATCAGCGAAAGGAATTTTGGGAGAAGTCGTATCCAAGCTGCTCACGGCAAGCAAATCAGATGGGGAAAGAGCCAAAATTGCGAATCAGCACAATTCAATGCAAACAGGCAAGTCTGCCGCTTCGCTGACAGACAGGTGACAGTTCCGTCCGCGGAACCATCACCTGTTCAAATCCTGACGGATATCTTTGTATCGCAGGTCAGTTTTTTACAATCCGGCTTTAACCTCCTCAAACATACCTTGCAGCGCAGGTTCGTTCTTGATTGGGATTTGAAAAATACCCGCGCTGAGAGTCGCTTCAGGATCTCGACTGAGTCCACGATTTTGCAAATCCTCATCGGATACCAAATCGAAGGCTTTCGCATTGGCTGGGCCGTACCCCTCGTCCAGAATCGTAAACTGGCCGGACTCCGGACTTAAGAAAGCATCAATCACGTCATAGCTCTTTTCCAGCAGATCCGGGTTTGCATCCGCCATGAGGCAAAAACCGCAGACCCACGTCATGGCACCTTCTTTCGGAGTCATGAATTTGACATCATGACCGGCATTTTTCAGCGCGGTAAACGCATCGTTCCACGCGCTGGTTGCAACCAATTCGCCGGCCGCCATTGAATTTTCAATATCGGTCGGACTCGACCAATAGTAGCGAAGCAGCGGCAACTGTTTACGCAACAGCTCGCGAGTTGTTTCAACTTCAGCATCGGTCATGTCGAAGGGATTGGCAGCACCGCCATAAATCGCAGCGACCATGACACCATCAATCAAACTGTCAGACATGGAAAGACGACCAGCATACCGCTCATCCCAAAGTATGCCCCAAGTCTCTTCTTCCTGATATTTCGGATCAACGAGATCCGGACGATACATGACAGAAGTATTGCCCCATTCGGCGGCGACAAACCATATCGACCCATCGTCCGTCTTGGTTCCAGGAATATTTTTCAGGCTGGGGATTACATCTGGCCAATGGCTGAGTCGGCTTACATCAATCGGCTGCAGTATTCCTGCATCCCGCCAAATCTCAACTTTGTAAGAACAAGGATGCGTCACATCAAATTTTGCACCGGCCTGCATTTTTGCAAATGCTTCTTCCTCATCTCCGAAAATTGCGAAATTTGGATACTCGCCATATTTTTCAAAGTATTGGCCATGGTGCTCAGGCAAATCCCACCCTTCCCACGTAAACACATTGGGATGGTCATCAGGGGCCGCATTGGCCACGCGTGACATCATCGGATAAGTCACTGTCACCACACCCGCCGAGGCAAGAATCTTGCTGAAGTCCCGACGAGACATTGCGCCTGTCGCCAGCATTTCGATGTAGTCATTCTTACTGTATTTGCTCATCGCATACTCCTAGGATATCTGTTCATTAAAATTTGGATTTTATCGAATTTGCAGAAATCTAACAAGACCAATGAAAGCGCAGGCATTCAGCGGGCTGCCGGCTGGCATGCGCTCAGACTGAGTTTTCAAGCGCTATTCTGGACTCTGATGCTGCTCCGTCGCAGCGGCCAAGCACATCGTCGAGCCTGAATCCGGCTTGTAAATGTCGCTTGCGGCAGTCGACTGCACTATCGGCTGCCCTCAGGGTGCCAGATAGCGCCAGTCCCATTGCTCATCCGCAAGACAGTAGCACAGTCGCTCGTGCAACCGGTTGCGCCGCCCTTGCCAAAACTCAATGCGGTCGGCCCGGATCCGGTAGCCGCCCCAATGGGGCGGCCGCGGCACCGGCTTGCCCGCGAACTCACGCTCAAGTTCCGCGACCCGCGCCTGCAATACCCCATAACTGTCAATCGGCGCACTTTGCGCCGAAGCGGCGGCACTGATCTGACTGCCGCGCGGCCGTGCCGCAAAGTAACGCTCAGACACCTCGGCACTGAGTTTTTCCACCCGCCCCTCAATGCGCACCTGCCGATACAGCCGGTCCCAGAACATCACCGCGCTGACTTGGGGATTGGCCGCCATTTCCAGCCCTTTGCGACTTGCATAGCTTGTGTAAAACTCGAACCCCGCCGCACTGTAGTCTTTCAGCAGCACCTGGCGCGCCGACGGCCTGCCGTCGGCGCCGACCGTTGCCAGAGTCATGGCATTCGGCTCGTGCATCTCGGCCTCGCAGGCGGCATTGAGCCACTGCGCAAAAAACTCAAAAGGGGCTGCGGGCGGATACAGAAAAGAAGGCTCCATCTCAAATCTCGATTCAATCTAAATGGACGACGAACAAAATCATTGCAAATCTCTGATTTCTATATGCCAGCCATGCACAAATACTTGATTTCCAAGTAGTCATCAAGACCATACTTGGAACCTTCACGACCAAATCCAGATTCCTTCATACCGCCAAACGGAGCCACTTCGGTTGAAATGATTCCAGTATTGATGCCAACAATCCCATATTCAATGCCTTCAGACACTCGCCAGACTCGACCGATGTCTCTGCTGTAGACATAGGCTGCCAGACCAAATTCGGTATCATTCGCCATTTTGATGGCTTCTGCCTCAGTCGAGAACCGAAACAGCGGCGCCAATGGTCCGAATGTCTCTTCTCTCGCCACGTTCATCTGGTCAGTCACATACGTCAATACAGTCGGCTGAAAGAATTGTCCACCGAGCTCGTGGCGGCTGCCGCCGGCAACAACCTGAGCGCCCTTGCCAGTCGCATCCTGAATATGCGCCTCGACTTTGTCAACCGCCGCTAAATCAATCAGTGGGCCAACATCTACGCACTCGGAAAAGCCATCGCCGACATTCATCTTGGACACGGCTGCTGCGAATTTTTCGGCAAACTCGTCGTAAACTCCATCTTGCACCAGAATGCGATTCGCACACACGCAGGTCTGGCCTGAATTGCGGTATTTGCAGGCGATCGCTCCGTTTACGGCGGCATCGATTTCTGCATCATCGAAAACGACAAAAGGCGCATTGCCGCCGAGTTCCATCGACATTTTCTTAACCGTGTCGGCGCACTGACGCATCAGTACTTTACCGATATTTGTCGAGCCGGTAAAAGTAAGTTTTCGAACTGTCGAATTGGAAGTCATTTCACCGCCGATCTGCGACGATGAGCCAGTCACAACGTTGATCAAACCTGCGGGCAATCCAGCGCGCTCAGCCAGTTCACAAAGAGCCAATGCTGAATACGGAGTCGCGCTCGCCGGTTTGATCACCATGGCGCAACCCGCCGCCAACGCGGGGCCTGCCTTGCGGGTGATCATCGCCGATGGGAAATTCCAGGGTGTAATTGCGGCACAGACACCCACGGGCTCCTTGATGACCACAATTCTGCGATCGTTTTGGTGCTGCGGTATCACATCGCCGTAGATGCGTTTGCCTTCTTCGGCAAACCACTCAAAAAACGACGCTGCGTACAGCACCTCCCCGCGCGCTTCCGCAAGCGGTTTGCCCTGCTCGGTCGTCATAATCGCGGCCAGATCTTCCTGATTAGCCAGCATCAGCTCGGCAAGTTTGCGCAACGGCACCGCCCTTTGCTTGGCAGTCAGATGGCGCCAGGATCGAAAAGCCGCGTCGGCGGCTTCAATCGCTCTTTTGGTTTCGGCACCCCCCATTCTGGGGACGGAACCGATCAGCGAACCGTTGGACGGGTTGTGAACCTCCAGACTCGAACCGTCATCGGCATCAAGCCACTTGCCATCGATATAGCACTGTTGTCGAAACAGTGATGAATCAGAAATATTCATAGGAACCTCTGTTGATAATTGTAGATTGCACCTTTGGATTCAAATACCTGCAACCGAACTTTACTCGAATGCAGCGATGCCGGTCTGCGATCGACCTAGTATCAGAGCGTGAATATCATGCGTGCCCTCATAGGTATTGACCGATTCCAAATTCATGCAATGACGAATCACATGATACTCGTCACTAACGCCATTGCCGCCGTGAATATCTCGGGCAGCCCGCGCAATATCCAGCGCCTTGCCGGCACTGTTTCGCTTGAGCAGGCTAATCAGTTCATGGCGTATGGTGCCCGCATCCATCAGTCGGCCGGCCCGCAGACATCCTTGCAATCCTAGTGCAATCTCCGTTTGCATGTCAGCGAGTTTTTTTTGCACCAGCTGGGTCGCGGCCAGCGGCCGGCCGAACTGCTTGCGATTGAGCGCATATTCCAAAGCCGCATGCCAGCAAAATTCGGCTGCACCGAGAGCGCCCCAGCCGATGCCAAAGCGCGCCATTGTAAGGCATGAAAACGGGCCTTTCAAACCCTTCGCTTCAGGCAAAGCCAATGCCTCGGGCACAAATACATCTTGCATTACGATACTGCCGGTAGCCGATGCGCGCAGCGAAAACTTGCCGGCAATTTGAGGTGTTTCCAAACCCTTGCTGCCGCGCTCAAGCAAAAAACCACGGATTGCGTCAGTCTCGTCTTTGGCCCAGACCAGACACAAATCAGCGACCGGTGCATTTGAAATCCAAGTTTTCTCACCGGACAGTCGATAGCCGCCCGGCACTTTGACGGCGCGGGTGGTCATACTGCCGGGATCTGAACCATGATCGGGCTCCGTCAGTCCAAAACAGCCAATCATCTTGCCTTGCGCGAGCTGCGGCAGATACTGCTCCCGCTGCGATTCACTGCCGTAGCGGAAGATGGGATACATGACCAGTGACGACTGAACACTCATGAACGATCGGTAACCGCTGTCAACGCGCTCGATTTCACGGGCGATCAAACCGTAGCTGACATAGTTCAGGCCCGCACACCCATAACCCTCAATTGTCGGCCCGAGCAATCCGAGCTCACCCATCTGCCGAGCGATTGACAGGTCAAACCTCTCGTTGCGATTGGCCTCGATAATCCCGGGCATCAGCTCTTCTTGTGCATAGCGCTGTGCCGTATCCCGGACTAGTCGCTCGGAATCGCTGAGCTGGTCATCCAGCGAAAGCGGATCCTGCCAGCTAAATCGGGCTTGCTCTGATACTGCCATAATTTCTGTGTTGGCCAAATGGAATTTCGAATATTAAGTCGCTGAAGCGCAGCGGCAATCTAGTCAATCGATACGGCCCGAAAATTGGGTCACGCTGCTTGAGATGAACGTCTGCCGCTTTGAAATTCAGTTCTTATCTGATCCAGTCGCTCCAGTGCAGCCTCAAAGCTGCGCTGTTTTACATGTCCGTATCCGCGAATCGGGTCAGGGAACGCAGCCAATTCAGTCGCAATGGCGTAATTTTCGACTGACAGGTCTGCGACCACCTCGTGCAATACTTGCTCATACAAATCAATCAATCTTCGCTCCAGTTTTCGATCCGCCGACCATGCAAACGGATCCAAGCCGCGCCCGCGCAGGAATTTCAGCTTGGCAACCAAACGCAGAACGGGTGCGACCCAAGGTCCGAATGTCCGCTTGACTGGCAATCCAGTGACCGCATCCTTTCTGGAGAAGACTGGCGGCGCCAAATGATACTCGAGTGTAAAGTCACCGCTGAACTGATCTTTCAGTTCGCGCTGAAAAGCAGCGCTGCTCAGTTGCCGTGCAACCTCATACTCATCTTTGAAAGCCAGCACCTTGGCGTAATTCACCGCAACAGCTTCGCTCAAACCCGTTATGCCCGGCGCCTGACGCTGGTCCGCGTTGCGCACCGCTTGCACCATTGTCTGATAACGCTGCGCGTAGGCTGCATTCTGATATTCGGTCAGATGCTTGATCCGGCGAGCAATCATCTCATCAAGACCGCTCGAACGCGATGCCGGCGGCAGCGGACAATGGACTGCAAGCGCCGCTTCAACCGCTTGCGGCGCAACCACAAACTGCCGACCCCGATGCAGTGCCAGCAGATTCATTTTGACCGAGCGGCCATTAAGCTCAATGGCTTTTTCAATCGCGGCAAGAGGAATCGGAATCAACCCTTCTTGTATGGCGATGCCAACCAGGAACAAATTGGCTGCCAGCGTATTGCCAAACAGATTCTCGGCATAGCGGTTCGCATTGACGAATGTCACTCGCGATGCGTCGGCCGCGTCGCTGATCAGCATCTGCAGGCGTTTGCCGGGAAACTCCAGATCACGCAGTCTGGCGAAATCGCCCGACATCATTTCATAACTGTTGACGATCACCGAGGTCTTGTCAAGCTTGATCGTGTCCAAGGTTTTCTCACTCGCCGAAACGACCAGGTCACCGCCAATAACCAAATCGGCTCCAGCGCGAGCAACATGCACAGACGAAATGTCTCGCGGTGTTTTGGCGATGATCAAGTTGCTCATCACCGCACCGCCTTTTTGCGCCAGGCCCAGCATATCAAGCACCGAACAGCCAAGATTTGCGATATGAGCGGCCATGCCGAGCACCGCGCCGACTGTAATGACACCCGTGCCGCCCACGCCGTTAACGACAATGCAGTATTCACGCTTGATTTGCATGACGACTGGCGGCGGCAATTCGGAACCGTCAAAGCGGTCGCTGGCAGCGTCCACGGCTGGCTTGCGCGGCGCGCCGCCGTTGACTGTAACAAAACTCGGACAAAATCCGTTGATACAGGAATAGTCCTTGTTGCAAGCCGATTGGTCGATGCGCCGTTTGCGGCCAAATTCCGTCTCATGAGGCAATATTGCAACACAATTGGACTGGACTCCGCAGTCGCCGCAGCCTTCGCATACCTCAGTGTTGATAAAGACGTGCTTCGCGGGGTCGGGGTATTGACCGCGCTTGCGCCGGCGACGCTTCTCGGCAGCACAGGTCTGATCATAGATGATTGCAGTTACGCCGCTAATTTCTCTTATTTTTCGTTGAATTGCATTTAAATGACTGCGATCTTCGATCTTCACTTCAACAGGAACCGTATTGTTACGACGGCATTTTTCCACATCATCAGTTACGACGACGACTTGCCTGACACCTTCGGCGATCAGTTGATGCGCGATTTGCCCAACGGTCAGCGGACCGTCCATCGGCTGTCCGCCAGTCATGGCAACCGCATCGTTGTAGAGCACTTTGAACGTAATCGTGGTCGCCGACGCAACTGCCGCGCGGATCGCCATAATGCCAGAATGCAGGTAGGTGCCGTCGCCGATATTCTGAAAGACATGGTCGCGCTTGGAAAAGCGACTTTCTCCGATCCAGCTTGCACCTTCGGCGCCCATTTGTGTATAGCGGGCAGTCGACCGATCCATCCACTGCACCATGTAGTGACAGCCGATTCCGGCCAAAGCAATGCTGTCTTGGGGCACTTTGGTTGAGGTATTGTGCGGACACCCCGCACAAAAGTATGGCATGCGTTGCATAGGCGCCGGCGCGGGAGCTCGATCGAGAATCGATTGAACGGCCTGCAAAGCACTGCGCAGAGTTTCAGACGGCACTTGAGTCAGCAGCTGCGAACCGAGAGCATATGCGATTTGCATGGCGTCCAGACGCGCGGTCGAAGGCAACAGGGACTTGCCTTGCTCATCCAGCTTGCCGACTACGCTCGGCCGCTGAGCGCAGCTGTACAGCAAATTCTTGACCTGATCTTCGACCAGCGGACGCTTTTCCTCAATGACGATGATTTTTTTTAGACCTTTGGCGAACCGAAGCAATCCTTCTCGCTCAATGGGCCAGCTCAGCGCCAGCTTGCAGAGGCGCAGTCCAAGACGCACGGCTTCAGCCTGATCAATATGAAGTTCGCTCAATGCTCTTCTGACATCTGAATAGGATTTGCCAGTAGTAATGATTCCCACGGTGGCATCTGGCGGATCGTATATCAGTCGATCAAGAGAGTTTTCCCGCCAGTACCGGTGTACCGCCGGCAATTTGAACTGATGCAAACGCTGTTCCTGCGCCAGCGGCGTATCCGGCAAGCGGATGTTGAGTCCAGCGGCCGGCAAACCAAAATCTTCGGGGTTTAGCAGTTGCGGATATGGCTGCGTCAATTCGATGGAGGAGGTTGCCTCGACCGTATCGTGCACACATTTCAATCCAACCCAGCACCCGGAAAATCTCGAAAGCTGCCAGCCAACGAGTCCAAAGTCTAGAATGTCCTGCACCGAGGCAGGATTCAAAATCGGCATCATGGCATCGACAAGCGCGAATTCACTTTGATGCGCGGTGGTCGATGACTCGCACGCATGATCATCGCCAAGCGCTGCCAGAACGCCCCCGTATCTTGAGGTGCCCGCCAGGTTGGCATGACGAAATGCGTCGCCGCTGCGATCTACGCCCGGACCTTTGCCATACCAGATTGCAAATACACCATCGTATTTCCCTTCGCCATTGAGTTCAGCCTGCTGTGTGCCCCAGATGGCAGTCGCTGCCAAATCCTCATTGATGCCCGGCTGAAAAACAATTTTATGCGTATCAAGAAATTCTTTCGCTTGCCACAGCTGCTGATCAAATGAGCCCAGGGGCGATCCCCGATACCCGCTGATATAGCCTGCGGTATTCAGTCCGTTGGCCTGGTCCACCCGACGCTGCTGCAATGCCAGGCGCACCAAGGCCTGGATACCGGTGACAAAGATGCGACCGGAGGTTGCCGTGTATTTGTCGTTTAGTGAGATGTCCGTGTGCATGCGTAGACCTTGTGCCGGCATTGACGTTTATTCAATCTGTTTTTCAGGCGCCCCATTGAAAGAACGCGTCTCCCTCGCTCATGTAGTATTTGGACAGTACCATTTTATGCACTTCGGAAGCGCCATCGACCAGTCTGGACTGTCGCTGGTAGCGGTACATCCATTCCAGCACAGTGTCTTTCGAATAGCCTTTCGCGCCCAGCATCTGAATCGCCGTGTCAACAACCTGGTGCAGCGTATCGGCGACCAATACCTTAGCAATTGAAATTTCCTTGCGCGCGAAATCGCCCTGAGTCAGTTTCCAGGCAGCGTGCATCGTCAGCAGCCGGCCCAAATGAACCTGTGCTGCTGCTTCGCCAAGCATCCACTGCACCCCTTCGTGCTCTATCAGCGTGTGGCCGAAAGCGCGGCGGTCCGCAACATATTCGCTGGCAATTTCCAATGCGCGGCGGCAAAGGCCCAGCCAGCGCATGCAGTGTGTCAAGCGGGCGGTGCCCAAACGCATCTGCACCACTTTCATGCCATCGCCTACTTCCAGCAGGCGATTCTCATCCGGAATTTCGAGCCCGTTGAATTTCAGCTCACAGTGTCCGCCATGTTCTTCCGGGCCCATAATCGGAATGCGACGGACCAATTCCCAGCCGGGATCATCACGATCAAACATAAACGCGGTCAACCCCTTGCGCGGATCATCTGAGGTTCTGGCCAGCAAAATGAAATGCTGGGCGACACCCGCACCGGTGATAAACCATTTATGGCCATGAACGATCCAGGTATCGCCTTTTCGCTGCGCTTTCGTCAGCATCATGCCGAGCGGGTCAGAGCCTGACCCGGGGGCCGGCTCGGTCATCGCCAGGGCCGAACGCACTTCACCGTCAATAATCGGCTGCAACCATCTTTCTTTTTGAGCCGGTGTGCCAACACGCTCCAGCACAATCATATTGCCATCATCGGGCGCCGCACTGTTGAAAACGACGGGGCCAAATATTGATCTGCCCATCTCTTCATAGCAGGCAGCCATGCCGACTGTATCAAGTCCGCCACCGCCGCGTGACTGCGGCATCTGCAGACACCACAGCCCTTGCGACCGCGCTTTTTCTCGCAGCGGCTGCAGATACTGATCCGTAATATTCTCGCCTTCATCGTACGCCTCTGGGATGATTTCTACAGGAATGACCTCGGCATCAATAAAACAACGAATCCGTCGCTGAAAATCTATTACCTGTTCACAAAGATTAAAATCCATGATGATTGTCCGTTACATTGATGATTGCAAATGCCCGCCATCCACCACGATGGTTGCACCGGTCATATAGGAAGATGCGTCTGAAGCGAGCAGCAGCATCGGCCCCTCAAGGTCCTGAACTTTGCCGAAGCGGCGCTGGGGAATTTTATGCTTGACCTTCTCGCCCGCCGGAGACTGCAGCCAGGCGCGATTCATGTCAGTGAGCACATAGCCCGGCGCGATCGTGTTGACACGAATGCCATGAACTGCCCACTCGTAAGCCAGCACCCGTGTGAGGTGATCCACAGCTGCTTTTGAGACGGCGTAGGGCACGACTCCGCCCATCACGCGAATGCCCAAAATCGACGCAATATTGATCAGCGATCCGCCGCGGCAGTCAGCCGACATCATTTGCGCCGCGGCCTGAGCCGCCAGCCAAACGCCTTTAAGGTTGGTGTCGATCACCTGATCCCATTGACTTTCAGACACCTCCAGTGCCTTGCCGCCGGAAGCGATTCCAGCATTGTTGATGACTACATCGATGCGACCGAAGATTTTGCCTGCGCTCTCAAAAGCCGCATCGACACTTCTTTTCGACGTAACATCCATCACTGCCCGCGCAGCAATTCCGCCGCGGTTTTGGATTTGCGCAACGGCAAGATCAAGCTGCTGTTTTCGTCTTGCAATCAGAATAACTTTGGCGCCAGCATTGGCTAAAGTGTGCGCAAAATGCAGACCGATACCGCTAGAAGCCCCAGTAATCAAGGCTGTTTTTCTGGACAGATCAGAGAAATATTCCATATGCGGTGTGCATCAATCACGCGGCATTCAGCCAAAATATTCAGAACTTTCCGATTGGCAAAAAAGTTTAGTGTCGACCCGAACACACAGCAGATCCAGCGGCTCAGGCAGAATCAGGCAGTGCGACTGGCAGCGCCCTCAGATAATCACCCAAAGACGGAATCGGAAAGCAATAGTGAAAGGGCAGACTGTCCACTGGCGCCAGCAGACCGGCATGCAAGGCACTCTCGACAAGCTCGCCAGCAGTTTGATTTTCATTTTTTCGAGCTGATTCAGTCAAACTGTCAACTTCCTCGAAAGTAACAATACCAGAAAGCTGACCTTGATTTTTTGCGGCTTTCAGCGCTATCTGCTTGTATACCCAAGGCGGGTATCCGCCCGCCTCCAGCCTTTGCGCATAATATTTGTTTTTCTGCTCAACACCCAATTCCAAAACTCTATCAAGCAGAACACGTTCCAACACCCGGCCATTGGAGCTAAGAACGCGCCCGGCGGCCACGCCAACTCGATTGATATGCTGCGGCCAGCCTTGCGACAGCTCAGCCAGTGTTTCAGCCCAAAAGCTTTTCTCTTCTCGCGTTCCGCGATAGTAAGCGTTCAGCATGCGCGTGAACGATCCCTTGGACTGATTTTTCGAAAGAAGCTCTAAATTGACCACCCGGCCACTCGCAAGTCTTGATAGTCCGCATTTCCTCAATATGTCTTTTGTGTCGCTCAATCCGAAAAAGGCCGCCACCAGGCAAACCCCTTGCGGAGCCCGATGCAAGCAGTCAAGAACGGCTTTCGTCATCTCATGCACCGGCGTGTTCTGCGCCTCATCGACAAATACGACGAAGCGAAAATCCTCCAGCAGCGGCGCGGCATTGCGAAACAGCTCTGCTGGCGATATCTCAGTATTATGTTCGGTCTGACTCTCCCCGCCGATGGAAACGCCTGCGAATGAGAAACCTCGCCGCGACAGCTCGTCATAAAGTCTTTTGCCTAAATTCACCAAATGCTTCACTTTTGAGTCATCTGAAACAAGTGCTGAGAGCCGCTGAGTCTCCGCATCGGCAGCATGAATCAGAGCAGCCATTACCGATCGAGGGGATTTCAAGTCATTGAACTCGACCGCTGCAGCTACCCACGGCTCTTGGGGAGTCGAGTGCCGGCGGACTGCCTCCATGCATTCTTGCAGAAGCGCTGACTTGCCCGCTCCGGGCGCCCCTTGGAAGATCATGGTCCCGCCGCCAACGCGACCTGACAAAAGACTGGTCGCCGCTTTTTGAAAAACCTCGTATTCGGCATCACGGCCGCAAAAGAACGGCTCGCGGCCCACTTCGGCCCGATCGGTTTGGTCTAGCCAGACAGCCTCGTCAAGAGGCTCAGCGGGGGCAGGTTTCGGAAAAGGTCTGGGGTTCATGCAGGCATCTACAGCTCAACAGCTGGAACATTCGCTATATTCGCGAAAACATCCTTCGACAGCTCAGATTATGCCAAATTCACTGGCTATCGCCAGATATTTGTGTGGTTTTGTTCTTTACCGCTTGCCATGAAGAAACTGGTGGAGCAACCTGTCTGAAACTCGGTCTCAACAGCAATCACTGGTACCGCATCGTTTTTCAGACTCACCGCGCCTCGAAGCAGCGGCCAGTCCCAGAATCCAGCCAATTAGCCAATCACCTTAAGCGGTGATATCCGGTCAAAGGAAAAACTTGATTCTGATCACTCGTGTCGGTCTCAGACATACACGGCTCAGGCTGAATCGGGCAACGCGACCGGCAGCGCTCTCAGATAATCACCCAAAGACGGAATCGGAAAGCAATAGTGAAAGGGCAGACCGTCCACCGGCGCCAGCAGACCGGCATGCAAGGCAGTCGTGACAAACTCGCCAACAGTTTGGTTTTGCATTTTTCGAACCGATTCAGTCAGGCTATACACCTCCTCATACGTAATAATGCCCGCAAGCTGGCCTTGATTTTTTGCCGCTTTCAGCGCTATCTGCTTGTATACCCAAGGTGGATACTTGCCAGCTATAAGGCGCTTTTCATAATATTCATTTTTCTGCTCAACGCCCTGCTCCAACGCTTTCGCAAGACATGAGCGCGTCAGCTTCCCATGATTTTCACGAATCACTGCGCCGGCACCATAGCCGATACCGCTGATATGCTGCGGCCAGCCCTGTGACAACTCGGCCAAAGAGACGGACCAAGTGTCTTTTTCCGCATCGCTGCCAGCGTAATACGTGTCAAGCATGCGCCTGAATGAGCCGGCCGCATCGGCCAGGGAAAGCGGTTCCAAATTCACAACCCGCCCAATCGCAAGCCGCGACAGTCCGCACTCGCCCAGCACCTCCTCAGTATCGCCCAATCCAAAAAACGCCGCCACCAGATGAATCCCCTGCGGGTCCCGGTGCAAGCAGTCAAGAACGGCTTTCGTCCTCTCACGCACCGGCGTGTTCTGCGCCTCATCGACCAATACGACGAAGCGAAAATCCTCCAGCAGCGGCGCGGCATTGCGAAACAGTCCCGCCGGCAGCACCTCGGCATCCGACTCCGTTTGGCTCTTGCCCCCGACCGCAACTCCCGCCAGCGAGAAGCCCCGCTGCGACAGCTCATCATAAAGCCGTTTGCCCAGATTCGCCAAAGGCTCCAGTTTCGACGCGCTTGAACTGAGCCGAGACAGCCGCCGGCTCTCCGCATCGGCCGCATCGGCCAAGGCTGCAATCACCTCCAGAGACGATTTCAAGCCGCTCGCGGAAACCGACACGGCCACCCACGGCTCCTGGGGCGTCGAGTGCCGGCGCACCGCTTCCATGCACTCTTGCAGCAGTGCTGACTTACCCGCTCCGGGCGCCCCTTGGAAGATCATGGTCCCACCGCCAACGTGACCTGACAAAAGACTAGTCGCCGCTTTTTGAAAAACCTCGTATTCGGCATCACGGCCGCAAAAGAACGGCTCGCGTCCCACTTCGGCCCGATCCGTCCGCTGAAGCCACTCGACCTCGCCAAGAGGCTCAGCAGGGACAGGTTTCGGAAAAGGTCTCGGCTCCATCAATGGCGGCTACAGCTCAACGGTTAGAACATTCACTATTCGCGCAAATATCCTTCTAGAGCTCAGATTATGCCAAATTCACTGCCTATCCTCAAATAATCGCGTTGCTTTCAGGGGTGAGATATCACTCTTCACCAACGAGAAATACTCAGAGCCAAGACTTGACGGAAAGAACATTGCGCGAGCTTGAAGATAGATCCCATGCTTAATTTTCAATACAAATGAAATCCAGATAATTGTCCGGATGAACAATCTGATACTCACATTCAGGATAGGCTTTGGCCCAAGCCGCCAGTCTTTTGTACGCTGGCTGTCGGGACCTCTTCATTTCAGCGGCCGCAATGCATCCGCCCTCTTCCTCCATGAGATAATCTCCTGACGATCATGAGTTCGCCAGAAAAAACTCTCTATTCGATATCCCAAGTACAAATTTCTCTTCAATCGCTCTGCCATCACGTAATTCTCCCATAAAGCACCGACATCATCACGCAGCGAAAGTACATTGAAATTACGCATCGGCGCATTGCGAATGCGATTGTCATAAAAATAATATCTCCGACTTTTTGAAATTTCTTTGCGCAAGTTGCGGCTGAAAACGCTGCGGCTGTAAAGGACAAAAGTGTTCTCCAGCAAATTCAGACAGCGTTCAGCCGAATTCTTGCTCATGCCAAGCTGCTAGCCTAATTCAGTCAGAGAAACCTGCTTTCCAATTTGAAAAGCGATTGGCTGCAGCAGACGCAGCAGCTTGTCGGTCAGCCGTACCGCACCGGCTTGCAGAATATCCTTGAGCAGATATGAATCAATCAATTCCTGCAAATACAATTCACGCTCTTGATTTGATTCTTTGAGAACAACCTCTGGATAGGCTCCGTAAATCCGGCGAGCTTCAAGATTCGAAGCTGTTTCATGGCGTGACTTCCGCACCTGAATTTCCGATTGTTCCAGTAGCGACAAAACAAGTGTATGCTTGCAACCAGTCAGCGGCGTACCAGCTGCATGTCCCAATCCAAACGAAGATAATTCCGTTGCGACAACCGAAATATCAGGAATGTGATCAACAATCAGTTTCAGGTTCAAGCCAATATCACGCACATGCTGCGCCTCGTCGATCACGAAAGTTAAATGATTCCCAACGAAACTTCTCAGCTTCGCTATCGATTGACTTTCCAGATAATCTCGAACGAAGATGTCCTGACCGGCGGCCACCAGGGCATCAGGCTCATACTCTTTGCACATATCGGGTAATCAGGGTCGTTTAGCCACTTCGGCGCTGACCGTAAGTCACAACACACTTGTTCGGCGCAACCAGCGATCGCAAACGCCGCATATAGTGCGGAGGGATATAGTCTTGACCTCTCCATAATGATCGATAAATTATTATTTTTACGACTTTATCTTATCTGTACACGGGTATGCGTCAGAATTTTCAAAATTGACAGAACAAGGTGAGAATTCAATTGATGTCTGCACGGCTGCTGGCACAACAATAGGGCACGTCTCACACGCATCCCGACCAGCAGATCAAGCTCCTGTCCGAATTCGAGACTTCTGCCCCCTGCCCCTTGATTCCCCTGAGCAGAGTGCTCAGATGTGCTATCATTCGGATGCAATCGGTGCCGTTGACTCCTATGCGCCGGGAGATAACGCTGAATGCTTAACCAGATAACCGGAGAAGCAGAACATGAAACAATCCAATAGGCTGATTCCCCCCCCCGACTCGCTAGATTAACGGCACTTGCCGCCGCGCTGGCGGCCTTGCTGATGGCCGCGCCGGGACTGGTCGGCCAGCCCGCCTGCGGGGGCGGCCATGTCCATAATATTGATGGCAACCATCTTGCGATCAATCTCAGCGTGATAAACGGCGCGGGCATGCAGGGCATTTTCACGAATAACTTCTTTGGCGTTACCTACTCATTCTTGAGGGGGCGGCTTGGCGGCGATTCCTCGGTTAGCGAATTTCCCCTGAAACTGCGGGTGATCAACAGCAAAACAGGAACCCAGGTCAGTGAAACAGATTTAGGGACGGTCACGTCGACAAACGCGGTGGCCAGAGTAGTCAACAACATCTCCGTTGCCGCCAAAACGCCCTATACCGCCATTTACTATGCGGATGTGACAGGGCTTGGACTGGCCAATCCAATCAACACGCTGTGTTTCATGACGGGCGGAACCTACACGCCTGCGAATACCAACATTCTCAGCGGCAGCACCGGGTGCTTCTCGATCAGCCCCCGCACCCCTTTTGATGTCCGCAACTGTCTGTGCGGGCAAAGCAATCTGGCCCAGACCTTGGACGATCACCCCAAGCATACGCACGCCGAAGCGAGAATGGCATTGGGCTGCGATAGCACCTGATAACCGCCCCTGAAAGGAGAAAACAATGAAACGAATGCTATTAGCAGTCACTGCCGCGCTGGCAGCCTTGCTTATGGCGGGGCCGGGATGGGGGGCAGACCGCGGGGACGGTTCAAAGACTCGCTGGCGGTGAGTTTAGTGTTTCTGCAGCCGCAACGCTCAATGGCAATCGCGAATGGGAGGTTGATTACAGCGCGGATACAGGCTCAGCTGTCCCGCAGGTAATTGCTAATTGCAGAGCCGATGGAACGCTTGAGGATAAAAGCGTCTGCTTTATAGATCCGCCGTATTTCATGAATTATGGGGCATGGAGAAAAGGACAGGCGGCCTGGGCGTTCAGTCAGATCAGTTTGTTTCCACGATTAATGATAAGTCATGGACTGAACGGAAATATACCTTTTGCTTCATGGACTCAAACACTTCGGACAGATCCGGATACAGAGCATTGCATGGCCATGCATGCGTCCGATAGCCGGAGTTTTCGTTATAACCAACCAATCACAAGAGCCTGGTTCCAAACCCCTCCCGATCCCAATCCGCCCGCGCCGGCATGGTCGCCAAATCCAAATAGCAAAGGATGCGGAACCGAGGCAATCCTTGCCTTGGTTCGCCAGCGCTTTCAATGCAAAGGCGGCGGGAACTGGGCGTTTTCTTCCAATTCTTGCGCCAGCTGACCAACCATAGCCAAACAAGCAAAAGGGCAGCTAGAACCGTCATGTCAAGGGGATCATCGCCAAACCTGCTTGCAGCCGCAGCCGATCAGCGGTGATTCTGGCAGCAGCTGGCCTGACAGCGCCGTATGGACAGTCTGCGACAAGGTCACAGCTTGGCCTTGTCGCAGTTATCTGCCGCGGCGGCTGATGCCGGGCTGCCTGAGAAAGCGGCCGGTCGTGAAGATTTTGAAAAATGAAAAAATTTGACGTATACCCTCTGTACATCGTTTTATTTTTTCGACCAACCGGTTTCATCTCTATACCTTCGGAAACCGTAATGCCGAGATCATGAGCCAGGCTGTTCAAAGCAAAAAAATGAGAAAAGTGACAGGCGGAGCCCAATGACCGCTCTTTCTCAACGCGATATAAAATCCTGCCCTGTCATAGAAACACAGCGCCTGCCGTATCGAAAGCAATTCATTTTTTGATGAAACCTGAGCTCCAGCTGGAATTACGCCTCGCGATGACTCGTCGACTTGTCTCGAGTCAGATAGTAGGCGCCCAGAATGGGCAGGAAAGTCACTAGTACAACCACCATAGCAACTACATTGGTTACGGGGCGCTGACGCGGACGCACCAGCTCCTCAAGCATCCAGATCGGCAGCGTCTGCTGCTGACCCGCAGTAAAGGTTGTCACAATCACCTCATCGAACGATAGCGCAAATGCGAGCATCCCGCCTGCCAGCAGCGCCGTTCCTAAATTCGGCAGCAGCACATAGCGAAATGTTTGGAACGCATTTGCGCCAAGGTCGTAAGACGCCTCAATCAGCGAGGCGGAAATTCTCCTAAAGCGCGCAATCGCATTGTTGTACACCACAACTACACAGAATGTTGCATGACCCAAGATAATGGTCCAGGTCGAAAACGGAATATCCAGAATATTGAATGCCGAGCGCAATGAAATGCCGGTAATAATGCCAGGCAATGCAATCGGCAATATCACCAGCAGAGAAATCGTCTCGCGACCGAAGAACCTCAGCTTGGAAACCGCAGCCGCACACAAAGTGCCCAATACAATGGCAATCAGTGTCGAGACAGTCGCGACTTCGAGCGACAGCCGCAATGCATCCCACACATCGGGCCGATTCCAAGTGACACCGAACCATTTGAGAGTCAAGGCGGGAGGTGGAAACTGATAGCTTTTGTCCTCAGTCGTGAATGCGTAGAGAAAAATCAAAGCGATAGGCAAGTGCAAAAATGCAAGCCCGGCGCCCGCGGCCGCCTTGAGCGCCATCGGCGCGCGTGATTCAGAGTGCATCAAAAGCTCCTTGGCGTTTGGCAATCGCCAGATACACTGCCATCACCAGTATCGGCACCACCGCGAATGCCGCTGCCAGCGGAATGTTTCCTGCGGTGCCCTGATGCGCATAGACGGCTTGGCCAATGAAAAGTCTTGAAGAGCCAATGATCTGCGGCACAATAAAGTCGCCTAAAGTAAGGGAAAACGTAAATATCGAGCCGGCAGCCACACCCGGGAGCGCCAATGGAATCGTAATCAATCGAAGCGTCTGGCCGGCGGTAGCTCCAAGATCACCCGAAGAATGCAGCAGGGCCGAAGGAATCCGCTCAAGCACCGCCTGTACTGGCAGAATCATAAATGGCAGCCAGACATACAGCAGCACAATAAAGGTGCCGATATAGGTCACCGACAGTGAGTTTCCGCCAACCACTGGCAGTGCCAGCACTGCCTCCAGTATGAACCGCATGCCCAAAGTGTCCACCAGCCAGCTGATGATCCCCTCCTTGGCAAGGATGAGCTTCCAAGCGTAAATCTTGACCAAATAGCTCGACCAAAGCGGCAGCATAACACCCAGATAAAATATTGCCTTGTATTTGCCGCGCGCATAGCGAGCCGCATAATAGGCGATCGGAAAAGCAATGATCGCCGCAGCCACAGTGACCGCGCAAGCCATCAAGATTGTGCGGATAATGATGTCATAGTTGACCGGTGACAGCAGCTCGCGATACGTCTTGAGAGTGAATTCATAACGCACCAAACCAGAAAACTCATCAATCGAGAAAAAGCTCTGCAGCAGCAAGGTAAACAGCGAACCGACATAAACCACCCCGAGCCACAATATGGGCGGCGCAAGCAGCAGCAAAGTGATCAGATGCGGTTTTTTCCAAAATACATCCGACCATTGGCGAACGGATTCATTGCCTCTTGCGGTGGCAGCGGCTGTCATTCGTCTTGCATCGCGTGGAGTGCAGCTGATGCCCAGCTCAAGGACACTGCGGCGCCAATGTCAGGCAACTCGCCCGCAGCGCTGAGATCAACCTGAATCTCCCCGTCAGCGACTGCGACAACAGTGCGGCTCACAGCGCCTAAGAAGCGATGCGACTTGACCATGCCATCGATGCGCCCAGCGCCGGGCGCAGCGAGTGAAATCGATTCAGGCCGCAGACTTGACCACTTTCTCGCACCGCCGGCAGCATCACTCAAGCCTGGGGGCAAGATATTCGACGAACCTACAAATTCTGCCACGAACCGCGTTCTGGGCCGGCGATAAAGTTCCTGCGGCGAATCGACCTGCACGATCCGGCCGCCGTTGACGATCGCAATACGATTCGACATCGATAAAGCCTCATTCTGGTCATGCGTGACAAAAATAAATGTGATACCGATAGATTGCTGCAGGGACTTGAGTTCTTCCTGCATCTGCTCGCGCAGCTTCAGGTCCAATGCACCAAGCGGTTCGTCAAGCAGCAGAATACGCGGCTTGTTGATCAGCGCCCGCGCCAAAGCGACTCGCTGTTTTTGGCCGCCTGACAGCTGCGCAGGCGAGCGCCCGCCAAAACCACCGAGCTTGACCAGTTCCAAAAGGCGTTCAGCTTCATGGTGACGCTCCTTTTTTGGCACACCTTTGACCAGCAGGCTGTAGGCAACATTGTCAATGACTTTCAGATGCGGAAAAAGCGCATAATCCTGAAAAACTGTGTTGACAGGCCGTCGGTTGGGCGGAATATCGTCGCAACGGGCGCCAAATATCTCGATTCGGCCTGATGTCGGGCGATCGATGCCAGAAATCAGACGCAAGCAGGTTGTCTTGCCAGAACCGGATGGCCCCAGAAGAGCAAAAAACTCACCTTCTTGTATTTCAAGGTCAATACAGTCGACAGCGGCAAAGCTACTGAACTTTCGCGTAACCTGATTAAACAGAACTGCAGCAACCATTCAGTCAGGCTCGGGTGCAAAGTCTTTGCTGCCGCTCGCAATTGTTGGCCAGCGGCAGCAAATCGGAGACGATTCGATAGTGCTTGTACGGTCTCAGCGGCCGCCAATCACACCAATGTAATCGGATACCCAGCGGTAGTATGGCACACATTCTCCCTGACTGGGACAATTCGACACCGGAGTGGTCCAGAATTTGATCTTGTCGAAATCATTCAGTCCATTTTTCGCACAGCCTTCAGCGGTCTGCATGCCGCGACCGTCCGTGCAGGCAGCCAATACCGGCGGCACCGCACCAAACCAAACTGACAAATCACTTTGGAGATTCGACGACAGGGTATGCTCCATCCACATATAGGCGCAATTTGGATGTGCGGCATCTACATGCATCATCGTCGTGTCAGACCAGCCGGTTGCGCCTTCAACCGGGATAGTCGAAGCGATCGGAAGTTCTTGGGACTGCAGCAGATTGACCTGGAAAGGCCACGAGCCTGATGCGACTACGCCTTCATTCGTGAAATCATCCATTTGAATGAAAGCGTTATGCCAGTAGCGACCCACAATCTTCCGCTGCTCGCGAAGTAAATCGAGCACTACCGCATACTGTTCTGCATTCAGTTCGTAGGGACTGGTGATCCCAAGTTCCGGGCGATGGTGCATCAGAAACAAGGCAGCATCAGCCACATGAATCGGACCATCGTAGGCTTGCACACGTCCTTTGTTGGAAACCCCGTCCGGCAAGGCCATCTCTCTGAACACCACTTCCCAGCTTTGGGGCGGTTCCGGAAAGACATCTGTGTTGTACATCAATACATTCGGTCCCCACATGTACGGGGTGCCGTAATGAACGCCATCTACCGTGTGCCAAGGTGCGTTCTTGAGCCGATCGTCGACTGTATTCCAGCTTGGAATCAGATCGATGTTGACCGGCTGCACGCGTTTTCCGGCGATGAGTCGAAGCGATGCATCGCCCGAAGCGGTGACCAGATCAAAGCCCCCTTCATTCATCAGCGCCACCATCTCGTCCGACGTATTGGCGGTTTTGACCCGCACCTCGCACCCAGTCGCAGATTCAAAACTGGTAACCCAATCGAAATCTGGGCTCGTCTCGCCGCGTTCGATGTAGCCGGGCCAGGCGATAATGTCCACTGCACCTTCACCAGCGCCAATTTCAGTTTTCATTTCTGCCGCACCTGCGATCGAGGTAGCGGCGCACGCAGCCAGGCCGACCAAGGCTGTTTTCAATTTCATTTTTCTAATCCTCCATCATTGTTTTTCGCGTCAGTCTCGCGCGGGCGCGGACTGCAGACCGAAGTATTATCGCCAAATCATCACTAGTTTTTATGGCAAAATGAGCGAGCACTGCGAACAGCGACAAGAGTCTAAAGATGCATGCTGCGAAATAGTCATCGTCCAGATGAGGAGAACAGCTGTCAATCAGGCCTGCTATCAAGCGAATTCGAGACGATGCGAGCTGCTGCGGATTGCACTGCTGCACAGGAATGCATGGCAGCTCAATCATCTGATGCTTGGCATCGGCAGGCAATCGAAAGCGTTTTGAATTCCCACAAAACCCGCCAATTCCGATCGCTCGCGCAATTCCGTCCTGGCGATCTGCTTTGCGTCCGCCAAAGCAACGAAATTTCTGAAACCATCCCAATCTGCACTCAATCGCGCCAATAGCGCGGCGTCAGCAGGATGAGCAGCGCAAGAAGTTCCAGTCGTCCCAGCATCATGGTAAAGGCCAGCACCCACTTTGCGGCCGCCGGCAAATCTGCATAATTGGATTGCGCTGTGCCAAGTGCCGGACCTAGATTGTTCAAGCAGGCGGTGACCGTCGAATACGCTGTGGTCAGATCCAGTCCAGTCGCCTGCAGCGCCAGCGCAAGAATCACAAAACTGACTACATACAGTGCAAAAAATCCCCATACTGAATTGATAATTCTCTCCGGGACTGGCTTATTGTTGAGCATAATCGGAAATACACCGTCTGGATGAATCAACTGCACAATTTCCCGACGGCCCTGCTTGAATAGCAGCACCACACGCATCACTTTCAGACCGCCTGCAGTCGAGCCGATGCAGCCTCCCACAATACTGGTCGCAAGCAGCAATGCCGGCAGAAACAGTGGCCAGTTGGCAAAATCAGCCGTCGTAAACCCTGAGGTCGTCGCAATCGACACCACCTGAAACAGGCCGTGCTTGATGCTCTCCCAGTCTGTCGCATAGACCTGGGCGAATAGCAGCACCGTGCAAACGATAACCGCCGAGAAAGCCAAAATACCTGCATAAACGCGCAATTCAGTGTTGTAAAAGTAGTCTTTGAGCGCAGTGATACTGGTGCGAAAATAGCGGATTTGCCGCTTGCGCGGACCAGGGCGCTTTATTTCGCGAAAGAAATGTTTCAGGTGCAATTTATCCAGTACCGCGAAATGCAGTGAAAAATTGATGCCCGCCAATACCATAAACACAATGGCCGCACTCAGAATCAGGTCACTGTCAAAATAAGCAAAACTGGAATCATGTGTAGAAAAGCCACCGATCGCAATCGTGGAGTAGCTGTGCGTGATTGCATCAAACCAAGACATGCCAGCCATGCGATACACCAAAGCGCAGATAATTGTCATGGCGACGTAGATCAGCCACAAGGCCTTGGCCGTTTCTTTGATGCGCGGCGTCAGTTTGGATTCCTTGGTTGCCCCGGGCATTTCTGCCAGATACATCTGCATGCCGCCAATGCCCAGAATCGGGATCACCGCAAGGGCCAGCACCACAATGCCCATGCCGCCGAGCCACTGCAGCTGCTGACGGTAATACAGGATGGAAACCGGCATGCCGTCGAGACCTCGAAAAACTGTTGCACCGGTGGTGGTCAGCCCCGACATCGATTCAAAAAACGCGTCAGTAAAGCTGACATTCAAGCTATCAGAAAACACAAACGGCAATGTACCAACGGTCACCAGCGAAATCCAGAACGCTGCCACTGTCAAAAAACCCTCCCGCACACCGAGCGGTTCTTTGTTGTGGCGCACCGGATACCAAAAGCACAAGCCCAGTAGCAGTGTCACCGCGGCAGACAGCAGGAACACGAACACCGAACCATCGCCAAAGGCGATGGCAACGCCCAGCGGCGGCAGCATCGACACACTGAACAGCGAAATTATGACGCCAAGAATTTTTGCGACAGCTCTATAGTGCATGGTGCGATGGTGTGCTGTCTGGCTGTTTTACGGCCAAAATGAGGGGATTGAGCCCAATTTCAGCTCAAACAGTTTCTGGATTTGCTTGATACGCTTGCCGCTTTTGTCAACGACAAACAAAATCACATGATCCTGAGGCTCAATGAGCAGATTGTCAAACGTCGTATAGACCCGTTCCCCGCGAAGGATCGCCCCGATCGTCGTTCCTTCTGGCAGTTTCAGTTCGCCGACCCGCCGTCCAACCACATTTGAAGTCTCTTTCGACTTATCCAGCACAACGGCCTCAATCGCTTCTGCGGCACCGCGGCGCAACGAGTGCACGGCTTCGGTTCTGCCTCTGCGGATATGGCGAAAAATCTCACTGATTGAAGTCAGATTGGGCGAGATCACAATGTCAACCCCGGAATGCTCAAGCACATCAACAAAAGCAGAATTGTTCACCAGAGCCATCGTGCGTTTTGCACCCATTTGCTTGGCCATCATCGCAGACAGGATGTTGGTTTCGTCATGATCGGTGACAGAGCAGAACACCTCCATCATCGCAATGTTCTCCCGTTCCAGCAAATCAGTATCAGTGGCATCACCGCAAATTACCAGACATTTAGGGAGCATCTGTGCAGCCCGCTCGGCGACCTGCTGCTGCTTCTCGATCAATACGACTTTCATGTCGGCCGCCAGCATCTGTTCGGCAAGCGCCAGCCCGATATGACCGGCGCCGACCAGCATGACGCGATTGCCGGTTTCGGTATTCACCGATCGCAATTCAGTGACGACTTCCTCAATATGGTCGGCCGTGGCAATAAAGAACACCTCGTCGCCCGGCTGAATGACGGTATCCGCATGCGGGATGATCCCACCGTATTTTTGGTACACAGCCGCAACACGCGTTTCCACATTCGGAATATGCTCGCGCAGCTCACGAATCTTGTGACCGACCAGCTTGCCTGTATCGTCGGCTCTGACCGCAACCAGTTGAATTCTGCCGCCGGCAAATTCGACGACCTGCAAAGCGCCAGGATGCATGACCAGACGCATAATCTGCTCCGTGACCAGTCGCTCAGGGTTGAATATTTCATCAATCCGCAGCCGATCATCGCGTGCGTCCGAACGCTCATGCTCGCCTGCGACGTGCGAATCGACATCGCCAGTCTTGAACAGCTCCTCACGATTTTTGTGATATGCATGGTTGCGAATCCGGGCGATCACGCGCGGCACCCGCGCCCGCAGCACCGACAAATGGCTGGCTAGAATATTGGTTCCGTCATCGTCGGTCACCGCCAAAACCAGATCAGCGTCCTGAATATTGGCCTGATCCAGCACTTCGAGATCAATCGCATCGCCTTGAACATACTTGATATCAAGTTTCTGCAGCCGATGATCCATGGCCTTTGGATCTTTATCCACGACTGTGACATTATTATCCTCGCTCGACAAAGCCTCAGCGACGCTGGCGCCCACCGTGCCAGCGCCGAAAATTACCACATTGGTCATTTCACCTTCTCTTGTCCCAGTGTCTCTGCTTCGCCGCTGGGCAAAATATCAATGCTGTGCTCTTTCAGTTTGCGGAACAGACTTGATCGATGCAGGCCCGTGCGACTGGCCATCTCCGTAAAGGTAGAGCAGGCCTTTAGATTATTGAGCAGGTAGCGCCGCTCAAATTCATTGCGCGCATCCCGGAACGTCAGCATATGCTCCGTATCGGCATGGGTCGCCGATGTCGCAGCAGCAGCCACTGGCATCACGGCGGTTTTTGCAATCTGCGTCTCAATGTCGATGCCAGAAATCATTTCTTCAGAACCATGCAGCATAATCTGATAGACGATATTTTTCAATTCCTGAACATTGCCATCCCAACGATGATTGCGAAGCGCGTTCAGCGCGGCAGTTGAAAACCGTTTATAGGGCAGATTCTCATCTTGACTGAATTGATCGCCGAGGTATCCGACCAATTCAGGGATGTCTTCGGCGCGCTCCCGCAAAGGCGGGATCTCAACCGTCAGTTCGTTCATAATCTGGAAAATATCACTGCGCAATACACCTTCGGCGAGGTGTGATCTGATATCGGCGCCGGCTGTCGCAATGACAGCCGGCGTTGCGTCAGGCTCCGACGCCGCCAGAGCCCCAATATCGTTAAGCAGGCCCAGCAGCCTGACCTGACCATAGCCATCATGCGCCTCCACGCTGGGAATCAGCAAAGTACCGCCGCGCGCGGCTTGCAAGGCCGCCGCAGCAGCGTGCTGATCGGGAGGATCAGCAAGCCAATTGAGCGTCACAAATGGTGCCTCCGCACTGAAGCGGCTTTCGTGAATATAGCGCGCAGTGAATTTTTTGCCGCTTCCGGCCTCGCCGACAATCATAACCTTGCAGCCCGTGGCGACAATGTTCCGGAGCTGCTCGCGCAGCCTCTTCATCGGCGCACTGGAGCCGATGAGGGTAACCTTTGTCGATGGTTTTTCGGGGGTGACTCCAGACTTGTCCTCAGTAGCGCTTTCCCGGCTTGCGACCGCGTTGCGCACTGTCACCGAAAGTCGGCCTGAAGAAAAAGGTTTCTCAAGAAAATCCAAGGCGCCATGCTGCGTCGCCTCAACCGCTGTCTCAATCGAGCCGTGGGCAGACATCATCACCACGGGCACCCCCAGCTTGGCTTCCTGCCATTCCTTGAGCAAAGTGATGCCATCGATACCGGGCATCCAGATATCGAGCAATATCGCATCAAACCTCTCCATACGAACAGCGGTTCGGGCCGCCGCCGCATCATGCACCTCCGTGACCAGATAGTTGTCGTCCTCAAGCAACTGGCCAATCAGCTGACGGATATCCGGCTCATCATCGACAACAAGAATGCGGTTTCGTTTTGCGGTCACTTGAAACTCCTTTCGGAATGCGCCGGCGGGGATCCGACGGCTGGCAATTGCACGACGACCTCAGCGCCGCCGGAAGTCGAATTGACAACGTGGATCTGTCCGCCATGGCGATCGATGATCTGCTTCACGATGCCGAGGCCCAGTCCCACGCCCTTTTTCTTGGTCGACACGTACGGCTGAAACAATCGTTCCAGCACCTCGCTGTCAAAACCCGGTCCATTGTCAGCGATGGTGATGCGAATTGAATCGTCTTCAAGCCATTTCGTCTTGATATGGATACGCGGATGCTCAACGCCGCTGACCGCATCAATCGCGTTGGCAATCAGATTATTCAGCATCCTCACGATCTGTTCCGGATCAACGATGATGGTCTGGCGCCGCCTGTCAACCTGCAGTGCAATCAAATTGTGCTGCCGCCCGGTGGCGAGCAGCGCAACAACATCCTTGATGATGGAATTGATGTTCGCTTGCTTGCAAGTGAGTTTATTGATGCCGCGGTAATCGCGAAAGTCATTGACAATTCTTTGCATTGAATCAAGCTGGCGACTAATTGCGCTGTAGGCAAACTCCAGCGACTCACTATCCTCAGCCGCGAGACACTTTTGCGTCTTCAGGCGAATTCTATCGACTGCCAAGCGTATGGGCTGCAGCGGCGTAAGCAATTCGTGCGTCATACGCTCCGCCACATTCATCCAGACCAGTCCGCGCTGGGCATTGACCAGATCTGTGATGTCCTCGATCACCGCCACATGCGTGTTTTTGTAACCGCCGCTGACGGCAAGTTTCGTCACTGCGCACTTGAATACCCGCTCGCCTTGGTCGGTCGTCATTTTTACGGTGTCACCCAAATCAGACTCCGTACCCGCAATGCCAACGAGAAACATTTTGAACAGCGGCTCAAGGTTCGCATAGCGGCCGATCGCTGCCTCAATCTCGACGCTTTCCAAATCGCTCACATCAATCCCCAGCATGCGCTGTGCGGCAAGGTTCAAGTCCGTCAGTCTGACATTCTCTTCAATGAAGACAACCCCAGATGACAAATGCTTCAGCACAACCTCAAGGTAAGATCGCTGGCGTTCAGCGAGTTCCTGACTGCGCTGGATTTTTTCGTGAGATTCCTTGATCTCGACGGTCATCGTATTGAATGACTCAACCAGTATGCCGAGGTCGTCGCGCGCGGTCAGGGGCAAAATCCGGCCGTAATCGCCTTTGGCGACTTCTTGTGTGCCTTTGGACAGCTGATAGATTGGATTAACCAGACGCTGTGTCAGTTGCATTGCAGCCCAGATGGCCAGCAATACCACCAGCAAAGTCACGAACGTCAAAGTCAGGACGAAATTCAGCTTCAGGGGCGCCCGCAAAAAAACGAGTGTCTGATACTGCTCATTGACGCTGCCAATGGTCTCGGCAAGGCGCTGCGAACTTTGCGGCAGGCGTGACACGACTTGCAAAAAATGACGCTTATCGGTATCGGCGATCAGCACTGGAATCAGGATTCGAAGCTGCGCACCGCCACTTTCGAGCGGAACAATTTTTCCAACGGGGGAGCTTGATGTCGGCTCGCTCAGCAGAGCTTGTTCAATAATGCGCAGATCCGGCGTTTGGGGAATCAGTGTATCAGTACTCGACAAGCTCGAGGCCACAATTCCAGTGACGCTGGTCAGATCGTCAAAATAGGTAATCTCCTCATAGTCCCCCGCGATTCGGGCGGCAAACAAGATATCGCCAATTTCATCACGTGTAGGTGATTTTGCCAGCTGCTCAACGACATCGCTCAAATCCTGCGCAAGTTTCTCTTCCACAGAATCGATAAACAAGTCGCTCAGCTGATTCACTTCCCGCAACGCCTCGGAGACCTGTACGTCATACCAACTTTCTATGCCGCGACTGATCGACAGAAAAGAAAATACGTAAACGATGCCAAGTGCCGAGAGCAGCAGTGCCGCAAATATTCTCAGGAAGCGCATAGTCAGCTGCGTGCCAAGAATTTTTTGCCGGCGGCGGCGGAGCAGATGGTAGCTGTAGTAGCCAATCAAAATGCAAAGCAATCCGATCCCGCTCAAGTTCACAAACAGCAGGAAAACTTGATTTTCATTGGCCAAATCCAGCCAATAGGTGCCAAGAATCAAGTCCACTATGGTCACAGACACGA
Organism: Arenicellales bacterium; assembly: GCA_965200545.1. Taxonomy (GTDB): domain Bacteria; phylum Pseudomonadota; class Gammaproteobacteria; order Arenicellales; family JAJDZL01; genus JAJDZL01. The sequence goes on along the minus strand of CBDAUJ010000002.1, from coordinate 1,253,839 downwards.
TGCCTAGCAACACCACAGACAGCAGAATCCAGATGTTGCTCGGTCGCTTGATCAGGCTCGCGTTCATAAAACGTCAAATAATTGCCAGCCCGTATTGAGATTCCAAGCCTCATCAAAGTAAGCCGGAATCTGCATCACCGAGGGCAGGCCAGAACGCTTGAGATATACCCGTATGCGGCCGCGATAAGGCTCCGGCGTGAGAAGACTCTCATCAGTAAGATCAAGTTTGAGCTTAATCTGCTCGCCAAGGGACTGCAGAGCTTTCGGCAAGCTTGCGTAGGATTGAGCGGCATCGCTGCCACTGCGTCGAATCGTGTAGTCCCCATACAGGCTGCGGTAGGTGATGATGGCTGTGGATTCGTGGATGCCAATCAGATCATCGGGCAAATAAGACCGGCGCTGAAAGATATTCGCTTCGGTCACAATCATAACCGGCACCCCTGCCCGCAGCGCTTCAATTACGGGCTGTGTCAGTTCAATCGAGGCGCTGAATGAAAGACGAATCTCACTCTCAACACGCGAAGCTGAAACTTCTTCTACGACAAAGCCGAACGCGTCCAGCGAACATGCAAAAGTCAGTGCGGCAAAAACCGTACGCATCCCACGGGCACCTTTGGTCGCAAGCGATGCGGCAAGCCAGGATGCAGAACAGATCGTCACGACTCTTTAGTGAGCATGGCGTAATAGAAACCATCGCTGTGATCTGAATCCGGCAGACGCTGGCGACCGAAACGGGTTGCCCGCCCGAAGCTGCCATCAAGCGGTTGAACTTGCACAGCTGGCATATGCCTGACAATCGCGCCGATCACATCATCGTTTTCCTGGCGCAGGATGGAACAGGTTGTATAGAGCAGTTTGCCACCCGGGCCAAGCAACGGCAGCAGCGCACCGAGCAGTCGTTTCTGCGCCGCTGAAGACTTCATGACATCTGTCGCCCGGCGATGAATCTTGATATCTGGATGTTTACGAATCACACCGACCGCAGAACATGGCGCATCAAGCAAAATGCGATCAAACCGATCGCCGCTCCACCAGTTCTTTGGCTGCGCTGCATCCGCCGTCATAACTCTCGCTGATTGACCCATCCGCGCCAGATTATCTAATATTTCACTGCAGCGGATTTCACTGATGTCGAGTGCAGTCATGTCCGCAACCGCCGGCTCTAATTCAAGCATGTGGGTCAACTTGCCGCCCGGTGCAGAACAGGCATCCAAAACCCGATATCCCGACTGCAGGGCGAGCGCAGGGGCAGCCATTTGCGAAGCCATATTCTGCACCGAAACCAAACCCTGTGTAAATCCAGGCAATGCAGCTGGCGCCATCCTTGCATGCAAAACCACAGCGGCAGGCGCCGCTGCGGCGGCACTCGCGGCAATCTGCTGGTCTTTGAGCAGTTGCAGATACTGCGGCACACTGCAACGATTGAGATTGACACGCAGAACCATCACCGGCCGCATGTTGTTGTTGCGCAATATATCTTGCCAGTCATCAGGCCACTGCTCTTCCAGCATCTCAACCATCCACTGCGGATGGGAATATCGGATCGCTGCATCGATCTGGCGGGTGCGAATGTGACCGTCCGCAACAAGAAATTTTCTCAGTATGGCATTGATCAGACTGCGAGCCCACGGCTTGCCGAGCACGTCGGCGCCAGCTACGGTCTGCGATACGGCGGCATAGCGGGCGACGCGCATAAACTCGATTTGATACATGCCCACCAGCAATAATGTAGAAATATCTGCATGTTTGGCTTTCAGCGGACGATCAAGCAAGCCGGTGAGGTAGAAACTCAGTCGAAGATGCCAGCGAACGACACCGTAGACCAGCTCGGCGATGAACTGGCGGTCCTGCATCGAAAATTCAGTGCAGACGGCCGCTATCACCTGATCGATCCTGGCTCTGGATTGAATGATCCGACCAATCGCATCGGCCGCGGCCGCGCGGGTATTGCCACGATAATTCTTTCTGGCGGCGGAAATACCCTTCATTGCAATCCAAAGACACTGCCAGTCTTCAGCGGGTTGCCAGCCAGAAAATCGTGTGCCGGCAGTCTTTTTTTGCCCTCCTTTTGCAGCCATGTAATCTCCAGCAAACCCGCACCTGTCATCACCACGAGAGTTCGCTGGTCCTGCAGTACGATTTGCCCCGGCTTGCCGCGCAGATTTGCATCTTCATACAGCCGCGCTTGCCAGATTCGAACTCGCTCGCCTGCAATCCAGCTGTGCGCAACCGGCCAGGGATTCAGGGCGTGAATTTTACGCTGGATCCGCGCGGCGGCGGCATGCCAGTCGATCGGCGCCTCGGCAGATGTGAGTTTGGCGGCATAAGTCGCCGCAGTCTCATCTTGCGGGCGAGGTGTTATGCAGCTGCTTTCCATCTGCCCAACAACGGCACTCAGTTCCGCTGCGCCGAGCGCGGCCAGTTTCAGCTGCAGAGATTGCGTGGTATCGTCCGATTCAATCGGACAGCGACGCATCGAATACACCGGTCCGCTGTCCAAGCCGGCATCCAGTTGCATAATACTGATGCCCGTCACGCTGTCACCATATTCGATAGCACGGGCAATCGGCGCCGCACCGCGCCACCTTGGCAACAGTGAGGCATGCACATTTACACATCCCAGCCGCGGCAGTGCAAGCATTTCTTTTGGAATCATCAATCCATAAGCAACCACAATCATCAAGTCCGGTTCGAGGCTTGCGATTGTGGCTGTGACTTCGCGGTTTAATTTCTGCGGCTGTATGATGGCCAAATTATGTTCCAGTGCGAGGGATTTAACCTCCGGCGGCATACTGATGCGGCCGCGGCCGCGGCGGCGGTCAGGCTGTGTCAGCACTCCTGCAACGGTATGCTCCGAATCGATCAGCTGCCGTAGACTGGGGACTGCAAACTGCGGGGTTCCCGCAAAAATGACGCGCAGTGACATAGTTTCAGCACGTGCGACGGCATGGAATATTTGGGCTGATGCCGATCAAATCTGAGATCAGCCGCTACGCGTCTGCGAGGCTGGCGCGTCTTCTGGAGCGGGCTGCCTTGTCGAAATGCCGCCGCATCCGCTGATTTTTCAACCGTGATAAATAGTCAGTGAAAAGTTTCCCGGAAAGGTGATCAATTTCGTGCTGCACACAAACGGCAAACAAGCCATCAGCCTCCATTTCATAAGGCATCCCGTCAGCGTCATATGCCTCAAAACGAATCCACTCGCTGCGACGAATGCTTGCCCAGTAGCCGGGAAACGAAAGGCATCCCTCTTCAATGACCTGCTCGCCACGGCAGTCAATGATTTTTGGATTAATCAGCACCTTCAGATCATCTTTGGTTTCGGAAACATCAATCACGACGATTGCCTGCTCTATGCCTACCTGAATCGATGCAAGACCGACACCTGGGGCATGGTACATGGTTTCCGCCATGTCATCGACAATCTGAGCGATTTCGGCGTTGAAGTCAGTCACCGGCATCGCAACTGTTCGCAGGCGCGGGTCTGGATAAATCAGGATTTCTTTCAGTGGCATGGCATAAAAGGCAAATAGAATGCGCAACGCATTCATTGAAACAAAAAACTCAATGACGAGTATGTCGTCTGAATTGACACCGCAGATTCAACCGGCACCAAACAGGAATCAGCTCGACAGGTGTCGATGTGAACGGCGTTTGGCATATTCACAATGGGCAATATACAAAAAAATCAGTGAGGCCGATGCAGATCTGAACCCGTGCATTTTGCGCAAGATGCCGCACATGACGGCGATGCCGTTGCTGGCCGGCAACGCAATTCGTTACCGAGTCAATCGGATATTGATGAATTCGAATATGAAATAAAGCCGCCCCATACATGACCGTCTTATTCGGCGCAAGAATGCGATGCAGGCACTGCTTGAGCTGCAATCTATTGAAGGAAAGCACTTATTTCGAAACCGCAACTGATCGGAAAAAATGTGCACTCAACCCCAATCTTGTCGTTTTGACCAACCGATGCCAATCATTATCGTGTGGAGAACGTGCGGCCGGCATTCCGGGAATATGATCAAGTTTTGATCTTGGGGCACCTGTCATAAACTGTGCTGTTCTTCCAATTAGCACACGCTCGATTTGAATCTAGGCCCTGAAATTCAAAACCTCCGAAAAAGATAACTCATGCGTTCCGTGTCGGCTATGCTCGAAAAAACTGCGAAGAGTCGGCTTTCTTGTCTGTCTTTGCTCGCATGATGATCTTTTTCATAGACTTCCATTGCTTCGTGCACCCGAGCGTGCCAGTGCTGCCGCAATCTTTCGGGTGCCTTTTGTAGCCGCGCGGAGGGCTCTTTTGACGCTGCCATGATCACCCCTGCTGAACTGCATTCAGACCATTCAGAGCACTTCCCGCCAGCCGAATTGCAACACTGGCTGTTGACCTGTCTGCTTGCCTTCGCTCCAGATGAGCCGCTGCTCTTTGGCAATCTCTGAATCATCAAATCACGAGGCCGCTGCGCTGTTATAGCCCAAGTCTGCGATGCTTGCCGTCTTGTCGCCTGCCCCACAGTCGCGCCCCGCGTTCAGTTTAATCAATTACAATGTAAATGCGGTGTGCGCAGCATGCGGTGTTCATCGCATCTGCGTATCTCTAGTTTCTCAATCACTTATTCGCTTCCAGCACAATGCGCAATCTAGTCGTCGTCGAGTCACCGGCGAAGTCAAAAACAATCGGCCGCTATCTGAATACTGGCAAGAACGGCGATTCTTTCACCATCCTTGCCACCGGCGGCCATATTTATGAAACCGTCAGCATTGACATTGAAAATCAATTCAATCCCCAATACGAGCTGATCGAATCAAAGAAAAAGTTTGTCAAGGCAATCACGAAAAACATGCAATCGGCCGAGAGACTGTACCTTGCGACAGACCCGGACCGCGAAGGTGAGGCAATCTCTTATCACGTCTATGACTGGCTGCAGAAAAAAGGCAAACTCAAGCACAAGCCAGTGCATAGAATTGTGTTCCATGAAGTCACTGGCAAAGCGATACAGGCCGCCATCGACAACCCGTCTGAGATTTCGCATAACTTAGTCAACGCACAGCAGGCTCGCGACGCGCTGGATCAGCTGGTCGGGTTTAACTTATCGAAGCTGCTGATGCGCAAGCTCAATACCGGCGGCCTTTCAGCCGGCCGGGTGCAAAGCCCGGCTCTGCGGCTGATTGTCGAGCGTCAGCGCGAGATCAATCGTTTCAAGCCTGAGGAATTCTGGACCCTTGAAGCAGCTTTGCAGACAATTGCCGGCGACGGCAATCCAGATCCAGAAACCCGATCGCTCAAAGCCAGCTTGATCAGTCACTCCGGCAAGAAACTGGATAAATTTGCGATTTGCAGCGAGTCCGCTGCCACTGAGACCAAAGCCAGTATCGAAGCAGAATTAGACCGCTGCGGCAACCGTAAATGCATCGCAGTATCCAAGATCACAAGCAAAATCCTGTCGAAAAAACCGCGACCGCCTTACACCACATCAACTTTAGTTCAAGATGCCGCCAGCAGACTCAGAATGAGTGCGAGGCAAACCGCGGCGGTGGCGCAGAAACTCTACGAGGGACTCACAATCAGCGGTCAGCAAGTCGGATTGATCACCTATACACGCACGGATTCTGTGACTTTGTCAAGCTTGGCGATTGATCAGATCAGAGACCACATCGGCGCCCGACTAGGCCGCAGCAATTTGCCCGCCAAGGCTCGACTTTACAAAACAAAGTCCAAAAATGCCCAAGAAGCGCATGAGGCCATTCGCCCGACCGATATCGCACTGACACCGCAGACAGTACAAGCGGATTTGACCAAAGAGCAGTTTGCGCTTTATCGCCTGATCTGGAACCGTGCCGTCGCGTCCCAGATGACAGATGCCAAATATCGCAGCGTAACCGCTGTTTTCGAGACCGCGAGTTACGCTTTCCAGATGACCGGCTCCACACTCATTGAGCCGGGCTGGATGACACTTTACCTGAGCGATACTCGGCCTGATGGGCGTAGCCCAAAAGACAACTCAGAAAATCAGCTGCCGCCGCTGCAGGAAGGACAGCGGCTGCAGGTGAGCGCGATCAACACCGAGCAGCACTTCACTCAGCCGCCGGCGCGCTATACAACGGCCAGTCTGATCAAACAGCTTGAGGAGCATGGCATTGGCCGCCCTTCCACTTGGCCGACTATAATCACGAAACTGCAAGCTCGCAAGTATGTTGAGATGGACAAGCAGAGTTTCATCGCCAAAGGCTTAGGCTGTACCGTTGTCAACTATCTCAATCAGCGATTTACCCGCTATATCGATTACGAATTCACCAGCAAACTGGAAGACAATCTCGACGAAATCGCTCGCGGCGAACGCCAGCGGGTCGATCTGCTCGACAACTTTTGGAAACAATTCAGTGTCGACTTGAAAGACGGCGGCGATGCACCGCGATTTGAGAAAATCCTCGGCGAGCATCCGGATAGCAAGCGCACCGTTATTGTTCGTGTGCGCCAGGGCAGTCCGTTTTTGCAACTGGGGCGCCAGGAAGATGGACAGGGCAAGCCGCAATTCCGCCCGCTGCCCGATGATACCGACCCGGAAACTGTGGACTTCGACTGGGCCTTGGAGCAGTTCAGCAAGCCAACAGGTCCGCGGGTACTCGGCACGGCCAGCGATGGTTCCGACATCATCGTATCAAAAGGTCGTTACGGTCCTTACATCAGTGCCATCTTGCGAGACGGAGAGCAAGAAACGAAACTCACTTACAGCCTGGATCCCGGGCAAAATCCAGACACGGTAACAATGGCGGATATCGAGGCAATTCTGGCGCGTCCGAAACTGCCAATTCATTTAGGCAAAAACAAAGACGGGCATGACCTTTTTGTCACCAAAGGCCGGTTTGGGTTCTATCTTGCGACCAAGCAAGCAGGCAAAGCAATCACAACCGCCAGTCTAGGCGGCGATGATGATCCTTATGCTCTAACCTTGGAAAGAGCGCTTGAGATCATGGCGGATCCGAAAAATTTAAGCAAAAAAACAAATTTTCCGAAAACCGTCCTCAAGACGTTCGAAGGATCAGACATTCAGATTCTTGAAGGACGATACGGACCTTATGCCACCGATGGCAAAACCAATGCGACCATTCCAAAAAATCGTATTCCGAAAGAATTGACTTTGGCAGACTGTCAGGAAATAATCACAGCCAAAGCAGCGGCAAAACAAACCCGCACTGCCCGAAAGAAACGTAAAGCTCCAAACCGCAGCAGCGAAAAAGGCGGTACAAGCCGGCGCCGCAAATCAGCGACAGTCGCGTCGTCGGCTTGATTCTGCAAACATTTAGCCCATTGGCGCAGCCGCCATCGACAAAGAGGCCTCGTTTAGCATCTTGGTCACTTTCTTCAGCGAAGCTTTGCGGACCGGCTTGCCGTCGACAGGACTCAGCGGCGGATAGGGATCCGCACGTAAAAAGGCGAGAATTTCAACATTGACTTCGAAATATTCCAGCTCCAGGCATGAAATATTCTTAAATCCGCCGAAAAATCGCGGCTGCTTGTCTGCAATTCGAAGCCGCTGTGCGTTTTTTTCCAGCAGCTCAAACACTTCCTCGATCGTATCGCAAAATACATGCATCTCGATAGGTCGTGATGAAGTAATGTTGCCAGTCAGCACCGCGCCGACTGCAAAAGGTGAATAGGCGCACAGCAGCTGCATCAGTTCGCACGCGGTGCGCAAATACTTGCGGTGTGCACTAGACACCGACTCGCGCTGAAAGATTTGCAAATGCTCAGCTAAAGATTCCTCGATTTCCAGGTTTGTCGGCACAATCTGGCCAGCAGTCGCGCCGACGCGGCGCACCGCTTTTTCTTTCGCCATCTTGTAATCCCGCACACCTTCTTCCGCCATAATCCGGGCAGCCTCGTACCGCACATCACAGCGCACTCGATGTTTCGACTTGCGCATCGCTTTCGATCTACTCAAAATAGGTCATCGACCGACTGCGGTACTGTTGCAAGTTCTTCAGTATCGGCTGTAGAAGCCGTTGCTATAAGCGGCTCAGAGCCAAACATAAAGACTTCAGTAAATCCCTCAGGATGATCTGCAAAGACCGGCTCGCCGGTTTGCGAGTGAATTGTCACTGCGACAACATTATCAGGCGGGTGCGGCAAATTTTCGTCTCGGCCCTCCAAGGCAGTTTCCATGAAATCAATCCACACCGGCAATGCAGCCCTGGCCCCGGCCTCATGACGACCAAGATCGGCAGGATTGTCAAATCCAATCCACACGGTCGCTGCGACATCCCCTCCAAAACCGGAAAACCAAGCGTCCTCAAAGTCATTCGTCGTCCCCGTTTTGCCGCCAATATCCGAACGCTTTAGAGACTTGGCTTTGCGTGCAGTACCCGACTTGACAACCTCGCGCAACATTTCATGCATGATGTATGCATTAGCGCTGGAAATCGCACGATCGGCCCGCTGCACCGAAGGCATGGATCCAGATGCTTTGGCAGCCGCCGGCTCCTCCAGGCAGACACTGCAAACCTCAGAACGCTTGCCCGTATAGACGACCTTGCCATCACGGTCCTTGACAAAATCAATAAAGTACGGCTCAACAACATAACCGCCGTTGGCGAATGCAGCGTAGCCGGTGACGACCTCCATTGGCGTTGTCTCGAAGGCGCCGAGGGCCAAGGCCAATCCCGGTGGCAAGGCTTCTCTGTCAAATCCGAACTTGGACATGTGAGCGACCGCCGGCTCAATGCCGATACTGCGCAGAATCCGAACTGATACCAAATTGACTGACCGGCTCAGTGCCTCACGCAAGCGCGTCGTGCCAAAAAATTTACCACTGTAGTTCTCCGGGCGCCAAAGGATATCAGTCTGTTCGTCTTTGATCACAACCGGTGCGCCAGAAACCATACTGGCTGCGGTGTAGCCGTTTTCCAGAGCAGCGGAATAGATGAATGGCTTGATGTTCGATCCAACTTGCCGTACCGCTTGGGTTGCCCGATTGAATTTGTTCATATAGTAGTCAAAACCGCCAACCATGGCCCGCACCGCACCATCGTGAACATCAATCGCAATCAGGGCGCCGCCAACCTGCGGAATTTGGGATACAGTCCAGGTCTGCTGTTCATCCAAGCGCGCGTAAACAATATCCCCGACACTCAGCGCCTCGCTGGGTTTTTCAAGCTTTGAACCCAGAGCGCGACTGCTCAGATGCTTGCGCGCCCATTTGATCTTCTCAAAGGGAATCGTAATCATTTCCGCAGAGCGTGTCACCGCAATCGCCGCCTCGTCTGTGACTTCCGTGATGACGACGGGAACAATCTCCTGACTGAAAGGCACCTCCTTAAGTGCATCACTCAATCGCACCATATCGCCGTCAAAGGCTTCGACATCCAGCTTGTCGACGGCACCGCGATATCCATGCCGCATGTCATAGGTGATCAGGCCCTTGCGCAGACCTTGCACCGCCGCACGCTGATCTTTGGATTGAATCGTCGCGTAAACGCTGTAACCGTCCGCATACACGTCATCCCCATATTGCTCGAACATGAACTGACGGATATGTTCGGCCACATAAGGGGCCTTCAGATCAACTTCAGCCAAATGGAGTTTGGCGCTGATCGGCTCTTCGATTGCGCTTTGATGACTTGCCGGTGACAGGTAGCCGAGTCCGAACATTCGATCCAGCACATAGTTTCTTCGAATCAGTGCAGTTTCAGGGTTTGAAATGGGGTTGACAGCTGACGGAGCTTTCGGGAGTGCTGCGAGCATCGCGAACTGTGCATTGGTCAACTCTTCCAGCGACTTTCCATAGTAAACTGATGCCGCGGCTTGAAAGCCATACGCGCGATGACCGAGAAATATCTTGTTGAGATAAAGTTCAAAAATCTCATCTTTAGTCAATCGCTGCTCAAGCCGCAGCGCCAGCAGCGCTTCGCGCGCTTTGCGGATATAGGTTCTTTCCGGGGTCAGAAAGTAATTCCGCGCCACCTGCATTGTGATGGTGCTGGCACCCTGCGAGCGACTGCCCGACTGGACATTGGCGTAGATCGCTCTCAGCAGACCGCGATAATCGATTCCAACATGCTCGTAATAGCGGTCGTCCTCGGCAGAAAGAATTGCTGCGATCAGACGATTAGGCGCATCTTCAATTCGCAGCGGAATTCGGCGTTCCGAACCATATTCACCCATCAGCTGTGCGTCCCCGCTGAAAATACGCAGCGGAATCTTCAACTCAAGCTGCTGAATCGACTCAATGTCCGGCAAACCGGGCAAAAGCACTAAAACGGCAATGAATGCGGCCGCAACGCCCGCGGCTGCCATGTTGGCGACAAATCGCAATGCTTGAATGAGAATTTTTCTTTTCATCAAGAAGATATTATCACAGATAATATCGCAGTGCTTATCAATTTACGTGCTGCGAGCCTTCGCTCGGGCACCCGTCGAGGATTCAGTGAGTCGATCCAGATACAGGCATTCCAATCCGATGATCGTGCTGATCGGTCCGATGGGTGCGGGGAAGACAACGGTCGGACGAGCGCTATCGCAAAGACTGGCCGTGGGATTTGTTGATCTTGACAAACAGATCGAGCAAGCCGCAAATCAGAGCATCACAAAAATTTTTGCGACCGAAGGCGAAGCCGGGTTCCGCAAGCGTGAATCTGCCATGCTCAGACAATACCAAGATTTAACCGGCGCCGTTCTGGCCACCGGCGGCGGGGCAATTTTATCCGCACAAAATCGTGAACTGATTCGACGTGGCATCGTCGTCTACCTGCATGCGACACCCGTGCAGCAGTATGAGCGAATACGAAATCGCAGCAATCGTCCCAATTTCGATGCGGCAAATCCCTTGGACCGCCTGTCCGAACTGATGGAGACACGCATGCCCCTGTATCGCAGCGAAGCAGATCTTACAGTCAGAACGGACGGGAAATTGATTGATACAGTGGCTCAGGAAATCGAACACTACCTGCTTGCAACATGAACACACTGACTGTTGAGTTAAATACGCGTTCGTATCCAATCTACATTGGTCGAGACATCCTTGCAGATACACAGCTGTATCGCCCGCACATTCACGGATCAAAAGTGATGATCGTCACCAATGAGTCGATTGCGCCGCTATACGCAACCCGGCTTAGCGCGGCATTGGCTCCAATCGCCGAAGTTTTGGTGCATATCCTTGCCGACGGCGAAATCAACAAAACCCTGGTTACCGTCAACGGCATCTTTGATGCCTTGATTGACGCGCGATGTGACCGCAAAACCACGCTCATCGCGCTGGGCGGCGGTGTCGTCGGGGACATTACCGGATTTGCTGCGGCCTGTTATCAGCGGGGCATCCCCTATATCCAAGTTCCAACTACGCTCCTCGCGCAGGTAGATTCATCGGTCGGCGGCAAAACCGGTGTCAATCATGCTCGCGGAAAAAACATGATCGGTGCATTCAACCAGCCGCAGTGTGTAGTTTGCGATACACATACATTGGCGACTTTGCCACAAAGGGAAGTGAATGCGGGAATCGCAGAAATCATCAAATACGGAATCATTCGCGATCAGTATTTTTTTGATTGGCTGGAACGCGAGATGGAATCACTGACGCAACGTGACGCGGAATGCTTAGCCTATGCCATTGAGCAGTCGTGCAGAAACAAAGCTGAAGTGGTAGCAACGGATGAGCGCGAGTCAGGCATCCGGGCAATCTTGAATTTTGGCCATACATTCGGCCATGCGATTGAGACCAAGCTGGGATATAAAGACTGGTTGCATGGTGAAGCGGTCAGTGTCGGCATGGTTCTTGCTGCGAAGTTTTCGCAAGATTTAGGAATGCTGAAAAAACATGAGGCAGAGGGCATCAAGAATTTGATCGCGCGAGCGGATCTTCCAACGGCCCCGCCGCCGGGCATGACCGCCGAGGATTTCCTCAGTGCGATGGCACACGACAAGAAAGTTGAGAATCAGATTATTCGACTCATATTGCTGAATGGAATCGCCAACGCAGTCATCAAGGACGATTATCCATATGCTCGGCTCGTCGAGACCATTGCCAATGCTACCCAGACATGATCCCTGAGTCACTGGCCTGCCTTGTCAACGCTGCGACTTTGAGTCAGTTTGCCGCAGATGATTTTGTGGTGCCGAGGAGAGGACTTGAACCTCCACGGAGTTTCCTCCACTAGCACCTGAAGCTAGCGCGTCTGCCAATTTCGCCACCTCGGCCCAAAAATCGAATGCGCATTATATTGGTATTTTCTTTGCGTGTTGGCTTGCTGCGCAATGCGGCCATGAATTGTTTGCGGCTTCAGCAAAAAGTCGCGCGATGGGTGCAAATTATGTTTCGGCCAACACGTATAATTTACAAAACTCAAGCGGCTCAATCAATCGCCACCATCGGGATCAGCGCCAATGCAAACTGGAATTGTAATCGCTATGTTCATCACCGAGGAATCCGGTGGATCAATGAATTCAGTCGAGCGTATACAAGTTGTCAAAGATCGCGGCATTGTAGGGGATCGCTACTACGAAATGGCGGGCACGTTGTCAATCTCGAATATTGAACCGGACCAGCAAATTACACTGATTGAAGCCGAAGCCTTTGAGTATCTCAACGAAAATCATGGCATTGCCCTGCCCTACAATGAATGCAGACGCAATATCGTGACGCGCCATGTCGATTTGAACAATCTGGTCCAACATACCTTTGAGGTCGGAAGCGCAACACTTCACGGAATCAGGTTGTGTGAGCCTTGCACTTACCTCAGTGAGATGACCGGGCACCCAAAACTTGTCAAGCAATGGTTGCATAAAGGCGGGCTGCGGGCTCAAATCGTCAACGGCGGGTCCATCACACTGAACAGCTCGGTCAAGATCGGATAAGCATCATTCCCGAGCAATCAGTTTTCAGCGAATTTCTGAATGTCGAAATTTCGATAGATGATGTGCGACCGATCGGGTCCGGTCGATACGATGTCAACCGGAATGCCGATCAGTTTCTCGACCCGCTCAATAAAGTATCTGGCGCGACTTGGTAACTTCTCGTATTGCGTCACGCCATGCGTAGACTCAAGCCACCCAGGCACTTCCTCATACACAGGTTCGCAACGTTCTAGATTTTTGGCATTGCTCGAAAGCTCAGTCACAGTCTGGCCCTCAAATCGATACGCATAACAGATACAGATAGTTTCCAGTTGATCCAGTACATCCAATTTTGTAATACAAAGTCCATGAAAGCCATTGATTGCATTGGCGCGCCGCAACAGCACTGCATCAAGCCACCCGCAGCGCCGCGGCCGACCTGTCGTGGCGCCAAATTCTGCACCGCGCGCCGCGATATGCTTGCCGGTCTGGTCATGCAGTTCAGTTGGAAACGGTCCTGCCCCGACACGAGTCGTGTATGCTTTGGTAATTGCGACAATATGCTGAACTTTTGAAAGCGCAATCCCAGCGCCTGTGACGATCGCACCGGCACCTGTATTTGAAGAGGTCACAAACGGAAAAGTGCCATGATCAATGTCCAGCATTACACCTTGCGCACCCTCAAACAAAACTTTCTTGCCCTGCTCGATCATGCCTGAAACCTCGCTCACAACATCCGCCATCATGGGCATAATCCATTCTCTGGCCGCCTCAAGCTTGGCTACTGCCTCGACCCGGTCGAAAGGCTCTGCATGACAGTACTTATCAAGCAGGAAATTGTGATAGTCGATCAGCTCAGTCGCTTTGTCGCGCATGCGGGATGCATTGCTCAAATCGTGCAGTTTCAAACCACGGCGCGCGATTTTGTCCTCATATGCAGGACCGATGCCCCGGCTTGTGGTGCCAATGGCTTTTTTGCCTTTCGCTTTCTCGCGCGCCTGATCAAGCGCCGCATGAGTTGGCAGCAGCAAAGCGCAATCCTCGCTGATTCTAAGCCGGCCGGCAACGTTTTCAACTTGCTTGGGAATGCTGGCAATTTCTCTTCTCAGCGCATCAATAGACAGCACCACTCCGTTGCCGATAAACGCTGTAACTTGCGGATGCAAAATACCCGCTGGGATCAAGTGAACAATCACTTTCTCACCGGCTGCGACCAGCGTATGACCGGCGTTATGCCCTCCTTGAAAGCGAACAACAGCATCAGAGTTGGAACTGAGGCAATCAACTACCTTGCCTTTGCCTTCATCCCCCCACTGACCGCCAATAACTGCGAACGTATGAACTGCCACAAGTCACTCCTGCCCGAACGGCACAACAGCCCAGCGGCCGTCTCGGTTGATGAATTTGCGATCACAAGCAAAATCCATTGCACTTGCGGGCTGGCCCGGCAACTGACGAATGACTCGATCGTCGTTTTTCAGAAGACGGCTGATTTCGGCCTCAGGCAACTTTGCGTTTGGCGCAAGCAGAATTCCTTTGCGGTTCTTGCGACCAAGCAAACGGCGCAACAGTCGCATATCACCGCTGAAACCAGTAGCAGGGCACAGCTGGCCATATCCTGACAACACACAGTCATATCTGCCGCCATTGGCCAGCGCATAACCATGGCCGGCTCCGTATGCCGAAAACACAACCCCTGTATGGTACTGAAACCCACCGACTTGTGCCATATCAAGCTGAAAGTCAACGCCCTCGACATCCTGTGCCAGCTGCCCAATAAATTGACCAAACTCCGTCAGCAGTGCATCCAGCGCGTCGCTGACACCCGTAATTCTTAACAGAATATCATCAGCCGCTGCAACACTGCCATTGCAATCAATCACATTGCACAAAAGGTCCATTGCCTGGGGCGACAGCTTTGATTCAGCAGCCATTTCCCGCAGGCATGGCTTCGAATACTGTTGCATTGCCGTCAGCACCTGACGCCGTCGGTTCGGATCACGATTCAAATCCAGTGCCTCAAACAGCGCAGCGATCACACCGACATGACCGACTGAAACCGAAAGCTGATGTGCGCCTGCAAGCTGCAAACATTCGACCATCAGTCGCACAACCTCGCCATCGGCTTGCGGGGATGGCGAACCGAAGATCTCAGCGCCATATTGCAGCAACTCCCGCGACTCGCCCTGGTGACGCGGACGAGCCAATAGGTTTGATCCAAGATAGCATAGCCGAACTACGGTGTCTTTCACCGGCATATGATGAGCTGCGATACGAGCGATTTGCGGTGTCATGTCGGCGCGAATGCCAAACAATTTTCCGCTGGCATAATCGGGCGCCTTGACCGTCAGCAGATCCAAATCTTCACTGGTGCCGCCCAGCAGTGACTCGATAAAATCGGCTATGGGCGGAACAACCAGATCATAGCCGTTCTGGAACAGGCGATCCAGAATCTTACGGCGCAGAATCTCCAGTTCCCAAGCATCCGGCGGCAAAATCTGCTCGACACCGCCGAGTTGAATCCAAGAATCAGTCATAGCCGCAAAGCAATATTTTGCAGTTGCATTTTGTTCGGCAGATAATGAGCCAGCTCTCGCTGAAGGCGGCGAGATTTGAGCCTGATAGCCTGTGAACTGCGAGGGTGTCAGATGCGCGTGGCGATTACGAATATCAGCAAACCTGAAACAAAAGCCCCGAGACCGATCATACGGAAAACCTTAAGATCCATCTCAAGAATCTTTCGGACGGCGTTGCGCGTTACCTCGGGCATCGCAAAACAAATCATACCCTCCACAACGAGAGCGACGCCGACTGCGGTAACAAGTATCTTCCAAGTTGGCATGCGTGTCTACTGATTTGTCGAATTCAGTCCAACAAATCCTGACTCTATCCGATCGTCCGCAACTTGCGTGTTGCCCTTGAAGTACTGGAAAAATTCGGATGTCGGCTCTAGAATGAACAAATCATCTTTGGATCGAAAGGTAGAGCGATAAGCATTCAAGCTGCGATACAGACGATAAAACTCTGGGTCGCGGCCAAATGCATCTGCATAGGTTAAGGTAGCGATCGCATCACCTTCACCGCGAATTTGCTCGGCTTCTCTGTATGCATTCGCCAAAGTGATTTCCCGCTGACGATCGGCATCAGCTCTGATTTTTTCTGCGGCTTCTGCGCCTTTTGCCCGGAGTTCTTTTGCGACCCGCGCCCGCTCCGCGACCATCCTGGCATAAACACGCTCGCTCACCTCAGGGTCCAAGTCCACACGCTTGAGGCGGACATCCACCACTTCAACACCAAATTCAGCCGCTTCGCTATCCACAGCACGACGCACCAATTCCATAATCTCGGCCCGATCTCCAGAAATCACTTCTTGCACTGCGCGCTTTCCAAACTCCTGCCGTAAACTGTCGTTGACCCGTTGCGCGAGTCTCGCCCTGGCATTGGATTGCAGACCGCTTACTGTAACGTAGTATTTGGCGACATCGCGAATTCTCCATTTGGCAAACGAATCAACGACCAGATTTTTCTTTTCTCCAGTCAAATACAGTTCAGGGTCGGCATCCAGAGTCTGAATCCGCGCATCAAAATACCTGACATTGTTAACAAATGGCTTCTTGAAATGCAAACCGGCTTGATCGTGCGACTCCACGATTCTTCCAAACTGAAAAATGATGGCTTTTTCCCGTTCATCGACGAAGTACACAGACTCGTATACGATTACACCGGCGATCAGCGCGACGATACCTAAAATCAGTGTTTTAGCTGACATGATTGCGTTCCTTTAAATGTATGTTGTCCGATTAACCTTGAATCCGATTGTTGCGGTTCACGTCTCGATTGGGTCGTGTAATCTCATTGATGAAACTGGACTGATCATTGGTCTGGCCAATCTGACCGCCGGTCACATCGGTACTGTTGTTTCTGCGCTGAATAATCTGATCTAGCGGAAGGTAAATGATGTTATTGCCATTTTCCTGATCGATAATCAACTTGGTTGAATTGGTCAGCACGTCCTCGACCGACTCCAGATAAAGTCGATCGCGAGTAATCTGCGGAGCTTTGATGTACTCATCAAAGATTTGCTGAAACCGCGATGCCTCACCTTCAGCGCGGGCAATTGTGCTTTCTTTGTATGCAACAGCTTCCTCAACGAGCCGAGCGGCCTGTCCTCGGGCGCGCGGCAAGATGTCGTTGTAATAGGCTTCAGCCTCATTTTTGAGACGCTCCTCGTCCTCACGCGCTTTCACAGCGTCGTCGAATGCGGCTTTAACTTCCGCCGGCGGCTGGGCGTTCTGCATCTCTACTGCGCGGACATTCACACCTGTATCGTAGCGATCAAGAATTTCCTGCAGCAGCACCTTTGTGCCCTGCGCAACTTCAGCGCGCCCCTCGGTAATCACAAAGTCCATGGTGCTGCCGCCGACAATTTCTCGGACAGCGCTTTCGGTCGCCTGGCGCACCACTAAATGCAATGGGTCCGAGACGTTGAACAGCAACAGTTTCGGGTCCTTGACATCGTACTGCACCGCAAACTGAATGTCGATGATGTTTTCATCGGCGGTCAGCATCAATGCCTCGCGGTTGACAGGTGTGACTGTTCGATTGCGCTCATCCAGACGATAGCCGACTTCAACCGTGTTCACTCTCTGCACATTGACAATCAGCACTTCCTCAAACGGATACGGCAAATGCCAGCGCAGACCAGCGCCATTCGTGGTTGTGTATTCACCAAAGCGCAGTTCGACACCTTGCTCACCCTGCTCAACGACATAGACACCGCTTGACAGCCAAAGTCCCACCACAACGACCGCCGCAATCGTAAACAGTGTCTTGCGATTGGCGGGGCGCTTGCGTCCGCCTGATCCTGAGCCTGATCCCGAATTTGGATCCTTGGGACTGCCGGATTGCCTGCCAACACCGCCGCCGGATAATATTTTGGAGAACTTATCACGAATATCGCCGACGATATCGTCTATGTC
Organism: Arenicellales bacterium; assembly: GCA_965200545.1. Taxonomy (GTDB): domain Bacteria; phylum Pseudomonadota; class Gammaproteobacteria; order Arenicellales; family JAJDZL01; genus JAJDZL01. The sequence goes on along the minus strand of CBDAUJ010000002.1, from coordinate 1,236,025 downwards.
GGGCGGACCTTGACGGGGGCCGCCGCTGCCGCCCGAATTTTTATCCCGGCGTCCTGACCCTGAATCATCCCAAGGCATACTGTCTACCTACCTGTTAATTGGATCTTTTGTCAATGAGTGAATTTGAAGAAGTGTAAACGCGGTCGGCTGAATGCGCGTCCGGCCTACGGCTAACTGCAATGCAAAACGGTGAACAGCTTTGCGGTAGCGCATTATACGCCGAATATCATGTCAAGTTAAAATATCGGAAGCGAGAGAGGCTTTTCCATTGGCCTGCGGTTTTTGATACTGATGAACTTGGGAGGGGTGAATTTATTCTTTACCTCAAAGCACTGAGAGAGATTTTCTTACCCCAATTTCAAAAGCCGCCCCAAAGCCACACCATACAGGCTGTTTTTATTTTAAAAACCTGTTTTTAATAATAAATCTTACCCCCTTGGCGTATAATCAAAGTCTTTAGCGAAACCTGCACACAAAAAGGAGGCGATCCATGAAAACTGCTAGTCAATGCGACCTGTTCTGGTATGACTATCATAAACACAAGGATCTGGAGCGGCTGCGCGGCGGGTCGAGTCTCAAGAATCTGCCTGACCAGGGGTCCGCAGCAGGGAGGCGGCACTGAATACCGGATTCGGGATTTTCATCAGGATTTCCCGCCGGCGGTGAAGTTTGGCAAAAAATGCTCCAACAGAAAAGTCTCCCAATCGGGCGAGTGTCATAATTCTGCTTTAGGGGTGAAGTCCTCAATGCGACTGGACTAACAATGAGACAGCTATGTGACCCTCGCCACATATTCAACATTCGCAATAAGACGCTCTGAGGGATTGAAATCCATTTTCAGGCCCCTTAAGTGGCTGAGACAATTTGATTGAAAAATCCAATTGATTCTACAGGGCTCGAACAGCCCAGAAAGGCAGATAGGTTCGATTGTGTGTTCCCGCATTCGGATTCTCTATGACGATCTTTTTGTCTTCTACAGCCTCTTTCAATGTGTGCGAAGCATCTGCGGAATTTTGATCGGCGATAGACGCATGAGAGAGGCTAATTCCTCGTTGCGAGAGCGTGGCGGCGTGTCTACGAAACAATCTGTGGAAACCAAGGGTGCACCGGGATTGGCAACCTTGATGCGGTCTTCAAATATTTCTACTGGCGGGCCAGCACCATTCATAAGGAACTCCTTATGAATCAATGCATTCGCTACCAGATCTCGTATCTCGAGACTCGGATACACCGGTGCTTCCTGACGAAGCGCCTGGCCAATAATTTCACTTCGCGGGAGTAAACCATCGATATAGATGAGCAATTCTTCGAATCCAGCTGCATAGCTCTTTTTGCTGACTCGCTCCTTAACTGTATCCATGCGATCCGTACTTCGGTAATGGATACACGCGCAGCTTTGCGACTAAGTCGCGGGAAGTCTGCGAGTCTCTCTGCAAACAATATGGCACCCAGGTTTGTGATGCGCCCGCCGCCCGAAGGACAGCTCTGAATCTGAATCAATCTGGAATTGAGCAAGAAATTGCTCGCGGTATCTTGAGTCATCCAAAAACAGTCTACAACGACGCTGTTCGCTGGGCCTTTACGATAATTCTCAATCCCTCAAATCAATTCTTACCGGAGACGGCAGGCAAAGGGGAAACACTCTTCAATGTTCATTGAGTTTAAATTGCCCAAAAGCCTGGAATTTAGAATTAGAGCACCAAACGGTTCCGACCGTCGAATACAAACTGATTGGCAGATGATGGAACATCGAAATGACAGAGATTTCATGTTTCTACCGATTGCTTAGGCCGAACTTGCCAATAATCGTCCTTGAACTCATGGATTGAGTCCAGCCAGCCAATATCCTTTTGCGCCAGATCCAAATCCATTACCGATTCTCCTGAATCGGTTACTGTTTCGTTGCTGACACCAATCCTCTCATAGACCCTGGAACGCAATCGACCGGCATACGCCGGCAGCCGAATTTGTCCAAATAAATAATCGTGACGAACGAGTCCACTTAGCGTCTCAAGCAGCGAGTCGATGCCTTCACCGGTGTGCGCAGAAATCCAGACATGTTTTGCGTCACCGCCTAAGTTCGCATCAAACCAAGGTCGCTCGTCTATGAGATCGACTTTATTCAATACCAAAATGGATGGAATTTCAGATGCTTCGATTTCGGTGAGCACAATTTCGACATCAGCGATCCGCTGCTCGAAATTTTCGTTTGATATGTCGACAACATGCAGCAACGCACTGGCAAATGCCACTTCCTCAAGTGTCGCATGAAAAGCGGAAATCAAACTGTGCGGCAAATCACGTATGAAACCAACTGTATCCAATAGAATAATCGGGCCGTAGTGTGGCAATTCAATCCTTCGCATCGTTGGATCAAGTGTCGAAAACAGTTTGTCGGCCGCTTCGACCTCAGTCTCACACAAGCGATTGAACAGCGACGACTTGCCCGCGTTGGTGTAGCCGACCAAAGCCACAGTCGCGATCGGCACCTTCATGCGATTGCCGCGCCGATTATTGCGCTGCACCTGAATCTTGTCGAGTCGTTTGGTCAGTGTATTGATTCGGCGCCCGATCATGCGTCTGTCCGTCTCAAGCTGCGTTTCACCGGGTCCGCGCAAGCCAATGCCACCCTTTTGGCGTTCCAGATGAGTCCAGCCCCGAACGAGGCGGGTTGACCAGTGCTTGAGCTGTGCCAGTTCCACCTGAAGCTTGCCTTCGGCACTTGATGCTCTGGAAGAAAAAATATCCAGAATCAAGCGTGTTCGGTCAATCACACGGCACCGAACGCGACGCTCGAGATTTCGCTCCTGAGTAGGTGAAATCGCATGATCAACGACAATAACATCGGCATGCGTTGCGGCCGCCAATTCCCTGATTTCCTCGACTTTGCCTTTACCGATGTACGTTGCACTGTCGGGATGATGCCGCTTTGACAGGATCACTCCCACGACCTGAGCTCCCGCTGACTGAATCAGAAACTGAATTTCTTCAAGCCGCTCGGCATTGTCAATCGAATCTGCGGCAATTTGTCGAACAATGATCGCCGATTCCTGATCCGATTCAGTGGCACAAATTACTTGCCCTGACGGATGAGCTGCCACGTCACCTCGCGGTCAGGTGCATAGCGCACCCGTCAGTCCTTTCATCTGCAACGAAAGTTGCGCAATTCATCAATGGCGACTATCCGTTTTCACGTTACTGTTCGTAGTCAACTGTAACAGACTTTGACGGGACAATCGTCATGATTGCATGCTTGTAAATCATTTGCGTGACACCGGCTTTCAACTGCAACGCAAATCTGTCAAACGATTCGATTTGTCCCTGAAGTTTGATACCGTTAGTCAAATAGATGGAAACCGGAATTTTCTGTTTGCGCAAAGCGTTCAGAAATGGTTCTTGCAGCTGATCGCCATTCTGTTGTGATTTCATACGTCCGTTTATTTCTGTATCGTGGTTGCTTTTCATGCTAATGATATATTATCAACGCATCGCCAATTTGCGCTGCGAAAACCGAGAGAAGCGGCCCGCACAGAGAGCAAATCCGTGCATTGATGTTCGCAGTCGCTTGATCGCCAATAAACTGGCCTGCAAGTGACTGCCAACCCATATTGTGACCAATTTCTTCCATTAATGTTGTTTGTGGCAAGCAAGAATTTTGACAGGCAAGATTTTTCCGATTGCTGCGAAGCCGTCAGTTTTTCCAGGAATAAGGTTCAGCCATAATCGCATCGGGCAATTTCCGGCTACTGATTCGCATTGAAAATCTTCCCAGCTCAGCGTGGCATTTGCGGCGCCAATGATCCAAGCACTTCCCGGACTAGATTTCGGATAGCACTAAAATCGGCGCCATCCGCGCGGATCGACCAGATGACATTGCCAGAATTCCGAATCCAAGTCAATTGACGTTTTGCGACCGCAGATGTAGCACGAATGGCGGATTCTTTCATCTGGCTATAACTTATGCTTCCGGCAAAATACTCCCACAGCTGCTTGTAGCCAACTAATCGCATTGCCGGAAGGCTCGCATTGAATTGCTCCGCCTGATACAGTTTTTCCGCCTCCGCCAAGAGTCCTAGCTCAAGCATTCGTTCAAACCGCTTAGCGATCAGTCGCCGCAATTGCTCGCGGGTGGGTTTGCAGATTGCTATTTTCACAATATCAAACAGCAATCGCTCAGCCTTATTTTGCCTCATCAGATCGGCGGAAGTTTGACTCTCAATATAATTCAGCTCCAGCAAACGCTGAATTCGCTGTGCATCATTGGGTGATATTTTGGCTGCTGCAAGCGGATCAATCACAGCCAGCTCAGCGTGCAGCTGTGACCAGTCCGAGGCGTGTGCACGTTGCTTGATTTCATCTCGGATCCGCTCAGATGCACTCGGCAAACTGGATAATCCATGCTCGAGCGCATGAAAATAAAACATCGCGCCGCCGACCAGCAACGGTACTCTGCCCCGTGAGGTGATCTCGTGAATTTCCCGCAAAGCATCGGTGCGAAACTGACCGGCGGAATACGCCTGCCACGGATCGCAGACATCAATCAGTCGATGGGGATGCCGTTGGAGCGTCGGTGCATCGGGTTTCGCTGTCCCAATATCCATTCCACGATAAACCTGTGCGGCATCCACGCTGACAATATCAAACGGAAATTCTGCAGCCAATGCAAGTGCGGTGGCTGTTTTTCCGGCGGCGGTCGGCCCCATAAGGAAAAATACGGGTGTCTTGCACACGCTGTTGAAGTGCAGGTTCGTGCGGCCGTCAGCGGCCACGATAAAACAGCTTATCGAGTTCTGCCATGGTGAGCTGCTTCCAAGTGGGGCGGCCATGACTGCAGTAACCGGAATGCTCGGTTCTTTCCATCTGCCGCAAGATCTCATTCATCTCCAAGCAGCTTAATTTCTGATTGGCGCGGATCGCACTGTGGCACGAAATCGTCGCCAGAATCGCATCCTGAATATGCTCAACCTGACTCGTGCTCCCATGCTCCATCAAATCCGCCAGAATATCTCGAATCAACTGATTGACATCAAGATTCTTGAGCAGTTCCGGCACCGATCGGACCGAAACAATATCCGCACCCGCCAGCGATACATCAAACCCAAGCTGCTCTAGCAGTGCAGAATTTTCCTGCGTGGCATTCGCTTCTTGCGGGGATACCCTGACAATAACAGGAACAATCAGTGCCTGCGAACTCAAGTGCGCATCGCGATATTTATCCTTGAGCTGCTGATACTTGATGCGCTCATGGGCGGCATGCATATCGACAATAATCAGACCTTCCTTATTTTCGGCCAGGATGTAGGCGCCGCCGAGCTGCGCCAGCGCAAACCCAAGCGGCGGAAAGTTGATATCGATCTCTTCCGCAGGCTGAGACGACTGCGAAGTGGCGCGCGGCTGTTCTTGATCAGGACTTGCTGGCCACAGCTGCGCTGGCATCAGGTTGATGAAGCGCTGACTGGCGCCAGCATCGGATGACGAACTCTCCGATACATCGGCTGCAGGCAGGCGAGAATGGCTGGCAAGCCTCTGTTTAGGCGTCTCACCCGCCAGTGCGCGCCGGGTGGCGCTTTTCACGAAATTGTAGACCTCGCGCGGACTTTTGAATCTGACTTCGGTTTTGCTCGGATGGACGTTCACATCCACCTGGGTCGCACCGATTTGCAGAAACAGAGCGCAGACCGGATAACGCGTCCGATCGAACAGAACATCCATATAGGCCTGACGGACCGCATGCATGACACTGCGATCCTGAACCGCCCGACCATTGACAAACAAATACTGCTGGTCGGTTTGCGTACGGGTGTAGTCAGGGGCACCGATCCAGCCGGCGACCGATATGTCTTCGCCGGCATAGTCAAGCTCAATGCAGTTGCCGGAGAACGCTTCACCAAACACTTTTTGCAGGCGGTACTGCCATTGCGCATCATCGCTCGCAGGCGGATAGCGCATACCGCGTCGCGCGTTGTGCGTGATTGATATTTCGATATCAGGCTGGCTGAGTACGATGCGCTTGATCAGCTTGTCAATGTGCGAGTTTTCGGTGGCTGCACTGCGCAGAAACTTGCGCCGTGCAGGCACGTTGTAAAACAGGTCTTCGACTTCAATTGTTGTGCCGACAGCATGCTGTGCCGGCTGCGGACTGGCGAGTTCCGCACCGCCAGCGCACGACAATTTCCAGCCAGTGGCCGCAAGTGCCGTTCGGGTCGTAATGCTAAAGCGCGAGACTGATGCAATGCTCGGCAAAGCCTCGCCGCGAAAACCAAGGGTCTGCACACCTTCGAGTTCCGAAAATGAACTGATTTTGCTAGTCGCATGCCGTGCCAATGCCAGCTCAATCTCATCTTTGCGAATGCCCGTTCCATCATCGCGCACCTGAATTTTCTGAGTTCCAGCGGCCAGAATCTCAATATCGATCTTGCGGGCAGAAGCATCCACGCTGTTTTCAAGCAGTTCCTTGAGAACCGATGCAGGTCGCTCAATAACCTCGCCTGCCGCAATTTTGTTGACGACAAGCTCATCCAGTCGGCGAATATGCATCGCTTGCGCGCCAGTTGCGGCAACCTCAGCGGTTTCAAGCTGCCTCAATTTCTTGCTGTGCGCCATTGGGTCTGCAGCCATTGATTTTCCTTGACGTATTGCCCGATTGCATCCGCAATGCTTTTGACAATTCTTTTCTGATAGTCGTTTTTTCTCAGTCTGCTTTCTTCGGTTGGATTGGAAATGAATCCGACTTCAACCAGCAGTGAGGGAATGTTATTCGGAGTCTTCAAAACCACAAACCCGGCTTGCTCGACCACGGGAACACCATGCTTGTCTTTATGCGTATGCAAATCTCCGACTTTATCGAGCCGCTGGAGCATTATTTTTCCAAGATCAATGCTGCGATCAATCTGTCTGGACTGCCCCAGATGAACGATTACATCAGCCAGGTCATCCGGCTTATTCGCCAGATTCTCACCGCCAATCAAATCTGACGAATTTTCTTTGTTGGCAACACGCCGCGCCCTTTCGCTGGTTGCGCCTTTTTCCGACTGTGCAAAAACGGATATGCCATGTGCGCTTCGCTTCGTGAAAGCGTCAGCATGAATGGATACAAACATATCCGCCTGTTTTTCCTCTGCAATTTCGGTGCGCCTTCGCAATTTGATGTAATAGTCACCGTTGCGGGTGAGCAGTGCCCGTATTCCCTTTTGCGCATCAAGCTTGTTTTTCAATTTTTTTGAAATCTTCAGTACAAGATCTTTTTCCTTTGTTTTTCGAAATCCAATTGCCCCAGGATCTTCCCCTCCATGTCCGGGATCAATCATCACCACAATGTCTTTTTTCTTTCCCGGCTTTTGCTTCACTGGCTTTGCGCGAGCCGCCGCCAGCTCCAAATCCACCACCAGCCGATGGCTATGGGGACCCGACGGCTTGAGTGTGAAATGTTTCGACTGCACATTAATTTTGGGCTCAAATACAAATCGCACATGATCCTCATGCTTGCCATAACGAACTTCTCTGAGCACCTTGCTCAAGTCGCTGGCCGCCGGCAGCTCCTCGGCATACTTACCATCGTAGATGTCTACTACAACCCTGTGCGGATTGGTGTATTCAGAAAACTTGTAATCAACCGCGTCGCTGAGATCAAAGACGATTCTAGTATGGTCGGGCGCGTCCCAGGCGCGCAAGCCGCTGATATCAACCCCCCACGCATTCGAGCAACTGATGACGAAAAACATCAGCATCCAATGCGCTCTGGGGAGACAAATTTTGTGGTGGTACTGCTTCATAACTTTCATTTTGAATGGACACAATCAGCGACGGATTCCAATGTGATCTGACGCTGTTCGCCGGCATGCTCTACGGTGATGCTGAAATCCGCATCAGGCACCACACCCGCGCCTTGCCGCGGCCACTCAATCAACCAGACATAGTCATCGCGTCGATATTCATCGAGACCGATAAGCAGCAGCTCACCGGGGGTTTCAATGCGATACAAATCAAGGTGCATCACTTCAATACCGCTTGGCGCCATATAGGTTTCCATGATCGAGAAGGTCGGACTCAAGGCCGGCTCATCAATCCCAAGTCCCTGCGTAACGCCCTGGATCAAGGTTGTCTTGCCGGTGCCCAGCTCGCCGCAAAAATACATGCATATTCCAGGGCTCAGCAGCGCCGACCAGAGTTCGCCGAGCTGCAGCGATTCATGTCGAGTGCGTGTCCAGAAAACATTGCGCTTGATTGCCACAGTATTATCCAATTTTCGCACCGTTGATCAGTTCGTTTAGCCGCAATCGCATCGGCGCAAACAGGTTCGTTGCGATCATTCCGACCGCCCCGGACTGTGCAGCACAGTCATCGCCGGCGGATGCGTGCAGCCATACCGCCATTCTGGCCGCGGCCGCGGGAGCCAGTCCTTGGGCCAGCAGCGCGCTTACGGCGCCAGTGAGCACATCGCCCATACCTGCCGTCGCCATGCCAGCATTGCCGCGATCGCAAATCCACAAATTCTCACCGTCGCAAACCACGCTGCCGGCACCTTTGAGGATGCATACACCCCCATATTGCGCAGCGATCTGTCGAGCCGCACCAAGACGGTCGCTGCGCACATCAGCCGAACTGCAGCCGAGCAACCGCGCCGCCTCACCATGATGCGGTGTCAGCACCCAGCAGGGGCTGTGCAAGTTGCATTGCGCCAGCACCCCCAGCGCGTCGGCGTCAACTGCCATCGGCAATTTTTCGTGCGCGATCCATTCGACTATTTCTCGCGTCCAGTCACTCAAACCCATACCGGGGCCAATTCCAGCGGCGCTGCTTTGGCTGATGAGTGCTTTAGCTGTATCTTGATCGGTACCGTCAAATATTCTGGCTTCCGGAAGCCAAGCGACATATTGCGCGGCGGCAGGTGTCGGCATCACGACCGAAACCAAGCCTGCACCGGTGCAATAGGCCGCTTTGGCGGCCATCAGCGCTGCTCCCTGCATGGTTGCAGCGCCGCCGACAATCGTCACCTTGCCGGCATCGTACTTGTGCGCATCCGTGCTGCGGCGCGGAGCAATCTGTGTCAGTTCCGCCGGGCAGATCTGGCTGGCGGCGCGATCCACCTGCAAATAAGCATCATCAGGAACACCCAGTCGATCCAAAACCAGTTGCCCAGCCAACTGCTTTCCCGCGCCCATCAGCAATCCCGCTTTCACCGAAATGAAAGTTACGGTCAGGTCGGCACACACTGCGCTGCCGAGCACTGCGCCGGTATCGCCATTGACACCGGACGGCATATCAAGAGCCAGCACCGGACTCCGCTGCGCGTTGATCGACTCAACCGCTTGCTGGTATGGATACTTAATGTCCCGCGAAAGACCTGACCCGAACAGCGCATCCACAACCAGCTCATTGTCCCGGCAGCCGTCAAAAGATATCAGCGAAAATACCTGACCCCGCCTGTCGACAAATTCATCGCGGGCTTGCCTGGCCGATTCGGTCTTTGGCTCAGACGCGCAAAACACTTTCGCCGAATAACCTCTGCTCAGTGCCGATGAAGCCAAAATATAGCCATCTCCACCATTATTTCCTGATCCACAGAGCACGTTTACAGCACGGATTTCGGGCCACTTTCTCTGGCATTCACGAAATGCACCGGTCCCGGCTCTGGTCATCAGTTCAAAACCGGAAATGCCCCACTCTTGCGTGACAATGCGATCAAGAGACTGTGATTGGCTACACGTGTGAACAGGGGGCGATATCACTCATCCGGGACGGTGGTGCGAGAACCAAAAAGGCTCGGGTATTGAAGTCTTAGTCCGACCACCTATTTTACTTTGTTCGAGCCGCTCATTGCAGCTAGATTTGCACCGTTTGCAAGTCAGGATGGCGGGCTATAATCGGGTTCCATCAGCATTGCTTCGGACTTGCGGGCGCACCGCATGACATGCACATGCTTCTGCGCCTCTTGCCGGCTGTGCCAAGGCCAAAAGCAACAGGGACAGTGACAAAGAATATGATTTCCTGCTGCCGTGTGATTGTACGCTCAATCCTGAGGGCTACAAGTCAAGCACCAGCAGGTCAGATTTTGATCGGGCGCAGCACACTGCGACATAGTCTTTCTGATCGGCTTCATCAAGAATATCATCACGATGATCCGGCTCGCCTTCAAGATAGCGGATTACACAAGTGCCGCAGATGCCCTCATCGCACAATGTATCAATATGAATGCCCTGGTCGCGCAGCACGTCGACGATCGTCTCCCAAGGCTCCACGTCAAAAATTTCCGAACTGCTCGCTATCTTGATGCGAAACGGACGGGATCCATCCCCATCAGCAGCATCTTTGACAGCCAGCATTCGGGTTGTGAAATGTTCAAAATAAACCGTATCGCGCGGCCAGTACCGCGTCGCCTCCATTGCGGCCGCCATCATCGCAGCTGGAGCGCTGCAATATAGATGTGTCCCGGCCTGATACTGCTTTAGCTCAGCCCGGACATCCAGTCCGTTCTTTGGGTTTCCACCGTCAAAATGCAATCGCAGGTCACCATGCTGGACCAGGCTTTCAACCTCGCTGCGCAACGCCATTGCCTCAGGGTCTCGAGCGCAGTAATGCAGAATGTAAGGCTTCTCCAGCTCTTCTAGCACAATCGCCATCGAAATGATCGGGGTGATGCCGATGCCCCCCGCGATGAATACGTAACGCTCCGCCTCATAGAGTCGAAACGTATTCTGCGGAAATGAAATTTCAAGCGCATCTCCCGGCTTGAGATTTTCGTGCATATAGCGAGAGCCGCTGCCGTCCGGATGGCGCAAAACCGCGATCGTATATTTCGATCGATCCGAGGGATCCCCGCACAGTGAATATTGTCGAATCAGTCCGTTTTTCAGAAACACGCGAACGTGGGAACCTTCGGCAAATTCAGGCAGCTGTATGCCGGGTTCGGGCGTGAGAACGAACTTGCGAATATACGGTGTCTCGATCTTGACATCCGCAACGCGAAGGGTCAGTCGGCTGTCTGGTTTCATTTAGTCAAAAGGCTAATCAGGCGCAACGGGGCAGGAGATTAAAATGCTTGATGACAGTCCATGTCTCCCGCATACGACAGTTCGCCGCAATGTCAAAACGAGCGCATTGCGATATATTGTACCAACCTGCTGCCTGCTTTTGAAATCACTGATGCTTTCACCCGCCAAGATGCTTAGCACATGAACACCCACACTGAAGATAATGCCACCCTTGCCGGAATCCGCGTCATCGAGTTCTGCCAAATCGCCGCAGGACCTTTCTGCGGCATGCTGCTAGGCGACCTGGGCGCTGACGTCGTCAAAGTTGAACCGCCGGGCGGTGATGCCATGCGGCAATGGCCGCCGCTGAAAAACGGCTTCAGTGAGAATTTTTCGTCAGTCAACCGCAACAAAAGATCGATTGCACTGAATCTGAAAACTGGATCTGATCTGGCCGTGGCCCGCAAGCTGATAAAGTGTGCAGATGTCGTTCTAGAGAATAATCGGCCGGGCGTCATGCAACGGCTTGGCCTCGATTATCCCACCGTCTCAGCCGCGCATCCCATGATCGTCTACTGTTCGATTTCCGCATTCGGGCAAACTGGACCGCGGGCGCATGAAGGCGCTTTCGATGTCACGATGCAAGCCATTTCGGGAATTATGAGCGTCACTGGCGAGGCGCATGACGCCCCTGTGAAGTGCGGTGTTCCGATCAGTGACTTTGGCACCGGTCTGTATGCGGCGATGCATATCTGTGCCGCACTGCGAGCCCGCGAAACGACCGGGCGCGGCGCATACATTGACGCTTCTATGCTTGGCGCCAGCCTGGGGATAGCGCCATTGCAAATCAGCGAATACTTTGGCAACCGGGAAAATCCAAAACGCTTGGGCTCACGGCACCCGCGAAATGCACCTTATCAAGCATTCAAGGCCGCCGATGGATACTTTGTTCTCGCAGCCGGCAATCAGCGGCTGTGGCAAATTGTGTGCGAACAGCTTGAACAGCCGAATTTGTTCAGTGATGAGCGGTTTTGCTCGACCGAAAAGCGCGCCGCCAATCAAGACCAGTTGCAGCAAATTCTTGAAAACCTGTTTGCCACGAACCGTGCCGATTACTGGATAGGACGTTTTCGATCCGCTGGCGTGCCGGTCGCACCAATCAACCGCTACGGTGAAGCATTGCAGGATGCGCAAGTCGTTGATCAGGGCTGGGTGCAACCGCTCGATTTGCCTGGCGCTGGACAAACTTCGACATTCGCACATCCAATTCGGGTTGACGGCAAGAATCTGCCTATTCGAAGCGCACCGCCGCTTTTGGACGAGCATCATGAAGAGATTCTGCGGCAGTGGCTCGGCCACTAAGATGAGAGTTTATCCTGAGCACAGCGTCATGCACGGCATATGCATGGTGTCAGTCAATCGTTGTCCGCCACGCCTTCTGCTTCGTTTCAACGATCCGGAAAATCGAACATTCGCCTGAAGAAAATGCCTTTTTCGCCACAACACCTCAGCGAACTGGCTGTTCAGATCAAGCAGTGGGGACGCGCTCTCGGGTTTCAAAGAGTTGGCATTACCGACACGAACTTGACACAAGCAGAAAATCGCCTGTTTGAATGGCTTGAGAATGGCATGCACGGACAACTGCATTACATGGAAAAACACGGACTGAAACGAACCCGTCCCGCAGATCTGATTCCCGGCACCGTGCGGATTATTTCTGCACGCATGGATTATCTGCCTCCTGATTCCCGGCCATTCGCCCAAACATTGGCAGACTCGGAAACCGCTTACATATCCAGATATGCCACTGGCCGGGACTACCATAAATTGATTCGCAAGCGTCTTGAGCGCTTGGCGCGAAGAATCAACCGGGAGATTGGTCCATTCAATTACCGTGCATTTGCCGACAGCGCACCCGTTATGGAAAAGCCTTTAGCTCAAAAAGCAGGACTTGGCTGGATCGGAAAACATACAAACCTGCTCAGCCGAGAGTCAGGTTCGTGGTTCTTTATCGGTGAGCTGTACATCGACCTGCCGCTGCCTTGCGACTTGCCGTCCACGGATCACTGCGGAAGTTGCGTTGCCTGTATTTCGGCATGCCCAACCAACGCAATCGTTAAACCCTACCTGCTTGATGCCAGAAAATGCATTTCGTACTGGACAATTGAACATCGCGGCTCGATCCCGACCCGAATCCGTCCGTTCGTCGGCAATCGGATTTTCGGTTGCGACGACTGCCAGATTGTCTGTCCATGGAATCGATTTTCCAGCTGCTGTACGGAACCGGACTTTCGCATCAGACACCAGCTTGACTCGCGTCTGCTTGCCGATCTGTTCAGTTGGACCGAAGAAGAATTTCTTGAAAAAACGCGAGGTTCTGCTATTCGGCGGCTCGGGCACGAGCTCTGGCTGAGAAACATCGCTGTTGCCCTTGGCAATGCGCAAACCACAGCCGCTGTCGTCGCCGCACTTGAGTCAAGACAAGACGACGCCTCCGAAATTGTCAAGGAGCATGTTCTCTGGGGATTGGAACAGCACTGCCGAGCGCCCGGCCCTTCCAATTCGACACTTCACTCAATCTGAATTGGGGGCAGTCTGCAAAGCGATCAAGTCGATCGACCGCAAATGAGACTAAAGTGAATTGAAATAGATTCCGGGAACCTTCATTTTTTTCATGAAGTGCAGCGAGCTTGATTAACAAGTCGAAAGGTTAAAATAATTGGACACTCGCGATCGTACTGACATACTCAAACCACGGTATTATTTCTATGCGTCAACAGCTTGCTCCGTGTCCACCCTTAATGAACTGTGTGTGCTCCAGCGGCGATTCCTCTCGTCGGCATCGCATTGAGCCCATAACGATTGAAGGCGAATCTGCCGCATTTTTTCACAAGCTCAAAACGATACTGGAAACCACCGCAGGTATTGAATTGATAGTCACAACTGACACATACATCCACGCGGTCTGCCGGACACCAGTTGGCTTTGTCGATGATCTTGAATTCTCCCTAAGCGCTTGCCAGCGAGTTGCGCATGTGCGCTCGGCATCGAGATTTGGCTACTATGATTTAGGCACAAACAGGCGCCGAGTCGAAGCAATCCGCGAGCAACTAAAGGAGACATCATCTTAACTCCAGTTCATATGCCGTACCCGGCCTGCATGAGATACGCAGTACATAAATCCAACTTGAGCGACTTTGCCGGGGCGTGCCTGCCGTGCAGCGCTTTCGGCGCCAATGCGGTGGGCTGACGATCAACGTGCAGGCGCATCGGCACCGGGTGATCGGCGCTGCGCTCGATAAGGGAGTATGCGCTGCCCAGCAGGCGGCAAAGGGCTTGGAATCGACAGATTGCCGACGGACAAAGCAGGCGTATGGACTCATGATGCGGAAAAGCGGCCGGTCGCGCCGCGTCTGTCAGTTTTCTGGAAAACGCGGCTCTGAAAGCGCGGCCGGACTGGAATCCGGAGCGGCTGAGCGGGTCGAATCGACGAATTCAGCGACCCGTCTTCGACCTCAGCACTGAACGTGCTGATTTGAGGGATCAATTTCGGCAGCTCGGGGGCTTGGGCGCTCTTATAATGGCAATGCTTTTTTGGGGTCTCATTTTTAGGTATGGCTGCATGAAAAAAGCGCGTCGCGGCGCCATTTCATGCGATTGGATCCAATGTGAATCTGCGATACGTGAATTACAGCAGAAAGGAGACCTTTTTATTTATATAAAATAAAGCATTAGGTCATTCTTTTGGTCGTTTTCGAACCCTGAAAATTGAGACCTTAATTATGCAGTATAGTGCGGAAGAAATTGAAGTCTACCTGCGGTCAGGCGAAGACAGCGGCCGAGAGTTTAAGCGAGTCAAATTTAGCGGCGATCAGCCGAAACGACCGTCCCGCACTGATTGGGCAGATGAGATAGCGGCATTCGCCAATTCAGATGGCGGACTGCTGTTCGCGGGTGTCGATGACGACGGGAATGCCATCGGCATGTCCAAAAACCAAGCCACAAATCTCAATGCGCTTTTGGCAGAGGTTTGTACAGACACGATTAAGCCATCCGTATGCGTTCAGATTTATCACTGCCAACTGATCAAAGACACGTTTGTGCTGATAGTTGAAGTTCCTGCCGGGGATACTGTCCACGACAGTCCCGGCGGCCAGTATATTCGCGTGGGTTCCTCGAAGCGTCGCATGGAGAAAGATGAACATTTGCGGCTCGCGCAGCAACGTTCTCAAGCGCGTTTCCTATGGTTTGACAAACAATTGGTTCCAAAAACCGGAGTTGAGCAATTTTCGGAAAATCTGTGGAAACCCCTCTTAAGCAGCGAAAACGCGGCCGAGCCAATAGTAGGCTTGCACAAACTGGCTCTTTTAGGCGGTGAACATGGTCATTTCAAAGCCACAGTCGCGGGAATTCTTCTGTGCGCGCCAAATCCTGATCACTGGCTTCCCAATGCCTGCATCACTGCGACATGCTATAGAGGCGAGGACCGCTCATCCGGACAATTGGACACTAAAGAAATTACCGGACCATTAAATCAACAGATTAGCGAGGCTGCAATTTTCGCCTTGAAGCACAATCAGGTCGGAGCGCGAAAAAAACCAGCAAGAGTCAATTTGCCTCAATACAGTCAAAAGGCGATATTCGAAGCTTTGGTGAATGCGGTTGCCCATCGCGACTACTCGATCAGAGGCAGCAGAATTCGTCTTTCCATGTTCAATGACCGACTCGAAATACAATCGCCGGGGTCTTTGCCTAACAATCTGACTGTGGACACGATCGCATCAAGGCAGTCGGCACGAAACGAGGCTCTCGTCTCGGTATTGTCGCGGATGCCAGTCAATGAGATGCCAGGCAGCGAAGACAGGTTGTATTTCATGGAACGCCGTGGCGACGGAGTTCCAATTATTCGGCGCGAGACTTGGGAGCTGTGCGGACAGTATCCAGAGTATCGTGTAATTGATAACGCAGAAGTTCTGCTCACCATTCCCGCCGCACTTCCAGAGTCGAGTCCGGATCAAGTTGTTGTCACCGTGTGGTCTGACGGCAGACCTTTGCCAGAAACTGAACTTCTTTTTCTATATCCAAACAAAACGCGGATTCATGCGTATACAGACAGTCATGGACGGGCTGAAATCGACCTGCACACAACCCACCTGCCAATGACTGTATTTGCCGCGGCGCCAAAATACTCCGCGCATCTTGAATGCAACTGGATTCCCCGTGATCGGGGACTTGCGATCGAATTGCACAATAAATCACGGGGAGGGAGTGTAATTCTCTCGCAGGGATACGGAACCATAGCTGAATTGAACGGCTGGATTCAAGTAGTGCGAGACCCTCATGATCGTACCCTGATTCATTCTTCAGATATTTTGGTCAATAATGCTGAAAAACAGCCGGTTTACTACGCTCTCGGCGAAGAATTGGAGCTAAAAGATACACAAGGAAAAAAGTGTGCATGCGTGTAGTCGAAATCTCAGGTCGCTCCGCACTTATCGAGTATTCCAATCCTGATAACCATGCCCGTTCATAGCCCTATCTCTGGGAGTCATTATTCGAACACATAAAAGGAAAAGTAACAAATGGCTAAATCTAATCGTCATTACATATTTGAGGGGTTGGAAATTCTGCCCGAAGCGATGTTCAATTTTGTCGAGAAGTGGTTCGAAAGCACATTTTCAAGTGATTGGCAGATTGAAATTACTGATCGAATTCGCGGTCTGAACGTCACTTCTGGCAGATTGAATTGGGATCAGGCATCGCTGGTGAATGCCATAAATCTTTTTTGGGATGACGCATTTAAGTCTGTGCTGGGACGTGGTGAGCGCGCGATTGTGAGCGAACTAATCGACGTTCGAAATAAGCTTGCCCACAATGAGGCATTCAGCTGCGGTGACGCAGAGTGTGCGCTGGATTCAATGCGACGCTTGCTTGAAGCGATTGGAAGTGCGCCGGCGGCTGAAAAGCTCAGCAAAATGCGCAACGCGATTCTCCGAATCAAATTTAACCAGCTTCGGAGAAATGAAGAACGCCGTAAGACTTCGAACAGGGGGATCTCTGTAAAAACAATTGGGGGTTTGCTGCCTTGGCGCGAAATTGTGGAACCGCACCTTGGAAAAATTTCAGCTTACCCGAGGTGTTTTGCGCCTTATGGCGCAGGCAATACATGAACTGTGGATGAGCAAGGATCCTTCATTAATGATTATGCCAGTCAGTATGGCACTAGGTTCACAGCAGGTAGAATCAGAACTGCATCCTTACTTGAGCCAAAACTGGCAGTCGATAATTGCCGGAGATGTCGATGGGACAAATTCGATTCGTTATGATATCGACAAATCGGGTCCCAATTTGAATCAGCATTCTGCAAACCGAAGAGTCGCTCGTACGGTGTTTTTGAGCACTGCGCCGATTGGTCATCAGGATAATAGCGGAATCGAACTGAAAAAGATTCATCTTGGCGTTGTGCAGCCTGGCGCGGAAACTGCCCTCTTCAGCGAAGCACTTCGGCATCGCGAAATAAAGTAAAGCTTATTGAAACTGATTTTCAACATCCGTAGCAATCAACACAACTCAGGAGCAGAAAAATGAAAAAAATTATTGTCCTAATCACGCTGGGCGTGCTTGTTGCATCGCCCGGCGGCTGGGCATCCAGTGTCAAATTAGGGTTTGTGACAACCCTGACAACACCGGCGGCTGTGATCGGCAACGATATGCGAGATGCTGTCGAACTGGCACTTGAGCATATCAATCACAAAATGGGCGCAGTTGACGTTGAAGTTGTCTACGGCGACGATGAGTTCAATCCACAAAAAGGCAAGCAAGTAACCGAACGCTTACTGACGCAAGAGAAAGTTGATCTGATGTTTGGCTATATCTGGTCGCATGTGCTGCTCGCTTCGGCAACGACCGTTTTGGATGCCGGTAAAATCCTTATCAGCACCAATGCAGGACCCTCGCAACTTGCAGGCAAAGGCTGTCACGAAAATTTCTTCAATATCTCCTGGCAAAATGATCAGACGCCCATGGCTCTGGGCGAGGTATTGAATCAGCGTGGAGTCAAAACCGTCTACCTTATCGCGCCGCTCTACGCTGCCGGCAAGAACATGGTCGCCGGAGTCAAGCGAACTTTCAAAGGTGAAGTGGTCGGCGAAGACATGACCAAGTGGCCTGACCAAATCGACTGGGCATCCGAATTGTCAAAAGCCAAAGCGGCAAATCCTGACGCAGTATTCGCCTTCTATCCCGGCAAGCATGGCGGCGCCTTCATCACTCAGTATGAGCAGTCCGGCCTCGCCGACAGTGCAGATCTTTATACCGTGTTTACGATTGATTCAATTTCTTTGCCAAGATTTCAGGAAGCGGGTATGGAGGCTGTGCTTGGCACCACGATGACAAAATTCTGGGCACCTGATCTAGACAATGCGGCGAACACCAAATTTGTTGAATCATTCAAAGCAAAATACGGCAAATACCCGAGTTTCTACGCAGCGCAAAGCTACGATGCCGTAATGTTCATCAAAAGTGCGGTTGAAGCAGTTGAAGGCAATATCAGCGATGTCGACGGCATGCGCAAGGCGCTGAGAAACGCAAATTTTGACTCAGTCCGGGGAGATTTCTCAATCGGCCCAAATCACTTCCCGATACAGAATTTTTACAGCCGCGAGGTTGTCACGGATGCCGATGGCATATGGACTACCGCTTTGCGCGAAACAGT
Source organism: Arenicellales bacterium (assembly GCA_965200545.1). Taxonomy (GTDB): domain Bacteria; phylum Pseudomonadota; class Gammaproteobacteria; order Arenicellales; family JAJDZL01; genus JAJDZL01. Next base: position 1,217,341 of record CBDAUJ010000002.1, on the reverse strand, counting down.
GTTTTCACAGCACCAAGACAGTTACGCACTGGATTGCAAAATGTAAGGCATGCAAATATTGCCGGTATTGACGAAAAAAGCGAAAGCAATATTTGTCGTTTTCAATTTTTCCGACTGCAAGTATTAAGCGCGTTCTCCTTGCAGTCGGAAGATAATTCTTTGCCGTCAATTGGCTCATTATTCTGCCTGTCTAAAGCGCGGACATGGCCGGTAATGGCACGTCTTGATCATCCATTCGATATTGGATAGATAATCAGCCAAGAGGCGCTTTGCATTTCAAGCCGCTTCATCCGCGCATAGAACAACCCGTTACAAATCAAATCAGCCTATGCGATGGAATTTGCGCTGGTAATTGAGCAGTGCCTCAACGGCATTCAATTTGGGATTCTGCTGTTTCTGCTGGCAGCAGGCCTCACGCTGACATTCGGCATCATGGATCTTGTGAATCTCGCTCATGGATCAATGTATATGCTCGGTGCGTTTGTCGGCGCCACCGTCTTTGCCTGGACCGGCTCATTTATCCTGGCTTTGCTCATTGGGGTGCCAGTCGTTGCCGCAGTCGGGGTTATTACTGAGCTGACCACCCTGCGATCTCTCTATCAACGCCACCATCTTGATCAGGTTTTGGCGACCTTCGGTCTGATTCTTTTTTTCAACGAACTGGTGCAAATCGTATGGCCGCTCGACGGACTGACTGTGCCATTCCCAAAATACCTGTCCTCAACAGTCACCTTGTTTCTCGACATCGAATATCCGGTTTACCGACTCACCATAATCGGCGCTGGCATTGCCGTGATGCTCGTACTTTGGCTGATCGTGACCCGCACCCGTATGGGCATGCTGATTCGTGCCGGCGCCTCTGACCGCGAGATGGTCTCCGCACTAGGGATCAATATACGCTTGCTATTTACGCTCGTATTTGGCCTCGGTACCGCACTCAGTGCGTTAGCCGGGGTGCTGATGGTGCCGATTCTCGGTGCAAATTCCGGCATGGGAGAGCAAATTATTATCGTCGCTTTCGTGGTCATTGTAATCGGTGGCATAGGCTCCATTCGAGGCAGCTTTATTGCCGCGCTGGGAGTCGGCCTTATCGATACGCTTGGCCGCTCCTTTCTTGACGTGATTCTTGCAACCTTTATCACTGTCAGTTCCGCGGAAGCCGCCGCACCGGCCATCTCATCAATGCTGATCTACATCTTTATGGCAGGAATCCTGTTCTTCAGGCCGACTGGTCTTTTCGGCAAGAAGCTTCAATGACCCAAAAGTCCCTATCACGGTTTGCCATGCTGAATCTTAGCGCCATGCGCGAACTGAAATTCATTTCTGGCCTGTGCGTCATCGGCTCCTGCGCAATCGCGCCAATTGTCGCCGTCGCAATCAATGAGCCCTACTACGTAAACTTGTTTGCACGGCTCATGATCTGGGCGATCGCTGCGATTAGCCTGAACCTGATCCTGGGTTACGGCGGTATGATCAGCTTCGGACATGCGCTGTATATTGGCATCGGCGCTTATGCAGTTGGCATCTGCGCATACTACGACATCACCAGTGTCTATCTGCAAAGCATCATCGGCATTGCCGCCGCCGCCGCGGTCGCTCTCGTGTTTGGCAGCATCAGCCTGCGGACTCGCGGCGTATATTTCATCATGATTACGATGGCGCTGACCCAAATGGTCTACTATCTGAGCATCAGCATTGAGGAGTTCGGCAGTGATGATGGACTGATTATCTATGATCGAAGTGACTTTGGTACCAGCCTGATCAATATGGACAATGCCTTTCATCGGTACTACCTGATTTTAACCGTGATGATGGCGTGCCTGTATTTTTCCCATCGATTTGTCCGCTCTCGCTTCGGCTACGTGATTCGCGGTGCCAGATCCAATGAAACACGCCTTGAGGTGCTTGGATTTTCAACTTTTCGCTATCGACTTTTGTGTTTTGTCATTGCGGCAATCATGTGCTCAATTGCTGGGATTCTCAGTGCGAATGTCGAAAAATTTGTCAGTCCGGACATTCTTCACTGGACTCGATCAGGTGAACTGGTTTTTATGGTTGTTCTCGGCGGAATGGCCAGTATCTTAGGGCCAGTGACCGGGGCACTAGTGTTCTGGCTGCTGTCTGAATTTCTTTCGCAGCTGACTGAACACTGGCACATTATTTTCGGCCCGTTCCTGATTCTTGTGGTTTTACTGTCGCCCCGCGGCATTGATGGTTTATTGAGCTCGAAGAGGCAAGCGAATGACTGAGCATTTGCTGGATATTCAGGGACTCAACAAAAGTTTTGGCGGCGTGCTCGCCGTCGACAATGTAAGCCTGAGTGTCAAACAAGGTGAACTGCATGCTTTGATTGGTCCCAATGGCGCGGGAAAAACCAGTCTTATTTCGCTTATCTCCGGCATTTTCCCCAGCGATTCTGGGAAAATTCTGTTCAATGGAAAGGACATTACCCGATTCAGTCCCCCGGCCCGGGCACTCGCTGGCTTGGGACGATCATTTCAAATCACATCGATCTTCAAGGAATTCACCTGTCAGGAAAATGTCGCAATGGGTGTGCAAGCCCGCGCCGGACACAGTTTCAACTTCTGGCATCCCATCCTCAAAGAGCGCAAGATTCAGGATCAGGCACTGCAGATATTGTGTGCGATGGACATGGAAGAGCTCAAGAACACCATTGCCAGTCAGCTCGCACATGGCGAGCAGCGGCAACTGGAATTGGCAATCGCGCTGGCGACTGAGCCGACATTGCTGGTGCTAGATGAGCCGCTCGCCGGTATGGGCCGCTCGGATTCAGCGCACATGGTCAAGTTTCTCGAAACGTTGAAGTCGCGCTGCACAATTCTGCTCGTTGAGCACGACATGGATGCTGTTTTCGCGCTTGCCGATCGTGTTTCTGTCATGGTTTATGGACGGGTTATCGCCTGCGACGTTCCCGATGCTGTGCGCAAATTGGAAATCGTCCAGAGCGCGTATTTTGGTGTGGACTGATGCTGTCAGTTGACAATATCTGCTCATTTTATGGCTCCACGCAGGCACTGTTCGACATGAGCCTGGCAATCAATGAAGGTGAAATCGTAACGCTGCTTGGGCGCAATGGCATGGGCAAAACCACGACAGTCCATTCCATCATGGGAATGCTTCGGCCGCAAAGCGGCACCATTCATTTCCAGGGGCAGAATATCACAGGCCTGCCACCTTACAAAGTCGCGAATGCAGGACTTGGCTTGTCACCTGAAGGTCGCCATATCTTCCCGAACCTGACGGTACTGGAGAACCTGCTCAGCACCGCTTGCAATCGAAACTCGATTGCCAATCCCTGGTCGGTCGAACGCGTCCTGCACCTGTTCCCCAGTCTGGAGCCACGGCTTAAAGTGGCGGGCGGTCGTATTTCAGGCGGCGAGCAGCAAATGCTATCAATCGGACGGGCTTTGATGACCAACCCAAAACTGCTGCTGCTTGACGAGGCGACCGAAGGTCTGTCCCCCCTGCTGCGCAAGCAGATATGGAACAGCATCGTGCAGTTGAGAGAAAACCGTCAGTCAATACTGATTATTGACAAGAATCTGGAGTCTCTGCTCAATATCGGAGACCAGCACTACATTATCGAGAAGGGTCATTGTGTGTGGTCTGGAAATTCAGCGCAGCTGCGCGAAGATACGCAGCTGCAGCAAAAATATATCGGCATCTGAGCACAATCGCCAGGTGCGAACGTCAACGCAGATGAAATCAATTGCTTGACAGATTGCCCTCGCGAGCCATTTTGTCCAGTCGCCGGCGTGCTGAGAATGCCGAACGGCTCGCCGGGTAGGCGTCGATCACCTCACGCAAGTGCCTCTCTGCTTCCAGGAAGTTACTCCTATCGTAGTGGATATAGCCGATTTTCAGCATCGCTTCCGACGCTCGCTGATTGTCTGGATAATCCCGAATCATGCGTTCAAAAATCGGCAAGGCCGTCTCATAATTCTGCGTCACATAATTCGCCTCAGCAATCCAATACCACGAGTCATCGATCAATTCACTGTCAGGATAAGTGGCGATGATATTCTCAAACTCAGCAATCGAGTCTTCGTACTTGCCTTGCCGCAGCAATCGAAAAGCGTTGTCATAAGCTTCGCGCACAGCAACCGGATCCAATACCGACACTGAATCCAGAGTTGCTTCATCTGTGTCATCATTAAGGCCATCGTCCGCCGGCTCTGCTGCCGGAACCGTCATCTCAGTTGCGGGTTCGATCACGGATTCGGGCGACGATTGCGGCAGCTCACCGCTTGCGCCTGTCGGCGGTAAAGTTTGCGGCGGCGCAGCGGCGCGCTCAAACTTGCGCAACCGTGCATCCAGATCGTCATATTGCCGCCTTTGGTCGCCGCGTGTTTCGTCAAGCTCGAACTCTAATGTTTCAATTCGATCCCGTAGAACACGAATCTCTTCCGATAACTGCGCCGATTGGGCGACCGTCAAGGCCGTCTGCGGCACACTGTCGGGCGCAGGGGCCTCACTGGTCGTCGCCGGCGCAGGACCCGAATCCGCGACTGGCTCACAGCCGGCTGCGACTGCGAGCGTACAAAGCAGGGTAATGGGGAGCAGAATCTTGCGCATAATCATCACAACTCAGCAAAACTTGCATGCGTCACTTTGCTAAAGCATGCAAAGCGAGCCATAGACTTGGCAACTGCAGCCTGATCAAGGCAGCACATAGTCGAATTCCGCTCGCCGATTCAACGTCCAGGCGGCTTCGTCGAAACCCGCTGCCGCCGGCAATTCTTCCCCATAGGAAACGACATTGATCCGCTCGGCGCGGATACCGAATTCCTGAAAATAACTGCTTACGGATTGGCCGCGCTGCTCACCCAGTGCCAGGTTGTATTCGCGGGTGCCGCGCTCATCGGCATGACCGGAAATTTCAATCGAAGTATCGGGGTACGTCGCCAGCAAGTCAGCATGGGCGCGAATTATCTCCCGCGATTCATCATTCACAATGGCTTCATCAAAATCAAAATAAATGACTCTGATGTCCAGCGGATCCATCGTCTGCTCGCTCTCATCAAGATTTGATGAGTTGACCGAACTCGCATCGCCAGCGCCAGAGCTTGCGCCCGTTTCCGTCTCTTCTCCACTCGCACCGGAACCGCCCGCATCCGTTATCTCATCCATCGTGCCGGCATCTCGGGCACAGCCTGCTGTCAGGACGATCGCGAGAAACAATACGCCACTCAGCGAAAACTTAATTTGCGACATCTTTCAAATTCTCCAAAAATTAATTGCATCTCATTGTTTGCTTTCCCAAGCCACCTGTTTGACCTGACCCGCCGTATCTGGGATCGGAATGCGTGATTTTACCTCACCGTCAAGCGAAAGCGTACTAATGTGCCGATCACGTCCCTCAACAACATACATCAGCATCTCCCCGTTCGGTGAAAAATTCACAGATTCATCAAGTTTTGTATCTGACAGGACGGTCAGCAGAAGGGTTTTCAAATCCAGCAGGGCAACTTGCTTGCCCGAATCTGCATCGCTGATCAATGCCAGCTGCTCTCCGGATGGTGAATATTGCGCACCGCCATTGAAATTGCCTTCTCTTGTAATGCGCTCAAATTCCAAGCCGTGCGGGACTTGATCTACTCGAGCTCGATAGATTTGTGTGCCCCGGCCACGGTTTGAGGTAAACACGATGAACTCTCCATCGGGCGACCATGCCGGTTCGGTATCAATCTGCGCATGCTCGGTGACCTGTGCCAGCTTTCCTTGACGGATTGAATACAGCAACACATCCGTGTTACCCTCGTACGTGCCGGCCATTGCAATCCGCTCACCGTCAGGCGACCACCGCGGCGCAGAGATGTTCCATTTTGAACGCACCAGCTGACGCCGTGTGCCGGTTGCGACCGACTGGACGAATAATTCAGTACCGGTGCTGCGCAAAATTGCATAAGCGATCTGCTCTGAATCAGGAGACCAGGTCGGCGACAGAATCGGCGCTGTTTCAGTCAGAATCAATTGCGGGTTGTAACCATCGTAATCGGACAAATAGATTCGGTGCTCAAGCTGCCCGCTGGCAGCAACTGCGTTCGTGGTATACAAAATGCGCGATTCAAATGAACTCTTGCCGCCAGTGACTGCCTCGAAAACCCGATTGGCAATATCATGAGCGGTCGCACGCAGCTGCAGCTCCTCATCTGCCTGAAACTGATACCCGATCACTTGCTTGCCCTCAAATGTGGCGTACAGCCTCGTTTCGACCTGATAGCCGCCGCCAGCCCGACTGACGGTCCCGATCAGCAGATAATCGGCCCCAATCAGTTTCCAGTCTTCGAAATTCACATCGGAAACTGCCGTCGGGTAACTCAAAAAATTAAGCGGATCGATGGTGTTGAATTTTCCAGTGCGGGCCAAATCCGCACGGATGACATTGTCCACAGCGTAATCCAGCGCAACATCTTCGGGCATGGCGAAAGGCACTACCGCAATCGGCACTCCGCGATTCACGCCCTGGTCGATTTCGATGGTTACCAGCGCTTGCGCATCAGCGAACAGTCCACTGCTAATGAAGACCAAGAAAACTGTAATTTTGCAGATTGTATTTTTCATGATCGATCGACCGAGCCGGGGTTGAACTCAAACTGAAACTTGCGGAAATACTCGTAGTACTTCTGTTCCTGTGGAATCGGCAAAGGCGACGCCTTGCGCACTGCTGTGGTCACAGAGCGATCAAACTCGCTCGAACCGCTGGACCGGGCGACATTCACGGTCTCCACGCTGCCATCGGGACTGACTTCCACCACCACCAGCGTCTCGCAATCTCGACAGGCTGACTGCGTCGTCCATGCGTTTACGACTTTGCTGCGGATAGCGGGAATGAACTTCTGGAACTCCGCGATAGCCATCCGCTCAGTTCTTTTTTGTTCCAGCAACAGCCGCTCTTCCTGCGCCTTGATCTCAGCCAGCCTCAGACGCTCCTGCTCTTCTTCCTGCTCGCGGCGCTTTTGCGCCAGCAGCGCTTGCTGATCTTCCAATTCTTTTTGCGTGCGCTCAACTTCCGCGAGCAACTCAAGCTGCTTGGCAATGTGCTGTTCGCGACGCTGCTGATTTCCAATATCGATCAAATCTTGATTTTGTTCCTCAACCTTTTTCTGTTCCGCCCGCTGCTGAAGCTTTGCCAAGTCGTCATGCAACTCCTTTTTCTGCTGCTCAAGCGCGGCGACCTGCTCGCGATGCTGGAACTCCAATGCTTTGAGTTCGCTTGCGCGCGCCACCTCAATCTCCTCGCGGATTTCGGCTTGTTTTTGAAGTTCACTCAGCCGCAATTCCATATCGGCTTGCTCTTGCTCAATCACCGCCAAGGTCTGCGCTTCCTTTTCTCGGGATTCCTGCAATTTGCGAAGCGCTTCCTCTTCGCGTTGCTTGCGCTGTTCAGTCTCTTTCAGTCGCGCTTCCTCAAGCCGGCGCTGCTCCTCAATTTTCGCAAGCCGTGCTTGCTCAAGTGTCTTTTGCTCCTCGATCAAAGCCAATCTTTCCTGCTCGGCTAGCCGCTCGCGTTCTATCCGCGCTTGCACTTCCTGTTCTTTCTGACGCCGCTGTTCCAGCTGCTCAAGCAGCAATTTCTGCTCAATCAGCTCCCGACGCCGCTGCTCCTCTTGGGATTCAATTTGATTAATTTCCCGCTGCAGTACCTCGTCAGTGATCGCTGTCGCCCGAATTGTCTCAACCTGGGACGGCGCCTCTGGATTCAAAGACACCTGATGCTCAAGAATGATTTGGACACCGATAGCAGCGGCAATCGCAACGTGCAGCGCGAGTGCCAGCAGAACGGATTTAAGTCCGAATGTATTGATAGTCTTGTTGATCACAGTCTTTGGAGAGAAACAGCCCTCAGTCAATCATCAATCCGTCTCCTTTGTCACTGAGGCGGCGGGGTTACGGGCGGACTACGGGTTACGATGCCGACATCATCCACACCTGCAGCCTGCAGTGCGACCATCGCCTGCACGACTGAGTCAAAATCGACACTGGCATCCCCGCGCACCATAAATGCAGTCTGCGGCTTGACGGTCTTTACGGCTTTCGCTTTCAGCTGCACCTCGTGGAGCGAAACCGCTTTATCACTGTTTTGATTCAGAAAATAATTCCCATCCGCATCGACGTGTACAACAAACGGCACACTTTCGGGTGACTCGATGGGATTGGCATTCGCCTGCGGCAGCTCCACTTGCACACCTTCGGTCAGCAAAGGTGCAGTGACCATAAAGATCACCAGCAGAACCAGCATGACATCAATATACGGAACGACATTGATTTCGTTCATTTGGCGGTGCTTTTTGCGAGTTCCTTGGCTGGGCATATTCAATAGGTCACCTGCTGCTCACATACTGTCGGTTGACGATGGTCAAAAATTCATCTGTAAAAGCTTCGTAGCGCCCGAGCAGCCGTTCGGCCTGGTACGAAAAACGATTGTATGCAATGACTGCCGGAATGGCCGCAAACAGTCCCATTGCGGTTGCAATCAATGCTTCAGCGATACCGGGTGCGACCGCCGCGATTGTTGAGGTCTGGACCAAGCTTAGCGACCTGAATGAGTTCATAATTCCCCAGACGGTACCAAACAGTCCAATGTAGGGGCTGGTCGATCCGACCGTTGCCAGAAAAGAAAGATTTGAATTCACTTTGTCTTCAGCTCGATTCAACGCGACCCGCATAGAGCGCTGCACCCCATCGACGATTTCCATACGATCGACGTTTTTGCTTGACAGCAATCGGCTCAACTCGCGATAGCCTTCCATAAACACCTCTGCCATCGAGCCGGTATCGCGACTGCGATCTTCCCACTCATAGTACAGCGTTCGTAGGTCTCCGATAGTCCAGAACTGATCTTCAAATCCATCGGCCGACTGCGTCCAGTATTTCATCGTAAACCATTTGTAGAAAATCATTGACCACGACACCACGGACGACAGTACCAAAATCGCCATGACGATCTGCACCAGCAAGCTGGCATTTGCAATCAGATCGATAAACGATAACGCCTCTTCGGTTGGTACGAGCTCTAGTGTGTTATCCATTCGCTTAGTTTTTCCTTCAATTCTTCAGGGATTCTGCGTGGCACCAGCCGCTGCGCATCAACGCATGCAATTTTGAAATCGGCCTGCACCAGCAGGCTGGCATCGCGGTGCACTGCCTGACTGAGACAGAGACTCGCGCCGCGCATTGCCTCCAACACCACCGATACCGTAAGCAGATCGCCGAGTCGCGCCGGTTTCAGGTACTCAAGATGCGCTGAACGCACTGCCATGATGACACCCCAAAGGTCTGCAGGCTGGTTTGGCTGACAGCAAAACTGCGCAAGCCAGTCCGTTCTGGAGCGCTCCATAAATCTCAAGTAGTTTGCGTGATAAACCACGCCACCCGCATCGGTGTCCTCAAAATACACCCGAAAACACGACGTATAGGCCATCAATTCGCTACGGACCCTGTATGCATCCGCCTTATGCCACAATTATTGTACTTGATTGCAATGCATCAAGCATTCTACAGTAGCGTATTTTGGTCTTGACTGATCCCAATATGCCGCCCCGCCTTGGGTGTCGCCACACGGCCTCGCGGAGTGCGCTGGATAAAGCCTTGCTGCAGCAGATAGGGCTCAATGGTATCTTCGACTGTGCCGCGGTCTTCGCTCAGCGCTGCGGCCAGTGTTTCGATACCGACCGGACCGCCGCTGTAATTGGCAACCAGTACTGTCAGATACTTCCGATCCAGCGTATCCAGACCGCTGCTGTCAACCTCCATCATTTCCAGCGCATATTTTGCGATTGATTCACCGATATGCCCGTCGCCCTTGACTTGAGCATAGTCGCGGACGCGGCAAAGCAGACGGTTGGCAATGCGGGGCGTGCCGCGCGAGCGCGCGGCAATCGCAGCAATCCCAGCCGCATCCGCATTGATGCCAAGCAATTGCGCAGAACGAGCAATAATCTTCGAAATGTTCTCAAAATCGTAGTAGTCAAGGCGATGAACAATGCCAAATCGATCTCGCATCGGCGAGGTCAGCAAACCGGTGCGGGTGGTAGCGCCGACCAGCGTAAAGGGCTGCAAATCCAATTGAATGGATTTGGCGGCCGGACCCTGTCCGATGACGATATCGATCTTGCAGTCCTCCATCGCCGGATACAGGACTTCTTCCACAACCGCATTCAGGCGGTGAATCTCGTCGACAAAAAAAACGGAGCGATCGGTCAGGCGCGTCAAGTTGGCTGCGACATCGCCTTGCCGCTCCAGTGTCGGCCCCGATGACTGTGTCAATTCAACACCCAGCTCATTCGCGATAATGTTAGCGAGTGTTGTCTTGCCCAGACCAGGCGGCCCGAATATCAGAACATGATCCAGCGCCTCATTGCGCTGCAATGCGGCCTGAATAAATATGTGCAGCTGCTCTTTGGTCTTGTCTTGGCCGATGAAATCCTCAAGCCTTTTCGGCCGCATGCTGCGCTCAAATGCGTACTCCTCTTGATCCAGCTCAACCGCGGAGATGGTCCTGACATTGGCGTCGCTCATCACTGCCCGCGATTCACGCGCTGGCTGAACTCAACTGCGCCAGTGCCAGGCGCACTGCCTGTTCGGTACTGTCGGCCTGTTCCAGCACAGCGAGCACTGCGCGGCTTGATTCACGGCTGGCAAACCCGAGCTCAACCAGTGCTTGGGTTGCATCTTTGGCAATATCAACAGCTTGGGGGACACTGTGCAAAGAGGGCATTTCAGGCGGAATTTCGAAATCTCCGATTTTGTCACGCAGCTCAATGATCAGCCTGGCTGCGGTTTTTTTGCCAATTTTTGGAACTTTTTCAAGAATTCGATGGTCGTCAAACTGGACCGCTGCAACGAGATCAGACACATTCAATTCAGACAGAATGCCCAGTGCCGTTCGCGGGCCGATGCCGCTGACTGCAATCAGAATCCGGAATACATTGCGTTCCAGCAAAGTCATGAAACCGAACAGTTCGATTGCCCGGTCCTGCACCTCGGTGTGTATATAAAGTTCCGCCTGCTCATTTTCCTGAGGCATTTGGCCAAGAGTGCTTGCCGGCACAAAAACCTCATAGCCGACACCGTTAGTGTCCAGCACCAGCGACGATGTTTGCTTGTTTTGTATCACGCCGCGCAGGTAACCGATCATTGCCTGTCAATTGCTCCTTAAGCGGACGACGATGCCAGTCGCTGCGGCTTGCACTGCGTTTTTTCAGCCGCGGCCAGCGCACTTGACGGTGCGTGATGAATGTGCGTGATCGCGCCTGCCAATGCGTCAGCCTGATCGCTGTCGAGCGGTATATCGATGTTCAGCAGCATTTTCACCATGTACTGAACCTGCTCTTTGGTTGCCATGCCAGTTCCGGTCACCGTTTTTTTGATGAGTTTGGCTGCATATTCGGCAATTTCCAGCTTGTGGGCTGCACACGCGCAAATCGCACTGCCGCGTGCCTGTCCAAGCATCAAAGCGGCCTGTGGATTTACCGACATGAACACTTGCTCAACGACTGCCACATTGGGTCGATAGCGCTCAATCACCTCGCCAACACCAAAATAAATCGCGCTGAGACGATCGGCAACCGTGTCCGTCGGCAGTTTAAGCGAGCCGCCGCCGGCGTAGAGCAATCGCCCCGCACTGAAATCGACGATGCCATATCCGGTCACCCGCGAGCCAGGGTCAATTCCCAGTATTCTCATCAATTTTGCCCTAGCGCTCGCCAAAAGACGCATTGGTATAAACATCCTGGACATCGTCCAAATCTTCAATCTGAGCAACGAGGTGATTGATGCGCTGTGCCAGCTCATCATCGACTTCCAGCGAGTTTGTCGACTTCTGCTCAATATTTGCCTCTTCAAATTTCAGTGCAGATGCCTCGATTGCCGCGACGACATCGCTGAATGAGTCCACCGAAGTCGTTACCATAATGGAGCCGTCTTCGAGCACATCCATATCGTCGGCGCCTGCCGAGACGACGGTATCCATGATCTGCTCCTCATCAGCCTGAGCAGCGAACTGAATCAAGCCAATGCGGTTGAACATGTAGGCAACTGAGCCTTCAGTGCCGAGATTGCCCCCATGCTTCGTCAAAATGTGGCGAATCTCACTGACGGTACGGTTGCGATTGTCGGTTGAGCACTCAATCAGGAAGGCTACACCACCGGGGCCGTAGCCTTCGTAGACTACGTCCTGGAAGCCCTCGCCGCCTGCGTCGGGGGAACCGCGCCGAATGGCGCGATTGATGACTTCGCGTGTCATATTGGCGGCGAGCGCCTTTTCGACCGCAGAGCGCAAGCCCGGATTGGAATCAGGGTCGGGAGAACCGGACTTGGCGGACACGGTAATCTCCCGTATCAATTTGGTAAAGAGTTTACCGCGGCGATTATCTTGTGCTGCTTTGCGGAAGCGTATATTTGCCCATTTGCTGTGGCCGGCCATACGATCAAGTTACCGAGGAATAAAAGCGATGACACGCAAATTTTACCACTTTCGACTCATGCCTGACGCTGTGAGTGCGCACTGAGGCTTTTCCGCTGTCGCATTATTTTGCCAGATTGCCTGCTGCGGCGCGGGACATCTTGCAGTTGCCAGAATGCCGGGGCTGTTTTTTGGCGACCCGCCGCCAGCGGGCTGTCTCAATAAAATCCCAGACTTGGTACACAGCGCCATGCTGAATCTGACGCAACGCTGCAAGCCCTCACAGCGAACAACTGACTTACCGCTGGTTTCCGCCTTTTATGGCCGGCGATGAATGCAGAGCCCAGAGATTGATATGGCTCTCTGGTCAGCCGCTGAGTTCGTTCTCAAGGCTCAGACAGACACATAGTCGGATGTATAGGGAAGGGACTGGTATAGCTTGTCAACCTCAGAAAGATTCTCCAGCAGCAGATCAGTACTATCCCACGACCCTGAGAGCAGAATATTGCGATGATGGTCCGGCATTGTCAATTTTGTCGTGTTGCCGCCCTCGCTCACTGCTAGATTTTCCAGATCGACTTTCCAGACCAAACTGAAGTCTTCCAGACTGCGTTTTTGCAATTCAATCGCATCGGACTGCGAAACGCAAACGGCAAGCAATCCAATCGTCATGCAGTTGGAAGCGAATATTTCCGCAAATGACTCGCCAACGACGGCCTCAATGCCCCAGCGTTTCAATGCTTGAGGCGCGTGCTCCCGACTGGAACCGCAGCCAAAGTTCTTGTTGACAAAAAGGACTTTGGCCGCTTGTCTGCGAGGATCATTGAACGGATGCTCTTTCTCCCGCTGGCGGTCATCATACCGCTCATCGAAAAACGGATACTTGCCCAGATTAGAGAAAGTGATTTCTTTCAGGAACCGAGCCGGGATAATTCGATCGGTATCAATATTGTCGCCCGCAACAACAATGCCCGTGCCTTCAACAGAACTGATTTTTGCATTTGTTCCCAAAACCTTTACCTCAGCATCGCCCTTACATCAGTCACTTCTCCGGCGATCGCAGCTGCTGCAGCCATCTCTGGAGACATTAGAATTGTTCGCCCTTGCGCACTGCCCTGTCGCCCAATAAAATTTCGGTTGCTGGTGCTGGCACAAATCTCATCGCCTTTGAGCTTATCTGGATTCATAGCCAAGCACATCGAACAGCCCGGCTGGCGCCATTGGAGTCCAGAATCCAGGAAGATCTGGTCCAGACCTTCAGCTGCGGCTTGGATCGCCACTTTTTTTGATCCCGGCACGACAATCGCGCACACCCCTTCGGGCACCTTATTGTTCCTTACGACCTCTGCGGCTCTCCGCAAGTCTTCGATGCGGGAGTTGGTGCAGCTTCCGATAAAAACGACATCAACTGGCAGTCCAGCCAAATGATTTCCAGGGAACAATTTCATATGCCTGTACGCCAGTTCAGCGGTTTCGCGGTCACCATCGGGCATGAGTGCGGGACTCGGCAAAGTTTCGTCTATGCCGATACACTGGCCTGGATTCACGCCCCAGGTTACTTGCGGCGCTATGTCGTCCCCGTCAAATTTTTTCACATCGTCATACTCAGCGTTCGGCTCTGAACGTACCGACTGCCAGCAGCTAAGTGCGTTGTCCCAGACATCTTCTGAAGGTGCGTACTGACGGCCGCGCAAATATGCGAACGTGACAGAATCCGGATTGACATACCCGACTCGCGCTCCGCCCTCAATCGACATATTGCAAACCGTCATTCGCTGCTCCATGGACAGCGACTCGACAACCGTTCCCGCATATTCATAGGCGTATCCAAGTCCGCCTTTCACACCGAGCCGACGAATCAAAAATAGAATCACATCCTTGGCAGAGACCCCCTCTCGCAACTGTCCGTTGACTTCAATTCGCCGCACTTTCAAAGGATCAACACTCAGACATTGCGTCGCGAGTACATCACCAACTTGGGTTGTGCCTATGCCAAACGCCAAAGTGCCAAATGCGCCGTGGGTTGAGGTATGTGAATCGCCGCAAGCAACCGTCATCCCGGGGTGAATCATGCCGAGCTCCGGCCCCATGACATGAACAATTCCCTGATTAGCAGAATTTTGATCGAAATATCGAATATTGAAATCATCGGTGTTCTTGCGCAATGCCTCCGCCATAGCTTCAGCCTGGCTGTCAGCGAAAGGACGCTGAATGTTGTCTGTTGGAATGATATGGTCAATCGTTGCGACAGTTCTGTCTGGGTATGCGACTTTGAGTCCTTTTTCGCGCAGCATATCACAGGCCTGCGGACTGGTCACCTCGTGGACCAAATGAAGTCCAATGAAAAGTTGGTATTGTCCGGTTCGCAGTTTCTTGACTGCATGATTGTCCCAGATCTTGTTGTATAAAGTATTTGCTGCCATCGTGACTCTCTGGCTTGTGAAATGAATTTCTGCTCTGGTTGCCGCGTTCTAGCGCGGATACTTGCGGGTCAATATTATCTAACGAATGAACCTTGGAATTCGCGGGATTCGTGGACTGACGGACCTGCGCCACCCAATTGACGGTGATTCTGCGCATTTTTCTTTGCGATTCTTTTTCACATTTGCATCTTGGAGACGGTTTCAGTGAACAGAGCTTCCAAACTCGAAACGCTGTTCTCGATTGAAAAGTCCGCTGCCCGGTTTCGTAATTGTTCTCGATCGGTCGATTGTTCAAAAGTCGCGATGATCGCTTTTGCCATCGCCTGATGATCGTCCAATGGAATCAGACACCCCCAGCGTCCATTTTCCAAAATCTCGCTCGGACCATGCGGACAATCGGTGCTGACTATTGGACAGCCGCATGCCAACGATTCAATGAGTACGTTGGGCAGACCCTCGTAATTTGAAGAAAGCACGAACACATCGGCTCTGCTCATATACGCATATGGATTCTGCACCCAGCCGGGCATCAAAACAAACTCTGCTGCGACTCCCGCCTGTTTCGCTTCTTCGAGTATTTCGAGTTTTCCTGCCCCTTCCCCAAGCATAACCAAAATGGCATCGACTTTCTTGCGAACTTCGGCAAAGGCTCGTACCAGCATTCGATGGTTCTTTTGTCCTGACAGCCTGCCGGCGGTCAAGATCACTCGGGGTGTATTCGAATCTTTCCGGCTTGCAGCCAGGTTGACCGGTTCGGATGGGAAATACTCGGAGAGCAAATCGACCTTTTGGCCCGCTAATTTGTGGACTGAAGGATTGAGTCCGTTGTAGATTGTTTTGACGTTAGCACTTTGTGCAGCAGGAACCAAATGGCAGATGCTGTCTGCAATACCCTTTGAAACAGTTTGCAAAAACTCAGCCTGATGCGCAAGCTGGCAAAAATATCGCAGATCTTTGTCGTTCAGTGAGTTGTAGAGGTAATTGCGCACTGCCCAAACAATCGGTATTTTTTGCGACGCCAGCTGTCTAGCGAAAATACAAACGACTCCTGCATGAACCAAGTTTGCATAAATTACTTCCGGATTTCGGTCACTGATGTACTCTGCCATTGCAATCGTCCAGAAACAGTGCCGAAGCCGAAACGGCAATCGTTCAGTCGCCTTCACATGAAATTCTTTGAAATAGCGCACTGCCGCTTTAGTTTTTCCCCATAGCCGCGGGGCCACCCAGTTTATTTTGTTAATATTGATCGAACAAGGATTATCAGTTTTTCTTTTGAAATTCGCATCCAGACAGTACAGGTTGACCGAATCCGGTATTTCCATCAGGCGCGGTCCTTCGAATTTCAAAAGGATTAAATCAACAGTATGTCCACGCTCGGCGAGACTTTGGATATAGTTCAGACAAATGCGTTCAGAACCGCCTCCGTTCATATCGTTTATAGCTACGCAAATATGCATTCACTTAAGATTCTGAAGTCTCGAATTGAACCTCTGCCGCCGCTCTGCGCAGAGCGTTTTCGCAGAACATAGAAGTTATCGGACAATCTTTTATCTTCCGGAGTCTACCCTATGATATACAGCCAGCGCAGAGCGATTTTTGCACAGGCTCGCATCGCATTCATCATGCAATTCGGCACATCAGCTTTCATATAACTGCGGTATCAATCTGACTGCCCTTTTTGCATTCAGCAACCACTCTCTTCCCAAAATGTATTTTTCGATTATTCATTGAGGTGAGATCTTGAATCTTGGCAGAGGGTTGCCGAACGTACACACGTTTTTTGTTTCGAAATAGCCCAAGACATCTCGAATGACTTTCGCGGTTTGAATGTCCAGTTCGAACCAGCTGCTGATCGCCGGAACACTGCTGCATCAGCAAAGGCGAAGATTGTCATTTTTGTGAAGATTGTCATTTTTGTACTGAGCAAAGGTATCGATCTATTTCTCGAAATCAGTGTGTCTCATCTGTGCCAAATATGTGCAACTTGACAGTTCGCATGGCAAATTCATTCAATCGACTGCTGCAGCCTGCACTGCGGCAAGGTTTCTTAATATCGACCGGCAGCCCGCACAATTCCGGCCGACGGCTAACCAGCGGCCTTTAGCCTGGCGTGGATGCAGCCGCCTGCAACCTCGACGATTATGGCCGCGCTGCGAAGATTACAAGAAATGACTTGATCATTGCGCATTTTGGCACTGCTTCGATTTAGAATCCGTTCGGAAAGAGTATACTCGACAGCAATATTCGGCATTCATGCCATATTGGCGAAATTGCGAGAAAGAACGGCAAGTCCCATGTGATGTGCACTCTACCAGTACATTCCGTCCGCAGTCAAGAATTTGCCTCTGGAACCAATATCGACAGGCTCTGCCGCTTACCCAGGTCCTTTGCAGCAATTCTCACTCGTCTGTGGCGAGATAAGCTTGGGATCCCATCACTGCGCTTTCCGATGTTCTCATCTCTCCCGAAACCAGCCGACCAGTGCATGCTGCAGAGCCAACTGCCGTATCGCCACTGTGCCGACTATCGGGCGCACAGCTTGATTTCACACCAACCATTTGATAAAATTGGTTTTTAATCTCGAAAAGCAGCCTTCCAAGGCATTGATAACAATCGAGCCAAGCACTCCGGTTTCGAACCGCAGGATAACGCGGAAATAGACCACTGACGCATTGAGAAGCAAATTCCGTTGGCAAATTCCAATTCCTACCAGCAACAAATTCTTTGACGGCGGGTTCTGTGGTCTCCCCCGCCCAGATGCCTGTCTAAACCGATGAGCCGACATTCCTACGATGTGGTTATCGTCGGCGGTGCAGTCACCGGCAGCGCTTGTGCGTATTTTTTGATGGCTGATCCAAACTTCGATGGATCCGTTGCGGTCGTGGAGATGGATTCGACATTTTCCAAGGCGGCAACCTCGCTGAGTGCGAGTTCAATCAGGCATCAGTTCTCCAATCCAATCAATGTCAAAATAAGCCAATTCGGCAGCCGCTTTATCCATGATTTTGCCAAGACCATGAAAATCGAAGGCACCAGGCCAGATCCGTGTTTTCGCGAAAACGGCTATCTGTTTCTGGCTTCAAGCAAACAGCAGGAACAAAACCTGCTGAGCAGTCACGAAACTCAGATTCACTGCGGCGCGAATGTCGTTCTGCTTAGCGCAGATGAGCTGGCAGATGCTTTTCCGCACTTGAATGTTGAAGACATTCGCTTGGCAAGCTTCGGACGCACTGGGGAGGGCTGGCTATCGGGCACCGAACTGATGAACGGCTTCAGGCAAAAAGCGATTCAACTGGGTGCAGATTACATCCATGGCAAAGTGTCTGATGTCGTTCGAAATCATGAAAAGGTCACAGCCGTTATTCTGGAAAACGGTCAGTACATTCACTGCGGATCACTTGTCAATGCAGCTGGCACACGAGGCGTAGAGATAGCTGCCACGGCTGGTTTTGAGTTGCCAGTAGAACCTCGAAAACGCACGATCTTCGTATTTCGCTGCGAGCGCAGTCCGCAAGGCACTGCAAATATACAGAATGGACAGCTGCCGCTGATGATTGACACCACAGGTACATTCTGTCGTCCGGATGGGGAGTGTTTCTTGGCCGGCATGCCCCCGCAAGCCGATCCCGAGGTGTCACTAGACGATTTTGAGCCCCGTTACGATGAATTCGAGATCATCTGGCAAAATCTTGCGGCTCGCTCGAGTTTTTTTGAAGCGATCAAAATGGTCAGCTGCTGGGCAGGACATTACGACTACAACACCTTTGATCAAAATGCAGTGATCGGCCCTCACACTCATATCAGGAACTTCATTTTTGCCAACGGATTTTCGGGACATGGACTGCAGCAGTCGCCTGCAATCGGGAGAGCAGTATCCGAGTGCATCATTTATGGTGAATTCAAAACACTGGATCTGTCGGAACTCAGCTACGAAAGAATTCTGCGCCGGGAACCGTTCGTGGAAAAAGCTATTATTTGACGATTTTTGCATGACTCGGTCCACAGATTGCGTTATCTTGGGACTGTGCACCTGAGTCTATTTGTGCACAATCAAGCATCGAAAGAATCCACAACCACCCGCCTCACGCACAGACGCATTCGAAATCCAATAGCGCACCGAAACTCTACCATACTCTTTCGAGATTGAATTCGCCTGATCTGAGCTGTCATCCGGACAGCCCTCACCCTGAGTGATTCGCGGTTCCAGCCGCAAGGCTTCGGCAAAGCATATCTCCATCTGCTGATCCACCGCCTCCATGGCGGCCAGCGCTTTGCTTCTTGACACTGTTCTTCACGACCTTTTGCCAGCCGCTGCTATAGACAGCAAAGCGGCTTATAAACACCCATAAGCACCCGTCCGACAATCTCTGTTTATGACGGGATAGCGGACCCATTGTGACGGATTCATGTGAGACAAAAGAGGGCTGTCGATCTGAATCGATGCGAAATCTACAACATCCGCTTGAGTCGTCGATCAACGAGATGCAAATGCCAGAAGGCAAAATCTCTCATTCGCCCCTCGAATTCTTCAGTGATACAAATAATTTCTTCTCGGTAGTAAAAATATATTTTCTATTTTATGTTATAATTATACGTCATTATTTGACATAATATTATATTAAAGTATACCCTCGCCAAGTGAAGAATATGTGTTTCTATTTTCGCTTGCGAATAGGCAAACCTGCATAGGAGGAGGTAACACATGAAAGAAAGACCCGCATCTAGCATCATTGCGGATGCCAGCGCCCGCATCAATCACGACCGCACCCTGAGAGGTCATTTCGGCTCCAGCGATGCCTACTGTGCAGAGTGCCTGTCAGTTTTCTTCGACCCATCGCAGGAGACGCTGCTCAACCTTGACCGCACACGGCGCCTGCCGCTTGAGCACATCGGTGATGCGCATCAGGAACGGCGCGCAGACCTGGTGGCGCAAACTGAGCTGAAAAGCACTCAAGAGCCGGTCGGCATCGTGTTTGCAACCGAGCACAAAAGCGATGGCAGCGGTTTTGCGGCGGTGCAGCAGCTGCTCGCGCAGGTGGTCGGACTGATGGCTGCCCACCCTGACCAGCTCGTGACCGGCGGCATCCTATACAACGGCCCGGATCCCCGCTACCGCGGCCCGGTCAGCTATCTGGAGGCCAATCCAGCGGTGCGCCGTCTTGACGAGCCGCAACGGGCGATGCTGCTGCCGCGCCTGGTGGAGTTCAGGCCGTTTTTCGTCAATCTGCATGATACCAGGGTGCAGCAGCGTTTCGAGACCTTGAGTCCAGAGTCCAGAGCAACACTGGTGGCTCTGACCGCGCCGTGGGAGCGGCGCCGCCGGCAGCGGGTAGCCCTGGTGGGGCGCATCAACACGGCCCTGAGCCAGATTGCCGATCCGCAGAAACAAACTTTTCAGGCTTGGACGACCATCCGGTACCTGCTAAAATACTGGTCCGGATGCGACCTAGAGACGATTATTGAACTGGAGAGAGCCGCGGTGCCGCCGCAGGAGAGAATCATGGGACTCCATATAGATGTAATTGACGAGCTGGCTGCCGATTACGTGATCGCTGGCAGAGAGCAAGGCATTGAGGAAGGCAGAGAGCAAGGCATTGAGGAAGGCAGGGAGCAAGGCATTGAGGAAGGCAGGCAAATGGGCGAAAAAACAACACAGTATGCGGTTGCTGAAAAGTCACTCGCCAAAGGGATTGACCTAGAGACGATTGCTGAGATTACCGGGCTTTCGAAGCGCGATCTGCGGCAAATCAGCCGGGACTGAGAAGTGAAGCCGTTGGCCTGCAGCCTGCCGTCAATTCAGTCCGCTCCGCAGTCAGGCCAAGTATATTGACCAAAAAAGCCAAATCACAAAACAATATTATCGCAGGCGTGTAGCTTAGCTTACCTTGTCATGAAGATCAGGGGATTGGATATAGATGCAATTGACGAGCTGGCTGCCGATTACGTGATCGCTGGCTTTGAGCATGGAATAGAGCAAGGCAGAGAGCAAGGCAAGCAAATTGGCGAAAGGAAGACACGGCATGTGATCGCTGCAAGGGCCCTTACAAAAGGAATTGACTTGGAGACGACCGCTGAGATTACCGGACTTTCGAAGCGTGACATGCGACAAATTGGCGGGAAATGAAACGTCAATCCATTGGCAACTTTCCTGCCGTCAATTAAAATCTGACCGTCCCTGTTCAATTCATCAATCACTCTTTGCTTTACAGCTTTGCCACACCGACGACCCAGTGATGGATTTTCGAATATTGCGACATGACTTGCCTCGCGATTCAACAACTGGATAAGCATTGGATTTTCTGCCACACTTATTTTTGGGGATTATATACTTGACTAAACCAGTGGAATAAAATATCATTGCGGCTCAAGCATGGCAAAATCTGCAATGGAATAAAGGCCCATGAATCCGAGCCAGAAAGCTCCCGGCAAAGCGTATCGCGATGGCATTTCCGTGCTGCGGCTCATGGAGATGTTTCCCGACGAGAGGGCGGCGCGCAAATGGTTTGAGTCGATCATCTGGGAAGACGGGGCGGCCGTGTGCCACCGCTGCGGCGGCACCGACACCTACGAGGTTCCAAGCGGCAAGCCGCTGCCGCACCGGTGCCGCAGCTGCCGCAGGCATTTTTCGTGCCGCCACGGCACCTTGCTGGAGAGCTCTCACATTGGGCTGCAAAAATGGGCGATCGCAATCTATCTGGTGGCCACCAGCCTGAAAGGCGTGTCGTCGATGAAGCTGCATCGGGACTTGGGAATCACACAGAAATCGGCCTGGCACATGCTGCACAAGATCCGCTATGCCTTGTCGGGCGAGATGCCGCCGCCGGCGCGGTCCGCGGTCGAGGTGGATGAGACCTACATCGGAGGCCTGGAGCGCAACAAGCACGATGCAGACAAGCTCAAGGCCGGCCGCGGCGGGGTCGGCAAGGCCATCGTGGTCGGGATGAAAGAGCGCCGCTCCAAGCAGGTGGTCGCGCAGGTGATCAAGGACACCGCACGCCCGACCTTGCACGGATTTATCCGCGACCACGCCGCGGCCGGTGTCGAGGTCATGAGCGATGACTTCATCAGCTATCGGGAGCTTGACGGCTACAAGCACCGGTTTGTGCGCCATTCGGCGGGCGAGTATGCGGCAGGCGATGCGCATGTCAACGGCATCGAGTCTTTCTGGTCGATGCTCAAGCGCGCGCACAAAGGAACCTATCACAAGATCAGCTCCAAGCACCTGGGCCGGTATGTGGGCGAGTTTGCCGGCCGTCACAATATCCGTGAGTTTGACACTGCCGACCAGATGGCGGCCATTGTGGCGGGGCTTGTCGGGCGCCGCTTGATGCACCGTGATCTGACCGGCGGCAAGGATGGCCGATTGCGCTGATGCGAGGCGGGCACGGCGCCAGAGACGACCAAGGTGTGGACAGCATCAGCGCCGAGCAGCATTTGCGCGCCAGGCAGCTGGCGCGTCGGGTGCTGGCGGCATCGCCGCTGAAGACCGGCCGTCGCGGCGAGAAAGCCGATGGCAAAGCTCCGCACAGAGCAAAATAATTCTATAGACAGCCGATTTTCGGGAAAATATTTCACTGGTTTAGTCAAGTATATAATCCCCTTATTTTTCTGATGACCGACTCTGATTCAGTGCCTGATGTTTGGGTCTATCGCAGAAATCTAATGAATGCTAAATGTCGATTGGAATATAGCATTCACAATTTTGGAGCAATGGAATAAGCAATTTCAATATGAGACGGAAATAACTGTCATTCAGTTCTATTTCAGAGATTGGAACTGAAATCCCTTAATGCCCTCCATAGAGCATTGAACGTGTCAAACTGATCGGGAATTCTAACCAGCACCTCAAGACTTCCGAAATTGGCAAAGTTAAACGTAACAACTTAGCCTGCATATTTCGCATCTAAATTTATTCATGTACTGCAAAAATCTGAAAGTGTGCCAAGCAGCCAAGCGAGCCAATGAATAGAGATAAGCCCAGTCTCGCTAAGTTTCTTCCAGACCCGAGCATCTTGCCACGAGCTTGGTCATTGGATTCGAAGTTTGGAGTAGAGCCCGTTTCATTATTCATTGGACAGGGTGCGAACGCGTTTGAAGTGGCAGTCGCGCAGACGGCTCAATTAACGAGCCGCTCAGTACTTGTAGATATTTGGAGAGTGCGAAAACAAGGCCGCGCAGCTCCCTTAATTTTGGTTGTTCTGTATCAGGACAAAGCCTCAATAGTTGGAGCAACCGGCGAACAACCGCCGGTTTATCGCGACTTGGATATCGGGCAGGTTGAGCGACTCTGCCGCGAATCCTTAAACCAGCCTGACCGACATTCTGCACTTAACTTCCTTGCCCAAGCTCTGCCGAGTTTAGAAACAGCGCTGCCCGGTCTGAATAACGAAGGATTACTCGCTCTCCACGAATTGGAAAATGGCGTCCCTAAACGTTCTGACTGGATGGAAGCTGGACGAAAATCGCAAGCGGCTTCAAACAAGCGAGGCGATGATATGCTGACTGCATTGGGCTTCAAAATTGATCACTTGGATAGTTTAACCAGTCTTCTGCGCAGCGGAAACAAACGCGTCGCGCTGGCGGTTATGCTGCATGAAAGTGAAACTGCTGAATCTTCAGCACAACGATTCAATAGCTTATCTCCTATCAGTTATGCTCTGAAAAAAGCGGACGACGAGAACCTTAATTGGGTCGTTCTGACTCAAGGCAACCGAATTCGGCTATATTCGACTACGGTTAATACAGGAGTTGGCCGACGCGGACGGACGGAAACCTTTATCGAATGCCAGCCTTCGCTGCTGCCTGACGAAAAACTCGCGTATCTGTGGCTTATTTATTCGGCAGATGCGTTGCTACCGGATGGCAGTTTGAATCAGATTCTCGGCGAATCACAACGCTTCTCGGGAGATTTGGCAGTGCGGTTGCGTGAACGCATCTATAACCATGTAGTACCGGTACTCGCACAAGGCCTTGCAGCAGCACGTGGAATTGAAAAAATGACCGTCGCTGACATTCGATTGACTTACGAAATGGCGCTTCTAGTGCTCTTCCGCTTATTATTCATTGCATACGCGGAAGATCGGGATCTTCTGCCCTACCGTTTCAATGAAGCTTACCGCACACGCTCACTTAAGAAGAAGGCTCAAGAGCTGACAAAATTTGTCGCCCAAAACGTGCCTGTATCCACTGGATTTTCTCACTGGCAGGAAACCGCACTGCTCTGGCAGGCAGTTGCTGAAGGCAACCCCGAATGGGGAGTGCCAGCCTACAATGGTGGATTATTTTCGAATGACACTGAAGTATCAAGGGCGGGTGCAGAACTATCTGCAATTGCGCTGGCAAACGAATTTTTTGAGCCAGCGCTTCGTCACCTTATCGTAATCGAAACCCCAGAGGGTGTATTTGGACCAGTCGATTTTCGCTCTCTCGGCGTACGCGAATTTGGCACCATATATGAAGGTCTATTGGAATCTGAGCTTGCGATTGCCACAAACAATCTGGTCCTCAAGGAGCAAAAGAAGAAAGGGCAAAACGAAGCGGTCTATGTTCCTGCAAAAAGAGAAGAAACGCCCGACATATTGACTGGAGAGATTTATCTTCATAACCGTTCCGGTGTACGCAAATCGTCGGGGAGTTACTACACAAAACCGTTTGCAGTTGACTATCTGTTAGACGGAGTGCTTGAGCCAGCATTGACAGATCATTTTGCCCGCCTGGACGCAATGGACGAAACAGATGCCGCTGCTGCATTCTTCGATTTCCGAGTGGCTGATATTGCGATGGGTTCAGGCCATTTCTTGATCAGTGCGATTGATCGAATTGAGAAGCGGATGGCGAATTATCTTGCGAACAGACACCTCGCGGGGGTTTACCGTGAACTGAATAAACTCCGTGGTGTCGCCGTAAATGAATTGGGAGAACTTGGCAAGAGTACAGCGATCGAAGACGGTCAATTGCTGCGACGCATGGCTGCACGGCGCTGTATTTACGGTGTTGATATCAATGTTCTTGCTGTTCAGCTCGCGCGCCTCGCTGTCTGGATTCATACCTTTGTACCCGGATTGCCTTTGTCATTTCTGGATCACAATTTGGTACATGGCAACGCACTTTTCGGTGTTGGCACTCTTGAAGAGATCAGGGCAAAGTTCGATTCACTTTCATTGCCGATGTTCAAAGTTGACGCAGAGAATCTGCTGGGAAAGGCAGCTGCTCCCTTGAAACGCCTCGCCAACATTAACGATGCAACCTTGAGCGACATTTCTAAAGCCCGAAGTGCTCTAAAAGAAGCACGTGAAGCGATTCGTAGCACCGAAGCTCTCTGTGACCTTATTTCAGCTCAGGCTATCTCCGGAAATTCAAAGGTTAAAGAATTTCAGTTTGAATATTGGTCAGATTCGACAGATTGCACTCATCAATCAGAAACCGCTTTATTGGCTCGACAAGAGCTTGCTGCATTTCATGTTGTGCACTTTCCAGTTGCCTTTCCAGAGGTTTTTCTTGGTGATCGGGCTGGATTCGATGTGATTCTGGGCAATCCTCCGTGGCAAGAAGCGACTGTTGAAGAAGATGCCTTCTGGTCTCGTCATTTCCCAGGCTTGCGGTCTCGGCCACAACGCGAACAAGAGAAAGAGAAGGAGCGTCTGCGGCTGGAACGCCCCGATTTGGCATCTCAATATGACTTTGAGCTGCGCGAAG
Source organism: Arenicellales bacterium (assembly GCA_965200545.1). Classification (GTDB taxonomy): domain Bacteria; phylum Pseudomonadota; class Gammaproteobacteria; order Arenicellales; family JAJDZL01; genus JAJDZL01. The sequence goes on along the minus strand of CBDAUJ010000002.1, from coordinate 1,191,793 downwards.
CGCAGCAAATTCGCAAATTTCTCGCGGGTGGAGCTTTCCCCGGAATGGGAACAGGAGATCCGGATCTCTATAAGGCATTTTGCTGGCGGTTCTGGAAGTTAACCGCAAATGAATGCGGACGAATTGGGGTTGTTCTGCCACGTAGTGCGCTTTCTGCGAAAGGTTCTGAGAAGTTTCGAAAAGAAGTATTCAGCAGTGATGTTAACTTAGATATAACGACTATGGTAAACAAAGCTGGCTGGGTTTTCGAACAGGTAACACCGAATTACACAATTGCACTTGTATGTATTATCCATAATCGAACGGGAATTAACGGTTGTATAAAATTGCGAGGTCCGTACAGTAATTCTTATGAATTTAATCAAAAAATTAATTGCGAACCTGCTGTATTTCAAGTCTCTGATCCCCTTAAATGGAACGACAGCGCCTCATTGCCAATGCTTCCTACCGAAGATTCCATCGATGTCTTTACACAATTGCGAAAATCTCCCCGACTTGACTTGAACGAGGAAAGCAAATGGCGATCGCGGCCAGATCGTGAACTTGATGCAACTAACGACAAACACTTATTTGATCTCACCAGCACAGAATGCCCCGAGGGTTTCTGGCCAGTGTACAAAGGTGAATCCTTCAATCTCTGGATGCCTGATACTGGCACATACTATGCTTGGGCAGAACCAAAAACAGTTTGTCGGAGACTTCAGGAAAAGAGACTTCGAGGTGGAAGAAACAAACGCAGCGCTCATTTCGATTTTCCGCTTCAGCATTTGCGAAATCTACAAACACTGCCCTGCTTTTTTCCAAGAATTGCATTCCGCGATATCGCGAGAGCTACAACAGATTTGAGAACAATAATCGCCTGCCTTTTGCCGCCAAATGTATTCGTTGCAAATCAAGCGCCTTATTTACTCTGGTCACGCGGTAACGAAAAAGATCAAGCGTTTTTACTTGGCGTTCTATCTTCAATACCTCTCGACTGGTATGCTAGACGGTTCGTAGAGTTGCACGTTAATTTCCATGTCTTTAATCCCTTTCCAATTCCACGCTCCCCCCCCCGTGAAAATAAACTTTGGCAAAGAGTAGTACAACTGTCAGGACGTCTCGCATGTCCTGATGAGCGGTTTTCGACTTGGGCGAATGTGGTCGGTGTCGATTACGGCGCACTTGAGAATAACGAAAAAGAAGACATGATTTTTGAGTTGGATGCAGTCGTTTCTCACCTTTATGGACTGAGCGAAAAGCAATTGATCCACATCTTTGAGACGTTTCACGCAGGCTGGGACTATCGGTCTCGGCTTGAGCATGTCCTAAAGCACTATCATTCTTGGAGAGGACAGGAATAGAAGCACCCATATGAACCGCACTAAAATCATCGATAACCGAGACAACAATACACTTGCGCACTCGCTCAACGAGGTGCTTGGCCTGACAGAATCGACTCCAAAAATCCCAGAATGTATACCGAATCAAGTCCGAATAGCCACTGCCTACTTCAGTCCCACGGGCTTCGCGCTTATCGCCAAACGTCTGCAAAAAGTCGAAGAAGTTCGACTGTTGCTGGGAACAGATTTGACGAATCGCAATGTCAACAACACTCGCAAGAACCTTGATGAAACTGAAGCCGCGTACAAAAGCCGGCAAATAGCAGCTAGCTTAAACGATCAGACCAAAGGTATGGAGTGGGAGCGAGATCATCTGCCGTTCAATCGCACCAATGCAATCGCATTAATTCAATTGGTAGAGGCGCTCCGCGCTGGCAACTTGGAGGTAAGACGATACGAAAAAGCATTTTTGCACGCCAAAGCCTATATTTTCTCTTCTCTGGATGAGGCCGAATATGAATCGCAAGGAATATTCGTCGGCTCATCGAATCTGACTGGCGCCGGATTGACAAAGAACCTCGAATTGAACATTGGACACCATGACAATGCTCTCACTGAAGAGGCAAAGCTCTGGTTTGATGGTCTTTGGGAGGAAAGCGAGCCATACGACCTTGCAAAAATATTTGAAGTTATCTATGAGCCATATTCGCCTTGGACGGTTTTTTTGCGTGTATTGTGGCAGCTGTACGGCAGCGAAGTTTATGAGGACACAAAAGCAGATGAAAATCTGCCCTTGACAAGTTTTCAAAAGCATGGCGTCGCACGTGCACTGCGACTCATTCGTAAAACCGGCGGTGTCATTATTGCTGACGAAGTAGGGCTTGGCAAAACATTCATTGCCGGTGAAATTCTTCAAATTTATCGTGAAAGGCGGCAGCGCGCTTTGTTGATCTGTCCGGCCTCTTTGCGAGACAGCACCTGGAAACAGTTTCTTGCCCACTATCAGCTTTTTGTTGAATGCATATCGTTTGAGCAGTTGGCAAATGAAAGACAATTGAGAGACAAGCAGCGACCGAATGCCGACCAGCAGCATCTGCAACGTCCTATTGAGGAATATCAACTGGTAATCATTGACGAAGCGCACAATTACCGCAATCCCGATGCGCCAACCCGCGCCGCAGCGCTACGAACACTGCTCTTTGGCAAAAGACGGGACCTTCTCCTGCTCACAGCCACACCTGTAAACAATTCCCTGTGGGACCTCTATAACTTGCTGAGATTTTTTCTGCGTCAGGATGCGCATTTCGCAAGTCGTGGGATTCTCTCAATACGGGAAAGATTCAAAAGCGCAATGCGAATGGATCCCTCAGATTTGAATCCTGATCACCTTTACCCCATTATCGATGCGACAACCGTAAAACGTACGCGTCAGTTCGTGAAAAAACACTATTCAGGCGATTGTATTCCCGGTCCAGACGGTCAACCTCAACCAATCGTATTTCCGAAACCCAACGCAATCAGTCTTCGGTATGAACTCGAAAACCGCTTGCCTGGATTCTTTGATCTTTTGGAAGAAACACTTGATTCTGAAAGAGATAACGCGATAAAGTTTGCGCGATATACACCTGGTCTTTACCGCCTTCATGCAGAGGACGCAGAGGAAAATTTGCACAATCATGCGATGGTCGGACTTCTGCGGTCGGGTTTGTTGAAGAGGTTTGAGTCGTCAGCCCATGCGTTCTGCCAAACCATCAATAAAATGCTCAGAGATAGCAAAACATTTCTTGAAGCACTAGAATCTGGCTATGTCGTGAGCACATCGTTCATGCGTGAAATTTCTGCTGACGATGGAACTGTTTTTGAGAATTTATTGGCGCGTACGGAACACAAAACTGAATCGTCACTATACGATGCTGTGAAACTTCGTGAAGACGTAGAGCATGATCAACGCATGCTCGCCGCTCTCGCTGGAGAGGCACAATCAGTAACCGCAAATCAAGACAGCAAGCTAAGAGTGCTTGCAGATGCATTGGCTACGATTTCGCATCAAGCCGTCGCCGAAGCGACTGATTCCTTAGACGAGGCACAAAAACGAAAGGTAATCGTGTTCTCTTACTTCGAGGATACAGTGAGATGGATCCGCGACTTTCTTGAACTCGAAATTGCAGGCAATCTGGAACTGGCGCCGTTCCGCAATCGTATGGTTGCAATAAGCGGTTCAGGTGAACTTGACGATGTTTCGCGCCTTGAAGCATTGCAAGGGTTTGCGCCGGTCTCAATGAGTGCGATGGCTGGTCACGATGATGACCTTTATGACTTGGTTATCGCAACTGATGTATTGGCGGAGGGAGTCAATCTCCAGCAATGTCGTCACATTATCAACTTCGACCTGCCTTGGAATCCGATGCGGCTGGTGCAAAGACATGGACGAATTGATCGCATAAACAGTCCTCATGATCAGGTTTTTATGCGCACCATATTTCCTGCTGATCGCCTTGATGACCTCCTTAATCTGGAACAGCGGATTTTAGGAAAACTGGCTCAAGCAGCTGCGAGCGTTGGCGTTGAGGCACCGATTGAGGGCGCAGCGGGCGGCAGACAGGTTTTTACCGAATCTCGTGAGGAGATTGAAAAGTTGATTAGCGAGGATGCATCCCTATACGAGCGAGGTGGAACTGCAGGAGCGGCACAGACAGGTGAAGAGTATCGGCAGACGGTGCGAAAAGCTCTCAATGAAAATGAAAAATTTATTCCTGACTTGCCTTGGAAAATTGGAGCAGGCATGGTCAAAGGCAAGCGCTCCGGAATATTTTTCTGTGCTGTGATAGGTCCAGAAACGACTTTGGAACGAACTTATTTGCGATTTGTTCCAGCAGATGAGAAATGGCGGCCGCAAACCGATGCTAACGAAATTGAAGACGAAATCGGCACTTGTTTACGGTTGATCGAATGCGAGGAAGAGACGAAACTTTGGGAATCAGAAAATTTATCCAACAATGTGTATGACTTTTGGGAAGTTGCGAGAGAAAACATCTACCAATCGTGGATGCAAGAGACAGACCCCGCAAATCTGCAGCCGAAAGTTCGCCCTCTCAATCATCTCGTCGCCCAATTCATCCGCAAGCAAACCACGCTTGCGATACCCACTGAACGTATACGCGAAGCACTTGATATTCTGGAATCACCCTGGCCACGACGCGAAGAGATCATGCTACGACAGTGGTTCGAATCTGGAACGAGCCAAGGTGCCAGCCTGGCCAGCGAATTAATCGACAAGATTATTGATACCGGTATCGAACCATTTTCTCCGCCAGCACTGCTTCCTCCGATCAATAGAGAAGATGTCGAACTCTTCTGCTGGATAGGAATTCAATCGCATCTGCCAGTATAAAATATTCATAATATCAAGTACAAGTACCGAAAAAATATCAATCAATAAAGAAACGCAACCTATAACTGAAACAGCTACTCTGCCAGGTGCTCCCAATCCATTCAGCCGAAGAATCCTAAAGGAAATGACCCATGCATAAAATTGATATTCAGAAAACCACTTTTAAACGGCTCCAGCGCCATGCTGAGCCGCTTGTTGATCCTAACGATTCAGTTATCAACCACGCGCTGGATGCATTGGAAATGCAAAGCGGCACAGGCCGAAGACCCAAACCGAATGAACATACGATACAACCTATTGGTCCAGCAAAATTGCCAGACCTGAGACACACCAAGGTCATATCGGCATCAATTTCACAACAAGCGCTCGAGAATCCAAAATGGAATGGCATATTGAAAAAATTATTGATTATTTCTATGCAACGGCTCGGCAGTTTTGATGAACTTGAAAGGATATCTTCCATCAATATGAAAGAAGGTCATTACGAAGCAAGCGGTTACAAATACATCAAGCAAGCGAACATTTCCGTTCAAGGGACAAGTGCCAACGATGCTTGCCATGCAATTGTGAAAATCGCGGAGCAGCTCAATATTGACCTCGCAATTACTATTCAGTGGCGTCAAAAAGAAGGCGCAAAATTCCCAAATCAGAAAAGACGCTTGATTCTGAAGCATCAGGCTTAGCAGCAACCACGCATACTCACCCCTTGGATATGCAAAAGTTCAGTTTCCAGTTCTTGAGGGGCTGTTTATAAAAACGGGTCAGAGGAGATTAATTCATGCTCTGATTTCTCGGTCGCGTTTGTTTTGACATTGGTTGCTTACGTCAAGCTCATCGAAGTTCAAGTAAATTTGCCGAACGAATAGATTACTGGAGTTTTGGCTTCAATCCAGAATATTTATCCCGCTCAGTACAAATGACGTAAAATCAAAAAATAAATCCAATGAATATCCCGTACGGTAGCAATGCACGATGGATAACATCAAAACTGAATTTGGCGCAATACGCTCAGCCGCAGAACTTGGCGAACTGGCCCGCTCTCAGCGGAAACGACAGAAGCATACCCTTAGATCCGTCTCTGAAATAGGTAATTTCAGCATACGATTCCTATCCGAATTCGAGCGCGGCAAAGAAACTGCGGAAATCGGGAAAGTCATTCAAGCTCTAAACATACTCGGACTGGAAGTTGTAGTCCGGCCGCGGTCATATTTGTCGAGTGACAAAACCGTACCACAGTGCGCACCGTTCGATGTCTGACTCCGACGCGCTTAACGTTTGGAGCAACCGCAGACTCGTCGGTCAAATCTGGCAAAATTCTATTGGGCAAATCGGATTTCGCTATGATCAAGCCTGGCTGTCAGAGAGCGGTTTCCCGCTTTCCATTTCTTTACCGATAGGAACCGCAGAGTTTGAGCCGGAATCAGAGCTGGCAGATCGTTTTTTTACGAATTTACTGCCTGAAGGACTCGCTCGTGAGCAGATTATTCGCGACCTGAAAATTGCAGATTCAAACTATGAGTTGCTAAGGGCTATTGGGGGCGAATGCGCCGGCGCTATTTCGATTCTAGAAGTGCACAAACTGCCCGTCACTGAGGAGAAATATTTCAGACTTTCGAATAAAGATTTGAAAATGATTGCCAGACATCGAGGTCAAGTCTACACCTTGAAACTTGAGCATCGTCCCAGACTGTCTTTGGCCGGGGTACAGAACAAGTGTGCTGTACTGATTGAGAAGGGGAAATACTGGTTGCCTGAAAACGACTCACCGACCAACCATATTCTCAAATTTGAAATGACCGAGTATCGAAACGTTCTGCTCTATGAAACATTTACGACTCTGCTTGCACACAATGCTGAACTGCCCGTTTGCAATGTGAAACTGCACACTATTGCAGGTACGAGCTATATTCTGATTGAGCGGTATGATCGCAAATATGATCGCCAAGGTCATCTGTTTCGGCTGCATCAGGAAGACTTCTGTCAGGCATTAGGACGAGGATTCGAATCCAAGTATCAGGAAAATGATGGCGTAACATTTGCCGACTGCTACCGACTGCTGCAGAACGTTTCCAGCGACCCGACAACTGACCTGCGGCTTTTGATCAATTGGCAAGTCTTCAATGTCTTGGCAGGAAATTCAGATGGTCATGCAAAGAATCTTTCACTGCTTTACCACCCTGGCGGTGAAATTCGACTAGCCCCGTTCTATGATTTGATTTGTACGAGAGCCATCAAACGTCTCGATCCTCGCCTGGCACTTGCTGTCGGGGCGGAGAGAAATCCAAGTGTCATTTCAAATCAGCACTGGGAGGTTATGGCGCAGCAGTGCAATATCAGTACAAAATTCATCATTCAAGCAGTCAGCGACATGGCCTGTCGCCTGCTTGCGATGATTCCCTCAACCATGGCTGAATTTGAGAATCGATATGGTTCAAGTCCTGCACTCCAGAGGGTTGAGCATATAGTGCAGAAACAATGCCGGCAGGCAATGAGATGACACCAGGTTCATCAAACCAAAGATTCGGCAATTTAGAGCGAGGAGGACTCTGTTCTGTCACCACCTGCACGAGCTTATGCATTTCCGCAATGTGCTCAAACAAATAATTTATTGATTGCTGTCATTGCCGTAAAATGACGGCATTGAAATCAATTTTTCATCATTATGAAGAGGAACGATAGATTATGGCAGTCCCTACAGTTCGCAAAGTGCCAGAAGAAATTCACCTTGCATTGCTTGAGATCTTCGCAAATCCTGATCACTCAATGCCCAGTCCATCCAAATTTGAATGATCCTCGCCGATACGAATGTGCTCTCTGAGCCGTTGCGCCCTGCTCTGGACTCCAAAGTTGTCGACTGGCTTGATGCGCAGGCATTGAAGACGCTCTATATCTCCACAATATCAGTTGCAGAAATGCGTTTTGGAGCGCGACTGTTGCCGGCCGGCAAGCATCGTAGATTTTTAGGCGATCAACTTGAGTAAAAGGTATTGCCAATGTTTGTTCAGCGTATACTATCGTTTGGTCTGGCTGCATCTGGATCTTACGCTCATCTTATGGCAATGCGCAATCATGCGGTTACTCCAGGTCAATACCGGACGGATACATCGCAGCGATCGCGCTATCGAACTCGCTGATCGTCGCAACCAGAGACACTGCACCATTGAATGCCGCTGGATTGACCGCAATAAACCCTTGGAGTTTCTCGCCAAGCGAGTAGGTATCTTCGAAGATCAAGAACTTACGCCGTTCTATACAGGCTTCATTCCTCGGCGGCCTTGAGTATCACAAAATAAATTCCCACATCCAAATGAAAATCATCAACCGACGCTGGATATTGGCATCCTGCCCCGACCGCATGCCTGTCGAAAGCAACTGGCAGATGCAAGTTGAGACGATCTCCTCGCTGCCCGACGGACATGTTCTGGCCCGTGCGCTGTATCTGTCTGTCGACCCTTATATGCGCGGCCGAATCAGTGCCAAGCAAGGATATGCCAAAGGTGTTTCGCCAGGTGAGCTGATGACCGGCGGCGCCGTGGGTGAGGTGATTGAGTCCAGCCACCCTGACTGGCAGCCCGGGCATCTGCTCGAAACAATTAATTTTGGCTGGCAGGAATACGCCATCATTGACCCAGTCAATGCAACTCGCGTCATGCCGAATATCGGCCCGCCGCATGCCTGGCTGAGCTATCTCGGCATGCCCGGAATTACCGCATGGTGCGCTCTCAATAAAGTCGCCCAGCTCAAAGAGGGAGAGACTGTCGTTATTTCAGCCGCATCCGGTGCGGTGGGACAAGTTGCCGGACAGCTTGCGAAAGCCGCCGGCTGCAAAGCGATCGCCATCGCAAGCTCAAAAGCAAAAATTGACTGGTGCCTGGAACTTGGCTATGACCGCGGTGTCAACTACCGAGAATCGGCCGATCTGGCTGCCGATATCCAATCCGCCTGCCCGCATGGCGTTGATTTCTATTTTGACAATACCGCCGGCCCGATTCACGACGCGGTCATGCAAAACCTGACCATCGGCGCACGGGTCGCTGTAGTCGGCACCATCAGTTTGGCAGGCAAATTTGATGAGCCCGATATGGGCGAGCGATTCCTCCGCCAGATTCTAGTTGCACGGGCGACAGTGACCGGTTTTTTGGTCTTCGATCATCTTGAGGATTATCCTGAGGCGCGCAAGCAACTGGCCGCGATGAGAGAGGCTGGGCAGCTGAAATTCAAAACGGATTTCGCAGACGGCATCGAAAATATGCCAATGGCATTCCTGAAACTGCTGCACTCAAGCAATATGGGAAAACAGCTGATCAGAACCGCGCATGCAGTCGGGCTGGAGGAATAGCCTGTGCTGCACCGGCAGATTTCAAAAGTCCGTCTTGACCCCGCCTTCAGCAATCCGTCGATCGACAAAATCATCCAGCTCCTCGCGGACTGATTTGTCAAGCGGCGGCTCGGCATATTCAGCCAGCAGCTGCTTGTAGACACGATTGGCATTGTTCATTGCCTGCGGCGCTCCGCCCTCGCTCCAAGTCTCGAAGTTTCTCCAGTCGGAAATCAAAGGCGAATAAAATGCATCTCGATATCGCTGCCGTGTATGCTCAGTGCCGAAAAAATGTCCGCCATGACCGGCCTGTTCCATCGCATCCATGCCGACTTCTGCGGCGCTCACTGCGATCGGCTGCATATATTCGGAAATCATTTGCAGCAGTTCTGCATCGATAATGAATTTCTCAAACGAGGCTGTCAATCCGCCTTCCATCCAGCCGGCAGCATGCAGCAGCAGATGGCAATGACCGTTGACTGCACCCCAGAGAGAAAACGCAGATTCATAAGCTGCCTGCGCATCCGCGCAATTGGACGCATTGGTATTTGACGAGCGGAACGGAAGCCCGTATCGCCTGGCGAGCTGGCCGCTCGCCAGAGCCGCTTTCATATACTCTGGCGTCCCGAATGCTGGCGCCCCCGATCGCATATCCACATTGGAAGTAAATCCTCCATATACGAATGGCGAACCCGGGTTAGTGAGCTGAGAAATCACTACACCCGACAGCACCTCAGCATTCTGCTGCGTCAGCGCACCCGCTAGAGTAACCGGCGCCATGGCGCCGGCCAAAGTAAACGGCGTTAACACAACCACCTGATTTCTCAACGACATTTCAATAATTCCCTGCACCATATTGCCATCCAGCCGAAGCGGAGAATTCGAATTGATGACTGTAATCAAGCTGGGCTGCTCTGCGAGCTGAACATGATCAAGCTGCCGCACGATCTTGACCATCTCAATCGCATCCAGATTGCGCTGCTTGCCAAGCGAGTAGGCATGAAAAACTTTGTCAGTTAGAATAGCGCTGTCGCGCAAACACTCCAGATGTCGGATCGAAGGATGCCAATCCACCGGCTCGACCGGGTAGCCGCCAATCAGGTGGATGATATTGAGCTGCTGCGTGAGACGCAGAAAGTTGCGGTAATCGATGTGATTGCCAGTCCGACGCCCTTGATCCAAATCTGAAGCATGCGGCGCACTCCCGACCGTTGCGAAACAAATCTGATCGGTACCGAGCTCAATATCATGTGCGGGATTGCGCGCATGCACTCTGAAGCTCGGTCGCGTCGTTGCCAGGCACTGCTCTACCAAACTCCGATCAATCCGCACCAGCCCAGTTTTATAATCAACCGTGGCGCCGGCACTCGCCAGCATTTCGCATCCGACTGGGGACATCACCTCAATGCCCACCTGTTCCAAAACTTTTAAGGATGACTCGTGAATGAACTCCAGCTCATCATCCGACAGCACGCATAGCGGCGGAAACCGATTCGAGACCCGTCGGTACGGCAGCTGCTTTACTTTAGGCGAGACGCTGCTCTGAGACCCACTGCGATTTCTGCTTCGAGGCATGCTTTTGACCGTTGAGAATTAATGTTCAATAGGGACAATGCGAGGCAATTTTATCGTCTATGGAAATACACAAGCAGGCACGTAAGCATCTGAGCATTTCTGATCAACAACATTTTGCGCATTCCGCTGTCCTATTATTAAAGTATCATTCATCGCTACAAGCGATATCTATTCATGGCCAGACTGGAGTTTTCGATGGCTACAGCAGGAAAAAACTTAATCTCATTGCTTGCAGCTCTGCTGCTAGTCAGTGCCAATGCGCTTGCAGACGAAAGCGACCAGGCAACTGCGAGCGGAGCTCTGGCAACCTCCGATCAGGCCGACCACAAGCCTAAAGTTGCAGTAATCTCTGACCCGGAAATTGCCGCGGTTGAAGAAGAAGAACCCGACTGCGAGTAACTCTTTGCCTCGTATTTTGTCAGCTGAGCTGACTGTGTATTTTCCTGCGCTGCCTTTCGCTCTTGTCGCCGGGCTCAAGGGCGGCCGCAACACCTTGGATTACGCGCATCTACCGCAGAGTCACGAATCTTGTCATTCTGTTTCTGAGAAATTTTGAGAATTTCGCACATCAACGAAATACAGAAAATAAGCGCCAAGCGCAAACAGCAGCAGCACCGACAGAATCGAGTTTCGCGTACCCAGGATGACAGCGGTCCAGCCGACAAGAATGGGGCCAATGACGGCGGCCGATTTGCCGACCATATTGAAAAAACCATAATACTCGCCCGCCCTGTCACTGGGAATCAACTGCCCCAGCAAAGACCGGCTCAATGCCTGAATGCCGCCTATCACAAATCCAACCATGGCAGCCAAGACATAGAACTCCGCCGCACTCGTGATGAAATAGGCCCAGATTGTAACGGCGACATAAACTCCGATGCCAATGTAGATTCCCGTTTTAGCGCCGATTTTCTGCCCCAGCCGACCAAACACAATGGCTGATGGAAAACCGATAAATTGCACAACCAGCAAAGCTGCGATCAAATCCGTGGACCGCAGGCCGATCGAAAGACCATAGTCAACAGCCATTCGAAAAATTGTGTCCACCCCGTCGATATAGAACCAGTAAGCCACCAGAAATGTCAAGATGACACGATTCTTGCGAATATTCTCAAATGTGTCATACAGCTGTCGAAACCCCGATCGAATCGGATGGCTGCTTTTTTTGCTGACCTGCTCTTCTTTGACAAAGAGTATCAGCGGTATAGTAAAGGCTGCCCACCAGATTCCCACTGTGACGAAACTCACACGGATCGCCTCGCCGGCATCGCTAAAACCAAAAACCTCCGGGTGCAGCGCCATAAAGACATTGCCTGCAAACAAAATACCTCCGCCCAAATAGCCAAGCCCGTAGCCCAAACCTGAGACAGCATGGATGCGGTCGCTGCTTGGCGCAACCTGCAGCAGAAGCGCGTCATAGAATACATTTGCGCCAGAAAATCCAATTGAGCCGACCGCAAACAGCACCAATGCTGCAAACCAGTGGCCCTGACCGACCAAGTACAGTCCAAGTGTCGACAAAATGCCAATAAACGCAAATGCAATCAATAATTTCTTCTTGATACCTGCACAGTCGGCGATAGCGCCCAAGACCGGTGCGAGCAGCACAATCACTAAACTGGCAACTGAAGATGCGACACCGAGTCTGAAGGTTGTCACTGTACTTTCGACATCACCTGACCAGTATTCCCGAAAAAATATTGGAAAAAATCCCGCAATGACTGTCGTTGCAAATGCAGAATTCGCCCAGTCATAAAATGCCCATGACAGCGTCGGGCGGTCAGCGAGCGATTTGATCTTTTCAGCTAGCATCATCAACTCCGCATTTTGGCACCCGCGGCATCGTACGGAGCGTCGCTGAGAATGCGTGCTGTTCGTCGGGCTCCTACAACATCGACAGAAAAATCCTGCTCTTCGTCGATACAGCTTCGATCCATGTAGGCAAAGGCCAGACTCTTGCCGACCCAATGCCCGTAACCGCCCGATGTCACAAATCCAACTCGCCTGCCTTTGAGCCAGACGGGCTCAAATCCAGAAACATCCGCATCCGGCGAATCAATATCCAGCAGCGCCAAAACCTGGGAGGGGAGCCTGTCATGCGCCGCCAAAAACGCGTCTCGACCGATAAACCGCCCCTTTTCGGAATCAATAAATCGATCCAATCCGCACATTTTAGGGGTGTACGCAGACGTAAACTCTTTGGACCACACACCAAAACCTTTTTCCATCCGCAAACTGTTCATGGCTCGAAACCCGAACGGACGCAAGCCAAAGCGATGTCCGCAGGCAGAAGCTGACCGATACACCGAGGGCAGGCTGCCAGCGGGAACATTGATCTCATAACCCAGTTCACCCGTAACCGAAAGACGCACCACCACAGCCTGTATATCGCCCACTTCAAATTCTCGGACATGCAGAAACCCAAATGCAATGTCCGCCGTATCACTTTGAATCCAATTTTTAAAGATTTCCCGACTGGCTGGACCGCAGATTGATACTCCAGCCCACTGACCACAAAGATTGCTGATTTCCACACCCCGTCTTGGCTTATGCTCGTTCAGCCACCGCAAGTGCCAGGCCTGCAGGTAGTATGACCCCATCAGCCAAAACCGATCGTCCTGCAAGCGCAGAACTGTCAAATCACCGGCCAATCGTCCACTCGGCATCAGCATCGGCGCCAGTCGAACACCACCGACTGGCGGCAATTTTGACGCGAGCATCAGGTCCAGCCACTGTGCGCTTTGCGGACCGGAAATTTCATAGCGAGAAAAACCGGTGATATCCACAATACCAGCCGCACTGCGGACCGCCGACACCTCTTGGCCGATGCAGTCAAAGGCATTGGATCTTCGCAATGTCGGTGCTTCCGCAAATGCGTCGTCTTCGGGGGTAAACAGCAATGGCACCTCCAAACCCCACAAAAACCCAAACTGCGCCCCTGATGCGCTCAAGTCATCATGAATAGGCGATACATGCAAGGGGCGCCCCGCAGGCAACTCTTCGTTTGGATACGTCATCACAAATCTTCTGGCATAAAACTGTCGCGCCGTGGCTGCCAAAAATTTACTTTCTGCCGCAAACTCACCATAGCGCGCCACATCCATGGCAAATACATCCGCTTCAGGCTCACCCTCAATCATCCACTGTGCCAATGCCAGACCAACTCCGCCGCCCTGACTGAATCCCGCCATCACACCGCAAGCGACCCAGTAGTTCCTGAGCCCGGGAACTGGGCCGACCAAAGGATTGCCGTCGGGCGTAAATGTAAAGGCGCCATTGACCCAGCGCTTGACTCCGACTTGTGCCAGAATCGGAAAGCGCTCAAAGCCTTTTTCAAGCTGCGCCGCAATGCGATCAATCTCCTCTGGAATCAGGTCCATGCCATAGTCCCAGGATGCACCCTCAAGATTCCAAACTTTGGGATTCAGCTCATAGATGCCCAGCAGAATCCCCTGCCGCTCCTGTCGCATATAGGTAAATCCATCCAGATCAACAATCGCGGCAACAGGCGCAGACCGCTGCTGCAGTTCAGGGATGTCTTCGGTCACCAGATAATGGTGCTGCATGGGAGTGACAGGCAAGCTCACGCCCGCCATCGCACCGACTTTGCGGGCCCACAAGCCGCCTGCGTTCACCACATGCTCCGCTATGACAGTACCCATTTCAGTCACCACATCCCAGGCACCCTCAGCGCGCCGATTCAGCGCGAGCACCCGGTTGTCAAGCATAATTGTCGCGCCGCGATGCTGCGCGGCTTTAGCATACGCGACGGTGGTCCCATGCGGATCAACATGCCCCACCAGCGGATCCCAGAGCCCGCCATACAAGTCGGACACTTCGACAAGCGGACAGGCTTCCTGAATCTGCTGCGGCGTCATCAAATCCAGCTCAATGTCCATAGTCTGGAAGATGGTGCGCGTGTACTTCAGGTATTCCCAGCGCTCAGGATTGGCAGCCAATGCGACATTGCCGGTTTTGACCAGCCCAATGTCTTGGCCGCTTTCTTTCTCAATTTCGTCGTAAAGCGAAATCGTGTAAGCCTGCAAGCTGGAAATGCTCATATCGTTATTCAACGGATGAAATCCGCCCGCGGCATGCCAGGTTGAGCCAGCTGTCAGCTTGCTGCGCTCAATCAGGGCAACATCCGTCCACCCCAGTTTCGCAAGATGGTACAAGACGCTGCAGCCGACGACACCGCCTCCAATCACAACGGCACGATAGCTGTTATTCAATCTGTCTCGTCCTCTACATCAATGCGGTTCTGTCATTGCGCCAATGGCGTGACCTATTATTGCCTAAAATTGCGCTTCATTTTCTGAACCTACTCCACTCAGTGCAATATACCGAATCTCATAGAACACCAGATGAGAATCGTCTCCTTAACCTGTTCCAACACAGAAATCGTTTGCGCACTCGGCGCAGCGCAGCAGCTCGTCGGAGTGGACAGCCACTCGGACTACCCGGCGGATGTCGTCATGCATCTGCCGCGCGTCGGGCCCGACCTGAATATCGAAATCGATAAAGTTGTCGAACTCAAGCCCGATCTTGTCTTGGCTTCACTGACTGTTCCGGGGCATGAGATTGTCGTCGAGGGCATTCACGCAACCGGCATCCCGTATCTCGCACCCGAACCTGAATCACTCACGGATGTGTATGACAATATTCTAGCGATTGGTGACCTCCTGGACGCACCGAAGTCTGCCCAGTGCGTTGTAGCGCAGATGAAAGACGCAATTCAGCCAGTCATTCTACCTGAGCCGCGGCCAAGCGTATTGATTCAATGGTGGCCAAAGCCTGTCATTGCACCAGGTCAATTGTCATGGACGGAAGATTTGATTGCGGCGACCGGCTTCCGCAACCCGATCTCGGACCGTCAGGTCAAGAGCACTCCGCTTGAAGATACCGAGGTTTTGGACTTGAATCCGGACTGTGTGATCATTTCATGGTGCGGCGTAAAGCTCGAAAAATACCGACGCGATGTTGTCTGCCGCAATCCACTATGGCAAACAGCCAAGTTTGCAAAAAACAATAACGTCTTCTGTATCAGTGAAGCCGCATTGGGGCGTCCTTCACCGCGGCTCGTTGAGGGCTATCACCAGCTCCTGTCCGTTCGCAGACAGCTGAAGCTGCAAACCACGCAGCCTTGATGGAATGAGGTACTCCTGGAAGTTTTCATCTTCGCCGGCAGATCTGCTGTCCAGAGGCTCGCAAAGACGGTCCACTGATCCTAGATCAGTCAACGACCGTCACTTGGGACGCTGCAAAAAAGCCGGCAAGCAGTCGCTGTAAATTCCATATATCGTGCAGCCCAGCAATTTCCCGGATGGAGTGCATCGCCAGCTGCGGCACGCCCAAATCCAGGGTTCGGATGCCTGTCTCAGAAGCCACGATTGGACCAATCGTGGTCCCGCAGGGCATGTTGTTGCGCGAGACAAATTCCTGAATCGGAACCTCCAGCTGTGCTGCAACTGTCTTGATCACCGCCGCCAGCTCGCCGGTCGTCGCGTAGCGCTGATTCGCATTGATCTTGATCGCCACACCGCCGTTCAGGACTGGGGCATGCAGGGTGTCGTGTTTTTCAGGATAATTCGGATGCACCCCATGCGCGCCATCGGCCGAGATCATCGCTGACTTGCGGATGATTCTGGGATCATCGGCACCTAAACGCCTGAGCACATCATTGAGAAATCTACCTTGCGCGCCAGAGTCCGAAAGGCTCCCGACTTCTTCGTGGTCATTGCAAACGAGCAGGCAGGCATATTGGGTATCCGCTGCCAGCAGCGCCTGCAGACCGGCGAAGCAACTGACTAAATTATCAATTCTTCCACTGGCGAGGAAATTGGATTCGCCGCCGACCATCCGAGGTGGATTGATATCGTACAGACATAAATCAAATCCGCTAACTGGCCCCATTTCGAGTTCCGGACTGGCAATCTGCAGCGCCTCTGTGATCAGCTGATAAAAGTGACCGGCTTCGGCGGTTTCACCTGCCCCGGAGAGCGGATTGATATGAATTTGCGAATTGATTGACTGCTTGGTGTTTGCCGCCCGATCAAGATGAATCGCGATGCTCGGGATAAAAGCAACTGGCTTTTGCAAATCAACCAGTCTGCGATCAATCGCCGCTTGCTGGTTTTCGAAAAATACACGACCTGCGATCGACAGCTCTCGATCAAACCATGTTCGCAATAATGGCGATCCATAAACCTCGACACTGAGCTGGCGATAGCCATGAGCGCTGAACTCCATTTCAGGCTTGATGCGAAGACACGGACTATCAAGATGCGTTCCGACAATGCGAAGACCATTTGAGAGCGACATGTCAAACACATTGCGCCAAGCGATCAGCGAGGTGTCGCTGCGCACAACATAGTATCGACCGCCCGGCTTCAGATTCCAGTCCTCGGTTTCCACCAGGCACTGATAGCCAGCTGCTCGCAGTTTTCGGGCAAGATATGCTGAGGCATGATAGGGCGACGGCGAGCGCCCAATACAGGATATGAGCTCCTCGTAAAATTCATGCTCGCCAGACTGGTTGCACTTATCCATGGATGAACTGGATCAACTCCCTTCCTTCAACAGTCCTGATTCGCAGTCAGCGAGGCGAAATCAAACAAATCGCGGTCCGCCAGCTGCGAGGGAGCAATATTCTGCATGCTGGCGAAAATATTCTCAATCCGCCCGGGATGCCTGAGCTGCCACTCCCGCAGCATACACTTGATCTTCACCCGCTCAAGATTTGCTTGCGAGCCGCAAAGATTGCAAGGGATGATCGGAAATTCTCTTTCAGCCGCGTATTTTTCAATATCCGATTCGCAGCAATATGACAGCGGTCGAATGATGACATTGCGGCCATCGTCGCTTTTAAGTTTGGGCGGCATCGCCTTGAGCTTGCCGCCGTGAAACATGTTCAGAAAAAGCGTTTCGATCAAGTCATCGCGGTGATGTCCCAGAGCGATTTTGCCAAAACCATTCTCACGGGCGTAGCGGTAGAGAATACCGCGACGCAAACGTGAGCACAGACTGCACATCGTTTTCCCCGCCTCAACGCGACTGGTCACAATAGTGTATGTATCCGCATGCAGAATCCGGTAGTCAACACCGACCGAATCCAGATAGTCCGGCAGCACCTGTTCTGGAAATCCCGGCTGCTTCTGATCGAGATTCACAACGGACAATTCAAACGGAGTCGGTGCTCGCAGTTGCAAATCCAGCAGAATATCCAGCATCGTGTAGGAGTCTTTGCCACCCGACAGACAGACCAGAACTCGATCGCCTGCGGCAATCATGTTGAAATCGCGAATCGCATTGCCAACCTCACGTCGCAGCCGCTTTCGCAGCTTATTGAATTCGTAACGGTCCTTCTGAGATTGAAATCCCATATTGGAAATCGCCGCCGCACTGGGGGCTGATTGAAGCTGAACTGACACGAAAACCGCTCGGATTGAGTTAAATTCCAGGGAAATCAACCTGCAAGAATTGATAAATTATAGCCATCGGTATCGTTTTATCTGGCGAGCTCTTTGAAATGTGCGGCGGACGATGCGCCCGACAAAAACCACTCTGTTTTTCAGTGACCATTAAATCGCGGATTCTTTCATGCATTGGGTAGCGCTCGCTGTCGTTTGTGCGGCATTGATTTTTGTCAGTTACCATTCTCCGAAAATCGGTTTCAGCCTTTTGGGAATCGTTGGGATACTGGTCACAGTACTGTACCTGATCAATACCGATCAAAGTCACAACGCCGAATTTTCGGTTGCACCGGATTCCGTCTCGCTGTCGCAGACCGACATTGTCTCTGCGTACGGCGAGAGCTGGGACTACTCCGGGAGAATCACAAATTCATCAGACAAATCCGTCACTGACGTGCATATCAGAATCACGCTGCACGATTGCCCGGCACAAAGCATACAAATCAATGACGATTGCGCGACTATCGGCGAAAGTGTTGACTTCGTTCCAATCAATGTGCCGCCCCGACAAGCACGTGATTTCAGCGACACGGTTTCCTTTCGCAATGCAAAACCAAAAGGAGCAGCGCTTTGGGACTTCCAGCTGACCGGTGTACGCGTCTCAGACTAACGTCTTGTCAACAAGAATCGCGCCGTATCCATCATCAGGCGCCTAGCACAGAATCGGCGATTTTCTCTCCGATCATCATGCATGGGGCATTGATATTGCCATTGGTAATCGTCGGCATGATAGATGCGTCTGCAACGCGCAACCCTTCCACCCCGTATACTTTGCCTTCTGAATCAACCACTGCCAGCGGATCTGCTCCCATGCGCGCAGTGCCGCAAGGGTGGTAGGCGCTGTTGGCATGACTGCGGACATAGTCATTCAATTCAGAATCCGCGACAGCATCGGCACCCGGCGAGACCTCGCGGCCGCCAAACTCAGCAAAAGCAGTTTGATTGCCAATTTCCCGGGCAATGCGTATCGCACTGCGAAAGTCGGCCAAATCCTGATCAGTGGAAAGTCCATTCAACTGAATGCAAGGCGGGGCGAACGGATCAGATGACCGCAGCTTGACCCAACCGCGGCTAGAGGAGCGTACCGGTCCAACATCGAAGCAATACCCGTCCTTGCCAGGCGGCGGCGACCACCCTTCCAGATAATACGGCCAAAAATGAAACTGAATATTCGGATACACCGCATTCTCATCACTGCGAAAAAATCCGCCCGCCTGACTGGCGGAAGTCGCTGCCAAACCAGTTTTAAGCAGCCACCACTGGATTCCAGCCCAGACAATACGATGCTTGCCCAGCTTTGAATTTTTCGACATTCCTTTTTTGCACCGATACTTGATATGAACCTCGAGATGGTCTTGCAGGTTTTGGCCGACACCCGGCAAATTCACCACCGGATTGATCTGGTGCTTGCGCAGTTCGTCGGCAGGCCCGATACCGGACAGCATGAGCAACTGCGGTGACTGAAATGCACCGGCGCACAGAATGACTTCCACCTCAGCGTACGCAGTCAAGTCCTCGCCTTTGGCACGATAAGAGACACCCGTCGCCCGCTTTCCATCGAAGTGAATCCACATCACGTGCGCACCCGTCAGTACAGTGCAGTTGGCGCGCGCCATGGCCGGATGGACACACTCACGCGCTGTCCCGGAACGCCAGCCACGGTCGATATTCGCATCAAATTGCGTAACACCCTCTTGATCGAGGCCGCTGTTGTAGTCCGCAGGACTGGGATAACCCGCCTGGGTACCGGCGGTCAGAAAGGCCTGCTCGATCGGATGGCTGGCCGGCAATCGCTGCACCCGGATAGGACCGCTGCTACCTCGGTTTGCAGCATCGTGTCGCTGATAACACTCGATTCGGAGAAAATATGGCAAGATGTCATCATAACTCCAGCCCTTGGCGGTCGCATCCCATTGCCGATAGTCAAAGGGATGTCCGCGTACAAAAACCATGCCGTTCAGGGATGAGGAGCCGCCGAGTGTCTTGCCTCGCGGCTGAAACAGCACCCGGTCATGCATGAATGGCTCCGGCTCTGTTTCGAAACACCAATTGCGCGGACCGCCATCGAAGGTATAGCGTGCACCGGCAGGCATAGTTGTGGTCCAATGCGCATCGCTCGGACCGGCTTCCAGCAGGAGGACTTTGATATTGGGATTTTCGGAAAGCCGCAGTGCCATGAAACCGCCCGCAGACCCTGATCCGACGATCACATAGTCGTAATGCTTACTCATTAGCAATCTCGCCGCGGTGCGATTGATCAGAGCGAGCGCAAGCAGCGCATCGACAAAGCCAAACCGTGAAGCTGAGTCAATCTTGCAGAGGTATCAGCTTGTAAGAGACTTTAAGCGCCATGGCAGCGCCGGGTGATCAAAAGCCGTTCTACGAGCACTTGGAATCGCCGCAATTGAGACAAACCATGCATCCGTCTGAATACACGACGGCGACTGTATGGCATACGGTACACAGCTTCGAATTGGCCGGAAATCCAGTATCTGAAGGCGACTGCAAGTTCAGGGCTTGCTGGCCTTCGAATTCTTTGCGCTTTTCATCCAAGATTTTTTGAGCTTCTGGACTGACCTTGTTCGCAGCAGACTCAATCATGCCAAGCTTGATCATATGCGTTTCGATGACACTGCCGATTTCAGCAACCAAAGACGGCATGAAACGACCGCCCGGCTTGAAATAGCCGCCCCTGGGATCAAAAACAGCCTGCAGCTCTTCGACCAAAAAAGTATTGTCGCCGCCTTTTCTGAAGATTGCCGAAATGATGCGGGTCAAGGCCACCGTCCACTGGAAATTCTCCAGATTCTTGGAATTGAGAAATATTTCGAATGGACGCTGCCTCTCGTAAGGCGTGCCCTCATTGAGGGTCATATCATTGATCGTGACATAAAGCGCATGCGCCGATACCGGCGTCGTAATTTTATAAGTTGAGCCGGTGAGCATTTCCGGACGTACAATGCGCTCATGCATGCGGATGACATTGGATTCACCATCGCTTGCGTCCGTTTCTGTTCCGAGCAGAGTCGTTGTCTCCTGCACAGCGGCCGGTGCCGAATCGGATTGGCTCTTGGTGTCGGAAACGCCATACTTCACGATGGGTTTGGTGATTTTGATTGCCACTGAAAATAACCTCTAGAACTTGCCGTAGTAACCTTCCTTAAGCGCATCATACAAATTGGCAGCGGTATGTGTCTCGCCGTCATACTCAACTTCTTCGTTGCCCTTGGCTTCGACTTTTGTGCCGTCTTCCAGCGTAAACACATAGACGGTGTCTTCCAAATCCTCGTCTCGCACCAAGACACCTTGAAAAGCTTCAGGATTAAAGCGGAATGTCGTGCACCCTTTCAGCCCGCTTTCATAAGCATCCATGTAAATGTTCTTGAACTGCTCAAAGGGGAAATCCGTAGGCACATTGGCGGTCTTCGAAATCGACGAATCCACCCACTTTTGGGCTGCCGCCTGAATGGCAACGTGCTCGGCCGGCATGATGTTGTCTGCAGTCACAAAGTAGTCCGGCAATGAGTCGAGCTGTTCGGCGGTCGCATTACTGTCAACCAATTGCCGGTAAGCCAGCAGCTCATAGGAATAAACTTTGGTTTTCTCTTTGGATTTCTTACCTTCACGAATGACGTTTCTGGAGTACGCATGCGCGAAAGACGGCTCAATCCCGTTGCTGACATTATTGCCCAGCGACAAACTGATCGTGCCAGTCGGCGCAATGGACGTATGGTGCGTGAATCGCGCACCGTATTTCGCGATACGGTCGGTCAGATGTTTCGGCAGCTGCTGCATATATCGGCTGTAGTTCGCCAGCAGCACCGAGCCCTTGACTTTCTGATTCACACTGATACCGTCTTCGGCCATTTCAGGTCGCTTGGCGAGCATTTGCGGCGTGACCTCGAACATTTCATCAAAAATCGGCGCCGGACCTTTCTCAACTGCGAGATTAGCCCCAGTTGTCCAGCCCGTGATCGCCATATTTTTCGCTACTTTCTCAGTAAACTGAATGGACTCGGGCGAGCCGTATTTCATCTTGAGCATGGTGAGCGTAGAGCCAAGACCCAAAAATCCCATTCCATGACGCCGCTTGCGCAAAATTTCATCACGCTGCTGAGACAAAGGCAGACCATTGATTTCAACGACATTGTCGAGCATTCGGGTGAAAATCGCTACAACTTCGTTAAATTTTTCCCAATCAAACGAAGCTTGGCTTGTAAATGGCTGCTGGACAAATTTAGTCAGATTGACCGAGCCCAGCAAGCAGCTGCCATACGGCGGCAGCGGCTGCTCGCCGCATGGATTGGTCGCCCGAATGTCTTCGCAAAACCAGTTATTGTTCATCTCATTGACACGGTCAATGAGTATGAATCCAGGCTCAGCATAATCGTAGGTCAGCTCCATGATTGAATCCCACAACTGTCGAGCCTTGATGGATTCATAGACTCGCACCGCGACTTTGCCTTTTTCGCTGGTGGCATAGGCGCCGTCATTATTCGGCCAGTATTTCCAGATAATCTCGTACTCGCCGCTGTCTATTTCCGCTTGCGTTACCGGAAACACCAAATCCCACATTTCGTTATTCTTGACAGCAGACATGAATTCATCTGTGATCAAGCACGACAGATTGAACTGTCTCAGGCGACCGTCCTCGCGTTTGGCTCGGATAAATTCCATCACATCAGGATGCGAGATATTGAACACCCCCATCTGCGCGCCGCGCCGGCCTCCGGCGGATGACACCGTAAAACACATGGCATCAAAAATATCCATGAATGACATCGGACCCGAGGTGTAGGCGCCGGCACCGCTGACGAATGCACCTTTGGGACGCAGTGTCGAGAACTCATAGCCGATTCCGCATCCTGCCTTCAGTGTCAGTCCGGCCTCATAGACCGAATGCAAAATGCCCTGCATTGAATCGGATACAGTGCCAGACACAGTGCAATTGATGGTGCTGGTGAAAGGCTTGTGCTCCTGAGCGCCAGCATTTGAAATGATGCGGCCGGCTGGAATTGCGCCATTTTGCAGCGCCCAGACAAATCGCTTCTCCCAATGGATTCTCTGGCGCTGGTTTTCAACTTCGGCAAGTGCGCTGGCCACTCTTTTGTATGTGTCCTCAACTGTCTGGTCGACAATTTCGCCAGTGCCCTTTTTTAATCGGTACTTCCGGTCCCACGTGTCATATGAAGTAGACTGCAGTTCGAAATCATGAAATTTGCGCTCGCCGGGACGCGATCTGATTTCATTGGAGAGATGAAGTTTTGACTGAACCGCTTCCACGCTACCCCCTGTATTTGCTCTTAGCTGAAATTCAAAATGAGGAGCGTCAGACTTTGGCGCCGCACTCTGATTTACTCCTCCTCGCCACAGCGCGGCCGGCCCAGAATTATACAAAATATTTTTGTTTTTCGATTACCGATATCTTGCTCATCCAATAATTCCACCGCAAGTATTAGGTCGATATTTTTCTATATATATCAGATACTTGTATTGGCAATCGACGTATATTGTCAATCACTGTGTAGTTCACATGACCATACATTCTCGGCAAATAGTCATGGGCATGCGAATCGATCGTGATGCAGAATGGATGAATGCCTGCGTGCTTGGCTTCCATAAGTGCATGACGAGTGTCTTCCACTCCATATTCACCCCGATAACCATCGTAATCATCAGGCTTGCCATCGGAAATTGTGATCAGCATTCGTGTTCTCGCTTCCATGCCTGTCAGTCTCTTGCTGAGATGACGAATCGCGGCGCCCATGCGCGTGTAGTCTTTAGGCTTCAGGCCCGCAATGCGAGATTTGACGGCATCACTGTATGACTCGCCGAAAGTCTTGACCGGATAGATTTCGCAGCGTTTGCGCGTCATGCCGCTGAATCCGTAAATCGCATAGCGGTCACCAAGGATGTGAAGCGCCTCGCATAGCAGCACCAGACTTTCGCGCTCAGCATCGTTGATCCAGCCTTTGGTGGAACCGCTGATATCGATCATGAATACCACTGCCAGATCTCTTTCCAGCTTGCGCGGCTGAATAAACAGACGATCGGTCAGCTCATTGCCTTCCTTCATTTCAGCAAAGCCCTCGATAAGCGCATCGATATCGATGTCGTCTCCGTTTTTTTGCCGCCGCAAAGCGCGATTGGCATCTCGAAGAGCCTGAAATGATTTGCGAATTTCACCGACTAGATGGCGATGCTTAACGATGATGTCCTCGACAATCGATACGTCCGCCAGCGCACTTTCTTTTTCGATCAGAGTGCACCAGTTTTTTCGATAATGCCGCCGCCGATAGTCCCACTCATCATAAAAGTACACCAGCTCACGATCGGAAGCTGAATCCTCCGTGGGTTCCGGTTCGGCTGCGGCTTGATTGTGTCGGCCGCGATCCGCAGCTGGAATCAGGTAATCTTCTGGAATTTTGCCGAAATCCTGAATGACGCTACTCGCAGTCTGCGCCATGTCATCGGACAGCGCCACATCGCGACCATCAATCGAGAGCAAAAGCTCCTGGGAATCCAGCCCTTCCGAAGAATCAGAATTTGCCACCTCGGCTCGCATGTTGCGACAGCAGTTTTGGCGATCATCGCCTGCAGTGCCGGTATTCGCGATGCTTTCGCAAAGCTGCGAAATTTCTTTTTCTCTTCTTGCACCCGCGCGGCAGCAGTCAGTCGCACGGCTTCCAAGTCAATCTTGCCGCGAAAAAAAGAAGGCACCTCGATATCAAGGTCAAGCGGGTACAGCTGATCAACCGCGTCCAGTGTGGTCATCACATCAGCGCCGCTGCGAAACAGCGCTTGTATATGCGGCGAATCTCCACTCAGTTCGCCACTGCATCCGTCTGCTGCGCCCAGCTGCAGCAGCTGCCTTGCCAAACCGGGCATATCGGTCTTCAAACGATGCAGGATGCGGATTTCCTCCAGGGCTGCAAACAGTCGCAATGCCTGGTCTTGATCGACATATTTCTTCAGTGTCTCGCAAACGATCGGCACGCCGCTCGTTTGATCAATACGAAATGTTCCGTAGCGATTCTGCATCGTCAGATAAGCGCCCATGGCTTTCATCAGCTGAAAGTTTGCCGGCTTGGCATTGAACTCGTTGACTGCATCTGGCAGGAAAATCGCTTCGGTGTCGGTCCAGTGATGATGATCACGCAGCAGTTTCAAATTGCGACCGCAGATGCCGGTAATGAATTTTGCCAGAATGCCTGCGGCTTCTTGAAAAGAGACCGCCTGCTCGGCATGGATGCGGTTTTCAGCATACTGATCGACCTTGCGAAACGCATTGCTGCCTGGGAAAAGTCCCTCACGATCATAGATGTCCAGGGTTGCGATAACCCAGCTTTCAACCCCTGCGGCGTCCATCAAGGCGAACGCGCGCGCGACATGCAAGACAAACTGATAAGCCATCTCTGAATTGGAGCGGGCAATGACTTGCGTCCAGCGCAGCACAAAATCCTGATCATCTCGAGCCAGACGAGCAATGCCAGCCGAAGCCTCATCTGTCGTCCGGCGATCTGACAGCACCGCCAGCAGATGGATGTCAAGCTTTTGCCGGATGGCCGATGCGCTCAGCGGCTGACGGCTCGGTTCACTCATCGAAAACTGTGCGCTTTAGAACAAAGTGGCAGCCATTTCCTCAATCGCTGCAATCACTTCGGCATCATCGCTTAAAGTTTGGGTCACACTGGCGCGGCAGGCGGCCGACGGCTCGATGCCTGAGACGATCAGCTTGGCCGCATGCACCAGCAGGCGGGTGCTCGCGCCTTCTTCCAGACCGCTGCCCTTGAGATTGCGTGTCATCTGCGCAAACCGCACAAGCCGCTGCGCAGCCTGAGGGTTGATCTGAGACTCGCGCACCACGACGGCGCATTCTGTCTCCTCGCTCGGATAGTCAAATTCAAGACTGAGGAAACGCTGCCGTGTGCTCTGCTTGAGATCTTTGAGCACGCTTTGATAACCTGGATTGTAGGAAATGGTCAGATTGAATGTGGATGCCGCGCGCAGCACCTCGCCGGTTTTTTCAATGGGCAACAGCCGTCGGGTATCGGCCAGCGGGTGAATGACTACGGTGGTATCTTTGCGCGCCTCAACAATCTCATCCAAATAGCAGATTCCGCCTAGACGCACTGCTTTGGCAAGCGGCCCATCCACCCAGCGGGTCTCGCCGCCTGCGATGAGGTAGCGTCCGACCAGGTCGGAGGTGGTCAGATCATCGTGACAGGCGACCGTGACCAATGGCAGACGCAGGCGCCAGGCCATGTATTCCATGAATCGCGTCTTGCCACACCCGGTCGGACCTTTGAGCAGCACTGGAATCTGATTGCAGTGCGCACATTCAAACAGCTCCACCTCGTCGCCGACTGGCAGGTAGAAAGGCTCGTTCTCAATGGCATAATTTTCACTTTCGATTCGGTTCATGGACACAGTCTCAAAGATGATGTCATTTGTCGCGTTTGGCAACCGGGTATGTTTATATTATGGCTTCTGCTCTTTTGATGCGAATCGCGATTCAAGCCGCTCATGACTCTCTCAAACAAATATTTTACCGTCCCTGAAATCAAGCTTGATGCTGCGCTGAGACAGCAGATTCAAGATCGATTGGACGCATTCCCGCGCACACAGACAAAAGGTGCCAATCTGACTCATGCCGCTGTGGTCCTTGCCATCATCAGCGCAGATGACCAGCAATCGGCCAGTTTTGTGCTGACGCGGCGGCCGCAGCATCTGCATCGCCACAGCGGACAATATGCGCTGCCGGGAGGACGCATTGAGGCCGGTGAAACGGTTGAGCAGGCGGCACTGCGTGAACTGCATGAGGAAATCGGAATTCAGCTGCCGGTCAGCAGTGTCTTGGGATGGATGGATGACTACCCGACTCGATCCGGGTTTTTGATTACGCCGATTGTGGTCTGGGGCGGGCATGTTGAGCATTTGCAGCCTGACCCCAACGAGGTCGCCTGTGCCTACCGAGTGCCGCTGAAGGACTTGCATTCACCCGCCATGCCGATACTGGAACCGTCTCCAAATCCCAGAACACAAGTGCTTTCCGTACCGCTGGCATCGATTGATCAGCGTATTTTTGCCCCGACTGCGGCGTTTGTCTACCAGTTTCGGGAAATTGCGCTATTCGGCCGCGATACACGGGTAGCTCACTTTGATCAGCCTAAATTCGCCTGGAGCTGAGGCGCTGCACCATGCCGAGCCGCTCAGTTCTGAGCCAGCTTGTCATGCAGCGCTTCGTTGACTGAGGGATGCAGAAACTGGCGCACATCGCCGCCGAGCTGCGCAATTTCTCTGACCAAAGAGGCAGATACAAATGCATAGTCTTTGGCCGGAGCCAAAAACAGGGTCTCAATTTCCTGATCCATCTGCTTGTTCATCCACGACAACTGAAATTCATATTCAAAATCGGAAACCGCCCGCAGACCGCGAATGACAACTTTTGAATCAACCTGCTTGGCAAAGTCGATCAGCAGACCGGTAAAGCCCTGCACCCGCACACCGGGCAGATTGCAGACCGTCTGCTCAATCAGATTGATGCGCTCCTCCAGCGAGAATAAGGTGCGCTTGGACTGGCTGTCCGCAACGGCAACAATAATTTCATCGAACAGTAGCGTCGCCCGACTGATCAGATCCGTATGTCCATTTGTAATCGGGTCAAAGCTGCCGGGATAAATGGCTCGGGTCATTGCTCTCATCGTGTCTGCTTCTTCGTCGGGTCACAATACTGCACAGCTGCGCACCTGCAGCACATCGCATCGAGTCCGTGGGTGCATTGTAGCAAAGCCGTTGCTGAAGCGGGAGTTTCGCCGCCCGGCGGATCACGCAGCAGCTTGGCTGGCGGCCGCGGTATGAAAGTCAAAAGCGCCATCTTTCCAGCTGACCTGAATCTCGTCCCCGGCGGTGAATTTTCCTGCTAGAATTTCTTTGGCCAGCGGGTTCTCAATGTGAATCTTGATTGCTCGCTGCAGAGGCCGCGCACCGAAAACTGCATCAAAACCCACCTCCGCCAATTTTTTCACCGCTGCATCGGTGAGTGAAAAATCCATATCTCGGCTTGCCAGGCGATCGCGCAAATACTGAATCTGAATACTGGCAATTTGGCGAATATGCGCAGATGCAAGCGAATGAAAGACGACAATGTCGTCGATTCGATTGACAAACTCTGGTCTGAAGTTCTGCTTGACCACATTGAGAATGGTCGTTTGCAGCACATCGTAGTCGCCGCTTTCTCCCATGCTTTGCACCAAATCCGACCCCATATTGGAGGTCATGATCACGACAGAGTTGCGAAAATCCACGGTGCGCCCGTGACCGTCCGTCAACCGACCGTCATCAAGCACCTGCAGCAGAATGTTGAAGACATCTGGATGCGCCTTTTCGATCTCATCCAGCAGAATCACACAGTAGGGTCGGCGCCGCACCAATTCGGTCAGATAGCCGCCCTCTTCATAACCCACATAGCCCGGAGGCGCGCCGATCAATCGGGCTACAGAATGTTTTTCCATGAATTCAGACATATCAATCCGAATCAAAGCATCTTCGGTATCAAACAGAAATTCAGCCAGCGCTTTGGAGAGCTCGGTTTTGCCCACACCGGTTGGGCCAAGGAACAAAAATGTTCCATACGGCTTGTGTGGATCGGCCAGCCCGGTGCGTGATCTGCGAATGGCATCGGCCACAGCGCCGATGGCAGTATTTTGACCGACAACTCGCTTGGCGATTTCCTCCTCGATTCGGAGCAGTTTGGCGCGCTCGCCTTCAAGCATCTTGGAGACCGGGATACCGGTGGCGCTCGCAACCACCTCAGCGATTTCTCCATCGGTCACTTTACTGCGCAGAATCTCAAAATTCTGCTGCTCGCCTTTGCGTGTTTCCACCAGCTGGCTCTCAAGTTCCGGGATCGTCTGATAGCGCAACTGCGACAAACGTTCCAAGTCCCCAGCTCGCTGGGCATTGGCTTCTTGTATTCGAGCTTCGTCCAATCTCTCCATGATATGCTGCGAGCTGTTGACCGCCTCTTTTTCGGCAAACCACTTCTGCTCCAAGTTCGAATATTCCCGATGCAGATCAAGCAATTCACTTTCGAGTTTCTCCAGACGCGACTTCGACGCATCGTCGGTCTCTTTCTTGAGTGCCTCGCGCTCAATCTTCAGCTGAATAATTTTGCGGTCCAGCCGGTCGAGTGCATCTGGCTTTGAGTCGATCTCAATGCGAATGCGACTGGCCGCCTCATCAATCAGGTCAATCGCTTTGTCGGGCAGATTTCGATCGGTGATGTAGCGATGCGACAGCTCGCTGGCCGCAACAATCGCAGGGTCCGTGATATCAACACCGTGATGCAGCTCATACTTCTCCTTGATCCCGCGTAAAATCGCAATGGTGCTCTCCAGCGAAGGCTCCTGCACAATAATTTTCTGAAAACGCCGCTCCAATGCCGCATCTTTCTCAACGTGCTTGCGATACTCGTCGAGCGTAGTGGCGCCGATACAATGCAATTCACCGCGTGCGAGTGCGGGTTTCAGCATATTGCCGGCATCCATCGAGCCCTCAGCCTTGCCTGCGCCGACCATGGTGTGCAGCTCATCGATAAACAGGATGACCTGACCTTCCTGGTCAGCCAGATCCTTGAGCAGACCCTTAAGACGCTCTTCGAACTCACCGCGGAACTTGGTGCCCGCAATCAGCGCGCCAAGATCAAGCGACAGCAGCCGCTTGCCTTTGAGGACCTCCGGGACTTCGCCATCGATGATGCGCTGGGCAAGACCTTCAGCGATGGCTGTCTTGCCAACTCCAGGCTCGCCGATCAGTACTGGATTGTTCTTTGTACGCCGCTGCAAAACCTGAATTGATCTTCGAATCTCATCATCGCGGCCAATCACCGGGTCCAGCTTGCCCTGCGCCGCCCGCTCGGTAACGTCAATGGTAAACTTCTCAAGCGCCTGGCGGGTATTTTCATCGGCTGCATCGGTGACTGCCTGTCCATTTCGCATCTGCTCAATTCGATCAGAAAGCACGCGGCGGGTCGCACTGTGGGTGCGAAGTATGGCACCGACTTTGTGTTTGGAGCTGACTGCGGCCAGGGCGACCAGCTCACTTGAGATGAACTGATCATTGCGCTTTTGTGCGAGACCATCTGCCTGATTGAGCAGATTGATCAGCTCGCGTGACAAATGAATGTCGCCATCTGTTCCAGAAACCTGCGGCAAGCTTTCGAGGTGTTTTTCGAAGGCGTTTCGCAGCGCATTTACATTGACATCTGATTGGGTCAGCAGGTGCCTGAGCGTGCCGTTTTGCTGATCTAAAAGAGCAATCATCAAATGCGACGGATCAATAAACTGATGATTGCGTCCCACTGCGAGGCTCTGCGCCTCACCGAGTGCAACTTGAAGTTTGTGAGTGAATTTATCTGCATTCATGATGTAAAAGCCTATCGAATTATCAGTTGGCCACCTGCGCAGATATAAGACTGAATCGGAAAAATTTCAAGGAGTGCAATTGGAACGGCAGCATGGCGCTATTGCAATGCAAAGGCTGCACTGGGGAGGTCAAAAAGCACCGCGGCTGCTGGCACCCGATAGGCGCCAGGCAAGGTCTTTCTCAGCGCACCTCGTTGGCCGCAAACACCTCCGGCAACTCAGATAAAGAGGTTTTTCCCAGTGGTGTGCGAGGCAACTGCTCAACCACTGCAAAACGCGATATTTGGTTGTGACTGGAGGTGCGAGCATTGAAATCGCGCAGAATTTCCTTGGCCTGC
This sequence comes from Arenicellales bacterium, assembly GCA_965200545.1. Lineage (GTDB taxonomy): Bacteria > Pseudomonadota > Gammaproteobacteria > Arenicellales > JAJDZL01 > JAJDZL01. The sequence goes on along the minus strand of CBDAUJ010000002.1, from coordinate 1,160,952 downwards.
TGCGACTTGTTTTCCGGTTCTTCCATTGCCAAGACAGCGCACGGACGCATATCAATCTCAACTACACCGGCCTCTACAACGCCATCGTATCGCTCCAGCAGCGTTTCGAGCTCTTCTGGATAGACATTTTTTCCTGCCTCGGTGACAATGATACGCTTGATGCGCCCGGTCAGACTCAGGTTTCCCTGAGCATCCATTCTTCCTAGATCTCCTGTCTTGAACCAATCGCCGTGCATAACCTCTCGTGTCAGCTCGACATCCTGATAGCCCAGCATGACGTTGCTGCCTGTGACGAGCACTTCTCCGATCCCGTACTCATCCGGCTCATGAATCTTGACTTCAACTCCGTCGATCGCATAACCGACGCTGTCAAGACTTTGAGGGAAAGCTTCTTGCACACAAACAACCGGCGAGGTCTCGGTCAGCCCGTATCCTTGCCGCAGACTGATACCCAGATTGCGAAAGAACAGTGCAATAGTCGGATCCAGGCGGCTTCCGCCACTCACCCATGTCCGAAGATTCGGACCCAGTTTCTTGCGCAGCGGTGCATTCAGCTTGATGCGCAAGGAAAGCGGCATCGCTGCCAGCATTGACACATACGCTCGCAGCAGAAAACTGGCTTCTGCAAATTTCTTTTCCATACCTTCTTTGATATTGCGAAACAGGCGCGGCACGGCAAGTACGACAGAGACTTTTTCCTCTGCCATTGCGCTGAGCACCTCATGCGCCGTCAAGACTCTCGGCAGTACGATCGACGAGCCGCAATACAGCGGCAGCAGCATGCCGCCGACCAATTCGAAAGTATGGGAAAGCGGCAGCAGACTCAAGAACCTGTCATCATGATCAATCTTCACAATCCTGGAGCAAGCGATGAAATTCGACGATAAATTTTTGTGCGACAGTCGCACGACTTTCGGCATTCCGGTGCTGCCGGAAGTGTAAATGCGGGCGGCTTCTTCTGCACTGAGGTGGTTGCCAGACCGCGCGGCCTCATCCTGCGCCAGGTCAGAGCCGATTTCAATGGGCAGCACAGCTCGCTGCTGTCCATCAAGTTTAGAACCAGCGTCATGCGCCAGGATTATTTTAGGATTGAGGATTTCGATCTGAGCGCGAATATCCTCGACACTGTTCCCGATATGGACGGGCGCCAGTATGGCGCCGACACGCCAGGCAGCAAGGGCTGCAATAGCCCATTGCGGGCTGTTGGGACCGATCACAGCCACGACATCCTTGCAGCCGACACCTTGGGTCCGCAAGATCGCAGCCAGATTCAGCGCCCCCTCGTGAACTTGTCTATAAGTTGTGATTTGCGCACTGCCCTGCTTGACCCGCTGAATCCAGGCCGGTCTGGCAGAATTTGCCTCGAAGCGCGGCGCAAGCACTTCCCAAATATCGTTTGTCATGAATCAATATACCCCTGCTGCAAAAATTCGCTGATGAATACTTGACATCCTTATCTCTCGTTTTGTTCATGATACATTGTGGCGGCGCCACACACGAAGTTCTCCGGCTTCGCTCAGGCGGCGCCATACCCATTCTACAGATTGCATGACACGCCCTGGATTGAGGCCGTGTAATGACTTTGAGTCATGCTCAGAGTCAATTCAACCGAGAAATCACACGGATATAGTGTATGCTGATCCCGTGTAATATTAGTCGAGGCGAGATAATGAAGAACATAACACTCAGTGCCGACGCTGATTTAATTGAGCGGGCGGCTGCGGAGCAGACAACCCTGAATGCGCAATTCCGAATATGGCTGGAAAACTATGTTCAGCGCGAGCAAAAAAGTGAAAAAACCATTGAAACGATCCGGGAACTGCAAGTGAGTATTTTTTCTAAAGGCCGCAAGTTCTCCCGAGAGGCAATGAATGAACAATAAATACTTTATTGATTCAAATGTATTCATACACTTATTTGACGCCACTGATAACGACAAGCGCTCTCAATCTGAGGATTTGATTCAATCAGCGGTTGGAGAAGGAACAGGTCGCATCAGCTATCAGGTTGTTCAGGAAACAATCTATGTACTCACGAAAAAACTGAGGGCGACAACGCACCAAGCATCTCAGTTTCTTGAAGATGTACTGGTTCCATTGTGGCATGTAAATCCGACTCATCGGCTCTATCGCTGCGGGCTTAATATTATGCGGCGTTACAAATTTTCGCTTTACGACAGTTTAATCGTGGCCGCTGCGCTTGGGGCCCAATGCCGGATTCTTTTCGGCGAAGATTTGCAAGACGGACAAGTTGTCGAAAAACTTACGATCGTCAATCCGTTCAGTCAATCCTCAGTCTCCGCTGACGGCTGAAAATCATCATTCATTGAAGCCTGCGTCCTTACCCGCCAAACCGTTACCAGCCACGGCTGGTTTGCCCGCGGCTGCCCGGCTGGGCGATAGTAGTGATGCAATTGCTCAAACCCAGCTTCAGTCACATAACTGCACCACGTTTCCAGATCATGAAAACAGCCGTACCGTCCATCGACCCAGCCTTCCTCGTTGTTGCCTCTCGGATTTGAGCTGACCAGAACGCCCCCGGGCTTGAGGCTGGCAGCCAGTTCCTTGAGGACCCGGTACAACTGGCCGGACGGAATGTGAAACAGCGATGCGTTGGCAAAAATTCCGTCGAATCGCCGGCTTGGCAATGAAAGCCGAATGAAATCTTGATGCAACACTTCACATCCAGTTTCGGTGCGAGCGATTTTGACAAACTGGCTTGAACCGTCCAGACCAACCGCCTTGTGACCCAGCTCTGTGAATCGACGCAAATCCCGACCCGGTCCACAGCCGAAATCCAAAATAGCGTAGGGACCCTCGCCTTTGACCGCTTCAAGCAAGGCATTGATGTTCTGGCTGACATCATGATTTGCGGTACCATTGCAGAATGCATCCGCCATGCGATCATAGGTCGCAATTGTTCCCGCCGTCGCCTGATTGGCATGCACAGCATCATGATCTGGAGCAAAATCACGCATAACAGCTGCCAGTGCCGCCCAAAACCGAACAAACCCATCGTGCAAACGGCCCTGAAAGCAATTGCAACCCAATCACTGAACGCTGATATTCAGGCACTCGCATACTTTATGGCACATCAGTGGCAGAGACATGTTCTTTTTTGTCCTCAGCTTGGTTTTAGGCGGTGAATTTGAAATGCAGTATGGCTAACATCCCAGCGAAGATGCAGCAGGCTCTTCGGGAGTCACAAGCCCACGATACGACTAAACTCGCGAGCATTCCTATCAGTAATGAAAAACCTTTTCTCCCAGATTCAATTGACTCACCCCTGCTCAGTTATTGTATCAACGTGTCGATTGACCTTGTGCTGGTTTCCGCCCCCGAATGCGATAAAGAAAAACGAGTAAAATGACTCTGATTCTCCACACAAATTCATCCGCCGACGGCAAAGCGGAGGCCATAGACTATGTCGATAGTTTGCGAGAGCTATAAGCTTAGGCTGCAATGCCGATTCGCGGCCGCCAGCATTGATCTGGCAGCAGAAATAGACGCAGCGCTTTGTGACCGTCGGAGTTCCGCTGTCAAGACTATTTCATGATAAATCCGCATTCTACCCACTGACGGGCAGCACTGACGTTTCATACGAAGGTCTTGCCGGCGTTTTGGATCATCCCTTGACGAGAGGCTGCTGTGCACAGCGAATTCGGGAATATTCGCCGAAATATTTTGCTGGCAGAATACCCACGATGAAAAACCCATATATTCTTTCTCGCGATACGCGCCTCGTACAAGCTCAAATTCAACCCGCGTACAGCCGTTGTCTATACATTCATTCGGAGCGATCAATGCTGTCATTTTGGTCTTGAATTGATTGAGTGACTAAAACGATAATGTGGAAGTGATGACCCTGCAACAAATCCGAAATTTCTCTTGCAGTTACGGCTCGTGAATTGCCATCCGAAACACTTCAATCGTCACCGGGACTGACCAGTATCATGCCAAAAGGTGAGCTCAAGAACCACTGGTACGAAGATAGCGGCATGTGCGGCGACTCTCCTCCCTGCCGTGCAGAGCAGGCTGCCATACGCAAAAGCGGCCAGTCTTTTCGGAAAATTCTCAAACTGCAAGATGCGTGGCAGACCTCAATGATTTCCATTAGTCCTGCTTCTCGCCAGTTCTGCTGCAGCAAATCAATTTGCCGCGCAAATACCGACCTCTGTTTGATACTCATTTCAGTCATATTCAATGACAAGCGCGCATCCAGCATTGCCAGATGACATATGCCACTGCGTTCGCAATGCGCTCGCAGAAGATGTTCGTTCGGGTGACCTGACGGCATCGCTAGTAGCGCCGAACGCAAGGGTCGTGGCGCAGGTCGTCACCAGGGAGTCGGCGGTGCTTTGTGGCATTGCATGGTTTGAGCAGACCATTCATCAGTTAGATCCTGCAGTGCGGATTGACTGGCAGCATCATGACGGTGACTGCATCGACGAAGGCGCAACTGTATGCCGCATCGAAGCCAGTGCGCGCACTTTGCTGACGGCTGAGCGTACAGCATTAAACTTCTTGCAGACGCTGTCCGGCACGGCTAGCATAACACGGGCATACGCAGACGCGGTGGCCGACTATCCAGTTCGGATACTTGACACGAGAAAAACGCTGCCTGGCCTGCGCACTGCTCAAAAGTATGCAGTGCGGGTCGGCGGAGGCTGCAACCACAGGTTTGGCCTATACGATGGCGTGCTGCTCAAGGAGAATCACCAAGCGGCGAATCAATCGCTGCGATCAATGATCGATCAGGTGACCGCAAAGCATGATGAAAACATCCTCATTGAGGTTGAGATCGAGACTTGCGAACAATTGGAAGATGCCATCCAAAGCGGTGCCAACCGCATCATGCTGGATAATTTCTCACTGACCGAGGCAGCTGAAGCCGTGCAATTGAACCGAGGTCGGGTTGAGCTTGAAGTATCGGGCAACATCGACCTTGACAGCATCCGTGACTGGGCACAGACTGGTGTCGATTACATTTCCGTCGGGGCATTGACAAAAAACATACGCGCGATCGATTTTTCGATGATTTTCTCCACATGCAAAGAATCGTAATTCACGGCGATCCGCCAGATTCTGAAAATTCCCAGAATCTTGCAATCTCTTCGGCTCACCCTCGTGCCTTTTTGATTCTGATGCAGGGTTTCCCGGTGCTGAACTGCATTCAAACCCATACCATCAAGATGTCTGCTGACTGCCTTTTGAGAGCCCGCTGAATCAAACCCGCTCGACTTACATCGTCGGCAGCGTTACCTAGACACGTCGGTCGCCATCAAATTCAGCAGCGAATAGAAAATTGGTTGATGTGCGCCTTAGTGTTTGCGACCCCGAAGCTACGAATGGTCGCGAGCTCTACAGAGAGCGGACTCAACGGCTTGACGACTCAGTCAACTGCCCATTCCATGCACTGAATCGCCGCATTACGTATTGCATCTTGAATACGACGGAAGCACCTTTTCCGAAATCGCCTGTCGGCTGGAAAATCTAGAGCCGATCGCTTGCGCTGCCTGGAATTTCGGTGCGAGAAACCTTAGTCTGCGCTTCTTTGCGTTCAGCTTCTTCTTTTGCCGCACGAGCGCGTTCCATCGTCTTTCTCTGTTTTTCAGTTGCCTCTCTCATAACCTGCTCAAAAACCTTTTTCTTTTCTCGCGCACTCGCGTTTATGACAAAGTCAGCGAAAGGGTTTACATATTCCGGCTGCTTGGAGAATTTAGAGCGAATTCTGTCTAGCATGACAACCTGCTTTTCTGAATCAAGGTTTCAATCTGTTCTCGGGTATATCTCTCCGGAATATGATGATCAATCTGATCTATTCCAGCTTTATACAGTTTGTCTGTCCCGTCAATGTCCTTTGATAATACATCTAACTTCACTCGACTTGCAAATTTTCTCTTCAATTTATTGGCGTTGTCTCTGGCTAAGAAATACTGGTTGATAAAACTATCTTGAGGTATGTGCCGCCCTTCAATGCGCTCTCTTTCCTTTACAAATTTCTATGCTTGCAGCGGTGCTTGATAAACGTAATAGATCTGAACAGTCCGATTTCGTTTAAGCGATCGCTCAATGTTTTGTTCAGCTTTGGCGAAATTTGAAAGAGTACCGTCAAGTATGAAACTTTGAGACTGCGCCAATACAAGATCATGGATACAATCAACAAGAATTGAAACTGCCGCTTGGAAGGAATTTGAATTTGCGCCAGTAAATGTACGAAATTCACTGCGGAGTTCATCCGCATCAATCCTTACAACATTAAAACTGCCGCTAAAATTTGTATATTGACTCGAAAACCTTTGAAGCAATGCCTGTGATGCCTCAGTCTTCCCGGCTCCTGGCGACCCGGCCATAAACACAGACACTGGATTGGTTTCACGAGGAAACTTATTCAAATCAGCAATTTTCTTCGCAATTTCATTCTTATTTTCTCTGGAATATTTAATCGCTTCTTCTCGTACTTGATTCTCATTCATGATTAACAAGTAACGATTTTCGGCCAATATTCGAGTACATTATTTGCGACTGCAAATTAATTCTGGAGCATTTGGAAAGATTGTCTTGATTGACACCCCGGCGGCGGCATATCTGTTCACTCATTGATATCAACAACATCAGAATATTGCCGCAATGTCGGCAGAGAGATTACAAGCAAAATATTCTTTGACCTTGGAATCCGGTTCTTCGCGAATCCATATGGCTAGCTGGAAGCAACCAGCTTGTGAAGCTCCTCCACCAGGCGCTCTTTGGTAACTGCGCCAATTTTCTGATATGCGATGTGACCTTGCGGAGATACGATAAATGTGGTGGGCATGCCCTTCAGCGGCTCAAAAGGTATGAGCGGGGTCTGCCCGATTCGCAGCACCAAATAAGTCATATTCATTGTATCCATGAAACTTCTAAGCGACTCATCGTCGATTTCCTCAAAATCAATCCCAATCACAACTGGAGTCACTGGCTCTTCAAGATTTGAGATTTCGATCAGTTCAGGAATCTCCTTGATACAAGGCGCACACCAGGTTGCCCAGAAGTTAACAATTACCCATTGGCCGCGGTAATCTGACAAAGAGTGCATTTGCCCATCGATATCCGGCAGTGTAAAATCGACAGGTTCTGACAGCTGCTGTGCCTGCGCACCGGCAGAAACCAGCAAAGACAGCAGTGCGCCGGCCATCCAAAGCCAAAAGTGCCGGTGCAATTCAAGTTGACTGATTTTTGTTTTTTGCATGAGTTGAGCCTTGCCCAAGGATGAAGTAATTTTTTCATCTTCTTTTGACAGAAAGTTATGAGTTTAGTGACTTGACACTAGGCAAGTACGTAATGTCCGATTGATCGCGCTACACCTGCCATTCAATGGCGGTCGGGCAATTGCAAAAGATACTCCAGACGGTCTGTCTCTACAGCCAGCGTATATGCACAATAAATGAACTCTTCTTCCAGCATATCAACAAGAGGATGAACGATACGTCCAATAATTTGAAAGTCCGGGTTGAGCATAAATTCAACCAAGTCGATATTCCTGTTACGCATCCACGTATATTTGACAAGATCTTTCACATGCATTTTATTTATCGCCTCCCAGTCAGTTGCTTTGCTTAAGAAAATGCAGCGCTGCTTATCTTTGGACAAATAGACTGACACTCGCTGAATACGATGTGTCTGCGGCCCGCCAAATTCAAAATCCAGCCTTGTCACATCAGCTTCCATATGAGCGCGCATGCGAGTCTGCTCAGAACGATCATACGGAATGGTTGTATTGTCATGGATTGAACGCACATAACTGGCAATTTCCGGTGACAATTCAATTTGATAATCGATTGGATCATGACTTATCTCCATACGTTGAAGAAATCGCGATATTTTCTCGTGCAAGCTGTTAGCATCTCTGATCAATATCTCGGCATTTGAAAAAATCTTGTAACTCGAATCCGAATTCTCAATTGCATAAGTTCGATAAAAGGTGCGCCAAGACAATTCATCCATATGTCTGCTGAGTTCCTTCAGGTTCTGGATTTTGGCCGTGGCAGGTATAGATGGCTGAGTCAGAGACAAAATCAGTTCTCCACTCGCCCGAGCAGAGGTCAGCTTGATCGTCAGGTTCGATTCTTTAATCTGAAAACCATCACCTTCAACATAAAGCCGATTGTCGGCGGGCGGCTTGATTGAGCGATCTTGCAGCAACTCGCTGACTGCGCCGCATATGGCATCCTTATGCTTCTCCAGGTTCACCTCATTTGTCTCAATATCCGCAACTGCACAATGGTTATTTTGCTCAGCAACCTGGGGCTCAAAGGGCGACTCTAAAAACTCACGAATTTGCTCAGGAATGTCTTCTTTTGATGCAAGACATACATCCATGCAAATCGTATCGTTCGCCGAGGTATTGTCCACAAAATCATGGAGTGAACAAATAAACTGGTTGTAGTTTCTGCATATGTGCCTGATTTGCAGCGCCTCTATGCTCTTTTTTACGAATGGATAGGTGACTTGGATCAAGTCATCATCACCGGCGCTCCGACTCAATTCAGTCAACCTTCTTTGCGCTTTCGAATTGACTCGATCCACTCGACCCACCTTTTGCTCCAACCCGACCGGCGTATTAGACAAGCCATAGTGCATAACACTGTCGCAGAACATGTGCAGATCCTCACCTTCTTGAAAAACGTCGGTTGAGACCAATGCCAATGGATAGCCTGGCATTCGGAATTTTCTTGCTTGCGCGGATCTTCCGGAAGTAGCGCCCGACGCTCCAATGACAGGCGAGACTGGGCTCAGAGTTTGTCCCAGATAGCGTGGGTATTCGTCCCGAGTCAATTCGAGAACTTGCGGGATGTTGTTCTTTTTGATCAACTCGAAGTTCTCGGCCAATTGCTTCAGTTCAATGAAGGTGCTGAATCCAGATTCCAATGCTTGCGATCTCAATATATCGACAAAATCCCTCATCCACTGTCTTCGAGACGCATCGGTCAAGTTCTTATCCCCTTGTTTCAAGCGTGCAAGATAAAGATCAATGATGCCGTGGGAAGTCCTCAGCAAGAGACTCAATAGCGCCTTGTGAATATCAAAATCTTTCAGCAGCTTGTCAGCAGGCCCTTTTTCCTTCAGCACCGCATAAAGCTCGGACTGCTGAGGAATAAGAGCCGCTCCGAGTCCCGCTCTGTCAAGTTCAGTGAACAGCGTCGATGTCGTCAAATAATCATGAACATCGCCCTGGCTTATCACCTTGGATGATTCAGCCGCATAGCCTTGCCGCAAGTGCGCAAGCAGAGGCCGCAACCAATCGGTACCCGCCTTTTCGATCATACACTTGATCAAAGCGATCTGACAGGCATGAAATACCTCAAGCTTGTCCTCTTGAAGATCACCGCTTATGTAGCGGCCAGCCTCAGCTGCAAGCTCTTTTCCATGAACATCGATGAGCTCCTCGAGGCTGAGATTTTCCTTTCGACACAAATACAATGCCCAGTTAGGCTCAAGCAGTATTGCGCTAGTCTGACTCTTCGCTGCTAGCCCAGTTCTTACCGAGTCGGGAGCTGGCAGCACTGTGGCAAGTTGAAACGGGAATTCTTTTGCGGTCTCACCGCGAAAAAACCAAGCGAAAAACGTATCGTTTTTTGCCGGCAAAGATGCCTCGCCGCCTTGGATTGTAATTTCTCCTCCGATCACATCCTGATCCCGGTTCCCGCTTACTTCGCAATATCTGTCGTAAATCGTCTGCATCATTTTGCGCAGGTCTTGATGATCCCCAAGCACTCGGCAAATGTGCTTCCAAATCCAATCATTGTAAGCATCGTCCAGTTTGTTTTTGATTTCACTCACACTTTTTACCCGACGAACAAAAACAAGCTGTTTTCTCGCTTGGCCGAACATCGATTCTGACAGCCGCTGGACCACAATATCCATCTTGGGATGAGGCAAGGTTCTTCCAAGACCGCAATGTTTGTAGCCATCCGATATTCGAGCCACCACATGTCGATCTTTCGAATCGGATTGCTGCCTGTCTTGTACCTCTCCATCGAACTCGACCGGCCCAGACTGGGCAGATTCTGCGAAACTCTCGAAAGATGCGAGCAGGCCGACTTGGAAAGCCGGCGATTCAGTTTGCCTGGACAGCACTTCTCCCACTTTTTTCTGAACCAGTGCAGTGACCAGTTTTTGCTCATCTTTCTCAAGATCAATTTCAGCCTGAACACCTTTGCGCCATTCCCGACGGTACATGTTTCGAGTCAGTCTCTCGCCATTGACTGGCAGCACATTCAAACGCCGGACCATAAAGCGCCGGATTGTTTTTTGAGCCGAATCATCCCTGCCCTGAACGTCTTCTGGCAGCAGCTCGGACCGCCCGATCAATTTCATCTGGTTGCGCAATTGTGCAAGGTCGCGATCATACGGCGTAGCCGAGATAAGCAATGCATGCTTTACTCGGGGAGTTTCCTGTGCGTCCTCACGCACGCCCAAAACGCGAGACAGCACCTGATTACGATAACTGCTCTCGAAGTTATGTTTGAAATTGTGAGCCTCATCAATGACCACGAGATCGAAAGTGGGCAATACATAGTTCAGAGCCTTGGCAAATTGTTCTTTTGCATGCCCTTTTGATTCAATTCTTTCAAACTCAAGTGCTGGAACATACCGCCTGACTTGATTCAAACGCTTTTTCCATTCACTCTCATCTTCTTTTAGGCTGATGCTAAAACTGTCCTTGCCTATGAAATAGTCCGCAATGTATCCAGAACCGGCATAACGCAGCAACTCGTCCACGCTTCGGCAACTGGCATAAGGCACCGCGGATTTGCCGTCCAGCGTTCGCTGTCTGCCGTGACTGAAACGCAAGTTTACTCGAACAAAGCTTTTGTATTCTCGTTCCCACTTTTCTTGTACATTTCTGCTCGGACAGATATACAAAACACGCAGCGTCGGGTCGAAATAGCGCAGCATGGCGACAACGCCAAGTGCAATATATGTTTTACCCATGCCAACCTCATCGGCGAGATAAGCGAAACCGATTTCGGGATCAGCAATCATGTTCTGCAGCGCGACTGCCCCTTTGATTTGCATTTCAGAAAGAGTATTAAGGGTTTTACTTCCACCTGAAAAATCAATCAGTTTTCTCGCAGTTTTCAAATCAATTGGATTCACAACTGATCCTCAACCGCTTTGTAGCGCGCGAAGAACTCGCTTTCGTACCAATCGAAAAACCTATTTCTTTCGCACTTGCTGTTATCCTCCAATTCCAGCTTCTCACGCGTTTCGGATACCCTTTTGCGCAGTCGCTTCAGCTCTTTTCTCACATTGGGTCGATCTGCAAATTTGCAATCGCGATAAATTTCAGCTGCGGAAAGAAGAATCAGGTAGCAGGACACGAAGTCAAAACTCTGATTTTCACGATCTGCTCTGTGAATATGGTTGATCAGAGTCGGCAGACTGTCCACTCCAGTGCCCGTCAAATAGTAGTCGAGCTGTTCCCATCGGTTTTGGTCAAGCACCTGATCCAACAATATTCTCAGTTTTTTGAACGCATTGAATATCTCCGCATACTCGCAAAAAAACTGCTCACCATTCGGGACATCCGGAACACACGAAAGCTCACCGCCTTGCTCGTTTAGAATCAGTTCCCGAACCTTGGCATCGATCAACAGCAGCTGCCGTCGCTCCGGGGACAGCTCAGCATAAATCGCAAGGATCTGAGTAGCGGAAAGATCAGGCAAGTCAAGGGGCTTATGCGTCCAGCCAATTTGCTGAAGCAAAATCGAATGTGGCGGAAAATCAGGTTTGTTTTCCTTGCTGAGGTCTTGTCCTTGAACTTTGACCAAAGATCCATTTTTCAGCAAATCTTCCAGTTCGCCAGTATCTTTTCCCTTGTAATTGCTCTCTGGAAAACATAGTTTCCAGCGGTCAATAACCGGCTCATTTTCAGCATTGAGGATTTCAATCTCGTATTCTTGATTGTGCGCAGCTCTCCCTGAGAGCTGCTTTGTGACCCAGTCAAAGCACAAATGCAATTCGGGCAGCTGTATCTGCTCCTCACCGATGAGCTTGCCTGGCGATTCCTCATTCAGATCTGCAAACTGTTCAATCGCAGAATCATCAGAAATCAGCTTCAACAGTGATGTAGGCTCAGCCAATTGCACAAGATATCCAGCCTCAACATTTTCATGCAATGCTTTGTACGTATAATTCACCGAGCCCACGAAAACCCAAGATTGCTTTCCGTTGGAAAAATGAAAGATTTTGGCATGAAGCCTGCGATAAGCTTGTCCGCCCAGTCCTATCGCTTTGCCTGTCTCATCATTCCACTCCGCCCAGTGAACCTTTTCATGCTTGCGTATATTCTCAAAATATTCGCGCTCGCAAACAGCATTTCCGTCCTCATCACGAGGGAGAAAAAGAAGAATTTCATTCACCCCCAGATTCAAGAAGTTCTCATGTTCCTTGTTTTCATAATCGTCCGCAAAAAAAGGGGAAATAACTTCTAATTTCCACTCGGATTTCTGAAAACTGACAAGCCGCTTGATAAATCGAAAAAAAGAGCCATGCCTCTTTTTTGAATTCAATCCGAAATAGTGCACTTGCGGAACATCCCTTGCGCCTTTGCACTCCAACAAAATGTCGTTGATTCGCTTCAATGCGGAAGATTGAATCGAAAAGAAGGCAGCACGGTCCCGAAGCAATTCGACATCTTCTTTGACGATATTGATGAATTCCCGAGATGCCATTCCACTTTCAATCACCTCCCAGTGCAAGCACTCTATATTGTCCCACCATCCAGAGCGAGTTAGATTGTTGGAACCTGCGCCAAGCAACAAAGATCTTTTTTTGCTTTCTCGATCCTCCAGCAGAATCATGCTTACCTTGCCGTGAAAAGCACGGTTGCCCAAATTGACTCCGTGACACAGGTATTCCATTTGCGGAGAGCAATCGCTGCTCAATTGAAAAGCGGACAAATCATAGTAGACATCTATAATCAATTCGGCTTCTCGCAGCTTTTCTCTGACAATGAAAAGCTTCACGCGCTCATCCTGAGAATATCCAATATTCTTGCCCAGCAGCAATGGGATCACTTCCAGTTCGAAAAAACCAGGATCAAAGGTGTAAGCTGTGAATAATGCCGCTAGCACCTTCCGCTCGGCGATCAGTTCTTGCAACTGTTCAGAAATAACCGCGGTTTTCATCGAAATTCTCTCACAAGTGATTTCGCGCGATTTGCAAAAAGGAACCGAGAAAATAGTCGTAATCCCAGCGAGTCTCAATTTGGTCTTGTCGAGCAAGCTCTGCAGCTTCAGATTTGATTTTCACCCTGAGCATACCATCGGATTCAATGCTCACCCACGGTGCACCGCTGCGATCTTGCATCACTTCCTTGTTCAACATGATCAGTTCGCGGATCGTTCCAGACACATCACAGTTACGAAACGTTTGGAGAATTCGATTCATCGAAGTTTTTCGAGGAAAATCGACTTGCGGCAATACCTTGGGCAAGTGTGAATAGGTATAGCGGTCACGCAACGTTTCCTCAATCTTTGACAGTCTCTCTCCATCTTTCCGTCTGCAATAGTGAAAGAGATTGTTGCAGGCAACGAGCAATTTCTCAATATTTTGAATATCCTTCAAAAACCGCTCAAGATCAGAGCTTGGGCGGCGCTCCAAAATGAGTTTTACAAACGTTCCAGCACTTTTCGGAAGTTCAGAATCTTGCGTAATTCTATTGGTAATGTCCCAGAGTTCTCTTTGTGCGTCATGTCTTCCTGCAAGAAGTGCTTTCAGCAGTTTGCCTCTCACGCCCTGGGACTGAATTGCATCCACAAACTTTCTCGCCATTGACCGCAAGTCAGCGCGATCCAGGACAGAATCATGTGCTTCGATAAGCTCTCGAAATCGATCCACACAATCGGCAGCTAGCAGTTGAATTTCGTCAACGATTTCGCGTCCCTGCTCAGTTATGACACGTTCATCACCAGCCACCAAACCCGAGTTGCTTGATGCTGATGAGTACAAGCCCCAGAGTCCATAAGAGGCCTGGTCGCTCAATATCGTTTGGTTCGCAGCCTGGCCAAGTCTCAGTTCAAAAGAGTCATCATCAAACCGTCGCTTGACACGAGTAATTCCCATGATGCTGTCTGAATTGCTTGCGCTGCAACAGTAACGCAGATAGGCCGCCAATTGCTCATAACAGAGGAACTTCGCGCAAACCTGCCTATGTTGCGCCGAATCATGCTCCGTTTTCGACGCAAGCTCATTCGCAATAGAGAATCCAAGCAAGGCCACAGCAAAATTATCCAGTGAAGAGGTGATGGTCGTCAGATTTCCGACGACTTTGCGTCCAAAGCAGGACCAAATAAGTTCGAAGCCGAGCGGGTCTCGCGAGCCCTTCGGAACCGCACGATTGTCAGTTAAAGATATGAATGCCATAGTTTTTCAAATCACTGCCGACCTATTCCTTTGCTGGCTTTTTTACGCAACGAAACCCTTCACATTTAAATTGCCAGCGATATGGGGGTGGCTAATATTTTTTCGGCATCGCACTTGCGCAACCATGGGTCACGCCATAAACGGCTTGCCCAAACATGGAATCTAGAGTAGACTCACTGGCTGGACAACATTGTAAATCACGATACAGGAGTCCACTCAATCGATATGGCTGATGTATTCGACCCCATTAAACGCCGCAGCATCATGGCATCAATTCGTGCCAAAGATACCCAGCCCGAGATGCGGGTGAGAAAAGCACTTCACAGAAAAGGGTATCGCTATCGCGTTCACGTCAAGGACTTGCCTGGATGTCCTGACCTGGTCCTCCGAAAATACAACGCCGCAATTTTCATCAATGGCTGTTTTTGGCACGGCCACGACTGCCACTTGTTTCGCATGCCCTCCAGCAACATCGATTATTGGGAAACTAAAATCAGTAACAATCGAAATCGAGACCAATTGAACAGGAAACTGCTTTTGGAGCTGGATTGGCGCGTTCTCACCGTGTGGGAGTGCAGTCTCAAGGGCAAGGAAAAAATGCAACTCGACTCGCTCATCATCTCGATTGAGGACTGGCTGAAAGGCAGCAGTCAATCTGCGGAAATTCGCGGAATACCTGCCGTCAATTGAGTTTCAGCGCAATCAGATCAAAGCCTTCAGCGGTCAGCCTGCCCACCCTGTCAAGCACCGATGGTCAAGCAATCCAGCCGTGCCGCAGCAACTTTGAACGGTCAATACAGTCTAATCTCAATAACGCGCAGCCGCTTTCGTCTTGCCTATGGACGGGTTGTGATATAAACGAAATCGTTGGCACCGCTTGGTACGTGGGTATTGATACCAGCATTACGTACCGACAGTGGGTACGACGAACCGTTCAACATAAAGCATTGGAGGTACCCAACGATGCGTAAATATTGTCTAGCCCTGATCGGAACATGCCTTGCGTTCTCGGTATCATTGGTTCATGCCGCTGATTCGAAACCTGTAGGAATTACTCCGGACATCATGTCAGTGCCATTGACTGTGGAGGGCTCCTTAATCGAAGTCATGCGAAATCAGGATAACAACGCGACCGTCAATCCGGCTTTTGCGAAAACATCCCGACCCTGCCCGCCGTTTTGCATCCAGCCATCGACTCTGGCAACGGGTGTAGAGACGATCGGCGAGGTTGAGCTGGTTTCCTATGCCAAAACTATGAATGGCGGCGATGAATCGATTATCGTGATTGATTCGAGAACACCCGATTGGGTTGAGCGCGGAACAATTCCAACGGCGATGAATGTGCCTTGGACCAATCTGAATCCAGCTAAAGGCGCTACACCGCTGGAGATCGCGGATATTCTCGAATCCACTTTTGGCGTGACGGAGAGCGAAGGACTGTTTGATTTTGCAAACTGCAAAACAGTCGTGATGTTCTGCAACGGCATGTGGTGCGGCCAATCACCGAATAACATCAAAAACCTGCTGCGCCTTGGCTACCCGGCCCACAAAATAAAGTGGTATCGCGGCGGCATGCAAAACTGGGAAAATCTCGGCCTGACAACAGTCCAGTAATTCTCAGTTCTGAATGCCTGAGCCTCGGGGCACCCAGTGCGCCGAGGCTCAGTATTGTGCGGGCAGGCTTGATGAGCAGCAGCGTCCGGCCCGGCGAAAATCTAATCGATTGAATCTTTGTCCGCTTTGAGGACAAGGATTAAATTCCGCATGTCCGCTGGCAAGCCGACATGCCAGCGGCACAGTTCATGACTGACCGGATGAACCAGCTCCAAACTCTCGGCATGCAGCGCCTGGCGCTTGAATTGACGCAATGCTTGAATCAACTCGCCACTCGCACGAGCAGAGATTCTTGGATTTTGACTGCCATAGTCCCGATCACCGACAACCGGAAAACCGCCATGGCGAAAGTGTACGCGTATCTGGTGCGTGCGGCCGGTCTCCAGCTTCGCTCGAACCAAGGTGTGGGAGCGAAATCGCGTTACAACCCGGTAATGAGTGATGGCCTCCTTGCCCTGAGTATCGACTGTCATCCTGGTTCGCTGCCTGCGATGCCGTCCAATCGGCGCATCAATGGTCCCGCCGGCAATGAGCCTGCCCTCCACCAGAGCCAAATACTGCCTTGATGCCGTTCGCGACTTGAACTGTTTGATCAGGTGCCAGAGTGCCGGCCTAGTCTTCGCCACTACAAGCAATCCTGAGGTGTTTTTATCCAATCGGTGCACAATGCCCGCGCGCGGGACATCCTGCAGCGCTCCGCAGTACGCGAGCAATGCATTGAGTAAAGTGCCATGTGTCCGACCCGCGCCCGGATGAACCGCCATTCCAGCGGGCTTGTTGACAACTAAAAGTGAATCGTCTTCAAAAACTGTCTTGATCTCAATCGCTTCGGCAGCATAGGCATCAGCAGTCAAGTCCGGCACATCAATGTCCAGTACTTCGCCGCCTCTGACACGGTGTCTGCGCGGCAAAATCTCGCCAGCGCATCGAATGCGACCCTCGTCAAGCCACCCTTGGATCATCGTTCGAGAGTAGTCCGTATATACCGCCGCCAGCGCCTTGTCCAAGCGCCAGCCTGTGAACTCTGCGGCAACGACGAGGGACTGTTTCAAGATCGACAGGAAATATGACTTTGACTCGATTGCCAGGGCATTGTAAAGGATTGGCTGCCCATCGATTGAGTGCACACAGTTCCGACCTGCCGGAAACCGCAGTCTATAATACTGCGAAATCACGGGCGAATGCCGGTTGCGTCCGCCTCCATCAAGCGGAAAACTTGATCCGATCCAATTGCTGATTTGATACGGAATGAAGCTAGTATGAAAATCTCCTCTCGCCTATTCGTTTTGCTCGTTGCGGCGATATGCCTGCTCGCCGTCGGCTGCGGCAAAAAAGAAGAGCGTATTCTATCTGAAAAAGAAATGTACGACCGCTCCTTCAAGGTCCTGAACCGCGGCTCTTGGGAAGAAGCAATCAAGCGCTATGAGGAGCTGTCGGCAACCTATCCTTACGGGCGCTATGCGGCCCAGGGCGATCTTGAGATTTGCTATGCGCACTACAAGTTCAAAGACTCAGTCGAGGCGCAGCCATGCATTGATCGCTTCCTTTCGCTGCATCCGACGCACCCGCACATCGATTACGCTTACTACTTGAAAGGATTGATACTGCTGCCGGTAAAAGCACCCAAATTCGGCGAAGCGCTGTTCAAGTCGCAGGAGCAGTTCAGCGATCACGATGCCGAATCAGCGAAAGATGCCTACGCTGCATTTGCCGAA
This sequence comes from Arenicellales bacterium, assembly GCA_965200545.1. Lineage (GTDB taxonomy): Bacteria > Pseudomonadota > Gammaproteobacteria > Arenicellales > JAJDZL01 > JAJDZL01. Next base: position 1,143,215 of record CBDAUJ010000002.1, on the reverse strand, counting down.
GTCATTCAGCGGTTCCCGCTGAGCCAATACGCCGACTCTGCCCGCCAGATTCTGGTCGACCTGAACAACACATTTGCGCGGCATGATATCCAAGTGGCTCGGTTTTACTTGTATAAAAAAGCCTACATCGGTGCCGCAAATCGTGCCAAAAGCGTATTGGAACAGTATGCAAGATCGCAATACACCGAAGAAGCACTGGCGGTTTTGATTTATGCCTATGATCAGATGAACATGACCGAACTGGCTGCGGCGAACCGCCTGGTTCTCAGCTACAACTTTCCAGGCAGTGCGTATCTGAACAATGAGCATACTATTCTTGATGACCGCATCGTCACCAGAAACCGCAAACCCCTGTTCTGGGGCGCTGTGCGCTAATAGCGGCTGGTAATCGGGTATCTGCGGTCGCGCCCAAAGGCTTTCGGCGTGATACGAACTCCAGGCGGAGCCTGACGGCGCTTGTATTCATTTCGATTGACCAATGAAATCACGCGCTCAACGGTCTGCGCATCGAAGCCGCGACGTGTAATTTCCGCTTGATTCCGGGACTCTTCAACGTACATCTTCAGTATTTTGTCAAGCATCTCATAACGCGGCAACGAATCGCTGTCATACTGGTCTGGCGACAGTTCCGCAGACGGCTCTCGCTCGATGACCCGCTTTGGAATAGACTCGCCAAACTTTTCGTTTCGATACTGGGCCAATTCATATACCATCGTTTTCGGTACGTCCTTGATCGGAGCGAAACCGCCTGCCATATCGCCGTACAATGTCGCGTAGCCGACGGCGACCTCGCTCTTGTTTCCAGTTGTAATCAAGATCTTGCCCTTCTTATTGGATATGCCCATCAAAATCACACCGCGGCAACGCGCCTGAATGTTTTCTTCCGCGATGTTCAGATCGGCACCTGCAAACTGATCGCTCAGTGCGTCCAGAAACGCCTCGTACACCGGCTCAATGGATATCACCGACGCGGCCACATCAAGCCGCTCCGCCTGCGACCGTGCGTCATCGAGGCTCATCTGCCGGGTGTAGCGTGATGGCATCATAACTGCCTGCACGTTCTGCGGACCGATCGCGTCTACCAGTATCGCCAGAGTCAATGCCGAGTCAATGCCGCCGGACAAGCCTAAAACTGCCTGCTTGAATCCGTTTTTCTCAATGTAGTCTTTAGTGCCTAGGGCAATGGCGCTGTAAACAGCCTCAAGCGAATGCGGCAGCGGCGCAACCTCACCGGGCAAGCATGTGACGCCACTGTTGAGCCGAAATCGCGAGCCGATGTTCGTTTCCACGAAAAAGCCAGCTCGCGCGACCACCCGGCCCCGCGCATCGCAGACCAACGAACCGCCATCGAACACCAGCTCATCCTGCCCGCCAATCAGATTCGCATAAACGATCGGAATGTCGTTGCCGCGCGCCCGCTTGGCAACGATGTCATTTTCCCGAAGCAGGATTTTCTCAGTGTCAAATGGCGATCCATTCAGTGCGAAAATCAGCTGCGCACCCGCCGCGACCGCTGTTTCAACCGGACCTTCGCTCCACACATCCTCACAAATCGTAATGCCGACTTTTAAACCGTTGATCTGCACAACAGTGGGAGAGTCGCCGGCGACAAAATAACGTTTTTCGTCAAATACACCATAATTGGGCAGGTGACATTTGTGATGTGTGGCGAGAATTTGGCCGTCGTCGATGACCGAAGCCGCGTTGTAGAGCCGTCCATTGACCTGATGCGGGTGACCGACGACCGCCGCAATCCCCTCGATCTGTCCGACCAGACGCTGCAGCGACAGTTCGCATTCTTCGACAAACCGGGACTGGAACAGAAGATCTTCCGGCGGATAGCCGCAAACCGCAAGTTCTGGAAAAACAACAAAGCGGCATCGCAGCCGATCCCGTGCGTCATGTGCCGCCGCCACTATTTTCTGCTGATTGCCAAAGATGTCACCAACGATGAAATTTCTTTGAGCTATTGCTACACCAAACTCCATAGCCGTAAAAGTATACTTTCAAAGGTTGGGACCAGACAGGCAACCGTATGAACGATTCAGCTCAAAGCGCCGAAAATCAGATTGCATCCGAGTGCGAATGCAGCGTTACCCGCTCGATCAGCAGCATTCCCGCACTCGAATGGAATCGCCTCGTTCCTGAGCACTTTCCTTTCCTGCGGCATGAGTTCCTCAGTGCGCTCGAAGAGACCGGCTGCGTGTCTGTCAATAACGGCTGGCTGCCGCAGCACATTGTCATTCGCAGCAAGCAAACTCAAGATAATGAAATCAGGGCTGTGATGCCACTGTATCTCAAAGGACATTCCTATGGGGAATACATTTTTGACTGGCAGTGGGCATCGGCCTACCAGCGCACCGCCAATCAGTATTACCCCAAGCTGGTTTGCCAAAGCCCGTTCACACCGCTGACCTCGCCTAAATTTCTAATCGCGGGCACACAGAGCGACGCAGTCCGGGACGGCCTGCGTCAGCGACTGCTGCAAGCCTGCCATCGACTGGCAAAAAAATACGAGACATCCTCAATTCATTGGCTCTTTTTGCCCTCGGAAGAGGCCAAGTTCCTTGCCAGTCAGGGATTGATTCAACGCCAAAGCACCTTTGAGTACATCTGGCGTAACCGCAACTATCGGAGCATGGATGATTTTCTGGCAACGCTTCGCAGCCGCAAACGCAAAAAGATTCGCCAGGAACGGCGGTCACTGGCTCGAAGAGAGATTCATGTGCAGGCTCTTGAAGGCCCAAACCTCGCTGTCGAGCACTGGCAAGTGCTAGAAAGTTTCTACCTGAGTACACTGGATAAGTATTATGCCCAGCAATACTTGAATTTTGAGTTTTTCCAGCGCATTGGTTCAACCTTGTCCCGCAACATCGTGATGTTTCTCGCGTACAGCGAAGAGCAGCCGATTGCCGGCTCGCTGTGTGTCCGCGGCGGCGACACCCTGTACGGTCGATACTGGGGCACATTGCAGGAAGTGCCAAATCTCCATTTCGAGACCTGCTACTACGCAGCGATCGAATACTGCATCGTCAACGGATTGCAAGCATATAACGCCGGGGTCCAGGGAGACCATAAGCTGAATCGCGGTTTTTTGCCAGAACCGTCATATTCGGCGCACTTTATTGATCATCCAATCTTCGACGAAGCTATCCGGGAGTCTGCCCGACACGAGACTTCTTATGTTCGCCAGTATCGCGATGAGATGGCGAATGAGTCGCCGTATCACAAAAATCCAGAAGCTTTTGTCAAACCATGAATCTAGTGGTTGATGGCCGACCCGCCCATGATTTTCCAGATCCAGGCGGCATTGCACCGGGGCATCAGGACTACCCGATCGCCAGCGGCGGCGACCTGTCCCGCCTGACGCTGCTAAAAGCCTACAGAAAGGGCATCTTCCCATGGTTTACGCATGATCCGTTTATCTACTGGTGGAGTCCGCACCCGCGCCTTGTCTTGTTTCCGGACAACTTCGCGGTGTCCCGAAGTCTGAGGAAAAGCATTCGCAACCGCGGCTATGTGGTCACGCTGAATCAGAATTTTGAGCAGGTGATTGCCAACTGCTCACAACGTCCGCTCCGAACGGTTCGCGAATTGGCAGCAAACAAAGAGCCGCAGCTGTGCGCTGGCCACAACCCCGACAAAACTTGGATTACTCCCGGAATGATCAAAGCCTACACCGATCTGCATCACCACGGATACGCACATTCGGTCGAAACCTGGCTTGATGGCGAGCTCGTCGGCGGCTTGTACGGAGTGGACCTGGGAACTGTATTTTTTGGTGAAAGCATGTTTTCGACTCGCACCGATGCCTCCAAAGTCGCCCTGCATCATCTGGTCCAGCACCTGAAGTTCTGGAACTACCGCGTAATTGACTGTCAGGTTGAGTCCGAACTTCTATTAGGCTTGGGTGCTGTGTTCATAAGTCGCAAGCAGTTCACTGACTTGATCGCCCAAGGTGTGGCAGAGACGAAGTCTGACCGTGTTTGGGCGCATCTATGCCAGCTTGAATGAGTGCCATTGACGGCTTGATAAACGTTGCCAAATCGGTGCAGCAAGAATAATCGACAGCCCTTCTCAACCGCTGCAGGACAAAATCAGCGCCATGATCAGTTTCTGGCATTCAATTATGGAATTTTTTCGCTGGATATTGAATTTGACGATCCTCTGTATAAATTCAGAATAAAATACTGCTATATTTAGCGGATTGCCTGCAAAAGCGATTACTTTATCCCCTATAATCAGGTAAAATGTTTACATTGTCATTCTGCTGTCAGCGGACAGTCACGTAATTGAGGACCAAATTAACATGAACGCTAATGCAAACAAGGCATTGCCTCGGGGACTTCTTCTGGGCGCAATCATTATTTTCTCCTTCAGCCTTTCTGGCTGCCAGCTCTTCAAGTCGATTTTTGGATTTGAACAAGAAATGGAAGAGGAAGTTATGATGGAAGAAGAAAAACCGATGGAAGAGGAAACCATGGTAGAAAAAATGGATGAGCCAGAGCCGATAGCCGCGGCCGAAGACGTGCACGTGGTGATCAAAGGCGATTCACTGTGGAAAATTTCGGCGCTGTCATCCGTTTACAACGATCCATTCAGATGGCCAGTCATCTACGCGCACAACAAAGACATCCAAGATGCCGATTTGATTTACCCAGGACAGGAACTTGCGATTCGACGTGACGTGAGCAGCAATGAAATCGACGCGGCTGTCTATCATGCCAAAAACAGAGGCAGCTGGGCAATCGGCGAGATTGAAGAATCCGATACAGCCTATCGCAGTTCGGCGATGTAACGGATTCGGCGAGTCGCGGGCACACCCTGATTCTTGAGTTTGCGCTCGGTGATTCGCATCAGCTTTCCAGCTGACACTGATACAGGCTGATTAACCGACTCAGATACAGCAATTTTTTCAAGATACCCTGCATCTCGTCAGATCGGTTTTTGCATAAATGCGTTCAAAGCCGACTCCTTTGAACAGGGGTCGGCTTTCTCAATCGTCCCAACGTATTCGGCAGTCCGCAACTGCCGGTATCCAATTTTTCAAATCGGCAGGTGATGTCGCCGGCTTAGAGTGGTCATTTGCTGTTTTGTTCCCGTTTTCCGGCGCAATGGTACAATCGTGACAAGTTTACCGACTATATGGCTGCGAGTGTTATGCAGCTGCCTGATGATGCTTGCGCTCATGGCGCCCGCCAGCGCTCATCACACCACGACAAAGAATGATTCACTCACGCCAATCCAGTCTGCATACGTCGCCGCCGACAAGGCACTGCAGAACAATCAACTCAGCCGATGGCGCAAATTGGAGCCGCAGTTGATTGACTATCCGCTCTACCCATATCTGAAATTGCGAGAAATTCGCGCCCCCGCATCCAATTACACCCAAGGTGAAATCGCCGATATTGTCCGCCAGCTTGACATTCCCTTGCCGGCTTGGTTCACGAACTGGTGGTTGCATCAGTTGGCCGCAGCAGGCGATTGGGAAAAAATTATTGAACATTATTCTGACTCCAAAGCGTTGTCATCTCGCTGCATCTATTCCAGAGCCCTGATTCGCACCAACCGACTGGATCAGGCGGCGCATGTCATTCGTGATCTGTGGCTGGTGCCGCGCTCTCAGGTCAAGCAGTGCGATACTGTTTTTGAGTATGCACGACAAAAAAACATCATTGATGATCAGTTGATATGGGATCGAATCGTGCTGGCCAAGCACCACAATCAGCATCGCTTAGTCAAGTACCTGGGCGGACTTATTCAGTCCAAGTCAATCCGTCAATGGGTAACACGCCTGCATCGTGCACATGCGCATCCGCGCGATACCACGCGCGCCAATTTCGAAAACTGGAGCGAATCGCAGTTTGGCGCCGCTGTAATCAACCATGCCATCACCCGCATCGCAAGGAAAGATATCGAAGAAGCGGCGGCTATCTGGAGCGATTTGAAAACTTCCAATCCCCAGGCCTCAGCCAGACTGGCAGGCAGTGAAACCAACATTGCCAGGCGGCTGGCAATTCACCTGCATCCGGAAGCTTATGCATGGCTGTCCCAATTGCCGGAATCGCAAAACTCGGTTGCGATCTTGCGCCTGCGCATGCGCGCCGCCATCGCCAACGAATCGTGGGAAGGTGTATTGGCAACAGTAGACTTGATGCCACCCGATGAGGCTGGCAAAACCGCATGGATTTTCTGGAGGGCATATGCCTACTATGAAATTGGCGATAAAGCCGAGGCCAAAGCCCTATGGCAGCAAATCGCATCGAATTTCAATTTCTACGGATTGCTGGCTTCCGATCGCATTGGCATCGACTACGCATTTCGTCATCAGCATGACCCGACAACGCCCGTAATGACCGAGCCTGAAGTCTACCAGGCTCCGGTAATTCGCCGTATCGAACAGTGGCTGGCATTGGGACGCCCCTATTCTGCGAGAAAAGAGCTGCTCAGCCTGCCCAGAGATTTGGACCCTGAGTTCTGGCTTCATGCTGCAGTCCTTTTTGACCGCTGGCAATGGCACGACGGCGCGATTCGTGCGATGCGAAAAGCCGGCGATTATCGCTTGGGACATCTCGAAATTTTGTTTCCGACACCGTACTTGGAAAGTGTGCACAAGGAAGCGAATCGCTACGGAGTGCCCACTCACTGGATCTATGGCATTATGCGTCAGGAAAGCAACTTTGTCGCCGATATTCGCTCAAGTGCCGGCGCGATCGGCCTGATGCAGCTGCTGCCTTCAACAGCCAGAGCAACGGCCAAGCGGCTGAAACTGAAAAATGTCACCACGTATCAACTGACGCATGCCGCGCTGAATGTTCGACTCGGCACAGCTTATTTCAAAGGCATCCTCAACCGCATGGACTCGAATCCGGTATACGCGCTCGCCGGCTATAATGCGGGGCCACGCCGATCAAATCGCTGGCAAGCCAAGTCGCGCTCGTCCGATACTGCGATTTGGGTAGAGACAATCCCCTTTTCTGAAACCCGCGGTTACGTGAAAAACATTCTGGTTAATTTTGTCGTATACGAAAACCGCCTTCAGTCCAGCTCCTCGAGAATCAGCAACTACTTGCCGCCTTTGACCTCACCGCAAGTGGCGCTTAAGCAATGAAAAAGTGCATTCGCTATCGGGTCTATGGGATCGTACAGGGCGTTTGGTACCGAAAGTTCGTCGCGGATACTGCGAACATATCGGGCCTCGCCGGCTGGGTTCGCAATCTTGATGACGGAAGCGTCGAGACAGTCGCATTCGGTACCGTGGAGCAGCATAGCGGGTTCGAAGCCGCTCTATGGCGCGGTTCGCCGGCATCAGATGTGCGTGATGTGCAAAGCGCCGCGGCTCAAGAGCCAGAGCCGAACAATTTCACGATTGACTGGCAAACCGGAAAATCCGCAAGTCAGGCAGAATGAATCCGTTTCTTGATCTGCATCAAAGCTTCAACCAGCGGCAAGTCTTCGGACTCGCTCGCAGCTCGAAACTTATACTCCAGCTGTTTTCTTTCTATGCCTCGGTCTGAGACGACAACCCGATGCGGGATACCAATCATATCCATATCCGCAAACTTGACACCAGCTCGCTCGTCACGATCATCCAGCAGTACCTCAATCCCGGACGCAAGCAACGATTCATACAGTTCAGAGGTAATTTGGGCAACCTGCGCCGAGCGATGCATATTGATCGGAACAATACATACCGTAAACGGCGCAATCGCACCGGGCCAAATAATGCCGGCATCATCATGATTCTGCTCAATAGCCGCGGCCACGATGCGGGAGACGCCAATCCCATAGCAGCCCATCCACATGATCGCGCTTTTGCCGGCCTCGTCAAGACAGTTGGCGCTGAACGCCTCGCTATACTTGGTACCGAGCTGAAACACATGCCCGACTTCAATGCCGCGCTTGATCGTGAGCGCCTCGCTGGAATGATCCGGAACCCGATCGCCTGACACGGCTTTGCGCAGGTCCGCAAACTCGAGATGCGGAACATCGCGCACCCACTTCACATCACGGCAATGCCGCTGCGGCTGGTTTGCGCCGCAAATGATTTCTGTCATGGATGCAGTCGCATGATCGGCGATCACGGCAATGGGGCTGGCACGCCGGTCCTTAAGGTTGACCGGACCAAGAGAGCCGACATCGACCGCGAGCAGTTCTTTAACCGCAGCCGCAGACAAGAAGCGCAACGGGCTCTCGACTGCATCGAGGCGCTGCGCCTTGAGTGCATTCAATTCGTGATCGCCGCGCACAACAAGCGCTACCGGGCCTTCAGTACCATGAACAATCAGCGTCTTGACGGTTGCCGCGGGCTCAACATCCAGAAAATCACACAACTGTGCGATCGTCTTGACCCCTGGCGTATCGACAATCTGCAGCAGCGCGGCGGTATCGGTTTGTTTCGCAGGCTCTGGGGTGATGGGGATAAGTTCCACATTGGCCGCATAGCCGACTTCGGCATTGACGCCGATCGCATCCTCGCCAGAATCCGCCAGTACATGGAACTCATGCGATACAGCACCGCCGATCGCCCCTGAATCTGCCTCAACAGCTACAAAATCCAAGCCAAAACGATCGAAAATACGGGAATAAGCATCGTACATGACTTGATAGGATGCTTGCATGCCTTCGAAACTCTTGTCAAACGAATAGGCATCTTTCATCAGAAACTCGCGGCAGCGCATTACGCCGAAGCGTGGCCTGATCTCATCTCGGAATTTCCACTGCATCTGGTAAAAGTTGGCCGGCAGCTGCCGATAGCTTCGAACTTCGTTATTCACCAGTGTCGTGATCACTTCCTCATGTGTGGGACCCAGGCAAAAATCTCGCATATGGCGATCCTTGAAGCGCAGCAGCTCAGGTCCGAAAAAATCCCATCTGCCAGATTCACGCCAAATTTCCGCAGGCTGCACTGAGGGCATCAGCACTTCAAGAGCGCCCGCCGCGTTCATTTCCTCTCTGACGATATTTTCTACTTTGTTCAGCACCCGCAAGCCAGTGGGCAACCAGCTGTAGATGCCGGAGGCGAGCTGGCGGATCATGCCAGCTTTGAGCATCAGGCGGTGACTGACGATTTCAACGTCAGCATGAACCTGACGAACAGTTGCGAGCAGATAGGAGGACGTTTTCATCGCCAAATTCAGATTACCATCGGTCTTTGTCCCAGCGGCTGGGATTCGCCCAATCTCTTGCATTGAGCCACTGCGGAACCGGCTTATAGAACTTCAGACTGAATTCATACCATTGCAATTCGCCGCTTGCGAATTTCTCTGGATCCACCATGCGCATTCCTTGGGCGACGGCATCATCGCAGTTGAATCGGCTGTCTGTATCGTTTACCGCAACCCAAAGCAGCCTGGCATGCAAGTCACGCAAGCGCGAAACGAGCTGCTCCGCGGTGCGCTTGGCAAGATGCTCAAGCGTATTGAACACCATCACAAAATCAAAACGTCCCAACTCGCCCGGCAAATCTTCAAAACGGTCTACCGCCAAATGCTGCATCTCAACATGCGCCTGCGACTTGAAGAATGCAGAAAATTCTTTCAGCAGCTCAGGTGCGATAACGAGTACATCCCGGGGCGATTCCATCTTGAGCAGGTGCAGCGCCTGTTGAACAAGTTCAGGCTTCACATTCGAGAACCTGTTTCTTCAGCCAGCTTGCAAGCCGCAAGGTCTCAAGCTATATAGAAAACGGCTCGTGTTTGCCATTGCGGCGATTGCCACATATCTTCGCATAGGCTGAATGATTATGAATTGACTCGAAATTTTCTGATTCGACGGTATAGGCAACAATCCGATCATCACGATTGAGCTCCGCAGCAATATCTCGAACGATGTCTTCAACAAACTTTGGATTGTCATACGCCTCTTCGGTGACATATTTCTCATCCGGACGCTTGAGCAAGCCATAGAGCTGCGAGCTGGCGTTGGATTCAGCCAATTCGATGAGCTCCTCAATCCAGACAAATTCTTCAGTGAGCGCCGTAATCGTCACGTGCGAGCGCTGATTGTGCGCGCCATAAGCTGAAATTTCTTTTGAGCACGGACATAGGCTCGTCACGGGGACAACAACTTTAGTCTTGATAGTGACTTCGCCATCGCGCATTTCACCATACAGAGTGGCCTCATAGTCAACCAAGCTTTTCACGCCAGTGACAGGCGCACTTTTTTCCATGAAATATGGGAAAGTCATTTCAATATGACTTGATTCTGAGTCAAGTCGGCATCCGACTTGCTTGACAATTTCACGAAACGAGCGCACGGAAATCACATTTTCGTGCTCATTGAGCACTTCAACAAAACGCGACATATGCGTACCCTTGAAATTGTGCGGCAGCCCGACATACATGTTGAACATTGCAATCGTGTACTGCTCGCCAACACTGCGGTCATGCACCTTGACTGGATGACGCAGTGCGCGAACACCAACCTGATCAATCGCGAGCTGACGCGTATCCGCAATCGACTGAATGTCCGGGATTGAATCGTTAGCCAAGTAATCAGCAACCGGTGGTGCTTTCGTTGAATCCATCAGTTTGAAACCCTTTTCTTCTGTGGTGGATTGAGCGCCTCAATTGCACGGATGACCGCATCCGCGTCGAAGCCGTGCTCAGCAAATACGGCTTTTGGATTGCCGTGATCAATGTGCTTGTCCGGCATGCCGAGATTGACGATGCGGATGGTGTAACCGAGCCGGGCGAGCGTCTCATTGACCGCGGATCCGGCGCCACCGGCAACGACGTGCTCTTCGAGGGTTACGATCAAGTCGTGGGATTCAGCCATTTCAGCAATCAGCTGCTCATCAAGCGGCTTGACAAAGCGCATATTGATGACGGTCGCATCCACTTCCTCACCGGCTGCCATGGCATGAATCAGCATGCTGCCAAACGATAAGATTGCAGTCCTGCTGCCGTTTCTCTCAATTGAGCCTTTGCCAATTTCCAGCGCGGTCATTTCTTCGACCGGATCAACACCGACACCGATGCCGCGCGGATAGCGCACTGAGCTTGGGCCTTCATGCAAATATGCAGTGTAGAGCATGTCCCGGCACTCGCGCTCATTAGCGGGTGCCATGACCACCATATTGGGAATACAGCGCAGGTAGGCGTAGTCATAGGCGCCGGCATGCGTTGCGCCATCGCCACCCACATAGCCGGCCCGGTCCAGGGCGAGCATCACGTCGAGGTCTTGAATGGCGATGTCGTGAATGAGCTGATCGTACGCTCGCTGCAGAAACGTCGAATAAATCGCGACGACCGGCTTCATGCCGTCGCAGGCAAGCCCGGCGGCAAACGTCAGTGAATGCTGCTCAGCAATCCCGACATCGAAATACCGATCTGGAAACTCTTTCTCAAACCGAACAAGTCCCGAGCCTTCACGCATGGCGGGGGTAATCCCAATCAGACGCTCGTCCTTCGCTGCCATATCACAGATCCAGTCGCTGAAGACTTGTGTATAAGACTTGGCCACTGCGGTTTTTTTCTGCATCTTTCCGGTTTCCGGATCAAACGGCACCACACCGTGATAGACGAGCGGATCCGCTTCGGCCGGATCATACCCTTTGCCTTTTTGCGTTACCACGTGCAGAAACCTCGGGCCTCCGATGCTTTTCATGTTCTTCAGTGTCGCCAGCACCGCTTTCAGATTATGTCCATCAATGGGACCGATGTAATAGAAGCCAAGCTCCTCAAACAGCGTGCTAGGCAGAAACATGCCCTTGGTCTGCAGCTCAAATCGGGTCGACAGATTTTTCACCGGCGGCAGTGTGCTCAGTACGTTTTGACTGCCCTCGCGCACTGTCATGAATGCCTTGCCGGACAGGATGCGAGCCAGGTAGCTGGTAACCGCGCCGACATTTGGCGAAATCGACATTTCGTTGTCGTTCAGTATGACTAGCAGATCCGTGGAAGCAGCGCCTGCATTATTGAGGGCCTCATAGGCCAGCCCCGCTGTCATCGCGCCATCACCAATGACAGCGACGACCTGCCGCGATTCTTTTTTGGTCTGTGCGGCGACTGCCATCCCAAAGGCAGCCGAAATGGAGGTGCTGGAGTGTCCAGCGCCAAAACAGTCATATTCACTCTCGTCACGCTTGAGGAAACCGCTGATACCGCCAGGCTGCCGGATGGTATGAAGCTGATCGCGTCTGCCTGTGAGAATTTTGTGCGGATAGGCCTGATGGCCAATATCCCACACCAGCCGGTCATGCGGAGTCTGATACAGATAGTGAAGCGCGATCGTCAATTCAACGGTACCCAGTCCAGCGGCCAGATGTCCGCCAGTCTTTGAGGTGACATCAATGAGATAGTCACGCATTTCGTCTGCCAGATCAGATAGTTTATCTTCAGGCAGTTTTCTAAGATCCGCCGGCGAATCAATCTGCATCAGCAGCGGAAACCGCTCCGCATAAATGTCATTTTTTTTGCTCATTTCATCCACCCAAATATTCTCACACGACTGTCTATGTTTCGCGATTCACCACCAGCCGTGCGACTTCTTTCAAACGGGTCGTATCGCGATCAATATTCGCAAGCGCTGCAATCGCCTGGTCACGATAGAGCTCGGCCGGTCGCATGCGCTGCTGGAACTGATGCTCTTCGTCGAGCTCATCATCCCGGTACTGAAAAGCAAGTCCCAAGTTTTCCCCATAGACACTCAGGCATTCATATTCATTATCGCTTACGTCGGACAACAATGCGCCCAAACGAACCGAACACTGAATCAATTTTGCTGTTTTCAGTGTATGCACCTGATTCAAGTTCGCAGCCATCTTACCTGAGTTTTCGTATTCAATATCCATCATCTGTCCGCCAGCCATGCCGCGGCAGCCAGCCGCCTGGGCCAGCGCCGCGATCAGCGCGCCCTTGCAATGATCAAAGTTTACCAAATCCTGATCCTGCGCAAGGATTTCAAACGCCAAAGTCAATAATGCATCACCGGTCAAGATGGCTGTCGCCTCATCATATTCGATATGGCACGCAGGTTTGCCGCGGCGATAATCATCGTCATCCATACACGGCAGATCATCATGCACCAGCGAGTAGGCATGCACACACTCAATCGCGGCTGCCGGCGCGAGAAGGGGCTGTGTCTGGGTATTGAGCATCTCGCCGGTCATGATGAGCAGGACTGCCCGAAAGCGCTTGCCGCCATTCATCGTAGCATAGCGCATCGCCGCATGAAGTTTCCGGGGCGGCTCAGCGGCAGGCGGCAGACGCACGTCCAGCGCGATGTCCGCAGCTTTCTTGCAACGCTGCCAATCCGACGCAAAGCTCATGACGATTTTTCACTGCGAAAGGTTTGGTTTTCCATTTTTATCTTCCGTCAATGTCTCTACTTTCAGTTCTGCTTCTTTAAGCATTTTACGGCAGTCTTTGACAATCTCAATACCCCGTTCGAAATCGGCCAAAGAATTCTCCAGCGATCGGTCTGCGCTTTCCATGCGGCTGACAATGGATTCCAATTCTTTCAGCGCGTCTTCAAACGATAGCTGTGCTTGCTTGGCAGTCATATTGCAGTGCTGTAATTGTGTCAATCATGCCGCATCTGCCCCGCAAAGGGCACGGCCTTCAGCTTTAAATTGTACGCTATTGAGATGTGCTGCGTGGCACACGGGCAGACCGGGACTGTCATCGGCTCCGGCGCAAAGTGAGGAGGGTCGATTGGTGCACGGCATAGATGAACGGGAGATTCAGACACAATCTGCCGCTGCCGTTTGAGAGCGTCTGCGTCTCGGCCTGCTCACTGCAAACCGTATCGAAGTCACTCACTCCCACTCAATTGTGGCGGGCGGCTTGCTTGATATGTCGTAAGCGACCCGACTCACTCCAGCGACTTCGTTCACGATTCGACTGGCCACTGCCTCCAGCACCTGAAAAGGGATGTGCATGCACTTTGCAGTCATGAAATCCTGCGTCTCGACTGCCCGCAAGCAGATCACGTAGTCATAGGCGCGATTGTCACCGACAACACCGACCGACCTGACTGGCAGAAAAACCGCAAATGCCTGGCTGGCTTGATAGTAAAGATCGTTTTTGACCAGCTCTTCCATGAATATCGCATCGGCCGAGCGCAGCATATCGGCAAAGTGCTGACTCACTTCTCCTAAAATGCGAACACCCAGCCCGGGGCCTGGAAAAGGATGGCGATAAACGAGGTCATGCGGCAGGCCCAGCTGCTCGCCGATGTGCCTTACCTCGTCTTTGAAAAACTCTTGCAACGGCTCCAATAGATTCAATTCCAGCGTATCAGGCAATCCGCCAACATTGTGGTGACTTTTGATCACTTTTGCCTTTTGCGTTTTGGAACCGGCCGACTCAATGACATCTGGATAGATGGTGCCTTGCGCCAGCCAGCGTATATTTTTGAGCTGTTTTGCCTGCTCCTGAAATATTTCAATGAACACACGGCCGATTATTTTACGTTTTGCTTCCGGCTCCGCAATGCCTTCAAGCTCCCTCAGAAACCGCTCCGCCGCATCCACAAAAACGACTTTGACGCCGAGACGCTCGCTGACCGATTCACGAACGTAACGGGCCTCGTTCAGTCTGAGAAGCCCATTGTCGACAAAAATGCATGTCAGCTGACGGCCGATTGCCTTTTGCAGCAAAGCTGCGCAAACGGAGGAATCGACACCGCCGGACAGAGCCAAAATCACTTCGTCCTGACCCACTTCAAGCTGTATGGACGTGATCAGACCCTTGATTGTATTTTCCGCCTGCCAAGTTCGGCTGCACCCGCAAATGCGATACAGAAAATTCTCAAGAATCTTCGTGCCGTTTTCCGTGTGCGTAACTTCCGGGTGAAATTGCACCGCGTACAATTGCCGCTGCGGGTCACAGACTGCTGCAAAAGGCGAGGCGTCCGAGCGTACCAGCACACTGAAGCTCTCAGGCAGAGAAATGACGCGGTCGCCGTGGCTCATCCAGACACTGAACTGCTGCGCGCCGTCCGCCTGTCGCGCGCAATGAATGTCGCAGAAAAGAGCCGACTCCTCAGTTACGGAAACTGCTGTATGGCCGTATTCGTGCACCAGCGCGTTTTCGACTTGACCGCCCAATTGAGCCACCATCGTCTGCATGCCATAGCAGATGCCCAGTATCGGCACACCGAAATCCAGAACATCCGATGACACAGTCGCTGTCATGGGTTCAGTCACGGTGGACGGTCCGCCTGAGAGAATGATGCCTTGCGGCGCAAACTCTCGAATTTCCTCAAGCGCTGCATCCCAGGGCAAAATAACGCTGTAAACACCCAGCTCACGCACCCGGCGAGCAATCAGCTGGGTGTATTGAGAACCGAAATCCAGAACCAAAAGTCGCTCGGCGGGCAACTGAGGCCGAAATTCCTGAGCCATGAAGATCTTCTCCTTAACTCGAATATTTCAGAAAACGTTTCATGCGGGCGATTATCCTTCAAATCTGCCTTGCAGAGGGCGATATTGACTTGTCTGAGATGACGGCACAAGCAGAATCCTGTCGATAGCAGTGACTGCACCGCGGGCATCACAATCCTTTGAGCGGGCCGGCGCATACTGTCCTTCGGTCCTATGGGGCAAATCTGAATAGGCGTTTTTTGGAGCTGGCCGGAATCGGGAATTTGATCTAATGAGCAAATGACAGATACCATCATCGCAAGCTGCTTTCTATGCTCGCCTGAATTTCAATGCAATTTAAACGATTCAGAGCAAAATGGTGCGCCATGCGCGGCTCATTCAGAACACCCAGACGCCCAAAGTCTCCCAGAAACGATTTTTTTCAATGCCAAATCCTGCGGTTCGCAAATTTTACGGGTGAAGAATCATCGTGATGAAAGTCGCAGTCGTAACGGGAGCCAATCAGGGTTTAGGCTATTTTCTGGTCCGGGAATTGGCCAATCGGCTGTCAAGTGCGGACACAGTTTATCTGGCTGCGCGCTCGCAGGAGCAGGGGCTTTGCGCACTGCAGAGCCTGAGCCCAGCCCGAGCTCAGGTATGATATCAGCAGCTTGATGTCACTGATTCCAAATCCATTAAGGATTTTGCAACCCTTCTGCAGCTCAAGCACGGCGGCATCGACATTGCAGCCTCCAATGCGGCAGCTCGAATTGCTCAAGATCGACTCCCAAGCAGAGCAGGTCAGACACTTCGTCGCAACCAACAGTCATGGCTCAGCAAACCTGTTTTGCGCTCTCAAGCCGCTGCTGCGCAAGGGTGCGCGCTACGCCATGATTGCAAGTTCGTTCGGTCAGCTGCGGCGGCTTCATGAAAGCCTTCGCCCACTGTTCGACACAGCACATCTAACGATTTATGACATCGAAGACAGCATGGATCAGTATACTGCGGCAATCCAGGCTGATCGTGCGGCTGATCAAGGGTGGCCGGAGTGGATCAACGTTCCTTCGAAGATTGGTCAAGTGGCCACTGCGCGCATCGCAGCACACGACATTTCGCAAGAGCGGCCGAGAGACGGCATATTAATCAACGCGATTTGTCCCGGTCTGATGGACACTGACGCCTCACACTCATGGTTCGATGACATGTCCGATGCCGTGGCGCCGGCTGATGCCGCTCAGCCGGTTGTCGATTTTTTGCTTCTGCCTGCAGGTCTCAAGCAGCCCAATGGGCAGCTGCTGCATTATGGGCGTGTTTTACCTTGGCTTTAACTGTCTTGACTCACCAAAATCCGCTGAGAGCGGATGATCAATTCGTGCTTGCGATACGAACAGCTTTTTCTGACGAGCACGACCAGATTCTCACAAGCCAGTCTACTTTGGCGGAACAGCACATTCCTGAAGCAGACACAGCAAATAAAGGCGATTCAAGCGCCGGGTATTCAGCAAACGTGATGCAGGGCAGTTTTTGGAAATGCTGAATCCGTGTGACCCGGCGCACATTGCCTGAGTCTGCGGCGAAGCCCAAGAGCGGGACTGGAATAATCAGTTACAATTTGCAATCGGGCTGGCGAAAAGGTGATGCGAGAAAATATTGCAGATGACAAAAATCCGAGCGGTATTCTCCATCTATCACGCTTTGCCGCTGACTCGCATGACAGTCCGATGCCGCAGAGCGTGAGCATAGATCGAACCGCCAATGGATTCACATCCAAACATTCAGCCTGACGCATAGGTCACCCGCGATGAGTGACGTTAGCTTGACAGATTCCAATCGAAACAGAACGGATCGTGAGCATAGCATCTTGTATAGGGGATGTCAGAACAGCGTTCGGGAACTTCCAATGCTTCTGACAACCGGCATCAACCGGATAAAGGTGTCATGAAACTCGTCGTTCAAGGACACTCCGCATACATTTTTACCGGCACCAAGGAATTGGATGCGAGCAGACGCAGTGTAATGTTCGTCCATGGGGCCGCACTGGATCATACAGTCTGGACTTTGCCGGCACGCTACTTCAATCGACACGGGCTCAACGTTCTCGGGGTTGACCTTCCGGGGCATGGCTTGTCAGGCGGAAAGCCCTTGCCAGCGATCAGTGAGTACGCAGACTGGCTGATTCAGGTTCTTGATGCGCTTGAGATTGAGACAACGGCACTCGTCGGTCACAGCATGGGGTCGCTGATTGTCCTTGATGGCGCAAGTCGCTACCCGCAGCGAGTCCGCTCCCTCGCATTGGCGGGTACTGCAGTTCCCATGCCGGTGACGGAGCAGCTGCTGAAAGCGGCCCTCAAGAATGATCACTCAGCGATTGAGATGCTGACCGAGTGGGGACACAGTCCGGGAGCGCATATCGGCGGCAGCGAAACGCCGGGAATGTGGATGATTGGCGGATTGCTGCGCTTGTTTGAGCGCAGCGGCAAAGGGGTTCTGTTCAACGATTTGAATGCCTGCAACGCCTTCGCCGACGGCATCCGGGCGGCGCAAAGAGTTGAGTGCCCGGTGCGCCTGATACTGGGCGCATTCGATCTGCTGACCCCGGCGCGGGCAGCGATGCAGCTGGCCGATCATTTTCGCAGCGTCGAAATCGATATATTGCCGCAGACAGGCCATACAATCATGTCGGAAAAACCTAACGCGCTGCTGGATTCTCTTATACAAATTGTCTGAAGACATGGACGAAACCGGATGGACACGATCAACGCATTAATTTCCCGATCCGCCGAACTCAATCTCTGGATCGCCGAGGTTTTGGCTGTGATCGCCTTCACTGCGGTGGCCAGCCGCGTGAGAGGCTACATTCTGCATCGAATAGAGAGAATGTCGACGCATGACAGACTGGTTTGGAAAAACTCTCTGGCAACGGCGCTGCGCAAACCTTCAGCGGCCTTGATTTGGGTCGCTGGCCTGCTGTTTGCCGCTGAAATCGTATTGAATGAATTCAATATTGCGCTGCTCGATGCCATCCCGACGCTGCGCTACATCGCACTCATTGCGGTGGTCACATGGTTTGTCATGCGATTCATTGACACCTTCGAAATTCATTTTATCGAACAGAAAAAGAAAGCAGAGGCATCATTTGATGTAACCACTACGCATATCGTAACAAAAATGCTGCGCATCATTGCCGTCGTGCTGGGCGTTTTGATTGCCATGCAGACTCTCGGCATGAACATCGCGGGCATACTGGCATTGGGCGGCGTCGGCGGCATCGCGGTCGGCTTCGCATCGCGGGAGCTGATTGCGAACTATTTTGGCGGACTCATGATCTATCTGGACAAGCCCTTCAAAGTCGGCGAGACCATTACCTCATCAGACCGCGATATCGAGGGCACAATTATGGAAATCGGCTGGCGCCAGACCGTCATTCAGCGGTTTGACACCCGGACGCTTTATGTACCCAACGGCGCTTTCTCGACAATTGCAGTGCGCAATATGACGAGACAGTCGAATCGACGCATATACGAGTATGTCGGCATTCGCTACGATGACGCAGCACATCTTGCCGCCATCGTCACTGCAACGAAGGAAATGATCCAGCGTCACCCGGATATTGACCAGAACAATTCTATCATGGTGAACTTTGATCGATTTGCCTCATCGTCACTGGATTTTTTCATCTACTGTTTCACCAAGACAACCGTCTGGGCTGAGTATCACGCAGTCAAGCAGGACATTCTGATCAAAACGATGAATATCATTGACGAGCACGGCGCGGAGATCGCATTTCCCACCTCGACGCTTCATTTCGCCAATCAGACCGCAGTGGATTGCAGTGCCAGCGACAAATCGGATTGAATGATGACCAGGCGGGGTGCTGTGCAGCATGGCTTTCAGATTGCCGCATCAAGGCAAGCGAGACAATATGCTTCCTCACTGCAAAATATCGGTCGCAGCAGTGCGCTATTTTTTGGGGACTGTGTCAGAATCCTTGCAGCGCCGGACAATCGGCGCTCGTAAACAACCCGTCATACAGCTGATGAATATTCTCAAGATATGGGGCAGAACCCGGCCTGCAGCTGAGCGGACTTGTCCTTGCTGCCGCTACCAGGGACTCTTCAAGCCAGCCGGCCGCCCCCCCCGCGTTGATGCGCTTTGTCCAAGATGCAAATCACGCGAGCGGCATCGATTATTCTGTATCGCTCTTGAGCGTGGACAATTGCTTGACACATCACGAGGCAGCGGCATTCGGATCATGCATTTCGCTCCAGAGCCCTCGCTTGAGAAAATCATGCGAGCGAATTATCCCAACTACAAAACATCAACACTTTCAGGCAACGGCGCCGACCTTGCTTTGAATATGGAGCGCATCGCCTTGGATTCTGACAGCATTGATTGTGTCATTGCGAACCATGTTCTTGAGCATATTAATGACTTGAAAGCCGCCGCTGAGGTGCACAGGGTATTGGCTGCCGGCGGATTATTTGTCGTTACCGTTCCCATCGTAGAGGGATGGGATACAACTTATGAGAATGCGGAGAAGCTTGATACGCCAATGAATCGCAAACTGCATTTCGGTGAGCATGACCACGTCCGCTACTACGGACGAGACTTCCGAGACAGAATTGCAAGCGCAGGATTTGTTCTATAGCGCGAAATCACGGCACAAGCAGACGATTCGATCAGGTACAGCTTGACCCGAGGTGAAAAAGTCTTTGTCTTTAAAAAGTCCGCAGCCTGTGCTGAGCTCAGTTGAGAATACCGATGCACCCCTTCTTGCAGTTGCATTCGGCCCGCAATATCAAACAAAAACAAAATTTTGCCAAATGGATCGGCTGGAAACAGAAAGTCTTTAGCGCAAACTCGCCCTCGTTGCTGAGTATCACTCAGCAGCGGCACCGCCTGATTTGACAGCCGATTGACTGCCCCGAAGTGACTGACAATCTGCAACAGCACTCTGGGGGCATCAATCTGCAACAGCAAGAATGCCCTTGCCAGAGTCATATCAAATGACAGTGTGACTGAGAATATCTGATACCGCTACCGCATTGACGCGGTCCGAAAGTGCATAACTCTCATTTCCAGGGTAAACAACATCAACTCTCTCAAGATCCAGATCACTGAGCGCCGAGCGGATTGAACGCGTAACGCCAGGCGATGATGTTCGCTTTATCTCAAATCCTCGGAGCCGTCCCCCCGAATTGACGATCATATCGATTTCAGCGCCTGAGTGGGTAGACCAAAAGTAACAGTCGCGGTCATCAAGATCAAGAATCTGAATCAAGTTCTCAATCACAAAGCCTTCCCAGGTAGCGCCAACTTTTGGGTGACAAATCAATTCTTCGAAAGTTTTGATTCTGAGCAAGCTGTGAGCAATACCACTGTCACGGATATAGACTTTTGGGGATTTCACCTGTCGCTTTTTGATATTCGCATGCCAGGGCTGCAGACAGCGAACCATAAACGTGGATTGGAGAAGCTCAAGATATCGCTGGGCAGTTGTATGTGAAACGCCAAACGCTCTTCCGATTTCAGAACCATTCCAGACCTGGGCATGATAGTGAGACAGCATCATCCAAAAGCGCTCAATCGATATGCCCGGAATACGAATTCCAAACTGTGGAATATCTCTCTCCAGATACGTTCGGATGAAGTCTTTCCTCCAGCGATTGCTCTTGGATTGATTCGCTGCAACAAACGATTTTGGAAACCCGCCTCGGAGCCATAAATCCTCGGAATGCTCAATGCCAGTTTCCGAAACATTCAGACCAGGAAGTTCATGATAGGAGATTCGACCAGCAAGTGATTCACTGGTCTGTTTCAAAAGTTCCGGTAATGCACTGCCTAAAACCATGAATTTCGCCGGATTCGAATCACGGTCTGCCAATACCCGAATCGTCGCAAATATATCGGGCATTTGGTGCACTTCATCTAGAACAATCAGTCCGCGCAACGAGGACAGCGCAAACAGGGGATCAGCAAGACGGAAGATGTCGTCACTGGACTCAAGGTCAAAAAAATGTGTTGGCTCTGGCCATTGACGAACAATTTTGCGGGCCAGAGTTGTTTTTCCAACCTGCCGGGCTCCGACCAATCCAACGACTGGATAATCGTCCAGTCTTTCTCGCAGAGTTTTTTCGTGCTTTGTTCTTTCCAGCATGGATCTATACACCATGATATTTGAATACTTTGTATTCATTTTTCATGGTGATAATTATATTTAATCGGTTTCAATGGCCTTGGATGCAAATAATAGGACACTTGCTCAGAGCCAGGCTGTCACTTTGGCCGCTCAGTCACCACACCCGCCGCCACTCAAGCCATGATGCGAAAGAGTATTGCCGCTTTACCGAGGCAATCACATTGAATTGCAAGCGCCGGAATTGTTCGAAAGTATGAAGTCGAAGCCAAGACCGAGGTTGCGATCAGACTCGACTGGGCTGCGCAGCAAAAATTCTCTGGCCGCTAAAAACCAGAACCAAGCGGAGAACCGAAAAGCCGCCCATTGCATCAATGCCGGAACTGCACATCAATCAATGCTTCACACGGTCTGAAGCGAATCAATTGATCCTGATTGAATGAATTAGAAGACGCTAAAGTCGCTGATAGTTCGGCGATTCTTTGACGATTTCGACATCGTGAACATGGCTTTCGCGGATTCCAGCATTCGTAATCTGCACAAAACGCCCCTGCTGCTGCAGAGTCTCAATGTCGGCACAGCCGGTATAGCCCATGCTTGAGCGCAACCCTCCCATCAGCTGATGGACGATGTTCTTGACCGCTCCGCGATAGGGAACTCTGGCCTCAATTCCCTCAGGAACCAGTTTCGTACGGTCACGCTCCGATTCCTGAAAATAGCGGTCTCTTGAGGCGCCTTCCATCGCACCGATGGAGCCCATGCCGCGGTAGGATTTGTAGGTTCTGCCTTCATAAACCTCAATGTCACCGGGCGCCTCGTCAGTACCGCCCAAGACGCTGCCCACCATAATCGCGCTGGCGCCGGCTGCAATGGCTTTTGCGATATCGCCTGAGTAGCGAATGCCGCCATCGGAGATCAGAGGAATGGAACGCTCGCGCAATGATCTGGCGACTTCTGTAACCGCAGTAATCTGCGGCACACCGACACCAGAGACAACCCGAGTGGTGCAAATTGAGCCAGGTCCCACTCCGACTTTGATCGCATCCGCGCCGTGCTCCGCGAGATCCAGTGCGGCACGGCCGGTGGCAACGTTTCCGGCGATTACCTGCAGCTCAGCAAATTGTCTTTTGATTTTCGCAACCTGCTTGAGGACTCTTTCAGAATGCCCGTGGGCGGTATCAACGACAACGACATCCACATTCGCGGCAACCAGACGCGAGACCCGATCAAATTCCTCATCCGTTGTACCCACGGCCGCTCCGACTAAAAGTCGGCCATCCGCATCCTTGCAGGCGTTGGGATACACCTCGGATTTTAGGATGTCCTTGACGGTGATCAGCCCCTGCAAATGGAAATCATCATCTACGATCAGAATTTTCTCAATTCGATTGGCATGCAGCAGATCAATTATTTTTTGTGCAGAAGCTCCTTTTTTGGCGGTGACAAGTCTCTCTTTCGGGGTCATGACGGAGGTAATCAAGCGGTCGCCGTGATCCTGCTGGAAGCGCAAATCTCGATGGGTCACAATGCCGCATAAGTGCCCTTCATCCAAAACTGGAACTCCAGATATACGGTGAGCGCTCATCAGCCGCAGAACCTGCTGCACAGTCATGTCAGCAGTCGCGGTAATCGGGTCTGTCACGATGCCGCTTTCGTGTTTCTTAACCTTGCGCACTTCATTGGCCTGATCTTTGACCGACAAATTGCGATGGATAATGCCGATTCCGCCAAGCTGTGCCAGCGCTATAGCCATTTCGGCTTCCGTAACCGTATCCATCGCCGCCGAAAGCAATGGAAGCTGCAAAGAGATCTGTTTTGTCAGTCGCGTCGAGAGGCTCACATCCTTGGGCAGAACCGAAGAACGTGCGGGTACTAACAGGACATCGTCAAATGTGAGAGCTTGCTCAAAGTGTTCCATTCGGCAATTATAGCGACTTGAGACATTGCCTTAGCGTAGAATGTTCAGCAACAGCCAAATCCATTTGATATTCAGCCTCGAAACTGCTGCCAATCCTTGATGAACACCACCAATCATGACGCTCCCAGCAGGCAGGAATACTCTGTCAGCGCCTTGAATGCGGCAGCTAGAAGACTGCTGGAAGAAAACTACAGCGGCATTCGGTTGCGGGGTGAAGTGTCAAGGATCACGCGCTCATCCGCCGGACATGTCTATCTCACCATCAAGGACGACAAGGCTGCGATCGATTGCGTACTGTTTCGCAGCAGCTGGATGCGTGTCGAAAAAAAGTTCACAACTGCCAAACTTGAGGCAGGCACAGATGTCATCTTGACTGGACGCTTGTCGCTCTACGAAGCCCGCGGCAGCTATCAGTTTTCTGTCAGCGATATGGAACCGGTAGTGGGCAAGGGCGACTTGTACCTGGCTTTTGAGAAACTGAAATCAGAATTGGCTGAAAAGGGCTATTTCGATGCGGAAAACAAAAAGAAGCTGCCAGCGCATCCAAAAGCGGTCGGCATCGTCACATCCGCTACCGGGGCAGCGATTGAAGACATCAAACAAGTTTTCGAACGCCGCAATCCGACTATCAAGCTAGTCATTTACCCTGTTTTAGTACAAGGCGCGAGTGCCGCCCGGCAAATCGCACAGGCCATTCGCAAAGCCAATGAGCGCAATCAGGAAAATCTGCTGATTGTGGGTCGAGGCGGCGGATCCATCGAAGACTTATGGGCATTCAATGAAAAAGTGGTTGCCGATGCGATTTTTGCAAGCGAGTTGCCAGTGATCTCAGGCATCGGCCATCAAAGCGATGTTTCGATTGCAGACTTTGTCGCCGATGTCAGTGCGGCGACTCCGACTGCGGCGGCCGAGCTGGTCACAACCCCCTCGCTGCAGGATATTCTGGATCAGTTGAGTCGCTGCGAAAGCGCGTTGCTGGCCGCGATCAGCCGCAAACTGGAAATTCTGGCGCAAAGGGCTGATTATGCTGAACGCGGACTGACTCATCCGCGCCAGCGCATTGAGACG
This sequence comes from Arenicellales bacterium, assembly GCA_965200545.1. Classification (GTDB taxonomy): domain Bacteria; phylum Pseudomonadota; class Gammaproteobacteria; order Arenicellales; family JAJDZL01; genus JAJDZL01. The sequence goes on along the minus strand of CBDAUJ010000002.1, from coordinate 1,118,783 downwards.
CTGACCGTCAAATTTGATCGATTCGAATCCAGACTGCGTGAAATCTGCGAACAGCTCGCCCGACAGCGACAGCATGCGGTGGAACAGCAAGCGCAACGACTGCGGGCAGCAAGCCCAGTGCAGAACATGCTTGTGCTGCAGCAAAAACTTGACAGTCTTGAGCACCGACTGAATATTCATACCCGAGATTTTTTAGCCCGAGCGGAAACGCGACTGCAAGTACAGGAATCCAGCTTGAATTCTCTGAATCCAAGATCCGTTATGCAACGCGGCTACTCCATCCTCCGCCGCCAAGATGATCAATCGGTGGTACGCAAGATTGAAGGAGTTGCTCCAGGTGAAAAAATCACCGCGCTCGTAACCGACGGCAGTATTCAATGCAGTGTCGAGTCAATCAGCGAGTGACACGCAAACTCGGCATACCAAGAGTTTTATACTGACAGCTTGCGACGCTTATGACTCTCGAAATACACCATCGACAGGCCGCTTCCAACAATCAGTAAACTGCCAAAGTAATCGCGCCAGGTCGGAATGTCACCCCACACAATCAGACCCACTGCAATTGCCATCGGCAGCGAGCAGTACTCAAATGGCGCGACGACCGATGCGTGCGCAACCCGGTACGACTGCGACAGCAAATAGGCCCCGGCAGCCGATGCCAGCCCGCATCCAAACAACAGCTGCACAGCGCCCAGATCCAGCCACAGCCAAGCGCGCAACAGAAAATCCAGCGTCGGCTGATCAAAGACGTTGAAGTGTCCATGTCCAATTGACAATCCAATAATGACGCTTGAGCAAACAAAGCAGACTTGAATGTAGAAGCTCATTGATGAGGCAGAATCACTGACCGCCAGCTTGCGCGTCAGCATCACCATCAGTGAATAGGTCAGAGCAGCCAGTATCGGCAGCACGACATTCCAGCTGAAATCTACGCTGCCTGGACTGGCGATGACAATCACCCCGAACATACCGATTGAGATCGCCAGCCAGCGGAGAGCGCCGACCGGCTCGCCGAGCACGATTCTAGCGAGCAGGCAGATAAAAAACGGCCCGCAGTAAAACAAGGTGACGGTGGTTGCCATCGGCATCACAGAGAGGCCGAGAAAGAAAAAGATGTTGGCCAGCACCAGCAGCATGCCCCGCAGCAGATGCAATTTCAGTCGCTGAGTTCGAAGTTGCGACAGTCCGCCATATAGATGCGTGAAGGTCAAAACCAGCGCTAAGGCAACGGCGCCGCGAGCGAGTGTAATCTGATGCAGCGGATAGGTTGAGCTCAGCCATTTGATGATAGCATCACTGACCGTAAGGCAAACCAATGCAAACAGCAGGCAGACAATTCCCTGCACACTGGAGCTTAAGTTCTTGATGGTTTGCATTCGTCGATCGATAAAATCATCTGCACATTCTCATATTCTGTTTTTTCTGTAGGCATATACCTCGAAGTGCACAATCACAAGACCGCTGACAATAATCAGCGCGCTGCCAATATAGTCTCGTAGATTTGGCAAATCACCCCAGATCAAAAAGCCTGCAACGATAGTCAGTGGCAGCGACGCATACTCAAAGGGTACGACTACCGAGGATTTCGCAATGCGATAAGAGTGCGACAGCAGATAAAGCCCAACAGCCGACGCAAGCCCGCAGATCAGCAGCAGCTGATACGTTGCGAAACTTGGCCATTGCCAGGCTCGAAACAGAAACTCCGCGGCCATCGGCTCATAAAGATCAAATCGGCCGTCACCAGCCAGTGCGCCGGCAAGCAAACTGACAGCAATGAATGAGATGAAGATATAGACACTCATTGCACCTGCCGAATCGCTCAGCGATAGTTTTTTGGTCATCATGATCATCAGCGCATAGGTCATTGCAGACAGAACTGGAAAAATCACATTCCAAGTAAACTCAAGGCTGCCTGGCTGTGCAATGACCATCACACCGCCCAGACCCGTCGCAATTGCCATCCACCTTGGCAAGCCAACGGATTCGCCCAAATACAGTCTGGCCATGATGCAAACAAAAAACGGCGCACAGAAAAACAGAATGACATTGGTCGCCATTGGCATGGTCGCCAGTCCGAGAAAATACAAGGCATCAGAGAGCACCAGTGTGAAGCCGCGAAGCAAATGCAGGAACGGACGCCTCGTCTTCAGTTGCGCAAGTCCGCCAAAAAACCTGACAAATATCAGGACAACAAGCAGTGCGACGAGTGCCTTAATCAGAGTCAGCTCGTGCAGCGGGTAGCGGGGACTGAGCCACTTGATGATTGCATCGCTGCCAGTCAGAAATACCAAGGCAATCAACAGGCACAGGATGCCTTGAAGATTGCGGCTGATTTGTAGACTCCTCTGCATGGGCTATTGATTTTGACTGAAGTCGCAGCAGACAATTCACCGCACAAGGCATTTGGACAGTGCATTTGGCATTTTTCATCGCGGCAGAGTCAAATCAAATCCCGACGCTTTCGAGCGCCGAAACTTGCAGCGGTACTTACAACGATGGCGTCGCCCCAAACCCAGCCACATCCTCTTTCGGCAGCGGTCACCAGTGCTGAAGCGCAACTGTCACCAGCAACAAGCGGTCATCCGGCATAACCCCCGGATACTGTATCGACAGACGCGGTGAATGCAACAAGTCACACTGTCACAAAAACGACACCAGACAGCAAGACTGCCAAATTTTCAGTCCGATTCAGCAACCAGCCACAGCGATGCGAAAGCGAGACAAGCGACCGCACTCTGGAAATAAAAACCATTTTTCTGGCGTCAGTGCGACACTTCTCGAATGACCGGCTGCAGCCTGAATGACCGACATATCAGGCGCAACTGCGCAAACTATCAGTACCGCTCGCCTCAAATCCAGCCGATACAAACGCGGATCTACGCTTCTTCCAACGCTTCAATCGACTCCGGTATCGTTTGCCCGCCATCGACAACGATGGTTTGTCCGGTAATATAGGCGGCTTCATCAGAAGCAAAAAATAAAGCTGCGTTTCCAATGTCTTCCACGGATCCAAGACGTTTCAAGGGAATTGACGCGGCCATGGTCTGCAGATAATCCGCCCCGAGGCCTTCCAGCCCCTCGGTCACAATATTCCCCGGCATGACTGCGTTCACCGTAATTCCATATTTGGCGAACTCCATACAGGCGGTTTTCATAAACCCCAGCTGCCCGGACTTGCTTGCGCCGTAATGCGTCCATCCTGGGTATCCGGTGATTGGACCGGTAATGGATGAAGTGAGTATGATGCGGCCCGAATCGCTGTCTTTCAAGTGCCTCAGGCAGCTTTTGATGGACAGAAAAGTGCCTTTCAAGTTAGTTCCCAGCACCAAATCCCATTCATCGCTCGACATATTCTCCAGATGACTCTGTGGAAAAATACCGGCATTGCAGCAAAGAATATCAATTCCGCCATGCCGCTCGCTGGCGGCGGCGGCCATCGCATCCAGCTCCTCTGAACTGGTGACACTGGCTGAAAATGCCGATGCAATGCCGCCTTCGCTGCAAATTTCATCGGCTGTTGCCTCGGCATCCGACAGGCCACGTGCAACGATCAAAACCTTGGCCCCGTGTTTCGCAAAAACCTTGGCAATGCCTTTGCCAATTCCCTTACTTGATCCGGTCACTACGACTGACCTGCCCGCTACTGATGTCAGCATATCTGCTCGCGCCTCCCCAGCGAATGAATAGTAAACACATTGTTTATGAATCAATCAGATTGGTTCTTATATCAATTTCAGAGACGTGCTCAAAGTGATTTTTCTAAAAATTATTCACCTATCGAAGCGCCAAATGCACGGCATCTTCGCAAGGGGCGCTGCGGCGAACTCAATCAGGCTGTTTCAGCCCATAAACGCCGGTTATCAAAAATTTGCCGTCTACTGTCAAGTTTTCTGCCCGGCAAAGCGATAAATTACAGTCAAGTCAGAATTGGACTCACTGTTTTCAGTGAATGCCAAAGGAGGTCGAAATGACAGAAACAAAGCAAGAATTCCTTGCGCGTACCAAGCGCTACTGGAATCCCGGAAAAACCACAGACTGGCAAAACTTCGGCGTGGATCTGGTGATTGATCGCCGCGAAGGTTACTATCTATACGATATGGACGGACGCCGGCTGATTGACATGCATCTCAACGGCGGAACCTACAACCTGGGGCATCGTAATCCTGAAGTTGTCGCAGCCGTCAAGGAAGGCATGAAATATTTTGATATCGGCAACCACCACTTTCCATCGCTGATGCGCACCCACGTTGCCCAAATGCTCGCCGAATGCACCCCCGAGGGCCTGCAGTACACCATCTACGCCTCAGGAGGCGGCGAGGCGATTGACATTGCGCTCAAGTGCGCCCGGCATGCAACACAAAGACGAAAAATCATCTGCATCGATCATTGCTACCATGGACACACAGGACTTGCCGTTCAGGTCGGCGATGAGCGGTTTTCAAAACTGTTTTTAAGCGATGCGCCTGCCCAGGAGGTGGTCAAGGTTCCTTTCAACGATCTAGAAGCCATTGAGCGCGAGATTCAAGTCGGGGATGCCGCCTGCGTCATTATGGAAACCATCCCCGCAACGTACGGCTTTCCAATGCCGGCCGACGGATATCTGAATGCGATCAGCGCAGCCTGCAAAAAAGTCGATACACTCTACATTGCAGACGAGGTGCAGACAGGCTTGATGCGGTGCGGTGAGCTCTGGGGAATCGACACCTACGGTGTAAAACCCGATATTCTGGTTTCCGGGAAAGGCCTGTCCGGCGGAATCTATCCGATCGGAGCCGTTGTCGTCAGCGAAAGAGCCGGTGCCTGGCTGAAAGAAGATGGATGGGGTCACATGTCGACGTTTGGAGGCGCTGAACTCGGCTGCATTGCAGCTGCGAAAGTCTTGGAAATCTCCAGTCGACCGGAAGTTCGCTCCATGGTGCACTATATTGCCCGGCATATGCGCAGCGGGCTTGAGCAGCTGCGCAAAAACTATTCAGACTTCTTTACTGGCATTCGGCAGCGAGGCGTGGTGATTGGACTTGAATTCAATCACCCGGAAGGTGCTGTACATGTCATGAAAGCCTTGTTCAACAATGGTGTTTGGGCTATATTTTCTTCCCTTGACCCACAGGTTCTGCAATTCAAACCAGGCATTCTCGTGGATAAGGAATTATGTGATGAGGTGCTGAATCGACTTGATACAGCTCTCGTTCAAGCCCGTGCCGCCGCCTTTAAGAATGCCAAAGCCGGTTCAGGCGCTGCATCGGGTGCCAGGCAGGCCGAACCCGAGCTCGCCGATGCGGCCTAGTCTAGCCGGAGCAGCAAATATGCCTGATTTTGAAGATTTGCCACACGACGAGCAATTGGCGCTGCTTGAGCAGGTTGCCAAAAATGCGGTGGCCCGCTACCATCTGCCTGCGAACGTATCAGTTGAAATGATCAACCTGTCAGAAAATGCCACTTATCGCATTGACGACCTCTCAACCGGCAGAAAGTGGGCCCTGCGTGTGCACCGCGAAGGCTACCATTCAGTCAATGCCATCAAGTCGGAGCATGCCTGGACAGATGCGCTTCGAGCTGATGCGGGTGTAATCACACCCGTCATTGTTCCGGGGAAAGACGGAGAGAATATTCAATCCGTGTCTGCGCAAAACCTGCCAGGCGGCGGACGCAACGTCGTCATGTTTGAGTGGGAATCCGGTGAGCCGCCGCCCGAAGATGACCTGATTGCGCCTTTTGAGCTGCTTGGCAGGGTCTCCGCGCAAATGCATCAGCATTCCAAAAACTGGCGGCGGCCCGAGTGGTTTGAGCGCTACACTTGGGATTTCCAGACCAGTATCGGCAACCGACCCCACTGGGGGCGCTGGCGAGATGGGATGGGAGTGAACGCAGCTCGTCAAGAGCTGTTTGGCAACACTGCCGCGCTGATCAGCAAGCGGCTGAAAAAATATGGCCAGAAACCCGACCGCTGGGGTCTTGTCCACTGCGATATCCGACTCGCAAATCTTCTGATTGAGGATCAGGTCACAAAGGTCATTGATTTCGATGACTGCGGCTTCAGCTGGTTTATGTATGACTGCGCCACTGCACTGAGTTTTATTGAGGGTCGCGATGACGTGCCTGATCTGATTCAATCCTGGGTCAAAGGCTACCGATCGGTGATCCATTTGTCCGAAGCTGATGCGGCGGAGATTCCAACCTTTGTCATGCTGCGCCGGCTGCTTCTGGTGGCTTGGATTGGCTCTCACTCGGAAACCGAGCTCGCTCAATGCATGGGATTGGAGTATACCGCTGAAACCGAGAAACTCTGCCGGCAGTATCTTGAGGAATGCGGCTAGTTAAAATTCGCCGGCATCTATCTGGACCGCCGACAAATCAGTCGGCGCCGCAGACTGATTGCAGCCTATGCAGCTTGTCAGTCCAAAACGCACAGGCAGACCAGGCTTGGGCCGTCGGCCAACGAACGGGAATTGCTCCGCTCAAAACCGCAGAAGCGACAGCAAATCATACTCTGCGACGGCTACCAGCTGCGGCCTGGAATGCTCTCAATCATCTGCAGCACATGATCCAATGCTTTGCGCGCATTCTGTTCTTCACCTGCGATGAAGACTCGACCGGAGACTCCGAACATCTGGCAGTCAACCAGTACATTGTCCGGCACGGCCTTTTCGGCCGCATTCGCGGCGGCGGCCGCAAACAAAGCCGGCGCTGTCTCCAGCAGCAGCATCGATTCCGCCGGCAAAATCATGGAGGCGTCTCTTTGCCGGTTGACAATCACCGCATGCTGGTCAACCACATCAACAACCAGATCAGAATACAAAATTCGCGGCTTCAGCTGCGCGGCGGCCTCAAGCCTGAATCCCGACAGTATGGCCTCACCCGCTGCATGCAAGTCACTCAGTTCATGGCTGTGCAATTCCAGAATGCCAAACTGCCGCTCAACATACAAAATGCCAGGCTCAATTGAAGGCACAGACTTCAGCGCCAGATCAATGACACGGTGAATCGCAAGCGCTGGAGCGATCTCAATTATCAGCGAATGCATGCCCTGCAAGGGCACATAGCCGCGCGCCCGCAAAGCGGTCGCCATATAGGCTGCAAATTGAGTCTGCAGATTTTCTATCTGCAGATAAACACGCAATTCAACCACGGACGGGACTCAAAAGCTCGCTGCAAACTTTCCGCAACAATGCGACCGCATTCACCCTGGCCGCTATAGCCTCACAAGAAATTCAGTTACTTTGCGGTCTCAAGATCAAACTTTTTGACCACATCCGCATGGGGTCTGGGAATTACATGCACGGACACGACCTCGCCGACAGAACCGGCCGCTTCCGCACCTGCCTCGGTGGCGGCTTTGACTGCCCCTACGTCTCCGCGAACCAGCACCGATACCAAACCGGCGCCGACCTGCTCGCGCTTCAATATCTCGACATTTGCGGCCTTGACCATGGCGTCCGCAGCCGTAAACGCGCCTACATAGCCGCGTGTTTCAATGAATCCAATTGCGTTTGACATGATTTCAATCTCCTGTTTCTCAGAATCGTAAAGAAATAAAACTAATTTTCACCGCTGGCATCTTCATCGACGATGCCGATCACCAATGCGTCAACGACGGCATCACCAGTCGCAAACCACCCTTTGGCAACCGATCCCTGGGTCACAATAACCCGTTCGCCAGTACCGGCGCCGAGCGGATCGAATGCGAGAATACGCTCGGACACCTGCTCGCCCTCGATCAGGTCGATTGCGAGCAAAGCGCCTTTTGGCAACTCATCCAGCCGGCGAGTCGACCATATTTTTCCAATTACAGTACCTACTTTCATTGCTGCTGTCTCACTAGTTGCATGTTCAGTCGGCGCGCTCGATCCTTGGCGAGCGGTGTCAATACGACACCTTGGCCGATTTCAATCTGCTGGTGCGTTTTTGATAAAGCGAGAATTTTAGATTCGGTCACAACGCCAGAGTCAATGCGGCCATTGGCCGCAACTGGTGTTTTAGACTGTCTTGCAGATGGATGACAGTTCTGTTTGTGAATCGCTTTTGCTGAGGGGCGCACGGACTCGAATTTCAATCGACCCGCGCCAATCAGTCCCGCCAAGTTTCTGTCCTGAAGGCATATCATCAGATCGCTCACAAATTCATTGATCTTCCGATCTGTGTCCAAATCCACCTTGACTGGTGTTTTACAGCCGTTTTGAGCTGCATCCATCAGCTGCCGCATCAATTTCGAGCGGTGTCCGGGAGGAGGCGATTTTCTGTCTTTTTCGTTTTGCGACAGCGCCTCATGCAGCGCTTCACGCACCGCAAGCCGAATTTCATGCCTTGAGAATTCCTGACTGCTCACAATCCTACATCCTCGCTTCCAATGCCTCTTCTGCCGCTCGGGCCGCGGCGCGCACATCGCTTTCCGGCCCGCTCAGATACACTCGTCCGGTCGCACCGATCATGCGGTAGTCGACCACCTTGACATCAGCTGCTTTCTCCGCTTCGTTGACAGCCAAAATGCTGTAGGAAGCCGGCTGCATCTCAAAAACAAACAAGGACTCGCCCGGCAGCACCATGGATCCCAATTTGTTCCGATTGATCAAAAATGCATGATAATCATCCACTCGCTTGACAATTGCAGATGCAAGAATTTCGGGCGGCAGCGCATCTGATGGACTTGCACCAAGGGACTCCATGACCGCCTCGCCCCCAGCCACCACATCAGCGGTCAGCTCCGAATGAAACTCAAGGTAGCCAAACTGCCGCTCAACGACCAGTATGCCGGGCTTGACATTCACATTTTTCAGTGCGATATCAGTAATTCTTTCAATATGAAGCCCCGGTACAACCTCGATGACCATCGCCGCCATGCCTGTTTTTGGCAAGTAGCCTCGAATCCAGCTGCCCAAATAGCACATCGTCTTCGGCTGCAGCTGATCAATGAAGATGCAGGATCGAATCTGCGCCATCAGAAACGCGTCTCTTGCACGAGTTGCAGGGACCGCATCTCTTCCAATATCATCTTCTGTATCTCGGATTTCAGATCTTGGCTGGCGATGCCTGCGCTGTCATTCGACGCAACTGCTGAAGGCCCCGCATCAAACCCATCTGAGAATGAATAGTCCAGATTGCCAGCAGCTTTCGGGAATGATGCACTTTTGACCTCAATGGATTCAAACGCATCCATATCGACCGGAGCATCCTTGCAGTATGCAACTTTAGACCATTGAACAAGATGCTGCGGGCCCACATTGTCAGCCACCGAGCTGCGTCCAAAAAAGCCGGTTCCTACCGTCATAGTCGGTGCAAGATTGGTTTGAAAACCAGACGCACCGGTACTGCAAGGCGCGTTGACCGGTGTCCGAAGCACGCTGAGCTCAGCTCCAAACCTGAGAATCATCTGCGGGTCCCGGCAATGAATCGCGGCAGAGTGTCCGCTGCCCATGCGACGCGTCATCGCGTTGCAGGCTTTCATTGCTGCATCCCGACTCTCTACTGCATAAAACCCAAGAACCGGGCAGAGCTTTTCGCGGCTCAATACGTAGTCGTCTCCAATTCTTTCCAAATTCACCAGCAGTACCCGAGTGCCTTGCGGCACTCGAATGCGAGTCCGCTCGGCGATCCATTCGGCTGACTGGCCAATCACGGAAACATCGAAAATGCCTTCCGGATAAAGCATTTCCGCCAATCGGTCGCGTTCCTCGTCGGTTGCGAGATAACAGCCCTGCGCTTTAAGAGCAATCTTCAGCTCACTGGCAATCGACCGGTGGGCAATCACCGCAGATTCATTGGTGCACAATACGCTGTTGTCAAAAGACTTGCTGTCAGCAATGCATTGAGCCGCATGCTCTAAGTCAGCGCTTTTGTCCACATAAGCGGGACAGTTGCCCGGCCCCACGCCCAATGCTGGATTTCCTGAGCTGTAAGCGGCCCGCACCATGGGCGACCCGCCTGTTGCCAGAATTACATCAATGCCATCGGAGCGCATCACACCTTCAATGACATCCAGCGTCGGATTCTCAATCACCTGCACAATCCCATCGGGGGATCCGGCATTTTCTGCAGCCGCAGCAATTTTATGCGCAGCATCCGTACAGCATTCCCTCGCCGCTGGATGCGGACTGATCACAATCGCATTGCGGGTGAGCAGCGCCAGCAAAGCCTTGAAGAAGACTGAGCATACCGGATTGGTTGAGGGGGTGAGCGCGAAAACAACACCCGCAGGCCGGGGAATTTCGATGACTTTGCGGTCTCGATCGATGCGATGACGGGTGAAGTCATGGTCTTTGTAGTACTCATAAATCCCCTCACTGCATAGCCGGTTCTTGATTTCCTTGTGATCTGCATTGCCAAAACCAGTCTCAGCAACCGCCCAATCGGCATAATGGCGCGCCGTATCTGCCCCCAAGTCAGCAACAGCTTTGGCAATGCGCAGCACATCATTCCGCCGGAAGCTGGCAAATGCACTGCCTGCCCAGCGTGCCCGGCTGACCACCCTGGCCGCCTGGAAAATCGGTGTCGGTTGCATCTGAATCGTCATTGTCAGCAAGGAGGCGTATCAACAGCATCGAATTCTACGGTGAGAATTCTATTGCGAACTGCATAATCCTATCTTGACAGTTCAAGCCGAATTGTTGACTTTTGAGCATCCAGCCGGCAACAGCCAGGCACCCTGCTGCTGAAATAATGCGACAAAGATTGCAGCCACATAAGTCTGAGGCATATCTCAGGCAAGCGAGCAATCGTTTCTACTGCTCATTTCCTGTTCCCATTTTGATAGAATTGCCGTTTGATCCAGTCGAAAAAGCCAGCAAGAAGCATTTGGGCGAGCATGTGAATGAGTTTGCCGGTCTTCATCATATCCGCGAGCTGAATGGCATCCGCCGGATTCAAAGCCTTGCCACCGGTATGGCTCTGGCAAGGCGACTGACGGAGAGCAACCTGATTGAGGGCGCAGATGGCGGACTGGAATACCAGAGAGGCCAGAGAGGAACTGTCATGAATTGCGGCTATGCGAACAAGCCGATAAATGAAGAGCATATCAATATGCTGCGCGGGCTGCTGATAATGGCCAGCGGCAGCAAATAAAGCGAATTGATTTGGATATTTTAGATGCTCAGCGCCTCACAAATAATTGAACTGATTCGGTTGAGGGAAAGTACATATACCGAGTTCAAGGAAGTTCATATCAAGAATAAAAATATCGTCGCTCCCAAGAGCGACAGCATCGCGGACGAGTTGGCGGCGTTCGCAAATTCATCTGGCGGAACAGTCATTTTTGGAGTTTCAGATAAAAGCCGTGAAATCATTGGCATAGATCCATCCAGCGTTTCACGCCTGGTCGATTTCATCACCGAAATCTGCCATGACTCAGTCAAGCCGCCGATTGCAGGCATCTCTATTGCCAGTGTATTTTTACCGAACACTGGCGGTGAGATGAGGTGTATTGCCTATGCGCAGATTGACCGCAGTTTATGGCTTCATAAAAGTGCGAATGGATACTTCTGCCGAATAGGAAATCGCAAAAGTGAGATGGGACAGGATCAATTGCTGCGTATTGCTCAGACGCGATCGCAAGCTCGCATTATTTCGTTTGATGAGCAAGCAGTCCCAGACACTGCCAAAGAGTCACTGCTGCCCGACTTGTACAATCGTTTCGTTCGAGAGGATACCTTAGAGGCACTTGCAAAACGAAGATTGCTGGTTATGAGTGACAACAAGCATGTCGCCAGTGTCTCCGGCATTCTAATGTGCACGAAAACACCTGAAGAATACATATACAACAGCTATATCCAAGCGGTTTATTACCGATCCAAAGTTAGAGACGCAGACTATCAAATCAATGCGCTGGACTGTCGCGGACCATTGGATCAGCAAATACTGCAAGCCTATAACTTCGTGAAACAGCACAACTGGGTTTCTGCAAAGAAAGAACCCTGGCGGCAGGAAAAACCGCAATACAGCATGAGAGCCGTATTCGAAGCCATCGTCAATGCGGTTGTCCACAGAGATTACTCGATTTACGGCGCCAAGATCCGTCTGTTCATGTATGCAGACAGAATCGAGCTCTATTCTCCGGGCAATCTTGCAAACACGCTGACTGTAGAAAATTTAATGGAAAATCAGGCGACGCGCAATGAAATGCTAGCCCGGCTTTTGTCAGATTTGTCGGTTGAGAGTGATATGACCGCGACAGTGAGCCGATCGTATTTCTTGGAACGACGCGGAGAAGGCGTACGCATCATTCTTGACGAGAGCGAGCGTCTGAGCGGAGAATTACCCGTCTATGAGATGTTTGGCGAAGAGCTGAAGCTGACCATTTTTGCAGCTCCATCACTGCAGCAGCATTAGATAGGATCCGACTTGGGCACAATAATCGAGTTGCTCAGCATTGCGGAAGATGTCTCGCCCGGACTCAATCAACCGTACACTGAATCCGGCACCGTTTCAAACAGGATGCCACGGATTCATAATATCGCTCTGCGATACAGCTTGAATGATCCGCTGGACATTCAGCCAAAGCCGGATAATTCCAGTTGAGCGCATTATGGGACAAGAGTCTCGCCTTGGGAGATTCATTGCATTAAAATGGAAATGCAGTATCTGCAAAATAAGCATGAAAAGGCAGTATCTGCAAAATAAGCATGAAAAGAACCGGACTGTCCGACAATTCAATGCAATTAACGAAAACTCCAGCAAATCCCGATTGCTGACTCACTGACTGGTAGGCAGCGAGACAACGGGCAGATCATGCATGAAAACACCAAAGCTGAGGGCATTTATTGACCGATCGCAAAGTCAATGACATGGCAAAACGATGAATGCAGCTAATACACCCGGCTCTGGCAACTATAGCGCAAATGACGCCAATCGAGATGACGCAGAACTGGCACCGCAGGTTCTGGCGCCGGCTGCCACCGGAGTGGCTCAGTTCATCAATCAGCACGGCGGTGATGCCGACCGTGTTTTCGGAGAGACCGGAGTCGACCCGGACTGTATCGGCAATCCAACAGCCGGCATGTGTCTCAAGTCATTTTGCAGCCTGTTTGAATCAGCTTCACACAATACGCAAAACGATAATTTCGGACTGTGGTTTGGCAACCAGTTTCGACCTGATGATCTCGGTCTTTGGGGATACGCGGCGATTTCATCCCCGACACTCGGCAACGCGCTGGACAATCTGATTGGCTTGTTCCGCTACCACCAGCAATGCTCAATGCTGCGATTGACGATGGCTAGCAGCACAGATTTATGCCAGCTGGAGTATCAGGTTCGAGACCCGCACATCATAGAGCGCAGACAGGACGCTGAATTGTCTCTCGGCATGTTCTTCAATCTGATTCGCGAGTGTATGGGATGTCACTGGCAGCCGGAGGAAGTCTATTTCGAGCATCCGAGGCCGGAAATCAGCAAAGAGCACGAGCAGGCTTTCAATGCGCCTGTGTTTTTCAGCCAGAAGCTCAATGCAATCGTCTTCAAGTCAGTCATTTTAGAAAAACCCATGCCCAACTCCGACTTGAAGCTGATGGCGATTGCAAGGACCTGTCTTGAAACCTTGCATACCAGCTCCCCCATAAATCAGAAGCTCACTGACAAGGTTCGAAACCTGATACGCGTCAAGCTCGCTGACGGCTACCCGTCACTGGAAACAATTGCTGAAAGTCTGTATATGAGCGCCAGCGCCATTCAGCGCAACCTCGCTTGGGAGGGGCTGTCGTATACGGAACTGGTTGAAGAAGTTCGCAAGAGTCTCGCCGAAATGTACTTCAAGCAGCGCAACCTGTCGCTATCGGAAATCGCCTACTTGCTTGGCTACTCGGAATTAAGCGCATTCAGCCGAGCCTTTAGACGCTGGACTGGATTCTCGCCACGCGAATATCGCACAAAATCCTACCTAATTACTACTAATGATAAGCATATTTTGAGAACTGCCGACCCGACTTAAATGCTTGATCAGCAAGGATCTGAAAAATGGAACCCAGCCTCGGAATCGTCTCGCCAGTCCTGGTCCCGATGAGCTTTTCGTCTGGCACGGGTTTCTCTGCCGTGGAGCCGATTTTATTATTTTTTCATATCAATGAGTTGCAATCAGCCTGCTCTGCCATAAATATGACTTAGGATAAGTGGTAATTAGGAAATCCTAAACCTAACAGCTCATCTTTGACACCATTGAATGGTTTCAGTTGTTGGCTAGTCAGTTATATTGGTGTTGGCGCGATGCCGTCATAATAGCCGACCGCCACCAGTGGTTTCAGTTGTTGGCTAGTCAGTTATATTGGTGTTGGTACAAATCAATTCGCATCCCCGCTGACTGTTTAGGAGTTTCAGTTGTTGGCTAGTCAGTTATATTGGTGTTGGCCGGTATATCTTCATGCTGGATCGCAGGACGGGCTAGTTTCAGTTGTTGGCTAGTCAGTTATATTGGTGTTGGATTTAGGCGGCACACCTACAAGCCGTTGAACAGACGTTTCAGTTGTTGGCTAGTCAGTTATATTGGTGTTGGTTGCTGTCGGATATCTTGGAGAGCGATGGGGCCGTTTCAGTTGTTGGCTAGTCAGTTATATTGGTGTTGGCCGATTTCGACCTGCCTGATCTTGAGGCGAACGGCTGTTTCAGTTGTTGGCTAGTCAGTTATATTGGTGTTGGCATCGGACGCTGGGTCCTGAAGTCGCGCTGGACGTGTTTCAGTTGTTGGCTAGTCAGTTATATTGGTGTTGGCATCGGACGCTGGGTCCTGAAGTCGCGCTGGACGTGTTTCAGTTGTTGGCTAGTCAGTTATATTGGTGTTGGTGCAGCTGACCGGCGTTCTGCGCCGCGAGAAAGAGTTTCAGTTGTTGGCTAGTCAGTTATATTGGTGTTGGCTGCCGCAGGCCTTGAGGAGCTGAAAGAATACAATGAGTTTCAGTTGTTGGCTAGTCAGTTATATTGGTGTTGGAAGCTCGACTGGGAGCAGACTGGCTGGGACTGGGAGTTTCAGTTGTTGGCTAGTCAGTTATATTGGTGTTGGTGCTAGGCAACTCGATGGCGGTGAACTGCATGGAGGTTTCAGTTGTTGGCTAGTCAGTTATATTGGTGTTGGCGACGGCTCGCCGCCGTGGTCTGACGATTACGAAGAGTTTCAGTTGTTGGCTAGTCAGTTATATTGGTGTTGGGTGTTTCGATAGTGAGTAATATAAACTATCTGAAAGTTTCAGTTGTTGGCTAGTCAGTTATATTGGTGTTGGTCTATCGGCGTGCCGTCACCATCTCCGATAAACAGGTTTCAGTTGTTGGCTAGTCAGTTATATTGGTGTTGGTGGTAGATAGCCGACATTGCTGTTTGATTTCCCTGTTTCAGTTGTTGGCTAGTCAGTTATATTGGTGTTGGGTCGATCCCGCCGTCGAGGTGATGGTCAGCGTATGTTTCAGTTGTTGGCTAGTCAGTTATATTGGTGTTGGATAAATACCAGTGCGTCCATTGCGGAAGCCGATACGTTTCAGTTGTTGGCTAGTCAGTTATATTGGTGTTGGGTGCTGGAGTCGCATTCGTTCGATTTTCAGACTGATAGTTTCAGTTGTTGGCTAGTCAGTTATATTGGTGTTGGGCTTACGCCCAAGCTGTCCTCGCCGTCATACGCTTGTTTCAGTTGTTGGCTAGTCAGTTATATTGGTGTTGGGCTTACGCCCAAGCTGTCCTCGCCGTCATACGCTTGTTTCAGTTGTTGGCTAGTCAGTTATATTGGTGTTGGGCGGGTCGCCGGTATGAGTTCCGGGACGGTGATGAGTTTCAGTTGTTGGCTAGTCAGTTATATTGGTGTTGGCACAGGAAGCGTTCGGAACAATCGGACCTGCGGGGGTTTCAGTTGTTGGCTAGTCAGTTATATTGGTGTTGGCTAGATCGGTTGCGGCAATATCTCCAAATAAATGTTTCAGTTGTTGGCTAGTCAGTTATATTGGTGTTGGATCCAAGAGAAAAATCACTCATCATCGCCTTCATCTGTTTCAGTTGTTGGCTAGTCAGTTATATTGGTGTTGGTCGTTGCAGGAGGCGCGGAATTTCATTGGGCTGTTGTTTCAGTTGTTGGCTAGTCAGTTATATTGGTGTTGGAGCACACGCAGACTAGGATTGATGGAATTGACGGAGGTTTCAGTTGTTGGCTAGTCAGTTATATTGGTGTTGGTCGTTTACGACCCCCGCGAATCGCAGTTTTGACATACGTTTCAGTTGTTGGCTAGTCAGTTATATTGGTGTTGGCTGTAGCCAGGATCAGCCCCCAGCATGCAGGTAAGTTTCAGTTGTTGGCTAGTCAGTTATATTGGTGTTGGGCAGGAACTCGCCGGTATTCGACCGCCCGATGAGCAGTTTCAGTTGTTGGCTAGTCAGTTATATTGGTGTTGGAACATAGGTCAAAACACAATGCTCAGGCGCGACAATGTTTCAGTTGTTGGCTAGTCAGTTATATTGGTGTTGGGCTTGAGGGGGCTTGATCTGCATGATGAGATATCAGGTTTCAGTTGTTGGCTAGTCAGTTATATTGGTGTTGGACTCGAATGCGAGTTGATACTCGATGAGACATTAAGGTTTCAGTTGTTGGCTAGTCAGTTATATTGGTGTTGGAGATCATTGCTTTTGAGAATTCAACGAATACGACAGTTTCAGTTGTTGGCTAGTCAGTTATATTGGTGTTGGCGCATGGTCGTGCCGATGTACTCAGGACCTCGCAGGTTTCAGTTGTTGGCTAGTCAGTTATATTGGTGTTGGGCCGGACGTGCAGTAGACTATCCGCAGCATGGGGGTTTCAGTTGTTGGCTAGTCAGTTATATTGGTGTTGGGAACGCGCCGGCTGACAATGACCGGGCGACATATGGTTTCAGTTGTTGGCTAGTCAGTTATATTGGTGTTGGCTCTTACAGGCGCAGCAGGCGTTGATTATTTCAGGTTTCAGTTGTTGGCTAGTCAGTTATATTGGTGTTGGTCAGCTGACCTTGCGTTATGTGGCGAGTCACTGGCAGTTTCAGTTGTTGGCTAGTCAGTTATATTGGTGTTGGGAAATGGTAAGAGGCAGTTTAGCCAGATGCCTAGCTGTTTCAGTTGTTGGCTAGTCAGTTATATTGGTGTTGGTCACATCAGGCCCGCAGGGCAAGGGGTGGAAAGACGAGTTTCAGTTGTTGGCTAGTCAGTTATATTGGTGTTGGCCTAACTCTACTAGATTGGTTTCAATATGTTTTTCTGAATAGGAACGTATGATAATTTCGAAAACAGTCGGATTGAAAGAAATACCTGAGATTTTGCGAAAAATCGACCTGAGCTCATAGTTATAATCCTTTTACCAATATAACTGACTGATACACTGTAATCATCAAAAAGTACATTGAACGGACCTCTGCCTGATTGGCACGTCTGCTTTCGCATAAGGAAGACAGTAAGCCGCGAATACGCGGCTTACTTGTGTACAAAAAATGCTTTTACAACCGGTCGTTACAATAGTTAATGTACTCACAGGCCGAACACTGATAAACGGATGCGCTGGAGTCGGGCTTCTTGCCTAAAGTTAACATTTTTCTGATCGTTGCGACCACTGAGATAACTTCTGCTCTCTTTTCTGAATCGAACGCTACAGTATGTAGAATATTGCCTCCCCCGACAAAGTAGCCTTTTTCACTCGGTTTTAAAAAAATTTTTGGCAATAGCATCGCATAAGCAGTGAGTTGTAGAACATCACCTCTTTTGCAGGGACTTGGTGAAAGTTTGAACTCGACAGGATACACAAGAAATTCGGTGTCGATGACCATATCTGCAATGCCATGCATTCCTAACTCATCACATTTTAGGACTACGTTGAAGAACTTGGAGCCGGCTCGAAGTTTGAATCTGGATAAATTCCGTCTCTGCCAATGTTCTTCCTCAGATTGCTGAAACTCTCTACCTTGCTTCACCCAAAGCGGCTGTTCAGTTTTCAAATTCAAGAGTTCCAGATAGTAGACTACTCTTGGACAATAGCACCACTGGCGAATCAAACTAACTGGAATGCTCTCGTAACTTGAAGCTACATGTGATGTTGTGCTTTCATCAAATGACATAAGTCTCAGCCCAATCATCAAAATCGCTATCCGCATGTCCAAACGTGTAGCGCAAGCTATTTCCATGAAAGTTAGTACGGCCAACAAAAACTTTGTCTGTATCTGCGGCAACTATTACATGTAACAGTCTCTTGACAGCCTCGAACTCGCCCGATGTCAAAAAACCCCAGAACACAGAGTTCTGCACTGATTTCAATCCATATTTACTTAACTCATTGTAAAGCTTTGATCTAGAGCGATTATCCGTAATATCGTAACTGATTAAATATTCTTGCCGTAGCTTGTCAACCATGGATCTACCACTTGAAAATATATGGTTTGTAGCTGACTTCTCCGTAGAAGTGTCCAGTTAAACGATAAACTTGCCTCTGAATGATATGCTCTAGTTTATGCTTTTTCTTGCGGTACAAATATTTCCTTGAACACGTGCTTTGCACTTCTCTGATCAAAGCTTTTTTTAATTCTGGATCAATTGACTGTTTGTCACCAATTTGACTGCGCAACTTAATAACTGAACGATCTACCACCCATGCGCGATACTCTTCCATTAGATCGAGTACCAACGCCATTTTCCCTGGACGTCGACTGTGCATAATGCCCAAGTAAGGCTCAAGTCCAGCGTTAATAATTGAATTCAATATGTAACTGCTCAATACGCTATATCCAAGATTTAGCATGCTATTGTTAATTTCCTGACTACCCCGCCCCTCCCGTTTATTGAAAGAATCAGAAAACAAGTCAGTTTGTCTCAATGCGCGAAAATATTGATGCGAGCTTGCTCCCTCTAGTCCCAACAGTGATTCGAAATTGTCAACATCTAGCGCATTGGTCGCCGAGACTCGTAATGATTCAGCTGCAGATTCCAACGCGATATGTTTATGGTATTTGGCGAGGTGTTTCAGAACCGCTCTTTGGTTTTTTATTTTTGCGGCAACTATAAGGGCAGCCAAAGATAGCGTGTTGCTTGCGCAGTATTGCATTTGCGCTTGTCGTACAGCAACCACACCGTGTTGTGATTGACCAACTAGTGCCGAGTGCGCGACACCACGAAAATCTAGGAAAAACAGCTTTATTCCCCGATAACTGAATGCTTCGATCAGGTTGCTAGATATGGTCACACCTTGCTTAACAACAGATACAGTGCGCAGACGATTCAATGGGTAATACTGTGTATCGTCTCCCTGCTTGATTGCGATTCTTTCGCTATCAAGGCCAAGAAAACTACCATATTGGCTTATGACTAAGTGCCTCAATTTTTACCACAATCGAATTTGTAGATGGCTTGCACAACTTTTTGCTTGATTTCTTCATTCATACTATTGCCTTGATATTCAACTCGTCCCTGCCTCTCCAAATCTGAAGCTATTCTTTCTTGCTCATTTTCAGTTTCATATCTCGGCCTTAGAAGTGCATTTTTTAGTATCAAGCTAATTATTTTCTTTATCGTCTCTGGTGACTTGTCATAGATTTCTACACAAATTTTTGGTCTTGTTTTGTTATCAATTTTGTAGCTCAAACAACTGATTAAGTCTTCATCTAATTGAACTGAAATCCACTTATCCTGCTGAATTAAGATCAGTTTGTCATTGAGTTCAAATTCATATGCATCCCTCTGAAGACGAAAGACATTGCGAGATTTAAATGCGTCAACAAGTAATTCAACTAATTTGCCACTATCTTTGTCAATTGCCAGTACAAATGGTTTTAGATTTGAGTTCGATTCATTGACAACTTGAAACACAGCGTCGCCTGTCCATGAATAACGCTTGATTAAAAACTTGCCTTCAGAGGTTTTGGCTGGCAGTGAATAATCTTGGCGGCTGCGCTGGTGTTGAGATGATTGATGAGAATTGCTTTTCTTTGCAAAATAATTCTTCAAAAATTTTTCGTCACTCAAGTCAGTTATTTTCCATTCGTGCACAAGACGGTCCCATTCTTTTTTGACTGGAAGGTCAATCGAGCTATTTGCAACTTTGAAATATTTGTCAGTCTGCTGAATCTTCTCAGCTTCTTCTAGGTGCTTGATTTGTTTGCGCTCCGTTCTATACGATATTTTTCTCAGAAATTTCAGTTCTTCTGGATTTGCGTATGGCAATGCCATATTGAAATTTGCAACGTAATACTCTTGAATCTGTTGCTTTTTGAGTGAAATGTAAAAATAGCTCGACTTCAGTTTTGCTGTCGAGAGCATGATCGAATTCAGTACTTGAAAGGAGTCATTTTCTGTCAAATCTCCAGTCATCGATCCAAATTCGCTGAAGCGCAGCACGAAATAGAGTTTTCTTCGATTTGGCTTTGTGTCGTTGAGTGCGAAGCTGTTTTTCCAGTCAAATCCGATGCGAACCTCGCCTGCGTAATCATTAATGCCAACAAGTACTGGCAAATAATGTTCGGCGTAAATCGTATCGCGATGCATTTGCTGATGATCAAAGAAATCTTTTTCAGGTCGTCTCCGCGTCAACATCTTCTCTTGCGTATTCTCCGGTTTTACATCAATGGTGTCGAAAAACTGTGCATCGAATACTTTTAGGTCCTTCGCGTCATGGTTCTCCATCCCCAAATTTGGGCGTGACCAGAGGCCCATTCCGTTCATCTGCAATCTTATGCTCCCCTCTCCTTGATGTTCAAAAGCAATCTTGCAAAAGGCGATTTGTGCGTCAATCAAATGTGAATAAGGCTCCTGGGCCGCAGTATCGCTTTTGTCATATTCACTCAAATTATTCAGGTAATGCTTAACCAGATCACGACGCAAGCTAAAAATTCCATCTCCTCTAGAGTTGTCAGCAGCCTCGACTCCGAAATAGTCAAATGAAATCAAATGTCCCTTTCCCAAAGATTTTGCCTTCTTATACAGTTCGTTCGCGAGTACTTCTGCAAAGTATCGCTGAGTTCCATTAACAAAAGTCTTGACGCGATGATCTATCGCTTCGAGTACTTTTTCCCTGATTGGATCGTCAACAAGAAACAAGGCGTGGCGAAAAGCTTTTCTTTGATCGAAGCTCAGGTTTCTGAAACTCCTATACGGCCCAAATGTAAAGCGTTCGCTCTGCACATCCCAAATTGTCTCTTTGATCCAGCTTGCGATTGCATCGTCATCGTGAGTATCGAACTGTTTAGCCTTATAGGCATCAGATAAATGTGACAGCGAGTATTTCGAATTGCCCTTTATCTCATTGTCCTCTCGACTGGTGTAAATCAGATTGGCTTCGTCATTAAGTGTCCCCCATTTGGGGTGGGACCTAGGAATTATGTGATCGATATCTCCATCCTCTCTCAAGGTGCTCCCAGAGTATGGTGACAAGCCACTGCTGTCACTGCTTATTCGGTTCTCTTTTTCAAGAGAGCTTAAATCCTCAGCCCTCTCAGTTCGTCTTTCTTTGAGATCGGCGAGATCAGGTTCAAAATAAAACCTGTTTGATTCTGTGATAATCGGAATGCGAATGTTGAAACCCCTTTCAACATAATTTTCTATTTGCTCCCATTTATCATTGGCGATCGCGCGACATACAATGCGCGCAATTTTCATAACTGCACCATCGATCAGGCGCGTTGCAATCGCTGGAAGTCGCTGCGCATAAGCACTGCCATCTTCCGCCTGTACGCAGCGGTAAGAATTGTCTCGGCTACACACGGCACAAGTATTCGCGAAACCGCTCCGATCTCCCGAAAATACAATGCTGTGAAGCTGTATGAGCAGATAAAGTGCTACAACTGGATTCTGTTCTTGACGCTTTAACCAGTCATCTAAACGAGCCGGATTATTTTCGAATACTGCATTGCCTATTTCTGCGTACAGGCTCGCGGCCCTTTTGGCTAGCCAGGATAGTTCAGAGCCTGGACTCCCATTCCAATCAAGATAAGCCGATTTCAATCTGCCTCGGTATTTCTTTTGCATGTCAGCTGCTTTCGCGCAGTTTGACTTCAGTCCCTTTATTTTCTCAAACCAAGCTGATAATTCATCGTTTCCTTTAGCCTTTGCAAGAAAATCGGGATGAACATTGAGCAAGCTCGCAACATCGTCTAAATTTTGATAGCGTTTTTGCCGAGGCTTATGATTGCAATATGAAAGCAAGTGTTCTTTTGATTCAAATCGACCGGTATTTTGGTATCCGCGTTTTTTGCTAAAGCGGTATTCTGGGTGTATGAAAATTCTGCCGGCTCGAGCTCGCTGACGTTGGCGGTAGTATTGGCAAGCGAAGTGCAAGAACGTACCCGGTGCAAAAACAGATTGATCTGCGTAATGCCGATGTGTTTTGAGATCAGCTGGCAATTCAGATTCCGCTATCGCATCTTCCAGCTTTCTCCTCGCCAGCTGGATATCGCGATCCGTAGAATGATTTTGCCTGATCTGTTTTGTACGGCTGAATATTTCATTCAGCATCAGCGGATCGGATAATTTAACGCGATCGAGTATCAGTTGGAACTCCCGTGCTCTCAGATCTTTTGTGGTTCGTTGACCAAGGTCTTTTGCGATGGCATCACAGTTGAAGAAATAAGGGTTGCCCGAACTGCTGCGAATTTCGCGCAACCCGGTTTCGAACTCTGCCAATTTATTCTTAATATTCTGAATTTCTTTCAGCTTGTGAAGCCACGATTCCCAATCGGGGTATTTCCTATCCAAGTAATCGCTGTTAAGAATTAAGCTTTGGCATCTAGGCGGTCTACGGTTGTTGTAATCTTGATAGGGAGGTATCGTCTGGTCCGGATTTGTAGCTAGCCAAAACTTGATTACGTTACCCTTTCTCTTCTTCCAATTTTTCTTTAATTGTCCGTAATCCGCTGATTCATTAGGCGCCTTGTTTTTGTCCTTGCTCACATCAACACGCCATTCCCGCATAATCCAGTTCTCGTATATGGCCGTCAATCTGCCAGCATCCCAAAAATCTCCTCTACGGTGCTCAATATGATTGAAATATTTTCTTAAAGGTTTAAGCTCAAGATTGTTGATGTTTCCAATTAAATTGACAAGGTTGTCAGCATCAAGCAGACTTCCATTACGAAGCCTAAACTCACCTTCATTTAAACGGGCAGAAAACTTAACGAAGTAAGAGTGATTTATGGTTTTGCTGATCAAATCCGACCGGATATTCTGAAAATACCTGCTTCTATATCGCGCGCCGCCTTGAATTTCTTGGTAGATTGAATCGACAGCAAATGCCAGATGCCATAAATGCGATCGAATCGATTTGTTGTCTCCTTGGAGATCAAACTCACATTTTTCGGGTGAAAAATTCTGGATATTAAAATTCCAAACCGAATCCTTTAGCTCCGTTTCAATTGTTGCTATCGCGTTGGGATTTATGCTCTTGACGCGAGCTAAGTCGTCGGTATTGAGTGATTTCAAAAATGAAACGACATCAATTTTATTTTCATCAGACTCAATTTGATCAAAACCCTTGGACACCCCTATCCTTCCACTCTCGTAAAACCCATGAAGGCATTTCAGTGAGCTTTACGCGTTGTTTTTCGGACTCTTCAATAGTTTCACTTTGCGCTAATTTCTTTAGATATTCGTTGAGTTTTTTTAGACGAGCCATGACAAATTGGCTTCGACTTATCTTTCTCGTTTCATCTCCTATAGCCTTCCAGATGTTCTCAATTTTCTCCGAGTTCTGAGACCATTCTGTCAACTTGATGCTGAAATCGCTGTAGTCGCAGGTCGCATTGGCTGCATCAAATTGATCTTTGACTTCATTAGGTAAATAATCAAAGGCTTCTTTGGGAAACTTCATCAGGCGTTCGGGATTGTATTCTTCGGCCAAGTAACTGAAGCCTCTGCGGTTAAACAAAAAACCAATCGATTGAGAAATATCACGATCCCAATTTAGTCCGAACTCTTCGATCCAGATGAGACGAAACAGGCGTTTGGCCAATTTTCTACGCTGGTATCCCCGACGTTGATGCCGACTCGCCGTTCGACCTTCCATCAAGTATGTATATGAATTTTTCTCGAGGCGATAAATCACCCCCTTTTTTTGAATCTTGTCTGGTGATTCACCGGCAACGTAATCAGCGAAATATACGCCAGTCGTTTTTGAGCCCAAGTCAATTGCGATTGGACTAATGATGAGATTTTCTTGCATGCAGCGATTCCATTTATAGTTGTAGGTGTCGGAGAAAAATCTCCGCTTTTGGTTAGCTGTTGATGAGCAGCGATTATAGATCAGACATCTCCTGATGGCAGGGCGCAGAATTTGGACACGGTTATTATTTGGGGTGGAGCGACGGATAACGAAAGTGGAAAGTGACCTAGCGATGCACCCAAACTGGGCTGCATTTTTCAATGACATCGAGCCGCGTTACGCACAAGCGAAGAAAATCAACCTTGGTGATGGACAAGCCCAATACCCCTCAGCCGGGCTAGCTGAACATGGCATAGATCAAGATCAAGGATCAACAGTACCTGAGTCGCACATTGAGACGATTGAGGAGGCGCACCGGGAAGTGACCGCTTGGCAGGCGGATCGGGATCGGCTGGAAACGAAGTTCGACTGGCAGTTCACAACCGCTGATGCGCACAAGCAAACACAAGCATTGCCCTCTGAAAAAACAACCTGCCGAGGAAGCTTTGGAGTGATTTACTCAACTGACTGCCGCGCGCGTGTGCGTCGCACCGCGAACATTACAGCAAAAGCAATCAGCAGCAGCCCCGCGGCGCCGCCCATTGTGAGCGATCCAAGGGTGGGCACCATCGGTGTGTAGCCAGAAACCATCTTTGAATACAGCCACTCAGGGATAGTCTGGTCAGCGCCGGTTGTAAACAGCGACAGCGGAAAGTTGCCCCACGACAGCAAAAATGCAAATATCGCACCGGAAATAATGCCCGGCGACAAAATCGGCAAGGTAATCTCTCGCAATACCTGAAACCGAGAGGCCCCTAAATCATAAGCCGCCTCCTCCCAGACCGGATCAAAACTGTAGACCTGAATCGACATAATCAAAGTCACGATTGGCAGGATCCAAATCATGTGTGCAAATACCGCTGTGTGCCAGCTGGTCGTGATTCCAAGGGCGGAAAACCACAGCAGCAGCGCCAATCCCAGGACTGCCTGCGGGAAAAATATCGGCAGCAAAATGAGTCGCTGGTAAAGCTTGCGTCCCTTCCAGTCATAGCGGGCAAACGCCAGTGCGCCAAAGAAAGCCAGCACGACAGACAGCAAAGTAACCAGCAGCGCAACCGTAATCGATGTCCAGAATAAATCTCTCACTGACAGAGATTCAAAAGCTTTCTCATACCACCGCGTATCCCAGGCTTTCACTGGAAATTGAAAATAGCGCTGCTTGGTAAAAGAGGCCAATATGACAGAAAGCATTGGCAGATACAGAAAAAGCACAATAGCGCCCGTCCACACCGCAATCAGCGCATGCGCAATCTTGTTTTGCCGCCTCCGCCGCATGCTCAGCGCCGCCCGACCAGTCGGTCAAGATCAATTTTCCGAAACAGGAGCAAGATAATGGCCAATGAAAGCGAGATGAGCAAGACCGAAAGAACTGCGCCTTTAGGCCAATTCTGCGCAAAAGTAAAGGCAGACTCGATGTCGTCAGCAATCATGACAATCACCTGTCCGCCCAAAATCTTGGATTCCGCCAGCGAGCCCAAAGACAAAATAAATACCAGAATGCTCCCGACAAGAATGCCCGGCATCGCTAACGGCAATTCGACTTCCCTGAAAATCTGCAGCCGCGATGCACCTAAATCCGCAGCAGCTTCCTTCAAAGAATCAGGCACCATAGACATGCCGATCACCATTGGAAAAAGCATGAACGGCAAATAGACATAGACCAAGCCTAGAACAACAGCCGGCACGGTATACAGCAGTCCTGAGAGTGAAATATCGAACAAAAACTTCAAGGAGCCGTCAATGATGCCATTTTTGAGCAGCAGAAGCACCCAGCCGAACAGACGAATATTTTCTGAAATCAGTAACGGCAAAGCTACCAGAATCGTGATCAAAGTCGCCCAGCGGCCGAACAGTTTCGCCATGCCATAAGCAATTGGATAAGTGATCAGCAATAGCACGGCGACCGTAATGACAGCAAGCAGCAAAGACCAGCCAAAGGAGATGTAGTAACTCTGAGTTACAACTGACAGATAGTTTTCCAGTGTTGGGGCCTGATCAAGCTTGAAACTCTTGGGAGGCATGAAACTGTAGAGCAGAACCAGCACCAGCGGACCGACAAATCCGACTGCCAGGAACAGTCCGACTGGCACAGCATTCAAAAACCCTGGCTGTCGAAACCAGTTGATCAGCGGCTGCATGATCGGACTGCGCGATACGATCATTCAATCTCGATGGATGCGCGGCTAGGCCGGCACGAGAATTGAATCTTCCGGTCGCCAGCCAATTGTCACTGTCTGGCCAGCCTCGCTGGAGTACGGGTCATCCTGCAGACGCTCAACCAGCCAATGATACGCGCCATCGGCGCTTCGGACCTGATACTGAATCCTCGACCCCAAGGCATAGTCATTGAACAAGATTCCATGTATTTGATTGGGCAGCGATTCAGCTGCACTCCCAATCTTCATCACCTCGGGGCGAATAATCAGAAATCCCGATTTTATGCCTGGCGCAGCATCTCCCGCTACTGCATAGACACGATCAGAATCCTTGTCCTTGACTTTGCTTGAGCCTGAATTTTCGACTGCCAATATGTTGACTTCACCCATGAACTGTGCCACAAACTTGTTTTTCGGCCGGTTGTAAATGTCGTCCGGACTGCCGATTTGAATCAGCCTGCCATGATTCAAAATGCCAATCCGATCGCTCATCACCATAGCTTCTTCAAGCGAATGGGTAATGTAAACAAAAGTTTTGCCGGTCTCGCGGTGAATATCTTTGAGCTCTTTTTCGAGCGTTTTGCGAAGCCTAAAGTCGAGCGCTGAGAGAGGCTCATCAAAAAAAAGAATCTCAGGGTCGAAAGCCAATGCTCGAGCAAGCGCAATGCGCTGTCTCTCGCCGCCGGAGCACTGACTGATTCGCTTGCCATAAAAGCCGCTTGGCAAACGCAGCAACTCCAGCAGCTCCAGCGCCCTGTTTCGGCGTGCGGCAGGCGCCATGCCCGCAATTTTCATTGCAAACTCGATGTTCTGTCCGACTGTCTTGTGGGGAAAAAGCGCAAGGTTCTGAAACACCATGCAGGTCGGGCGGCGGTTGGCAGGGACATCATTGATCACTTCCCCATTGAGCACAATTTCGCCGCTGGTAGGGGCATCCATCCCTACCAGCATGCGAATCAAAGTGGTCTTTCCGCTGCCGGAAGGACCAACCAACGTAAAAAACTCGCCTTCAGAAATGCTGAGGTTTATATCAGCAAGAGCTGTAAACTCACCAAACTGCTTCCTAACTTCAG
Source organism: Arenicellales bacterium (assembly GCA_965200545.1). Taxonomy (GTDB): domain Bacteria; phylum Pseudomonadota; class Gammaproteobacteria; order Arenicellales; family JAJDZL01; genus JAJDZL01. The sequence continues at coordinate 1,091,405 of CBDAUJ010000002.1, read as the reverse complement.
TTAATCTGAGAAAATCGGATTGATTCTCACTCATCTGAGGGGAGTCCCTGCATAAGGAGTTTCCATGATCGGAATCTCGATATTTTGAGTCTATGCCTCTCGCTCTCGCTTGGCGGCAGAGTAGTGCTCGTACATCTCAGCATAGTCTGGATTGATGTCATAGTCTGCCGAACGAGCCATCTCTTCCTCCAGCGAATCCCACTGAATGGCATCAAGCTCATCAGAATCGAAAGCATTCAGCACATCGGCATCGCCCATCTGTGTTACTGGATTATAGGTGCCCTCGGCGAACGCAACCTTCTTGCTCACATCCGGTCGCTGGATGTAGGCCAGAAACTCTTCTGCCAGAGGTGAGACCTGCGGGTTGTTCACCACGGAAGTAAGCTCAATCCACACAATGCCGCCTTTGCCATCCATCGGACCTGAGTTTGGCGTAATGCCGCGCACATTGCTATAGCCGTCGAAACGCGCCGGCGAGGCAGTATAGGTGCCGCCGGTAAAATAGGCATCGATCTCACCATTAATCAAAGCGAGGTTCATCGCAACCAGATCGTCGGTGAGAATCTTAGCCCCGTTGAACACCTGACGGGCAACTTCGCTGAAAGCAGCAATCTCATCTGCACTGTGCTGCTTGAATGGATGAATATCGCCCGCAACGCACATATGGTAAATGTTCCAATTGTCATAGGTAAGAACACCATAGCGATCGTTCATGGCAGCATCCATGAAAAGCTTGAAACCCTCATCTTCGGCAGTCGACTTTGAAATCTTGTCGGTATTGACGACGAAATTGAAGGGTCCAAAACGCTGTGCCACACCGAGCAGGTGCTGACCGGTCTTGTCCATCGCCCATGGATACGGCGGATGGAATGCCGGCATCATCTTTTCGAAAAACGGCTCGAACCGATCGCGCGGCAAATCAAGTATCAGGCCTTCCGGCCACATGAGCTCGCGTGCCCACGGGTTATTGACATTGATCAAATCCCATATTTTGGTCTCACCGGCACGCAGCTTGTTGACGGCATCCGGATCCGATGTAAGTCCTTCAGCTCGAACAGTCGCATCAAACTCTCTTCGAAATGGATCAAGGACATCGTCAGAGTTGTAGCCTTCCCAGCAGTAAATGTTGAGTTCCTTTTCCCGTGCAGCGTGAGCTATGCCTGGCAGAGTCCCCATCGCATAGGCGGCTGCAAATGCACCTGTCGTCTGCAGGAAGTTTCGTCTGGATTTTTGTATTGTCATATCAATCTCTCCTTCTGTCTTCAGTTTCAAATGGGTGTAACCGTTTTAGCATATTGAACAAGCGAATGCAAATATTGCCTCACACCTCGAATCGAGGCCGCCCGTTCGTGTATTGCCGAGCAGATTTCGGCGCCAGCCGGTCATCGCAAATGCCAGAGCCCGCCTGCGGCTGCCGGCTGCAGCGTTTCTCGCATGGCGACCGCATCATGCCGCAGTACATCCCTTTTATGCCTCTTTCATTCTACGGCTTTCAAAAATATCCAGTCTTGACAGTTCAAACCGAATAGTTGACTTCTGAGCCTACCGCCCATCGCCTTTCGGCCCGAACACGGTGAATTGTCAGATCACAATTCATGTCAGGCACTGCCAATCATCGACAAAAACGCCCTTTTTCGACGACGCTATCCGGCATCTTTTTCGTCCAGCCAGGCTCGAATTATTTTCCGATGCCGTTCAGCGCCGTAGCTCGCATAGTGACCGCCGTGGACGATGCTGACTGGCAGATCCAGCAGCCGCACCATGCTCCGGTAATAGTCGCTGGCATCTGCGTGGTAACTGTCTTCAATGAGCGGTCCATCGTACACGATGTCCCCGGTAAACAAAATGCCAGTGCGATTTTCGAATAACGAAATGCCGCCGGGAGAGTGTCCGGGCGTATGAATGACAAGAAACTGACGATCACCGAGATCAATAGTATCACCGTCTTCGAGCAGCCGCGTCGCGGGGGCTTTCCTGACTGCATACTCAGTCGAAAAATAAGGCACAGGAGGCAAGCCGGTAAAAATATCATCGTCAACGTAGAGCTCTGCCAGTGTCGACTTTCGCGTCGGATTTGCAATAATCTCTGCTTCGTTGCGATGCACGAGACGGTGACCAAACTCATGATGCGCCCCGATATGATCAAAATGTGTATGACTGGCAACCGCTAAACACGGTTGATCGGTGAGCAACGGAAGCTGCTCGCGAAGACCCACAACCCCCATTCCGCTATCCACTAGCATGTCGCGGTCACGGCCGCGCACATGCCAGATATTGCAACGATAATGCTCCTTGATCCACGGTTCGGATATCAAGGTCACATCATCGGCAAGATGCTGCAGCTGATACCATTTTTCGGGTGAAATTCTCTCAGGCATAGATTCGATTTGACTCAAGATGTTTAAATTCGTACGCAACAATAACTGCCGATCAGTTCAAAACATTTTAACGCTTGGCAATTCACATCAGTCAAGTCTGTACTCAGGTACATTTCAACGAGGCAAATCTCAGTCACCTTGGGGAGGTGAACCCATATGAAATTCGTTTCAAGTATCGCCTCTGCGGCAATCTTCGTGCTGGGAACCGCCTTCAGCGCGACCGCTCATGCCGAGACCCTATCGGATACCGATAAAGAAAACCGCTGGGCCGAGCAGATTATCGACACTTTGTTTGACGGTGAACCAATCTGGCTGAACGCTCGAAAACACGATTTTCTCGCGATCGAAATAGAATCGCTTGATGGCGATTCCGGTCACGCTGCGATTGTGATTCATGGAATCGGCATCCATCCCAACTGGGATACGGTGATTCGGCCGTTGCGCGTCGGTCTGACCGAACACGGATGGCACACGCTATCGATTCAAATGCCAATTTTACCCAATGAGGCGAAATCCGCTGAATATGAGCCCTTGCTTGGCGAGGTTGCTGACCGAATTGCTGCGGCTATTGACTACCTGAAAAATAAAGGGCAAGAGCACATCGTCATCATTGCACACAGTCTGGGAGCCACCATGACCATGCGCTATCTGGAGGAGGTTCCAGAAACTGATATTCTTGGACTTGTTTTGATTGGCATGCAGGGCGGCGCCGGCGGAATCCATGATAACGCGGCAACTCTAGAAAAACACACTCTGCCGATACTTGATCTTTACGGCAGCGAAGATCTTCCAGGTGTGGTTGACTACGCTGAACGCAAAGCCAGCACTGCAATGAAAGCAGGCAATTCGCAATATCGCCAGAAAATGATTGACGGCGCTGATCATTTCTTTACCGGTCGCGACGAGACTCTGATTTCAACCGTCGGAGAGTGGCTCGAGAATACAAAGATACAATGAGCCGGATTGCGCAGCCGGCTTACTGCTGTTTGTCGAAAGGATTGGCTCCTGAGCGAAACACGACTCGCACGTCGGTCCCGAAAAGCTCAAAACTTTCGCGGAAGTAATTCTCAAGATAGCGCCGATAGCTCTCAGCTACCGAACCGACATTGTTCCCGTGGACCACCACCACAGGTGGGTTGCGCCCGCCTTGATGAGCATATTTCAGCTTGACCGGCCGGCGGCCCGCCATAGGCGGCGCCATGCGCGTGACGGCTTCACGCAGATATCGGTTGAGCTGCGCTGTCGGCAGCTCGATCATCGCCGACCCATAAGCCTTCTCAACTGCATTGAGCAGTTGCCCGATGCCCTGCTTCCTGAGACCCGATGTATACAATGCCTCATGGTGAGCCGCAAAAGCGAGTTTGCGCTGCAGATTTTGCTGCACATAATTTCGGCCGTCAGCGCTCAGCTGATCGGACTTATTGATGACAATCACAACCGGTCGACCTGCCCTTCGAATCAGCCCAGCTAAGGTTGCATCCTGATCGGCAATAGGTTCAGACCCATCCAGAACCAAGACCGCAACATGCGCGGCTTCGATCGCCTGCAGCGTCTTGACCACTGACAGTTTTTCTAGAACTTCCCCGACCCTGGAACGGCGGCGGACACCCGCTGTATCGATAAATCGGTAGCGCTTGCCTTTGTATTCCAAAGGCACTGTGACGCTGTCTCGGGTGGTACCGGGAACTGCGCTGACAATCAGCCGCTTCTGCGCTGCAATGCAATTGATCAATGTTGATTTGCCGACATTCGGGCGGCCGATCACTGCGATCTTCGGGCCGGGGTCCAGCCACAGCGGGTCTTCACTGTGCGGCAGCTGCGCGATGATCGGTTCTAGCAGCTGCAAAACCCCACTGCCCCGCTTGGCGGAAATCGCTACCGGCGAACTCAGTCCGATGGCATGGAATTCGGCACAGACTATTTCTGCGGCCAGTCCCTCCGCCTTGTTCACCGCAAGCCACAGCGGGCAGGCAAACTTGGTGAGCTTGCTCGCAATCGCCTCGTCTGTGACCGTCAGTCCATCCGCCGCATCGACTAAAAAAATGATGGCATCGGACTCTTCAAGAACCGATTCGACCTGACCGGCAATGAGGTAATTGAGTTCACCGTCATCTTCGCCGATGCCGCCAGTATCGACAATCAGGAACTGGCGGTCACAGCAGCTCGCAATGCCATAAAGCCGGTCACGAGTCACACCGGAAACATCATTGACTAGCGCATCTCTGCTGCGTGTGAGTCGATTGAATAAAGTCGACTTGCCGACATTCGGGCGACCGACTATGCTGATGACCGGAAGCATGCAAAAAGCAATTCAAGCGGATAAGACTGCATCTCGAAGTGGCAGACTGCTTTCGCGACCGTCATCAAAGCGATGCCTGCAGCTGCCGGCTTGCAGCTTGAAGTGGAATTTAATACTCAGCCGGCTGCAAGGCATACGCGCCGATTGCGCCGCGGCCGAAAGACACATAAACTCGATCACCGTCCACCAGTACGCCGCCAAAACCTGCCTTGCGGCTCATTTTCGCCCGCCCGACAATATCCCCGCTGCGGCTGTCCAAAACGTGCAGATAGCCCTGCTTGTCATCAAGAATCACATACTGACCGCTGGCTGCAATGTTGGACAGCTTGCGATGCAAAAATCCATCTTGTGTCCACAGCAGCGTGCCGTCATCCGCGGACAGCCCAAAAACGCGGTCGTTGGCGTCAAATCCAACGACCGCATCACCGGCGACAGAAATTCTTCGCTCGGCGGCTCGGCGATGCTCCCACAATACGTTGCCGTCCCGCAGATTGTAGGCGACCACCGCTTTGCCAAGGTCCGCCACAAACAGCCGATCATTGACGATTACTGGAATGGAATCGGCTTCATCATAAAGTTCTTCCGACCGCTCGGAAGCCAAGTAGATCTGCCAAGCCTCAAATCCAGAGTTCAGATCGACCGAAACAATCCGCCCATCTGCATTGCCAACAATAACAGTGTTGCCAAGGGCAATCGGTCTGGGTGAGCCGAATGCAACAAAATCAGGCTGATCGAAATTGGTATCCCAGACAATGCGCCCGTCATCTGCATTCAGGCCGTAGAGTCTGCCGCTGATTGACCTGAGCACAACAACACCTTGGTGCACCAAGGGCGGGGTAAACACAACTTCATCAACCATCGCATTCCAGCGCAGCTCGCCCGTCGCACTGTCGACAGCAGTCACAATTCGATCCTCACTGACGACAACTGCAACACCATCGCCCTGGCCGACTCCAGAAGCAATGACGCCTTCACTGGCCGTGCTCCACCGAACAGCGCCATCGTTTTTGCCCAGAGCTGCGACAGTGCCAGCCGAGGTCGCGACGATAATTTGGTCAGCGGCGACTGCGGGTATCAGCGATGAAAACTTATCACCGCCTGCGCTCGACAGTGACTTGTTCCAACTCGCCTTGAGCGTGACTTGCTCTGTAAACGCGCCAAGCGCAGTGGGTTTGGGTTCTGGCAGCCGTGATCCGCGCCCGCAGGCCGCTAAAGCCAGGCAAGCGACCGCAATGACCGTCAAACGAAGTTTCATGGACGCATTCACTCACTCACCAGCGTGTCATTTAATTTCAGCCGCAATATTGACCCGTATGGCGAGCCGTCCGCCAATGCATCGATGCTGCTCTGATAAGCCTTGCGGGCATCGCTGTAGCGTTTCATTCCGCGATAAGCATCGCCTCGAAGCTCATAGTAATGCGAGTCGAATGACTGCATATCCGGAATATTCAGCACCTCGAGCGCTGCATCGAAATTGGATTCTGAAACGAGCAGCTGGGCGAGGCGAATCCGGCCGGTATGAGCCGTTGCGGGTTCCTTCGCGTCAGAAATGGCCTGCCTCAGCAATTCCTTTGCTTCGGCAGCGTTGCCATTGTCATAGCTTGCGCGTGCCATCAAGAGCAGGCCGTGTGAAGCGTATGCCGTATTGGGATGCTCGTCAAGCAGAGAGTCCAGCGATTGTTTTGCTGTCTCATAGTCTTTTTCGACCACCGCTTCGGCGAGATTCTGATAAAAATCAGAGGCACTCTCGCGCTGCGCCTCGGAATAGGCATTCCAGCCCGTCCAACCAGCCAAAACTGCGATGCCAAGCGCGATTCCACCGATGATTGCCCAGCGGTTTTCCTGCCACCACGCCTTGATTTGCTCTATGCGTTCTTCTTCTGTTGCCATGCCGTGCTTGCAACTTTGTCTTTGCGATCAGTCTTGGGGGTTGTGCTGCTTTAGAATTTTGGATGCACGTCGTGCGAGCTCGGCGAGCGGAACACGCTCAAAAGTCTCGCCAGTCTGCATATCTTTCACTGAAGCGCTGCAGTTTTCAGCCTCATTTTCGCCGATGATTATACTCATCCGCGCTTGCGCTCGGTTCGCATTGCGCAGCTGCTTGGCCAGCTTGCCGCCGCCGCAGTGCATCACCGCCGCGATGCCTGCGTTGCGCAGCCTCTGCGCAATCTGCATGGCATAAGCCAGAGAATTTTCGTTCAGTGTGCATAGATACGCGTCACAAACAGAATTCTGTATCGGCTGGCCCGCGATCGCGACCACCTCAACGAGTCGCTCCAGTCCCAGTGCAAATCCCGCTCCGGGCACATCAGATCCCCCCAGAGAGCGCACCAGACCATCGTAGCGTCCGCCGGCACAGATGGCATTTTGAGCGCCCAGCAAATCAGTCACCCATTCGAAAACAGCGCCAGTATAGTAGTCCAGCCCGCGCACCAGCCGCGCATTGAAACGATACGACACCTGCGCAGCTTCCAGCACCTCGATCAGCTGCTCAAAATGGCGCTGCGACCTCGCACTGAGAAAACTGCGCAGGATAGGAGCTGACTCTATCAACTCCTGCATTTTGGGATTTTTGCTGTCGAGAATTCGAAGCGGGTTTATATGCAGCCGTCTTTTGCTGTCATCGTCCAAGTCATCATGGTACTTTTCGAAATAGGCCACCAGTTCGGCACGAAACCGGGCTCGGCACTCCGGTGTGCCCAAGGTATTGATCTCAAGTATCGTGCTGTCTTGAATCTGCAGCCGCTCCCACAGCGTTTTGCCAAACAGGATGATTTCTGCATCAATGTCGGGACCAGGCCAGCCGAAGGCTTCAATGCCAAACTGATGAAACTGGCGATAGCGTCCTTTTTGCGGTCGCTCATAGCGAAACATCGGCCCCATGTACCACAGCCGGCACTGCTTGTTATAAAACATGCCGTGCTGGATTCCGGCACGCACACAGCTGGCTGTCGCTTCTGGCCGGAGCGTGATGCTTTCGCCGCTGTTGTCAGCAAACGTGTACATCTCTTTTTCGACGATGTCCGTGGCATCCCCGATCGAGCGCTTGAACAGCTCGGTGCGCTCCAGCACGGGCAGCCGAATCTCGTCGTACGCATACAGCCGGGCAGCCTCGCGAATCTGCGTCTCAACCGCTTGCCAGCTGCGAAGATCATCCGGCAGCAAGTCTTTCATGCCGCGAATGGATTGAAGTTTCTCACTCACCCTGCATTTCTCACGCTAGTGAATTCATGCATCACTGCACCGCTGTCATCGCGGGCGCAATGCCCAGACGCAATGATCTTTTGGTGCGATCCTTGAATCGGCCAACGAGCTGACCGCAAGCCGCATCGACATCGTCACCGCGAGTTTTGCGAGTAATGGTCATGATGCCGGCCTTGAGCAGCGCATCGCGAAACTGATTGATGGCGGCGGCCGATGAGCGCTCATAGACCAGCCCCTCAACAGCGTTGTAGGGGATTAGATTGACTTTTGACGGCAAGCCGGCCAGCAGCCGGACAAGCTGCTGAGCATGCTCGACCGAGTCATTGATGCCCTTGAGCATCGTATATTCAAATGTTACGCGCCAGCGGCGATCGAAACTTGCATACAGGCGGCAAGTCTCCATCAGCTCTTCAATGGGGTATTTTTTGTTCAGCGGCACCAGCTGCGCTCGCAGCTCATTATTGGGAGCATGCAGCGAAACTGCCAAACTCACTGGACAGTCCTCAAGCAGACGCTTGATCCCGGGCACGACACCCGCCGTAGACAGCGTGACTTTGCGCCGCGACAGTCCGTACGCGCAGTCATCCAGAAAAATTCGCAGAGCCGGCACAACCTCTGCATAATTCAGCAGCGGCTCCCCCATGCCCATCAGCACCACATTGGACAGCGGGCGCGGGGCTTCTTCTGACTGCAGCAGACTGATCGCAAGCCACACCTGAGAAACGATCTCCGCAGTGGTCAAGTTGCGATTGAAGCCTTGGCGACCGGTTGCGCAGAATGAGCAGGTCAGGGAACACCCCACTTGGGACGATATGCACAGCGTCCCTCGCGACGGCTCCGGTATGAAAACCGTCTCAACACAGTTTCCGTCCGGCAGCTGCAGCAGCCACTTGCGGGTACCATCCGATGACTCAAGGTCGCTGGCCACCGAGAGGTTTTCAATGACAGCGGCTGCAGCAAGGCGGCGGCGCAGATCTTTGCTGAGGTCAGTCATCTGATCGAAATCAGTGACACGCCTTTGGTGAATCCACTTGAATATCTGATCGGTTCGGTACGCGGGCTCGCTCAGCTGAGTCATGAACTCGGTCAGCGCCGTTCGCTGATAGCCCATCAAATTAGCTTTCATTGACGTGTGCCGGCTCCCTGCCGCAGCAGCTTGGTTACAGCTTGCTCTGACGCGCGTGGATCTGCGCGGGCGAGAAAAAATAAGCGATTTCCACTGCCGCAGTTTCCGGAGCGTCCGAGCCGTGTACGGAGTTGCTCTCCAGCGATTCTGCAAAATCCGCGCGAATCGTTCCCGGCGCTGCATCGGCCGGGTTTGTTGCTCCCATGATCTCACGATTCATCTTGATGGCGTTTTTGCCCTCGAGCACCTGGACCACAATCGGACCGCTTTGCATATAGGCGACCAGACTGGAAAAGAACGGACGCTCGCGATGCACGGCGTAGAAGCCCTCTGCCTGCTCTTGCGTCAGGTGAAGCATGCGACACGCGACGATAGACAGGCCTGCGGCCTCAAAACGGCGGTTGATCTCGCCAATCAGATTTCGCCTGACTGCGTCAGGCTTGATGATCGATAGTGTTTGCTCTATAGCCATAGATTGTGTCCCTTGTTTAAGTTATCGACAGCTCATCGCTCAGGTCAAAGCAGGTTGCCGCCCAGTACCCGAATCGGTGAGGATTGCATGAGATTCCGTCCTTTATTCTGGGATCACACCCAGCAAGCCGTCTTGATGGACGCGCATGGTTTGCACCCATGCCAAATCCTGTGGAATATGCGCCTTGCCCGATAGATAGACCGGAATGAAATTCGACATGCGCGCCCTGGTCATGCCTAGATCTTCAAGGTAGTTTTCAAACAAAACCTCGCAGCGCTGGCCTGCAAAGCGCCTGAGCATGCGCAATCGAACCGTTTCACCTAATTCTCGCAATTTCTTTGCCCGCGCCTTGCGCTCCGCGGGACGCACTTGTTTGGGAATTCTTGCAGCCGGCGTACCGGGGCGCGGCGAGTATGCAAAGACATGCGGATATGCAATCTCGAGATCATGGATCATTTTGCAGGTGTCAGCAAAGTTCTCCTCTGACTCGGTTGGAAAGCCGGCCATCACATCGGCCGACAATACCAATTCTGGCCTGGCACCACGCAATTGGCTGACTGCGCGATAAACATCCTCGGGCGCATAACGCCGTTTCATGCGCTTTAGGATAACGGCGGATCCGCTTTGCAGCGATAAATGAATATGCGGACACACATTCGGCCGCTCGGCGATCGTTGAAATCAGTTCCGCGGTGAGGTGTGCCGGATCAATCGAGCTCAAGCGAAACCGGCAGTGCGGAAATCGCAAAGCCAGCTCCCGCGTCAGTTTCGCCAGCGTAAGGGGGTGACTATGATGAACGGGCAGATCCGTTCCATATTGACCCAAATCAATGCCGCACAGCACGATTTCGCGGAAGCCGCTCTCTATATGGAGGCCGACCTGGCGGCTGATGGCAGTCGGCAGCACGGAGCGGCTCGGGCCGCGCGCCTGGTGAATAATACAGAAAGTGCAGCCATTGTCGCAGCCTTGCTGCACTTGAACAAATGCGCGAGAACGTTCCTGAAAAGCTGCAATCGGCTCGCTCGGCAATGGATGGCTCTGAGTTGCTCGCACTGGCAGACGGGCATTCGGGCCGAGTCCATCTGTCTGAAAATTTTTGATGTAACGCGGCATCTCAAGTTTTCTTGAGCCAGGTACAACCAGATCTACACCCTCGATCCGGGCGCATTCCTCGGGATTCATTTCGGCATAGCAGCCGGTGACGACGATGGTTGCCTGCGGATTTTCTCGCACAGCCCGCCGAACTGCCTGGCGGGACTGTCGGTCGGCCTCACGGGTTACGGTGCAGGTGTTGACAATACAGACATCTGCGATCGTGTCATCGCTGCGGGCATAGTCTGCCGCTTGCAGGCGGTGATAAATGTACTCTGATTCAAATGCATTGACTTTGCAGCCCAGCGTCTGAATGCTGACAGTCGGGCGGTCGGCGCCGGATGCTGACGGCGGCGCTGCAGTCATGGCTTGCTGAAGAGCAGGGTGAGTGAAAAAACTTTGAACTGCGGCGGGGAGCTGGCTAATCGTCTACTGTGAAACTTTCACCGCAGCCGCATTCCGCACTGACGTTTGGATTTTGAAATACAAAAGTTTCTGCGAGCTGCTGCTTGCTGAAATGTATTGTGGTGCCGTCAACCAAAGCCAGACTCTCAGGATCGACGAAGACATCGATGCCTTGGCTTTGAAATACATAATCGTCGTCATGCACATCGTTTGCGATATCGACAACATAGGCGAAACCGGAGCACCCCGTCTTGCGCACACCAAAGCGCAGGCCCTGACCGTCGCCGTCAGACAAGTAGCCGCGCACCCGCTCGGCAGCGGATTCTGTAAGGTTTATCGCCATAACTTACACACCATTCAACTCAGAACAGAATAAGGATTGCTTGATTGCTTTTCAAGCGTAATTTTTTGCTCACCAATCATCTAAGCCCGTCTTGATCCGGCAACAGCCTGTTGCCAGCAATTACTTGATTTTTGATGCTTCTTGATGCGCGGCCTGTCTGCACCTAAACCATCGGCTCAAGTTTGCCATCGCGAGAGGTCCATCAAGCAGATTCCTGTCTGCCATTTTACGCAGCCGAGCCACAATCTGGACTCACGTCTTTTGCGCATTGCGCCCGCTTCGCTGCGACAGCCTGAATCCTCAGGCCTGCGTCATTATAAATGATTCCATTTGCTCGACGCAGGGCTTTGACATGGATATCATTATTCGGTCAGGCTTCCCGAGAGACAAATCCGAAAATTTGAAGTCATCTCAAGATCAGCATTGGCGGGCATTCTCAACACCCAGCGGCAGGGAGAGGCAAGATGCAGTGACTTTGACTTGACTGAGCACTGCGCTCGTCTGATCAAATCTTGCCTTGTTTCAAAAGATCAATCAGTTCGATGAGTCGGTCAAACCCGATGCTGGAGATTTTATCGTCGTACCGATAGCTGTCCGCTCCTGGATGAACAATCCACAAGTGCTCCAGGCGCAGACTGGAAATCGCAGTTCGCATCGAGCGTGTCGTTCCAATCGAGTCGCTGTATTTCACTTCAAATCCATACCGCTTGCCTTTCACTGCAGTCAGCAAGTCGAGCTCGGCGCCCCCATGGGTGCCCCAAAAATAGCAGTTTCTAGATTGCAGCCTGTTGATAATGTGCTCAATCACCAGTCCCTCGAAGGAGGCGCCCACCTTCGGGTGACTGCGCAAGGCTGCATACGAATTGAGTTCAAGCAAAGTGTGCAGAATGCCAGCATCGCGAACATAAACTTTGGGCGCTTTAATCTGGCGCTTTTTTATGTTTTCATGCCACGGAGGCAGCACCCGGACCATAAATGCTGAACTGAGGATGTCCAGATATTTTCTTGCGGCCGCCTGACTTTCTCCTAGGGCTCGCGCGAATTCTGCCGCGTTCCAGACCTGTCCGTGATAGTGTGAGAGCATCGTCCAGAATCGCCGCAGCGTATCTGGCGCAATGGAAATGCCAAACTGCGGCACATCGCGCTCCAAAAAAGTATCCACAAAACTCTCACGCCAAAGCACCGACATTTCGTCATTGGCAGCCAGTGTGCTTCGCGGAAACCCGCCCCGCGTCCATAATTGCTTCCAATTCATGTCAGGCACCTCGTCGATGGAAAAACCGCTTATTCTCTCCAGACCGGCGCGGCCAGACAGCGATTCCGACACTCCTTTGATCAAGCTCGGAGAGACGCTGCCGAGCAAAAGAAATCTGGCTTTGCGCTGTGCGCTGTCAATGACCACGCGCAACACCTCAAAAAGCGCTGGAATACGCTGAATTTCATCGATCACTACAGTGCCTTCATGATCCAGCAGCACGGATTCGGCATTTTCCAGCAGTCGCCGGTCGGCAAACCTTTCCAAATCGTAGAAAGAAATATGCGGCTCATCATGCGCAAACAGCTTCGACAGCGTGGTTTTTCCGCATTGACGCGCGCCGACAATCGCCACTGCCGGATGCACTCCGAATGAGTGCCTGATTCTGGAGAGCAAAAATTTTCTAGGCACTGCCTCCTTGATTTCAGTTGACTTAATCATGAAATTTGCATATATCAAACATTATTTTCAAGGATTATACATTCAAATATGGTTTTATGAGTGAATCAGAAACTATAGTGTCTGCGTAACTGACTGATGGGCAGCAGCGATACTGCCTCTCAAATTCGGCTTGCACTGGAGAAAATTCGCCTATGCACGAAACCTCGATTCAGCATTCTTCTCCAGCAAAGGGCACGCCTGCCTCAGGCTGCTGAACGATCCGTCCCGGCAATCCATTTGATCCGTCCAGCACTGGCGTGACCTTCAAATAAACCCTGTTATTCTGACATCACATGCCATAATAACAGCCATGATTACAAGAAATCAAAGTGTCGCGATTCGAGAGCGACTGGCTCATTTTCCAGCGGTTGCATTGCTGGGCCCCAGACAGGTTGGAAAAACAACATTGGCGAAGCAGCTGGCGCAAGACTGCGCCAGTCGATATTTGGACCTTGAAGACCCGCGCGATCGTCGCAGACTGGCGGACCCCATCCAATACTTGGAAAGCCATATGGATGAGCTGGTCATTCTAGATGAGGTTCATCGCGCACCAGATCTGTTCCAAGCATTGCGCGGCTCCATTGACAGAGGCAGAGAAAAGGGGTTTAGTACCGGCAGATTCCTCTTTCTGGGATCGGCTTCAATGTCTTTAATGAAACAAACCGGTGAAAGTCTGGCCGGACGGCTCGCCTATATCGAGCTGCCGCCCATCGGCGTGACAGAAATCGATGCCATTGATGCGGAGCAGCTGTGGATACGAGGCGGATTTCCAGACAGCTTGCTAGCGAAGTCGGACAGACACAGCATGCTCTGGCGCAGCAGCTTTATTCGAACCTACCTGGAACGCGACATTCCAGATCTGGGACCTCGCATTCCAGCGGAAACACTGAATCGATTTTGGACCATGCTGGCACACAGCCAAGGGCAGGTGCTCAATGCCTCACAGCTTGCGCAGAGTCTTGCAGTTGCAGGCAAAACGATCTCACGGTATCTCGATTTGCTAGTTGATCTTTTTCTCATCAGAAGACTGCCTCCTTTGCATGCCAATGTGAAAAAGCGGCTGGTCAAATCACCTAAATTCTACGTCCGAGACAGCGGAGTATTCCATGCATTGCTCAACATTCCCAGCCGAGATGCGCTCTATCACCACCCGAAATTGGGCATGAGCTGGGAGGGTTTCGCAATTGACAACATTTGTGCAGCTGCCCCAGCACAGACATTAACCAGTTTTTACCGAACCGCGTCAGGTGCAGAGATTGATCTGGTATTGGAGTTTCCAGGCCTGTCAGAAACTTGGGCTGTAGAAATAAAGTCGGGTTCTGTGCCAAAACCATCCAAGGGGTTTTACAATGCGATCGAAGACATTCAGCCAGATCAGGCATTTGTCGTTTATGCCGGCGATGAGCGTTTTCCGATAGCGGATGGCGTCAGCGCCATCGGATTAAGAAAAATATTGCAGATTCTTACAATCAAATCATGATCTGCATACCGCTGGAAAAACAGTCCCGGCCAGGCAGCTGAGCTTTGAGCAATCATTCGGCCGGGAGTGTCTTGTCGTTTTCAGCAAAGGCGGCAAAGCGAATGAGTGCATCCAGCTGTACTTCTCTCGCGGGCAGCACAATCTCGTCACAGGCGCGCTGCTCGGCATCACCTGCCAAGCAGCGACACAATGCCAAAACCAGGCAGCCGCAGCCCCATCCCCTTGAAGTCAATCCCGAAATGCACACCCGCAAGATTGAACTCAACACCTTCCTCACGCCCGACCGTCATGCCGATCACGCCCCATAGACTCAGCTGATAACCGGTACCGCTCGGCGATCTGGCAAAGAACATTTTCGGCCCCAGATAATCCTTCCCAATGGCCAGCGGCGGCAGGTCAGTACGCAGTTCCGGAACACGCCGCGAAATCCAGGCGACGAAAGTATTGCTGTTGGGTCCAGGCCAAATCGCGTAATGCCTGGCATAAGGATAACTCAATGCCGCTTTGTGAATCTTGTCAATCACAGCATCGGCGCCCGCCCCGCGCACCTCTCCAATCAGCCAGGGCTGATTCCCGTACCAGAGCCGGTCAGGGACATCTTCGCGAATCACCACCGCAGCGCTGTCGTATCGCAGTCGCCAGCCGATTTTCTGATAAACCGTGTAGCTTTGAGCATTCGATGGCTTCACTGAAATCCAGGTGTGGACGGCAACGGCACCCCGCCGGCCCCACGTACGGGCTGCATAAACCTGTGCAACGGCCTCCGGCGTCTGCGCGGCAAGCGGTGCGATGCCGGATGATCCCTTGGCGGCCTCAGACCAATGCGCGCTCATCAATTCACCAGTCACCAAATAGTACACGGGGCCGGAGAATACAATCCCGAGGAAAATCGCCGAGCCCGCAATCCAGCGCCGCCTGCGCCTAGCGCCCATCGATATCTTGAGCGCCCGTGCCGATCTTTTTCCCGACCGCGGTCAGAAACCCGCGCAGAATGTTGACCTCATTCTCTTTCAGACCCGGATTCAAAAACACACGCCGCATCTTCCGCTTGAGGATCTCGCGCGGACCGTGAGCAATGAACCCGACTTGGCTGCTGATCTCAAAAAGGTGCTCAAACAGACCCTCGATTTGCTGGCGAGTCGCCATCCGCTCATCGGATGGCTGCGATAATGCCGAGGCACTCAGATCCGCCTGCTGCTCAAGCTGCGCAAGGCGCAGCTCATAAAGCATAATCAAGGCGGCGCCGGCCAGATTGATTGAAGGCGCTCGGTCATCGACCGGAATACGTACCAGCAGATCGCAGCGTTCCACATGGGTGTTTGAAAGGCCTGTTCTTTCCGGCCCGAAAAGAACTGCGGCGAGCTGATTGTGTGCGGTCACCTTTGCGGCCTGCACCATTGCATCTTCGGGCAGCTGGTTCGGCCAGCCCACCGTGCGCACCCGGGCGCTGGTACCCACCACAAAAATGCAGTCCGCAACAGCCTGGTCCAGACTGTCACAGACTCGGGCATTCGCTAGAACTACATCGTTGCCCGCAGCGCGCGCTTTGGCTTCTTCACTGAGGTGATCAGACGGATTGACCAGCCACAGCTCGCCAATCCCCATATTCCCGATGGCTCGGGCGACGGCGCCAATATTGCCTGGATGCGACGGCTCGATTAGAACAATTCGAACTGGCACGTCGATAAGCCGCAATCGTCACCGCAGACCGAATGGATTCGGCACATCGGTCGCGGTTGAAAGCCAAACACTTTTGACTTGCAAATACTCACGGATGGCTTCCATGCCGCTCTCACGGCCAAGTCCGCTGCGTTTCATGCCCCCAAATGGTGTCATGTAACTGAAAGCGCGATAGGTGTTGACCCATACAGTGCCGGCTGTCAGGGCTCTGGTAAAGCGCAGAGCGCGACGAATGTCTTTGGTCCAGACGCCGGCCGCCAGTCCATAGACTACATCATTGCCAATCTCAAGCGCCTCATCTTCATCCTTGAACCTCAACACTGCCAGCACCGGCCCGAACACCTCTTCTTGCGCAATGCGCATATCGTTGGTCACATCTGTGAAAATTGTGGGCTCGACAAACTGCTGGGCATCGGCGCCGGGCACTTTGCAGGGCGCGCCGCCGAACACCAGCTGTGCGCCCTCGTTTTTTGCAACCTCAATATACGAAACCACTTTGTCGAACTGCTGCCGAGTTGTAATGGGGCCAATATGCGTCCCGGCATTCATGGGATTGCCGAGCCGAGCGCCTCTAGCGATCGCCAGCAGACGCTCCAAGAACTCATCATGGACGCTTTCTTGCACCAGCAGGCGTGAGCCGGCCACACAGGTCTGTCCAGTTGCGGCAAAGATACCCGACACAGCGCCTTTAGCGGCCATATCCAAGTCCGCGTCCTCAAATACGATGTTCGGCGACTTGCCGCCTAGCTCAAGTGAGACATGCTTGATGTCTTTAGCGGCATTTTCGTAGATTTTCTGGCCCGAAATATCCGAGCCAGTGAACGTGATTTTCGCGACATCAGGATGCTCAACCAGCGCCGCGCCAACCTCTGCGCCGTAGCCGCTGACGACGTTGAAGACACCATCTGGAAAGCCCGCATCGCGGACCAGTCTGGCATACTCTAGCGTACTCGCTGAGGTGAATTCCGACGGCTTGACGACCACCGTGTTGCCGGCAGCCAATGCCGGCGCGCATTTCCAGGCAACAAACAGCAGCGGCGAGTTCCAAGCGGTAATCGCGCCGACTACACCCAGCGGCTCATAGAGGGTATAGCAGAATGCATCTTTCTTATCGATTGGCAGCACGGAACCTTCAACTTTATCGGCCAAGCCGGCGAAGTAATACCACCACTCCGGGTGATAAAGCATCTGCGCCTGCATCTCGGCGAACAGTTTGCCGTTATCGCGCACTTCAAGCTCCGCCAGCCGATCGGCGTTTTCCAGCACCAGATCGCCGAGTCTGCGCATCAATTTGCCACGTGAGCTGGCGGACAGCTCAGCCCAGCTGGGATCTTTAAAAGCTTCTTTGGCAGCTGCTACCGCAGCATCGATGTCGCTGGCCGTCCCCTGCGGAACACGCGCCCAGACTGCACCGGAAAACGGATCCACACTCTCGATCCACTGCCCACTGTCTGAGTCAACATATTGACCTTTGATGAAATGTCTGAAAGTTTGCATGAATTGACTTGCCTCCTCAAGGCGCATGAGACCGCGCAGTCTCGGGTTCGCAGGTGCTGAGGTGGTAATCTTACCTCAATCTGAAGTTTCTCAACATGGAATGATTGCTCAAGCAGCAGATATCAATGAAAATGATCTTGTGTCTGCGGCCCCATTCAATACACGATCCCGACACAGATTCAACCGATCAGCGCCACACTTAGAAGAGATGCCAAACCCAGGGAAATTGAATCAGCTGACCCTGCAATGGACTGAGTCCGCAGCATTATCCCAGGCTGATTCTCAACTGCAGGGTTATAGATCAGGGCTGATAACAGCAAAGGATTTCAGCTCAGTCGCCCCCTGCGCGATAATCGCTGATTTGATGACCTATGCCTGTCATCTATGATACATTTCCGCAATATTGCGGGTCGCAGCAAGTGCTGTCCAAAATCGGTCAATACCACACTGGCAATGAGAACACCGCGCGGACAGAATGAGAGATTTTTCCTGTCGTGACAGATTCATTGACCCCAAAAAATACACATGAGTCCATCGCTGTCCCGTTGTTAAACAGAGAAACCCGTATGTCTAATTGATATATTCAGCAACACCCTGTTTTGGGACATCCGCGATTTCAGCGCATGCGGCCCGCTGCGGCGCCCCAAAACAGAGAATTTTTATCCGTTAGGAGCATGCCTGTCAATGCATGAGAGACACTGCATTTTGTCACAGACCAGGGCTCATCTGCCACGGAAGATTTTCCAGCGCAAAATCCACTCTATCTCTACCGCAGCGACTGCAAAGCCCATTCCTTTCGCTGTGCGCCGTTACCTGAACTTTTTGACCTCAGCCTTTATGGTCAGAGTCCCGCCTCCTTGGCACGAAAACATAAAAAAGCGTCAAATTGGATCAACAAAAATCTGCCTCAAAGATTCGAGATTGCAGCCTGCCTTGCTTGAACTGAATTCGATCAGCCCGCTTTATGGACATCCAAAATGGAAGACTTCGTTTGAAAGATTTGTAATCAAGCAGATACTCGACACTTTGAACATTGATTCAGCCTGCTTATGGAGCGCACAGGCCGGTGCAAAACTTGATTTGTTTTTCACATTGGACGGCAAGCGATTCTGAGTCAATGCGAATTTCAATTGACGAGCTGAAACTCGAGCACCTATGGGTCGTTTGCCCCAGCTGCCTGGACTGTCCCTTTGGCTGAAAAAATATCAGCCGTTTCCGTTCGTCAAACCGTCAATATCATCCACATGATCGAAGGGTATCGCTGTGACTCGAAACTTTGAAGTGCACACTCTTGAGGCAGAATTGATTCTCAGTTGCAAAAGGCAGACAAAGATGAGCCCTGGGAAGCGCAGCAGATTTATCACGCAGGCAAGCCTGCAATGAAACCGTCCAATGTCCTCGTGATTTGCTCAGATGAGCATGCCCGCGCCTTTAGCGGCTGTTACGGGCACACCACGGTACAGACACCTGCTTTGGATCAGCTTGCAAAAAAAGGGACCCTTTTTGAGCAGGCATATACACCTTCGCCCATTTGTGTTCCTGCACGTGCAAGTCTTGCCACCGGGCTGCAGGTCCATGAGCTGGGCTGCTGGTCCTCTGCGGAGCCCTATGCCGGCAGGCCAGAAAGCTGGATGCACCGTGTGCGGGATCTGGGAATTCCAGTTGTCTCTTTTGGCAAGCTCCATTTTCGCTCGGCTGCGGATGACAATGGTTTTACCGAAGAGCATATCCCCATGCATGCGGTGAATAACGGGCTGGGCTGGCCGCTTGCTTTGCTCAAAGATCCGCTGCCGCCATTTGAGGACACCTGGGAACTCGCTGCGCAAACGGGACCGGGGGAAAGTGACTACACACAGTATGACAGGCGAATTACTGCCAAAGCTGTGAGCTGGCTGCACACCTATCCAGCAAAACTCAAAGACAAACCGTGGGTGATTTTTACCTCGTTTGTGAGCCCCCACTACCCGCTGACCGCACCCAAAGACTTTTACGAACTGTACAGAGCCGCTCCATTGGAGTTGCCGCTGGATTCAAGCCAGTCAACTGCGGTCAATCATCCCGTTATTCGAGCCCTGCGGGCGTTTTGGAATTATGACGATTATTTCAATGATCACAAGCGTCTGGACGCCATTCGATGCTACTTTGGTCTGGTGAGCTTTCTGGACAATAACATTCGTCAATTGCTCAAGGCATTGGAAGATACAGGAAATTTAGACAACACGATGATTCTGTACCTGTCGGATCATGGAGAGATGCTTGGGCAATTCGGACTGTGGACGAAATCAGTGATGTTTGAGCGCTCCTGTGCGATTCCCATGATCGCGGCTGGTCCGGGATTTGCTGCGCCGCGCTGCTCGGTGCCGGTGTCGCTGACCGACATTGGGGCAACAGTAGAGCTGGCGCTGAGCAGAAAATCAGCCGCATCTCAGCAAGCATGGGCTTCTCAAGCACTGCAGCAGGCAGCTGTGCGAAACGACTATGAGCGTTTCATACTGTCGCAGTATCATGATGGCGGCACACCGGTCAGTTTCTATATGATCAGGCATGCTGGCTGGAAATATGTGTACTATGCCGGCGGCCACAGTCCGCAGCTGTTCAATCTCGCCAGCGACCCGAATGAACTGCAGGATTTGAGCCAAAAACCGGAGCATCGTCGCTGTCTGGAAGCCATGCATGCGAAACTGATCAGCATCCTTGACCCTGAATCGACGGCGGTGCGCTGTGCAACAGATCAGGCAAGAAAACTGGCAAGTTTGGGGGGTCGGGAAAAAGTACTCGCGATGCAAAGTTTCAATCACACGCCTGTCGAAGTCTGAGGCGAGTGGTGCAGGCCTTATGAGGCGGCGAATATCCTCTTGAATTGCGCAGCCGGAGGCACTTGACTCCGACAAGCTGACCGCCTTGGATTTTCACTGACTGAATTTCGATTCGGCGGATGCTACACCGCACTTGGTTTAGGGTAAAATGGCGAGCAGGCGCACAACGATCCTGAATTGGCTGGAAAAGTTGCAAATGGTGACTCAAGCACACTGACCGGACAGTCAAGTCCAGCTTTTTGCTCATCAGTGTATCCGCCTGCAGCCGGAGGCGGAATATCGCTTCGAATGGATGATCCCATCGTTTGACAGCCGCGATATTTCTGAATAGAAACCCTTGCACTGAGCATCAGCGCTGCCGCATCGAAGATCAACACCATGCACCCCTTGGTCAACATCGCTGTTAAAGCCGCACGCAAAGCGGGCAAGATCATCGTGCAGAAGTCATACCGGGTTGACCAGCTGCGCGCCGACCGCAAAGGCGCCAGAGATTTTGTCACGGAAGTTGACCTGCTCGCCGAGCAGGCGATCGTCGAAACCATTCATGAGGCATACCCTAACCATGCCATCCTGACTGAGGAGCAGCTTTCCAGCAGCGGCCGCGATGTCGAATGGATTATCGACCCGCTGGATGGCACCACCAACTACATGCACGGTGTGCCGCAGTATTGCGTGTCAATCGCCGCGCGGCGCAAAGAACGCCTTGAGCATGCAATCATCTATGACCCTGTACACGAGGATCTGTACACCGCAAACCGCGGCGAGGGGGCGCAGCTGAACAACCGGCGAATTCGTGTCAGTGAAGTCCGTGACTTCGATTATTCTCTTATCGGAACCGGATTTCCGTTCCGTGAGACCGACTCATCGGACTTTTGGATTGAGGTTTTTCGGGATCTCGCGCACCGCACTTCAGGCGTACGCAGGCCCGGGGCGGCGGCTCTGGATCTGGCGTACGTTGCCTGCGGCCGCTATGACGGCTTTTGGGAATCAGGGCTGCAGCCGTGGGATATGGCCGCCGGCACCTTGCTGATTGAGGAGGCAGGCGGCATCGTAACGGACTTCAGCGGCAATCCAAACGTCCTCGCAGCTGACCAGATCATTGCCGGCAATGCCTGTATCTATGAAAAGCTGTTCGGCATCATCTCCGAAAAATACAAAAATTTCCGCCGCGATTTTTCTTCTGAATGACCGCAACATCCCGATCAAACCCAGCCAGCACGCCGATGATGCAACAGTATCTCAGCATCAAGGCCGACTACCCGGACACACTCGTTTTTTACCGCATGGGTGACTTCTATGAGATGTTCTACGAAGATGCCGAAAAAGGTGCGGAACTGCTCGGAATTGCGCTCACACGCCGCAACAAGTCGAGCGCAAACGCAGTGAGCATGGCGGGTATTCCGCATCACAGCGTCAACCAGTACATCCAAAAGCTGCTGGACCAATCCGTATCTGTCGCCATTTGCGAGCAAATCGGCGACCCGGCGCAGTCCAAAGGACCGGTTGAGCGACAGGTGGTGCGCGTGATTACCCCCGGCACACTGATGGATGAGACCTTTCTGGACCCGCGAAGCGAGAATCTGCTGGCCGCCGTTAAACGATACAGCCACTGCTGGGCCATCGCGACGCTGGAGGTCTCAAGCGGGCGTTTCAATGCGAAACAACTGGCGCCCGACACCTCAATTCACTCTGAAATCGAGCGTCTCAATCCAGCCGAGACCCTGCTTGATGAATCCGATCCGACGCTTTCAGAACTCACAAGGCACACCCAATCAGTCGCTCATTGGTATTTTGCCTCGCATCGAGCTAAAGAGGTTCTAATGGAGCAGTTCGGCCTGGTGGACCTGGCGATATTTGAATGTGCAGAGTATCCGGAAGCGATCGCAGTCGCCGGCGCGCTGCTGCAGTACGCCAAAGATGTCTATGGAGCAGATCTGCCGCATGTCCAGTCCCTGCGAATTGAAAGGCCGGATCAGTCGCTGATCGTCGATGCGCACAGCTGGCGCAATCTGGAAATTGAGCAATCCTTGGCGGGGGATGCAAAATCCAGTCTGCTGCATCTGCTGGATCGCTGCGCCACTGCAATGGGGGCTCGGCAGCTGCGGCGCTGGGTTCGGTTTCCAGTGCGCGACCGAGCCGAAGTCGAAAATCGGCATCAGGTGATTGAGCATCTGCTCCACGACAGCCGCGCCGCTGCCACAAACAAATCTCTGCAAAATATCGGTGATATCGAGCGCATCGTCTCAAGAATTGCAACCCGCTCTGCCAATCCGCTGGATCTGATTCGCATCCGCGATTCATTGAGCTCGATTCCGGCGCTGATCAAGACCATCGGCCCGCCGCCGGACACCTGCATTGCGCAGCTGTGCCAATCACTCCAAAACCTGCCCGAAGTGACCGGATTGATCGCCCGCGCGATCGCAGACGAGCCAGCGCCAGCCGTCCGCGATGGCGGTGTCATCCGCCGCGGCTATGATGATGAACTTGATCAGCTGACAAAGCTCAGAGAGGATTCTGGCCAGGCATTGATTGACATGGAAACCCGGGAGCGGGCCAAAACTGGAATCCGCAACCTGCGCATTCAATATAACCGCATCCATGGCTATTACATTGAGGTTTCACGCTCGGCAGCCGACTCGATTCCGCCTGAGTATGTCCGAAGACAGACCCTGAAGAATGTCGAGCGCTACCTGATTCCTGAGCTGAAGGAATTCGAAAACCAGATTCTCAGTGCGAAAGAGAAGGCCAGGGCGCGCGAGAAACTGCTCTATGATGAGGTCCTCGAATCACTCCAGCCCTGCGTCCCGGACATGCAGGCAACCGCCGATGCGATTGCCAAAATTGATGTGCTCTGCAACTTTGCAATTCTAGCTGCCGAGCTGAAATTCAGCAAACCGCAACTGACTGACAGGCCCGGCATCGACATCACCGCCGGCCGGCATCCGCTTGTTGAGTCGATGCTGCCCAAGCCATTTGTCCCGAACTCGGTTACCCTCGATCCACAGCGCAGGCTGATGCTGATCACCGGCCCCAATATGGGCGGCAAGAGCACTTACATGCGACAATGCGCGGTCATCGCACTAATGGCCTACACGGGCTGCTATGTACCGGCGCAAAGTGCTGTGATCGGACCCATCGATCGTATTTTCACGCGCATCGGCGCGTCGGATGACTTAAGCTCCGGCAATTCCACCTTTATGGTTGAGATGACCGAAATGGCGACCATTCTGCACGCAGCCACCGCCAGCAGCCTGGTGATTGTCGATGAGGTTGGACGCGGCACCAGCACCTATGATGGACTTGCGCTGGCCTGGGCTTGCGCCGAGAGTCTGCTGCACGATGTCAAGGCAATGAGCATGTTCTCAACCCACTATTTTGAGATTACTGCATTAGCCGACAACATGGAAGGCGCATCCAATGTGCACCTTGATGCGGTTCGGCATGAAGGGAAAATTGTGTTTCTTTATGAAGTCAAAGACGGCGCCACAAATCAAAGCTACGGCATCCAGGTTGCGCGTCTGGCCGGCATCCCTGCCAAGGTCATCGCCAGCGCCTCGGAAAAATTGCTGGAATTCCGAAGCTCGGGGCATATTTGCGGAGAGCCTGCACCCGGGCAGCTGTACCAAATGTCTTTATTTGACCATCCTGCGCCAGCGCATTCGCCACTCCGAGAGCGCCTTGATCAGATCGATCCCGATGCCTTGAGCCCCCGCGAGGCGCTTGAGGTCCTCTACCGTCTAAAGCAAGCTGACGATGCAGACGCGTGAGTTTTTTTGTTTGGAAAGTACTTGCTTTGATAAAATTACGCAGTCCGCGCTGGATTGCGGCTGGTACTGCTCGCAAATTGCCGATCCAGCCAATTTCATTCATCTTGTTTCGCTCAATTTCTAATTTCTAGATCTGTGTCATGACATATGTAGTTACAGAAGTCTGCATCAAATGCAAGTACACCGATTGCGTCGAAGTCTGTCCGGTCGACTGTTTTCACGAGGGCCCGAATATGCTTGTTATTGATCCTGAAGAGTGCATCGATTGCAGCTTATGCGAGCCGGAATGCCCCATCAATGCGATCTACGCAGAGGATGAGCTGCCATCAGAGCATCAGGATTTTATGGAGCTCAATGCCGAACTGAGCCTGATCTGGCCAGTGATATCGGCTATGATTGAAGCGCCGCCTGATGCGAAACAGTGGGAAGAAGTCCCGAACAAACGAGCGTATCTTGAACGCTGAGAACCGCAAGACCGCAATGCCACTGGCTATGAGCAACGATTCAGCACGACAGGCTGCGGCGACCTTGATGGCGCTGTGGAATGCTGGCGAGACAATCGCCGACCTGCCGCCCGAGTGCAAGCCCCAATCCCCAGAGCAGGGCCGGCAAGTGCAGCTCGAATGGGCTGAGCTGGCCCAAGACAGCATCGGCGGCTGGAAAATCGCGGCCACCAGTGCAGCCGGACAAAAACATATCGGCGCGGATGGACCGATTGAAGGGCCTTACCTTGCCTCAAACATTCACCCGCACGATTCAATCATTTCCATGGCTGGCAACCGCATGGCGGTCGCTGAAGCCGAATTTGCCTTTCGCATGGGGCGCGACCTGCGTCCTGGACAAAAACCCTGTTCAATCGAGGAAATACTGGATGCGGTCGCAAGCTTGCACCCGAGTCTGGAAATGCCAGATTCCAGGTTTTCTGAATTTTCCAAAGTCGGCACGGCGGCTTTGCTGGCCGATTGTGCCTGCGCTCGCGATTGGATTGTCGGCAATCCGGCTCCCGGGGAATGGCGGAATGCTGACCTGTCGCAGGCGCCGACGAAACTGATTATCAATGGCGAAGCTGCGGCGCTGGGCACTGGCGCAGATGCAATGGGCGGCCCGGTTGCAGCGCTGCAATGGGTGGTCAATACTTTGCTGGCCCGGGATATCACCGTCGCAGCCGGACACTACATTACGACGGGTGTTTGCGGCGCTCCGAAACCTATTTGCGCGGGTGATCGTGTCACGGTCGATTTAGGCGCGCTGGGCTCGGTCTCTGCGGTGCTTATGAACTAATCGGCAGCGGCCTCAACCCGCACCAGCGGCTCATAAACGCTGACCTGCTCGCCAGCAGAAGTACGCACCAGCTGCAACCCATCCACCGGCCATCGAATCGGTCGAATACAGTCCTCGATGAGTCGACGCACTTTGCGGGCCACCGTTACATGAGCCTTGAATTTGCGGCTTTCCCGGTGAAATGCGGCGAGTCGCTCAGGGGCTGGCAAGGCTGCTGGCAGCCGATCCATGCAATCTGGCTTCGAAGCCAGCAGCTCAACACCTCAAAATCAATGTCAAACGGAGAAAACGACAGCTCGCTGACCGCATCGGCAACCGACTGCGTATGATGCGCCGGCACCATGCCCAAGAAAACCCGAGTCAGGTGAATGTTTTGCGGGTCGATACATCGCCGCCGGCGCGAGAGTTTGAATTGGGACTGAACTTGAACAACCTGATCCAAAACGTGCGGATGCGGCCAGATGGCCACAAACAATCGATCATAATTTCCCATCCCTGCTCACCTTGTCTCATTGGTATCCGTACGCAAACTGCCTCACCCTATGCCAGACACAGTCGCAGCAAAAATAAGTGACGGAATCGTTACAGAACAGCTTGTCTGCCCGGCATACAGCTCGAATTGTATCGCAAACACACTTTCAGATCGACTTGCGTCATGATGGCAGGCATTTCGAGCCTTCGGCTACAAGTTTATAATTGCAAAGCACATGCAACTCAAATCTACCTGCATTCAAAACACGGCACACCCGCCCCAAACATGAAAACAAAAAAATTCGAAACCATTTTGGTGAATTCAGCTGACGAATCGATTGCGATCCTCACACTCAATCGTCCGCATGCAGCCAATGCATTCAATACCCGCATGACACAGGAACTGTACCAGTATTTTGAGCAGGTCGCGACAGACTGCTATGACTTGCGCTGCATCGTGGTTACCGGCAGCGGCGAACGGGCGTTTTGCGCTGGCGCTGACCTTAAGGAACGCAAGAAAATGGATGAAAACCAATGGCTTTCGCAGCATTTAGGCATTGAGCGAATGGCACGCGCAATTCGCGACTGTCCCGTACCGACCATCGGTGCGATCAACGGTGCGGCGTACGGCGGCGGCTGCGAGATTGCCTGTCTGCTCGACTTCATCTACGCCTGTAAAACGGCTGTTTTTGCGCTGCCCGAAACCGGCATTGGAATTATTCCTGGCGCCGGCGGAACACAGACGCTTGCCCGCGCGATCGGCGAGCGCCAGGCGCTGGAAGCCATTTTGACCGCCGCACCGTTCACCGCTGATCAAGCCTGCCAGTGGGGTCTCGTCAATCAGATCTGTCCGGCCGCCGAGCTTGTGCCAGCAGTCCTGGAGACGGCCCGCAAGATCGCCGCCAATGCACCCATCGCAGTCAGGCAGGCAAAACAGTCTGTTCGCAAAGGCTTGCAAATGTCTCTGTCGGATGCCATGGCCTTTGAAATCGAGGCCTACTATCGCACCATACCCACGCAGGATCGAAGAGAAGGGGTGCTCGCCTTCAACGAAAAACGCACACCGCAGTTCCAAGGCAGATGATGCCACATGACCAATCTAGCTTTGACAACCCCAATGCGACCTTTTTGCCCATGACTGACCCGAATCTGAATCATTCAAGAGAAGTGCCTCTCGTTGCAGAGCACACGGCTTTGCTATTCATTGATGTACAGAACTATTGTGCACATCGCGACGGAGCGGAATTCGACGATTTGGCAGAGGCAGAATTTGAGTGTCAGTATGGATGGTACTTTGACAATCTCGAGTCACTTGTCATTCCAAATATGCAAAAGCTGCAAACCGCATTTCGGCAGCAGGGAATTGAGATTCTTTACACAACGATCGAAAGCCTGACCCGCGACGGCCGGGACCGCAGTCTGGATTACAAGATTTCAGGGTTTCATGTTCCGAAGGGCTCGTGGAATGGACAGGTCATCGATCAGCTTGTGCCAGCAGACGATGAGATTTGGCTGCGAAAAACATCATCTTCGGTATTTATTTCGACGAATATTGATTATGTCCTGAGGAATCTGGAAGTTCATCAGCTTGTGATCAGCGGCTTGCTTTCTGACCAGTGTGTCGAAAGTGCGATTCGCGATGCTTGCGATCTGGGCTATTTGGTTACTCAGGCGACCGACGCTTGCATGTCAATCAATCAGGAACGTCACGATCATTCTGTGTCGGCTATCCGCGGCTACTGCCGGCAGCGAACCACGAGTCAAATTATTGAGGAACTTGCAACAATTCGACACCGCGCAAAGATTGACTGCCAAGGCAAATATTAATTTACCCCAACTCCTCTGGCACGACAATAGTGAAAAGTTCCAGGAATTGGGAAGGCGGTCATAAGCGTCTCAATGGGCAGTATTTCACTGTCGGGAATCCGTTTTCCCACCCAGCATTTGCACAATGGGCCAGCTATGCGCAAATCGATCAGTCGATTATTCTTGAGCCTTTCGCGGGCTCAAACAGTCTCATTCACACATTGCAAGATATGAGCTTGTGCAATGCATTCCGCTCTTTTGATATCGACCCGAATAGTTGTAATGTATCAAAAAGAGACTCACTTGCAGACTTCCCGCAAGGCTATGATGTCTGTGTGACCAATCCACCCTGGCTGGCAAAGAACAGCGCCACTGTGCGAGGGCTGCCGTTTCCAGATTGCGAGCACGACGATATCTACAAGCTCGCATTGCAAAAGTGCTTGAATCACTGTGCTTGGGTTGCGATTCTGATTCCCGAATCTTACATCCGCGCCAATCTGTTCCAAGATCGACTGCAGAGTTTCATTTCCCTGACATCCAGCATGTTTGCCGATACAGGACATCCCGTCGGACTCGCGCTTTTCGGTCCGCAGCTCAGCGAGGATGTCACCGTATGGTCCGGCAGCAAGAGAGTTGGAAGGCTGTCGAAACTGCAGAAAAAACGGCCGGCGCCAATGCAGGATGGACCTCGGATTCAGTTCAATAATCCGCAAGGAAATTTGGGGCTCATCGCTCTGGATAACACTAAGGAAGCCTCAATTCGCTTTTGCGATATTCAAGAATTGAATCACTATAACGTCAAACACAGCAGTCGGCATATCACAAAAATTTCGGCAGATTGCTCGCTGAAAGTTGATGATTGGAACGCTTTGATCAATGATTTTCGCAAGTTAACTGACGATGTGCTCATGACATCGTATAAAGGCATTCGCAAAGACGGAAGATACCGCAGACGCTGCGACTGGTCATTGGCCAGAGGCATCATCCATCATGCCGCCTGAATCGAAGCCACCACCGATTACGAAGAAGAGAGTCGCTTGATGTTCTTGCAGCGCGCGAGCCAAGTGGTTAGAGAGCTGGAGCGAGGTGATAAAAATCTGATGATGAAAATTACCGCCTTCTCTGAAAGGTTTGATTTTTCATTGAAGGATGTGATTGAGAAAATTCGAAATTACAGAATGTTCTCTTCCACTTTCTCGAAAGAACCCCCGCCGAACCAACCTCCACGAAAAGTGGGCAGTAAAGTGGCTGCAAGAACATGAGTTGGTTGAAGACTTCTGAATTTTGCCAAAGCGAGGAAATGAGTCGCATTACCTAAACGGCGACAGAAAAGTAATCAGCGACAGTTCATACACGAAATCGAAGTTGATTGATTTTACGTGGCGTACTGGCAACACCACCTGCTATGCCCTGCATAAGTACACAAAACACAGCGGCGGTAATCAGGACAACTAGTTTGCAGCAATGAAAGCCCTGTCTGCTGCGTAGCTTTTCTGCAGTGCGAACGCAAATCATGCATTTTGGTTGTCTCATGAATGGAGCTCGAAAGTAAAATGGAAACATTTAAGTGCAGCAATTTCAAATGAGTCTCTATGCTCCGGGTGTCAAGGAACCTCACAACTCATACAGGGGGATATTCATTTCAGTTGCGACAGCGCACATCTTCTCGTCGTAGCTGGCAAGTGCGACCCGCCTACTTTGATTGAGCAAATAAGCACAGGACGCGAGGTGCATTGCGTCAAGCGTTCTTACCGGCCGAGGATATTCTTCCAACGCACGACCGAGCACTGCGGGCGAAAGCTCAAGAAATGCAACTCGCCCAAGCAATGCATGTGCTGCTTCATCTAATACTCCAGAAAATCCATGTCTATGCAATCCAGTCCAAACTTCGTACTCAAGAAGCCGGCTTGAAACTAAGGTGTTTTCCCAAAGCGATTTAGAGGGCTTGCGATCCTCGGAGAACAAAAAAGCCAAGATAACAGACGTATCCAGATAAATCACCGATCGCTTCTATCGTCGTCTAATTGATTCAATATCTTTTTCAGAGGATGGGTCGGAGGCGGAGCTGTCGGCGGGCTTCTATCAACTATTGTCGGCGGTGTCAACAAACCTTTTCGAACCGCATCAGCCAAAAATGCATCTTCCAAAACTGGACTCCGCCTCTCTCTAAGGGGGCCAAGTTCAGCAACGACCTTGTCACGATCTGTAATGAGTATGGTTTCGCCGGCTGCCGCCAGCCGTACATACTCACTAATCCGGTTGTTTAACAATTTAATTCCGACAGACTTCATAAGGGGATATTATAGCCACTTGTTGCTACTTGCATTTGCATATAGCAATCTGTTTAGCCATACAAATATCCCGTCGGATTGGCGATTTTCAACCTACAAGAGCTCAGCGAAGATGTCTTTTCAGCCATCACGCGGGAGCATACCCCAAAGATCTATACCATCTATATTTGAGAGTTTCCTGAGATACTGGAGGAATATTGAATCAAGAAGACGAGATACCTTGGTTGACGATATCTATTCCAGTTTTATCGAAAACCCGGAATAGCAAAACTGAATGAAAACCTTTTTACACTCTCACCTGCGAATTCCAAGCATGATCAAGATCGCATGATCTAATATATTGGGAATATGGAATCCGACGCTCTCACTGCCGGCAATGCAGACTTCTACTTTGATGAGGCGCCATACAGTGATGAAGACATGCGACCGAATACTCCTAATGCCGTAATTTATTCCGTTTACGAAATTTTAAATTGTGTCAAAATCTAGTCATGATTAAAAAACCACTGATGATGGTCGCAACCAGTGATCTTGCCGGCAAGATGCGGGGCAAATCATTTCCAGCTCATCAGTTCGAAAGCCGCCGGCAACGCGGTGTCGGCTGGACACCCACTAACGTTCAAATCACTTGTTTTGACTCAATTGCAGACAGCCCTTACGGCGCTCTGGGCGACCTCACCTTGATTCCAGACCCAGCAACCCGTGTCGTTATCGATTTCGAAGATGGCCGCTCCGCTGAAAGATTTGTGCTCGGCAACATTTTTCACACCAGCTCAGAACCATTCGAGTGCTGCACACGCTCAATTTTGCAAGCGGCGCTCGAACGACTCAAAAATGCAGGGGTCCAGCTAATCGGCGCTTTTGAACATGAGTTTCACTTCGTAAACCAGAGCTGCCTGCTCGGCAGCGCCTACGATTCAGCTGCATTTCGCAGCGAGAGAGTTTTTGCTGAAACATTGTTTTCCGCTATGGAGCAAGCGAATCTGAAGCCCGACACCTTCATGAAAGAATATGGGGTCAACCAGTTTGAGGTTACCATCGAACCGGTCAGCGACATCCAGATTGCTGATCATGCGGCGACGGTGCGCGAGCTGATTCGCATTACGGCGGAGCGACTGGGTAAAACCGTAAGTTTTACTCCGCTTCGTGACCCTTCGGGAGTTGGCAATGGTGTTCATATTCACTTGAGCCTGAGTGATGAGCACGACCTTCCCATTACTTACAATGCAGAGAGTGAGCACGGGCTCAGCGACATCGCAGGGAGATTCATCGCGGGAATTTTGAAATATCTTGACCGCATCATCGCGCTGACCGCACCGAGCTTCATTTCCTACACCAGGCTGATACCGCACCGCTGGAGTGCGGCCTTCAACAATCTTGGACTGCGTGACCGCGAGGCTGCCGTTCGCATCTGTCCAGTCAGCAACCTGAGCGACATAAGCCGAGCCGAACAGTT
The DNA here is from genome assembly GCA_965200545.1 of Arenicellales bacterium. Lineage (GTDB taxonomy): Bacteria > Pseudomonadota > Gammaproteobacteria > Arenicellales > JAJDZL01 > JAJDZL01. Next base: position 1,059,845 of record CBDAUJ010000002.1, on the reverse strand, counting down.
CAATTTCGAATTCCGGGCCGCAGATGCCGCCGCCAGTCCATACCTCGCGCTGGCGGCGCTCGTACACGCCGGAGCGCAGGGTATCGAGGACCAGCTGGACACCCCAGCGGTCACCGAAGAAGATCTGTCACAACTTTCGGCAGATGGGTTGGCAAAACGAGACATTGTTCGCCTGCCGCAGTCGCTGGAGGCTGCTCTGCAGAAATTCCGGACTGATGAGACCGTAACCAATTGGTTTCCATCGGGCTTTGCAGATGTTTACGTGAAACATAAACAAGGCGAGATTGCTTATCTGAACGATCTTTCTGAAGCTGAGATTTTCAAGGCGTATGAAACTGTCTACTGAATTTTCTTCGCAGAGACACATCCACATCCGCACACAATTCTGCTAAAAAATCTTGCTCAGACACGATCAGTACCGTTTTTTTCCGAGAGATCATGCCGCTCTGGACTCAATCCAGATTCAAGCGGTCTATTCGCGATTATTGCCATATTATGGTCGCGTCCTGTCAAAGTTTGGATTCGCTCAAGCCTCATTGGACTGGATTTCCGCATCGAATAAGGAACGAAAGCACGCCTGAGCTTGCCTTTTAGTTTTCCGACTTCCTGTAAATCGTCGGTAAGTGCATAAAAGTATCGATACCCCAACTCCGTAAGTTGCGATGTAACACGTTCCCCTTTTTTGCAATCAGATCCATAATGACCTTCCATTGCAAGAACAGGGTGCAAAGTTGAAAGCAGACCTGACGCTCCAGCAATCATTCTGTCTTCGTGTCCTTCAACATCGATCTTGATTAAGGAAACACTGGACAGTTCAAGTCTATCCACCAATGAGTCAAGCCGAGTTACTTGAATCTTTGTATCTCCTTCGTATTGCGAAATACGTGAGCCACCGAGATTTCGTCGATTAATCTTGAAATCTACACTTCCAGATGTATCTGAAAGCCCAGTTTCTACAACTTCTATTTCTCGTCCAATTGCATTTGAGTGAAGTAATTTAGAAACCATGGGATTAGGCTCAAATGCTATGACTCTCGCAAAGTAATCTGCGAAAAATACCGCGTGATTCCCAATATTTGCACCAACATCCAAAACCGTAGAATCGCGCGAAAGAGAAGGAAATATGTCTTTGGCGAGAAGCTGAAGTTCTCGTTTCTCAAATACGCCATCAGTAATGATTTTGTTTGAAACATAGTCACCTACAAAAACAGCATGAACAGAGGAAGCAACTTCCTCTTTGTCATAGTATCGTAAAAATCTCTTGGTAGCACGACGCCTCCGACTAAACTTAATGTGCCAAAGTAAGGAAGCTAGTCGTCCACTATAGAGGCGGGGGGGGGATAACGCCATAACTTATCTTAGTTGCGGTGAAAGAAAACACCAATCATTACAGAGTAATGGCTGATTCCCCGATGTACGCTCATTCCCAGCCCTTGATGACGGAAAGATTTAAATGTGTGCATCGTTCTACAGAAGAAACAGCCATCTTGAGTCAAGGCTGAAATTCCAACAATCTTTTTCTGACATTTCCGCGTTTTCGTGCCCAAATGAGCTTGAGCCTAAACGGCAGACGACTTAATTTATGGGTTGCAGAGTTATTCTTTTTCTTGGAGCGCTCCCATCTTGTTTGATCATCAGATAAAGCAAAGTGTGCAATATCTCCGGGATCATCTTCCTTTTTTTGCCGCGCCATCGCGGGAAAGACTTGAATTGGCTTTAGCTTTCGGGAGGTTTTGGAAAAAGCTAAATCGAACAAAAGGTGATCAATTGCCAGTGTTAAATCAATTTGCGCAGAAGCAACGAGCAAGGCACCTTTTCTACTTATTACATAGGCAGCTGCCCCCCCCCGTACTGAAATCGATACACACTTCGCAAAGTGCGTTTACCCAGCACTTGATCTATGCTTGGACCCGACAAGTATTCTGCCTCTTGTCCAACTTCAAAATTGATTAAATTTGCATCTCTGGGAATCCAATTACATGACATTACAGCGTCTGGTAAATTGGACGCTAATTCCGCATCATCTTCAAGAATCATTGCATACTTGCTGTCTGTTTTCAAAAAAGCCTCGATCGCACTTAAATGACTTAGAGTACAAGCTTTATCACCAATACAAAGAGCAGTTGAAGAAAATGCGGAATCACTGAATTCAAAATATTTGCTGTTTACTTCGCGGGGCAAATTATTCGCGTCGATAGCAGAGATGCGTTCGTATTGAATATTCATTTTGTCGAGACAATTCGTTATTCTCATCCAGCGGTCAGGTCGACGGTCTAAGTTGATTATGTACACAGGAATCTGCATTGAATCAAGCTCCATACGAAGTGTCGAAATTCAAAATATATTTCACTGCGAATCCACGTAAACGGAGATAGCATAACTTAATCCGGAATGGCATGCGGGTGAATTTGTGGCGAATTGACTTGTGCTTCCAGAGTTTTGTCCAACAGTATGCAGGATCGTTTTTAGGATTAAAAGTATCTGATGGATTATCTTCATGGGTCGGCAACTGTCGAGCCATTGCTGGAAAGATTTGAATCGGCCTTAATTTCCTGGAGATTTTCGAATAGACTGGGTAATGCAACAATACGTCAAACGGCACGGAAAGCCGATTCTTGGCAGACAAAACGATTTTTGCACCTCGTCTGCTAATGATATATGCACACGCACCTGCCTGAAAATCGTAAAACTTCCGCAGAACTCGACCACTGGGAGTAGCGCCTACCTTCGGACTTGACAAAATCTCTCTACCTTCGTGTGTAACTTCAAGATTAATCAAATCCGCATTTTTTGGAATCCAATCGGTTGACGCACATAAACTGGAGATATCTGATGCTATCACTGCGTCATCTTCGAGAATCAGTGCATATGCGCAATTACTCGCCAAAAAAGTATCCATTGCTTTCAAGTGACTGAACGAACATGCTTTCAATTTCCTCGGTAAACTTTCGTTTTTTTTGACTTTAGCTTCACATGTTCTGACGTGAAACAACTCATTCTCCTCATAATCCAAAGCATTCAGTGAATCTATACCAGATATACGATGGTACGTTACCCCCCCCCTCATTCCATCCAGCAATTCTGATATACGCATCCACCTGTCGGAACGACGGTCAAGATTAATAATGTAAACGGGTATTTGCATCATGAATTCGAGGTATCGAATTGCTGGATCCACCAGCTAACTGGCCCATTTGTTTAATCGAATCGGAGTTGCTCATAGTCGTGTTTCCACTCCAATCGCTACAAGTGTAATTATCGCTGGGTTTGTCGCTGAGAAGTATAGCGAAAGCTAAATAATACCTGAAAAAAAAACTCTAAATTCGTAAAAAATATTTTACAAACATATATTTATATTACTACCCTGTATATTCTTTTCATCAACTATATTGTCAAGTTGCCAGTTTACTCACAAAGCAAAATCCGCAAGTCCTCGTAGCCCAAGTCGCATCGCATCAAACGGCCCCTATGATAACTCCCTTTGAGACTGACAACTACTCGCGGCTTGCTACATCTATAAATATAAATCAAACAGCAGTCGCAAGAGAATGCCTTTATCACTGGCGAAACTTTCACCTCATCAACTCAAGACCTAGTTTGCAAGACCATCAGTCAATTTTTATAGTTAATAAGTTACATATAACTATAATAACTTTCTATATTAACTATTTTTAATAGCCTTATCGGGGATCAATTAATGCTCAAGTACGCCCCTTTGGAAAATTATTTGTCAAAAGCCGATACCGAAACAGTACCTATGAGCTTCGCACATATTGAGGCCATCATTGGGTGTAATTTGCCTCCGTCGGCCCGCAAGTATCGCCCTTGGTGGAGCAACAATTCTTCCAATAGTTCGATTACCCGATCATGGATTGCCGCCGGATTCAAAGCAACTCAAGTGGATATGGATAACGAAAATCTCGTTTTTATCAAAATCAAAACCGAACTCAAAGCATCCTTGAAACGTAATGCGATTGAACCAGATGTTCATCCCGCGTTTGGATGCCTAAAGGGAACGGTAACTCTCGTTGACGGTGCAAATCTGACAGACCCGCTCAACGAGCAATGGGCTGTAATGGCAGTAGACGCAAAACTTTACAATGAATGATCTGTTGCTTGATTCCTGTGCTGTCATTTGGATGGGCACCAATACTCGGATGGACGATATAGCAGTCAAGCGAATTAACGATTCTTACCACTGCGGCAGGAAAATCTACGTCTCACCCATTACGGCCTGGGAATTAGGTGGAATGGTTTCCAAGGGACGCATACGGTTAAAACTTTCTGTCACCGATTGGTTTGAGAGTTTTACAAATCAAAATGCAATTGATATTTGCGACCTGACTGCGCACATTTTGTCATATTCGTGGGGATTGCCCGGCAATCCGCCAAATGATCCGGCTGACAAAATTATCATCGCGACTGCACGTGCCCTCAATCTTTCAATTATCACTCGCGATCAGTTAATTTTGGATTATGCCGCTGAAGGATATGTTGATGCGATAGTGTGCTAGGCTAAACGGCTTGAAAACCATCAAGTCAGATGTGAGATAAGCAAGGCGGCGCATGGAAAAAATTGCGGTCGCTGAGCCAAAGTCTCAGTCTGGCAATTGGAACGACTCAATGCACCGACGCGAACATGATTGCCTCGTCGGTAACTTCCGCTGGCGAGAATTCCTCGACAATTCGTCCCTGGCGACAAACGAGGATCCGGTCTGACAGTTTTCGCACCTCAGGCAAATACGATGAAATCACAACGACCGCAAGCCCCTCATCTGCAAGATTGCCGATCAGCTGGTGAATTTCTGCGATCGCCGCAACATCTACGCCTCGAGTCGGCTCATCAAACACAATGAGCTCGGGTTTTTGAACAAGCGTCTTGCCGATCACAATTTTTTGCTGATTGCCGCCGGACAGCTCGACAACGCGCGCATTGTCGTTGATCGCTTTAATCGACATTTTTTTGATCCAGCTGCTTGAGATTGCATGCATTTCTTTCATGGATACTGTCATTTTCCGATGCAGCTTCGATGAGAGGAATCCAGAATAAAGGTTCTCTCCGATGGTCATCGTATCGAAAAAACCTTCTGTTTTCCGGTCTTCTGTGACATAGACTATGCCATCGGCGACCGCTTTGCTTGGCACTCGATAGCGAATCGATCTGTCATGCAGCTTGATCTGACCGCCCCGCGCAAAATCACGCTTATAGATGCCAGAAACAATTTTGGTTGTCTCAGTTCTCCCAGAACCGACCAAACCAAAAATTGTAGTCACCTGACCAGAAAATATGGAAAACGAATTGTTCTTCACCATACCACCCATAGACAGTCCTTGAACACTCAGAACCCTCTTGCCGGCCGGACGAATTTGATCGAGGTTTTTGGGCTGATAAATCTGATACGACAGAGTCCGCCCGACCATCGCCTGCACCACCTTGCTGCGATCAAGCTCGCGAGTGGATTCAGTAAAAATTTTCTTGCCATCGCGCAGAACCGTAATCCGATCACTGATCTGCAAAGATTCCTCCAATGCATGTGATATGAAAATAACCGAAACCCCATCCTCCCGCAAGCGCTGAATCAGCGCGAACAGATGTTTTTTCTCTTCCGGTGTGAGCGAGGCTGTCGGCTCATCAAAAATCAGAACTTTTGCATTGAGCCGGACTGCACGGGCAATTTCCAGCATTTGGCGCTGCGCTGCGCCCAGCGACATAACCAGATCCGTCGGGCTAACGGTAAAATTCAGCGATTGCAGAAATTGCTGCGCAAGAATGTTGATTCCACGCAATCGGTTCAAGAATTTCTCGTTGCCCAAAAAAAGATTTTGAGCGACCGTCATGGAGGGTACGAGGCTGGTTTCCTGAAACACCATGGCGATCCCCATTCGCAATGCCTCAGCAGGTCCCTCGAAGGAAACTTCCTCATCTTTGAAGTAAATCTTCCCGCTCGTCGGCTCAACAACGCCCGCCATGAGCTTTGTCAAAGTTGATTTGCCTGCTCCATTTTCGCCAAGGATCGAATGCAGCTCGCCTTCTTCCAGATCGAAATCAATGTTCTGTACCGCCTTGGCGCCGCGATATTCCTTGCTGATCTGATGCATCCTCAATACTGTAGCCACGGCACTCCCCTCACGCCATCAAGTCAGTTGAACGATGCAATCACCGCCTTTGGAAGTTACAAACACCTGATCTGAAATCTCACAGCAGCTGGTGATTCCATGGCGGTGACCATTGGCGCGGCTGTGGTAACTGGATTTTGGCCTGTAGTCTGCACCCAATCGCACGACCAAACCGTAAGAAAGAGACGGGGCCCACGGCTTGTGAATATTCATCGTCTTGACACCGCCTTGCTGCAGGGGCTCCAAAAAATTCTGCGCGCTTTTCAGAGCTGGCGCAATCCAGTACTGAGGCTCAACCGTCTCGATCATGTCGCGGCGGAATTGCGCTTCTCGCAGAACAAACTCAATCAATCGATTGCGCGGGGCGAACAGGCAGAGTAAATAATCGCCGTCTGACAGCCGCGCCAGACGGGCAGGATAGCCAGGCAGGTCGTCGACAACGGATTCGCAGCGGCGCTGATTATCTCCCAAATCAATCTTGACAATTCGGTGCCGCCAGCACTCTGACACTAAAATTTCTACACTGCCGGGAACTGTCGTGATGCCATAAGGATAAGCTAGTCCGTTTGCGACTGCACTGCGCTGTTTCTGCTCCAGATCGAATTGCCAAACCGAGCCGCTGCGGCCGATCTGCATCAAATCGCGGACCATTTCAGCTGGCTTGACATCAGCTGAACCTTCGCAGACATACAGATTCTGCTTCGAGTCGAATGCCATTGCTGTTGGACAGTTCATTTGCTCTTCCCATACCGAGGCATGAAACCCATCAGGCTGGAAACTTCCAACACGAACCGCACCGTCATTGAATCCAATGGCTGCCACTCCATCCGCTCGGGCAGCCATACAGGTAATCTCTTGATCGAATTCCTGCATCTCGTGCGGTGGCGCATCCAGATCAGCGGGACCAAGTCTCAGCAGCTGATTTTTTGAAGACACCCACAGCTGGCCGTGAAACGCTATTGCGTTATCCGGCGCTTCTATGGGCATTGAAACGGAAGTACTTTCATCCAGCGCACTGTTTGGACGCATCACGCCGTCCAAGGGCGGCACGAGAATCGCTTTCGTCCGGAAATGCTCCAGACAACGATCGAAAAATTCGTCAATAATCAATCCGCGTCCCCCAGTACGAGGTCATGCCGGTCCACTTCGGATCCGCATGATCCAGCTTGTATTTGCCGATTCGGTTGTTCAGAATGCCGCCGATATACAGGTAGCCTTTATGTTCCCGCATCGACGTGACCATGGGGTGCTGCCTGCCGCCCAAATCACCCAGTGTCTCAATGATTTGTCCAGTTTCGCTGAACTTGACCACTCCGCCGGTATTGATATTCGGAAACAGCCAGTCGTCTTGGGGCAGGCTGCGGGTCATCCGGCGCCGCACACCCGGACGCTTCAGCATCAGATCAAACGTCGGTGTGCGCATACCCAGCCAGGCCATCCAGTAATGGCCGTCCGATGCTCGGTTGATGTTGTCGGGGTAACCGGGCATATCGCGAATCACACACTCCATTCGACCCGCTTGCGGCCCTTGGTACCAGTAGCGATTCACCCGGCATTCCCAAGACTCGGCAAAAAAGAACGATTCGCCATCGTGCGCCATGCAAACACCATTAGGATAGCTCAGCCCCCGCAGCAGCGTTTTTGTCTTGCGCGTCTGCGGGTCATAGACCAGCACCCGTCCGGTTGGACGGTTTTCCACACTGTCAACCGCCCACTCGTGCGCATCGTAGCGAGTGGTCGAATCGGTGAAATAAATTCGGCCATCCGCACCCATATCGAGATCGTTGGGATCGCGCAAGCGCGCATCATCAACCACCGAGAAATAGGATCGATTCGTCTCTGCGCTGAGACGCTCGACTTGCCGATCTGGCGTTACCGAATAAAGACCCATGGCGCCGACACAGACTTTCAGGCACCGGTCTCGATCGAAAGCCAGACCCAGCGGAAATCCTCCAATGTGAGCAAAGACCTCCCACTGACTGTAATGCGGCGCAAAAAATCGAACAATATCACCGTGACGAGAACCGCAATACAAATGATCGTCTTCGTCCAAAATCACGTCTTCAGGTCCTTCAATCTCACCAGCGCCAATCAGTTCCGATTGCGACAGCCTGTTATTGAGTGCGTAAACTGTGCTGCTGTCCGGCAAGGCAGACAGCGGTTTTCTCATTGACGTGTAAACCGGAGCAACATAAACCTTGTCCAGCACCTTATGCCGGTTGCGCAGCCAGCGAATATCAAGAATAACAGCAATCGTCAGCATGATGCCCAGGACCATTTGATTGGTGCCGCTGTGGTACCCCATGCGAATCAGTGAATTGTTGATGGTCAGCACGATCAGACCGCCCAGTACGCCTTTGGCGATGGAGCCGCGCCCGCCGCCGAGACTGATGCCGCCCACCACGCACGCCGTCAGCACCAGAATTTCAAGACCGATCCCGGTTCCCGGACCCGTTCCATTTAATCGCGCGCCGAATAAAAAACCAGCAATGCCGCAGCATGCACCCGAAATGACATAAGTCGAAAATACCACCCGCTTGACATCAATGCCGGTGTTATAGGCCGAACGCCGGGAGCCGCCAATCGCACTGATGTGCCAGCCGCGCCGCGACCGGCTGATAAATATATGGGCAAGAATCAAAATCACTGCGGCAAAGAAAAAACTCACCGGTACAAAACCGACAGAACCGTCACCGATAAAATCCCAAAGAGGCGAGTCCACATAGGAAAGCTGAATCGGTGTGCCCAGATAATCAAGTGCGATGTCATAAATGGCACGACCAATCACGAAGGTAATCAGCGTGGTCAGAAACGCCCTGAGCTTTAAAAAGCCGATCAGGTATCCGTTGAAAGCGCCAAACGCAATCCCCACAAGAACCGATATGAGCAATGCCACCGGGACCGGCCAAGCTAGCAGGTTGACAACTGCCACCGCCGTCAGCGCACAGATCGCGTAGATTGAGCCGATGCTCAAATCGATTCCGCCGGCGATCATCACAATGGAGACACCGCAGACGATGATCAGAAACTCCCCCATTTGCCGACCTGCATCGCTGAGGCTTTGCGGCGACAAAAACCCCTCGATCAAGCTGTTCAACAGAACAACCGTGATGACCAGAAAAACAATTGGAACGATATTGTCGACCCACCGCTTGGTCAGCAATTCCCCTACAATGTGATCGGGAATGCAGTTGTAGCGCAGTCTGCTGAAGCTGAATTTTGAGAGTGCTGGCAAACGCATCGCAGTTATTTTTCTCCCGAAGTCCGATGGATGCAGCAAGACGCTGCCCGCTCAAGGGATTGCGCGATCACCATCAGATCCAAGCCAGCCGCCTGCCCGGCGGTGCGGTCACAGGGCAGGCGGCGCACATTACTCGCCGAGCTCCCGGGCCAGAGAAGCCGCATTGCGCTCCAGCGACCAACAGTGACCCGGATAAATGTCGTCCTTGGTCGTGATCACCTCATGGGTATACAAAAACGTCTGCATCGTGCCCGCCGGCAGCCCGCTTTGCAGCAGCACCTTGATCGTCGCATTGACCGCCTGCGACTGCTTGGGCACCTCCGTCGACACAATCGCATCAATCACACCCTCATCAAGCGCCTTGCATGCCGACTCCTCGCCGCCGCCAGTGGTGATCAGCGCAATCTCGCCAGTCTTGCCCGCCGCGCGCAAGGCCGCCGCCGTGCCCGCCGCCGTGCCATCCCAAAAGTCAATGATCGCACACAAGTCCGGATGCTGCTGCACCATCGTCGTTGTCACCGCCTGCGCCTTGGTCGCATCCCAGCCCGAATACGGCTTCGACACCACCTCCACATGATCATGCGCATCAATGATGTTCATGATCCCGTTATACTGGTCAATGCTCGACGCATTGACCTGCTCGCCCTGAATCAGGCCGATCTTCCCCGACGTGCCCGCACCGCAAAACCCCAATGCCGCAGTCGCCTCCAGCTCGCCCAGTATCTCCCAGTTGCTGCCAATGAACGCATCGGTGTTGTACGCACTGCGATTGTCAATCTGAATCACATAAATGCCCGCCTCCTGCGCGCGCTTGAACAGCTTCACATACGAGCGCAAGTCCGGATTGTGCACAATAATCACATCCGGGCGCGACGCAATCACATCCGTGAGCGCCTGCGCACCCGCCTCCACACTCCAGTTCGGATCGCGCGTCTCGAAAATGCCCCCCCAAGAGCGCACCTCCTTGCCAATGTAATAGTTCCAGCCCTGCGCCAAGTCAAAACCCATCGCCATCGGCATCAGCACCACACGCTTGCCCGCCAGCGCGTCGCGCGCCAGCTCCGGCCCCGGATCCACCTGCGCCACAGCAAAATGCGACCCCAAACACAACAGCAAACCCGCAAACCACGCGCCAGCGCGTCTCTTCAATACTCTCATAACCTCTCTCCAGTTACAACTCTCAGTGAATAATCCCCAACTTCCCTGTCATATGTCACCCTGCTTCTCCGTCTGCTCATTGCGCCGGTTGAACAGCGTATCCGCAATCACAACGGCGCGGTTCGTTGCGCACCTCTGAGCATCGGCAGTTGCATGTTCTTCCACCGAGGCAGTCCTGCTGACTCGCAAAAAGCTTCACCGCACCTTAGCGCTTTGCATTGAGCGCATCCAGAAAAGCAGTCAGCTGCGGCGAAACAACGGTCTGCGCTGGCGTGAGCGTGCCGATTTCGCGGCGAAACACAGGTTCGCCAAATGGTATGCTCCGCAACCGCCCGGACAGCGGACGCGCCCCAAGGCACATCGGAATAATGGAAACACCTAGACCGGCTCCGACCAGTGAGGCTATAGCTTCCAGCGTATCAATTTCCATATTCGCTGACACGTTGATTTTGCGGCGACCCAGTTCCTGCTCAATGCCGCGTCCTGCCCATGATTTTCGATTAAACCAAATAAACGGATTGGATGTAAGGATTTCAGCGTCAGTCTTCCCGCTGGCGTGCATCGGTGCAATGACTGCACAAGGCTCGCTTGCGATTGGATGCCACCGCCATCCCGGATGCAGTGCCGCGGGTTTGGTGCACACGACCAAATCAAGCTGCCCTTTCGTCAGCTGAGCCGCCAATTCAGCCGAGCCGCCGCTTCTCAGATCCAGTCTCAGATGCGGATGCTGGCGGCGCAACGTTGCGATTGAGGCCGGCAAAAAACTCGATAGACTGCTCGGCACTGCACCGACTGTGAGTTTGCCACGGACAAGCGGATCGCTTACCGTTCGCTTGGCATGCTCAAGCAAATCCAGGATTCGCTGGCCTTCATCCGCTAATACCATGCCGCGGGCCGATGGTGTCGGCGGCCGGGTGGAGCGATCAAACAGATACACGCCAAGCTCCGCTTCCAGCGACTTAATCTGCAAACTGACCGCAGACTGCGAGAGGTCCAATTTCTTCCCCGCGGCTGCAAAAGAACCGGTTTCCACCGCCGCGAGAAATATTGTCAGCTGCCGCAAATCCATTGCTCGTCAAATCGATCCAGAAAATGCATGTCGCCGTCGGTCAGAATTCCACAGCCTCTCACCGTAATGCGGATCAATATTTCGCATCTTGTCAGCCAAAGCTCTGCCGGAAGACAAGCGGGTCTCAATCGATGCCGCCATGCCCGTCAGGGCACCAAGGCCGGCCTGGACTGGACGCCAAACGAAATACAGCAGACTCATGTGAAAGCCCGATGCTGGCAACCTTGCATGCCATAGCAAATTCACAGTCTCGACATATGCAACCTGCTCCAAACATCATCCAAGACTCAATTGCCGTTTTCTCAACCGTCGAGTTTGCCACAGGCATCAACGATGCGGCGGCAGGCTGTCCTGAGCTTTTCGTCACCGGCCGCGGTCGAGATGCGAAAATATGGAGACAGTCCAAACGCAGTGCCGGGTACTGTCGAAACATGACTCGCTTCAAGCAGCCAGGTACAAAATTCGACATCGGTGGACAGGCGTTTCCCATCGGGTGTGGTTTTGCCGATCGCACCGCTGCAGCACGGATAGGCGTAGAACGCCCCTTGCGGGGTTGCAACTGCGAGATGCGGCGTCTCAGAAAGAGCGCGCACAACCAGGTCGCGGCGCTGTTGGAATACGCAAGTGCGCGGCTTGAGAAAGTCTTTCGGCCCTGTCAGTGCCGCCAAAGACGCAGCCTGAGAGATTGAGCAGGCGTGCGTTGTGCTTTGTCCCTGAATGGTATTGATGGCAGCGACCAGCGGCTTGGAACCGGCACAATAACCAATGCGCCAGCCGGTCATGGCAAACACTTTGGAAACCCCATTGACGAGGAGCGTCCGTTCTTGCAGCTGCGGAGCTGCATTGATAATCGAAGTAAATTGGCGGTCTTCAAATATCAGGTGCTCATAAATGTCATCGCTGAGAATCTGGACCTGCGGGTGGCGATCAAGCACCTCTGCCAGTGTCTTTAGATGATCGGCCGAGTAAACGCTGCCGGTGGGATTGCTCGGTGAATTGAGGATAAACCACTTCGTTCTTGCCGTAACAGCGGCTTCAAGCTGCGCCGCACTGATGCGAAACCCCTGGGACAACTCGCAAGGCACAGTGACAGGCGTTCCGCCACAAAGCGATACAATATCAACGTAAGAAGACCAGTAAGGCGCAGGAATAATCACCTCGTCACCCGGCGTGATGGTCGCCATCATGGCGTTGAATATCGCTTGTTTCGCCCCGCCCGAAACCGATATCTGCTCAATCGAATAGCGCAATGCGTTTTCGGTTGCAAGTTTTTCTGCAATTGCCTCGCGCAGCACTGGCAGGCCCGGGGTCATCGTATAGCGGGTGCAGTTCTCAGCGATTGCTTGATACGCGGCCTCTTTAATGTGATCCGGCGTATTGAAGTCTGGCTCGCCAATACCCAGGTCAATCACCGGCTGTCCCGCAGCTTGAAGTCGTTTGGCCTCCTGCAGAAGCCGCATGATCATCGACGGCTGGACGCTTTTGAGTCTTTCAGCCATCATAGCAGTTGACCCGCATCATCAAGAGTGTTTCCTCGCTGGCAGAAGAATCCAATCACTTTGCGATTTCAACATGAGTCGGCATCATCGGCGGATTTCACGCAAGCGCAAAACATTTCAAATGCAGTAATCGTAAGATTTTCGATCCACTACCGCGGCGATCAGTGTGAAACGCTGCGCGTTCTGAGCAGCTTCCAATGCGACTTTCAATTCTTCAGCATTTCGTACAGTAAAGCCTTTGCCGCCAAAGGTGTGCGCCAGTGCAGCAAAATCATGCTTGCCAAAGTCAACCGCGGTATTGGGCAACTGACGGTGTCTTTGTTTCATTTCAATCAGCGCCAGACTCGCGTCGACAAATACAACAAAAATAGTATTTTGCCCGAGTTCAGCGGCAGTCGACAACTCACCGGCAACCATCAGCATTCCGCCATCGCCGCAAAATGAGATTACTGGAACATCTGGTGAAGCCAGCTTCAAGCCGATGGCCAGCGGCACTGCACAGCCCATCGTGCAAAGTCCGGAAGACTGCAGCAATGTGGCCGGCTGGTGACAAGCCCACATTTGCGAAAGCAAAATACGGTGTGCACCTGAGTCAGCTGTGGCCAGCGTGTCAGCGGGCATGGCAGCTCGACAAAGATCAATCACAGCTGCAGGACCCCATCCGGCAAGCTCCGAAAAACAGCTATGCAATGCTTTTTTTGCAGTTTCCACTTCTTCCGCCGGCCACAGCACGCCTGACGCGCAGTCGCGGCGCAGCAAATCCAGTGTGGGTCCGATGCTGGCGACAAAATTCAGCGTGGACTGGTACATGCAGTGATATGGCAACTCAGGACTAATGTCGATTACGTGGGTCTGATCAAGGTCCCAGACTTCTCGCCAGCCGATTCGCATTTCGATCGGATCATAACCGGCACAGACAATCAGCTCCGCTTTCTGGACCATCGGGATCAGGGTCTTGTCGGCGCGCGGGGAAAGGCCCGCCGCACCAATCGACAGGGCATTCGTCTCTGGCACCAGTCCTTTGCCCTTGTAAGTAGTCATCACCGGCATGCCGAAGTGTGCACAAAAGCTGCGAATTGACTCTGATGCGCCTTCTGCTACAGCGTCGAGGCCGGCAATCATCATCGCTCGCTTGGAATCACGCAGCCATTCACGCGCCAAGCTGAGCTGCTCACCCTCAATGGGAACAACCGCTTCGGGGGCAGTCATCCGGCAGCGGCGCGGCAACTCGCAACGCTCATCTGCGGTACTGATTGGAATATCAATATGCACGGGGCCGGCTCGAGGCTGCATCGCCAGTGTGACAGCCTTATCGGCAATGATGTCTGCGCCCGTCGCGGTCAGTCGAAAAGTTTGCTTTGTGATCGGTGCAAATACGGCTTCATGATCCATCACCTGATGGGTATAACTCAAGGCATCCGTCGCATCCATGCAACCCGTCAGCACGATCATCGGAACTCGATCTTGCATCGCATTGGCAACAACGTTCACCGCGTTCATCGCACCCGGACCAATGGTCGCGACGACTAAAGCAGGCGCGCCCGTTACATGCGAAACCCCTTCCGCCATGAAACCCGCACTGTTTTCATGTTTCGCGAGAATAAATTTAATGCCAGCACTTCGCAGCGCATCGATTATCGTCAGAACCTCACCGCCGGAGATTCCAAATGCATAGCGGCAGCCGGCTTCGTAAAGTCGCTGTGCGACATAATCTGCAGCTCTTGGAACTTGCGCTTCCATGTGTGAGCTGCAGGTACTTACGAAGCCGCAGGTAACACGGCATCTCGGTATCCATCGCGCGTTTGCGGCGCTTTGATGCCGAGCAGCTTGCTGCCGACCTGCGTCTTGAGAATCTGGGCGGTACCGCCGCCGATAGTGAACATTCGGACATCTCGATACATTCGCTCAAGGGGTTCCTGATTGCCGTAGCCTCGCGCACCGAACATCTGCAGCGAGTCGCTGACGACTTTGACCGCCATTTCCGAAGCAAACATTTTTGCCCGTGCGGCCAGCATTGGATCGGGAAAACTGCTGCCACTGATTCCGACTGACTGGGCGGCTTCATGCAGCAACAGCCGCGCCGCATGCACCTGCGCATCCATATCCGCAATCATCCACTGCAGCCCCTGAAACTCCGCCAGCGGACGTCCGAATTGATGCCGTTCATTCAAATAGCGCTTGGCGTGGTCCAGCGCACCCGCCGCCACACCCATGGCAATTGTGCCCGCACCGACACGCTGACTGTTATAAGCATTCATCAGATCTGCAAATCCGCGGCGCAGTCCCGAAGGGGTGCGCAGCATGGCTCCGCTGTCAACTTCCAGCTGATTGAAATGCAGCTCTGCCTCAGGCATGCCGCACAAGCCCAGAGTGTGCTCGTGCCGTACGACCTCAAAGCCTTCCGGCTCGACATCGTTTTCAGGGTCGACTACCACAATGAAACCCCCGATTCCAAGTTCCTGATCATGCTTGTCGATGACCTTGGCGAATATCAGGTGCAGCTTCGATACACCGCCGCCGGTAATCCAGTGCTTGATGCCATTAATGATGTACTTGTCGCCACGTTTGCGGGCGGTCGTACACATCTGCGTCGCTGCGCTGCCAGCCTGCGGCTCAGTGATGCAGATTGCCGGCTTGTCGCCAGCCAGTACGTAAGGGGCGCAAAGACGCTTCTGCTCATCGCTTCCATAGGTCATGATCGCGCTGATCGCGCCCATGTTGGCCTCAACTAAAACACGAGCGGTCAGGGTACAAGCGCGGGCGATCTGCTCAACGGCGAGTATCACATCAAAAAAAGATGCCGACTGTCCGCCGTATTTTGTTGGAATCGTCATCCCCATCAGCCGGGCATCGATAAGTGCATCGATGTTGTCCCAGCAATAAGTGCGAGAGCGATCCCATCGCGCTGCGTGCGGTGCGAACTGTCGCGCCAGTTCGCTGGCGACACGCTGGTAGTGTCCGGGTTCGAGCGGCGGTGCCATTGCGCTCAGATAATCAGATTGAGCGGCACTTTGCTCTCCACGCCGTATTCACGACGAGCAGCGATGTTCGCTTTTGGCATATCCATCAACTTGATTCAATCCGTTGCGGCGCATCGGTTCCATAAGTCAAGCTCGAAATCAGGCGAAAGCCGCCTGCCCGGCGGTGCGGTCACAGGGCAGGCGGCGCACATTACTCGCCGAGCTCCCGGGCCAGAGAAGCCGCATTGCGCTCCAGCGACCAACAGTGACCCGGATAAATGTCGTCCTTGGTCGTGATCACCTCATGGGTATACAAAAACGTCTGCATCGTGCCCGCCGGCAGCCCGCTTTGCAGCAGCACCTTGATCGTCGCATTGACCGCCTGCGACTGCTTGGGCACCTCCGTCGACACAATCGCATCAATCACACCCTCATCAAGCGCCTTGCATGCCGACTCCTCGCCGCCGCCAGTGGTGATCAGCGCAATCTCGCCAGTCTTGCCCGCCGCGCGCAAGGCCGCCGCCGTGCCCGCCGCCGTGCCATCCCAAAAGTCAATGATCGCACACAAGTCCGGATGCTGCTGCACCATCGTCGTTGTCACCGCCTGCGCCTTGGTCGCATCCCAGCCCGAATACGGCTTCGACACCACCTCCACATGATCATGCGCATCAATGATGTTCATGATCCCGTTATACTGGTCAATGCTCGACGCATTGACCTGCTCGCCCTGAATCAGGCCGATCTTCCCCGACGTGCCCGCACCGCAAAACCCCAATGCCGCAGTCGCCTCCAGCTCGCCCAGTATCTCCCAGTTGCTGCCAATGAACGCATCGGTGTTGTACGCACTGCGATTGTCAATCTGAATCACATAAATGCCCGCCTCCTGCGCGCGCTTGAACAGCTTCACATACGAGCGCAAGTCCGGATTGTGCACAATAATCACATCCGGGCGCGACGCAATCACATCCGTGAGCGCCTGCGCACCCGCCTCCACACTCCAGTTCGGATCGCGCGTCTCGAAAATGCCCCCCCAAGAGCGCACCTCCTTGCCAATGTAATAGTTCCAGCCCTGCGCCAAGTCAAAACCCATCGCCATCGGCATCAGCACCACACGCTTGCCCGCCAGCGCGTCGCGCGCCAGCTCCGGCCCCGGATCCACCTGCGCCACAGCAAAATGCGACCCCAAACACAACAGCAAACCCGCAAACCACGCGCCAGCGCGTCTCTTCAATACTCTCATAACCTCTCTCCAGTTACAACTCTCAGTGAATAATCCCCAACTTCCCTGTCATATGTCACCCTGCTTCTCCGTCTGCTCATTGCGCCGGTTGAACAGCGTATCCGCAATCACAACGGCGAGCAGAATGAATGCCTTGATTAGATTCTGATGGGTGTCCTCCAAGTCCATAATCGTCATGCCATTGACCAGTATTCCGATCAGCAGCGCACCGAAAACCACATTGCGTATGCCGCCTTTGCCGCCGCTCAAGCCAATTCCGCCAAGCACAACAATCAATATTACGTCATACAGCAAAATCGAATTGACGATTCGTGTATTCATGCTGAGCAGCGTTCCGGCGACGATAGCGCCGGCAACTGCTGCGAACAGAGCACAGAGAACATATTGCAGAACGACCATGGGCCGAACCGCGATTCCAATATTTCTGGCGGCAGCAAAATTGTCACCCATGAAGTAGGTGTAGCGGCCGTATTTGGTACGCCGCAGAAACAAAGACGCAATAATGCATACGGCGACGAAAACATAAACCTCGATCGGTATTCCCAGCGGCTTGAGCGTTCCCAAATCGAGCAGAGCACTGTATTCATCCGGGATGTATGCCACGTCCTGCGCCATCAGCTGCGAACGGCCGAAGCCGTAGACAAACAAGCCCATCGCCAGCGTTGCGAAAATGGGAGGGATTTCTCCATAGGCGACCATCACCCCGTTGGCGATACCAATCAGCAGTACAAATCCCAAAGCAACCAGCAGACTGAACAGCAGCGGAGTGCCGGCATTCAGCAGCTCGATAAAAAAGGCAGCAGAGATGGCGAGAACTGAAACAACCGACAAGTCAATACCGCGGCCAATAATGACAATGCCCATCCCCACGCCTAAAATTCCGAGTATTGAGATGTTCCGCACCAATCCGATCAGGTTGGAGGCCGAGAAAAAGCCGGACAACAGCAAAGAAAACACGACAAAGAGCGTAATGGCAACGGCGACCACTGCCTTTTCCTGCGTAAATTCAAAAGGAATATTTTTTGTCATAACCAAATGCCAAGCGACTGCTTAAGCGTCGCTGCATTGTGCGAGCCATGCAGTGTGACGGAAAGCCAATCGAACCGCCCTCCCGTTTGAGAGGGTGCGCAGACACCTCAACGTATGGCTTGCGAACGTCATTCACAGCAATTTTATTCTTGATTGTCGGCACTGTGTGGAAAAATGTATCGTCAATCGAGATGCAGCGAGGCGGCTGCGCGCCAGTCGCAGTGCATCCGCACTTGCCGGGGCCGTGCGGTGAAAGACGGATAGAATTGAATTATGCATGACTGTCAGGCGCTCAACAAGGATTGAGCTTTTGCGTCTGCACGGCTCGCCAGTGAATCTTGTCCCAGCCCTTGGTAAGCGCGTGCCACCGCTCGCCAGTTTTGCACGGAAGTGGGCTTCAGTGCAACTCTTTCATTCGCCAGGGCGCGTGCGAGATGGAATTGTTTGGCTCGCAGTGCGGATTCCAGCAAGGTCCAGCCGATAATGTCGCGCTGCGCAAAACTGCCACCCAAACGATGGGTGAGATATCGCACTGGCAGTAAACGCTCAACACAATCGGCATAGAGACCCTTGGCGAAATCACGCACTGCGAGACAGAAAGGCAAGCCAATTTCCCGGCTCATCGCGACATTCGCATCCGAGGCGCTTTCGACGTAGCGCTCGTTGGCTGTCAGCAGCTCATGCTGTGCTTCGCCGCGATTGTCGGCCACAAAGGTAATCATCGCATGCACATCGTTGAACGCGTACAGCGTATCGCGCGCTGCTGGCTCCCAGCGGTCCGCTAGGTACGCCCAGCGCGGTCCGACATCAATTCCGAGCAGGGTCAAGCGCCATAGCAATGCAGCGGCATCAAGTTCCTCGTATTTTTCGCTGGTCTCGCCGGTCACCAGCATGTGTCGATCATAAATTTCCAGCGCTGAATGAATCTGCTCCAAGTCGACATGAAAAAGTGCGGTATGCCACCACAAATGATTGGCGAAGTTGGAACTGTCCCAGTATTCGGCCTGATCCAGCATAAACCGAATACCGCCAGACTGGCGGCCGCGCATTTCCATGACATGGCACACAGCATGGACAGCATAGGGATGATCCGGACGCAGCGAGAGCGCGCGTCGGGCGAGCTCTTCAGCTCTCGAAAAATCACGGTTCTCCTCAAGCCCAAAAGCATAGTAAGAAAGCACATATTCATAGCCGCAGATCGACTCATCCCATAAATCAAACACTCGCGCTACCACGTCACGCTGACCGGTCACATCGCCGAGAAGAACATTCGTGTAATGCACCAGTTCAAGCGCATACAGGTCAAGGGGGTAGTAGGTCAACACTGTCTCCCAATGCTGTACTGCTCCGAAAAAATCTCCTTTGAGCCAGCATTCCATCGCATCGAGATAGCCTTGCTCTCGATCGTTGATCGAGGTTTTTGATTTCAAAGTACGAACACGCTCGACTGATTTGACCATCTCCGGATAAACACGATCTTCCATTGCCTGAGTCAGCCAGGACGCACGAAACAGCCAGCCCATGACAAATTGAGGATGCTCGGCCAAGACTCTGTCAATCCTCTCGATCGCGTCACCACGAAATGAAAGCGTACACTCCAAGGCTTCATCATAGCCTTGTATCGCACTTCGATCGCTGTAAGAAAAAGGCGTAAGGGCAGGATCAGATATCATTGTCAGGCACCATTTCAGATTACGCTCCCAAACCTTAGATGAGGATCGGCTATCTTACGTATATCAGCAATTAGTTGAGGGACAATTGTTTTTTTGTTGAGATAAACTCAAGCAAGCACTACCCTCTTTCGGTTTTACCTTGCAACTTTTGCAGGTCGCGATGGAATCTGATGCCACTGACAATAGCTATTCATTGCGCGACAGGCTGCGTCAAACCACTGGCAGAGTTGAAAATCACTTTGCATCATCATGACGGCGTGGCTATCTTGGATCCTGCAAGCACCACGATGAAGCAATGGTTCAGTTGCAAGTTAATGTTGCTGCGCAACGCCGCAGTGCTGCACCACGCATCAGCTGGCTGGAGGCCGTTTCGCAGCACCATGCGTCAATCAGCAGGTATGCTGATGAACCGCACCAAAGACGTGCATAAATTTATCCGCGATTATCAAAGCTAGGCGGGGATCTATTCAATTGGTCAAGTCAGAAATAACATGGAAATTATTCCGAAAAGTGACAATAAAAAATTGATTGCTCGTGCCTTTCTGCTTCTTCGGACAAATTCTCAAAAAATTCACGCCTTATCGTATGCGGCTTCGCTTGAGAATCTATGCGGAAGAATCTGCCAACATCAAGAGATAAACGCTTCAGCGTCCTGCGCTTTTGAATTTCGCACTTTCATAGTTCTCGATTGACTCTCATGGCCTGACCGGATGAGACGTTTGACTAATGCGCTTTTGAAATCAGACAGTGCTGTTTGTTCGCACTCAAGCTTGTTGTTTTCGCTTCCGCAAGTTTGACGGAGCAATTTGATGAGTCAATGGACTCAGAGGTCATCAATGACTTGCTAAACCAATCAAATCGCTCTGTCAATACAGATAACTTTTTTCATTTGTATGCGCCGGGTCCGAAATTCGAGGGCCATAGCGTGGGCGTTCAATGCCCATTTTCTTCAATTTGTCTTCTATATCCTTTACTGAATTTTTCAGTTTAAGAGTGTCATGTTTTTTATTTTCAGCGGGATCGATTTTCCGCAGTTCATTACTTTTCACCGGATACTCTCCAAGTATTGATAGGGGGCTTTCCTCAAACAGGCAAATGATTCCGCAGTTTCCATAATCAATTACTGATTATATTTCGATCGCATTTCCCATTCTGACGCGGCGCGTGCCCGTACTCTGCCGCCAGTTGAAAAAGTCAACTAAAGCAGAGTCAAGGTATTGCTTCGCAACCCCTTCTATCACCCTGTTCAGACACTGATCCGAGCATAAATCACACTGCTTGCCTGCAAATTTGAAACCTGCATATCGTTTCCAAAATATCTTTTTCATGACATCTCGAGAACTGCCAAAGCCGCAGCTGTGCCGACGGCTGTTCGCACAATACCGATCCATGGCATGCGTCAAGTCAGTCTGTATCCAAGCATGCCTGCAACAGCTTGGCCACATGAACAGTCGGATGCCCTGTTCCGAGTTCAACCTGATGCCGGCAGGAAGTGCCATCGGCGACGATAATGGTGTCGCTATCCGCAGCCGCTACAGCCGGATACAGATCGAGTTCAGCCATTTTCTGAGACACTTCGTAGGAGTCACACCGATAGCCAAATGCACCGGCCATACCACAGCAGCCTGACTCAATCATGCTGTATGAAATTTCCGGTATCATTTCCAGAACTGTGTGCACATGACGCATCTGATCAAAGGCTTTCTGATGGCAATGACCGTGCACCAGCACCTCGCGTCCAGGCGGTCTGAAATCTAGACTCGAACCTTCTATATCCAGAAATTCCTCAAGCAGATAGGACGATTCAGCTAGCTGTTCGGTCGCACGGCTGGGCAGCAGTGCGGGCAGCTCATCACGAAACCCGAGCAGACAGCTGGGTTCGATTCCAACCACTGGGATCTTTGCCTTCAGATGCGGTGCGAGCGCGTCAAGCAGTCTGGACAACTCGTATTTCGCCAGCTCAATCATCCCATTGGTCAGATAAGTGCGACCGCAGCATAATGTCTGCCGACCTCGGGTCGCAGTCAAGGGCAGCACTCGATAGCCGGCAGCAACCAGCACAGTCTGGGCAGCACGAAGATTTTCCGGCTCAAACCAGGTGTTGAACGTATCGGCAAACAGCACCACCGGCTTGCCGTTTTCATCCCCTTGGGGAGAAGGGTGCAAATAAGGTTGCGCAGCCCATCGCGGCAGCGGACGCTCGCGGGTGAGCCCAGTGATCGGCTCCAATGCAGTACGCAACAACCTTGACTTCGATGGCAGATTGGCCAGCATCGGAAAACGCCCGAGATACGGTGCGTACGCGGGCAAGTGTCCGACAAGCCGCTGGCCAAGCTGCAAGCCGCAGTCATCCGCCCGAGCCGCACCCGCCTCGATTTTCATACGCGCCATATCCACACCCGTCGGGCACTCTCGACGACACGCCTTGCAGCTTACGCACAGCTGCATCGCTTCGTGAACCGCATCGCAACTCAGTCTGGAATCACCGAGCTGACCGGAAATTGCCAGCCTCAGCGTGTTCGCCCGCCCGCGTGTAAGGTGCTGCTCATCTCGTGTCGCCCGATAAGATGGGCACATCACGCCTCCGGCAAGCTTGCGACAGGCGCCATTGTTGTTGCACATCTCCACCGCTCCCTGGAAACCGCCGCCGGCTCCGGTCCAGCCATTCCAGCTCAGCACGGTCTTCAATGGTGCAACCGAGTATTCAGGTGCAAAGCGAAACAGCCTGGCATCATCCATTTTCGGCGGATTGACTATTTTTCCCGGATTCATCAATCCATCGGGATCAAACAGCTGCTTGATGTCGCCGAAAGCGGCTACCATGCGCTTGCCAAACATTTTCTCATGAAATTCAGAACGGCATAAACCATCGCCATGCTCGCCGGAATGAGAGCCCTTGTACTCGCGAATCATCTCAAAGCACTCCTCCGCGATGGCACGCAGGGCTCGTCGATCTGCACTTTGGCGCAAGTCCAAGATCGGCCTGACATGCAGACAGCCGACCGAGGCGTGGGCATACCAGGTGCCTTTCGTGCCATACCTGTGAAAAATCTCAGTCAATCGAGCGGTATACTCGGCCAAATCCTTCAGCTCAACCGCGCAGTCCTCTACAAATGAAACGGGCTTGCGGTCCTCGCGCATGGACATCATGATGTTCAAGCCAGCTTTGCGAACTTCGAAAACAGACGCTTGAAAGCTTCGATCAATCGCCTCGACCACACCGCCACGGACCGCAGCAGGCCGATCAAAACTGAAGCCAAGATCTGCCATCAGCTCGCCGAGCTCACCGAGCTTGCGCAGATTTTCGCTCTGTTCATCAGCAGCAAACTCAACGAGCAAAATCGCCTCCGGCTCACCATTGAGCATCGCTTCGACTGTCGGTGCAAACAGCGAAATTTCACGCGAAAGCTCGATCATGGTCCGATCAATCAGTTCAACGGCAACCGGGTCCAATGCGACAATATGCTGCGCCGCATCCATAGCCGCGTGAAAACTCGGAAAATGGCAGATGCCCAAAACCTTGCTTGCGGGCAGCGGCGCAAGTTTCAAATCGATTGTGTGCGTAAAGGCCAGCGTGCCTTCGGATCCGATCAGCAAATCCTGGAATTTGACTGCATTCGGGTCAAGCGCGAGAGCATCAATGTTGTAACCGCCGACGCGGCGCAGCACTTTTGGAAAACGTGCATCAATCTCCTGACGCTCACGCTGGCCAATCTCAAGCAGTGACCCGTGCAATGGATGCCATGTGCCTGCCTGCAGATCCGTTTCACAAAAATTGATTCGTTCTCCGCTGACAAGTGAGGCATTGATCGCGATGACATTGTCGCGCATCAGTCCGTAGCGAATCGAGCGGCTGCCACAGGAATTGTTGCCTGCCATACCGCCGATGGTCGCGCGGCTGGCAGTCGACACATCCACCGGAAACCATAATCCATGCGGTTTCAGTTCCCGATTCAACTCATCAAGCACGATGCCGCTTTCAACGCGACAGCGCAAATTCTGCGGATTCAAATCAACAATGCGACTGAGGTATTTGCTGCAGTCTACAACGATCGCCTCGTTGACCGTTTGGCCGCACTGCGATGTGCCGCCGCCTCTTGGCAGCACACTGACGCCATGGCGACTGGCATAACTGAGGGTTTCCTGAACGTCGGACGCGGTCCGCGGAACAACGACTGCCAGCGGCATCATCTGATACAACGATGCGTCTGTTGCGTAGCGACCGCGGTCGCTGATCCCAGCATATATCTGTCCTTGGATTTGCGACGATAAATCTTTAGCGATGTTCGGGCTTCGCGACATTTTCGGCGTAACGGGTTGGTTTCATAATCGCAGCAGCGCGAGCGCACAACCGCTTCCGCTGGCAGTTGCAAATATATCTAAAACAACAGCGCCGCAGTTTTTGAATTGCGACAGATGGACCGCTTTGTGCGCATAAATGCCAAAAGTGAATCGAAATTTGTTCACTATAATGCGCTTCACTATACATCCAATCCAAGCAAAAGAGGCAGCCCCGTGGAAACGAAAGCAGCAGTCGCCTACGAAGCCGGCAAACCACTCGAAATCGAAACCTTGAATCTTGACGGCCCCCGCGCCGGTGAGGTTCTCGTTGAGCTCAAAGCAACCGGCATCTGTCACACCGATGAATTCACGTTATCAGGCGCAGACCCTGAAGGCCTGTTTCCAGCGGTCCTCGGACATGAAGGCGCCGGCGTTGTGGTCGATGTGGGCAAAGATGTCACCAGTGTTGAGGTCGGTGATCACGTAATCCCTCTCTATACCCCGGAGTGCCGCGAATGCAACTTTTGCACCAGCGGCAAAACCAATCTTTGTCAAGCTATCCGGGTTACGCAGGGACGGGGCCTGATGCCCGACGGCACGAGTCGCTTTTCACGCGGCAGCGACACCATCTATCACTACATGGGCACCTCGACTTTCTCAAACTTTACTGTTCTGCCGGAAATTGCTGTCGCAAAAATTCGCAAAGACGCGCCTTTCGACAAGGTCTGCTACATTGGCTGCGGCGTTACGACGGGCATCGGGGCTGTCATTTTTACCGCCAAAGTCCAGCCTGGCGCCAATGTGGTGATTTTTGGCTTGGGCGGCATTGGACTGAACGTCGTTCAAGGCGCCAGGCTCGCCGGTGCAGACATGATTGTGGGGGTCGACATCAATCCTGAGCGAAAGACGCTTGCCGAGAAGTTCGGCATGACGCACTTTGTCAATCCCAATGAGGTGGAAGACGACCTGGTCGACTATCTTGTTCACCTCACCAAAGGCGGCGCCGATTTCAGTTTCGAATGCGTAGGCAATGTCGATCTAATGCGCGTCGCGCTGGAATGCTGCCACAAGGGCTGGGGCGAGAGCGTGATTATCGGCGTTGCCGGCGCCGGCCAGGAGATCAGTACGCGCCCTTTTCAGCTGGTGACCGGACGGGTATGGAGAGGCACCGCTTTTGGCGGCGCCAGAGGCCGAACGGATGTGCCCAAGTTTGTCGACTGGTATATGGATGGGAAGATCAACATTGATGACCTGATCACCCATAAAATGCCTTTGTCCGACATTAATCAGGGATTTGATTTGATGCACGCCGGCAAATCCATTCGCAGTGTTGTGGAATACGCATGAGCGGAGAATTGGAAACCGTCGAGGAGTACCGCTGTTTTGGCGGTACCCAAGGCATCTACCGCCACTCATCCAAAGTCACCCAGACCATGATGCAATTTTCTGTCTTTATGCCGCCCGGCGGCGCCGAGCAGAAAAAACCAGCGCTTTGGTTCTTGTCCGGTCTGACCTGCAGCGAGGAAAACTTCACGGTCAAGTCCGGTGCCCAGCAGTTTGCCGCTGACAGCGGCATGATCCTCATTGTTCCCGACACGAGTCCCCGAGGTGCGGGAATTGAGGGCGAGGATGACAGTTACGATTTCGGAACCGGCGCGGGCTTTTATCTGGATGCTACCGCCTCGCCGTGGAAGCAGAATTACCGGATGTACAGCTATATCGTTTCTGAATTGCAGCGACTGGCTGTCGATTATTTTCCTATCGATGTCCGCAAGCAAGGGATTACCGGGCATTCGATGGGCGGCCACGGGGCCTTGACAATTGCACTGAAGAATCCGCAGCGGTACCAGTCGGTCTCAGCCTTTGCGCCAATTTGTGCACCCATGCAGTGTCCATGGGGACAAAAAGCGTTTCGCGGCTACCTCGGCGAAGACCGTACGCAATGGAGTCAATATGATGCGGTGGAGCTGATCAAGATGGGACATCGCTGCAATGGCATTCTTGTCGATCAGGGCCGTGCTGATCAATTTCTCGACGATCAGCTGATGCCCGATCGGCTGTCGGCGGTTTGCACCGACTACGGCCAGCCTTTGCAGCTGCGCAAGCAAACGGGCTATGACCACAGCTATTACTTCATCGCGAGTTTCATTGAGGATCACATTCGCTTTCACGCGGCCAATCTGCACAGCGGCGAGTATCAAAATAACAGCTGATGCTGTCGGGACAGATACTTCAACGTATCGAAATCCATATGCCATCAAGCCCCAACACAGACACACTGGAGAAATGCAAGGTCAATCGAAACAGCACCGAACTATGTTTTGTCTGACTGCATAAAGTACTTTGATGAAAACAGACAGGTATTTATCGATAAGCACCATAAGATTTTCGTTTGCAATCTTTGACAACAAAGTAATTGATTTCTTTTTAGAAATCTGAGCAGCGGGCTATGAAAATTGTCGATCAGTATTCTGCTGCACAGGCAGCGAGGTGATTACGCAGGAGCTGGGGGTGCCGGTGTGCATTGTCGAGGATCAGTACCGGTTCATCCTACATCATGAGATTCTGCGGGAAGGCGGCGACACGGACTGCGCAGCGGCGGTGATCGCCAGAGCGCAGGCGCGGTTTCCGGCTGGAGCATTGCTACCTGCGCCAGGTGCTGGATCACGGCTCGCGCGGCTTTGAGTGGGCGGCGGCGCTGTCAGTGCTGGTGGCCAGCACCGGATTTTTCACACTGCGGGCTGATCTGGCCTGGCCTCTGCAGACAGCGGATTTTTCTCGAAAAAGACTGCCGGAATTCGGCAATAAATCATTCCGCAACCAAGGTCTAGCCGTAAAATAGGGGTTTCTGACAGACACCTAATAACAGCCTATATTAACAAGTTATTTATTCGCCAACCCTAAGGTAATCGCTTCCAAGAAGCAAGAGCACTATTTGTTCCACTACACGAAATTACGTCACCACCCATATTTTTCTGTAATTCTTTGATCGCATTTAGCGCAAATAATGGATAAATTCGTGACTCACTGAATTTAGTCAAGTGCGGTGTCAAGCATTTGGGCCGCGGTATATCAGCGGCAGCTCCGCCTGGAGCATATATAGGTATACAAAGAGCATTGGGCGATAGTTTTTTAATGACTTGATATTCCTCTAAAATTCCTTCCATACCACCAACAAAGAACGCAGCTGAAAGATTATTTGATGAAGCAGCCATAGATTGTCGCATTTGTGCCAGACTCTCCTGCAAGGTCGCTTTCTTCTCGGTCCATTCGATTCGACCAAAGCCTTCCTTGCATACATCTTCCACTTCAGGAGTCACTTCGTCTTGGAACCATCTTGATTGATACACAACGACAGAATCGCGCACACGTTGTTCTCTAGCGATTAGTAAAACCAGAGGCGTGATTGTGGGGTGCCCTCCGAATAGCAGTTTGCAATTGCATTTAAAAACTGCACGAGACAGGGCGGCGACGGCATCTGTTATACCTGCAGGATCATTTGGTTTAAACCTCTCCCCTCGTTCGCCCGATGGGAAACTAGCAGACAACAGCACAGACATCTGACTTTTTTTTGCTCATGACCGGATTACACCTTCATACATAGCAGTCTTCAATTTTACTGAGACTGCTACCCGAAATGCGAGATATCCACTTAACAACATCCCATTGGTCGTGGTACATTGGCGTTGATGCGTGTACCACAGAAGCTTTCAGTACAGTTGTGCCTGAAAAGCCAATCAATTTCTGAATCTGCAGATTTAAAGAGTAAAAATCTACCGGCTTTGGATGCCGAGGCGTAATCAAGAAAACGCCAGCATGCTCATTTGATTTTAATGCCAAGACGCTCCAATCTTCTATTTGGTAGCAGATACAGCCCTGTGAGTGTAAATGCTCCATTACACTTCCCATGATTTGCTCACGACGCCTGTAAATTGCCCGTGCATGTTCAATCTCGATTTTATCAATTACTGCATTCAGGATTGCATCTGTTAGTAGACCATCGCTTGTGAAGTCGTTAGCTGTGATGCGAAAACGAAATGCTTCGTCAAGATTTTGTATTTGATGAGATGCAGGAACATCCGGTAGCGTCAACGCAAAGACTTGAATACGATTTGCTAGCGCATAAGTGATTTCATGCCTAACCCAAATGGAATCGTTTGCATGTTTGCTTTCAATTAAGAGCAGAAACGCCTTGTCACCAAGTTCATTATCAATGGATTTAGTAAAGTCGGCTCCTGGTGCGACCGAGAATCTGTCTAAAAAGACATCGAATCTACCGCGAACTAATTTGGTGTGCAATTGATCGGCTATGAAACGTGAATCACTTTGACGATATGAAATAAACAATCTACGTTCTTTTTCAACAAGTCCTAATGATTCTAGCAGAATTCTCGCGACAGTTGTGTTATCTGCAGACCAATTTACGGCATTTACATACTGAATTGACTTGGGTAGATATTTCTCAAGACTGTCCGACTTTTCCTCAACTATCGGGAGTATTGGAATTTGACGACTAACTGCAAAATCAAGTAGTGACTTGATATGATCGTCATCATAATGCTCCATGCCGCATAAGTATGCAACTGACTGAGGAATGCTTTCTTCTGATAAGGCTGATGAAATCTCCAGAATTTCTCTTTCACCAAACAATTCTTGTTTTAGACTCTCCACAGGCTCGCTAATCTTGCGGGCGAATGCGTCTCGATGCTTATGAACAATTACGATACGATATGGAACTGTCATCGTGTTTTGCCTACCATAAACACTTGCCTATATTGAGTGCTGTGCCTCGCGGTGCACATAGAGTACTTGCTATATCACTCTAGCACTGGCTTTTGCAACAATAGCGGTCGAAAAAACAGAAGTGGCGTATTTCATGATTCGCGAGCGATTGCTGTGCGATGCAATAGTGGCAACCGACACAATTGACTGCCGCGGACTCATGTAAATTCTGTAATCACTTGAGAAATCACAATCCAGTTCGTAACCTATTCCTTACCGCTTGTTCAACCCAATTCTGAAAGCTAATCTTGATTTCGTTATAGACTTCTTGACTGTTAATACCGGACGGGTCATAACATTGAATTTGACTCGGATACATTTTCACCAATGCGCCTAATCCTCTGTGTTGATTTTTTGATTCTGGCAACGACACATATTTGAAGGGATTTTCACCTTTTTGAGTTGTGCGTTGAGCTTGATCTTGTAATTTGTGAATAAAGATTCCTGCTATACCTTTTCGTTCTCGCCACGCTTTCTCAATTTCATAGTTGATCCAGTTTCTTCCAGCAGTTTGGGCACCGATAAGAACAACTAAACAACTGGTGCCTTGCATTTCTCGGTCAATCCACCGTCGAATCGCAACATCTCCCCCTCTCTTTATGGTTTCCCAGTTATTGTCGCGAACGGGCTCATTACTTTCAACTTACCCCCATATTTCGAATTTGAGCTGCCCGCCAAGCATCTAACTCATAATGAAAACTAAAAAATACTCTTCGAGTCAAGACTATTACGCCCTCTGTGTAAGTCAGTATGCTCATGCAGCGAATGAACCCAAGTTTCGAGGTTCAAAAACGCCCGAAATAATGGTGTGGCATTGTAGTCGATGGAGGCGTCGGCCGGCTGGAAAGCAATTGTAAAAAAATGGCGCTACAAAGCGTAGGCCCAGACAGGATCACCCTGAAAACGGCGCAGAAATGGCAAGAATAAGGGGCTTATATACTTAACTTGACGCATGCAAAATAGATCCATATATCGCTGAATATTAGAATTGATTTTCCAAATCACTCGATATTTTTCTTTATTTAAAAATTAATTGACTGCTATTTGAGTTTTGTCAAGTTGAGTATATAAGCCCCAAGAATAAGGGAAAAAGGGACAGATTCCAGCTGAAATGCGGATCAGATCAAGCTGCGCGGGTCTCGGGAGGGCACCGGCTGTCAAACTTGGGTTAGACTTACCAAGAAAAGTAGATTACGTCGACAACCCAGTGACAGAGACAAATCAGAAAACTCTGACAAGTATTAATTTCCGGTAAAAAAACTCTACCGCACACATTGTGACCCCCAGCGACAAGCTAACCGCGCATTCGCGCGCCGTTTGGGTCGACCAGCGGCTCATTCGTGATTTGTGCCGTTTTTGCCTGGCCGATCACTTCAACCGCGTACTCTGTGCCATTGAGTCTCGACGGCGACACATAGCCCAGCGCAATGCTTTTGCCGACAGTATGACCGAACGCGCCCGATGTTACGATGCCGATGACCTCGCCATCGCAGAGAATGGGCTCGCCGCCGACTGCGTCCACTTCGTCTGCATCCACCGTAAAGTAGGTCAACCGCCACTTCGGCAATGACTGCGCTGCCGCGGTCAAGGCAGCGCGGCCTATGAAGTCGCCTTTTTCCAATTTCACAAATCGATCCAGACGCGATTCGTAGGGATTGTATTCAGACGTGTATTCCCGGCCCCAGCTGCCGTAGCATTTTTCCAGCCGCAGTGTCAGCAGGGCGCGTGAGCCGACCAGCGCCAAGCCGTACTTGCGGCCGATTTCCATCACCATCTCCAGCAGCTCAACCTGATGCTCAGCAGGAAAATAGAGCTCATAGCCCAATTCTCCCGTAAACGCCACGCGCAGCACCCGACTCTCACACGGGCCGATTTGCATTGCACGCACACCCATGAATCGATGGGCTTGCTTGGAGAAATCTTCTCCAGTGAGACGCTCCATCAATTGTCTTGATTTTGGACCTGAAATCGACATTCCAGCACAATCCACGGACATGCTGGTGATATCAACGCCGCTGGCAAACGAATTTTTCCTGAACCATCGCCAGTGATTGTTTTCCGCCGTGCCGCCGCCAATCAGCAGGTATTCGTCCGCGTCAAGCCGGGCGACAGTGAAATCAGCTACAATGCCGCCGCCCTCATGCAGCATCGGAATGAGCGCCATTTTACCGACCTCTGGCAAAGTATTGGTTGACATCCAATTCAGCCATTCCGACGCGCGCGCGCCGCGAATCAGATATTTGGCATAGGCCGAAGTGTCAATCAGACCGACATCAGACCGAACTTTTTGGCACTCCTGCGCTACATGCTCGAACGATTCTGTGCGACGAAAAGAAAAAGTCTCTTTGGCAGGCAGGCCCGCGGGCGCAAACCACATCGGCACTTCCCATCCATACTGAGCGCCGAAATAGCCGCCATGTTTCTTTTGCAAATCATAGGCTGGACGGGTCCGCAGCGGACGGCCGGCGGTGCGCTCCTCATAAGGAAAGAAAATACGAAACCGCGACGCATAGTTGTCAGCCGTCGTTGCCAGCAAATAATCCTTTGTAATCCAATCGCCAAATCGGGCCACATCAATCGGCCACAGATCAATGCTTGGCTGTCCATCGAGGATCCACTCAGCCATACTCAGTCCCAAACCGCCGCCGATACTGAAACCTGGAATCAGCCCGCCAATGATGAAATAGTTTCTCAAGTGCGGCACCGCCCCGAAAAGCGGAGCGAGGTCTGGAGTCCAAATCATCGGCCCATTCACCACTTTTTTGATGCCTGCCGTCGCCAGGCACGGCATCCGATGCATCGCCCGCTCAAAATTTTCCAGCATGCGATCAATGTCGTTGGGCAGCAGTTCATGTCCGAAGTCAAGCGGTGTGCCATCGACCGCCCAGTGCCTGCCGTCGCGCTCATAGGCGCCGACCAGCAAGCCCTTGCCTTCCTGACGCATGTAGTACTCACCGTCATTGTCGTGAATCAGTGGAATCTCCCGGCTCAAGGCCTCAATCTCGGGAATGCTCTCGGTCACCAGATACTGATGCTCCAGCGGCTGAATCGGCAAGTCAAGCCCCGCCAAAGCACCCACTTCACGCCCCCAAAGGCCGGCGCAGTTCACCAGATGCCGGGTGCCAATATCGCCTTTCGGGGTCTTGACCAGCCAGCTGCCATCCGGCTGCTGCTCGGTCGCGGTGACCGGACAATGCCGATAGATGGCTGCGCCCTGATTGCGGGCGCCGGTCGCATAGGCGTTGGTCACCCCGCTTGGGTCGATGTGCGCTTCATTCGGCTCAAACATTGCGCTCAATACCCCATCGGTATTAATCAGGGGATTCATTTCACGCACCTCCTGAAGCGAAATTTTGTAGAACTCCAGACCGAGATACTTCGCCTTAGAAGCCTGGATCTGAATCTGATCATGCCGCTCCTCGGTGGTTGCCAGATACATGCCGCCAACCTTATGCACACCGCACGACTGCCCCGTCTCTTCTTCCAGATGCGGATACAAGGTGATGGTGTAATGATGCAGTTTGGAAAGATTGGCGTTGTCCTGCAACACGTGAGTATTGCCGGCTGCATGCCAGGTCGACCCGGCCGTCAATTCAGAACGCTCCAGCAGAACCACATCCTTGCACCCGCGCTTGGTCAGGTGGTAAGCAACGCTGCAGCCGGCGACGCCGCCGCCGATGATTACGACTTCAGCCGTTTTTCGCATAGGTCAAAGCCCTCATTCGAGATTGAATAGTCAGTGGTCGAATCGTGAATGATTCGGATCATTCTTTGCCTTCTCAACATAGCAGTCGAGCTCCTCACGGACAGCCATATCCATCACGGGCGGCGCATACTCGTCGAGCAATTTTCGATAAATCGCATTCGCCCGATACGTCGCACTGGCTGCACCGGCCTCCTGCCATGTCTCAAAATTGCGCCAGTCCGAGAGAATCGGCTGATAAAACTCAGTCGAATAGCGATCCATCGTGTGGCTGGCAGCGAAATAGTGTCCGCCCGGACCGACTTCGCGCATCGCGTCAATGCCCAGCGCCTCATCTGTCACATCGACCGGCTTGAGCACTTCGGTCATCGCCTGCAGCATTTCCGCATCGATAATGAATTTTTCGAATGAGGCGCATAATCCTCCCTCCAGCCAGCCGAGTGCATGGTGGATTAAATTCGCATGCGCCATGACTGAGCCCCAGATCGCCATCTGCGATTCATACACAGCCTGGGCATCCGGGGCATTCGATGCGTTGACATTGGAAGATCGAAACGGAAGCCCGTAGAATCTGGCGAACTGACCGCCCATCAGGGTCGCCTTGACATATTCCGGGGTGCCAAAAGCAGGGGAGCCGGTTTTCATATCCACGTTGGAGGTAAACCCGCCGTATACGGCCGGACAGCCCGGATTCACAATCTGCACAAAGGCCAAGCCGGCCAGCGCCTCAGCGTTTTGCTGCGTGATGGCACCGGCCAGCGTAATAGGCGCCATCGCACCCGCCAGAGTAAACGGGGTAATAATCACCACTTGATTCATGCGCGCCAATTCGATAATCCCCCACAGCATTGGAATGTCAAACTGCAGCGGCGAATTGACATTGATAATGGTGAATATGCTCGGTTCCTGAGCCAATTGCTCTTTGCGAATCTGCTTTGCAATGCGGGTAATCTCAAGGGTGTCCAGCACCCGCTCGCGCCCCAAGGAATAGCATCGAAAAATTTTATCTGTCAGTTCAATATTCGCTTTCGCAGTATCCAGATGACGCGTTTTGTGATCCAGGTCCAGCGGCTCGACCGGATGGCCAGAAATGGCATGAGCCACATTGACAGACTGCGCCAGACGAATGAAATTGCAGTAATCGGCAAAATTTCCAGAACGCCGGCCGCCGTCGAGATCGCTTGCGTTCGGGGGGCCGGCAACCGTGGAAAACGCCAGCGAGCCTTTTCCAAAGTAAAGATTGCGCTGGGGGTTGCGCGCATGAATGGTGAATTCCCGCGGTGCCTGCGCAATCGATTCAAGAATCAAGTCGCGATCGAATCGAACGCGAGCTGAGTCCGCTTCGACATCGGCGCCGGCTTGCTTTAGAATTTGCCGCGCCTCGGGCAACAGAAAATTGATGCCGATATTCTCAAGCACATCAAGCGAAGCGCGGTGAATCCGATTGAATTGCTCGGGCGACAGGATCTCAAGCGGGGGATAAGGGTTTTGCACCTGCCCGAACGGGAGTTGCGAAATGCCGCTCTCGGCTTGTTGGACGCGCTGCCGCCGCTTGTTTGAACGACTGGTCACAAGCCGATTAACCGAATAAACTGAGCGGCCGCATCAATCCAGTCAACCAGCATGACAGAAACAAGTCGGGCTTCAGTTTTGCTGGGTGCTTTAAATTACAAAACATCATCTTAGCGCGTAAGACATTGAATAATACTGGTTTGGAGGAAAGTGCACTAAATGATTGCGGACTGGATCTATCAGCTCGTTATATTTTATTTTTATCTGAATTTCTTTTTGCTAGCGAATCAATCGTATCCACCGTGCCATCCATAAGCCTTAAGGAGAATCTGAAATCACCAATATGGATCAATCGGCACCTTTTCTGGTGTTCATTATAAGAACTCTGTTCTCGCGCATCGCGAGCCGCATAAGCGAATATCTCAGCCCAGCAAATCACTTCCTGATGACATTGGAAACTGGACAAAACTTCACCGAACTGTCTGCGTCTCGGCTTTGTTAGACAAAAAAAGTTGATTTCAAAAAGCTTTTGGTGAAAGATCGACAGGCTATTTTTGCCTGTGAAGACAATTTGTCGTTCATGCATGAAATTTCAGACAAGTCATTCAAACTGATCGTAACTTCGCCGCCATACAACATCGGCAAGGAATATGAAAGCAAGTTGAGCATTGACGCCTACTTGGCCTATCAAAAGTCGGTGATCAGCGAATGTGTTCGACTGCTGGATGATCGCGGGTCAATTTGCCGGCAAATTGGCAATTTTGTGGACAAAGGAGAGATCATTCCGCTGGATGCACTGCTCTATCCGATATTTCGAGATTTGGGCCTGAAACTCAGAAATCGAATAATTTGGCATTTTGGACATGGTCTGCATTGCTCAAAACGGCTTTCAGGACGTTATGAAACAATCAACAGGTGGACAAAATCGGATGATGATTACACGTGGAATCTAGATCCGATTCGAGTCCCTTCAAAGTATCCAAACAAGCGCTACTTCAAGGGTCCCAAAATCGGTCAGTTGTCAGGCAATCCAAAGGGAAAAAATCCGAGCGATGTGTGGGAATTCCCGAACGTAAAAAACAACCATCCAGAAAAGACGATCCATCCGTGTCAATTTCCTGTAGAACTTGTTGAGCGTTTGGTTTTGTCAATGACTGACGATAACGATACCGTATTTGACCCGTACATGGGGGTGGGCTCAACGCTGCTCGCTGCCCTTAAGCATGGGAGAAACGCATATGGCTGCGATATTGTTGATGCCTATGTCGACATTGCGGCAGACAGATTGAAGCAGCTATTGAATGGCCAGCTGAGAACTCGGGAGATGGGGAAACCAATCTATAACCCCGATCTGCCGAAAGGCGGTCACTGATGAAGATTCTTGTTCGATACTCTCACTTGAACGGTGAAGAGCACATGCTTGTGCACCACCCGCAATTGTGGAAAGACGTAAGAGAAACAATCGCCAGTGTTGATGCTGAAAAGTGCCGGACCAAGGTCTCAGAAGAAAGCAAGCAGAAGGGCGAGCTGTTATATTCACCCATTGAATTAAACAAAGCATTCAGACAGGAATTTGAAAAACGGGGATGTCATCAGTATCGAGTAAATTTTTGGACAACACACAATGAGAAATTGCTCTCAGAAATCCACCAATTGTCTGAACACCAGCAAAAACAAAGAATTGAAGAAGCCGGCTATTCGCCAATCCGCTCATACAATCAAATTGACTTCGTCAAGGATCGGGTTGCAGTAGAAGTTCAGTTTGGAAAATACGCTTTCGTCGCGCATGACTTGTATGTCAAGCACCTGAGTTTCTATGTTTCAGGAACAATTGATGTGGGAATTGAAATACTCCCCATGAAGCAGCTCGAGCAGCAAATGTCATCAGGTGTCCCATATTACGAGAGAGATCTATTGAACTTGCTTCGACAAGGACGAGGCGTTCCGACGGTGCCATTGGTGGTCGTTGGAGTCATTCCATAGAACGATGCGCTTTTTCGGATACCGCACTTTGCAGCAGTTCGAAATCTGTATCTGAAGTCTCAAGCTTGGCGCCGTGATAAAGCGCACACGCTGCGATGAGCACATCCACTGCCGGTATTGTGACACCGGATGAGCGGGCTCTTCTCGCCAGTTCATAAGATTCATGCCAGACATTTTCATCCATATCCAGCTCTGGAACTGCTCGCAGGATTTCTTCCAGCACTTTGCGCTCATGCTGCCCGCGCACACCATTCCATAATTCCAGTTTTACCGCCGGACACAGCCTGGCCTCACCAGCTTGCAGCGCCAATGCAACCCGATCTCTCACTTCGGGATTGCCGCAAGTCCGCAAAAAATGAATCCAGCTTGATGTGTCAATGAGTACCATAATCAAGCTTGCCGCCGCAGCTCAGACAGCTCTTCCGAAGAAATCATATCCTCGAAAGTTCCGGCATATCGAGTCAGTGCAGCCATGCGCCTGCGGCGATTGAATTCTGAGACCGCGCAGACTATTGCTGCCCGCTTTGTTTTTGAATTTGTAAACCTCATTAGATCCAGCAGTTCCTGATCTGGAATATCAACAGTGGTTTTCATTATTCTAAAATCAATTAGTTTATATTCTTTTTTATAAAATTATAGTAACATTTTTATCTTTATTGTATTCTTAATCATTGACTTCATTATTCTATCAATGTCAGCTGCAAAATTAGACTGCTGGTCTGCAAGGGAAATTCAGGCGCACTCGGACAATGCAATGGCACGCACGGCACTGACATGTGCTGAGGGCCAAAATATCACAGCCGGTTCAAGCGCACAATATCGTATATTCAGCAAATCGCATTGACAACCTGTCCGTCATTCACGATATCAAGCAAAACGTAAACGCGACCGCAGCGCAATGAATCGTTCCACTGATCCGCTCCTGCAGCCGTTTGGGCTGAAGCATCTCACCCTGCGCAACCGCATCATCAGCACCAGCCATGAGCCAGCCTACTCCGAGGATAGGCTGCCGAAGCTGCGCTACCAGCTTTATCATGAAGAAAAAGCCAAAGGCGGAATCGCCATGACCATGTTCGGCGGATCCACGCTGGTGGACCGCGACTCACCGCCGGCATTCGGCAACTTGTACGCGGGCAATGACGAGATTGTCCCTTACTTCAAGCAACTCGCTGCGCGTGTGCACCGCCACGGCACCGCCGCAATGTGCCAGATCACACATCTTGGCCGCCGCACGTCACCGTACGTAGAGGACTGGCTGCCGACCGTCGCAGCGTCCTGTGTGCGCGAGCCCGCCCATCGGTCGTTTCCGAAAGTACTGGAGCACGAAGACATGCTGCGTATCGCAAAGGCTTACGGCGCCGCAGCAAGACGCTGTGTGGATGCCGGCCTGGACGGCGTCGAAATCGAAGGCTATGGACATTTGCTGGATGGATTCTGGTCACCGCTGACCAACCGCCGTACCGATCAGTATGGCGGCAGTCTTGACAACCGGGTTCGCTTTACCTTGGAGGTCATTGACGAAATTCGAAATCAGACCGGTTCAGATTACATCGTTGGTATCCGCATGGTTGTCGATGAAGATCTGGCTGACGGCTTGCAATACGACGAAGGCATGAAAATCGCCGCAATCCTCACTGACACCGGAAAAATCGACTTCATCAATGTAATCAAAGGACATGTCGACACCGACGAGGGACTCTCGCATGTCATTCCGAACATGGGAACACCGGCAGCGCCGCACCTTGAATTTACCGCGGCGGTGCGGTCGTCATTGCAGCTGCCTGTCATTCACGCAGCACGGATTTCAGATCCTGCCACTGCTCGACATGCAGTGGCCAGCGGCTGCGTTGATCTGGTCGGCATGACCCGTGCGCACATGGCAGACCCGCATATTGTGCGCAAGATCGAAGCGGGACATGAAGATCAAATTCAGCCCTGTGTGGGAGCCGGATACTGTATCGACCGAATCTATATGGGCGGGGAAGCACTTTGCATCCATAACCCGTCAACCGGCCGTGAAGCGAGTATTCCACACCTGGTCGCGCCGGCGAAAAATTCAAAGCGAATTGTTGTTGTTGGCGCCGGACCCGCCGGATTGGAAGCGGCCCGCGTGTGCGCTGAGCGCGGGCATGAGGTACTGCTGCTTGAGGCTGCAGATCAGCCGGGCGGACAAATTACGATTGCCGGCAAAGTCAAGCGCCGGCGCGAGCTTATGGGCATCGTCGATTGGCGCTACGCCCAGATTCAAAGACTGGCTGTGGAGTCACGCTTGAACTGCTTCGCCGAAGCCGCCGATGTCACAGCCGAGAACCCTGATGTTGTGATTGCGGCGACCGGCGGCTATCCGAACCTGTCATTTCTCAATTCCGGCGAGCAGCATGTGACTTCAACTTGGGACATCCTCACCGGCATGTCCGCACCTCGCAGTGATGTCATCGTCTATGACGATAACGGCCAGCATCAGGGGGTCTCATGTGCGGAGTTTCTGGCGCTGAGCGACTGTGCCGTCAAGCTTGTCACCCCCGATCGAAACATCGCCCAAGAGGTCGGCGGCACCAACTATCCGATCTATCTGAAAACATTTTACGAGCACAGGGTTGAAATGATCGTCAATCAGCGACTCACCGATGTGAGTGTCCAAAACAGTCATCTGCAGGGTGAATTCTTCAACGAGTTCGACCGCAGTGTCACAAGCCACTCGGCGACGCAAATCGTCGTTGAGCATGGCACCCTGCCAAATGACCAGATCTACTTCGATCTGAAGCCTGACTCAACCAATCACGGTGTAATCCAGCTCGATTCGCTGGTCAATCGCACCGCACAGAATGCGGTTCTCAACCCGGATGGCAAATATCAGCTGTTCCGCGTCGGGGATGCGGTTGCCAGCCGCAACATTCATGCGGCAATCTATGATGCAAACCGTCTGTGTCAGGCCATCTGAATGGCTGCCAAATCTCTAGACATTGCCATCATCGGCGGCGGAATCGCCGGCGCATCCGTCGGCTGCTTCGTCGCTGAGCTTGGCGCTAAAGCCGGCCTGTTCGAGATGGAAAGCGCACTGGCCTACCACACCACCGGAAGAAGCGCGGCGCTGTTTACACCCTATTACGGCCCCGTCTCTATGCGCACCTTCGCAGCACTCTCCAGAGAGTTTCTCTTCCATCCGCCGTATGAGA
Organism: Arenicellales bacterium; assembly: GCA_965200545.1. GTDB lineage: Bacteria > Pseudomonadota > Gammaproteobacteria > Arenicellales > JAJDZL01 > JAJDZL01. The sequence continues at coordinate 1,020,422 of CBDAUJ010000002.1, read as the reverse complement.
CGGATGAGCCGCTCGTCTATCCCCGACCCGCTGTCTCGCTGGTTCGCGCCCGTGAACTGATGACCGCTGAACGTCCGCCGGGCAGTCTCTGGTGGGACGAATCACGCTTGCTTGATGAGATTCCGTTCTTACAGGTCGGAAAATTTATTGGCGCTGTCGTTGACAATCAGGTGGCTAGCATTGATGTCAATGCGCTGCATGCCACATACCTGCAACAATTCACCTGCAATGGAGGCCAAATATTTCGTGAGGCGAGAATCTCCAAGCTCAGCAGCCGTCCTTCGGGCGAGTGGGTTCTGACCGCTGGCAATCAGATATACAGATCTCCCATCGTTGTCAATGCCGCTGGTGCCTGGGGCGACCCGGTCGCGCACTTGGCCGGAGTTCCACCGGTCGGTCTGACACCGAAGAGGCGCACTTGTATCATCATCGAAAACGATCAGTTTGACGGAGTCGATCTAGACACGCTGACCTGTGCCGCTGTCGATCCGGATCGCGTTTATTTCCAGAATTTTGGCAAGGGACAGCTCATGGTCTCGCCAATGGATGAGACACCGAGCAGTCCGTGCGATGCGCAGCCGAGCGAGCTGGATGTGGCGGTCACCGTCGAGCGGCTGCAAAATATCACCACCTGCAATATCCAGCGGGTCAGTCACCGCTGGGCGGGCCTGCGTACGTTCTCGCTTGATGCGGATCCAGTCATTGGCTGGGAGCCTGAGTGCAGCGGCTTTTTCTGGCTGACTGGACAAGGCGGCTACGGCATCTTTACGTCCCCTGCGATCGGTCGCTACGCGGCTTGCCTGATTACAGATTCATCGCCGCCTGACGAATTTATCGAGTGCGGCTACGACTTCGGTCGGCTGGCGCCGAGCCGATTTCGACTCAGCACGGATCAATATTGATTGACGAACGCTCAGTCGACTGCATCCAAAGCCTGCCGCAGATCATCGATCAAGTCGCTCACATCTTCTATTCCCACCGAAAGTCGAATCAGATTGACGAGCACCTCGCTGCTGGGACCCTCAATTGTTCTTCGATGCTCAATAAGACTTTCTACGCCACCGAGCGAGGTTGCGCGGACAAACACCTGGACCCCTGAGACAAATTTCCTGGCTGATTCCACACCCCCTTTCATCAAGATTGACAGCATGCCGCCGAACCCGTTTGTCATTTGCATTTTTGCGACCGGATGGGAAGCGTGACTTTGCAATCCTGGATACAGCACCTTTTCCACCGCTGGATGGGATTGTAAAAACTCCGCAATCTGCATCGCATTATCAGATGCGCGCTCAAACCGCAATGCCAGAGTGCGCATACCGCGCAGAAGCAGCCAGGCTTCAAAAGAGCCGAGAATTCCGCCGGTCAGCCGCCTCACCTCATCAATCTGCTCCCACTGCGGTGTGCATTCACGAGTGACAAGCACTCCCGCGTTGAGGTCGCTATGGCCATTGAGATACTTGGTTGCAGAATGGAACACAATATCAGCGCCGAGCTGCAGCGCTCGCGTAGTCACAGGCGGTGCGGCGGTGCAATCGACTGCGAAAGTTGCGCCGGCGACATGGGCAGCGGCGGCACATTGCTTGATATCGAGCACCTCCCAAGAGGGATTGACTGGCGACTCAATCCACACCAGAGCCGTCTTGTCCGGCACGATCGCATCAGCCAGTCCTGCTGGATTGCCTGGATCAAATAAAGTCAGATCGATGCCTCTTTCTTTCGAGATGCGCAACAGCCAATCCAAGGTGCCGTGATACATCACTCGCGGAGCGACAATGTGCTGCCCTGCTTTGACGGTCTCGACAACCGCAGCGATGGCTGCCAGACCCGAGGCAAAAAGCAAAGCCGCCTGCCCACCCTCCAATTCACACAGAACTTTCTCAAGCGCCCTGTAGGTCGGGTTGCCATAGCGCCCGTAGACATAATCGCCAATCAGTTCCAAATCCGCATCACGGGCAAATGTCACAGATGGCTCGACTGGCGGCACTACGGCACCCGTCTGTGAGTCGATGAAATGGCTCGCCTGGGCCAGCAGTGTTTTGGAATCGCGCATTGGCAATCACCTCGCTGTCACATCATGAGATACCAAGGAATGCTTGGCAAAAACTTCGTTCAGAATCAAATTGACCAAGCCGGACGGTTCGTGCACTTCAAAATCCGGTTTTGCAGTACGCAGCCATTCAATACTGTGCCAGCCCCAGCCAACTGCGATCGTAGTGACATCAGCTGCCTGTCCCTGCTGAATATCGCTGACAGTATCGCCGATGAAGCATACTGCCTCACGGTCATGCCTATTGCGCTTGCGTATAGACTCAATTTTTTCCGCTTTGGTTCCCGGCAGATCGCCTCCCACAATATCTTGGAAACAGGTACGAATATCGTGGTGATCCAGTATTCGGCGCAAAACCCTGCGCGGCGATGCGGATACCACACCCAAATGTCCGTGCAAACTGAGTTCTTTCAGTGCGGTCTTCATGCCGGCAAACAGGGGGATTGAATCCGCAACAAGAAAAAGCTCTTCATCGAGTCTGGCGATAAACTGCTCAGACTCAGAGAGTTCGATCTGGACCACTTCACAGATCTCAGGAATCGACATGGTTTTTATCTGGCGCAAATCATTCGGCTGAACATCGATGTGTTTTCCAAAACTGCGCGCGGATAACCCGACAGCCGCAGAGAACACCTCGATCGAATCGGCGATCACGCCGTCAAAATCGAACAGAATCGTTGCATTCATTCTTGGTTTCCAGCAGGAATCATTGCTAGTTTCCCGAACCAAAAGACAATCACAATCGCAGATGCCGCCAGCGCACCGGCGGGCGTACTGCCAGATCTGTCAATCGATCCGTCACAGCGGGTTCAGTCAGGGTCGAGGATTCAGCTGATTGAGCCTGTCCTTCAATTGTTTGGCACTGCTGGTGGCGCGCAAAACACTGACCAGCGACACGATGCAGTCCGATAGGGTCTGGTATGCCTTTTCGAATGCCTCTCGAACCTGCTCGTCGACACCTTCGGCCGCTGCCGGATCTTCGATGCTCCAATGCGCGGTGATCGGATTAGCAGGCCAAATCGGACACACCTCACCCGCCGCATTGTCACAAACAGTAATAACAATATCCATCGCCGCGCTCGAGTCTGCGGCGAACTCATCCCAGCTTTTTGAGCGGCAGGCGTCGATGTCAATGCCATGGGCTTGCAGAACGGCCACTGCGTGCGGATGCACTGCGCCTTGGGGATGGCTGCCAGCACTGAAACCGCGCAATTCGCCATTGCCCTCGCGGTTGAGGATGGCCTCGGCCAAAATGCTGCGGGCTGAATTGCCAGTACATAAAAACAGCACATGAATTGGACTGTTTAGAATCATTGGGAAATCGCAAACTCAAAAAGCCAGCCAATTGACTTGGAATCGAAAACCAACAGAACAAGACGTGCAAACGGCACACTTGCACGATAAATTGTACTGCGTATTGAAGGTAAAACTCATATCGAATAATCGAATAAAGTTGATGTGATCATTGGATTGTGAAATGAGAACCACGCATGGCTGAACTGCCTTGCGACATGACTGCTCAGGTAACTTCTTTAATCTCGGCTGTGATGGGTGTCGCATCAACAAACCGATTCAATACGTTCGTTGTTATCCGTGCTACATCGTTATCGAAGTTGGCATGGGACAAACTGCCAGCCCAAGCAATCGAGCCCGTCGAAAAAACAGCCCCCCCGTTTGCTGTTTCAAAATACACCAGCTCGGCACGAATGATTTCTGCCTCGGTGCCGCCCAATCCTGGCGCTGGATCGTTCATATCCTCGGGTGTCATAAGATAAAGGTCGGAATGCCGCTCAGACGATGCCAGGACAAGTGCATGCGGCGGTGTGCCAAGTGAATGATTGGATGCGTCCAGCTCTAGTCCGGCTGCCGCGCCGCCCGACAGTCCAAAATCACCGATTACTGGACCGGAGACGCCATCAAATATGAAAGCTGCCCGAGGGTCTCGGCTTGCCTCCTGCAAAATGTAAGGTGCCGAACGGTCAAACCCCTGTGAAACCATACCGACCCCCACCAATTGATTGGGGGCGCGGCCATTGCGGCGCCAGAGCCCCGTATATTCGCCCGAGAAACTGGCATAGAACTCGCCAGGCAATGGCGCGAAAGCTCGAATACCGTCCTCGGATTTGCGACACTCAATCACCCCAGGCATTTTTGAGTGGTAGCTGATTCTCCAGTAAAACCCATTGCCACCGAGATACATAAGTCGCCCGCCTTCGTTCACGAAGGACTGTAAGCTGTCAAGCATCCGGACAGAGTAATACTCTGGATGTGTGCCCGTAATTACTGCTCGATAGCCTTTGAGTGCATGAATACCCTCAGATTCAAGGTCTTCATCAGTGATCACGTCATATGGCTGATCAATCTGCTCTAGCCAATTGAGAATATGGGTGTCCGCGTTGAACTGCCAGACATTTGATCCGACCCCGCCCAAGCTGCCGATATGTTTGGGCTGCATATTGACAATCGGTCTTAGTCGTGAAGAGTAGAAAACACCACTGCCATCATTGTGCAAATCATAGAAACAAAGGCCAACTTCCGGATGTTCTTGCAAGAACAAATCAATTGCATTCAGCTCAAGCAGCCGGCCGGTCACAATTTCCGTCTCGGGAACATCCAGACTAATCCGATTGTTTGCGTATGCCATGTAGCTCGCGGTCGGCATCAAAAATACCACCGGTGAAGTAGTCGTGCCGCGCGGAGGGCGAACCGCAAAAGGAATGTAGAACTCGTCTGAATCGCTTAGCAAATGTACCGCATACACACCGCTCTCAAGGCTGTCAGGCAGCTGAACACGAAAATCTTCTTCCCAAGCGCAATCGTAGAGGTCATCATCGTGAAAGTGAATCGCCGCATAATGATCCGGTCTATTCATCCAGCAGTGTGCTTGCCCGTTCCAAGCGCATCCGGCCACCGCACGCGTAGGAAGATTCACCAGCTGACCATCCAATCCATGGCCTGAAATATCAGTAATTCGATCAGAGGATATGCCAATGGAAAAATCCCAGGCGCCAGTCAGGTCTTTACTGCTCGCGTCCGCCGGAACTTGCATCTCGTCAACACTCAGAGCTCTTGCGAACACCTTTGGCGCTTCGATTCGTCCATTGAAGTGCTCTTTAGTCGAGCTATATTCTGCCGCTCGCGCAGCGATCAGAATTGATGCATCCACACTGAAATAATTCATAGCGCCAGAAACAAGTTGCTCATTCCAGCCAACGTCTTCAATCTTCAGATAGCGCTGCAAAGGCATCTGGCACACAGTCAGTGTACCAGTGGCCGCATCGTAGCTGGCGCTTGCCAAATACCACCGTTCGGTAAGGAGTGCGACTCCAGTGGAAACTGACTCAGTCTCATTTTGCCCTGAACAAATTTCAAAACTGAGAGCGAAGGTCGAGTCCAAAAAAAGCCTGTATCCCAATTCCGGCTGCGAGTGCAGCTGACTCACTATTGTCTGCGGATAGCCATTGGACAAGGTCGGCCAGATCAAAGCCTGCACTGCCAATGAACGGTCAGAATTGAACGAGGGTGGATCGGGAACAACCGCATAAGACCCAGCGTTGATCGGCTGAAAGCGCCCAGCAAAAGGACCCCCCAAATCAATCGGAACGGACTGTTCTCTATATCCTGGACCCGCAGGATTCACATCTCCATGAATCACTCGAATAAGTCGCGCATCGTATTGATCCAGCCCTTGACAGCTGACCATGACCTTGAGACACTCTCCTGGAACCGTACTGACTTTATCGGCATATCCAAGTATTCGAGTCACCTTCCATCTCCAGTTCTAGATCCTGACCGGTATACGCCTGCCACCGACGTTTAAACACGTCCCGCTCCGCATCAGCTAAGTCGGTAAACTCGACATCATCGAAAACCTCAACCGGCTGACCTCGCTCAGCTGGCAGCCGCCCAAGAACCCAGCGTCGAAAAGAATCTTTTGCGACCAAAATGTATTTGCCCGCCTTGGGCCCGCCCCGCATCAGATTAAGTACTCGCTGCAGTCCAGGGCTTGGTGTGCCGAGTGGATCCGCCCAGAACTCATAGGCATATTTGAGGTCATGTTCTGTAAGACGGTACCTTGACATGCACTGATCCTATAGCGAGCCGACAACTTGCTCGACCGTCGTTCGCAGCTTGTCGAAGAGCTCATCGATCTGACTGCGAGTAATGATAAATGGCGGTGCCACTACAATCGCTTGTCCGATCGGCCGGCAGATAAGTCCATGCTCCAGCGAAACGTTAGCTATCTCCTCGGCCACTGGCCGATCAGGCGGAAATGGTGACTTGTCGGACTTGCTGTCAACCATCTCCAAAGCGCCCATCAAACCGATACCGCGAGCCTCGCCAATGTGCGGATGCGAAGCGAAATTCCGCAACTGCTCTTGAAAGTAAGGAGCAACAGCGATGATATTGTCAAGAACACCGCCATTCAACAGGATATCGATCGCTTTCAGTGCAATTGCGCAGCCGACCGGATGACCTGCTGCCGTAAAGCCATGCGGAAATTCGTCGAACTCTTCAGATGCCTGGTTGAGCTGTGCAGATATGGCAGGTGAGATTAAAATAGCGCCCATCGGAAAATATCCCGCTGTAATGCATTTGGAAGCGATCACCACATCAGGTACAATGCCATAGGCCTGACAGCCCCAAAGGTGCCCAGTCCGGCCAAATCCACAAATCACCTCATCGGCAATCAGCGGAATCTGGTAGGTCTTCAGGACCCGCTGAATCGCTTCAAAGTATCCGGCCGATGGTGGGATGACACCGCCCGCCCCCATAACAGGCTCAGCAAAAAATCCAGCAATGGTGTCCGGTCCCTCCGCCTCAATCAACGCTTCCAGATTCTGTGCACAGCGCGTCGAAAACTCAAGTTCGGTCTCTCTTTCAGCACCGTAGCGCCAGTAGTGCGGACAATCTGTATACAGAAATTCATCAAGCGGCAGTCCAAACGCCTTGACATAATCCTTGCCAGTCATGCTTGCCGACAATCCGGTAACACCGTGATACGCATTGACACGAGTTAAGATCTTTCTTTTTTGCGGCTTGCCCAAACTGCGATTGATCATCCAAAGTATCTTCACCACGGTATCGTTGGCTTCCGAGCCAGAGTTGGTGAAAAACACCTTGTCCATACGAACCGGAGCAATCTTCAGCAGCAATTCAGACAGAGCAACCGCAGGCTCGCTGATTCGTCCGAAGAAAGCATGATACGCCGGAAATTTGCGGTATTGCTCACAAGCCGCCTCCACCAATTCAGGGTGATCGAACCCCAGCACCATATTCCATAGTCCTGAATTCGCTTCAAGATAGCGTTTTCCATTGGAATCCTCAACATAGACTCCTTCGCCACGCGCCATAACAAGTGGGCCTTTGTCCCGCAAAGTGCCAAGGTGGGTAAATCCATGCAATACGGATTGGAGATCGCGCGCTTCCCAGGAATCTGGCTGCTGCAAAATATCCATCGCTATCAAACTTACGTCGTGAAGAGCTGCAGCAACCGATTTGGATCAATCGCGCGGCATACGAGTCCCGGCGGGCGCAGTGTCGTCATATCCTCCGCTGCCAGCAGCGCATTAATCACCGCTTCCTCAATCGCGTCGGTTGCAGCCATGTAGATCGGATCAAAGACATCGTCATTGACCATTTCCAATCGCATTCGCGTATCGGCCAGCTGCGGAATCGGACCGCGGTTGGCGGTACTGAAGGCGAGAAAAATGTCACCAGAATTGTTGCCTCCGGGTGTGCCGCCCCGCCCGATTCCGAGAGCGGCCCGCTTGGCTAAGCGCTGCAGCTGATGCGGCGCCATAGGCAAATTAGTACCCAAGATCACGATAATTGAGCCACGTTCCTCGCTCGTCAGGCGATCTTCAAGCATAGTTCGCCCAACCGGCTTGCCAAGCACGGTCAGCCAAGGCCGAACACCATGGTTTGCCTGCACAAGAGCCGCTACCGCAAAGTCATCGTCATCAACTGTCACCAGCCTTGAAGAGGTTCCAGTGCCGCCTTTGAACTCATAGCAGATCATTCCGGTGCCGCCGCCCACATTGCCCTCTGCAATGGGTCCGTCCGTTGCCGAATTCAAAGCTGCCAGTGCGTCTTCTTCAGTGAGGTGCTGGCCGTTGATATCGTTCAATACCCCATCATAAGTTTCAGTGACAACTGGCATTGACCATAAATGCTCCGCATTCCAAGTCGCGCCGTATTTGTGAATGATCCATTTGACAGCAGCATGGTGGACGATACCAAGACTGTGAGTATTGGTTATGCAGATCGGCCCGACAAAATAACCTCCATCTTGAATCCAGTGTGTACCAGTCATCTCTCCATTGCCGTTAAGGGCATACGTTCCCGCCCATACGGGCTGCGGCTGCGATTCGCTGCCAAGCGGTAAAATCGCGGTTACACCGCTTCGCACTGGCCCCTTGCCTGGCACAAGCGGTCCGTCACCCTCAATTCTGGTTCGGTATCCTACCTGGACCCCGGGCACATCGGTGATTGCATTGAATCGACCGGTCCGGCCAGTAAATGGCAAGCCCAGTTCACGTCCTCGCAGCTTAGTCATTTCAAATTCATTTCATGTCAGGCACGTTTGCGAAAATATAGTCCAAGTGAGGCGATCAGAAAAGAAAAGACCAGCATCAGAGTGGCAATAGCGTTAATCTCAGGTTTTACACCGCGCCTCAGCATGCCATAGATGAACACCGGCAGTGTTGTCGAATCGACTCCGGCAATAAAATAGGTAATCACGAGATCATCCATAGAAATAATGAATGCCAGTAAAGCGCCGCCCACTACACCGGGCAAAATCAACGGGAAAGTTACCCGCCTGAAAGTTATCCAAGGCCTTGCGCCGAGGTCAGCAGACGCTTGCTCAAGGGTGTCATCCATACCCGCCAGACGAGCGCTGACAACAATGAACACGTATGAAATGAGGAATGTGCAGTGACCGACGATGATCGAAAAAAGTCCAAGCTTAACCCCAAAATTGATGAAAAAAACCAGCAGTGCAATGCCGAGCACAATATCAGGCATCAACATGGGCATGTAAAGCAGTCCCTGATAAAAAGGCTTCAATCTAAAATGATAGCGGTAAACAGCCAATGCAGTGAAAGTCCCAACTACAGTTGAGAACGCCGTGGTCGTGGCCGCCACTGTCAAGCTGTTTTTGACGGCCGCAAGCAGTTGATCGGTGGATTCGACATAAAGCGTCTGCTCGTTAAGTTTGGTAGGACTGCCGAATATTGACAAGTACCAATCGAAAGTGAAATCTTTCCACACCATCATATTCACAGGATGACTGTTGAATGAATAGACAACGACCACGATAATCGGTGCATAAACAAAGATGAGAAACAAAACTCCATGCAGATTCAACAATCGCTGCAGCCACGGATGTCTCATTTGATCAAGCCCGAGCGGCCAATGCGCTTGAGGTAAAAAATAATCAGCGCAAACATCACCGCCATAATCATGACTGAAAGCGCCGATCCGAACGGCCAGTTCCTGGCTGAGAGAAACTGCTGCTCGATGAGGTTGCCAATCATCAATACTTTGGCTCCGCCGAGCAGGTCGGGGACAATGAAATTCCCAAGGCTGGGGATAAATACCAAAACACAGCCAGCTGCAATCCCAGGCAGTGTGCCCGGTAAAATAACACGCCAAAAAGTCTGCACGGGATTTGCGCCTAAATCCGACGAAGCCTCAACCAGTGAATGATCCAATTTCTCAATGCTTGCGTACAGCGGCAAAAACATAAATGGAAGCAGGATATAAGCCATGCCAATCAAGACAGCTGTTTCCGTATAGATGATATCAATCGGTTCGGAGATGAGTCCCATGCCAATCAGCGCAGTGCTTAGGAATCCGCTTGGACGCAGAATGAGGACCCAGCAAAACAAACGCACGACCAGACTGACAAAAAAAGGCAAAGTGATGATGAAGACAACAAAGTTTCGCCATTTTGCAGACAGACCGCTGACCCAAAGCGCCGCCGGGTAGCAGATCAGCAGCGTGATGACTACATTGGTCAGCGCCAAACGCACTGACCGAAAGAAAATTTCCGCGTAAACTGGATCGAATTCTTCCCATTCACCATCGGCCCAGCCGAGGATACGCCCGAAATTCCAGTGGTAAAAGTTCCACTCGACTCCGCCATAAACACCAGGTTCCAGGAAACTGAACATCACCATGACCGCCAATGGACCCAGAAAAAAGATTCCGAGAAACAGTGATCCTGGAGTCAGCAGGTACACCAGATGTCTGCTGTCTATCTTAAGTGCCATAATCAGTCTTCCGCAATCAGACAGGGCGTGCTTCTGCGGTAGGCCAGCCGCACTTTCTGACCTAAAGGGATGCGATTGAACGCTTCATCACTGGCCCCCGAAGGTATTACTGAAATCGAGACACCGTTTGCCAGCTGGCAAACATACTGGCGAGCAGAGCCTAAGAAAACAGACTGCTGCAAAACCGCATCCAGTGTGCCCATCGATTTGTCAGGCGACGGTGGAGCGAGATCCAAGTGTTCAGGACGCAGGATGATTGTCGCGCGGCCACCCATCGAAGCATCGCCACCGACTGCGATTCGAAGTCCATCATCAGTTGCCATTATCGGACCTTGCTCAGAGTTTTGCAAAAGCCCAGAAAATAGTGTGCCATCGCCAACGAATTGCGCTACAAATCGTGTTTTGGGATGATGGTAAAGTACTTCGGGCGGACCGACCTGCTCAATTCTGCCGTGATTCAAAACAACCACTTGATCTGACATTGTCAGCGCCTCTTCCTGATCGTGCGTGACAAACAAAAAGCAAATGCCCAAGTCATGCTGCAGACTCTTCAGTTCCAGTTGCATGGACTGGCGCAAATTTCGGTCCAGCGCCGAAAGCGGCTCGTCTAGCAATAGCAGCTTCGGCCGATTGATGATCGCTCTTGCCAACGCCACACGTTGCTGCTGACCGCCTGACAACTGATTTGGCTTACGGCGACCAAAGCCCTCAAGGCCGACCTGCTCAAGCGCTTCTGCGACTCTTCGGTCACGTTCGGGGCGGGCAACTCCAGCCATTTCCAAGCCGTAACTGACATTACCGCTGACCGTAAGGTGCGGGAAGAGCGCGTAGTTTTGAAAAACAGTATTGACCGGACGGCGATAAGGCGGCACTCGCGCAACCGGCATGCCGTCGATATAGACTTGCCCTGAGTCAAGTTCCTCGAATCCGCTGATTACACGCAGCAGTGTAGTTTTTCCGCATCCGGACGGTCCCAGCAGGGTCACAAACTGACCCTGCTGAATACTCAAGGACAAGTTATCGAGCGCCGTGATTTCACCGCCTTCCGGTGCAGGAAACCGCTTTACAGCCTCCTTGACCTCAGCGACAACCCCCATCCGACGCTCACCTCGCTACTGGGCAGTTCGGACTTTGGTCCAGACTCGATCGAATTTCCGCAGATCTTTGCCCAAATCCTCAAAAATCTGAAGCTTAGCAACAACTTCAGGGGGCGGATTCGTATTTGGATTGGCTTTCAATTCCGGCGGAAGCAGATCACGTGCCGGTACGTTAGCGGTGCCATTGACTTGCTGCAATGTATTGAGCGCTGCGATTTCCGGTTGCATATAGAACTCTAAGAAACGAACAGCGCTGTCCTTATTCGGCGCATCCTTAAGCACACAAATATCTTCCTGATACATAGTCGCACCTTCCGCTGGAATGACAAACCCAAGTTTATCAGGCTCTTCAAGCGTGTACAGCGTAGCGCCAACATACCAGTGGGCAGCTGCAATGTCGCCTGCCTGAACGAGAGGCACGATATCATATGTAAATGCCGATATCTTGTCCTTGCGCTCTAACAGCCAGGCTTCCGCCTGCTTAAGCGCATCTCGGTCAGTGGAATTTACGGAGTGTCCGTTTTTGATCAGCGCTACACCGATTGTTTCGCGCAAGTCATCCAGCATCGTGATCTTTTTGCCTTTGTCTGGCAGGGCGAAAAAATCATCCCAGGTCTCGATTTCACCGGCTTCAGCCTTGTTGTAGAAAATTCCGACTGCACCCCATGCATAAGGCAAACAGAAAGAACTTTCTGGATCAACCTTCGATATCTTGTTGGCAGGATCGATATTTTCGAAACCTTTGAGCGTATTCACCTTGGCATCATAAAGCAAATCCAGCTTCTGCATGATATCGCGCATGTGTACGGAGGGAAAAACGATATCGTAACCGGTCGCACCTGTTTGAATTTTCGCCAGCATCTCCTCGTTGGTACCATATGTATCAAGCGACACGTTTATTCCGGTCTCTTCCGTAAACCTCGTCAAAACTTCGGGGTTTATGTAATCACCCCAGTTATAGATGTTGAGCTGGCCTTGAGCATGGACAGTCTGCATTGCGAGAAGCATCGCGACTCCCACCCCCATCAACACCGAAGCCCTTCTGGCGTTCGCCCAAAACCCTACAGCAAAATTCATTAGTTTTCGCATTTCTCACTTCCCTCCTATTGAACTGTTGGAATTCAAAACTTGCAGCTCAACCGATTTGCTGATGCCAGCAAGCGCAAGATTAAGCAGGGGCAATGTTAATCTATGTGTCATAATTCATTCAATGTTATTTTTCTTTCATAATCGGTGAAATACTATCATGAGAGATATCTTTTCTCTGTCCACACCTTTTGTCTTTCCCAAATTTGAAGAGGGTGTCAGAAAAATATTGCCGGCGCTCCCTCGGCTTGAAGCTCAGGTAGCGCAGTATATGATTCTCAACATCAATGCCCTGAGTTTCGAAACCGGCGCCTCTATTGCTGAAAAAATCGGAGTTAGCGAGGTAACGGTAAGTCGTCTGCTGCGCCGCCTCGGTTATCACGGCATGCGGGGACTGAAAGATGCGCTTCGCGAAGAGCTTTACAACTGGAAGCCGGGCGACAGCAGTGATGGAAGCATCCATGACGTTCCTGAGGATATCACTCGGAACATGGAACTTGAATATCAGGCGCTGAGAGAAATTTATCAGCAAAGGGCATCTCCACTGTGGAGTCAAATTGTGCAATCTATCGCGGATGCAGACAATGTATTCGTGACCGGCTTCCAATCGGTGCGAGGCATGGCGGAAGACTGCGCCAGACGACTTGGGATGCTGCGTGGAAATGTGCGTTTTTTGGCTGCACATGACAGCATGCTCACCGAGTGGCTCGAGTGGGGAGACGATTCGGTCACAATGTCTCGATGCCTGGTCTTGATTGATGTGGTGCCTTACGCACGCGAAGCGCCGATATTGTCGAAGCTATGTCAAGAAGCCGGCGATTCATTGGTTGTATTTACTGATGAAATGTGCCACTGGGCCAAAAATTACACTGACCTGGTCGTGCATGCAACCACTCGTACCGGGTTGATTTTCGAATCTACTGTAGCAATCAGCACCGCACTGAATCTGATGGTAAATTCGGTTGGGCACCAGCATTCAATTGTTCTCACTAAACGTCTGGACCAGTGGAAATCTTATACTCAAGCCCTTAAGCTCTTTTGATAAATGCGTAAAATTCCGTACCGGAAGTAGAAGTTTGTTCACAGCGGGTATTCAAATAATTTCCAGCGTTTCAAGGCAAGCGCATCAGCCGACTCTGCGAATAAAAACTTCACTTGCCAAGCGAATTCTGAGTGTTTGCCAATAGATGCAAGGCATATGAAGACACTTCAAACACTTTCAATTGGCAGAAAAAACAACACAAGCGTTTCAGCTTATGCTGCTCGTCTTCGATACAGGCATTCGCCCATGCTCCAGGTCTCGCGCACATTATCCGAATTGCCCAGAATAATGTATGCGAACAGCAATTTTTCTGGGTCAGCCACCATCTCAAGACGCCTCTGCATCAGCTGGCTATTGCCAGCGTCAAGAACCAAAAAATCAGCCTCTTTGCCAGGTTCAAAGCTGCCAACATAGCGATCGATATGCAATGCCCTGGCGCTGCCGAGTGTCGCCAGATAGAAAAGCTCAAACGCATCAAGATATGCGCCTGCCGCCCGCCCGACTTTGTACATTTCCTGCATCGTCTGCAGCATTGAAAAACTCGTTCCGCCACCCACATCAGTCCCTAACGAACGCTGAATGCCGTGTTCTGCCAGCCAGTTCGGATTGACCAGACCGCTGCCCAAAAACAGATTCGATGTCGGACACAGCGCCGCGGCGCAGCCTTGATCTGCAAGACGCTGACACTCCGATTCACTCAAATGAACGCAATGGGCAAAAACGGAATTCTCATTGACCATGCCGTACTGTTCATACACGCCGACATAATCAGCACATTCGGGATAAAGGCCCAGCGTCCAGTCGATCTCAGCCTGGGTCTCCGATAAATGAGTGTGAAAGAGCAGCTGCGGATACTCCTTAAGCAGCGCTTGGCAAGCCTCCATCTGTGCCCGACTGGAAGTGCCGGCAAACCGCAGCGTCACCGCATAAGACTGTCGCCCCTTGCCATGCCATCGCGCAATCAGCCGCTCCGCTTCGGCAATGCCACTGGCCGTGTCACACAAGCCTTTGGGAGCGTTTCGATCCATCAGCACTTTACCCGCAACCATCCGCATGCCGCGCAGCTGAGATGCCGCGAAAAACCGTTCGGCCGAAACCGCGTGAACCGTCGGAAAGACCAAGGCCGATGTGGTACCGTTGCAGATCAGCTCATCGAAAAATTCATCTGCGACTTGCTGTGCATATTCCTCATCGGCAAAACACAGCTCTTCTGGGAAGGTATGCTGATTGAGCCACTCCAGCAGTCCGGGTGCCGGCGAGCCGATGATTCGCGTCTGTGCATAGTGAATGTGCGCATCAATGAATCCCGGACAGATGAGACTGTTGGGATACTCGAGCACCGGCATCGAGTCGCGAATGGACTCCAGACACTCTGAGCTTGGCGCTGCAAAACGAATATGCCCGTCCGCAACACACAAAATCCCATCTTCCAAGAACGTCCAGGCACTTGGACCCGAGCGCGGATCATCGCAGATCGAAAAGAGAGAGCCGCGGACAGCAAATTCACGCATTATGGAGCGCCTCTTCAGCCAGCCAGGCGTAGTTCATGATTTCAGGCGATGACAGCTGTTCGGTCCATCCCGTGCAGCAAAACAAAGGGGCATCACCGAAAGATGCCCCCTGTTCAGTTTCAATACCGGAGGCGGATCAGTTGGGAATAAACCCATCAACACCTTCGACAAAATAACTCATGCCAAGCAAATCGCCGTCACTCATCACCTCGCCGGCGGCCAAGACCTCTTCACCGTCCTGATTGACGATCGGGCCGGTAAAGGGGTGAAATTCACCTGAGCGGATAGATTCCTCAACGGCTTTGGCATCTGCGATCACTTCAGCCGGCAAGGAAGCCTCATTGTAGTCTGCCATCAAGATCATGCCGGCTGCCATGCCGTCCCAGACATCACCCGACTGCCAGCTGCCATTCATGGCCTGGCGCGTTCGCTCGATGTAGTACGGGCCCCAGTTATTGACGATCGCTGTGAGGTGCGCTTTCGGTGCAAATGCCGCCATGTCAGAGGCCTGCCCGAAAGCCATCGCGCCGCGCTCTTCCGCCACCTGAAGCGGCGCTGGTGAATCCGTATGCTGGGTCAGAATATCGGCGCCCTGATCAATCAGCGTCTTAGCGGCATCACCTTCCTTGCCTGGATCAAACCAGGTGCTTACCCATACGACCTTGACAGTTGCATCCGGGTTTACGCTGCGAAGTCCCAGTGTAAATGAGTTGATGCCCCGTACGACCTCAGGAATCGGGAACGATGCAATATAGCCAATGGTATTGGTTTTGGTCATCGCGCCGGCAATTCTGCCGATTACATAGCGTCCTTCGTAGAATTTGGCATTGTAGGTGGCGACATTGTCGGCCCGCTTGTAGCCGGTCGAATGCTCGAAATGCACGTCCGGAAAGTTGGCGGCAACCTTCAGTGTCGGATTCATATAGCCGAAAGAAGTGGTAAAGATCAGCTTGTGACCGTCAGCCGCCAGCTGGCGAATTGCGCGCTCGGCATCCTGGCCCTCAGGCACGAATTCAACAATCGTTGTTTTGACTTTATCGCCAAATTCTCTATCGACAGCCAGACGGCCTTCGTTGTGTTGATACGTCCATCCGTGGTCTCCGACCGGACCGATGTAAATAAATCCGACTTTGAACGGGTCGTCTGCAAAGGCGCTGGCTGCAAAGAGCATGGCCACCGCTGCAGCCAGCACCGAAAATCTAAGTTTTCGCATATTAGCTTCTCCTTATAAATTAAGCGAATTTCTCAAGCTCTAGCCTGCTTGGGAAAAGTTCAGATTGTATAGGCCTTATGCCATTGTACATAATTCAATTGCTGTTAAGTGTCGCGGGACAACCGGCAAACCTGCATCGTGCGCACCCGGCGCAGCCAAAAACGCCCTACTTGAATCATTCAGTCCTCCGGTAACAGTTTATCATTGATAAAAATTGAAGTTGCAACATCACTCCTCCGGGTATGCAATCGCCTGGGAAGATGATCGAGGTGAAGTGCATGGAAACAATACAAAGCTTAAGTTCGATACTGATCGATCTAGTGGTCGGCATTGCGCGGGATTTAATTCAGATTCTGCCAGAAATCATCGGCGCCTTGCTGCTGCTGATCGGGGGCTGGGTCGTCGCCCGGCTCGCTCGCGCTCTGGCAACCAGACTCATCCGCGGCATCGGCCGCATCTCCGTGCTGGTTCGCATCACCAGCATGGAGTCCGGGCCCAATATCGGCGAGAACACAATCGCTGTAGTCGGCAACGTCATTTTCTGGATTGTCATACTTTTCTTCTTAACTTCGGCAACCAGCCTGCTCGGCATGAGCATGTTCGCCGATTGGCTCAATCAGCTTGTCAATCATCTGCCCAACATCATCTCCGGCTTGCTGATCATCTGCGTCGGCATCATATTCGGCAATCTGGCTAATCAGGCCGTCGCGACCGCGGCCACCAACCTAAGCCGGTCGCAACGGATCGCGCTGGCCAGGATTGCACAGTTTTTCGTGCTGATTATGCTGGTGCTGATCGGCGTCGACCAGATTGGCATTGATATCACCGCCGTCATTATTATTGTGTCTGTCGTCATTGGCTCGCTGCTTGCCGGACTGGCCATTGCCTTTGGCGGCGGCGCCCGCACCTTGGTCAGCAACCTGATCGGCGTCCGTTATCTGCGGCGCGACTATGCCGTCGGCGAGCAGATCAGCATCGGCGAGCACGAGGGCACCATTTTGGAAGTCTCATCGGTCGCCATTGTCATTGCGACCCAGCAAGGGCGCGTGACCATCCCCGCTCGGCTCTTCTCAGAACAGCCGAGCACACTGATCGTCAAAGAGCCAAACGATGGGTAAGCCGGCAACTTTGGATTTTGCGCAGTACTTCATCGCGCATCATCCGCAGGCGGCAGCCCGTGCGGTTGAGCAGCTGCCGGCGAAAACCGCCGGACTCTTTATTGACCAGGTTGACGACGACTCAACCTATCGCATTCTAGCATCACTGCTGCCCTATCACGCAGCCAAGTCCATTGAGTCTATATCTGATGACAAGGCGGCAAAGTATCTGGAACGGCTCGAACCCAGGGTGGCGGCACGGATTATCCGACAAACCGACGATCGCCAAAGGAGTCATCTGCTCGCACTCATGCCGCGTCCCAAAGCGCTGCTGATTGCCTTGATACTGAATTATCCGCAGTCGTTGATAGGGGCATGGATGAATCCTGAGATATTGCCTGCCCCCATCAATGTGACAGTGGCCGAGATGCGCGAAAAAATTGCCCGCAATCACTACCCATATGCGACTCTGTTTGCAGTCGACGAGCACAATCAGGTCTGCGGCTCGGTTTCGCTGATTGAATTGCTGAATTACAAAGCGAACAGCAAAATGATCAGCAATATCATTCATAGTGATGTGCGGCCGCTGTTTGCCTCAATGACGCTCTCAAGAGCGCTCAAAAATGAGATCTGGGCAGGACGCGACACGCTTCCGGTCATCGACCGCGATCAGAATTTTATCGGAGTGCTCAGCTACACTGAACTGCGGCAGGCGGTCGACCAGCCTGCGGATAATCGCGAGATCACCCATGGCGAACGGAGTCTTTTGGGAATTACTGAGAGTTTCTGCCTGGGGCTCGCTGAGCTCATTTCCACCACTCTGGAAGCGCCGAGAAACACCACTCAATCGACTGAGACCACTGAGGAGGGTCAGCCAAAATGACCTATGCTGCAACAATTGACTCAGCAGTCATGCTGCTGAATGAAAGATTTTGCAAGGAAGCGCCGCAGAGTGCCGCCTATAAATTGGAAGGACTGGCGAACGATGATGCCGCTGCAATTGTCTCGAGCATTTCGCTTGAGGCGGCGGCACTGGTGTGGGAAGAGATGTCGCCTTACAGCAGCGCCGAGATTATGAACCTGCTGGCAGTCGAACAGGCATTGGAGGTTCTCCAGGCCATTGATCCCGGGAAGGCATCGTCAATCGTATCACTGATGGATCCGGCTCTCAAGGAGGCGGTACTGGCACAGCTTGCTCCGTCACTTCGCAGTGAGTTCCAAAGCCTGGCAGAATACCCGCCGGACAGCGCCGGGTGGCTCATGGATACCCGCATACTGACCTTCAAGGGCTCCGCGAAAGTATCGGAGGCCTTGGAAATACTAACGCGTTTTCGGCGGGACTTGCCCACTCATGAGCTACGCATCGTGGACGATGACAAGTGCTTTCGCTCGATCGTAGACATTCGGGACCTCGCTCTGGCGGATGCGGCACAAACACTGCAAGAGATTTCTCTGCCCATTCCAGCTGTGGTCATGGCAATGGACACAAAAGAGGAGATCGTCCAAAAAATGGATCAGTTTCGCTTGGATGAGCTCGCAGTGATCAACGACCAAGGACACATTCTTGGTGTCATTCGTCACTCTTCATTGATTGATGCAATCAAAGAGGATGCATCGGTTGACATTCAAACGATGGTGGGAGTCAGCAAGGATGAGAGCGCCACCTCAAGCAGCTGGCTCGCGATTCGAAAGCGCATGCCGTGGCTGCAGGTGAATCTGATTACCGCATTCATGGCTGCTGCAGTCGTCGGCATTTTTGAGGATACGATTGCCAAGTTCACGGCACTGGCCGTGCTGCTGCCGGTTGTCGCGGGACAATCCGGCAATGCCGGCGCTCAGGCCCTCGCCGTTGCCATGCGCGGACTGGCGCTGCGGCAGATTCGCGTTCAGGACTGGGTAAAGCTGGCCGTTAAAGAAGGCCAAGTTGGATGGTGGAATGGAATCGGGATCGCTATTGTGTGTGGAATCGGAGTGTATCTGTGGAGCGGTCAGCTCGCCTTGGTACTGGTGATTGCGTCATCGATGATCATCGCGATGGTCCTCGCGGGGCTGGCCGGTGCGCTGGTGCCGGTAATATTGACTCGTCTCGGTCTGGATCCAGCGGCAGCGTCATCCATTGTGCTGACAACCATAACAGACATTGCCGGATTTTTTTCCTTTCTCGGGATTGCAACACTGCTGTCCGATATGCTGGCCTGACGCACTCAGCGAAAGGCAAATCAGCTTCAGAGATGAAAACGTTGAAATGCGCCTGACGATTGCAGCTCGCAGCCAGCCAAAGCAAGATACCTGCAGGGCGGCAGGAAAAACAAACAGACTACGACACAATCGGCCTGGAGGATGCAGTCGCTTTATTGGAATCCGGTCAAATCAACGCTGACTGACCTTTGAATTGCCAGCCGCTAAAGGGGTCGAGGATTAGTTTTGCGGTGAGGACTGCGCTGTCGAGGCAACTTTTGGCAACCGCTCCAGCAACAGGCTTTCCAGCGTGTCGAAGCGGCCTTCCATCTTATCAAAGCGTCTCTCCATCGCGTCAAAGCGCACCTCCAGCGTATCAAAGCGCCCCTCCAGCGTGTAAAGACGCTCATTGACACCGTCAAAGCGCGCGTTGACAGCATCATTGCTGGCATCAATCCGTGCGCTCATATTGTCAATGCGGGCATTGACAGAAGCATTGCTCGCGTCAATTCGTGATTTCACATAGTCAAATTGCATGTCAATCAAAATATACGCTGTAGCCAATAGACTCACGAGTGCCAAGGCCCAGCCAAGAGGGGATTTGAATGTTCGAGAAGAATTTGCGTTTTCCATTTCTTTGGCGAGGCTCCTGAACCGTCCTGATGCCGAACAGTCCGTCAAAAATCAACAACCTGCGGCTTCGCGACTTCTGCTGCCAATCGAAAGTACTCGCATCGTGCAGGCACCTGACGAGATTCAGCAAAAAATCGCCGCAAGCCAGTACAGCCAATCAGCAGCCCTTTTCATCCTGAATCTTCACAGCAGGGTGCGATTGAGAGTGAAGCGCGAGGTTTTCGTCATCTGTCCTCCCCTTTCTGCCGGGTGACATTGTCCCAGTATTCGTCCCAGCTCAGATTGGCCTGGCACAGCTGCAACAATCGCCTTTCCGATACTGATTTGTTCATTGAGCAAAACCCATCGCTGGTGAATTGTCTATATTTAAAACTTGCGCTTCGCTTTCAGTCGCACCGATTCGATACGACTCTGTTTCAAAAGAGTCCTCTGCCAGATCCATGCACACATTCGCTCGCAGTGTACGGGGACAGGGCTGTCATGAGCGGTTTCAAAAATCAGCTGTTTGAATGAAACACCTTCCCGAGACAGGCCGGCGCATTCAGCTTCACGCGGGATGCATTTTTCGAGATCAGCACCAAAACAACAATTGTGACGATATAAGGAAGCATAGAAAGCACCTGTCCCGGAACCTGTACGCCGATGCCTTGCAGGTGCAGCTGCAAAATCGACACCGAACCGAACAAATACGCGCCAATCAGCAGCCGACGCGGCTTCCATGCGGCAAAAACAACCAGTGCCAGCGCGATCCACCCGCGACCCGCAGTCATATGCTCGACCCACATCGGCGTATATGAAAGCGACAGGAATGCACCGCCTAGTCCCGCCATCGCACCGCCGAACATCACCGCCAAAAACCGAATCTTGATTACTGAGTAGCCAATCGAGTGGGCCGAATCGTGCGACTCGCCCACCGCTCGCAAGATCAAGCCGCCGCGCGTGTGATTCAAAAACCAGTGAACCAGAAACACCATCGCAACCGAAAGGTAGATGAGAAAATCCTGCCCGAAAAACAGCGGTCCGAGAATCGGAATGTCGGCAATGACAGGAATGCTCAGAACCGGAATTTTCTCAACCGGCAGACCGATAAATGGAATGCCAAGCAGCGAGCTCAGGCCGATGCCAAACAATGTAAGCGCTAAGCCCGAAGCGACTTGATTGGCGAGCAGGATCAGCGTCAGTACGGCGAAAATAAGCGACATCGCTACGCCGGCAAGTGCGCCAGCCAGAACTCCGAGCATCCAGACTCCTGTGGTCAGCGACACCACAAAGCCGCACACCGCGCCGATCAGCATCATGCCTTCAACACCGAGATTCAAAACGCCGGACTTTTCCGCCACCAGCTCCCCGGTTGCAGCCAGCAGCAGCGGCGTGGCCGCACTGACTACAGTCAGTAAAATCAGTTCAATGGTTGTCAGTGCCGCCATCATCGCGCTCCTGAATTCGCCGCGCCTGAGGTGCCGCTGAATTGCACACGATAGTTGATTAAAAGATCGCAGGCCAGCAGAAAAAACAGCAGCAAGCCTTGGAATACACCCGCAATTCCAAGCGGCAAGCCGAGCTTGATCTGCACGGTCTCGCCCCCGAGATACGAAAGGGCCAGAACCAGCGAGGCAAAGCCGATTCCAAGCGGATGCAATCGTCCCAAAAAAGCAACGATAATGGCTGAAAATCCATACCCTGGGGAGATGATCGGCTGCAGCTGTCCGATCGGGCCGGCAACCTCCAGAATTCCCGCCAATCCCGCCAGTCCGCCGGCGCAAAGCAGCACATACCAGATCAGCCTGTTGTTTTTCACACCCGAATAGCGAGCCGCATCCGGCGCCAGTCCTGCAACTCGGACCTGAAAGCCAGCGATCGTTCGCGACAGAACAATCCAGCCGGTGATCACCGCCAGCAGCGCAAACAGCACCCCGGCATGCAGCCGTGTGCCGCCCAATAGGTTTGGCAGTGTCGCAGCACTTGGAAAAATGACACTTTCCGGGAAATTGAAGCCGTGCGGGTCCCGCCATGGCCCGTGAATCAAGGTGCTCAGCAAAAGTGTTGCCACGTAAACGAGAAGCAAGCTGGTCAGGATTTCGTTGGTATTGAATCGAGTCTTCAGGTATGCTGGAATCGCCGCCCAGGCCATGCCGCCGAGCACCCCGAATGCCAGCATCGCGGGCAGCGCCAGCACGTTTTGGATCTCCGGGTTGTAGATGACCAGCGAGCTGCCGGCGATGGCGCCGATGGTCAGCTGGCCCTCAGCGCCGATGTTCCACACATTGGCTCGAAAGCCCATCGCCAGGCCCACGGCGATCAATGCCAGCGGTGCGGCTTTGATGAGCAATTCACTGAGCCCATACAAATCGCTGATGGGACTGACGAAAAAGACATACATGCCCTCCAGCGGAGAAATTCCCAGCAGCGAAAAAATGACCGTTCCAGCCAGCAGACTCAATGCCAGCGCAATAAATGGCGTAAGCCAAGTCATAACCTGCGAATGCGTCTGCCGCGGCACAATGCGCATGCCCATATCAGACCCCTGCTTCCGTCTCAATGGCTGCGCCGCCCATCAGCAGACCCAATTTTTCAGCGGTCATCTGGGACACTTTATAGGTCGGTGACAGTGTGCCGGCGAACATCACCGCAATCCGGCTGCACAGCTGCATCAGCTCGTCTAAATCCTGCGAGATAATCAGCACTGCGGTGCGATTTTCCGCCAGCTTCAGGATCGCCTTGTGGATGGCGATCTGCGAGCCGGCATCCACACCCCAGGTTGGCTGCGAGATCAGCATCACCTCGGGCTGCTGCAAAATTTCACGACCGACCAGAAACTTTTGCAGATTGCCGCCCGACAAGCTGCTGGCATCCGTCACAATACCCGCATGACGCACATCGAAAGTATCGCAGGTCTGCTGCGCGTACTGGCGCGCATTCGCATAATTCATCCAGATTCCATTGGATAAACGGTGACGCTCGTAACCGGTTAAGAATACATTTTCGATCAGCGACATTTTGCCGACTGCACCGTGCCCCAGACGCTGCTCCGGCACGATGGCGACCCCTCTGGCCCGCCGCTCGCGCACCCCGAGCAGGCCGCAGCCCTCGCCGCGGATACACACTGCCTCCTCACCGGCGCTCAGATACTCTCCCGAAAGCATTTCCATCAGCTCTGTCTGGCCGTTGCCCGCAACACCGGCAATGCCGAATATCTCACCTTCACAAACGGTGAAATCGATGTTCTGCAGCGCTACGCTGCGCTCGTTTTCCGCAGCTCGATTCAAGTTGCGAACCTCCAGCAGCGGCTTGCCTGACTGGGGAACCAGATAGGCCGGGGGCTTCAATGTCTTGCCTATCATGAGTTCTGCCAGACTGCGCGTACTTTGTTCGGCAGGATCGCACTCTGCCACCACTTTGCCGTTGCGAAGGATGGTCGCATGATGACACAATGCCTGTATTTCCTCAAGCTTGTGACTGATGTAAAGCACCGCGCATCCGTGTTCCGCCAGCCGCCGCAGCACATTGAACAGTTTTTCGGCTTCCTGCGGTGTCAGAACCGAAGTCGGCTCATCCATAATCAGCAGCTTCGGTGACTGCAGCAGGCAGCGCACGATCTCAACCCGCTGGCGCTCGCCGACAGACAATGAGAACACATCTCGCTGCGGGTCAAGTCCAAGTCCGTATTCGTCCGAAACCGTTCGGATCTCAGCAGCGAGCCGCGCCCCGCGGTGAACTGACTTGACCGCCAGCTCGATGTTCTCCTGCACTGTCAGCGCCTCAAACAAGGAAAAATGCTGAAACACCATGCCGATGCCGATTTGGCGAGCTTCAGCCGGAGTGGCAATGCTCACTGTCTCGCCCTTCCAGCGAATGGTTCCTGAGTCTGCAGCGTAGCATCCGTAAATAATCTTGACCAGCGTGCTCTTGCCAGCGCCATTTTCACCGAGCAGGGCATGAATCTGGCCGCCCGGCACGGTCAAGTCTACGCAGTCATTGGCCAGAACCCCCGGAAACGACTTTGTGATGCCTTGCAGCTCAAGAAGATCATCGGCGTGATTCAAGGAACCGCGCCGTCCAGCTGCATTAGGACTGCTTTGGCTGCTGCTTTTCATGCGATCGATCGGCCGCGATGCGCATTCAAGGCGTGAGATACCGAAACAACTGCGTTTTGCTGCTGCCGCTGCTCAAGCAGCTGCGCGGCGGTCGCAATCGCGATAACGGCTGGCAGCTTGCCCTTGATGCTGTCAACCCCGATCGGGCATTGCAGACGATTTATGGCAAATGCATCCAGTCCATCTTGCATGAACCGCCTGGCGAACCTCTTGCGCTTGGTCTGCGAGCCGATCAGACCCAGCCAGCCAAATTTGCGCTGGCGCAGTATTTCGCGACAAATTTCATAATCACGGCCATGGCTGTGCGTCATCACGGCATAAAATGCATCATCAGGCTGGTCTGAGAGGATTGCAAGCGGATCTTTCAAGTGGCGGCGGGTGACGTTTGCCGGCACCCTGGCCGGCAGGACCTGGGCCCGCTCATCGACCCATTGAATTCGGAACGGCAAATCTTCCAGAACCTTGACCAGCGCTGTGCCGACATGCCCGGCGCCAAACAGAATCAGCGGTGTCGGCTGCTCCTCCAGCCGCGTTAAAAACCATGAGCTGCCTTCAATCTCGACCAGGGCGTTTCTGTACTCTGCGGTCCGCAGCAGCGCCTGTGCAGCCTCCGCCAGCGGACCTGACAACGCATCGGGCTCGCGCTTGAGATTGAAGATCTCCGACGGCTGCTGACCGGCAAGCGGGCTGGCAAGAATCGCGAACCGCCGACTTTGCGGCGCCGACAGGCACTGATCGAGTGCGCGCAGCGCTTGGCCGGTGTATTTTTCAAATTCCAGCCGCACCGCGCCGCCGCAGCACTGGCTCATTGCCGCGCCCAGCCCGAACATCTCATCGCAGCGGAGCCGATCAGCCGCTGCCTTGAGCATGGCGCGCGCCCGGGCAATGGCTTCATATTCGAGCTGGCCGCCGCCGATGGTGTCGGACACTGCATTTTGGGTCACAACCATGCGGGCGCCGACTTCCCTTGGAGCTGAACCCGAAGTCTCGATTACCGTCACCATCACAAATGACTCACCCTGCCCGGCGGCAGCGCGCATGGCGGACAGCCATTGCGTATGCATGCGGCTCAGTTGCGTCATTGCATCGCACAAATGGCAGCCAAAGTACGCTCCGGTGTTGCCGGAGCATCCAAATCTGGCAGACGCTCATAATTTGACAGGCTTGACACCGCATGCGTGATCGCATTAAACACTGAGATAGCGAGCATCAGCGGCGGCTCGCCGACCGCCTTTGAGCGGTAGATTGTCGGCTCAGGATTTCTGCCAGGCGCCCAGATGCGGGCGCTAAACTCCTCAGGCACGTCGCTGCTGGTCGGGATCTTGTAGGTCGAAGGCGCATGGGTCTGGAGGCTTCCGCGCTCATCCCACCACAATTCCTCGCTGGTAAGCCAGCCGGCCCCCTGCACAAACGCACCCTCAATCTGGCCAAGATCAATGGCTGGATTCAGTGACTGGCCTACATCGTGGAGGATATCAACGCGGCAGATCCGATGCTCGCCCGTCAGGCAATCCACCGCGACTTCGCTGACGGCTGCTCCGCAGCCAAAATACAGAAACGGCCGCCCGCTCATCTGCGCGCGATTCCAATTGATTTTCGGAGTGCGGTAATAGCCAGTCGCCGACAGCGGCACCCGGCGCTGGTGAGTATGCTGCGCCACTTCGGCAAATTCGAAAGCCTTGCGCCCCGCAATCACCATGCCATTGAGGAAATGCACCTCGTTTTTGCGGACTCCGCCGAGCTCGGCGGCGGTCTCGCTTAATCGCGCCTTGATTTTCTGCGCGGCCTGCTGCGCGGCTTTGCCATTGATATCTGAGCCCGAGGAGGCGGCCGTTGCCGCGGTATTGGGTACGCGCGAGGTATTTGTTTCGACGATCTTCACCTGCTCAAGCGGCACTGAAAACTCATCCGCAACAACTTGCGCGACCTTGATGAACAGACCTTGGCCCATTTCGGTGCCGCCATGATTCAAATGGATGCTGCCATCGGTATACACATGAATCAGTGCGCTGGCATGGTTGTATGCCGTCATGGTAAAAGAAATGCCGAATTTGACCGGAGTCAGGGCAATACCGCGGCGAATCACCTTATTTTCCTGATTCCACCGCTCAATGCGCTCGCGCCGCTTGGAATAGTCTGCGCTTCGCACCAGCTCCTGCGTCATCCGCCGCAATGGAAAATCGGTCACTTTCATGCCATACGGCGTACGATTGCGCTTGCGCTTGCCATAATAATTGGCAAGGCGGATGCGAAGCGGGTCTCGGCGAAGATAGCAGGCAATATCGTCAATAATGCGCTCGATGCATAGCATTCCCTGCGGACCGCCAAAGCCGCGGAATGCGGTGTTTGAGACGGTATTGGTACGGCAAAGCTGCGCTGTCGCCTCGACATGCTCCAAGTAATAAGCGTTGTCCAGATGCAGCAGCGCCCGATCATTGATCGGCAGGGACAAGTCGGCCGAATAACCGCAGCGCGATGCCATTTTCACGACCAAACCCTGAATCAAGCCGGCATCGCTGAAGCCAACGTCATAGTCAAAGATGAAATCATGCCGTTTGCCCGTCGCCAGCATATCGATATCCCGATCGAGGCGCACTTTCGCCGGCCGGCCGCACGCTTGGGCCGCCAGCGCTGCAATACAGGCCCATTGGGCAGCTTGCGTTTCCTTGCCGCCGAAAGCGCCGCCCATGCGGCGCACCTCAACAGTGATGGCGTGCCGGGGCCGGTCCAGCACCTGGGCTACGAGCGCCTGCACCTCTGAGGGATGCTGCGTGGAGCTGTAGACAGTCATATCTCCTGCTTCTTTCGGCACGGCCATCGCAACTTGGCCTTCGAGGTAAAAATGATCTTGGCCGCCGCAGGCGAATTTCCTCTTGATGCGATTCGCTGCGGTCTTCAGGGCCGCCTGCGGATGACCTCGGCGAATGGTGGATGACGGCAGCACAAATGACTGGCGCCGCTGCGCCTGCGGAATGGAGATGATCGGCTCTTCAGGCGCATAGGCAACGTGCGCCTTGGCACAGGCATCACGCGCCTGAAGCTCGGTTCGCGCCGCAACTGCGAACAGCACCTGCCCGGCAAAATCAACGCGGCCAGCGGCAAAGACCGGATCATCTCCAGCTGTTGGGCTGCAGTCATTGGTGCCCGGGATGGAGGTTTGATCAAAAACGCCGACGACGCCGGGTGAGGCTCTGACCGGATCCAGATTCATGGCGCTGATTTTGGCGCACGGGCAGGTGCTGAGCGCAACCCAGACATGCAGCAAATCCCGCGGTTCCGGAATGTCGTCGACATACACCGCCTCGCCGCTGACATGCCGTGCCGCACTGTCATGCGCAAGCGGTGCATGCACTGCCTGGGTCGACAGCATATCGCGTGACTTGTCAAGCATGCTGCGTGCTCCACACGGAATCGGTTTCTCCATAGACAAGGTCATTGATGAACCGCTCAATCAGACCGGCGGCAGCTTGCATTCGGTATGAGTCCGCACCGCGGCAGTCGCTGAGCGGCGTAAAGTCGGCATCCAGCGCCTGCTTGGCCGCCTGCAGACCCGATCCGCTCAATCCGTACTGGAGCAATGCTGTCTCGCAGTGCCGGGCGCGCCTGGGCGTCGCCGCCAGGCCGCCGTAACAGATGCGCAGCGACTCGACATGACCGAATAAATTGTAACGCAAAAAGAATGCGCCGCAGACGGATGAAATATCCTGAGCATAGCGTTTTGAAAGCTTGTAGATTCGAAAATGCTCGCCGTCTTGCGGTATCGGTATGCGGATCTGCTCAACGAATTCGCCCGGCCTGAGATCTTGCACCCCGTAATCAATGAAGAAGTCTTCCGCCGGCACAATCCGCGAGCCGGATTGAGCAGCAGTAACAATTTCCGCTTGCAAAGCGACCAGCGCCGGCAGACTGTCACCGATCGGCGAGCCATTGGCGACATTGCCGGCCAGGGTTGCCCGATTGCGGATCTGCACTGAGCCGTAGCGGCGCAGCAGCTCATCCAGGTCTGGCAAGTGCTGCCTGAAGTGCTCCATGGCATCGCTGACAGAAGCGGTCGCACCGATCTGCAAGCACCCGGCCTGCACCTCGATCTTGCGCAGCGACTTGACTGCGCCTAAGTCAACTATTGTTCCCAGGTCTTCTCCCTGCTTGGTCACCCACAGACCCACATCGGTGGCCCCGGCCACAATGCGGCTGTCAGGGCGCTGAGCCAGAATCTCGCACAACTGCCGTTTGGAGGTCGGTGCAAAATACAATTGTCCGCCCGATTCGAATTGCAGCGCCGGGCTGGACTTGAGTTTTGCGAGCTGTTTTACAGTTTCAGACTCCGCCGCAGTAAACTGATCGGCCGCTTCGACCGACAGCGCGCGCCGGGCAGCGCGCACAATCGGCACGTAGCCGGTACAGCGGCACAAATTCCCGGCCAGCGCTGTATCAATCGCTTCTTTGGAAATTTGTGTGCGAAGATGAGACATGGCAAACATTGACATCACAAACCCCGGCGTACAAAACCCGCATTGGGAGCCGTGCTCGTCGACCATCGATTGCTGGACTGGATGCAAAGTGCCGTCGGAACGCTTTAGATGCTCCACTGCGATCAGCTGCTTGCCGTGCAGAGAGGGCAAGAACATGATGCAAGCGTTGACCGCCTCATACTTGATTTTGTCGTTTGCCAAAGAACCGATGACAACCGTACAGGCACCGCAATCACCCTCTGCGCATCCTTCTTTGGTCCCGGTCATGCGCTCGGTACGGCGCAGGTACTGCAATACGGTGGTTGTCGGTGACAAGCCGGCAATTTCGCGCGGCTCGAATCCGAGCAAAAATGAAATGGTGTCCGTACTGCGCACTAGCTGCCCCGGTAAGTGGAGTACCCATAGCGCGACAGCAGCAGCGGCACATGGTAGTGCTCATCGGCATTTTCGATACCGAATCGAATCACAACCTCATTGAGGAATGCACAGCTCGACTGCTCCAAGCCCAATGATTGGAAATATTCCCCCACCCGAAAGAGCAGCTCATAGCTGCCAACCGCCATGGACTCTCCTTCCATCAGCGGACTGTCGACACGGCCGTCGTCATTGGTGATGCTGTTGCGGATAAACGTCCGCTGGTCGGCAACCCGAAACAGCTCGACCTGCATCTCGCGGCCCGGGCAGCCATGAACCAAATCCAGAACATGTGTTGTCAGCTTTCCCAATTTTTCATTTCCCCTATTGTTGAGCATCAGCGGCTGGCATCGGTCGGCTCAGCCCCGCGTACCAAGATGCAATTGCAGCGCGCTCTTGGTCCGAGATATTGGATAAATTGCCAATCGGCATGGAGCGATTGACAACTGTAACTGTGAATATACGTGATGCGAGTGCAAGAATCTGTTCGTCATTATCCATGATTATGCCGCTTGGAGCTGTTTGAAAACCCGTTTGCACTGGGTTGGCAGAGTGACAGACGGTGCACCGGGTCTGAACAATTTCGCGCACTTCACTGAATCCTGTCTCACTCAACTGAGTCGGCTGCAGCAAAGGTGCCGGAACCGTCAGGGCGGCGATGGCAAGCATGCCTGCGAACCCCAGAGCCAGCCAGCCCCATTGGATGCCAGGCAGATGGCGCACATTGAAGTAATGGCGTACGGCAATTCCAACCAGTCCCAGTCCAATGAGAATTTCTGCATTCCAAGGGCTTGAGAAAGTCGCCGGGTAATGTCCGGCAATCATGATGAAGAGTACCGGCAAAGTCAGGTAATTGTTGTGCCTTGAGCGAATCAAGGCGGCTTTGCCCAATTCCGCATCGACGGGCTGCGCGTCTTGCATGGCGCTGACCAGCGCCTTTTGCGAGGGGATAATGACAGCCATCACATTTAATACCATGATCGTTCCAATCGCCGCCCCGACATGAATATAGGCGCCGCGGCCGGAGAATATCTCACACAGAAACAGTGTCAGCAGGCCGAAGTACGCAACGATGATCAATGCCAATATACGCGGCTGGCGGGCGATTGATGAGCGGCACAGCAGATCGTATGCAAGCCAGGTCACTGCCAGCACTGCAATGCCAATGCCTGCACCTTGAAGCGGCGAAAGATCATTGAGCGATGCATCAAGCAGATAAACGCCCGCATCAACATAAAAGATCAGTGCCAAAAGCGCCAGTCCGGTGAACCATGTGGCGTAGGCTTCCCATTTGAACCAATGCAGCTGCGACGGGAGTCTGGATGGTGTGACCTGATATTTTTGGACATGATAGAAACCGCCGCCGTGAATGGCCCACAGATCGCCGGCAATTTCAGCATCGGCGCCAGAGTCACGCTTGAGGCGGTTTTCAAGCCAATTGAAGTAAAACGACGCACCAATCCAAGCAACGCCGACGGTCAGATGCGTCCAGCGCAAGGCGAGCTCAA
This sequence comes from Arenicellales bacterium, assembly GCA_965200545.1. Classification (GTDB taxonomy): domain Bacteria; phylum Pseudomonadota; class Gammaproteobacteria; order Arenicellales; family JAJDZL01; genus JAJDZL01. The sequence goes on along the minus strand of CBDAUJ010000002.1, from coordinate 989,751 downwards.
GCCACTCGGTGATATAAGTTCCCAGCATATCGATCAGTGCGGAATTCGATGCAGTTCAATCGAAACGGCATAGCAGTGTTCATCGTTGATTATCGCGCAGTTCCTGTCTGCGCATCGACTGACAAGGCTCAAGTCGCGCACGACTGTCGCGGCCCGCTGCCCAAAGACGCGCTTGTCAACGAGGCGCAGTATATTTGATTTTCGTTGCGCACCGACGCAACGAAAACTGGAATACTGAAATCTTGTGCAAGCAAGTAAACGAGCATCAGCCAAGATGAGCCGGACAGAATTTAGAGCCGGCAGCCTCCGGCTTATCAAAGAGATTGCGCTGAGTGTCTGGGCGTGAGCAAAACGCAAGAAAATAAAGGATGCAGCTGGCGACCCCGAATTTCGCAGAGCAATTCTGATACGCATTTTCAATTGCAATCAATCTGGAGTCAGGCTGTTGAATTGCAAACCTCAGGCGCAGGAGATTATTTGAGCCCTCAAGTTTCATCATTGCCCTCTATCTTTGGTATGATGAGCACTCTCCAGCGCCCAGAAAAAATGCATTTTCCGCACGACCACACTTAGAACGCCTCGCTCTCGGTAATTTTACGTTGTGAACCAGAACTGCTTCAGCTCGCTGCATCGGCAGATGATCGCAGGAAACGATCAAATATTCCTGGAACTGACCGATCAGCCCTCAATCAGTTACGCTGAGGTCGATCGGCTGACGGCCAAACTCGCCAATCGATTGACTTCATGGGACATCAAGGCTGGTGATCGGATTACCGTGCAAGTCAAAAAATCACCGCAACTGGTGCTGCTGTATCTTGCCTGCCTGCGGGCCGGCATCGTGTTTCACCCCCTGAACACGGCGTATACATTGCAAGAGCTTGAGTATTTTCTGAACGATGCTCAGCCTTCGCTGCTGGTTTGCGACCCGTCGAGAGTCAGTGCTGTCGAGCCCATAGCCCTCCGCTGCCAGGTGCGGCACATAGAAACATTGGATGCCAGCGGACAGGGCAGCATTGCAGCCAATCTGGAAGAAGTCAGCGCCAGTTTCGATATTGCTGTGCTGCACGGTGACAGCACGGCTTTGCTGGTCTACACCTCGGGAACGACTGGTCAGCCGAAAGGGGCAATGATCACGCATCGGAATCTGCAATTCAACGCCGAAGCCATGGTTGAGGTCTGGCAGTGGCAGCGCGACGACATCCTGCTGCATGTGCTGCCGCTGTTTCATGTGCATGGTCTTTGTTTCGCGATTCACTGTCCGATGATGACTGGCAGCCGCATTGCCTTTGAATCCGGATTTTCGGTTGAGCGCACCCTGTGCAGAATGGCGCAAGCCACAGCGATCATGGCCGTACCGACGGTCTACACCCGCCTGCTCCGCCGTGACGATTTCGGTCGCCATCACTGTCAGCGCATGCGCCTGTTCATTTCGGGTTCGGCACCCCTGCAGCCGGAGACGTATGCCGAATTCGAGCGGCGTACGGGGCATCATATTGTTGAGCGCTATGGCATGACTGAAGCTCAGATTATCACCTCAAACCGAGTGGATGCAAAGCCCGTGGAAGGCAGTGTCGGCTACCCGCTGCCGGGTGTGGAGCTGCGCATTGCGGGCAAACGCAACGAGGTTCTTGGAACCAGCGAGGCAGGCATGCTGCAGGTTCGCGGACCCAACGTTTTTGGCGGCTACTGGCAAAAGCCCGAGTCGAGCGCGGCTGCATTTACCGCCGACGGTTTTTTCATAACAGGGGACATCGCGACCATCGACAGTAGCGGTGCTATATCCATTGTCGGCCGTGACAGCGACATGATCGTCGCAGGCGGTTTTAACATTTATCCGAAGGAAATCGAATTGCAGCTGAATGCGGTTGAAGGCATAATCGAATCTGCGGTTTTCGGCGTGCCGCACCCCGATCTGGGAGAAGCCGTTGTGGCAGCGCTCGTGACAGACGATCTGGATATCAATGCAACCAGGATTACCGCCAAACTCAAGCATACTTTGTCGGCGTTCAAGATTCCACAGAAATTCATTATGCTTGAGCAGCTGCCGCGCAATGCCATGGGGAAAGTTAGAAAAAACAGTTTGCGCCAGCGATACCAGAACATCCTGACATAAGTCGAATATTATAAGTCGAATATTCGCCGCCCTGTCGACTTGAGCAACTCAAGTTGCCGGCGCCTTTTCCATCTGCCGGACGAAACCATCCATCAGTCCCGACACCCCGCCCAGTGACCAGCCGCCATCCACCGGCAAAACGACCCCCGTTATGTACGCTGCAAGCGGCGATGCCAGAAACATCGCTGTGCGAGCGATGTCTTCGCATTGACCGAGTCGCTTCAGAGGCACTGATGCGGCGACGTCATCAAGCAGCGCCTGAGTTGGCGCCAGCCGACGCATGCCTTCGGTGTTTTCGATTGGACCTGGAACGATAGAATTGATGCGGATGCCATCGCCGCCCCATTCCAGCGCCAGCGTCTTGGTAATCATGTCAACACCGGCTTTCGCAGCGCATACGTGTGACTGCAGCGGCATGGGAACATAGGCCTGCGGTGCGGATATATTGATCACTGAACTGCCGGGCTTGGTCAGATGCGGGTAAGCCGCCCTCAGCACATGGTAAGTGCCCAGCAGATCGATGTTGACGACCGCGGCAAAACCGTTCGGCGACATGTCAGCGGCCTTGGCGGGAAAATTTCCAGCGGCACCCGAGACCAAAACATCAAACGGCCCGAGCTTTTCAGCGAATTCAGAAAACGCGGCTGCAACCGCAGCACTGTCGCGTACATCGGCATTGCTGCCAGCCGCACGCGGAGCGATTTGCTGCAGCTGGGCCACAGCCGCCTCGACTTTCGCGCCGCTGCGGCTGAGCACCCCGACTTTGGCGCCGGCGCTTGCGAATTCTTTGGCGACTCCAAAATTGATACCGCTGGTGCCGCCTGCTACGACAACAACCTTGTCTGAGAAAATCAGATCACGGCGTGTCATCGCAATGATGGTTTATTGCGCTTCGGATGAATCAGCTGAACTCGTCGCGGACATCACCATGTAGAGAATGCTGATGATGATGCCCCAATAGGCGACATTCGTCAGCATGCCCGACAAGAATGTATCGAATGTCGACAGAACGGCACAGCTGAGAATTGCCGCAATTCCAAGTAAATGTTTCATGCTATGAACCTTAGTGAATAATTGTGGATTTCAAACTGAGCGCAATTGTAGCAAATGGACTCGCCCAATAGTTTTTGCATGCGGCGAACGAATCAAGCCTGATCCTCTGGCCATCCAAAGCCACTGCAGCGACAGACAAGCCATTTCGGCTTTTGTGCAAGTACTGCTGAACCAGTTCTAACTCCGCTCGAAAGCACTGGCATAGGTCTCTTGATCCGCGACGGTCATATGAAGCTGCTTTGCAAGCGTTTGCCAATTGGACACTGCCTGCGAAACCTCGTCGATAATCACTTTTGCCTGTCCATTATCAAGAGCAAAATACGGCGCAGCCTCGCGAGCCAAATCAACACTGGCTTGCGGCCCTTCTTCGGAAATCCACGTCGTCAGCTCGCGCGCTTTTTCCTCAATCGGCACCGGGTTGAGGTCATAGGCGGGTGCGAGCTCCCACTTTCTGTTACCGGCATAGAGAAACCCATGGTTTCTCAAGTGATCGTCGAGATTGCCGATCATCACCCCAAATATGATGCGGCGCCAAAGCTCATGCAAATCTTCGCGCGGTGCATGGGAATACATGCGGATACACTCCGCGATGTCGATGTAGGTCGCGAAATCGCCGTCATTGAGTTCCAGCATGCTCATAGCAGACAGAAACGCAATACGGTTCTGGGATCTTCGATCAAACCGTCTGATCAAGGCAACCGGGCGGCCGACTACAGTCAGAAGCCGGCCAGTCGCGGCATTGATTCCTGCTTGTCGCGCTAAGCTGAGAGCAAGAATTTCGCCATGCGGAATACTGCGGCCATCATCGGGTTTTGAAAACTTGGCGACTGCAAGATGGCCGTCTGAGTCAGTAACGGCTGATTTCGGCCGAGCGCCGCCGAGCGGAGAGCCTTCACTTAACAAAAGCTTCAGATCCTCAGCCGATTCTCTGTTGCCCTGTATCGCATCGGCCGCATTGAGCAAAGCTGGCAGCCGAATCAGCGGCGGTATCCGATAACGCTCGCCTTGGCGACCAAATTGCAGTTCACCTTCGCGCCTGAATCGCAATGCGCCGACCCGCGTCTCGTCGCTCAGCCCCAGCAGGTAGTCCACTTCCGAGAGGGTGCGCATTTCACCCGATTTTCGAAAAGCACGGCGAATCAATTGGCGGCCCCAGCGGTCGGGTGCTGCATCACGCATGGCGCCGGGCAAGGCAGATTTCTCAGAGCTCTTGTAAATCGGGCCCAGACCGAGCGGCAAATGGGCTGGATCAAGCGCGAACGCATCGTGATAAGCCAGCCATTCGTCGGCATACTCAAAGATGGAGGTTTGGTGCTGCGCTTTGGTGATATATCGACAGCGGCCTACGAGGCACGTCTCGCTGTCCTGGGTTATATGGACTTCAATCGTCTCGCTCATCGCTTTTGCCTGCGGCGCGGTTCTGTGATTCGCTGTGGCAATCTTTCCTCGTCAATGTCAAGGCCGATCGCATCGCTGGTACGATCAGCGAGATCGCCCACCCTCTCGACCAAGCCGAAAATTGCCAGCACCGTCAAATAGGCACCCATCGAAACAGTCGGATCGCCTTTCTCAATTCTGGACAAGGTGCCGCGACTGATAAACGCCCGCTCGGCCATCGAAACAGTCGAGATTCGCCGCTTCTTGCGTGCAATGACAATATCATCCCCCAGTTTGAGTAGTGCTCGACGGGCTGCGCGCGGCAATGTCACAGGTGCTTTTGATTTCATATCATGTCTAATATATAGTTCTTTATATAATATTATTGTATAATATATAATACATTAATACCACTGATCAGGCAATCAAACAATCATGAGTCAGATCGATATTGTTCTCAATCTTGCGAACAGCTTGGATGTGCTGTATTCCAACGAGCCAGATTAAATCCGAATGCAAGCTGCATCGAAATTGTTTCAATCTATTTTCTGATTTATGTTAAATCTCGAACATGCACAAAACCATTCGGAATTGCGTTTATGTTTATCTACGACTCAAAAAACAGCATTACCGATCAACATCACCGGCGCCGATGCCAGCAGGAATCACGATACGCCGCCGATTGCGAGATTGACCACTTGGATACGCATGACACATGTCGCCTCGTTTTGCGATCGAATCATACACAAAGTTTGGCAGATTTTACGCCCCAATTGCGGTGCTAAGCTGCCTGCCTGATAGGCTAATTCCGGTTGTGAGCGTGGAAAACTCTGAGTCACCAGCCGAACCCGTGAAGGTTCGACAAATGTAATCCACATAGCGACTTCAATCATATTTAGTCTCATAATGACCAGCCATATCAGAATTTGGGTTCGGAAATGAGAATAGAAGTAGAAAATCTCGGTGTATTGAAGCAAGCATCGTTTGACTTGAATCACCTCACAATTATCTGTGGGGAAAACAATACAGGCAAGACATATGCGGCTTATTCGCTATTCGGATTTTTGAATCTTTGGAGGCGATACCTTTTTTCTCAAAATCAAAAACATTTGCGAAATGAGATTGAAACGCTGCTGGGAAATGGAAATGTCAATATTGACCTGAAACCATTCCGCTGAAAAGCAGATCGTCTTCTAAAAAGTGCTTGTGATCGATACGCTAAAGACCTTCCGGAGATTTTCGCAGCAAAATCAAATCTATTCCGGAACTCTAGATTTCGTATTCGATTTGATGAGTCTGAAATTTCGATAGATCAAAAGTTTTACCGAGAATTTGTAACCTCGAATGAAGACAGGGTTTTTTCCGCTGAAAAACCTGAGCACAGTGATGAAATGGTCATTTCCCTTTTGGTCAACGGAGACAAAGCAGATCATTTTCCCAAGCACGTAATCGGCCGTTTTGTTTCGAGCTGCATTGGCGAAGTGCTTTTTCAACCTTTGTTGCCGAATCCGTTCATCGCGAGTGTCGAGCGAACCGGTGCGACAATTTTCAAAAAGGATTTGAACTTCGCTCGCGATCGTTTACTGGAAGAAATAATGAAAACCGGCGGAGACATTAATCCCATGGATTTGCTGTTCAAGTCCTGCAAAGATTATCCGCTGCCTGTGAAAGTCGACGTAGATTTTGCCAGAAACTTGCATTCTGCTGAAAATGAAAAGAGCTATATTGCTAAAGAGTATCCTGATATATTGAGTGAATTTTCTGAACTTCTTGGCGGAGAATATGCGGTTGGCCATGACGATGCCATTGTCTTCAGACCCATCCGTAACTCAGTCAGATTGAATATGGACGAAAGCTCAAGTTCGGTTCGATCATTGCTCGACTTGAGATTCTACTTGAGACACAAAGCAAAAAAGGGAGATTTGCTGCTGATTGACGAGCCTGAATTAAATCTTCATCCGCAGAATCAATGCCGAATAGCTCGACTTTTTGCTCGTTTGGTACACTCCGGGATAAAGGTGTTGATTACGACGCACAGCGATTACATAGTTAAAGAACTCAATACATTAATCATGCTAAACAATGAAGCCGAATACCTCAAAGGTATAGCGGACAAGTATGGCTACAGATTCGACGAGCTCTTGGATTCTGAGAAAGTGAGCGCCTACATTGCAGAACCTGGATTGGCAAGGTTGAAAGGCAATTCAAGAAGGTCGAGGTGTTCCACTCTTGTCGCTATGAAAATTGACAAAGACTTCGGGATTGATGCACGAAGCTTCGATGTCGTTATAGATCGAATGAACGAAATTCAGCAGGAGATTATTTGGGGCGAGTAACTGATGCCGGACTTTAATCTCTTGCGAAGAATGATCCACGAAAGTGCAATTATTGAGGCAAATGAGACAAATGGCGGAGGAATGTGCCTAAAATTTGAAGAAAATAGTCACTCAACCCGTTCAGGATATTCAATTGAGGTACATAAGGTCCCAGACGACTGTATTGCTATCAAGTCCGATTGCTTTCCTGCGCCGAAAGCATTATTCAAAAGAGATAAAGGCCAATGCAGACGATCCGATTATGTCGTACTCGCAAAGCATAAAGCGAAAAAATGGATTATCTATATCGAGTTGAAGAGTGGCAAAAGTGATCGCTCAAGAATCGTTCAACAGCTGAAGGGCTCGCAATGCCTTTTTGAGTATTGCAGGTGCTTGGGACGTTCCTTTTGGCAAGCGCCAAATTTACTTCAAAGTTCGGATTATTCGTCGCGTTTTGTCAGTCTGAAGGTGACCAGCATGAATAAATCCGGTTCCCAAAAAAGACAACGTAGAGTCCATGATACGCCGAACACGATGTTGACGCTTACTGCAAGGAGTTGAATTTTTTTCAATCAGCTCCTGTAAAGCAAAACATCTAACCGATAAATTCGAGCAGCCCTGACAGCGCACTTTCGACCGTCAATATGCGGACAGTCCGCCGGTCGCCGGCAAACAGGAAGTATCTTTCAAGTCGGCCGCCTGATCGATCCGCCCAGGCAATCCAGACTGTTCCAGCCGGTTTTTCTTCGGTCCCGCCATCCGGGCCAGCGATGCCAGTCACCGCGACTGCCAAATCTGCTTGGCTGCAACGCAACCCGCCCGCTGCCATCTCGCGGGCGACAGCGCGGCTGACCGCACCATGCTGCTCAAGCGTATCTTCGCAGACGCCGACCAGCTCCTGTTTGGACTGATTGCTGTACGTCACAAAACCGCACTCAAACCAACTGGAGCTGCCCGCTTCGCTGGTCAGCGTTTGCGCAATCCAGCCGCCTGTGCATGACTCCACTGCAGTCACTGTCTGCCGGGTCTGACCGAGTCGGGCAATCAGCTGCGGGAGCAGCTTCGCAACGCGCTGCGATGGCGATGGCATTGCGGATTTCCTAGGAGCGCGGGAAGAACTCCGCATTACGCTTGAATTGCCGAACATCGGAAATCACCCGACCCGATTCAGCATGCCGTGTTTTGGGCGCCTCAATATTCGTTCCGTAAGCAAGTACCACCAGCTTCTTGTTTCTTTCCTCGCCAAGCAGATTAAAAATGAACTGCTCGAATGATTCTTTTTCCATAGATGCAACAATCTTCGCAACCCGATCGCGACGATCGAAGTTTGTGTCGTTCTCATCAATCGCGCGCCAGTACTGTTCGGTCCTTTCGGTCAGCGTGCTCTCCTTGAGTTGAATCAGTGCAATCAAGCCTTCTTTATGGCTTTCGAACTGTTCATCCGACATGTCCCGAATCCATTGATGAAAACCGTCCAGAAACGTGCCGATTGCAGTGTGCATCTGTTTCGGGCTGACATCCGGTGACTGAATCACAAAAGCAACACCAGGTATCTGGCCAACCGGCATAAAAGTCGAAAAAACAACATAGCCGAGCTGCTGCACGGAGCGCAACTGCGAAAAGAACTCCGTCTGCAGGGTCTGTGCAAATAATGCATAGCGAGCACTTTCTTCAGGCGTCCTTGCCTCGCCTTGCAGGTAGACCGCAATGGCTGAATCACTCTTGCTGAGCTCAAGCTGGCGCAAGAACGGACCGGCGCCAGGAAGATTGACCACGCGACTCTTGCGCACCTCAAGTGAATTGGCATCTGCGATCAGGCGGGCGCGGACCAGGTCCGCCATGGCGATAGCTTCCGGTTCGAGAAGATTGCCGTGCGCCAAGGCCACAACCTGTGCATCAGCGAACAGGGTTGCCGCATAATCCTCAAGTTCCGGCAGGCTGACTGCTTCGAGAACCGCCAATTCTTCCTCATCAGTCCAGTTCGGTTCAACAATAGCCGCATAAAGCTCTCCAAATGCCTGACGATAAGCGGTGTCTTTGAGCCTGTTGCGCACCGAGCGGATGCGCTGCTCACGATAAATTTCGAACCGCTGTGAATCAAATTCAGGCGCCTTTAGCACATCGATGATCTTCTCCAGCAACACGGACTGCTTTTCACTGTAGCCAGAGACTTTGAATGAAAAACCGCGTGAGTGCGGGTAAAGCGAATATTCAAGACCTGCCAGTGTCGCCGGATAGGAATACTCATTGAGCTGGTCATTGACGGCGCTCACGAATAAATCCATAAGAACCGAACTGTCTATGCTTCGCTGCGTGAACGGATTGCGCACTGAAACATAAAAGTTCGCTTTCGGCACGTCGAATGAAACGTCATTTTGATACCAAAGCTCGAATCCGGGTGAAGTGACGATTCGCTGCGGCTTCGACATCGCATCGACTGACACCAATTCAAAATCCTGCGGCAGAAACTCGTTCGGCCCCGGCAGCCAATGCGTTGCATCAGCGATGTCTGTTGACCAATAGTCAAGAGTCTGCTTGGCGAATGGTGTCAGCGCAAACTCAGTGCCGATGTAGGGCGTGACTTGATTCGTCTCGGCGGTCATCGAAGACAGTATCGTCAGGACATTGCCGGGGTTCATCCTGGCAAGAATATCGCGAATCAATTCTGGATCGTAATCTTGTACCCGATACAAGGCTACAAGAAGCTCATCACGGGGATAAAAGTGCAATGCATCGGCCAGCCCAGTCACATAGTCGCGAGAAGAGTTCACGTCCGCAAAACGGAATCCAATCTCACTGAGCAGCTTCTGCTCATCAAAGCGCCACTTTTCGATACCGCGACGCTCAATCTCCCGAATATACTGAAAGGTGTAAGCGGCGGCGTCCCGCCAGCGCTGAAGTCCTTCCTCCGTCAGCGATATGACAACACTGATCGTATGCGAATTAATGCCCGTGTTGCCTGAGCCCACATAAAGCCCATTGGCCCAGCCTTGCTGTTTCAGATCCGAAAGCAAGCTGCCGCGACCTTCATGGCCGAGAATATTGCCAATGTATACCGCCGGCGCCTGTCGCCAGTACTCCCGCAAATTCGGAACCGGAAACATCAGCGTCAATTTCGGCTCATTTTTCAAAGTTCGATACAGCAACAGGGCGGGCAGCGTACCTTCTGCAAACAGCGGTTCTGATACAGACAAGGCAGATGCATTCACATCGGAGATATCCGAAAATATCTCAGTGACCCAGCTTCGCAACTGCTCGACAGACTCGCGGCCGACCACAACCAAATTCATCAAGTTGGCACTGTAGCGGCTTTCAAAAAACTCAATCAATTCGGGACGAATGTCGCCGCCGAGCGTCTGTTCGGTGCCTGAAACGAATTTTGAACTCGGGTGCGCCGGATTGTAAGCCTGGCGCATCGCGGACCAGCGTCTGACACCATCACGCTGCGTTCGCATCTCGTATTCGGCATGCACGACGCCTCTTTCTCGGTCAATCTGCTCAACCGGAAACAATGGGGCGATAAAGAACTGGGCAAAGCGGTCCAATGCGGGCCACAGAAAGGTCGGCTCAATCTCAAACTGATAGTTGGTCAAGTCAATGGCAGTGTAAGCGTTGGTTGACCCGCCGTTCTGTTCAATGAAGGCGCGGTATTCGTCCAGACCGGGGTATTTTTCAGTACCTAAGAAAAGCATATGCTCAAGATAATGCGCCATGCCCGCGCGGCCAGCTGGATCGTCTCCGCCGCCGACGAGCACCGACATGGATGCGGCTGAGCGTTCTGCCTCTGGATCTGATATGACGAGTACCGTCAAGCGATTGTCCAACTCGAACGAAAGGTAATCGCGATAGTCGTTTGGACTCTTCTCCAGGCTCGCACTGGCACTGAAACTGAGCAGGCAGCTGGCCATAAATGCGACAATCAAGACGGCTATTTTTCTGTTCATAGGTAAGCTTCGAAGTTGTGATGATGTTTCTTGTGAAACTATATGCGCACGGGAACGGCAGCCGAATTGAAAATATTCAATGTTCGGCAAGCATTGAATCCATGCAGCGGCTTGTGCGCTGGCGAACAGAGTCGACACCGCTGGAATGCCTAACAGCAGAAGATTGTTTCAGCCGAGTGTCGATATAGATCGCAATTGATTTTCGCGCTTGCTGGCCGCTGCAGGGTCGATTCACACCTGAAGAAGCAAGCCAACATCAATCGCGACAATTGCTGTGGCATAGATGCCCATGTATCAAGCATTCGCTTGCTGCGTATTGTATCTGATAACACTTCGATACAGTTGGAGCAGATTTGCGCTGTACCAGCCAGCCCGGGGCATCAAGCCACGACCTCAGCCCATCGACAGCTGCTGGAAAATCGCCGGTGCGCTGCGCAGCAGCATAAAGGCCGATAAGTTTCGCAACTGTAACCCTGGGCGCTGTATTTTTCAAGTATTTGTCCGAAAAACAGCGCCTGCTTGCCAGCCAGGTTCTGGCTACCGAACATGTGCGGGATTTGACTGCGGCAGCCGACCCTGCACATCTGGGAGCAATTCGCAGCAAGTCACTCGAGCAGTCGGGATCTTCCGTACCCTGAGCAATTGGTTTGCGGCGTACGCAGCCAAAGGCAATAACAGTGCGGGAACATAAAGCAACTCCATACTCGAAGATCGGACAGCGCGCGATCTTAGCCTAAATCAAAAGAGCACGATGGGGACTGACAGCGAGCCTTAGACGCCTCGAACTGTCATTACCTTGCATCGAAGGACAGCAAAAGTTGCCAGTTTCCGATCTTTCAATCGAAAAGAAGATTGAACTGACGGCTGCGCAAGTCATGCACATCAGGGTGTTCAAAAAAGTATTGCTTCAGCAGATGCCGGACTATGACATCACTTTGGCGCGCTTGACTGAGTTCTGGAATAAATGAGCAGCCATTGCGGTATTTATGCCAGACTCGCTGCAGCATTCAACCGAAATCGAATGTAAAGTATCGAGATGTATAATCCGATGTCCACACACAATGACAAACGCACTAACGTAGGAGGATAAGTGTGAAATTTACTGAGTATAAAAGGCTTAAATCAACCATCGCATCGGTCTCATTGGCGTTTCTTGCTCTCGGTTTCGGGTCAGTCCATGCGGCCGACAGCAGCGAGCCGATCAAAATTCCGATCAAGAACTGGTCAAGCCAGGTTGTGATGGCCCATGTCATCGGCGGCATCTTCGAAAGCATGGGAAACACAGTCGAATATATCCCGGTCGACAACCAGGCGAGTTTCGAAGCAGTTCGTACGGGAGACATTACGCTCGTTCATGAAGTATGGCAATCCACTATGCAGAATGCCTACTATGCCGCCATGGAAAAAGGCGGACTGATTGACGCCGGCACCCACGAAGCGGAAACACTGGAAGAAATGGGTGTGCCGAACTGGGTTATTGATCAGGGGCTGTGTCCCGGACTGCCCAGCTGGGAAGCGCTGAAAGACTGCCACGAAAACTTTTCCACGCCGGATTCAGATGGCAAGGGACGCTGGCTCGAAGGCCCGCAAAGCTGGCACGGTGACGTAATGCCGAATCGTCTCAAAGGATTGGGGCTTGATGACAAATGGGTTGTCAAATTTGCCGGTGCGGCCGATGCACTTTGGGCAGAGCTCAAGGCAGCTGAAAAAGAGGGTCGCGGCACCATCATCTTCAACTGGACACCCAACTTTACCGATGCGTCAGGATTCACATTCATTGAATTTCCGCCCTACTACGACGGCTGTCGGATTGTGGATGGCGGCAGTGTGGGCACAACTGGCTGCGGATCACCGGTCGGCTGGCTCAAAAAAGGTGTGAACTGGAAGTTCCCAAGATCTCATCCCAGAGCCTACACAACCTTTACCAAGCTGTCATTTACGACACCGCAGATTGGATCAATGGCCGCGCTGGTGGATGTCGAAGGCATGACCCACGCAGATGCAGCGACAAAATGGCTGGCAGACAATGAGGATGTCTGGAAACCATGGACAGTATCCATATTGGGCGCCACGAACTGAAGCGATAACCAGCACAAGACTATCGTGCTGAACTTTATTTTGGCAACAAATTCCCCCCGGTACCGGGGGAATTTGTTTTTGACCCCAATATGCGCACACTGAATCCACGAATCAGATTGCAAGCATAATTCCGTTCCCGTTTCAACGATGTCATCCCAAAACGAAGCCATCATCAAGTGCGAGTCCGTTTACAAGATTTTCGGCCACAACGCCAAAACCAAGCTTGAGGAGGCCAAGGGCATAATTGACCCCAAAGCATTTCTTGAGGCGGGCCTCATCGTCGGCGTCAACAATGTCTCGTTCGAAGTGCAAAAAGGTGAAATTCTGGTCATTATGGGGTTGTCCGGATCCGGGAAATCGACTTTGCTGCGATGCATTTCGCGACTAACAGAGACGACAGCCGGCAAAATCTTCGTCGACGGACAAAACCTGCTTGAGCTCAGTCACAAGCAACTCATCGAGCTCAGAAGAAACAAGATGGGCATGGTGTTTCAGTCATTTGGACTCCTGCCCCACAAAACTGTATTAGAGAATATCGCCTTCCCCTTGCAGGTCAAGGGCAATACCACTGCGCAAAGTGTCAAGCGAGCCCTGGAAATGGTTCACTTGGTCGGGCTTGAAGGGCGAGAAAACTATTTTCCGAGAGAACTCTCCGGCGGCCAGCAGCAGCGAGTCGGGATCGCCCGATCACTGGCTGTAGAACCCGACATCTGGCTTCTTGATGAGCCGTTTTCTGCGCTTGACCCGCTGATTCGCAAGGAGATGCAGGATGAATTCATGCGCATCCAGTCGGTGCTCGGCAAAACCATCCTGTTTGTTACGCACGATTTTGATGAGGCGTTGCGGCTTGCTGACAGAATTGCAATCATGAAAGACGGCGTCGTTGAGCAGTTAGACACTTCTGCCAACATCGTGCTGCATCCGGCCACCGAATATGTTCGCAAGTTTACCGAAGACGTGCCCCGCGAAAAAGTGCTTCGTGTCGAATCAGTGATGGATGCAGTTGATCCATCTGAGGAACGCAGCGACTTGATGGTCTCAAAGGACGAAATTATCGACTCGGTTGCAGAAAAAATACTGGGGCAGCAAAGACCGGTCGGGGTGATTGACACCAGCGGCAAGATCGTTGGCACCCTGCACGCATCGCATGTGATCAAAGTGCTGTTCGGCGAAATAACCGAAAAATCTGGCAGCAAGTGAGTATCTTGCATGACTCTTCTGACTAAGCATCCCAAAATCATCCAGTTCGCCATTCTGCTGGCAGTGTTCTTTTTAATGTGCTTTTCAATCAGTCCCTCAGAATCAAATTTTCTGTGGCGGCTGCCGCCCTTGCTCAAAGAATTGCCATTCATTGTCAACGAAGGGGTCCGGCACCTGATGTTCGAATGGATGCCGATCAGCGTATACGATCCGGTCATTGAAGACTATGAAGAAAAGCCGCTGTTCCGAGAAATAACGCGCGCCGTCTCAGGGTTCTTTCTATTCATCATCAACTTTGTTCGGGAAGTGTTTCTGGGCGGCAACAAAACCATTGTCGCCTTTACAAGCTGGGACTTTGTCCGTGAATATCCCTGGGCGAAATGGCCGGCGCTTCCGTGGACCGTAATAACGGGATGGGCAATCATTCTCGGCTACAAGCTGCAGGGCAAGAGTCTGGCTTTTCTGGCCGGAATATGCACATTTTTCATCGCCGTATTCGGACAATGGAAACCGTCGATGGAAACTTTGTCATTTGTATTGATTGCGGCTCCTGTATCGGTCATCCTGGGCCTGGCGCTGGGTATCTGGGCTTTCAAGAGCAAAATTTTTGAAGTGATCATCAATCCGCTCCTGAATGTCGCACAGACGATGCCGCACTATTCCTATCTGGTGCCAGTCATTGTGCTTTTCGGTGTCGGTGATCACGCGGCAGCAATTGCAACCATCGTTTTCGCAACGCCGCCGATGGTTCGCCTGACGCTGCTGGGACTGCAGAAGGTGCCTGCCGCTGTCGCTGATTCGGGAATGATGAGCGGCTGCGGGAGACTGCAGCTGATGTTTCGGGTGCTGCTTCCCACGGCTCGAAGAGATATTCTGATTGGCGTGAACCAGGTAGTCATGCAGTGTTTGGCGATGACCGTAATTGCGTCATTCATCGGCGCACAGGGACTGGGGTCAAACTTGATGATTGCGCTGAATTCCTTGCGGATCGGCATAGGCATCGAAATCGGTGTCTGTATTGTCCTGATTGCTGTGGTTCTGGACAAAATGTCTCTGGCATGGGCCAACAAGCAGACTGACTACTTCGCTGATTTGAGCTTTATGCAGCGCAACAAATTCGCACTGCTGGGGGTCGCAGTGTTCGTTTTCGGGATTTTGCTGGCTTTCATTGGAAGTTTCATATTCCGTGATGGATTCAATTACCTCTATATCGTTCCGCACAACAAAGGCGTTACCACAGCACCGTTCTGGCAAGCTACGGTGGATTGGACTTGGGACACTTTTTTCTACACGCTCAAAACATTCAACGAGTTTCTGATCACCAGTGTGCTGGTGCCGATGAAAAACACTTATCTCGCCATGCCTGTAGCGGCAACTTTCGTACTGGTGATGGGTATTGGCTATATTCTGTCTGGACTCAAGCAGGCGTTGATTATCGGCGGATTTCTGTTATTTATTGCGCTCTCCGAATATTGGGACCGCGCTCTTATCACCGCTTACATTGCGTCATTTGCGGTGCTCGTTTCCGCATTTTTGGGCATCACAATCGGCTCCATCTGCGCGCAGAGCAGTGTCGCCAGCCGGGTCATATTGCTGATTTGCGACTTTCTCCAGACCTTCCCGTCGTTCATCTACCTGATACCGGTCATCATGCTGTTCGGCATTACGGACACGTCGGTCATCATCGCGTCAATTGTGTATGCCACTGTCCCGGCAACTCGCTACACGGTGGAAGGGCTGCGAAGCGTTCCAACGGTGCTGCACGATGTGGGGTCAATGCTTGGTGTGTCGCGACTGCAAAAGTGGATATCGATCGAGCTGCCGCTTGCATTCCCTCACATCATGCTGGGTGTCAATCAAACCGTGGTTTTCGCTCTTTTCATGGTGATAATCGGCGCATTTATCGGTACAACTGATCTGGGTCAGCTCATCCTGAAAGCGATTTCGGATCCCCAAGGGACAGGCATCGGCCTCACTCTGGGACTGTGCGTGGCGTTTATCGGACTGGCGGCTGATCAAATCATACGGACCTGGGCAAATGAGCGAAAGAAAGCGCTCGACTTGAAGTAAATCCTTGCCGCCTGGCCGTTGCTTCAGAGAACAGACAGACGCACGAAAAATCATCCAGCTGAAATCTTATCGAATCAAGCGCTGATCGAAAGCGTTCTGGTTTTTTCAGGGCGGAAGCGGTAAATTGCGGGTACCCAATTCATGGTACCGGTCCCATTGCGCCAAACCTGCGGCTGTCGACAAGTTTCCCCTGCCGCATAGAGAAATCGCACCCAGACTATCGGCTTAAGGTGCGAGTTAGATTTCTGGCGTCCCCAGGGGGATTCGAACCCCCGTTACCAGCGTGAAAGGCTAGTGTCCTGGACCTGACTAGACGATGGGGACGACGACATCAAACAGCATCGCTTTTGACAAACGATTGAGGTTTTCGTTTCAGATATCTGAAACTTTCAGGCGCTGCAGCGTTTGTGACCAGCTACGTCTTGCCGCAGCTATGCGGCGATCAATGCACCCGACAGATTCAAACTGCTTATTTTACAACAATTCGACCGGACTGAGGCAAAACTTTTGTAAATCTTATACTTTGTTCAGCACTTGCTGAACCGCATGACCGGGCTGGCCTGCGAGAACCTCCCATGTATGAACACCATTGCTGATGAGAAGTCTGCCGAAAAACTTTGTGCAGGCCGCAGCCCGCCGCATGGCGCTGAATTTCGCGGCCATGATCTTTTTGGGAGTTGCATTTTTCCACACCTGGCAGGCAAGCGCATGGGACAGCCTGCTCAGCTGGCGCGGACTGGTCTTTTGCATTTGCGGGCTCACAGCGAGCGGCGGACTGATCGGCGGGGTCTCAGTGCGCCTGCACCAGGCATTTGCGCGGCGGCTGGCCGCGCGCAGCAAAAACAATCAATTGAGCGCGCGCAGCGCAAGTGTGATCCGACAAGCCGGCACAGCTGTATTATTGATGCAAATTCTGATCATTTACTATCTTGCCACCTGGGCATTTGAGCGGTGGCTCGCAATCTGACCGGCGAAATCCGGCTCAATCGGCTGCCAGCCTGACAATTGGACAATTGCTTATGCTGATCAATTGAAGCCCTGCTCAGCTGAAGCGCCCTTTTCGACAATACTTTTCAAGTTTTCAATATGGCGGATGAATAATGGAATTTCTGCCTCGCCTCACGGCTGCTTCACTGAACGCTCAGGACATGCTGGAGCTTTCCCGCTTTCAATTCTGACGTAATTCACGATCGCATTGTCTATCGCCTTCGGCGCCGGAACGCCGTGGTCTGCCCGCTCCTTCTCAAGATGCTCAGACAGAGCATTGGACATGGATTTTATCTCGCAGCACAGACCATAGAACAAGTCAAACTGTTCAGACTGCTTGGGCAGATTTATCGATGTGAAACTTCCCCTTTGATTCAGCCAATTGTTCTTTTCCTGCGTGAAAAAACGCACCGTGTATTGACGGTCGATCGGAGGAATCAAGTTCGGCAGCAGATGAAACAATGCCTTTGAATTCGCAACAATACTGGAATCAGAGCCTGACACTTCGAGTTCTTCGTAAGCCTGCCTCAAGCCTGCAATCAAGGCACTGTACTCTGATTCAGTCAGATCTGTCATGCGCTTCTCGCTGGTGTGCAGAGCCCAAAGCCAGTCCTGCGCCTTTTTCACGCTCCCGTAAAAATCTTTCCAGTTTACGAGCTTCGTTCCTCCACTCCCCATTCTGTGCATGCCCCAAGCGGTGAGTGTCGCATAGATCAGCTCAATATGCCGCTCTGACATAAAAGAATCCTCGCGCTTTTTGAGACATCTCTTGTGAAAATACACACTCGGCCCGCCGAATCTTTTGAACTGCCTGTATGAGCAGTGAAAATATTCCGACGCACCTGCAATAAGGGCTTTTTTGTTATCTTCAATCAGGCTCACAATGTATTTCTCCATTTCCATGCTCTCGCTGTGCCAACATCAGTGAGAGCATATTTTTCATATTTTTCTATTTTTCCGGCAAGGGCGCGCGTCAGATCTCTGCATTTTTCAAAATCTTCACGACCGGCCGCTTTCTCAGGCAGCCCGGCATCAGCCGCCGCTGCAGATAACTGCGACAAGGCCAAGCCTGGACTTGTCGCAGACTGTCCATACGGCGCTGCCGGGCCGGCTGCTGCCGGAATCACCGCTGATCGGCTGCGGCAGCAAATGGGTCTGGCGGTAATCCCCTTGACATGGCGGTCATTGTGCCGCCCCTTGTTTGGTTGGGTATGATTGGTTAGCCGCCGCTCGCAATACAACGGTTGCGAGCTTGCTCCCATGTCGTATTCGGAGCGGCGTTGCAAGCGTCCCGCGCCTGTTTGCAGGCTGAATAATTCGCGGGCTGCTTCGTTCCGTCAACAGTGGGTGTATAGGGGGCAAAGCAACCGCTGCTTTGGCTACCGAACTTAAAAGGATCCACAGCTGGCGGATTGGGATCGGGCGGGGTTTGGAACCAGCCTCTCGTGATTGGACGCTTATAAAAAAGACTGCCGGGGTCGGACGCATAAATGGCCATGCAATACCCTGTATCTGGATCGGTCCGAAGGGTTTGAGACCATGAAGTGAAACTAAAATATCCGGTAATTCCATCTATCGTTGATTGTGGAAAGGAATCCTGAGGCGTGAACGCGCAGGCACTCCTCCCTTTGCTCCATGCTCCATACGTCATGAAATACGGCGGATTTATAAAGCAGACGCTCTTGTCCGAGATACCTGCTTCGCCGTTGCAATCAATAATTATTTGCTTGATGGCTGAGTCTATATTTGCGCTGTAGGTAAGCTCCCATTCGCGATTGCCATTGAGCGTTGCATTTGCGGGGAAAGTGATATCACCACCATTGAATACTTGAAGCGTACCCGTGGTCTGCGCCCAACTTTACCCCGCCATAAGCAAGGCAACCAGCGCGGCGGTGAGTGTTGCTAATTTATGAAGGGGGGGGGAAATCAGCCTATTCGATTGTTTCATGCTCTGTTCCTCTGGCTAAGCATTCAGCGTTATCTCCCGGCCCATAGGAGCCGATTGCCCCCGAATGATAGCACATCTGAGCACTCTGCTCACGGGAATCAAGGGGCAGGGGGCAGAAGTCTCGAATTCGGACTGGAGCTTGATCTGCAGGTCGGGATGCGTGTGAGACGGGCCCTATTATTGTGCCTGAAGCCGTGCAGCCATCAATTGAATTCTCACCTTGTTCTGTCAATTTTGAAAATTCTGACGCACACCCGTGTAAATCACCGGCGGTTTTGAGCGACACCTGCCAGCTCCTAAGAATCCTTTCCACCAGCGCATTCAGCCTACAATCAGGTCTGCCGGCCACAATGTGTGCCAAATGCCAGCAACCTGAGATATCATCCAATACGCTGGCTTCGAATTCAATTGTTCAATTTCATCGTTAAATTATTCATAGACAAGGCACCCGCTAACGAATATACACCGAAGGCTGTTACTTTTTGCGATGCTCTCAACAGCTAGTGAGCTCAGCACCTTGATTCAGCCGCACTGATGACTTTCCTCAAAGTCTTCGGCGATCCCCATAGATGTGCTCGCTGCTTTTAAGTCTGAACCAATCTTATTTAAACTTAAACTGATAAAATGACCTATTATTTTATTTTCAATTGTAAAAACAATAGTTTGTTATTTAAACCCAACCTTGTACCAGGTCATGCCACTGTATTTTTGAATTTGCATAACCGACACTTCAAATCTGTTGACGAGGCGTGCACACCCAAATTCTGCACAGATCCGCACAGCAGAGACTGTCTTTTGCCAAGCGTATAATGACCCAAAAGCGAATAGCATTGTCAATTATGGAAGTGCTGATCATCGGCTCAGTCTAGTCATGAAAATTTAGCAAAATTTCACCACAAACCGCATACATCTGACTTTACCAGCAGAAATATTGTCTTTTATCACAATCTCGCCGGCCATGACCACAACACCACAAATGATTGACAGCTGGAGACAAAGCTCTTCCGAGACTCGGTCTTTGGAGTTCAAAGAGGCAAAAGCACAATTCGACAATAAGAAGCTATTCAGATACTGCGTGGCAATGGCTAATGAAGGCGGCGGAAAACTCGTGCTTGGAATTGCCGACAAGCCGCCTCGGCCGGTTGTCGGAACCAAGGCGTTCAGCAATCCAGTCGCGATGGAAGAGAAGATTTTTCAGAAACTGCGCTTTCGCGTCGAAATTGAGGAAGTGCAGCATGCTGACGGTCGAGTTCTAGTCAATTCGACAATAAGAAGCTATTCAGATACTGCGTGGCAATGGCTAATGAAGGCGGCGGAAAACTCGTGCTTGGAATTGCCGACAAGCCGCCTCGGCCGGTTGTCGGAACCAAGGCGTTCAGCAATCCAGTCGCGATGGAAGAGAAGATTTTTCAGAAACTGCGCTTTCGCGTCGAAATTGAGGAAGTGCAGCATGCTGACGGTCGAGTTCTAGTCTTTCACATTCCGTCTCGCCCGCCAGGAACCGCCTATCACTATGAAGGCGTTATCTTATGCGGGTCGGACAAGCATTGAATCCGATGAGTGAGGACTATTTGCGCAAAATTTTTGCAGAAGGAAAACCAGACTGGCTTGAAAGACCAGCAAAAATTGGACTCAGCTGTCAAGAGGTGATCAATCTTTTAGATAGCGGCCGATACTTCGAGTTGCTTGGGCTGCCCTACCCCACCGGGCAGGCCGGTGTGGTTGAGCGGCTGATCAGTGACAAGCTGATTGAGCGCGACCATAATTCAAGCTACTCAATCCGTCGAATCGGCGCTCTGCTGCTCGCAAAAAGGCTGGAGGATTTCCCTGACCTCGCCCGCAAAGCCGCGAGAGTGGTCATCTACACTGGCAAGTCAAAACTGAACACAAAACTCGATCATACCGAATTGAAGGGCTATGCTGCGGGTTTCCGTGACTTGGTTCATTTCATCATGTCACAATTGCCGCAAAATGAAGTCATTGATGCAGCCATTCGCAAGCAGGTTAGATTGATTCCCGAAATCGCTATTCGTGAATTGGTGGCCAATGCACTCATCCATCAGGACTTCACAATTGGCGGTGCATCCATGATGGTTGAAATTTATTCAGACCGGGTGGAAATCTCAAACCCAGGCGAGCCTCTCGTCGAGGTCGAGCGATTTATTGATGGTTACATATCTCGAAATGAGAACTTGGCGAGAGTCATGCGAATGATGGGAATATGCGAAGAAAAAAGCAGCGGAATCGACTTGGTCATACACGAAGTGGAAGCGTTTCAATTGCCAGCGCCAGACTTTCGCATTGGATATCAACGCACCATCGTTTCAGTTTCGGGTCCCAAGCAATTCACTGAAATGACGACGAGCGAGCGAGTCAGAGCATGCTATCAGCACTGTGCACTGAAGTGGGTCATGTCGGATCGCATGACGAACCAATCGCTGCGCAGGCGTTTTGGACTGCCAGAAAGCAAAACAGCATCAGTTTCTCAAGTGATCGCAGCGACAGCGAAAAAAGGGCTGATTAAAGCCGATGAGCATAACGGGAGTTCCCGCAAATTTGCCCGCTACTTGCCTGTTTGGGCCTGACCTTATTTAAACGTAAACCTTCAAAACCAGTCAAATATTAATTTATTAAAATAAAAACAATCACTTGTTATTTAATCTAACAAGTTATCTCCAGCCCTGCTATCGATTTTTCCTTAAATCCGCGATAAACAACGGCAGTTGAATGCCCTCTAACTTTATGGCGAATATGCGGCAATTCTTTCTAGCTCATGCATCTGGCTTTGAACTGTGATGGTGTCGCGATTGGAATCGAAAAACGCTCTGAGAGTGTCAGCAAATCTGCATCTCCTGTGATCAAGAATTCAGCTTCGCCCGCAGATGCCAGCACTAGGAAAATCAGGTCATGCTTGTCTCGGCATTGCGGCAAATCAGCAACTGCCTGATCAATCGTTACGCTTTCACAGAACGTCAAAATGTCATCCAGCAATTCGTTTTGATCCTCAGCACTCAGCCTGATTTTTGGGTATGTCAACACTCGAATGAACTCAGTCACAGTTGCCGCGTTTATCAGTGGAACAATGCGCCCCGAGTGCCAGGCTGTCCGCAGCGATGAGATCTCATTACTCGAAAACGCCAGTGCCGACACCAAAACATTGGTGTCCAAATCAACGCAGAGCTTGCTTATTTCGGTTTTCGAGCCCACGCGATCGCATCCGATACATCATCGGACGATATTCCCAGCTCCTTAAGTTTCTCGCGGACAGCATCAGCTTGGTTGATTCGAACGGGTGACAGGATAATTTTCCCATACTCGGCCGTAACTTCAAAGTACTCCGATGGTTCTACCACCGCCATGATTGTCTTCGGCAAGGTCAATTGATTCTTGGATGTCAGTTTTGCGAGCATAACAGTTCCGCCAATGGATTAGAAAGGATTCATTGTTTCCTTACTGTAGTCCATCTGGAATCGAATTGTTTGAGATCCGACCAGCAAAAAATATGCATTCAAACCATCACCAAACTTGATTTGAGCCCAAAATATTGCAATGGCAAACCGGTCGTATGCCTTATAATATTTGGCTTTGTCAGCCGTGTCGTCAGACTCGCTCAGTACTGACATTACCAACTGCAAAGTTGGCATGAAATATTAGACTCAAGTTCTGCTCAGCTTATAGCTTCCATACCGGATGGTCATCAAGTGGCTGGAGTTTGTATAACTTGATCAATTGGCCAGGTAGCTCAGTAGGTAGAGCAGCGGACTGAAAATCCGCGTGTCGGCAGTTCGATTCTGCCCCTGGCCACCAGCTTTCGCTCTGTTCCTGCCGGTGGAGATTCAACAGCGGTCCGCTCGAAAATTTCGAACATGCAAATTGGAGGTTGCACTGAAGGTGCAGCACCTGCCTTGCAGCGAGAGCCGCAAATCGGATGCGGTCGAGCGCCATGCAGACGATGCAGACGCTCAACCCAAAAAATCTACGAATCCATGAATGGCTTGAGCAGCTCGGCGCGAGACGGATGCTTGAGCTTGCGCACCGCCTTGGCCTCAATCTGACGAATACGCTCGCGCGTCACGTCGAACTGCTGTCCAACCTCTTCAAGCGTATGATCAGTCGTCATGCCAATTCCAAAACGCATGCGCAGCACCTTTGCCTCACGATCCGACAGCGAGTCAAGCGCATATTCGATCGCCTGACGCATGCCGGCTTCGGTCGCCGTATCGTTCGGTGCCCGAATTGTCTTGTCCTCAATGAAATCACCGACATGAGAATCTTCATCTTCTCCGGTCGGCGCCTCCATGGAAAGCGGTTCCTTTGGAATTTTCAATACCTTGTGCACTTTGTCTTCGGAGACTTCCATGCGTGTCGCCAATTCCTCAACAGTCGCCTCACGACCTTCCTCCTGGCGAATTTCTCTCTGGATGCGAGTCAGCGTGCTCAGGGTTTGCGTCATGTGCACCGGCACACGAATCGTTCGCGACTGATCGGCGCAGGCGCGGGTGATCGCCTGTCGAATCCACCATGTCGCATACGTCGAAAACTTGAAGCCGCGCTCATGCTCAAATTTGTCAACCGCTTTCATCAGACCGATGTTTCCTTCCTGGATCAGATCTTGAAAACCCAGTCCGCGGTTGTTGTACTTCTTGGCGATGGAAACAACCAGCCGCAGATTGGCTTCGATCATTTCCTTTTTGGCCCGATTGGCACGGGTTTCGCCGATCGCAACGTCACGCCGCAACTTGCGAAACTCAGATATCGGCAAGCCAATGCGCAGCTCAAATTCCTCCAAGGAGTCTCGTGCCGCCTTGATTTCATCAGCGTACTGATCAATCTGCTCGTGCTGTTTCTTGCTGCAAATCGACTTCAGCAGCGCGATGATGTTGCGGTGAGTGCATTGATTCGCGAGAACATCCGCTACATCTTTGCGCGGGATGCGCAGCTGCCGAATACAGATATCAGAGAGCCGATCGCTGCGAGTCTTGAGAATACGGTCAGCCTCATGCATCAGCGCGAACATGTCATCAATCTGTTTGCGCACGAACTTGAAGCTGAGAAAATGTTTCTTCAGATATCCCCGATAGCGCAGGACGTTTTCTCCGCTCACACCCTCTTCTATAATTTTCTGGGCCTGCCGCTTGCGATGGCTTCGAATGGTGCGAAATCGCCGGGTCGCCTCCTCGCTGGCAGCATTGGTATGCTCCTCAGTGGAGTTAATCGATTTGACGCTGGTCACCGAAGTGAATTTGTTGGAATCTGAGATGAAGCCGGTGAACAGCTCGCTGGATCGCATCGAGTCATTCTCGATCTTGTCGATCATCGCAATCAGCCGATCAATAACGAATGGACACTCGGCGGCCGCGTGGGTTGCTTCCGTCAACCCGGACTGAATCCGTTTAGCGAGCTCAATTTCCTTTTTACGCGTCAATAGCGCTATCGCACCCATCTCGCGCATATACATGCGCACGGGATCGGTCGTGCTGCCGATCTCGTTTTTTAAGGCTTCCTCCGCCTCTTCGGCAGCATCTTCATCGTCGACACTCTCATCCGGGGTCATGATCAGGCTGTCGGGATCCGGCGCCTCATCCAAGACATCAATATCCATGTCGCTGATCACATTGACGATCGCTTCAATCTGCTCGACTTCACTCATCGTCTCCGGCAGATGGTCATTGATCTCTTCGTAAGTCAGAAACCCCTGCCGTTTGCCGCGAAGAATCAAGTCCCTTAACTTGGACTCTTGCGTACTGCTGTATTCCATGCGCTACTCACACCCCGTCTTTGAAATTCCGCGTAACTCGATATTCAATATGTTTGAACTGCAAAAACCAAAACGAATAGCTCCGGTCTGCAGCTGCCACTTCCATTCCAAGCCTGCTGATTACCCAGCCTGCACCCTCACTCGCCAAAGCGCTCGCCTGCCGTCGCTCAATTCCTTATGGGTCGATATATTAAAATAAGACATGAAACATGCCTTTCAATCCCAAGCCGATTGGCTTTGGCATTTTTACCCTTGCAAGCAGTTGCAAATTCGAGCATTGACATTGAAAGATGCCCGGCTGGACATCCTGCCTAACGTATAGAGTATATCATGATTCAGCTCATTGCCGCTCATTATTTTTTGACAACAAATCTGGCAACTGCGCCAGAATTTTTCGGTCATGCCGGATTTTCTTCATGCTGCAACGAATGATGCGCTCCGGACTGAACTGGCATCATCTTTGAAACTGACACCCGACAATCGCAACAGCCGCGACACCCACGCTGCCAAGTGGCTGGTGTGGACCGCAGCGGTCAGTACTGCCTTGGCATTCGTTGCGATATTCGCGCTGGTCTGGGCAAAGTGGGGGTTGGTTACTTTTATGAAAATGGATATTTGGTCAATCTGCTTTTAGCCGATATCCAGACGCTGCTTGATTCTTTCGATAATCTGATCGCTCGGCTCACCAGTCGTAAAGTGCGTGAGGTACTGCCCATTGGGACCCACCAGATACAAAAAAGAACTGTGGTTGACCGTATAGTCATCGGACCCATCCTCCAAGGGAGAGTACGAAAAATAACTGCCGTATGAGCGGACCAGATCAGCGAGTTGCGCTTGAGTGCCCGTCAAACCCTCGAAGCGCTCATGAAAATGCGAAATGTAGTCAGCAATGACTTGCGGTGTATCGCGCTCCGGATCTACCGAAACAAAAACGGGGGTTACTTGTTTTGCAGCCTCAGCGTCCGTCTCTTCGAGCCGCCTCAGAATATTGGTCATCTGCAGCAAAGAACCAGGACAGACTGCCGGACAGTTCGTGAATCCGAAATACACCAGCATGTAACGCCCCCGATAGCTTTCGTCTGTCACCGTCTTGCCGGTGTGATGCGTCAGCTCGAACGGACCGCCCAACGCGATCGATACCGGCGTTTCGCGATGGATGAACTGGTACGCAATCACGCCGAGCACACCAAAACTGATTGTGCAGGACAGTGCCAGCAGCAAATTTTTCATTTTCTTGCTCATGGTGAACGCAGCGCTGATTTAGATGATTGTCAAACGCCTGGAAATTCTGCTGACCGATTCATTATTTGCACCGCATGGCATGCTCAGGCGGACCGTCTGCTAACGGTCGGACCTCAACGTCAACTGCAATCGGCCCGGATTTTTCAAACTCAAGCTCGACCTGCAAGTCGGACTGCGGAGTCAGCGCACTCTTCATACCCATCAGCATCACATGCAAGCCATTAGGCTGCAGAACAAGCGGGGTACTGGAATCAAAAGACAGGCGTTCAGCGTGGCGCATCATCATGACACCGTCCTCGATCACAGAATCGTGCAGCATGACGTTGCCGGCCTGCGCAGAGCTGGCACGCAAAAGTGAATCCGAAAACCCTTCACGCGCAGACAGAACCATAAATACGGCGGCGACGTTTTTGCCCAGCGAATCGAATGCCCAAGGGTTATCGATACAGACATTGCCGTGGTAATGCACGGCGGACTCAGGGCGTTCGGCGGACACCGACCCAGAGGCCTGCGTTGGGGAGATATCCATTCCAAAACTCAGTGACACTGCCGCTATGAGGGTCGCTGCCGTGCGGTTCAAAGTTACAAAGTTTGCAAAGCGCATCGGAGATTACCGCTGGTTTCAAAATAATTTGGATGCGACCCGGATTCGAGCCGGCCATGGCCCATTATACGCGTCCTCGCAAAGGCTCAAGAATGGCGAGTGCGCTGGCGGCGCTCTGATTTACCCTGACGGAGTTGCGTCTTTGGACGGCATCAGGCCTTCGATTCGGAAGATCGGATCGTAATGATCGCACCGGCGGCGACAATCGTCACAATACCGATCATCGAGAGCACGTCCGGAACCTCATTCCAGAAAACCCAGCCCCAGAATCCGGCAAACACAATGAAACTGTATTCGAATACGGCAACATAAGTCGGTTCGGCAATCTGGTATGCTCGAATCAGCCAGACCACGGCAATCAAGGAGCCGATTGCCTGCACCGCAGTCCACATCAAGAACCCGCCAGTCGGCGCAACCCATCCGGTCGCGAGAAAGGGTACCGCCGCCGAGAAGCTGCCCAGCTCCGGAAAAAAGCCAAGAGCGATCAGTCCCAGCAGTCCCAGCGCACCTGTCGCAAAGAAGAATCCAAACAGCATGACCACCGTATCCTCGCTGGCACACTTGTGCCGCGTCACCAGCTGTGCGAGCGCATACATCATGCCTGCCATGGCCGGTACCAGTGCAAATCCATCCAGTTCCAGCGGATTGGGCTTGAGCACCAGGACAATGCCAATGAAACCAAACATAATTGCCGCAATCCGCCATATCCCGACGCGGGTGCCGAACAGGACCACTGAGAACAGCAGCAGAAATATCGGCGATGCGAACAAAGTGGCGCCGGCGATGGCAATCGGCATAAAAGATACCGCGACGAAGTAGATCAGGATCGCCGACGCCATCAGCATCGAGCGCAGCGCGACCCAGCGCAAACGCTGCGGACGGAGAGAACGCCTGCGGCACGCCAAATAGACACTGATGATCAGGCAGGCCATCACGGCTCGCAGCAGAAAGAACTGCCACACACCCGCATCGGCGGCAATAAACCGGATGAAGTTGTCGATCAGACCAATGACAGACATCGCGCTGATCAGCAGCAATCCGCCCCGAAGCGTCGAGGACCGCATCACTGTCATGAAAGATTTGCCGCCATATCGAAAGCTTTGAACCAAGGCTGAGGGTTGCTCTTGCGGACGCTGGCAATCACCTCGAACGGCAATAAATCAATCCGTTCTGGTGCGGCTTTATACTCGAAATAATTCATGCCATTGCAACAACCTTGACCGCAAACGAACAATCAGCACATCAACGGCAATCGAATTGCACAAATCAGTCTTGCTCGGTTTCTTTTTTCATCTAATCTATTGTTTTTAATTTACTCTCCATAATATTTTGAATTTTACTTTCATATTTATATGCTAATGCTTATAATAATCATTATTATTTGTATATGATAAATCAAATTTCCGAATGATGATTTGAATCGAGAAGGGAATACAACGATCATGTGTGAAAAGTGTCAGCGGCGCCAGTGTGACAAGTCCGCCAGCCCCAGCGGGCGGCGCCAGAAACTGTGGGAAATTGAGGCCGACCTGCATTGCAGTGTGATTGGAACTTGCCTGAGTCATGCCGCACTGATGAAAATTGGACGCCTGGCGGGGCTGATTGCCAAATCCAATGTGTCCGAATATCAGATCCACCGATATTTTGTCGAAAACGCATCAACCCCCAATCGGCTTGCGCGGCTGATGCAAAAAGAGCTAGATGCAGCCTACCAGAACGCAGTGCGCGCCGGCAAGACCATCCATTGCGAAACTGATCTGCGCAAATTCTGGTCTGAATCCAAAGCCAAAGGCGACATTCCCGGGCCATACTGGGCTTTGATGTCCCATCCGTATCGCACCCCGCGGCTGTCGCACGACGCATTCGGTGATGTGCATATGCTGTCGCATGTGCAGGGCATCAGTCATATCCCTGAGCAGCGGCGCTTCGAAAACTTGGAAAAGGCGCTGAAAAAGTCTGAGCGCGCGCTCAAAGCAGTGACTGACAAACAACGCCAAACCAGCCGGGCGCAGCGTCAGGAAATTGACCGGCTGACGCAAAAGCTCACCGCGGCCAAAAATTTGCATCTGGGTTTTGCTGAGGCAAAACGGCGGCTCGCACAGTTCGAAAGCGCAGCGGCGTATCGCACACTGCAACGCCGAATTGAAGAGCTCGAAGCCGCCCAAGCTGTCGCGGAGCGGGACCATGACCGCCTGCTTAAGCAATGCTTCAAACTGGAGCAGGAGGTCAACCGAACCCGCAAAGCCTATGCTGACGCGGTCCTGGCGTTCAAATCCGCAAGGGGACCCACAGCCGCCGCTGACATCGACGGCAGCCCCATCGGCACAGAACTTGATTTGAGCGGGCGCCGCGTTGCTTATGTCGGCGGCAGAGCCAATGCCATGGTTCATTTTCGCTCTCTGATTGAGAGCATGAACGGATCATTTTGCCATCATGATGGCGGAATCGAAGACAATCTCGGGCGCCTGGACGGCATACTCAGCCAAGCCGACATTGTGTTCTGCCCGGTCGACTGCGTGAGCCATGGCGCTTGCCTGAAGGCCAAAGCACTATGCAAGCAATCCAAAAAAACCTTTGTGCCGCTGCGCTCTGCCAGCCTTTCATCTCTCCTGCAGGGACTGCATCAGACAGCGGATTCAAGTGCGGCTGCGACCTGAATTCGGCTCGAACGAAAAACGGCGCACGGTTTTTCATCTGCCGGCAGGCACTCAAATCTCGTCTGCATGCGGCTGTCATATTTATCTATAATCCGCGCACTTGAATCATTGATTTCAAACAGTCAACAACTATAGCACGAGGAGATCGACTCATGGCTGAAACAAATGGTTGCCCTGTGCGCAATGGCAAGCTTGAAAAAAGCACAGCCGGAGCTTCAAGCGGCGGCACGACGAACATGGACTGGTGGCCGAATCAGCTGAACATCGACGTTCTGCACCAGCATGCACCTGATTCCAATCCGGTCGACAAGGACTTCAATTACGCCGATGAATTTGCCAGTCTGGATTACCGCGCGCTCAAGGAAGATCTGTATGCGCTGATGACCGACTCGCAAGACTGGTGGCCGGCGGACTATGGACACTACGGTCCATTGTTCGTTCGCATGGCTTGGCACGCTGCAGGGACCTACCGCATCGGCGATGGCCGCGGCGGCGCCGGCACCGGCAACCAGCGGTTTGCACCCATCAACAGCTGGCCGGATAACGGCAACCTTGACAAGGCCCGGCGTCTGCTGTGGCCGATCAAACAGAAATACGGCAAAAAGATTTCCTGGGCGGACCTGCTGATATTGGCTGGCAACTGCGCCTTGGAATCCATGGGATTCAAAACCTTCGGATTTGGCGGCGGCCGAGAAGATGTCTGGAAATCAGAAGATGACACCTACTGGGGTACGGAAACCGAATGGCTCGGCGACAATCGCTACTCCGGCGAGCGCGATTTGGAAAATCCGCTCGGTGCAGTGCAAATGGGATTGATTTACGTCAATCCCCAAGGACCCAACGGCAATCCCGACCCGGTCGCATCTGGCGTTGATGTGCGCGAAACGTTCGCGCGCATGGCCATGAATGACGAGGAAACCGTCGCTCTGACAGCCGGCGGCCATACGTTTGGCAAATGTCACGGTGCCGGAGATGCTGAATTGGTCGGCGCTGAGCCTGAGGGCGCAGCACTTGAGGATCAGGGATTCGGCTGGATCAGCAGTTTCGGTTCTGGCATCGCCGGCGATGCCATCACCAGCGGCATTGAAGGCGCTTGGACTGCCAGCCCGACAACCTGGGATATGGGTTATTTCGATAACCTTTTCGGCTATGAATGGGAGCTGACGAAAAGCCCGGCCGGCGCTCATCAGTGGATTCCAAGCAATGGCAATGCGGCTGATCAGGTGCCCGATGCCCATGATGCCAGCAAACGTCATGCGCCCATCATGACCACGGCCGATATGTCAATGCGAATGGATCCCGTCTATGAGCCGATTGCGCGCCGCTTTCACGCCAATCCGGACCAATTTGCAGACACGTTTGCGCGCGCGTGGTTCAAGCTGACTCATCGTGACATGGGGCCGCGGTCGCGCTATCTCGGCCCGGAAGTGCCGCAAGAAGAGCTTATCTGGCAGGATCCGGTGCCCGCGGTTGACCACGCCCTGATTGAAGAGGCGGATGCGGCGGCGATCAAGCAAAGCATTCTGACATCTGGAATTTCCATTCCGAAGCTGGTTGAAACCGCTTGGGCTTCAGCCGCAACGTATCGCCATTCTGATATGCGCGGCGGCGCCAACGGAGCGCGACTGGCCCTCGCTCCACAAAACCAGTGGGACGTGAACCAGCCGGCGGAGCTGGACGGCATCATAAAGACTCTGCAGACCATCCAGCAGGATTTCAATGCCACAGCGCCAGACGGTAAGCGTGTTTCGCTGGCGGATGTGATCGTGCTGGGCGGTTGCGCGGCGGTCGAAGAGGCAGCAAAGAAAGTCGGACATGATGTCACGGTGCCGTTCCGGCCCGGACGCGCCGATGCCTCGGCTGCGCAGACCGATGTCCAGTCATTCGCTGTGCTGGAGCCCACCGCCGATGGGTTTCGAAACTACCTCAAAGCCAAGCACAGCGCAACGGCTGAGGAAATGCTGATAGACAAAGCGCAGCTGATGACCTTGACCGCGCCGGAAATGACAGTGTTGATCGGCGGCATGCGAGCGCTGAACGCCAATGCCGGCCAGTCGGCAGTTGGCGTCTTGACGGAGCGGCCAGGCACCTTGAGCAATGACTTTTTCGTCAACCTGCTGGATATGGGCACGAAGTGGGCGCCAACATCAGAAGAATGCGATTCTTTTGAAGGCCGCGACCGCCAAAGCGGCCGCGTCAAGTGGACCGCCTCGCGAGTGGATCTGATTTTCGGCTCCAATCCGCAGCTGCGGGCCATTGCCGAGCATTACGCCTGCTCAGATTCAGAGCAGAGCTTTGTGCAGGACTTCGCTGCCGCATGGGATAAAGTCATGAATCTTGGCCGCTTTGACTGACTGTCAGCAAAGCGTTAATCCTCGACACCGCAAGAGGCGGCTCTGACAAGCAGACCGCCTCTTTTTTTTGCTGGCAAAAAAACTGATGGAGTTCATTCGATCAAATCGCACTTGTGACCGCTGACAACCCGATTACCTCAACAATTGCACTGAACCGCGATGGCGTGCGGCATGGCTTTTTGCGCCTGCCACACAGTTCCAACCTGTCGGCCTGGGGCGCCATTATGATTCCGCTCACAGTCATACAGAATGGATCAGGTCCGACCGCTTTGCTCACCGGCGCCAGCCACGGTGATGAATATGAAGGGCCCGTGGCCCTGCAAGACCTGGCTGTCACTCTCCGGCCCGCCGCCATTCAAGGCCGGGTCATTATCGTTCCAGCCTTCAACTATCCCGCCTTTCGGGCGCGGCAGCGCAACTCGCCGATTGACGACGGCAATTTGAACCGTGCTTTTCCAGGCGACCCGAAAGGATCGGTGACCGAAAAAATCGCCGATTATTTTCTGAGCACACTGGTGCCGCAGGCTGACCTGGTGCTGGATTTCCACTCGGGCGGCAAATCCCTTGAGTTTGTGCCGTTCGCCGCAGCCCATCTGACCGGTGACAGTCGGCAGCAAGCGGCATGTGTGGCTGCCATGGAAGCATTCAACGCCCCGTTTTCAGTCATTCTCAAAGAGATGGACAGCGCCGGCATGTATGACACTGCGGTTGAAAATGCCGGCAAGACTTTTGTCACAACCGAGCTCGGCGGGGGCGGCACGACGCGGCCGGAGTCAATTGCGATCGCCAAAAAAGGTATCGCCAACGTACTGATTCATGCTGGTATTCTGAACGCCCAGCCGATGATCGAGCCATCGATCCGACTGCAGATGCCGGACAGCGCCTGTTTTGTCGTCAGCGAGCATGAAGGATTGCTGGAGCCGATCGCTGAGCTCGGAGCCAAGGTGGACAAAAACGATGTCGTTGCACGGATCTGGTCGCTGGACCGCACCGGCATTGCGCCGCTTGAGTACCGCGCGGTCACCGACGGGCTGCTGGCCGGCCGGCATTTCCCGGGCATCATCTCGACTGGAGACTGCCTGGCGGTTGTTGCGAATTTCGCCTGATGCCATGCTGATCCGGCCCGCACGGGCTGAACGCATCAGCGGCAGGTTCGCCGCATTACCTGCGAAAGCTCCGCTCAATTGTGTTATACATACCTTGAAAGATTGATTCAGATTTGATTCGCGGTCATTGATTCAGCAAACGAGCCCATGAGCAGACAATCGACTGGTCAAATGCCAATGCTGCACCGCATTGGCTGTTTTGGTGCAAGTACAAGCGCACAAACGCACAATCAACTGTTACGCGATGCGAAAATTCATTGAGCGTCAGCCGTTCTGGGCGGTAGCGGCGCTGCTGGCGACAGCGGCTCTGGCTTTTCTGATCTTTGCTGTTTGGCCTGAATGGCTGGTCAATGTTCTAGGGCGCAAAAAGACTTTCGTCAACACCCTGCTCAATGGCCTGACGCTGGGCGGACTTTACTTCCTGGTCGCCAGCGGCTTTACACTGATTTTCGGATTGATGCGCAATGTCAATCTCGCCCATGGCTCGATGTACTTGCTTGGCGCCTATATCGGCTACGATGTTGCGGAGGCCAGCGGCAGCTGGTTTCTGGGGCTTGCGGTGGCATTCACGGCCATTGCAGCAAGCGGCATGCTCATGCAGTTCCTCGTGTTTCGGCGCATGGAAGGCGATGCCATCCGCCAAACCATGGTCACCATCGCAATCTCCATCATTGCGGCCGACCTGATGCTGGCCGTGTGGAGCGGCACCACCTATCAGTTCTCACCCCCGGAATGGCTGTTCGGCGCGGCGGAGCTGCCTATCATTTCTGTGATCAAGTCATCCGGCGAAGCGGTTTACATCAAATATCCCATTTATCGACTTGCCGTCCTGGCGGTCGCGATCATCGTCGGCATCAAGCTGTGGGTGTTTCTGAATCGAACCCGGATTGGCATGATGATCCGCGCCGGGGTCAATGACCGCGAGATGCTGTCGGCATCAGGGGTCAATGTCCAGCTGGTATTTGTACTTGTATTCGGCATTGGCGCTGGACTCGCCGGCTTTGCCGGCGTGGTCGGCGGCACCGCCCTGTCCATCTCGCCGGGCGAGGATATCCGCTATCTGCTTGCGTCGCTGATCGTCGTGATTGTCGGCGGACTCGGCTCAGTGTCCGGCGCTGCAATCGGCGCTTTGCTGATCGGCTTGGCAGAACAGTTTGGCCTGGCTTACTTTCCGACCTATGGTGTGGTGCTCACTTTCCTGATCATGGTCCTGGTGCTGGCGCTGCGCCCGCAAGGACTGATGGGGACGCACTGGTCGCAGCGATGAGCGCGCGCAGCTTGTTTTTTCGCTCCCGGGCCGATACCCGGCTGCATCCAGCCATCGTGGTCGCTGCCATATTCCTGATCGCCTATCCGGGCTTTGCCAGTGACTTTGTAACTTTCCAAGTCGGCGCCTATGCTCTCATTCTCGGCACCATCACGCTGTCGCTGATGATGCTGGCAGGCTACGGCGGCATGATCAGTCTCGCACAGCTGACCGTGGCCGGACTCGCCGGCTATCTGGTCGCCATCTTTGGCGAAAACAGCGTCGGAGTCATGGGACTTGGCTGGCCGTGGTGGCTGACTGTCGCTTTGGCGGTTTCCCTGGCCGCCATCTTCAGTGCGCTGATCGGCGCCATTGCCGTGCGTACCGAAGGCATCTACACCATCATGATCACACTGGCCATCGCCGTCGCTTTTTTCTACTTCGTGCGCCAGAACTATACGCTGTTCAATGGCTTTACCGGGTTCGCCGGTGTGGAGCCGCCGACGCTGTTCGGAATTTACTGGCGCAACCCGACTCCCTTTTATTATCTGAGCCTGCTGATCGCAACACTCGCCTTCGGGGCCGTGATGTATATCTCACGCTCAACTTTCGGACTGAGCCTGCAGGCGATTCGCGACAACCCGCGCCGCATGCGATCGTTGGGCTACAACGTCACACTGCATCGAATTTTCGCATACTTCCTTTCCGGCATCATCGCTGGCACCGCAGGTGTCCTGATGGTCTGGTTTAACGGCCGGATCTCACCCGGTTCGGTCGGCATTGACGTGGTCATTGATATCTTGATTATCGCCGTCGTCGGCGGTCTGCGTCACCCCATCGGACCTTTTCTGGGGGCTATCGCGTTCGTGCTGCTGGACAACTTTGCCATTGATCTCATTGATCGCGAGCGTTTCAATACGCTCATCGGCGTGGTATTTCTGTTTGTGATTCTTTGGTCACCTGACGGACTGCTTGGACTGTGGCATCGATTGCGCGAAAAACTCCGCCGCGCACGCAGTGTGCGGCTCGCGGCAGCCGATGGCAGGCGCAGCGAGGCTGAATTATCATGAATCACTTAATCGTTCTTAGCCAAAAATTCACTGAGGAGGTGAACCATGCTTAAGATATTGACCCGATCGCTGCTCGCAGCGTTATTCTTCATCGGCACCGCCGCCAGCGCACAGGATACCATCAAAATGGGCGCTCTGGCGACTTTGGAAGGTGCATTTACGGTGCTTGGAGAGGACAGCATGCGCGGTGTCGAAATGGCGCTGGCCGAATTTGACAGCATGGCCGGCGGCGCAAAAATTGAGCTGATCACCGGCTCTTCCGACGCCTCGCCGGACAGCGCAATCCGCGCCGCTCGCAAACTCGTCGAGCAGGATGGCGTACAGGTGCTGGTCGGCCCTCTTTCCGGCTCTGAGGGCCTGGCAGTCAAGGACTATGCAAAGACACAGCCCAATGTGACGTTCATCAACGGCGTTTCCGCTGCACAGGACACCACGCTGCGGGATCCGGCGCCGAATTTCTTCCGCTTCAGCACCGACGGTGCGCAGTGGATGGCCGGGCTTGGCGAATATGCCTACAACAGCAAAGGCTACCGAAGTGTCGCCGTGCTGGCAGAAGACTATTCATTTCCATACACACAGGTATTTGGATTTCTAGAGCCATTCTGCCGGCTTGGCGGAAAAGCGCCGATCGACGCGCGCTTCTGGGTGCCCATCGGCAACAAGGACTACTCCTCGGTCATCGCGGCGCTGCCCGATGATGTAGACGCCATTTTTGTCGCTCTCGGCGGCGCCGACGCAGTGAACTTCCTGACTCAGTATGAGCAGGCAGGCGGCAGTCTGCCTCTCATTGGCGGCTCCATTACCGTGGATCAGTCGGTCCTCGGCGCCAAGGGCCGCACCCGCTCGTTTGTCATCGGCACTCCGTCAGCAGGCCCGATTTCAGACACTTGGGACAATGCGGGATGGAGTGCATTTGTCGAAACCTATCAGCAGATGTTTCCCGATGGATTTCCCTCACCCTCACTGTTTGCTCATGGCTATTACATCAACACAAAAGCGGCGCTGCTGGCGCTTGATGCAGTCGGCGGCGATCTGTCCGATGGCGGCGCGAAATATCGCGCAGCTCTGTCCACCTTGAGTTTTGAGACGCCCACTGGCATGGTCAGCCTGGATGAGCGACGGCAGGCTATCGCCGATATCTTTCTCACCGAGGTGACCGAAGGGCCGGAAGGCAATCTGCTGAACCGCACGATTTCGGTGACCGCGCAGGTCAGCCAGACTTTCGGACTGGCCTACGATGAGTTTCTGAAGTACGGCCAAGTGGGGCGTGAAAATCCGCGCTGCGAATAGCTGCAATTGTGACCAATACCCGCTCATCGGCTTTAGAGCAGCTGCAAAGCTCAGGGCGCAACGCCCTGGAGCTTGAGGCGATCAGCCGTCATTTCGGCGCTTTGGTGGCGCTGGCAGATATTAACATGACGGTCGAGGCCGGCGAGCGGCGCGCGGTTCTGGGATCCAATGGTGCGGGCAAAACAACGCTGTTCAACACCATCAATGGCGATCTGCCGCCGACCACAGGCCGCGTGAGACTGTTTGGCGAGGACGTGGCGGACATGCCGAGTTTCGAGCGTGCCCGCCGCGGACTGCGCCGCACCTATCAGATTTCGCTGCTGTTTGGCGGCCTGAGTGTCCTGGACAATGTCTACCTCGCCTGCAGCGGTATCAAGCGCGGCCGCTATTCATTGCTGCGGCCGCGCTATAACGATGTCACTATGGAAGCGGCGCAAAGGCTGATCAGTGCGGTGCATCTTGATGACGAGCGCGATACGCGGGTGGAAACACTCAGCCATGGCCAGCAGCGACAGCTGGAGATCGCGTTTGCACTCGCCGGCGCGCCCCGCCTGATTCTGTTTGATGAGCCAGCCGCCGGATTGTCGCCGACGGAACGGTCGGAACTAGTCGAAATTCTGCAATCACTTCCTGATCATATCAGCTATATCATCATCGAGCACGACATGGATGTTGCGCTGCGTGTCGCGCAAACCGTGACCATGATGCACAACGGGCGCGTCTTCAAAGAAGGCACACCCGAGCAGATCGAAAACGATATTGAAGTGCAGGAGCTGTATCTCGGGCATGCGGTCAGTGCCTAAACACAGCCGCCGCCGGGCTGGCTCCGAATCTCTGCTGCAGATCCGCGGCCTGCAGGTCTACTACGGACAGTCACATGCATTGCAAGGCGTCGACCTCGCGCTTGCGAGCGGCATTCGGGCCGTTGTCGGCCGCAATGGCATGGGCAAAACAACGCTGTGCAATGCTGTCATGGGACTGACGCCGGCGCAAGGCGGCTCGATTCGGCATCATGGCCGGGAAATCCGCAATATGCCTGCCTATCGGATTGCCTCGCTCGGCATCGGCTATGTGCCGCAGGGCCGGCGGCTGTGGAACTCGCTGTCGGTCGAGGAGCATCTGAAACTGGTCGATCTTGGCGGCTCTTGGACTGCCCAGAGAATTTACGAAATCTTCCCGCGACTCGCTGAACGACGGCGCAACAGCGCTGCGCAGCTGTCCGGCGGCGAGCAGCAAATGCTGACCATCTCGCGAGCCTTGCTGCAGGATCCCGAATTGCTGATCATGGACGAGCCGACCGAAGGTCTGGCACCGGTGATTGTGGATCAGCTGATCCAGCTGCTCAGTGAGCTGGCCGCTGACCAAGATGTCTCGATCCTGCTCATTGAGCAGAACATTTCAGTGGCCATCGAACTGGCCGAAAGCGTCGACATCATGGTCAACGGAAAAATCAGCAGCAGCATCGAGTCGGCGGCGCTAGCCAATGATCGGGCGCTGCAGGAACGACTGCTAGGGGTCGGACGCCATTCACACGAATCAATTGATACGGCTGAATCACCTGCCATCCGACCCGTCCGCGCTGAACCGACTGCCCCGGCCGCTGCCACAGAGTCAGCTGAAGCAGACCCGGCCGCAACAAAAGCGGCCGCAAGAGCGCCTATTGCGTCCGGATCAGCCTATATTCCCCCGACGCGCTGGTCGCAAGCTGCGTGGGAACAGCAAAAAGAAAACGGCGACTTGGCCACCGGCGATGCCGCGGTTCGACCTGCCGCTGACGTGATCCCCATCGCAGCGCCCAGCCCCCTTTATCAGGAAAATTACCAAGCGGCGCGAGCCGAAAGCCGCGAATCCGCAATCTATGTGGCAGGCACTTTTGACACCAAAGGCGAAGAGCTGAACTACATTCGCAGCTGCATTGCCGCCGCCGGCCTGCCAGTGAAAACGATCGATCTTTCGACTTCAGGCAAGCCTTCTGCATGTGACGTTCCGCCTCATATGGTCGCGGCCTATCACTCAGCGGCGGTCGCCGGTGCCGCTCGCCAGAGCCGCGGCGCATCCGTTCGCGCTATGAGTATCGCGTTTGAAAACTACCTGCGCGCCTGCAATGATGTGGCAGGCATCATTTCCGCCGGCGGCTCTGGCGGCACCTCTTTGGTGACACCGGCGATGCAGGCGCTGCCAGTCGGCACGCCAAAAGTCATGATCTCCACAGTTGCCTCAGGCGACGTGAGCGCTTATGTCGGCGCAGCCGACATCATGATGATGTATTCAGTCGCAGATATTCAAGGACTGAACCGTATTTCGAGACAAGTGATGTCGAACGGCGCTCATGCTATCATCGGCATGGTCCGGCAAAACCGCGAGTTGCAGCCAAACAACGCACCGGACACTGCTGCCAAACCTGGACTGGCTCTGACGATGTTCGGCGTCACCACGACCGCAGTGCAGAATGTTCTGCAACTGATCGGCGACCAGTATGACTGCTATGTCATGCACGCGACCGGGACCGGCGGGCGCTCCATGGAAAAACTCGCCGACAGCGGTCTGCTGGCTGCCGCGCTGGATCTGACGACAACCGAAATCTGCGATATGATGATGGGCGGTGTTTTTGCGGCCGATGAAGACCGTTTCGGCGCTTTCATCCGCACTGAGATCCCCTGGGTAGGTTCTGTCGGCGCACTGGATATGGTCAATTTCGGCTCGCGCGACACAGTGCCGGAGCGCTATCGCAGCCGCACCTTTGTGGAGCATAATCCGAACGTGACTCTGATGCGAACCACCGCTGACGAAAACCGCCGCATGGGGGAGTGGATTGCCAGCCGCATCAACTTGATGCCAGGTCCCGTGCGTTTCCTGATTCCCGAAGCCGGCGTCTCTGCACTGGACGCACCCGGGCAGCCATTTCACGACCCGGAAGCCGATGCGGCGCTGTTTGACATTATCAGCGAGCAATTCCGGCAGACCGCCAAGCGCCGTCTGATTCGATTGCCATGGCACATCAATGAGCCCGCTTTCGCAGCGGCTGCAGTGCAGGCGCTGAACGATATCAACCCGCAACCGTCAACCCGCTCACAACCCGCGCAGTACAGTTATGGCACAATTTGAACGCAAGCAGCTGCTGGAAAAATTCCAAGGCATGAAACAACGCAATGAACCGATTGTCGGCGGCGGCGCGGGGACCGGACTCTCCGCGAAGTGCGAGGAAGCCGGCGGCATTGATCTGATCGTCATCTACAACTCCGGACGCTACCGGATGGCCGGGCGCGGTTCTTTGTCGGGCTTGATGCCATACGGCAATGCCAATGATATTGTCATGGAGATGGCGAGCGAGGTTTTGCCGGTAGTTGAGCATACCCCCGTCCTGGCTGGGGTCAATGGTACAGATCCATTTTGTCTGTTTGATCACTATCTGGATGCGGTCAAGGCGATTGGCTTTGCTGGCGTGCAGAACTTTCCGACAGTCGGACTGATTGACGGCACTTTCCGCATCAATCTGGAGGCCACCGGAATGGCGTACTCGCAAGAAGTTGAAATGATACGGCTGGCTCGCAGCAAAGATCTGCTGACAACGCCCTATGTGTTCTCACAAGACGATGCCAGAGCCATGACTCAGGCAGGCGCCGATATTATTGTCTGTCACCTGGGTCTGACAACCGGCGGCTCAATCGGGGCCGAAGCAGCGCTGGAACTGGCCGACTGTCCGGCGATCGTCGATGCCTGGGCGGGCGCGGCGCTTGAGATCAATCCGCAGGTCCTTGTACTGGTCCATGGCGGACCGGTGTCGATGCCGCAAGATGCCCAATTCATCCTGCAGAATACGCAATACTGTCACGGATTTTACGGCGCGTCCTCAATGGAGCGTCTGCCGACTGAAATCGCACTGACGAATCAGACCAAAGAATTTAAAGCGATAAAAACTCACTGAAGAGGAGGCTGAATCATGAATGCTGGCATTATCGGAACTCTGATTTTGTGGCTTATCGTCGCAATCGTGGTCATTGCAGTGGCCGTCTATCTGCTGCACTGGCTGTATCACCGCTCCACCAAGGAACTGGCTTTTGTGCGCACTGGTCTCGGCGGCGAGAAAGTCATCATCAACTCGGGTGCGCTGGTGCTGCCGATTGTCCACGAAGTTACGCCCGTCAATCTCAATGTCGTGCGAATACCCGTATCGCGCACTCAAGAGGAGGCGCTGATCACCCGGGACCGCATGCGCGTCGATGTGGAGACGGAATTTTTCGTGCGAGTGATTCAAGAAGAGCAGGCCGTCTCAGCGGCCGCATCAACTTTAGGGCGAAGGACGCTGGAAGCTGAGCAGCTCGCACAGCTTCTGTCAGGTAAATTTGTCGGCGCGCTGCGCTCTGCAGCCGCCGAGATGAGCCTGGACGCGATGCATGAGAATCGCGGTGAGATGCTTGAAAAAGTGCAGGCGCGCGCCAAAGTGGCGCTGGCGCAAAATGGTCTTGAGCTTGAGTCCGTTGCGATTACCGATTTAGACCAGACCCATCTGCAGTTCTTCGATCCATCAAACCGCTTTGATGCCGAAGGCATGACCCAACTGATTCAGGAAATTGAAAGCCGGCGCAAACTTCGCAATGACATCGAGCAGTCGTCGATGGTCGAGATCCGCAGCCGCAATCTCAAAGCAGAGCAGGAGACTCTTAAA
This sequence comes from Arenicellales bacterium, assembly GCA_965200545.1. Taxonomy (GTDB): domain Bacteria; phylum Pseudomonadota; class Gammaproteobacteria; order Arenicellales; family JAJDZL01; genus JAJDZL01. The sequence goes on along the minus strand of CBDAUJ010000002.1, from coordinate 948,672 downwards.
CTTGAGCAGGCAAGCGAAAGCTCGCGACTGGATCAGGCGCTGGCCTTGGAATCCATGCGCGCCGAGCAGCAGGCAGCTGTGCAGCGCAAGCGCGCCCAAGAGGAAGCGCAAGCCGCGCAATCACAAATCGAAAGCGAGCAAAGCACACGCGAACGTGAGATCAGCCGTCAGCAGGTTCTCGAATCTGCCGAAATCCAGGCGCGTGAGGAAGTCGAAAAAATCCGCATTGAAAATGAGCGCATACTTGAGCAGGCGAAAATCGACCGCGAGCGGCAGGTGCGGGTGCACCAGATCAAACAGCAGCATGAGGTTGAGCATGCCGACATCACGGCGAAAGAGGATTTGGAACGCTCGAAAATTGTTTCGGAACGACAGATTCGTGAAGCTCGAATTCTCGCAGAGCAGGAGATGGAAGCGCAGGATATTGTCCGCAATCGGGAAATTGAGGTGACCAAGCTGACCGCCGATAAAACTGTCGAGCAGGCGCGCATCGATCAGGATGAGACGATCAGCGTCTCGCGCATTGAGCGCGATCTGCGAGTTCGCGCGCAGCAAATTGCACAGCGGCGCAATGTTGAGGAAGCCGAAATCAGCGCGCGCGAGGAGGTTGAGCGAGCCCGCATCGCGTCCGACCATGAACTCGAGCAAGAGCGGATCAATCGCGACCGTGAGCTCAAGCGCCTTGAGGTTGAGCGCAGCAAAGTACTGGAACTGACTGAGATTGACCGCCAGATCAGCATCCTTGCCAAACAGTCCGAAGAAGCTTCAGCCCAAGCTGCTGCTGCTGCGGCCAAAGCGCATGCCGTAGAAGCTGAGCAGCAGGTGATCACAGTGCGTGAGACCCAGACCGCTGAGCGCATCGCCGCAGTGGATCGGCTGATGGCGAAAAAAGACGCAGATACGGCCAAGATCATAGCTGAAGCTGAAAAAGTCTCATCGGCAGTCGCGGCTGAAGCGCAGCGCCTCAAAAATGAGGCAGAAAACATCCTCTCTCCCGATGCCCGAAGCAGTCTGCTGCGAGCTAAGCTGATTGAGCGAATTGAGGGAATTGTGCGCGAAAGTGTGAAGCCCATGGAAAATATTGAAGGCATCAAGATTCTGCATGTTGACGGATTCGGCAATGGCGGCAGCGGCCAGCGCTCACCCACCGATGAGGTCATTGAGAGCGCGCTTCGCTACCGAGCCCAAGCGCCGCTCATCGATGAGATGATGAAGGACATCGGCGTATCCGGCTCGAACATCACTGGCATGGGCGATATATTTCGCTCGGCGCGGGAAGCGCAGGCTCTGCGGGATGCAGCCAAAAAGCAGCCTCGCGATGCAGGCAAAAAAGACGGCTGAGCTGCGATGACCCAAGTGTACACCTCCTGTGTGATCGACGCGCCGGCGGCGAAGGTGTGGGCGCTGATTCGCGACTTCAACGCACTGCCGAGGTGGCATCCAAGCGTTGCCGAAAGCCATATCGAGGGCTCTGGAGCCGCTGATCAAGTCGGCTGTGTGAGGGCATTCAGGCTGCTTGATGGCGGGTTTATTCGCGAGAGGCTGCTAGCCCTGTCGGACTACGACTTCAGCGTCAGTTATGCAATCCTGGAAAGCTCGATGGGGGTCGACAACTATATCGCAACGCTCAAGCTCACACCCATCACAGACCGCGACCGCACGTTTGCCGAATGGTCTGCTGAATTTGACTGCGAGCCGTCACGCTCTGCGTCTTTAATCGATCTGATCGGACAAGGTGTATTCCAGACAGGCTTCGACGCGCTGAAACAGCGACTTGGACGCTGACGTGGTTGCAGTCAGCAGAAGCACCGTGATTGATGCGCCGATCGCAATCGTCTGGGGGCTGCTGCGCGATTTCAATGCCCACGATCAGTGGCATCCGGCAGTCGCTCAAAGCTACATTGAAAACTTTCGAACGCCCGATCAAGTCGGCAGCGTCCGCAACTTCAGCCTCACTGGCGGCGAGCAGATTCGAGAACAGCTGCTGACGCTTTCGGATCAGGATTACAGTTTCCGCTATACCATTGTTGAAGCCGATGTTCCCCTGCTCAACTACGTGGCCGAAGTGCGCCTGCGACCTGTCACCGATCAAGACTCAACGTTTTGGTCATGGAGCTCTAAATTCGACACGCCGCCTGGACGCGAGCAGGAATTGGCCGAACTGGTGGCCGAAGGTGTTTATGCAGCCGGTTTTGAGGCAGTGCGAGCTGAGGCGGTGGCAAAGACAGGCCGCTCAAACACAGTCACGACAGTGACAAACGTTCAGTCGCACGAGGGCGAGTCGCGAAGCGGGCAGGCCATGGTGCTTCGCCGTTTTGGCGGACCCGCGGTGCTGGAGGCGAAACAGATCGCGGCGCCCGCTCCCGGACCCGGACAGGTTCGCATCGCGCAGCGAGCCATAGGCGTAAATTACATTGACATCTACTGTCGGACTGGTTATTTCCAGCTGGTCGCGCCACCGGGCATTCCAGGCTTTGAGGCAGCAGGCGAGGTCATTGATGTCGGCGATGAGGTCACTCATCTTGCTCCCGGCCAGCGAATCGCTTACGCTTGCCTGCCAGCTGGCGCCTATACGACGGTGCGCACCATGGATGCGACTTTAGTCACACCGATCCCGCAATGGCTGACGTATGAGACCGCTGCAGCGGTCATGCTCAAAGGCATTACTGCCCAGTTTTTGCTGCACCAGGTCCATCGCGTTGAGGCTGGACAAACGGTACTGGTCTACGCACCGGCGGGCGGAGTTGGCAATCTTTTGTGCCAATGGGCCCGTCATCTGGGGGCAACGGTCATTGGGGCGACTTCCAGTTCAGACAAATCTCAGGCCGCATTCCAAGCTGGGGCGCAGCATGTGGTCACCCCGGGACGGACGAGTCTGGCAGATCAAGTCCGGGATTTAACCGCTGGCCGCGGCGCAGATGTCATTTTCGATGCCGTCGGGCGTGACAGCTTTGCGCAATCCGTCGAAGCGCTCGCCAGCCGCGGTCACCTGGTCAGCTACGGACAGGCATCGGGCGACATTGGCAGCTGGGATATCAGCTCCCTTGCCTCGAAATCGGCGACTGTCTCGCGCCCCAGCTACGTCCACTACACCGATACGCCGGACAAAGTTACGGCGGCCGCCAAGCAGCTGTTCGCAGTACTGGACAAAAAGGTATTGCAGGTGAGCATCGGCCAGACCTTTGCGCTGCAAGATGCAGCCGCCGCGCACCGTGCACTGGAATCTCGACAAACAACCGGTTCGGTTGTGCTGATTGGAGCATAAGGCAAGGCGCCGCGAAGTGTGCCCGGTGATGGATCAAACCACTCAATTGAGGTCAAGCCACAATGAAAATTGCCGCATTTCGATGGAACTCGGTTCCGCATTTGGGAATTGCAGACGACACCGAGGGTGTAATCCGCTGTTTTGACACACCTGATGAGTCAGCACAGGAGACAGGTGTTGCCGCACTGATTGGAAGGCCGCTCCCGGATGTGAGGCAAGATCTCGAGCTCGCTGATGTTGAGCTGCTAGCGCCGCTCCCTTGTCCGCAGCGAAACATTTTCTGCGTGGGCATCAACTACCGCGATCACATCAAGGAATTCGCCGCCTCTGGATTCGACAAATCAACAGCCAAAAGCGATGTGCCGCAGGCGCCGATTGTCTTTTCCAAAGTACCGCAAAGCGTAATCGCGCCGCAAGCGCCCATTCGCATCGACAAGGAGGTTTCGACTGCGATCGATTATGAAGTGGAACTGGCAGTGATCATTGGCAAAGCGGGGCGCAGCATTCCTGCTGAGACTGCACTTGAGCATGTCTGGGGATACACCATCATCAACGATGTCACCGCCAGAGACTTGCAGAGCGCGCACAGTCAATGGCTGATCGGCAAATCACAAGATAGTTTCTGCCCCATGGGGCCGTGGGCAGTTCTGCGTGATGCCCTCGATCTGGCCGACACTCAAGTGCGCAGCTTCGTCAATGATGAACTGCGTCAGGATTCCAATACTGGATTTTTGATTTTCAGTGTTGAGGAAATTATCGCTGCCATTTCAAACGGCATTACACTGCTGCCGGGAGATGTGATTGCCACCGGAACGCCAGCTGGTGTTGGCATCGGGTTCAATCCACCACGCTTCCTGGCCGCCGGCGATCGGGTCAAGATGGTCATTGACGGCATCGGAACGCTGGAGAATCCGGTTGAGGTGTGGTGATGGCGGATTTTCGATTTGGCAGCATGACACTTGAAGACCAAGGCAGCGGACCTGCCGTGGTCATGGTGCACGGCCTCGGCGGCACTTCCAACAGTTTTCAGACGCTGCTGCCCGCATTGAGCGGCTATCGGGTGGTACGCCCTGATCTGCCGGGCGCAGGCCGCTCCCCGTATCGGCCCGGAAATCGAAGCTTGGCAGGAATGGCGGCAGCGCTCGCCGATGCGCTGCGAGCCATGGAAATCAGAAAAGCTCATTTTGCGGGACATTCCATGGGCACCCTGATCTGCCAATACCTCGCCGTTCACCGGCCGGAAATGGTATTGAGCATGACGCTGCTCGGCGCAATTCTCGAACCGCCGGCGGCGGCTCGCGATGCGCTGAAAGCCAGAGCGACAGCCGTACGCGAGCAGGGCATGCAAGCCATCGCCGATGCGGTTGTGGCCGGCGCCACAAGCGCATCATCCCGCGCTCGTCATCCTGCCGCTGCCGCTTTCGTACGCGAAAGCCTGATGCGACAAGATCCAAACGGCTACGCAGCCCATTGCGAAGCGCTCAGCGAGGCTCGCATGGCGGCGCACAGCGAAATTCACTGTCCAGCGCTGCTGATTGCCGGGCAGGACGATGCGGTTGCCCCTGTGGCCATGGGTCAGCAGCTTGCAAACCGGATCGCGAATGCTAAAATACAAGTCATCAGCAATGCTGGACATTGGATCATGCTAGAGGCGGTCAGTGATTCGATTGACTTGCTGCACAATCACATCTGGCAGATCCAGACATAAACACTTATTCTTCGACAGAGGTTTTGGAAAATGGCAAGCAATGGCACGTCCTGGAACGGCAGCAGTCACGGCGCACCGCGTCAAGAAATAGTTTTTTCCAATGTTCGAATTCTTGATGCCACAGGCGAATCGCCGTACAGCGGAGATGTAACAGTTTCTGGCAACCGTATCAAATCGGTGGCTCGATCCGACCGGAACGGCTATTCATGGAGCAATAGCAGCGGCCTGCGCATTGATGGGCGCGGCATGACTTTGATGCCGGGTTTGATTGACGCGCACTTGCACCTGTCCTGGAATAACGCCCCCGGCATCGCGCCGATCCAGATGATGCCGGTCGAGGAGCACGTCATCAACTGCATTGAAATGGCCAAAGTTCTGATTGACTCAGGATTCACTGCCGGCTGCGGAGCGGCTGCGGCGAAAGCCCGATTGGATGTGGTGATTCGAAACGCAATCAACGAAGGAAAGTTTCCCGGACCGCGCTACACTGCCGCTGGACCTGAAATCACCTCGGTTGGCGGGCTCGGGGATACCAGTTTGCCGCATATTCCGCATGAGGGACTGAATCTTGGCATTGTGGTCTCTGGACCCGAAGAGATCCGGCGTACGGTGAGAGAATTGATCAAATGGGGCGTTGATACCATCAAGATCAACCTGTCAGGCGAAGAGATTACGGAAATGCCCGCCAAACACAATCAATTCTCGGATGAGGAGATCGCCATGGCGGTCCGCGAGGCGAAGGCGCGCGGAAAAAACCTGGCGGCACACGCGCGCTCCAAAGAATCTGTGGCAAAATGTGTTGAATTTGGCATTGATTTTATTTTTCATGCCTCATTTACGGATGAGGAGACTCTGGATAAACTGGAAGCGGCCAAAGACCAGCATTTTGTCGCACCGGGTCTGGCCTGGCTGATCAACACAGCGCGCAATGCGGGCGAATATGGCATCCAGCCGGGCACACCGATTACAGAAGCCTATGAGCGGGAGCTTGAGGCCGCAGTCGAGAGCATGCGCAATATGCACAAGCGCGGCATCCGCGTTCTGATCGGCGGTGACTATGGATTTGCCTGGACTCCGCATGGCACCAATGCAAAAGACATCGAGTATTTTGTTGATTTGGTTGGCATGACACCAATGGAGGCGATTATGGCAGCCACTCGCTATGGCGGCGAAATCATGGGCATGGGCGATGAACTAGGCATGATTCGAGAGGGATATCTGGCTGACTTGCTGCTCGTTGATGGGGATCCGCTCTCGGATGTGAGAATTCTTCAAGACCGCAGCCGGCTGGTGATGATTATGCAGGATGGCAAATTCCACAAAAAGCCTGAGCTGTCTGAACTGGGTGCCTCTCGGGATTATGGGTACGGATCAGCCTACACCTCAGCCCCCGCCACAGCTTGATCACTTGCACCCGTTTGGCGTGCGTGTTGATTTGAATCCGCGTTCGCCCGGCAAATTGATGCCGTCCCGCTCGCTCAGGTTTCGAATTTGAGGGGGCTTCTTGTGCTTCGGCGAATCAGATTTCCGCTTCGCGGATCTGACTGCTTGTATACTTGCTGGGGTCAGTTATTGATATCACACGTGCTCAAAGCAGTTTGCAGATTCTGATTGAGGCGCCTGTGCAGCAATCGTTCACAAGGACACAACGTTTGCCAGCAGAATCATCTGGAACACTGCCAGATCCAAGCAGGAGACCATGGAAAACCGCCAATACCACGAACTTGACAAGCGAATTGACGTACTGGAGGAGCATATGAAAACCAGACAAGCCGAATCCGAATCCGCTCTGGAACGATTGTGTGCGGATATGGAACGATGGCGAACCGATATGGCGCGGCGCGATTACACCATGATTCTAGCGATCATTGGGATTGTTGCAGTTGGCTTTACAATTTTTGGTTTCGTAACCGCTGAAGGGTAAATTTCTGACTGATTCGCTGAGGTTTCAAACCTGTCACAAAGCCAGTTTCACTTGCAAATTCAGTGCTCGCATCGTGGATAGAAGTTGCGCCGACACTACAATACTGATTTGTTCTGTTTTGCAACACGCAAATACAAGGTTTCCATAAACTCAACAAAAGATTTGTCACGGTGCCAGAAGGCTGGATAATCCCCGCCCCGCTTGATCAGAATAGCGGGCGTAACCGCGTCGCCGCAGCTGACAACCTGAGGTATCGGGTTCGAGCCTTGCCAAAACGCATTGATATCGGTGCCCGTACGCAGTTTGCTGATCGGAGTGCAGTAACGATGGGCGTGATATTCTACAGGTGTATCTGAGTCGCCCTGCTGCGCAATCAAGGCTTGTCCCAAAGGCGTCTTGGCAAGCTTTTTCTGCAGCTGGTCAAAATTCATGCCGCGCAACTGAAACAGCAGCAGCGGGTCACTATCAAGCAGCGAGGCGATCCTGTAATACACACCAGCGACATGCTTGCAGGGAGAGGCATAATCAGGACATGAGCATTTCGTAATCAGATCCGAACTTGTCCGCGGCAGCAGGTCATGTCCTTGCTCAGCAAAAACATCGCCAATCGCAGAAGGCATTTCATTGAGCAGCAGTTGCGACATGAATGCCGCGTTGCGACTGATTTTGTCTGCAATCGCATCCCAATCGGCACTTGAGAACTATTTCAGTCGTACTGTCACGTCGTAGCGCGGTTCTTTGTAAACACCAAAATAAGGGTTTACGTTGCCGCGAATTTTTGCTTTCACCGTGGCCTGCCTGATCTCAAAGTCCAGAATTCGTCGAGGGCCTGCATAGGGTCGCCCGCGTTTCAGCCGACCAATATCCATACTGACTGACAAAACTTCCAGGAATTTCTCCCCCCACCAAGTACGCGCCATTTTCACCATTTCTACGCCTCCATAATAGCTTCGCGGTTGAGCTGAATGAGCTGCTGAAATGAGGCATTATCCAGTTCCGACAGCCAATTCTCATCAGTCCCGACAATGCTGTCCGCCAGTGCCTGCTTTTCCTCGATCATCCTGTCGATTCGCTCTTCCAATGTGCCCAGCGTTACCATCTTATGCGCGAACACAGTCTTTTCCTGACCAATGCGATAAGCCCGGTCGGTGGCTTGATTTTCAACGGCCGGATTCCACCAGCGATCGAAATGAAAAACGTGATTGGCCTGCGTCAGTGTAATGCCGACACCTCCCGCCCTGAGCGAGAGGATAAATATACCAGCCGGTGTTTCCGAATCCTGAAAAGTGTCAATCATCTGCTCTCTGCGCTTGCGACTGGTGCCGCCGTGCAGATAGTAAACCGGCCATTCACATCTTCGGCGCAGCAGCTGCTCAAGCTGATGGCCAATTTCGGTGAACTGGGTGAACACCAGCATGCTGTCATTTTCTGCCAGCGCCTCGCCAACCATGTCAATCAGCCGCGTGAGCTTGTGTGACCGAGCCTCACTGAAGGCGCTGCCGTCCTGCAGGAACTGCGCCGGGTGATTGCAAACCTGCTTCAGCTTCATCAGTGTTGACAGCATCAGTCCCTTTCGCTGTATGCCTTCGGCCTTTTCAAGCTGGTCTTTGACATCATCGACTAACGCTTGATACAGCGACGCCTGCTCCACAGTCAGATTGCAATAGACTTTCTGCTCAAGCTTGTCTGGCAGGTCGGCAATAATTGACTTGTCGGTTTTGAGCCTCCGCAAAATGAATGGACTGACCAATCGCTGCAGCTGCGTGAGTCGCTCATGACTGCTGTCTCGCTGGATCGGCATCTCATAAGCTCGCTTGAACTGGGCAGCTGTGCCCAGATAACCGGGATTGAGAAAGTTGAACAATGACCAAAGATCAGTCAGGCGGTTTTCGATTGGCGTACCGGTCAAAGCCATGCGCAACGGCGCGCTGAAAGAGCAGATCGCACGTGCTTGGGCTGTCTTGGGATTCTTGATATTCTGCGCTTCATCGACCACAATTCGTCGCCATTTGAACTGTTTCAGCAATGCACGGTCCCGACTCGCAATTGTGAATGAGGTAATCATAATGTCAATGCCGTGAATTGACTCTTTGAGCTCGCTGGCATCGCGCATACGGCCGCTGCCATGGTGAATCAGGCACTTCAGTCGCGGAGCGAATTTTTCCACTTCCTTGCGCCAGTTGCTCAGGACTGATGTCGGCGCAATCAGCAGAGTTGACACGAAGCCCTTCTCCTCGCTTTCAGTCTCGCTCAAAATTTTCTCCCGTTCATAAAGCAGCAGCGCGATGACCTGTATGGTTTTTCCAAGCCCCATATCGTCGGCGAGACATGGATTGAGCCCCAAGGCTTCCTGCGTCACAAGCCATGACAGTCCGTGCCTTTGATACTGCCGCAGTTCGCCGCTCAGTCCTGCCGGATCCTGCAATTGCTCCACCCCCGCTTGCCCCTGGAGCGCCTGCAGAGTACTGTGCAGAACTTCGTCGAACTCATACTCAACCCAATTTTCGTCAGCTTCTGCAATTCGGCCGAGCATTTCGCCAAAGGCATGTCCGTCGATTGGATCGTCCTGACGGCGCAGCATCTCAAGCATCTCTTGCATCTGCGTACGATCAATTTCCATCCATTCACCGCGAAAACGCACAAGTGGCAGCTTGGCATGGATCAATTCCTGCCACTCCTGCTCCGATACTGGCTCACCGCCAACGGACAGCTCATAACTGTAATCCACCAGCGACGGCAGATTGAGCGCACCGAGGCTTTGTCCTGACTGCGACAAATGCGTTCTGCCCGAAGCCTTCACCTTGATACGGGCGCGTTTTCGCCCTTGCGGCGTCCACCAGCTCGGCAGCAGAATCCGGAATCCAGCTGACTCAAGCACCAGGGAATCATCTCTCAGAAAAGCATAAGCAATATTAAGGTCGACATCGACACCCGAGGGATGCTCAGTCTCCATGCCCTGCCAGAGCAAAGGACAGACCCGTGCCGCGTGTCCCAGACTCACCAGCAGATGGCGCTCAAACTGATCTCCAAAGCGCTTCAGCCACTGCGAGCGTTTAGCCTCGGACATTGTCCACCATTGCTCCAGGTCAACTCTCAGCGAAGGGTCATCGCTTGAGGCTGCAAAAAAGCTGAGGCGCCAGCTTCCATTCCCGGACTCATCGCTGTGATCCAGCCGGATTCCGACCGGTAATTTCCCGCTGCCACAAACGCCATTGCTTCCAGTCTTCGAGCGTAGCATCGCAATCGGCTCTATCTGCTCTTCTGGCTCCGGCCTTTTGCGGGCGACCTGCAAGCGCTGCAGAGAGCCAGCTGCCCTCCGCTTGGTTGAGAATCTGAGCCGTCATCGGTGTCGCAGAGACAATTTCATTGACCTGCTGTTCGGAAAAGTGCCGCAGAATTTCTTCAGCGGAAAATACATCTGTCTCGCCAGCGGCGCCTCGTTTTGGCTTGGCGCTGCTGACAGCTGCACACAGACCAGGCATGCAGACAGCAAACTCCTTGAGACTCCGTTCGTACAGCTCCCCTGCCGGCTGCCATCCGGCATGAACGATCGGCTGGGATCCACGCTTGCCCGATTGATGACATTTCATTGCAGGCAAATACTGATCCTGACGAATCAGGTTTCGCAACTGCTGGGCATATTGGACCCAGAAATTGATCACACCGCTGAGTCGAACCTGCGACTGCCCAAAGCCCGCCGCGAACCGCAAGTCTCGCAGGAACTTGAGCGGCTCTGTGATGTGAATGACACGCATCTCCCAAGTTTGCCAGTCACAATCCTTGGGAATGGCTTCTCCGGTCAGATGGGATATTTCCAGACTCGGAAGCGGGCGCTCAGCCTGAGTGGGCAAACTCGCATAAAGAACCGTACCTTGAGTATCTGCATAAGCGTTGACCACATCGCTGACAACGTGATCTTTGATAGTCAGGTCAGCCAGCGAACTGTGTTTTGAGAAGTGGGCGGGATGAATCCCAGCTGGTGAATTTTCGTCTCCGTAGAGCTCCAGCCAGACTCCAAATTTGCCGCGGTTGTCGAAATTCGGACCGCCATCCGCCACCCAAGTGCCATGCAGCATATTCACGTTCGTACTTTATCAGCGGCGGTTGAGGACAGCGAGGAGATAGACTCTCACCGAGGACACATCAAGCCGCTCTGCAGAGAGCCTCGAATTCATGCGCCCATATTTGGATTCACTCGAGTCTTAATATTCAGAAACGGCTCAAATAAAGACTTAATACATTGTTTTATATCAATAAGAACGTCTCTTTCCTGTCATAGCCTGCGTATCCCCAATCCCAACGGGATCACCAAACATGAAATGGCGCTGCAATACGCTTTTTGTACCACTACAGTAAATAAGGAAGCCTGACCAATGCATTATAAAAACACCGCGGCGCCCCAGATGCCGAAAATCAGCCAGCCCCCTTGATGGAAGGCTGCCGATCAACAGCCTGCTGCTTGGACCTGGCAGTCTTTGAGAATCGGTGCCTGCGCGAACGCCGACAGCGTGTCGATGTTCTGCCACAAGCATCGGGAATATACCCATAATGGATGAGGGACGCTGTGTTTTTTCTCAATTCATGCATCGGTTGCCATGGAAGACTTTTCACCGTTGCCTCGCCCCCATCACGGTGACTGCAAAGTGAAATCATTGGCCTGCACCGTATCAGCTCGCTTGGCAAATAAAGGGGTTTATGTATTTAAGCTGACGGGGGCTGATGAAATCTTAAATTCAGCAATTTGTTAAAAAATAGTAAAAAAATGGGGCGGCCAGTGCCGCCCCTTCGCTGCTTTCGCCTGCGGTTCCAAAAAAACAAGAAAAATCAGTCAGCGGTCGCAAGGCGGGCCGCATGTGCCCGCTCGCGGCGGGAGACGCGGGGCCTGCCGATGTCCGCTCCCGTACGGATGCCGGTAATGCGGCCGCCCCGGCGCAACTCGCTTCAGCCTGTTTTCTGTGACATGCTCTTTCGCAGGGCAGGACTGCACACGCCCGCAGGCCGGATTGAGCGCAAAGAGCGCCATCTATATTTCATGGCAAATTTCCGATACCGTCAAATGCATTCAGGTCAGACATGCAAATAGCCATACAATGAGCATCATCTGACAGATAAGGTCTGGCAGCTATACAGAATACAAAGTCTACTGCACGCCATCACAAACAGCGAGACCACAGCTGTGGAATTCAAACCTCACGACTGGGTGCCCCGTAAAGATGAGCAAACGCGGCCATGTTCAAGCTCTAAACCAGGAACAAGCTGCAATCCAGTGGGCCATCCACCAGACAGCGCAGCTTTCAACCGATAGGGTCGCATCAGTGCTCCACACAGCATAACGGGCAATTGAATTGGCAACCGAAACATCTACTTCGCCGCTAGAGCGCGCCAGAGGCTGCCTGGTCGGACTCGCTGTCGGAGATGCAGTTGGTGTAACGCTCGAATTTCAAACCCGAGACACGTATAAGCCGCTGACTGATATGGTTGGCGGCGGTCCATTTGACCTGGCGTCTGGCCAATGGACGGACGACACCTCAATGGCGCTGTGCCTGGCTGATACACTGCTTGATAAAAGACATGTCGATGTGCAAGATCTGTCAGATCGATTCAACCGCTGGCGGCGGGACGGCGAAAATTCATGTCAAGGCCGCTGTTTCGATATCGGTACCACAACCAAAATTGCTTTGCAACACGCTATGGATACGGGCAATCCACTCGCTGGCCGCACGGCGCCCGACTCGGCGGGAAACGGTTCAATCATGCGATTGGCTCCGGTTCCGATTTTTTTCAGCTGCAACATTGAGCAGGCTCGATTGGAAGCCCGACTGCAGTCCCGAACAACACATGGTGCGCTTGAATGTCTGGATGCCTGCGAACTGCTTGCGATACTTTTGGCAGAACTTATCAGCACTGGAGATTTTGAACTGACATTGATAGCCGAAAAATCTGATTTTGTTATGAATATTGAGCGTATTGCTCAAGGCTCGTTCAGACACAAAAATCGCGCTGAAATCCAGTCAACCGGCTACGTGGTTCACACTCTCGAAGCAGCCCTGTGGGCATTGCATTCAAGCGACACGTTTGAGCAAGCCATACTGACGGCAGTGAATCTTGGACATGATTCAGATACAGTCGGCGCGGTAACAGGACAATTAGCCGGCGCCAAATACGGGATTGAATCGATACCCGCAAGGTGGCTTGAGCGACTGGCCTGGGCAGAGCATATCGATACTTTGGCCACTCAGCTGTTCCTGATCGGAACCCAGGTACAAACGAGCGCTGCGTCGCTGTGACGCATTTCAGCTCAATCGCTGTCCAGCCATGCGCTGCGTCTGGCAACATTGCCGCTGACGGATTCTTTCCGGCCCATTTGTATCACAGAGTCTGCTGATGCACCGAATCTGCAATGAATTCTCCATCCACGGCCACCCCTCTCAGCACCATTGAGTTCGTGCCGCTCGCTGCCCTGCTGATGTCCCTGGTTGCGCTGTCGGTCGATGCGATGCTGCCTGCGCTGCCCGTAATCGGTGCAGATCTGGAAGTCGCGCGAACCAACGATGCGCAGCTCGTCGTGACGGCTTTATTTATCGGATTGGGTATCGGACAGCTCGTATTCGGTCCGCTGTCGGACAGCATTGGCCGCAAGCCGGCCATCATTGCCGGCTTGACCGTATTCATGATCGGCTCACTTGTCAGCGCCTTTGCGACGACGTTTGAAACCATGATCGTCGGACGCATCCTGCAGGGCATCGGCGCATCTGGACCACGCAGTGTCACAATGGCGCTGGTACGCGATCAATTCAGCGGCAAGCAAATGGCACGCATTGTCTCATTCATCATGGCCGTCTTTATCCTTGTGCCGGCAATCGCTCCCGCGATTGGTCAAGTCATCTTATGGTTTGGCGACTGGCGATCTATTTTTGGCACCTTTTTTGCCACCGCCGCAGCAGTTTTGGTTTGGTTTACAGTGCGTCAGCCCGAAACGCTCAAATCTGATTATCGCCGGATACTGTCGGCCCGGTCTATCGGTGAGGCGATTGCCGACTTCTGCCGCACCCGATCGACGATGATCTACACACTCGCGATGGGGCTTGTTTTTGCACCTTTTGTCGGCTATTTGAGCTCGGCACAGCAAATTTTTCAAGAAGCCTATTCCACCGGAACGCTCTTTCCACTTTATTTTGGTGTACTTGCGCTTGCAGTCGGGTGCGGACTGGTCATGAATGACAGACTGCTTCGGCGCCACGGGATGCATCCTATTGCCCAGATCGCGACGACAGCCGCCACCGTATTGTCTTTTGCCGCACTGACGGCGTTCGCTGTTTTTGATGGCCTGCCGCCGTTCTGGCTGTTTATGGCTTACATGCTAGCGCTGTTTGCCTGTCTGGGACCGATTTTTGGCAATCTCAATGCGCTTGCCATGGAACCGCTCGGCCATATTGCAGGGGTGGGCGCCGCCTTGATTTCATCGATTGCGACATTGATTTCGGTCATTGTCGGCACCGCGATCGGTCAGCAATTTGACGGTACCGTATTGTTTCAAGTGGGCAGCTTTGCTGTATTCGGACTTTCGACCATGCTCTGCCTGCACTGGGCCATTCGCTCGCGGTGAGATCCGCCGCCTAGTGGAGGACTTCGCGAATTACCTGATCCAAAAACTCCTCAAACCTCTTGTCGTTGCCAGGCGATGCCACGCAGTGGCCCCACGGTGACTCGTAAATTCGAAGCTCACCGTCGGGGATATGCTGCACCTCAATGAAGTTATCTTCCGGTCGAAAATAAAGATCGTTATCGCAGGCAATAATCACCGTCTTTGCCTTGATCGCGCTGAGCGCAGCAGCAAAATTTCCGTTGTAGCGGCTCTGCAAGCTGATGTCGCCCAGCTGCCAGGTCTTGAGCTTGCAAAGCAAGTCATTGGCATCCCAGCTCAAATGATCCTGCTCCCAGTCCTGCAGCAGTTCCTCAGCGCTGTCAAAGCCATTTTGCCGATACAGCTGCTCACGATAAAATGTCTGTGAGAACGCCCAGCCTGCATACACCCGGCCGAATGCTTTCAAGCCTTTTTCCGGTATCTGCGTGTAATGCCCCTCGGCAAAAAGCGCATCGGCAGTCAATGCTGCCTTGACACCTTCGAGAAAGACAATGTTGTGCTCCGACGTTCTGGCGGACGCGCAAAACGGCACAATTGCATCCACACAGTCTGGATACTGGGCAGCCCACTGAAAAGACTGGCAGCCTGCCATCGACCATCCGGCGACCAATGCCAGCCGATCGATATTGAGTTTTTCCGTCAGCAGCCGATGCTGGGCGCGGACATTGTCATAAAGTGAGATCTGCGGAAAATTGGCCGCCGCAAACGGTGCCGGTGTATTGCTTGGCGAAGACGAGATGCCGTTGCCAAAAAGATTGACCGAGACCACAAAATGCCGAGCTGGATCGATAGCTCGCCCGGGACCGAAAAAGCCCTCGTTGCGCACGTGACTGCCGGTATAGAACGTGGGCAGCAAAACTGCATTATCCCGCGCAGCGTTCAGTTGCCCGTAAGTCTTGTAGGCGAGATTGGCGGCCGGCAGCACCGTGCCGCACTGCAGCTCAAATGCCTGCAGAGAAAACAGGTCGTGGCCGGATTGACTCATTTGCCTTTCGTCATTCTGGCTGTCAAATGCGATACTGGCAATCAATCTTGCCGCCCGCAATTTCGCAGCCAAGCGCCAGCAGCCGATCAGTCACGCTGATGCGGCTGCTGGCGCCTGTCTGATCTGGTCTCTGCGACATCGGGTTCTCCCAGATCAGTAGAGCCGCAGATATTCCTGAACTTCCCAGTCCGTCACCGTCTGGTGATAGCGTTCCCACTCATCCACTTTATAAGCGATAAATGATTTGCGCATGCCCGCTCCCATCACTTGTTCGGCAAGATCGTCTTGCCCCAAAGCCGCAATCGCAGCATCAAGATTGCGGGGCAGTCGGCGGATGCCGGCTTCTTGGAATTCCTCCTCCGTCATCTGGTACAGATCACGGTCCGTAGGCGGGCCTGGATCCATTTTATTCTCAATGCCCTTGACCGCTGCCATGAGAGTCATGGCCAGCCCCAGATAACTGTTCATGCACATATCGGCGGCACGGTTCTCAATGCAGAAACGGTTCTGCGGCAGCCGAAACTGCGCCGAGCGGTTGTTGTGCCCATAGGTAATGTTGGTTGGCGCCCAAGTCACGGTGCCGCCCTCGAAACCGCCAACGCGCGGCACCAGTCCGTTGTAGGAGTTCACGGTGCAGCAGGTGATCGCAGTCAGCGCCTCAGCATGGGCCATCAGGCCAGCCACGGCATAGCTGGCTTCATCCGACCAGCCGCTCTCGCTGGAGCCGAACAGATTGTCGTCAGGACGGTCCGTTGAGCGCAGTGAGAAATTGATATGCGCGCCCGAGCGCCAGTCGCCTGTCGTCGGCTTGGGCATAAAGGTGATAAACATGCCGTGCTTCTTGGCAATTTCTTTGAGCAGAATCCGCAGAAAAACCAGCCGATCCGCCATTTCCAGGGCGTTGGTGTAATGGAAATCGAGCTCAAACTGAGAATAGGCGCCCTCGGCAACGACATCGTGCAAATTCCACCCCAAGTCTTCGAGAATATCAATCATATCCTTGAAAAAATGCATGGAATCCAACGAGTACTCCACATCGTAGCCGAACGCCTGGCGCCGCGGCTGCACACCGTTGCGCGGGTCATCGTCAATCGCTTTGACGGGCTCGCCATTCTCGTCGTAGCGCATCGCAATAAATTCGGGCTCAATGCCGAAATAGCTGGCATAGCCTTTGTCTTCCGCATCGCGGACAGCACGCTTGAGCGCTTGGCGAGGGCAGTGATCGTAGGGTTTGCCTTCCCAGAAAAGATCCGCAAAGATGATCGCGATGGAGCTGTCCCAAGGACAAATGTACACCGCATCAAGATCGGGCACCATGATTTGGTCTGAGTCAGCCGGGGTCAGCTCAGGCACAAACGAAACCGAATGGACTGCAAACTGCGGTCCGCGGCCTTTGCACAGCTCCTCAAAATCACTCATCGGTACAGGCTTGGTCTTGGGGATGCCGAAAAGGTCGATCCAGCAAGAAAAAACGTACTTGACGCCGGCCGCTTCCAAACGCTTGCGAACCGCAGCAATCTGCTCGTCGGAAGACAGTGCATCATCGAAGTTTTCAATGTAAGGTTTCATTGACGTTTACTCCTCATCTGATTATTATTGACAGGTCATACGATTGTCGCAGGCCGAAAATGCATCTGTTCAGTTCCAGTCATATTTCAGCAAAAACTGGTTTTTGAAATTCTTCAATCCGGACATCACCTCGCTGGATGCGATATCACTTTGCAGATGGATTTCCTGCTCCAAAAATTCTTCGAAATTGCGTAAATTGTTGGTCACAATCTCAATCAGCAGATCAAAACGGCCCGAGACCCAGAGAATATAGACGACATCAGGCGAGCGGCCAAGGCGAGCCGCCACTTCCTTGACTGCGTGATTCGCAGCCACCTTGATGCCGACAATCGCATCGGCGCTGTAACGCACTTCAGCCGGATCGACCAAGGCAACAATTCGCAAGGTGCCGGCGCTTTTCATCGACTGCACACGATTGCGAACCGTACCTTCCGAGACCCCGAGAATCTGCGCGATTTCCCGGTAGGGCCGCCTGCCGTCGGTCTGCAGCATTTTTACAATCTGCCGATTCAGGTTGTCGCCAATCGCGCCAATCCCATTGGTTCGGGATTGACTGCTGCGTTCTGCAACGGTCATTGCGTTTTAATCAAATATTGTGGATAATTTTTTGCCAAAATCGCAAACATTTCATCTTTTTTCTGCTGATCCGTGATATTATGGCACAATACATCGGGATTTATGAAATATTTTAGTCTGCATCTGCAAACTTGAGGAGTCGAAAGATGGACTGGGATGCAAAATTTCTGGAACAATTTGACCAAAGCGGACAGACTCTGCATGGTCTGCCGAGCAGCGCCTACACGAGTGAAAACTTTTTCGCACTGGAGAGCGTGGAAGTTTTTGCCCGCTGCTGGGTATTTGCCGGTTTTGCGCATCAGATTGAAAAAGTCGGTGATGCCAAGCCGGTCACGGTCGGCGGCCGGCCGCTTTTTCTGGTGCGCGGCAAAGACAATCAGATTCGCGCTTTCCACAACGTCTGCCGGCACCGCAACTTAAAACTGATTGATGCGCAGGGGAATGCCGGCAAGATTATTCGCTGCCCGTACCACTGCTGGACGTATGAGCTTGACGGCCGATTGCGGCATGCGCCGTATTTCGGCGGCAGTCATGTGCGCAATCTGCCGGCCGATTTCCGCCTTGAGGACAACGGCCTGCTGCCGGCTCACTGCAAAGTCTGGCACGATTGGGTCTTCGTCAGCCTGGCCAAAGAGCCGGCTGATTTTGAGGAATTCCTAGCTCCGATCAAGCGTCAGCTTGGCGCGACGGATGTAACACAATTTGTGCCTGTGGCCACCGTTGATTTTGGCGATATCAAATGCAACTGGAAGCTGCTGATGGAAAACTTTATCGAGCCATATCATGTCAGCTTTGTGCATAAAGACACTACCGACCAGCCGCTGACGAGTCACTATACCGTTATTGACGAGCACTGCCTGGGCAGCGCTGTGGAACTCGGAACGAGCGAGCTGTCAAAAGTTCGCGAGGGCACACTGGGTGTGACATCGCATTACCTGACGCTGTTTCCGAATTTTGTGCTCGGCACCTACCAGCCGAATCAGCTTGGGGTGCATCTGAATACGCCGGTCAATGTTGCAAAGACAGCCCAGCAGCGAGTAATATACATGCATGCGCACTTGCCCTGCGATGACCAGCAAGTTCAAGCGGCTGCCGATCTTTGGCGCAAGGTGCATCTTGAAGACCACGAAATGTGCGAGCGGCTGCAGGCCGGACGCCATTCACCCGTGGCGGAGGCGGGAGGCTTTCTTTCGCCGTACTGGGAAAACAGTCTAAGAAAATTTCAGGAGCTTGTGGCTGAATCAGTTCGGCCCAGGCTGAATCCAACTGACAAGAGAGGTCAAAATTATGTCTGAAGGAAAGCCCGATTTCCGACTTGATCACACGATGATCCGTGTGCTTGATCAGGAAAAAACAATTGATTTTTACACCCGTATTCTAGGCATGAGGATTCTTCGCCAGAATGAATATCCAGAGGGCCGTTTTACCAACACATTTGTCGGCTATCAAGGCGAGGATGAGGGTACAACGATCGAAATGACTTACAACTGGGACCAAGAAGAGCCCTATGACATGGGCAATGCCTGGGGCCATCTGG
The DNA here is from genome assembly GCA_965200545.1 of Arenicellales bacterium. GTDB lineage: Bacteria > Pseudomonadota > Gammaproteobacteria > Arenicellales > JAJDZL01 > JAJDZL01. Next base: position 929,463 of record CBDAUJ010000002.1, on the reverse strand, counting down.
CGCTGAAGGTGACAGATGTGTACAAAACCGCCGACTATCTGAAGTCACAGGGCGTGAAGTTCGTGCGTGAGCCGGGGCCCATGAAAGGCGGCACCCGAGTCATCGCTTTCATTGAGGACCCGAACGGTTACAAGATTGAGCTGAACCAGCCGATCAGCGCCTAGTGCGCAAGCATTTTGCCGTGAAATTTCCCGGCGCGGGCTGACAGAAACTCCAATGATGAATGCCAGGGGATGAAAGAGAGCCCCGAGACTCGCTCTCATCTCGGGATTTTCAAATTCCCGGGCACTATTGCGAGTCATTGATGTCTGACTGTTTTTGGCGCTCGTCCGCAATCGCGTCGATAAAGACATCCGCAAAGTCACGCAGCTTGGAGGCTCCAACACCGTTGATTTTCGAAAATTCCTGATGGGTTGCCGGACACTGCTGCGCCATCATAATCAGCGAGCGGTCGGGGAAAATGACATAGGCTGGCACACTGCGCTCCCTGGCTAATTTCAAGCGCAGCCGTTTCAATCGGTCCAGGAGTGTCTGGGCTTCCGGACTTAATTCGCTACTCTGGGGAAAGCGCTCAGAACGCGATGAGCGCAAGCGCTGCGCGGTCATTTCCAACTGCCGGTATTTGAATGTGCCATTGCCCTTGAGCAGCATGATGCCGGCTGCGGTGATTTTCAGACTGCCATAAGCCGAGATATCCTGCAGCAGATAGCCAGAGCTGACCAGCTGCCGAATCAATGCGCGCCATTCCTGGGCAGGGAGCTCTTTACCAACACCAAAAGTCGGGAGCTGATCATGTCCGGCACGAATGACCTTGGCTGTTGCCTGGCCCCGCAGAATTTCGACAATATGCGCAACGCCGTAGAGCTGTCGGGTGCGATAGATGGCGGACATGGCCATACGCGCATATTCCGTGGCTTCGATCAGCTCAGCTGGATTGAGACAAGTGTCGCAATGGCCGCAAGGCTCAATGTGCTCTCCGAAGTATGCGAGCAAAGTACGGCGACGGCAGATCGGCGTCTCACAATAGCCGATCATCGCGCTCAGGCGCTGATGCTCGCGGCGCTGGCGGTCTTTACCGGCATCTTCCTGATCAATGAACAGTCGCCGCAGGCGTATATCGTCGAGTCCGAACAGCAGCAGCGCCTCCGCTGGCTTACCATCGCGGCCGGCACGTCCGATCTCTTGATAATAGGCTTCGATGGACCCAGGCATGTCTGTGTGCAGCACAAAGCGGATATCCGGCTTGTCAATGCCCATGCCAAATGCGATGGTCGCTACCATCACGACTGCTGGCTCAGTCATGAATATGCCCTGATGTTTCTCACGCTCGCTGGCATCCATTCCCGCATGGTAGGCCAGCGCCTTGAAGCCCCAGTCCCGCAGCTGTGCCGCGGTGGCGACGGTTTTTTTCCGAGACAGACAGTAGACGATGCCGCTGCTGGCTTGGTGCGCCATAAGAAAATCCCGCAGCTGTCTGCTGCCGCCACTTTTCGGCGCGACCGAAAGCTTGATGTTCGGTCGGTCAAATCCTTGGACCTGCACTTGCGCATCGCCGTTGAACAGACGCTGGACGATATCGGAACGGGTGACTTCGTCCGCAGTCGCGGTTGTTGCCAGCGTCGGCACTCGGGGAAATAACTCACGCAGCCTGGCCAGATCTGCATATTCCGGACGAAATGCCGGACCCCACTGGGATATGCAATGCGCCTCATCGACGGCAATCAGATTCACCTGGCAGCTGTGCAGCGCATCCAGCATGCCTGGACTCATCAGTTTTTCCGGTGATACATAGAGCAGTTTCAGCTGACCGGACTGCAATTGTCTCCATACTTGCGCGGTTTGCTCCGGCGGACTGGATGAATTGATTGTATCGGCTGCGACGCCGCTGAGCTTGAGCGCACTGACCTGATCGCACATCAGGGCAATGAGAGGTGAGATGACAACGGTCACACCCTCACGCATCAGGGCGGGCACCTGATAGCACAGCGACTTGCCGGCACCGGTTGGCATCACGGCCAGAACACTGTGCCCGGCCAGCAGCAGGTCGATCACCGTTTCCTGGCTCGGCCGAAACGAGTCGTAGCCGAAAACTTCTTGCAGAATTCGGTGCTTGCTCGACTGCGGGGATGCAGCATTGCACACTGCGCCTGGCGGATCTGCGGCCGGGAATTGATCGGTCATGGCGTATTACTCAAATCTGATCAGAATTCAACCCAAACTATCCTGATCATTGTAGCGATGAATTGAGCATTGCGAGCAAAAGGGTGATGTATCGGCATAATTCGCGGATGTTTCTGGCGCTGACGAGCGGCGGATCACAATCGAGACGCTACCGTCGATTTGCGGATTGACTTCCTAGCAGGCAGATTTGAATTTTTGCGCAGCACTGGAAAATGAAGCCATACCCGCAGAGCGGCGGAGAATTTACACAAAGACATTCGGTCGCGGCGGCCGAACCTACTTGGATGCGAGGGACAGAACTTTGAAGCCCAAGATGCTCATTCCCAAGAGAGCCCATGCATCGTATTTGAGAAAACCATGCGATCGCTCGCCTGTCCGCACAGTCAGCACGAACAGAAAATTTGGCATCGAGCAAGCGCAGATGAAATGATCTGCGTGCCCGATGCCAAGCCTTTGGCGGATTAACCGATCAAACCTCCATCATCGCGAGTGATCGCAATCACTGTCGATCGAGGAACGCTTGCACCCCCCCCCGCCGCTGGGAAGTGACACTCAAGCGGATTGTCCTCGCCGGGATGCTGGATTCCAACAAACATCGTGCGCTTGTCAGCGCTCCACGTGATGCCAGTCACCTCACACTCCCGAGGTCCGACCATGAAACGGCTGATTTGTCCGGTCTCAACATCGGCAAGCAGCATCTGGTTGTTGCCCATTCCAGCGAAGTCGCCCTCATTGGAATAGTTCCCATCGGTCTGAATCCACAGATTGCCCATAGAGTCAAATGCCAGTCCATCAGGGGAGTTGAACATATTTTCGGCATTGACATTGGACGAGCCTGCATAGGCATCACTGTGAACACTTGGATTTCCGGCCAGGACAAAGAGATCCCAGGAAAATTCCGAGGCAGTGTGATCGCCGCCCGCTGGCACCCATCGAACAATCTGACCGTAGCGGTTGGCCTCGCGAGGATTTGGACCGCCTACAGGGGTCGGGTCTCCGCCTGCATTCGGCTTGATGCCGCGATTCTTGTTGTTGGTCAGACAGCAATACACCTCCGCTTTGAAGGGATTCGACGAAACCCACTCTGGACGATCCATCGTCGTTCCGCCAACCTTGCTGCCAGCCAATCTGGAGAAGATGCAGATCTCTTCTGCCGACATGCCAGTCGTCTCCGGTGTCAAGTCAAGCCAGAGGCCGCTGCCGTCTTCATCGAATCGCGCAACGGACAAGACGCCCTCGTCCAGAAGTCTGTCGTTGTCTTTCGAGCCTTCAGCAAACTGGCCAGAGGAAACAAAACGATAGATAAACTCGCCTCTTTCGTCATCGCCCATATAAGCGACCACATGACCATTGTCTGCCACGACGACTTCGCAGTTCTCGTGCTTGAAACGGCCCATTGCAGTTCGCTTCTTGGGAGTCGACTTCGGATCAGATGGGTCAATTTCCACGATATAGCCGGCCCGATGCGGCTCATTGGGATTTTTGACAGCATCAAAGCGATCATCGATCCGTGCCCAGGCATCGCCCCGATCCTTGTTCTTGATGCCGTAGCGCTTGTAGGTAGCGGACAATTCAGCTTCAGGCGCGCTCGGGGTGGAAAAATAGCCGTTGAAGTTCTCTTCGCAGGCCAGATAGGTGCCCCAAGGCGTAACGCCGTTGCCGCAGTTATTCCAAGTGCCCAGCGAGCGTGTGCCGGTTGGATCGGCGGCAGTCCTGAGCAAATCATGACCGCGTGCCGGTCCGCGAATCTCCATGGGGGTTGCCGCGGTGATTCGACGGTTGAATGGCGAATCGAGCACCATTTCCCACTTGCCATTGCGCTGCATCAATTCAACAACAGAAACACCATGCGCTGCGATGCCTTTGAGGACATCATCATCAGTTTCCGGCAAGCCGCTTGCGCGATTGCCGTAGATGATATTGCGGTTGGTGTATTCATTGTTAACGACCAGCAAATAGCGATCCTGCACTTGAAAAAACGCCATGCCGTCACAATTGTCGCCAAATGCGGCGGCTTGGCTTACGGCGGTGCCGCGGGATTGCTGATCAAATGCAGGTGCTTGGCTCCACAGCGGATCGCCCCACGAGACAACCACTTGCCAGCTGAAGCCTTTTGGCAGAGTAATGGTGTCAAGACCATTGGCTGCCACCGGCTCAAATCCAATAGTGGATTTTGCCAGTACTTTTGCGCCCGGAAATGCACTGAATACGAAGGCGCTGGCCCCCAGTGCAAAACTTCCTTTGAGAAATTCTCGGCGCTTGATAACATTGTCAAAAGCTGTCATCTCAACCTCCATAAGCGGCTAGACAGAAAAACATTACTGAACAAAGTTAACGAGTAGAAAAGGTGACTTAAAGTCGAGCCATCCACTTGTCGCTGCGGATCAAGTGTCTGGATAGAATTGCCTGCGCCAAAAGCAAATCGGCATGGCATTGAGGTAGCGTTGCAACCGATTCGATTGCTGCATCGTATTATAGGCCAAGCGTCGGTTCTGAATTTTGAAATTTAGCGACAGCGGAACTGTTGTCTCTATTTTTCCGGATTTGACTCAGAGTCTTTTCAGAAAAGCTGCCTTTGCGGACGGAAAGACCGGGATGGCAGTGGTGTCTTGATCATCAGCAGCTCCGGAAGATTCGAATTTACCGGCACTCAACTTTAGGTTGCGCCAAAAACAACTGACAAATAAAACGGCATCCGGGTAACCCTTTGAGTAAAAATGGAAATAGCAGCATCAGATTGGATACCGATTGCCGGCATAGTCGGGATAATTGCCTTTATATGGAAGGTTAGCGGATACATGAGACAAGACATTAGAGGTTTAGGTAAAGAAATAGGAGACCTAAGGGTGCGCATGGCGTGATTGGAGGGAGGACTGTTTGAGGGTTTTGCATCCTGCGCCGATCTGCATAAGCAAGAGGCCTAAAAAACAAAAGGGCGGCATTGACTGCCCTTTTTCATTCCCCAGTTTGAATCTTCACGCACTCGGCAAGGGCAAGTAATGCAAGATTCACGCTGGAGAAAGCAATACCCGGCAAATTAGAGAAACTTCGCAACCTTGCCGCGTTGAGCTTTCGCACCAGTAGAATAGTGTGCAACCATGCGGGCGGTCTTCCAGTTGCCGGCTAACATGGTTTCAGTTGCGGACGCACCGCGAGCGGTCAACTCACTGGCCAAACCAACTCGGCCAGAATGAGCGGCAAGCTTGTGAGTGATACCGGCTTGTTTGGCCAAGGTGGTTATGCGCTGGCTAATTCTTTGAGGTTTGAGACCGATAACAAGACATGATCGACCATGATTTGAGTCGTCATTGACAACTCTCCGATCAGTTATCCCCTCTCGCTTCATCTGCCAAGCCGTCAGAAGGGTAGCGATATGACCCGAAACGAACCACCAGTGTGGCGAAAGCCAGAATCAGAATCGCTGCTGAAATGTAGATCAGCGGCAAGACCGGCAGCTCCTCGAGCGGCATTTCCTCCAGCAAGTGATGATCGACCTGAATGATTCCAACCATCATTCGTGTCAGAGCCGTAATTGCGACATAGATCAAAAACCGAACCGGCAGACGCTTGGTCTTGAAATAAATTCCGACCATCGCGCCCAGCTCAAGATAGATGAACAGCAGCAGAATATCTTCTATTGAAGCGGAACGCTGGTTCGAAATGATATGCAGGAATTCGGCCGCCGCGGACCACACCACCATACTGCCGATCAAAAACAGTGCAAGATAGTGGAAAACGTCCGTCAGTACAATGCCGATGGAGCGAATTGATCGAGTCATGGTGTTATTTGTGGGTTAATGCTAGCGTCTACTCAGATCAGTTGTAGAATTTGAGAGCAGTTTAACCAGCAGATAGAGCCCTTTCAACAATTGAATTTAAATTTTTGAAGTCGGCATACACAGCCAATTCTCTTAAGGGGTTTAAACCAATTGTCTTCTGACCCTTTGGCAGTTTCTCGACTTGAACAACGTAGAATTCCCATTGAGCAGGGTCGCAATGATTGGCTTTAGCCCGATCACTTATCCGGTGCCATGCAAAAACATAGAGATCTGCCAATCTTTGACTTTTGGGCAAATTTATCCAAACCGATTCTCCACCACTATCTCCACCCCAATATCCAGATACTTCCTTGATGTCAAATCTTGGACTAGCATTGTTACTCAATAATCCTTTATTTCCTTGCGGCCATGTCTGACATGCGGCGGATTGCTTAACTTCGATTTTCTTTCCTGTAATTCGATTTTCAATGTCCCACATTGACCACGCACTGTGCCCTGCCATCCGCCAGGTTAACTCCCAATCTGAATTTAATATTTCGGCCACCATAGCTTCTATGTATTTGCCACGTTCAGAATTGTCAATTAATGGTCCCGCATATCGGTCAGAAAGAAGCTTGACAACATTTTGATGCATCTCATTGCTCTTATCGTTCATTTTGCATCAACTCTATTTTAGGTTTTGAGACGGGTGAACACCGTCGCAATATATCCGAACCTCATGCAGATTGAGTATACACACGGTACATATCGTCTGGGAAATCAAAGGCTAAGTACTCACGCTAAATCCTGCCCATCACTGTCATCACTTCCAACAAATAATATTTTCTCCCGTACTTGATCATTTGCGAAATTGATATTCCAGTGTTTCTCCATGAATCGAATTAAACGCATGCCTCGCTCCCGAATTTCATGAGGACCCCAACTTTCATGTCGCGATACTTCAATTTCCGAGTGTGACCCATCTGCATAACCATTACGAATTTTTTCACCATCTTGGTTGAACTTGGGCGCTTTCTTCTCAGAAAACGCATCGTTCTGCAACGATGAGTTAATCGCAGATGAAAGGAGCAGCAGGTTGCCAAGGCTATTTTTGAATGCTTTCTTCTCTTGTACATCCAAACCTTCGAAAGCCGGTCTCCACTCCTCTGTTTCAGATTGCGGATATATGTGTTCAATGGAAATTTTATCTCTTGGTGTCTTAATCAAATCGTGCCAGTCAACTTTCTTTTGGCGGCTATCTGACAAAAGGTTTAATTCGTACTCGTAGAGAAAATAACGCAATCCCGACCAACCATAGTACCCTTGCTCACTCTCAAATTTCTTCTGAAGCAAAAGATAAAAATCATCATGCGCAAAATGCTCATCCTCTGTGAAGGTGAAACTCATCTTGTCCCGCAGTCGTTCTTTTAGTTGCTCTAAATCAATATGACCACGGTCAATTGCGCGAACTGCATTGCTGAACTCTGAACTGCCATAGTTACCACGAACTTGCGTTAACCGAAACACAACAAATACAAACCGTTCAATCTCTTTGAAGATGATAATGCGCTGGTCGGGTTCGTTAATTTTCTTTAGAATCGCCATCAACAATGGACGAAAATAAGCTATGCCGAGCCGATTCAGTCGCCGAAGCCACTCAATGTCTTTTTGCGTTAAATCGTGAGACATCGAAGGGTAGAACGTGCTGAACCAGTGAACCGATGACTCCTTGAGACTGTTGACGTAATCGCGAATTTCATTTGGCTGCAAATCAGCGACTTGCACCAACTCACCGGTTTCTGAGTCACGTGATTCATTATCTTCATCTGCTTCCAAGCCTGTGTCAGATATCTGCTCTTCAGCTTCCTCTAGTTGCACCCGCTGACTTATCCTGCGGTGAACTCGTTGCGGTGTAAACTGCTTCTCCAACAGAAACTTGATGTAGTCGCGTCCCGTTTGTCTCGAATACCTGAAGTACAAAATCCAATGGGCTCGCAGAAAGTCATCGTCGTTTAGCGGCTTCAACCTGTTGCGACCCAGCTGGAAATAAATTTCTTTCCATGCACCGTTGATAGAATCACGGAGATCTTTGCGTTCCGCTGGATCTAAATCACTATCGGTATAAAGGGTTGTCAAGTAAATCAATCGATTCTTGAGCAATTCCAGATCTGAGAGAGGCTTGCCGCGGTTGTTCATTGTCTCAAAGGCAACAAAAACATCGAACTCATCCTTGATGATGTACTCATTCAACAGGAATCGTTTGGTCAGTATACGGTAAATTTTCTGGAGCCCAAGTGTGCCTTCTTCATTGTGCAAAACTTGCAATCGTTTTTTGAAGTAATGCTTCCCGTTACTAAGGTTAAGTGTGTAGAACGTTTCACAAACCATACCCCCACCCTCCTCGCCCAAAATTCTGTAGCGCATGTAATCGTAACTTGGGTTGTCGACCGTGTATCCAAACTTGTAAGTGCGAAAGGCTTCTCCAGCCGGCTTCACGTTGAACAGAAACTTACTCTCAACAGCTGCGATACTTAGAGTATCAGTCAAGTAAATCACGTCGTCCGCCTGGCCTTCGTTTTCGGGAAACTCGCGAAACAACTCCACAAACGCTTGCAGAAACAAAGTAAATGTCGTTAACCGCTGTTGGCCGTCAACTATGTGATAAAGTTTGTAGGAATAATCATCAACCAGCCAAAATTCTTTGTCATCTCGCTGAACATCGGTACAGGGAATTTCTTTCAATGTCAGAAGGCCAGTGTAGTGGAATCGATTGTCAGGCAAATTGACAAGGTCATCCCAGAAGGCATCTAACTGCTCGCTTCTCCAGGCATAACCACGCTGGTAGTCAGGAATACGGAACAGTTTTCCTATGAAAAGATCGTCAAGTGATCGGGGTTCATTAATCGCAATTCTATTTTGATAAGGTTTGTTAACAATCCTCTAACCACTCGGACCTTGAATGAAGTCAGTCAACTGAAAACAGACAAAATACGCGCTGCAGTGCGAAAAATACCATCTGATCAGCCCAGTGAAAAGCAACTCAACGGGCGCTTGCTGCTCATATTTTACTGGTGTTGGGAACTGCCAAAGACAGCAATCGAAATCGAGACTCAAACAAAATTCCAATCCTTTCCTGTCAGCTTGACAGGTGTGCCTCTGAAATTGATTTGCAAAAGCTTGGGGCTCAGACCGCGCAATCGGCACTGCGCCCGCTGAATCGGATGCCTGAACACACGATACAGACACAGATCGAACAGCGCTGAGCTTTGCTTGAAACGGAGATTCAATCCAGAATGAAGAAGCATGCGGCATCCGCAGACTGACAATCAGAACTCTCATGATCAGCAAAACCTCAAGAAACCACATCTTGATGGCATTCGCACAATTTCGCTTCCGCGCCGAGCTGGCAAATGAACCTTCAGCCTTTATTTTGGGGATTATATACTTGACTAAACCAGTGGAATAAAATATCATTGCGGCTCAAGCTTGGCAAAATCTGCAATGGAATAAAGGCCCATGAATCCGAGCCAGAAAGCTCCCGGCAAAGCGTATCGCGATGGCATTTCCGTGCTGCGGCTCATGGAGATGTTTCCCGACGAGAGGGCGGCGCGCAAATGGTTTGAGTCGATCATCTGGGAAGACGGGGCGGCCGTGTGCCACCGCTGCGGCGGCGCCGACACCTACGAGGTTCCAAGCGGCAAGCCGCTGCCGCACCGGTGCCGCAGCTGCCGCAGGCATTTTTCGTGCCGCCACGGCACCTTGCTGGAGAGCTCTCACATTGGGCTGCAAAAATGGGCGATCGCAATCTATCTGGTGGCCACCAGCCTGAAAGGCGTGTCGTCGATGAAGCTGCATCGGGACTTGGGAATCACACAGAAATCGGCCTGGCACATGCTGCACAAGATCCGCTATGCCTTGTCGGGCGAGATGCCGCCGCCGGCGCGGTCCGCGGTCGAGGTGGATGAGACCTACATCGGAGGCCTGGAGCGCAACAAGCACGATGCAGACAAGCTCAAGGCCGGCCGCGGCGGGGTCGGCAAGGCCATCGTGGTCGGGATGAAAGAGCGCCGCTCCAAGCAGGTGGTCGCGCAGGTGATCAAGGACACCGCACGCCCGACCTTGCACGGATTTATCCGCGACCACGCCGCGGCCGGTGTCGAGGTCATGAGCGATGACTTCATCAGCTATCGGGAGCTTGACGGCTACAAGCACCGGTTTGTGCGCCATTCGGCGGGCGAGTATGCGGCAGGCGATGTGCATGTCAACGGCATCGAGTCTTTCTGGTCGATGCTCAAGCGCGCGCACAAAGGAACCTATCACAAGATCAGCTCCAAGCACCTGGGCCGGTATGTGGGCGAGTTTGCCGGCCGTCACAATATCCGTGAGTTTGACACTGCCGACCAGATGGCGGCCATTGTGGCGGGGCTTGTCGGGCGCCGCTTGATGCACCGTGATCTGACCGGCGGCAAGGATGGCCGATTGCGCTGATGCGAGGCGGGCACGGCGCCAGAGACGACCAAGGTGTGGACAGCATCAGCGCCGAGCAGCATTTGCGCGCCAGGCAGCTGGCGCGTCGGGTGCTGGCGGCATCGCCGCTGAAGACCGGCCGTCGCGGCGAGAAAGCCGATGGCAAAGCTCCGCACAGAGCAAAATAATTCTATAGACAGCCGATTTTCGGGAAAATATTTCACTGGTTTAGTCAAGTATATAATCCCCTTTATTTTGTCTCCAGTGCGCCAATTGCGGATATTCGATCGATGCAGTCATGCGCCGCTTTCCAGCAGACAATCGAATATTCGCACTCAAAATGAACGATTAACCAGTAAAATGCGTGTTTTCGTCTGATCGGATTTCCTAGTTCAACGATATTTTGGGAGAAAATGCGACATGTCCGGTTCAATGATTTCGATTGCCGCTTCTGACGGCGGCGAGTTTCAGGCCTACTTTGCCAGACCTGCGCAAGGCTCAGGACCGGGTCTGGTGCTGCTGCAGGAGATTTTTGGAATCAACCCTTACCTTCGCAGCATGGCTGACAACTTTGCCGAAGAGGGTTACGCAGTACTGGTGCCGGATCTTTTCTGGCGCATGCAGCCCGGCATCGTGCTGGAATATAAAGATGAGGACTTTGCCAAGGCCTTTGATTTATACCAGCGATTTGATGTGGATCAGGGCATCAAGGATATCGCAGACACCATCACAGCGCTGCGCTCGATGGACGCATGCAGCACCGGCAAAGTCGGTGCGCTCGGCTACTGCCTGGGCGGAAATCTTGCATGGCTGACCGCAGCACGCACCGATGTTGACTGCTCAGTTTCCTATTACGGTGTTGGCATTGAGCAGACTCTTGAAGAATCTCAGAATATTCGCTGCCCCATGGTTCTGCACTTCGCAGATCAAGATGGGTTTGTTCCGCCGCAAGCGGTTGCCGAGATCACCGCGGCGCTCAAAGACCGCGAGGATATTGAAATTTATAACTATCCGGGGGTCGACCATGCATTCGCAACACCCGGTCGGGACAGTTACCACAAGCCTTCGACAATGATGGCTTACTCACGCAGTATCTCACTGCTGCGCCGCATCCTCGGCCCGAAATACGATCTTGGGACACTGTGGGAAAAGCACTGTGAGTATGAATTTGCAGCTCGCGATGTGCCGGCCACCATGCAAACGATGGTCGCTGAGCCGTACGTCAACCATATCCCAACCATGACGGGCGGCGTGGGGAGCGACGAGTTGAGCCGTTTCTACAAGCATCACTTCGTGGATTCAAATCCGGCCGATACCCGACTGGTCCCGATCTCCCGCACGATCGGCGCCGATCGTCTGGTCGACGAGATGCTGTTTTGCTTTACGCATGATTGCGAAATCGACTGGATGCTCCCGGGAATCAAGCCAACCGGAAAGTATGTCGAGATTCCGCTGGTCGCAATCGTGAATTTTCGCGGCGACAAGCTGTGCCATGAGCACATTTACTGGGATCAGGCTTCAGTGCTGGCACAAATCGGCATCCTGAAAACCGATGGACTGCCAGTTGCCGGACAATCCAGCGCGGCCAAACTGATTGACGAATCCCTGCCTTCCAACACCCTGATGGATAATTGGGCTTCCAGCGAAGGAAAACCTGTATCCTGAACTGACGAGGAGCCAAATTTATGAGAACTAAATTGCATTCAATCTGCATTGCGCTGGCTGTGCTCGCGTTTGCGCCGGCACAGGCGGCCGAAGACGACGTGCTGACGATTGCCTACAATGTCAATCTGCCGTCATGGGACCCGACTGTCGGACTGTCCGCAGTCAATCCTACCATTCAGTCCATTTACAAATCCGTCTTTGATCAGTACGTTGATCAGAATCCTGACTTGAGCTTCAAGCATGGGTTGCTGACGGGCTGGGGCTGGAACGAAGACCGCAGCCAAATCTGGATGGAAGTGCGCGATGATGCCTACTGGCATGACGGCAGCAAGGTCACCGCCAAAGATGTTGTCTGGTCCTTGGAACGCGCCGGGCACCCTGACACCGGCAATCCAATCATGTTTGTCTGGAGCAAAGTCAGCAATTTCGCGGTGGATGGCAATCGCATCACGGCAGATGTCGTGTCCTTTGAGCCGACGCTGTTCAAGTGGATGGCTTTTCTCACCGGCTATGTGCTGCCGCAGGCTTACTACGAATCTGTCGGCGCTGAAGGTTTTGAAAAAGCGCCGATCGGGTCGGGTCCCTATATCGTTGACCAGTTTGAGCGCAACAGTTTCGTTCGCTTGAAGCGTTTTGATCAGTACTGGGGACCCAAACCTGAGTTCGAGACAGTCGTATTCAAATTCGTAACCGATGCCAGCAGCCGGGTGGCTGAGGTTGAAAGCGGCAGTTCTGATATCACGATTGAGATTCCATACGAGGAGTTCGACCGACTGTCTGCGAAAGACGGTTTTGTGGGGCGCAGCACACCCGTTTCCGATATCGGCATGATCTTCATCAATGACATTGAAGTCATGGAAGATGCCAATGTCCGCAAGGCCCTGGCTCACGCAATTGACAAAGATGCCATTGTTGAGCATCTGCTGCGCGGCTACGGTGTTCCTATCGACACCCTGCAAGCGCCGCAGTATGCGGCTTTTGACAGCAGTATCGAAGTTGCATACGATCCCGATCTGGCCCGCTCGCTGCTGGCCGCTTCTGGGTATTCAAGCGATAATCCAGTGAAATTTACCATCCAGACCACCCGGGGGTTCAAGCCCAAAGATTATGAGATGATCCAGGCGATCGTCGGCATGTGGCGCAAGGTGGGCGCAGAAGCCGAGATTGAGGTGTATGAAATTGCCAAGCACTATGAGCTTCGCGCCACCGACACTCTCAAGCCCGCAGCGTTCTACAACTGGGGCAATGCCATTGGCGATCCGTCCACATCGACCGGCTTTGCCATGTTTGGTCCCTCGCCGCACTCCACCTGGGACACCGAGGACCTGGACAGCATGATCGGTCCGCTATGGGGCGAGCCTGATGAGGCCGCACGGATTGCCGGCTACCAAGCGGTTGACCGCTATATCGCTGAAAATGCTTACGTCATTCCGCTTCTTCAGTATGTGCAGCCGATTGTGCATCGACAGGGCATTGAAGTGACGCCTCATGTCGCCAATTTCATACTGCCGCAGGCTGTTACGCGGAAGAACTGAGAAACTGAGAAACTGAGAAGACAGCTCTACTCCTGAACGTTCGCTGCTTTTTTTGTGAGGGCAGCGAACAGAGTGCAGACGGTGAATTCCCTGATACGACGTCTGCTGCTGATTATTCCGACTCTGATCGGAGTTTCAGTTGTGGTCTTCATTCTGCTGCGGGTGGTGCCCGGCGATCCGATCGCTATGATGATGCCGCCCGGCGCCACGCAGGCAGACATTGACCATCTGCGTCAGCTGTACGGTCTGGACAAGTCAATTCCAGATCAGTACGGGATTTGGTTCTGGGGTGTGCTGCAAGGCGATTTCGGCACGTCGATCAGTCTCAGGCAGGATGTGGTCCAGCTCGTCATCTCCAGGCTGCCGGCAACCATAGAGCTGGCGCTGAGCGCGATGCTGATCGCCGCGGCCCTGGGCATGTCGCTCGCATTGATCGGCATTTACTGGTCAAACCGATGGCCGGAGGCTCTGGTTGACGGCCTGACCGGCCTCAATCAGGCAATTCCAGACTTTCTGTGGGGCCTGATCTTCATTCTGACGCTCGGCGTACTATGGCCGATCATGCCGGTTTCGGGCCGCATCGATCCGCGTTTGAGCCTGGAGTTTGCCACCCGGTTCTACTTGGCTGAGAGTCTCGTGCGAGGCGAATTCCGAGTGCTCAGCAATCTTCTGTCTCACCTGCTGCTGCCCGCCATGGCGCTCGCTCTGCCATTGACTGCGGTCATTGCCAGAACGCTGAAAGCGTCGCTTCGCGAAGTTCTTACTCACGACTATATCACGCTGGCCGAGGTGCATGGCTTCAGCCGCTGGCGTATTTTGGTCGGCAAGGCGCTTCGAAACGCAATGATTCCGACCGTTGCGCTGTCCGGCGTTCAGTTCAATTTTCTTTTAGGCGGAACAGTGCTGGTGGAGAAAATTTTCAGTTATCCCGGCATCGGCAATATGGCGATAGGTGCAGTCATTGATCGCGATTTACCGCTCATTCAAGGTTTGATCATGACCTTCGCAATCATTTTCATTCTGGTCAACCTACTAGTGGACTTGAGTTACCGGATGCTCAACCCCAAGGTGACCCATGGGTGAGACTGACAGCAGCAAGCGCGCTGCGAGCTTGCGCATATGGCTGGGCGGCACGGTCATTGGCCTGGTTGCAGCTGCGGCGCTGCTCGCCCCCCTGCTCGCTCCGCACAATCCGCTTGAACAGGATCTGATCAGCGGACTTTTGCCGCCATTTTGGGCCGACGGTCATAATGAAACATTCATTCTGGGCACCGACAGTTTGGGTCGCGACCTTCTTTCCCGACTGATTTATGGCGCCCGGGTGGCCCTGATTGTTGCCTTCATTGCAGCCAGCCTGGCTGCAGTTCTAGGCACCGTGCTGGGAATGCTCGCGGGGTATTACGGCGGCTACCTGGATATGGTCATATCCAGAATGGTCGACATCTGGATGGCGTTCCCGCCGGTTCTGCTTTCCATTGTGCTAGTCGCGGTCATCGGCACTGGCCTGCACTCGGTGATTATTGCAATTGCAGTGATTGACTGGACCCGTTTCTGTCGGGTGGTACGCGCAGAAACCTTGGTCCAGAAGGAATTGGATTACATTGATGCAGCGGTGACAATCGGACTGGGGCGATGGAAAATCCTGTGGCGGGAGATCTTCCCGAATGTCTTCCCGCTGCTCATCACACTGCTCTCGCTGGAGATGGGGATTGCGGTCATCGTCGAGGCAATCTTGAGTTTTGTCGGATTGAGCATATCGTCAGATCAGGCCACCTGGGGCGGTCTTATTCAGGAAGGCCGCCAGTACGTCCATCAGGCATGGTGGATTATGGCCTTGCCAATGGCCTGCATTATCGCGGTCGTGCTCGCATTCAACGCGCTGGGTGATGGACTTCGCTCGCTGCTTGACCCGGTACTGCGGCGATGACTGCAATACTGAGTGTGACCGACCTGCAGGTTGATCTGCAGCACAGGCAAAGCCTGTCTCCGATCCTGCGAGGCGTCAGCCTGAGTATCCAATCCGGCCAAGTCCACGGCTTGGTGGGCGAATCAGGAGCGGGCAAGAGCATGCTTGCCAAGTCCATTCTTGGCATTCTGCCGCAGGCAGCTCGAATTCGCAGCGGCAGCATCAAATTCGGCAATGTTGAATTGACTGGACTGGACCGCCGGGCGCGCAGGAAAATGTCCAGCCGGCATATCGCCATGATTCCCCAAAACCCGATGACTTCCCTGAATCCGGTTCACCGGGTGGGACGTCAAATGTCCGACGTCCTGCGGCTGCATCTCGAGCTTGGCCGAAAACAGGCTGTTCAAAGAAGCCTGGAGCTGCTGAGCGATGTGCAGATCCGAGACCCTCAACGGGTCATTCAGCAGTATCCATTTGAGCTTTCAGGGGGCATGCAGCAGCGGGTTCTGAGCGCTATTGCTTTTTCCTGCCGTCCAGAGCTGATTATCGCAGATGAGCCGACGACCGCCCTGGATGTCACTGTTCAGCGCCAAATTCTGCAGCTGATCAAACGGCTGCAGGCCAATTCCGGAACCGCGGTGCTATTTATCTCGCACGACTTGGGTGTGGTTGCCAAAACTTGTGATGTAGTCAGTGTCATTCACGACGGCGCTGTGGTCGAGTGCCAGCTGGCGGATCGCCTGTTCCGCCAGCCACAGCATGACTATACGAAAACTCTGCTGGATCAAACCGCGAGCTATTATCGGTTTGATTCACGACTGGCTGAATCTGGCGCAGCATTTTCATCATGAGGCAGGAAGCGCTCCTCAACGTCGAAAATCTCAGCCTGGCGCTGCCTGACCGATTTCGCAAGCGTCTTTTGGGTGCCGCTCCGCTGGTCGAGATTCTAAAGAGCATTGACTTTTCGCTGTCACGCGGCGAATCGCTGGGGATTGTCGGCGAATCAGGCAGCGGCAAAACCACACTGGGGCGAACCATCATGCGCCTTTATCGTCCCACTGGCGGCACAGTCGTGTTCAAGGGGCATGACATCACTCACCTCAGCGAACGGCAGCTGCGCCCGCTGCGCGCCGGCATGCAGCTTATTTTCCAGAACCCCCAGTCGGCGCTGAATCCGAGGCATAAGATTTATGTGAGTTTAGCGCAGCCGCTTTTCACTCTCGGTCAAGTTGACAGCATTCGAGAGTCGCAGCGCATTGCCCGAGTCGTGCTTGAGCGGGTCGGACTGCCCGGTGATTTTGTGAACCGCTATCCCCATGAGCTCAGCGGCGGACAGCGACAGCGCGTCGGCATTGCGCGGGCAATCGCACTGCGTCCACAATTGATCGTTGCCGATGAAATCGTATCAGGACTGGATGTCAGCGCGACTGCGCGCATTGTCGAGCTTCTCAAGAGCCTTAAAGAAGACCTTGACCTCGCGCTGATCTTCATCAGTCACGATCTGGCAGTCGTCAATCATATCTGCGACAATGTGCTGGTACTGCATAATGGAAAAGCGGTGGAATCGGCCACAGGCGAGATGCTTTTCAAGTCACCGCAACAAGCCTATACGAAACTTCTTCTGAACGCTATTCCCCTGCCGATTATCGAACCCGGGTGGCTTGAGAACGCTCAGCCGCCTGACCGTTTGCACGAAACTGAAAAGGAGACAGAACTAGATATGGCCAAGCAATTCAAGATATCAGGGTGCACGGCTTTGGTGACCGGCGCCAATCGAGGCATTGGGTGTGCGTTTGTCCATGCCCTCATCAAGCGCGGCGCGGCCAAAATCTATGCCTGCGCAAGAGATACGGGCAATCTCAAAAATCTGGCTGAGGCCTATCCAGACCAGGTTCATGCAGTGCAGCTCGACATCACCAATCCCGCGCAGATTTCAGATGCCGCCAAACAATGTCAAGATGTCAGTTTACTGATCAATAACGCCGGCATCAATCGGCTCAGTGCATTCGTCGCCAGCGACGATATCAGCTGCGCCCGCGAAGAGATGGAAACCAATTATTTTGGGACCCTGTCGATGTGCCGCTCGTTTGCACCCATTCTCGCAAAAAGCGAGGGCAGTGCAATCCTCAACGTTTTATCCATCCTGGCACACGTCAATCTACCGCTTATGGGTTCGCTCTGCGCATCCAAAGCCGCTGCTCTGAGCTTGACACAAGGTGTGCGTGCAGAACTGGCCGGACAGGGTACGGGAGTACTGGCCGTTATGCCAGGCGCCGTTGATACAGACATGAGTCGCGACTTCCCGCCGCCCAAAATGCCGCCGGCTGACGTTGCTGAAAGGTCTCTGGATGCGCTCGAAAACGGTGAAGAGGAGGTCTATCCCGGTGACATGGCTCAAGGGGTTTCGAAAGGACTTGCGGATAATCCAAAGCAGGTGGAGAGGCAGTTTGCAGCCTATCTGCCCCAATGACATTCAGTGCAATATTCGTTGAAATCCGTCCACAACGCTGCATCTCGAATGCGACCCGGTTCAAACGGAAGTACAGCAAAACAGCTCAAATGACTTCAGCTGTTCATCTGAATCCGCTTTCCGATTTGAGATATCCGTCGAGGAGATCAAGACGCAGGCGATACAAGTGAGTATGCTATGCTGCATTCATAATATGAGCAATTTTGTTAACACTTTCAAATGAATGTTGAGACCAAATCGTCAAAAATCCCCAGCTCAGCACAAAATGTGACCGCATTCGCAACAACTATAGCTGTCTATCAATCGCACATCACGTTCAGACCGCGCGGGTCCAGTACATATGTAATCGAGCGTACATAAATACGACAGTGTTATCCATCGGCAGTGTGCGTCCCATGAATTCCGGCATTATGTACCGGTCCATCCGTTGTCGCAATCTACCCTTGCTGCGAGTCGCGTTGCTCTATACGCAAAATACCTATCTCCAATTCCATGGAGCCAATACGGATGTATAGAATTTTTCACCAAGCTGGCATCAGCTCTGCTGTCTCCAACTTTTCGCAACTCAGAGAGAACGCAGGTGTTGAGTGGAAACATCAGCCAAGAGCGGAGCGGCTTTTAATGCGGACTTTCAGGGGATCAAAATCAGCCAAACCTGGCATTGATAAAGCATCTAAAAGATTGGACTTTTCACCTTTCAACCTATGGTATTCACCTATAGTGAGCAAAACATGCTCCAGCCTGTTGCGGTTGGTAATAAAGACCGATCTTAATTTCGATGCTTTTTCGCACGAGATACATCTCGATTAAATTCGCGACTGGTAAATGTAGTGATACTCACGTCATCATTTCTCCAAGAAAATATTTAGTAATAAACAATATCGGCATCCAAGCGCAACATTATCTGCCGTTTAACCGGCTTGCAAAACAAACCGCGTTCAGCGCCAGATCAATCTGTCATCTCCGGAATATCGTCCATATCGATTTGATCTTACGAAAGATCTTCCAGATGCTCTAATTCCACCATTTGCTTGTCGGTCTGCTTGTTACCGCTTTTGTTCAAGATTCAGCTGCTTTGCCATGCTATAAGCAGAATGCAAAACCTTGGATGACTGGCTTTGGGGACTTGGCTGATTTAGCAGAGGAAAACCACAGAATGCTCAAGCTCATCGAAAAAGAATTCTGTGTTGCAGACGAGAATAACTGCCAATGATTCTGGATACCAACACTCTATCAGTGTGGGCAGAAGGAATTAAAACGGTAGAAGAAATTCTTGGCAACGCAAACAGCATCTTATTTCCCAGCATTGTCTTAGGCGAGTATTTTGGCATTCAACAGTCTCATTACCATAACCGGTATATTCGTTGGCTAAACCTTACGGTAAGGAAACTACCAAAGAGAGACGCAGAGGATTTGGTTAAAACCAACAAATTTCCTATCAACTCGATGGCGGCCATTCAGTCATTCAGTATCACCAAGTCCGTTAAGCACGACAGTCCCTAGATCAGGGAATTCAACCGTCAAGTTCAATTTACCGCCCATGGCCTCCACATAGCTGCGCAAGGTCGACAGCAACAGATCACTTCTTTTTTCCATATTCGAAACCGTCGCTTGCCGAATATTCAGAATGTCGGCCAACTGCGCTTGGGTGAGTTTCTTGGCCTTGCGTAACTTTTGAAGCGTCAGATACTCAGTTTCTAATCGGTCAGCTTCGGCTGTGATACGATTGCGCCGGTCTTCTGGAAATTCATTCAATAGTTCATTAAAAGAAATGCTCATCATTTTCTCCCGCTCAACGATATTAAATGTTGTTTAAATCGTTTGTCAGCTATGGCAATCAATTGTTTATAAAATTGATTTTTTTTAGCTCCTAACTTGTTCCCTGCGACTAGTAATATCGCTTTACGTTCTGCATCAAATGCAAACGCAACTCGCCATTCTCCTTTGCTGATTGAACACCTCAATTCTTTCATATTGGCGTATTTTGATCGACTCAAAGTATCTGCATAAGGGCGTCCCAAATTTGGTCCATATTTTTTCAATAACAAAACTCGGGCAGCAATAGCGTCCTGCGCAGCTATGTCTAAGTTTTCGAACTCTGCTTTGAATTCATGATGTATCTCAACCGCCCACATTATGAATAATTTTATAGTATTCAGGCTATATTTGGATGATAATTTCTCTGATTCCAATGTGGTGTGTGCGGACGAAGCGTATCCGCACTTTCTACCCCCGCTTTCAAACGACTTCCAAATAACACGTTTTTTCAATTGCTGAGACTTCTTCAATGGTTCGGTTTAATTTGCTCAGGGACTTGAAGGAATTTGATTCTAAATCTCTTTTGATTTTTTCTTGCTGATTTGGTTGCATTCATTTCACCCGGCATTAAACCCATTCATAATCTAATAACGACAAATTATGTCATTATTTGCATATGAATAGGGGAATGGCCTCACTACAAACAATGATTGATAATTTGCTTGCCGAAGGCAAGAACCACTTTTGCGTGAAGATGCATTACAGCAACTCAGAGTCAGTCCGGAAGCACTGGCGGCAAGCGCCAATCGTTTACGAAAAAAACAACGATTGGCGATTCCATTTCGCGGTTTTTATTTGATACTAAAACCTGAAGATCGATTCTCCGGCGCCCCAGATCCAGAATGCTGGATTGCACCGTTGATGAAATATCTTGGGGTTGATTATCGAATTTCTCTATTACGAGCGGCAGAGTATCATGGTGCATCACACCAGGCTGGCATGGCATTTCAAGTCATCACACCGAAACAATTGCGTCCAATCCAGGTCGGGCGACATAAAATTGAGTTTATTTTCCAATCTCCTCGTAAATTCAAAGTGGTGAATAAAGTCAAATGGCTAGTTCAGATGAAAAATCCCTCAGGGTTTGCCAAGACTGCTGGCATAGAGCATACATTATTGGACTGTTCCCGATATTTTCGAAAAGCGGCAGGATTAGATTATGTTGCCCAGATCGTAAAAGATATTGGTGGAAGTGCTGACTCAATTAAACTTTCTGCACTTGCAACGGCTTATGAAAATACAACATTACGGCGACTGGGCTATCTACTGGACAATACGGGGCATCGTGATCAGGCGGCTGTGCTTGCGCTGTTTGCTAATCGCGCCAAATCGCTGAAACCCCTTGATCCTTCCACTTCTAAGCTACCCAATGAATTCGCACTGCAAGATGAAGTCGATTACAAATGGAAACTTGTCATTAACCGAAAATTAGCAATTGACTATTGATTCCGATCAATTTCATTCAGCAGTGGCGCAATCAGGCGCCGTGGCCGCAATTCCGACAAATTGAGCAAGATTTAATTCTGTCACGTACACTTTGTGATCTTTTCAACTCGGAAGAACTGGCGAACAAGATAGCGCTTAGAGGCTGAACAGCAATTCACAAAATACTGCTAGATCAACCCTTACGCTACTCGGAAGACATCGATTTAGTTCAAACTCAACCAATGCCGATCGGAGATACAATACGCACCACGTTATCGTGGCTAGGCGGCTGCAAACTAAAACAAACAAACCACACTACCCATTTGGTCTTCAATTTCTCCAGAAAACAGTCCAAATGAACAACTCGGACTGAAAGTTGAAATCAACACTCGAGAACACAAGAATTTCTATGGAATCAAGCGATTTCCATTTCGTATGGATAATAACTGGTATAGTGCGAACACCGATATCGTCTCTTTTTGATACTGACAAATTGTTTGCGACGAAACTGTGCGCACTTCTGCAAAGAAGAAAAAACCGTGACCTGTTTGATTTGTACGCTGGCATTGAGCAGCACCCAATCGATTTCGATCGACTTGCGGCATGCTTTGAACATTATGTGGAATTAGACAATT
This sequence comes from Arenicellales bacterium, assembly GCA_965200545.1. Classification (GTDB taxonomy): domain Bacteria; phylum Pseudomonadota; class Gammaproteobacteria; order Arenicellales; family JAJDZL01; genus JAJDZL01. The sequence goes on along the minus strand of CBDAUJ010000002.1, from coordinate 907,603 downwards.
TTTTCATTACTCGAGCTGAAGCTGAGAAGCAAATGCTGAAAAAATTGCAGAGCAGTTTGACGGATGATGTCGATCCTCTATTGCCTGCATCTGTTTGCTATGACAGCAATGTTTCGATCCGCGCGTTTAACTTGGTATGGACTGAACTGATCGCAAGGATCAAAGGCAAACCTTGGAAATCTTCCGAAACGGCAATTGAAAAACTACGACTGAGACTACCCAATCTCTTGCTTTAAAGTAATAAAACAGGAGCAATATAATGATGCTATCATTGATTGCATCAAGCCGATACGATTATTGACTTCTTGAATACAAATAGAGGTGTACATGGCAAATTTAGTTGTACGGAATATTGATGAAAAAATTGTAAAAGCCTTGAAATTACAAGCTGGCAAAAAAGGCATCAGCGCGGAAGCAGAGCATCGAAATTTGCTGGCGGCGGCTCTTTTGACTCCTCAAAGAAAAAGTTTTGCCGAAGTCATTCAATCGATCCCGCCAGTGGGTCATGATGACGATTTTTCATCTCAGCAAGATGAGCCGCCGAATCGTGTATTTACTTGACACCAATGTCGTTAGCGAGTTTCAAAAACGTTCTAAAGCCAACCGGGACGTTCAGGCATTCTTATCAGCATCCGCGAAGGAAAGCCAGCAATTCTATCTGAGTGTCATAACGATTGGCGAGCTGAGGCGAGGTGTCGAAATGATTCGACACCGTGGTAATCATGATCAAGCGGACCTTCTGGTCTCTTGGCTTGACAACGTCACCACAAACTATCGAAATCATCTCCTCCCTTTCACTGAGCGCAAAGCACAGGTATGGGGCTATCTGCGTGTGCCTCACCATCAGAATTCGCATGACAAGCAAATCGCCGCGACCGCACTGACCCACAATTTATGTGTCGTTACCAGGAACATCTCTCATTTCAAAGACACAGGTGTCAGACTGCTCAATCCCTTTTCCTGAATCAAGTCGCAAGCCCACAAGATTTCAAAAGTTTCAATAGCAGACCACTTCTCTATTCCCTATTCGAAACCACAGCTTGCCGTATATCAAGAAGGTCGATCAACTGTGCTTAAGTGAGCTTCTTGGCCTTGCACAACCTTTGAAGTGTCAGGTACTCTGCTTGCAAAACGATCAGCTGCCGCAAGAATTCACGCACGACACGCTTTTAGCCTCACCGAACTCCCGTTTTAAGTACGGTTTGAACCGTCTGTATTCTGTGTATCTTGGAGGTGTTTCAGTACGTCGATACTTCTATACGGGGTATGTAAACGGGACTATTTTTTGCAGATTCACCCGCTTTGCTCAGTTGTCGAAACCCTTCTGGCTGGAAAGCTCGTCAATGAGTGAATCAACTTCGTCAATCAACAGCCAATCTCTATCTGAAAATCTCATATGCTTTTGGTCCATTTGCTGCTGTATCACTTCGAGTCGAGCGTTTTCTTCTTTTGTCAATTTCATATTTTCGGTGGCATACTTACAGTTATCACGCATCATAGATAAAAAGGAACCGATCATGGCAACCACCCCTGTCCCAGCGCCTGTCCCATCCCGAAACCAAACCCAGGACATCGACCTTTCCCCGTCCGCCCGGGAGACGCTGGCCAGCGCCATCCACGCCAGCAAGTCATCGAACACCCGCCGCGCCTACCGCACGGCCTGGAATCAGTTCGCACGCTGGTGCGGCTCGCAATCCATCGACCCCCTCGAGGCGACCACTCAAACCATTGCCGCCTACCTCGCAAACCTGGCCCACACCGGAAAGGGGCTTGCCAGCATCAAGATGGCGGCATCCGCCATCAACGCCGGCTTTGCCGCCGCAAACCGGGACAAGCCGTGCGGCAGCGCACACGTGCAGACGGTGATCCGCGGTCTGGCCCGGTCCACCACGGTCACCCCTCGCCAGGCGGCCGCGCTCGATAGCAATGCCCTTGCCCAGATCCGCGGTCACCTGAATGGATCCATCGAAAAGAGTGCCTACGCCGCCAAGAGCATGGCTATTTGTTCTTTTATGTCCGATTGTGCCTTGCGCGTCAGTGAAGCCGCGACGCTGGTCTGGGGCGACATTGCGCAGGAGTCGGATGGCAGCGGTCGCATCACCATCCGCAAATCCAAGACCGATCAGGAAAGGGAAGGGGTGGTGGTCTATGCCTCGCCGCAAGCCATGCAGGACATCAACCGCTTACGGCCCGCGGGGGACGGGGAGGATTGCGCGGAACATCCCGTGTTCAATCTCTCTCCCAGTCAACTCAATCGCCGGATCAAGGCCATCACGAAAGCCGCCGGTCTCCAGGGTGCCTTTAGCGGTCATAGCGGGCGCGTGGGATGCGCCATCCGCATGACACAAACCGGGGCGCCTTCACAGGCAACCATGACGCAAGCCCGGTGGCAGACCACCCGGATGCTGGCAAAATACACCCGTAACCTTACGGCTTCGGAAGCCGGGAAATATCTCGCCTAATGAAAAAGAAAGGGGGAAGGTTGAAACACCACTTCACGTTCTTTGCTTGTGGTTTGATGAATGCTCCCAAGGGTCCGGTTCAACACCTCACGCGCCGCGCTTATCTTGACTTGCGGCGGAGTCTCGGTGTTTTCAAGAACCTCGCGCAACCCATTGACCGCCAGTTGGCTCAAACCCACTAATTCCCTTCGCGCATCGGCAATGAGGTGGGTATTTTCATCGCGCACCGCTTTGGCAAAATCAGCATCGGCTTTCCATCGGCTCAATGTTCGACGATCCACACCAACCTTTTTTGCAACCTCGGTCACTGTGTGACCTTGTGCTAACGCAAACGCCGCCAGTTGCTGCTTTTCGTCTAATGTCTCGGAATGTCCCATGATGTCGCAATATAAGCCATTTTCAGATAAAAAGTCAATTGCCCGCCCGGTCTCCTGGCACTGTCAGCCGGGATCCGATCCAAGCCTTGCTGAAATATAAGAAAGTCTTAAAGACTATTCCGCGGCGACGATATGAAGTGGGGGTTTGTCGGTCTGAACCCGGCTGGGTTGATCGGGAGAATGCGCGTGTTTAAACACAATTTCCGGCTTCGGATATTGGGGTTGAATGTTTTGGCGATCCGTTTTGCCAGATCCTCGATCCCGCAGCTTGAAATCGGCGTACCACCGAAGCACGGTCAGATTTCCTTTCTCTAAATGATACAGGATTGTCGCTTCGGCCAGGTCCAGGAAATACTCACTGATTTCATACATCGTTTCCTTGAGAGTGTCGTGATCTTCAATCGCTTTGTCGATTGTCCTCAAACGGCAACCAAGCCGTTTTGCAGCAAAAGTTCTTAAACCACCCGTTTCTAACAGCGCATTTCTGATTTGCTCGACGGTGAGTTTCGGTTCTGCAAGCATTTTTTGAGTGTCCTTATATGTAACAACGGCAATCATCGGTTCAAAACCACATTCGTTGTAACTATCATCTTTACCCCTGATTGCAATTGACAGCACCCCCGCCCTGCTTACTTTTGTAAGCATGGCACAGAGACAGACGAATCGCCCCCATTATCACATTTGGAAGAAGGCCAGGACGGGCCGGATCTTCTATCGGATCGCCACACCCTACACGCACCGGCAATCCGCACAACGGGCCGTCAAGAAATTAGGCTTGCCCCGCGGTGACGTGATGGTGTTGGAATGCTGGGATCCGAAATGCGCCCCGAAGATCGGTTGAGCCGGACGCAAAAAAAGGGCGATCCGGAGACCACCCCGCGTGCGTCTAGCAGTCGTTTCCCATTAAATTCCCGGCGCCCCGCGCAGCCGATGCACGCCCCGGAACTGACATACCTTCGGATATCCGCAAGGGTATCGCGGTCGACTTCGTGCCGCATGGCCGGTCAGACAAAAGCCATGCCGGCCCCGCAAGACCGAATTCTTCTTCGCGTCAGTTGTCATGACAATCTCCCTTCTGCGGATCAACGACACCTCGCAAAAATGGTCCCGGCCCTGAATCGCCCCGGCAGTTCAGACGGTCATCTGAGTTCGACCGGGACTGTCGGTACCTTATCCATGTACCACAGCTTGTACCGTGAAGGTCACGCTGATCAAGACGAAGACCGCGAAGACAATCCACTGGCTCCAACTCCGCCCTAGAAAGCCGATTCGATTCAGACCTGAAAACAGCACTCCCGATGCGCCGATGGCGAAGTTCACTGCACCGCCGACAAAACACAGCAAAGCACCAAGCAGGAATGCGTAGAGTGCTGGCCCCGTCGCATCGTCCGGAATGAACTGCGGGATGAACGCAGAGAAGAATATCAGTGCCTTGGGGTTGGAGACATTGGTTACCACTCCACGCAGAAACAGGTTTCCGGACGTGGGTGCAGGTGCGCAGATGCCCGCGGGCCCGGGCCGAGGGACGATCGTGCGTGTGGCGACGTAGAGCAGATAGAGGCAGCCAGCAAGCTGCAGCGCGAGAAGAGCTGACGGGCTTATCGCCAACGTGGCGGCCACGAGGAGTGCGGTGGCGACTGCCAGAACTAAGCCCCCAGAACTGATGCCAAGCGCTGAGAAAAACGCGCCACGCCGACCATAGGCAATGCCATTTGCCATGACAAAGGCCATGTCGGGGCCGGGAATGATCAGCAACGTCAGAACGGCGAGCAGGAATGGTATCAGGGTTTCGGTCATGGCGTTACCTTTCGCACCGGCCAAGCAGCAATTCCCGCTAGCGGCAGAGCAACTTGCAAAATTATGATGTCGAGTGAATCTGTTGCCCTATTTGTTCATGCCGATCAAGATCGCAGTTGAATGCTAGAACACTCCATTCTTTTTTTCATCCATAATTTTCTCCAATTTTGTTTAGTGTAACGTCCTGTAACGTCTATTTCCTATAGAGTATGGTCATTGCGCGCCCGCGCATCACCGTGTCTATAAAGAAAATGACGTAACGGGACGTAACGGCGTTACGTTTTTATTGACGGAAACCATAACCGAGTTGGTTTTTTGTCCCGTCTCTTTAATTTTAAAGTCCATCCGGCAACCCTTAATTCCTTGCCAAATCTGTTTTGCCATGCTCGATCTTCCATCCGCTTTTCTGCAGCATCTACCCCGTCCGAAACCGATTGCGTTAGTTCGGCCAGGGTTGCGCCGTCTTGGTAATTGTCGGGGTTAAGTTTCTGCACCAAATTGAACATCAGTTCATCAGAGCGGCGATAATTCTTCGCTAGAAGAGTCATTCTATCGAATGACTCATACTTATCTGTTTCACCGCTATCGATATGAAACCCGCCTTGTTTGATTTGGGATAGTGCCGAGTCAAGTTTCTTGTGTTGCATAAATATATCGACTGGCAATTCACCACGGCTAATGCTGAGACACCTTTATTCGACAATAGTCGAATGGCTTGACACTATAGCAGGTTATTGATCGGCAAAACCAAAATTCAGCCTTTTGGTGGAAACGGATCATTTCCGTAGGAATCACGTTTGCGAATTCGACCATCGCGCCCGTGGATGTAAAGATTTGTTTTTGATTCCGAGCGAACTCACGCGCCACATCTATGGCTTCTTGCTGAGTATCATACTTTCGAGTCACTTGATAAGAGACAGTCTTGCGCACTGCCTATTTGCTGTCTCTGGGAACGATGTGCCTGCTTTTCTATTCATTATCCCTGCCACATTCAAATTTCTAAATTTACGTATTCCCAGCGCTGTTCAGCGTCGCAAAAAAATGCTAAACAAATTGTACGCGAGCATCTTGACTCCCTGTCAAATGCTGTGAAAACTGCATCAACCCTCCCTATCCAATAACAAACGCTTGTCTGGTGGGCCCGGTCGCAACGTATCCGAACCTTGTTCGAATTATGTTTTTGTATCGGTTTACGTCCTTATTCTTGAATGCTTAACCCTCAGCAAGAGTGGATTTGAGGAGTTAGCGATGTTCTGCAATAGGCCCGCACTCTGGGGAATCGAGGCAGGGCTGGCGATTTTCGCTTCATCGCTCACTACAGATAGCCCCTAACCGGCATACTCCAAGTGCCTTCATTCCGCCAACTGACGATTGATCAGAGATTCAAACAACGCGGCACCCATCTGCGCCAGGTCATTGTAGTATCCGGTTTGAGGTCTCTACAATACGCTAAGCAACAATCCATGGTCCCGAATTCCTGACTGACCTCCAAATCGCTCAATTACGGATTTGTGGATTGCAAGAATCTCTTCAAGAGTCAAGAATTGAATCACTTAGCCAGCAGTTTCCCCAATTCTTCGTTTTGTTCCATGGATAATTCCAAGTGTGTTAATACAACTGGTCTGATACGTTGTCGCTGAACGTATTCTCGTATAGCATCGGTCAACAAACCAGAAACATTCTGACGGCGTTCCTGGGCCAGCGCTTTGAAGTCTTGCCAAACGACCTCATCAACTTTGGAACTGATTTTGATATTTTTCATAAAGATGAGTATACACCACTGTCATGACGTGTCATGCTTTGTCATTCTGTCCGGGTGCGATTGAAAGTGAAGCGCGAGGTTTTCGATATCACCCTCAAGCAATTCTAGGGTTAGCTCCTGTGCTATGATGGTGACATAATGAATTCGAAAATCCAGGCAAAGCGTCGTCCCCTACCGATAGGGATTCAAACCTTTTCTACTCTCCGTGAAGAGGGCTATTACTATGTCGACAAGACGCCTCTGATTCGAGAACTCATCCGGAGTGGGCGACATTATTTTCTCTCCCGCCCCCGTCGTTTTGGCAAGAGCCTCCTGGTTGATACCCTGCAGGAACTGTTTGAAGGAAACGAGCCCTTGTTCCAAGGCTTGGATATCCACCCGCATTGGGACTGGTCGGTCAAGTATCCGGTCATGCGCCTGAGTTTTGGCGGAAACGTCAGTACGCCAGAGTCTGTGGAGAAAAATGTACTCAACCAACTACGCGGAATCGAATCGACATTTGATCTGAAGTCTTCTCCAGAGGTGTTGGAAGCTCCCGATCGACTTCGGAATCTATTGGCTGATTTGCACCAAAAGACGGGGAAACAGGTCGTGGTATTGATCGATGAATATGATCGACCTGTGCTGAATGTGCTGGAGGATAAAGAGAAGGCGAGAGAAAACAGGGATACCTTGCGTGATCTCTACAGCATACTGAAGGATGCAGAAAAACATATCCGTTTTGTGTTCGTGACCGGCATCACGATGTTCTCGAAAACCAGTTTTTCGTCGGGTCTCAATAATCTTGACGATATCAGTCTCTACCCTCCCCTAGCAGATATTTGCGGATATACGGATCATGATCTGGATACCATTTTTGCCCCGGAACTTCCCGGACTGGATCGGGACGAGATTCGCAGGTGGTACAACGGCTACCACTGGCTTGGCGAAGAGAAACTCTACAATCCACACGATATTCTTCACCTGTTCAAGAAGCGCGAATTTCAGGAATACTGGTTCCACTCTGGCGAACCCGGTTATGTATACCGACTGTTAACGGCGAGAAAAGTCAGCCCCATGGAATTGGAACATCGCGTGGTAGATGCGGCTCTGGTGTCAAAATTCGAACTTGACAGGTTCAGTCATGAAGCATTATTGTTTCAGTCTGGCTATCTGACCATTGCCAGAAAGGAACTGCAGGGAAGTCGCATCAAGTACTATCTGGACTATCCGAACTTTGAGGTGCAGAGCAGCTTCAACCTAGGTCTGGCGGAACACTTGACAGGGTGTGGCGAAGCGGTAGCAGAGGCAGGGGAAAGTCTCATTGAAGCGCTCGGGAACTCCGACTTTGAGGCATTCAGAGAAAAGATTCAGACTCTGCTTGAGGAAATTCCCTATGAATGGCATGCCAGCGGCAAACTTGGCCGTTATGAGTCCTGGTATGCGAGTTTGTTGTACATGAGTTTCAGAACGACCCAGGTTGATCTCAAGGCAGAGGATTCGTCAAGCCATGGGCGGTCGGACATGGTATTACTGCATCAAGGTCAGGTGTTTGTGCTTGAGTTCAAGATGGTGGAAGACAACAAAGGAGTGCAGGAAGCACTGGACAGTGCCATCACGCAGATACGGGAAAAGCGCTATGCTGAAAAGTATCGAGACCGCGGGCAGCCGGTCCACCTGATCGGCATGGTGTTTAGCCGCAGCAAACGTAATCTGACAGATATGCGCGTTGAAGCGCTCTAACGTTTTCATGCTGACATTCCACAAGTATGCGGAGTCGGTGAGGTGATAGAGCATGTAATAGCCCTGATTCGGTTGAATGCGTGGATTCCGGTCGTACAGGGTTAGCTGATCGAGATTGAGTCGGAGCATGTATTCTGGAATCGGTTCGGATGGACTCGGAATTCCGATGGACGTCGGATGACGACCATGCCACGCAGCGGCTTAGTTCAATATGGATTCACAAAATTCATCGTACCCAGATTCAGTTCAGTACACTTCCTCGTACGGTCAAACAGTTTAATGCGCGAATTGTTGTGAAGAACGACAAAAAGTAAAACCTATGGGATTGAATTTTGTCACGATCGAATTCGACAAGAAACAACCAACCTTTAGCAAAGAATTCTGCCAGCTGCCAAATGACGAAAACCGTAATCGAAATAAGTCACAGTATCCTTAAGAAAGCTGAATCGGCTGCAGAAATCCGAGGCATAACTCTCAGTCAGCTTGTTTCCGGATTGATAGAGGAGTCAGCTGTTTTGCCATACCACAAACAGAATGAAAAACCTTGGATGACTGGCTTTGGAGACTTGGCTGATTTAGCAGAGGAAAACCACAGGATACTCGAACTCATCGAAGAAGAATTCGGTGTTGTTGACGAGAACGACTGTCAATAATCCTGGATACCAACGCTCTATCAGCGTGGGCAGAAGGAATTCAAACGGCAGAAGAAATCCTTGGCAACACAAACAGCGTCTCAGTTCCCAGCATCGTTCTAGGCGAATATTATTTTGGCATTCAACAGTCTCGTTACTATGACCGTTATGCACGTTGGCTAAATCTAATCTTACCGAACGTTGAAATTGCGTCAGTTGATCGAATGACTGCTCAATGGTACGCGCAGATTCGATTGGAATTGAAGAGTAATGGTGCACCCATACCTTCCAATGACACTTGGATTGCCGCCATCGCAAAACAATATGATTCACCCATACTAAGCAACGATACGCACCTAGATCGCGTGATTGGCGTCCGTCGTATCGGATTCTAATCGATTCTAACTTGGTGGGCCCGGAAGGGCTGTAGTCGAACTTTTGCGATGATTTCCCTGAGAATGAGCTTTCTATGACAGAAAAGTACACGTTAAACCACATGGAGATGGCGGTCTGCTCCCACCACTACAGACGGATTGATACGATTATCAAAAGTCACAAACTTGCCTTCGTGTTTGATGGCTAACGCAAGCAAATATACGTCTGTAACTTGCTTAGACCCAATTATGTGTTGCCACAAAATACTTTTTGCTGCCAAAAGACTTGCGTCATCCGGCCAAAAATGATGATGCGAAGATTCGACTGCTTCGCGAAGCCGGTCCGCGATTTGTGAAATTGATAGTGGATTTGGATAGTTTTTTGAGACATTATTCTCAAACATCCATTTTGTGTTATGGGACAGGTAGCCCAGCCGAAATCGACATTACTATTGAACTAATGCGTTGCCGAAGTATGCATTTCGTGCTGTTCATCTAACAACGCAATCAGTACGTTCACGTCTAGCAATGCTCGCACTTAGTCTCCAATTTGACTCCGTATTTTATCAATCAATTCGTTTGTGACGACACTGCCACGACTCGGGAAGGGCCGGAAACAATTCGATTTTGCGTCGCCAACACTAACTTCTTGTACATCAGTTGACGCGATTATCTCTGAATAGGTTGTTTTTATTTGCCTTTCAAAAGGCGACATGATCCACCTACCTTGCACAAATTCACTTTGCCAATTGAGCGTTTCAGGCAAATGAAAGCGGCTCGCAGCTGTTTGGCTAATCGAAGTTTCTGCGACTTTTTTGTACTTCCTCATTGCACTATCCAGCCTTCGAAATTGATAAGCTCTCGAATCGACGTTTTACCATCATCCTGCTTAATTTCGATGTTTGCTCGAGAAACAAAATGATGAGCCTTATGCGATACACTCTCAATAATTGCACGCGTATATTTGGCTTTCAGCGGTTTGTCTGTTAATTCAACAGGAAGTGAATCGACATGCTGAAGAAGCGCTTCATTTAATCTGCGGATGTTTCGAAATTCCAATTCCTGAGAATAACTGCTACTGATTTCCTGTATCGTACGATACAGGTTTTCATCGCATTTACCGACTCTAAGACCAAGTTCTTTTGCTTCCCTCCGATTGATTGTGTAATCATGGCTTCCAGACTCTGAGCAAAGAATATCTACTATTTTATTAATCTTCTCCTGATCACTTTCTCTCATAGCAAGCAAACGCTTCGCCAAGTGACGAATTTGTTGTCTAGATCGAAAAATCTGTCCTAGCACAAAGAGGATGAACTTTTTTTTGACAGATAAAGAAATGCCTTAGTTGCAGTGTCAGTATCACCACCACATTGTTTAACTGCATCAAGATAGCCGTTGACTGCCTCGACACTAACCTCCGCTCGGGCATCTCCAAGAACGCCAGGAATTGCCGGACCTAGCGGATGGTGAACCAAAGGGTATCCATTCCATCAAGATATAGCTCAACTCCAATTCTTTTTTCTTTTGAGTTAATCGTCGCTGATTTATGAAAATCCGTTCGACCGATTCCGTAGGTTGTCCAGTGTTGAGGAGATGGCTTTTTTGAATTGATAGGACTATTCCTTCTCTCAAAGGCTAGTTTCAGCGTAGTCCAAAACCGAATTTGGGCTGCCCCCAATTCAGCCAGAGTACCCTCTCTGATTTGCTTAGCATACTGCGTGACCGAACGACTCCAATCGTTAGGTTTGGAAACTATATTGAACTTGGGAGCAGGTGAACTGCCATCAATTTGCCAGAGCTCAATTTCAAGTCCAAAAAACCGGAAGCGGTCGTCAGTAATATCATTCAGCCAGTCAAGTGCAGCGCGATGCTCATCGGTAAACATTGCCGCCACCCAGACAATCGTAACAGCATGAAGGCCCGCAGCATACGTGAGCAACTGGCCAAGATGAATATGATCCGTACATTCCAACTGATTCTCAACAAGAACCCAACTTCCGTTATCGGTGTCTTTGCAAAGAATGTCTGCTCAGAAAGGACCGACATTCTTTTCTTGAGCTTCAACTTCCAGTTCCATTGCAATGGATTATCCGAGAATGCGAACATTTTCCTCTTCGGCAAGCCATGGTGTAAAGTCAGTCGATTCAGATGTCCAGACGCTTCGTAAAGCGACTTTCTTCAACGTTCCAAGCTCAACTTTATTCAATGTTGAATTCCCTTAAACAATCATTAGGTTGCTTTCAAAGTTGACAAAGTATTGCGAGTACATCCTTCACTTCAATTGTCTAACGTAATAAAATTTTTCCGGTTGATTACACGAATGGATTAATCACGAGAATTCCACCGTAGTCTTGCTCATGATTCAAATCTTCAGAATAAATTTCAATACAGCCAGCGACCTTGGCAGCGGCGAGTATGGCACCATCCCAATAGGATATGCGGAAGCGCTGGCTGATCGAAACGCCTTTTCGAAATACTTCGAGCGTTAAATCCTGAACACGAATATGCCCAATGCTTTCAATAAATGCCAAGGCATTGCTGTGTGAGATCGCATCTCGTCGACTCGAACGGGTTGCCTGGTAATAAAATTCCTGAAGAACCTGGACTGATACGGTCAACTCTTCAGCAACCAGAATATCCAGAGCAATGCTCTGTTTTGCAGCTTCGGTGGGGTCGGGGCTGATTGCGTAGACTAGAATATTTGTATCGACGAAACGCATTGGGCAATTTACACAAATCGCTTTACAGATTATCGTCTTTAGCTATCCCGCCCGAGTAAATGGAACCAGGGTTGGTTCGGGCTTGGTCGTATAGAGTGTCACGGGAAAGATTGTCTGCAGCACTGAATTCAGGAGATGAAATACGAATGTTCGCTATAGCATCCCCTAGCTTTCTTTCACGATATTCGGCTCTAGTCTTCCTAATGACTTTTCCACTCAGTTCCATCTTTTCTCCTTGGTCATCAACTAGGGTTCTCAAATAGTCGCGAACTAATGCAGATACTGAGGTATCCAGCTCAGCAGCGCGGATACGAGCAGCTCGATGTGTTCTATCGTCAACAGTTACGGTGATATTTCTCATTACAATAACACAGATTCACAAAATTCATTATACAAAGATTTAAAGAAACACATATTCTGATTCAATACATGACTCTATCGACGAACTGTTGCTTTGGGATTTGAAGAAGAAAACTCTCGTGAACATATCTGGCAGAAGCAGCGCAACATTTCCGCCGTCATACAAACTTTCGGTCACGATTTTCACCCTGCTCAAAACAAATTCACGATATTTTTCAGAGAGTGCAAAGGGAAATTCATGCACTGTCTCATGACGTGCCTGACTAGATTCAAAGGAAAGAGTCTGAACTCAGCTCAGAAGATCGTAGGCTCGCGAACTTCATTGACTTCGCTGGCGAAGGTCGAGGCAGTAAGGCGCTTGCCAAAGCATTGACTGAGGCAGAGCGAAAAGTCAACGAACCTCAGTCAGAACTCGAAGGCTTGCGTCAAATTCAGAACAGGATGTTCCCAGCCCCTCCGATCGAATGGATAACGGTACGCATCAACCAACTCTCAGACTTGCTTGAACAAAACACCACTCAATCGGCATTGACGTTAAGAGAAGTTCTTGGCCCCATAACCCTTGAACCAAACTATCCTGATACTGGCAACAAGCCTTACTACGTTGCGCACAGTTCACTGGATGCTCTTGCAATAATGAACTTGCCGTCCCAACAGGATAATTGGGACAAAGGTTCGCCTGTATTGCGCTGGCGGGTCCAACAGGGAAGAATTCGAACTTTTCCGAAGGGGCTTATATACTTTAGTTGACAGATGTGAAATACATCCGTAAATTCGAAATAATTAGGATATATTTTTTAAAATTATCAGTTTTATTCTTTCTTTTAGAATAAAAAAGCTAAAGATTCAGGTTTCTCAAGTAAAGTATATAAGCCCCTTCAAAAAGCCAGGCAAGGTGATCAAAGGAATGCAATTCAAAGACGGAATCGAGATAAAACAGCCTAGCGACCAGGTAGCCGCTTAAATGCAGCCGTACCCGTCAAGCAGCGCTTTTGCCAATATCTCGCCCCATTCAAATGGAGGCCACTTATCCTGAGCTCGGCAAACCGTATTACACCGCGCATACCTCAATCAATATGCTTGCAATAATTGATAAACCAGCCGGCCGGCTCGGAGACATCCCAAAAAAGTTCGGATACGTTGCGCTAGTGGGCCCGGAAGGACTGTAGTCGCACCGTCTCGACCATGCCTTTCGAGTTTGTTATGCGACACACCATAGACAGTATAGATAATGCATGAGACCTGTTCCACACCACATTGGTTGCAAATTGGAGAATTTTGCGAACGTTGAAGAAGTTCAAACTATAGTTCGGCAGGTCTGTCCGGACTTTTTTTGAAAACTTGGTGGATTCGTCTGAAAACTGGACACGAAAACTTCGTACGGTCTATTTTACATTTGTTTTTACGGTGGATTTTTCAGCCGAATCGTCTTTTGGAACTTCGAACTCTCTATGAATTACGTCGTAAGCCAGAAGGATTACGACCTAATCCTTGATTTATACGGTTTACAACCTCGCCTCGTTGAGATCATATGGTTGCTGAAGTTTCAACTGGTTTGAAATTTCAGGTTATTAATTGGGACAGAAAAACTTGCGCGAAGAATATTATTGTATATACTTCATTGTATATACTTCTACGTATACACATTATTAATCATACAAAGTTCAGTAAGGAGAATGCTATGCTGATGGGTTCAGTATTCCTCAACAATCGCACGCAGGCTGTTCGACTACCAGCTGAAGCTCGCTTTTCAGGCGATGTAAAACGCGTCACTGTCAGGGTGGTGGGCAATGACCGAGTCTTGTCGCCTGTTGAACAATCATGGGATAGCTTCTTCCATTCTTCAGAACGTGTGAGCGATGATTTTATGAGCGCACGTGCATCCCAGACTCAGCGAGGCCGAGAGAACTTTTGATGCTAACCCATATGCTGGACACCAACATAGTGATCTACGTACTTAAGAATCGTCCGCAAAATGCGCTAAAGTTATTTAATCAACATGCAACACAAATGTGCATCAGTTCGATTACTTTGGCTGAATTGATACATGGTGTGGAAAAAAGTACCCGCCGCGAACACAATATGCGCCAGATTGATGAATTTGTTTCAAGAGTCTCCACTCTTGACTACGGAGCCAACGCAGCCTCTCATTATGGCGACATTCGAGCTCACCTTGAACGTAAGGGAACTCCAATTGGCGTGAATGATCTTCATATAGCTGGACATGCTCGAAGTGAAAAATTGGCGCTTGTGACCAACAATATCTCGGAATTTGAACGGATAGAAGGTCTAAATCTAGAAAACTGGGCTTGACCTACCTAGAACACCGTAACAATCATACATCCAATTTTGATGGAAGATTGTTTGGTGGACACGGCCGCAATACAGGCGAACCCTTTGTCAAATACCGTTTCAGATACCTATATACGACACAAATGAAATACCCGACTATCAGAGAATTGCTGAGAAAGCTCTTCAACTCAATCAACTTGGGCTGAAGTGGAGGACGATCGCTCGTCGACTTGAAGCAGACCATTAAACAGTTTCTAAAGCAATTAACTGGATCAAGGAGCTCATCGACAGATAACGTAACAAATTTGATCAGGAATTAAACTTCGCTGAATAGTAGTATCCGATGCGACAATCCATTTTAACTTTGGAATCTATGCTTAATATATTCATTGATCTCACTTAGCTTGGTAATCGGTTGAGATGAGTTACCAGAGCGTACATAGAATCTTTCTACCTGGGTACCATTCTTATCATTAGTGGTCAAATACAAAGGAGCCCTGCCAGGTTTCACGTCTATTACACATATATCTTCCCCCGAGATTTCTTCAAAAGATATTTTCATATTAGTAGAGATTTGAACACCCCATTGATTAATTACTATATTACGCAAGTGAAGTTCAAACGTATCCCTACCTCCACCATCTTTCAGCGTAGAATAGTCTCCCTCTAGCCCCAATACCTTCTGTTGGTCGTCGACTCCAATTATCAATCTTCCTCCATCTCCTGAGCCATTACTGAATGCAGCAATGCTTTTCAACACAACTACCTCTAGATTCTTGTTGACTACCCTTTTTTCAATATCCCATCGGAGAGAAGACTTGAACTCTAAAGCATCATGTTCACCTTCGGCAATCGTATCAAGCAAATCAACTGTCCCCTCGCCTATGGGAACATCGGTAATTCCATCAAGAAATTCGTTTAACTCCTTCGCCAATACAGATCGACGCTCGATCAAGAAGTCTTCATATCGATCCATCTTCCACAATGAAGAATCAGTGGGAATGCACTGAAGTGAAAGCGCACTCGGAAAGTTCTGAGTAACGTTGTGCAGATAGTCCTTTGCAGATGTATCGGACTTTTGCCGGTTTTCCACTTGAGTCAATATTGCCCTATTAGTAAGTTCTTGGGCAAGCGCATACTTGAATCGATTTTCCACGGGGTATCCACTAGCTTTCAAATCAGCATAGGGGAAAATATGATCTTTTTCGAGGGCATACTTCACACCCATATTCTGCCGAAGAGCGATACCGGTACCCAGACAAACAGCATTCTTACTTTTTAAATACCAACGCATTAAACTGAAAAGCGGATGACGAACATCTCGACCAACGAATTCATCTTCAGATATTTTTAGATTTCGTTCCTGTTCTATCAACGTAAGTAGTTCCGCAAAAGGCTTTTCCCTATTCTTGATAACGCCAAGGTCTTTATCCAGTTTTTGTGGGGTTTGGCTTACGTAACGTTGCCTCAACTGAGAATAGTAAAACCATTTAATCACCCTGTTTATTTCATTCTCAGTTAATTTATGATTTGGCTTCTTGAATACGAAACTAATAATTGGTATCAATGCAAAGTGGGAGTTGATTTCGTCTGAATGATCTACGTAGGCATGAGTTCGCAGTATGTTAACTACATAATCCAATATTTGATTGTCCAACTTTTCCCACGCAGCCATAATTTTCGACTTGTTCTGTTCACCATGAATTCGCTTCATGTCTGACCCCATGTCGTGAGTCACGGCAAGAAGGGCATATATGATGAAATCAAGCTTGAATACAAAGCCATCGTTTTTGAGACTATATAACTTATTTTTGAATAGCTCCCGAGCTTCGGGCCAATAACCACAAATTTGCGCTAGCGCAAGCTCCGCATCAGTGAGATTCACACCACTAGCATTTACGATATAAAAAATATCGATAGCTTCCTTAATCTTTGCTTTGACTGGAATTGTTTGCTCTTCAAAGTTTCGGTCTCTAATTGACTTGATCTTTTCGAAGTTGTTGTCAATCAGATCCTCTGTCGCATCATCTAAATTTCCTTGTTCTCTAAGTTTACGGCGGATGACTGAACTCTTCACTTCACCGCTAAATATGCTCGTTAAATCAACCCAAAATGGATTGTTTTCCATCGTTCGTCTCTGATAATATTGAAGTTCCAAGGTTTGCAAATTTGCGTAGAGTCCCTGAACATTATTCTTAATTTCTTCAGGTTTGTAATAAGGTGGAAGTTTCCCAGTTAGAATCATATATATAGTTGTAATCCGCTGCTGACCATCAAGTATTAGTTTTACAGCTCCCATTTCAGGCGAGTATTTCCTTTCACCTTTTAATTCTGGAGGAGTGGTTGTCTCCCAAGTCAATAGAGTGCCTGTGGGGTATTTCTTTATCAACGAAGTAAATAGTGCTTTGGCATCAGCACGCTTCCAAACGTATTCACGTTGAAATGCAGGTACGAAAAGCTGACTGTCATTAATTTTGTCTATGATTTGATAAATTTGCATCGACGCTCCATTAAGTTCATTTTGAATTAATGTTTGCTTTACAGGTTAGGGAAATGGGGACAATCACTTTGTCAGATATTTACCAATGTTATCGCATGGCTACACTGGCAAAGACTGATGTTCAAGAAAATGGATTTGAGGATTTCTTAATCCGTTAAGTGGTCAAATACTTGGATTCTCGTCAATTTTTCGGAATTAGACGCTCTTTGGTCAGTCTGAACAGGTTCCGTCGATTACAAATTCTCCACTTCATTAAACTCGCTACAAGTCAACAACTGTCAATAAACGTAATGAAATAATTCTGTTTCTTCTTCAGACATTCTAGGCGGCATTTGATCAATTTTGTCCCGGTTAATAGTGCGCGCTGGATCGACTAGAATTTTTAGTTTCTCGCAAGATATCCAATCACTATTCCAAATTTTTACGTCCGCTCCAGCCACTAAACTGCACAAAGGTTCCCTAGATATCGGATCGTTTCTGAGTGCTGGGGAAATTCTCTGCAACCATATATCCAAATAGTTTGTGTTTGGTATCTTCGAAAAACGACTCAAAATTTTCTCGATTACCTCTTCCTTTTTATGTACTTCGTTACCTTGACAGAGTAACTCGCTTAATATCGCAGCGACTTCTGGATAAACTCTAGGGTTGTTCGATGCAATGTCGGTTAACACGCTTATAACAGGTATCAAGTTTACAGCGTTGCGTTTTTTCGACTTTATTCTTTTCAATTTTTTGTGGTATTTTGACAAGGCGACGACTAAACTTCCCGAGTTCGGGTAATCACGGGCGTGTAAATGAATCAATAAAAAGTGCTTTTGGAGGTTCTTGTGTGACTGTTTTTTTGTCAGCCAACTAAGTTTGTCTTGTTTGATGGAATTACTTATGGTCTGATTACTCATCATTGTCTTTGAAGGGTTCAACTTCATTCCTAGGTCAATCATCGTTTCTGTGATCGCTTTAAGTATTGATTCACCATCCACCGGACTGTTCACAAATATTCTGTAGTCATCTCTGAAACGAAGGAGAAGTTCTTGGCCCCATAACCCTTGAACCAAACTATCCTGATACTGGCAAACCTTACTACGTCGCGCACAGTTCACTGGATGCTCTTGCAATAATGAACTTGCCGTCCCAACAGGATAATTGGGACAAAGGTTCGCCTGTATTGCGCTGGCGGACCCGGTCGCAACGTATCCGAACTTTTGCAAATTTTCGATTCGAGGTTAAGTTGGGTAATATTACAAATCGTATAATATGTTAAGTATCTTTTGATTTTATTCTTAGTTTCCTAGGCTGGCTTAGCCAGAGCCAAAATAAATTTGTTGCATTCTGCACAACTTTTCATGGGTAAGGGACTAATGCACTCAGCTAGGACATAGATTAGTTTTTTACCAAATGTTTAGTGAAAATAATGAAATTTGTATTTCTGCCAGTTGGGACCCTGAAGCACAGGTTTGGGTTGCGGTCAGTGATGATGTCCCAGGATTAGTAGCCGAAGCAAGCTCACTACAGAAATTAATTTCTAAATTACAGGTATTAGTACCGGAATCGTGTGAACTCAACAATCATCTGATGAAAGCGCCATCGGACAAAATTTCAATCTCTGCCGACTACAAGCGATTTGAAGAAGAACTTCGAGTTTCTTAACTGGTGGTGAATTACACCGGAAGACAAAAAAAATCCCTGTCCAGTCTGGCTGCACCAAAGTCAGGCAAGTAAAGGGAGATCACGAGATTTGGTACAGCCCAAAATCCAATACTAATTTTCCAGTTGATAGTGCCATCAAATCAAGGCATACTGCAAATGCAGTTCTGAGACAGGCTGGTTTGCCCAAGACATTCTAACTTTTGAAATGCTTCATAAACATATTCTTAATCAACAGTTTAATTCCTAGAACTCAAATCTTGGTGGGCCCGGAAGGACTCGAACCTTCGACCAATGGATTATGAGTCCACTGCTCTGACCAACTGAGCTACAGGCCCAAAAATTCAACTTCATAAGATATCTTTAGAACGCAACATTATTACAGAATTGAAATCGAATAAGCCGAAAGAATTTTGATTCTTCAAAACCGCCTGTGTCCCATCAATCTCCTCAGACTCAATGCAGACGCTGCGGCAGCCTGCCCTTGTTTTTCATCTGCTGCGATTCCTGAATCTGCCGGTGAATGCGCATCAGCTCATCATCCGACAAATCACCGCTCTGCAGCGCTGAAATTTCAGCCTGGTTTCTCTGCTCTTGGACCAGCAGTCGAAACTTCTGAATCATCCCCGCAAATTCCTGCTCCAGGCCATCATCAGCAACGTCATGCCGCATGCTCGCCAGCTGATGCAGCCAGTCAAAATGCTCCGAGTCACGAAACCGCTCGATCAGTGCCGCAGTCGTAATGTCCGGGCTGTCCGCGAGTATGCTCAGGATCTCGACAAGCAGTCGAATATTCGGGTGCTGCGGGTCGCCGAGGTGATGTGTCTGCCGCTCAACAGCACTTCCAAGCTGGGGGTTCTGTACCAAGACCGCCAGTGCGCGCGTGGAAAGAAGTCGGTCTGAATCGCCCCGTCTGGCGCCGCCAGGGGCTTGTCGATAAGCATTGCTGTGCCGCGGGCGATCAGATTGATTGAGCCTGGCTTCAATCCGCTCGGGCGCAACCCCGGTACAGCTGCCGATCTCCTCAACCAGCATGCCACGCAGCAAAGATTCAGGCAACTCCGCATAAATCGGCGCAAAATCCTCAATCAGCTTGGCCTTCCCGTCATGACGCTCAAGGTCAACTTTTTCCTGAAGACTTCGCAGAATAAAACTCGTTACCGGCTCGCCTTTGGCAATCCGCTCCAAAAACGCTTCTTCGCCCTCTTCGCGGACCATGGAATCCGGATCCTGTCCCTGGGGCAAAAACACAAAACTCACCAGACGGCCATCAACCAGCATCGGCAGCAGTGTTTGCATCGCCCGCCAGGCTGCCAGACGACCGGCA
Organism: Arenicellales bacterium; assembly: GCA_965200545.1. Classification (GTDB taxonomy): domain Bacteria; phylum Pseudomonadota; class Gammaproteobacteria; order Arenicellales; family JAJDZL01; genus JAJDZL01. The sequence goes on along the minus strand of CBDAUJ010000002.1, from coordinate 887,634 downwards.
TTGTCACCGTCAAAACAAAACACAATCTCCGGCGCCGCTTTGAACAGCGCCCGAATATGATAGGGCGTGGTTGCAGTACCCAGCGTTGCCACGGCATTGTCAATCCCCATCTGCGCCAGCCCAATGACATCGGTGTAGCCTTCGACCAGAATCACGCTTTGGCATTTTCGAATTTGCGGCAGCGCCATATGCAAGCCAAACAGCTCATTGCTCTTTTTGAACAGGATTGTTTCTGGCGAGTTCAGGTACTTGGGCTCGCCGTCACCAATAATGCGGCCGCCAAAAGCGATGACTCGCCCTCTGCGGTCATGAATCGGAAACATCAGCCGGCCGCGAAACCGGTCGTAAAAGCGATTGCCATCCTGTTTGGGGACAATCAGCCCGGTCTTCTCAAGCAGCGCGCGCTCTTGCTGGGTGCTGCCGAAACGCTTGAGCAGATAATCCCACTCATCGGGAGCATAGCCAAGCCCAAACCGGTCCGCAGACTCACTCGTAATGCAGCGACTCTTCAGATAGTCTCTCGGCAGTGCGCTCTCGCCGCGATGCAGCTCATTTCGAAACGCAAACTGCACTTCTTTCATCAATGCCAGTGCGGATTCGAAATCGCCGCTGACCCGCCGGCCCCCGCTTTCGTCCGCTGGAATCTGCATCCCGGCCACCAGACACAGCTCCTCAACAGCCTCGCGAAACTGCAGATTGCCATACTTCATCAAAAACGTAATCGCGGTTCCGCTCTCGCCGCAGCCAAAGCAGTGAAAAAACTGCTTGGCCGGATTCACAAAGAATGACGGCGTTCGCTCATTATGGAACGGACAGCACGCTTTGAACTCACGTCCGGCGCGCTGCAGCGGGACTCTTGGCTGGATGACATCCACAATGTCAGCGCGCGCCAGCAATTCCTGAATAAACTGAGGGGGGATTTTGCCAGCCATGTGAAGATGTGAATGCTAATATCGCTCAATTCAATTTGTGATCTTGCACCGCATTGTAGCAAACAGAATCGAATCTGCGAAATTTTCGCTGAAATTAGCCGCATCGGTCTATCCGTACACGGCTCATCGCCGCCTCGACAGCGGCTGCAGTCGACGCAATTAGAAACTGAAAGAAAGGACTGTATGCCGACTGAGGGTCGGCTTATCTGGAGCGTGAGCGATGCGAGCGGAAATAGCCTCTTTGACGCATCATTCGCTTTTTCTCCCGTTTGACCGCCGCAGCATGCTTGCGCTTGCGAACCGCTGTCGGCTTTTCGTAATACTCTCGCCGGCGAACTTCGCTGAATACACCTGCCTTCTCACAGGCGCGGCGGAACCGACGCAGAATCAGGTCAAATGGTTCGTCATTCTTGACACGAACACTGGGCATGAATGGATGAACTCCCTAAATGAAATGAATGGTTTTTCGATTATTTATTGCGGCTTGCGCTTTGAGGTGCGGATTATAAACAAATTTCGTGATGAGAGGCTGGCTAATTTCGCAGCGCAAAAATGATGCTCCTCTGCCGCGGACAGATATCATCTTTTGCGCCTGATAATGGATCCGCTGTGTCCGCTCAGCGCCCATGCAAATATGGAAGTTTCGAATAATTTAGAAAAATTAAACAAAAAGATTTGAATATATCGGAATTTTTAGTTATTCTATTTCTAAAAATTGCAATTGATGGGATTTTTATATTATGGACAAGATTGATCTTGAAATCTTAGACTGCATTCAGAACGATGCCGACCTGTCTGCCAGCCAGATCGCGGAAAAAGTCGGCCTGAGCACAACTCCATGCTGGCGGCGCATTCGCAAGCTTGAGCAAGACAAAGTGATTCTGTCGAAAGTGGGTCTGCTCAACCGCGACAAGCTGAATCTCGGCATCGATGTGTTTGTCACCATCCGCACCGATCAGCACAACGCCGCCTGGCTGGATGCATTTGCCAAGTCTGTGGTCGAATTTCCGGAAGTTGTCGAGTTCTACCGCATGAGCGGCCAGATTGATTACCTGATGCGCGTTGTCGTGCCCAATATCGCAGACTTTGACAAATTCTACAAGCGCCTCATCTCGACCGCCGATATCCATGATGTCAGTTCCAGCTTCGCCATGGAGCGAATTAAATACACCACCGCCCTGCCCTTGAACTACGCCTTGGATGAATGAAACCGGTGCATTCACACTCAGCCAATGGCTAAAGGCGTTGATCATTTCTGAGTCCACCGCCAGCTGAAAGCGCCGAAGCTATGGCAAAACCTCTCTGGACACCCTCTGCAAAAACGGTCGAATCGGCAGCGATCACCCGTTTTTCTGCTTACGCCAGTCAACGGTGGGATATCGAAGTCAGCGATTACACTGCCCTGCATCGATGGTCCGTGGACCAGCCCGCGCAATTCTGGGCCACTGTCTGGCATTTCTGCGATGTCAAAGCCTCCGCTTCGGGCGAGGCCATTCTCAACGATCCAGATCAGATGCCCGGCGCCGTCTGGTTTGCCGGCGCAAAACTCAATTTTGCTGAGAATCTGCTCCGGCGCAGCGATGCCGGCCTCGCCATCATTGCCCGAGCCGAAGGCCAAGCAGATCGCACGATTTCGTACGCTGAGCTGCAGCGGCAAGTCAGTCAGCTCACCCGGGCATTTCAGTCATTCGGCATCCAGCCCGGCGACCGCATCGCGGCTTTGATGCCGAATATTCCAGAAACCATGATCTGCATGCTAGCCGCGGCCGCCTGCGGCGCAGTCTGGTCATCCTGCTCGCCGGATTTTGGCGCGCGCGGCGTGATTGACCGATTCGGGCAAATCGAGCCCAAAATCCTGCTGTGTACCGACGGCTATACCTACAGCGGCAAAACTTTCGACCTCCAGCACAAGCTCGCTGCAATTCGCAGCGAAATTCCCAGCCTTGAGCAAACGATCGTCGTACCTTACCTCGCAGACCCAGGCCAAAAAGCCATTCCTCAATCGATACGATGGAATGATTTCTTTGCCGGACAAGCTTGTGACCCCATCGCATTCGAGCATTTCCGATTCAATCACCCCCTTTACATTCTGTTTTCATCCGGCACCACCGGCGCCCCCAAATGCATTGTGCACGGCGCCGGCGGAACTTTGCTGCAGCACCTCAAGGAGCACCAGCTGCATGTCAACCTGAGACCGAATGAAAAGCTGTTCTTTTTTACCACCTGCGGCTGGATGATGTGGAACTGGCTGGCAACGGCACTAGCCTCGAATGCCACTGTCGTCTTGTATGAAGGCTCGCCATTCGCCCCGGATGCCAGCGCCTTCTTTCAGTACATCGACGACTGGCAGATCGACCATTTCGGCATTTCTGCCAAATACATTGACGCCATCGCAAAATCGGGCATTCGGCCGCGAGAAACGCACCATCTGGCCTCGCTGAAATCCATCATGTCGACCGGATCACCTCTGAATCCAGAGGGATTTGACTATATCTACGACGCCGTCAAGCAGGATGTGTGCCTGTCCTCAATATCTGGAGGAACCGACCTGATTTCGTGTTTTGTCTTGGGCAATTCGACCCTGCCGGTGTGGCGCGGCGAGATTCAGTGCAAAGGACTCGGCATGGATGTCGCCGTGCTTGATGACAGCGGCCAAGCGCTTCCCAGCGGAAAAAAGGGCGAGCTCGCCTGTCGCAAGCCGTTTCCGTCCATGCCGACAGGCTTTTGGAAAGACCCGGATGGCTCGAAGTATCGCGCTGCCTACTTTGAGAAATTTCCCGGCATCTGGCATCATGGTGATTACGCAGAATTGACTGAGCACGGCGGCATGGTGATTTACGGCCGCTCGGATGCCGTACTCAACCCCAGCGGAGTGAGAATCGGCACCGCTGAGATCTACCGCCAAGCCGAACAGGTTGAGGCAGTCGTCGAGAGCCTCGTGATCGGTCAAAAATGGGACGGGGACACCCGCATCGTCTTGTTTGTCAAGCTCAGAGAGGGGCTTGAGCTCACCGCTGAGCTGACTGACAAGATCAAGCAGATCATTCGCAGCAATGAATCACCGCGTCATGTGCCCGCCAAGATTATCCAAGTCCGCGACATTCCGAGAACAAAGAACGGGAAAATTACGGAAGTAGCCGTGCGCAAAATCGTCCACGGCGAAACTGTCGACAATCTGGAAGCGCTTGGCAATCCACAAAGTCTGGAGTTTTTCCGAGACCTTCCTCAGCTTCAGACCAACTGAAAGCGCTCCTGCCCAGCCGCTGGCAGAATCGGTATTTACGGCGAGCAGTACACCCGCAACCGGCTGCTCTCGCACAATTAGAAAAATGAAGCGCACTGCGCCGATACAATTACAATTACGCGCTTGAACAGCAGTCAGCGCACTGCTTTGAGTACTGGCAAAACCGAAGGTCGCAACGTGGAAAATACTGAATCGATTCACCCAAGCGTCTGTCCGCTGGACTGCCCCGATACCTGCAGTCTTGAAGTAACGGTCCAAAACAATCAGATTATTCGGGTGCTCGGGTCCAATACCAACCCATATACCGCAGGATCCATCTGCTCCAAAGTCGCCCGCAGCTACCCGGAAATGATTCACGGCGAGCAGCGTCTGACGCGACCACTCAAGCGCATCGGCCGCCGCGGCTCGGAGGATTTCACACCCATCTCATGGGATGAGGCTCTCGACGCGATCCACCATGGCTTTACTCAAGCCATTGAGCAGTTCGGGCCGCAAACACTGCTGCCGTTCAATTATGCCGGACCCCACGGTGAGATTGCCAATGGCTCCATCGATCGAAGATTCTTTCACAAAATCGGGGCTACCTTGCTGGAACGGGGACCGCTGTGCGGCGCCGTCCGCGGAACGGCCTACACCAGCCTGTTTGGCTCAGTACCCGGCATGCCGCCGGAACAGGCGGTACACGCAGATCTGATCGTGATATGGGGCAACAATGTAACCGTTTCCAATCTGCACTTTGCCCGGGTGGCCAAAGCCGCTCGCGAAAAAGGCGCCAAAGTCATTGTCATCGATCCAAAGCGCACCCGTATCGCCGAGCAAAGCACTCTGCATATCCAGCCGGCGCCCGGCACTGATGTTGTGCTGGCCATGGCGCTGGCCGCTGAGCTGGAACGGCGCGGCAATCTAGACTGCGCATTCATCGCAAACTGGACTGTGGGTTTCGAGCCTTACATGGCCCAGGCCCGCCAGTACTCCGCGGCCGATGTCCAGCAAATCTGCGGCCTGGAAGAACGCATCTTCGAGCGGTTTGCCGATCTCTATGCAGCGGCCGGCACCGTCGCCGTGTCAATCGGCAATGGCATTGAGCGCGGCTACAGCGGGGGCTCTGGCCTCAGGGCCGCCATGGCCTTGCAAGCACTGACCGGAAATCATGGCCGCTTGGGGGCCGGTGTTATCGCCAAAGCGGGCTTGGGCACACCCAAAACCACTGACCAGCTGCACCGGCCGGACCTGATTCCGGCGGGCACCCGCAAGTTCAATATTGTCGACATTCCGCATCTGCTGCTTGACTCGTCCTTGCAGCCGCCGATCACTGCGATGATGATCTACAACCACAATCCGATTGCCGTTCATCCCAACCAGTGCGCAATGATTGAGGCGCTGAGCCAGGAACATCTGTTTATTGCCGGGGCTGACATCGTCATGACTGACTCCATGCGGTTTGCCGACATCGTACTGCCGGCAGCCAGTCACTTCGAATACGATGATGTCTACGGAGCGTATGGCCAGAACTATATTCAGCGGGCGCAACCGGTCATTGCGCCGGTCGGCGAATCGGTGCCTAATACAGAAATCTTCCGCCGCCTGGCGGCACGTTTCGAGCTGACAGACCCAATGTTCACCGACACCGACGGGCAGCTCATGGATGCTGCAATGGATGCGGACAATCCCAAATTGCGCGGCTTCCGACCAAGCGAAATTCCTGTCGACCAAGCACTTGAGGTGAAGACCGAGACTCACGCTGAACCGATCCTGTGTGCCAGCGTTTTTCCGCAAACCCCGTCGGGCAAAATTGAACTGTATTCGGAAGATTTGGAAACGCGTTTCGGATTTGGGATACCGCGCTATCGGCCGCTCAGGCGCACAGCTCCTTTCGCTTTGGTAACCCCTTCCTCGTCGAAGCGAACCAACGCCACATTCGGCGGCTGCCAAGAATCAGAGGGAATTGAAATCGTCGAGATCAATCCCGAGGATGCGCAGCAGCGCGGACTGCAAGACGACGACCTGGTGACCGTTTTCAATGATCAGGGGCGCGTCACTTTGAAAGCGGCAGTGACCGATGCGACCCGCAAAGGCGTGCTGTACTCGCCCAAAGGCACCTGGCTGAAAAGCAGCGCCACGGGCTTGACCGTCAATGCCCTCATTCCGTCTGCGATCCGCACCGATATTGAAGACGGCGCCTGCTACAACGAGACCTTTGTGGATATTGCGCCGTTACAGCACTGAGGCTGCCCGCAGACCAGCTCAAAGCGCGGCGCTTTCAATGCAATCTGATATCCATGTTGAGATCTGGCGCGGCACTGAGCTTCCCGGCTCGTTCCAGCTCTATCGCGTCCCGCGCAAGGCCAAGCAGACCATCCTTGATCTTGTGACCTATGTGCAGCGCGAGCTGGACCCATCGCTCGCCTATCGCTATTCATGCCGGGTCGGCATGTGCGGGACCTGCGCGATGGTGGTCAATGGCCGACCGCGCTGGACCTGCCGCACACAGGCATCGCTGTTTGAGAATGATGCTGTCGTGCGCATCGCACCGCTGCGAAATTTTCCAGTTGTGAAAGATTTGGCGGTGAATATGGATCCGTTTTTTGACAAATGGAGCGCCGCCGGCCAAGGCTTTGAATCTGCCGTCGCCGACAGCGATCAGTTTGCGCCGATTCGCCCCGCGAGCAAGAAACGCAGGGCCGCAAACGCTGGGATCGAATGCATTGGCTGCGGGGTATGCTATTCCGCTTGCGACGTGGTGCGCTGGAAATCCGACTTTCTGGGGCCTGCAGCGCTGAATCGGACTTGGACGCTGGTCAATGATGAGCGAATGGCAAATCCGCAGAACCTGATCAACAGCGTTGCCTCGGACTCAGGCTGCCTCGCCTGCCATTCAACCCAATCGTGCACTCAGTTCTGCCCCAAGCAGCTTGACCCCTCCAGCTCAATCGCCAGCCTGAAACAGGCTGTCGCGCGAGGCGCCTTATTCTAAGGCGGTGACAAGCCTGATCGAAGCTCAGGGGAGCACTTTCCCTGGATTCATGATTTGGTTCGGATCCAGCGCCTGCTTGATAGCCCGCATCAAATTCAGCTCAACCGGCGATTTGTACCGCACCATATCATCCAGCTTCAGCAGCCCAACTCCGTGCTCGGCGCTGAATGAGCCGTTGAGACGGCTGGCAATTGCATGGATAATTGATGTGGCCTCGTCCCAGCGCGAGAAAAATTCCTGCTCGTCCAAGTCCAGCGGGCGACTCAAATTCAGATGTATGTTGCCGTCGCCGATGTGTCCATACAGCCAAGTGCGCACCCCCGGCAGCAGCGACTGCAGCTCGGCAACAGCCTGATGGCAGAATTCTGCAATGCGAGCCAGCGGCACGCTGACATCGCTTTTTATCCCCTTGCCTTCGTAGAGCTGGCATTCGACGATCGCCTCGCGCAGCCGCCACATCTGCTGGGATTGCTGCTCGCTGCTCGCCAGCAGCGCATCAAGGATGATTCCGTCGGCCAAAGCGCATCCAAGAAGCGTCTCATTCAGCGATTGACTGATGCCGTCATCGGAGCTGTCGCCCAATTCCAGCAGCACATACCAAGGATAGGGCGCTGGAAAAAAGTCACGGCACTCTGGAATATTCTTGAATGCGCATTCGACACACTCCCGAGACATCAACTCAAACGAAGAGGCGAAGTCAGAGGTCTGCTTGCGCGTTCTGGCAAACAGCTCAACCGATTTTTCAACAGACTCTACAGCAATCAGGGCGGTTGAGCGGTGCGCAGGCTTTGGATAGAGTTTCAGCACGGTGGCCGTGATGATCCCCAATGTGCCCTCAGCTCCGATAAAGGCGTTTTTCAGATCATAGCCTGAATTGTTCTTGCGCAGCGCGTTGAGCCCCGACCATATCTCACCGTCTGGCAAAACCACTTCCAGGCCCAGCACCTGATCGCGGGCGCTGCCGTACCGCAGCACATTGACACCGCCTGCATTTGTCGACAAGTTGCCGCCGATCTGACAAGTGCCTTCGGCCCCGAGGCTGAGCGGAAAGTACAAATCCCGATCGGATGCCGCCTGCTGAAGATTCGCCAGAATACAGCCCGATTCTGCGACCATGGTATAGCCAATGGCATCCATTGAGCGAATGGCATTCATGCGCTTGAGGTTGACAATCAGATGTTCAGGACTGGATACGGCGCCGCCGCATACCCCGGTATTTCCGCCTTGCGGCACGATGGGAATCTTCTCACGCTGGCAGAGTTTTACAATGGCAGACACTTGCTGCGCTGAGGCGGGGAACACAACACCGAGAGCTGCGCTTTCGAAGCGCCCGCGACGCTCCAAGAGAAATTCGGCACACTCATCGGCCTCCTGAGCGAAATTGGAACTGCCTACAATTCGGGTGATCTCGTCGGCCAGCTGGCAAGACAATTTATTCATATTCGATCATTCTGCGATGATCCAGAACTCATAATGTGAGGCATTTTCCAGGCATCGCCAAGCTGCGGGCAGAACTCTGGCCGGAAGTCTGCCCGCGTCCATAAACTTTTAGGACTCGCCGCGAAATGCAGGATTTACGGCTTGATGTACGAATAGCCCTCGGCCTGCAGCTTGGCGACTTCCGCAACGCCGCTTGGCACGATATCCGCCTCAGAGACATCATAAAGGTCATTGGTGTAATTGACCTGACGGCCTCTGACGGTGTTTGCGCATACATTGAATGCCACACCCTGTTCCTTGAGTCCGGATACTTTGGCTGTAATCTCGTCAGTGGCATTGGCATGCTTAAAGTTTTTGACGCTGTCAATGGAACTCGGCTCCAGCAGCAGCGCCAGCCCATTGCCGTGCAGCACCACTTTCAAGTCAAGATTTTCGGCACCGACGGCGTTGATGTGATTCTGAATATTTCGCAAGGCTCCAGCTTGCGCTTTGGGGTTGTCGTAATTGATGTGATAGACCACTTTCTGCTTGGCATAGCCTGTATCCGCATACGCATTGGATACAAGCCCAAGCGCCGGAATGACCGCTGCACAAATCAAATATCTGAGATTCTTTCGCATCACTACCTCCTTTAGGTTTTTTGAGCCAAGTATGAAAATACGCCAGTCTTTTATAGCATAAGTCAACTGAGCTTAAAACAAGCCGTGAGTCCTTGTTTGGCAAACACGACGAAAGGGTGCACAGCATTGACTTTAGTGTTGAATTCAAATATAACTGTCAAGCATGAAACAACTGATCAATGCCAGGTTTGCAGTGCCGACGGCTTGTCTGGCTTTATCATTGCCAGCGACAGCCGGGAAAGGCCTATTCCAGATGCAGCACAGGGCGCTGCCCTGATGGCTGCCTGAGGAAACAGAAAACCTTTGCAAGCAACACTTAACACCGCTGACCCAATGGAGCCAATCATGAGACAGCCAAACGGATTCCCCCCCCCGCGACTAGCAGCGGACTGACAATCATCGCCGCGCTGGCGGCGCTCACGCTGGCCGGGGCCGCCCCGGCGCAGGTCTCAGGGCCGATTGTTAATTCTGAAACAGGACAGGAGACCTATCCCGGGGGCGACACGACGGACCCGGACTTCAGCCCCTACACCCCGGAGCAGCAGAACTGGGACCGCAACAACCTGGACACGACCGGCACCGGGACCGCGCATGTCGGGAGTTTGATGCATTACACCTCTAAAGTGGGTGATTTCTCTGGTCGTAATGCAGCCACACGCCCAATCTATCTTCGCTGGACACAGCCGGCGCAAGATGCGGACCGGGTCCAGACTGTGGACTATGAAATCCTGCCGGGCCGTCATTCGGGATCCCAGCCGATACAGATCGTCAACTCCTGCCCGTCGGACGGGTATGAGTCGCACAGGATGTATCGCCTCGTTAATGCCGGCGGTGGCGCACTGGATCTGACCCAGCCTGTCATGTTGCAGAAATGCAGCCGCCACCGGCTAAGCGCAAACCGTAAATCCATGGTCATTCGCCTGAAGGGGAAGATGGAGAGGACGGCGGACGGCGGCTATGTGGCGTCTTTTGGTCCTCATGACAGCCCGTTCAACTGCGGCCCGCCCACCTGGCCGAGCGCAGCGCACCAGGCGGCCGGACATCCGCCGTATTCGGAGTGGTGCGATATTTCTGTCTGGTGGGAAGTCGAGTGACAACACGCGGGGAGTGCGCTGCATCCGATACCCGGAAAACTCAGGGGGCGGCTTTCGGGTCGCTTTCTGAGTGCGTGTATCCGTATCTGCACAGCCGGCTGGAGCAGGCGGACTGACGCGGGGTGCGGGCAGATTTCGGCGAGCGTGGACCGTATGCCAACACCTCGACTTTGCTCTGGCACAAGCTTGGCGACTGGCTTAATGGCGGCCGGGGACGCGTTGTGATTGAATACTCAGTCATGAGAGCTTAGTTCTGAGAAGAGTTACTCTAACTCTTTGACGCACCATAGCTAACTGTATATCCAACAACTATATTTAGGCTTCAATATGAAATTAATCAAATCAAACATAGACTGTTTCATGAAGAACCCCGGGGAATATTTTGGAGACTCGTATGAGCAGTTCAAAAGTTTTGGTGGTCCTAGTTTCTATTTCCATACAGCATGTTTAGACGAGTGTGAGAATAGCTTTATGTCTTTCAGGCATGTAGAGCTGATTTATGCGACACTTACGGCTTGGGGAATGCACAGAATGGGCAATCCAAAAACGACAAAAACTAAACTCAAGCACTGGACAGAGTTTCGGGATAGCATAGAGAGTCTCGCAGAGAATCTAAAAGACCTTCAAAATACTCGAATGACGGATTTGTGCAGTTCAGAATACAGCAGCTCCTTGATTAAGAATATAGAAGATGAATACAAAAGTTTAGAATTGTCGGAATCGAAACAAAGTGTCGTTGTCAACTCCAAAGCGTTGTTTCATCTGCTGCCGAACTTGATTCCGCCAATTGATAGGCAATATACAGTTCGTTTTTTTACCAAGGAAAAGGGGGACTGGTTAAGCGGACAAAAATTTAAAAATATAAGTATTCCTGGAGATCAGATCAAAGATCCGATTAAGCGTAAAGCCAAGCAGTTTGAAATATTTCATACTTTATCCTGCAAGATACAGGAGATGTCTAGAGATACGAAATTACGTGGTCTCATCAAATATCAAGAGACAAAATACGGTGTTCCAGCTCCGAAAGCCATAGACAATGCGATAGTCAACTACATTAGAAAAAACAAACCAGCGAGCTGATGCCTTGAAAGTTTTCGTGGAGAGGCATTCCTGTTTCTGTCTGTCCATCAATAATTGAATGACGCCTTTCGACATACGATTTTACGAGCATTTTTTCGGCATTGAATCGAATGGGTGCTTTTTATTTATGCTGATACAAACTGATCACCCATTGGAATGCATGTCTTCCTGAAAGTTCAAAGTCAGAAAGGGCAACAAAGCTCAAAGACCCGCAATGCTGGAATCATAGAATCTGAACAGGAAATTCATCCTCAGAGTCGCGGACAAAAACCGCAAACCTCTAACCCTGAGTTCAATATTCATTCCATCAGTCTTCCGCCTAGCCCATATTGAGGCAAGTAAATTGAACAGCTGTTTTGCTTTCAGTTTGAACCAAAACCTGACGATCATATTTTCAAAAATCTAGTTGGCCTTAAGTTTTCGGCGGAGTCCTTTAACCCACGATTGACCTGATAACGAAGTCCAACATTTTGCATTCGCAGACGGCATCATCGGTGAACTGACTGACTCTCCATTCACTTGACTGATTGAATCATTTCCATTTCAGTTCCCTTTCAAAAGCAGACTTCAGTCGCTGCAAGCGGATCTGAACGACGATTGCCGAAATGACAGATTTGGAGAGATCCGGCTGATTTTCTATTGTTTCAAACTTTTCAATGGAATACTGCAGTCTGCACAAAGCCGCGTTCACTTTTCGCTCAGTACTTTTTTCGACAGCTCTTGCAGGCGAATGCCTATTCCCACATCCATCCATATCACACAACCTGAGACCAACCGTGACTCAATAGACTTGCGGCGGCGGTCCTTGAGACAGCATTACCAGTGCACCAATTCAAAATGATTTTTCGCATCAGTTCAGTTTTGAGTGCAAAGATACACAATAGATTTTGCTATGGTTAGCATTTTTTTTCGCCCCTGAGGAGCTTTTTGCCTGCAACATGTCCATAAAATTTCAATTGAGCAGCAATGATCCCGACCCAGTCGAAATCATTGAAGAACAAAAGCCCTCCTCAATCTTGTTGGTTTGCGATCATGCTGGCAGACAAATTCCACAAGCACTTCAAAATTCGCCGCTGGCAGCGATTCACATGCAGCGGCATATCGCCTGCGACAACGGTGCCCGGCAAACCGCGATCCGAATTTCCCGCCAGCTTGATGCACCGCTGATCATGCAGCGCTATTCGAGACTGGTTGTCGACCCGAATCGACCCACCGCTTCTGAACAGTCCATGCCCGAATACAGCGACGACACGCGCATCCCGTTTAATCAGGATATCGATGCCAAACACCGCCAAGCGCGTCTTGATCAAATCTACTGGCCCTACCACAATCGCATCCGCGCCAAACTGGACAAGATGAGCTCAGCGGGACCCGTCGCACTGGTCGCCATTCACAGTTTCACACCATATCTGCGCCACGGACCATTTCGAATCTGGCATGCCGACCTGCTCGCCCGGTCACACCCGCAATTCGCGCAGAATCTTCAATCAATGCTGCAAAGCGAGCTGCCACAATGCAATATCGGTATCGGCGAGGTCTTTCAGATCAGCGACACCACTGATTTCACACTGCCCTATCATGGTGAATCGCGTAAAATTCCAAACCTTTCCATTGAAATCAGAAATGACCAGCTTGAGACAGATGACGGAATTCAAATGTGGGCCGATATTCTGAGCCGCCTTATTCCCCGTGCGATTTTATGGAACGAAATTCCTGCCTAAGTCGACTTCCGTGCGCATGAACCGTGCAATCGCACAGCAAGCACTTTTTGGAAACTATGATTCGAATATGAGCTCAAGGCTTCGCAATCCCGCGCTGGCGCTGTATTTGATGCAGCGATTCAGCGGCATCGTTTTAGCCGCTTTGCTGATTGTTCACTTTGTAACCATTGGCTACGCTGTTCAAGGTGATCTGACAGTTGCTGAGATAACCAACCGGGTTCGCGGCAATCTGATATGGACAGTCTTTTATGGCGTATTCATTGCGGCTGCGCTCATTCATGTGGCGATCGGGCTGCGCAATATTTTTATTGAGATGCTAAAAGTCAACAAACGCATCATCGAGGCAGCCATTGCGCTTTACTGCGCAGGCGGACTATTTCTGGGATACGAAACGCTAAGGGCCATTTGGTAGCAGTCAATGATCAGTTCTCGCACTCACAGCGGCTACTTCGCTTTCGCCCTGCATCGTATTTCCGGGCTGGCGCTCGCGATGTTTCTGCCAATCCATTTCTACATGCTCTCGCTGCTGCTGAAGGATCCTGAGCGGCTTGATGTTTTTTTAAGCTGGACTGCCACGCCCGCTGTGAAATTTACAGAAAGCATTCTGATTCTTCTCGCGGCGGCGCACCTTGCGGGCGGCTTGCGAATTATTGCCTATGAATTCGTCACCCACAGGGCAGGTCGACGAGTGCTGGTTTTCACAGCAACTGCCTTTGCCAGCGCCTGTGCGCTGGGATTTCTGTGGGCCAGCTCATCGTGAGATGTGCATTGTTCAGGAAAGTACTAATTACTCAGCACATGCAAGCGATGCTTGGGCAAACCGCTCAGAACTCTGCGGATCTTCAGCCGCTTTTGGGGAAAACAAACATGCTCAGTAGGCAATGGATCGGAACATTCTTTGCCAGCGAGGATCCAAATGCCGTAATCGAAAGGTCTCAAGACTCTCTGGGGTTACAAGATATAGGGTTTTCTTTGGTCGAACATGAATTCGAAACCTGACCACTCAGAGTCACTCTGCGAGAGGTTTTGCAGCGCTTATTCCGGGTCGGCATCTCGCTGAAAAACTCACTTGGGAAAAAGCAGGATAAAGCGGATGCAACAGCTGGAAACATCGCCAATGTCAATGCAACACAGCTATTCAAGCCAAGTTACCGATATCCTGATCCTGGGCAGCGGCGGCGCAGGTTTGCTTGCGGCGATTCACGCTGTCGACACCCGTCCCTCCTTAGCCGTGACGGTTGCCTCCAAAGGACTGATTGGCAAGTCTGGCTGTACCCGCATGGTGCAGGGCGGCTATAACGCAGCACTGAGCGAAGGCGACTCGATTGAGGCCCATTTTCGCGACACCATCGAGGGCGGAAAATGGATCAACGATCAGGAGCTTGCCTGGAAACTGGTCTCGACTGCGCCGAACCGCGTTTTGGAACTGGAAAACCAGCACGGCTGTTTCTTCGATCGCAACGCCGACGGCACCATCCATCAGAAAGCTTTCGCTGGACAGACTTTCGATCGTACAGTCCACAAAGGAGATTTGACCGGCATCGAAATCATGAACCGGCTAACTGAACAGGTTCGTGCCCGCTCGATTTCGCTGCTTGAGGAGCATCGCGCCATCGATCTCATCCCCAGTGCTGATCACAGCTCGATCGCAGGTGCGATGTTTATTGATATCCGCAGCGGTGAATTCATCCTCATCCAAGCCAAAGCCGTAATCATCGCAACCGGCGCCGGGCCGACGATGTATAAATTTCACACGCCTTCAGCAGACAAGTCCTGCGATGGACTGGCTCTGGCGCTGCGATTCGGACTGACTCTGCGCGATCTGGAAATGGTGCAGTTTCACCCGACCGGACTGCTCGCCGGCGACGGCACGCGCATCACCGGCACCATTGTCGAAGAAGGACTGCGGGGCGCCGGCGGACAGCTGCTTGATGCAGACGGGCGCCGCTTCATGGTGGACTACGACGAGCGCGCCGAGCGCGCCACGCGCGACATCGTCTCGCGCGCCATGTTTGAGCAGATGCGGCGCGGCAAAACAGGTCCGAATGGCGGTGTGTTCATTTCCATGGCACATCTGGATGCCAGCGACGTGCGAAAAAGCTTCAAGGGCATGATCAAGCGCTGCGCGGATATCGGCTTCGATCTGGTTTCCGACGCAGTTGAGGTGACGCCGACTGCCCACTATATGATGGGCGGCATTCAGATCTATCCAGACTGCTCGACCGATATTCCGGGCATGTATGCAGCCGGTGAGGATTCTGGCGGCGTACACGGCGCCAACCGCCTCGGCGGCAACGGTGTCGGCAATTCAACCGTATTCGGCGGGGTGGCCGGCCAGGCTGCAGCCCATTCACACATCGTCAATGAGCCGCATTCAAAAGTGGATGACGAAATTGTGCGCCAAGCCATACAATGCGCACTGCAGCCGTTTGCTGCCGGCACAGAAAATCTCAATGAAATTCGCGAATCCATGTATGAGACAATGTGGGAGCAGGCTGGCATCCTGCGTTCCGCAACGGCCCTTGAGCAGACTCGCCTGCAGCTGACTGATTTAGATGAGCGCCTGCATCACTGCGGTGTGAATGCGGATGCACGGGCCTTCAACATGAGCTGGCATGACAATTTGAATCTGCAAAACCAGCTGCTCGTCGCCCAGGCCATTGTCGAGGCGGCCTTGATGCGCAAGGACTCGCGAGGCGCCCACTTTCTGACCGACCATCCGGAAATCGGACCCTTGGACGAGTCATATTACACCCGTGTCGCAATCAAAGACAATAAAATACAGGCACAGACCGCACCAGTAGAGTTTACCCGTATCAAACCCCCGGCATGAGCCAGGACGACAGATCAACACCGCAGCATGATCTCAGAAGCAATAGTTCAAGATGCCGCCTTTGAGCTGACCCGCAGGGCGGCGATTCGAATTCCAGATGACTATCGAAATGGCATTCGCGATATTCGGCAGACAGAAACCGGCCCGCTGAGTTGTTTTGTACTCGACACCATGATCGACAACTGGGATGCGGCGGTAGCTGACCAGCGCCCGATGTGTGCCGATACCGGCTTGCCGCGCTATTATGTCAAGTTCGGCAATGAAGCTCAAATTGAAGGCGGCTTTGTTGCCGTCGAACGCGCTTTGCGACGGGCTACCGCGCAAGCGACAGCGGCCGTGCCGCTTCGGCCTAACCGCGTTCATCCGCTGACCCGTCAAGACTACAACAACAATGTCGGCGCGCGGGCGCCGGAAATCGAATACTCGGTAGAGCCGGATGCCGATTGGGTAGATCTCACCACCGTCCACAAAGGCGGTCTCTTCGGAACTGACTACCGCATGCTGTTTCCCGGTGACGGGCGTGACGGCATCAAGAAAATGTTCTTAGACACCATGATCCAGTTCGGCCGCCGCGGCCTGGCGTGCCAGCCGGCAATCGTCGGCATCGGAATCGGCGGCAGCAAGGACACCTGCATGGTCCTGGGCAAGCAGGCCGCCTGCCTTCGGGTGGTCGGCGATCGTCACCCGGATCCAGACATCGCCAATTTTGAAGATGAGCTCAAGGAGCTTGGCAACCAGATCGGAATGGGGCCGATGGGGTTCGTTGGCAACTCGATGGTGGTTGACTGCCATATTGAAATCGCGCATACCCACACCGGCGGCATGCCGGTGAGCATTCATAGTTTCTGCCTGTCCTCACGGCGTGCAGTGGTGCGCGTCTACGACGACGGCACGCTCGAATATCGTACCGACCCCAAGTGGTTTACACCGTACCACCGAAGAGAGGAAGTTGAATGACCAATCCGCAGCGAACCATGCGCCTGACCGCACCCGTAACCGACGATCAGCTCAGGCAGCTTGAGATTGGAGATATTGTTTACATCAATGGTCTGATCTACACTGGCCGCGAAGGCGCTTACCATCGCATCATCGACCAAGCGATTGAGCCGCCCGTTGACATCAGTGAGCTTTCGAATGTCAATTTCCATTGCTCGCCTGCGGCCACGATTACCGAGGACGACGCTTATACGGTCGGGGCAGTCACCGCGACAGCAAGCTTTCGCTTCTCAAAATGGATGAAGCGCTGGTTTGAGCTGTCCGGCTGCAAGGTAGTAATCGGCAAAGGCGGGATGCCGCAGGCAGACTACAAGCAGTATTTTGTCTCTCAAGGTGCGGTGTATCTGACCACCGTGGGCTACGGAACCGGAGCACTGCTGGGTCGCGGCATTGAGGAGGTGGTTGACGTTCACTGGCTCGAGGAGCTGGGCATCGCCCAGGCGATCTGGGTATTGCGAGTGCGGAATTTCGGTCCTTTTTTGGTTGAAAGCGACCTGGACGGCAATAGTCTTTTCGAGCAGGCAAAAAAACAGATCGACCAGAATATCGATTCGTTGTACGCGGGCTTGAAAACGCCGGCACTGCGGCGCTATGGCGAAACCACGCGCCGTACTGATGAAGTCATTTAGAGTCTGAGTATCGCTGACCTTCAGCAAGAGGTTTGCCTAATGAAATACGATCCGAAAAAATATCCGATGAAACCCGAGGTGGTCAAATTCCTAGAAACAGTAAGTTCCAATTATCCATCACACAGTGATGCCGCTAGCATTGAGGATGGTCGTCTCGCTTATGCAGCCATGTGCAAGGCGCTTGATCCACCGCTGCCAGACCGCATGGTGATTACCGACAGCACGGTCGCCGGCCGCGATGGCGCAATCCCGATTCGCAACTATGCGGCCGCTGATCAGCGCAGCGCTGTCACCGTAATCTATTTCCATGGCGGCGGCTTTTCAATCGGCAACCTGGACACGCACAACACCATCTGCGCTGATCTGGCTGAAAGAACTGGATATCGGGTGATGGCGGTCGAATATCGCCTCACACCCGAGCACCCTTTTCCAGCCCACTTTCATGATGCTTATGATGCGTTTCATGCATTGGACGAGGGCAATACCATTGTCTGCGGCGATTCCGCCGGCGGCACTTTGGCAGCGGCTGTATGCTCAGCTTCCAAAGGCAGCAGCAAGCAACCGCTTGGACAGGTTTTGATTTATCCTTTTTTAGGCGGGGTGGTGATGGATTTGCCCTCCTACACTGAATGCGCCGATGCGCCGATGCTCACGACGCAAGATGTGCATCATTTCGAAAAATTGCGCTGCGATGGCGAGCCGAGCGTTGCGGATCCAGCCTACTTCCCATTGGTCGAGGAAGACTTCAGTGATTTGCCCCCGTGCGCCGCATTCGCGGCACAGTTCGATCCGATCCGTGATGATGCAGTTGAGTATGTCAGAAAACTGAATGCTGCAGGTGTCGCGAGCTCATGCGCAATTGAGTCAGGCTTGACACATGGATTTCTTCGTGGACGTGCAGTCAGCCCTTGCATTGCGGAAACATTCAGCCGCATATGTGCGGCGATTCAGAATATCGGCTCGGCAGCCTAGTGCCAAGTCATTCAGCTCAAATCGAATCAAGGCGTTTCAGCCGGATCCGTGCATCCGCCGCAGTCAGCTGTCAGCCGATTTCAATCCGCCAGCCGGGCCGGACAGCCGCGGCTCGATTATTTTCGCCGTTTTCTTGACATTTGAAGCGGGCGCTGGTACTCTTGCTCACTCGATATTGCCATTCATCATGAGAGACAGGACACCGGCGAGACCATGGACAGTGACGGGCCTTACAAGCGGCTGCTGATGCAGCCGTGGGTCATCCGGGAGTTCGCCGCGGGATTCCTGCCCGCCGCGGCCGCCGCGCGAATCAATCTCGACTCCTTCCGGCGCTATCCGACGGAGACCGTCATCGGCGACCTGAAGAAAGGCGAGAAGTACCGGCAGCTGCGCAACGATGTGATGTGGCAGTTTGAGTTTGACGACGCTGCCTGCGGCTATGTGCTGCTGATGATCGAGGCGCAGTCGAGAGTGGACCGACTGATGCCGGTGTGCATGTGCCGGTATGTGCTCAGCTGGTATGAGCTGCTGATGGAGGCGGAGGGGCTTGAGTCGCTGCCGCCGATCATTGCGGCGGTGATTTATAATGGCGAGCGCCCCTGGGATGCAGAAACCCGGCTGAGCGAGATGATTGCGGTGCCGCCGGTCTTGCGGGATTCGGGCTTTGCCTTTGACCGCTATGTGCTGGTGGATGAGCGGAGCCTGTATGAGCGCGGCGCGCTGCCGGCGGGGAATCTGTTCGGGCCGCTGATCGCGGCCTTGCACACGGGTGATGCCGGGGAGTTTGCGAGCAGCTTTGGTCTGGCCTTGGAGCGGGCGGGCGGCTTGGCAGCGGGGCCGGAGGCATTTGAGTTTGTCAGGGAGTTTATACTTGAGCTCAAGGGGCAGGGCCGCCACAGCGAGCTGGCGGAAGTGGTAAGACAGCAGGAGGGTGAGCCGATGGTGGTGAGAACGACGTTAGCGGATTTAGAGCAGCAGATGCGGCAGCGAGGGATTGATGAGGGCCTGCAGCGAGGGATACAGCAAGGTATAGAGCAGGGAATGCAGCAGGGGGTGCAGGATTCAAAACGCGAATGTGCCAGGCTGCTGGTCGGTGATGGAAAATCTGAACAGGAAGTCCAGCGCTATACGGGCCTTTCGGTCCGGGAGATTCGCGAGATACGGCGCGGCCTGGCGCCGCGTGCTGACAGCTGAATCAGAAGCGGTTTTTCAAGCTCGGATCGTTTTTGCGGCCGTTGCCAGCCGCCTTGCATCTCAGCCGTGTGAGTCATCACGCCTGCGACGGCACGTTGCCTTTGTGCCGCAGTGTTGCAGGTGCGATGCAAGGGTTGGTCTTTGGTGTCAGGCCATTCAGCTTGAGCAGTACATCATGCGTCGTGAATCGACACTGGATAAACTCGAAAATAGAGGCCAGTCGAATTGGATACAATCTGAAACGTGCGGATCGCAGGTCGACTGAGACAACATGTCCGTGCCACTGAAAGTACGATAAGCATATCGGGTGAATGGTTACGCATTGATGCAACGGCCTTGAGATATCCCACAATGATTGCATAGGATGAACTGATGGCAGAAACTTCCAATCACAAGCTGGAACTGCAGATTGCCGTGCTGGAGGAGAAGTGAACACCAGGCATGCTGAGACTGAATCCGCGCTGGATCGGCTGCGGGCCGACATAGCTGACTGGAAGACTGATATAGCTGACTTGAGGACGGATCTAGCCAAGAGAGACAATCGGCTCATCTTCTCAGTGCTGGGCATTATGGTCGCCGGGATTACCATTCTCGGTTTTGTTCTGACCTCGTCACCCTGATTTGGGGAGACAACTGGCTAGACCGAGAAACAATAACTTCCCCGTGCAACCGGTATGCGGCGCACATCGTTTATGATCTGACTGGCCTGTCATCCATCTTGTGCACTGGCTCATCCGCAGCAATCTTCTCCCCAATTTTCACCTTCGCATTGAACTCGCGCTCCGGTTGTGCAGTTCAGCAAAATCAGCGTATTCTCGCTGATTTATTCTGGCTTTAAAACCAAGGTCTCGCTGTATCAAAATCAACGGGGACCTATTCTATTTTGCGACACCTTAGATTTGACTTGAAACGAGTGTTTGGTCAGACTTCCATTGCCAGAAATTCGGAATTGGCATACCAATTACTTTGCATATGCCATCCTTTTTCATGCTTGCCGCACTAAACTGCTGCCTGCGAACGGAGATAATCTCCAAGCGAAGGGATGGGGAATTTGTACCGGGGCAGCGGACCCTTGGCGGGAGCGAGCACTCCGGCATGCAAAGTCTCAAGCAGGAAGTCGTCAAACGATGTCCCCGTTCGCTTGAGTTCCTGTGCCGAAAGATGCTGAAGTTCCCGAAGGCTTAGCAAACCGTTTGAATTGCGGCCTGCCGCCACGGCCAGCTCGACATAAAGATCAGCATCCCTGTAGCCTGCGGCAATGCGATAGTCATAGTAATCGTTTTTTTTCTCAGTGCCTTTTGCAAGAGCCTTACCAAGAAGACTTCGCCGCAGCTTTCCGCCATTGTCACGGATCACCTGACCCGCAGCAACTCCGATGCGATTGATGTGCTGCGGCCACCCTTGAGATAATTCAGCCAAAGCGTCTGCCCAGAGGTCTTTTTCTTTATCACTGCCGCTGTAGTAGGTGTCAATCATCCGCCTGAATGAACCTGCTGCATCGGCAAAGCCAAGGGGTTCCAAGTTCACAATACGATCCAGTGCAATTCTTGAAAGACCACATTTTCGCAATACATCTACCGTATCGCTTAATCCAAAAAACGAAGTGACTAAATTTATTCCGTGAGGGTCTCGATGCAAACAGTCGAGAACCGCTTTGGTCGTCGTCTCCACCGGCGTGTTTTGAGCTTCGTCAACAAATACCATAAAATGAATATTTTCCAGCAGTGGAGACGCTTGCCTGAATAGCTGAGCAGCCGACATTTTAAAGTTTGAATGCTTGTCAGCATTTGACTTGCCACCGACCGAAATTCCAGCTATCGTGAATCCGCGATTTGATAACTGCTCAAGAACTCTCTTGCCCAGTCCCAGCAAGCTCTCCAGCTTTTTTGCGCTTGCACCAGAACCAGTTCTGGACAGCCGCTTGCTTTCTTCGTCAGTTGCATGAATCAGGGCAGACATGACGTATTCAGGCGATATGAGATCACTCGGAGCAATCGATGCGGCAACCCAAGGTTCCTGTGGCATTGAATGCTGTCTCACCGCTTCCATGCACTCAAGCATCAGTGCTGACTTGCCGGCGCCTGGCGCTCCTTGGAAGATCACAGTGCTGCCGCCAACCAATCCTCTGCGAAGGCTGTTGGCAGCTTTTTGGAAAATTTCGTAGTCTGTGTCACGCCCGCAAAAGAACGGCTCGCGGCCGACTTCGGCACGGTCAGTTCGATCAAGCCAATCACTTTCATCAAGCGGCTTGGCTGGCGCAGGTTTCGAAAAAAATCTTTGTTCCATAACTGAGCTGCAGCAAATGACAATAGCTAGATAGATGATTAAGTTGCGCGTGTTTTATACAACCGCAGATAACGGCTTTGCTTGGCACAGCTTAAAGATGGTATCAATCAGACATACTTTGATTATCGCACAATTAAAATGCAACAGATATTTCACCGAGCACTCGTTGCCAGCGCATATCGCAACGCCAAATCCAACCAGAATTGGGACTGCTGCCATGCTCAAATCGCTGATATCAGAAATTGCGGAATGGCATTCAATGGATCAAACCGTCAGCATCGGGCGAATATGCGCTCGTAACTTGTTGTCCAAAACCTTCGATAAAGACGAGGAACAGAGATGTCTTCGTTGAACAGCAAGAGTTTGACACGTACATTAAAACCGTTGCAGGTGAAATCTGCTGGCTGATGATCTTTTTCAAACAAGTGTACAAATCCATCAATTTTCAAATAGGCGGACTTGTGTACAGTGCCTTTGGGGTCGACAAAAACAATTTGATAATCACTGCCTTTGCACATCCAGAATATGAAATCAGGAACGAAGCTCGAATAATCGTTGGCATCGCTGTTATAGTAAGGAATATGGATTTTGTCCAAGTATTCGTCGATCTTGCTGAACATCCATGCATCCCATTCAGGTGTATTTTCACTCAGCCAATTCTCCAGTCCGTTGAGGAAATCAATCTCACTTTGCTGTTTGACAATATGCTGAATAACATCTCCATTGTCCGAATCCTTCATCACAAGGGGCAGATAATAGTGCTTTTGCACATGCTTGATTCTCAGGTTGCGGTAAGCCAGCTCTGACACACCGCTGATCCGCTTCTGAAAGTCTTCGAAACTAATCTCGTTTTTTGCAAACTGCAGCGCCAGAGACCGCTGCTCTTCAGCCGAAATCTGTCCTTGCGACACGCGGGTGATCTTTTCGCTCAATTCTTTAGCCTCATCCCGGCTCAAGCGAGTTCGAATGTTTCGAAAATGCACTATATCTGCATCCTCATCCAGCTCACGCACTCCGTCAGCGTTTCTCTCAACAATGTCCATATGCGACAGCAATCGAAACAGCAGAAATTCTATGCTGGGATAATCTTTGCCGGACGCTTCCTGGATTCGGGCTGGATCTGCATATTGTTTAAGACTCTGCAAACCTTCGGGTGTCAAGCCGTGGCGGACTAAAAAGACCGAATCGGGGGTTGATTTGAGGTACCGCTGCAAACGATTCAGCGTCGAGCCGCTCATCACAAACTGAGCATACGATGATTCCTTTCTCGCGTTTACAGCGGCGTATTTGGGTACGAGCAGAACCATTCGATCGCCATTAACAGCAGGAATATCCGCTTTGGAAAATCCTTCGATGATTTCATATTTTCCAGTTTTTTCCTGCTTTAGGCCCTCAAGCACTGTCTGAATCGCTTTGCGGTTGGTGGCATACAAAAACAGAGTTTCGACTGGCGTTGTCAAAGACTGAACTTTTTCGAAGATGCTGTTTTCAGGCAGGAATTGGCGGCGTCTGCGTCGCGAGTGTACAGGCTCGATACGCACTCCTCGGCCGACCGATTGAACAACAAACTTTTTCGCGCCCGAACCGCCAATATTGATGAAATTAATGATATTGGGGCGGTTTGAGTCCCAGCCTTCAAAGAATGAGCGCGACCCCATCAAGATCGTGATTGAGCTGGATTCCAGTTTCGAGAAGTAGGAACTTTCCTTAAGTGTCTTTGTTTCTTCATATCCATGCAGCAAATTCGTCCTCCAGTTTGCGGTTTGACCGATCCGAATCAAAGCAAACGGCGCATCCGCATTTTTCATCTGCAAGGCGATCTCTTTGTTATCGCTGCTGCTCACGATCTGAAGCGCACCATGCTCACGGCTCAAGAAAACTTCCCCGCACAGATCCAGCATCGACAGATTTAGAATCACATCGCAACAATTATCAAGGTCGGCGGACTCCGATGCGCCAAACAGGCAATTTGTGTTTTTCCATTCTTGGATCAATTCTTTTTTTGCGGCCTCAAATAACTCTGAATCAAAATCGCCAGCTGCGATCTGGCGCAATGTTCTGAAAAATGTCCACAGATCGTTTTTTTCTTTTTCGATACTCGTGTTGACTGTATTGACCAGCGTAACCATGAGCGGCAGGTGATACAGACTGACGTTACCGGTAACTTGACGAATTTCTTGGACACAGATGGATACAACTGCAAGATTCACCATCGCTTTCAATACCACCTTCTGTCGTTCGAAGTGACTCAGCTCTGCGTCAGATTTCCGAAATGAATTGAATTCCTGCTGATTCAAAAGGATTTTCTTGCCGTAGCCCTCGCTGACAAATTCTTCGAGATTGAATTTCTTGACGGTCGTTGCAATGTCTTGCGCATCCGTAAAAGTTGCCGAAAAATTAAACAAAAAACCATTTCTCGCTATTACCGAATAGTAGGCCTGTCGCTTGGAGTCATCCTTGCTGCCTTTGTGCGCCTCATCAAGGAAAACATACCACTTGCCACCATTTTCGTATCTTTTGAAATCAATCAAAACCTCTTTCTGAACATCGGAGATGTTGTCGCTTCGATGGTAGTAAACGGTTGCAGCATCCCCAACCAGTCCTTGCTGAGCTTGTCTATGGCGAACAAGTGGAACGAAATCCAGATACAGGCCGGATTGATTGAATTCAGCAATTGTCTGCTTGATTTGTTCCAGCAGGTTCTCGCTGGGCGCCAAAACAAGAAATTTGCAGTCTGGAATAAGGTTCTGATCCATCAGTCGGTGCAGATACTCAATCAGCTTGATCATGACCAGTGTTTTTCCGCTTCCAGTTGCCATCCAAAAACTCATCCTGTTAATGAGTTCCTGAAAGCGTATCGTATCGCTGTAATCCGGGAAGTAACCTTGCAGAATTTCAAATACAGGATTCTCACTGCCAGCTCTTTTTCGGGCAGCGGAATCATATTTGCAGATGTCGAGATCTTCGACTTGATGCTGAATATACTGCCGAAAAAGATTTGCTTTGGAAACATGCCCAGCTATTCCGGCCTGCAGCATCAAATTCTCATCCTCGCTTGCACCGAAATACAGATGGAGCACACGCGCTGCTAAATTCAACGCTTCTTGCTGATAATCAAACAGAGATTTCTGCTCCGAAAAGCGATATTCGTCCAATGAATAACGCCATATTTCCGGCAAATCGCCGAAATGGATTGATTTGGCAATTGACTCAAGAATTACGGATGTCATTGGAGTCAAGCGGGTCGGTCAACACTTGCGCAAGCTGCCTGCGCTGGCTGTTGCTAAGGTCTCCACCAAAGGTAGGGCCTGATCAGCGAAATGAAATGAAGCTTTTCTGATATGTTTTAACCTGTTTGTCGTTTCCCGGATTCGTTCAATATACAATAATACTCTGATGAAGAAAAGCAGCAGGTGCGGCCTTGGCGGTGACACTGAGTTGACAATCTGATATGCGTGGGTTGATTACCACATGACTCTGTTGCGTCACGGATCTGCCTCAGTCTGATTTCGTGGATCGCATTGGCCATATGGCCAATGCGCCGACCTAGAAACAACGAGGGTTTTTCCATAAGACCTGCACCTGCTGCGATTGATCGGTCAGCGCTCAGCCTCGACCTGCAGCCGGCGCAGCTCGTGGCAGCCGATGTCCCAGATGAAGCCGGCCAGCTCGCGGGCGATGGCGGTGACAACGGTTTTGGAGCTCTTGCCTTTGCGGCACAGCGCCAGATATCGGCCGCACAGTCTTTTCTGGGCCACCCAGGCGCGTTTCACAGCGTATTCGGAAGCGTGCTGCGCCTTGCGCTGGAGATGTCTGGTGCGGCGTGGCGGATGGCGGTAAGTCCAGGCGCTTTCGGTGAGGATTCTGCGCACTGCGCCATTGCCGGTCCGGGTGATGGCGCCGGTGCGCCGGCGCGAGCCGCTGCTGAACTCGCTGGGTGTCAGGCCGAGATACGCCATGAACTGTCCGGCGCTGCGGAAGCGGCGCAGGTCGCCGATCTCAGCGGCCACAGTGACAGCGGTCAGCGTGTCGATCCCGCGCAGGGCGCGCAGCGACTCGACCAGCGGATGGAGTGTCCACAGCTCGCACTGGGCGCCAATGTCGCGCTCCAGCTCGCTGAGGCGCTGTTCCTGCTGCTCCACAGTGTCCAGGGCGCTGGCCAGCGCAATCTGCTGCGCCGGATGGGAAAACTTCCGGTCTCGCAGCCAGCTGCGGTGCGCCCGAGTCCACTTGGTTCGGGACCATTGATGACCGTGACGCAGCACAAAATGATTCAGCTGCTGGCGCTGTTTTTGAATACTGCCCTTGAGGTCGGCGCGCAGGCGCACCAGATCCCGCATGGCCTCCTGCTCGGCATCCGGCACCCACACCGGCGTCAGGCTGCCCAGCGCGGACAGCCGCGCCAGCTCGCGCGCATCGCGCCGGTCGGTCTTGACCCGGACACCGGGCTTTTTCGGAATCAGCGAAGGCGCCGCCACCTCGCAGCTCACGCCCAGGTCCCGAAGCTGGCGCCAGATCACAAAGCCGCACGCGCCCGCCTCATACGCCGCATGCACCGACTCGCCGAATTCCTGCCGCAGCCCCTCGATCAGCTTGAGCAGCGCCCCCGGCCGGTTGGCCACCGTGCCGCGATCCTCAACCGACAGCGGCCGAGACGGATGCGGCCGATACGCCACCGCCACGGCCACCGTGTCCTTGTGAACATCCAGCCCCGCATGGACCAGCATCCGCCCCGTCGATTCCAAACCCCCGCTGTCACGCTCTCTATAATCTTTCATGCCTGCTCCTCTGGTGGTGGTGAAACGTTGGAAATACGCATATTCTATATCGCGCACTCCCGATAATTTGTGCAGAACAGGTTAAAACATAGGGTCTGTATCAGTCATGGCATGAGGATTTGTTTTCTCGCTCGTGCCGTCGGCAAAGACAACCTCCTCGTCAGAGACTCGCCGGATTGGCTTGCCCAGAATGTTCGAAAGTGACTCGGCAAGGTCGATATCGTTATAGAGACCCGACAGATTGATCTTGATCGTGCTGTCTTCCGACACCTCGATAAACTGACTCAGCTTACTGTCACCGAAAAAGACATATTGTTCAAACGGGCTCTTTCTGCTGTCAATCTCCAGCTGCTCCGAATCCTTGTAGCGCATATGCTGCAAAGTCTCTTCATACTGTTCCAGCTCGAAATACTTGAAAGCGTGACTGGAGCCGCTTCCTGCCGCAGGCACGCCTTTTTTCCACTGTCGAGCGAAAATTACTTTTTTGATGCGTGGCACGAGTACGGTGTGAAAGTAATCACCCATCTCAATCAGGAGATATTTGCGCCTGCCCTGATCGGCACGGTTGGTTTCAATCACGGCATGTCCAGTGGTTCCAGAGCCAGCGAAATAATCCAGTATCACACTGCCATCCGAAGAGGCAGCTGACTCAATCAGATCACAATACAGATTAACCGGATGGCAGTATGGAAAATTCAGGCCTAGCCGGTCAAGATCTGCTTTGCCTTTCTTGGCGTTTTGGATGACCGAAGAAACCATTCTGCGCGCTCCAGACTGCAATATTCGTTTTTGGCGCGGCTGTGTGGTCTCGTCAGAGCCAAAGACAATTTCATCGCGGTTCAGCATTGATTTCAGCGTTTCTGGCGTTCGGGAAAAACCATTTGGCGGTACCGGGCAAGGTTTTCCAGTTTTGGGATGTATCAGCGGCAGGTGAAACTTTGGGTCGCTCCTCGGTTCGGGTGCGCTCAAGCTGACTGATTGATAAACCCGGCCTGAATCGTCCATAAAACAGTAAGACTTCTCGCCGCCGCTGAGCCGCTTCTGACTTGAGACCCACTGCTGAAATTCTGAACGCGCTGTGTCATTGACTTCTCCATGCTTGGACACAATTTGGTCTGCGGTGTTCAAAATACTTTGGAAGTTGTCACTTTTTGCCGACAGATACTGTTCAGCTCTTGATCGCCATATGATGTACTCGTGCTGCGTGGCAACCCCTTTGCGTCCCGATACAGGGTTGCGCTTGTCCCACACAATCGTTCCCGTATTGTGAAGGTCGGTTTCCTCAAGCAGCAGATGCAGTCGCTCATACTCATGCTCATCAATATGACAGAGAAATGATCCATCTGATTTGAGAAGCTGATTTGTAAAATCAATTCGGTTTTGCATCATGGACAGCCAGCTCGCATGACGATACTCATTTTTATACAGAAAGCCGCTGGTCCTGGTGTTATAGGGAGGATCGATATGAATACAATCGATTGCCCCCGCATAGCGCTTGCGCAAAGTGTTCAGCGCCTGCCAGTTGTCGCTGTATACAATCTCTCCATCCAGCGCCGAATCCAAATCGCCGATTTCATCAATAACTTCGAGCTTGATACTGCTGAAATACCGCGTATCCAAAGGCAAGAACATGAACTCATCGGCAAGACCATTATCCATGCGGATTTTGTCGTTGTCGAGAAGGGCATCGGCTGTCAGCGCTTGCTCGGTCAAGCCAAGCTGCAGCCACTCTTGCGCCTGGGCTTTGAAACCTTCATGAGCTGTGATTTTCTTGATCGTCTGTCGCGATAATTTATCCAGAGTCACAACATAATTGGTGTTGCGAACAAACTTCGGCTTTTCCCAGATATTTTTCAGCTCATCCTCAAACTGACCAATGAAATTGATGATGTCGTAAGCTGTATCCTGAATGGACTTCAGCTGCGACACTCTCTCAGGACTGAACAGCGTGTTCTCATCATACAGGTACTGAAACATCCACAAATCAAACTGCTCTTTCAAGAACGCCTTTGCATC
Source organism: Arenicellales bacterium (assembly GCA_965200545.1). Taxonomy (GTDB): domain Bacteria; phylum Pseudomonadota; class Gammaproteobacteria; order Arenicellales; family JAJDZL01; genus JAJDZL01. Next base: position 858,825 of record CBDAUJ010000002.1, on the reverse strand, counting down.
CTTATTGACGAAGTAATCCACTTCCGTTTGTTTTTCAAATATGCAAATGACGCGCTCCACATCCTCTTTCGATAGCGCAACGCTCAAGTCAAACGCTCTTGAGTCCTTTATGATCTTATCGATATTCGTTTTCTTCCCGTTGGCTGAATAGGAAACATCAATATGAACTGTGACATTGTTGTCGCGTTCGTTTTTCTTGAATTGGTAGACAAATTCTCTCTTTTCGTTGTTCTTTGCATGGCCGAATCCCGATACATCAAAATAAAACCGCTTGGTTCTATGCGGAAAGCTCGGCTCAACAATCTCAATTGGCATTGACTGTATGAGGATATCGGATTTCACATAGTAAAGCATGTGCGTCTTCCACTGGAGGCTTACGTCTTCATCATTCTCATACACTTTTTCGTAGGTTTTTGAAAAAACCGGCAAATGCCGAAAATAAATGGAGCCGCTCTCGCAGAAGTAACGACTGAAGAACGTGTATAATTTGTCAAAGAGCTCCTCTCGGAATGATGCGTCTTTCGGTGCGCGATCGTCGATGTTACTGATCAGTTTGTCATGAATGGACTGGAAATAACGATATTTGAACTGCATCAGATTGACAAATCCAGACTCGCCCTCAACTTGTGAGCCGACGAATAACGATCTGAATGCATCCAGAAATTGTTGTTCGTTTTTGCCTGTACTCATGAGTGGCGATATGTCCAATGATTATTGCAAATCAGGGGTGTGCACGAATTGTATTGGCGAAAGTCTGTTGCACAGGAAACGCGCGTGTCGACCTGAATCGCGATTATAGTTTTCCCTTGCTTTGCCTTTTGTGAACACAATCTTATCGGTGCGACCCCTAGCGAGCGGCACAAGCCGGCAATAAATGGGACGGTGCAGCAAACACAGATGGAACGCTGAACCCGTCAGACCAGATGCCGCGGCAGCAAAGGGTCATGGTGATCATGTTTTGGGGCCAATATCGAACCGCATTCATATCTGGTCATCCATACAATTTCCAAAAATCCAATCTGAGTGATCGACTGATTGGAAACGACCGGTTTCACAGTGTTTTGAAACTGAAAAAACACCGCAGTCAGCGGTTTCATTATGGCTTTTCACCATTCGCGAGCCGGCGATCCAAATCATCGACAACATCAAGCAACTGCGCAAACTCATCAATCACGTAGTGCGCACCGCTCTGGCGCAATCGCTGCCGTGATTTTTCCAGCCTGAGTTTCAGATCCGTCGGGCAAATTGTCTCTGCCTGCTCCAGACTGTTGATATTCATGTAATTGGAGTAGCGCGCAATGCCGACAGTCCAGCAGCCTGCCGACATTCCCTCAGCTACACCCCCAGCGGTATCATCGACCTTGATCACCGACTCGATTGGATGCACGTTGAGAATTTCCAAATTGCGATACAGCATAAATGGGGCTGGACGCGTACCGTGAGTCACTTCGTCCCCGCCAACCGTCGCATCAGGAAAAAAACCCTGCTTCTGCGCTTGCTCTAGAAGCACATCAATCATGACGCGAGTAAAGCCAGTCGTGCTGCCGAGCTTGATGCCGCGCGCCTGCAGATGCTGCGATGTCTGTACAACGCCCGGAAGCAAAGCTGCGTAGTCACGCAGACACTCAAGCTGCAGCGAGACAAAGTCCGCGTACATCGCGGCGACATCCTCTGCGCCTGGAAACTGTCCCTTGACTTGCTTCCATCTCTCCCGAATAACCGAGGTTTCGATCAGCGCTTGAATATGCAGATCTTTGCGCAAGCCCATCGGCTCGCGCGCCTCCTCCATGGAAATGGCAACGCCTTGTCTGGCAAAAACCTCAACGAATACAATCGCCGGGGCGATCACATACGCATCGGCAACAGTGCCGCTCCAATCAAGGATCAGCGCTTTTACCGGACCCCTGTATCGACTCCTCTCGGTGCAATCAATTTGCATAATTCCCCATTTTTTTGTAGTGCGGGTTTTGCTGGGCTATTCAAAAAAACTCATCGAAACTGGCGAATCAATATTTGACCCGGCTGAATATATTTTTACCGATTGGCATACTGATAATACCATGAATATCCGACCGCAATTTCCAATTGAACGGCAATTTGCCGCTATGGCAGAATCGAGTCGCTCCAGCCCCTGTCGGCGCCAATGCCGGTTTCTGATCTTCAAGATTCAGCGACTTTCCAATGAGTATGCCGGCTCTGACAACATCAATCCCGACAATATGCTCAACTGTCCCAATGGCATGGTGCTCGACACGGTCGGAAATCTTTGGATTCAGACTGATGGCTGATATTCGAATCAAGGAGGTGACTTCGCCGGAATGGGCAATAATCAGATGTTCATGGCGAATGTTCACACAGGTGATATCCAGCGTTTTCTAGTCGGCCCGCAAGAGTGTGAAATCACTGGCATTACGTGGAACAGAGACAAGCGAACCATATTTGCCAAGATTCAGCATCCGGGGGAGAGACAGCTGGACAAGTGTCACTTCCCAGATGGAGGCAATTCAGTACCGCGGTCTACCGTGATTGCAATTACGCGGACTGATGGAGGAATAATCGGCCGATTGGTCGACGACAAGTGCGCATTGCGGGCGAAATTTTCCAGACGAGTGATCAATCATTCGATTGGTGGATTGTATTTTTGGTTGATGCAAAGCCTGAAAAGGGCGGCAATACATATACGAAATGGACAAAAAACGTACCTATTGAAAAAATACCTATGCAAAATCGCCATTTTGCATAGGTATTTTGAGAAAATTTAACATTTCTAAGGCTGTGTCAAGTATGTCCATTTGATAGATCTTGAGCACCGCAACTGCGACTTTACAATTCGTCTACACGACTGATAGATTACTTCAACGAATCGAAGTCAATATTTTTGCGAAAATTTAATTGAACGCTACAGAAATTCATTCAATGACTGAGATATCTATGCATCGCTGGAACCGTTGTGCATATGCACAAAAAGCTGGACTAGCCGCTCATTCACGTAATATTTGTTTCGCCCTTGTTTAACTTCGGATACATATTCGCGCTCTGCCAAAAGCTTGAGGTATCTTCTCGCTGTTTGTCGCTTGCAGCCGATTTCTTTCTCCAATAACTGAAACCTTGTATACGGAAGACGGAATAGATTATTCAATAAATCTTGCGAATATATTTTGGGCAACTCGCGGCGCATGCGATGTTTCACCTCTATCATCAAGGTGTGGATATCCGATACTAGCTTTAACGTCGATACCGCCGATGCAGAAACTGAACGCAGCATGTATATCACCCATTGTTCTCAATCGCCTTCGTCTCGAACTCGCTGTAGCAAACGGTAATACTCCGCCTTTGTCCGGTTAATCGGCCGGCTTAGATAAAGAACGGGAACATCTAGCAAACCAGCATGCGTAAGGTAAAGAACATTCAGCATCCTCCCAATTCGGCCGTTACCATCCGGAAATGGATGAATACTCTCGAACTGATGATGGATTAATGCCATTTTTATGAGTGGGTCAAGATCACATGGCGGATCATCATTGATGAAACGTTCAAGAGCACGCATAGCAGTAATGATATCTCGCGGGTCTTGCGGTGGCTCGTATACGATTTCACCAGTTTGCTCATTTCTAAGAACAATACCTGCTTGTTGACGGTGACCTCCGTCGTGCTGCTTGAGCAAATTAAACATTTCGATCAACATATTTTCTCGAATCAATTCTTCATGTCGCCATACTTCATAGCCATGCAACATTGCAACGCTATAGCGTTTGACTTCTTTCGCTTCCGGCGAAACTCTTTCTGAGGATATATTGGCACGAAACGCCTCATCCTGAGTAGTAACGATGTTTTCGATCTCAGAACTCACCAAGGCTTCTTGAAGAATCAAAGATTCAATTAAGATTTGAGGATTAGGCAGGCTCTTTACGGTCCCTTTCAACTCTCCCAGCGATGCACGAGCTTTCGTTAGTTCTCGCAAAATGGATACCGTTTCGAATTAAAATTCAGGCGGCAATGGCTTAAGCTGTGAATTAGTCATTGAATTATGCGAATTAAATGTCAGGCATGCGTACGGTATTGTACAAATACCTATGCAAAATCGCCATTTTGTATAGGTATCTCAGAAATACTTATGCGAAAACACGATTTTGCATAGGTATCGCTGCCGGTCAGCGGGCAGCTGAAAATCAACACAGAAAAAATTGATCTGCAGTTGGACTCGCGTGACCGGACAGTCTGACCGATCCAGACGACAAAAATCGCGAAGGCGGCTATGCGCGAAGTCGCTTGTTCGCCGGATCGTAAGGCGGCTGGGACAGAACTGTCGCCTTGATTTTGGAGCCGAGCAGCGCAATGTCAAAAGTTGAGCCAGGGACCGCAAATTTCGACTCCACATAAACAAACGCCAAGCTCAGGCCTGTTCTGTGCCCGAACCCGCCGCTGCAGACAATCCCCATCGGCCGATCTTTATCCAGAGCTGGCTCGTTGCCAAGACAATCCGCATCGGTCGCATCCACTGAGACGAGCACCAGCTGAATCTGAATGCCAGTTTGCTTTCGCTCCACGACGCTGTTCTTGCCGATAAAATCACTCTCGTAAGCAACAAATCTCTCAATGTCTGCCTCGATCGGTGTGATCTCCGTGGTCAATTCGCTGCCCCAGCCCTTGTAACCTTTCTCAAGCCGCATGCTGTTGACCGCATAAGAACCGAACCAGCCCAAGCCAAGCGGCTTGCCCGCTTGCTCAATTTGTGTACACAAAGTCGCCATCGAGCCGATGGGATGGTAGAGCTCCCACCCGAGTTCCCCCACATACGAAACCCGCAGTGCAGTCACCGGAACACCGCCGACCTCGATTTCCTTGCCTGTCAGCCAGGGAAACGACTCATTGCCAAGATCAGAATCGGTCAGCTGCTGCAGCAAGTCTCTCGATCGTGGGCCTGCCACAGCGAGCATCCCATAAGCATCTGTCACATCTTTGATGCTGACATCTTCTTCGGCCTCAGCATGCTGCTCCAGCCAGTCCAAATCATGCTGCTGGGCCACAATCGCCGAAGTCAGAAAAAACCGATCATCAGTGAGCTGGGTCACCGCCATTTCGCCTTCAATGCCTCCCAGCGGCGTCAGCAAATGCGTCAGTGAAATCCCGCCGCGGCGTCTGGCAGTGCGATTTGCCCCGAGTCGATTCAGAAATCGCGCTGCATCCGGTCCGGTTACCAAGTATTTTGAAAATGCCGTCAAATCCGCAACACCGACTCGTTCCTGAACACATTTGCACTCCGCACCGACATGCTCAAACACGTTTGTGCGACGGAACCCATACTGCTCATCCACTCCATCCGGCGCAAACCACTTGGGTCGCTCCCAGCCGTAGAACTCCCCGAAAATGGCTCCTGAGTCTTTCAGTTTCTGATAAATTGGCGTGGTCTTGACCGGTCGGCCGGCATCCCGAAACTCCCCGGGATAATGCACCTGATACATATGCTGATATTCATCGATCGACTTCGCGATGACGTAGCGCCCCGGCGCATTCGCAAAATCACCATAGCGGCGCGGATCCATCTCACGAACATTGATTTCGGTCTGGCCATGTGCCAGCCACTGCGCAAGATACTTGCCTGCTCCCGGACCTTGCGTAATGCCGATTGAAGCGCCGCAGCAAAGCCAGTAGTTTTGCATGCCCCCGGCCGGCCCCAGCAGGAAGCCGCCATCAGGCGTATGCGTAATGGGACCATTGACCACTCGCTTGATGCCGGCAGTCGCAAATGGCGGCACCCGCTCGCCAGCACCGATCAGACTCGCCTCGAGACGCTCGACACACTCCGGCAAAAGCTCCATGTCAAAGTCCCAGTTGATGCCATCAACGCCCCAGTCCACGGCGCCGGATATTTCATAAGGCCCAACCAGAATGCCCTGCTGTTCCTGCCGGATGTAGCACGACGCTCGCGGGTCTCGAATCACCGGCGGTTCACGCTCCAATGCCTCAACCGGCGCCAAATTCTCAGTCACCACATACTGATGTTCCATATTGACAATCGGCAATCTGAAACCCGACATTTGCGCAACCTGATCCGCAAAACTCCCCGCAGCATTGACAACATGCTCGCAGCGAATCGTTCCGCCCTCGGTTGTGACCTGCCACTCTCCGCCCGGCATCCGCGCGACACCCGTGACGCGATTGCGCTTGATGATTTCCACCCCTTTGGCCCGCGCGCCCGCCGCAAGGGAATGCGCACTGCTCGCCGGATCCGTATGTCCGTCATTGGGCGTATAGAATCCAAGCCTGACATCATCAACGCGCATCAGCGGATGGAGTTCCCGCATCTGCTCATGACCGATCAGATGACTTTCGATACCCAGGTAGTCCAAGATCCCCTTGACGTGATGAAACCACTCGATCTCAGCGTCGGAAAATCCAAGACGCAACGCGCCGCAGCCATGCCAGCCTGTAGCTTGGCCGGTTTCTGCCTCCAGTTTTGGATACAGTCCTACCGCATAGTCATGCACCTTGGCCATGTTCAGCGATCCGATAAAATTCGGAATCAATCCGGCGGCATGCCAAGTAGACCCGGAGGTCAACTCGCCTTTTTCAATCAGCACGACATCACGGACGCCTTCATCAGGCAGGTGGTAAGCAAGCCCTACCCCCATAATGCCGCCGCCGATAATGACGACTTGCGCCTGCTGCCTCATCATGAGAGCATCCTAAGTGATACTCTCAAAATTCACCATCGACTGCTCGCTGTCGGGGGCTAAGCCCATTCCAGAAGGGGCAGAGATTGAGCGCTTGAATTGTGCAATCGATTCAGGATCAAACTCCGAAACCGGCGGCCGCTCGTATTCGAAATGACAGTACTGGTCGCAACCCCTGATCAGCATTGCGTGATCATAGCCGCCATAATTGATTTGCCTGACATCGGTTGAGATATAGTTGATCGAAAGTCCGATCCGCGACCGTGTGGATACATTCGGACCGGACCCGTGCAAAGTCATGCCGTGGTGAATAGAAAACTGTCCGGGCTCCAATTCGACAGTTTCGCGCTCGCGCTGATCCAATTCTGTCAGTTCCATGTTCTGATGGCTGTTCAGCATATTCGCATCGTCATTCGCATTGCTGTGCCGGCGAAAGCCGTTGCGGTGGCTGGCGCCGATCACCTGCATTGCGCCATTGTCCTGCTTGGCATCCGACAGCGCCAGCCATACGGTCGCTACCCCGTCATGCGGTTCCAGCCCCCAGTAGAGCAAATCCTGATGCCAGCCGACGTGCAGATTCTGTGACGGAGGCTTGGCGAAGAAAGTCGCTCCGTAAAGCATGATGTTGGCGCCGAGCAGACTTTCGACTGCATCGACTATGGTGTCGCTGACAGTCACTTCATAGACCCAGCGCGATACCAGATGCACTTTCGTCAGTTGCTTCGATTGTGTCCAGCCGGCCATGCGCTGATGAATCAGTGCATGGCGCGGAATCAGCGCCAGCGCCGCCGATGGCGACATTGCGGTCAGCGGATGAACGAAACCACGGTTCCAGTAAGATTCAATCTGTGCCGAAGACAAATGTGATGTCATCAATTTTGCACCATGATCCATTGCATTTCGCCTTAAAAATGGGGAATTATATACAATAGTAACGAAAACACCTGCCACCATTGCGCAAAAAATCCAGCCTCCCCGGCCCCCTATTTCCCAGTCCGATACTGAATATCCACCGGCTGCATCAAGGCATCGGCCAGCGCCTTCATTTTTTTCTCAACGGTTTTGCCGGGAACTTCAATCTTAATTCGCTCTTGCAGCTCGGCTTTCTTTGGTTGGTAGCTTGGATGCGTTAGAGTTACTTTGCGTTTGGGTTTCATTTTATTCTGCCTTGTAGTTTTTCATTTCTTCGATAATATCCCTTAAGTCTGCCAGCACCCATTCGTGCTTGTTGGGAAATGTCTCATGGATGTGTTTCTCCAGTTCTCGGAAATAAGGGGTTTCTATCTTGTGTTCAATTTTATAGGCACGTTCCGGATCGCCTGTCTGGTAGGCTACTAATCGGGATTGAGCGTTCTTTGCAATGCCGACCTTGTATTCGCCTGGATACGCTGGATGCGAAATGATGTAGACAAATTTCTTCTCTCGATAGTCAGCCTCTAAATCTGTACGCCTGGGCGGATCGGTTCGCAGGTGAACTGTCTCTTCCTGAGTCAGAATAAAATCGTTCACTTCCTTCTCAAGCCGCTCTCTGACCAGATCATAGGCTTTGATTGAGATGTCAATGCCGATCCACTGACGCCCCAGTCGCTCAGACGCCACGCAAGTTGTCGCACATCCGCAGAACGGATCAAGAATCATATCGCCCTCATTGCTTGACGCTTTGATGATGCGATCCAAAAGCTCAAGCGGCTTTTGGGTTGGATAGCCTGTCCGCTCACTATGCGTAGTTGACAGCATTGACATTTCCCACCAGTCACGAGCATTTACAATAGAGTATGTTCCGCTGTTATCTCGATAATATTGAACTGCTCCTCCTTGCCCCCCGCCTGTTTCACCATAAGATTTAACCTTAATGATATTAAACGACGCTTTACGCTCATTTTTGGAATAAAACAAAATAATATCGTGTTTGCGAGCAAATTTTCTTTTGCTGGCACCTCCTGATTTGTAGCACCAAACTATTTCATTTCGAAATTGCTTTTCGCCAAAAACGCAATCCATCGTTGTTTTCAAGTAATGGCTCATAGTCGGGTCGCAGTGCAGATAGATCGATCCGGTCGGTTTCAGTATTCTGCGACACTCAAGCAGTCTGATTGCCATATAAGCCAGATAGGCAAAGTTATAGGAATTGCCGACTCCTCTGATGCCGTTCAGATAGTGATACAGCTCCGGCTGATCTTCCTTGATCGTAATCAGCCATTCCATTTTTACATCTTCTTCCCTGAATATATCGCTGAACTCAGCCCCCTCAGCGCTGCTGCCGATCGGCGCAGTGAATCTCTTGTTCTTGTTGAACGGCGGATCGAGATAGATTAAATCTATGCACTCGGAATTGATGCCCCGCATGATGTCCAGGTTGTCATCGCAGAATATGGTGCGGTTGGAAACGTTGCACTCGATCATTTGGTTAGCTCATTGTAGGGCACTGTTCTGCCCTCCATATTCAAAACCATTTTCTCCAGCTGGTCAAGAGTATCATTGCTTCGGGTATTGTGCCGAGCAGCAAATTCATTGACATAGCGGTTCAGATGCTTGGCTGACATGCGGTGGTAAGTGCCATGACAGCCGCGTTTCAGCAATGCCCAGAACGACTCGATGCCGTTGGTATGCGCCATCTCGCGAACATATTCAGAAACAGAATGATTGACGGATTCATGATCGAAAGGCATTCCGTCATAAGCGGTTGCGCCATCGGTGTAGACTTTCGCATCTGTATCGGCGTTGTCTGCGACAAATCCCTGCAAGGTCTCCGCATCAGTTTTTTCAATAACATTCGCACGAATCTCATTAGTGTCTCTGTCTTTCATGCCAACAACCGCAGTTTTACCGACAGCGCCGCGTCCAGTATCCTTAAGCGCCTTTCTTTTTGAATTGCTCATATTAGAGCGCTTGCCGCCAAAATAAGTTTCATCAACTTCGACAGGCGCCAAAAGGATTGTCTCCAGGTATCAAGCCCTCACGAATACGATGGGCAAGATGCCAGGCAGTTTTTTGAGTTACTTCAAGATCCCGATGCAGTTTCATTGACGATATGCCTTTGATATTGGTAACCATCAAATACATTGCGATTGCCCAAGTCTGATAGTCAATATTTGAGCCTTGCATAAAAGTTCCAGTTTTGACCGAGAACTGTTTGCAACAGCCTTTTTCACGGCATCGATAGGGCATAGTCGGATGTTTTGATCCAGATTGAACATTGGTCGAACCACATTTGGGGCAGGTCGGTGTGCCTTTCCACCTGCGCTCTGCAAACCATTGTTCTGCGGTTTCGCTGTCTGGAAACATCTTGAAAATCTTGGTGAGTGATATACCTTCTCGGTAGTGTTTTCCTGGTGCTGAATTTGCCATTTGTATAACTTCATATATTTGTTTAATATGAAGTTATTTTATATAATAGTAACGAATATGTCAAGTGTTTTTTAAATTATTTTTGGTTTTTTTTGATCTTTTTTCGTTTCGGATTATCCAGCGTCCCTTGATATATCCGTAACCTTTTAGAATGTATGAATAATCCATTGCTTTTTGCGCACATTCTGATTTATCCATGCCAGCAGGGAACCATTTTGAGAATTTTCCTTGATAGAACTTAAACTGGGATGCGTTGCTATCAGGGTCATAATGATGTCCCTTGAAACGAATGTTGAGGTCATCCTTGCCAGACAGTTTGGAAGAACTATAACTGAAAAGCGCCAAATCACAACCTAGTTCTTTTCCGTATTCAATATTCCATTTCCATAATCGAACTAAGCCCACAATAAAAGTCGTTGTCAAAATGACAGCGCCAAAAAATTGAAATAATGCCCACCAAAAGCTAGGGTTATCAATCACGGCCGATTTGACTCCGAAGGAATTCGATATAAATTCAATTCCGGCAAGCAAAGGAATGGCGTAATCCAAAACTGCTCTAACAAGAGATTTGGATTTTTTGGTGTCGGGAGGCGTCCGCTCATTGTACCAGACCTGCCCGTTTTTCGTTACTATTGTATATAATTCCCTAAAAATGAAATGATTGCATTGCGGGTGCTTTATGGGCCGGATCTCAATCTCGATATGACGGATCAATATAATCAAGCTCCCGAAGCAGAGCCGGCCATTCATGTGTTCCAGCGGGAGGCATCTCTTCATACTGCCGAGCGACCCGCTCACACACTTCCGGTGCCGGCAATCGGATTTTCTGGCCCGTCGAAAATGTGCTGAGCTGCACTTGACAGGCGATCTCAAGGTAGTACATGCGCACATAAGCCTCAGCGACCGTCGCGCCGGTCGTCATCAGTCCATGATTGCGCATGATCATGACCGGCTTGTCGCCCAGGCTGGCGGCCAATCGCTCACGCTCATCAAGGTCCAGCGAAACCCCTTCATATTCGTGGTAGGCCACACGGTCATAGAACTGAAACGCATCCTGCACCAGCGGCACCAGACCATCTTCCAGTGCGGAAACTGCCAAACCCGCAGCGCTGTGCGAGTGCATGACGCAGTGGACATCTTCGCGGGCGTTGTAAATCGCACTGTGAATCACAAAACCCGTAACGTTGATTGATTCGTAATCGAATTCCTCGGCATCTGGGATTTGCGGCGGCGTGACAACCGCGCCATTGCCATCCAAAGTGACCAGATTGGATGCGGTAACTTCGTCAAACCGCAACCCGAACAAATTGATCAGAAAACGATCCTGATGACCCGGAACCCGCGCACTGATATGATTCCAGACGATATCGGAGAATCCGTTCAAATCTGCGAGCCGATGACAGGCCGCCAAATCGATTCGCACATTTCGTTCGAGCCCGCTGATGCCAGACCAGTTTCCTTGCACAACATTATCCATATTCTGCTTTCTTTTCATGATTAAGATAGCCTCCGCCGAAAAAATAGATCAGGCCGTCAGCGATCAAGCCTGCGTGGCAAAACAAACGCACCTTGAGCTGCTTCATCCAGGGGCGGGTGCGGCTTGCGGATTGAGTCAGGCCGATTGGCACTGCGAACGCATCTGACTTCGCTTGTGCAAAATTGCGTTGTAAATCTCATCATCGTCAATCACACCGACCACAGCATCGTCCGCATCAGTCAGCAGGACAGGATTGGCGCTGGCATGACGAATCTCAATCGCATTCTTCATGGAAATTCCGACTGATGCCGTATACAGGCACCCGGTATCGACATCGACACCCTCCGCCCACGCTTTGACCGTCAGCACACCGTCGCCGCTGCGAGCCTCATCAATACCGCCGCTTCCGTTTCTGCTGACCCGAATGTCCGCAGATTGTAGATAAATTCCATTCTGTCCGTACGCATATTTCGTCACCGCAGACATAATGGACTTCGCCTTGAGCACACCCACCGGATTCATGTGCGCGACAAAGTCGCTGACATACTGATTGACTGGATTGAGCACAATCTTTTCAGGGATGTCGAACTGTACGACGCGGCCGCCCTCCATAATTGCAATACAGTTGCCAAGCTTCAGCGCCTCATCCAGATCGTGACTGACAAACAGCACCGTTTTGTGCAAGCGTTCCTGCAAATCGAGCAGCTCATCCTGCAGCCGCGAGCGGATCAGCGGATCCAGCGCTGAAAAAGGCTCATCCATCAGAAGAATGTCAGCATCAGTCGCGAAAGCGCGCGCCAGGCCAACGCGCTGCTGCATGCCGCCGGACAGTTCATGGGCGTATTTGTCCCGCCACTGAATCAGTCCAACCATGTCAAGCATTTCGTCGATGGTCGTTTGCCGTTGAGCTTTCGCCGTGCCGCGAATTTCCAATCCAAAACCGACATTTTCGGCCACTGTTCGCCACGGCATGAGCGCGAATTGCTGAAACACCATCGAGATGCGATCCATGCGCACCTGGCGCAATTGACTGGCGCTGGCACTGGCTATATTGAGCTGCTGCGCGTCTTGGTTCAGCAGCACCTGGCCGCGCGTAACATGGTTCAAGCCGTTGACCGCACGCAGCAAGGTGGACTTGCCAGAACCCGACAATCCCATCAGTACGCAAATCTCGCCTTTTTGAATGGCGATCGATGCGCCGCAGACACCAATGACCGCACCGGTCTGCTCAAGAATCTCCTCGCGGGATTTGCCGGCATCCAGAAGATTAAGGGCTGATTTGCGCTGCTCGCCAAAGACAATGTCGACGCGCTTGAATTCGACTTCTGGAATCGGTGATGCGCTGTTCATGAACGCAGCCCGCGGCGGATCGTGCGCCAGAACCGGCTCATCGGTCATGACCTCGCTGGCGGCAAATGCGATCCAGCAGGATCGCGACAACGACAATTGCCAAGCCAGCTTCAATGCCCTTGGCGATGTTAACCGTATTCAAAGCGCGCAGCACTGGAATGCCAAGCCCCGGCGCACCCACCATTGATGCAATCACTACCATCGACAAAGACAGCATGATGGACTGCGTTACGCCGGCCATGATTGTCGGCAGCGCGTGGGGTAGTTCGACTTTCCATAGTAGCTGCCGCTTGGTCGCACCGAACGACTCGCCGGCTTCAAGCAGCATGCGCGGCACGCCGGTCACACCCAGGTAGGTCAGGCGAATCGGCGCTGGGATTGCAAAAATCACTGTCGAAATGAGGCCTGGCACGAGGCCCAAACCGAACATGATCATGGTTGGAATCAGATAGACGAAAGCCGGTACTGTCTGCATCAGATCCAAGACCGGCCGCAAGATCGTATACAGATTTTTACGATGGGCGGCGGCAATCCCGACCGGCACGCCAATCAGCACACAGGTGAGTGCAGAAGAAATCATCAGGCCCAAGGTCTGCACGGTCTCTTCCCAGTACCCGAGATTGACGACCAGCAGCAAAGACAGCACAATCAGCAGAACCAGATTCAATGAGCGATGCAGCAGCCAGCCGATCAGAACAAAGATGCCAATCAGAATCAGCGGCGGCACCCACAGCATGACGGCAATCAAGCCGCTGACAACAAACTCAACCCCCACTGAAAACATATCGAACGCAACGAACAGGTGATCCTGCAGCACATCTACGAACGACTTGATCCACTTGCCAAGCGGAATTTTATTGTCGGTGAGCCAGTCCAGTTTCCTTTACCCATAAAAAAACCGGGCGCCAAGCGATTATTCGACTCGCCGCCCGGTGATTGTCAGTTACACAAAGTGCGACTTTGCATTTGTGCGGCAATCGCGCTTTACATCATGCCCGCATCAAGCGCAGCCATGGCATCGCTGCCATCAAACGTGGTCACGCCAGCCAGCCAGGATTCGGCGACATCCGGATTAGCCTTGAGCCATGCATGCGCAGCCGCCTGCGGCTCTTCACCGTCATCAAGAATTGCACCCATTATTTCGTTTTCCATCGCCAGCGTGAATTTCAGGTTGGTCAGAAACTGCCCCAGATTCGGACAGTCCCCGACCAGTCCGGCACGGGCATTGGTGAACACCTCGGCGCCGCCGAAATTGGGACCGAAGTAATCATCGCCGCCGCTCAGATAAGTCAGCTCGAAATTGGCATTCATCGGATGCGGCTCCCAGCCCAAAAACACAACCGGATCACCTTTCTTGTCCGCCCGTGCAACCTGCGCCAGCATGCCCTGCTCGCTGGATTCAACCACTTCAAAGCCCGCCAGATCAAATGCATCGGCATCAATCATTGACTGGATAATGCGGTTGCCGTCGTTGCCCGGCTCAATGCCATAGATTTTCGCGTCGACTGCATCTCGAATCTTGCTAATATCGCCAAAATCGTCCACCCCCATATCGGCTGCCACTTTGTTGACAGCAAGGGTGTATTTGGCGCCACTGAGGTTCATGCCGATGGTCTCAACCGAGCCCTCCTCGCGATAAGGCGCAATATCGGCTTCCATGGTGGGCATCCAGTTGCCCAGAAACACATCGATGTCGTTGTTCTTCAGACTGACGTAGGTAACCGGCACGGACAAAGTGATGGCCTCGGGCTCATAACCGATGGCATCAAGCACCACTGAGGCGGCAGCGGTCGTGGCCGTGATATCGGTCCAGCCGACATCAGAAAACCGCACCGCTTTGCAGCTTTGCGCATCAGTCGACCAGGCAGGCCCAGCCACAAAAGTCATTGTGAATGCAAGCAGTGTGAGCAACTTGGATATTTTCATGTAATCATCACCTCGTTTTTGTTTGACAGCCCTGTTTCGAAACTTGGATCGAAAACAGTCAGGGCAAATTGACAGAAGCCGTATCCAATCGAAGCTCGACTTGATGTTTCAGTCGATTTTTGCCGTTATCCGCAAGGCGGCAAGACAAAACAGAGTGCATCGGGCATTGATATCGCAATGCTGCAGATACTCCAGAGCAGATCAGCGGCATCATGATGCGCCACCAAGCTGGAATGTGTGTTGATTTATTTCAAACATCACTTGAAGTCTCCACAGCGAAGAATATACCAAATATCCAGACAATCAAGCCAAGTACTTCGGGTGCGATTGGAAGTGAAGCGGAAAGTTTCAAGATATGCGAACAATATTCACCCGCGATGGGTTTTGTGTGATGAGGACATCGGTATCGGGCAGGCGAGCGAGATTGAACAGGCTTATGGACGAGAATCCGGCGATGGAGTGCAGTTTTGAGGAGATCATGGACCTGACGGGCAGCGCTGGCGATGCGGTCGGCAGTGTGGATGAGGCGCAGGATCGCATCATTGAGATATCCAGGGACTTCAATGCGCAGCTGGTCAACGAGTGGCGCCGGCTCAGGAGCGGCGGGTGTCGGCCGCGCAGCGGCAGGATCGGGCGCTGCGCTGGTAAAAAAACTCTGGCGGCACACTGCCTTCGGGGTGATCGGCATTGAAGAGACCCTGTATCAGTGTGTCGCTGCGGCGGCAGCGGACGGTGACGGATTTCGGCGCGGATGTCTCATTCGGGCAAGTCAATGACAAGTTGCGCGAGCGCTACGGCTTCGCGGTGCCGGCGAGCCGCATCCGGGAGGCGATTCTCAGGCATGTGCAGGAGGCGCTGCAGCTGTGCCGGGCCAGCCTGAGCTGGGAACGAACTGGGACAATGTCACCCGACAGACAGGGCGACGGATGCCAAATAGCATGCGCTTCACTTTCAATCGCACCCAAGTACTTCGGACTCTGCAGCTCGATAGCGCATCGCTTCAGAAAACCAGCGTCATCTATCAATGCAAGCGCTGCGAGCGCTTGAAAATTACTGGGCCTTCAGGATTGGCATGACAACGTGCGCACTGCCTCGGCACACAGGCATACGCCCGAGCAGAATCAGAGATACCGGGAGAGAGCTCAGGCTGAAAGCGCGGGCAACCGAAAAATATGCGACGCAGCAATGTGCACAGCGACTGGAGCAGACAAGACAGCAGCGGCTAAGCCGCCTCCTCGGTCGTCGCAAGCTCTGGAAACGGATTGTGCAGTGCCGCCCAGGCCTCGCTGTCAGCGTCGGCCAGCTGCCGGTGCAGCAGGCACGCATCCAGACGCGCTCGCATGCCCGCTTCGTCCATCTGCTGACCGATGAAAACAAGCTGCTGAACACGATCGCCGAAACGAGGATGCCAGTCTGAGCGCTGGTCAGGGCGCTGACCTTCTGGATGCCCCCAGTGTTCGCGCGGTATTGCAGCCCACCACATTCCCATTGCGCTGATATTGCTGACCCCGCCAGCTTGCGCCCACTCGTAGGCAATCCGATGGTCAGCTGCGACCCAGAAAAAGCCTTTCGAGCGGAGCACACCCTGCCAGTTATCGCCGTCGTGCAGATAGGTCCACAGTTTTGCCGCATCGAAAGGCTGTGACGTGCGGTAGGTAAAACTTGAGATGCCGTATTCTTCGGTCTCGGGTGTATGCTCATTCTGAAGCTCCCGAATCCACCCCGCGGAACTCGCCGCCTTGTCGTAGTCAAATAAGCCTGTATCGAATACGCAATCCAGCGGTACCTCACCGCGCGTCGCCTTGAGAATCCTTGCACCGGGATTGAGCGCCTTGATGATCGCCGCAACCTCAAGGGCATGAGAATCACTGACAAGATCAAGTTTGTTCAGCACGATGACATCGGCAAACTCAATTTGGTCAATGAGCAGGTGCGTGACTGTACGGTCGTCGTCTTCGCCCAGCGACTCGCCGCGATCTTGAAGATCCTCAGCGGCCCTGTAGTCCTTCAGAAAGTTTGCTGCGTCCACAACCGTAATCATGGTATCGAGGCGTGACACTTGACTCAAGCTCACACCGTTCTCGTCTTCAAAGGTGAACGTCTGGGCCACTGGAATCGGCTCCGAAATTCCCGTGGACTCTATAAGCAGATAGTCAAAGCGCTGCTCCTGAGCGAGCCTTGAAACTTCCGCTAGGAGGTCATCGCGAAGGGTACAGCAAATACACCCGTTTGACATCTCAACGAGCTTTTCCTCGGTTCGCGAGAGTTCCGATCCGCCGCGCTCTACGAGTGCGGCATCAATGTTCACCTCACTCATATCGTTCACAATGACTGCGACTCGCCGTCCTTGCCGGTTATTCAATACTTGGTTGAGAAGTGTTGTCTTTCCAGCTCCAAGAAAGCCCGATAAAACGGTTACCGGCAGGCGTGCGTCGCTGGAGCTGTTCGATTCGTTCGGTGTCATGGATATCATTCTTGCGGTTCATTCGGCAATCCGAGCCTCCGGCCCGTCAGAGCCGGCACTGGCATCTGGCGTTCAGGCGCGCTTGCCGTTTGTCGATTGACAAATGTAATAATATAACATTAACACTTTTGAACGCAACCGGTCATTGCGTAAGCACATGACTTATCAGAAACTGAAATCGTAAGTATTTGATAGAAATCTCAACACGGTTTTTGTTTCTTCAAATGGCAGTGTCCCCGC
This sequence comes from Arenicellales bacterium, assembly GCA_965200545.1. Classification (GTDB taxonomy): domain Bacteria; phylum Pseudomonadota; class Gammaproteobacteria; order Arenicellales; family JAJDZL01; genus JAJDZL01. The sequence continues at coordinate 841,346 of CBDAUJ010000002.1, read as the reverse complement.
CGCGCGGAGTCGGTGACTTTGAGGTAACAGCGGGCAGTCATGCTCGAATTGCAGGCGCGCTCACCGTCACTGCAGCATACGATTGCCATTGAGGCGGCAGCCAATCCTGAGAGGCAAGACCTTGCCGATTGGAATGCGACTCGTTGCCGATCCGGCGCGCATCCAGGCTTGCCATGCTGAAACCGCCATCAATGCAGAAAATCCAGTGCAACGCGCCGGCGGCCTCGAGAACCCTTCTGAATGCTGGCACACCAAAATTTTTCAGACAGACAATCGGGCAAGATTTGTTAAAATTCACCAAAAATGATGAGACATGCGCTGATGCAATATCACTCATCTGCAAGAGGAGATTCAAACGATGCTGAAGTCATTGGTTATCGACCCGGTCAAATGTACCGGCTGCCTGCAGTGCGAATTGGCGTGTTCGTACGAAAATGAAGGCATATTCAATCCCGCCAAATCTCGAATCAAGATATTTGAATTCGAGCACGGCCTGCACACCATTCCCTACACTTGCACGCAGTGCGATGAGGCGTGGTGTCTGCATGCCTGTCCGGTCGAGGCGATCACAATCAATTCAGCAACCGGCGCCAAGGAAGTCAATGATGCAATCTGTGTCGGCTGCAAGGTCTGCACCATCGCCTGTCCGTTCGGTACAGTTAACTACAACGCTGACTCCGGCAAGGTAATCAAGTGCGATCTGTGCGGCGGTGAGCCGGCTTGCGCCGAAGCGTGCCCGACCGCGGCAATCGTCTACGTCGATTCCAACTGGACTGGCTACGCGAAAATGCAGGCCTCTGCGGTTGAAGCGCATCAGTGATGCGGCGCATTCGAATCCGTTGCTGAGGCAAAGCAGCATGCATCATCTAGTCGTCGGCGCCGGTCCTGCGGGTGTGATCGCAGCCGAATCACTGCGCAAAATTTGCCCCGCAGACACAATCACCATTGTTTCGGATGAGCCGCATTCGCCCTATTCCCGGATGGCGATACCGTATCTGCTCGCCCGCGATGTTGGTGAAGACGGCACTTATCTGCGCCACGGCAAGAATCACTACGAGCAGCTGGAAATCGAAATTCGCAACGACGCGGTCACGCAAATCGATCCTGCCAACTCCAAAGTCAGTCTCAGGCAAGGCGGCGAGCTGGCCTATGATCGACTGCTGATCGCCACTGGATCGCGAGCGATCCGTCCGCCGATCAGTGGCATGGACAGTCCGCGGATCCATAACTGCTGGACCCTCGCGGATGCGCAGCGCCTTGCCAAAGATGTCAATGCGGGCGATCGCGTGGTGCTGCTCGGTGCCGGATTTATCGGCTGCATTGTGCTGCAGGCACTGGTTGCGATGGAACTGCAGCTGACTGTCGTTGAGCTGGAAGATCGCATGCTGGCACGGATGATGGATCATGCCGGTGGTGCAATGATCAAGAACTGGTGTGAGACAAAGGGTGTTCGCGTTCGCACCGCCACCAAGGCGGTTGCGGTAAACGATACCGGAAGTGATCTTGAAATTGAACTGGGCGACGGCTCAGCCATGCAAGCCGATCACATTGTGTGCGCGGCAGGCGTGAGACCCAATATTGAGTTTCTTGCCGGCAGCGGCATCGACATTGATGCCGGCATCGTCGTGGATTACGCTTTGCGGACCAGCATTGCTGACATCTATGCCGCCGGCGATGTCGCGCAAGGTCCCGACCGAATGACCGGCAGCCCACAGGTGCACGCGATCCAGCCGACCGCAAGCGAACATGGCAGAATCGCAGCCTCGCAAATGGCCGGCGCTGACGCAGCATACGGCGGCAGCCTGTCAATGAATGTCCTCAATACACTCGGACTGATTACCAGTTCTTTCGGTCTTTGGGACGGCACTGACGGCGGCGATCGCGCGATTGCTGAAGACCGTGCGCACAACCGGTATCTGCGCCTTGAGTTTCAAGAAGATGTGCTGGTCGGCGCACTCGCCATCGGACTCACCGACCATGTCGGTGTGCTGCGCGGCCTGATTCAGACCAAAGTGCGGCTTGGCGATTGGAAAAAACGGCTCCTCGACGATCCTTCCCAAGTTATGAGCGCTTACTTGGCCCGCGTCCAAGGCACACGAAACTGACAGCAGCCAAGCGGCTCTTCAGCCGTTCAGAGAAAATACGTGCTCGCGGATTGTTACGCCGGCATCGGAAATCTCCGCAATCAGGCAAGAGGGACCGTCACCGGTTCGTTCACTGCCGGCCGCACCGGGATTCATCACCCACGGCATCTGCGTCTGATCAACGACGCGTTTGTGGGTATGGCCATAGACGATAAGCTGGCAGTTCGGGTAACGCGAGCGGAGCTCTTCATGACAGTGAGATTCGTCACGAATCCGGTGACCGTGCTCAACCACAATCTGTCCCAAGCCTTCAACATCAATCTTCAAGACTTCCGGCAGCATTCGCAAGGCGGGGTGCTCAGCGCGCGGCCATTTGCTCTCGATATCATTATTGCCCGCCACCGCAAATACCAGATCGCGTTGCGGACGAAGCGCCCTGAGCATCTGCGCACCGCCGATATCACCGGCATGGATCGCGGCATCGCAGCTCTCGACCAAGTGTGATATTTCGGCGTTCAGGTGTCCGTGCGTATCTGACAGCACCGCAATGCGCATCGAGTCTGCGGATTCGTTGCGTTCAAGTCGGACGCATGGCGCCAGTTCAGTCGTGTCTTTACACATCAAAGCAATGTTATTTTCGAGTTCTGTGATGCACGAGCGATTCAGTGGCAATGCTCGGCATGCTGCAAAGCGTCGCATTATAAATCCAAGCGGTCTGCAGCATTGCGAACAAAGCAGCGGTCACAGGCTGAGCATTTGACGTGAGCGCAGTGCGCCATCATGATGCGGACATGGCAGGGCTTTTTCAATACAATGAACCCCGAGCGACAACCTTTAGGGCTTAACGCCGGAGCAAGGCAGTCAATTGCATGCTGGAAATCAGAAACATTAGCAAAAACTTTGGCGGTTTCCGTGCGGTCGACAATTGCAGTCTCACGGTCGAAAGCGGCGCCATTCACGGACTGATCGGTCCCAATGGCGCTGGCAAATCGACCGTGTTCAACACCATTGCCGGCCTGCATCGCCCCGACTCTGGTTCGGTCATGATCGATGGCGCCCATGTCACGGGTCTTGCCCCCCATGAGATGTTCAAGCAGGGCTTGCTCCGCACGTTCCAGATACCGCACGAATTTTCCAACGTTCGCGTCATCAACAACCTGTGCATGGTCGCCGACAGCCAGATCGGCGAACATCTCGCAACAGTGCTTTTCACGCCCTCGCGGTATCGCAAGCAAGAACAGAAAAATGTTGAAAAAGCATCAGAAATTCTAGATTTCCTGGGACTCAGTCACGTCAGATACGAACTCGCGGGAAATCTTTCCGGCGGCCAGAAAAAACTATTGGAACTGGGCCGAACACTCATGGTTGATGCCAAGGTGGTGCTGCTTGATGAGCTCGGCGCGGGCATCAATCATACGCTGCTGAATACTTTGGCCGACAACATTCAGCGCCTGAACGAGCAGATGAGTCAGACGTTCTTCATCATTGAGCACAATATGCAATTCATCTCTCGCTTGTGTCACCGCGTCACAGTGATGGCCGAAGGCAAAGTGATTGCCGAAGGGACACCTCAGAAAGTATTGCAAGACCCAGTGGTTGTCGAGGCTTATTTTGGTGGCAAGCATGCTCATTGATGCTGAGAAAATCGTTGCCGGGTATGGAGGAGAACCGATTCTTCACGGCATTGACCTGGCCTTGGATTCCGGACACATCGGCGTGATTGTCGGTCCCAACGGCGCGGGAAAATCCACGGCACTCAAGAGTCTGTTTGGACTCATCCGCCTGCATGAAGGCAGCGTCAGGCTCAATGGCAAAGACATCTCCAATGTGCCGCCCGACGAGCGGGTCGGATTGGGCATCGGATACGTCCCGCAGGAGAACAACATTTTTCCCTCCCTGAGTGTGATTGAGAACTTGGAGATGGGCGCTTTCATCCGCCGCGATGACTTCAGTGCCGCTATTGAGCAGACATTTGCATTTTTCCCGCCGTTGCAAGACAAGCGCCATGCCGCAGCCGGTCAGCTCTCCGGCGGACAGCGGCAAATGGTCGCCATTGGACGCGCATTGATGGTCAATCCAAAACTGCTGCTGCTTGACGAGCCGACTGTCGGCCTGTCGCCGGCGTTTGTTCAGGACATCCTCGATCGTATCATCGCCATCGCCAAGTCCGGTGTCGGTGTTCTTGTTGTCGAGCAAAACGCAAGACGGGCGCTGGAGATTGCCGATCGCGGTTTCGTCCTCGCTAGCGGACGCAACCGATATACCGACAGTGGCGAAAACCTGCTGAATAATGCGGATGTTGCGAAAAGCTTTTTGGGCGGCTGACGATGAACGAGCTCGTCTTTTTCGTGAATAAGGTATTGATTGCCGGGTCGGTGATCGGCTGCATCTATGCGCTTGGCGCCGTCGGCGCCACGCTGGTGTTTGGCATTCTTCGATTTGCCAACTTCGCGCATGCCGACATGATGACAGTCGGCGCATTTTTTGCACTGATGCTGTCGTCAATGCTGTCCGGTCCCGCCCTCGGCTTGCCAACAGGCTTCGTCGTCTTGCCAATTGCGGCGATTCTGGTTGCTGCGCTGGCGGTCGCCTTGGATCGCATGTTCTATCAGCCGCTGCGCGAGCGCAATGTCAAGCCGATCATACTGCTGGTTGCCTCGATTGGCGTAATGCTGATGATCCAGGGAATCGTCAGGCTTTTTGCCGGCACTTCGCCGCGGCACTTTTTCACGACAGAGAAAAAAGACATCTTTCGAATCGATGTGCCTTTCGACCTGGCAAGCCGCGATATCGTCATTACAGAACCGCAAATTCTGCTGATTCTCACTACACTGGGATGCATTTTCATTCTGCATCACTTTCTCAACCGCACACGCCTTGGCAAAGCCATGCGAGCCATGTCAGACAACGCCGAGCTGGCGCTGATAACCGGCATCAACACCAAACTGGTAATCAATGCAACCTGGATTATCGCCGGATTGCTCGCGGCAATCGCCGGCACTTTGCTGGCTTTGGATGTCATCCTCAAGCCCGACCTTAGCTTCAATCTGCTGCTGCCGATCTTTGCCGCAGCGATCGTCGGCGGCATCGGAAAGCCGTACGGTGCGATTGCCGGCGGGCTGCTGGTCGGGTTTGCGGAAACCTTGGCGGTGTTCAACTGGTCCATCCTGCTGAGACCTCTCGCCCCTTATCTGCCGGAGTGGATCGCTCTCCCCTCCAAGCTCGCTTTTGTGCCAGCGGAATATAAACTTATCGTTCCATTTATCATCCTGATCGCGGTGCTGATTTGGCGACCGACAGGGATTTTTCGCGGGCAGGTTTTGTAGCGAAGGCGCGGATGAGCCAATATCGACGAGAACTGTTGTTGTTCGCGGCCGCAATGATTGCGATCGCGATCATCTTCGCCGCGTTTGGGCAGGCGTATTCTACCCGGCTGCTGGTTGAAATTGCCTGCCATGCGGTGATCGCGATTGGCCTGACAATCCAGTGGGGTTATGCCGGTGTATTCAATGCCGGGGTGATGGGCTTTATCGCGGTCGGCTCATTCACCGCACTTCTGTTCAGTTTTCCGATCAACGATGCATTCTGGAATTCAAACGGCCCAGTCGCACTTGGCAAGCTTGCATTTGAGGTGACGATTATGGCGGCGGTGATCGGCGGACTGACGCAATTGCATCGGTTTGGTGTCAGCCAAAGGGTCAGAACGGCCAGTATTCTGACTGCGCTGGTGATCGCACTGTTTGTATTCAACAGTGCAATGGCACCTGTGGCGCACCTGATCGAAAGCCAGGCAGGATTTGTCGGCGGTTTTGGTCTGCCGGTGCTGGTCGGCTGGCTGGCTGGCGGCATCGTCGCAGGCTGCGTCGCTTATGGAATTGGCAAAGCTTGTCTCGGTCTTCGCAGTGACTATCTGGCCATTGCGACATTAGGGTTTGCAGAAATTATCAAGGCAATTTTGAAAAATGCGGATTGGCTCACACGCGGAACGCTGACGGTATCGCCGCTGCCATGGCCGGTTCCGACACCGAATGAAATCGGCTTCATTTTCGCTCGATCGGCTTATTTCAGTCTGCTTGCAGTGATCGTCATCATTATTTTCGTTCTCATGCAGCGCGCTTACCATGCCCCCTGGGGCCGCATGATGCGAGCCATTCGGGATAATGAGGTCGCCGCGGCGGCAATGGGCAAGGATGTAAATTTCCGGAGGCTTGAAATTTTCGTGCTGGGATCCGCTCTCATTGGCATTGGAGGTGCGGCATTGGTAACCTTCGCGAGAATTTTTGATCCATCTGCGTTTCACCCTCTCAAGCATACATTTATAATCTGGGTAATGGTCTTGGTGGGCGGAGCCGGCAACAATTTAGGCGCGATCTTCGGTGCAACTGCAATCTACATTATCTGGACGATGTCCGAGCCTCTCTCGCTGCTGATATTTGGCCTGATTGCCGAGTATGGCACCCTTTGGTTTGATTGGCAGCCGCCTTCGGATTTTGCCGCGCGAGCGCTGCAGACTCGTGTTTTCCTGATTGGATTGACAATTACGCTGGGGCTGCGTTATTTTCCAGCTGGACTGATTCCAGAGGACGCGCTGCGCGCACGGACTGCATGAAAGTCGAGAAACTTCTGACCTTAAACTTTTCCGCAAATCAAGCATCTGGAAAGGCAACCTGATTCAGCATTGGCTCCGCTCGTTATTGCTCACCTGCAACGCCAATAATTTCCGTGCATAGCACTCTGTTTTCACGTCGTTGATGTGTCGAATTCTACATCACCACCGACGCAACAAGTCATGCCGCATCCATTTTGCTTGACGCCCAAGCCTGTGTGCGCGGCAAGAATTCCGGCTATTGGCGAGTTTCATATTTTGGGAAGTTTTTCGAGCACCCATGCGCTGACCGCAATCATTCAGCCAGTGCTCCAAAATGAGAGTTTATAATACAGTGTTGATATTTTACTACACGCATGGAATATTACGATGGCACTGAATATACGCAACCGTGAAGTCGAAGATCTTGCAGTCGCTGTCTCTGAGTTAACAGGGGAAACCAAAACTCAAGCGGTTAAAGCCGCTTTGGGCGAGCGCCTGATACGAATTCGACGGCAACAGCACAGCAAATACAGAATCCAAGAACTTGAGGATATTGCAAAACATTGCAGCTCGCTGCCTGTTTTGGACAATCGGGCCGATGATGAGATTTTAGGCTACGATCAAAAAGGACTGCCAAGCTGATGGTAATCGACACATCTGCGATTATCGCTATATTGGGAGATGAGCCGGAGAGAAAGAGTTTCATCGAGGCAATTGATCAAGATAGTGAGCGACTGTTTTCGGCGGCTTCATTGCTTGAAGCCTCAATTGTAATTCTTCAGCGTTACGGAGAGGATGGGCTGCGAGATTTGGATATGCTTATTGGGAAAGCTGGAATAGAAATCGCACCCGTTGATTTTGAGCAATCTCGTATTGCGCGATTTGCGTATCGGAATTTCGGAAAAAGTCGACATGCCGCGAATTTGAATTTCGGTGATTGTTTTGCGTATGCCTTGTCCAAAGCAACCGCGCAGCCACTGCTATTTAAGGGCAGGGATTTTTTTGAAACCGATGTCACCCCGGTCAAGGTTGATTGCCACCATATCTGAGACCTGATTTTCAGTTATTCCCGAGGCGCTTTGCCAAGGGAATTCTGTATTCAAGCAACAAGGGCCGGGCAGGTTATGAGAGATATAAATCAAAAGCAACAGCCGATATGTTTGATTTTTGCTGGTCCCAACGGCGCGGGCAAAACAACTTTCGCGATGGATTATCTGCCTCGCGTGGCCAACTGCAATCGTTTCATCAATGCGGATCTCATCGCCGCAGGACTATCGCCTCTTGCGCCTGATGTGCAAGCGTTTGCTGCTGGCCGACTGCTTCTTAAGGAAATCGCCGTGAATATAGAGCTGCGGCGCAGCTTCGCCTTTGAGACCACTTTGTCAGGTCTAAGGTATGTTCAGCTGATTAAAAGCCTGCGCCTGAAGGACTGGAGAGTGGAAACGATATATTTGGCATTGCCCAGTATGGAACTTGCGCAATCAAGGGTCGCCGAACGTGTGCGCCATGGCGGACATGGCATTCCAGGCGATGTTCTGAAACGGCGATTTTTTCGAAGCATCATCCATTTTTTTGACGATTGCGTCCAATTGCCAGACCAGGTGACATGCTATTGCAACGCTGGCACTGAACCGGAACTGGTATTCACGCAGCAACATGACTGCCGGATCGTAGAAAATGACGAGAGTTTGCGACAACTGGAAAATCTGAAAAATTATGGGGCCTGACCTAAAACTGGCACAGGAAGGTTTGATATCGCTGCGACGGGCGGTATCAAAAGAGCTTGAGCGAAAACGTCGTTTGGGACACTATGCGGTGTTCTGGAAGGACGGACAAGTGGTTTATGAAGGGCCCGATGCGCCGGACCCATCGGAAATCCTCAGTACAGAAAGGGCGCCCTCCCACAGTTCGGATTCGAAAGAATAACTCGCAGACTGATCTTTCCTGTCATTGGCTGCGAAAAGCGGTTCTCGCCGGCTTATCCAAGCGGAGTTTCACTTTTTTTTCTTGCACGCGGGTGCGCTCGATCATACTCTTTCGACAAATGGCCGAAATCCAAATGCGTATAAATCTGTGTAGTCGACAAGTTGGAATGTCCCAGCAATTCCTGCACGGCACGAATGTCGCCGCTTGATTCGAGTACATGGGTCGCAAATGAATGACGCAGCACATGCGGATGCACCTGCAGCTCAATGCCTTGCTCCAAGGCACGGCGCTCAAGCATTTTCTGAATCGCCCGGCTAGTCATGCGCAACCGGCGCACCGAGACAAACAACGCAATCTGGTCGGCATCCGCCCACTCAACCCGCATCGTCAGCCATGCTCGCAGAGCGGCTGAACAGTGAGAACCGATGGGCACAATCCTAGTCTTTGAACCCTTGCCTTGCACACGAACCATCTTTTGATTCAGATCAATATTCTGCAGATCCAAGCCCACCAATTCTGACAATCGCAACCCGGAACTGTAGAACAGCTCGACAATGGCCCGGTCGCGGACTGTCAATATGTCATCGCCTTTGAGCTCCACCAGTCGCACTGCCTGTTCAACAGTCAGCACTTTGGGAAGCGATTTCGTCGACTTCGGTGCGCTCACTCCATCAAACGGATTCACCTGAAGCAAGCCTTCGCGAATCTGATAGCGAAAAAATGAGCGAGCCGCTGAGAGCATGCGGCTGATGCTTCGCCCCGCCAAGCCACGGCGATAGCTTTCGCCGACAAAACCGCGGACTTGAGCGGGATTGAGGAGATTCCAGCTCAATATCTCTCGCTTTTCGCAGTACTTGCACAGCGCCTCAAGATCCCTCTGGTAACTTGTGACAGTTCGCGGCGAAAGCCTGCGCTCACGCTCAAGGTGGCAAACAAAAGATTCAACTGATTCTCGCAGCGCCAGCACTATTCGCCTCCTCCGCCTGCTTCATGGCGACGTATAGCGCCCCTCAAATACATACGTTGTCGGCACTGTCAGATAAACAGGCAACTCGGCGCCTGCCCATTCGACGACTGCCTCGCCCGCCTGTTGCATGACGGTGACGCGCTCGCTCAGCAAGCCCTGCCGGCGCCCGGCGATCACAGCGGCGCAAGCCCCGCTGCCGCAAGCCAGGGTCTCACCGACACCACGCTCAAAAACGCGCAGACGAATGCGATCGGATGCAACGACTTCTGTGAATTCAACATTCGTCCTCTCCGGAAAGCGCACATGCGATTCCACCTGCGCGCCGACCTTCGCCACCGGAAAAGCGTCAGCATCGTCCACCTGGGCCACCGCATGCGGGTTGCCGATCGATAATATGGACACCCCAAGAGCCTCGCCACCGATCCGAACATCATTCAGTAAATAGCGAAGCTGCTCCGCTTCGGAGGCAAACGGCACATCCGCAGGGGCAAACTTCGGCACGCCCAGACTCGCAGTTACATGTCTGTCATCCGACACAGCGCACTGAAGCGCATCGGCAGCTGTATGCAGGATAACCGTCGCATCGGCAGCCGTATATCCGCAGTCATAGATGAGCTTTGCGGCACAGCTTGCGCCGTTGCCGCACTGATGAGATTGTGAACCATCCGCATTGAATATTCGAAAATCAAATATATTAGCCGCTTTGTCCTGCGGTTCAACAAGCAATATCTGATCGCACCCGACACCTCGGTTCCGGTCTGCAATCGATTGAGCGAATTCAGCATTCATCTCGACCTGTTGCCGGCTTAGATCAATGACGACAAAATCGTTTCCCAGGGTGTGCATTTTTACGAAATTAAAACTGTCCATCGCCTAAAGCCTGTGAAAAACAATTCGATTCAGCGTTTCCTGGATTATCTGCGGCGACTGCCATCTTGGCTGCGCCAGCTGATTGGCTTTCTGCTGATCATTCTCGGATGTCTCGGCTTCCTGCCAGTTCTGGGTTTCTGGATGATTCCATTGGGTCTCATTGTACTTTCCAGTGACTACAGATTTGCCCGCCGGGTGTATGTCAAATTTCGATTATGCCGCAGACGCGCCCAGCGAGGCAATCAATTGAGCCAGACTGTCAAATCGTCCACGTCTGAGCATTGTCAGGGATGAACTGGCGCCAGACGATACAATCGGAGCCGAATGCCATAAACGCTGGGTTCAGCGTATTCGTCTTGTTGTAAACCAGCGGCCGGCCCTCCAAGTCCTGCACTTTGCCGCCCGCACATTCGACGACGCACTGCGCCGCAGCCGTATCCCACTCTGAGGTCTTGCCAAACGCCGGGTATACATCCGCGATGCCTTCTGCAACACGGCAGAACTTGATTGAGCTTGAGCTGACGATATAGTCGCAGTCAATGGACTGGCTTTTGAGGTTGTGAGCAAACTGGTATACTTTCTCAACACTGCGATAAGCAGAATGCATGATAGTCGCCCGATTGTCATGCAATTTTCTAACGTGGATCGACTGGATTTTACCGTGATCACGGGCGACGCGAAAGGCACCGCTGCCTTTCACTGCCCAGTAGGTGACATTTTCGCATGGAATATGCACCACCCCCAGTATTGGCGCGTTATCCTCAATCAATGCGATATTGACTGTGAATTGATCATCCTTGCGCACAAACGACTTAGTGCCATCCATCGGATCGATGAGCCAGAAATTTCGCCATTTGGATCGTTCTGAGTACCGCACCAATTGCGACTCCTCCGATACAACTGGAATGGACGGTGCAAACTTGGACAGTGCGGATACGATCGCGTCGTTAGCCGCTGTATCCGCCTGCGTCAGAGGCGTGTTGTCGGCTTTGTAGTCGACACTGAAGTCGCTGTGGTAATACTCGAGAATAATGTCCCCTGCCTGCTGGGCAATCGCGATGACATCGTCAATCCTCTCGTGCGCAAAAGTCTCAGCCAAATTCATCACCAAAACAAGCCGTTCTCTATACGTGTTGCCGCTAGCCTTTGAATCGGCGTGATGGGTGCAGCGCAGCCCGCCTGCGATTCAGCAGCCGTACCAAGTCATCCGGGTCGGATCGGCCAATACGCACGGAGTATGCAAAACCGAATTCCTCGCCGCCTTGGTTTCTGCGCGGCCAGCCGCATATGCAAGTGTGAGCACGAGCACATAAAAGTCTGATTTTCAATAAACTTGGCACGATGCTATCTCAAGGTCAGCTCGATTGTATCGTTGTCGCAACGAAGGCTTTATCAGAAAAAATACAAGTCGGTTTTCGCGTAATCACTGACTTCATGCCTCACTGATTCGCAGGAATATGAGGCATTCGATTTTTTGTGCTGCGCCAATTCTCTCGACAGTTGGATATTATATTAGCAGACCTGAGTCGAATGCGCTGGCGGCGGTTTTGGCCGCACGCTCTTGCTCCTCACTCAACACAACCGATGCAATCAAACCCATTGACTGATTTCTGCACCGAAACCAGCGACCCGCTGTATGAATTTGACGCAGGTCAGCAAAATGCCATCAAGCAGCTGCAGCAGCTGCTCGCTGCGATCAATGCCCGCGGCGGAAAACACAGTGCAGGACTGCGCCGTCTTTTTGGCAAATCCAGTCGCATCGCAGGTATTTACCTATGGGGCGGAGTCGGTCGCGGCAAAACCCACCTGATGGATCATTTCTTTGCGTGCGTGTCATTCAAGGAAAAAAAGAGGATTCACTTCCACCGCTTCATGCAAATGATTCATGGCCAGCTCAAGGACCGGCGCAACACCGCCGATCCGCTTGATTACATCGGGCGAGAATTTGCCCGCGAGTGCCGGCTGTTGTGTCTCGATGAATTTTTTGTTCTCGACATCGGGGATGCGGTAATCCTTGCGAAACTGCTGCAATCGCTGCTGGCAAACGGCGTGGTCCTCGTGATGACCTCCAATACCGAGCCACACCGACTTTACCAGGGCGGAATTCAGCGCGACCGCTTTGTCCCTGCAATCGGCTTGATTGAGTCGACGATGAGAATCGTTCATATTGGGGACGGTGTCGACTATCGATTGAAGTCTCTGGATGACACCTCTTTGTATTTCAGCGCGACCGCTGAAGCCGCAGCCACCATTCAGAACAGTTTCTTCAATCATCCGGCAGCCAAGACTGCGGAGCCGCCGTACATTGAGATTCTAGGACGACGCATCAAGACGGTGCAGCGAACCGATACAGCAGTCTGGTTTGAGTTTGATCAGTTGTGCGAAGGACCACGCTCCAAGGCAGACTACATTGAAATCGCTAACATTTACCGGACGGTCATCATCACCAATATTCCTGAGCTGACTTGGGAATATGAGAATCCGGCACGGCGCTTTATTGAACTCGTCGATGAATTCTATGACCGCGGCGTACATTTGGTCATCTCCGCACACCGAGGGATTGATTCGCTCTACAGCGGCAAGCGCCTGGTCGCAGAATTCGAAAGAACCGCAAGTCGTCTGCATGAAATGCAAACCCGCGAGTACTTGTCAAAAATGCGCTGTATGTAGAATTCAGTCGACTCCAGAAATTCACGATTTCTGCAGTCTCGATTGCAGTGCGTTGCCGAACAGTCGAGATTGGAGTGAGCGCTCCCTGGCACTGCCCATTGCACTACAATGACAGTTCTCAAGAACCTGACAATTTTTCTATCCAGATGGAACCAGCGATCCTGATTACCGGCGGCGGGCGCGGAATCGGTGCGGCCACCGCTTTGCTGGCTGCAGAAAACGGCTATCGCGTCGCGGTCAATTACGTCCATCATGCCAGGCGGGCGAACGCGGTGGTTGAGGCAATTCATGCGCGCGGCGGGCGGGCGATCGCGATTGGCGCCGACGTGCGCGTTGAATCGCAAGTTGTTGAGATGTTCAAGACAGTCGATCAGCAGTTCGGCACGCTTGCGGCGCTGGTCAACAATGCGGGTATTCTGGCGCCGCTGGCGCGTGTTGAGAGTTTTGACGCAAATCGAATCAAGCGCATATTTGAAACCAACGTTTTGGGTTCGTTTCTGTGCGCCCGTGAAGCGATTCGCCGTATGTCCACCCGCAACGACGGCAACGGCGGCTCCATCGTGAATCTGACTTCGGGTGCAGCACGGCTTGGCGCCGCCAATGAATATATCGACTACGCCGCCTCTAAAGGCGCGATTGACACCTTTACCGTGGGCCTGGCAAAAGAAGTTGCCGACGACGGTATTCGCGTCAATGCGGTACGTGCCGGCTTTATCGCAACCGAGATGCACCGCAGCGCCGGCGGCGAGAAACGTTTTGAGTCGGTGCGGCATACCATTGCCCTCGGCAGGGTGGGACAGCCCGAAGAGATCGCCGAAGCAGTCCTATGGCTGCTTTCGGCGCAAGCGTCCTACTGTACCGGCACTATACTCGATGCGACCGGCGGCCGGTAAAACCGCCGTCCAATATGCCAGCAGCGATACATTCATTCAGAACGCCAGCGCGACCCGCGGCGAACCAGCCTGCCGTCGATTGCGACCAGACCCGCCGCAATCACAATCATGCCAGCGATCTGACGAATCGCAAGGGATTCGCCCAGAATCATCACGCCCAGAAAAACAGCCGAAACTGGCACTAGAAAAGTTGCCAGCAGCGCATTGGTCGCGCCGCCGCGGCGCAGGATGCGAAAATAAACCAGATAAGCCAGTGCCGTTGAAAGAACTGCCAGTCCCGTCACTGCACCAGCCGTCGGCAAATCGAACGCCGCAAGACGAACTGGACCATCGTGGAGCAGAGCGGCTGGAACCAGTACCAGCGCGGCCATCGTGACCTGCCCCGCAGCCAGCAGATTCGGCTGCAATTGCATGCTGATTTTCACCGCTCGAACAAAGACTGCGGAGCAGGCATAACATAAGGCAGCGGTCAGCAGCGCCAGCTGGGCGATGAGATTCTCACCCGCGTCCGACAGTGCCACCGGACCGATCACAACGACAACGCCCGCAAACCCGATAATGACACCGCAGATTCTGTTAAGTGTCATTTTTTCGTCTGACAGCAGCAGGCCAGCGACTACAATTGTGAACAGCGGCGTTGTGGAGTTCAAAATAGACGCGAGTGAACCCGTGACAACGGTTTGGGCATACACGATCAGCGAAAAGGGAATGGCGTTGTTCAGCACGCCCATTACCAGCAGTTTGCGCCAGACACTCAAATTGATCGGGAAAGAGTCGCCGACAGCAAACACCAAGCTCCACAGTACCAAAGCTGCGCAGCCGACGCGAAGCGCCGCCAGTGTCATCGGCGGCAGCTGCTCAAGGGCCACCTCAACAAAGAAAAACGCAAGCCTCCAAAGGATCGACAAAACAATCACGCTCAGTAGAATCTTTGGTGTCAGCTGAACAGAAACGGATGGGCTCAATGCGGGGGTTTCTCAGGATGCTGAATCATCTCAATGCGTTCCACGCTCACTATACAAGGCTGCGCGTTGCGCGACGCAGTGACAGCAGACGTTTGCGCCAGTGCGCGACCCCGCAGCAAAGGTGATGAAGGTCAGGTCGGTGCCTCGAGTGCATTGGCTTTGACAAGCCCAAGCTCCTCGAAAATATCAACCAAAGCCGCGACGAGTTCCTGAATCATTGATTCGGTATGCAGCGGCGTAGGCGTAATCCTTAAACGCTCCGTGCCTTTCGGAACTGTGGGATGGTTGATGTGCTGTACGAAGATATCGTGTTTTTCCAGCAGCCGGTTGCTCGCATCGCGGCACAGATTGGGATCACCGACCATCACGGGAATAATGTGACTGGGGTTGTCCATTACGGGGATGCCGGCACTGATCAGACGCGTCTTGAGGGTCTTGACATTGCGGTGCAGCGCCGCACGGCGGCACTGATCGCTGCGAACCTGACGAACACTGACCACTGCGCCAGCCGCGGTCGCGGGGGGCATGGCGGTCGTAAATATGAATCCATTGCCAAAGCAGCGCACAAAATCAATCAGCAGACTGCTCGCTGCAATGTAGCCGCCGACGAGCCCGAACGCCTTGCCAAGCGTGCCTTGGATGATGTCGATCCGATCGGCAATTCCATCGCGTTCGGCAACACCCCCGCCTGAATCTCCATACAGGCCGACCGCATGCACTTCATCCAGATAAGTCAGCGCATCGTATTGACTGGCGAGATCGCAGATTTCCTTGATCGGCCCGATGTCGCCATCCATTGAATAAACCGATTCAAATGCAATCAGCTTGGGTCGATCTGCATCCACGCTTGCAAGCAGCTGCGCAAGATGATCCACATCGTTGTGGCGGAATATCTTCTTTTCGGCCTTGCCAAAACGAATGCCCTCAATCATGGATGCGTGATTGAGGGCATCAGAAAACAGCACCATATCGGGGATCGTCCCAAGCGTGCTCAAGACAGTCGAATTGGTAACGTAGCCCGAAGAGAACACCAGCGCCGACTCCTTGCCATGCAGATCCGCCAGTTCTGACTCCAACTCGACCAGCGGGTGGCTGGTGCCGGCAATATTGCGTGTGCCGCCGGCGCCGGCGCCGATGGAATTGACCGCATCGCAAATGGCTGCGGCCACATCCGGGTGCTGGCCCATGCCCAAATAGTCGTTATTGCACCAAATCGTAATCTCACGCCCGATGGAGTGATTCATCGCGCGCGGGTATTTTCCCGAAAACCGCTCAAGGTCCGTAAATTCGCGGTAGTTGCCCGCCGATTTAAGGCCGCCAACCCAATCAGCAAAGATCGCGTTATAATCCAATGCCACGGTTCTCAGGAAATGATATTCGGATATTCGGGCGCGCAATCGAAACGCACCGTCCGTTCATGCAATGGTTGCGCCAAGATGAAATCGCGACTTCTTCATGTGCCCTGCGAATAATGAATCCGTCGCCGCTTTGGAACTGCCATTGAGTGCGCCTCCACAATGAAGAATATACAAAATATCCAACCTTCGAGTGAAAGTCTGCTGGCAATATCTTTCACTTTGCGCCGATTTTGATCGATAGCATTGGGGTGCGGGCGCGCGCCGCAAGCACCGATTCAACTTTTCCGATTTGCCATGCATTCAGAACCATGCCGTACGGGCACGCACTAGGCGCTGTCTGAATGCGTTCGCAAACCGCTCAACAACACCCACTCATCCATTTCGATGCTTGCGCGCAAGTCAAACTGACCTTGGTAGTGGTCGCGGATGTCGTCAGCTTGCGAAGCCAGAATTCCGCTCACTGCCAGCTGCCCGCCCGCAACCGTGCATTGCGCCAGCTGATCTCGAACTTTGAACAGAATATTGCGTGACAGGTTGGCGACGACGATCTTTGCCTTGCATCTGAAAGCCGAATGCTCAATCAGCCGCGCGGAATATCTCGCCTTCAGCCCATTGGCCGCAGCGTTGCAGCGGCTTTGCGCAATCGCATCTGGGTCAACATCCACGCCGATCGCCTCTGCCGCACCGAGGGCCAGCGCCGCCAGCGCCAAGATGCCGCTGCCGCAACCATAGTCAAGCACAACCGCGCCGCCAAGCTCGTGCGATGCCAGGAATTCCAGGCACAGCTTGGTCGTCGGATGATGTCCAGTGCCGAATGAAATACCTGGATTGATGACTACTTTCGCAGATGCGGACGTATCGATGCAATGCCATGGTGCGGTGATCCACAGGCGACTGCCAATTTGGATCGGTTCGAACCGACGCTGCGACTCAAGGACCCAATTGCGATCCGCAACGGGCTCGGCCGTGATGCCAAGCATGCCATCGATGGATGAAGCCGACTTCAGCTGCGCACAGATCTGCTGCGGGTCCGCGGCGAGCGCGTCGAACAAGCCGGTCACATGCCGCTTTGAAGGATTGGCAATATCCGTCACTGAAACTGCCAAAGCGCCATGGCGTTCCAGTGCGTCACTGCACTGATTCACAGCTTCGCGCGTACAGCGAAGACGGATGTTCATCCATGCAGCGCCGGACACGGGTATCAGTTAGCGTTCCAGCAGGCGCTCAAGATAGTTGATATCGACGCCGCCTTTGCGAAACTTCTTCTTGGACAGCACCAGCTGATGGACCGGTATCGTCGTCTGCACGCCGTCAATCACCATTTCCTCCAGCGCGCCATGCATGCGGGCAATCGCTTCGCGGCGATCCCGCCCATGTGAGATGACTTTCGCGATCAAGGAATCATAATGCGGTGAGATGTTGTAGTCCGAAAAAACGTGGGAATCAACCCGCACTCCGGGGCCGCCCGGCGGGTGATAGCGGCTGATTCTGCCCGGACATGGCATAAAGGTCTCAGGATGCTCAGCGTTGATGCGACACTCAATCGCATGACCCTGAAACGCGACTTCGCTTTGGGTTTTCGGCAGTCGCTTGCCGTCTGCGATGCGAATCTGCTCCTTGACAATATCGATCCCCGTAACCATCTCAGTGATGGTGTGCTCGACCTGCACCCGCGTATTCATCTCGATAAAGTAGAACTCCTTGCCGTCATAGAGAAACTCGAATGTGCCGGCGCCCAGATACTGCAGCTCGCGGCATGCGCGTACACAACGCTCACCGAGTGCGGCGCGAGCTGTGGCCGGAATGTTCGGCGCTGGCGCCTCCTCAATGAGTTTCTGGCGGCGGCGCTGCACCGAGCAATCGCGATCGCCGAGGTGAATGGCATTGCCATGACGGTCGCAAAGCACCTGAATTTCCACATGCCGCGGATTATGCAGAAATTTTTCCATATAGACTGTCGCATCACCGAATCCGAGATTCGCCTCGCTCTGTGACATGGTGACAGCCTTTTCGAGCGCTGACTCTTCTTGCACCAGCCGCAAGCCTTTGCCGCCGCCGCCGGCAGCCGCCTTGATCAGGATCGGATACCCGATAGCTTGCGCCTGCGCTTTGATTTGCGCCAGATCATCGCCCAGCGGGCCGCCCGAGCCGGGCACACACTGAATACCCACTTTCTCCATCGTCTGAATGGCAGCAATCTTGTCGCCCATAATGCGAATCGATTCTGGCGAGGGACCAATGAAAATAAAGTCACTCTGCTCAGCGCGCTCGGCGAAGTCCGCATTCTCCGACAAGAATCCGTAGCCGGGGTGGATTGCATCTGCATTTGTGACTTCGGCCGCCGCGATCACCGCCGGAATGTTCAGGTAGCTGAGACTCGCTGCCGCCGGACCGATGCAAACAGATTCATTGGCCAGCTTTACGTATTTAGTCTCACTGTCGGCCTCAGAGTGAAGCGCGACTGTCGAGATATTCAAGTCGCGGCACGCGCGCAGAATTCGCAGCGCAATTTCCCCGCGATTGGCGATGACAACTTTTTCGATCATTCGCTCAGCAGAAACAGTGTCTCGCCGAACTCCACCGGATCGCCGTTGCTCTTGAGAACCTGAATGATCGTGCCCGCCTTGTCCGACTCGATTTCATTGTAGATCTTCATCGCTTCAATCAGGCACAGGTTCTGGCCTGCTTCAACCTTGTCGCCGACTTTGGCAAACGGATCATCATCCGGCGATGCGGCGGCGTAAAAGGTTCCGACCATCGGCGAGGTCACGGCATGGAAGTGAACTGCCTCGTCTGTTTCATCGCGCGCCAGAGGCTGCGCTGCCGCAGGTTCGGTCGGGACAATGATTTCGCTCACCACGGGCGAGCGGTACTCCGCTGCCGGCGGCTGCACACTGCGCGTCAGCCGAATGGTTTCGTCGGCTTCGCGAATTTCAATCTCGCCGAGTTTCGACTCATTGAAGATTTCAATCAGTTTTCGAACTTTTCGCAGATCCATGGCATATAAGCGGTCGCCCGCTATTCATTTTTCAAATATGCAATCGCTGCCTGCAGGGCAAATTTGTACCCTTGCGGGCCGAGCCCGCAGATCACGCCTTTCGCGATGCCAGAAAAATACGAATGATGCCGGAATGGCTCACGGGCATAGACATTGGACATATGCACCTCAATAAAAGGCAGTCCGGCGGCCAGTATGGCATCGCGCAGCGCAACACTCGTATGCGTGAATGCTGCCGGATTGATCACGATAAATCCGACATTGTGCACCGGCGCCTGCTGAACCCAGCCAATCAGTTCATGTTCTGCGTTGCTTTGCTGTGCGATCACACTGTAGCCGGCTTGCGCAGCAAACTTCTCCAAACCTTCATTGATATCGCTCAAAGACAAAGTTCCGTAATGCTCGGGCTCACGTGTACCCAATAAATTCAGATTGGGCCCGTGCAAAATGAGAATCGTATTCATGGTATCAACTGTGACTGAAACCGGCATGCAATGCCTAGTATACTCACAATCGACGCACATATCATAAATTTATCTGAATATGTCAGCATTTTACCGGCATTTCATTTATTTTTATGACTGCGGATCGCGCGCGTCCAGTTTTGAAAGATCGGCAGACGTACAATTGCAAAAGCAACTGCGGCGCCTTGAGCTGCTCCCAAAAAAAAAGCAAAACACCCGCACTAGGTCTTCGTGCCGACGAGCGCCCGCAGCTCGTTTTCGGCAATCGGCCCGACCGTTGAGGACACAATTTCACCGGCCGCCGAAAAGACGACTGTAAATGGCAGTACGCCGTCGGCTTCGACGAATAGACCTAGCATCTGATCGACCAGATGCAGCTCGGCAATGATCGATGGAAACTGAATGTTGTTTTGCTCTAGAAACATCATCGCCGGCTCTTCCAAATCAACGACCACACCGATTACGCTGATCTGGTCCGCATACTGCCGGCTGAAGCGGTCCAGCAGCGGCATCTCCTCAATGCAGGGCGGACACCAGCTGGCCCAAAAATTAAACAGTACCAGCTTGCCTTGCAAGTCACTGAGCGCAATGCCAGGTCCATTCAGCACCCGCCAGTGCGGCTCAAACTGAGCAAAATCGGCAAGCGTTACGGGTGCCGCGGCAGAACTGAAATGCCGCACCGCCAGGCCGGCGGCCAGCGCGATTGCGGCAGCCAGACAGAGGCCGGCAACAAATAGCGTCTTCTCACGCCGCATCATCTGTGACCGTCACAAGCCGCACATCGGACCGACTGGACTGAATGAGGTAAAACTCTTCAGATCCGGCATGCGCGACCCGCTCTGGACGCTGTGTGCTGCGGTCAACTCCCGCCGGGCCAGCGAGGGCGAATTGCGGCAGGGGCCGGAGTACATCTCGATTGCCAAGAATGCCGCCGAGCAGCGACACGACGCCCCACAGCAGCAGCACAATCCCCAATCCCTTGAAACAGGTGCGCCAGCCGCTGGCATCCGGCGGCAGCTCGGATGTCGCACCCAGACAAACACCGGTAATGATGAAAAGAGCGGCCCACAGCAGTAGCACCGGCACTTGCGGAATATTGCCGAGCAGATAGATTGCCACCGCCAGCAGCAAAAGACCAAATGCCTGCTTGACCCGCTCCATCCAGGCTCCTGCTTTGGGCAGCGCCACCCCAAACCCGAATCCGACCGCAATCAAAATGACGCCCATACCCAGAGCCATCGCCATCATCAATGCCGCCCCCAAAACCGGATCCGCTTTGGCGATGGCAATGCCAAGTACCGAAATCAGCAGCGGCGAGACGCAGGCGCTGACCACCAGTGCTGACAAGATGCCGAGCATGAAAACGGCTCCGGCTTTGCCGCCGCCGATCTTCATCGTGCTCTGCTGAACCCGTGTTTCCAATGCGGAAGGCATTTTGATCTCATACAGCCCGAATAGCGACAGGGCCATCAGCACAAAAATAGCGCTCATTGCGGCGATCGCCCAAACGTTCTGAAAGTATGCCTGAAGCTGTTCGCCAGTCGCACCGGCGACCGCGCCGACTGTTGCATAAGCGACGACAGTACCCCCGACATAAATGATCGACAAGCCGCCGGCGCGCACTTGGCCCGCCGCTGGATTCTGGCCCGCGATAATTGAAGACAGAATTGGAATCAACGGCAGCACACAGGGCGTAAAAGTCAGGAGCAGTCCGGTTCCGAATGCGGTGAGCATCAGCCATACCCAGGAAGCATCCAGATCAATTGCGGCGCCATTGGCAGCACGGCTTGATCCGCCGCCAGTGGCCACAAAGCCGTCAGCATCAAGGGAAGCGAGAGCCGGCAAGGCCAGATTGAATGTTTTTTGCACTGGTGGATAACAGATCAAATCTTTCGCACAGCCTTGATATTCGACGTTGACAATCATGCTGTCGGCGACCGGACTCTCTCTGAGAAACTGAATCGAGACATCGAAATTGGATGGATAAATCAGCGTTTCACCAAAAAACGCATCATTCATCAACTGCGCCGGCGGCAGTTGCGGAGCCTGCAGCAGGACCGGACCGGCAGCCTCGAACTTGATCTTGTCGCGATACAAATAGTACCCTTGGGCAACCTCAAAAGAAGCCAGCAGCTCATCGTCGGCGCGCATCCATACGCTGAGCACAAATGCCTCGTCCACATCAAGCAGGTTGTCTTCGGTTACGCTGGGCACGGCACTGAACAGTTTCCCCAGTGACTGGACGCGCTGGGGATCCGGCGCGGACTGCGGCGATGCAGCGGCGCCAATGGCACTTGCGGCGGGCATCGCCGTTGAAGTATCAGCCTGGGCAGCCGGCAGCAAACCCAAGGGGAATCGCACATCATGCTTGACGGGCGGATAGCATACGCCGACAGGCTCATTGCATCCTTGGCTGAAGACTTCCAGCTGTGCCTCCGGCACCGATGCATCCGCGCGCACCGGAATGCGCAACTCAACCTGTCCGGTGTAGGTCACCACTTCCCCGAAAAGCGGATCATCTTTTAGTTTGCCGGCGGGCAGCGTCCAGGCGCCGACTTGAACCCCTGGTGTCTGCGATACTGCGGCAAACTTATCCTGGTAGAGGTAATAGCCGTCAGCAATCGTCCACATGGCAATCAGCGCATTGCCTTCGACCCGGCTGGAAAACGCGAACGCCTCTTCAGGCGGGAGCAGTTCCTCTTCAGCCTGTGCATGGACGACCGCAGCACCGCACAGCAGCGTGGTCATCATGATGGCCGAAGCTATCCATGCGAACGGACGGGGCTGCAATTGGCGCACGGGGGATTGAATCGAAATCGGTGTCACGGATACTTCGCTCAGAATTTCAATTGAGAATCTTCAGCGCAAGGGTATTAGAGTGTGCCAAGCACGAAAATGTTCATCATGCAGTGCCGCGAATGCTGCACAGCAGCTGCGCCATAACTCCAGCCGATTACCATTGTCGACATTGATTGCAGGCGCGTCCGAAGCGCACTGGACTGGCGATTTTTTCGCAGTGTCCGCAGCCATAGCGTCCCATGAATGTCAGCGCGGCTTCCAATGCAAGACAGGTGCCATTGAGCGGCGCCGGCGCATCGAAGTCCGCCGCATCAGCTGCACTTTTCCAGACGGACTGAATATAGGACGATTCCGCAGCGGCATTCTCACTGTCTTTCTTACTCATGCCAAGGTTGGCGGTCAAGCGCTTGATGTGCGCATTCACCGCGATTGGCACAGATTCGATGCGGGTGATTTGAGCACCGCCAGCTGTCGCCATAATCCGCAGCCACATCAGCCCGGCTTTCGCTCCGCCGAGGAGCGGGAATCGCCTGGTGCCGCTGCTGTCAGCAGCAGAAAGGTCTTTGAGCAGTTTGCGGGCATCCATGGGGCTGCCGTAAATCAACCGACTCACCGGACAGTTGCTTTCCAGCGCGATTGTCTGAGCGATACGCAGCCAGGCATCGGCATCGCGTTTTGTGTTCGTCGAGACTTCATGGTCACTCAGCAAGTCCGCCAACTCAACTGCTGACACCTGGAACAGCGCCACCGGGTCGAACAGCTGCGGATGCGAGTCGAACAGTTCCAGCCCTTTCCACCACAGCTTCACCGCGTTGCGGCCTTGATCCAAGGCGGTCATGAAGGTGATATAGAAACTGCGGGTCCGCGGATCGATATCCGGGTCACACAGAAACTGTACACACTCGATAAACGGCAGCTGCGACCAATAACTGGACGCTGGCGCACTGCCGCGCGCAGAACAGTCAAACGCACTGGAAAAATAGTCTTCAGCAATGATTCGCGCTGTATCGCCGGGCTTTGGCATCTTTTTGTCTGCGTGGTGCTTTTGAAATATGAACAGATTGACGATGCAGCAGCCCGTTCATGGTGCAAATGATTTGCCTGGCTGCCGCGCTGCCCCGGGTTCTCATCAACATTAGGGCGGCAACCCGGGTCAATGGCAGATTTTAGATATTTTGCCGGCTCGGCACGAGATGATTTTCTTCAATTGCGCAAAATAGCAGTTTCAAAAATATTATAAATAGTATAATTTATATTATCAATAGTAATAATCATTATTGTTTATAATTATTGAACTTCATAACAATAACAAATTTATTTTTTTCTTTTATTGAGGTTTTTCATGAAAATTCGACTCACTTTCGTGTTTTTGTTCATCCTTGCATTTGTCCCGTACGCCGCGGCGGATGACTACTACGGTAGTTTTCCCGTAACGGTGAAGGGGTACGATGGCGACAAGGCGGACTCAACTGCGTACAGCGGACAAATTGCCCGGCACCTGCTGCACAACGCCATCAAGAAACTAGCCGCCCAGGGAAACGGCGAGCCGAATCCGGAACTCAAGGCACAGATGATGGCCTACTTTTCCGGCACCGATGCGGGCCGCAGCATCCTCAGTCCCGCCAGCAAGGAAGGATTTACCATCAAGCAGATCGGCATCGACGAGATTTCCAAGGGCAAGGAGCTGGCCAGCAAAACCTACAAGGGCGCGGTCACTGGCTGGCCCGGCAATCGGACTGGCGCAGAGGTTCTCGAGTTCATGATGGACAAGGCTGCCTCGGCGAATAAAGGTTATGATCCGCTGACCGGCTATGATTACGCACAGCTGATTTCCAAGTTCATGATGGGGGCCGTTTTCTACTATCAGGCGGCCGACAATTACCTGGACGAGCGCCTTGAGGCCAGCAAAAATCCGAATGACAAGCCCTACAAGGAGGGTCGCCATTATTCAGGCAAAGAGCATGTCTGGGACGAGGCATTCGGCTACTTCGGCGCACCGGCACATGCGATTGAGCTCAGTGCGGACCAGACCTACGGCATTGCAAAAAGCAAGCCGGACCTGATGGCTATTGCTGACTATGACGGCGACGGCATGGTTGATCTTTATCGCGAAATGACCTACGCCCATGCATACTATGCCGCAGACGCAGACAAAGGCGCGAAAACCGATTATCTGCACGGCATCGTGCGCGCCTTTTTGGAAGGCCGCAAGCTGATCGCAAAGGCAGACAGTCAGATGCTCAGTGACAGCGATCGAAACCAGCTCAAAGCCTATGCGGATACGATCAAGACACAATGGGAGCAAGTCATCGCCGAAGCTGCGTTCAAATACGCAGGCAGTGTCTACAAGGATTTGCAAAAGCTGATTGCCATCGTCGAATCAAACGGCGATGCCGGACCGGCGTTCCGAGACTATGCCAAGCATTGGGGTGAGCTGAAGGGTTTTGCGCTAGCCTTGCAGACCAGCGGCCGGGACTTGGGCGAGACATCAGTCAGACTCAACCGCCTGATCGGATACGGTCCAGTACTGCTCGGTGGCAACCAGGTCAGCGGCGTTGACGCAGACGGCAGCTACACGTTCAGCAACTCCGTATCCATGGATGAATACATGGTGCATATGATCAAAGTTCAGCAGCTTCTGGGCGAGCGTTTTGCACTGGCCAAGCGAAAAAATGATGTCACGCAAGGGCTTGAGGAGCTGATGGAATCCATTGGCACATCCAAGAGCGCAGAAAACGACTGACGGCCACCGTCTAATCGATTGCATCGCGCACTAGTCCGACAAGCGATGATCGCACCGCCGCATGTCACTGCTTGCTGAGCTGCTTAACGACTTCACAGATCCTGCAAAGAGAATATTTGCAGGGTTTTTGGTCTCCTCTTGCATTATTGCAATTTTTTGGTGCCGGGTATCCCGGCACCTTTTTTTTGCTGATGCGCTCCGGTTTGTTTTTGCGCGCAAGGTCTGGTGGTCCAAATCCGCGCGGTGCGACTATTGGATATTTCTCATCAACGGTGCGATCAGCGCACTGCTCGCGCCGAAAATGCTCGGACAGCTGACGGTTGCGCTGATTCTGTTTGAAGCCATGCATGTGCTGTTCGCCGGCCGTCCGCTGGCGGGAGGCGAATGGCCGACTTGGGCTGTCATGGCAATGTTCACACTGACTCTGTTTGTGCTCGATGACTTCGCCCGCTACTGGGTGCATCGCCTGCTGCATGCAGTGCCGTGCCTGTGGGCGTTTCACAAAGTGCATCACAGTGCAACGAGCCTGACACCGATAACAGTGTTTCGAACTCATCCGGTCGAGAGTGTGATCTTTATCCTGCGCAGCGCGCTGGTGCAAGGCTCCTGCATCGCGACGTTTATTTTCTTTTTCGACGATCAGGTCAAGCTGATTGCCGTTTTGAGCGCCAATGTATTCAATTTCTGCTTCAACGCGCTTGGTTCCAACCTGCGCCATTCGCAAATCGCCCTCGGCTACTGGCATCCGCTTGAGCGGATCTTCCTGTCACCGGCTCAGCACCAGATTCACCACTCGACTGCCCGCACCCATATCGATAAGAACTTTGGGGTGGCCCTGGCACTGTGGGATTTGGTGTTCAAAACGCATTGTCATTCCAGCCGCAACCAGGAACTCAAATTCGGGCTGCGGGGCGAATCGACTGTCAATCACAATCATCTGAAAGCGATCTACTGGACACCGTTTTGCGAGGCATTCAATGCCGTCGTCCTGCCTTTTTCCAACTGGATTGTCAGCTCACCAAAAAAGCTGCTCGTGCCGCTGAAAGCTCGGTCCGACATGACCGAATCCTGCCGCAACAGACAGCAAGCTATCCGATCTGCCGCGCGGCACTGACGGCCAGATTTGCCTTCCACGCATCGGATAGCTCAAAAATCACTCTCGGGACTGGCGTCCTAATGTCCGCAGTGAGTGCCTGGCGTAAATCCCCAATGTCTGGAGCAGAGTGGTATAGTCCAAGGTGCTGAAAAGATTGTCACCAAAAGCGATAGGCAGCATTGTAGGGATGGCGCCGCGCACATATTCAAGAATCCAGCCATCGTTGACTAAACGGTATCCTTTGGCTTGCCCTTTCCCCAGAAAACTCCACTCACCCGGCTGATATTCTTGGCGCCTCAAATCTCCAGCGCCGAAACACCACATCTGACCATGGATGACAAACGCGTATTGCTCAACAAATGAATATCTTCCGGAGTGCCCGCCAACTTCAATCGGACTGCCAAAAAAACTCACATATTCGCGCAGTGAAGCATGTAGAAATCCAGCCTGGCCCATAGCGCCGCCGGCATTCGACAATACCCACTTCGGATTCTCCTCAATCAAACCGGGATAGCGATCCGCAAGCTCCCCAGAAATGGAGGAAAACTTCTGCTCGAGCGGCACGTCGGCATAAGATCTGATCACTTCGCCGAGAACATCGGGCTCAAAAACATACTTCATTGACTTCTGCTCCGCCTGACCTCAATCCGCCGGCATTTGTATTCATCCGATGTGATTCGGCCAGTATTTGCAAAATTATCGCACCCGGCCCTAGCCTCGCGAGCGACAATGATGACAGATCGCTTGGCTCTGCCAATGACGGCGTTGTTGTGCGCAGTTGCTCATATTCATCATTTCCAATCTCGCTGAGCAATCAGTACTTTTGCGAGTCTCCGTGATCGGGAGAGTACGCGGTCATGCGGACGTGGATTTTATCGAATTGCGCATGACCAGTGATTGCAATTGGCTGCTGCGCGCGAATGCCAGTACGACAGCCAGACGGTGAGCGGGCCTTGACCTGGTGATAGTCCTGTCCTGGCATTGAGGGCTATTTTGGCGAGCATGATCGCCTTGCGTCATTTGCCTGTCGACTCGCATGATCGCCTGCCCAGCAGATGCACTCAAGCGTCTCCTTTAATGAATTCGGGATTGCGCTTTTTTCATATTTGATTAACAACGATTATCATTTACAATATTACTTCTTATACGAATCCGCTGAGGACTGCTAAGCCAATGAGCAATCGTTTTTTTCACTCTATCAGCCCCCTGTTTGCGCTGGTGCTGAGCGTTTCCATGCCCGCGGGTGTCGCACTTGCGCAGGACGAGATTCTGAATGTTTATTCTGCTCGCAAAGAAGCACTCATCTTGCCGCTGCTGGAACGCTTCAGTCAGGAGACTGGGATTCTGGTCAACTTGACAACCGGCAAAGCCGATGGACTGCTCAAAAGAATCGAGATCGAGGGCAGCGCCACGCCCGCCGACGTATTCATTACCGTTGATGCCGGTCGGCTGCACCGGGCTAAAGCCGCAAAAATCTTGCAGCCCATTGAAAGCGAGACTGTCAAAACCCGAGTGCCAGCGCATTTACGCGACATCGAGGATTATTGGACGGCTTTGTCCAGACGCGCCCGCACAGTCATATTCGCAGCTGCGCGCGTTGATGAAACGGCTCTGTCTACTTATGAAGACCTAGCGGATGACCGGTGGAAAGGAAGAATCTGCATGCGCTCATCGGGCAATATCTACAACCAATCGCTGGTTGCATCTATGCTTGAGGCCAACGGTGTTGAAACGACCGAAAAATGGGCGCGTGCGCTCGTCGATAATTTTGCACGGCCGCCCACCGGAGGAGACACCGACCAGCTTAAAGCCGTCGCTGCCGGGCAGTGTGACCTGACGATTGCAAATACCTATTATTTCGGCCGGCTGGCCGCCAGCAGTGATGATCGGGACCGCGATCTGGCCGCCGAGCTTCGAGTGTTCTGGCCCAATCAGGAAGATCGGGGCACCCACGTTAATATCAGCGGCATTGGCATCGTCAAGTATTCCAAACATGTCGAAAACGCGATTCGCCTGATTGAGTTTCTGCTGACTCCGGACTCGCAGCAATGGTACGCTGCGGTCAATCATGAATACCCGGTGGTCGAAGGCACACCAAACTCGGAAATCCTCGCCTCACTCGGGGCGTTCAGATCCGACAGCATCCACCTGTCGATGCTTGGTGTCAACAATCGCAAGGCGGTTGAGCTGATGGATCGTGCCGGCTGGCGATAGCGCCTGCCCGCTTGACCGCCGCGCTTTGCGCTTTGCGGCAGGCTCGCACGGCGCCGCGCATCATTCAATCTTGCTGAATCGAATCACCGTGATGGCTGCTCGCAAAATCTCCATCAGCTCCGCGCTGATGGAGATGAGTGCACCGATCATCGCTGGCGTTGTTGCCGTCCCGGTCGTGTTTATCGCACTGCACTTGTTTTCAACACAAGGCGCACAATTGTGGCAGCATCTGGCCGACACTGTACTGACCGACTACATCATCACTTCCATCGGGCTGATGCTCGGTGTTGGCGTGCTTAGCATTGCCCTCGGAGTGCCCTCGGCCTGGTTTGTGGCCACTTTCGACTTTCCAGGACGCAGAATATTCTCTTGGGCGCTGCTGCTGCCGCTTGCTTTTCCGGCCTACATCATCGCCTACACCTACACGGGTGTGCTTGACTACCCGGGGCCGGTGCAATCTTGGATACGGGAAATCACCGGACTTGGATACGGCGAATACTGGTTTTTTGAAATTCGCTCGCTAAGCGGAGCCATCACCATGCTGGGGCTGGTTTTATATCCCTACGTTTATCTGCTGTCCCGCGCCGCTTTTTTAGAATGCACCGCAACCACGTTTGAAGTCAGCCGCACGCTTGGATACGGCTATCGGCGAACCTTTATGCGGCTGGGCGTGCCGATGGCTCGGCCGGCGATTGTTACGGGCGTGTCGCTCGCCTTGATGGAAACTCTGGCTGACTTCGGCACAGTCCAATATTTTGGACTGAGTACATTTACGACCGGGATCTTTCGCACATTCTACGCATTCGACGATCTGGCCTCTGCTTTTCAGCTGTCAGCCATGCTGCTGCTGTTTGTCGTATTTCTGATCGTTGTCGAGCGTTATTCCAGAAGGAAAATTCGCTATCACGGCAGCGGCGGACAATCCATGCATCATAACCGTATCCGTTTATCGGGCTGGCCTTCTTTTGCAGCCTGGATCTGCTGCTTTGCCCCGATCTTTTTTGGCTTTGCCTTGCCAGCGGTCATCTTGCTGAAATGGGCCGTCTTTGATGCGAAGCCATCTGGCACACCATTCGGCCTGCTGGTGTGGCATTCGTTTTCATTGGCATTGACGGCTGCGGTGGTTGCCGTTTTTCTGGCCTTGCTGCTGGCCTATACCAAACGCATCCGCAGCTCCAAAATCGTGAGGAGTTCCATTTCAGTCGCTGGGCTTGGATACGCGATACCGGGAACCATTGTCGCGATCGGTGTAATCGTTCCGCTGGCTTGGGTGGATCGCCAGATCATCGAATTTTTCCGATCAGTTCTGGGAGTTGAGGTGGGTCTCGTGCTCACCGGCTCAATCGCTGCACTGGTCTTTGCTTATACCGTTCGTTTTCTCGCGATTTCGCTGGGCACCGTCCAGAGCGGTCTTGAGAAGATCAGACCGAGCTATGACGATGCCGCTCGCTCGCTGGGTAAAAATTCTATGGCAGTGCTCAAGCAGATTCATGCGCCCTTGATGACCAGCACAGTCTTTACGGCGATACTGATTGTGTTTGTCGATGTGCTGAAAGAATTGCCGGCAACCTTGATTTTGCGGCCATTCAATTACAATACACTTGCGGTCAATGCCTATGAGCTGGCATCCGATGAGCGACTGATTGATGCCGCGCTACCATCGCTGATGATCATCGCGGTGGGCATTGTTCCCGTCGTCGTCCTTAACGCCCTGATCGCAAAAGGCGGCGACAACTCTGCCTGATGCGAATTCGATTCATGAATCCAGACGGTCTCCGCCCTTATGCTCAGAATTGATCGACTAGCTGTCGCATTTCGCGGACAAGAAGTTGTCAGCGACGTGACTTTCGAGCTGCCAAGCGGCGAAGTCGGCTGTATTTTGGGACCGAGCGGCTGCGGCAAGTCGACCCTGCTTCGCGCCATAGCCGGATTCGAGACTCCATCGAAAGGTGCGATCACCTGGAAAAACGAGACGCTGTCAACGGCGCGTGCCGCCGTTGCGCCGGAAAAACGCAGAATTGGCATGGTGTTTCAGGACTTGGCCCTTTTCCCTCACCTGAATTTGTCCCAGAACATCGGTTTCGGGCTGTATCGACTCGATACCCGCAAGAAAAACGAGCGCATTCGTGAACTGATTGAGCTGTTTGGCCTGACTGGACTGGACAGGCGACAGCCGCATGAACTGTCCGGCGGGGAGCAGCAGCGCGTGGCTCTCGCGCGGGCGATGGCACCCAAACCGCGGCTGCTGCTGATGGACGAGGCCTTTTCCAATCTGGATGTTGAGCTGCGCCTGGCATTGCTGCCGGAGGTTCGCAAAATACTGGCGCATGAGCGCATGAGCGCGATCGCAGTTACCCATGACCAAAATGAGGCATTTGCCATTGCCGACAAGGTCGGCGTCATGCATCGGGGGCAGATCAGGCAGTGGGATGATCCCTATTCGATCTATCATCGCCCCAAAACTCGCTTCATCGCAGAATTCATTGGGGAAGGCGAGCTGATTCCAGCACAAAAGTCAGGCATCGATACCCTGCGCACAGCCATCGGTGAGTTTTGCATTGCCAATGGAGACCGCATCGCCAGCGACCGCACTGTTCAGCTTCTGATTCGTCCAGACGATATCGTCTACTGCAAAGATGGCACTTTCAGCGGTGAAATTCAAAAAATTGATTTTCGTGGCGCCAGTCACCACTACCGTGTGCAGCTGCCAGATGGCACCGTGCTCATTTGTCTCGCATCATCCCACAATCGGCACAAGGTCGGCGATACCATCAGTATGAAGCCCAAACTGCAGCACCTGATTGTCTTTGATGAGGAATACTCCACCTCAATTGATCTGGCTGCAACTTCTGATTGAGGCCACACGATGCCGTATCCAAGGCTGACGATCGATTTTCAGCTGCTGGCCTCAGCGCGCTGCGGCCGTCTCGCGCACAACTTATTCTGCGACTTGGCTTAAGAAACGCTCAAATCGCCTTATCGAGTTCTCAAGGGATTCCAGCTCATCAACAATCGGCTCTTCGCAGCGCACTTGGATGCTCAAAATTTGACGCGAGAGCGCTCGTTGACTTGTGCCCGCCGAAATGCCAATGCGGCAAGTATTGCCGCATTTCAATTGAGTATGCATCATCGGAGCCGACAGGCAATTAAATTTACCATAAAATTATTGCTTATTAGATTTATTATTTCTAATTTGCAATGATATATAGAAGAAATCTCGAATCTTATATTCGGCAGACCCTGAATCGTGTACCAGCGGTAGGTTTGATTGGCACCCGGCAAGTCGGAAAAACAACACTGGCACTTGAAATTGCCAAATCTATTGAAAAGCCGACCCAATACATTGATCTTGAGCTGGATTCGGATCTGGCAAAACTAAACGACGCTGAAGCTTTCATTGATGGGTGCCGCAACAAGCTGCTCATCATCGACGAGGTGCAGCGGAAACCAGATCTGTTTCCGACGCTGCGCAGCTTTATTGATTCACGCATCAGAGACGGAGAGCATACAGCGCAATTCCTGATTCTCGGATCCGCTTCACCGGCGCTGCTGAAGCAATCATCAGAATCACTGGCCGGACGCATCCAGTATTTGGAATTAAATCCATTTTCCGTATCGGAACTTGCCAACTTGAAAGATGAGTTTCAGGATCTCAAAAAACTCTGGCTGAACGGCGGCTATCCGAAGAGCGCGCTGACCATTGACGATGAGGCGAGCTTCGCGTGGCGCGGGGCTTACATATCCACTTTCGTCGAACGAGATGTTCAGCTGACAAACTCTCGAATTCCTCCTGATACTTTGCGAACGCTGTGGTCACTGCTCGCTTGGCAAAACGCACAGCAGACTAATTTTTCGCGTATCGCCGCCAATCTCGGGATAAGCTATAAAACGGTACAAAGGTACGTCGGCGCCTTGGAGTCTGCCTTTATACTCAGAAGACTGCGACCGTGGAGCACAAATCCGGGGAAGCGGCTGGTCAAAGCGCCAAAAATTTACCTGCGCGATTCTGGGCTGACGCACAGAATGCTCAGAATCAGTGGCTATGATGACCTTGTTTGGGCGCCCGGCGATCGGCTCAAGCTGGGAGGCGTTTGCGGTAGAAAACATTCTGCGCAATTTGTCTGATTACTGGGAACCCAGCTACTATCGAACCCGATCTGGCGCAGAAATCGATCTGGTTCTCGAAGGACCGCAAAACGCTGTTCGTGCCATAGAAATCAAATTCTCAAGTGCGCCCAGAATATCGCGAGGGTTTCATGAGGGCTGCAAGGACATCGGTGCAACCGAGAAGTTCGTCATTTATCCGGGGTCAGAGCAATTTCCGCTGGCCAGGGATGTTCAGGCGATCGGCTTGCGAGAATTCTTGAGTCTGCCTGACCTGCATCCATCGTCAGCAGCTTGATAAATTGGAAATAGCTTTAGATTTAGAAGGCGGTAACAAAGCGCCTACAATGAGCCTCAGGCAGCTGCTCGGTCACCAGCTGATAGAAAGCCGATTGAAACCGCAATCGAATGTCTTGACACATGACAGATCAAAGAATACTCCAAAGACGACAGCACCCCTCCTTGCTTGAGCATCTCTTGCCAGTCAGGTTTTGTATTGCTCGATCTTTTTGATTTGCGGGTTATAGCAATCTAGATTGAGGGTTATAGCAATCTCGATTAAAAAACTTTTCAAGATGTTTCCAGACGACGCGGCAGCTGAGAAATGGTTTGTCGAGCGCCGCTGGAATGGCACGATCACCTGCCCGCACTGCGGATCGGAAAACGTCCAAACCAACGCCAGGCACAAGTCCATGCCGTTTCGATGCAAGAGCTACAAGACCTGCGGAAAGCGTTTCAGCGTCAAGACAGGCACCGTCATGGAGTGTGCTAAAATCGGCTATCAGGACTGGCTGATCGCAACTTGCATGCTGACCACCAGCCTGAAAAGCGTGTCATCCATGAAGCTGCACCGGGAACTTGACATTACGCAGAAATCGGCGTGGTTTCTGGCGCACCGCCTGCGCAAGGCTCTTGAGGCCGATGAGAATCAGTTCATGGGGCCGGTCGAGGTGGATGAGACCTATTTCGGCGGCAAGGAATCCAACAAGCATGAAAACAAGAAACTGAAAGCCGGGCGCGGAACGTCTGGCAAGACAGCGGTGGTCGGCGCCAAGGATCGCAACTCAAACGAGGTCAATGCCAAAGTAATCAGGAATACTGACAGCGAGACTTTGCAGGGATTTGTGCATGACAGCGCAGAGATCGGATCAACGATCTACACTGACAGCGCCAGCGCGTATGCTGGTCTGGATGAGAATTACCGGCATGAGTCGGTCAGCCACAGCGCCGGCGAGTATGTGAGGGAGATGGCGCATACCAACGGCATCGAGTCGTTCTGGGCAGTATTGAAACGAGCGCACAAGGGCACATTTCACCAGATCAGCGCGAAGCATCTTCAGCGCTATGTTGATGAGTTTTCAGGGCGGCACAACATCCGATCCAGAGACACCATCGACCAGATGACCAGCGTCGCTGCCGGAATGGAAGGCAAGCGGCTCACTTACAAGCAGCTGACGGCTTAGGAGGCAAAGATTATTGAAACAATGGCCAACTATGTATCAACACTTCTTGTTGAGCGTTGGATTGAGCTTATTGCGGGGATTGTCATGTTAAGCATTTGGCGCTGGATCATTGGGCGCAATCTTAGAGATAAGATCAAAAATGAGTTTAGAGGTGAAATGAAAGAACTGGAAAAACGTCTGGAATTGACATCTCAGCCTCATCCGTCAGTAAAGGTCAAGGGGGGAGTGCACTACACGCAGAATGTTTTTTTCAATCCTCAAAAAACCAGCAAGAAGCCTTGCTATATGCACTATGGCACAAAGCATGGCGATTTTACTGTCCATTTTGACAATGTGACGCAGGCATCCAGAGATATTCAGAATTGGCTGATTGATAACGATCTTGTTGCGCCGCTGTCATCTGAAAAGGTGAATGAAACGCTGGAAAATGCATTTGGCAAAAGAAGATGACTGCCTGCAACGTCTCCAATCGCACCATATTCTGCGATGACAATCTGGATGTCATGCGGGGGATTAATTCCGAGTGCATTGATCTGATCTATCTTGATCCGCCGTTCAACAAGAACAAGAGATTCACTGCGCCGATCGGCTCAAGCGCTGAGGGGGCGGAGTTCAGCGATATATTTCGTGAAGAAGATTTGAAGCAAGAATGGATTGCAACCCTTCGACAAGATCAGCCAGAGTTACACCGTTATCTCAATGGGATCAAGGGCGTTGGCAAACCCTTCAATTTTGCCTATCTCGCATACATGGCGATTCGTCTTATTGAATGCCATCGGGTATTGAAATCTACGGGCAGTGTTTACCTGCATTGTGATCCAACGATGAGCCATTATCTGAAGACCACGATGGACTGCATCTTTGGGGAAGACAATTTTCGCAACGAGGTGATTTGGCACTATTACAACGGCACTTCAAACATTCGCAGAGCCTACGTTCGCAAGCATGATGTCATTCTGTTCTATGCAAAGGACGCAAAATTTGCGAGTTTTAATGAAGATGCGGCGCGGGAACCGTATGCCGCTGATAGTAACTTCGTAAAAAATCCGTCATCCTACCAATCTGTATATTTGCCCAATCCTCTAGGCAAGCGCATGCATGATGTCTGGCGGATGCCAACGATTAACAATATGGCGAAGGAACGGACCGGCTACCCAACACAAAAACCACTAGCTTTGCTTGATCGCATTGTCAAAGCATCAAGCAAAGAGGGCGATATGGTTCTGGATCCGTTTTGCGGCTGTGCGACCACCTGTGTGGCCGCGGAGCAGACTGACCGCCGGTGGATCGGCATCGACATATCGTTCAAAGCGTACGAATTGGTCAAGGAGAGGCTGACCAAAGAAGCGGCTGATCCAGAGGATATATTCAAATACCAGAATGAAATCTATATGCAGACGGATCCGCCCAAGCGCACGGATTTAGCGGTTGACTATCGTGAGAAGAAGTTTGTTTATGTGATTTCACACCCGTCTTATCCAGGTGAGTACAAGGTAGGCATTGCCAAAAATTGGAAATCGCGGCTGAACGCTTATCAGACTTCAGACCCGGATCGCCAGTATAGGATCGAGTTCAAGCTGGAAACTCCGTATTTTCGAGAGACTGAAAAGCATATCCATCAAATATTCCCCAACAAGCATGAATGGGTGCAGGGGGAATTGAAAAAGATTATTGCTGAGATTGAGAATTACAATTGAATTTGAAATAGAGAAATGAAAATGAAACAAAAGCAGCCAAAACGTCCAGAGGTGCGTCTGAAGCCTCAAGCATACCAGCCGAGAAAATCCGAGCTGGAAGCCGACCTGCGCGTCGATGCGTCGTTTGACGAGTGCGTGAAAGCCTTGCTGAAACCGGTCAAGGTCAGGCGGAATTCATAGCTGCCGCGCCGATTTTTCTTTCGGCACTCATGTATATAATTCCCTAAAAAATGTTCGCTAAACACAGCACCGACAGTCCTGCGTACAGTTGTTCAGTTGAATCAAAAAAGGAACAAAAGCCCCATAGGAATTCCGCTCCTTTTTTGGAATAGGCCCTAAGCAAGTCTTATAAATAGCGCTCTTGATAAACTCTTTATCAAGAGTCGCTTAGATCAGCTAAACTGAATCCCTCAAGTCCGCTCAGATCAATCGCAAGTTGCCCCCAAAAGTCTTCATGATTCAACCTTGTAATCCGGTTTTATGCGCCTTTTTCGGGCTAGGCTCTTCATGGTATTGTGGTATAGATCTCGTTTCTTTTTGGATCCAAACTATCCAGCTCTACTTTTGAAATATTGTCATCGAGGTTCGGTATTCTCCATCTTTCCAAAGCGAAATTAACCATTCTTTCCTCTCGCATATCTAAGAAGCGCGTATAGGTATTTAGCCAATAACGATCAGTTCTCCTATCCCAACTCTTAAACTCATCTTTCTCCGCTTTATCGAAAAATCCCTTCAACTCTCGAATCATTAGAGTATTGGGAGTATTTTCATCAACCTTGAAATACTCCTTAATCTTAGCCTCCGGCGGCAGGTTGCTTACCTTAATGTTCAAACCCTCGTTCAAAAGCATGAAATTACCAAGTCTACGCTTGTTTACATTTAAATATTTACTATCGTCAATTCGTGAATAATCCTTTCTTGCCCAGATATGCTCATTATGAAAGAAATCATTGGGTGTATCCTGATTTCTGGGTGCCATAATCCTGCGAAGATCAATACTTTTCCTCTGCTTCTCTTGCAGACACTGTTCGTAGCTTGCAAGAAAATATTTCAGACCGTTCCACTCGTAATAATCCCCAGATTCATCCTTATCGAGGGTGAGATATTCAATAAACTTCTTGTCATTGGCATGTTCATGAATAAACTTTATCAGTTCCTTACTTAACCATGGAATGCCAATTTTCACTCCTTCAAATTCTTTTTCAAAATAATTGAAAAATTGGTGAGCAAGCCAAAACAGATGTCCTTGACCGGTATCAGACCTGCCCGCAATATTTGTCCCATAGTAACGAAAATTCAGTTTTTCCAGCAACTCGAACAGGTTGTTCCTATTGTCTTGATTCTCAACCCTGTCTGAAATGGCCAGAATCAGCGGCGTGATGGAGGCATCCGCCGGATGATGCCGGATTCTCTCCAGCCAGGATTTCTCTTCACCTGTCACACCTTCCCCGGTCTGGTATTTTGCGTAATGAATGGAAGCGTTCTTGAGAAAGTCTATGAATACAGTTATTTTCCTTACATTACCATCAGTTGGTTTG
Source organism: Arenicellales bacterium (assembly GCA_965200545.1). Classification (GTDB taxonomy): domain Bacteria; phylum Pseudomonadota; class Gammaproteobacteria; order Arenicellales; family JAJDZL01; genus JAJDZL01. Next base: position 803,909 of record CBDAUJ010000002.1, on the reverse strand, counting down.
TCGGGTGGCCAAGCCTTTTTGAGGTTGTCATATACATGGTAACTTCTAGCTTTGTGTGAATCCCAAAATACGATCCAGCAATTCCGCAGGAATGCATTTTCATCTTCATTGCTGATGCTGTCAGCCCTGTTCAGGTTCCCCATTATTTCCGGCCATGAATCTTCCACTCTCTTCTTTATATCTCTCTTCTCATTTTTTTCACTGAAGTAGATCAGGTAGTTCTTGATTTTTTCTAGCTCGCTCAAAGGCTTGCCACGGTTGTTGATGACCTCGAACATGATGCCAATTTCACTGTTTTGCTTTGGAGCATAAACCAGGAATCCGAGTTTCTCTCGAACACACAGCAAAACAGCATCAACATCATCCTGTTTTTTAATCCAAGCCTGACATTCTTCAACTGCATCTCTGAGGTTCTGGTGGGATTTGGAAGAGACGAATTCATCCGAGGCGTCAGCCGAGCCTTTTTCTAGCAGAGATTCGAAATATGAGCCGAGGCCTCGTCCTAATTTCAATTTGAATACAGTATTCCCAATATCACCATCTTTGATGAACTTGCGGCATATCTCATCCGCCTTGCTCTGTTTGCCGGATTTCCCCAACACCCGGCAAATTGTGGACAGAAGCAGTATCAGGGTCGTTACCCTTTGCTGTCCATCCACAAGATCAAATACCCTGTATCCACCTTCCTTCTGCTGCGTACCGGATGCAACCACTATGGTGCCAGTATAGTGCCTGTATCTGCATCCCGCCTTGATTAGAAGCTCGATATCCCTGAAAAGATCGGTTCTCTGCTGTTTCTCCCATGAATAGCCACGCTGGTATTCAGGAATCCTGAAAATGCGCTTTTCATGCTCTTCATCCTCGAATATTCGATCCAGCGACATGAGTTCATACCCGAAATGACTGCTTGAATCCATTTTTCCTCTTTTGGTTGAGCTGTTGATGTGTGGAATGTTCCAAGACTGTTCATGCATTCCAGACCATTTTTCATTATGCCAGACTGCGCTAATGGGTTTCAATGCCCTTCAAACACGAGGTTTTTTTGTTGGAGCATTTTTTTGTCACGCCACCGGACAGGTCTACTTGACCGCCCCGCACGCCTTCTCATAGCCCTGATAGCCATCCGCAGCAGATCGGTGGCGTACGGACACACGCAGTACTGGTCAATGAGGTGCTGGACCACAGCGGTCCAGCACCTTCTACACTCGATTGCGCATCGGCTACGGTCCTTGGCCAGCTGGTGACCCGTAATCGCCCGCACCTGAAGCACTGAACATACCGATTTGGGGATTTGGGTATCTAGGCGGCAACGACCGCTCTGCGGTACAATTGTATCGGGGATAGTTTTTATCCTTGAACCAAACTGTTGCGCAGCAGCTTTGCTCAAAAATCATCTCCAGCACTTGCGGCGAGAACATGCTTGATAAGATTAGGCGATTCGATGAAGATAAGAAATATTGAGATTGCTTCTAATTCAACTGAACAGGAAGCAAAGGTGCCAATATCAGCATGACCGCAGTGGATACCCATTTTGTTTTGCCTGCCGCCGATGGACAGAACGTGCGCGGCACGTTTCGCGACACCGGCACTGGCCCGGTCGGCGTGTTCCTGCATGGACTCCTGTCCGATGCAAACGGAACCAAATCGATGAGACTCTGGCAGCATGCTGTGAACACTCGCCGCTCATGGGTCCGTTTCGATATGCGCGCCCATGGAGAGTCAGACGGCACATTCGATGAATTCATGATCTCACGCGCTGTTGAGGACACGAGACGGGTCCTCAGCCAATTCGCCGAGCGGCCAAAGGTTCTGGTCGGATCCAGTATGGGCGGCTGGGTTGCTGCGATCAGCGCACTGGACCGCCGACTCAAGGTATGCGGATTAGTGCTGATCGCGCCGGCATTCAACTTCGTCCAAAGTCTGTTCGACACTCTCAACGAACAAGAGCAGCGTCAATGGGAAAATAAAGGCAGCCGACTCATTGAGAGCCCGTATCCGGACTGTAATTTTGCGCTGTCCATAGATGCTGTGCGCGATGCCAGAAAATTTGACTTGCTGGCCAGGCCGCTCAAGTTCGAGTGTCCCGTCCACATTCTGCACGGCCAGCTTGATGATGTGGTTCCGCCGGCATTGAGTGAGTCGGTCTGCGAACATTGCATCTCACCTGTCCGCCTGACTCTGCTGCAAAACGCTGATCACCGCCTGACTGATCACAGCGAGCATATCCTCAAGGCGGTCGATCAAATCTGGTCCGATTAACTCATATCCGCCCGCAGGTACCCATATGCGTCCCGTCACTATTTTATTTCTCTGTTTTCTGCTGATACCGATTGGCGAGATTTACCTGCTGATCCAAATCGGTGATGTAATCGGTGCGCCATGGACCATCGCAGGCATCCTCGCCACTGCCCTGATCGGCGCATGGCTGGTCAAGCTGCAAGGCTTGCTCACGCTGCACGAGGCTGTCAATGCCATTCGCGCCGGTGAACTGCCGGCTCTGCAGCTGATCGAGGGCTTGTTTCTGCTGGTTGCCGGCGCACTGCTGATTACACCTGGATTTATAACCGATACCATCGGGTTTTTATACCTCACACCCAGTCTTAGACGATCCCTCGCCGCAAAAATCCTGACGAAAGCAATCATCCATATCGACAAGCGCAATGCCGCCAGCGGCTCGCCGACCTACGAGGCGAAATACCGTGAAATTCAAGATTGAGCCTGCACTTGAGCTCTATGGCTTTGAGAATTTGAGCCTATCGTGGACTTCATAAGGATAGCAAACTGAATGGATATGGACACTGCACCTGCCCGTACAGATCTAATCGGTACCGATGATCTTAAAGTTCTGGCAATGCGCTCTGATCGTAAAGGCATCGTTCGCATGGGTGCCCATCTGCTCATCATTGCCGCCGCTGGGTGGATGGTCACGCTCGCCGGCGGTACTGCATGGCTGCTGGCCGCATGGGTTCCGTACGGAATCGCGCTCGCCTTCTTGTTCTCGCCGCTGCATGAATGTGTGCATCGCACCGCTTTTCGAACGCGCCGTCTGAATGATTTGGCTGCTGCCATCTGCGGATTTATACTGCTGCTGCCGGCAAACTCTTTTCGCTGCTTCCACTTTGCGCATCACCGCTATACAAACGATCCGCAGCGCGATCCAGAGCTGGCAGCTGAAAAGCCGCAAACCGTCACACAGTACGCAATCGCGATGACCGGGTTCGGATCCTACTGGTGGCCGCAAATTCGAGATCTGGTCATGCATGCAGCAGGACGCGCAGATGAACCCTGGATTGGCGTTCGGCGGCGCCGAAAAATCGTCACCGAGGCCAAGCTTCATTTGCTGACTTATTCGATCATCGCCGGCGCGGCTCTTGCAACTGGAAGCACTCTGGTACTGACGCTGTGGATTCTGCCGGTCATGATCGGCATGGTGTTTCTGCGCCTGTTTCTGCTCGCTGAACATGCCGGCTGCGATCTTGTCGACAACATGCTCGCCAACACCCGAACGACCTTGACCAGCTCGGCAGTCAAATTCTTGACGTGGAACATGCCCTACCATTGCGAGCATCACCTTTATCCGGCAGTCCCATTCCACAATCTGCCAAAACTTCACGCGCTGGTAGGCCATCGGATTCAAACTGTCAGTCCAGGCTACTTGCATTTTCATCGGCAGTTTCTGAAGCTGGCCGCGAGGCGCAGCCCTTAAGGTAAGGGCTGGCGGCGGGCTTGGCTAAGACGACTTCCAATTCGCATCATTGAGCAGAGCCTGAATATCCAGCGCCGCTTCCAGGGCGGCGGCGAGCTCGTCCAGAGACTGCTCGATGGCAGCTTCATAAGCCAGCTTTGACACCATGCCGCTGCGGATCGAATGCAGCCAAGCAGCTCTGAAAGCGTCGTTCCCAAATAGGCCATGAACATAGCAGCCAGCGACATTGCCCGCTTCGCTGACCGCACCATCTTGTGCTGTCGCTGTGCGTATCAGGGGACGGTGCGCATCTGGACCTTGTGTTTTGCCCATGTGGATTTCATATCCGGTTACCGTCGCACCGCTTGGACAGTGCTGACCGGTTAAAGGCCGCACCGTTTTTTCCTGGAGCAGATCAGTTTCCACATTCAGCAGACCCAGCCCATTGGCAACTTCCGGCTCCCCTTCCACGCCATAAGCATCACGAATTTTGCGGCCGAGAAGCTGATAGCCGCCGCACAATCCCAGTACGTGACCACCAGCACGCGCATGAGCAATTATGTCATGATCCCATCCCTGCGCTCGCAGATGGTGCAAATCGCCAATCGTCGATTTGCTGCCGGGCAATATGATTACATCGCAGTCTCGCGGGATCGGCAGGCCTGGCGGCACGATCTGACAGTCTACGTGCGGCTCCATGCGCAACGGATCAAAGTCATCCGAATTGGCGATTCTGGACAGCATCGGCACCGCGATTTTAAGCTGCTTTGCGGATTGCACATCGCCATGAGCCAAAGAGTCGGGGATAATCGCATCTTCCTGAGGCAAGATTCGGGCGGCGCACAACCACGGAATGACGCCACGGCACGGCCAGGAAGTATGGCGCTCAATGTCCGCCACACCTTCTTTGAAAAGCGCGATGTCACCGCGAAAACGATTGATGATGAAACTTCGAACAAGTCGCGCATCTGCGGCCTCAATCACCGCTTTGGTTCCGACAACCGAAGCAATCACGCCGCCGCGATCAATGTCAGCCAAAAGACAAACGGGCACGCCAGCCGCCTGCGCAAAACCCATATTCGCGATATCCCCGCGCCTCAGGTTCGTTTCCGCCGTGCTTCCGGCACCTTCAACAAGAACCAGTTCATAGTCTTTTTTCAGTCGGGTATAGCTTTCGAGAACTGAATCAAGCAGCGCAAGCCGATCGGACAGAAATCTGGCGGCATCGAGACTGGACTGCACACAGCCGTGAACGACCACTTGTGCGACACGATCCGTCTGCGGTTTCAGCAGAACCGGATTCAAATCCACCGTTGCCTCAATGCCCGCGGCCCGCGCCTGCAGTGCCTGGGCGCGGCCAATCTCCCCGCCCGAAGCGCACGCCGCAGCATTGTTGGACATATTCTGCGGTTTGAACGGCACGACAGAAATGCCTTTTTGGACAAGCAACCGGCACAAACCGGCTACGATAACCGATTTGCCGACATCCGAGCCGGTTCCTTGAATCATGAGTGCGCCCCGCGTCACGAGTCCCCCCGGTTGCTCATATCGGCTGCGTTCTGGCCGCCGCACCGGACAGATGCTGGATGCGAGATGCATTTGCATCCATTGTCTTGAGGTGCGCATACCCCTTATCCGCAGCGGCTTTCATAAAAGCGCGGTTTGGACCAATCGTCGCAGCGTTCCAGAATCGCCGTGGAACAAGGTCAAGTCGTATGGCAGAATCTGACTGGCAAAACTGAAGCGCGCATCCGAACGGATGGCGCGGTGTGATGGAGCAGCAAAAAAGCCCAGCCCATGAAGCGCATTGCAAGCCCAAGGTGCAGGCAGGCAGCGGTTATTTTTTGATTTTGTGAATACCGCGATCAGGGTCATCGGGGATTGAGCATTTGCCATCCCTTTCCATGCCCTGGCAAACGCCGTACAAATGCAGCGAGTGGTCAGTCAGTTGAAAGCCGATTTCTTTGGCAACCTCTCGCTGGCGCTGCTCAATTCTGGAATCTACGAATTCGTACACCCGTCCGCATTTGACGCAAACCATATGGTCATGATGATTTTCGTCATTGAGCTCATAGGTTGATTTGTCGCCATCGAACCGGTGCCGCAATACTAGACCGGACTGCTCAAATTGCGTCAGCACACGGTATACCGTTGCGATACCGACATCCTCGCCTGCCTCCCTTAAAGCGCCGTAAATATCTTCTGCAGACAGGTGCCGCTCCTCAGAATTTTCAAGCAATGACAAAATCAGCCGGCGCGGCATGGTGCTGCGCAATCCAGCTTTAACTAATATCGATCGGCTCAAAACATCCTCCACACAATTGCTTTGCTGAGATTCAATTTTAGACTATCGAAATCACTCGGGTTTAGCAAAAAACAGTGAGCGAATGGTTGGCTGCAGCGCGGCCGAAAAAGCTGACGAGTTAAATTACAGCTTGGCAATCGGCTGCCAGCGGCAGCAAATTGTCACTGGAATATGAATTTTTAAATATTTGTATATATTATTTTATTTATGATGTTATTCAATTATTCTGTACGCCGTCCAAGATGAAAAAGTCAACTGGGCACTTGGCAGATTTGCCAGGTCAGGGATTCGCAGCAGTACTCTTGCCCATCTCAGTTTCTTGCACACACACTGATATTGCACAATTGAGCTGCAGCCAAATCAGGACGCTCTGATACTGTCGCGGAGCGGTCGAAACATCGCTCACCGATCTTTGCCATGCAATGCAAATCACAGCCGGTGCCCCTTGACAAAGAGCATTTTCCTGCCTTTTGTCCGAATCCAATGGGGCTGCTCCAGGTCCAGTGCCGTCCATATCCAAGAGGTGTCGCTAGGCTCCAAGTTGAATTCAGATCTTGCTGCGGTGTCTTGTCTCCCAATGGCAGCAATGGAGTGTGCAAGAGACGGCGGAACTGATCATTTCAATATTTTCGCCGCCGGAAAGCGTGCTGCCACGCCGCCACTGCCCATCACTCACCTGCCGCTGTGTGCGGCACTCACTTGGACTGCATAGACTCAAGGTCGGAAACCTTCCCACAATCGACTCTGCTTGGCGGTATTCGGATTCATTTGCACGAAAAGCGTTTCGGGCCAGATGCATGCCAATTCACCCAACGCAATGGAACGATAAATGTTTGCAGGTAGTCGCAAAAATCGAATGCGAGGGCAGTCGAATCATCCATGTCGAATTTTCGATGCGTCGAGTACAGCCTCAGCCACTTCGCCGCGCTGGACCCGCAGCGCAGAACGAGGCAGGTCACCCGTGATTCCGCATGCCCGGCGCATGATTGCCTGCTTCACGACACTGATGTGATTCGTCATCGACAGACCCAAGCTCAGAACCGACCTGACATCCCGCCGCGGCGTGGAAAAGCTGCGATCAAATCGGTCAATTACACCGGCGATCACCGCGTTTTCGGATTTACGCCATCTGTCAAAAACTCTCAAGTCCGCAAAATTATGCAGTGATCCTCCGGAATGCAACGATTCGGTCAGCGTCTGACTCAGTGCCGCCGCGTCCATCAAACCCAAATTGACACCCATGCCCGCGAGCGGATGCACCACATGCGCAGCATCACCGATCAGTACGGTGCGGCCCGCAAAGTACTGCTGGACAGCAAGGCACCGTAAATCGAAAGTTCGAATTGGACTGAGCACACGAAAATCGCCAAATCGGCAATCAAGCGATTGCGCAAGCTGCCGCGCAAACAGCGTCTCATCACACACCGCCAGATGATCAGCCAAATCCAAAGCGCAACTCCATACAATCGAATAGCTGCCATCGTCCAATGGCAACAGCGCCAGCGGTCCAGTGGGCAAGAACTTCTGGTAAGACACTCCCGAAGATGGCTGCGCCGCCCGTACCTGACAAACAAACGCTTTTTGCCGGTACGCCTGCTCGGTCCACTGAATCCCGCAACAGCGACGCACCGCAGAATTCGCGCCGTCGCAGCCAATCACCAGCCGGGCCGTCAGCGAATCGTCGCTGTCCAGGCTTAAAACTGCATGCGTCGGATATTCCTCAATGGCAGTTACCCGCCGCCGAAATCGAAATTCAACCTGATCACTGCGACCAGCTTGATTGAAAAGCGCTTCGGTCAATACATTTGACTCAACGATGTGACCAAGACAGGGCTCATTAATGTGGGCCGCATCAAACCTTGCGCGACTGCCATACAAGTCCCAGACTTCAATCGCCTCGAATGGATTGACCCGTATGCTTTGTACGGGCTGCCAAGCGCCAATGGCATCCAAGAATGTTTGCGAGGCGATATGAATTGAATTGACGCGCAGGTCGTAACTGCCGGAATCCCGGTGCGGCGCATCGCCGCTGTCAAGCACCAGTATCCGCAAACCCGATTGACGCATTGAGCAGGCAAACGCCAGCCCGACCAGGCCAGCACCCACCACAACGATATCATAATCCGTTTGCATCTGCGTTCGGGGGTCAGCAGTCGGCGGCATTTGCAACAAGCCGGGCCTGTTTGCCATACAGTCCCATCGTGCGCTGCAACAGCTGCCGTTTCACCGCTGGCGCCGCCTGAACTGCATCCAAGCCTAGATTGCGAACGAGCGAGACCGCTGGATTGCGATTTGCAAACACGCGAACCAGACCGTCGGTAAACCAGCCGATTGACTCGCTCTCGCGCAAGCGCCATTGCTGATAACGCGTGAGCACATCATAACTGCCAATATCCCAGCCTCGGTATCGGTGGACCGCTAGAACTTCGGTAAAAGCGGCCACGTCACGCAGCGCCAGATTGAAGCCCTGGCCAGCGACGGGATGCACGGTGTGCGAAGCGTTGCCAACAGCCGCCAGCCCCGGCTTGACAAACTTGCGCAATTTGCTGAACACCAAAGGATATGAAGTTCTTTGGCCGACTATGCGCACGAATTGTCCGCCCCGTACCCCGAAAGCGGCTTTCAGGCACACCAGGAATTTATCGTCTGGCACAGCCAGCAGCTGCGCCAGTGTTTCGCACTCAAGCGTCCAGACGATCGAGTATTCGCGCTCGCGAACAGGCAACAGCGCCAGCGGCCCAGAGTCGCAGAAATGCTCGTAAGCGATGTTGAAATGCGGCTGGTCGGATTCAATGGTGCACACCAAAGCCCGTTGCGAATATTCTTTGCGGCGGGCACGAAAACCGAGCTGCGCACCCAATCCCTGGCCGCCGTCGGCCGCAACTAGCACTTTGGCGAACAATTGCTGACTGAAGCTCTCATCTTCTGCAGTTACACTGACTTCAACCCCGCATTCGCGGGTGCGCACCGCTGACACTCGCAGGGGACTGAACACGGCAATATCCCCGGCGCAGGCGAGCTTGGCATAGATCGATTTTCCCAGCGAGCGGGCCGATACATTCCAGCCAAGCACATCACATCCCGCATCGCGGGCATGCAGATTGACCTGACTTCGAAATCGCTGCTCTGTGACTTCAATCGCACGGATTTCAGTCACCGCATCCGCTGCAAGCAGCGCCCAGACACCCAGATTGCGAAAGATCGAACCGGAACTGCGGGTCAGCGCAATCATTCTTGAATCGAAGCCGCTGCTTGGCGCATCCAGGTCATTGACTTCAACGACGGCAACTTTGAACCCTTGCTGCGCCAAGGCGCAGGCTAAGCTGGCACCGGTCAAACCGCCGCCACTGATCACGACATCGAAATTACTCTCGCAACAAGACATCTCCGCCGCGCACTTCAGCTCGACATCAGATGCTCAATGTCGGCAACTGATTTGGGCACCGCCTCGGTGGTAACTTCGTAACCGTCGGCCGTGATGAGAACATCATCCTCGATGCGAACGCCAATGTCATGCCATTTCTCATCAAGTTCATCTGAAGCCGAAAAATACAGTCCCGGCTCGATTGTCATGTACATGCCGGGCTCCAAGGTACGTGATGCGCCATCCGCATCATGGTAATCGCCGACATCGTGAACATCGAGCCCCAGCCAGTGACCAATGCGATGCATGTAGTACGGCCGATAGGCTTTGGTTTCAAGTGCCTCTGACAGTGTGCCATCGAGAATTTTCAGATCGATCAGCCCCTGCGTAAGTGCTTGGGTCGCGGCCGCATCCACATCACTGTAGCGATTGCCCGGGATCGCCGCCTCAAGGGCCTGCCGCTGAGCTTCCAGCACAACTTCGTAGACCTGTTTTTGTGTATCTGAGAACGTGCCGTTGACTGGATACGTCCGCGTAATGTCAGCCGCATAGCAATCCAGCTCAGCACCGGCATCAATGAGAATCAGATCACCATCGCCGAGTTGCCGGGAACTCTCAATATAGTGCAAAATGCAAGCGTTTGAACCTGAAGCCACAATGCTCGGGTAAGCGGGTTCGCAACTGTTTTTGCGGAACTGGTATTCAATTTCCGCTTGAATCTGATACTCCATCATACCCGGCTGGCATCGCTGCATCGCCTGAACGTGTGCTTGCGCTGATATCCTCGCCGCCTCGCGCAGAAGCTGTGTCTCGTCGTCCTGCTTGCACAAGCGCAGCGGATGAACGGTGCGACCGATATCGATGACCTCCGCGGGCGTCTTGATACCGCTGCGAGCGAAAGCTTTCGCAGACCGGATCCATCGGAGCAGCTGCTCATCAAAATCGGTATAACGGGTCAAGCAGCTGTGGACACGCTCTTTGCCCTTCATAAGTTTTGGGATAATCTCATCAGCAGCGGCAATTGGAAATGCGATATCCGCATGATAATTCTCCACCGCACCTTCCACACCTGCGCGGTGACCATCCCAGCGCTCTTTGTCCGGGTCGCTGTCCCGAACGAAAAGAATGTAGTCACCCTCTTCGGCACCGGGTGCGAATACGGCAATCGCCTCAGGCTCAGCAAAGTGTGTGAGAAAATAAAAATCGCTGTCGGGCCGGTACGGGTATAGCACGTCGGAATTGCGCTGACGCTGCGGTGCGGTCGGCACAATAGCGATATCGGCACCAAGATGCTGCAGCAACTGCTGGCGACGATGCTCACAACCCATCGTCAAATCTCCTGCGGGTTCTGACTTGCGGGTGATGCAGCCGGATTGAGGTGCTCATAAACCAATTGAACGCCCACACGCAAATACTCTTCGATCTCAACATAGACAGACTCGAACTCTGCAGCATCGCCGGGCTCAATTTGCGTCTGAGAGATTGTTTTCACATCCGCAACAAACTCCAGCTCATCACCCGACAGGCTTTCATCGCCAATCCCTGCGTACTCAATCAGTGTCGTCACGAATCCGCTGCACCAGGCAGTCAGCGAATTCACCCGCTCCTCATGCGAGTGGAGATCAGACGGCAGCACCAGTTGATACCCAAACCCGTCAGATACCAGTGAATCTTCAATTTCAGCATACGCTTTCTGCACCTCGTGCTTGATCGGGAGGTATTGCGCATCAGACAAATAATCCTGTGTCAAAAGCATCGGCAGCCAGTCATCGATTTCATCGAGACAGTCACCGGCGCAGACAAGTCCAGAAATCAAGCCATGAAACTCGGCCACATCCAGCTCCACCTTATGGTGATCAAGAAAGTTGCGAATGTCATCGAAGTGAAGTTTCATTGCATTTCAGCGCATTCAAAAATTTGAAGTTGACCGCCTCATTGTATTTGTTGCGGACAACGTACGTTGCATCGTTGTTTGAATTAAAATCAGACTTGATTTTCACACTATAAAGACCACACTATGCGCATCATTGTCACTCGCCATGCGAAATCCAGCTGGGATGCGCCGCATCTGGATGATCACGACCGTCCGCTTTCACGCCGCGGCAGAAAGTCAAGCGATGCCATCGGCCAGTGGCTGAGCGACCATGGCTATATTCCCCAGCTGGTCTTGTCATCAACCTCACAGCGAACTCGCGAAACCTGGAGCAGAATGGAGAAATTCATGCCCGGCGGCATTGATGTCCGTTACGAATCCAGTCTTTATCATGGCAATCTCAATGCGTTTGCAAGTTTGCTCTTGACCGCAGCTGATGAGCCGGTGCTGTTTTTGGGTCACAATCCGGGTATTGGGATGTTCGCTGAGTCGGTCCTGGAGTGCCCGCCGCGCGATGCGTCATTTATGCAGTATCCGACGGCTGCGACCTTGGTCTGTGATCTGCCTTGTGCCAGCGGGGCTGAGTTTCGCCTTGGCGCGGGCCAGCTGGTCGACTTTGTGATTCCCCGCCAGCTGATCTGATATCGCGCAGTTTTTTTCGACACCCAGTCGGACAGATCAAGCCAGATAGATTGCTTCGACTGACACTTAATTCATGCGCAGGCGACGGGACCGCCGCGACAAAAGACTATCTGCCATTGAAGCTTCACGAAACGACAGCAAGCGCTGCCGAATTGCATGAGGCATGGCTGTACTGTGAGGTCTTGGATGCTGCTGCACATGCAGCTCCATAAATTCACCGATACAGACCTCTGCACCGTCTTTCGTCATGATCATGTAGAGATGGAAACGTTTTGCATCCACTCCGAGCACGTGCGTCAGGACTCTCAGCTGATCACCGAGCTTGACTTCGCGCAAATAATATTTGTGGTCCTCAACAAGATAGATCGTGCACCCGGTCCGCTTGCGATACCCCGCATCCAGCCCCACTTCGTCTTGTACGCAATCCACCGCCAGACTGAAGACCAGTCCATAATATGAATCGCGCATATGGCTGTTGTAATCGATCCATTCCGGCTGCACGGTAGTCTCAAACAAGAACGGCATCCTATTGCTCCGGACTCGCTCAAAGGCTCGCTCTGCACGTCTGCGCTTCTAGTCGGCTCTGTCGAGGCGAGGCGCACCTTCACCGTAAGGCAAGTTGGCTCCGCCGTATCGGCGCAGCCGAATGTTACATTGTTCTGCATGACCGACGAAACCCTCCAGCAGGCACAGTCGCGATCCATAGCTGCCCACGAGTGCAGCGGCCTCATCAGTCACAATCCGCTGGTAGCTGTGCGTCTTGATGTACTTGCCCACCCACAGTCCGCCGGTATAGCGACCTGCTTTTTTCGTAGGCAAGGTGTGGTTGGTTCCGATCACCTTGTCGCCGTTGGCAACATTGGTCCGTGCACCCAGAAAAAGTGCGCCGTAACTGTGCAGGTTCTCAAGAAACCAGTCATCTCGGTCTGTCATGACCTGCACATGCTCACTGGCAATTTCATTGGCGGCATCCAGCATTTCTTCATACGTATCGCAGACGATCACCTCGCCATAGCTGTCCCAGCTGGCACGTGCCATTTCCGCCGTTGGCAGAAGACTTAATATCCGGTCTATTTCTTTCATTGTGCTTTGCGCCAAGTGCCGCGAGTTGGTCAGCAGTACACAAGGACTGTTGTCCCCATGCTCTGCTTGACCCAGCAAATCCGTTGCACACAGCTCAGCATCAGCAGCGGTTTCATCTGCGATCACCATCGTTTCAGTGGGTCCCGCAAAAAGGTCAATGCCAACGCGCCCATAGAGCTGCCGCTTCGCTTCAGCGACAAAAGCATTGCCCGGCCCCACCAGCATGTGAACAGGCTCAATCGTCTCGGTCCCGATCGCCATTGCGCCAACCGCCTGAATGCCGCCCAGTACATAAATCTCATCAGCGCCTCCCAATTTCATGGCTGCGATGACAGTGGGATTCGGCTCTCCCTTAAACGGCGGCGTGGCAGCCAGTATGCGCGGCACCTCTGCGACTTTGGCGGTGGCGACCGACATGTGGGCTGAAGCCACCATCGGAAACTTGCCGCCTGGCACATAGCAGCCGACGGACTGCACGGGTATATTTCGATGCCCCAGAATCACACCGGGCAATGTCTCAACCTCTAGGTCAAGCATGGAGCCACGCTGTGCCTTCGCGAATTTAACCACCTGATCATGCGCGAACTGGATATCAGCCATCTCGCGTGCTGAAACCTTTGAGGTGATCGCCTCAACCTCGCTCTCACTCAAACGGAAAGCAGCCGGCGAGTATTGATCGAACTTCTCACTTAATTCGCGCACAGCCTTGTCGCCTCGCATTTCGATATCTGCAAGAACTTTCTCAACCACGGATCGGACCATGCCGTCATCCTTGGCGCGCTGCGCGGCAGATTTGCCCCGCTTAAGATAGTCAATACCCATTTTTATTGTCTCCTGCTGTCAGCTGCCATACTTTAGATCCGACCGGCCCTCGAAAAAAGGGCAGCGGCTACAACGATGATTAAACCTTTGATGATCATCTGCGCCTGCACCGGCAAACCGAGTATGATCACAATATTGAAAATTAGAATGAGGATCAAAGCACCTGCGGCCGCACCCCAGAGAGTGCCCTTTCCGCCTGTCAGCGCCACACCCCCGATCACACAAGCCGCGATGGCATCCAGCTCATAGCCGCGGCCGACCCAGTTGTCGACGGTGCCGACATAGCCGACCAGAAACAGCCCTGCGATACCCGCCATGATGGAGCAAATCACATAGCAGATGATCGTCACACGGTCGGAATAAATACCAACCAGATTTGCGGATGTCGGGTTGCCGCCGGTGATGTAAATCTTGCGCCCGAAGCTTGATTTGTGCAAAAGCCAGCTCAAAATGCAGAAACACATTGCGAAGGCGAGCAGGTTGACGGGAATACCGAGGATGCGGCCAGCCCCAAGAACACGGAAGCCGTCCGGCAAAGAGCCGGATGGCGCCCCTTGGGTGTAATAGAAACGGATTCCCTGCAGTACAATCATCATGGCAAGGGTCGCAAGAAAAGGCGAGACATTGCGTTTGGTGACCAGCACACCATTGATGAATCCGACCAGTGCCGACACTGCGACAGCGGCCAAAAATATCAACGGAATCATCGCATCGGCAACGGCATTGAATGCAGTTGCCAGCACTGCAATACTGGCCATCAGCGAAGCGACAGACAAATCAAGACCCCGGACCAGAATGACAAAAGCCTGACCCAGAACGACGAGCGCCAAAGGCGCCGCTTGTGTCAGAATATCCTGAATATTGTTCAGATACAGGAAAGAGGGCTGAATGAGCGCCGCGACTCCAATCAGTACCATCAAGGCAGACGGGATCATAAATCGTCGAAGCAGCGAAAACGACTGCAAAACGGTCTTGGCCCGGTCAGCCGCAAGCGCATTCACAACTTCTTTCCCTTATGCACATAGATAGAGACGGCAAAAACGATAATCAGGCCTTGAATCACCCACTGTATGAATGTTGAGATATTCATGTAGTTGAGCAGGTTGCTCAGCAAAGCGATCAGAATGACACCCAGCAGCACCCCCAGAATGTTGCCTTTTCCACCCCCTAAAACTAACCCGCCGAGTATTACCGGCGTAATTGAGGCCAAGGTGATCGGGTCGCCGACCCGCGGATCACCGATACCGGTTCGGCTGACGAAATACGCCCCTGCCAAAGCTGCAAAAAAGCCACTGGCGGAATAGGCGATCAAAATAATCCGGTTTGACCGAATGCCGCTGAGACGCGCAGCCTCGGGACTGCCGCCGACCGCGTAGAATGCCCGTCCCATTTCAAAATACCGCAAAAAAGCCCATACTGCGACAAAGCAGACCAGCATGACCAAACCCGAGATCGGCACAATCCCGAGCCGCCCATAAGCAAATTCCTCAAACCAGTAGGGAACGTTTCCAGCAGGCTGAAGCGTGTAAATCAAAACCGCCCCATTCAGGATTGACGCAGTACCCAGCGTTACGATCAGCGGGTGCACTCCGGTCTTGATCGTTACAAATCCATTGAGAAATCCGATTGAGGCGCCGAACAGGAGTGTCCCGAAAATCATTGGAATCATCAGCACAGGATGCAACTCAACCACCGCTGCCATCAAAATCGTCGAGGCAGTCACTATGGCGCCGATCGAAAGATCAATGCCGCCCGTAATGACCACCAATGCCTGCCCGATACTGGCAAACCCCAAACCGGAGGCCTGTTCCAAGATATTCATAAAATTTCTCATCGTGCCAAAACGGTCACTGATCGCGAAACCCACGACGATCACAGCAGCCAGAAGCAAAGTGACAATGATCAGAGACGGAGTCTGCTGCAGGCCGCGGAAGCTGCGCTTTAGCTTCGTCAGTGTCATCAGGCACGTCCTGCTCGTCCCAGTAAAATACTCTGATCTTCGGGTTCTGTTACAGCGGTCGCATATTTCATGATTGTCTCTTCATTGACTTCAGTGCCATCGACCTCGCCGGTGACAATACCCTCCCTCATTACGATCACGCGTGTGCATAAACCGACGATTTCTGTCAATTCTGAAGAAATGACGAGAATGCCCAGCCCCTCGTCGGCCAGCTTGCGGATGATTTCATAAATTTCTACCTTGGCGCCGACATCAACACCTCGTGTCGGCTCATCGAGGATCAAAACCTTTCGGCCAGCTCGAGTCCAGCGTCCAAACAAGATCTTCTGCTGGTTGCCGCCGGAGAGCTTGTCAACTCCAGCGTCTGGACCCGGAACCAAGATATTGAAACGCTGAATCTCTCCCTCGGCGGCCTGCAATTCACGCACCCGATCAATTCCTGAAGGTCGAGTGAATTCTGGAAGCGCCGGCGCAGTGACATTCACGGCTGTGTCCAGCAGCAGCATGAGCCCCTCTTCCTTGCGGTTTTCGGTGAGAAAGCCGAGACCCTGATCAATGGAATCGCGCGGTGAGCAAGTTTCCATGACTGTGCCGCACAGGGTGACCTCTCCGTCAGCCCGTTGCATCGAGCCAAATACAGCATGGGCAACTTCGGAGCGGCCGGCGCCCACGAATCCTGCCAATCCAACAACTTCACCTGCATAAAGATCAAAAGAAACATCACTGACTTTTGGCGGCGCTCGCAGATTGCGTACCGACAAAACCGGCGCGGCATCCATAGCAGGCATTTTCTTGGGTGGAAAAATAGCTTCAACCTCGCGTCCCACCATCATGCTGATCAAGCGGTTACGGCTGAGTTCGGCAATATCTCGAGTCCCGACACACTGGCCATCCTTGAGTACCGTCACCCGGTCAGCTATTGAGAAGATCTCCTCCAATCGATGGGAAATGTAAATGATGCAGACCCCTTTGTCTCGCAGCGCTTTGATCCGTTCGAAAAGCAATTCCGTCTCTCGGCCTGAGATAACAGCGGTTGGCTCGTCGAGAACAAGCAGCTTCGTCTCGCCGACAAGCGCTTTGGCAATCTCCACCATCTGCTGGTCAGCCACGCTGAGATGCTTGACCCGCTCCCGAGAATTCAAATGATGTCCCAATCGATTCAGCGTCTCATCAGCGCTTTCATGCATCGTTTTGTAGTTGATTGTCCGAAAACGAGTTTTCGGCGCATTTCCAATGAAGATATTTTCAGCAACTGACAGTTCAGGAAAGAGCATGTGTTCTTGATAAATGATGTGAATCCCCGCATCCTTGGCCGCCTTGGGGCTCATCCATTGGCATTGTTTCCCGTCAAAGCAGATCGTGCCTTCATCGGCGATATAGGCACCTGCCATAATTTTGATCAGTGTGGACTTCCCGGCGCCATTCTCGCCGACAAGTGCGTGAATTTCGCCGGCTGCAGCTTCGAAATTGACTCTGTCTAACGATTTGACACCGGGGAAAACCTTGACAATCCCCTCAAGTCTGATCAAACCATCACCTCGTGAATCAAAGAGCAGCTGCAGTGCAAATGCGAATTTTGCGGCAGACCAGCATTCAATCAGTGATCCGCTACAGGTCGCAACAGCTCGACTAATTCCTTGTGTGGAAAATCAGTTCGCATGCCCAGTCCGAAAATTCTGCTTTTCCAATGCTGTCAAAGATGAATTGGCAGGCGGGACCATCAAAGCGGTCTGCAAAACCAGGTCACCCGGCCCGCATGGCCGATGCTCAAGACCCGCCGAAACCAATACTCATCAATCAGTTGGGCAATTCAACTGAGAAAGTGGCCGGATCATAGCCGGCAATGCCGCTGCCCATAATCAACTCGCCGGGTCGATCCATGTCCACGTAGTCGGGCAGCAGAACATCAGCGGCAATCGAACGTGTTTCGTGACCTGGAGAAATGACGACTTGAAAATTCACGTCGAGACGCTGCGGCACTGGCGTACCCTCAAGCACATCAACCGCCAAGTGCACCGCCGCGGCGCCAATCGACGGGGTATAGTCAATGCCTGCAAACGGAAATCCGTTTTCCTGGGCCAGCTGGTACATGCCGTTCAAGTCACCGCCTGTGTGGGGCGGGATATCCGCACCGGTCACGCCGGCGCCGATGAAAGCCTCTACCGATCCAGAACCCTGCAAGCCAGAGTCTGCCCAAACGCCGTCGATATTGGCAGCGCCCTCGCGCTGAATGATCGCCGCCATGATCTGACGACCATTCGCTGGGCTCCACCCGGTGTATTGCGTATCGACAATCTCAATGCCGGGAAACTGCGCAAATACTTCCTTGGCAGCCTGTAAACGCATTTCCGCTGGACTGGCGCCCGCAAGACCCGGCAACAGCACAACACGGCCTTTGCCTTGAAGTATCTCTGCCATCCAAGTGGCACTCATGCGGGCCAGTGCAGTATCCGATGCCGTGACAAAACTTACGAAACTATCGTCACTTTCCACTCGGCGAGCAACCGTAACAACCGGTATGCCCCGGCGCATCGTGCGTCCCAGTATCGGATCCAGTGCATCAGCGGTGGCTGGATTGACCAGCAGCAAATCAATTTCCTGCTCCAGCAGATCCTGAATATCGGAGATTTGCTTGGTGGAGTCTCCATTCGCATCGGTCACAATAAAGCGTCCAATTTTGTCCAGGTTCTGCGACACGCCATATTCCACGGAATGGTAAAAGGTACCCAGCCAGCCATCGCCTTGCGATGCATTTGAAAAGCCAATGGTGAAAGGCGCATCACCGGCATAGCCGGACGTATCGACCACTTCATTGAAATTCGGGTTCCAAAGGAAAGTACGTGGCAGACCGTCGTAGCCGTCAGCGGCGTAGGCCTGTGACGCAAACACGAGTGCTGATGCCGGTATAAGTTGAATTAAAGTTCTAATCATTACAGTAACACCTCTGTAGTTATGGTTTATCAAAAAGTTGTTTTGATTGGTCAGCTTCAGCCAACTGCGCCAGCAGCCCTGACGACTCGGAGCCCCGAGGTATCACGTCCCTGATGCTGCTCGGAAATAAAACCGGCCGCATAATCGTCGAGTACTGCCTGCGGAGCTGTCGGCACTGGCGGAAAATCCCACCAGCCCACGACATTGGCCGCGGCAATGCTGGCATCTCGGGTAATAGGCACTTCAACGAGTGCGGGGCCGCCGCAATCCAAGGCTGTCTTGATCGTCGAGCCGATTTCATCAACGCGTTGAACCTGCATTGCAAAGTCCAATCCAAATGATTTAGCCAGTGCTGGAAATTGCACCGAGTAAGGTGCGCCGTTACTTCCCGCACGTGAGAACTCTGAGATGATATTGCGTCCCATCAGTGCGTCCTGCCCGTCGCGAATTGAAATATAGCCGGCGTTATTGAGCACCAAGAACACGACAGGAAGATTGCAGGCCACACACGTCGCCAGCTCTTGCACACACATCATGAAGTCGCCATCGCCGATGATGCAGACCACCGGAGATTCGGGCTTCGCCAGTTTTGCAGCAATGGCGGCAGGCAGCGCAAAACCCATGGGAGAATAGCTGCCGGGGGTAATATGCGTACGCGGCTCGTAAATTGGAAAATCCTGCTTTGTCGAGCTCTGAGGGTGACCCGATCCTACAGTGACAATGCCGTTGCGGGGCAGCGCCTTGCGCAATTCACGCAGCGCAGTCAGCATCGTCGTCGGAATCTTGTCATAGTTTCGCCGCTCTTGCATGATCTGATCCCAGGCGGCCCAAAGTTTCATCAGACGGTCATGCTGGGCGGCCCGCTTTTTGTATGCCTTCTGTGCCTGCAGATCAGAAATTCCCGCATTGATGTCTTCCAAAACTAAAGAAATATCACCCACAATGCCCACTTCCACAGGATAGTTCTTGCCGATCTCGCGCGGATCAATATCGACATGGATCAGCTTGCTTTCTGGAATTGAGAAGCTGACTGACTTGCGCCAAGAGGAGGCCGACCAATCCGTGAATCTGCAGCCTAATGACATCACAACATCCGCTTCGCTGGCCAGCGTGTTGCCAGTTAGAGAGCCTGGCCAGCCGACAGTACCGGCGTTCATTGGATGATCTTCTGGCAAAGCGCCTTTCCCGTTCCAAGTAAAAACAACAGGAATGCCCAATCGCTCAGCCACTGACTTCAGCGCGGCACTGGCATTAGAGCTGATGGCGCCGCCGCCCGCGACGATGCAGGGACGCTCCGCATTCAACAGGAGAGCAACCGCCTGATCAATGGCGATGCTGTCAGCGCGCGGGCGACCAGTGGGCAAGCGCATGGGCAGTTCCTGCACGTCTATATCCGTTTCAGCGGATTGGACATCCATTGGAATATTGACATGAACCGGACCTGGCCGCCCGGTCAGCATGGCACTGAAGGCGCGATGGAGAATAAACGGCGCACTGTCAGCATTGATCATGTCAAAGTTTCGTTTGGTCACATGTTCGGTGACCTTGGTAAAATCTGGCGTGTTCTCGCGATCCAGTTCCTGCATGACACCGTGACCGCGCATATGTGTCGAAGCGGCGCCGGTAATCAACAGCAGCGAGGTCGAATCACAATAAGCATTCGCCAGCGCCATCACCGTATTCGCTGCACCTGGACCGATCGAGGTAGAGGCCGCGATTGGACAGCCCGTCACCCGATAATGCGCATCAGCAATATGAACAGCAGCCTGCTCATGCATCGTCTGCACCACTGGAATGTCAGAACCTGCGTCGTGCAACGCATCAAGCAAGTTCCAATTGCCATGCCCAGGCAGACCCGTGATATAAGGAACGCCATACGCTTTGAGCGCACAACCGATCAGGTGTCCAACAGTTTTCATAATGCAGCATCCTCCTTCGATATTACGCTGTCGAGAATTACTTTCCTCAGTCTTGAACCACCTGCCCGGAACGGTCTGATTGCTGTGGGATCTGCGGGTGCGGACTTTGAACATAGCCTGTTGTTGAGCGCGCGACCAGACTGGTTGGAAAAATGTAGTGTTTCGGCGGACCGACTGTCTCGCTTCGAATCTCCTCTGAGATCAGCTTTGCCGCCATGCTGCCAATTTCTCCAATCGGCTGGCGTATTGTGGTCAGTGAAATCATCCCCCAGCTCGCCATAGGGATGTCATCGACGCCAATCAACGAAACGTCATGCGGAACACGCAAGCCCATTTTTTGCGCCGCATCCAGAGCGCCGATCGCGATCACATCGTTGGCGCAAAAAATAGCCGATGGCGGGGAAAAAAGACGCATCAGCTGCACACAGCCTGAGTAGCCCCCTTCATGAGTAAAATCTGTATGAAAAAGCAGCCTGTCTTCAAATGGAATGCGGTGCTCATCCAAAACGGATCGAGCGCCTCTGAGGCGGCCGACCGTCGTTGATGTGGTTTCTGGCCCCATAAGAAACCCGATACGCTGATGTCCCAGCGAGACAAGATGTCGAAGTGCCTCCGCTCCGGCAGTGAAGTTGTCGCTCTCAACTACATGAACATCATTTTTCATGTTTGATCGAATAGCAAGGACAGTCGGTTTCTGACGATCTTTAAGAAATTCCACGGTCGGAGATTCAATTAATGCCGTGGTGATAATGACGCCATCAAGCGTGTCGATCAGTCGGCGCAATTTTCGACTCCCTCTATCGCGAGTGATTTCGTCAATAATGAGGGCCATATCGAAACCCAGATCATCCAGCTCGTCATGAAGCCGATCCACCAGATAAGGATAAAACGAGTTATGCAATGCCGCCACCAAAACGCCGACCAAGCCTCTGCTCTCAGATCTTCCTACTTGACTCGGATCAAGCCTGCGATCGGAAATTTTGTATCCAAGCTGCGCTGCCACATCCTGTACCTTCACGCGTGTGGACTTGGAAATCTGGCCGCTTCCTGCAAGCGCGCGAGATGCAGTAGATTCGGCGACTCCCGCCTGATCTGCAACGGCCTTCAGCGTTACTCGTTGAGACATTGTCTTAATCCATCCGTAAATATTGATTGGGCCAATTTAAAAATCTAACAGGAACATCGAATTCTCTCTGAATTCTTCGCGCAAGCAAACAACGAGAAGCATGAACGGACCCGAATCTTCTGCAAACCCTTCGCAGCGAGAAAAGAGCCAGTCAAGTCTGTTGTTTCGGCAGCATCGAAAACCATCCTCCACCGCCACAATCAGCGGCAATCGAATGCTCGGACATGCATGGTGCGGCGGCTGCCCGATATGCAAATCTGAC
This sequence comes from Arenicellales bacterium, assembly GCA_965200545.1. Taxonomy (GTDB): domain Bacteria; phylum Pseudomonadota; class Gammaproteobacteria; order Arenicellales; family JAJDZL01; genus JAJDZL01. The sequence continues at coordinate 781,937 of CBDAUJ010000002.1, read as the reverse complement.
CAGCTGAAATAAACATGAATTGATCTGCCCTGTTCCAATACACACCTTTAACGAATTCACTGAAGAACCTGCTCAGTGCAGTATATTATAAATATTTCCGCAATTATTGCGGAAATATTTTTTATTGCATAAATAATAAACTTATTAATTGCAATTTTTCTGCAAAAAATAAATATCTTGCGACCATATTCAACTTTCCGATATTTTCAATTCTCCAAATGATCTTGTTTTCATATCTATTCGCAACAGAGTCCATGGGTTAATGCTTGCATAAAAATGGCAAGTTTTTAGCCTACATGGATGTTTATGCCACCGCGCCAGCTGAGTCGGCAACTGAAAAGAACTCACATATTCATCCTCTCGTATTGCAGACTTGACACTCAGGGAGTGCAATCAACCCGAATGTTTTGTGCGCAGCCGGGTGATTTTTGTCAGCACGGCTGTCATCGCACTCAGTGCTTAGCGCGGCATGGCCGCCGCTGTAATCAAATGCTCAAATGGGCAATCTACGATCTCTATCAATATTCGTCAATACTGATACAGCAGACAAGTCAACTTTGCAATGCCTGCGAACAGATAAAATGATTGCAGCGAGCAAACTCAGCTCAATTCTGGCGCAGAAGTCACCTGAATCCAAAAAACAATCATCAAGTGCGCAAAGCCGGGTCTGAAACGGCGGGAAGTTACGATACACGAATATTTGCTGGGATAATAGCAGCCGACAGGATCCGAACACTCAACTGAACAGGTATCGATATGGAAAACACGACTGCAGCCACAGCCGCCTCTGCCCGCGGTCGAATCAGCCGCCGTTCCCAAGCGACAGCTCGCACAAGCCCCGTGATCATCGCGGGGCTGAAACGAGAGATTCCCGCATATGAGATGATGAGCGAAGAGGGTCTGGATATCATCGAAACCAAGACGGATGAAATTCTGGAGGAGGTTGGCGTTGAATTTCTCGGCGACGATGAAGCTCTCAATATCTGGAAACAAGCCGGTGCAGATGTTCGCGGCTCGCGGGTGCGCTTTGACAAAGGTCACGTTCGCGCATTGCTCAAAACCGTTCCCAGCTCATTCATTATGCATGGCCGCAATCCAAAAAGATCGGCGCGCGTGGGAGACGGTCATATCGTATTCACACCTGCATACGGTGCGCCATTCGTCTCTGATTTGGACAGCGGCCGGCGCTACGGTACACTTGAGGATTTCCAGAAAATTATCAAACTGGCGTATCTGTCACCTTGGATTCATCATTCCGGCGGAACGGTCTGCGAACCGGTCGACGAGCCAGTCAACAAGCGCCACCTGGACATGGTATACGCGCACATGAAATACTCCGACATGCCGTTTATGGGATCTGTCACCACGCGCGAGCGGGCGCAGGACTCTATTGAGATGGCCAGAATCCTATTTGGCGACGATTTCGCGGATAAGAATTGCGTGATCACCGGCAATATCAACATGAATTCGCCGCTTGTGTACGACGGCGCCATGTCCGGTGCGCTGCGAGCCTATGCCGAAGCCAATCAATGCCCCATTGTGGTTCCATTTGTCTTGAGTGGAGCTACCGGTCCGGTCACTATTGCCGGCGCGATTGCCCAGTCACTGGCTGAGGTAATGGTCGGCGTTGCCTTGGGGCAGCTGGTGCGCAAGGGATCGCCTGCGGTGTTCGGGAACTTCATTACGACCGTCAATCTGCGAGCCGGCTCACCCTCTTTCGGCACCGCCGAATCTGTAGCCGCATCGTACGTAGTCGGTCAGCTGGCGCGGCGATTCAATGTACCTTTGCGCTGCAGCGGCGGCTTCACCAGCTCACAATGTGTTGATGCACAGTCAACCAATGAAAGCGTCAACGCGCTGAACGCGGCGGTCTTGTGCGGCGCGAATTTCGTTCTCCATGCGGCCGGCTGGATGGAAAGCGCACTGACTTTCAGTTTTGAGAAATTCTTGATTGACGCCGACTATTGCGGCGCGCTGCACAAGTTTGTGAAAGGCGTTTCGGTCGATGCCAGTCAGTTTGCCACAGCTGCGTTCGAAGAAGTTGGTCCCGGCGGCCACTTCTTCGGCAGCTCGCATACGCTGCAGCATTACCACGATGCATTCTATGAGCCTGAATTGTTCAGCACGACTCCATACGAGCAGTGGGAAGAAGAAGGAAGTTTGAATATTGCCCAAAGGGCAAACGAAAAATTCAAGCAAATGCTTGCATCGTATCAGGTGCCTGTTCTGGATCCTGGAATTGATGAGGAACTGCAGGAATTCATACGTCGCAGAAAGAGCGAGATGCCAGATATCTGGCATTGAAATGTAATCCAGGTAGGTGCTTTGCTAATTCACTCGGGTGCTTCCTTGACAATCACTGCGCAAAATAAAGGATGGCAAAAGCCGTCAACCTGACTAACCCCCGATTTCGAATTATGAGCTTTGGCACTGCCTAACGGCGGATCGAAGTCTGTATATTCGCAGGAAAATGAACAAATCTGATGCCGGCGGCTGATCAATGCCGCTGGCATCGCCTTGACGAGAATGCGCTTGCGCTACACTCATTGAGGAATTCAATCAGTGCAGTTCGCCATCAATTCAGACTCGACTTTGTGTGACACATTGGAGCTCTGCGAATTGCAAATACATCATGTCCAAATGTGTGAGCCGATCAGTCTGCCTCCACGGTCATGGCCGCCAGGCTGCGGGTGGCCGCATCGAACACCGCGCCGATCAGATGAATCTCACAGGCGCCAGCGCGGTACGGCTCGGCATAGCCGCGCTCGCGAATCTGCGCAATGGCCTCGGCTGCCCTCTGGCCCGCCTCGCCGCCATGCGCCATCTTGCACTCGATCACAATCACCCTCTGGCCAATCCGCAGCGCCAGGTCCGAGCGCCCGCGGCTGCCCGAGCGCTCCGCCGCCAGGCCGTCCCGCGCCTCTACGCTCCACAGGCAGGCATACAGCACCGAGCTGTACCACCCCTCACAGCGCGCCATCTCGTTGTGCGTGTGCCACTGATGCGGAATCCCCGCAAACAGCGACCGCACCCCCGCCTCAAAGCCCGCAAAGTCCGCTGCACCCAAAAGACCCGCCAGCTCGCGGGCCGCCGGCGGCGGCTCCCGCCCCGCGCCGAACAGATGCTCCAGATACCCGGCATTCAGGCTGGCGCGCACCTCCAGATTCGGATAGTCCAGCTCATAGAAAGTCTTGAAGTTTTGCCGCTCCTCGCCGGTGATCGTCAGATACCCCGACTGGAACAGCAGCGCCTCGGCGCTGAGGCTCTCAACATCAAAAGTGGTGACGAAGCCTTCCGACACTTTCAGGCCGCTGACATCCAGCGGCGTGAGCTGGCGCTGCATCATCACCCTGTACAAGTACGACGGCATGCCGGTGACCGACCAGTGCGGCTTGAACTCGCGGGATTTGAACAGGCTGAGGATCGCCCAGGGGTTGTAGACCTTCTCCGGTCCGCGCCAGCTGTAGCCGCTGTACCAGCGGCGGATGGCATCCAGGTCCAGTCCCTCCAGCTCCGGCGCGAAGGTGTCCTGCAAGTCCGCCTCGGTGTAGCCGCAGATGGCGGCGTAGCGCGGACTCAGGCTGATGTCGGTCAGGTTGTTCAGGGTCGAGAACAGGCTCATCTTGCTGAACATGGTGATGCCGGTCAGAAAGGCAAAGCGGATCTGCTCGCTGAAATCCTTGATCACCCCATACAGCCCTTCCAGGTAGTCCCGATTGTCCTCAGCCAGCTCCTGGTTGCCGACCGCATCCAGGATCGGCTTGTCATACTCGTCGACCAGCACCGCCACCCGCCGGCCGGTCGATGCATGGATGTGATACAAAAGCTTCGCAAGTCGGTCTGGACCATTCACGCCGTCGGTTGCATAGGCATCCGTCAGTCTATGCTGCGCTTCTAGCAGCTCAAGCTGCGTGATGATATTAGACTGCAAATGTCCGGCCCGGCTGAAGCGCCCGGCGCCGAAGCTCAGGCGCACTACCGGATAGCGCTCATGCCAGTCCCAGCGATCATGGATGTGCAGGCCCTCGAACAGCGCCTTATTGCCCTCGAACAGCTCCCGCATGGTGTCGAGCAGCAGGCTCTTGCCAAAGCGCCGCGGACGCGACAGGAAATAATGGGTTCCACCGCGAAACAGCTGCTCGATAAAAGGGGTCTTGTCGACGTAATAGTCGCTCAGTGTGCGAATCAACTCAAAACTCGCAACGCCGACAGGAATGTTTCGCTCTTTCATGGGTCGAGGGGACTTTGTACTGTTCTGCGATTTTACCCTATCGAAAAGACATTCGACGGAACGAGAGGCACATGCTCGGGCAACAGTGGAAATACCACACCCCATCGCGCGGGGTCAACCCCTCAGACAAGACAAAAATGAATCCGGAGACTGCCGTTCAGCGCCTAACCGAGCATATTTTTCGTAATCAAGCCAATCTCGGCCGGATTTTCAGTCACTTCAACGCCACACTGCCGAAGTACTGAAATCTTTTCCGCCGCAGTCCCCTTGCCGCCGGCCACGATCGCACCTGCATGGCCCATTCTCTTGCCAGCAGGAGCAGTCATCCCTGCGATGAAAGCCGCCACCGGCTTGCTGCAATTATCCCTGATCCAGTACCCGCACTCTTCCTCATCAGTGCCACCGATTTCGCCGCACATCACAATTGCCTCTGTATTCGGATCATCGTTGAACCAGCGCAGCACATCAATGTGCTTGGTGCCGTTGACGGGATCGCCGCCAATGCCCACACAAGTTGACTGGCCAATTCCAAGCTTGGTCAGCTGATCGACGACCTCATAGGTCAGAGTACCCGACCTTGAGACGACTCCGACCGGGCCTTGAGTATGGATATAGCCTGGCATAATGCCGATTTTGAGCTCATCAGGCGTGATTACACCCGGGCAATTGGGTCCGATCAGTACAGTTTTCGATCCAGCCATCTTGTGCCGGGTCATGATCATATCCTTGACCGAAATCCCTTCAGTAATGCAAATTACAAGCTCCATCTGCGCCGCCACCGCCTCGTCAATCGCGGCGGCCGCAAAAGGCGGCGGCACATAAATCACTGACACAGTCGCACCCGTCTGCTGCTTGGCCTCCGCAACTGTATCGAATATCGGAATGCCTTCCATTTCCTGACCGCCTTTTCCAGGCGTAACTCCAGCGACAAACGCAGCGCGGCCATTGGCATACTGAAGACAGTTGCGGGTATGAAACAGCCCGGTTTTCCCGGTCATACCCTGAGTAAGAACGCGTGAATTCCGATCAATCAGTATCGCCATCTCATTGCCCTCGCACTGCGCGCACCACTTTTTCAGCTGCGTCGTCCATCGTATCGGCCAGCGTCAGCGTCAATCCTGACTCCTGAAGTATCTGCTTGCCGCGGTCAACGTTGGTGCCTTCAAGCCGAACAACCACAGGAATCGTCAGCTTAATCTGGCCGAATGCAGCAACCAGTCCCTCCGCAATGACATCACAGCGCATAATACCGCCGAATATATTCACCAAAACGGCACGAATCTGATCATTGTCCAGCATGATCTTGAACGCTGTGATGACCTGCTCAGTTGTCGCGCCACCGCCCACATCAAGAAAATTAGCCGGTTCCTCGCCATACAGTTTAATGATATCCATGGTGGCCATTGCCAAGCCCGCGCCGTTGACCAGACACCCGATATTCCCATCCAATGGAATATAGGACAGTCCTGCATCATTCGCCTCGATTTCAGCGTCAGACTCCTCGTCGCGGTCGCGAAACTCCATAATTTCGCGCTGCCGATACAGTGCGCTGTCATCAAAACTCATTTTGGCATCCAGCGCAACCACTTCGCCATCGGTCGTCACAACCAGCGGATTGATCTCCGCCAGCGAGGCATCGTTTTCCCAAAAGGCTGTATACAGCGCCTGCAATAGAGCACCCGCTTTTGCAGTCAGATGTTCTGGTATGCCTGCAAAGCGTGAGGCGCACTCAGCATCAGCGCGATCTAGACCGGCGACCGGGTCGATGTATGTTTTATGTATTTTTTCTGGAGTGGCGGCTGCCACTTCCTCAATTTCAGTCCCGCCCTCAGGACTGATCATCAATACGATTTTCTGGGTAGCGCGATCAACAACCAGACCCGCATAGATTTCGGAATCGATAGAGATGCCTTCTTCGATCAGCAGGCGTCGAACAATCTGCCCCTGCGGTCCGGTTTGTGCGGTGATAAGCGGCTTGCCGAGAATATCGGCAGCGGCTTGCCAGGCTTCTTGCTCAGACCGAACCACCTTGACACCGCCGCCTTTGCCGCGGCCGCCCGCGTGAATCTGCGCCTTAACGACCCAAACACTGCCGCCGAGCGCTGTCAATGCTTGAGGAACTTCGTCAAGTCGAGTGCAAACCACACTGCGCGGTGTTTGAACGCCGTGACTGCGCAAGATTTCCTTGGCCTGATACTCATGAACTTTCAATGAAAGACTCCTGATCGGTGAACGATATACGTAATGCAGCCGTTTCGATCCGTTTGCAAGGTATCCGCATTCCCGATCGAAGCCATGTGTGCAAAAAGCGCACAGGCTACCGACTCAACATAGCGTCATCCAAAACGTGCGCAGGAATTGTGGATAACCATTTTGTGGACAACCATTGCACCAAACGGCATGCCAAACCCAGCTTCAAGTGCGCACCGAATGTGTCATATCCATAATGCAGCCGGAGGCGATCCATCTGGGTCAGATAGAAATCGAGTCCGGGGATGCACAGTCTGGACCGGGCGGCAGCTGGCAGCACTGCTTGCATGCAACCCGCCTACCGGCGCACAATAGAACGCATTGTTGCGCCTATTTCGACCGGCGATTCAACGAGAATGACACCGGCTTTGCGCAACGAATCGAGTTTGCGCTCGGTGCCGCCGAGCCCCGCAGAGATGATAGCCCCCGAATGGCCCATGCGACGATCGGGAGGCGCATGACGGCCCGCAATATAGGCAATGACAGGCTTGCCGTACTCGGCTGCAGCCAAATACTGCGCCGCCTGCTCCTCAGCCGATCCGCCAATCTCACCTATCAGCAAAACGGCTTTGGTGCTTGCGTCGTGCTTGAACAATTCAAGGCAATCAGCAAAAGACGTGCCCTGCACCACATCCGCACCGATTCCGATACAGGTCGATTGCCCCAGTCCATTTGAGCAAAGCTGTGTGACCGCTTCATAGAACAGTGTTCCCGAACGGGAAATGACACCGATTTCACCGGGCTGATAAATTGAAGATGGCATGATGCCAATGTTGGATTGGCCAGGCACGATGATGCCCGGACAGTTCGGGCCGATCATGAAACTATTCGATTCAGCCAAGCGTTCCTTGATTCGCAGCATATCCAGCAACGGCACGCCCTCAGTGATGCAGACAATCACCTCAAGCTGCGCATCAATGGCTTCAATCACAGCGCTGTATGCCTGTTTCGGGGGCACAAACAGAACCGTCGCAGTGGCATCAGTTTCCTTTTTGGCTTCGGTAACCGTGTCGAAGACCGGCAAATTCAAGTGTTTTTGACCGCCGCGGCCAGGCACCACGCCGGCGACGATGCTGGTGCCGTACTCAATCGCCCGGTGACAAAAATAACTGCCGCGATAGCCGGTGATTCCCTGACAAATCACTCGAGTCTGTGCATCAATCAATACGCTCATGGTCGCGCCTTTGTCACAATCTGCGGAGAATCTCAACCGCTTCACTCATCGTCTGAGCAAGCTCAAATGGAATTTTTGAATTTTTCAACAGTGTAATGCCATGCTCTTTTTTTGTCCCGGCGTAGCGCACAACAATCGGACAAGTAATGGCTGCATTGCGGTGGGCTGTAATCAGTCCCTCGGCGACTGTATCACAATGCGTCAAGCCGCCGCCCACGATATTGACCAGCAATGCCTTCAATGGCTTGTGTTCCAGCACGGTACGGCATGCGTCTGCAACATCCGAGCGGGAGGCAATGGGCGGCAAATCCAGGAAATTCGCCGGCTCAAAACCATGCAGCTTGAGCAAATCCATAGTCGCCAAAGCGAGGCCGGCGCCGCCAATCAGCAGTCCAATATCCCCGTCCAGCTGAATATAGTTATAGCCGCTCTGGGAACGAAACCGCCGACCAGACTCAAGATTCGCATCGCGAATCTCAGCGTATTCGGAATGACGGAACAAGGCATTGTCATCCAGTTCCATCTTGACATCCAACCCGATCAAATTGCCATCGGCTGTCAATGCGAGCGGATTGAGCTCAATTGCCAATGCATCAAGTTCTTTAAGCGCCCGGTGCAACATCAGGGAAATTTCCATAAACTGCGTTACCGCGGATCCTTCGAGCTGAATTTTTGCGGCTAGATTCTCAAGTTCGGTGCGCTCTGGCGGATCATCAACCCGCAGCGGCAAGCGGTGAACAGCCTGCACCGAACCGCTGACAGCCGTCTCAATTCCAGAACCTCCCTCGCTGGCGGCCAGCAGAACCAATCCATGCGCGTAGCGGTCAAGCACCACGGCCAGATACATTTCACGCTCAATGTCGCATCCCTGCTCCACGTAAACGGCTTCAACCGGCAAGCCATCCGCTCCAGTCTGCGGTGTAACCAGCTTGGTTCCGAGCAGCGTTTTTGCAAATGCACCAGCCTGGTCGTGCGAATGCGCAATCTTGACTCCGCCAAATCGCCCGCGGTCGCCGGCTAGAATCTGCGCCTTGACAACCCAGAAATTGGCCTCGATCAAGCGCACGGCAGCTTCCGCTTCTGCTGCTGAGAGCGCCACCGCACCAGCTGGAAATGGCACCGCATAATCAGCAAGCCGGTTTTTTGCCTGGTATTCGTGTACGAACATAAACTGTTAATCGCCCCAAGGGTAGAAAATGCGCCATGCGTGCCATCCATTGTAAACGAAATTTCGCTACCGGCGATGGGCGCATTCAATATAGTACCGCGTCAAAGGTCAAGGCAGGTGCATATGGTCAGCAACGCAACACAATCCTCTCCGCGCCTCAAACACGTGTTCCAGCCGCTTCAGCTGGGTCACAAAACGCTAAAGCACCGTTTGACGTTTGGCGCCCATACCGCCAACATGGCGGCTGATGGCCTGCCGAAGGAGCGGCATCATGGCTACTATCTTGAACGAGCCAAAGGCGGCGCCGCGATGATTGTAGTCGAACCGGTACCAGTCCACCCAAGTGCGATCCTGACCCGCGGCAACTTTCGCAACAGCGATGACAGTGTCATTCCCTATTTCCGCAAGATTACCGACGACTGCCATCAGTACGATACGGTGATGGTTCAGCAGATGTATCACATCGGCGCCCACGGTGAATGGGACAATTCTTTCATGCCCAACTGGTCACCCTCCGGCCTGCCATCCATGCACGACCACGACGGCAGCATGGCAATGACCGCGGCGCAGATCAAGCAGATTATTGCGTCGTTCGCGCACACTGCCAAACGTGCGCAAACCGCCGGCTTCGACGGCTGCGAGCTGATGGCGGCCTACAATGCACTCATCGAGCAGTTCTGGTCACCGCATACCAACCGCCGCACCGATGCCTATGGAGGCAGTTTTGAGAGTCGAATGAAGTTTTCAGTGGATGTCCTCGGTGCAATCCGCGAAGCCGTCGGACCTGACTTCATCATCGGTTTATGCACCAGTCATGACCCGACGTTTCCAGACGCGCAGCCGCTGGACTACATGCAAGAAATCATTCAGTATCATGACCGCAAAGGACTGCTTGACTATGTCACGATCGGTACCGGCAGCTACTACAACTATACCCTGATCATTCCGACTGCCATGCATGCGGATCAGATCGGTCCGCCGTTCGCCGCCCAGATCCGGGAAGTTGTCCAATACGCCAAAGTGCAGGCCGAGAGCCACATTCGGACACCCGAGGCGGCCGACTACGCGATCGGCTCCGGGGCCGCTGATATGGTCAGCATTGTGCGCGGCCAGATCGCTGACCCGCATCTGTGCAACAAGGCCGAGCAGGGCAAGGTCGAGCAGATCCGTCCCTGCCTTTCCTGCAATCAGATGTGCTGGGGCCGGCGGCACAAAGACTACTGGATCAGCTGCCTGATCAATCCCTCTGCCGGGCGTGAGTTTGAATGGGGCGGAGACCAGTTCACGCCGACCCAAGCCAAGCGCAAAATCCTCGTTGTCGGCGGCGGACCGGCTGGCTGTGAAGCCGCCCGCACCGCTGCGGAGAGAGGGCACCGCGTCACTTTGGTCGAAGCTTCCGCTCAGCTGGGCGGACAATTCCGCCTGGCCGGCATGCAGCCGCGCCGAAGCCAGATTCTCGATTTTATCGACTGGTACCAGCGCGAATTGCATCGGCTGAAAGTTGACGTGCAGTTCAATACGCTGTTTTTAGCTGATGATATTATCGATTTTGACGCAGATGCTGTCGTTTTGGCGACAGGCTCTATTCCATCTGACCGCGGATATCAACGCGGGCTGCCTCTTCGAGACCGGTTGCCGGGGACCAATCTGCCCAATGTCTGGCAGGCAGAAGAGGTGATGAGTCGCGCAGCAAAGGTGGGCGCTTCAGTGCTGCTGCTGGATGATCTTGGCACCTGGAAAGGCAGCGGCACCGCGCTCTATCTGGCCGAAAAAGGTCATCACATTGCGATCGTAACGCCCTTTCCGGTCGTAGGTCGTGAAATTGTTCGCACGGGTGCGGATTTGGCTGTTCGCGAACGGCTGCGGCAGTTCGATGCAGAGTTTTACTGTGAGTCTGCCGTGATCGAGTGGTTCGGTGACGGTGCCGACATACAGGATCTGCTGAACGGCAAAGTACGCACCCAGGCATTTGACTCTCTGGTGCTGGCGACGGTCAACGAGCCGGTTCGGGATGTGGAAATCGAGCTGCAGGACCGCTGGAAAGGCGAACTGCACTTGGTTGGAGACTGCCTGTCTGCACGGCAAGCACCGGCTGCAACCTATGAAGGCCGCAAAGCGGGGATGGCACTTTAGCCCTTCCTCGAAAGACGGCGGGAGACTGCGTTATACGCCACATTAAATCAGACGAATCCCCTGTTTTGTCCCGCATTCATTGATAGCTTTCGTTCCACTTTTTCGCTATAAACAGGGATTGTCAGGCAAAAGCTCGTGTTTTTCCAAATCGCCTGGCTTTCCAGCAGTTTTCCAGTAGTTTCCAGAAACGGGCAACACTGTTAAAATATGGCCCTCAGAGTGCCTGCAGACCGTGTTTTGACGGCTCACGCGATGGCTTGCCTCAAAAGTTTCAATGAAACCAAGTAAACTCTATCGAACTAATAACGCCAAAGGCGACCTGAAATCGCCTTTGGCGTGTTCTGCAATCACAACTTTTAGCAACCTGGACTCATTTCAGCAAAAAGTGCCCAGTATGCCCGAGGTTCGAGCAAGGCACTATTTTGGTTAAAATTTTTGAATCTTATACTGCCGGGTGCGTCATAGTGGTTTCGGCTTCCAACCCTCCAGTTGAATCCTCCAGGTCTTAGCTATGGCGATGCTTGCTGCGCCGAGTGCCTATTGGTTTTTTTGACCCATCGCAGGAAACGATCTTGGGGTCGCCGAGAAATGGATCTCCCCAGCTTCGCGGCTCAGATTGTCTCACACTTCAAGCCCAGCTGGGGCATGAGCGTCGGTGAAAGTCCGACGAACAGCCAATTTCAGCCGCGGGTCGGGTACCAATTCGCAAAGACTGCTGAGCTTACACGAGTAGGCTGTCATGTGCCGGGCTGGCCGGATCATTTTCTTCGCCCGCTCGGGCATTGCGATATTCTTATTAGGCTCCAAGGCGCACTGCTGTAACCCGCTGAACGTGAATCGGATCGAATAACTCGCAGTCAGCGAGCGAATGCAGCGCTACTCAATCGGAAGCACGTAGACCCGCACCGGAATAGTTCCCGACGGCCGCGAACGCATCTGACTGGTGTAAATGTCGCCTCGATACTCGAACGTCACATCATAGCCGTCAATGCGCTCAACTTGAACTTCGCGCTGCACCGTCGTGCACCGAACTTCCGTTCGGCTGCTGGTCCTTTTGGTTTGTGCGTTTTTCTTTTCAATATCGCTGGCGATAGAGGCACCGAGCAAACCGCCGATGATCGCACCGGTTTTGCCGTCCTTATCGCCGCTGTCTGAGATGTTTTTGCCAATTGCACCGCCGATTACAGCGCCGAGCAGTTCAGGCGTATCCGATGAGGTTGATCCAGAGCGACCCTGGACCACGACTTCACGGCACTGCTCAGTCGGGCGCACTTCAGTGACGGTGACGTAACGCTCGGAAGCTTTCAGCACTCGCGCAATCCCTTCGCTCGAATCAGCAGCCAGCGCAATCGGGGACACCAAGCCCACAATCGTAACGGCTGCCACACTTGAAATAAGTTTGCTTTTCATCTTGTGTTTCCTCATTGCGATGTCTGGCACATGGCTAATTTGAGCACTCTGCGCACTCATGCGCGGCTCGCGCTGCCAGACAATAAGTCTTACCGATGCTCTGAATTATAGCCCCAAGATTTTGCGGTGACTCAAATGTCCGCAAAACCGAGCATCAGTTGTTGAGTTTCATTCAACAACCTGGGAGATCACCACTTCCACCAGTGAATAATCTGCCGGACGAAAAACCTCCGACTTTCCAACCAGATCGCCGCCGCTTGCCTGGGTGGCGCCTGTTTTCGAAACCCGCGCAACCACCATGACATCCTCAAATGCCGAAAGTTTCATGTTGGGCACCATCACCAGCGCATCACTGAGCACCACTTCCAATGGCAATTCCCCCGCCTGATGCTTGACTGCCGCAAGCGGCACCTGCGGTCCGGACACGGCCTGGGCGAAAACAAAAACCGTGTCGTTCGCATCGACCTGCGCAGCGAGAGCATCATCCAGCGAAACACGGACTCTCACTGCCCCCGCACCGTCACCTGTTTGCGCAAGCAGCGCCTGTTCCATTTCGTCTCTGGTGCTGGCCAGCAGCTGCTCGATCCGCTTACGGTCCTGCGGCGCAAGCAGCGGCAAAGCTTGCTCCCAATAAATCAAAGCGCCTTGATAATCGCCTTGCTGCGCCGTGAGCACGCCGGCCATCAGCAGCGCATTCGGATGCTGCGGTGCAATTTGCAACGCCTGCATGACCAGCGCATGCGCCTGCGACTGCAACTGCACATCAGCGGTAAACGACAAGGCCTGTGCCTCAAGCAGCAGGCTCGACACTTGATCTTGGCTGACGCGACGTATTTCGCGAAAAGCGGCAGCGGCATTCAATATGCGTCCGGATTCCAGATACAGGAAACCCAGCTCTTCCCACAGCTGCGGGTTGTCCGGATCGGCTTCCAGCCGTTCGTTGTAGAGCACGATCTGCCGCTCAATCTGCAGCGCTTGCTCATCGGCAGACTGCCGGGCTGCGTCCGGCATCGCCGCAAGCGGCCCAGAAACGTGAATCAGCTGCGGCGACCCCAGTTGCAAATAAAGAATACTGGCCAGCGACGGGACAAGCACCACGGCAGCGGCCAGCGTCCAGCCCCGGACTCTCCGGTCGTTTGCGGGCGGCGGGTGCGGCACTGCCGCGACTGCGGCAGCGGCATCCACATCCTGCAGCAATTCCCGCTCTATTTCCTCACGCAGAAGGTTCGCATCCGCGTCCTCAATCTCTCCCGATTGCTGCCGATAGGCCAGCTCGTCAAGACGCTGTCTGGCGACCTCGATATTCTTGTGCCGGCGGTCAATGCCACTCGACTGCGAATTTCGCAGGATCGGCGCACCGACCAGCAGCAGCGCCAGTGCCACCAATGCAAATGCAATTAGGAAAAACGCCAGCGTCATCCGGAGCGCCGCCCGTCACTCATCCAGCAGCTGCTGCGCCCGTTGTCGGTCGGCGCTGCTCAGGGTAACCGCGGGCTGACTTCGAGCGCGGCGAATATACAGCCAGAACGACACAGCAACCGCGAGCAAGAAGATGACCGGACCCATCCAAAGGACGAGCGTCGCTAGTTTCAAGGGCGGACGATAGAGTACAAAATCACCATAGCGTGCCGTCATGTAGTCCAGAATCTGCTGATCGGACTGACCATCGGCAATCATCTGGTACGTTCGCTTCCGCAAGTCTTTCGCCAGCGCAGCATTTGAATCCGCCACATTTTGGTTCTGACACACCAGACAGCGCAGTTCATCAATCAACGCATAATATCGAGCTGCCTGCTGCGGTGAACTGAACTCAAGCCCGACATCGATGGCGTTGCCCGGAGTCGGAGCCGCAGCCGCGCAGATCGCGAACGTCCACAAGGCGACGATTGCAGTTTTGCCCAGCATCAGGATTTTTCCAGCAGTGGCAAAATTTCAGTGGCGACGATCTCCTCGGTGATTGGACCGATATGCTTGTAGACAATCACGCCCTGGTCATCAATCACAAACGTTTCGGGTACACCGTAGACACCCCAGTCGATAGCCGCGCTGCCATGCGCATCAACCGCCACCACGAGATAGGGGTTGCCGCGCTGCCGCAGCCAGTCTTTTGCATCCTGCGGCGCATCTTTGTAATTCAGTCCCACAATGCGCAGGCCAGCGTCTGCCAGCGCAATCAGCTCGTCATGCTCCTCAATGCAAGCGACGCACCAGCTGGCCCATACATTCAAAATCCAGTGCTCGCCGCGCATCTGCAACGGTGAGAAAGATGCTTGGCTCAAGTGCAGCAGCGGCAACTCAAACCCCGGCGCGGCCTGTCCGACCAGCGGTGACGGCACCCGAGTTGAATCAAGACGCAGACCCAATGCAAAAAATACCGCGATTGCTGCAAAGATCAACAGTGGCAGCAGAAATTTCGAGCGGACGAGCGCAGCACGCTTTTTCATGCTTCGCTCACGCCGGCTTCATGGCAGATGCGACTTGCTGCCGGCGGCGGCTCAAGGCACGCAGTCGTTTGTCGGTGACCGCCAGCAGGCCGCCGATGGCCATCAGGACTGCCCCGCCCCAAATCCAGCGGATAAACGGCTTGACATGCAGTCGCACGCTCCATGCGCCACTGTCATCCAGCGGGTCACCGAGGGAGACATACAAATCCCGCAGCAGTCCCGGGCGGATGCCAGCCTCGGTCATGAGCTGCTCTTGGCTTGGGTACCTTCTTTTTTCTGGATGCAAAACGCCGATTGTCCGGTCGCCCCGACTGACGGTAAACGTTCCGTATGACGACACATAGTTATCCACCGGCTTGCGCTCAACGCCCGCAAACGCAAAGGTGAATCCGCCCAGCTCGTACGTGTCGCCGGGCGCCATCCGCAGGTCTTGTTCATGCTCGTAGACACTGACCATGGTCACGCCGGTCACGAATACTGCGATTCCCAGATGGCCCAGCGTCATCCCCCACACGCCGCGCGACTGGCTGAGCAAGGCGCGCAGCCTGTGCGGACGATGCCGGACTTTCTCAAGCAGGCCGAAAGCGCTGGTGCAAAGCGTCCAGAAAGCGAGTGTCAGCCCAATGGCGGCCAGCCATGAATACGCAGCATCCATAAGCGCTGGCAAGCCGAAGCCAAGCGTGAAACTGATCGCCAGAAGCGGCCACAGCCCAGCCATGATTCTCGCCATCGCATCGCGCTTCCAGCGCGTCAGCGCGCCGATGCCGGCCAAGGCGGCCAGCGGCAAGGTCAGCGGGATAAACACCGCATTGAAATAAGGCGGTCCGACTGAGACCTTGCCAAGACCAAGCGCATCAAGAAAAAGCGGATACAGCGTCCCCAGCAATATCGTTGCGGCGGCAGTCACCAGAAAAACATTGTTCAGCAAAATGCCTGCCTCGCGCGAAACCGCCGTATAGGCGCTATCCGAGTGAATTGTAGAGGAGCGCCAGGCGTAAATGAGCAGTGAACCGCCAATCACCAGGCAGATGAGAATCAGCAGAAAAACGCCCCGACCCGGATCCGTCGCAAACGTATGAACGGACGTGAGGACCCCGGAACGAACCAGAAAAGCCCCGATCAGGCTCAGCGAGAATGCAAGTACCGCTAGCAGTACCGTCCAAGACTTGAACAGTCCACGCTTTTCAGTGGCCGCCAGCGAGTGAATCAGCGCTGTGCCGACCAGCCAAGGCATGAATGAAGCGTTTTCAACAGGATCCCAAAACCACCAGCCCCCCCAGCCAAGCTCGTAGTATGCCCACCAGCTGCCCAACGCAATGCCAAGAGTCAAAAACACCCAGGCCATATTCGTCCACGGTTTCGACCAGCGCGCCCAGGCCGCATCGATGCGGCCGCTGATCAGGCCTGCAACCGCGAAGGAAAAAGCCACTGAAAACCCGACATATCCCATATACAGCATGGGCGGATGCACGATGAGTCCAAAGTCCTGCAGCAGCGGATTGAGATCCCGCCCTTCGATCGGCGCCGGAAACAGTCGGGCGAATGGATTGGATGTAAGAATCAGAAACAGCAGAAACCCCGCACAGACGACACCGAGCACCGAAATGACTTTCGCTAGAAAATCTCTGGGCACCTCGCGGCTGAACCAAGACACCAGAGCAGCCCAGCCGGACAGCATCAGCGCCCACAGCAGCAGAGAGCCTTCATGTGCGCCCCAGACCGCGGATATCCGATAGGCCAGCGGCAGAGCGGTATTGGAATTGTCGGCGACGTACGCGACGGAAAAGTCATAGACAATAAACGCATGGGTCAAGCAGGCGAAAGCCACGCAGAGCAACAGGAATTGCGTACGCGCCGCGAGAAGAGACGCCTCATACAAAGATACCGCCCGGAATCTGGCGCCGACAATCGGCAGTGCAAACTGTGCTAAAGCCATGCACAGCGCCAGCATCAGGGACCATTGACCAACCTCCGGAATCAAGGAACTCCTCCTTTTTCGACCTGCAAAGTTTTCGCAGCCTCAAGTGCTTCGGCCACCTCAGGCGGCATGTAATTTTCATCGTGTTTGGCAAGCACTTCCTGAGCTTGAAAAACCCCCTTTCCGTCCAGACTGCCCTTGGCCACAACACCCTGCCCCTCACGGAACAGATCGGGCAGAATCCCGACATAGCGCACCGGTATGGCATTGACAGTATCGGTGATGACAAAATCGATGGCTAGGGTCTGCTCGTCCGGACGGACTATACTGCCTTCAGCGACCAATCCGCCGATGCGAAAATCCTCACCCGGCGCAACCGCCCCGGCAATCACTTCCGCGGGTGTGACAAAATACAGCAGATTGCTCTGAAATGCATTGAGCATTAAAGCGATGGATGCAGATACGCCGGTCACAATCAGAGCGACAGCTGCGAGACGTTTTTTTCTTGTCGGAGTCAATCTTTGCAACCGCTGCTGCACGGACGCGCAGTGTTTATCGATTCAGCCTGTCTCTGCCGCTGCTGAGGCAAGTGCGAGTCGGCGCGGAAGTGGCGCAATTTAAATAATTAGACATTGGAGTCGTTCGTTTGTGTTTTGAGGAAGCGGCAATTTTATCGGCCAATTCATTGTGCCAATGCATCCATGTACGCGTTGCATGGGATTGCCAAAATCGCCAAGAATGCGGATCAGATGCCAAACAGCAGTGCAACCATCGCAATTATCACCGCCAAAAATCCGATCGTCATGCCCGACCCCGCCCGCATGAAATCGGTCACGCGATATCCGCCCGGACCCTGAATCAAGGCATTGACCTGATGGGTGGGAATCAAAAAAGAATTGGATGTGGCCAGCGCCACGGTCAACGCAAATACGGCTGGATTGGCATCGACCTCAAATGCGATGTTGATCGCGATGGGAACTAACAGAACGGTCGCGCCGACGTTGGACATTACCAGCGTAAACACTGTCGCCAGCAGAGCAAGTGCAGCCAGCAGAAAGACCGCATGAATGCCGTCGAGCAGGGCGACAAAATTCTGCGCAATCCAATAGGCAGTCCCCGACGACTGCACCGCAACACCCAGCGGAATCAGGCTCGCGAGCAAAAATACGCTTTGCCAGCCGATGGAATTGTAGGCCTCCTCAATCTTGATTACGCCCGAGAGAACCATCAGGATCGCGCCGGTGAGCAGCGCGGCCGACAACTGCAGCTCGGTAAACAGCACCAGTCCCACTGTAAGCAAAAAGATCGCGATCGCGTATTTGAACTTTTTCGGTCGAAAGTCTTCGCGTGGGAAGTCGGTTACGGATACAAAGTCAAACGCGTCCAGACATCTGCGCAAATCGCTCCAGAGACTATGGACGACAAGCGTGTCGCCAGCGCGCAAGGTCAAATCAACAAGATGGTCCCGCACCGGTTTTTCATCACGATAAGCTGCGAGCAGCGTCACGCGATAGTTGCGTCGAAAACCCAATTCCGCGGGAGCTTTGCCGACCGCCCTGGACGACGGCGGGATTACGATTTCAGCAATGCCGGAGGCGGAGGGATTGAAAGTCTCTTGGAAGACGCGGATTTCGTTCTTGAGATTGAGTTTGTGGTTACGAGCATACTCAAGTACTTTTTCGTAGCGTCCCATAATTGCAATATCGCAGTTGGCGGTGATTTCCTGGCTGCGCGCGGGCTCAACGATCAGGCGATTTCCCGTTCGGATTGCGATAATTCGCTCTTCGTAGCCAGTCGCATCCTCAAAATCGCCAATGGTGCCGCCGACCATGGTACTGCTGCGGCTGACCGAAAGCTCGTAAACCTGACCAGTCACGCCGTAGATGTCCTGCACATACGAGGTAATCGCACCCGTCTCAAGGGCTTTGGCAGTGCCTTTGGGCAGAACTTTCTTGCCCAGGAAATAGAAGTATGCGCCCCCGACAGCCAGTGCCACAACGCCAATTGGTGTCACCGCAAAAAGCGAAAAGGTTTCCAGTTCTGCGGTTCCGGCTGGACGCTGGACGTTCGAAAGAACAATCAAATCATTGAGAAGGATCAGCGGGCTGGAACCGACCATGGTCAGCGTCCCACCGAGAATGGCGCAGTATCCCATCGGCATAAGCAGCCGTGTCGGCGATACGCCGCTGCGCTTGGCGATGCGATCAACGACTGGCAAAAAGAGAGCTGCGGCACCGATGTTCTGCATGAATCCGGAGATTACGCCGACGGTGCCGGAAATCAATCCCATGATGCTGCGCTCGCCTTTGCCAGCAACGCGCAGAATTGAGGCTGCCAGACGGTTCATGGCGCCAGTCTTGTCAATCGCCGCCCCGATAATCATTACTGCAATGATGGAAATCACCGCGTTGCTGGAAAAACCGCTGAACAGCTTATCGATAGGAACAAGTCCTTCAAAGCCGGGAATCAGGCTGGTCAGTCCCAGCACGACCATGATGAAGATCGCAACCACGTCAACGCGGACAACTTCAGTGATAAACAAAATGACGGTAAAGGCCAAAATGGCCAATACCCCGATGATCGGCGTGGTCAGTGGAACGATTTCCGTCAAGTGCGTCTGTCCATGGCGATGTAATCGACAGACAAATAATGCGCCGTTGCCGCGGCGGTCAGCATGAATCGAATGGAAGTGCGTTTTCCATCATGCGAGGCAGCTTGTTTTCCGGCAGGTTTTGCAAGATCGAGGAGCTTGAAAAGAGATGAACGCCAACTCTGCGGTCGAAATGTTTACTATGGTAGCCAAATTATAGCCGCAAAAGTCGATAACTGTTTTATTTAATTGTTTTTGTTCATCATCCAAATCAATTTTTACTCGACAAAAAACGCGAACTGTTATCGTTTTGCCTGCCTGTATGGCAAATTCAGCCAAGCGGAGGGTTCTTCAGGCAGGAATCCGCGCTCGCGCTCCAGATGAACGTCAATGCAACTGCGGTGATTGTTGCTCGATGCCCGCGCAGGCAAACCGTCAAGGATTGACGCTGAGCGCATGATTCATGAAGTCGCGGTCGAAGCTTTTATTCAAGGCGCGCACTCGCAATGTACATCGAGAATGTCTCGCACCAGATAACAACGTTGTCGTATTCATGAATATTCAGATCGGCCGGCAGATCAAATTCAAGCGGACCGGCAAACGTTTTGAGCTTTGCGACCTGAATTGCATTGGGTTTGATTTTTTCGAATTCACCGATCCGTTCAACAAATTTGCGGGTCAGATAAATTCGATAGTCAGGGCCGGGAGCGAATGCGACATCTGACTCAAAAACGATCATGCCATTTGATACCCGCACTGTGCCTTCACCCCAATGCAAAGGGTCGGAGCCGGGACTATCAGGATCAAACATTCCAGTCGGGTCCGTTTCCGCAGCCGGTGTAACCTCGGCGAGCTGCTGTTTCTCGGCGAAACGATCAATCAGAATTGGCAGTGTGTACACGCCTGCACCAAAACCGATTACGAGTCCGACCGCCAAAAACACGGCCGGTAAAAATAACTTTTTCATTGCTCTGGATACTTCTTTGCGTACCAACATTGTGTTTTCAAAGACGATAGAGAGCCTCTTTCAGACTTATCGTGCCATTGTCGAGTCCCTATTATCGTTTCAAGTGCATAGTCAATTCAATACTAAAATGACGAAGCTGCGAGAATCAGATTGACGGAGAACACACGAATGCGAATTGAAGGATGCCATACTGTCAGCTATATTGAGCCAATGTAGGCACAACGAATATTATCAATCGTATTGAATTTATGCGACAAGCATCATGCTAGGCATGCGATATGCATATCAGCTGCCACCGCTTGGAGGATTGAATATTTATACCACTGATAATATTCTATCACTTGGACACACTTGACACTGTTTTCTGACTGTGTTTGTGAACGTCATTGTGTTGCCTTGTAGGAATTGATTGCTTGTATTGAGATCATCAGTTTCGTGGTTGCCTGCCAGATTTTCTTAGTGCCCGGAATCGGCTGTCTTCGGGTCGGGCTGAACCCGGCGATCTTTCCCAGACCCACCACATATTCGCGAACCGTCAGCCCCGGCGGCGGACGGATTGGACAGCGCCGATCAAGCTGATGCAGCAGCAATTGGCACACCGCCAGCTCATCGGGCTCCGCCACCTCCTCAGCGCGCCGCTGCGGCTGCGCTTTCGCCGTCCGCTGCAAGTCAAGCACCCGCCAGGCGGCGATCGCATCAAAGGCCAGGCACTTGAGCATGTCCTTGACATCGTCAAACTGTCGCTGCTCGACCTGGCAGCCGGTCTTGAGGGTTCGGAAATACTCCTCAATCCCCCAGCGCGCCTCATACCACTGGCAGATGCGGGCCGCATTGGCGGCATCGGCCTCGCCTTCGGTACACAGCAAAAGCCAGTTCAGCGCCTTGGCGCCATCCGGCGGGGCGTGCTCGAGCGCCGACACCGCAATCACCGGCACCTGGTCGGCGCCGGGCCCCGGCGCCTTGAGCGCCACCTGCGCAATGCGCAGCGTGACCGTCGCAATGCGCTGCACCCGCGCCCGCTTGCCGCCTTGCGCCTGAATCTCGACGGCGCGGGTCGCCGCCGCCGGCAACGACTCCACGCGGCGGCGCAAATCCTCGGTGCGCCCGTGCGCATCGATCACCTTGCGGCGCCGGGCGCCATGGCATCTGACCAGCAGTCCCGCCTGATCGCGCAGCTGGCGCTGGCGCGCAAACATCTCCCACAAGTCGCCCTCGCGGTCGCTGACACTGATCACGCGGGCCGCGCCCCCGCAGGCGTGCGACAGCTCGGCCGCCGTCTCCAGGCCCTCCACCCAGCGGACCGACTCCTTGAGATCATCGTCAGCGCCGCAGCGGGCGCGAAACTCACCGTCAAGGTCCAGCACCCCCAGCACCCGCCCGCCGGCTGAAAAGGCCACATTCGCATGCGCATAAATCCCCTGGGCCGTGCCGCCGATGGCGGTCAGCCCCCGCGTTGCGTTTTTCTGCGTGTCATAATTGATGGCCGTGGTGTCCTGCACCGCCAGCACCGTGTCGCACCGCGCGCTGCGCGCCACGGTCGCCTGGCGGTGGGATTCGAGAATATCGTCCATGGTGACATTATCGCTCGACAGCAGCCGGCAGGCCGCCTTGCGGGACGCCTGTGCGGCAAACACCTGCGGAATCGACCGGCCCGGCGCCTGCTCCCAGGCCCGGCCCATGGACAGCAGCCTTTTCCTGACCCTCCCATCCGGATGGCTCGAAGCGCCATGTTCCACATCCGTCCAGTGCGCATCCGCACACAGATACAGGGACCGCTGCGGGCGAAACCGCTGCGCGCAGCGTGCGCACAGCCGCTCGCGCCACCGGTCCGACAGCCCCAGCACATACACCTGCTTCGGCCCCCCGGACACGCACCGCCGGCCCGAGGTCTCGCCGACCCGCACCCAGCCGGCCGCGCGGTAGCTCTGGCCTGTGCGGCCGGCATCAATGTGGGTATACGCCAGCGCCGGCATCTCGCCGTAGGCCGCCTGCCAGTGCCCGCACACGCGGGCCGCCGCCAAGGCCAGCGCGGTCGACGCCAGGCCATGCACCCGCACCCCGGGCAGAATCAGAAAGCGCCCGTTGTTGACCACCAGCGACAGATTCTCAGCCGCCGCCCGCGGCGTCCAGCCAATATAGGCGTCGCGCGCCTTCTCATGCCAGGCTGCCGCATGAAACGACACTCCGCCCAGACGTCCATGACGCTCGCTGACCACCCAGTACTTCAGCGCCCGGCCGGGATGCTGCGGATCGCCCCTGGGGTGATGCGTGCGCATCATCGAGCGCCATGGCTTTGTTTCACCGCCGGCGACCAGCTCCACAGAGACCCGGCCCAATTGTGCCAGCTCGCAATCGATGCTCGGCGCCGCGGCGTACTGCGCCAGCTCCGCCGGCCGGGGTACCGCGCCGGATGGCGCCGGCAGCTGAATCGACAATGCGCTTGCCAGCTGCGGCAGAATCTTGCGCGCCTGCGCCTGGCACAGCTCGCCTTTGGCGTTGCGCCAGCCGCTGCGCTCGCACAGCTGCCGCGCCAGGGAGCTGCGCGTATGCTCGCCGCCGCCCGCGGCCGCCTTGAGCCACTCAATCACATCGGCTTCGAATTGTCGCAGACCAATTTGCATGGAAATGATTAAAAACCATTTCACTTCCGGTGTCAAGTGTGTCCAAGTGATAGGATAATATTGATAGTTATTTGATCAAAAAATGGAGTCATCAGGAGCTTCCAAACGCAAGATCGCACTTGCCTTTTCATCCCCCGGCACCGCAGAGGCAGTTCTGCCGTTAACACTGCGGCAAACCGATGCCAAGAGGAATGCCAGCAGCCGCATTTGTGCCGCTTCAAACTGTGTAACAGCCTCGAATTCAGTGATTTAGAGCCCTACAGGCATGGCACTGCATTGAAGACGGGTATAACAGAGATAATTAACGAAGCAGATGAAACAATGGCTAAGCCTGTACTTAAACGCACTGGACGGTTTTATTAGTCAGTCTAAGACGAAAATGTACATTTGTCCATTTGAAGCAAACAGTCGCTCGATTCAACACCAAGAACATCTTTTACACCGTCTAAATTGATTCCTGATTCGAATGCGGACTCTTGCATCTTGTTCAACAATGAATCGTCTGGTTTGAATGATTTCGCATGATTGAATGATAGGGTCTGTATCTCAAAAGCATTCATGTCTTTAGTTTTTGACGCAAGATGATCCACTTCCGTTGCCACTCATTCTTTAGCGCCAATGTGATTCGATATTCGTTCTCCAATTTCGGTGAGTCGAATCGGGCTTGAGCTCGCAGTCGATGAAGGCGGAAGCCGCCCAAGAATGTCTTCTATATCTTTACCAATTTTGACTATAAAATCGCTAAACCTTTTTTTGATCGCTATTGACTTCACCGTACCATTTTCCAAATTTGAAAATAATCCCAACCACCGCTAGTAGTGCTGTAACCTATATTACTATTCCTACATTTTCTGCTGTCATATCAACACCTCACTTTGACCGATCTGCCTCCCATATTTCGAACTCCCTTTGGCAGGGAAATGGACTTTAGCATTAAATTCGCTTGAATCACAATACTTTGCACACACTTCCGCAACCTCGTCAGCGGTTTTTAGTCCACAGTTCAATCCGTAGGATTGTGCTGGGTGTGTTTTTTGCCGCCAAAATATGAACTGTCAAATTCAACTGATCCTGAAAACTTACTTTACGTTTTCTCAAAAAGCCTTGCGCAATCAACACGCCAAAAACCAAGTGCACTTTTGAATCATGACTCTGATCTCAATCTCCGCCAGGTGCATGCCGCTGTGCGCTTTCGGGCATAGTTTAGCCCAAAGCGATCCCACAGCACATTGAACCTGCGCCGGCGGTTGCTTTTGGCGGCACCTGCCGCACCGGTTCTGACCACAGAATTGAACTCGTCGCGGTCGCGGTTCAACAGAATCAGAGCGGTGGCACACTTCCCACGCCTTAGGCGATCCTTTGCGCGTGATCTGTGCCGGTCCCGCGCACTCCGATTTGGCACCTTCATTTTAGAGTAGACGGCATACCTCATTACCACCGTCCCAACAGATTCTTTCGTGATGGTGTACCCGCCGCACGGAATTGATTGCGATATACTTGACTTGATGGCTTGAGACTGGTCAATGCCGACAAGTTCGCTTTTTGTACTTTTGCTAAAATTTCGATTTGCCGAACAACACTCAACTGAATTATCTGATGAAGCTCCACGTCGCCTGCATACAAAACTGTGCCACCCGCAATATGGCACAAACAATCGACGACGCGGTTGACCTTTGCCGCAAAGCTGCCGAAGACGGTGCGCAGCTGGTTTGTCTGCCCGAGTTTTTTGCTTATCTTCATCTTGACAAACAGGGCCTTGATGTCAGTCCTCACGAAGAAGACAAGCATCCGGCGCTCACCGCAATGAAATCTTTAGCCCGCGAGCTGAATGCATGGTTCCTGCTGGGTTCTTTGGCCGTTCAGGATGGCAATGGCAACATGCGAAATCGGTGCATTGTGCTGAATCCTCAAGGTACTGTGGCGGCCCGCTACGACAAGATCCACATGTTCGACGTAAACCTGCCAAACGGCGAAACCTACCGCGAGTCAAACCTATTTGCGCCAGGGTCACAAGCCGTCACAATCGACCTGCCAGGCATGGTGCTGGGGCTTTCCGTTTGCTACGATCTTCGATTTGCTTACCTTTATCGCGCCCTGGCTCACGCGGGAGCGTCCATGATCGCGGTCCCGGCGGCATTTACGCGCACTACAGGGCAAGCCCACTGGCACGTGCTACTCAGAAGCCGCGCCATCGAAACCGGCAGCTATATCATTGCACCGTGTCAATTCGGCGACCACGGTAAGGCAAGGACATATGGCCACTCGCTGATCATTGACCCATGGGGTCGAATTCTAGCCGACGGCGGCGAGAAGCGCGGCTATATAATGGCCGAGGTGGATACCCAAGAGGTAATCAAAGCACGTCAAATGATTCCAGCGTTGGAGCATGATCGTGATTTTGCCGAACCGGCAGGTGTCACACAAATGCGCGAGGCTTCTTGAAACCTCCGAGAACATGAATGAGCCATCGAGCCATTGAACTCAGATTTAATCAGATTTAAACACACTCACAAAGCCATGGTCGAATCACTCGTTATCGCACTTATCATCGCGCCGATTATCATCAGCGTCATCACTGTTTTCGCATTTCGCGGAAAGGGTCCGTCGACGCTCGAAGATCATCATCACTGAGTTGCCTCGCTTGCGGTGCGGTTGACACTGCGTCGGCTGGCCTCGGCCTGCAGGTACACATCCGCTTTGTGTTCTTGACTCAGACGCACTGCCGAAGGAAGATTCCAGCTCTCAGTTTTGGATCAAACCATGTTGACTTGGGCGGCATCGTCTGCGCGGCATCAGCAACTTCGATAACCTCCTCAATCTTTGTGTCCACACAGGCAAAACCGACTTGCCAGTCGGAACTGCACCGCTCCCTGAGAACAGATATCCCCCCAACGCCTGGCACATAGCTGAGCCGATCATCACCCCGGGCATCGCCAATGTTCAGAACAGGCGCGAGAATCTTGTTTTGGAGTATCGAGACATCCAGACATCCCACCGGATCCCGCTCCGGCACCAGCGCATCAGGAATCCGCAAGCGAAAAGCCCTGTGACCCGCAATCATCGTAATCTGCCGACGCACTTGAGGCAACAGTTGATCTGATTCGATTGGCTGCTGTTCAACTTCAATGCCGACCCCTTCAATGGCACTGACAAGTTGCGCGATACTCATCCCGCCAAGATCGCGAACACAGCGGAAATAGGAATAAATTTTCAGCTGGCTTTGCGGAAACAGCGCAACCAGCAGCTGTTCTGCGTTCAGTGACATAGACGCAGCAGCACTTCGCTTTCGGACCAGTTCAGCAAACCGCGCGCCCGAAGCGCAGCGGTGGTGACCGTCAGTCAGATAGGTGTACTCGACCTGCGCAAACTCATCGGCCAGTGCCTGCTCAATTTGGGCATCATCAATACGCCAGACCGTCTGCTCCACGGTATCCCAGGCGGAAAACTTCAGACAGGGCGCAGCCGTCTTGGCCTGCCGGACTGCATCATCAATCCCGGCACGGTCGGCGTACGCCACGCAGATTGGACTTGAGGCCACACCGACGGCATCCTGATAGCGCACCAGCATATCCTCTTTTTGGCGCTGGGTGTCCTCGTGCTTTTTCAGCCGCGCTTCGGTGTAGTCGGCAACCGGGATATTTGCGATCAGGCCAGTCTGCTCATGCGCACGGCATTTGAGCTGATACAGATAATAGGCCGGATGGGGCGTGCGGGCAAAGGCATCGCCGTCCAGCAGCCACCGCAAATGAGATCGATTGTGGGCAAGAACTTCTTCAAGGGTCGGTTTGTTGTACTCATCGAACTCATCAAGCGAACGCATCACATTGACATAATTGCCAGGATGGCGTCCCGCAAATGTGCGCCGCTGCGCCGGCGTCATGGCATCGTACGCGGGCGTAACGACACTGCACGCCCGCCGCTGCCGCACCAGATGGCCGCCAAATTTGCTTATCTGAGGCAATGGGCTTTCCGCGCCGCGATGTCAAGTGCGATTAATTTGCGGCACGAAATCGATTCATGAACTCCGCGAGTTTCTGGGCGCCTTCCATCGGCAGCGAGTTGTAGATGCTGGCGCGAATTCCGCCCACACTGCGATGCCCCTTGAGGTTGACCAAGTTCTCCGCTTTGGCCTGCGCCAAAAACGCCGCTTCGAGCTCATCGCTTGGCAAGCGAAATACAATATTCATGCGCGAGCGGCTGTCGCCGCTGACCGGGCAATCATAAAATCCACCGCTGCCATCAATTGCATCGTAAACATAGGTACTCTTTTCAATGGAGAGCCGCTCAAACTCCCCAATGCCGCCGAGCTCTCTGTAACGCTTGAGAACCTTGCCAACGACATAGATCGTAAACACTGGCGGGGTGTTGAACAGCGACTGACTTTTTGCATGCGTGCCGTAATTCAGGTAGGCAGGCAATTCTTGCACCGCGTCTTCCAGAATGGAATCACGCAAAATCACCAGTGCCGCCCCGGACGGACCAAGATTTTTCTGCACACCGCCATAGGCAATATCCATCAAGCTCCATGGAATCGGTCTGGAAAAGTAATCAGAAGACATGTCGGCGACGAGCGGCACACCTACATCAGGCCACTCAAACAGGCGGATGCCCCCAATGGTTTCATTGGTCGTGATATGCAGATAGCGCGTATCCGGCTGCATTTGGAGTTCACTGCTTGCCGGCATGCGAGTAAAGTTTCCGGCGGTGCCATCCCAAGCTGTATACGTTTCACCATACAGCTTCGCATCCTTGATCGCCAGCTTGGCCCAATGCCCGCTGTTCACAAACCCGGCTTTCTTTCCGGGTCCGAGCAGATTCATCGCAGTCATCGCAAACTGCAGTGTTGCGCCGCCTTGGATAAACAGAATGGAAAACCCTTCCGGCACTTGTAAAAGCGCGCGCACCAATGCGCAGGCTTCTGTGTGCACCTCGCTGAACTCAGCCCCGCGGTGACTGTGCTCAATCAGCGAAATGCCCGTGTTTTGATAATTGATAAATTCCGCTTGTGTTTCCTGCAAAACCTCCAATGGCAAAATACAGGGCCCTGGGCAAAAATTATATGCTCGCTCACTCATTTGAAATAACTCCCAATTTGCGTCATGTATCCGCGTTGTGTTGAATTCTTTGACTGGCTGATCACGTCAATTGACTTGGTTGATCACGCGGCGCTGCTCGAAAGCACTGATGATTTCCAGGACACCAGCGGCCACAGCATCCTGTGCCTGTTCGGTGGAAGCTCCAATGTGGTGGGTGCCGTAAACATTGGGATGCTGCGCAAGCGCTGACTTGAAGGTGCCTTGAGCCGCGCCCGGTTCACCAGCATAAACATCCAGTCCGGCACGCAGCCCTTTCTGCTCCATCATCGCGATCAGGGCCGGCTCATCAATCACGTCACCGCGCGAGGTATTGAGCAGAACTGCACCCGCTTTCATTTGCGCAAGAAAATGCTCGCCAATCAGTCCCTCGGTGGCTGGCAGGGCCGGAACATGCACCGTGACGATATCGCTGGCAGCAGCCAATTCATCCAAGGTTGCCACTGTCTGAATTTGCAAGGCTTGCATCTTTTGCTGTATTTGTTCCGAACGATTCGGCTTGTCCTGCATAATGATCTGAAGTCCGAATGCAAAAGCTCGCTCTGCAACAGCCATGCCAATCGACCCGGCCCCGACAATGCCCAATGTCTGGCCGAAGAGGCCGCGTGACGCAGAAAATTTTTTCTTATCCCATTTTCCGGCTCGGAGCTCTGCGACATTATCTGGAATTCTGCGATCAATGCTCAGCAGCAGGCCCATGGTCAATTCCGCAACGGCGATTGCATTTTTGCCGGGAACATTGCACACTGGAATACCGCGGCGCGCGGCGCAGTCCTTGTCAATGGTATTGGTTCCCGCCCCGGCCCGGACAATGATTGCAAGGGCCTCTCCCGCTTCAATCGTGTCCTGCGTGACGCGGGTGCTGCGCACCACCAGGATCTCCTTGCCGGAAATGGCAGCCGCTAGATCTTCTGCCTGCAATTCCGGTTCGTAGTGCGTTTGGTGTCCGGCATTTTGCAGCGTCGCAAGCTGCTTTTCGGGAAATTTGTCAGCAAATAGAATATGCATAATCAAGCTCATTGATGGATTGAAAAATTTGCCAAAGTCATCATTGCAGCTGTCTGCCAACTGCGGGTTGCACCTTTGCACAGATTGCCTCAACTGTGCCGGGCTCCTTGGCAAATAAATTGAAAAAAATTGCAACGCTGCGGCAACGTGAATTATAGATACACTGCCACGGCCTGTTGCGGTTTAGTTCAGCAGTCCGCAGCAAATTCATCAAGCACTGCCGGCATTTCAGGCGTATCTGATATCGGCTGGATTGTGCACTCGCCTGCAACCGATGACGTTTCCCCATGGCACGCTAATTGTGCAGTCGGTCTCGGGTGCTGCCCACCATCCAGTACAACGTGCAAAAAGCGGAGTCATGACTGTTTTGATCGCTGCCGATTGTATATTTTCATTATTATACGCATAAAAAAGGCAAATAACACATTATTACGCGCATAATAATGATATATTCCATTTTCCTTCAAGCAAATGCAAACCTTTCTCTGCGATTAATGGAAATTCTTCATGCTTGTGCGTTCCAAAGTCAGCGAAATTCTCCAATGGATCAATCAATCCAGCCGTAAACCTTTGCTTCTGGATGGCGCTCGACAGGTTGGCAAAACCTATTTGATTGCGGAACTGGTCGGGAAAAGTCAATTTCGAAAGTTGCACCGACTTGATTTCCGGCTGGACCCGACACTCTCAGATATTTTTTCTGATTCTCTTGATCCGCGAGTATTGGTCGAGCTCATTGAGTTGCGCCTCAATACTCGCATTGATCTGCAGCGGGATATGATTTTCCTCGATGAGATCGGAGATTGCCCGAGAGCTGTGAATTCACTGAAGTATTTTGCCGAAGACCTGCCATTCGCATACGTCTGTGCCACAGGTTCCAATTTGGGCTCGCTGGATTCGTTTCCAGTAGGCTCGGTCCACTATCAGGAGCTGTTTCCATTGTGTTTTGAGGAATTTTTGCAAGCCAGCGGCAACCACAGGCTAGCGGCGTCTTTTTTACAGCGGCGACCTGATCAGACAATCTTCAAGCAACTCTGGCTGATGCTGCTCGATTACTATTTCGTCGGAGGCATGCCAGAAGCAGTTGCGCACTGGTTTGACCCTCAGGCAAAACTGGCGGACAGAGTCAGCAAGGTCACACAAATTCATTGCGACCTGCTCGTCGGTTATCGGCAAGATTTCGGGAAGTATGCGGGCAAACTCGACGCATTGCATATCGACGCAGTATTTTCATCGGTCCCGCGTCAATTGGCCACCTGTCATGACAGATCCGTTCAGCGGTTCAAATACAAAGATGTCGCCAATAAACAGCCGCGATACCAGCAGCTGCAAGGACCTATTGACTGGCTGGTGAAAAGCAAGCTGGTCCATCAATGCTATCCGATCAGCGGCAGACCTGCGGTGCCCCTGCAATCAAAAACTCGAACGAATATCTTCAAGCTGTACTTGTTTGATATTGGTCTGCTTGGGCATATGCTCAACATCTCTTATCGGACTCAGACGGATCAGAATTACTTCTACAAGGGCTACTTTGCGGAGAATTTTGTGCAACAGGAACTGACCGCCCGAAGCAGCCGTCCAACATATTCATGGCAAGTGGCAAGAGCTGAAATCGAGTTCATTCATCAAAGTAAAGATGATGTCTTCATTCCGGTGGAGGTAAAAAGCGCGGCACGTACTCGAGCCCGCAGCCTGCGTTCATACCTGGAGCGATACAACCCTTCTCGGGCAATTATCCTGGCTGGCAAACGACCTGATTTCACTCGCCGCCCAGTGGAAATCTGGCCGCTGTACGAAGCGCAATTTATATGCGACATATAGCGAGAGACAACGATCATCTCTCGCTGCCGGGTTTTGCTTGGCACTTACCTGCCGGCATAGGCATAAATCCGCGTCAGACGCAGCTTACCGGCATCGATTACACACTTTTTGCGAAGCGAGCTCTCGTATCTGAGCTCCGCTGACTCAGTACTAAACAGGCGAGCAAACTCCTCGCACTGCGCACGGCTGACTTTCGCCAGCTCGTCTTCAATCAACGTACAATGCCAGCCGTTGCAATCCTGCGTTCTGGAATTGCAAAAACCGACTTGGTGCAGAATGCGATGCAATTGATCGTCGGTACAAAAGTAAGACTCAAGATCCGAATAGTCCAGCCAGTCTCGGATGCGCTCAGATTGATCGGCTTCTTCGCTTCCAAGCCAATCTGCTCTGACAAAGAAACCGCCCGGCCTGAGAACCGGGAAGATCTCCCGAAATAAACCCAGCTTGTCGGACACGTGGACGATGGCATCCTTGGAATAGACCACATCGAGACTTGCATTGCCGAAGGGTAGCGGCGGCGGCAAATCCAGTTGATATTCGATACTCTCAGCCAGTCCGGCAGCGAGGGCATCATGTCGAGCGCGGTCGATGAGACTTTACTCCACGTCGACCGCAACAACTTTGCGGGCGCCATGCTCGGTTACCAGCAGCCGGTCATAGCCGCCGATGCCACAGCCAATGTCCAGCACATCTTTATCGACAATGCTGAGAATTTTAGAATTTCACGCAGTTCCCATGGACCGCCGGGTGACAAAAAACCATCACCCCACAGAAACTCCAGACCGCATACAAAATTATCGCTGTAATTCAACGGCTCAAGTGATCCTCAACCGATTGGCGCCGAACATATCATTCCGACAATACCTTCGGTTCAGTCGCGAATTGCTCCGCATCATCGGCAATTTCGTAATAGTCGCCTTTGAATGCCGTGTAGACATGCTGCGTCAATTTGACTCCAGTGTCACCGTCAAGCGTGCCCAGCGAAACCTGGATCGTATCTGCATGCACGGCTTTCCAGAACAGAAAGGAACCGCAGATCGGACAAAAGCCGCGTTTGGCCGTCGGCGATGATGCAAACCAGCGCACCTCGCCGCGCACTTGCAGATTCGAATCATGTACCTGGCCCGCCGCAAATACATGTCCGGACTGCTTGCGGCATTGACTGCAGTGGCAGCATAAAGGGGCCTCAGGCGTACCGCTGTATTCGTATTGCACTGCTTGGCAAAGACAGCTGCCTTTCATGGGAATCTCCTGCCTCAGATGGCTTGAAGTGCAAGGCCCGCAATTCGAAGCGGCGGAAATCGAGCTTCAGTTTGTGTCTGCGAGCCATTTCAGGGTCTGCGGCTGTTGACAGTCGCCCGTCAAAGTATACTGCGAATTTCGACTTATCGCTGCGAACACTGCCAAACGATCGTGTTGAATGCGCGCAAAAAATATTGCATCTGAACGATATTGATTGTTTTAGAATGGGCGGCTTTGTCATGCACTTCAAATGAAAAGCGCACACATTCCAGCCAAGCGAATTGCATATCTACAATGAGCCTGCGACAACGAATCGAAAACGACGAGTTCGCTGTAACCTGCGAGCTGAACCCGCCGAAAGGCATTCGTCTTGACTCACTGTTCGAAAAAGCTGAAAAGCTGCGCGGTCTCGTGCACGCATACAACCTGACTGAGTCGCACGCCGCACGCATGGCAATGGATCCGGTCGCAGCTGCGCATTTGCTTCTTGATCAGGGCTTTGAGCCCATCGTCCAAATGACATCTCGCGACAAGAACCGGATTGCACTGCAAGCCGGCATGCTTGCGGCAGCGGCTTTGGGGATCAAGAATCTCGTCTTCATGGGCGGCGATCCGCCAGCCAACGGCGACCATCCAGAAGCCAAACCCGTATTCGATCTGTTTGCCTCCCAGCTGCTTGAAGCTGCGAGCGCTCTCAATGGCGGTGCAGATTTCAACGGCAATCCACTCAACCAGGCAACTGATTTCTTCCTCGGCTCAGTTGTCAATCCCGGTGCGGCCGACCTGCAGACAGAACTGAGCAATATGCGCCGCAAAATCGATGGCGGCGCTCGCTTTTTGCAGACCCAGGCAGTGTACTCAGCTGACGATTTTGAGCGTTTCCTTGAACGAGCCGGCGATGTGCCAGTGCCGATTCTGGCGGGCATCATTCCAATCAAGTCCGTCGCCATGGCGAACTACCTGAACGAGCGGGTGCCGGGAATTCAAGTACCCGACCGACTGATACAAAAAATTGCAAGTCTCGGCGGCGACCGAGATGCAATCGCCGCCGCTAGCACTGCGATCAGCGCATCCATCATCGAGAAACTGCACCCCCTTGCAGGCGGCATTCACATTATGGCAATCGGCTGGGAGGACAAGATACCTGCGATTCTTGCCGCGGCAGGCCTGGACAGCGGCGGTGCGCCGCAATCCTGAAATCAGCCTGCCCTGCAATGCTTACGGTCGGAAAGCGCTTTCGCTGCCCGCGTCGACCAGCCAGTGCCAAAGATAGTCAGCAAAACTGCGGCGCACGATCACATCGAAAGTCATTTCTTCGCCGGCCTGATTGACGATGACAACCGGCACACGCGCCAGCACTGTCTGCACAGCGTGGCCGGCTGTGAAATTGCGCGGGTGCAGATCGTAGGCTATTGCACGGCTGAGAAAATCTGCTGCACGATGGCCGGTTACGCGAATGATCGTTTGCGCACTGGAAAGATTCACGGCCGCTGCGAAGCCGCTGCGAGCCAGCTCCAAGACCTTCGCCCGCACCGTTTCACTGCGGTCAGGCCCGCAAATCAACAGCCACTCATCGGGACCGAGCCAAATGCAAAGATCCGGACCTGACAACGCAAATGTATTGGGCTCAAGTGGCAGCTTGAACTCGAAAAACTGCTCAAACTGATTCGCCTCATCGCCGGGCAGGCGCAGATTGAAGTGCGACATGAACGCCAGCTCCCGGATTTCAACGCCCTTGAAGTGCTGATACGGCGGTTCGGCATCCGCAATCAGAGCCAGCGACGAGCGTTGCACAATATCCTCAGACATGCTGGCGCTCTCCCGTTGCATCGTAAAACACCGGACTGCAGATTTGCGCGGCAACCGACTCACCCGACATCAGCGAAGCGTGGACAACGCTACCCTTTCGCGACTGGCCGCCTTTGACAACCGCCAGTGCAATGGAGCGCCCGAGCGTCGGACTGAAATAGCTTGAGGTGACATGACCGATCATCGGCACCGGCGTGATCGCCGTTGGCTTCTCAATCAGCTGTGTCCCTTCAGGAAGCACCTTTTGCGGATTCTCAGTCAGTAGTCCCACCAGCTGCTTGCGATCCGCCCGCACACAATCGCTGCGCGTCAGCGAGCGTTTGCCCAGGCAGTCTTTCTTCTTGGAAACAATCCAATCCATGCCCAGATCTATGGGGGTGACGGAGCCGTCAGTGTCCTGCCCGACAATGATGAAACCTTTTTCTGCCCGCAAAACATGCATCGTTTCTGTGCCATACGGCGTAATGCCGTATCCTTGGCCAGCCTCGAAAATCTTCTGCCAGATATGCATGCCATAATTCGCCGGCACATTGATTTCATAGGACAGCTCGCCGCTGAAACTGACCCGGAAAATGCGTGCGCGCACATCGGCCACCCAGGCATCTTTGAATGTCATAAAAGGAAAATCCGCATTTGACAGATCCAGCTGCGGCGCCACCTTGCCCACAACCTCGCGCGCTTTAGGACCGGCAATCGAGATGACCGCCCACTGGTCGGTAACGGACGTAAAGTACACTTTCATCCAAGGCCATTCTGTCTGGCGCCACCGCTCCATCCATGCCAGCACATGTGCCGCACCGCCGGTTGTGGTCGTCATATAGAAATGATCGTCACCCAGTCTGGCCGTCACCCCGTCATCCATCACCATGCCGTCTTCGCCCAGCATCAGTCCATAGCGGCAGGCGCCGATCTGCAGACTGTCCCAGGCATTGGTGTAAATCATGTTCAGAAACGCAACACTGTCGGGGCCGCGGACTTCAATCTTACCCAGAGTCGAGGCATCAAGCACAGCCACTTGATTTCGTGCGGCGGCGCATTCGCGGCGAACCGCATCCTGCATGCTTTCACCCTTGCGCGGATAGTACCACGGTCGTTTCCATTGGCCGACATTCTCAAATTCAGCCCCGTTGTCGACATGCCACTGGTGCATAGCGGTCTTGCGGATGGGGTCAAACAGGGTCTCGCCGATCTCCCGACCGGCGATCGCACCGAATGTTACGGGCGTATACAGCGGCCGAAATGTGGTTGTGCCCGTTTGTGCAATGTCTTGGCCAAGAAAGTCCGAGACAATGGCCATTCCATTGATATTGCCAAGTTTGCCCTGATCAGTACCAAAACCAAGCAGGGTATAGCGTTTGACATGCTCAATCGAGCGGTAGCCCTCGGTCACGGCAAGCTTGAGATCTTTCGCTGTGGTATCGTTCTGAAAATCGACAAACTTCTTGCCGCCGCCAGTGCCTGGCGGATGCGGGACCTGCCACAGCGGCACAATTGCATAACGCTCGCCGGCGCTGAAGCCCTCATAGTCTTGGGGGCACTCATCGAGGTCCTCAAATTCGCAATGGCGCGCCGCAGCCAAGCCGGCATCGTAGCCTTCGCGCAACGCGTCAGAAGTCGCAAAGACCCCATTTGCCGCTCCGGCAGAGCGTTCGCTCTGCTGCGATTCGCCAGGCACAAAACAAGCCAGACTCCGGTCATATTTCGGCTTGCCGCCGCTTTGGGCATGCAAGTGAACAGCCGGATTCCAGCCGCCTGAGACGCACAGCAGATCGCAGCGTACAATCTTCTTGTCGCCGGCCGCAGTCCGGCGATCTGCACTGAGCGGCATCACTTCCACCGCTTTGACTCGGCTGCGCCCCCGCACGCGCACGACCGCTGCCCCCGCCATCACTTCAACTTGGCGCTCAGCCAGTCTCTGCATCTCATTTTCAGGCACCTGTGCTCGTATATCGACAACGGCTTTGAGAGCCACGCCCGCCGCCAGCAGTGCCTGCGCCACGCCATAGGCTGAATCGTTATTGGTAAAAATAGCCGCCTCTTTGCCCGGTCTGACCGCATAGCGATTGACATATTCCTGAGCGGCGCTCGCCAGCATCACACCGGGGCGATCATTGTTCTCAAACACGAGCGGTCGCTCAATCGCGCCGGTGGCCAGCACCACCTGCTTTGCTCTCACTCTGAAGCTGCGCTCGCGGGCGAGGTGAATCTGATAATCCGCGCGGCAATCGGCCTGACACTGATTCAAGAACAGAAAATTGCCGTCGTAGTAGCCGGCGACTGTGGTTCTCGACAGCAGTGTCACTTCCGGACAGTCTTTCAACTCGTCCAGCGTCCGGTCAAGCCAATGCTGATGATTCGCATCCGCGCTGCGCAGAAATCCGCCGCCGAACTCGTGACTCATCTCAGCGACAATCACCCGTGCGCCAGCGCGAGCCGCTGCCAGCGCGGCACTCAGTCCCGCCGGTCCAGCGCCAGCAACAAGCACATCGCACCAGAGATCGGTTTTTTCATAGCGCTGTGGGTCTGCCAGCGAGGCGGCCTTGCCAAAACCCGCGGCCCGGCGTATAGCCTTTTCATAAAACATCCACGCTTTATGCGGATACATAAAGGTCTTGTAATAGAACCCGGCCGGCAGCAGCGGTGCGGCAAAGCCCATGGCCAACCCCACATCAAACCTCACATTCGGCCAGCAGTTGACACTTGCGACTTGCAGGCCTTCATGAATCTCAGTCTGGGTCGCCCGGGGATTCGGCGTCGCATGCGCTCCCGTCCCGATCTGCAGCAATGCGCTCGGCTCCTCAGCACCGCTGCCCATAATGCCGCGCGGGCGGTGGTATTTGAAACTGCGGGCGATCAGATTGATGCCATTGGCGAGCAGTGCCGAGGCCACCGTGTCGCCTTCATAGCCCTCGTATTTTTTTTGATTGAAGAAAAAACTGACAGGGCGGGCACGATTGATACGGCCGCCGGATGCCAGACGATTGCGCTGCGTCATGCTCAGTCTCCGGCATCCGGCGACGCAGCTCCCAGGTAACTGCGGCCGAATTTATAGGTAACTGTGTTGCGCTCGGCGTTGAACCACCGCCGGCAGCCGGCGCTGTGGCACCATTGCTCGCGCTGATCACCCTTGATGTTCGCGCGCATAAAAAGATAGTCGGCCCATTGCGCATCGGTCAATTCGTCGGGCTTGAGCGGACGCACGATATGCGCCTCACCGCCATAGCTGAACTCGCTTTCGTCGCGCAGTCCGCACCAGGGACAGTTGATCAACAGCATCGCCCGCTCACCCAGATCCGTTTTCAGTGGGCCACGCCGGCGGCGCCGTGCTCGTCCACAAGCGCACCGGTGACAAATCGGTCAATGCTGAATGCGGCATTGAGCGCATGCGGCTCATCTTTGGCGATGGTATGGGCAAAAGTCCACCCGGATCCAGGGGTCGCCTTGAACCCGCCGGTGCCCCAGCCGCAGTTGAAGTAAAGTCCGCTGACCGAAGTTTTGGAAAGAATAGGACAAGCATCAGGACAGACATCCACGATACCGCCCCACTGACGCATCATGCGCACCCGCGAGAATACCGGAAACAGCTCCACGATCGCGGCGACATTGCCCTCAATGGTCCCGAAACTGCCACGTTGGCCGTAACCGACGTAGGCATCGATGCCGGCGCCGATCACCAGTTCGCCCTTGTCCGACTGACTGACGTAGCCGTGCACGGCATTGGACATGATGACCGTATCCAGAATCGGCTTGATCGGTTCAGACACCAGCGCTTGCAGCGGGTGGCTCTCAATGGGCAAGCGCAGGCCCGCCATGGCCGCGAGGACACTGGAGTGCCCGGCGGCCACCACACCGATTTTTTTCGCCTGGATATAGCCGCGGCTGGTCTCAACACCCGCAACGGCGCCGTTGGCGCGGCGAAAACCAGTCACCTCACAGTTTTGGATGATATCCACACCTTTCGAATCGGCCGCACGCGCGAAGCCCCAAGCCACTGCATCATGGCGCGCAACGCCGCCGCGCGGCTGAAACGAGGCGCCAAGAATCGGATACCGGGCAGCCGGGGATATGTTGATGATCGGCACCCTCTTCGCGATTTGCTCTGCCGACAGGATTTCACTGTCTATGCCATTGAGCTTGTTGGCATTCGAGCGGCGGTAGATATCGCGCATATCTTGCAGATTATGCCCCAAAT
This sequence comes from Arenicellales bacterium, assembly GCA_965200545.1. Taxonomy (GTDB): domain Bacteria; phylum Pseudomonadota; class Gammaproteobacteria; order Arenicellales; family JAJDZL01; genus JAJDZL01. The sequence continues at coordinate 743,869 of CBDAUJ010000002.1, read as the reverse complement.
TCATGACGCCGCGCTGCGAGAACATTACATTGAAATTCAGTTCCTGCGACAGCGTCTCCCACAGCTTGAGTGATTTTTCATACAGATGCGCCGCCTCATCCCACAGATAGTTTGAGCGCACGATGGTTGTATTGCGTCCAGTATTGCCGCCGCCAATCCAGCCTTTCTCAAGCACTGCGACATTGGTGATGCCGTGCTCAGACGCGAGATAGTGGGCTGTCGCCAGACCATGCCCGCCGCCGCCGACGATAATAACGTCATAAGCGGCTTTCGGCTCCGGATCACGCCACGCCGGCGACCACTTTGAGTGACCGCTCAGCGCATGGCGGGCGAGAGAGAAGATCGAATACTTTTTCACAGAGCAGATGCTCGTCTGGGCTGGAGTCAGGCCGCTGGCTATCCATAAACCGGAAAGCGCGCACAAAGCTCTTTGACTTTGGCCTTGACCTGTGCATTGACGGATTCGTTCCCAATATCATCCAGGATGTCACACATCCAGTGGGTGAGCTCACGCGACTCGGCAGTTTTGAAGCCGCGCGTCGTGCACGCGGGCGTGCCAATGCGCAGACCGCTGGTCACAAACGGCGAGCGCGGCTCGTTCGGCACGGAATTTTTGTTGACCGTAATGTTGGCCCGCTCCAAGGCCGCTGACGCATCTTTGCCAGTGAGGTTCTTATCGATCAGGTCTAGCAAAAACAGATGATCATCGGTCCCGCCCGACACAACTTTGTAACCGCGATCCATAAACGCTGCGGCCATCACTCGCGCGTTTTCCAGAACCTGACGCTGGTATGCGGTGAACTCTGGCGCTAGCGCCTCTTTGAATGCCACTGCCTTGGCCGCGATCACGTGCATCAGCGGCCCGCCCTGGCCGCCAGGAAATACAGCCGAAGCCAGCTGTTTTTCTATGTCCTCATTTTTCCGAGCCAGAATCAGGCCGCCGCGCGGACCACGCAGGGTTTTATGGGTTGTGGTCGTGGTCACATCCGCGATCGGCACCGGATTGGGGTACAGGCCGGCGGCAACCAGCCCGGCGACATGCGCCATATCGACGAACAGCAAGGCATCATTGGCATCGGCGATTTCGCGAAAGCGGTGCCAATCCAGCACCCGCGAGTAAGCCGAAAAGCCAGCAATGATCATTTTCGGCCGATGCTGCGCGGCGAGCTCAGCCACCTGTGCATAATTGATCATGCCCTCGCTGTCGACGCCGTATTGAACAGCGCTGTAAATCTTGCCGGAAAAGTTTACTTTGGCGCCATGCGTAAGGTGACCGCCATGATCCAGACTCATGCCAAGCACCGTATCGCCGGGCTCGAGAAGCGCCATAAAAACCGCGCTGTTCGCCTGCGAGCCTGAATGCGGCTGCACATTGACGTAGTCTGCGCCGAACAGTTTCTTGGCGCGCTCAATCGCCAGCTCTTCGGCCACATCGACATGCTCGCAGCCGCCATAGTAGCGCCGGCCGGGATAGCCTTCGGCGTATTTGTTGGTCAGCAGCGAGCCTTGCGCCTGCAGCACCCGGGGACTGGTATAGTTTTCCGATGCGATCAGCTCAACGTGCTCTTCCTGGCGGATTTCCTCATTGCGCATGGCTTCCCACAGCGCTGAATCAAAGGTTTCGATCGAATCTGACTTTCTGAACATTTCGTCTCCTTGCCCGGCTGGAAAATGCCGCCAGCCCTGTTGAATTGGCTTGTGTCATTGCATGAAAATTGGACGTGCCATTTTAATTTAATTCGGTACTGAGAATATCAGCGGTTTTGCGCCGTTCAGCAACGGCTGAACCCCGCAATTCGGGGGCGAAGATTCGGCTTGCGGCAGCGGTTGGTTCTGTCTGTCCGCGATTGCCTGCCACCCGCGTCAGCCGGCCACAATTGTGTAGCGGGGAATGACCGCAGCTGACTCCTCGGGCGAATCGGGATAATGCGCCGTGACGAGGGCGCGGCGGTCTTCAGGGATGCGGCTGTACAGAAAGTCGGCTGCGTTGCGCGACTCGCCGGCAACATACAGCTGCGTCGTCAAGGTGCGCATTCCAGCGGCTTTGATTTTCGCGTGAATATGCGGTGTGCGGCCTGGATAGCTGACTGGCCGAATGGTGCGAAAACGAAATTCGCCGCGGTCGGAAGTTGTGGTCATGCCGAAACCTTGAAATTCCGGTTCTGACACATCACCGCGGTCGCGCGGGTGCTTGTAGGCGCCGAAAGCATCGCACTGCCAAATTTCTATTGTCGCGCCCGCAATTGGATTGCCGCTTGCGGCAACCACCTTGCCGGCCAAGTGGACAATGATTCCTGTTGCCAGTCGGCTCATGCCATTGACCTGAACCAGATCCGCATCGGAATCTAACGGCAGATCAAGGGGATAAAACGGTCCTTCGCTCTGGCGAGGGGTCAAGCTGAGGATGCCAAGCGCCGCACCTGCCGGCATCAGCGCTACAGCAAGGCCAGCAGTCTTGATCAGTGCCCTTCGCGACGGCGTATGCGTGCCAGCGGCGGATAACAGCCCATCAATATGCGCAAGGCCGTCGCCATCGCCGGGCGACTTGCCCGTCATTGCAATTCGCATTGGTCTGGGACCAAGCGCAAGCTTGCAAAGTCCATTCTTCATCCGGTATCGCCTGTGGTCGACTTTACGTTGCGTCCGCTATGCAAAAAGACACTTGGAACGGAAAATGATTCAAATTCCAATTATGCCAATTCGCGGGATTCTCTGTCGCTTCAGCAGGCACGCACCCCGGCCGTTCTTGAATGAAGCGATGCTTGACGATTGCTTGGCGGCTGCCCTGACTGACCGAATCGACCTCGGAAGAGGCGCGAAATCATTGGCACAGCTCAAATACCAATCCAGACATTTCAGTGCGGCGCGGCAAATCAGCGCCGCGCCTGCGACAGGTGATTCGTGCGGCCTCAACGGCAAAGTTCAGAAGATTCTCCAGCTGTCTCTTGTCCAGCGCTGCCACCGCACTCTTTGGATGGCCAGCGCCTTCCTCGAACAGCCCGACCAGCAGCGCCGCCTGAAAGCTGTCACCAGCGCCAACGGTATCGACAACCGAAGTCACCGGCGGCGTCACGCGCACAACGTGATCTTTATGCGTCCAGGCCGACACGGCTCTGCCGCCATCGGTAATCACAACGAGCTTGACACCGGCATCAAGAAACATCCTTGCCGCTTGGCCTTTTTCGACATCCGGATAGAGTGTTCGCAGGTCTTCCATACTGAACTTCATCAGGTCGGCGCACGCGGAGAATTCTTGCATCCGAAATCTCCATACATCAAGATTGGGCTCCACCATTGTTCGAACATTGGGATCAACCGAAATGAATCGACTGGTCGCCGACTTGGCAATATTGGCAAAGGCGTCAGCAATCGGCTGGATCGCAATTGAATAAGAACCAAAATGCAGGCCGCTGATCTCATCACTGATGGCCGGAACAAGCTCTGGCGTTACATTGCAATCCGCCGACCCCAATCCATAGAATTGATAATCGGGCTGCCCCAAGTCATCGACCCCAACAATGCTAAGTGTTGTGCGTTTGCCAGAGCGTACCAGGTAGTCAGTCGACACGGATTCCTGCTTCAGCGTGCGAACAAGGTGCTCGCCAAGTGTGCCCCGCGACATGCCAGTCAGCAGCGCCGCCCTGCCTCCCAAGCGCGCAATGCCGATGGCAACATTGAACGGTGACCCGCCGGGATGCGCTTCCAAGCGCAAACTGCCGGAACTTTTGCTCTTGCTGTCGATGAAGACATCAAACAGCGCTTCGCCACACACCAAATACATCAATCAACCGATCGCAATTGTGACAACTTGATCATTGCTGGCGCCGTGCACAGCGCTCGGGATTGCGCCTGGCATGAGAGTTTGATATTCGGATCCGGACACATCTGCCGCGGTGAAGTCTGCCAAGCTGCGGATGCACGGATAATTCATTGTCAAACCCCTGAACCGTTGCCATCCGGGTTTGCGCAACATGGTCTTGATCGGCGGTCATTTTGCATCGGCTGACGCGCCTTTTCAGTATCCATTTTTCCGGCTCGAGATGCTACAATCGCAAGTGCCTTTGAATTCAACTCCGACATATTCTGTTCCTGTCAGTCGATGGATTAAGATAATCTGAAGATTGATGGAATTTGCCTTGCTGCCGATTTAACTTGAGTTTTTCGATCGGAAGCTTGGTAATTTATAAATTAGATTGATTTACTATTTTTCGAAATTTTCCAGTTTGAGTTAAAATTTTATTTTTTAATTGCAATCCAAGAGAGTACAGCAAATTTATGCGGGGCGGAGATTCAATAGGGCTTCGGGCTTACAACGAAAGGCTGACGATTGCGGCCATTCGTCAGGAAGGTGCATTGTCAAAGGCGGAAATTGCTCGAACCACGGGACTCAGTGGCCAAGCAGCCACAGTGATCGTCAACGCACTGATTGAAGAGGGACTTCTGATCGAGCTCGAATGTGTGCGTGGCCAGGTCGGCAAACCTTTTACACCGATTACTCTCAATTCTCAGGGCGCGTTCTCTATCGGCATAAAGATCGGGCGCCGCAGTCTCGAAGCGATTCTGGTTGACTTCAATGGCAACATCATCGCATCGCGCACTCAACGCTACCAGGCGCCGCTGCCCGAATCCACCATGGCTGCGGCACTGGAAGCCGCCGACGAACTGACTGGAGCTGTAGACTTGCAGCACCGACCGCGAATCGCCGGGCTAGGCGTCGCGATCCCCTGGGATTTGCACGAATGGTCCGAAGTTCTGGGTCTGCAGCCGGCAGCGCTGGAAGGCTGGCGAAACATCAATGTCCGCCAGCGGCTTGAACATTCAACTGGTCTGACTGTATCGCTTTTCAATGATGCCACCGCAGCCTGTGCGGCGGAAATGATTGCGGGCGACCGGATCGGAAAACGCAGCGCACTTTATTTCTTTCTTGGCACTTTTGTCGGCGGCGGCGTTGTGATCGATGGCCAATTGCATCGCGGCGAGCAATTGAATGCGGGCGCGATCGGCTCGCTGCCAATGGCGGGAAAAGATTCTGACGGCCTCCCCAATCAGCTGATTCATCTGACTTCTGTTGTTGATCTCGAGCGTTCTCTCGCAGCAGCCGGATTCGATGTTTCCGATATGTTTAATTTCATACCTGCCAATGGTGCGGAATTGTTATTCGGAAAATGGATGCGCCGCACGGTACCGGCATTGTCACACGCAATCACCGCAGCCACCAGCGTCATCGATTTTCAAGAAATCGTCATTGATGGACTGCTGTGTCCCGCATGGCGAGAACGAATTGTAAATGCGGTTTCCAAGGAGTGCGCAAAGTTCAATCGCGCAGGCCTTTCCCCGTTTGAGATTGCAATCGGATCAATCGGGCCTTCCGCGCGCGTTCGGGGCGCCGCACTCATGCCGCTGCTAAAACGGTTTTCTCCAGACCCTGAATTGCTGGTCAGAACCGGCAAGAAACCGACTGCGGCCGGAGCTGTTTCGCCCGCCCATCCAAACGCCCAATCGCGGTCCTAACTGACGAGACACAGCTTCTCAGCTCAAGCCATGCTCCGCATTGTGCCATTCAATTGCCCCGCAAGACAGGGCTTTGCATCGCCAGTGCGACAAAAATTTGCCAGTCGCATTGCAGAATGTTTGAAATTTTGCTGGTACCGTTGCACTGTCTGTCGGCGCCGACAGACAGAAAATTTGAACTTTTGCGATTGACACAGGAAATAAATTGTTATATTTATAAATCACATTGATAAATTAATCGGATTTTCGGAGGAGGAAAATCATCATGCGCAAGAATTCGAAGCGATTCGCTGCCGGACTGCTCGCGGTCGCGTTTGCCGCGGTCGCATTCACTCAATCGCACGCCGCGACCGTCGTTACCATTGCGACAGTCAACAACGGCGACATGATTCGAATGCAAGGGCTGACAGCCGACTTTACTGACAAGAATCCAGACATTGCCCTTGAATGGGTCACATTGGAAGAGAATGTACTGCGTCAGCGTGTCACTCAAGATATCGCCACCAAAGGCGGTCAATTTGATGTCCTTACCATCGGCACCTATGAAGTGCCAATCTGGGGCAGCAACGGCTGGCTGGTGTCATTGAACGATCTGCCGGCAAGCTGGGATGTCAATGACCTTCTGCCGGCCATCCGCAACGGCTTGACGGTCGACGGCCAGCTATATGCAGCCCCGTTTTACGGCGAGAGCTCCATGGTCATGTATCGCACCGACCTGATAGCAAAAGCGGGACTTGAGATGCCTGATGCGCCCACTTGGGATTTTGTCAAGCAAGCGGCCGCGGCGATGACTGATAAAAGCAGTGAAGTTTACGGTGTGTGCCTGCGCGGAAAAGCAGGCTGGGGTGAGAATATGGCCTTCCTGACTGCCACCGCGAATTCATTCGGCGCGCGCTGGTTCGATGAGAACTGGAATCCGCAGTTCACCAGCAGCGAGTGGGCCGATACACTCAATTTTTATGTTGATCTGATGAACAGCTATGGTCCTCCAGGCGCATCCACGAACGGATTCAATGAAAACCTGTCGCTCTTCCAGCAAGGCAAATGCGGCATGTGGATTGATGCGACCGTAGCCGCCTCATTTGTGACCAATCCGAACGAATCGACGGTCGCAGACAGTGTCGGATTTGCGCTGGCCCCAGACAACGGGCTCGGCAAACGCGGGAACTGGCTGTGGGCGTGGTCACTGGCCGTGCCAGCCGGTTCGGATGCGACCGATGCGGCGAAGAAATTCATCGCTTGGGCAACCAGCAAAGATTACACCGAACTCGTTGCGTCCAAGGAAGGCTGGGCCAATGTTCCGCCAGGAACCCGCAAATCGCTTTATGCAAATCCAGCTTATCAGGAAGCCGCGGCATTTTCGGCAATGACACTGAATTCAATCAACGCTGCCGATCCCACCCAGCCGACTGTTGATCCAGTACCGTATACCGGTGTTCAGTTTGTCGCGATTCCCGAATTTGCCGGCATCGCCACTCAGGTCGGACAGGAATTTTCCGCGGCGCTCGCCGGCCAGCAATCCGTTGCCGAAGCGCTTGAAAAAGCGCAAGCCCTGACAGTCGACGAGATGGAAGCGGCCGGTTATTTGTAATCAGTCCGCTACAAGGGACAAAAGATACCGATGTTCGGCGTGAACAGTCCCGCAGATTGCTGATTCACTTCAACTGGGGTTTGGGTTATATGCAATTTTATCCCTGCACAAATCCTCAAACCCTGCCTATACTGCGGCTGAGGGATGGCACCCTCCCTCCTTTAGCCGCAGTGGGCAACTGTCGGTAGTACGCAGTTTTCCGATAGAGGCAGTCTTGGCGGCTTCGACGCATACAACGCATACAAGATCTCTTGCCCGACTCATGATGGCGCCAGCGGTGTTTCTATTGCTGGTGTGGATGCTGGTGCCGCTGACAATGACGCTGTACTTCTCTTTCAAGCGTTATCTGCCGCTGCGTGGCGGCGATCTGGGATGGACTGGATTCGACAATTACATACGTTTTGTGACCTCAAGCTCATTTTGGCCCAGTATCCAGGCAACGCTTGCGATCGTCGGCGGTGTGCTTCTCATTACCGTGTTTTTTGCCATTGTGCTGGCGCTGCTGCTCGATCAGCCGATGTGGGGGCAGGGGGTTGTTCGAATCCTGGTCATTGCACCATTTTTTGTCATGCCGACCGTTTCGGCCCTGGTGTGGAAAAACATGTTCATGGATCCCGTCAATGGCCTTTTCGCACATTTGTGGAAGTTCTTCGGGCTTGCGCCATTGGAATGGCTAAGCCAAGCGTCACTTTTTTCGGTGACCCTGATTGTGTCATGGCAGTGGCTGCCGTTCGCAACATTGATTTTGCTGACCGCGATTCAGTCGCTTGATCGCGATCAATTGGAAGCGGCGGAAATTGATGGCGCCGGCGCCCTGGCCAGGTTCCAGCACATTATTCTGCCGCACCTCGGACAAGCCATTGCCATTGTCATCCTGATTCAGACCATCTTTCTGCTGTCGATCTTCGCCGAGATCTTCGTCACAACACAAGGGTCGTTCGGAACGAAAACTTTAACCTATCTCATATTCCAAAGAGTTCTGGAAAGCCAGAATGTGGGGCTCGGCTCCGCCGGCGGCGTCTACGCTATCATTCTGGCCAACATCATCGCAATATTTCTGATGCGAATCGTTGGCAAAAACTTGGAAAAGCCATAATCACAGAGACATGATCCGTACTGCCACAACGCAGCGAAAAATCCTTGTCACCGTGATCGCATGGGGAATCGGTTTTGTGATTTTCTTTCCAGTTCTGTGGACCATACTGACGAGCTTCAAGTCGGAATCTCAGGCGATCGCTGACCCGCCGATATTTCTGTTCTTCGACTGGACGCTGGAAAATTATCGGATCGTACAGGCGCGTTCAGATTACTTGCGATATCTCCTCAACTCAGTGATTATCGCCGGCATTTCTACATTGCTGGGCATACTCGCTGCAGTGCCGGCTGCCTGGTCCATGGCGTTTGCGCCGTCAAAGCGCACCAAAGACATTCTTCTGTGGATGCTCTCAACCAAAATGCTGCCGGCGGTCGGTGTTCTGTATCCGATCTATCTGCTGTTTATTCAGCTCAAACTGCTTGATACGCTCACGGGCCTGATCATTGTGCTGATGATGATCAATCTGCCAATCATCGTATGGATGCTGTATACCTACTTCAAGGAGATACCCAAAGAGATTCTCGAAGCCGCCCGCATGGACGGGGCATCGCTGCCGAAAGAAATTCTGCATGTGCTGACCCCCATGGCGGTGCCGGGAATCGCGTCCACCATCCTGCTCAATTTCATTCTTGCCTGGAATGAAGCGTTTTGGACTTTGAACCTGACCGCCGCAAAGGCGGGTCCGCTGACAGCATTCATCGCAAGCTACTCAAGTCCCGAGGGACTGTTCTATGCCAAACTGAGCGCGGCCTCAACCATGGCTATCGCACCCATTCTGATATTGGGCTGGTTCAGCCAGAAACAGCTCGTCCGCGGCCTGACGTTCGGGGCGGTCAAGTGAGAATTCGCGCAACAGCGAGATTTGGCAGCATGGCATATTCGCCAAGTCAATGGCCTCAATCAATTTCCATACGACTGTTGTTTTCAAAACCCAATATGGACCTGGAATCTTCGTCCGACATATCTGGTGCAGACGCGCAGGATTCGTGATGTGCGAGGAGATTTGAGCATGGCACACATCGTACTGGAAAAAGTCAAAAAATCATTTGACAGCCTGACAGTCATACCCCCTCTGGACCTAGAGATCAAGGATGGCGAATTTGTCGTTTTCGTTGGGCCGTCGGGTTGCGGCAAGTCGACACTGCTCAGACTGATTGCGGGACTTGAAATCGTATCCAGCGGCAAAATCCATATTAACGGCAAGGATGCAACATCAATGCCGCCGGCGAAGCGCGAGCTGGCCATGGTGTTTCAGTCCTATGCCCTGTACCCGCACATGACAGTTCGCAAAAATATCAGTTTTCCACTGCGAATGGCAAAAATGGACAAGACTGAACAGCAGAGCCGCGTTGATCATGCCGCCGCGGTCTTGAACCTGACCGAATATCTCGACCGCCGACCCGGCCAGCTTTCCGGCGGTCAGCGCCAGCGGGTCGCTATTGGCCGCGCGATCGTTCGCGAACCTACGGCTTTTCTGTTTGATGAGCCATTGTCGAACCTTGATGCGGCATTGCGAGTCGGCATGCGGCTTGAAATCAGCGGACTTCACAAACGGCTCAATACAACAATGATTTACGTCACCCATGATCAAGTCGAGGCAATGACCATGGCCGACAAAATTGTGGTCCTGCATGATGGCAGAATTGAGCAGGTCGGATCGCCGCTGGAACTGTACCGCGCACCTCGCAACCTGTTTGTTGCTGGATTTATCGGTTCGCCAAAGATGAATTTCATTACCGGCCCCAAGGCGAAAGAATTTGACGCTCACACGATCGGAATTCGACCAGAGCATCTTGTCCCCTCTCCGACGGAGGGACTTTGGAAAGGCCAGGTTGGTCTGTCAGAACACTTGGGGTCGGACACCTTTCTTCATATTCATATGGACGGGCATGCTGATACAGTTACAGTCCGTTCCGGCGGCGAGGTGAATATGCACCATGGCGATCCAATTTACCTGACACCGAAACAGGATCATGTCTATAGGTTCAATCATCACGGATTACGAATCGCCTGACGGCACAGTGTGGGAAATGAACGAGCTGATGATCTGCAACCTTTCACCTGCACGCCTTCTGTGATGCGCCTGTCGGAATCCATGCTGAGCGACTTGCCAGAGTCAATCAAGCGTCCGACTTATCATCGAGCCGCTCTGAAACCAGGAATCGTCCACATCGGGCTTGGCAATTTTCAACGCGCGCACCAAGCCTGGTACTTGCAACAGCTCTTCGAGCTTGGACTTGATCATGACTGGGCAGTGGTCGGAGCTGGCGTTCGCCCGTATGATGCGACGCAACGGGCCAAGTTCCTGAAGCAGGACTGCCTGTCGACTTTGGTTGAACTAGCGCCGGCTGGCATGACAGCAGAAGTAATCGGATCAATAGTCGACTACGTGCCAGTCGAGGACGGAAATGCCTCTCTCATCCAATGCATGGCACATCAGGCCACCCGAATTGTTACATTGACGGTAACGGAAGGCGGTTACTATCTGCATCCTTCGACGGGTGATTTCGACACGTCCCATCCTGATATCAGGCATGACATCGCTTGTCCTGATCATCCGCGCACAGCTTTCGGTGCGATCATCGCTGCGCTTAAGGTGCGGCGCCGCCAGCACTTTGGGCCCTTTACCTGCCAAAGCTGTGACAATCTGCAAAACAATGGCACGGTATTGCGCAGAGCGGTCGTTTCGCTGGCACAACATGCTGATCCGGCTCTTGCTGAATGGATTGACAGAAACTGCACTTTCCCTTGCTCAATGGTCGACTGCATCGTGCCGGCAACGGGTCCAGACGAACTCGCATTAGTGCGAAATCTCGGTCTTGATGACGCAGTGCCGGTCACACATGAGAATTACCGCCAGTGGGTCATTGAAGACAAATTCTGTGTCGGTCGTCCTGACTGGGGACAAGTCAGCGTCACATTTTCTGACAGAGTTCAAGATTATGAGATGATGAAGATTCGCATGCTCAACGCAGGCCACCAGATTTTAGCCAATGCGGGTGAAATCCTGTCCATTGAAACCATCTCAAAGTGCGTGGCGAACCCGATGATTCAAGGTTTTTTCTGCAAAGTGCAACGTGAAGAAATCATTCCGAATTTAAAAGCAGTTCCGGACATGACACCTGAGAATTACCTGAGTCTGCTTATACAACGCTTTTCCAACCCCATGCTGCGCGATACAACAAGACGTGTTTGCTTTAATGGATCTTCACTCCATCCAGGATTTATATTGCCGATTGTTCGCGACGGATTGGATTCCGGCACTTCGGTTGAAGGCCTGGCGCTGGCGGAAGCGCTGTGGGCGCGCATGTGCGAAGGTACGCGAGAAGACGGGTCGACTGTTGAGCCGAATGATCCATCTTGGAATGCACTTCAAACAGCCGCACGATCCGCTCGGCATCAACCCAAAGCGTGGCTGGAACGAAGCGGCATATATGGAGATCTTGTTACTTCAGCAAAGTTCGTCCAAAAGTTTGAGCGCTGGCTCAGTGAAATTTGGTCGAAGGGCTGTGAATCAGCAATCAAATTGTACATCGCTGCCTGATCGCTGAGCTTATCGACTCGACGGTCTCTTCAGCGACCTAGATGCCAAGCCTGCAAGTTGTCCGTTCTGTTATCGAGTTTGGCATGCGCTCGTAACAAATAAACTGATACAAACCTACGATGCGCATCTGCCCGCCGGCATACAGGTCGTCTACAACGGCGCGATATGTCTGCAAAGATTTCGCAAACCAAAGCATCTGCAAGGCAGCCATCTGTAACGGTGCTCGTGTCCCTGCGGATAAACCGGCACTTTACTGCGCCGATCTCGTATCGGGCAAATCCTCAATATCCCGCCGCCCCCTATGAAAACCGCCCAGATTCGGAAAACTCCCGATAAATCGCCAAGGATGAGCGATCGTTTGATCATCATTCGTTCTCTGCTTGCGCAGCGAGCGAGCAATCACGGTGCAACACCGCAGCCCGGATGGAACTGCGGTGTATGCAACGTCCCTATTCTAGGTCAAGCAATCATGCAGCGAATCGATTAGATTTCGCAGGATGGTGAAATATGCTTCCGGTCCGGGCTCGACACCGGCGCCGAGCGGATCCAACTGCCCGAGCCGCATATCGGTGTCTTCTTGCAAGACTTCTACAATTCGCGGATTAAACTGTGGTTCGGTGAAGGCACAAATGGCTTGGGTTTCAACCACTTTTTCCTGCAATTCCCTAATTTTTCGCACACCGGGCGGATTCTCCGGATTCACCGCAACACTGCCTACATTCGACAGGTTGAATCGTTCTTCAAGATACTGGTAGGCATCGTGAAAAACAATGTAAGGCTTGCCGACAAGCTCTGACGCTTTTGTCTCCAGCTCGCTTTCGAAAGCAACAAGTTTTTTCTGCAGCTGCTCCAGATTGGCTTGAATTTTTGCCTCATGCTGCGGAAGAGCATCGGTCATAGCTTCGGCAATTACGGCCGCCATCGTCTTTGCGTTTCCAAGATCAAGCCAAACATGCAAGTCCCATTTTCCATGATCATGGTGGTCATGATCGTCATGACCGTGGTCGCCGTGCTTGTCATGGTCTTCGTGCTCGGCGTGATCATGTCCATGCTCTTCATGACCATGGTCATCATGCCCTTCATGCTTGGCATGATCGTCATGACCGTGGTCGCCGTGCTTGTCATGGTCTTCGTGCTCGGCGTGATCATGTCCATGCTCTTCATGACCGTGACCTGCATGCTCATCTTCATCACCATGGGACTCTTCAGCGCCGTGATCATGGATGCGCGGACGCGACTCCAGCAGGAACATTCCCGGCGCACTGCCCAACTCGACAACAACAGCGTCCTGCGGCAGGTTGTCGATTGCTGGACGCAGAGTGGATTCGAAATTTGGACTGATCCAAACTACCATTTCCGCTTTCTCAAACGCCCTCGCCTGGGAAGGCTTCAACTGATAGCCATGTACGGACGAGGACCCTTCGACGATCAATAGCGGCTCACCAATTCCGTCCATAACCGCAGCCACAAGACTGTGAATGGGCTTGATGGTTGCGATAACTTCGGTATCGGCACGGCTTACAGAATACGTCAGCGACAGTGCAAGCAAAATGACACCTAAAACCGAAAAACGCCTGTGTGACATGAAAAACTCCCTCAAACTTTACAAATATTTGCCAAATAAAATGTTATAGTATAACAAATTAAATTCAAATTCGATTCTGCTAGTTTGTGATAATGGATCAGGTTTCACCTTGCACTGAAGTCCCAAGCACGCATTTAATGCACTGATGGGATAGGATATCGTTCGAGCGACCGACACCGCGACCAAGTTCAATTTTGATTCAGCAAGTCATTGCAACAGATACGGCAACAGCAAATGAAAGCTCTCTCAGCACGACAGCAATCTGTTTATGCCTGTCTGAAAAATTCCACCACACCGCAAGGCGCTTACGAGCTGCTTGAATGCCTCCGCACTGACGGCTTCAAGGCGCCGACGCAGATTTATCGTGCGTTGAATTCTTTGATCACACTCGGTCTGGTCCACAAGGTGGACTCACTGAATGCTTTCGTGGCGTGCACTGAGAATCATCACCAAGGCACCTCAATTATCGCAATTTGCGATCAATGCAATTCGTATCAGGAGCTGTCTTCCGAAACTCTGGACACTCTGTTCAAGAACTTGCCAAATGATCGTGACTTTAAAGCTAGACAGATGACAATTGAACTGAAAGGAAGCTGTTCAGAATGCGCTTGAGTTCGGCATTTCAGCTCGCTGACACCCATCCGCTATAACGGTTTGGGCATTGCATTGCCGCATGTATCCGACAGACAGCGGGTCTGCGACTTTATTGCAATGTTCTTCACCCACAAGCGTACATCGCGTCAGCGCTTTGCAGTCTAGTTCGAAATCGAACGCGCTTTGAACGCCAAGCTCAAATTATCTGAACTTCGTGGCGTGGGCGTTTGGCGGAATAAACGCTGGCTCATCCGCGACATTGACTTCGAAATCCATCGTGGTGAGATTGTTTCTCTAATTGGCCCCAACGGCAGTGGCAAGACCACTGTCACTGAGGTTCTCGCAGGTTCAATCCGACCCGATGCCGGTCGTGTTGAGCGGGCCAATAATCTGCGGATCGGATATGTTCCTCAGCACATTCAGATCGACCCAACGCTGCCAATCACACTCAAGCGAATGATGAGTATTCCGTATCGAGTCGATCAAAGGTCTATTGATGAAGCGCTGCAAGAACTGAACATTGCGCACCTGAAGAACGCACCCGTGCAAAAACTCTCTGGCGGTGAATTTCAGCGCGCTCTGATCGCCCGTGCGCTGTTGCGCAAACCGGATATGCTGATTCTTGATGAACCGAATCGAGGGCTTGATATTGACGGAGAAGCCAAGCTGTATGAACAGATTGTATTGATTCGCGACCGACTCAACTGCGGTATCCTGTTTGTCTGCCATGATCTGCACGTCGTCATGGCAAAAACTGACACTGTGGTTTGCATCAATGTGCATATATGCTGCAAAGGCGCACCCGAACACGTCAAAACGAACTCCGCCTATTTGGAGATGTTTGGTCTTGGCGCCGGTCATGCGCACGCCATGTATGTCCACTCACACAATCATCGACACCGGCTCGATGGCAGTGTCGAAACGACACCCAATTCACCGCGACGCGCAGCGCAGCGCCGCTGACCGCACTGCAACTGTTCAAATGAGCATCTATTCATTCAGCACGCCAAGTTCATGGCGCTGGAAGCGATCACCGAGCACTTTCGAATACGATTAAGAGGCTTGCATGTTTTTTCCTGACGATTTTTTCAGCCGTGCGATTATCGCGGGACTCGGTGTCGCCATTGTCGCTGGTCCTTTGGGCTGTTTCGTGCTGTGGCAGCGCCTTTCTTTTCTTGGTGACACAATGGCGCATTCTGCATTGCTCGGCATCGCCATCGGCTTGGCATTGAATATCAATATCCTGATTGGCGTATTCTTCACCTGTGCGGCGATTGCTTTGGTTCTGGCACGCGTCAACCGTCGCTCAATACTGTCGGGCGATGCAGCACTTGGCATCATGTCGCACGCAACTCTCGCGATCGGACTCGTCGTCGTCTCGCTGATGTATTGGATTCGAATTGATGTGCTAGACTTTCTGTTCGGCAACATACTCGCGGTATCATGGTCGGATATCGCACTGATCTATCTTACCGGCGCCGTGACGCTAGCGGTTATCTTGTGGCGGTGGAATGCGCTGGTCAGCTTGACTGTGAGCGAGCAGATTGCAGCCGCAGAGGGACTTCGGCCCTTTCAGACGAGGAACATTCTGATGATATTGCTCGCGGCTGTCATCGCAGTTGCAATGAAGGTTGTCGGCATCATTCTGGCTGTCTCACTGCTGATTATCCCTGCGGCAACAGCTCGCCAATTGGCGGGTACGCCTGAGCAAATGGCTGTTTTGGCATCAGTGGCTGGGGTCGTTTCGGTCTTGGGCGGACTGTTGCTTTCACTTGAGTACGACACCCCGCCGGGGCCGAGTATTGTGGTGGTTTCGTTTGCGCTTTTTGTTGCCGTTATGGGTCTGCTTCGAGTCACCCGAAAACAACATGATGCACCGCAAGACACAGAATCGCAATCCGCCAGCGATGCCGGTGCAATGAAGTAACTGCGAGGTTTAGTATACTGAGGGCGGCAGCAATCCAAGATCACAGCCTGGGTCCGCTGCCTGGAATAACCTGAAACTTGAGTTCCTGATTTCAATCGACCGTAACACCGAACGTACCGCAAAGCAAAATGATTATCCAAAACGCAATTTCCGAAACGCTCACAGAACATCTGCAGCCTGTGCATCTGGATGTCATCAATGAAAGCGGCATGCATAGCGTGCCGCCAGATTCAGAAACACATTTCAAGGTTGTTGCAGTTTCGAATCGATTTGAAAACCAATCTCTGGTTGCGCGTCATCGGACAATCAATAACCTGCTCGCCGACCAGCTCAACGGGCCGATTCATGCATTGTCGATTCATGCGCTTACACCCCAAGAATGGGACGCGAAAAAGCATGCAGTCAGTGAATCTCCTCAATGCCTGGGCGGGGCAAAGAAGGAGCAGAGGAATTCCAGCTCACTATCCGTCTGAGTGGATTTCAATTGCGGAGCGACAAGATCAGCCTCATGCGTTTACAATGGCATGTCATTAGACTCTGCGAGCAAACACTATAGTTTTCGTTTGATTCGTGATGTATGCAGAGTTTGTTCGGAGAATAGTTGAAAAATGTTTGATATATATTGATCTGGTGAATTAGTTTGACGAGCATACAACCCGAATACCTATCTATCAAGATTAACCACTCAAAGCCTCTTGAGCTCAAGAGGTTTACGGCCTCCATGCTATGTATTGAAAATCAATACAAACAGTATTTGTCGAATCAAGGCATTTCAGATGACGGCTATGACCTGTTTCTCCACGAGGTGCAGCAAGGCAGCGTAATAATCAAATTCATCAAAGGGCCGCTGCAGCAGCTGTTTGAGCATTACGTGCTAGAAAAATTTGTTGAGATTTTTGGCGAAAAAATAAAGCTTATTGTTGATCAGAAATTTGAAGAAGATGCGGGCATGACCGTCAAGGATCTAAGCGATATACGAACTATATCTGAAGCCATTTCTGATGACTATAACGCTAGAATTGAAATTCAGTCTCATGTCGGAGACAAGGTTACACAGAATTTTAATTTTTCCGGAATTGAAGCCAATGCTGTTCGAGATGAATGCATCAGACGAATCAGGGAGCGAGATTTGCCAGTCGGCGAGCATATTGAACAAGTGGTTCTGCATTGGAAGTCAGCATCTGAAGAGAGAAAATCAGTCTCAAGCATTGATAGAGGCATTATCGAAGACATTGATCCGAGAAGAAAAGTCAAACTTGTGTGCGATGAAGCTCTCAAGCAGGAAATGATTTCCGAGAATGAAAACAATCCTTTCAATATGTTCTTCATTGTAGACGCGGAAATCAAAAGAGTTTCTGGAAAACCCGTCGCTTATGTAATTAGAAAAATACATGACAAGGGCTTCATTAACGATGATCCGGCAGAGGATGATTAAATGATTGAGACAATATAGCAACCAGCCCATCGTGACACAGTTCGAGAAATTACAACGGCTTTACATTCAACTCGCGTTCTATGCTATTCGCAATCTATCGCGCCACAAAACCCAAGGAAGTTACACTATTCTTTTTTAGAAATAAAATCATAAATATTTGATAATATGTGAAATAATATTTTATTTTCTTTTTTGAATATAGCCCAGCCGACAACCCTCATGCCGAGTCTCGTCGCCGAATAATTTGAACAACACGCATGGTCATCACAATTTCTGAACACTGATTGATCGCTTTGCAGTCAATTTCAACATAGCCTCGATCAGTACGCTTCGATGACTCACGGATGCTGATCACTTCGGTTGCCAAATGCAAGGTATCGCCCGGACGCACCGGTTTCAGCCAGCGCAATTCGTCGATGCCAGGCGACCCCATGCCCTGTTTGAGCATGCCCTCCTGAATATACATTCGAAAAGCCAGTGCCATTGTCTGAAAGCCGCTGGCGATCAGTCCGCCATACTGCGACTTGGCTGCCGCTTCAGCATCAATATGGAAAGACTGGGGATCGTATTGCAGCGCAAATCGAACAATTTCGCTCTTGGTGAAAGTCACACCGCCACTTCGAAATTTATCGCCTATGCTGAATTCCTCAAAATACATCACATCATACTTTCAATCAATTGCACTGGCGCACAAAATGCCTTGTCTCATCCCGCTGCCTGATCGCCATAGTAGCGCTGCAAGGTCTCGCGTGAGCGTCGGTAAAAATACGCCCGCTGTTCTGGCAAGTACTGGTGCTCTGCGCCAACCGGACAGCGCGTACGGGCTATGCAGGTCAACGCGCACGGCGACTGATCTGCAATTCGGTATAGCGCACATTGATCCAGCCCGAAGCGGCCAATCTCGCCGACCGCCTTGGCAGGACAGGCTGAAATGCACGGTTTGTCAGCACAGCTGTGACATGGATGCTGAGCATCCGAAGCATTCAGGACCGCAGACTCAGGCAGCTGCGTCTTGACCATAAACAGCGTCCGATAGGCAAACCACGTTCCGAACACTGGATGGATGCTGATTCCCATCGGAGACTGGAAACTCCAGCCGGTTCTCAGCCCAATGCTTCCCAGCGGGATGGGCAGCTCGCTTGGATAGAGAAAAAACGGCTCAGCACCCAAATACTCCCGCGCATAACTGCGGGACACCGCCACACTGAACCGATCGATCGGATCCTTCTTATCGACAGCTTTGCTCGCATGCACAGACTGCCATATCTGCGGCCCGCCGCTGGCGGTCAGCACTGTTGTCGGATAGTCCGCCAAATTCACGTCGGCAAGGGCTTCCTGAATCAAGTCAGACAACTGGCGTGTATCGAACACATGCACGATATTCAGGCTATTGCCAGCCAGATATTCCAAACCAGCTTCAAATTTCTCTGATTGAGCGCTTGTAACTGTCATTGGCAAGATAAATACTCGAAGTCCCTAAATTTTCAGCCTTGTGGCAGTTATTGTAATTGTATATTGTTCCATATGGCTCACTTGCGTTATGCCGACGCAAGCAGTCGCCTCTCCAAATTCATTTGACCAAATAAAGTCAGAGGGATGAGGCGATGACAATGAATCCGTTCGAAGAGTCGGAATCTACCGTTGCAAATCAGGATTCACTTGAACCCCCGCTGGGCGCACTGCATCTGTAATATGAAGTTATCCACGGCGATGTTTGCGGCGCAGGCGATGGGACGTTTTGATATCGTGCAAATCGAATGAATTGGATCAAAAATGCGACGAATCCATTGCCTGTCGTCCTTTAGGGAGCCGGACTGATGAGAATGCAGGTAATCGGGCATCGCGGCGCGCGGGGCATGTTTCCTGAATTGAGTCTTTTCGGCATTCAGCAAGCTCTGGATCTGGGTGTCGATGCAATCGAAATCGATGTGGGCATCACCGCTGACCAAAAAGTGGTCGCATATCACGATTACGAGCTCAATCCTGATATTACCCGTACCCAAGACGGCAGATGGCTGTCTCCCGCCGGACCGCCAATTTATGAGCTGACGCTTGCGCAATTGCGCAAGCTGGATATCGGAGGAATCGATCCCCGGTGCGGATACCGGGATGAATTCCCTCATCAGCGCAGCATTGACGGGGCTCGCATTCCGACTCTGGCGGAAATTGTCGAGCTGATTCAAATGCACAAAATCCGCCCGCCGCTGTGGATTGAGGCAAAAAGGAATGGCGCTGACAAAAACCAGAAATACAGTGCCAAGGCCTACGCCAAGTGCCTGCTTGACGAAATCCATCGACTCGACTATTCGTCGCAATGCGTGATTCACTCGTTTGATTGGGACATACTCAGACACATCCGCAGACTCGACCCCAGACAGCAGATTTGTCACCTGTCTTCGCAGCTGAGCGAGTACTATGGATTCGGGACGCATCGCGGCTTCTATTGGGCTCTCGCCAGTATGGACAAAGAACCGAGCAAATGCTTGCCAACCAAGATCGCGCAGGCTGGCGGCAAGATATGGAGCAGTGACTTCCAGACATTGTGCCACGCCACCGTCGCCAAAGCGCATGAGTTGAACCTCCAGGTCTACGCTTGGACGGTCAACGATGTCGAAGAGCTGGAATGGCTTGCGTATATCGGTGTAGCCGGCGTTATAACCGACTACCCCAAGCGACTGTTGAGCTTTCCAGACAAACTAGCCTATCCGGACACCCAATGGTGACAAGCATTTCGAAGCTTTGCAGAAATCATCTGCTTGCCGATCACGCATGCGGATACGTCGACCGGCCTTGGATTTGCCGCAGTGCGCAACGAACGAGAGGCCGCCGTCAATCGGCTGCGGCTGCACTCAGCGGGCCGCCGCGGTCAACGTCAGCACACTACTCTCCATTGCGCGGAGAATAAACTCTGCAATCGCCTCATAATCATCCAGCTGCATTACCGGCACATCCGTCTTGATCTGATTAGGGCAATCAGTCGCGACGGCAATCACATTCGAATCTTGGTTGGCCAGAGGCGCATAGCGAACCCCTGAGCGGTACACCTCGATTTTTGTAAAAGACGCTTTTTTGTAGCCTTCCACAATAATCAGATCAATATCCCGGCCGCAAAGATGGGCGAACATGTCGCGCAGCTCCGGCTCGCCTGGGTCGGTTCGCTCCATCACCCAGGCGATCGTTCGGCTCGAAGCAATCAGTATCTGTTCGGCGCCGGCGCTTTTCAGCTCGTAACTGTCCTTTCCCGGCGTATCGATCACAAAATCATGATGTGCGTGCTTGATGACAGCCAGCTTAAGGCCGCGCCCGCGCAGCAGCGGGATGACGTTGGTGACAACTGTGGTCTTGCCGGTCCCGCTGAAAGCAGCAAAACCGATCACCGGTATCGATTTAGCGCTCATTTGCAGTCAGCCTCCGTTCCGCCGCCGCGCGGTCTGCGTCGGTATTGATGTTCAAGAAGCAATCTTGGGAATCAGAGAAATCCGCAATCGCATAGCGATGCCGGCCGAACCACTTGTCGAT
This sequence comes from Arenicellales bacterium, assembly GCA_965200545.1. Lineage (GTDB taxonomy): Bacteria > Pseudomonadota > Gammaproteobacteria > Arenicellales > JAJDZL01 > JAJDZL01. The sequence continues at coordinate 723,067 of CBDAUJ010000002.1, read as the reverse complement.
TTTTCGCTCGCCTGAAACAAGAAATTCCGACAAATCATCCAGCAGACTCGCCTGCGCCAGCATGAAAGTCGGCTGCATTCTTTTGGCATCTGCGGCTACCACAATGTGCATCTGTCCAGTTGCACATTCGAGCATGCGCGACACATAGTCATGATGCAAAAACGGACCGTCGCAGGGGGCGGTAATCACCCATGGCAAGCGGGATGCATGCATTGCGCTTGCGAGTCCCGCCAATGGTCCCAAGTACCCCGAGAGCCGATCGGGGATCACCCGCGCCCCGAATGATTGATATTCTTGGAAGTGGCGGTTGGCATTGATCAGCAGCTCACCGACCTGCGGCTCCAAACGCTGCAGGACAATTTCACACATGGACTTGCCGGCGATGCGCACCAAGCCTTTGTCAATACCGCCCATGCGCCGAGCCTGACCGCCAGCCAAAATCACACCGGCTACGTTTTGACTTTCGATATTCACAAGCTCAGCAAATCTGCCCAGCTTTCATGTTGACGATCCGGTCAGGCACATAACTTTCTGCGGATTCGTGCGTGGCAATATAGATGGCATGACCATCTTTGGCCAGATTTTGAATCAATTCGAAAGTCTGATCTTTGGCGGTCGGATCCATCGCGGTTGTCGGCTCATCAAGCAGCAGCAGCAGCGGCTTGAGAATTCGTGCCCGTGTCAGCGCCACCCGCTGCCGCTCCCCGCCGGAAAGATCACGGGCATTTCGGTGCGCCAGCGCAGAAAGTCCTGCCCATTGCAATGCCAATTCAACCTGCTCGCAAATCTGATTTTTGTGCAAGCCGCGAAGGGCTAGTCCATAGGCTACATTCTCGGCGACGGTGCGATCGAACAGATACGGTATCTGATGCAGGTAAACGACAGATTTGCCAATTGCCTGCACTGCGCGCCGCCAGCTCATCGGTTTCCCACAGATGGAGAACACCCCGCTGTCAGGCGGAACCAAGCCAGCCAAAACTTTCAGCAAAGTGCTTTTGCCAGCCCCGTTCTCGCCCTGAATCACAACACATTCACTGCGATAGACCGTCAAAGCGGATACATCAAGCACCATCCGGCCGGCCAGGCTCTTTTTGACATCGGCCAGTTGAACAATCATCTGATCTGCTGAAGGCATGGCAAACCCGGACGAAACCATCAATGTCTGGCCATATCTCGACCGCGGAAAGCCGCGACCGCGAAATTCAACGCCAAAGCCAAGGTGATCAGTACCACACCAAGCGCAATCCCCTGCTCGAAATGACCCTTGGAAGTCTCCAGCGCGATGGCGGTGGGAATGTTGCGAGTGTGATGCAGGATATTCCCGCCAACCATAATTGAGCAGCCCACCTCGGAAACAACCCGACCAAACGCCGTCACGATGGCGGCAACCAGACCGAATCGAATCTCGTACATGATGGTGAACATGGATCGGACGATTCCCGCGCCCAGCGTTCGGGCAGTCTGCCAGGCACTTAGATCAATAGCCTGCAGGGCAACATGCGACATGGCGACAAGCAGTGGAAAAGCCAGAATCATCTGACCGATAATCATCGCGGACTGCGTAAACAACAGCCGCCAGCCGCCGAAAGGTCCTGCGCTGTTGAGCAGCATATACAGCAACAGGCCAACCACCACTGCCGGCAATGCCACCATTGAGTTGACAATTGTAATCAGATAGCGGCGACCCGGAAAGTCGCCGAACGCCAGCGCAAAAGCGACAACGATCGCAACCGGCACAATAAACAGGATAGCACGCAGTGAAACTGAAAACGAGATCAATACGATTTCCCAGATCTCAGTGTCACCGGTGAGCAGCAGTTTCAGCGCCTCTGCACTGGCGGCAATCAGACTGTCCACAGTTTCACACTCACAGTCTGCAACGAGAACGCATGGATTCGGATACTTTGCATGTCAATGCGGTGCGACACGCCGACTGGGATTGCAGGCAGCATCTACTCGATCACAAAGAACAGCTGCTCTCCATTGACTTTATGGCCAGCGATGATGGACTTGGCTTCATCCGATTTGAGCCACTGGGTGAAATGTCGGGCGCCTTCGTAATTCACATGGGGGTGTTTTGCGGGATTGACCGAAATGACTCCGTATATGTTTTTGCCATCGGCAGCACCTTGAACATGAACCGGCAAAGACAGCCGGTCAGCCATGAACAGCCAAGTACCCTTGTCGGTCAGCACATAAGCATCCAGCTCATCGGCGATCTGCAATGCCTTCCCCATTCCGAGACCGACATCTATGTACCAATCGCCTTGTGGCTCAAAGCCGAGGCTTGCCCAAAGCGAAAGTTCCTTTTTGTGTGTACCGGAATCATCTCCCCTCGAGACGAAACTGGCTTTCGCCTCGGCAATCTTGTTCAGCGCCGCCGACAGATCTTGCATGTTGTGTATCTGCGCCGGATCTTCTTCAGGCCCGACAATGATGAACTCATTGAACATGAATTCATGGCGGTCAACGCCGTATCCCATCGCGATCAGTTCCAATTCGGCCTGTTTTGCATGTACCATGATCAGGTCGACATCGCCATTTCGAGCATGATTCAGTGCGCGACCGGTACCGCCCACGATGGTGTGAACCTCAAGGCTGTATTTCGACTCGAAGACAGGCATCAGTTTCTCAATCAGTCCAGAATTTGCAGTACTGGTCGTCGTCGATACGCGCAGAATGCCATCGGCAGCGTCAGCGACTGTCGATAATGCAATCATCACGGCAAACAAAAAAACGTTGCTGATTCTGCGGATTGCTTGAAGTAAACTCATGAGTGCACTGCGATTATTTGCTGGCCGCCAGTGCGGCCCTTGGCTCGAACTGGCACGTTAAAAATTATACAGTTGCAAGCAATCCAACCGACGCTCCATCCGTCAAGCGATTGCGTATACTTCGATATGCGCACTTGTTAAACTGCATCGCAGAGCCAGTCGGTGAAAAATTTCATGTATGAACACCATGACGGATGAGAAGCCTGCCGAAAAACTTTGTGCAGGCCGCAGCCCGCCGCATGGCGCTGAATTTCGCGGCCATGATCTTTTTGGGAGTTGCATTTTTCCACACCTGGCAGGCAAGCGCATGGGACAGCCTGCTCAGCTGGCGCGGACTGGTCTTTTGCATTTGCGGGCTCACAGCGAGCGGCGGACTGATCGGCGGGGTCTCAGTGCGCCTGCACCAGGCATTTGCGCGGCGGCTGGCCGCGCGCAGCAAAAACAATCAATTGAGCGCGCGCAGCGCAAGTGTGATCCGACAAGCCGGCACAGCTGTATTATTGATGCAAATTCTGATCATTTACTATCTTGCCACCTGGGCATTTGAGCGGTGGCTCGCAATCTGACCGGCGAAATCCGGCTCAATCGGCTGCCAGCCTGACAATTGGACAATTGCTTATGCTGATCAATTGAAGCCCTGCTCAGCTGAAGCGCCCTTTTCGACAATGCCTTTCAAATTTTCAATATGGCGGATGAATTGAACCATAAAGGCGGCAATTAAACGATCATATTTTGAACTCCGCTCTTCAAGGTCTGCATAGTTGACCCGATATTGCTGATCGACCATCTCATTGCCTGCAAATAACGCTGTCCTGACATACCCGGTCGCATCGAAACGCCAGATGACTTCTAAATTCAGGGTCGGCATGCCCTTCGGGAAAGAAGAGTTGCTGCAAGCATATTCTCGCACGAATTCGAGCACATTCGAATTACTGAACTTGAATCCCGGCAGAAGAATAGATTCTCGCATTTCCTGATTCCATCTTTTCGCTGTCCACGGTGGTCCGATTTTTCTGGTACTGGCACCAATTTTGATTCTGGTCCCAGACCGGACATTCTGAAATATGGGCCGAACGGTCTTGTCTAGGGCCGATTCAAGCGCCATGAATGTGGGCTCAATGTGCTTGACATAGATCCGATCAAGAATTTCACCGTCCTCTCGGACTGGGGATGGCAGTCTGAAGCTCTGCGCCGCCGCCGCTGCATTATGCTGCAAGTCGAAACTGCTCAGAACGTCATCAAGATCACTGTACGGTATAAACTCACCTGAATTTTTCGCCTGTCGATCAGTTCCGCCGTAAATGACCAGATTGTCAACGACACCTATTTTCAATTTGGCAATCTTATTCAGCGAGTCAAAATAGCGCGTCTGCGGGGACGTGCTGGATTTGATTTCCATGGCAACTATTTCATTGGCTTTTTGATACAACAAGTCAGCTTCCAAACCGCGGCTGTCCCGAAAAAATGATAAATCGGCATCATAACCTTGGTTGAAACAAAATTTCATTGCCTCTGCAACAACCATGTTTTCGAACAATGCACCTCGCATAGGATGCGCCGCGATTTGCTCTAGCCGTCGAATGCCAAGCAGGTAAGCAGCCAATCCAACATCATAAAAATAAAGCTTTGGTTTTCGGACCAGCCGCTTTTTGAGATTCGCGTAAAACGGCTGCAATCGAAACACAATGAAACTTGCCTCCATCATGTTCAGCCATTGTCGAGCAGCTGTATGTGAAATCCCCACTGCGGTGCAGATCGATTCAAGATTAATGATTTGTCCAACCTGATTTGCACAGAGCCGGACAAACTTCTCAAAACTCGGCAAATCACGCACTTGGCTCAAACGCCTCAAATCGCGGTCAATATAGGTCGAGAAGTACTCTGCATAAGCCTGGCAGGGATCAAGTTTCTTGTCAACAATGCGTGGATAGAAGCCTGCATGCAATATTTCATTTAACGTTTCTTCACCGACCGAGAGTTTCCTCTCCGCGAGGGAAAATGGCAACAAGTAGAGCAATCCAGTTCGGCCAGCCAAGGATTGACTGACTGATTCGGTCAATTTAAAGTGCTCGCTGCCAGTGAGTATGAATAGGCTGTCGCGGCCAACATCATCGGCAAAAACCTGAAGATAAGAGACAAATTCAGGCACATGCTGAATTTCATCAATAATTGCACCTTCCTTAATAAGCGCTAGCAGTCCATATGGATCTGACCGCGCAAACTCCCTTTTGTCCGGCAACTCCAAATTGATGTACTGTAAATCTGGAAACGTCTGACGACATAGTGTTGTTTTGCCAGACTGCCGAGGTCCAGTCACCGTCACAAACGGATATTGCCTGAATCGCTCAATAAGGCAGGATGTCATCGAACGAACAATCATCTAAACTCTACTTATTCGTTTATTAATCTTCATATCGTACAAATATGTACAGTTTAGATTTGCTATCGATTTGGATCAATCTTTCGATTCATTGGCATAATAATTATTTCTTTATTTCATTGTATTGTAATTTTCTCCTTATTTTAGCTATATTATTTTTTTATGTAAAAATGCAAACAGGTTCAGCCCTACAAGTTGTTATCTGGATATCAACTACTCTGACTCTCTATTTATAACGCACATTATGAATTTTTTATATTGTTTATGTGCATATAGGCATTGTCCCAGCCGCTTCCATGGCAACCGCACCGGAAGCAATGTTTGGCGTGAACAGCAGCAATTTATTCAAAGTGAAAATCTATAGAAATAAAAAATTTGAGCGGAAGCAAGCAAATATCGCAACAAGCCTGCAACACAGATCGACTCTGCCGCTGCTGCGCGCAGAGTTTTGGGAGTTCGGTCTGGTGTGCGTTTATGAATCGAGCAGACTCGGCTGCCTGTGCGAGCCGAGCATGCCCGCTTTGCGTTCATGCTGTGCAGACAGCTGATACAGCGGCATTTTCTCAAAAAGCACTGCATCGATTGACTGCGAAATAGCGCAGAGACGCATATCCAATTGAATTCCCTTGCGGATGTCCGCCGGCAGTACTCAGGACCGAGACAGCGATCCATAATCTGCATTCTCGCTGCGGCCGCACAAAGATTGGATGCGCAGATGCTGCTTGATCCGAGCGAATGCAGATTGCTCCGGCGCATGACAGATGTGCTCCTGACTGGTGGCAGGCCGGTTTCGGAGCGAGCCAATGACAATGCGCTTTAGCTGGAGTCTCGCACCCCCTCAAGACAGCGTTTCATCCTGTATCAATCAGCCCGGTGCCATCCGCATGATTTTTCTTTAGCCGGACACCAGTGGTGTGCTGTCCGAAAAAACTTATCGATAGGGGCAATTGCAGAGGCTGCAAGTTTTGCGGTCAGTGTATTGCCTTGTACTGTCAAAGTCCAGTGATGAATATTCAACTTGACTCAACCCGCAAAGTCCTTGACAAACTCAATCTTTTGCTTCAGTCCTCAGAGAATTTGCGGATGCACCTATCCGCCAAGCACATCGCCAGCGCTCAATTCTATCTGCGAAGCCCATTCGGCCGCTGCAAGCTTGCCGCTGGCCGTTCGCACTTTAGCAACCCGAATCGAGCCGTCGCTCGCGGCAACCTCAAAACCCGCATTGTCGACACCAATCACCTCACCTGGCTTGCCAGTCCCCTGACACTTGGTTGAATCATAAATTTTCAACTCTGCGCCGTGATATGTAGTCCATGCTCCCGGCTGCGGATTGCCGGCACGGATAATGTTGTAGACCCTTGATGCAGAATCATTCCAGTCCAGCTTCGCCTGCTGTTTGCCGAACCATGATTCATACGACCCCTCGTCAAGATTCTGGATGATGCGTGGCGCCTTGCCATCACGCAGCAAATCCAAAGATTCAATCATCGCATCAACACCCATCGGAAAAAGCTTGTTGAAATACACGTCTCCCAGCGTCTCGTCCGGACCAATCTCACAGGTCTTTTGCATCAGGATCGGCCCTTCATCCAGACCGTCATCGGGCCAGAATATCGAGAGTCCAGTTTCCTTGGCACCCATGGCAATCGGCCAGTTGATGGAGGACGGCCCGCGGTGCATTGGCAGCAAGGACGGATGATACTGGAATGAACCGTGCTTGGGGATATACAACACCGTCGAAGGCACAAACAGCAGCACGTACGCCATCATGCAGACATCCGCCTCGAACGAGGTCATCAGCTCAATGGCTTCATCAGTTTTCCACGATGCCGGCTGATGTACCGGAATATCCTTTTCAAGTGCGAGTTCCTTGAGCACATCTGCCGGACGGCCTTCGCGGTCGGGTGCGGTACACACCGCAACCACATTCTCACTGCGATCAAGCAGTCGTTCCAGCACCGCACGGCCGAAAGCTTGCTGACCATGTACCACAATTCTCATCTGCAAATCACTCTTGCACTGCCGGTGTTGTTGTCACTGCAACCTTTGGCAAACGCTCCAGCAGCAGTGCTTGGAGCGTACCAAGATTCTCATTGACCTTATCGATTCGCGCGTTCACCGCATCAAACCGTGCGTCCACCGACACCATGTTGGCCTCAAGACGCTTGTTGACGTTATCGATGCGTTCGCTCACATCATCAATTCGTGCATTGACACTATCAATGCGCCCACTCACATTCTCGATGCGTGCGTTGACCGTGTCAAACTTCATGTCAATCGCAAAATATGCCGTTGCCAGCAAACTGATGAACGCCAAGCCCCACCCTACTGAGGATTTAGATACTCGAGAAAAATCTGTATTGGCCATCTTTGCCCTTCTAAATCAAGATCTTCTGAAATTTATTCTCAGGGGCAGCCCGAACGTTCCTGTCGCGTACTGTCTGACCGCGTGGACACTTCAGTGAAGCCACGCCCCGATCGCAGAGCTAAGTTGCTGTCTGATCTGGAAATGAGTATAGACGATTGACAGTGCCAGCGTTTCATATTCGCAGTAGTCATATCGCGCCGGCCTGGCGCATATCCTCGACCTCAGCCTGAGAATATCCCAACTCGGCCAGCACCTCATCGCTGTGCTCGCCAAGCAGCGGCGAGCGGACTACATTCACCGGCGAGGCGGACATCTTGATCGGACAGCCGACTGTCAGATACGGGCCACGCTCGGGATGGTCAACCTCAACTACGGTGCCCGTCTCACGCAAGGAAGGCTCGTTTGCCAGCTCCTGCATCGACAGAATCGGACCGACCGGAATATCAAGCGGATTGCAAACATCCATGACTTCAAATTTGGTCTTCGTCATCGTCCACTCCTCAATCGCTGCAAACACTTCATTGAGTTTTGTCAGACGTGCATCCGGGGTGGCATATTCAGGATCTGCTTTCCACTGCGGCTTGCCAATCACATCGCATATGCTCTTCCATACGGCCGCCTGAGTGATGAAATACGTATAGGCATTCTGATCCGTCTCCCAGCCCTTGCATTTGAGGATGCGTCCGGGCTGGCCGCCGCCGGAATCATTGCCGGCGCGCGGCGTGGCGGCGCCGAAAGGGATGCCCTCGCCGTACTGTGAATACTCTTTGAGCGGACCTGCCTTGAGCCGCTGCTGATCACGCAGCTTGACCCGGCAAAGATTCAGGACTCCATCCTGCATGGGCGCCAGCACTCTTTGGCCCATGCCGGTAGTCTGTCTCTGATACAGCGCCGTCACGATGCCGAGCGCCAGATGCAGGCCAGTGCCGGAATCTCCAATCTGAGCGCCGGTGACCAGCGGCACGCCATCTGCGAATCCGGTCGTGGACGCAGATCCGCCGGCACACTGCGCCACATTCTCGTAGACTTTGCAATTTTCGTACGGTCCGGGTCCAAAACCCTTGACTGATGCCATAATCATCTTGGGATTGATTTCGTGCACCCGCGCCCAGCCGAAGCCCATCCGGTCCAAAGCCCCGGGGGCAAAGTTTTCCACCAGCACATCACACTCGCCTATCAGGCGCTCAAGCACCGCCTTGCCCTCCGATGTTTTCGTATTCAACGTCAGCGAGCGCTTGTTGTGATTGAGCATGGTGAAATAAAGTGAATCCGCACCGGGCACATCGACGAGCTGCTTGCGGGTTGCATCGCCGACCCCGGGCCGCTCAACCTTGATGACATCAGCGCCTAGCCAGGCCAGCAGTTGGGTACAGGTCGGACCTGACTGCACGTGCGTAAAATCCAGTATCTTTACACCTTCAAGGGCTTTCATTGATTCTTCTCTCCGCGTGGATGGTTATTGGCTCATTTGTACATGGTCTGCGCTTTGGTGCCTGGCGCGTACTCGTTCGGATCCACCCAGACATTGACAACCGCACACCGGCCCATCTTTGCAATCGCGTCACGCGCCCGGTTCAATGCCGGCAGAATTTCAGCGGCATCGCGCACTTCCTCGCCGTAACCGCCGATCATCTCAGCGAATCGGCTGAACGGCACATCGCCAAGCTTGTTGCCGATGTCACCGCGCTCCATGCCATACTTGGTGATCTGCCCGAATCGAATCTGATTCATGGCGGAATTGTTGCCGACGATCGCCAGATACGGCGCCCCAAAGCGCTGCGCGGTCTCCATATCAAATGCGGTCATGCCAAACGAGCCGTCCCCGTAAAGACAAACCACCTCCTTTTGCGGATGCGCGAGTTTCGCCGCCATCGCAAACCCGGTGCCGACACCGAGCGAGCCGAGTGCACCGGGGTCCATCCACTGGCCAGCCTGGCGCGGGCGCACGGCTTGCGCCGAAATCGTCACGATATCGCCGCCATCGCCGATGTAAATTGTGTCTTCACCGAGAAACTGATTGATTTCATAAGCAAGCCGGTACGGATGAATTGGATTCTGATCGGTGGTGAACATCGGCATCAGCTTCTCCAGCTTGACCGCCTCAATCTCTCGCAGCTGCTGCATCCAGGCGCGCCGCTTTTCACGCGCGCCACCGTCGCTGCGCCCCGAAGCCGCCTGTGCGACGGCTGCCAATATCGCGCCCGGGTCACCCGCAATGCCGAGGTCAATATCCCGGTTCTTGCCCACCGTGGCATAACTCTGATCGATTTGCACCAGTGTCAGTTCGCGGGATATGCGCTTGCCATATCCCATCCGGAAATCAAACGGCGTGCCGACTATAAGAATCACGTCCGCATTGGTAAATGCATCGCGGCGGGTGCGATCAAAATGATGCGGGTCGCTTTCGGGAAGCATGCCGCGACTGGCGCCATTCATATAGGCTGGAATATCCAATGCCCGAACAAATTCAATTGCCTGCTCGTGTCCCTGCGAAGCCCATACCTGCTGGCCGAACAGCACGGCTGGACGTTCCGCTTTGATCAGAATGTCCGCCAGCTTTTCAATGTCATCAAGATCACCCACAACCTTGGGGGATGCCCGATAGCGGCCTGGCTTCGGGATAACGGCTTTTTCGACCGGTATCTCCGCGTCTAGAATATCCCGCGGTATTTCCAAGTAGGAAGGGCCGTAAGCGCCATTGAAGCATTCACGCGCTGCCATCGCAACCATGTCCGCGACCCGTTCAGTCGAAAACACGCCGGAGGCAAACTTGGTGATCGGAGTCATCATATCAACATGCGGAAGATCCTGCAGCGAGCCCATCTTGTGCTGCGTCAGAGAGCTTTGGCCGCCGATATGCAAAATTGGACTCTCGGAGCGAAATGCCGTCGCGACACCGGTCACTGCATTCGTGCAACCGGGGCCGGCAGTCGTGACCACACAGCCGAGTTTGCCGGTCTGCCGCGCATAGCCGTCCGCAGCATGCGCTGCTGTCTGCTCGTGACGCACGTCAACAATTCGGATTCCCTCATCGATGCATCCATCATAGATGTCGATAATGTGACCGCCGCACAAAGTGAAAATCGTATCGATGCCTTCGGCTGCCAATGCTTTGGCAACCAGGCGGCCGCCCGAGACTACACTGCCACTCTTGTCTTTCTGCGCAAGCGTATCTGTTGCTGTATCTTTCACTGCATCATTCATTGTCCTGACCTTTCTCTCGTAGATTGATCCTTAATAATTTATTCTTGCGGCCGCGCTTTCGATGGCAAAGTCGCGGCACTGACCGTCAGTTCCATTGTTTGCCCGATAGCAACCTTCTGGCGGCATCGGCCGCCATCTCCTTAGCCTTGACCGGTTTCGAGATCGCGATTCCGGCGCCGGATATATTTTTGGATGAGCGGATAGCACACCAGTGCAAGCGCCAGGAGGATGCACACCGCTGATATCGGCCGCGACATAAAAATGCTGACATCCCCCTGCGAGCCGAGCAGGGACTGGCGCAAAGAACGTTCAGCCAAGGGTCCTAGCACAATGGCCAGCACCGCTGGCGCCACGGGATAGTCGAGTTTTCTCAACAGATAGCCGCACACTCCGAACAGCAGCATCAGCCAGACGTCATGCATGGTCTGGGTCGGCGCGTAACCGCCGACGACGCACAGGATGTAAATGATCGGCGCAAGGATGCTGAATGGCAATGTCAGAATTTTGACGAACACCGGAATGAAAGCCAGGTTGATCAGCACCGTCGCAAAATTGGCGATATACAGCGATCCGATCAAGCCCCAGACGAATTCCGGGTTTTCTGTAAACAGCAGCGGACCTGGGCGCAAACCCCAGATAATCATGCCGCCCAGCAGAATCGCGGTCGTGGGCGAGCCAGGAATGCCCAGCGTGATCATCGGCAGCATCGAGCCGGTCGAAGCCGCATTATTGGCGGATTCCGGCGCGGCCACACCCGATACGTTGCCCTTGCCGAAACTGTCGGGATCTTTGGAAAATGTCTTGGCCAGGCCATATGACATCAGGGAGGCCGGCGTCGCGCCGGCGGCCGGCAGGGTGCCGACAAAATAACCCAAGATCGAGCCGAGTGTTGTGGTCTTGATGTAGTTGGAGATGTCACGGAAATTCTGTTTCATGCGCTGCCATGAAATCGTGACTTTGTGGACCATCACCTCTCCTTTGGTGGTCTCAAGCGTCCACAGCATCTCACCGATGCCGTAGATGCCGATCGCCAGCACCAAAAAGTTGATGCCATGCAAAAAGCCGTCAATGTCGCCGAAAATCAGGCGCGGCTGTCCGGAAATGATGTCCAGTCCGACCGACGCGAGCACCAGCCCGATGAGAATCGAGAAAACGGTTTTGGGAATATCATCGCCGCCCAGACCAACAAATGTCGCGAAGGCCAGCACCATCAGCGCGAACTCCTCCGGCGGACCGAAACGCAAGGCAAATGCGGCCAGTGGCGGTGCGAAAGCCGTAAACAGTACCACAGATATGGTGCCGCCGACAAAGGATGCCACTGCTGCCGCCGTCAGCGCCCGATCAGCATGGCCGGATTGCGCCAGCGGTCTGCCATCGAACACTGTCGCGACCGCTGTAGACGCACCGGGTATGCCCAGGGTAATGGAACTGATTGCCCCGCCGTACATGGCGCCGTAATAGATGGCGGCAAGAAAGATGATGGCGGATGTGGGCGGTACCAGAAAGGTAATGGGCAGCAGAATAGCGACCCCGTTGACCGACCCCAGTCCAGGCATGGCGCCGATAAGCAGCCCGAGTGTGCAGCCGATGACAATCATCGTAAGATTGATTGGCTGCATGGCTTCGGCGAGACCGCCGATCAGGTGAATCAGAATGCCGTCCATTGATTGATCAGTTCAATTCGTTGTTCATTTTCAGTCGCATGCGCCTGCAAAGCGCGACACATCTGATCGCGGCGCATCGCGAACTCCAATAACGGCTGCGGCAGTATCGCGCGCAGTCGACTCTTGTGCATGCATGGCAGCCATCTAGGAATAAATCAAATCGTAAATGGGATAAAACATCGGCTCTGAAACTGATTTTGGCAACGGAATCTTCAGCGCCCATTCAAACAGGCAGAAGATGAATACCGGCACAAAGATCATCATTGTCAAGGTCAGCAGCCACGAGTGGTGACCGACGAACTTGAGATAGAAAAGCAGAAACAGAAACAGTGCGGCATAAATGCCAAGCAAGTGCGTGACAACCAGCAGAAACACAATTGATCCGGCCGAAATGCCGACCAGCATCACCGTTTCGCGCGTCATAAAAAGGTCCTGATTGCGCGATTCCGGCGTGATTCTCAGGAACCAGCGCAAGATGGTGGCAATGCATGCAAGCAGCATGCCAGCTGACAGCCAAAACGGCCAGGCGCCCGAGCCGGGGCCGCGCTCAGGAACCCAGTCAATCCGCAGCTCCGCGCTCTTGATCATCAGGGCGATCGAGCAAAGCGCCAGTACGATGGCTATTACAAGTTCGGCGGTTCGGACTGTCATATCACCCTCCTAACTTATCGTTGATCGCTGTTCGGGTCTGCAGCCGCACAAGCGTCGGTGCGACAGGCGGTTCGCACACTGGCAATCAGCTGAATGATTGTGCATGGCTCTGAGTTGTCGGCCGGCACGATCTAGCATTCGCGCCGGCTGACATTTGTGCTAGCTTGTCAGTTCGAAGCGATCATTCACCGGTGATCGCGGAGGCGCCGACTGATTCGATCAAGTTTTTATGCAGGGCAATCTGTTCCTGGTGGTACTGACCCAAGGCATCTCCAGAAAGCCACTGATTACATGCGAGTCCATCGTCAGTACAAAACTGCTGCCATTCATCTGAATCGAACAGCGTCTTGAAAAGATCAATGTACCACTGCCGCGCTTCTTCTGACATTCCCGGCGGGCCATTGATGGAGCGCTGCATGTAATACTGCATATCAACCCCTAATTCCTTCGCAGTCGGCGTATCAGGGTAGGCGGCCAAACGTTCGGCAGTAAACTGAACGACCGGTTTCGTCTCGCCGGCACGATAGAATTCATTCTGTTCGGCGGGGTTGTTCACCGTTGAATCAACGTGGTTGCCGACCAGATTCTTAGCGACGGTGCCGCCGCCCGGAAACGGAATGTAGGTGACATCATAGCCAAACTCTTTTTCCATCATTGCAGTCAAGATCGAATCTTCCTGACCGCTGCCGGTGCCGCCGACCTTCCAGGTATTGCCAGCCGCTTTCACGGCAGCCACATAACTGTCAAGATCAGTGATGTCATCGCGATCACTGTTCACCCAGAGCACAAAGTTATCCACCGCCATGCGGCCGATGGGCGTAAAGTTTGACACATCAACGCCGATGCCTTTCTGAATGACGGGCGTGGTATAGAAACTGTTGAGCGTGACCAGAATCGTATGGTCATCACCTTCTTTGTCTTGCAGATACCGCAATGCTTCAGCGCCCGATCCGCCGGGTTTGTTGATCGGAATAATCGGTCGCGGCGACAGGTCTTTCTGTTCAGCCAAGCCCTGAAGCAGGCGCGCAATCTGGTCTGCACCGCCGCCGGCGCCGGCCATGATAATCAGTTCGATCGGCTTTTTCGGTGACCAGTCGGCCATCGCTGGTGACTGGAATCCCACCGCAGTCATGAGAACCGCAGCGGCGAGCGCGATAGTCACTTTGATATTTTTAATGGATTTCGCCATGATTACTCTCTCCTTTATGAATGGATTTACTCCAAACGCGACATTTGGTATACCAAATGCCACAGTAGGATTCGTATTGTAATACGAACAGATTGAAAATTGCGATTATTTGCGAAATTTCAGCGGCTGCCGATTTTCGCGGCAGACGAAAAGCCACTGTTGCGGAGCCTGGCCAGCAGCAAGGCCGGCGTTCATGCCGGCAGCGGATTGAGTGCGTGGCCGATGCGCACCGGTCGCGACAATGCGATTGTGCCGCTCTACCATTTGTGTGCGGCACTGCAATTCGTGGCATAATTTTCATGCAAAGTCATTGTTCTGATCAAATCGAATGCGCAGGGCACCGCTGTCTGATGGTCTGTCGCGTCATCTGGATGCCGATATGAATAGCAAAAGAAGCACGATCTCCGCAGCCGTGATTGGCGCCGGTTCCTGGGGTACAGCGATTAGCGCATGGCTGTCGCGAAACGGTCACGATGTGCGGGTCTGGGACATCGATCCGGCTATAATCGACGATATCGACACCCGCCGGGTGAATTCACGCTATCTCCCGAACATCCGGCTGCCGGAAAACCTGCTCGCGATGCGCCGCATTGAAGATGCCATGCAGGCATGCTCGATGACGGTGATCGCCGTGCCAAGCCGCGTGTTCCATTCCGCAATCGAGAGTGTTGACCATCATCTTGATCGAATGGACCCAGCCGTGACACCGGCGGTCGTCTGGGGCACGAAAGGATTCGCCCAGCAGACTGGAGAGCTCCTCAGTACAGTTGCGGAACGCACACTTGGTGATCGCGCCGTCACCGGCGTGATTTCCGGACCCAGCTTTGCGCACGGCGTAGTCCGAAACTTGCCCGCGGGATTTGACTTTGCGACCCGCTGCACACAACGCCGCGAGGAGCTCGCGAATTATTTTCGCAATGCGCACACACTGGTCTACGCCACGGACGATATTGTCGGCGTCCAGATTGGCGGTGCGACAAAAAATGTCATCGCGATTGCCGCTGGCATTGCCGATGGACTTGGTTTGGGCATCAATGCGCATTGCCTGCTGGTAACACGCGGTCTCGCTGAAATGAACCGATTGAATGTCGCTCTGGGCGGCAGGCTGGAAACCTTGATGGGGCTGTCCGGCCTGGGTGACTTGGTACTGACCTGTTCGGATGACTTGTCTCGCAATCGCCGCCTTGGGCAGGGTCTGGGCCAGGGCAAGTCAGCGGAACAGGTTGTCGCAGAGATTGGACAAGAGGTCGAAGGCATTCAAAGTGCGAAAGAAACCTATCTGGTGGGCAAGAACATGGATGTCTTTATGCCCACAACCGAACGAATCTATCGGATTCTTTATGAGGGATTGTCGCCAGTACAGGCCGCCCAAGAGCTGATGGCGATTGGCCCAAGCTTGCAAAATGGCTGACTTGTCTGTATGCGGGCAATCTGGAGCGCATTGGAAATTTCAATCTGAGCCCCTTCAGATAAGCCATCCGCGAATGACCCGATTGCGTCAAGTCGCAGTTCCAGGCTCAGTGTGACTTGCATCTGGTGAACATTCAGTCCCGCGGCGCGCGCGTGGACAACGTGCATCTGATCATTTATCATAGGCATCGCCCTCTCGAATGCTGGGAGTTGAAAAAAATACGGAGACTGGAAAGCGGATGGAAGCCGGGTCATGCATCCGAGGATGCGGCCAGTTTGCAATGCAATGCGTTCGCAGCTCAATCAGCAGAACCGCAGACATTGCGGGGCTCAAGACCGATCTGCCCGGATCAGTTTAGTTGCGGGGACAAGAGCAAACTCTTTCCGCCAATAGAAAATACGACCACGCTCCCGCCTCCGCATTGAGTAATAGCAGATTAGGCTTTTTTCATCGGCGGGCGGGAGTAATTCAAGTGCAGAATAATGACGGTTTATTTGGTCATTTTATTATTTGACTATTTTATATAAAATTAAAACATTGATTATATACAATAATTAATATATAATTAATAATTTAAAAAGCCCTCGCTGATACGCGTGTGGTTTTGCTATCTGGTCCGCGGCAATCAGGCAAAACCGCCCTTGCGGCCGATATCCCCCCAAGTGACAGACACTATGTTATGCTTGATAATCACGCCACTTTAATTGATCGAGCGTTCGCAACGCAAGTCCTGCAGGCGAGACGCGTTATTCTGGGCAAGCAATTGATTGAGACTGTGCTCTGCGACGGATACGCTGAACCCCTTGGACGCAAGGAGTGGATTCGCAAGCAAGACTGGTTCGACAGCTATCTAGAGACTTTGGCACGGCGCGACGTTCAAGATATTGGGCGACTTGATCAGGCCGTAATTATGCAAAAATAAGCCCGAAAAAAAGAAAAGCGGCGCATGAAGCTCAGGAGACAATTTTCGGTGCAGCATCAATCGGGAAAGAGAATGCCAATCAAGCGCGCAGGCATCGCTTGAGAAATCGCCGATGGAATTTCCGGTGATTTGATTGCAATCACCCAGTGTCCACACATATTCAGCTCAAGCGGATAACCTTGCGGCGCAACTCCTGGCCCCATATCCATTGTGAGAAGGTGATTGGACCGATGCGTACACGAGTGTATGCTTCATCATGACTGCCAATCCTCAAATCTCAGATTTGTGATGCGACAAAACTCGCGTGCATTGTTTGTAATCAGAGTCAATGAGCGAGCAACCGACTGCCCGGCAATCAGCAAATCATACGCCCCGATGGGTGATCCGGTGGCAGTGAGTTCCGCACGTATTGACCCTGCGGCCTTCGCGTCAGTGTCAGACAAATCCAATACCTTGAACTGCAACGCATCAATCCGAGCCAAATTATCGAAGACCTTCCTGCTCTTGTACGCTCCGAAATACAATTCGAACATGACGACAGACGGAATCGCAAAATCATTCGGAGCATGCTCAGCCAAGCGCGAAATCAATCTTCGGTGGCCAGCAATAATCTGGATCACAGCATTCGTATCAAGCAAAAACTTCACTTGAAGATATCCGATTCAACACGATCTTGAGCGGGTAAATCTTCTGTTGCAGCCGCTACAGCATCATCATCAAGCGCACCCATGGCGTGGAGATCGTGCAACCAGTTCCAATCGGTTTGGATCGGCTCGAGAATCACTCGCGATCCCTCGGCTCG
The DNA here is from genome assembly GCA_965200545.1 of Arenicellales bacterium. Classification (GTDB taxonomy): domain Bacteria; phylum Pseudomonadota; class Gammaproteobacteria; order Arenicellales; family JAJDZL01; genus JAJDZL01. The sequence goes on along the minus strand of CBDAUJ010000002.1, from coordinate 705,702 downwards.
GATTCTGACTTCGTTCGTACTGAACCGAAACGCTTTGGGCAAACGAACTGCCTGCGAACGGCCCGTCATAAATATTTTTGCAATCGCTGTCTCCGACATATTCTGCCTCCAATATAATATATATCGTTAGTATATATCACTAGAAAGCAAATCAAGGAGTCAATGCAAAATTCGATTTCAAATGTGATCTCATCGCGAGTGTATTGTGAAACCGGTCAATCGCATTATGATTGAATGCTGAGGAAAGTTCGTCCGGTAAAGTTCATGCCGATCCGCGCCTGCTCTTCTCGATACAGGAAGTGAATCTGGAAATGCGCTTCTCAGTCAGTGAAAAATATAGATGGGACTGGACCAGGAGAAGTGGCCGTCTTCGTGTGTGACGCGCACATACAGCGCATTGTCGCGATCTGAATGCAGCGGAATGCGGCGCTTGAGCGAATCTCGATAGTGCGGATTTACATCAGGCAATCGAAAAACCCGGATTCTGCGGTCGATGCCGCCATTGGCAAAAATCAACTCGTCGCGGCCGATATCCGCGACTGATATTGTTTCGCGCACCAGCTCGGTGTTGATTTCCAGCAATCCTGCGCGAGGCCGTTTCAATACCGCATCGAACCCTCCAAATCCGCCCGTCGTAAGTGCGGTCCATTCAACTCGATCGGCTTCGGTCTGCTCAAATTTCTTATCCAGATTGTAGCGATTGATCGGTGCAAGCGTCTCAAACTGGTTATCGGTCAATTGGGCGAATCCATCCCAGACGGTCTCGCGGCCCCGGCCTCGATATTCCGATCCCTCCCATAGAACACGAATCCGCTTTCCAAGACTCTGCTCATCATACGGCCGATAGACTTCGAGCGTGTCCAATCCATTTCGAATATCGATTCGTTCCAGCGGCGAGGGGCTGCACACATCAATCGTAAAAATGACCGTCTCCTGATCACAGCGAACAATATCGCCCATCATCGCCTCATGGCACGGTTCTGCCCGCTCGCTTCCGTCGGCATCGTCCAGAATCAGCTCAGCCGTGGACTCAAAAATCGCATGTGTGCCCAGAATGACTCGGTTTCCGGTAGTTCCGTAATGATGTCTTCTTCGGAGCCCTTCCATGATGCCCGCCCGGGTGAGGTCGGGTGCCAGCACACAGCTCAACCCGCCATAGGCGCCGAATTTGGTAGCGCCCGGGTGCGACGCGCCTGGCCGCCCCTTGTGTCCGTCCGAGTTCGACAATATCCCGACTCGATATCCCTGTTCAAGCGCATCTTGCATAAGCCACTCGAACGTGCCCCATGCTGAGTGCACCTCAACTGCCTTTTCATTTCGTTGATCATGCGAAATTTTGATATCCGCATAACGTCCCCCGATATGGGCAAACACCACGCAGTCTTCGTCTATCAATGCGTCAAACAAAGCGTCAGCGGAATTCGCATCTGTCTCAAGATCTGAATGATCGTCGACCAGCGCATGCGAAGAGCGATGAATCTGGCGACCTTCCTGCATGTGCAGAACATTTCGGTCGCCGCCAAGACCGGTATTGCCGGACCACTCCCAGCCGGGAAACGTGATGAACCGTCCATTTTCGGTAAATTCGGCAGAAAGCTCGTTCAGGTGATTCCAGAATTCAGTCGTAATCTGAAAATCATTGCCTTGATGAACGCAAATGTCGAGAAACGCCTTGTCGCGCGCAAACACATAAAATTCACGTGCCGAATTGGTGCCGATCGTTTCTTCAGACTGCCCATGCAAGTCTCCCCAAAACGGCAGCAAGTCAGCGTGCTCGACAATTCTGCATGGATTGCTGGCCGCGACAGTCCGGTTCGCTTCATCTATCAGCTCAATTACCAAATCTCCCGTTTCAAGTGCCTGCAGATTGTCAATGATGCTAGCGAATTCTCCATTCCTCAAGCGAATGCTCGGCGGCAGCCCGCTGACCTTGAGATTGGAATGAATCTTAAATTGGGTATCGCATTTGTCGGATGGATTGCCCCAGCGATCAACGCCTTTTACGCAGAGGCGGAATGCTTGTGACATTCTTCTCAAAGTCGGAATAACCGCCTGATAAACAGTCGGCGGTCCCGAAACAATCTCAATGACGGGCTGACGGGGCAAAACCACATAATCATATGTCGCGATGGCATCCACCAGCACCCGAAACTCAAATGTTTTTTCGCAAAATGTCTGTATTCGGATACCAGGACTTCCCTGCCGACGGTCCCCAAACCTTACAGCAATCTGATCTCCCTCTCTTAAGAACCCCCGCACAACCTTGATGTAGAGTGTTTTGTCCCATGGACGAATATTTCTTTTCGGGTCATATTCGACATGCAGCACAGCACCATTGGAGGCTTCAACGGTGGTGTAGTTGGGTGCGGTCGGGCGGTCGAACTGGGGGCGGCCCATATCCGACGCAAATCGGTGCACAACCTTGATAGAACCGGTATCGTCTATCCCAAAATATCCGGCCGTGTAAACGAGGGTAAACTCTTGGAACGATCCAGCCTCAAACTGACCTTGCGGGGAAATCGCCGCAGATCCCATTTTATGCGGAAGATACGTTGAATGCGGCATTCAAAAAAGCAACTTTGCGGAAACAATAAAATTCATGGACTTGATCGCGCACGTCGGAAGTCAAAATCGGTTGAGGCAATCGTTCAATGCATTGCGTCAACCGAATCGGGAGAGCTCATTTTTGCTTCAGCCGACACACGACTTCCAAGCGCAATTGGCACGCCACTGCAGATCAACAGTGCAAAATCGTATCTTGAAGGGTTTTTCGAGTTATCACGCCATCCAGAATGATTTCAGGCATTATAGTAACCAACGATGCACCCAAACTGTCAAAAAAAATCTGACCTGCCCGTTCAAAACAAGTTCTGAAAATCCGGCATTTATCGTAAATTCTCCCACGGACGGCCGACATGGTGTATTGTTGGATTCAAACTGCGTTATCATTACTCACATCGGACACTTTGAAATTTTTTCTGCAACGTGTTCAAGCAAAAGGCGGACTGGTTCAGAGTGCCGGTTAGCCTTTACCCCGGCGTATCGCAGTCTGAAGCATGTATGATTCTCCACCAAATGCAGAAATTCTTGCTAACGACGGTCTGCATGCGGATTGTCCGCGCACTGAGTTAAAAACATTTGTTGATTTGTTTGCCGGTGTTGGTGGGTTTCATATCGCGGCCGCCAGCATCGGACTGAAGTGCGTTTACGCGAGTGAAATCGATAAGCCGGCGCGCGCTGTCTACATGTCAAACTTTGGCCTGGAACCAGATGGCGATATCACAAAAGTTGATGCAGCAGATGTTCCAGAACACGATCTGCTTTGCGCAGGATTTCCGTGCCAGCCATTCAGCATAATCGGCAAGCGACGTGGATTTTCCGATACACGCGGTACACTTTTTTTCGATATTGCAAGAATTCTCGAAAGCAAACGGCCAGCCGCATTTGTACTTGAAAATGTAAAACAGCTGGTCACCGTTGACGGCGGACGCGTCCTCAGTCGCATCTTGTCGGTATTGAAAGAATTGAGTTACGAGGTTGACTACCAAGTTTTGAATGCGCTGAATTTTAGTCTGCCTCAAAAACGGGAGCGGGTCATTATCGTTGGACGACTGGATGGGTTAGACGGGTTCGAATGGCCGACAGCAACATCACATATCACCCCATTGAAAGATATTTTGGAACCAGAGCCAGACGCGCGCCATTACGTCAGCCCTCGAATTCGAGATGCCCGCCATACCAAGCATAAAACGACGATTAGACCCGCCATCTGGCATGAGAATAAGGGTGGCAACGTTGCAAGTCACCCGTTCTCATGCGCCTTGCGCGCAGGTGCGAGCTATAACTACCTGCTGGTAGACGGCGAGCGCCGCTTGACCCCGCGAGAAATGTTCCGATTGCAAGGTTTTCCAGATAATTTTCATTTGCATGAAGTCGATGGACAGGCACGGAAACAAGCCGGAAATGCGGTACCCGTCCCATTAGTTGAAGCAGTTATACGCCGACTTGCAGATGCGTAGCAGGCCAGTTCTACGAGGGACAAGCGGGGCTGAGTCTGGGCCTTGGCCGGTCGGTGAGATTCCAGAATATGCAATCAAGCAAATTGGACGACAGTTAATCGTTCGACTGGCTACCGGCAGATCCGATATATCGGGAGATGAATTCAGTCAAATCTTCGCCAACGCCATTGATGCGACCGATTACGCCACTCCATTGGGGTTGGCTGACGCGGGACTCGGTGACACTGGATGGTCTGTAAAAACTGTCAAATCGCCGGTACCGCGCAGCACAAAGAATGTGCGACTCATCTCAGGCCGTAATTCACCCGATTACTCGTTCGGAATCAGCGACCCGCGAGCAGACTTGTCAGCGACTGGACGAGCTGTCTTGGCAATCTGGAACAGTCGACTCAATGCTGCTCGAATCAAACATAGCGATATCCGTATCGTTGTGCTGATTCGAAACATCGAGAACAGAAGTTTCGTCATTTTCGAAGACGAGATTCACCGTTTCATTGACAGTGATTATGCATGGCACGTAAATAATCGCAACAACTTTGAAGGGTGGAGAAAAACCGACAATAAGCATTTTTTCACCTGGCAGCCTCATGGCGGTCAATTCACCATTAAACGAGAAGTGCCAGGTTCAGCAATTCACTTCGCAGTCGAAAGAGATATTCCACTTTTGGATGCTGCGCACATCGAACAGATGATTGGTTACAACGACCAGTGGATTTCCATCGACTCTGCGCAGGGTTGAGCAATTGCGACTCTGGTGACTGTCACCTGTCAAATCGTAGACTGAAAAAAAGTGAAATCTGGTTTCTCTCATTATCAGGCAACACCGGGCATTACGCCTCCACAGAGAGTTGCAATCGTACTGCGACCACTGCAAAGAGCATTGTCACACCATTGCGAGAACTGCTTTTGATCTGCAATTATCTCAACTTTGCATGAACTTCATAAGACAATATGGGACAACCGATCGATTCCAAAGAATCTGGATTCTGACACAAAGTGCGCAATTGGGGACGAAGCAACAAGAAATTAACCACGAGAAAATCGGTGATTGTTCAAGTTGCGTAAAAAATTCTCTCAAAATTGCCCAGTGAAAAACAATGCAGCAAGTTTCGAACGATAGGGTCTAAACTGAGTGAACAGGTAATTTAGTCCGAGAAACTGAGCTTGTTCGGACTGAATTGAAAGTCTGTCGCTAAAATTCGGATTCCCTAAAACTAAACACAGTTACCGAGCAAGCCGTCCTAAACCATGTCGACCATTCAGAATATTTCGGCGGCAGATTTGTTTTGTGGCGCAGGGGGCTTGACTTACGGACTGCATCAGTCGGGAATTGATGTGGTTTGCGGCATCGACATTGATCCTGCATGCCGCTATCCATATGAAGCAAATAACAAAGCAAAATTTCTATTGCAACCCATTGAGGAGCTCAACGCGGGAACCATCCGACTCTACTTGAGCGAAAATAGCATCAGCCTTCTCGCCGGCTGCGCACCGTGCCAGACTTTTTCCACTTACAATCAGAAAGCGAAAACCTCAGACAGCCGCTGGTGGCTTCTCAAGCACTTTATCAGGCTTGCCAACAGTCTGGTGCCGGATCTCATCACCATAGAAAATGTTCCTCGGCTTGCAAAACAGCAAATATTTCTCGATTTGGTCGAACAGCTGGAAGCGAACGGTTACTGTACCAACCGCCAGCTGATCGTCAATTGTGCTGCCTATGGCATCCCTCAGAATCGAAGCCGACTTGTTCTGCTGGCCTCCAGACTGGGACCGATTGAGTTGATTAGCCCAAATGTGTTTGGTCACCAAGCCAAAACAGTACGAGACATAATCGGCAATCTTCCACAGGTCGGGGCTGGTGATCACAGTGCTGAGGATATTCTCCACCGAAGCCCTTCTCTGACCCCCATCAATCTATCGCGCATCCGCGCATCGAAACCCGGAGGAACCTGGCAAGACTGGCCAGATCACCTCATATCGAACTGTCACAAAAGATTCGCTGGAAAGAGCTATCGCAGTGTCTACGGGCGAATGAAATGGGACGATCCCGCACCAACATTGACGACCCAGTTTTATGGCTACGGGAATGGACGTTTCGGACATCCGGAACAAGATCGCGCAATCTCTTTGCGCGAAGGCGCTTTGCTTCAGGGCTTTCCAGAAGACTACGTTTTTCTTCGACCCGAGGAAAATGTCAGTATGAAAACACTGGGACGATTGATTGGAAATGCGGTGCCCGTTAAACTGGGCGAACTGATTGGGCAAACGGTCGTCAATCACGTCATGAAGCACCAAGGCAGTATTCGCTTTTCCCACTGAAAACCAGCGAAAGAGAATTTTCATATTTTGCTTCGTTCAATTTGTGTTGAAAAATATTCTCGATTGGGCAGTTCGATTGGGCTTGCCAAACATGAAGGCCGGCTGAAGAAAGTACAAATCCGGACCGAATAAAAGCGTCAATGGACCTTAGATCAGCAGGTTGCCGCAGTACATTTCCATAGAAAAGCCCTGTACAGTATGGCTTTCACAAGCCTTCGTCTTTCACCCGGCGGGTAAGAATCAAAACCTGCCATAGGAGTTGCAAGGCTGATGACGATTCTGTCATGCAAGCTGGGCATCACGAAAAACGCGCCCGCTTCGCATAATCTGAATTGCTTCTGAACGTGCCGATTTGGAACGGATTCCATTTCCAATGGCAGTCGAATCAAATACTATGATGACTTATTGAGAGTGCACTGAACGCTTACGCAAACTATCTGAACCAAAGCAAAGAACTCGACAAAGTTGACAAGATTGTTGATCAAATCGAATAACCCGAAAATCCGCTCATCAAGTCAACGACACTCTGCAAATGCAAATTGAACCGCAAGCAAGCACAAGTGGCACCTTGCGCTTCGACTGCGAGAAAAATGTTTGAAGAGCCGACTTGCGGCAACTGGCATCTGCGCTGATTCGCTTATTCATTGGATCACCGCAAAATTTGCAAAAGTTTTGCATTGCGTCAAATTCAAATTGATATACTACGCTCGCAATTCCGCTGGGCTGGAAGCCGGTTGTTTGAAACCGGCTTTTTCGTTATTGGAATGATTGAATCGATGCGAATGCAGCGATGATGGATTTGAACCATTTTTTCCAAGCAGGCACCGGCAGAATACTGATTACGCAATCCGTAATCACGCTGATCGGCATTGCGGCCGCCGCTTTTTTCGGATTCGTCGCCGCCTATTCAGCATTGCTGGGGGGATTTGCATGCATCGTTCCGAATACCTACGCCTTGTGGCGGGTGTTTGGCGCTGACAAGAGCATAAATCCATACGACAGCCGAATTTTTGGCATAATGTTGCGCGCCGAAATGGTGAAGTTTGCATTCACCGGCGTGGTATTCGCCGCAATTTTCTGGCTCATTGAACCGATTGAACCCATCGCCCTGTTTACGGTCTTTACTGCTGCGATGTTTGCAGGCTGGATTGAGGCCGGCTTGAGAATCCGTTGAACGCACACATTCAACACTGACAACAAATACATCTCGGAAAGCGAAATTCGAAATGGCAAGCAACGGCGAACTAACCGCTTCAGGCTACATCAAGCATCATCTGCAGAACCTGACGTTCGGCAATCACCCCGAAAACGGCTGGTCGATTGCCCACAGTGCGCAAGAAGCGACCGAGATGGGGTTTATGGCCATTCATCTCGACAGCATGTTCTGGTCATTCTTCCTCGGCGCTGTGTTCCTGCTTGTGTTCCGGCGCGTCGCATCCAAAATGACCGCCGGCGAACCGGGCAAGCTCCAGAATTTTGTTGAATGGATTATTGATTTTATCGACGACAATGTGCGCGGATCATTCTCCGGAAAAAATGATCTCATCGCACCTTTGGCCTTGACCCTGTTTGTGTGGGTGCTGCTGATGAATCTGATGGATCTGGTGCCGGTCGACTGGATTCCGGAGCTCGCCAAGGCGCTCGGCATCGAATACATGAAAATCGTGCCGACCACCGACCCCAACATCACCTTCTCGCTGGCGCTGTCCGTGTTTGCGCTGATGATCTACTACAGCATAAAAGTCAAGGGCATGGGCGGTTTTTTGGGCGAACTGACATTGCAGCCGTTCGGCAAGTGGATGATGCCCGTCAACCTGCTGCTCGAAGGCATCGGACTGCTTGCCAAGCCGCTGTCACACTCGCTGCGGCTGTTTGGCAACCTGTATGCCGGCGAAATGATTTTTATACTAATCGCGCTGCTCTACGGCGCCGGCTGGTCGCTGGCGCTGGTCGGGGGTGTACTGCAGTGGGCATGGGCTGTATTTCATGTCTTGATTGTGCTGCTGCAGGCGTTTATCTTTATGGTGCTCACGATTGTCTATCTGGACATGGCGCACCAGAAACATCATTAACACTTTGAATCTTTAACAGTGGTTTGCTAGATCGGAGAGAATTATTATGGAAGCAGCATTGTATTTCATCGCAGGTGCCGTACTGCTCGGCATGGGCGCAGTCGGAGCAGCAATCGGCATCGGCATCTTGGCCGCTCGATTCATCGAGGCGATTGCCAGGCAGCCAGAACTGCTGCCAATGCTGCGCGTTCAGTTCTTCATTATGATGGGGCTGGTGGACGCAGTGCCGATGATCGGTGTCGGCATCGCATTTTACATCTTGTTCGCAGTTGCCTGACCCGCGCTCCAGCGCACCAGTGCCCGAACCGGTTCGAACTTAGCACGCATGGCTTAGCACAATGAATATCAACCTGACGCTGATCGGACAGACGATTACCTTTGTCATTTTCGTGTGGTTTTGCATGAAGTTCATCTGGCCGCCCATCATGACGGCGCTCAATGAGCGGCGCAAGACCATCGCGGACGGTCTGGCCGCGGCTGAAGAAGGCCAGCGCCAGCGCGAACAGGGTCAGCTGGAAGCGGAAAAAATCATTGATGAAGCAAAGTCGCAGGCACAGGAGATCATCGCCCGCGCCGAAAAGCGCGGCGCTGAGGTCGTGACCGATGCCAAAACCGAAGCGCAATCGGAAGGCCAGCGCATTCTGACGGCCGCCCGCGGCGAGATCGAGATGGAAGCCAATCGCGCCCGCGAGCAGCTGCGCACCCAGGTCGCGCAACTCGCGGTGGTCGGCGCACAGCAGATTCTCGCCAAGGAAGTCGATGCCAAAACGCATGAGCAAATGCTTTCTGACTTGGCCAAGAGCCTGTGACAGACTGCAGCATGACTTTGCGGTGAAGTAACATGAGCGAATCATCCTCTGTCGCCCGGCCCTACGCCCAGGCCGTCTTCGAACTGGCCCGTGAGGCGGACAGCTTTGCAGCCTGGTCCAACCAGCTGCAAGCGCTGTGCGACATCCTTGACGTGCCCGACATGCAGGCGATGATCGGCGACCCGCGCGTTTCAAAGATGCAGATTCTTGAGGTTGTCATGGCCGTCGGAGAGTCACATTTCGATGCGTCAACGCAGAATCTGGTGCGAATTCTAGTCCACTATCGGCGGCTGGGATCTGCCGCCGAAATCAAGCGGCAGTTCGAATCCCTTCGAGCCGCCGAGGAAGGCGTCATTCAGGCTGAGCTCGAAACCGCGTACGACGTAGAGGATGCGCAGCTCAATGACCTGATCGAGTCCCTGCAGTCACGCCTTGGGCGCAAAGTCAGGCTGACCCGCAAACTCAACCAAGACTTAATCGGCGGAGTTGTCATTCGTGCCGGCGACTGGGTCATTGATGACTCAATCCGCTCGCGGCTGGGCAAGCTGTCCAGCTCGCTGGGCGTGTGACTGCACCGAACAACAGAACTTGCTGTACAAACAATCGATCGGCCAGCAAACAGCCATATTGAAAACAGAGGAACAGATACATGGCGATCCAATTAAATCCGTCTGAAATCAGCGAGCTGATTAAGGCGCGCATCACCGATTTTGACGCCAGCGCGCAAGCCCGAAGCGAAGGCACCGTGGTAGTGCTGACCGACGGCATCGTGCGGATCCACGGTCTCGCAGACGCACTGCAAGGTGAGATGCTCGAATTCCCCGGCGACACCTTTGGGCTCGCCCTGAACCTTGAGCATGATTCAGTCGGCGCAGTGATTCTAGGTGACTATGAGCACATTACCGAAGGCGACACGGTCCGCTGCACAGGCCGTATTCTTGAAGTTCCGATCGGCGATGCGCTGCTCGGACGGGTTGTCGACGCTCTCGGTCGGCCGCTTGACGGCAAAGGCCCCATTGAGGCAACCCAGACGGCCCCCATCGAAAAAGTCGCCCCTGGCGTGATCACGCGCCAGTCGGTGTCCGAGCCGGTACAGACCGGCCTGAAGTCCATCGATTCGATGGTGCCTATCGGCCGCGGCCAGCGCGAGCTGATCATCGGCGACCGGCAGACCGGCAAGACAGCGGTCGCGATCGACACCATCATCAATCAAAAAGGCACGGGCATCAAATGCATCTATGTCGCCATCGGCCAAAAAATCTCCAGCATCGCAAATGTGGTGCGAAAACTTGAGGAGCACGGCGCACTGGAGCATACCATTGTGGTTTCCGCTTCGGCTGCCGAGAGTGCTGCCATGCAGTACATCGCGGCCTATTCCGGCTGCACCATGGGCGAGTATTTCCGCGATACCGGCCAAGATGCCCTTATTATCTACGATGACCTGACCAAGCAAGCCTGGGCTTATCGCCAGATTTCGCTGCTGCTTAAGCGCCCGCCGGGGCGCGAAGCCTATCCGGGTGATGTTTTCTATCTGCACTCGCGGCTGCTTGAGCGCGCTTCTCGGATCAATCCGGACTATGTAGAATCCTTGACAGACGGCAAGGTCAAAGGCCAGACCGGATCCTTGACGGCGCTGCCGATTATTGAGACGCAAGCCGGCGATGTTTCGGCATTCGTGCCAACCAACGTGATTTCGATCACCGACGGACAGATTTACCTGGAAAGCGATCTTTTCAATGCCAATATCCGTCCCGCCATCAATGCCGGCCTGTCGGTCTCCCGGGTCGGCGGCGCCGCGCAGACCCAGATTATCAGAAAGCTCGGCGGCGGCATCCGGCTGGCGCTTGCGCAGTACCGCGAGCTGGCGGCGTTTTCCCAGTTCGCCTCGGACCTTGACGAGTCGACCCGCAAGCAGCTTGAGCGCGGACAGCGCGTCACAGAGGTGATGAAGCAGCCCCAGTACGAGCCGCTCTCCGTTGCGGAAATGGCATTCTCGCTCTACGCCGCAAACGAGGGATACTTGGACGAGGTCGAGGTCAGCAAGGTGGTTGCTTTTGAGCAGGCGATGCAAGCGCATATTCGATCCAACTGCGCCGCGCTGATTGACGAAATCAACACCCAGCCGGATTACAACGACGAGGTCGCCGGCAAAATCAAGGCAGCGATTGACGACTTCGTCACCAACGGCGCTTGGTAGCGCCCGTTCATTCGTTTTGACCGGCTCGCGCAAAGCACAGCATCCGACCACAGGAGACTGATACGATAACATGGCAGGCGCAAAGGAAATTCGCACCAAGATTCGCAGTATTGAGAATACGCAAAAGATCACATCGGCGATGGAAATGGTCGCAGCCAGCAAGATGCGCCGCGCTCAGGAACGCATGCGCGCCGCACGGCCATATGCGGAATCCATTCAGCGTGTCATGGCCCACATGCAGTACGCGCATCTTGAATACAAGCACATCTACACGGTAGAGAGAGAAGTCTCGGCGGTCGGGTATATCATCATCAGCTCCGACCGAGGCCTGTGCGGCGGGCTCAACATCAATCTGTTTCGCACCGCACTGGACTCGATTCAGCAGTGGGAAGATCAAGGTGTCAGCACGCACTTCGGGATTATTGGCAACAAGGGGCTTGGTTTTTTTCGTCGCTTCGGCGCGAATATTCTGTGTCAGACTTCGCATATTGGCGATGCGCCGCAAATTGCCGATCTGGTCGGCTCCATCAAGGTGATGCTGGACGCTTATGCAGAGGCAAAAATTGATCGGCTGTATTTGGTCAGCAATGAATTCGTCAATACCATGACGCAAGGCCCAGCGGCCCGTCAGCTGTTGCCGATTCAGACAGAAAAGCCAATCGAAGAGATAAGTCACTACTGGGATTACATCTATGAGCCCGAATCGCAAGAGATTGTCGATGCGCTGATGCTGCGCTACATCGAATCCGTCGTCTACCGAGCCGTCGTCGAGAATATCGCCTGCGAGCAGTCGGCGCGCATGGTGGCGATGAAAGCCGCGTCCGACAATGCCGGCAATCTGATTGACGAGCTGAACCTGATTTACAACAAGGCTCGTCAAGCCGCGATCACGCAGGAAATCTCTGAGATCGTGGGCGGCGCGGCTGCCGTTTAGGCTGTCGGACCCTCGCATCCGGCCGCCGCGGGCAAACCGAACGAACCAAAGACTTAACAGCAGGAACTGAAGAGGCTATTATGGCTGAAGGAAAAATTGTCGAAATCATCGGTGCCGTCGTGGACGTGGAATTTCCGCGTGCCGAAGTGCCAAAAATCTATGATGCGCTCACCGTAACCAAGACTGGCCTGACACTTGAGGTGCAGCAGCAGATGGGCGATGGCGTAGTTCGCACAATCGCGATGGGCTCCAGTGACGGCCTGCAGCGCGGGCTGCCGGTCACGAATACCGGCGACCCGATCAAGGTCCCGGTCGGTGAGCCGACGCTCGGCCGCATCATGAATGTGCTCGGCGAGCCGGTTGATGAGGCCGGGCCGGTCGAGTCAGACAATCACTGGGCCATTCACCGCAAAGCCCCAGGCTTTACTGATCAGGCTTCCACTGTCGAGATTCTCGAAACCGGCATCAAGGTGATTGACCTGATCATGCCGATTGCAAAAGGCGGGAAAATCGGCCTGTTCGGGGGTGCCGGTGTCGGCAAAACTGTGACCCTGATGGAGCTGATCCGCAATATTGCCATTGAGCATGCAGGCTACTCGGTATTCGCCGGCGTTGGCGAACGAACCCGCGAAGGCAATGACTTCTATCACGAAATGAAAGAGGCTGATGTCCTCAACAAGGTGTCGCTTGTATACGGCCAGATGAACGAACCGCCGGGCAACCGGCTGCGAGTTGCCCTCGCAGGACTTACGATTTCCGAGTTTTTTCGAGATGAGGGCCGCGATGTGCTGCTGTTCATCGACAACATTTACCGCTACACGCTGGCCGGCGTTGAGGTATCCGCGCTGCTTGGACGCATGCCGTCCGCCGTCGGCTATCAGCCGACACTGGCGGCTGAAATGGGAATCTTGCAGGAGCGAATCACATCGACGCGCACCGGCTCGATCACGTCATTCCAGGCGGTTTACGTCCCCGCCGACGATTTGACGGATCCATCGCCGGCAACAACCTTTGCGCACTTGGATGCCACGCTGGTACTATCGCGCCAGATCGCCGAGCTGGGCATCTATCCAGCGGTAGATCCATTGGATTCTACCAGCCGCCAGCTTGATCCGCTGGTGGTCGGGCAGGAGCACTACGATACCGCACGTGCAGTGCAGGGAACGCTGCAGCGCTACAAGGAGCTGCGGGACATCATCGCGATTCTGGGCATGGACGAATTGTCCGAGGACGACAAGCTAACAGTGTCGCGGGCCCGCAAAATTCAGCGCTTTCTGTCGCAGCCGTTTTTCGTTGCCGAGACCTTCACTGGCAGCGCGGGCAAGTATGTGTCGCTGGCAGATACCATCAAAGGCTTTCAGGGCATTGTCAATGGCGATTACGATGACATTCCAGAACAGGCTTTTTACATGGTAGGCCCGATTGAAGAAGTGGTCGAAGCCCATAAGCAGGCTGCCTAGCGGCCGTGCGCCTCACCGTGCGTTTTTGCAGTTACATCGAACACACCTGTCATGAATCAGATCGAAGTTGAAATCGTCAGCGCCGAGGAAGCCATCTGGACCGGCAACGGAACGATGGTATTCGCACCGGCCGAGCTCGGCGAAGTGGGTATCGCGCCGCAACATGCACCGATGCTCACGCGGCTGAAAGCCGGCGACGTGCGGGTTCAGCTTGAAAACGGCGAGGAGCAGTTTTTCTTTATCTCCGGCGGTATTCTGGAAGTACAGCCAAACCGCGTGACGGTGCTGTCCGATACCGCAATCAGAGGGGCAGATTTGGATGAGGCGCAGGCGCTCGAGGCGCAGCAGCGTGCGGAAAGAGATTTGCAGAACCAGACCTCGCAGATGGAACTTGCTAAAGCGAAAGCCGAGCTGGTCCAAGCTACGGCGCAACTCAGAGCACTGCAGAAACTGAGAAAAATCCGCCGCTAGCCGAACAGCAGTTGCACTGCGCATTGAACCGAAGCATCGAATGACGCATGTCGAGGTCATCATACTGGCGGCTGGAGATGGAACGAGAATGCGTTCCGACCAGCCCAAATCACTGCAGACAATCGGCGCCAAGCCGATGCTCCAGCTCATCTTGGACTGCGTCAAACGTACTGGCGCTGCCAAAACTCACATCGTCATTGGCGGCGCGGGCGGCGATGCCGTGCGCGAGCGCTTCAGTGACTCTTCAATCAACTGGGTTGTTCAGGCGCAGCCGCAGGGGACTGGCCATGCTGCAATGCAAGCGATCCGGCACACTTGTACCGAGTCGATTGTCTGCGTTTTGTATGGCGACTGTCCGCTGATTGCCCCGGAAACCGTTGCCCGACTGATTCAATTAGCCGCCAGCGGTGCGCTGGCGCTGCTGACCGCAACCTTGCAGGATCCCAGCGGCTACGGACGCATCAAAAGAGACGCTGCGGGGCGGGTAACCCGAATTGTCGAGCACAAGGATGCGAGCGACAGTGAGCAGAAGATTACCGAAATCAATGCCGGACCGATGGCGGCGCCGGCAAAATTACTGCATGGCTGGCTGGCAAAACTCGATAATAACAACGTACAAAAAGAATATTACTTGACCGGCGTGATTGACTTCGCCCTGGCTGATGGAATTGACATCAAAACTTACAATACCCCTGACACCCGCGAAGCCAGCGGCGTCAACACTCGCATTGAGCAGGCACAACTCGAACGGGCCTGGCAGTTGAAAAGCGCGGCCGAACTGATGCGTCAGGGAGTCCGGATCATTGATCCGGAACGCTTCGAAGTGCGCGGCGAGTGCGCCGCCGGAAAAGACTGCGAGATTGATGTCGGCGTGATCCTCGAAGGCAAGGTGCAGCTGCATGACCGCGTACGCATCGGCGCCAACAACCAGATTCAAGATTCTGAAATCGGTTCCAATGTCACTATTTTGCCCAATTGTGTGATTGAAGGCGCCACCATCCATGCCGGGGCCACCATTGGCCCTTTTGCCCGCATTCGGGCCGGGTCGGTGATCGGTGAGAACTGCAAGGTCGGCAACTTCGTCGAAATCAAGAACTCATCGTTCGGCGCGCATTCCAAAGTCAACCATCTCGCCTATATCGGCGATGCCGATGTCGGTGGATACGTCAATATTGGCGCCGGCACGATTACCTGCAACTTTGATGGCAAAAGCAAGCACCGTACCACAATCGGCAATCAGGTGTTTGTGGGCTCCAACGTAACTTTGGTCGCGCCGCTGACAGTCGCAGACGGTGCGGTCATCGCGGCCGGCTCAACCATCACCAAGACCATTGCCGAAAACCAGCTTGCGATCGAGCGGGCGAAACTCAGGACCATACCCGCAAAACGGTTTCGCTAAAAGTTCGCAGTCGCCGCTCTATACCATTCAGGCAAATTTTGAAGCACTCCAAATCGAGACTGATGCCATGTGCGGAATAATTGGCGCTGTCGCCAGCAGAAACATTGTGCCTGACCTGCTTGATGGCATGCGTCTGATGGAATATCGCGGCTATGATTCTTCCGGGATTGCAACGATTGATGGCAGCGGTCAGTTCTTGCGTCAGCGACAGGTCGGCAAGGTACAACAGCTGGCACAGGCTCTGCGTGGCGCTGCGGAAATCCGCGGCGCCACGGCGATCGGCCATACCCGCTGGGCGACTCACGGGCCGCCAACTGAAATCAACGCCCATCCGCTGGTCTTGGACGACCGCATTGCGATTGCCTGCAACGGCATTATTGAAAATTACGAAACACTCAAGGCCAAACATCTGGCAAACGGCCGTCAATACAGTTCTGAAACCGACACCGAAGTCATTCTGCATGAGCTCGCGAGTTTTTTGGATTCAGGTCTGCCGTTGCGAGAAAGTGTCGTCAAAGTTGCCGAACGTCTGTCCGGTTCATTCGCGTTTGCGGTAATTTCGACCCAGGAACCCGGCAAGATTGTCGTGACCAAAAGAGGCAGTCCGCTGCTGATTGGGTTCGGTGAGAATGAAACCTACGTCGCGTCCGATGCCGTCTCACTGGCGAAGTTGGTCACCTCGGTACTGCCTTTGGAAAACGGTGAAATCGCTGAAATTGCCGGCCCCGATCAGGTCAGCCTGTTCGATTCGCAATCCAAGCCGATCCAAAGGGAGTGCCAAGCCATCCATATCCGTCCCGAGCTGGTGGAACTCGCGCATCATTCACACTATATGCAAAAAGAAATTTTTGAGCAAGGTTCGGCGGCCGCCAACACGCTTGAGGGGAAAGTTACAACGGACAAAGTACTGGAAAGCGAAGCATTCGGCACCGCTGCTGCGGAGGCTTTTGACCAGATCGAAGCTGTGCGCATCCTCGCGTGCGGCACCAGCTATCATGCAGGACTCGTCGCCCGCATCTGGCTCGAGGCGCTGGGCATTCCCTGCGAAACTGAAATAGCCAGTGAGTTCCGGTACCGCACGCCCGTCGTGCCGGACAATACGCTGGCAGTGCTCATTTCACAATCTGGAGAAACTGCCGATACACTCGCCGCCTGCGAGCGGGCCGCGCAGCTCGGCTGCCGCTACTCTCTAGCGATTTGCAACAGCCTGACCAGTTCCTTGACGCGCATCACCGACTTCGTATTTCACACCCATGCGGGGCCCGAAATTTCTGTTGCATCAACCAAGGCATTTACCACGCAGCTGGTCGCGCTGATACTGCTGACTGTCTGCCTCGGGCGGCGCAAAACCTTGAGCAAAGATCAAGAAAAGGCGATGATCAACGAACTTCGCGCCCTGCCCTCAAGAATTGAGGCGACACTCGCAATGGATGCGCAGATCGCGCAGCTGTCCGAGTTTTTTGCCGACAAGGAGCACGTCCTGCTGCTCGGACGCGGGACGCATTATCCGATTGCGCTTGAAGGCGCTCTGAAACTGAAAGAAATCTCCTATATCCATGCCGATGCTTATCCTGCGGGAGAGCTCAAGCATGGCCCGCTGGCACTGATTGATGCCAAAATGCCAACCATTGCTGTCGCCCCGAACAATCACCTGCTCAATAAACTCAAATCGAATATTCAGGAAGTGCGTGCCCGAGGCGGCAAGCTTTTTGTATTTTCCGATATCGGAACGCCGATCGAAAGCGACGAGCTGATCGAAGTGATCGAAGTCGTCTCATCGGGGCCGTATACCTCGCCTGTCATTCACACCATCGCCTTGCAATTGCTTGCTTACCATGTCGCCATCATCAAGGGAACAGATGTCGATAACCCGCGAAATCTCGCCAAATCGGTCACAGTGGAGTAACCCGCTGATTGACGACACCTTCAATGAGAAAGCAATACAGCGCACCCGACAATCACTGGAACCGATCAAGGTCAATCATTATCATGGCGTTCGCTGCGGATCGATGATCTGGATTGGCGGACAGTGCGACCTCAGTACTGCCGGCAAAATTCAGAATCCTGGCAATCTGTCGGCTCAGATCAAAAATTCAATGGCCTATTTTGAGCGAGTGCTGCAGGACCTCGACTGCAATTTCGACAATCTGGTCACACTGCTTTGCTTTTATGTCAACGATGGCTCGCTGGATGAAGCTGAGTTTCTGCAGCACCTCGGCGCATGTCTGCCGCCGACTTGCCGCACCACCGTCAATGCCATTCCTGTTCCGTGCCTGGCCTGGCATGCTGGTAGAAATCGAAGGCTATGCTATGCGCCGGGAAAACGGGCAGGACTGCAGGCGCACTTACAGCCTCGAGTCGTCAGGCGCGCGTTTCGAGGCATCATTCGTATCGGGCTTGCGCTGCGACAAAATGATTTTCATATCCGCACAATCGCCTTTGGATGACCGCCAGCAGATTACGCATGCCAGTGATGTGGTGGGGCAGACAGAGAAAGTCACCGCAAATCTTCGAAGCATTCTTCATCAGTTTGGCGCCACATTCGATGATATCGTCAAAACCAATCGCTGGTATGTCGAACAGTCTGGAATTGGTGATTTCGAGACAGCCGCATTGGCTTTTGCGAAGAATTTCACCGAACCGGGACCCGTTGCAACCGGCATTTCGCTGCCACGCCATGCGGACCCGGAGGTACTGACCAAAATTGGATTAGTGGCAATGCTGGAGCTTGACGGCAGGTCACTGCCGCGCGCGCATGCATGGCCGGAAAGTTTGTGGGACTGGCACGTGCATCTTCCCTACAAGCACGGCGTACGATGTGAAGAAATGATCTTTCTGGGAGGGCAGGTTTCCCTGGACAAGCAGGGGCAAGCCGTTCATCCCGGCGATTTAAGCACCCAAACGCATCAAGCAATGCAACATATCGGCACCATACTGGACGCACTGGGCGCAGGCTACGACGATGTCTGCAAAATCACTTCTGTCTATTGTGGCAACAGCGATGCGAATCACCTGCATGAGAATCTTTCAATCTGCTCCTCCTATTTTCCCGATCTCGGACCTGCGACCACAGGCATCCCGTTGCCGCAGCTGGCCTATGACTCGATGGTGATCGAAATCGACACTTTTGCGATGGTGGACTGACAAAGCACTGGCTTTCAGCATGATACCCGCCGCAAAATCGCGCTGACAGAACGTTTACTGACTTTCGATCTCAGCGATCGTCAGACGGTTGCTAGATGGCAGCGGTGTCTGACACATTTCCAGGTGCAGCCGTCCGCCGGTCGCATACGGATGCGCCTCAACAACCTCGTCATTCAGCTCAATGCCAAGTCCCGGCGCGGATGGCGCCAGCAGAAAACCGGGGTCAAGCTCAAGCGGCCTAATCAGCACATCGTCATGAAATCCGGTTTCTATGGTTTCAAGAATCAGAAAGTTTGGACTGGAAAATGCGACATGGGCAGCCGCCGCATGCGCGACGGGTCCGCAGTAAATGTGCGGCGCCAGCTGAGCGCCGAACAGCTCCGCTAGACCGGCTATCTTTTTGGTTTCCCAGATGCCGCCGCTGCGACCGACATCGGGCTGTACGATCGCAACACCGGCCTTGAGCGCCTGATGAAACTCAAAGCGTGTCGTCAGCCGCTCACCGGCAGCAACCGGAATGCTGGTTGCCGCCGCAACTTTTGATATGGCCGCAAGCTGATCAGGCGGGCATGGCTCCTCAAACCACAACGGGTCGCAGGGCTCGATCTGCTTGGCCAGCCGGATTGCCGATGCAGCGGTCATCTGACCGTGTGTGCCCAGCAAGATGTCGGCACGAGCGCCGACCGCGGCGCGAATTTTTTTCAAGCAGTCGACACTGCGCCGGATCTCATGCAAAGACAGCTCCCGCGCACCTTGAAAACTGTAGGGTCCGACAGGGTCTTGCTTGATTGCAGTGTATCCCATCTCGACATATTCGAGCGCCCGCTGCGCCGCCGCATCCGGCTCGTGATAAACATCTGGCGCCGCCTCGCCAGTCCAGCCATCGCGCTTGAGATTACTCGGATACAGATAGGTATAGGTCCGAAGCCTCTCATGGAACCGGCCACCGATCAGATTGTAAACCGGCTGCTCATGCGCTTTTCCGAGGATGTCCCACACCGCCATTTCGATGCCGCTGAACACCCCCATCATGGAAATATCGGGGCGCTGCGTGAAGCCCGCAGAGTATACACGGCGAAACAGCGTTTCTACATGATGCGGGTCAGTGCCCGCAACGAATCGATGAAAAGTATCCTCGACCATCTGGCAGGCAATATCGCCCGAAACCGGGATGCCATAGCATTCACCGATGCCATTAATCCCATCGTCTGTCGTAATTCTGACAAAAATCCAGAAAGAACCGCCAATTCCAGTTGGAGGAACGGTAACCCATGTTTTGATATCTTGGAGCCTCATCGCTCAGGTGCATTCCAGCTTGCAGAAAAAATGGACGGATTTCAGCGAGATTTTTGTTGTCATTGATATCAACTAGAGCCGATTATTTGCTCTAAATTCTCTCGAATCCTGCGCTCGCAATAACTGTGACAGTTGTCGGCTTCGTTCCGAAAACTTGAAACAAATTCCAATGCTCTGTTTCCAAATTCGTCGGAACTGTGAATCCTGATTGCGTGATTCACGCGCATTCAACGCCATTTTTCATAGAGTCAATTATACGATCTGCGTCTTCAATCGCTAGTTCAAAGCAATTTTGAAGAATAGTGATAGACTGCGCACTTCCGCTGGCAAGAGAATGTCCAATCTCAAATCGGCACGTTCGGAGCTGAAGGCGAAGATGGACTCATTTGGGAAATCAGTCGATTTCAACTCCGAAACTTAGGTATACAGTAATATGATAAAAATTTATAAAAATAGTAAATGTAATGAACAGAGCATGAACATTGAAACCGCATTGAGGGCTCTCAGCGAGCTGGACAATAAAGGCCGCTACGTTTATACCTCGAAGAATTTGGCAACCGTCTTTTGGCAGGACCAGCCCAGCACCTTGAATGCTGGAATTTCTAGACTCGTAAAGTATGGAATCTTGAAACGCGCAACTCGCGGCGTTTACCTGTACGCTTATTCTAGACACATCGGCATCCATACCATAGATCTGATTGCGAAATCGCTGAGAAGAGGACATTACAATTACATCAGCTTGGAATCTGCGCTGTCTCTTTACGGAGCGATATCGCAAGTTCCGATTGACCGCCTGACAGTTATGACGACTGGACGGGAAGAGGAATTTGCGACATTCTTCGGAGTCATTGAATTCACCCACACCAAACGCTCAAGCACACAGATAGCAGCAAGCGTCGTGAACATGAATCAGCCTCTGAGAGTTGCAAATCAGGCTTCTGCGCTTCGGGATTTGAAACGAGCGGGTCGCAATCTTCACCTTGTTGAAGATTCATCTGAGCATGAATAGTGAAAATGAATTCCAGGCTTTAGTCACCCGTGCGCTGCGTGACTCTAATGTTTCTCACATGCGAAATGTAATTGAGAAGGAATTATTGATTTATGACATTCTGTTCTGCTTGGACAATCTATGCATACTTGACAGCATCGTTTTTCAAGGCGGGTCATTGCTTCGATTTGGGCATGGCGGCCAGAGATTCAGCGAAGAGTTGGATTTCGTATCGGGAAAGAATTTCTCAGTGTCCCGCATGGATTCGCTCAAGCTACAAATCGAGCAATTTGTTGCTGACCGATACGGGCTGCCGGTGGACATAAAACGGCCAAAGACCTGCAAAACAAATCTGTCAAGGTCTATCGCTGGAACATAAGCGTGACGGTTCATCCTGAAAGAAAGGACATCCCCAAGCAGCGCGTCCAATTGGAAATTGCGAATGTACCCTCCTATACAAGAGAAATTGTTGCCATTTAAACCAACTATGATTTTCTGTCAGATGGTTATGACGATATTTTTATCCCTTCGAAGACGCTGACCGAGGTGACTGCGGATAAATTGATTTCGTTTCCTGCAACTGTTCATTACATCCGATATCGCAATTTATGGGATTTGCACTGGCTGGTCAAAAATGGTGTGAAAGTTGACACGGACCTGGTGATACGAAAAATATCTGATTATGGGTTGTCTGGCTTTGATCGCTTGCTGATGAGCACGATTGACACGCTGCCTGATATCGTGAATGGACTGAATATCCGATACGAAATGAAGCAGTTGCTGCCGGCAGATGTGTACAGCCGAACATTTGGCAAAGAAAAATTCAGCGAATACTTGCTTTGTGCTCTGCAAGGATTATTTCGCCAGGTGTGTGAAGCGTTGAATTAGTGTCTGCCAGAAAACTGAAGATGATCTTCTAAAAGTGTATAGTGTGATTTACATATCAGTGACATAAAATTCCCAATACAATGGCAGAGTGCCAATTCGCAGATGTGCTTGACGCGCGAAACACGAAATAATTTGCGACGGGATGCTGTTATTCTTCGAAATTTGCAAGCATTGAGCATATAAACCGTCATTATTCCCGTGATTGAATCACCCCGCCCGTCAATGAAACAAGTCTATTCTGCTGTTGCACGCCATACTGCCCGCTGCTTCTGTACAGCCGCGGCAGGCGGGCATATGAGCTGGCGCAAATTTCGGGGGTGCCTTGGAAGTTCGGTACGATGCTGATGGCGGAAGAGTATGATAGCGGCAGAGTTCGGCGAGTTTCTCCGCTTTTTTGGGATCTGGGGTTTTGTTGTCTTTTTTCTGCTCTGAGGCCAAATAGGTTGCATGGCAATTGCATGGTCATAGGTCATGAGTTTGGTTTACCGTGTCGCTCAGCTGATTCATGATTGCTAGGGGTTCGATTTCCGGAAGGAGCAGGCAGATCAATCGCATTGAAATACCACACAGCGACGGCGATGGTCATGCTCATCACTACAGAGCTTGCGACATGCTTGAGAAGCAGTGAAGCAGATATTTGACCAGCGTCGAATCGTCAAGCCATTGGTCAATCTGCTTGAGCACACCCTGTATCAAGTGCAGTTTGAACGGGATATGACAGTTTCAAGTACTGGGTTGGCGCAGCATTCCTGATAGCGAAATCGGTCAGAGCAAAGTTGCAGCCCCCCAGAGTTCAACATTTGGCTCCGGCTCATGCACCATCCATCTCATTGTGACTCTGCCATCAGAATATGCGGCTGGTACTAACTCATTGCCTGTTGCTTTGACCATTTTTGTTACATTCTGGGGATAGCGGCTTTTCTGAGACAGAAGGCGACGCGAGGTGATAAACAACTCACTACTGTTTTGTTTCAATCTCATTACGTCGGAATCAAGCGGAAGTTTGTTTCTGCCCCTTAGCATTGGTGTCACGACTGATTTCGGTTGTGCAACCATCATTTCCTTCCAAACATCTTCGCTGTGGGCATTGGATGATCCATGATGAGGCACCTTAAAGACATGGGCGAGCGGCTTCCTGCCGCGTCGATTGGTCACTACAGCAGACCAGCCTTTGTCCGGATTCGACACCTGTTCAAGATCGGCTCCAAAAAGAACCGCTTGCGAACCTACCGTAAGAAGCATCGCCACAGGGAGGTGATTGCGAGACGGCTCAGATATTCGCACCTTCGGCGATCGATCGCTCTTTTTTGCAAATTCATGAATTCACCCGATGAATTCGACATACTGCTTCCCAGAAGGTGAAAGTGCTCGCAACTCTACCTCTTCACCATGTGCTAAAACGCCATGATCGAAATCAAAAACAAGTGTATCTTCGGCAAGTGGCCGGATGCCACGGCGTGATTTTTTGATTATCTCAAGACATCGAAGAAGTTCAGTCCCTCCTCGGTCTAGTTTTTGATTCGGATAGCCTTCATGCGCAATGAGAAATGCAAGAAACTCTTTCGACTGTAAAACGGAACCAAGAGAAAGCCGTGCAATTTTACATTTCTCAATCGTTTTTGCCAGTCCCTTTACATGATCGTCATGCCAGTGACTAGCACTCACCGAAAAGACATCTTTCTCAACTGACACGCCAAGCTCACGCAAATACTTTAACGATATCGGCTCTTGAGACGCATCCATACAAGAGTCAATAATCGCCCATTTTCCAGAACCCACGTGGATGACGATACACTCACCATAGCCGGATCCGAATACGGATATTTCTATCTCGTCAGGTTTCGGCCTCACTTTCCCAATCAATTCCATCAACTAAAGCTTCAGCTTTTCGATAAGCCTTTTCGTATTCTGCCTTTGTATGAGCGGGGAGTCTGCGAAAATACAGTTCAGACACCTTTCGTACAGTTCCTGATCGGAGCCGCTCATAGCCGATTATCCAACGAACTATCGCACCTTCTTTCAGCAATTCACGATCATAGTCACTGATATCGTCAATGGAAAAAAGCTTGATCGATCGGCAAAGCAGACTTCGACCGAACATCGATCATTTTTACCGAAAATTCATCTTCTGTTATCTGGTCTATATAGCCTTCCCACTCTGCAATCGGTTGCAAGGTTCGAACGGGTTCAGAGGACTTTTCAGGAAAATCAATAAGCGGGGGAATCGCTTGATTTAAATCGAATTCAGAAACTTTTCGACTGTCTTTGACTTGATCAGATTCGTACGGATGCATGTTAGAAGTCGCTTCAGGACAATATGTATCAACACTATAGATTTGCGCCTCCTCAATTTGCTTTAAGCTCTCTCGAATCATGTGCTCATAATAGTTGTCAACATTATCCCGAACACTTGAGATTAATTCCAATGCTCTGTTCCCAAATTCATCAGAGTTGGAAGTGCTGAGTGCGTGATTCATGAACATTCACCGCCATTTTTCATAGAGTCAATTATACGGTCTGCGTCTTCAATCGCCAGCTCAAAGCAATTTTGAAGAATAGCTATAGACTGCTCACTTCCACGCACAGGAGACTGTCCAGTCACTTCATGATGTTCGTTAACATGCATGTATACTCCGATATTGTCGTCTATTCGACTAGACGGCTCAATCGTCACGTTAGTCTCGATATGCAGATCGTTTTTTATTTTATTGCAACGCATGGGCAAACTCTGAAGCCCTCCAGGAACAGTCTCGGATGTTCCTGAATTCATTTCACAACCATATTTCCCCCAAGGCTCAATTGGAGCTGATTTCCTTCCTAAACGCGTTCGAGCTGCAATACTCGGTAATTTAAAGTGAACACTACGATTGATACCAAATGCTGAGACCGGGGTATGCGGCAAATTCTCCCTGAATATCTTAACAGCTACATCCAAAATTGACACCCATGGTGCGACGGTAGTTGTTAGCTGAAATCGATTGGTTTGCACATAGTAGGCGTGTGAGCCTATGGTAAAGTTCGCCAAATTTTTGAATATTAATAAGTTTGGATCAGTTTCAGGTATATCGTGTTCTATGCCCATCTCCCTAAGCCAAGTCGGTTGAAAAATAGCAGGATTAAACCGACCAATCAATACGATAGAGCAATCCTCAATCAGGTTACGATTATTCATTATGAAGGCTTTTTCTTTTTTCAAGTCGATTTTTGACCAATATGCATAAAATGCATCATGCACAGGACTTACTCGTCAAAGACAGTTGACTGACATCATTTTGTTGCTGTATTCAGCTTGAAACCAGTAGCATCTCACGCGCTTGATCCTCAAGCAATGATAAGATTGTATCGAAAATTGGGGGGATATACATTTGATATCAGATAGAATTCCCAAAATATGCTGAAAACATCTGCCCTTTCAGTTTGCTTTAGCCTAAACACTCGTGCAATCAATCCCAAGTTGGACATACCTGCAAAATCCGCATGTTAAATTTTTCTTGATCTACAGCTGCGGCAAATCGGTACCTAATATCAAAGCATGCTCAGCTTGATTGTCCCCTCAAGAGTGCAAACTTTTGTACGCAAACCAACCATAGGCTAAAGGTTGCGCTGACTCCGCCGTATATGATGCATTGCTGAACGTGATGTGAACAATATCGAGCTGAAATGAGATCAGGATTTGCCACCAAATTTTGTCCAAAGCGGACTGTCACCAAAAAAATCCATTTCAGCAAAAAACAAACTCCCGCTCGGCACCTTGATCGTGCCGAGCGGGAGTTTCAGTCTGAGACAGTCAAGCCGGCTACACACAATTCAGTGCGCAGCCGGTGACTCAGAGTCTACTCTCAGGAACGGTGTTTCTGATCTTCTTCCTTGAGTTTGGCACTTTCCGCCTTGAGCTGCTTTATGTGCCACGCCACCCAGAAGATCAAACCCGCGATCACGAGCAGAAATTCAGTTCCTACAAAAGGATAGATCGGACCAATTTCAGCAATTGAGCCGGCCCAGTCAGTAAAGGATCCGGTCATCATTTGACAAATACCTCTCTAGTTGATGTTAACTGCTTCGAGCAGCCGCTTCCGCTTCAATAATTGCCTTTTCATCCGCATCAATCTCAGCTTGTGACGCTGAATCCAAACCTGCAATCTCAACAGACTTTGGAATTCTCAAGATGCCGAAAGAGTTCAGAATCTTGGCAATGATGTAACCGGGCAGAAAACCCAGAACGCCGAACATGATGATCGCGCCGATAAAGTTGCCGATCGGATTGATTGACGCAAAATCTGGATTCGGAGAAGAGGGGTAGCCCCACAGCATGAAACCGGCCACAACGACGCCAAAGAATCCGGCGTATCCATGCACCGCCACTGCGCCGACTGCGTCGTCAACCTTAAAGCGTCGCTCCACATAGGAGTGCATCTTGTACATGAATATCACACCGACGATGGCGATGAACATCGCCTGGATCGGGTGATACAGATCGTTGCCTGCGGAAGCTGCAATGATGCCGGCAAGCCCCGATGAATACGTCCAGAACGCATCGCCTTTAGAAACCCAGTAGCCTGCCAGCAGACCGCCCGACAGCGACATCAGGAAATTAAACGTAATCGCGCTCAAGGTCGTCGGCCCGAGATAAATATTGGTCGCTGAGTAAAACTCGCCGTCACCTGCCTGAATATCCCAGATTGGAATATTGCACGCAACGTAAAAGCCCCAGAAACCGGTATAGATCAGAAAAAGGCCGATCGTGACCAGCCACGGATTGCGCGGATGTATATTGCGCGGTGTTCCGTCGGCGGCAAACTTCCCGATTCTGGGTCCTAGCACGAGCAGTACGCCGAGTGCGAAACCACCGGCGATGCCGTGAATGACACCTGATGCATAGGCATCGTGATAGCCCAGCAATTGGACCATCCAGCCCTCAGCATGCCAGCCCCAGGCGGCATCGATGATCCAGAATACGGAGCCGATTGCGACGGCTAGAATCCAGAACGCCCCAGACTGAATTCGCTCAATCACTGAACCCGAGACAATAGAGGCCGCAGTCCAGGAAAACAAGAGAAACGCGGCCCAGAATACGCCATTGATGCGCTCCCAGCCATCTGCGCCGGCACCCATATGGGCCGCCATCAGCTGACTCCAAGGTTCAGCATGAGGAGATTCGACTAAACCTCCAGTGATGCCCGGACCGTTTGGAAAGGCGAAGTAAATCCACCAGCCGAAGAAAAAAAATGTGATTGTCACCAATGGAATCAGCATCGTATTCTTCATCAGGGTATGCATATGATTTTTACGGCGCGATACGCCCACCTCATACATGCAAAACCCGACGTGAATCAGAAACATGATAACAACCGTTAACCAATAGTAGAACTCTGTAAAGAGCACTACAAATGCCGATAATTGATCATCCATGCTCAGTCCCTCCAAAACTAAATTGGCATTTGCGCAATTCACTGATGCGCAAATACAGTTACACCAAAGTCGCTTCTTTTCAGCGATTTGCTTCAGCTTTTTTCTTTTTCAGAACGGAATTTTACAGTAATTGGCTAGAATCAAGGACAGTATTGTGATTCCTAAATCGGCACGTTTAGAGCTGCAGGCGAAGACGGTTCGCCGAATTCGCCGATTCGACCCGCCCCGTCCGCAAACGCGTCGAGGTGCGCATTCTCTGCAACACTCAGTGTGAACGCCCTGGTGTCTTCCATTGCATGCAGCGTGCGCACCGTCACCTGCTCGGTCTTCACGATAGCCCCAGCCATCGGCATGACTGTCTATCAACCAAGTGCATCATCTATGGTTTACTTACTATCGTCCAGTTATTTTTCCGGCAACGACCTCAAATAATCACCAAAAGATGGGATGGGTATTCGATAGTATTTAGGGGGATTTTCCATCTCCGTCAAAACGCCGGCATGCAGAGCATTGCTCAAGAAATCATTAAAAGCTGTTGAATCCTCCAGCACAGGTGCAGTCAGGTCACGCAGTATAGAAAGGGAGAAGACTCCATTTGGGATTTCATTTTCTATTAAAGCCAGTTGTTTATAAAGGAGGGGGTCTTGAGAGCATGTGCGAAGCCGACGAGCATAGTAGTCCTCTTTCAGTTTCTGGCCAAGCGTAATTGCCTGCACCAGCAAATCCTCATTGATGCTTCCTCCATGATCGAATATTATCCGGCCGGCGGCCACTGATACGCTGTTGATATGCTGAGGCCAGCCCTGTGAAAGTTCAGCAAGGGCATTAACCCACGTTGACTGAGCAGAGCTCGTAAAGCGATAGGCATCGAATATGCTTTGGATCACACCTGCCGTGTCCTCATCAGAAAGAGTGCCCAAAGCTACTGCGCGTCCTCTGGGAGGTCGCGACAGACCACAGTCATCCAGTACCTTTTCGGTATCACTTAAACCAAAGAAAGCGGTCACCAGAGGGATGTGGGCGGGAGGGCTGTTCAAGCAGCGCAACACACCTTTGGTCCTGTTTGAAACTGGAATAGTCTGCGCCTCATCAACAAATACTACAATACGGCAGTTTTTCAGCAGTTCTGCCGCGCTTTGGAAAACATGCTGTGAATAAACACTTCTTTCCTCATCACGCCTCGGCTTGCCTCCGATAGAAACAGCCGCAACACCAATGCCCCTCTCTGATAGCTCCTGGTGCATTTTCCGGCCTATTTCCAAAATACCCTTCAGCTTTTTCGCACTGGTGCCGGACACTGCCTCTGACAGACGTTCGCTTTCCGCATTGACCGCCTCAATGAGCAACTTCACAACTTCAATGGAAGACTCCATATTCTCCGGGTTAATGTCGACCGCAACCCATGGATCATCCGGCGTCGAATGAAGACGGACCGCCGCCATGCACTCGGCCATCAGGGCAGTCTTGCCTGCGCCCGGCGCACCCTGAAAAATCATTGTGCCGCCTCCAATATGCCCTCTGTCAAGGCTTTTAGCGGCACTCCGAAACATTGCATATTCGGCATCGCGTCCCCGAAAAAAAGGTTCGCGGCCGACTTCAGCACGGTCCGTCAGATCCAGCCAGTCTTCCAATGGCAATGGCTCGGCAAGAGGCGGTCTCGGAAAGGGGTCTTGACTCATGGCGCGATGAAATCTGCAGTTGCGCATTTAGTTGATGAATTTCAGTCACATAGGCTAGAGGTCTTGCAACAGTCAGGCATCAATTCAGAAACAGCTTATTTCCGTAATTAGTTTATCACTTTCTGCCTGTTGTAAAATGCTTGCTCCGCTGCCCAAATCGGCCCGTCTTCACCCTCAGCACTGAACAGGCCGATTTGGGAAAAATAATCGCTGCGTCCCCTCAGAGTACAATATCCGAAGTGAACAAGGTGGCTTGCAGCCTGTACCCAGACACGCCAGCCAACCGGCTCAGGTCGATCGGCGGCAAAATGCCTGATTTGCGGAACCTCAAAACCAAACCGGAACCACCACGAAAACAGCAGCACATGACCAAAAAAGATCTTTCCAGACAGTTCGTTCCAGTCTCCATTGCGGTGCTCACGATCTCGGATTCGCGAACCGAATCCGACGACAAGTCCGGCTCGCTGATCGTCGAGCGCATCCAGCGCTGCGGACACCGATGCGCTGACAAGCAAATTGTCCGCGATGACATTTATCAGGTGCGAGCGCAGGTCTCTCAATGGATTGCCGATGTCAATGTTCAGGTGGTGGTGACCACCGGCGGCACCGGTGTTACGGGTCGGGACGGAACGCCTGAGGCCATCAGCCCGCTGCTGGACAAGAGGATCGATGGCTTCGGCGAGATGTTCAGAGTCCTGTCGTATGAGAAAATCGCAACCTCCACCTTGCAGTCACGGGCATTCGCAGGTGTGGCAAACGCAACCTACGTGTTCTGCCTGCCTGGGTCAGCTGGCGCCTGTGCCGATGCCTGGGACATGCTGATTGAGCATCAGCTGGATTATCGCTCACGGCCCTGCAACCTGGTTGAGCTGATGCCGCGGCTGCTGGAGCATCAGGCCCAAAAATAATCCGCTTCCTATTGCTGCGACTTCTGCCTTCGGCCGCGCACTTTGAGAGTGCAGTGACACGATGAATGACACCTCGATCGAGATCGGCGCTACGGGTATGCCTGCGCCCCGGGAACGGCCTCTGGACGGCGTTTGGGCGCCCAGTCTGACCCCGGTCTGCACCAGCGGCGAAATTGATCAGCCGCTGCTGCTGGACCACATCAAGTGGCTGCTGGCCAATGGCTGTCATGGTGTGCTGCTTTTCGGCACCACCGGTGAGGCGCCGTCGTTTTCCACTGCCGAGCGAATGGCAGCGCTGAGCTACATCACCGTCCATGGCGTGCCGCCCTCGCGCCTGCTCGTCGGCACAGGTGCCGCCGCGGTCCCGGACGCCATCGCATTGACTCGCAGCGCCATTGACTGCGGCTGCACAAAAGTGCTGATGATTCCGCCTTTCTATTTCAAGAACCCTTCCGTTGCCGGCGTAGCGGCAGCCTACCAGCAGGTATTCGATGCAGTCAACAGCACACAGCTTCAGGTTGCGCTCTATCATTTTCCCCGACTCAGCTGCGTGCCGGTATCGCATAAGCTGATCGCCCGACTCATGCAGTCGCATCGAGAACTGCTCATGGGACTCAAAGACTCCTCAGGTGACTGGGAGAGCGCCAAGAACTACATTGCGGAATTTCCAAATCTGTCGATTCTGCCCGGCAGCGAGGCATTCATGCTGGATGCACTGCAAGCCGGCGCCGCCGGAACGATCACCGCAACTGCGAATATCAATCCTCGTGGGATTCGCCAGATCTATGATCTTTTTCGATCAGGTCAGGAGGCTGCCGCCGCACAGCGCGCCGCCTCTGAGGTGCGAAGTCTTGTCTCAGGCTACCCGCTGGCGCCAGCCTGCAAGGCGATCCTCGCAGATCTGGGCAAGCGCGAAAGCTGGCACCGCGTACGGCCGCCGCTGATGCCGCTGTCAGCCAGTGAGCAGCGCAAGCTGGTGACAGGGCTGATCGAATCGGGTTTCGAGCTCGTCAGCTAGCACAAGCCGCTGCGCTGCGCCCTGCGTTTTTATGCGCAGCTCAGCCGCCGACATATGACATCTCGACCTTTTGGCGCGGCACCGACAGGCCTGCCCGCAGTTCCGAATAGCGGTCGTTTCGATTTGACCACAGCTGCCTGATGGTCTCGGCCAGCTCATCCACACTTGCGCCGCGCCGTATAGGCTCGCGCAGATCGAATCCCTCAGCAGCAAACAGGCAGGTGAAAATTTTGCCCTCAGCAGTCAATCGCGCTCGATTGCAAGTACCGCAGAACGGCTGTGTCACAGAAGAAATGATGCCAATCTCCCCGGCTCCGTCTGCGTACTTCCAGCGTTTTGCCACTTCACCGCGGTACGTTGGCGAAACGGGCTCAATGGGGAATTCCTGACGAATTGCATCCAGTATGTCCGATGCGGAGATGACTTTGTCCATCTGCCAGTCATTCGTATTGCCAACATCCATGAACTCAATGAATCGCAGAATGACACCCGTATTGCGAAACTGCCGAGCCATCGGCAGAATTTCATTCTCGTTCATTCCTCTGGCAACGACCATGTTGACTTTGATTGGCGCAATACCGGCACTTTGGGCATGCTCAATGCCCTGCAGCACTTTGCTGACCGGAAACTGAACATCGTTGATTGAGCTGAAAACCTGATCATCCAGCGCATCCAATGAGATGGTAATGCGCCGCAGCCCGGCCTGATGCAGTGTCTGCGCGGCGGCTGCGGTCAGCAGCGAGGCATTGGTCGTCATGCTCAGATCCTCAATGCCCCTGATGCTGGCCAGACGGCCAATCAGTTCCGGCAGGTCGCGGCGTACCATCGGCTCGCCGCCGGTAATCCGAACCTTCTTCACGCCATTGGCGACAAATGCGCGAATCGCTCGCTCGATCTCTTCGAAAGACAGCAATTGCTTGCGCAGCAAAAAAGCGTGATTGGAACCGAAAAACTCTTTTGGCATGCAGTAGACACAGCGAAAATTGCAGCGATCAGTGATCGAGACCCGAATATCGCGAATCGGGCGCGAAAACTGATCGGTCACTGGGAATTGCTCAGGTGCACTCATCGTCTTGCTTGACTGAAATTCTCTCACACAGCGGGTCGGCTGGATCAATAAGCCAGCGGCAAAGCTGGCTGATTGCCTGCCTGTATTTTAACTGTTCATAGCTCAATCCGTGTGATCCCAATGGGATTTGTCGAATTCGATCCCGATCCGCCGCAGAAAACTGACTGTCAGTCGATAAGTCAGCCCCCAGATGACGCGCGCATCGCGATCTGCAACTCGCAAGCCGGGAAACTCACCGGCATAATTCTCAGGACGGTAGCTGCCGACAAAACAATCTGCTCGGGCCAGCCTCGCAATCGGGATCCAAAGCGCATCGCTGACCTCGCTGTTCCAGTGCAGAGGCTGCTTTTCGGCCAGATGAAATATATACGGCTCAACCAGCAAGGCAGCCGGGCGGCCCTTGAGCGAAATGAAGTCATCGAGGCGACCCATGCAGAGCGCTCTTGACAGTGTCAGTCCAACCTCTTCATGGGTCTCTCGGATCGCCGTCGCCAAGCCGTCAGCGTCGCTCGGGTCGCGTTTGCCGCCAGGAAAAGCCATTTGCCCGGACCACGGATCACCGGATCGCCTGGCTCTTTCGATCAGCAGGATTTCGACATCGGTTTCACCCGGCGCCAGTATCATGGCGACCGCCGCCGTCTTGTGCGGATGCCGCGGACAAAGCCTTGGCGAGGTGGAATCCAGATACCTTTGAATTGAGAGCACAGAAGTCATTTCAATCAATCAAGTCAGTAGTCGGTCTTTATCGATTCGACTTGCAATCGCATTGAGTCGATACCTGTGAATGCCCATATGTTATAAATCGAAAGTCAATGCACGATCCAGTGAAAATGCTTATCGCCACTGGCAGGCGCAGCGAACGGATGACAGACGCTGGAGATTGCCTGAGTGCTGATCGTCTTGTCTGCCGACCCAACAGCTCCGCCAGCGAATCTGCCCGCCATTGATCAACCAGAATGCCGTGACCGACTTCAGCCGCCAAAAATCCTCCGCAGTTGGACTGTTCGCCACCTGCCTGGTTGAGCTGATGCGTCCAGAAGTCGGATTTGCCAGCGTACAGCTGCTGCAATCTGCCGGCTGCACGGTGCAGGTGCCCAGTCGCCAGACCTGCTGCGGTCAGCCGCTGTTCAATAGCGGTGATCCAAAACGCACCCGAAAGCTGGCCAAAAAACTTCTGAGTGAATTTTCTGAATTCGATTATGTTGTTGTCCCGTCTGGATCCTGCGCGGCTATGATTAAAATTCATTATCCGGAACTATTCGCCGCCGATGCAAGGATGCGCAGGCGAGCGCAGGCGGTCGCTTCGATAACCTACGAGCTGACGCAGTTCCTCGACGCGGTCGTGCCGACCCAGCTGCAGGCAAGCTTCGATGGCAGCTGCACCTATCATGATTCATGCTCCGGCCTGCGAGAGCTTGGCATTCACCGGCAGCCGCGCCGGCTGCTGACGCAAATTGCGGGCTTGCGACTGACCGAATGCACCGAGTCGACTGCCTGCTGCGGATTCGGCGGCACCTTCTGCGTCAAGTATCCACAGATTTCTGCTCGCATCGCGACCGAGAAAGCGCAAAATATTGAACAGACCAGCACTCAGATTCTGCTCGGCGGTGACCTTGGCTGCCTGCTGCATATCGCCGGCACCCTCAGCCGGCGGCAGACGAATATCGAAGTTCGCCACGTGGCCGAGATGCTCGCCGGATGTTCCGGACCGCCGATCGGCCGCAGCAAAACGTAGCACATCGAAGAAAATGCAAATTCAATCACCGGCGTTCAAGGCCGCTGCCCGGGCTGCGATTCTCAATCCAGATCTGCAGGCAGCGCTGCAAAAATCACGCGGCGGATTCATCGACAAGCGGCAGCAGGCGGTCGATGAGCTGGACGGCTTCGATGCCCTTCGCGAACAGGCCGTCGCCATCAAAAATCACGTGCTGATGAATCTGGACGAGTACCTCAAACGCTTTGAGGACAATGTCACCGCCGCCGGCGGACAAGTACATTTTGCCTCCACCCCGGCAGAGGGCGTCGAGGTGATCCGCGCCATTTGCAAGCGCATCGGCGCCCAATGTGTCACCAAAGGCAAATCCATGATCGGCGAGGAAATGGAATTGAACGAAGCCTTGGAAAACGATGGCATTGAGGTTGTCGAAACCGATCTTGGGGAGTACATCATTCAGCTGGCCAAAGAGCGACCCAGTCATATTATCGCTCCAGCCATCCACAAAACCCGCAGCCAGATTACCGATCTTTTCTCAAAACACCATGTGCAATACGGACTGACCGAGCGAGTTGAGGAGGTTGAAGCCATCGTCAACGAGGCTCGTACTGTACTGCGCCAGCAATTCGTCAAGGCCGACGTGGGTATCACCGGAGCCAACTTTCTGATTGCCGACTCAGGCTCAAGCGTACTGGTCACCAACGAAGGCAACGGCGACCTGACGAGCACCCTGCCCAAGGTGCACATCATTACCGCCTCAATTGAGAAAATCATCCCCTCTCAGGCAGAGCTGCCGATCTTTCTAAGGCTGCTGGCGCGCAGCGCTACGGGGCAGGAAATGTCGGCCTACACCAGCATCTACAGCGGCGCGGTCCGGCCAGATGAGATAGACGGTCCCAGCGAATTTCATGTACTGCTGCTCGACAATGGGCGCTCTGACATGCTCGGCGGGCCGTATTGGGAGATGCTGCGCTGCATTCGCTGCGGCGCCTGCATGAATCACTGCCCGGTTTATCAGTCAGTCGGCGGGCATGCGTACGGCTGGGTGTATCCAGGCCCGATGGGGTCGGTGTGGACGCCGCTGCTGGTTGGCTTGCAAAATGCCGCCAATCTGCCCAACGCCTGCACCCTCAATGGCCGCTGCCAGGAAGTTTGTCCAATGAGAATTCCGCTGCCGGGAATGCTCCGCAGACTGCGGTCTGAGATTTTCGAGCGGGGGCTGACAGATTGGCGCTCGCGGGTCGGTCTGGCGATTTGGACCTGGCTGGCAGCTCACGCGCCAGCGTATCGCACGCTGACACGCCTGGCAGGGGCTGCATTGCGCCGGATTGGAAACAGAAAAGGCTATTTCAGACGCCTGCCGCTGGCCAGCGGATGGACCGAGCACCGCGACTTTCCTGCCCCAAGCGGCAGTTCCTTTGTGTCCGGCTTCAATCGAGGGAAAACCGGCGATTAAGCGCAGCGGCCGTGTCGATTGAACTGGCAGCCTGAGTCCGCAATTGCAAACTCAATTACAAAAAATCAATCCCCTTGGCAAGCGTGGGAAAACTAAAATGAGGCGTTCAGCAAAAGCTGCAGGCGAACCGTCATTGACTTGAGATCCTAAGGAGACAAACAATGCAAAGAGAAAATACGCAAAAGCCGATCAGACAGGAAAACCTGATTCCGCGATTTTCAGTATCGGCTGGCAGGCTGGACGCAGAAGCCGACTTGAGGCGGCCGCGGCGAGCGATCTGGCCGATTGCCTCCGCATTCTTGATCGCCGGCTGGCTGCCGGCTGCAGAGGCCGCCGAGGCACCGCAGCCCCAGCATGCAATTGCCATGCACGGCGAACCCAAATACGCCGCTGATTTTACCCATTTCGACTACGTCAATCCCGAGGCGCCCAAAGGCGGCACCTTGCGCACCGGCGCATCCGGCACTTTCGACAGCTTTCATCCGTTTATCCCGCGCGGCAATGCTGCCTCCACCGGTTCGGTTGAGACGCTGCTGAGCTCAAGCAATGACGAGGCGTTCACCGAGTATGGCCTGATCGCTGAATCCATAGAAGTCCCGGAAGATCGCTCCTGGGTAATTTTCAACCTGCGGCCTGAAGCGCACTGGCATGACGGCCGGCCGATCACAGTCGAGGATGTCATCTGGTCCTTGGAAATGATTCAGACCCAGGCATCGCCGAATTTCCGCCTGTATTATTCAAGCATCACGAAAGCTGAAAAACTCGGAGAGCGCCGGGTGAAATTTTATTTCGACGATCAGCAAAACCGCGAGCTGCCGCTGATTGCCGGCCAATTGCCAGTGCTGCCCAGACACTACTGGGAAAGCCGCAATTTTGAGGAGACTACACTGGAACCGCCCTTGGGCAGCGGACCCTATCGGATCAAGGATTTCGAGGCCGGGCGCTACATCGTTCGCGAGAGAGTCCCCGATTATTGGGGCGCCGATCTGCCAGTCAGAAAAGGACTGGATAACTTTGACATCCAGCGAGTTAACTACTTTCGCGACGACACGGCTCTGCGGCTGGCGCTCAAATCCGGCGATATTGACTTGCGGCTGGAAAATCAGGCAAAAGCCTGGGCCTCGGAGTACGATACCCCGGCGGTCGACAATGGCTGGCTGAAAAAAGAGTTTGTGCCGCATCAGCAAGGCACCGGCATGCAAGCTTTCGTCATGAATACGCGCCGCGCAAAATTCGCAGATCGGACCGTGCGCCGCGCCCTGGCCTACGCGTTCGATTTCGAATGGACCAACAAGCATCTGTTTTACGGACAGTACAAGCGCACCACAAGCTACTTCTCGAATTCGGAGCTGGCCTCATCCGGGCTGCCTGACGGTGCAGAGCTTGAGATCCTTGAGCGCTTCCGAGATCAGCTGCCGCCAGAAGTGTTTACTCAGGAATATACGGTGCCGACAACCGATGGCAGCGGCCGGCCGCGCGAGAACCTAAGGACTGCAAAAAGCCTGCTGGCAGAAGCAGGATGGGTGATTGAGGATCTCAAGCTCATCCATCAGGAAACGGGCGAGCAGATGCGCATCGAGCTTTTAATCGCGAGCAATTCGATGGAGCGTGTGGTGCTGCCATTTACCAAGAACCTGGAGCGTTTGGGCATTGAGACCAGCGTGCGGCTGGTGGATCGGGCACAGTATATCAACCGCATTCGCGGTCTCGATTTCGACATGCTGGTGCTCGGCTGGGGCCAATCTGAGTCACCGGGCAATGAGCAGCGCAGCTACTGGGGCTCTTATACCGCGAACGAAAACGGCACCAGCAATTACACCGGCATTCAGGACCCCGTCATTGATGAGCTGATCGAGCTGGTGATCCAGGCGCCGGATCGAGAATCTCTAGTCGTGCGAACGCGCGCCTTGGATCGGGTTCTGCTGTGGGGGCACTATGTGATTCCGCAATACCATATTCAGGGTGATCGCATTATCTACTGGGACAAGTTCTCTCGCCCCGAAACACCGGTACGGTATGGCGTGTACCTGTCAAGGTGGTGGCATGATCAGGAAAAGGCGGCCCGCCTTGCCGTCGAAAAGGGCGAACAGTGATAACCGGTGCCAAGCCCAATTGACCCTTGATGGGCCTCGGCACGAACGCCAGCGGCGCGCCTGTCCAGCTGGCAGCCAAACACATGACGTAAGTTTGCACTGCACCCCGGAGCCGGAGCATGACCGCTTACATTATCCGCCGCCTCTTATTGATGATTCCGACACTGTTCGCGATCATGCTGATCAATTTCGTGGTC
This sequence comes from Arenicellales bacterium, assembly GCA_965200545.1. Classification (GTDB taxonomy): domain Bacteria; phylum Pseudomonadota; class Gammaproteobacteria; order Arenicellales; family JAJDZL01; genus JAJDZL01. Next base: position 668,163 of record CBDAUJ010000002.1, on the reverse strand, counting down.
ATCCATATCGCACCCGGCGGTCCGGTTGAGCAGATCATTTCGGAACTGACCGGCGTCGGCACCGATATCACTGAGCGCGTCACGCGAACCGGCACCGGGGAGGTCGTGGTCGAGTCTGGGGCGCAGTCATCAGTCGGTGCAGCCCAAAACGCACCCAGCAAGTACCGCGGCGCACAGGGACTTGACCCAAAGTTTATTGAAGAGCTCAATCAACGCTTCGGATTCGACAAGCCGCTGCATGTCCGCTTTGTCGAAACCATGAGGAATTATCTTTTTTTTGATTTCGGACAAAGTTTCTTCCGCGATCAGGATGTCACTGATCTGGTGCTGGAAAAGATGCCGGTCTCCATTTCGCTCGGCGTCTGGACTACGGTTCTGGTGTATCTGATCTCCATCCCGCTAGGGGTCGTCAAGGCGACGCGAGACGGCACACCGTTTGACGGCTCAACAACCGTAATTCTGATTATCGGCACTGCGATACCTGGGTTTCTGTTCGCCGTCTTTTTGCTGGTGGTGTTCGCCGGCGGCAGCTATCTGGACTGGTTCCCGCTCGGCGGCCTTGTCTCGGATGACTTCGAGCAGCTCAGCACGGCAGGCAAAATCGCCGATTACTTCTGGCATATCACGCTGCCGGTGCTGGCCATGGTCGTGGGCGGCTTCGCCGGCCTGGCGATGCTCACCAAGAATTCGTTTCTAGATCAGATCTCGCAACAGTATGTACTCACGGCACGAGCCAAGGGATTGAGTGAAAAACGGGTTCTTTACGGTCATGTCTTTCGCAACGCAATGCTGATTGTCATCGCCGGCTTTCCCGGCGCATTTGTCGGCATTCTGTTTACCGGATCGCTGCTGATCGAAATCATATTCTCACTGGATGGACTGGGGCTGCTTGGCTTTGAGGCCGCCTTCAATCGCGACTATCCGGTCATGTTCGCCACGCTTTATTTCTTTTCACTGCTGGGACTGGTCATGAATCTGATCGGCGACCTGATGTACATGTTCATCGATCCCAGGATTGACTTCGAGACCCGGGAGACCTAAACCATGTCGATCAATGCGCCTGGGCACGAAGCGCCAAAATTCCTGGGCATGGAGATCACGCCGCTCACCAAGCGCCGCCTGGAGAGTTTTCGGGCTCAAAAGCGCGGCTACTGGTCAATGTGGATTTTTCTGGCGCTGTTTGGCCTCTCCCTTTTTTCTGAGTTTGTCGCCAACGACAAGCCGTTTCTCGTCTCGTATCAGAACGAGCTGTATTTTCCTGTCTTCAAGGCTTACTCGGAAACCCAGTTCGGCGGCGACTTTGAGACTCAGGCCGACTACAACGACCCTTATGTGCAGGAACTGATTGAAGCGCAAGGCTGGATGCTGTGGCCGCTGATTCGCTACAACCATCGCACCATCGCCTGGGATCTGGGGGCGCCAGCGCCGTCGCCGCCCGACACCCGGCACTGGCTGGGCACTGATGACCAGGCCCGCGATGTAGTCGCCCGGCTGCTGTACGGATTTCGCATCTCGGTACTGTTTGGCTTTACGCTGACGGTGATCAGCGCCATCATCGGTGTCGCTGCCGGGGCAGTTCAAGGCTACTACGGCGGTTGGCTGGATCTGCTGTTTCAGCGTTTTATTGAAGTGTGGGCCGGACTGCCAACATTGTATCTGCTCATCATTCTGGCCAGTGTGGTGGAGCCCAATTTCTGGTGGCTGCTGGGTCTGCTGCTCTTGTTTTCGTGGATGGGATTTGTCGGTGTCGTCCGCGCTGAGTTTCTGCGCGCCCGAAATTTTGAGTATGTGATGGCGGCCAAAGCGCTGGGCGTTGCCCATGTACGTATTATTTTTCAGCATGTCCTGCCCAATGCACTGGTCGCGACAATGACATTTTTGCCATTCACGCTGGCCGGCTCAGTCACCATCCTGACCTCGCTGGACTTTCTCGGCATCGGGCTGCCGCCGGGTTCAGCCTCGCTGGGCGAGCTGCTGGCGCAGGGCAAAGCCAATCTGCAGGCGCCATGGCTGGGGCTGACCGGCTTTTTTGTCATTCTAATCATGCTCAGTCTGCTGATGTTTATCGGCGAGGGCGTCAGAGCTGCCTTTGATCCAAGGAAATCCAGCCAATGAGCTCCGCCCAGCCAGCCGCCCTGCTGCAGGTCAAAGATCTGTCCGTCTCTTTCCGCTCGATCGCGGAAGTCAATCATGCTGTCCGCAATGTCTCGTTTGATATTTTTCAAAGCGAGACGGTCGCGATTGTCGGCGAGAGCGGCTCGGGAAAATCGGTCACCGCGCTCTCGATTATGCAACTGCTGCCCTATCCGAGCGCGTTCCATCCAAGCGGCAGCATTCGATATGCAGGTACAGAGCTGATCAACGCGCCGAAAGCTGTGCTGGAAAGTACGCGCGGCAATCAGATTGGCATGATTTTTCAGGAGCCGCAGACCTCACTGAATCCACTGCATACGATCGCCAAGCAGGTGAGCGAGCCGCTGATTATCCACCGCGGCCTGTCCAAACCCAAAGCCGAGCAGAGAGCTTTGGAACTGCTTGAGCTGGTGCAAATCAAAAACGCGCGGCAGCGACTGCACGCCTACCCGCATCAATTGTCCGGCGGGCAGCGCCAGCGCGTGATGATCGCCATGGCACTGGCCAATGAGCCCGGCCTGCTGATTGCAGATGAGCCGACGACCGCGCTGGATGTGACGATTCAGGCTGAAATCCTGACCTTGCTGGCTGACCTGCAGCGGCAGCTCGGCATGTCGATGCTGCTGATCAGTCATGATTTGAATATCGTGCGCAAGATGGCCAACCGCATCTGTGTGATGCGCGCCGGGGAGTTTGTCGAAGTCGGCGATTCAAGCGCAATTTTCAGCGACCCGCAACATGAGTACACAAAAATGCTGCTCAATGCTGAGCCGGCTGGCAACGCCGGCAAGCCAGCGCCAGACGCGCCGGTAGTGATTGCCGCCGAATCTCTGAGGGTCTGGTATCCGATTCGCCGCGGGGTGCTGCGCAAAGTCGTGGACCATGTAAAAGCAGTAGACGATGTCACTTTGACGGTGCGCGAGGGCGAGACTGTAGGTGTTGTCGGCGAGTCTGGGTCGGGGAAGACATCGCTGGCACTGGCGCTGCTGAGACTGATCAGCTCGCAAGGCAGCATTCGATTTGCCGACCAGGAAATTCAGGGAAAGCGATCCAGGGAACTGAGTGCGCTTCGCCGCGGCATGCAGATTGTTTTTCAGGATCCGTATGGCAGCTTGAGTCCGAGAATGACTGTGGCCGAGATTATTGCTGAAGGCTTGCGCGTGCATGAAGTCAATCTGTCGAAAACTGAGCGAGACAGCCGGGTCGTCGAGGTCCTCCGGGAAGTCGAGCTGGATGCTGACACGCGACACCGCTATCCACACGAGTTCTCCGGCGGGCAGCGGCAGCGAATCGCCATTGCGAGAGCCATTATCCTGAAGCCGAAATTCATTGTGCTTGATGAGCCGACTTCGGCACTGGATCGATCTGTGCAGTCGCAGATCATTGATCTTTTGCGCAGTCTGCAGATCAGTCATGACCTGGCTTATATGTTCATCAGTCATGATCTGACAGTGGTGCGCGCCATGTCGAGCTCAGTAATCGTACTGCGCAACGGACAAGTGGTTGAGCACGGCAGCACCGAACAGATCTACAGCGCCCCCAAAGACCGCTATACTCAATCGCTGATTGCGGCAGCGATCGATCTTGACTCACAGCCCGCTCAACCGAATGAAAAGCCGCTATGAGGGAAAACTGAACGAGACAGCCGATGAACCTGTCAAGACGAGCATTCTTGGGCCTGGCTGCCAGCGCGGCTCTGCCTTTGCGGTACGGCTGGACTGGCACTCACGCCGACTTTCGGCTGCGGGCAGCGCCTTGCCTGGCGCAAATCTTGCCAGATGGCGAGGCGCAATCGCAGATGCTTGGATACAACGGCATGACCCCGGGGCCGCAACTCAGAGCGATGCAAGGCGAGCGCTTGTCGTTCTGGCTTGAGAACGGCCTCGACGAGGGCACTTCGATTCACTCCCATGGCATCCATGTGCCAAACGGGATGGACGGCGTTCCAGAGCCGACGCAGCCACTGGTGCAGCCCGGCCAGTCGTTCCAGTATTCTTTTGTTCCCTACTCACGCCGGGACCTACTGGTATCACGCCCACAGCCGCTCTTGGGAGCAGGTGGCTCAAGGATTGTACGGTCCCCTGATCGTTGGGGAGACGAATCCGCCGGCGGTCAATAGAGACATTACGGTGATTCTTGATGACTGGCGAATTCGGGAGTCAGGGGAGATCTATCAGGATTTTGGAAACTTGCATGACTTTTCTCATGCGGGACGGCTGGGAAATTTTGCGCGAGCGCTCCCTTCGGAAAATTCGGTTCATATCGGAGACCGCCTGCGGCTGCGCTTGATCAACACCGCAACCGCAAGAATCTTTGCGCTGCGGATCGAGGGATGCAAAGGCAAAGTAATCGCTTATGATGGCATGCCGGTCGACAACCCGCAGCCACTGGGCAGCCTGATACTGGCGCCCGCGCAGCGGGCGGATGTCATTGTCGACGTGACTGACACTATCCGATTTTTTCTCATGACCCGGCAGGAGCGGTATGAGCTTGGCATGATTCCGGCCACTGACGAAAACCAGGCACTATTCGCCGCGCCTATCGAGCCGCTGCCCGCAGCAGACATCTTAATGCCTGATCTGACCTCTCCCGAGGTGCACCAGCTGGTGATGCAAGGCGGCGCAATGGGCGGACATCACAGCGGTGAGAATATTTGGGCGCTGAACAATGTCTCCGGCCTGCCTGCAAAGCCGTGGCTGCAGCTCAAGCGCAATCAGACAGTTCTGATTGCCATGTCCAACAAAACCGCTTTTCCGCATGGCATGCATCTGCATGGCCATCATTTTCACGAAATGAGCGAAAACGGGCAGCTGGGATTATTTCGGGATACCACCCTCATTCAGCCTCGACAATCCAGGACAATTGCCTGCGTGTTCCACAATCCGGGAAACTGGCTGCTGCACTGTCATACGCTCGCTCACCAGGCATCGGGATTGAAAACTTGGATTGAAGTCATATGAAGTCACTATTGATCGTTATTCTGCTTGCTGTGCCGATGCCTGGCTTTGCGAATCATGAATTGAAAAAGCGTGATCTGACCAACGGAAGTGCGATGTATGCGGAGCATTGCAGCTCGTGTCACGGCATACACCTGGAAGGCCAAACGGACTGGCACATCCCAGATGATGATGGAATTCGGCCCGCTCCGCCGCATGATGAAACCGGTCACACCTGGCATCATGACAGCAAATTGCTGTTCGACTATACCAAACTCGGCGGTCAGAGCCTATTCGAGAGGCTGGGGGTAACCGATGTGAAAAGCGGGATGCCGGGTTTTGCAAATCTACTCGACGATGACGATATTTGGGATATTCTAGCCTTCATCCGATCAAGCTGGCCCGAAGAGATAAAACAAATTCAAGATGGCCTGAATCCGATTCACCGCTGATCTCGAGATGGCGATATTGCACTCGCAGCGCATGTCAGCTGTGCCGACATGGTGAACTCGTACGCGGCCCAGCCGACAGAATCTGAACTCAAGCCGCAAACCAAAGCGATGGCGATAAAAGCAAGGTCAGAAAACAGACCCTGCCGGGCATCGATTTTTTCCAGTGATCAGTACGCAGGCAAGTGCACCGACAGCCGTTGATCCCAGAGCCACGATGGATTGTGGTATTTCATTCTCTCCCGGGGACCCATGCCAAGCAAAACGACGCACCCAGAGCACCCAGAGCCACCAAAGAGAGCGTAAAGGCCACAACACGGCAGAACAGCCGGTCACCATGATAGGCACGACTGTATTCTAACTGCCGGGGCGGAGCAGACTCTCCCCACTCATAGTCAAGTTTATGTTCATCGTCCATTAGAATGAACGTGGACGCAGGCCAGGAATAATTACTGTTTCGTCCTTTCCATTTTTCCCCTGACGATCAATTCGCCGCCCTCTTCGATTTTCCGCGTGAGTCCTTCTGCAATTGCGAGGGCTCCGCTGACCGCCGAAGCTTTGTTTCGAGCATGGAGCCGCTCAACTAGAATTTTCGTATTTCTTACGTCGTTTTCTGTAAGATTCATTGTCACTTTATGAGTAGCGACCGCCATGGCATTATCCCAAGAGTAAAGTTTTTGAGGTATGGTTCTTTGCTGGTTATTTCAAGCCAGCAGTTCTGATTTCAGCCATCCTGTTCCTTTTGCGAATTCGATGTATACATATTTTCGATTTTTCAGACACTGGTGCCAAAAATCAAGTAAACATGCGGCCCTGCGTTTTGGCTGCCAATTGCATCCGACAGCAAATGGATCGCATTACGACGGAACATCTTTCACCGCTGCTGATCAATAGTTGCGCCGAGCAACGACCCGACGACATCCAGATTCGCATCGGCGCCCGCAAACAAAGCGAACTTGTCGGCATGATCCGCATCCAGCTGCCAGCCTCTGTCAAACACCAGCCTGGCCGTATGCCAGCCCTAGGCTTTTGCGTCGATCTCTTCCAGATTAGATATGCACCTGGACTGTTTGTCCTTGCCCTTTGGCAATGCGGCTAAAAATCTGCCTGGCATCCAGCGCTCCGTAACATGCGACCAATGTACGAGCACCGTATCGGCGACATCTCTCAAAGATCGCCGAGTCTCAAGGAACAGCAGATTGTCGACTGGCAGATTGCCGGCGAGCACTGGCTGAATCATTCTCGACAGCTCGGGCACTACGGCGTTCTTATAATAACGGTACCGTTTCAAGGTTTCTTTTTTTGCTGTGGCGGCACGAAAAAGCGCGGTGCGGTTTCATGCTGTTTGATCCAATCTGGGGCACTGACACGCAGGTTGCAACATAAAATAGATCTTAATTTATTATATTAAACAATGTATTAAATAGTCACTTCGGTCGTTTTTGAACCCCCAGAGTGTTTTATAGCATCGATGCCTCCTATGGAGAAAAGATTCTTCCCCCAGCCTCTGCCCGCCGAGCCTGTCGAGGAAAAGCGGTGGCTAAGGCGGACAGACCGTTCGGAAGTTGGCAGACAGGCTTTCTTCTGTGGCAGGGGTGAGGAGTATGAAGTGTTCCACAATGCTGCTGAAAATCTCCGCGAGGGGGATGTCGGCGGCGGCACCATGATTTTCCAAGGAGCGCCCGGCGCGGGCAAGTCGGCGCTGATGCTTGAGTGCATGGAAGCCGTACGGCAGCACTCGACACCGCAAGAGCCTTGGGTTCCCGTATCAATCGCACCCGGTGATTTGAACTCATCCACGGATGTGATGTTAGCCTTGGTGGTCGCTGCCGATAAAGAGAGCCAGCGACTCTCAAAACTCAGTTTGGACTCTCCAAAACTGAAATACCTTATGAATCGCGTCAAAAGAGTCTATGACGAGTTATCGCAACGAGGCTTCTCATTAGCGGGAGTTTCAGTCGGTGCAAAAAATCAAGCAAAAGACGATTCAAAGGTCTCACCTGCCAAGCTTTTCGGCAATGCTGCCCCGCTGCTTGAAGGCATTCGCTTTGTCGTATTTGTTGACGAGGCTCAGAACATTCCGGTGGAGACGACGACCAAAGCGGTTTTAGACTGTCTGCACCGAGACCCGCAGGGGCTTTCTTTAGTGGCGGCATTTTTTGGATTAAGCAATACCGAGGGTGTATTGGAGGAATGCGGACTGTCACGACTCGGACATGGACGCATTGTGAACTTAGAATCACTAACTCTGGCGGATGCAGGCACTTCGTTCAGACGCATGCTGAATGCCTACTACACGGGCAGCGAAGCCGAAAAAGAAACTTGGTCGAATGCCTTGGCAGAGCTGTCCCAAGGCTGGCCGCAGCACATCAATGCCATCGGTGTCGCTGCCGGCGAAGTCGTTCGCAGAAATGGCGGACAGCTGGAGCGGAACTTGCTTGACAAAGCATTAGCACAAGGCATCGAGGCGAAACATCACTACTATGCGCGGCGGCTCAACGCAGGCAAGTGCCCGCCCTGGGTGTATCGGCAAATTGCGCTGGAAGCCGCAAAAAAGCAAGGTGAGCTTGCTGGTACTGTGACCTATGAGGAAGTGTATGATCTGACTGAGGCCGTTCGAAGAATGCAAGCCCAAAACATTGACGAGTTTATCTCAATGGCTTTGTGTGCGGGCTTGCTGGCGCCGGTGAAAAATCTTCCGTTTCACTATCGCTTTCCAATTCCGTCATTGGGTGATTATTTGAGAGCGCTGCCAGTTGATCCGCCCGATTGCGCATGAATCACGGTGTTGTTTTCGTTTGCTGCGAAAATCCGAGTCCGACTCAAATTGGCTGCCCAAGCGTTATATTTGCTGCATCGAAGCATCTCGCCGGTTGTATAAAACCGCACGCCTGAGACGGTCCGACCATCTTGATGAAGAAGAATAGGATAAGCTTCAAAAATTTAATATGTGTCCGAAATGTTTGATATAATTTCATATTCATGCTTATTTGAATGAAGTCGCGACCGCATGTACGCGATACAGTATCAAAGACAGGAGAAAACACATGAAAAAATTGACAATACTGGCCGCCACACTGCTGGCATTGGCGGGGGGGGGAATTTAGCCGCTCAAACCTGCGAAGTATGGGTAGGCTTTGACAAACGCAGTCTTGTTCTATTTGAGGGACAATCCGCAGATCTAAGCGTCACCGCAGATTTCAGAGGGCCCATCCACGACGATTACATTCTAGAAGTTCTTTTTGGAACAGATCCAGTACCATACTGGCAACAAGGTCAATTCAACGAAGGACCTGTTGGTTCTCATGGTGGCACGAGCACTGATGATTACAAATCAACATTTGGAAGGCTAGAGTTAAGCAAAAGCAATCCTTCGAAGACTATTACAGTCCAAGCCATGCAAGATGACGAAACAGAAAGTAACGAGAAATTCTATGTAAACCTGTCGATCCGTTTCAATGAAAACAGAAGTACACACAGAAAAAGCTGCACTGACCCGGCGACGCACTTCAAACGATACAGCTACTTTGCAACAATCCATATTCGAGATGGTGCAGGTTTCACAAACCATTGGCTGTACGGCACAGGCAACAACTGATTCAAATTAATCCATAGATACTCTCGGGTCATTCAAGCGGTTGTTGGCCCGAGAGTGATTTCACTTATTTTCGGGAGAAGATCGGCAGCATTGTTTTGGTTTTGCAGAACGGTTTCGATGGTGGACAAAAGTCCTCAGCCTGTGAGGTTCATGGTTTCCTGATCGCTGGAGATTAAGCGGCGGCAGTCCAGACAAGCGGTCGTCACCTCTCAGGGATGCAGCCCGGCATAGACGCACATCACCCTTCCTGACAGCATGACTTCGAAGATCATCAGGCGACCCGCCTGACCGTGATCATTTCTAAGATCAGAAGATGCGTGACATACGTGATAATGCGATTGCCGTGCTGCCGCGAACCGGGTATCAATGATGCGGCGGGGGCACCGCCACGGCCGACAGAAACTGCTAGCGCACCCGGCGCAGGAAGCGCTCGATCTTCCCTTCCCGGCCGGCTGATAGGGGTGGCATGGATGAGGGCGATACCGAGGCGGTGGAGGCCCGGATCGACTGGCAGTTCACCACCGCTGACGCGGCGCGCATCAAGCTGAAACGCCTTTATTCGACATTAGTTCAATGACTGGATACTAGCGACTATCCGATGTTTGGGGTTGCTCTACCCAGTTTTCGCGATGATGGCGGACCCGCAACACGAACACTGTCTTGTCATCTTCCAGAAGCGTGTAGACAATCAGGTGCCGTTGTGTCGGGACGATGCGGACCGGAGGGTTGATCTCATATCGCATACGAGGATGGTCGGACAAGAGACGAAAGCTCTCGTCTAGCCCGCACTTGTAGCGTTCCGCCCGAGCCAACCCGTAATGCTTGATGCCATAACGGAAAATGCCGAGTAGATCGTTCTCGGCTGCGCGTGAAAACTCAATCGCCACGCACGGCCGGTCGTAATGCCGCTGCCCAGATTTCGTCCAGACTCGGCCCGCCGACACCACTGGCAAAGGCTTCGTCAACCCGCTTCTGCATGGCCGCGATCTTCTCGGACTGAGCCTGATCATGACGAATCAAATCGCGCACGTACTCGCTGGCGTTGTAATTACGCCCTGTTTCGGCCTGCCCCTCGACCCAGTCCTTCAGCGCGCTGGGCAGGGAAATGTTCAGGGTTGCCATATCAATAAAATCTCTGAAACTGCGTTAGTAGCGCCGTAAACTCCACTTAACGGCCGGGGACGAACCCCGGTGGCCCCAGTTTGTGCAATAAGCTCGCAGATGGAGCGGGATGCACTGGCTCGGGCTCTACCCATAAATGGCCTCGAATTTGACCGCATGACTGTCCACGATCGGCATCAATCCGTACGGTGGATCATTCCTGTGCAGCGTAGATGCTGCTCTCTATATAACTCTAATTATACGGATTTTTTTGACGTATATCTAGCTTTATGCCGTTGGCATCCTTCTCAGCCCCGCATATTCTTTAATTGTTTCTCGATCTTATCCGCGTGCGCTTTCATTGCCCTTTGGCGGGCAACGATTTTCTCTTCATCCTCGCGTTCAGCACGCTCCGTTGCCGTTCAGGCTTTTTGTTCGAGATGCCCGATTTCCGCAGCATGATCCCGCATCATCGCTACGCGGTACGCTTCGGTATCGGTTATCGATCGCTTACCTGATGTGTTGCTCTCTGCGCGGCATGCGCCAGCGATGGGCGAATTCCCATACGATCAATACTCCGACAAACAGGCCGATCATGGCCCAATCCCCGCAAATCCGATGCCCGTCATCGCAGATAGACCTCTGTGATGTCGGGGCGGAAATGTCCCATCTCCTGGGATACCGTCTCAAGTGCATCTCGATAGGCATATCCTGCATTTCGCAGCTCCTCGACCCGTTCCTGGCATAGCTGTGTCGAAATCCATGGGCACCGGTCGAATAACCCAGCTCCCGCTCGCTGGCCCGGGTAAACGACGCAGACCAGGCATTGCCGCCCCCAATGGCATAGCAGGTCTGGTATTCAATACCCCGGTCAAGCACGTCCTTCGGTTCGTCTAGCCGGGTCGCTTCCAGTCGTTCGGCGAGATCATTCGAAATGCACGCCTCACGCACCAGCCCGCCTTTGCCGACCGCCGTGTATATCTCCCCCCTCGCGCTCATCGAAGCGGTCCTCAGATCACTCGCGATTTGGCCGGTTGTTACCTCGACCGGGGCCAGCGTGTACAGTTCATGCGTGCGTAAGCCGGTGCTATAGGCGATCTTGGTGGCCAGCCGGTTATGCCTCGGACTAGGCCTCGGCGACTGCGTCTACCTGAGCTTCGGTATAGGCGCGTCCAGCGAGGTCGCTGCGCCATGATTCTGTCCCCATTCTCCGGCCAGTTTCAGGGACTGCTCGTAATTGCGAGCAGTCCCATAGCCATGAATCAGTCCATCGTTGCGGGCGTGATGCCGGGCAGTACCGACAGCGTTGGCTTTCTGTACCGCCCGGACCGCTTGGGTGGAAGCCTTGGCGAGCTAGGCATCCGCCTGCTCCGCGAGCATATTCGATTTACCGGTTTCGAGCTTGTTCAGAAACCGGTAAATCGTGGACGGATGGACGCGTCGCCGCTTGATACGACGTAGCCAGTCGGCACGATAGCGATCGAGTTTGCTTGAGCGATATCGACATCTGCGAAGTGCGCTCCTGCGCGCGAAGACGGGCCAATTCAGAAATTGCGTTAAAAGTATTGCGCATAAAGAGACCAAAACGATGCTCGCGCTGTGTTGGTAGCCGATGTTTCGGCTGTAACACAGCACGGGGTGAAACAAAACAAACGCAACAGGGAAAATACCATGAAACAAGGCAGAAGATACCGATCCATTTGCATCTGCTGCCTTGAGGAAAAAGAACTAGTATGGGCTTTATTCTCATGTACAGCGCTGTTTTTTATAAAATTACATGACAAGCGATTGGCAGAAAGGAAGGTCAGTCGCGCACAGCCCTGCAAGCCAATAGAGCAGAACTGCAGTAATCATCAAAACTGCCATCAGGAGAAAATCGACTATGGATCCAAAAATTGCTCAGAAAAGTCCGTATGAAACAACACTGCAGCCCGGTGATTACTGGTGGTGCCGGTGCGGCCGTTCCGCGAATCAGCCTTTTTGTGATGGCTCGCATGCCGGCACTGAATTCCAGCCTCAGAAATTCACCCTTGAAAAAGAGCGGACCGTTTTTCTTTGCGGGTGCAAATATACAAACAAATCACCCTATTGCGATGGAAGCCACAAGTCCCTGTGAGCAGTGCCGGGACTAGCCTCCGCGACGGCCGACGAACGCTGCGCATGTGAGCATCAAGTATCAAATTCCGCTGGTCATGACACCCGGCGACCCGGCCGGCATTGGCCCTGATCTGGCTATACAGTTCAGCTGTGATGCAGTGCTTGAGCGTCCTTTGGTTCTCATTGCTGATCGGGAAATGCTTGCACAAAGAGCGCACCTGCTGAAGCGAAAACCTCCACTCCGGGAATATAACGGCCACACGGCCGATCGCGCAGTCAGTGTACTGCATGTCAGCTGTCCGGCAGATGTGGTGCCAGGCAAGCCCAATACAGCCAACAGCGAATATGTTCTCAAAACCCTCGACCGTGCGATCGCCGGTTGCCTGGATGGCACATTTGCAGGACTGATCACTGGGCCCACGAACAAGCAAACCATGATGCGGGCGGGCATCAACTTTCAGGGACACACCGAATATCTAGCCGCCCGGACCGGTACGCCGCGGCCGGTCATGCTCCTCACAGATGAAAAAATTCGGGTCGCGCTGGTCACGACTCATCTGCCTCTGCGGCAGGTGCCCGCAAGCATCACTCGCGAGCGGATTATCGAAGTCGCCACAGTTCTGCACCGCGATCTGAAGAGACGGTTCGGCATCCAGAATCCCAAGATTGCCGTTTGCGGACTCAACCCGCATGCCGGTGAAGGCGGCACCCTGGGCGATGAGGAGGTGCATATTGTCACACCGGCCATTGCAAGTCTCCGCAGCGACAAAATTGATGCCAGCGGCCCCTATCCAGCCGATACCATCCTGACCCGCTCCCAGGCCGCAAAATTCGATGCGGTGCTATCGATGTACCATGATCAGGGCTTGCCCGCAATCAAGCATGCCGCTTTTGGAAATATTGTCAATGTCACGCTCGGCCTGCCGATCATTCGAACATCAGTCGACCATGGCACCGCTTACGATATTGCCGGCAGCGGCATGGCAAATCCTGAAAGTCTGGCGAGCGCCTATGCGATGGCGCTGAGACTGGCCGCCTGAGCGCCGAGATGAGCAATGCCCGAAAGACGAAACGGCTCGGTCAGCATTTTCTTGTCGATGCGCAGGTTATCAATGACCTGGTCGCCCTGATCGCGCCGCAGCCCGATGACATTGTCATTGAAATCGGCGCCGGCGCCGGCGCCCTGACATACCCGCTCAGCGCACAGGTCAAGCACCTCCATGCACTGGAAATTGACTCCGCTTTAGCCGCGTCGCTGCAGCGCGCGCTGCCGTCTGGTCCGGTGACCCTCCACCACACCGACGCACTCAAGTTCAACTACCGGTCAGTTGGCAGCGCACAGCGCAAAATTCGCATCGTCGGCAACCTGCCATACTCGATATCGACTCCGCTGCTGATTGTCCTTCTCGGTATCGCAGAATGCGTTCATGATCTTTGCCTGATGGTCCAAAAGGAGGTAGCTGACCGGCTGGTTGCCGAATGCGGCACCAGCCAATACAGCCGACTTACGGTAGCCGTGACCGCCGTCATGCATGTTGAGGCGATTTTCGATGTGCCGCCGAATGCATTTAGTCCACCGCCGCAAGTTGAATCGACAGTCCTCCATATGCACCCCAAAAGAGCCCGTTTCTGGAACAGCGAGATCGCCGGCGTATTTGCCGAATTGGTGAAAGCCGCATTTTCAAGACGCAGAAAAACAATTAGAAACTCACTTGCTGATAAAATCAGCGTTGACGAACTGCGACATTGCGGTCTGGACGGGGAGCAGCGAGCTCAAAACTTAAGTGTGGACGATTACATTCAACTCGCACAATATGTGGCGCAGCGCGATACTTTGGTTCAATGACAATATTCTCGAACGCGGCTCACGCATGGCGCTGAAGCCTCTGATGCCGAATGCGCACCGCCGGATCGCGGGCTTTCTGCTGCTGGTTTTGGCGGGCGTGGCACCGGCCGGCGCAGCTGATTTCGACTGCTCGGTCGTGTACGACGAATTTGATCAGCTCATGATGGCGAATTTCCTGATTGAGCCTTCAGTCTACGTCGAGACACTCAGCGGTTCCCTGACTCGCAGCGAGTACATTCTGTTCCAGGTCGAGCAGTTCAAGCTGCGTGAGCAACGCGGCTTGCCGGGAATCGGTATTGTGCGCACCAACCATAACTTGCGCGGAAAAATGCTGTTTAACTGGCACGATGTCGGCAGCGAGGAGCTGGTGCGTTTTACGATTGAGGAGCTGATTCTCTTCGGGCGCATCGCCGACGGCGACGCCCCAGTCCGCATGGGCTCAATTGTCACACTGCCCGGATTTGCAGTTGATCTGGATTCCGGTGCAATCGTTGAATCTGACGATGAGAGCGCCGACCTTCTGTATGAGCACAGCGGCAGCGATTTTGTGATACGGGCAATTGAGCCAGCCGAGCTGATGTTTCCGATCCAGTCATTGTGTGCACCCGCGAGTCTCCATACCGATACCTCAGATGCAAACGGCGCTGAGCCAATGCCATCGCCATCATCACCAGCGCCTGCAAACTTCGTTGTTAGGCAATCGGACTCTGGATCGGTTTCAAGCACAGACTGATTCTGCCGAGTGCGGCCGGGTCCGCTTGCCGGCGCGAAATTCATTCTGCGGCGGCGAAATGCGGCGGGTAGGCTGCGCTGATCTGCGGCATGGCTGCGCGGATCCACTGTTCTGCCTCGCGGTTGACATCGCGCGGTTTTCTGGCTTCCGAATCAATCGGCGGGCCAACCCGCACCTGAATTACGCCGGGGCGCTTTGCAAGCTCACGCCGGCGCCAAAAATCACCGGCATTGTGCGCGACTGGAACAACGGGAACCTGAGCGCGCACTGCCAGCAGACTGGCACTGGCATGATAGGTCCCGTGCTGGCCCGGGGCAGTGCGGGTGCCTTCAGGAAAAATGACCACATAGCGCCCTTCACTGAGCACTTTCTTGCCCTGATTGACAACTTCTTCAATCGCTTTGCGACTGGTTGAGCGATCAATTTTGATGGGGCCGGTTGCGGCCAGCCCCCAGCCGAAAAACGGAATACGCAGCAGCGATCGCTTCAGCACCCAGGCTTGCGGCGGAAAGATCGTCTGAAAAGCAATCGTTTCCCAGGCCGACTGGTGTTTTGAGAAAATGACGCAAGCCCGTGCCGGCAAATTTTCCAAACCTTCAACTTCGTGCCGCAGCCCGCAAATTTTTGCCAGCAGCCAAATGACAATATGCGCCCACCAGCCGATTGCACGCGAGCGGAATTTCGGTTCTGTACGATAGACTGCCACCGCGACAGGCCAGTAGCACAGCGTCAATACGATAATGGCGCCAAAAAATACAACCGAGCGGGCAAGTTGAAAAATCTTCATCATCAAAAGAAAATAAGCGTACTGCAATTGCGCTGTGTGTTACGGCTTGAACTCTGAGACCCGCAAGCGGCCATCCACCAGGCGCCCTTGGCGCCGCTTGATGACAGCCAGCTTATCCCAGAATGCCATGTTCAGATCGAAATCTGCCGCCAAGGCCGTGCCGAGCAGCAAAATCAGCAGATCCGCACACTCTTCACTCACTTGCTCGATCCCCTTGCCTTTGGTCACGGCAGCGGACAGCTCGCCGAGCTCCTCGGCCAGCAAGGCGACTCTGAAACTCATATCGGCATCGCCATGCTCATGCAAATTGTGCTGCGCATGAAACCGCTGCACCGCGGCCAGCATCTCAGCATAAGAATCTTTATTCATTGCGCATCCCGATCGGGCTGAAGCTCAGACAAATCTGCAACCTCCCGAAACAGAGCGCTGACAAAAGCCACCAGCGCGATGCGGTTATGCCGGATCTTCGCATCTTCCGTCATCACCATGACATCGCTGAAAAACTGATCAATCGGGTCGCGCAGCACGGCCAGTCGACGCAGAATCTCAGCATGCTCGCCAGCGGTGATCAGCGGCGCAATCTGCCGGCTCAAGTCCAGTGCCTGTGAATGCAGCTGCACCTCCGAGGGCGCACTGAGAACAGCCGCATCAACACCTGCATCGGCGGACAGCCCGCTGTTGCGCAAAATATTGCGGATGCGCTTGTTGGCCGCAGTCAAATCGCGAAATTCAGGCACCTCGCGAAAACTGCGCACGGCCCGCAAGCGCTTGTCAAATTCCAGCGGACGGGCGGGTTTCAAGACATGCACAGAGTTGAACTCGTCGACTGCATATCCCCGTTCCAAATAGTAGGCTCGCAGTCTTTCGAGCATAAAGTCCTGGACAGAGCCGACATGCTCAGTCGCACTGGCGGCGGCTGCGTCATCCGTCGCCGCGTGCTGCGTGTAAATTCTTGCCGACTCTTGAAGCAGCGCCAGCAAATCAATATCAAGCTGGCACTCAATGACGATCCGCATCACAGCCAAAGCCATGCGGCGCAAGGAATAGGGATCGCGATCCCCGCGCGCCTGCTCGCCGACACTGATCAGCCCCAGAATCGAGTCGACACGATCCGCAATGGCGATAATCCTGCCAAGCGTTGAGGCAGGCAGGTCATCACTCGCGGCTCTGGGCAGGTAGTGCTCAGCAATGGCGCAGGCGACCGCGGGCGATTCACCGTCGTGCAAAGCGTAGTATTGTCCCATGACACCCTGAAGATCAGGGAACTCGCCGACCATTTCGGTCACCAGATCGGCTTTGGAAAGCTGAGCTGCCCGTACAACGCCGCTGGCATCGGCTTGCAGCTGGCCGGCGAGATACTGCGCCAATGCGCTCACCCGCTCGGTCTTGTCAAAAACCGATCCCAATGCATGATGAAACACCAGTGTATTGAGCAGGGCGCACTTGCTTTCCAGCGCGGCCGCGAAATCCTGATTGAAGAAAAACTGGGCATCTGCCAAACGGGCGCGCAGCACCCGCTCGTTGCCGGTGACAATACGCTGCTCAATGGCGCTGTCCGCAGGCTTGATATTGGCCACACCGATAAAGGCGGCCAGCAGCGCTCCCGCGTCATCTTTGAGCGCCACATATTTTTGATGCTGGCGCATCGAGCAAATCAAAACCTCGCTCGGCAATCGCAGAAACTGCTCGTCGAAACGGCCGCAAAATGCAAACGGCCATTCCGTCAGGCTGGTGATTTCGTCGAGCAATCCTTCATCGCGCATCGGCTGTCCGCCGATGCGTTCAGCGATGATGTCAATCTGATCAGCGATGGTCTGCCGTCTGGCACTCCAGCTGGCCTGCACCCGTCCAGTCTCAAGCAGGCAGGCTGCATAGCTTTCAGCCTGCCTGATCGGTATGGATGCAGGCGCATGAAAGCGGTGTCCAAGCGAGCTGCGACCAGAGCGAACAGAGAACAGCTCGCAGTCAATAACATCCTCGCCATGGACGACAACAAACCAATGTACCGGGCGTACGAATTCATCATCAGCACTGCCCCAGCGCATCTTTTTGGGAATGGACAATCGGCTGACAGCATGCTGGATGCATTGCGGGATCAGATCACTTGCATCCTGCCCGGATTCGACCGTATGAACCGCGACGAATCGGCCTTTTTCAGTCTCAGTTTCTGTCAGCTGGGTCACCTCGATGCCGCAGGATTTGGCAAATCCGACAACCGCCGGCAATGCGTTCCCGTCTGCGTCAAAGGCGCGCTCCAGCGGCGGACCGCGCTTGATAACCTCGCGGTCTGCACGGCGGCGGCGGACCGCTTCGATCAGCACCGCAATCCGGCGCGGCGTCGCGAAATGGGTCGCTTCGGCGGCGGCAGCCAATCCGACAGCCCTTAATTCTGCCTGCAATTCGGTTTTGAGCTCTGCGGCCAGTCGTGAGACTGCCAGCGGCGGCAGCTCCTCGGTACCAATCTCAACCAGAAGCGGGGCACAGGTGTCAGGCACTGGCCGCGGCGCGGCTGGCCCTGTTGCTGATGTTTCTGTCTTGCTCGGCGCCTCCTTGCAGCGCGGAAATTGCAGCGCCTCGCGGCTGGCGTAGTAGGTTTTCGCCGCCTGCCGCGCCAGATTTCTGACCCGGGCAATATAGCGCGCTCTTTCGGTGACGCCAATCACTCGCCTGGCATCCAGCAGATTGAAGGCATGCGACGCATTGAGCACCTGCTCATAGGCTGGCAGCGGCAGTGACTGCTGCGCCAGCTCGCGACACTGCTTCTCGCAGCTCTCAAACTGCCTCAACAGCGCGTCAGTCTCGGCATGCTCGAAGTTGTACGCAGACTGCTCCTGCTCATTCTGCAGATAGATGTCGCCGTACAGGACTGAGTCGTTCCACTGCAAATCAAACACGTTGTCCACGCCCTGGATGTACATCGCGATACGCTCCAGTCCGTAGGTAATCTCACCCGTCACCGGCCGGCATTCGAGACCGCCGACCTGCTGAAAATAGGTGACCTGGGTAATTTCCATGCCGTTAAGCCACACTTCCCAGCCCAATCCCCAGGCGCCCAAGGTGGGTGATTCCCAGTCGTCCTCGACGAAACGCACATCATCCTTGAGCGGATCGATGCCGAGTCTGGCCAGCGACTCAATATAGAGGTCTTGAAACGCCGCCGGCGAAGGCTTGAGCGCCACCTGATACTGAAAGTAGTGCTGCAGCCGGTTCGGATTGTCACCGTAGCGGCCGTCTGTCGGGCGTCGCGACGGCTGGACGTAGGCGCAGCTCGCCGGCTCCGGGCCAATGGCGCCGAGAAATGTTGCGGGATGGAAGGTTCCCGCACCGACCTCCATATCGTAGGGCTGAAGAATCACACAGCCGTGCTCGGACCAGTAGTGATTCAGCGTAAAAATAATGGACTGGAAATTCAAATTGCCTTTCCAAGCGTAAGAGATTGAACGAATGATTGACGGGCAGCGGACAGCAATCGATGCAGGCGGCTTCGAATCACTCAGCGATTCGCCAGACTCACTTTGCTGGCGCCGCACTCAGGCACAAAAACACAAGCAGCAATGTGACACTCAAGGATCCTGATTTAAAAATTTGTTGCGATGTTTCAATGAACAGACACCCCCAAGACCATTCCCGGCATCATCTTGCGCCCGCCTGGAATGGCCTTATTTTAATTTTTAACCTCTTTCTGCGTGACCTCGGATGAAGAATATACAAAATATCCGGCAGACAGGTGCAGAACGGCGGCCACTGAGGTGTCCTTGGCGAGGGAATCTCAGCACAGCAAGCCAGCTCTTCATTTTTGCTTCAATGCCTGCATCTGCAAAGTTCGTATCCGCCGATTCAGTGCCATAGCTTGCCGAATAAGAATTCAGCTGATATTTCCGCTCAACAGATAATCATTATTCCGAATTTTTTAAAGGTTGTGTTGAGCCGCATGGATAACTGCATTCCCAGACACACAGGAACAACACGCAACCGGTACGCTGAGTCATTCTCGGGTAAAATGACGCTTGCGCACTAGATTGCACACCTGATGGAATATCGTTTCTTTTCACTTGATCAGCATCGAACCGTGGCGAATTTGCTAACAGTGATCTAGACGTGCACGTGCGGCAACTGATGTGCTGGTTGGTAATCCAAACCGGATTGTGGATAATGCGCAGTCAGTACGCCGATTTGTCGAATAATTTGAGAGATAAGCATGATTAATAAAGAAATGCGGAAAAATCTTGACGCTTATGAAGAAAAAAAAGATGATTTAGAACGAAACCATAGCGGCAAGATAGCTGTAATGCACAATGGCGAGCTAGTCGATATTTATAACGATGAGCAAGACGCTTACAAAAGTGCTTGTGCTCGCTTTGGACTCGGCAAGTTTGTTATCAAACAGATTGGGAAAAAGCCAATATCATTAGGCATATATACAATATGTGTAGCCAGATAAGCAACGATGCCAACATTTGAAACTACAGTTCAAAACAACCAAATATTATTCAATGTTTGCGTAGGTGTAAATATCAATGAAGATCGTTTTGTTTATCCTGCCCTATTTGATACAGGGGCGCAAAAAACAATGATCTCGGAAAAAGTTGTTACAGATTTGAAACTGCAATCTATTGGCGAAGAAGATATTACCGGTATTAGCGGGATAGCCAAAACAGAAATTTATATGATTCGTTTAGACATTCCTATTGATCAAAGAGTTGTTTTAGAAGACGGAGAAATCGGCATGCATACATCGTTATTTGGAAAACAACTCAGCGTTGCGAAACTTCCGTTTCGGCATAATGGATGGGACGTATTGATCGGTATGGATATCATTGTTATTAATCATATAACAATGCATGGCAATAAGTTTATTTTGAGTCATTAGAAAAGCAATGCCCACTGGATTAGGAAGACGGAGCAGTCAAAAGTAAAAAAGATGTTCGGCTGTGAATCATAGCCACTTAGCTTTCACCTTGCAAAGCGGTCGATTTTTTCACAATATGCAGAACACCGCATGAGTGATAAGGAATGGGAAAAGTTTGAGTCATGCATCCATTCCGAAAAAAGATGATTGAGCGGGCTAAAAGTCTACGCCTTCAGGGACAGAATATCACCGAAGCAATTGAGCAAAACGACACTGAAAAGGTCAAGGCCTTGCGGTCTGAGTACGAAACCAAGCTGAACTGGGCATTGTGTCGACGAGTGCATCCGATTTTTACCAACCATTACAGAAAATTCATCCGCATGATGGACGAGCACCTAGCGGAATAATGACCTGCCGGTGAGGGCGGTAGACAAACTCAAATAAAGTGCGATTTCCTGGAAACCGTATATTTGCAGCAATCGACGAAATACAGTGTGTGCGCCTGAACTTTTGCTCATAATCAAGCGGCTGGTCGACGAGCAGCCGCAAAGGCTCCGCTATTTGGTCACCGGGTCCGTTGACCTCTTTGTTCATTCAATTTCTCCAGATTCACTCGCTGGCCGCGCTGAGGTCATTGAGACCAAAGCGGCAAAGCTTTCCTTTCTTGACCAGGACTGCTTGCAGCCATCCGCAGAACGGATACCGAGGCCATCCAAGCAAACAGACAGCTGCCTGGCTCTTTGCTTGAGTGCTTTGTCTACTCGGAACTGCTGAAAGTCAATTCACTGCTGGACGACCCGATTGTCTTCTATCACTACCGGGATATGGATCAGTTTGAAGTGGATTTGGTTCTGGAAGGTCCGTCTGGCAAGCTGGTCGGCATGAGGTCAAAGCGAAAGTCACCGTTCGATCGCGAGATTTCAGGGGATTGAGGCCATCCGATTGGCAGCGCGATGCCATAGCGGCCACTTTACAGGTCACTTGCAAGCTCAAAGGCTGCCCAAAGCATCTGACTCGCTGGCCTGACAATGCCAGACCTAAGATTGTATGGCTGCGAACGGGATTGCTCCACTCCCGCCGCGTCGATTCACATCCTTGACGGATAAAAGATTTCGGACACCGTGGTATCTGAAAAAGTGAAAACTTATATCTTTATATTGTACTTTGCGATACCCACCTTGCCGGTATATTGTCTTGGCATGAACAATCTTGTTTGCAATGATCAAGGGTGATTCGGCCTGTTCATTTTTCGGTTAGTTCCACAGGCATGATTCGCGAAAGTTGTCGATAAGAACTTTAATTCATTTGAAAAATTGGAGTCATTTGCCATGAAATCAAATACTCAAATTGAGGGTGTGCGGCAGCTATCTCTAGCGTTTGCGATCAGCGCCTGCATTGTTTCGTTCACTTTAGCCCCAAACGCTGGAGCTGACGAAAACTGGTACCCCTACCCCGTAGAAGTGTGGAATCCTCCTTTTGACATGTCAAGTCCGCGTTCGACAGTCGATTATGTACCGCTTCAAAAAGGGGAGAAACAATGGGATATCTGCGTGTCTTTTCCCCATATGAAGGACGCTTACTGGCTAGCGGTAAACTACGGTGTTGTTGCCGAGTCCGAGCGACTGAACCTGAAAATGCAACTCGTAGAGGCAGGCGGATATACCAACCTGAATACACAGATCTCTCAAATTGAGGACTGTGTTGCAGGCGGTGCAGATGCGGTGGTGATCGGCGCAATATCTTTTGATGGGCTAAATAATCTGGTCTCGGAAGTTCGCAGCAAAGGCATCCCAGTGATTGATGTGATTAACGGAATGTCTTCTCCGCAGCTGTCCGCCAAATCTCTGGTCTCATTCGGAGAAATGGGCTTCAAGGCTGGAGAATACATCGCAAAAGCTCACCCTGCCGGCTCCGGCAAAGTCAAAGTCGCTTGGTTTCCAGGGCCTCCTGGGGCAGGCTGGGTCGAAGCTGGAAACACAGGCTTCCAGGAAGCAGTTGCCGGCTCCGATATCGAGGTCGTTGAGACGAAGTACGGCGATACAGGCAAAGAAGTGCAGCTAAAGCTTGTCGAAGACACGCTTGAAGCTCATCCAGATATCGACTACGTGGTCGGGACCGCCGTAACGGCAGAAGCGGCGACCGGGCTGCTCCGCGCTCGAGGCCTTGCGGATCAGGTCAAGGTGATGGCATACTACTTCACACCAGGCGTATATCAAGGCATAAAGCGCGGGCAAATACTGGCGGCTCCAACAGATTCTGCTGTGATTCAAGGCAGAATCGCCATCGATCAGGCGATCAGAATTCTCGAGGGCAAATCCTACGAAAAACATGTAGGCCCAGCGCTGTACATCATCAACTCCGACAACATCAGCACTTTTGACCGGGAATCCTCGCTCGCTCCAGATGGGTTCAAGGCAACCTTTTCAGTCAACTGAAGGATGAGTTTTGCGAGCTGAGCCAAGATCAGTGCGTCAATCAGAGGAGTTTTTTCAGATGCGAGCAAGCGGCGACTCACAGCAATCCCGAGACTGTGAATCGCCGCTTTTAGAATTAGTCGGCATCACCCGGCAATATCCCGGCATTATGGCACTTGATAATGTCGACTTCTCTCTCCGTGCGGGCGAGGTTCACGTCCTGTTCGGTGAAAATGGCGCTGGCAAATCCACACTGATTTCGATTGTTGCAGGCGCTGTCAAGCCGCATGACGGCCAAATCCGCTTCAAGGGCGAACGGGTCGATCTATCCTCAGTGCATCATGCCAGAACTTTAGGAATCAGCGCTGTGTTTCAGGAATTTTCGCTGGTTCCAGAGCTTTCAGTGGAGCAAAACCTTTTCCTTGGCTCTGAAGAAACCTCACTTGGCTTCCTCCAAAACAAAGCGATGCGCTCCCGCGCCGAGGAGATTTTAGAACGTCTGGGATTTTCCTTGAAGCCCGATGCGGTCGTTGCGTTCCTGTCACGGGCCGAGCAGCAGATGGTTGAAATTGCCAAAGCATTCCGCGACAAATTATCCGTATTGATTCTTGATGAGCCAACGGCATCGCTCACGGATCGTGAGACAGAGGATCTTTTTTCCTTGATTCAGCAGGTTAAATCTCAAGGTGTTGGAATCATCTACATTACTCATCGTATGAATGAGATTCGACGGATTGGCGACCGTATCACGGTATTGCGCGATGGCAGTCTGGTTGATACCGTCCCCGCGAGCGCTGCCGAGAATAATCTAGTGCGACTCATGACTGGACGTGTAATCGATCAAATCTTTCCGAACATTCGCTTCCAAGCGGAAAACAAGATATTGGAAGTTGAAAATCTCACCACCGAAAACTGTTCAGTCAATGAGGTTTCGATCAGCGTATGCCGCGGTGAAGTGGTCGGACTCGCCGGACTTGTAGGCTCTGGCAAGTCCGAAGTGGCGCGAGCCTGTTTTGGCCTGGTCGCGAGAGTGTCCGGGGAAATCATGCTCAATGGAGAGCCGATTCACGGTCTTTCACCCGCCCGCATTCTAGACCGCGGACTGTTTTATGTTCCCGCAGACCGACGTAAAGAAGGCTTGATGATGATGCGAGGCGTACGTGAAAATGTGTCGCTGCCAGCGATCGGGACAGCAGACTATTCCAAATACATCATTCTCAGAAAAAAAGTCGAAACGAAAGCAGTCCGCTGCATTACGCACAAGCTGAATTTGCAGCCGCCCGAAATCGAATGGAACGCAGGACAATTCTCAGGCGGCAATCAGCAAAAGATTCTTCTCGGAAAATGCCTGACTCGGGACATCAAGATGTTTATCTTTGATGAGCCCACTGTAGGTGTTGATGTCGGCACACGCGTTGCAATCTATGGGTTTATCCAAGAAATTTGCGAGTCAGGAGCGGCAGTGCTTTTGATTTCATCAGATTTGCCTGAAATTCTGCACTTGACCCATCGCGTCTATGTCATGAGCGCCGGCAGCTTGACCGCCGAACTCAAAGGCAGAGACATCTCACCCGAAAAAGTTCTGAAATATTGCTTCCAAAGGGATGCAGCCTAGCGTGATGACTAAAAACAGCTCAACGAAAGCGCAGACTTCAATGGCGATCAGAATCCTGGAGCGAGCACGGCACATGCTTCAAATCGTACTCGTGCGTCTGGGAGTGCTGCCATTTTTGCTTTTCGCTGCTGTGATCGTATTCGCAATCATGTCAGACAACTTCCTTACCGGTCGGAATATGATGAATGTCGTCCGGCAGTCGACTTACCTCACGCTCGTGTCTATGGGTCAGATGTTCGCCTTGCTGACAGGCGGGTTCGATTTGTCGGTGGGTACTATACTGGCACTGACTTCGGTCGTTGGCGCAACGGCAATGGCGGCCGCGTACGCATTGATGCCAGATGCCGCAGGACTGGCGATTCTGATTGGCGTTATTGCCGGTGCAACGGCCGGCACCGCCATCGGGGTGGTCAACGGCATCGGCATTTCGATCTTCAACGTGTCACCTTTTATGATGAGTCTGGGAATGGCGTCAGTCGGGTTTGGACTGGCTCTTTACATGACCGGTGGCACACCTGTGTATGGCATGCCAATTGAATTTGGCGACATCTTCGGTTTTGGCGCTGTTTTCGGTGTACCGGTTCCAGTCGCTGTCACCATCCTATTGATTGGCATTCTCTACGTCTTGTTCAATTGGACCCGACTTGGCCGCTACTTCTATGCGGTCGGCGGCAATATTCAAGCCGCACGCCTGTCGGGAATCAATACGCGCATGACTTTATTCCTCGCCTATGTCTTCTGCGGGCTTATGTCCGCGATTGCCGGCATTCTCCTGACAGCCAGACTTGATACGGGTGAAGCCAATATCGGCGCCACAATGCCGCTGGAATCTATTGCTGCCTGCGTGATTGCTGGCGTCAGTCTGCGCGGCGGTGTGGGAAGATTGGAAAATGTCGTTTTCGGCGCATTGTTTATCGGTCTGGTGCAAAATGGTATGAACCTTGCTCGCATTGAATCCTACCTGCAAATCGTTGTAATCGGCGTTTTGCTGATTTTTGCGGTCATCGCGGATCAATTCAGATTGCGCTATATCTCGACACTGCGAAGCTGATGGTGCACACAGATGCAGATTTATATATTTTTCAGAACCCGGTGTTAATGAGGCTGATCCGCCAATCCGCCGTATTTGACCTGATTCATTAATACAGAGCTGCCAAGAGTACAACAAAATGACGACAGAATTAAATTGCGACATGGGAGAGAGCTTCGGCATTTATCGCATGGGCGATGATGCAGGCATCATGCCATTCATCTCAATGGCAAATGTGGCTTGTGGTTTTCACGGATCAGATCCAAATCACATGCGGGCTACAGTACGGCTGGCGAAACAGCACAATGTGCGTGTCGGCGCTCATCCGTCACTGCCAGACCTGCAAGGGTTCGGACGCCGTGCAATGGCTATTGAACGCGATGAATTGGCCAATATCATTATCTATCAGGTCGGCGCGCTGATTGCCTTTCTCAATGCAGAAGGCATGGAACTGAGCCATATCAAGCCCCATGGAGCCCTCTATGGCATGGCTGCGCGAATGCGCGACATCGCATATGCTGTCTGCGATGCAGCGGATGTATTCAGCGTTCCGGTATTGGGAATGAAAAACACGATGCATGAGGAGGTTTATGTAGAGCGCGGCCATCAGTTTGTTTCCGAATTCTACGCTGATCTTGATTACAACGATGACGGAAGCTTGATCATCACCCGCGAGCATGATGAAGTCGATCCGGAACTGGCGGCACGGCGCGCACGGCGCGCAGTTGAGGAGGGCCTGGTGGATTCCGTCAACGGCCTGCCGGTCAGCGTTGGATCCGATTGTATTTGCGTTCACTCTGACACCCCCAACGCGATAGCGATCGCTCGAGCGGTTCATGAAGCGGTTGCTCCATACAGCACTCGCGCTTAAAGCGTTCTAATGTCAACACCCCAAGCAAATCAACCCTATTGCATTCAGGAGGCAGAAATATGTCGACCAAATCAGTTCTATCACCGCTCCCGGGCATCTTCTACCGCAAGCCATCGCCAGATGAGGCGCCGTTCAAGAAAGAAGGCGATCCATGTGCGATCGGCGATGTGATCGGCATAATTGAGGTCATGAAATCATTTCATGAGGTTAGATCTGATTGCGCTGGAACTGCAGTCAAATTTCAGGTCGAGAACGAGCAGGCAGTTACTGCCGGTCAGCCGCTGCTGGAAATCAAGGAGTAACACTCATGCCACGCCGCTCTCTCAACAGGCTAATGGTCGCCAATCGCGGCGAAATTGCCTGTCGCATCATTCGCTCTGCGCAGGAGCTTGGCATTCATACGACTACGATTTACAGCGAGTGCGATCGGGAATCCCTGGCCGTTAAATTGGCTGACCATGCTGTCGAAATCGGTCCGGCGCCGGCCGCAAGATCGTATCTGAACGGACAGGCAATCTTGGAAGCAGCACAAGCCAATGGCATTGATGCCATTCATCCCGGTTATGGCTTTCTTGCAGAAAATGCAGAATTCGCAGAGGCAGTCGAAAAAGCCAGCATAATTTTTGTCGGGCCCAGCAGTGCGACAATCCGCTTGATGGGTGACAAGCTCGCTGCGCGGGCATGCGCTCAAAACGCCGGGGTTCCGATTGCACAAGGCAGTGAATCTGGTGCGGCATCCATTGATGAAATGTGCACGATCGCGGATCGAATTGGATACCCGGTCCTAATCAAGGCCTCGGCAGGCGGGGGCGGGCGCGGAATCCGAATTGCTGAAAACCGCGAGGACATGCGCCGGCTGGCGCCGCAGGCAAAAGCTGAAGCGCAAGCAGCCTTTGGAAATGGCACATTATTTATTGAGAAATTTATCCGCCGGGCCAGGCATATCGAGGTACAGATTCTTGGAGACGGTGAACGCATCATTCATTGCTTCGAGAGAGAGTGCTCCATGCAAAGACGGCGCCAGAAAGTCTGGGAAGAAGCGCCGGCATACGATCTAACCGACGAAAGTCGCCGGGCAATATGCGAATCAGCAGTCACGCTCGCTCGCAAGGTGAGCTACCGCGGCGCAGGCACAGTAGAGTATTTGTATGACAAGGAATCTGAGGCCTTTTATTTTCTTGAGATGAATACCCGCATTCAGGTGGAGCATCCCGTAACAGAATGTATAACTGGCATTGACTTGATTCGGGAAATGCTGCTGATTGCTGCAGGCCGCCCAATGCGCATCAAACAAGGCGATGTGGGGATTCGAGGTCATTCAATTGAGTGCCGCATTAACGCAGAGGATCCATTTCACGACTTCATGCCAAACCCAGGCAGGGTAGAATCCATTGCATTTCCGGCAGGACCCGGTGTTCGGTTTGACTCAATGCTTTACCCGGGCTGTGAGATTCCTCCGTACTACGATTCGATGCTTGCAAAACTCATCGTGTGGGACGAGTCGCGAGAGTATGCTTTGCGACGGCTCAGGCGAGCGCTGTCGGAACTGCGGATCGAGGGCATCAAAACAACGATTCCACTGCATAAAGGGTTGGCAGGTGATGATGTTGTTGTTAAATTCGGCTTTGATACGGAGTTTCTTGAACGCAGGCTATCCGAAAACTCATTGGAGCTGTTTCGCTAATGTACGAGTCATCAGCGTAATCCAATGCATGCTATGGAAAATTTCACTTCGCCGGTCGCAGGGCGCTTTTCACTAAGGAGGTAAATTTATCTATGACCGCTCGTTATTCTTTTGGCGGTGACGATCATATTTTCGTCGAGGTGAATGAAGAGATGTCGCTTGACGCATTCTTTACAAGCCTATCCATGACCAACGCCGTTCGAGAAAGTCAAATTGACGGCGTGACAGAAATCTGTCCGGCCAATGCATCCTATCAGATCAAATATGATCCGCACAGAATAAGCCCAAATGACCTTATGCAGGAACTTCAGAAGCTGGAATCTGCTGCGATGGCGGCACAGCCGCAGCTCAAAACCCGAGTGATCGAGGTGCCGGTGCTCTACGATGACCCCTGGACCAATGAGACATTGATGCGGTTTCGCGAGCGTCATCAGGATCCTAGCAGTACCGACTTGGATTATGCGGCCCGGATCAATGGCTTCAATTCCAAGGCGGAATTTATCGGGGCACATGCAAATAATCCCTGGTTTGTAACCATGGTCGGATTCGTTGCCGGATTGCCATTTATGTACCAAATGGTTGATCGGCAGCACCAAATTGAAGTTCCAAAGTATTTGCGGCCGAGAACTGATACACCAAAGCTGACTGTGGGCTACGGCGGCTGTTTTTCGTGTATTTATTCTGTCCGCGGCGCCGGCGGGTATCAGATGTTCGGCATCACTCCAATGCCGATCTATGATCCGAACCAAAAAATATCGTACCTAAAGGAATTCATGGTGTTTTTCAATCCAGGAGACATTGTCAAATTCACATCGATTGATCGTGCCGCCTATGACGAGATAGCGGCTGAAATCGAGAGCAATTCATACGAACCGATGATTCGAGCTTTTGATTTTTCGCTCGACGCGTTTTACTCAGATATGAACAGTTACAACCGACACATTCGGGAGACTCTCAATGACAATTAAGGTTGTGGAAGCGGGTCTGGCCGCCTCCATACAGGATCTTGGCAGACCTGGCTATTATCACCTGGGAATTCCTATTTCCGGCGCGATGGATCGCTACGCGCTCAGAGTTGCCAACCTGCTGGTTGGAAACAGCGAGAACGATGCTGCGCTTGAGACAGTCTTTATGGGACCGAAGCTCAAATTCAGTGAAAATGCGACCATCGCAGTGACCGGCGCCGAACTGCCCCCCAAAGTGGATGGAGAGCTGCGAGAAACTTGGACCGCTTTCCAAATCAGAGCCGGACAAACTTTAAGTTTCGACTACTTGCGCAATGGCGCTCGGGCGTACATTGCCGTTTCCGGCGGAATTGATGTGCCAAGCGTATTGGGGAGCAAATCAACCTACACACTAGGCGCATTGGGCGGCTTTGAGGGCCGAAACCTGCAAGCTGGAGATCTGCTCCATTTCGGACCGCCTCAAGGGACGGCGGATACAAATGCAATGGTGCCAGCCAACCTGCGGCGCCTGCCCGGCACCCCGGCTAGATTGCGCGCAGTACCAGGTCTTTACTGGCATCGCGTAACGGAAGCGTCAGGCAGGCAATTTTTTGAGGACACTTGGAAAGTCGCGACTGAAGCAGACCGCATTGGCTATCGATTTCAGGGCGGCGGCGCTTTAGAGTTCGTCGATCGAAAGCAGCCGTTCGGCGCTGGATCAGATCCATCGAACATCGTAGACAGCTGCTATCCTTATGGCTCAATCCAAGTTCCCAGCGGCGTGGAGCCCATTGTTTTGCATCGCGATGCTGTTTCAGGCGGCGGGTATTTCATGCTTGGCACAGTCATTTCTGCGGATATGGATCTTGTTGGACAGCTGCAGCCCCACACCAAAACTCAATTCGAGGCTGTTAATCTCGAAACTGCACTCGGTGCGAGACAGGAGCGACTATCCATGCTGAACAAAGTGCGGGAACTATTGGCTTAGGCGAGCTACTCCTTATAATGGCTTGAGCGAGAATATTCTCAGCGTTTGTGTGGAACTGAATGGATTTTTGGCAACCCCTTTTCTAGGCGATCAGTATTTCCAGATTACATTGATTACCTTCCGGCAAATACGCTATTTCATAGCCACCGCTGACAAAGGAAAAGTTTCCTTGGCAGCGTCTGAATTGAATGTTTCCCAATCTGCGGTCAGCTCAGCAATCAAGGATCTCGAAAGCGAGCTTGATTCCAGGCTGTTTACGCGTGAGGCATATGGTGTAACGCTGACGTTTGAAGGTCATCAGTTTCTCCAGCACGCGCGAAATATTATTGCCGCCGTCTCCGAGGCGACTCGAATGCCATATCGATCCAGCTACAGCGTAGAGGGTGACATTGTGGTGGGCGTATCATTCACAGTCGCAGCATATTTTCTGCCGAACTATCTGTCGAGGTTCCAGCGAACTTTTCCGAAGGTTACTGTTCGGGTACTCGAATGCGACCGAGAGGACATCGAGCTCGGCTTGCTGAACGGCAAACTGGATCTAGCTTTGATGCTGGTTTCCAACTTGAGCAATACAGCAGAAATCGACTCTGAGACTTTGCTGCGCTCGCCGCGCAAACTATGGATTAACACCAATCATCGGTTTGTGGAAAAAGAAGCTGTCTCTCTCGCTGGAATTTCGAAAGAACCATACGTCATGCTGACTGTGGATGAGGCAAGCAAGACTGCAATTCGCTATTGGGAAAAAACAGAATTTCAACCCGATATTATTTTTTCTACAACCTCAGTTGAAGCTGTTCGAAGCATGGTCGCGCTGGGGATGGGTGTCACTATACTTTCCGACATGGTCTATCGCCCCTGGTCATTGGAAGGCTATCGGGTCGAAAAGAAATCGGTAATCGAAGATATCCCGACAATGGATGTCGGTGTTGCATGGCGACGAAGTTCCGAGCTGTCGCTGTCAGCGCATTCGTTTCGCGATTTTATTGTACGTTCAAATAACGATGTTCCGCTCGTTTATCAGCATAACGAAAATTAAACGTTTTTCCGTAAATCATTGTCAGTTTGGCAGTCGTTCAGTTTCGGGTCTTGGGCGGAGATTTGAAAGCCGCTTGCCTTGACATATTGATTCCGGCAAAAAGGTCGACAAACGCAATGGCACCCAGTGCGACCTCACTGCATTCCAGAAACTTCCATGTTCGGCAGCATCTGAGAACATTGGGGCTGCTGGCCGATAAAGTTCTTCGAATCGCTTTGCGCGGGTCGAAACGGTCTTGCAGTCAAAACAGTTATATCCATCATTTACGAATTCTTTCGTCTTGTCCAAAGAAATAATCTTTTCACCTCAAGCAAGGCGACGCTTGATTCGGGGACTGTCAGTTCCTGTGAGTGCAATTGCAGCTGCTTATGGACCGAGTGGCCGCAAACCGGTTTTTCATAGGCCGCCGGCTCCGCCTGAGATTGTCTTTGATGGATTGGCCATTGCAAGCAGATTTCAGCCAGCAAAATCGCTGGAATCCCAGGCAGGCAAAATTCTTTACGAAGCCTTGTACGACTTTGATCGCGATTACGGAGACGGCAGCAGCGGACTGGCGCTGATGATCTATGAGATCATGGTAAAGTCACAAACGCTTCTGGAAGCAGGATTTGCACCGGACCGGATTGCAGAGAACCTTTTGTGCGCCGAAAAGCTGGCTGAGACGATGCTTGCGAGCAGCAGTCAACCATTTGATGATGCGCTGCACTCATACCCCGTCTGCCTGACAGCTTCATGCAACGATGCAGAAGCCGCTGAAAAAATCGATTCGCTCGCAAAGAAGCTGGGGAATGATGGCCATATCAGCTTGAAGGAAGGCTATGAACTTGAGACGCGTGAAACAATCTTCCCAGGCATGTCTTTGCCAGCGGGGCTTATATCGTCCGACTTGATGACGTCCAAGATTCGCTGCTCTGAAAAGTATGTCAATCCATACATTTTGCTTTGCGACGAGAAAATCGATGATTTTGGTCGCCTCGTGCCTGTCCTGGAAGGATTCTCTCGAACCAAGAAATCACTGATGATCATTTGCCGGGACTTGACTGGAAGTGCTCTGGCAACACTGGCGGCGAATGTACGGAAATCTAATCTCAAAGCTGGGGCAATTGCAGTTCCAGAAGTCGGGAATCGAGTCTACGAGGTACTTGAAGACATCGCTGCTTTCACTTCCGCTACAGTGGTGTCTCCGCGTTTGGGGCATTGTTTACAATCACTTCGTCCAGAGATGCTTGGGAACGCAGATCAAGTTGAAGTCAGTTTCAACAGTTGCGTAATGATTCGCAAAAGTGCAGATTCTCGGCGGCTCGAAGCGAGAAAACAAATGATTCGCCACGAACTGCAAAGCATGCGCTACCTCAGTTATGACAGAGAAAAGCTCCAGATTAGGTTAGCTCGACTTTCAGGAGGTATTGGCGAATTGCGGGTTGGCGCACACAGTCAGCAAGAGCAAAAGCAAAAGATGGTGCGCTATCGCAAGGCACTCTGTGCCTTGCAGTCGGCAAAACGCTTCGGTGTGGTGCCAGGAGCAGGTTCAATTTGCGCTCAAGTCGGCTCTGAACTCAACCGGCATGCGCAGGGCAATACCGATAACATTTCTTTCGGTGCGCTCTCGTCTGCATTGCATCGCCCGCTCCGCCAACTGACCGCAAGTGTTGGACATCAAGGGACCGGAATGTTCAACGGCGGTTTTGATGATCAGCATCAGGCAGCGAGAGTATTCGATGTTCGCAAACGTGATTTTGCAAACCTTGCCGAAGCTAAAATTTACGATTCTGCGGAGATCGTTGCAGCCTCTGTCAAGCATGCCGTATCAGTCGCTGCGACTCTGCTGAAGTCAGATGTCAGCATCAGCCGCGATCAGTAGAGCCATGGAGATCAAACGACCGCAAGGCATCATTTCCGGCATCAGCGAATAAGTGCACGTTGCAATCGGATTTTTGCATTCGACATTGTTGAAAATTCATTCAGTTGCTCAAGGGAGACGCCGCGACAACTCGGCGTGCGTCGCAATATTCGAAAAACGCTGGTCGGTGTGCCGTTCTTGGACTCACACACCGACCGTTGCGGATCCTGTCAAGCGTTAAGAAACCGTTGCCATTCCTCTTCCATCACATCCGAATTCTCGGGTGTCGTGGTGCTCACAAAAGGTTTCGCAAACTTACGTTCGATTTTGGCCTGATTCGCCGCGAGGCTGTCAATGTCAGCCTGCGGCCAGCCCTGATCCTCTGCATACTGAACGCCAAGGTCAAGGTTAGGACCAGCATACCCGCGGTCTCTTGCTTGAATCGCCCGGTATTCTCCATCCAAAAAATAGTTGAGAACTTTGTAAATGTTATCCAGATTCCCGCGCTCCGCCGCTTGAGAAGCGATATAAGCGCCGTGCCCCCACTTAAAATAGCCCTCATCGGTATAGGCGTAGAATACCGTGCCAGGTCCCAGCACAAGATTAGCCTCTTTGGTGGCAGGTTCCCAGCAATTGATCATATCGACCTCACGATTGGTCAGCAACTGTATTTGTTCTTCAAAAGCAGAATGCAATGTTCGGAACTGGCCAGCTTTCTTGCGCTCGATCAGGTAGTCCACTACTTGTACGACTTCTTCCTTGGTCATATCGACAACATTGTCAATCTGAACCCGGCCGTGATGCTTGAGAAACAATGCACAAACTGGCAGCGAATACGTCCAAGTCTGATCGTAGGCGACGCGCCCGCGCGTAATTTCGCTTTCAAAGAACATCCCCCATGAGATGTCTTCCTGGCCGTCGCCACTGGCACCTATTTTTTCTGGAAAATAACCGAAACTGTCGGCGTTGCCAATCATTGGAACGCCGTATTGACGCCCGTCTTTGCTGGTCACAACCGCTGAATGCTTCCAATCGTCTGAAGTGCGCTCCCACAAGGTCAATTGCGGATGATTCTGATCAATTTCTAAATAAACCCCTTGCGGACCCAAAATGTCTTCGGTGCCAGATTCAAACACAAAAATGTCGACTTCATCGCCAAGCTGAGAAGCCACCACATCGCGCAGAAACACGCCCACGGAGTTGTCTGTGCCCGTGAAATCGATTTCGACACCGATGCTTTTTTCCATTATGCCCCAATCCTTCAGCTGCGCAGTGGTCACACCATAGGCGCGAACCCCCATGCCGGATGCCTTTGCTGCATCGGGCAAGCCAGCAATGCCAGCCGCGCCGAAAAGTGCGGTCGCTGAAATTGCTTTGAGAAAGTCCCGCCGCGCCAAATCTGACTGACTGTGAACATTAGAAATATCAAAACCACTCATTTCTCACCTCCAAAAATAAATTGATTCCATTGGACCTACACGAAATGCTTTCGACCTAAAATTGAGGCGAAAAAAATGATTTGCAGATCAAGCGGTCCGAAACGTTCTGCCGCGAGACAAATCTAAATTTCGCCAAATTAAATTTTCGATTGCCATGCAGTGGTGCCATCAATGGCACCTGAATCCGAAAAGAAGTCAATTTCGAAACTTACATTTAGAATTTGATTATTTAGTATATGATATATTATATATCGATTTCCAAACAAATTTGCCAGCAGTTATGGAAATTCCAAAACTCTCTGCCAGCTGATTTCGTTTTTCTTTGAACCGCTGTGAGGCTCCTTTCTTAGATAGCGTCTGCCAGAAAAGTCATATATCGCGACCTAAACCAATCATAACAATGGTTTGAAAACCAGAGCTGAAAACGAAGATTTTCGGAAACGAGGCTTTCAGACGCAAGATGCTGTCGAAATCAATTCTAAACGGTGTTCAAAGCTGAATCTTCGGAAAATCAATATTGAAATATTATTAACAAAAACAATTATTTTGATAAGGAAATAGAGTTTTCTGACAGACACTATATATGTTATATCTTACATCATATAACTATTCATTATCACTCAGTACCTGCAATGGCTGCAAACTACGCCGAACATGACCGAGCCCGCCTCACTTGATGAAGTCTACGCTGAACTGCAAACATCCTCCGACAGCAATGCGAAATTCCCGTCGGCTTGAATCACCTGCCGCAAATTGACTCACGCACGGCTGTCTCGCATGTTGAAGAGCAAACGAGCTCTGATCAGTGAATATTCAGGATAAAATGAATTGAGCAGGTGCAGATTTTGCAACTGAATCCGAAAAGAGTTTTCGCTGTTGGTGTGAGTTTAACGCGAAAATTGAGGCATATTTGATGCTGACAATTGAAAATGTTACACACAGATACGGATCCGTTGTCGCTCTAGATCAAGTATCTCTAACCGCTTCAAAGGGCCAGTTCCTTACCGTTCTTGGCGAAAGCGGGTCAGGCAAGACGACGCTCCTCAGGGTGGTTTCTGGTTTAGAGACCCCGACCAAAGCCGATCGAGTTGAAATTGACGGACGGGACGTGCAGAATCTGCCTGCTGCCAGACGCAACTGCACAACTGTCTTTCAAAATTACGCTCTTTTCCCCCATATGTCCGTCCAGCAAAACGTAGAATATGGATTGTCTGTTCGCGGGGTACCCCGCAATGAATGCAACCAAAGAGCCAAAGATTTGCTCCAGATGGTCAGGTTGTCCGGCAAAGGTGACAGACGCATCAGCCAACTGAGCGGCGGAGAAAAGCAAAGAGTGGCGCTGGCGCGTGCACTGGTCACCCAGCCGGCGATTCTGCTCTTGGATGAACCGCTAGGCGCCCTCGACGAAAAGCTCCGGCAGGAGATGCAAGCTGAGCTAATTGATTTGCACCGAGAACTCGGCATGACATTCGTATACATCACTCACAGTCAGGAAGAAGCGTTGACAATGAGTGATCAAATCGTCCTGATGCGCCGAGGCAAAATCATTCAAAGCGGCAGTCCTGAAGATTTGTTTGATCGCCCCAACTCCCGATTTTGTGCGGATTTCATGGGTTTCGAAAATATTTTTCCTGTCACTATTGCAAGAACGGACGGATCCAATATAGACGCATTGCTTGATGATTACTCAATACAAGGCAGATGGACTGGAATCAATGCGCCTGAACCTGGCCAAGCAGCCTTCGCCGCAGTCAGAGCCGAGCGAATAAGAGTCGGGCGTACCGAACGTAACGATTCCCCATTTAATCAGGTCGAGTGCCAGTCTCAAACACGTCATTATCGCGGCAAATATCTCGACCAGATTGCCGTTACATCTTTTGGACCGGTTCGGGTTCGCATCTGGGACCGAAATATGCAGCTGGAAAATTTCCAGCATCTGAACTGGCGCAATGACGACTGTGTCTTATTTTCAGCTTGAGTCAACTGCGCAGGCTCATATTGTCAGCTGCAGGTCGACGCGCTTCAGGAGAAAGACGACGTGTTATCCAAAACCAATTCCATGCATGAGTTCATCTTGCGAACCAAATTACGATCTGAGACCCTTGGTCGAAATCAAGCAATGAACACCCGAAGCTGAAATGCCGCAGCCGCCCGCAAGTTTGTCCACAGTAATTCGTGCATGGTACTGGTCTGCATCAGCAAAAACTTGGGTCTTGAGGATTTTCGTACTCGCGTGGACGATTCTAGTATTCGTCCCGCTTGTCATTCTCTTGGTATACAGTTTCTTCGAAACAAAAAGCTTTGTAACGATCTACGAGTTTACGCTTAACACTTGGGTTTCTTTGTTTGACTCAGGACGATGGGAGGTTGCACTTAGAACGCTGCGAATTGCATTGACGATTACCATTCTAGAGCTTCTTATCGCTTTTCCGTTTGCCCTTTGGCTCGCTAAGAAATGCAATTCCAAAACCACAAAAGCTGTAGCGCTGGCACTGCTGACAATACCGTTTTTTCTCGATATTTCATCCCGA
Source organism: Arenicellales bacterium (assembly GCA_965200545.1). Lineage (GTDB taxonomy): Bacteria > Pseudomonadota > Gammaproteobacteria > Arenicellales > JAJDZL01 > JAJDZL01. Next base: position 631,242 of record CBDAUJ010000002.1, on the reverse strand, counting down.
ACAATTGTCTGGAGGGCAATACTTGGCCAAAACGGTCTCGTGAATGCTGCATTGCTGGAATCTGGCATGATTTCAGAACCATTAGACTGGCTTCTGTATTCTGAGTTTTCAGTCCATTTCGGCATGATCGCACCTCATTTTCCGACGATGGTGCTGCCAATCTATTTTGCTATCGCGATTATTGACGATGATCTTTTGAAGGCAAGCGATGACCTGGGAGCCAGCCCGCTTCAAACACTTGTACGAGTAATCATTCCTCTCGCGCTGCCAGGAATACTGGCTGGAATAACGTTCACACTCGGGCCGGCTTTAACAGCTTGGGTCGAGCCAGGCATGCTCGGCGGTGGGTTTGTCAATCTGATGAGTCACTCGATCGAAAGCGCTTACACCGCATTGCGCTATCCAATCGTTGCCGCACTTTCTGCGTTCATCATTTTATTGCTTGCCATATTTCTGGCAGTATTGGTTGCGGTTATGCAGCGGACCAGCAGCGTGACCAGTGTATTTCGAGCAATGCACCAGTGAAAAAGGCCGAAATCCAAGTGCGCAGCGACTTCACAGCCATTGTCACGCGATCCGTTCCAAATCAAATCGGCTTTTCAAATGGCTGGCCTAAGCTTGCAAAATGGTGTGGATACTGTGCGCTGGGCTTGATTTATTTCCCTCTCATTTGGCTCGCGCTGATGTCAATCAGCAAAAAGCCGCTTTCGGGACTGCCCTTTCCGCTGTCTCTGGATCACTATAAAGCATTGGCAGCAGAACCGCGCTGGATAGAGCCGTTCATTTCCAGTGTTGTCATCGGTTTAGCCGTGGCTTTTGTTTGCATGCTCGTCGCCGGTGCGGTGGGACGAGCGATCCCAAATGCCAAGCGTCCAGGCACACTGGTGTTATTTGCAATTGCGCCGCTATTTGTTCCGGGAATGTCGATGGGAGCGGCCCTGTTTATCTTCTGGCGAACATTTCTTGACATGAAACTGGGGTACTGGTCAATATTCTTAGGGCATATCGTTTGGTCACTTCCATTCTCAATCTTGATGGTACTGGTGATTGCGGTACGATTCGATTATCGCTTGCTTGAAGCAGCCGAGGACTTGGGAGCGAACGCATGGCAGCGGTTTTGGGATATCGAATTCCCAATCCTGCGTCCCGGCATAATAGGCGCTGGCCTTTTCGGATTCTTGCTTTCGTTTAATGAAATTCTGCGATCGACATTTCTGAGAGGCACAGAGGCAACAATGCCTGTGTGGAATTGGACGATGGCAGCATCCCAGCAAACGCAGGTGCCAGTCATATTCTCTCTTTCAACTATCGTGCTGCTGTTCACTTTGCCCCTTCTGGGAGGATTCTTCTGGGTATTATTTGTAAAGCTTGATAGAAACTAACGCAACAACAAAGCGGCAACTCACCGCGCGCCAGATATGAGGAAACTAAGATGAATCCCGCAGTATTTTCCTAAGATCTTCTCCAGCTGTCTCGATATCTCCGGTGAGCGCAGCTTTTACGAAATCTGCATCTTGCGTCTTAAGCCCTTCAAGAATTTTTTTGTGCCAGTGATTGCCTTTGGGCAAATAGTCAGAATCCTCGAACAAGCTGTGAAAAAACGGAGCAACCTGTATCCAGAGGTCTCTGATCATATTCAACAGCAAAGGTGCATCGGAACTTTCGTAAATCAAAAAATGAAACTGTTCATTGTATTGAATATAGTGATCAATATCTCTGTTGGCAATGGCTTTGTCCATTTTGATTATCAAAGACGCAAGTACATTCAAATCCTGTTTCGTAATGTTCGGGCATGCCAGCGAAACCGCCATCGCCTCCAGTGCGCAACGAATTCGCCGAACCTCCTCAAATCGCTCAAGCGTCAATACAGGAACCTTAAACGATTTGTTCGGATGCATTTCCAGCGCATTTTCTGCCACCAGCCGTTGCAATGCCTCCCGGACAGGTGTTGCAGAAATTCCGAACTCGGCGGCTAAAATTCTGATTGTCAGAATTTCACCGGAGCCGAATCGCGCAGATATCAGCCGTGAGCGTATTTCCTCATAAGCCTTTTCCGCAAGTGTCTTGTGTTCTATCTTGTTCGCTTCACTTGTCGACATTCTTGCACGTCCTTCACAGGCAAAATCGTACTATTGTCAATCTGCGCCATCAAATCTTCGCCAACACAACCACATTACGAACATTTGAATTGCTCACCGGACGCGATTCCGATGAGCCAATCGCTATCCAAATTGTTATTTCGTTCATTCTGCCAACTGACAAGTCATCAATTTTTTCTCGATCAGATTCACCTTTACGGATAAATCCAGTTGAGGTTGCTACCTCTATGCTCACCGATTGAGTGTTTTGGAGTCAGCACACCTCAATATATTGCAATGCAATGATTGGATGCGTTTATTGAGATGGTGAATGACAAAGTTCTGATATACGCCAGACTCGGAACAGGCTATGCAGGCTGTGCCATGACAAACCAATATTGAATTACGCAGTATCGGATTGATCTGCACACAATCACTCAACTGCCTGACTGCCGATTCGCCCGATATGATATATGATATATAATAGTTAGAGTTAAGAGACAAGGGTATTTCAAAGCAAATAGACAAATTTTGGCACGCTGAAAGTCCGAATTTTGACAAAGCGCCTGCTCAAAAAAATCGTAAAAAATTCCCTTGATGCGTTTTCCTCAAGCTTCATGAAAACAAAATGAATGCTCAAAGTCTTGCGGATATCTTCAATTTCTAGAATTCAACCAAGCTGCTAAAGGTACGATTTTCTTTTTGTAAGGCTGGCTCATACATTGCAAACGCACCGAAACACATTAACATGTCTTGGCTATTCTATGCGATGTACTCCGCGGCCAAAAAACAGTTTCACTCATCGACATATGGAAAATCTCCACGCAGCGAGTCAAATTGAATTCAAAAGAGGGAATAAGTCTTGAACGTAACCATCAACTGCGATATGGGAGAGGGATTTGGCATTTACAGTATGGGTGCTGACAAAGAATGCATGCCCTTCGTTACACACGCGAATATTGCCTGCGGATTCCACGCATCGGATCCAAATATCATGTGGCAAACCGTAAAAGATGCCAAAAATGCAGGGATTCGGATCGGTGCACATCCTGGGATTGCTGATCGTGAAGGATTCGGGCGGAGAGAAATAGTAATGACTCGCAGTCAAGTTGCAGCTTGCGTACTGTATCAAGCAGGCGCTCTCCAAGCGTTTCTGCTAGCCGAAGACATTGTTATGAGTCACTTAAAGCCGCATGGAGCACTGTTCGGAATGGCTCAAGAAAATGAAGATGTCGCGAATGGAATCGCAGATGCCGCTCTCACGCTGGAGTTGCCTGTAATCGCCTTTTCAGACTGCGTGATGTCGGAGGTGTTCACGACTCGAGGAGTTCCATTTTCCTGCGAATTTTATGCCGATCTGGAATACGACGACAGCGGCCGCCAGATTATTGCAATGCATCATGAACCGGTGACAGCAAAGCATGCTGTTGAAAAGGTACTTTTGGCTGTTAACGAGGGTGTAACCTATTCGGACACTGGCAAAAAAGTGAGTGTCGTTGCAGAATCGATTTGTGTGCACAGTGACACTCCGAATTCATTGGAAATCGCCCGCGCTATTCATGAGGCGCTTGAAAGCAAGCTTTCTGGCAACCTGATCAATCGGTAGCCTTGCTCGGGTGATATACGAACAACCAAAATTCTCCCCGGGCGGAGACCGTGCTGTAGAGGTCGAACTCGGCGATGAGATGAGTTTTGATCTCAACTTTATCGTACACAGTTTGAGCTCAAAGATTAGAAATGCCGGGATATCGGGTGTTATAGAACTCGTTCCGGAATTAGCGTCGATCCAAATTTGTTACAACCCTGATGCGATCAGCTACGCAGATCTGATTCGAGAAATTGAATGTTTGTATGAGACCATGGGCGATCTTGAAGCCTTGGAACTTGACAGCCGAATCTACTATGTTCCAGTTCTATATTTTGACCCTTGGACTGAAGCCTGTGTCAATGACTATCGCAAGAACATTGGCGAAAAACCTGAAGATGATCCCGATCTAGTCGTTCGCCTCAACAAACTGGAAGACAGAGCTGATTTGCGGCGTACGCACACTGGCACCGATTACTGGGTTGCCGCGCTCGGCTTTTGGCCTGGTCTATGTTCGCTGATGCCGCTTGACCCGAGGTGTCGCTTGGTGGCACCGAAGTATAATCCCCCGCGAATGTGGACACCGAAGGGCACAATTGGACTTGGCGGAGCTGTATCTTGTATCTACCCAGACCAGACTCCTGGCGGGTACCAGATTTTCGGCAGAACGCCGATGCCGACATGGGACCGCGAGCAGCGATTGCCCGCCTTTAAAGAAAGTCTCGCGTTAATCAAGTCTGGAGATCGTATCAGATTTGTTCCGATTGATCGCGACGAATATGATTTTATTGACAATCAAGTGATTTCGGGAACATATGAGCATCCATACTCGGACTATCAGCGTTTTTCGATCCAGAACTATCGCAACTGGATACGTAAGCTGAGCCCGGAAAAGCATCGGAGACAGACGCGTGTTTGAGGTAATCAAGCCGGGGCTTGAATCCAGCATACAAGACCTTCCGGGCAGAATTGGCTATTTGGAACAAGGGTTCCCTGCCTCTGGACCGATGGACGCATGGTCCTTTCGACTGGCGAACCTGCTGGCGGGCAACGATTCAGGCGCTGCCGCTGTCGAATGTCAATTCCTCGGACCGACACTCAAATTCCACCGCAATACGGCTGTTGCCATAACGGGCGCCAATATGGTTCCCAAACTCGACGACGAGTTGATTCCAAACTATCAATCGATTTTCGTTCGCGGCGGACAAACACTATCGCTTGGGGGTGCGATTCAAGGAGCTCGAGCCTATATCGCAATATGCGGAGGAATAAACACTCCGCCCGTGCTTGGTTCACGCTCGACTTTCAATATGGCCGGCGTGGGGGGCGTTGAAGGTCACGCCCTGAAAGAAGGCCAAACCGTACCTTTTGCCAAAGCTGACAACCCGCTGATTCAAATCGTAAAGCCTGAATGTCGTCCTCCAATTACGGATGAATCAATCTGGCAAATTAATTTAGTGAAAGGTCCCAACGATGACTGGATCGACGATGTAGGTCACGAAACTTTTTTCAGCAATACATGGAAACTCCAAGCCAAAAGCAATCGTACTGGTTTGCGATTGGATGGACCAAATTTGACCTTCAGTGAAAAAGCAACAGGCAAGTTGCCGGAACACGGTGAGGATCCATCGAATATTCTTGATCATGGCTATCCCTTGGGCGCCGTGAATTTGGCTGGACAAACGCCAATCATTCTTGCCAACGACGGCCCCAGTGCCGGAGGATTTATCAATCCATATACCGTACCTACAGCTGAATTCTGGAAATTGGCGCAGTCTCGGCCAGGAGATACCTATCGATTTCATGAGATCAGCGTTGACGATGCTCAAGAGCTTCGGCGCAGACAAGATGCACTATGCACTGCTTCCAGCCTGAAAATTCAGAATTAGCAAGTGAATTCGGCATTATTTTGTGCGACGGTATCGCAAAAGATTCTGCAAAGCACAATGGTTCCAGCGGCTTGATCAGAATGTGCAAGCGACTCGGCAAAACCTCGTGTTCGCTGCAGGACTTGGTATCGCATCAATAAGCAAGGCTGCTCTTCACAGCAACAGCCATCTATGGCCGAGAAGACACGGATTGCTCCAATGAGAGTAAGGCGAAAAGCAATCGCATTGATATCCGGCGGGCTCGACTCCATGCTGGCTGCAAAATTGATGCTTGACCAGAACATTGACCTCGAGGGACTCAACATTTTCACCGGATTTTGCGTGGAAGGCCATACTCATGCAATCCGGACTGCCGCCCGCGGCCGCACAAAACGCAACAATGCACTGTGGGCCGCCGAGCAGCTCGGCATCAAGCTGCACATCATCGATGCAATTGAAGCCTACAAGAACATTGTCACCCATCCGCGACATGGCTATGGCGCCCATCTGAATCCCTGTCTCGATTGCAAAAGCTTTATGGTCGCCAAAGCGCGGCAGTGGATGGAGGCAAACGATTTCGATTTCATTGTGACCGGTGAAGTCCTCGGCCAAAGACCCAAATCGCAGAAAAAATCGACATTCCCGGTCGTTGCCCGCGAATCAGGTGCCTACGATCGGCTGCTGCGGCCGCTGAGCGCCAAATTTCTGCCGCCGACGCTGCCCGAGCGGGCAGGATGGGTGGATCGCGAGCGGCTCCTAGGCATTACCGGCCGCGGCAGACGCATTCAGCTTGACCTCGCTGCCCGCTATGGTTTTGAGAATACGGCACAGCCCGCGGGCGGCTGCTGCTTTCTGACCGACGAGTCCTATGCCCGCAAGCTGCAGGATTTCTGGAAGCATCGCCAGAACAAAAACTATGAGATTGACGACATTATGCTCCTTAAAGTCGGTCGCCATCTGCGCCCGGAAACCCGCTGGAAGCTGATTATCGCAAGAGATGGCGGCGAATCCCATTACCTGACTGGCTACCGGCATAAATTCGCGCACTTCGCCATCATCAGTCATGCCGGACCATTTTCGTTGCTTGACGGCTCGCTGCCAGACACCGAGATCGAGATCGCCGCGCGCCTGGTCGCGCGCTATGGGAAGTCTGGCGATCATGAACTGGTGCGCGTCCGCTATACGGATGCCAGCGGCGCTCAGCAAGACCTGACAGTCATGCCCATGAAATCCACGGATGTGCCACAGCAATGGTACATATGAAACCCTCCAGTTCCGTGCTTGACGCCCGCCGCCTGCTGTGCCCTCTGCCCGTCATCCGTACCAGCGAAAAAATTGACCAGCTCGAAAACGGTCAAATACTTGATGTGCTGTGCACCGACCCCGGCGCCTTGGCCGACATCCCGGCCTGGTGCCGAATGCATGGACATCAGATTGTTGCCGCCGAGACCGACGGCCTGGAAATCAAGATTCGCGTCCAAGTCTCCAAATAATCCAGGCCGCATGCTCCCGCCAAGTGCTGGGACACAATGCCATTAGCCATACCTGAATCTGCACTGCAATCGTGCCCGGGCTCGAAAATACGGCTAATGGCACAGTTTTAAAGCTAAATATTATCGCATTTCGCATGAATATGCTTTATATTCGTGCAAAAAATGGGTATATTGACTTGAATGCGTTAATTTGTAGCAACGAACTGATTCCGATTCGCAATCCGTCTGCTATTTTCTGGCATGATTTTTGCTGATAATTGAGCATGACTGTAATTATTTTTTAACTTCGCGAAAGGAGTATTCAATGTCAATTGAAAGCATCATGCAGACAATCAAGGACAATAAAGTGAAATTTATTGACCTCCGATTCACTGATTTGAGGGGACAGGTGCATCATCTGGGATGGCCCGTATCGAATTTTTCCGAAGAGATGTTCGACGACAACATCATGTTCGATGGCTCGTCGATTCCGGGCTGGCAGCCGATCAACCGCTCGGACATGGCCATGCGGCTGGATCCAAACTCCGCAGTGCTGGATCCGTTTGCCCAGGAGCCGACGCTGATCATTCGCTGCAGCATCTTTCATCCGGCCAAAGATCGCTGGTATGAGAAAGACCCGCGCAGCATCGGCCGTGCCGCGGAAGAATATCTGACGGCAACCGGCATTGCGGATACTGCATACTTCGGGCCGGAACCGGAATTTTTCATTTTCGACGGCGTGCGCTGGAACACTTCAATGGAAAGCGCCTTCTATGAGATCAGTTCCTACGAGGGTGCCTGGTCAAGCGCACAGGATTTCGATGAAGGTCCCAATCACGGGCACCGGCCGTCCGTCAAGGGCGGTTACTTTCCGACTGCTCCGATCGATTCGATGGGCGACCTGCGCGCCGCCATGTGCACAGCCATGGAGGATATGGGCGTCACGGTCGAAAAACATCACCATGAGGTCGGCACTGCAGGCCAGGCAGAAATCGGCATCAAGTACAACTCGCTTGTCAAGATGGCCGATCACACCAACCTGTACAAGTACTGTGTGCGCAACGTCGCCGCGGCCCATGGCTACACGGCCACATTCATGCCCAAACCATTGGTTGGTGACAACGGCTCTGGAATGCACGTGCATCAGTCGCTGGTCAAAAACGGCAAGTCGATGTTTGCCGGCGACAAGCATTGCGGATTGAGTCAGGAAGCCCTCTGGTATATCGGCGGCATCTTCAAGCATGCCCATGCATTGAACGCGTTCACCAATCCGACCACCAACAGTTACAAGCGACTCGTCCCGGGTTATGAAGCGCCGGTACTCCTGCAGTATTCCGCGTACAACCGCTCGGCCTCCTGCCGTATCCCGTTCGCTCCGGAAGCCGCCCGGCGCATTGAGATCCGCTTCCCCGATCCGACCGCGAATCCGTACCTGGCATTCGCAGCGATGCTGATGGCAGGACTCGACGGCATCCAGAATCAGATTGATCCCGGCCTGCCCACCGATGCGGATCTTTATGAGCTGTCGGCGGAAGAAGAAAAAGCCATCCCGCATGTTGCGCCATCGCTGGCTGATGCGCTGATCGCGCTGGACAATGACCGCGACTTCCTCAAGGCTGGCAACGTATTCTCCGATGTGCAGATTGATTCTTATATTGACCTGCTTTCAGCTGATGTAGATGCTATGGCGCTGGTCACGCACCCGCTTGAGTTTGAACTGTATTACAGCAGGTAAAACCTCAAGCCAAGGAAGTTGATCAGACAGGCTTTTCAGATTGACCTTGAATCGTCCGGGATGCCAGCTGCCGGCATCCCGGACGCAGCAAGCGCTTTCATGCCCTGCTGCCTGTCATGAAGAGCCGGCACACCCTTTTGCTGCTGTGACTATGCCCGCCGGGCGCATTGACGCATCGACGCACCCGGACTCCGCGGCGTTCCAGAACCGGATTGAGAGCAGTGCGGACCTTCTCACCAAACTGGCCACCGCGGTGGTCGTTTGCAACTACGACCTGCAAGTCATCTCGGTCAATCCTTCGGCACAGGCTTTGCTTGACGCGAGCGCCAGCAGCATCTTGGGTGCAGGCGTCACTGAGTATTTCACCCAGCCGGGGATCGACACGTTTTTCCGCACCTGCCTGAGCAATTCGCAGTCCACTACAGTGCGCCAGACGCCGCTGCGCGATGCCAGTCACCACACCATTTTGGTCGACTGCATTGCGTCGCTGGCACACTTTGGGGACTTGAACTGCCTGGTGCTGGAATTCAATGAGGTCAATGCATTTGCTGAGCAGCTCAGCGACAGCGTCCGCCAAACCGGGCAGTCGGCCAATACCGCCGTGCTGCGCGCCATCGCTCATGAGATCAAAAATCCGCTGGGCGGACTGCGCGGCGCAGCACAGCTGCTGGAGCGCAAACTGATCAATCGCCATGACCTGAAAGAATACACGCATATCATCGCCAAAGAAACCGATCGGCTGTGCACTTTGGTCGACCGCATGTCCGGCCTCTACCGCCAGCCCAGTCTGGCGGCGCTGAACGTCCATGAGGCTCTGGAACACGTGCGCAAGCTGATACAGGCGCAGCACGGCGTCAGCTTGAGTGTCACTCAGGATTACGACCCCAGTCTGCCACAAGTGCTCGGCGACATGGAACACTTGATCCAGGCTTTTTTGAATCTGATGCAAAATGCCACCGAAGCCTCTGACACCACCGGGGCGGCTATTACACTGCGAACCCGTGTACAGCGATATGTGAGCCTGCATGGCACACTGCACCGGATGGCTGCCCGCATTGATGTTGAAGACTATGGAATCGGTGTTGACAAGGCTCTCCAAGATCAGATTTTTCTGCCCATGATCTCGGGCAAGCCGCGCGGCGAGGGGCTGGGGCTGTCGATTGTGCATCAGATCATCCGCCATCATGGCGGCGACATTTTCTGCGAGAGCATGCCGGGCAAAACCTGCTTTACGATTTATCTCAAATTCGCCGGCACGATCTGTTCGCGCTCCGCCGCAAATCCACTCAATGGCAATGCCGGCAGCGGACTCAGCTGACATGGCACTGGACATGAGCATGCCCCCTGCACCGGTCTGGATTGTCGACGATGATGAGTCCATCCGCTGGGTGCTGACGGAGGCACTGACCAGCTCCGGCATCCGCTCGCGCGCATTCTGCAACGCCGAAAGCGCGCTGGAATCCTTTGCCGCCGAGCATCCCAAAATCTTCGTCACCGACATCCGCATGGACGGCAGAGACGGACTGCATCTGCTTGATGAAATCCGGAAATCGCCCGCCAAGGTACCGGTCATCGTAATGACTGCCTACTCCGATCTGGACACCACAGTCGAGTCCTATCAGCGCGGCGCCACCGAATACCTGCCCAAGCCATTTGACATTGATTACGCAGTCAGCCTGATCCAGCGGGTGATGGAGGAAAATGACACCGGCCGCGAAGCGGTTGTCAAGCCGGCCGACGCGCCGAAGGTCATGATCGGTGAATCGATCGCCATGCAAGAGGTATTTCGAGCCATCGGCAAGCTGTCAAATTCGGACATCAATGTGCTGATTACCGGTGAATCCGGCACTGGCAAGGAACTCGTGGCGCGGGCCTTGTTTGAAAACAGCATCCGCAACAAGAACCCCTTTATTGCCATCAATGCGGCCGCCATCCCGGTTGACCTGCTTGAATCGGAATTGTTCGGGCACGAGAAAGGTGCATTCACCGGCGCCAATCAGCGCCGTATCGGACGATTTGAGCAAGCGGATCGCGGCACTTTGTTTCTGGATGAGATCGGCGACATGCCGCATGATCTGCAAAGCCGCTTGCTGCGCGTGATGTCGGAAGGCAAATTCTATCGGGTCGGCGGTGTCAGCCAGATTTCGGTAGATGTCAGAATTATCGCCGCAACCAATCAGCATCTGCAGGCCCTGGTGGAGGCGAACCGGTTTCGCAACGATCTTTACCATCGGCTCAATGTCGTTCACATTGCGCTGCCGCCGCTGCGCGAGCGAACCTCGGATATTCCGCTGTTTGTCCAGCATTTTCTGACTGCAGCCGCAAGGCAGCTGAATGCTGAGGAAAAGTCCATCACGCCGGAAGCGCTGGAACGCCTGCTGTCATATCACTGGCCAGGCAATGTGCGCGAGATCGAGAACGTCTGCCGCTCGGTCACGGTGATGGCGCCATCGAAGTCGATCACGGTTGACGACTTGCCACCTGAGTTCAAGACGACCGCCATACGGCCGGCCGGCCCGGAATCGGCTATGAATTGGGAGCAAAAACTGGCAGCGGCCATTGGCGCGATGATCAGTGACCCGGAGTTTGCCAAGGGGGGCTGCGAGCTGCGTCCATGCGTCGAGCGGGTTCTGCTGCAAACCGTACTGGAGTTCACCGGCGGCTCCAAAAACCGCACCGCAGAACTGCTGGGCTGGAATCGAAATACAGTCACACGCAAAATAAAGGAATTGAATCTGTAGATCTGCGCACATCGGCCGCGGGCGGTGGTGAAGTCGATGAAGATTGCTATTGCCCGCCGCCCGCCAAGACTGTTTCTCGCGATTATTTTCTTCACTTCAGAAACGATACAATAGGGCGATTCTTTTCAGTGCCTCAACGGAGCAGTTATGCCTGGCAAATTTACCTTTACTTCCGAGTCTGTATCAGAAGGTCACCCAGACAAAATGTGCGACCAGATTTCCGATGCGATAGTCGACGCAGCATTGGCCCAGGATGCAGACAGCCGACTGGGTCTGGAAACTTTGGTCAAGTCCATCTCGGACGCATCGGGCGGCTTTGAGCATCACGTTATCCTCGCAGGTGAAATCACTACCAAGGCGGAACTTGACTGTGCGCAGATTGTGCGCGATACCGTTGAGCATATCGGTTATACAGACGATGCGCTCGGTTTCAATTGCGCCAACATAAAAGTCACCGAACTGATCAACCATCAGTCGAAAGATATCGCCAAAGGCATTGACGAGCATACCAACAAGACAAGCGAGCAGGGCGCAGGCGATCAGGGCCTGATGTTCGGCTTTGCCTGCAATGAAACCGAACAGCTTATGCCGTTGCCGATACAGGTGTCACACGATTTGGTGCGGCGCCAGGCCGAAGTCCGCCGCAGCGGGCAGTTTGACTGGCTTGGGCCCGATGCCAAGTCCCAAGTCAGTGTTGAATACAGCAATGCAGCGCCGAGAATTCATACGGTGGTGCTGTCCACCCAGCACCGCGATCATGCGCACGAGCAGCAAGTCCACGAGGTCGTCAATGAGCACATTATTCAGCCGGTGATCAAAGGCTTTGAACTCGCCGACAATCTGAAAATCCACATTAATCCAACCGGCAAGTTTACTGTCGGCGGACCGCAAGCCGATTGCGGTCTGACCGGCCGCAAGATTATTGTCGATACCTACGGCGGGATGGCACGCCACGGCGGCGGTGCATTTTCCGGCAAAGACCCCTCTAAAGTCGATCGCTCCGCGGCCTACTACGCGCGGTATATCGCCAAAAACATTGTGGGCGGCGGCTTGGCGCGAAAGTGCGAAGTGCAGATCGCCTATGCGATCGGGGTGGCCAAACCCGTTTCGGTAATGGTTGACACCTATGGAACCGCTGCGAGCGGGCTGAGCGATGACGAGTTGTCGGCCGCAGTACAACAGGTTTTTTCACTGCAGCCGCGGGAAATTATCAACGATTTGAATCTGCTGCGGCCGATCTATAAAGACACGGCCGCCTATGGACACTTTGGACGGACGGCGTTTCCATGGGAGCAGGTCAGCGCGGTCAGTCAGCTCAAAGCCGAACTGAACCGTTAAATTCATTCACTGGACAACCTCACTCTCGAACCAAAGAACATCAAAATGTCAAAAAAGCCTCCTACAGAGTATTTCTTCCGGGTCGCCGATATCGAACTGGCTGATTGGGGCCGCAAAGAAATCAAGATTGCAGAAACCGAAATGCCCGGACTTATGGCGCTGCGCGAGAAATACAGCGCTGAGCAGCCATTGGCTGGCGCCCGCATCGCCGGCTGCCTGCATATGACCATTCAGACAGCAGTGCTCATTGAAACGCTGCAGGCGCTCGGAGCGCAAGTACGCTGGTCGTCATGCAATATTTTTTCCACTCAAGATCACGCCGCAGCCGCGGTTGCAGTCAACGGCACACCCGTATTTGCCTGGAAAGGCGAGACTGAGGAGGAATATTGGTGGTGTGTTGACCGCACCATCTTCGGGCCGCATGAGTGGCGGCCAAACCTGCTGCTGGACGATGGCGGCGACCTCACGCAAGTGATGCACGACAAGTACCCGGAGCTGATGCCGAATATTCGGGGGCTCACCGAGGAGACAACCACCGGTGTGCACCGGCTCTACGAAATGGTGCAGAACAATGCGTTGAAATGTCCGGCTATCAACGTCAATGATGCCGTCACGAAAAGTAAATTTGACAATTTGTACGGCTGCCGCGAGTCGCTGCTGGACGGAATCAAGCGCGCCACGGATGTCATGATCGCTGGCAAAATCGCTGTGGTTTGCGGTTACGGAGATGTCGGCAAAGGCTGCGCACAGTCACTGCGCGGCCAGGGCGCGACTGTCTGGATTACCGAAATCGACCCAATTTGCGCCTTGCAGGCGGCAATGGAAGGCTACCGGGTCGTAACCATGGATGCGGCCGCCGGGGTCGCAGACATTTTCGTCACAGCGACCGGCAACTGGCATGTCATCACGCATGCGCACACCAAAGCCATGAAAGATCAGGCGATCGTCTGCAACATCGGTCACTTTGACGGGGAGATTGACATCGCCTCACTGCGTGAATATGAATGGACCAACATCAAGCCGCAAGTGGATCATGTTATCTTTCCGGATGGGAAGCGGCTGATTCTGCTCGCCGAAGGCCGGCTGGTCAATCTTGGCTGTGCGACCGGGCACCCGAGTTTCGTCATGTCCAACTCATTTACCAATCAGGTTGTTGCACTGATGGAGATGTGGCGTTCGCCGGAGAAATACCCAGAAAACGAGGTCTACATTCTGCCTAAAGCATTGGATGAGGAAGTCGCGCGGCTGCACCTGAACAAAGTGGGCGCCAAACTGACGCAACTGACCGCCGAGCAGGCGGCGTATATCGGAGTGCCGATCAACGGGCCGTACAAATCGGAAATATACCGGTATTAGCCGCCGGGGCTTTTGAGCGCCGCGACTCGGCGGACAGGTGACCAGCGAAAGACTGAAAATTAGGCAGACACTTTGGGTGTCAGCTGATTTTCCAGCATGGCGATGGCGTCTTTTAGATACAGTTTGCGTTTTTTCATCCGTTTGATTTGCAACTCGTCGACGTTGCGATCATTGGACAGTCGTTCCAAGACCTCGTCAAGATCTCGGTGTTCGGTTTTGAGTTCTTCTAGCTTGATATGAGTTTCTTCTGCTGTGTTGGCAACCATGTATGAATGATCCTGAGTTTATGTGGATAGCGCAGTATTAAGAGTTTAATCTGCATCACTTGACCTTGAAAGCTTGATAATGCTCAAAACAGACTGCTTCAATTGATTTGCAATTTCGGAACGCACAGCGCCCTAGCGGTTATGCTATCACTTTTTACTGCCGCATAGAAAAAAATTTTGGATGCCGCGCCGGCATGCCGGAAAAATGCAAAATCAGCCCGTTTTCTTCGAATTCTCTTCTCTGCAGACAACTTGCAGCTAACGAACAAATTGCAAACTCATGCCATTCGGGCTGGATCAAATGACGCTCTCGCTCACTTGCTAAAAGTGGCTTGGGCAAAAATCAATTTCTCAATTCCACTTAACTTCTGGCAATTTGGCTCGTGCTATAAGTTGCCAATTGGGCAGCTGATGATGCAGAATGTCTTGCGCAAGAAAGTCAAAATATTATGAAGATTATTGAGAGGATCGCGTAACCGGCGCATGCGGGAATGACGAACCGAAAACACAAAGTCGGCGCTCGAAGCCACTATGCTATTATTACCTCTGCCAGTCAGCCTGTTTGACCGACAAACGAGAGGCATCGTATCAGCCGACACTAAAGCTGAATTGCAAGTAGAAAACGAATCGGACCGAATCCTATGAATAAATTGATTATTGGAATTGTCGTTGCGGCGAGTGCGGCGCTGGCCGGCTGCGAGCGGATGAAAGACGTTGAGTGGAAAGTCTGGGAAAAACTGGGTCGAGCAGATGACACTGAAGTCGTCATCACAAACGTGACGCGACACACATTCATTACTCCGCTGCTGGTCATCGGACATGGGGCAAGGGATGCCAATGCCTTTGAATACGGCGCTCCGGCTTCGACCGCCATACAGGCGATGGCCGAAGGTGGCAATATCGAGCCGCTTGCCATGCTGTTTGAAGGCAAAGAATCACAAATCGAAAAAGACCCGCACGAAGGGCTGCTGGGTCCGGGTGAATCCGTTACGGTAATGCTCGATAAGGATCTGACGCGAATATCGATATTCGCGATGGTACTGCCCACTAATGACGGCTTTATTGCGCTGGACAATGCGGTCATTCGAGATGGCGAGCAGGAGCTGTATGCCGCTGACGCTGGAACCGAAGCCAATGATGAGCGCGTCACCGGCGGCGGCTCTCCGGGGGTCCCTGGAATCCCTGCAGATCCGAACGGAAAGGCCGACCGTCTTGCGACCGGCATCGCTGGGGTTGCGGCTGAAGGCGTCATTCGCCGCCACGCCGGAATCTCGGGAGCCGAAGGCTCGGCGTTGCGTCCGGATACACACGGCTGGAGCGGACCGGTGGCCAGCGTTTCCATTGCGATTCATGCAAAACAAAAATAAATCGGCAATCACCAGCGGCGGATACAGCATACGGATCTGACTGCGGAATTCGCGCGGCATTGCAAAAACAAGCATAGGAAAATTTCAAAATTCATTCGCTGACAGGAACAAAATAATGGCACATTCAAGCTTACTCTCAATCGATCAAGATCATCTGATTCACCCGCTTCATGTTCGTGGCGGGCACCGCAATGCAAAAATTTGGATGCGGGGCGAAGGCTCGACGCTGATTGATTCCAATGGCGAGGAATTTATTGACGGTCTGGCGGGACTGTGGAACAATACCGCCGGTCACAGTGCTCAGGAACTGATTGATGCCGCCGCTGAGCAGTATTCGAAACTGCCCTATGCATCCGGCTATATCGGTTCTTCCAACGAAAAAGCGATTGAGCTCGCTGCCAGGCTTGCGGACATCATGTACCCGCAAATCAACCGCTTCTACCTCACCAGCGGCGGCGGCGAAGCCACGGACTCCTCAATCAAGATGTCCCGCTTTTACTGGAAACTCAAGGGCAAACCCGATAAAACCAAAGTCATCTCCCGCATGCTTGGCTATCACGGCGTGACATTCGCCGCCATGTGCGCAACCGGCATTCCGCCCTACTGGCCCATGTTTGAGCCCAGAATTCCCGGATTTTCGTTTATTCCCTCACCTTATCCGTACCGTTACGAATCTGCCGATTCCGATGTCAGCCAAGGTGTTGCCGCGGCCAATGAGCTGGAGCAGCAAATCCTAAAGGAAGGTCCCGATACAGTCGCGATGTTCATTGCAGAACCTGTGCAGGGTTCTGGCGGTGTGATACCGCCGCAGGATGACTACTTCCCGCGCATTCGAGAAATCTGCGACCAGTATGAGGTGTTGCTGGTCGCTGACGAAGTCATTACTGGATTTGGCCGAACCGGAAAAATGTTCGCTTTGGAACATTGGGGTGTCCAGCCTGATATTGTGCAGTTCGCCAAGGCGATTACTTCAGGTTATTTTCCGTTTGGCGGCATTGGCGTCAGCGATGAGATCGCAGCCGCCATGGATGCCAGCGACAAACCATTCATGCATGCATATACCTATAGCGCACACCCGATTGGCAGTGCGATTGCCTGCGCCATGGTCGACTTGATTCTGCGTGAAGATTTTCCTGCGCGGGCGGCGCAGAAGGGCCAGCGACTGATGGAGCATCTGCAAAGCGCGCTCGGCGACCACCCGCATGTAGGCGATATTCGCGGGCTCGGGCTGCTGTGCGGCATTGAATACGTCGCGGACAAGGCAACCAAGAAGGCATTTGATCCGGCCGATAAAATTGGAGATAAAGTTCTGCAGGCGGCAATCGATCGTGGACTGTTCAGTCGAGTACGCGGTGATGTCTTCTGTCTGGCACCACCGATCATCATCGACGACAGCGAATTGGACCGTTTGTGCGCCATACTGCGAGCTGCGACTGTGGACGTTCTCGGCACCTAGGGATTCTCGCGCGGCAGCAGCCAGCCGCAAAAATAGTCATATCAGACAGACGGGCTGATGATGATGGATCTCAAATCACATATCCGGACTGTTCTGGACTATCCCAAACCAGGCATTCGTTTTCGGGATATCACAACTTTGCTGAACCAGCCGGAATCTTTCCGGTGGTGCAGTGATCAGTTCTATCAACGGTGTCAAAATACTCAGCTTGATAACCATCGCAGCGATCGAGTCGAGAGGATTTTTCTTCAGTTCGGTGCTGGCGCATCTGCTTGAAGTACCGCTTGTGCCCGTGCGCAAACCGGGGAAACTCCCCAGCAAAAATGTAACCGCCAAGTATCTGCTGGAATATGGATCAAGCCATCTCGAATTGCATGCCGATGCACTGGCCCCAGATTCCAGAGTCGTAGTGCTTGATGACTTGATTGCAACGGGCGGTACGCTGGCCGCCGCGATTCATTTGCTCGGACAGCTTCAGGTCGAGGCGATTGAGTGTTCTGTCGTTATAGAGCTGACCGATCTCAATGGCAGACAGTCACTGCCATCAATCGCGTTGTTTAGCCTGGTCTCGTTCCACGAGCATGAATTCTAAGAATTTTCATCTTATAGAAATTGCGGCGATTCTGATCAACATTCAATACTGTTTTTCGCTTGGCATTGGATGCCGGAATCAAGTGTGCAACAAGCCGTCTTCTCATGCCTTTTTAGTCCGGAGCGCATTTCAGGTTTTGGCAATATCAGGTCAAAATGTGAGAGCAAGCCTGAAAAAAGCGCACTCGGCGAAGTGTCTGCAACTGATTTCGGCACAAATTTGGAGATTTCATTTTTTTCTGCTACGATAATCCCATCGAATCGGATGCGCTTCGCATCTCAGTGTAAAAATCGAATCTCCGGCGCAGGCATGCAGGACAAAACCATTATCGAATCATTTGACGATGTCGCGGCGCTCTTTGACGAGGTCAGCCGGGCGCTTGAGGACTGCGCCAGAATCAGCGAACACTGTGCGCAGGAGTCGCGTCAGCGGCTGGCGAGGCTGGAACCGGCGATGGCGCAGCTGACCGCCAGGCAAAGACATCTGCAGTCATCGATAGACCGCTTCCGGCTGGAACTGGAGGGGCATCGGGAAGAGTTCAAGCTGCTGTCGGACGATGCTAAGGCCATGAAAGATGATATCAAGGCACTCAAAGATGATGTCAGAGTGTTCAGAGATGATGTCAGGGCACTGAGAAATGATCAAGAGGCGCTCAAAGATGATGTCAAGATGCTCAAAGATGATGTCAGGGTCCTTAAAGATGATGTCAGGGTGCTTAAAGATGATGTCAAGGCACTCAAAGATGATGTCAAGGCAAAGATGAAGTCTCAAAGATGATGTCAAGGCACTCAAAGATGATGTCAGTGCGCTGAGAAATGATCACGAGGCACTCAGCGCCGCAGTGCAGGCACTGCGCCTGGAAATGCGCTCGGAATTCGCAAGGGTGGACAACAGAGTAGACGCGCTCGAAAGCAAGATGGATGCCGGGTTCGCAAGGGTGGACAATAGAATGGATGCCCTCGAAAGCAAGATGGATATTGGGTTTGCGGAGCTGAAACGAGAGGTGGGAAACCTCGGCAACAGCATTGGCGCTTTTGTCGAAGATATTTCCATTCCGTCTTTGCGCAGAATTATCACCTCATTGCATGATGTGGATTTCGCAGCGCCATTTCCTTTTTTGGATTCTAATTTGAGTCGCCGGGAATTGGATGCTTTGGCATTCACCAGGCCGAAAGCGGACGCTGGCGAGCCGCTGGAAGCTTTTGTGTTTGAGATCAAAAGGAAGTTCAGAGACGAGGACCTCAAGCAGGTCAGGAGCAATATCGCTGCGCTGCGCCGGGCGATGCCCCAATTTCGCGAGTGTCCGATCTACGCCTATCTGGTGGCAGCCTCCATCAGCGAGGAGCAGAAAAAGAAAGTCTGGGCTGCCGGGATTCATCTGATCACGTACGGCGACAAGCTGTTTGATTTGCCGGTGCCGCCGCCGGGCTTTGAGTTTGACTACGAAATCGGTCTTCCCAAAGAGCCGGCAGACCGCACGCGGCATCGAAGAGAGGTGCCGCGGCCGCATCCGCCATTTTATCTGCAGCAGCTCGCGCGCGCCCGCGATTCGCTCAAGATCGGCCAGCTGCACTGAGCGGCGCTCGCGACGCTGAAAGCCGCAGCTTGAGTGTCGCTCCAGCGCATGGCGGGACAAATCGCAGCGCAATCTGAGCCGCTGGAAAAAACCGAGCAGAGCATCGCCGTTGCCGCTGCGCAACTGAATCTCGCCAGCCCTGTCAGTTCTGCCCCATGGTATGCAATCTGCTGGGCAGAATTGGCACCTCGCCTGCGCAAAGCCGCAAGCCCTTCAGACACAGCCGCACTCAAGCCAAAGCCTGCGCCTGGACCATCGGCGTTCACGCCAAAGAACCGCTGCCGATCGGTAGCGCAACCTGATACAGTCCACTGAAGAATGTCAAAAAATCGTATCAAATTTTTATAACATACATTTGTCTGTTATAATATTGTGTAATTATTCACTGCATCGGCTTGAATCATGGCATATACAAAACCAGGCGCAACCAAAAATCGAATTTATCAGTTCATGCGCAGGCGCCTGCTGGAAGGTCAGCCGCCGACCGTGCGGGAAGTGCAGCGAGAATTTGGCATGCGCGCCGTTCAGTCAGCAAAAAATCACCTTGATGCCCTCGTGCATGAGGGGCTTTTAAACCACCAGCCGGGCAAGGCGCGCGGCTATCGGCTGCCCGGACAAGCACCGGCCGGCGCCCTGATACCGCTGGCCGGGCAGGTGCAGGCTGGGCCTTTCAATGTCGCCATCGAGAATATTGAAGGCTACCTCCCAGTCCACTCAGTCGCCAGCAGCGACAGCCTGTTTGCACTTCGTATCAAGGGCGACAGCATGATAGATGCCGGTATTCTTGATGGCGACGTTGTGCTGGTCCGGTATCAGCATGAAGCCTATCAGGGCGATATCGTTGTAGCAATGGTTGGCGAAGAGGCAGTCGTCAAAGAATTTCGGCGCGCGGGCCGGCAAGTCAAACTCTGTCCGCGCAACGACAGCTATCCCATTCTCTCTCTGGACCCCAAAAAGGTGACCATTCTTGGCAAGGTGGTTGAAGTGCGCCGTTATCTGGAAAGTCTCAATCTGATCATGGAAACCGTCAATGGCTGAACCCGCAACAGCTAAGCCTTTGCTGCGGCCGCTGGCGAAAATTCCGCCGCCGCTGGCCAATCAAACACCGCGCTGGAACATGCAGGAAGTGCAGGGGCGACTGACTGAGATTTCCGAACCCTGTCCAATCGCCGCACTGAGCTTTGCCCTGTCGCTGGCGCGCGAAGTACACGAAGCAAAACAGCTGGCCGCCTGGATCAGCTTGTCGCCCAGCATGTTTTTTCCTCCTGATGCGCAGAATCATGGCATTGACCTGCGCAATTTTCCAGTGCTGCGGATGGATGATATCCACAGCGTGGGGAAAGCTTCTGAAACGCTGCTGCGCTCTGGCGCGTTCCGGCTGCTGATTCTGGACTTGGGCAAAAATCACGGCATGCCTATGGCGCGGCTGTCGCAGCTCCATGGGCTGACCCGAAAACACTTGTCTTGCGTTGTGTTTGTGACCGAAAGGCAAAACACTGAGCAATCTGTCGGGTCCTTGGTGTCTTTGCACGGCCGAACTTCACGCAAAAGCATTGGGGACGGAAGATTCATTTGCACCATTGATGTGCTGCGCGACAAAGTCCGCGGCTGCCACTGGTCATGGGACATCTGTCTGGCTGGCATCGATGGATATTACTGATTGCCGCCCGGCCGCCGCAAGTCGGGACGCGCGCATTGCCTGTGTCTGCCTGCCTGATTTCGCCCTGCAGCTGGCCGTGCGCCGGCTGCCGGCGAATTTTCGCATGCCCGTGGCTCTAGTTGACCGCAACGATGCCCACGCGACTGTGATTGCAGTGCAGCCGCAAGGACGCAAGCACGGCATTTATCCCGGCTTGCCTTATGCCAAAGCCGCCGCACTATGTCCGCAGCTGCAGGCAGCGAAACTGTCTCCGCAGCTGATTGAGCATGCACATCTGCAGGTCATGCGCCTGCTGTGCAGGTTCAGTCCCGCAGTCGAGCCGGCGCCCGGCCAGACCGGCGCCTACTACCTTGACATCAAAGGCATGCAACGACTTGAGCCGGATATGCTGACATGGGCCCAGCGCATCCAGCAGGCCTTGCTGGATGAATGCAGACTCAAAGCCTATATTGTGATCGGCTTCACGCGGTTCGCCGTACAGGCCATCGCCAGCGTGCGCCGCGCGACTTTGCAGCTGCAGTCACCGCAAGAAGAAACTGCGGCTGCACAGGCCTTGCCGCTGGCGAGTCTTGGTTGTCCGGCACGGGACGCAGACAAGCTTGAGAAACTGGGGATTCATACCATCGGTGATCTGCAGCAATTGGCACCCGCAGAAATTCGAGCCAGGTTTTCGCAGCAGCTGTTCGCCTTGGCCGAAGCTTCCGGACATGCTTCGGGCGCCGTCCAAGGCATGCAGGTGCCAGAGCCTTATTTCGCGCATCTTGATTTCGATCATGCATGTGACAGCATTGAGAGCATTCTGCCAATTATTCATCGCATGTGTGTGCCGCTGCTTGAAAAAATGAAACATCATGCCGAGGGCGCAAGCACAATTCAACTGCGCTTGGCAACAGACAGCGGCCGTTATTATCATGAAAAACTGTGCACCGCCGCACCCACAGTTGACACCGCTGTCATCATGGATCTGCTCAGTCTGAAACTGTACGCAGCCAGTTTCGAAGACCAAATTACTGCCGTTTCAGTACGCCTGCTGAGCGCCCCGCTTCCAGACCCTCAGCAAGAAATTTTTGAGGATTTTGCCAAGGTGGAAAATGCCTTGCAGGCTGCCAACCGAGCGCTGATTCGGGTCATCACTGAATTCGGTGCCCAGCGAGTGCTGCGGACACAGTGTTTGAGCTCACACCTGCCGGAAAATGCCTTTACTTTGGAATATTGCGACCGCATTCATACCCCCGCCAGTGCCAGCCCTGTGTATGCAACCGTGGTGCGACGCATTTTTGATCGCCCGAATCGAATTTGCGCACCGCACCAAGGCACTGTTCGCAATATATTCGGACCCTATACGACCGGCAGTTTCTGGTGGCTCTCCCAGCCCGTCTGGCGGCGTGAATATTTCGTCGAGACTCAAAATGGCGCCGTCCAGTGGATCTTCTATGACCAGTATCGACTCAATTGGTATCAGTGTGGATTTGTACAGTGATGGCCGCGGACACTTCCTGCGCCTATGCGCCTTTATGGTGCAAAAGCAACTATTCTTTTCTAGAGGGAGCCAGCCACCCTGAGCAGTACATCGCTCAGGCAGTGCGGCTTGGCATCGGTGCTCTAGCACTGACGGACCGTGACGGAATCTATGGCGCAGTCAAAGGGCACACCGCTGCCAGCGAGCACAATGTGCACTTGATTGTCGGCTCTGAGATGACCGTGAAAACCGAGTCTTCTGTACCCCTCAGCTTGGTCCTGCTGGTGCAGTGCCAGTACGGCTATGCCAACCTTTGCTCCTTGATCACCGCTGGCAGACGCCGGTGCGAGAAAGGCAAAAGCGAAGTCACAATTCAAGAATGCTGTAACGCAGCAGAGGGTTTGCATGCGATCTGGCTCCCATCTGGAAGTGCCGCCGCAGACCAGAGCCTGAATAATCAGATGCTGGCAACGCTCAAGGATGCATTCGCTGAGAATTTGTGGATGATGATCTGTCGCCACGGCGAAGCCCGTGAGCCGCTGATCGAAAAACACACCCGTCAATCGGCGGTGCGCTATGGCATCCGCACAGTCGCCGGTCAGGAAATTCTCTATCACTGCGCCAGCCAGCGGCCGGTTCAGGATGTGCTCAGCTGCATCCGCCAGCGCATCAATCTGGCCAACTGCAAAGATCTGCTGTATCCAAACGCACTGCACGAACTGCTCAGCGGCCAAAAATTCAGGGAAACTTTCGCAGATGATCCACTGTCAGTTCAAGCTACCATGGAAATTGCCGAAACCTGTCACTTTCGTCTGGATGAGGTTCAGTACACCTATCCGGAGGAAACCGAAAGCGGCAGCATATCGGCCAGTGAAACACTGCGCAAACTGACTTGGTCAGGCGCTATGCAACGATTTTCTGACCAGCCGCCCAAAGCGCTTCGTGAGCAATTGCAGTCAGAAATCAAAGTGATTGATGAATTGGGATATAGCAGTTACTTTCTGACCATGCATCGAATTGTTCAATGGTGCCGGCAACAGAGCATTCTGTGCCAAGGCCGCGGCTCTGCAGCCAATTCTGCAGTCTGTTTCTGTCTCGGCATCACCAGCATTGATCCAGTTGATATGAATCTGCTGTTCGAGAGATTTCTGTCGCGCGAGCGCCGTGAGCCGCCTGACATCGATCTGGATATTGAGCACCAGCGGCGTGAAGAAGTCATTCAATATGTCTACGAGACCTACGGACGAGATTATGCTGCCATGGTCGCGGTCGTTATCCGCTATCGCATCCGATCTGCCGTCCGGGATGTCGGGACTGTCCTGAATATTCCACAGACAGAACTTGAGCGTCTGACAAAGCAGCTCGATTCCCATGCGGCGGTTGAGGACAGCGATTTGAGGCGGTGCGGGCTCAATCCTGCCGTACCCGCTTACCGGCTGCTGCGGGAACTGGCCAATGCAATCATTGATTTTCCGCGTCATCTGTCCATTCATCCGGGCGGCTTTGTGTTTACCACTGACCCAATCCACCGGGTCATTCCAGTTGAGAACGCAAGCATGCCGGGGCGAACTGTCATTCAGTGGGAAAAAGACGACATTGAAGCCATGAGAATATTCAAAGTCGACCTGCTCGGACTCGGCGCATTGACACAGCTGCATCGCTGCTTCGATCTGGTCGCGCAGCATCACGGCATTGAACTGAGCATGCATAGCCTGCCCAAGGATGATGCGGCCGTGTTTGCCATGCTGCAAAAAGCAGATACCACCGGTGTTTTCCAGATCGAAAGCCGCGCCCAGATGAGCATGCTGCCGCGGCTGAAACCGCAGCGATGGTATGACCTGGTGGTGCAGATTGCTATTGTCAGGCCCGGGCCAATCACCGGCGGCATGATACACCCCTATTTGCGTCGCCGAAATCTTCAAGAGCCAGTCGCATATCCGCACCCATGCCTCAAGTCGGTGCTTGGCAAAACTCTGGGTGTGCCTATTTTTCAGGAGCAGGTCATCAAGCTGGCCATGGTTGCCGCAGATTACCAGCCAGGCGAAGCCGATCAGCTGCGGCGTGATATGGCCGCCTGGCGCCGCACCGACCGCATTGAGCAGCATAAGGATAAACTAATCGGCCGCATGATCGCCAAAGGCATTGATCGGCAATTTGCCGAGCAGGTATTCGATCAGATTCGCGGTTTTGGCGAATACGGTTTTCCTGAATCACACTCGGCCAGTTTTGCCCTGATCGCCTACGCCGGCGCCTACCTGAAATGGCACTATCCGGCAGCGTTTGCCTGCGCCTTGCTGAACTCACAGCCCATGGGGTTTTATTCACCCGCCACCATCATTGAGGATGCGCGCAGACACGGTGTCATCATTCTGCCGGCAGATATCTTCCTCAGCTGCCGCGATTGCACTTTGGAAAGGAATGATCACAGTGCCGGCAGCCAGTCGCTGCGCATTGGACTGCGCTATGTCAAGGGTCTGAGCGAACGTGATCTTCGCGCGCTAGAGCGGGTTCACGAAGTCGGAATCCGCTCCATCGACGACTTGACTCAAGTGCTCGGCATCTCAAAAGACGGCGTACAAAAACTGGCGGAAAGCAATGCACTGGCACAACTGATCCCCAATCGCCGATCTGCCTTGTGGACTGCATATGGAGTGCGTGCCGACAAAGAACTTTTGCCGCCGCCAGTGTCTGCAGCACATTTCGGTCCGCTCAGTGCGGCGCAGAAAACGGCCTGGGATTTTGCCAGCATGGGAATCAGCAGCCGCGGTCACATGCTGCAGCATTATCGGAATTGTCTTTCTGAGCAAGGTCTTGCAGATGCCTCTACAATCAACCGCATGGCCAACGGAACCCGCATACGCTATGTCGGTGCAGTAATCTGCCGCCAGCGGCCAGCCACTGCCTCAAAAGTTGTGTTCATGACCTTGGAAGATGAGACTGGATTCGTCAATGCCATATTTTGGCCGAAATGTTTCGAGCGTTATCGAGCGCTGGCAAAAACTCTTTCGCTCCTAGGCGTCGAAGGCTGGCTGCAAGTCGCTGAAGACGTTGTCCATCTGATCGTGGAACGGGTTTGGGATCCGGGCACGCCGCCGCTGTGGAGCGATTGCAAATCCCGCAACTTCCAATAAATTGCATGCTTCGAAACGAGAATGCGCTCCACAAAGCATCGTTCAAGGTCAGTTTCGCAACGCTTTCCAAAAGCCGGAGTCGAGCAACTTAAACTCGAACAAGTCTTCAGATGAGCGCTGCATCACTTCAGTCAGACTGGCGCATTGGCCCGGCTGTCCAATGCGGACACAATTAATATGATGTTTGCCGCGCATCGACTCATCAATTTCTCGGCACCATTGATTCAATTCAGCCAAGCACTAGAGCACCTTATGCATCGAACCCCGCAACTTTCTTCATTGGAACCGCAACGAAGGTCTCAGCAAATGATTTTCGAAAACGTGGCTATGCCTGCTTTTTCCAGCACGTGTGATACGGCTGCGTCGTTAATTGGCAGCAGATTTTTTCACCGTTTCTTGGTACCAGGCAACCCATGCGCCAGTCAGCACACACACGACAATAACTGTGAAGGGCAACTTTCCGATCGAATGTGCCAGCCCCAGTAAAAAAGCGTTAATCAGTACGACACCGATGAATCCAGCAATAATTTCATTTTTCATGGCAGAAGATACGATAAAAATTTACATCCCATCCGATTAATAGCGACTTTGTCAGCCAGTATGCTAACTGAGGGCTATTGTATTGCATTTCGTCAGTCCCCATTGCTCACTCATTGGACTTCCAAACGAAATGGTTCGCAACAAATGGATTTGTGTATCGTCAATGTCTTGATTTCAAAAAGCAAACCAATCCTCACATCCGCTACCGAAATAACAAAGCGGCATTCGGCTTTGTCGATGACCAGCGATCGCGCCGATTTGCTGCGATCTGTTGCAAAAATATCAAGGCCTTGTCGTGGACTGTATAATTTCGCCTCATGCGAATTTTCAACACCGCTGGTCCGGTCAAGCCGGAAAAAGACTACTTTATCCCGCCGCTGGACCGCGTTGACAAGGATGAGTTGCTTGGCCTGATTGAGAATTGGCGGTACTTCATTCTGCACGCCCCGCGCCAGACCGGCAAGACTTCGGCGCTGCTGGCTTTGCGCGATGAGCTGAACGAATCCGACCGCTGCCGCGCGCTGTATGTCAATGTCGAGGCGGGGCAGGCAGCGCGCGAAGATACGCAGGTCGCGATGAAAGCGATTCTGGGCGAGCTGACGACCGAAGCGCAGATTGTGCATGGCAACGCTTTGGAGTTCGACACGTGGCCTGACATTCTGAATGCATACGGCGCGCACGGCGCTCTGCACCAGCTGCTGGTTCGATGGTCATCGGCAGATTCTCGGCCTTTGGTCCTGATGGTGGACGAGATCGATGCCTTGATCGGCGACACGCTGATCTCGGTGCTGCGCCAGCTGCGTTCGGGCTATGCCAGACGTCCAAGCCACTTTCCCCAATCCGTAATCCTGTGCGGCATCCGCGATGTGAGAGACTACCGCATCCACTCCGCCGCCGAGAAGACGGTGATCACCGGCGGCAGCGCCTTCAACATCAAGGCCAAGTCCTTGCGGATGGGGGATTTCACCGAGGCCGAGACCCGCGCCCTGCTGCGCCAGCACACCGAACACACCGGACAGAAGTGGAGCGCGGAGGCGCTGGCCGAGGTATGGGACTCCACCGCAGGCCAGCCGTGGCTGGTCAATGCGCTGGCGGATGAGGCGCTGGCAAGGGTCAGGGATCGCAGCGTCACCATCGGGCACGATGATGTGATTGATGCGCGCGAGGCGCTGATCCGGCGCCGCGACACGCATCTGGACCAGCTGGCGGACAAGCTGCGCGAGCCCCGCGTCAGGCGGGTCATCGAGCCGCTGGTCAGCCACGCCGAGACCGGCGCTTTCACCGCTGACGATGTGCAGTATGTGCGGGACCTGGGGCTGATCGCGCCGGACAAGCCGGTGCGCATCGCCAACGCCATCTACCGCGAGGTGATTCCGCGCGAGCTGGTCACCGATGCCGACTGGTTCATCCCGCACGAGACCGCCTGGTTTGTCGAGGACGGACAGCTGATCATGGACAGGCTGATGGAGTCGTTCCAGGCTTTCTTCAGAGAGCACTCCGAGCACTGGGTGGAGTGCTTTGACTATAAGGAGGCGGGACCGCAGCTGATGCTGCAGGCTTTTCTGCAGCGGGTGGTCAACGCCGGCGGGCGCATCGAGCGCGAGTATGGGCTGGGAAGGATGCGCACCGACCTGCTGGTCGAGTGGGGTCCGCAGCGGCAAAGGGAGGTGATCGAGTGCAAGGTGCGCCGCGGCGGCCTGGAGCGCACGATCGGGGAGGGCCTGGCTCAGCTTGGCGGCTACATGGAGCGATGCGGGGCGGCCGCTGGCCATCTGGTGGTCTTCGACCGCTCGGAGCGGCGCTCCTGGGATGAGAAGCTGTTCCGCCGCGAGGCCTCAGCCGGCAGCCGCAGGGTGACCGTCTGGGGCATGTGAGAGAAAGACTGTTGAGACCAGTACACGTGTTCTTATTTGATCAGATTCCTGCCGTGCGGCCGGTGACCCAATTCTTAGATTGACATACTCTCAATCGCATAAATCGCACTTATGCAAGCCATTTCATCATCCAGTTTGCGGTACGCAACAAACGGGCATCATCCATATACTGTCCGATAAGCTGCACCCCGATAGGCAAACCGGATTCAGACCGAAGCAGTGGAACCGTGATGGCAGGCACTCCGCAAAAAGTCCACGGCGTTGAAAACATCGGATCACCGGTTGACTCCAGACCTGCAGGTGCCGCACCTGGCGCAGCGGGTGCAACGATCACATCATACTGATTGAAGTATTCATCAAGCATGCAATTGAGGATCGCCCTTGATTCCATCGCATTGATGTAGTCAGTCGCCGCCACCGATCGGCCAAACTCAATCATCTGCCTGATATCATCGTTGCAATGTTCTGCATTTTTTTGATACAAGCTGCCATACCAAGTGGCCATTTCAGCACTATGAATAAGCTGTTGCGCTTCCCAGGCAGATTCGAATGCATCGCCCAAAGTGATTTCCTCCGCGCGGTCGCTCAGCTCCGCAATCACTTCCTCAAGCCCGGCTTGCGAACTTGCATCGAGCTGCGACCACCGGCTGGTTCGCAAAAAAGCAAACTTGGGCTCGACTGGCGGCTCAGAGCGGCAGATGTCAAGCAATGGCGGAACAGCGCCTTTGCCAAGTGTGGACAGATCCAGCGGGTCGTCGCCGATGACTGTCTCAGCAAGCAGCGCCGCATCTTCCACACTGCGGCCAAAAGTGCCGACTTGATCCAGAAAAGGAGATTGCCGCAGTACGCCGGTTCTTGATATCAAGCCAAAACTCGGCTTGAACCCGACCACACCGCAATACGCAGCCGGGCGAATCACTGATCCGTTGGTCTGCGTGCCCACAGCAGCGGGCACCATGTACGAGGCGACTGCCGCCGCACTTCCGCTGCTGGAACCGCCCGGAGAATGAGCTGGATTATGCGGGTTTAATGTTTCGCTCGGAGTGCTCGTCGCTAGCGGGGTCGTCACCGTTTTGCCCATGATGATCGCACCATGACTGAGCAGTTTGTCAATCAATACAGCATTTTTTCGCGGCACCCTGCCCTTGAGCGGTGCAAACCCGTGCTCGGTTGGAATACCGGCGGTGTCAATAATGTCTTTGATGCCAATAGGCACTCCATGCAAGCGCCCAAGCGGCTTGCCTCGCATGCGATAATCGTCAGCGCGCTGCGACCGCACCGTGACG
Organism: Arenicellales bacterium; assembly: GCA_965200545.1. Taxonomy (GTDB): domain Bacteria; phylum Pseudomonadota; class Gammaproteobacteria; order Arenicellales; family JAJDZL01; genus JAJDZL01. The sequence goes on along the minus strand of CBDAUJ010000002.1, from coordinate 601,862 downwards.
TAGTCGGGCGAATGCCAGGCCCAGGCATGTATGCCGGACTCAAATTCAGCGATCCGCGACTGACAGTCTGCAGTCAATGTCTGCGAGTTGAGGCCGCCGCTAGCCAGCAGTTCGGCGGCTTCGCACAAACCTAGGGAATACGAGGACATGGCGCAACCCTCATTCAGCCGGCATCAACAGGATATGCGACTTAGGTGGGCAATTTGCCAAAGAAGAAATCAGGTAAATAAAGCGCAATGCCGGGGAATATGTAAACCAGTGCCATCGTAAAGATCACAATGCCCAAGTATGGCATTATGCCTTTGAAGATTGCAATCAACTCAACATTTGGAGCAACGCCCTTGAGGTAGTAGGCCGACATTGCCATCGGCGGCGTCAAAAACGATGTCTGTAGATTCAAAGCGATCAGCATTGCAAACATATATGGATTCACACCGAATGTATCCAGCAGCGGCAGAAAGATCGGAACGAAAATAATCAGAATCTCAGTCCACTCAAGCGGCCAGCCAAGCAGAAAAATGATCAGCTGCGCGAGAATCAGGAACCCGACTGTGCCCAGGCTGAGGGACAGAATCCAGTGCTCGATCAATGCGTGTCCGCCGAGATAGGAAAAGACCGACGCAAAAGTCCATGAGCCCACAAACAGCCAGCACACCATGGCCGATGTTTTTGCCGTCAAGAAAGCGGATTCCTTGAACCGTTCCCACGTCAGCGACCGATAGATCAGCGCGAGCAGCAATCCGCCCAGCGCCCCGACTCCGGCAGCTTCGGCAGGTGTTGCAAGCCCTAACAGTATGCAGCCAAGGACCGCCAGTATGAGAAACGCGAGCGGCACAACGGATGTCACAATCTGATAGAGAATCGTACCGATTGAGGGAATTTCATCTTCGGGCGGTTTCGGTGCAAGCGATGGGTTGATCGATGCGCGCACAACCACGTAAATCATGTAGAATCCGGCCAGGATAAAGCCCGGGAAAATCGCCGCTGCATACAGTCGCAGCGGTGAGAGTTCCGCAATGGCGGCATACACAATCAGCATAATGCTTGGCGGAATGAGAATGCCAAGGCACCCGCCGGCACAAATTACACCGGATGCAAAACTCTCCCGATAGCGCGACTGCAGCATCGCTGGCAGTGCCAGCATGCCCATTAGGGTGACAACCGCCCCAATAATGCCGGTTGCCGTCGCGAAAATAGCGCAAGTCATCAGTGCCGCAACTGCCATGGACCCCGGCAGGTGCCGCGCCGCCATCTGCAGCGAAAAGAAGAGACGATTGACGATATTAGCCCGTTCAACGACATATCCCATAAACAAAAATAACGGTATCGCAACCAACACATCATTCGACATCACGGAAAATGTGTTCTGCACTGTCAGATCGAAAATTCGGTTATCGAATATGGTGTCCATCCGCAACGGATCATAGTAGGCATAGTAACCAAATCCAAGCCCCATAGCGAGCAAAGTGAACGCGATTGGAAATCCAAGCAAGACCATGAAAATAAACAGGCCAAGCATAAAGATTGCGATTTGAGGATCAGACATGTTGTATTGGAAAGGGCTACGTTAAGTTTTTCTGAATTTCCTGCTGCTGGCGACGCAACAACTTCTCGGTCTCCTCAACATCATACTGGCGTTCCTCCCATCGACCGGTACGGATGCACTGAATACAACGCAACGCTTCTGCGATTCCCTGCAGGAAAATCAGAAACCCCGCGACTGGAATCAATGTCTTGAAGAAATAAATCTGAATGCGTGCCGGACTGCTCCAGCTTACTTCCTTATAAAACCAGGAATCTGCGGCGAAGCCATACCCATACCAGGTGAGCGCGAATACTGCGGGCAGCAAAAAGATGATATAGAGAGTCAAATCAATGGAAGCTTGCGTGCGTTGTGACATAAGTCGATAGATCACATCACCGCGCACATGAGCATTCTGAGCCAGCGCGTAGGCACCCGCCATGATGAAAAGCGCACCGTACATTTGAACGCTCATGTCGAACGCCCATACAGTCGGCTTGTTGAGCACATAGCGCACGAACACTTCGTAACAGGTTGCAAATGTCAGCACGACAATGCACCAAGCGAAACATTTGCCCACCCAAATGCTGAGGCTGTCGATGAAATGGAGAAATCGATTCACTGCAAAGGCGAGCGGCAGTCTAAATGCGGTCAATTACGACTCGTTTTGAACATCGTTCGGATGGCTGAGAAGCGCACCCGTCTGGCGCCGGCTTGATGCCGGCACCAGACGGTATTGATCCTTTACACCATGGAGCCAAAATAATGCTCGTAAGCACCTGAATAGTTTGGCGCATTCAGCAGCTCATAACGCACGACGCGTTCTGCCCAAGCCTTTTGCGACTCCACAACCTTGGCGAAGAACGGATCCTCTTGCGAAAGTCGGTTGGCAACCACATCCCACGCTTTAAGCTGCTCAGTCATAACTGAATCTGGCGTGCGATAGACATTCACGCCATGATCCTCCTGCAAAGAGACCAAGTCGGCTGAATAACGGTCTTGGAGTTTCCATGTGAAATCTGCTGAAGCGGCTTCAGAGGCATACTCAAGAATCGCCTGATGCTCAGCAGGCAGCTTATTGAACAGTGTTTTGTTGAAAATAACCTCAAATGCTTCCTGGCTCTGGTGAAAACTGGCCAAGTGGTAGTGCTTCGAGACATCCTGCATGCCGAAGTCCTTGTCAGAAGTTGGATTGTTGAACTCAGCCGCATCAATCAGCCCGCTTTTCATGGCCGGCTGAATCTCGCCGCCGGGCAACTGCACCACTGACATGCCCATTTCCTGCAGCACATCAGCCGCCAGTCCGACGGTCCGGTATTTCAACCCGGCCATTTGACTGGAATCAGTGATCTGCTGGTTGAACCATCCGAGCGGCTGCGCCGGCATGGGACTGTTGAAGAAACCGACGATATCCAGTTTCAGCGCATCCATCAGTTCGTAATAGAGCTCGCGCCCCCCCCCGTATTTGATCCAGCCCAAAAGCTGATTGGCGTTCCAGCCAAAGCAAGGACCGGTCCCAAACAGTGAGGCTGCGGCACTCTTTGAATACCAGTATGCCGTCACCAGATGAGCACCGTCCAGTACGCCTTTATGCACTGCAGTCTGCATTTCGGCGGTCTTGACGACTGCATTGACCGAAAGCAGGTCAATGGTCAAAGAGCCGCCGGACATCGCACTGACCTTGTTGACGTAGTCTTGCGCAAATTCGAGAAAGATTCCGCCACCCCACGCGGCCTGAACCTTGAGCACTGTCTGCGCGTTTGCAACGTACGGAACCGCTGCAATCGTCGCGGCAGTCCCAGCGGCTGCGCCTTTGAGAAAATTACGGCGCGACGGTTGTTTGATATCCTTACTCATGATATTCACTCCGATAAAACTATAAAACAGATTTAGTAAACAAAATAACCGAATTGAGCGATTCCGAAAACATTCCTGCCTCGTCCAAGGCTTTCGCGCTTCAGTCGAATTCTCACGAAGATCGACGGAAACCGGTCGATTAGCGTTATTAGATGGCAGCGATTATAACTACTTTTTTCTAACTGCAAATTTTTCTGACTGATTCGCGCATTCCAATTTCAACCGGACTGGGCAGACCCGAATCGAATTCGGAGTATGATTTGCTCAACCGCAGAGTTGAGAAAATTGCCATCGCCATGCCGGCTGCGCAATGAATACAATAATGACCCTGGCGCATTTCGCTGCTGCCTAATTCTAGAAATGAATCAAAACCTCTCTACCTTGGAATTAATCGTCTTGGGCGCAGTGGCGGTCATTGTCCTTTTCTTGTTCGTTCCAGGTCTGAAACGTCTGCAGCAGCAAAGCCAAGAAGCCGAAAAAGACTGGGCAGGTGTCTTGATTCCGATGGGCGGCGTCGTCCTGTTCGTCATTGTGCTGCTCCTGATCATCTGATGGCAGTGGCAACCGAATCCGCAAAAACGATGCCGTCATGCCCGAAAGCGTACTGATCCTGCGGCATATGGAAGAGCGCCACAATGATCATGTTGCGCAGTTCCTGACCCGCTGCCACGCCGCACAGACGCACGTCAATCCGGCTCACGGTGTTCCCTTGCCCCGAAGCCACGGCGCTTTTGACGCGCTGGTCATCTACGGCGGGATTCAAAGCGCCAACGACGGTGCAAACAGACCTTACATCGCCGAAGAGCTGGATTGGATTGCAGATTGGCTGGCCGCCGGCAAGCCGCTGCTGGGGATTTGCCTCGGCGCGCAGCTGGTTGCCAAATGTCTCGGCGCCAAAGTCGAGCGTCATCCACAGGGCTTGGTTGAGCTTGGATTCTCTCCGCTGGCGGATGCCGATGGCAGCGCCGCCTTCCTGAACGGAACAGAGCACTTCTATCAGTGGCACAACGAAGGTTTCACCTTGCCTGACAATTGCGAGCTGCTCGCCCGCGGGGAGGTATTCCCGAACCAAGCATTTCGCTATCGTTCGAATACCTTTTGCGTTCAGTTTCACCCGGAGGTGACCCGCAAGATTATGCTGAATTGGCTTGACAGCGGATCTGATTTTCTGTCAGTGGCGGGCGCACACAGCGCTGACCGGCAAAAGTCTGATGAGACCCAATATGGTCAAGCCATGAGCCGGTGGTGCTGGAATTTTGTTGATCAGTGGTTTCGCACCTGGTAGCCCTTCACTCAGTTTTTCAATTCTCGCAATGACCGCTGTCCGCTCCGACAAAGCCAAGCCTACTTTTTTGAGTGACTATCAGCCGCCGGCTTACACGGTGCCGGAGGCAGACCTGCATTTTGCGCTTGACTGCCAATGCACCACCGTACGTGCGCGGCTGCAGATTGAAGTTGACCCCAGCGGTCCTCGGCAGCCCTTGTTTCTCGACGGCAGAAAACTCCAGCTGCAGTCGATTCGGGTCAATCAACGCGAGCTGACTGCAGACGCATATCGCCAGACACCCGAAGGCATCACCCTTGAGGCGCCGGCCGATAAGTTTGAGCTGGAGATTGTCAATTCTATCAGCCCGGCTGAAAACTTGGCGCTGTCGGGTCTGTATGCCTCCAATGAGATCCTCTGCACACAATGCGAAGCCGAAGGCTTTCGCAACATCACCTATTTTCCTGACCGTCCCGATGTGCTCAGCAAATTCAGCGTGACGATTGCAGCCGATGCAAAAAAATATCCGGTTCTGCTGGCCAATGGCGAGTTGCAATCGCAATACGACTGCCCGGACGGCAAGCATGCTGTGACTTGGGTCGATCCGTTCCCGAAGCCAAGCTATCTGTTTGCGCTGGTCGCCGGTCCGCTCAACGCGCTGCGCGACACTTTTGTCACCCAGTCCGGCAAGTCGGTCTCGCTGTGCTTTTACACCACTGACACGGACTTGGACAAATGCGCGCACGCCATGCAGTGCCTGAAGAATGCCATGCGCTGGGATGAGAAGATTTATGGGCGCGAGTATGATCTCAACACCTATATGATTGTTGCCGTGGACCACTTCAATATGGGGGCCATGGAAAACAAGGGGCTCAACATCTTCAACGCCAAGTATGTTTACGCCAAGCCTGACACCGCAACCGACCAAGACTTCCGCGCGGTCGAAAGCGTAATCGCCCATGAATACTTCCACAACTGGTCCGGCAACCGCGTCACGCTCAGAGACTGGTTTCAGCTGAGCCTGAAAGAAGGTTTCACCATTTTCCGCGACCAGCAGTTCAGTGCCGACATGGGCTCGCGTGAAGTGCAGCGAATTTATGATGTCAACATGGTCAAGGTGCATCAGTTCCGGGAGGATGCCGGACCGGGATGCCACGCGGTGCAGCCTGACTCGTATCTTACGATCGACAACTTCTATACGATTACGGTTTACAACAAAGGGGCGGAGGTCATCCGCATGATGCATGCGCTGCTCGGCGCCGAGACGTTTCGCCGTGCCACAGACCTGTATTTCGAGCGCTATGACGGCTGCGCCGCGACCGTTGAGGACTTCGTCGACTGCATGGAAGAGACCAGCGGGCTGGACTTGCAGCAGTTTCGGCTCTGGTACAAAGTTGCCGGCACACCGCAGATTCAGGTGGAGCGGGATTACAATCCTCAAACCTGCACCTATCAACTGACCTTCGAGCAATTGCCGCCCAAAAACCTGGCAGCGACTGCCTGGCAGCCCATGCACATTCCGGTTCGCGTAGCCCTGATGGATGCGCAAGGCAAACGGCTGCCCCTGAAAAACGGACACAAAAACAGTACGCCAGCCCGCGAGCAGGTGCTGGAACTGACCGCGACCCGGCAAACATTCACCTTTCATGACATTCCGTCTGCACCCGTTCCGTCGCTGCTGCGCGGATTCAGCGCGCCAGTCGTCCTGATCGATCCGCAGGCCCGTGATGATGCCTATTTTCTGATGGCCAATGACAGTGATGGCTTCTGCCGCTGGGATGCCGCGCAGCACATCTTCAAGCAGCAGATCTGTCATCTGATCACCTGTTTTCAGCACCACGACAGTCCCGACCTTGAAACGGAGTTCTACAGGGCTTTTTCGGCCATTGTCAGCGATACCGAATGCCCGGCTGAATTCAAGGCGCTGCTGCTCGACCCGCCATCGCAAATCGCCATCGCCCAAATGATGGACCGGGTCGATCCGACTGCCATCCATCAGGCCCATCGGCTGCTGATGTCGAAGCTGGCGCATCACTGCCAAAACGAGCTGGACGGGCTGTATCGGCAGCTCAATCATGAGCGGGACATGTCACAGGATGCCGCCGGCCAGCGCAAACTCAAAAATCTGTGCTTGAAATACTTGATCTGCCTGAAGACTGAGTCCGCCTATGAGCTGGCTTTGCAGCAATTCAAGTCAGCCGCCAATATGACCGATGCCGTCGCGGCGCTGACAGCGCTGGCCGGATCGCAAAGTTCCAGACGCGAAAAATGTCTGGCGCAATTCTTCGACCGATGGCAGCATGACAGCGGGGTCATTGACAAGTGGTTTCGCATTCAGTCCACCACTCCTCGAGATGACACCCTGGCGCAAGTCACAGCCCTGTCCAGACATCATTCTTTCAGCATCCACAATCCGAATCGGGTCTATGCGCTGATCGGCGCTTTCAGCCATTCGAATCTGTACTGCTTCCACGACATCAGCGGCGGCGGCTATGATCTGCTCGCCGACTTCGTGCTGCGGATTGACCGCACCAATTCACAAACGGCAGCTCAGCTCGCGGAAGCGTTTTCCGATATGCGCCGCTATGATGACAAGCGCCAGCAGCTGATGCTCGAGCGCGTCGAAGCCATCGCCGCCACCGCCAGCCTTTCGGTCAATGTGTACGAAATTGTGAGCCGCATCCTCAAGCAGCGCGGCAGCGACTGAATCCGCCGGTGAATGGAGCTGGCATGAGCAGCAGGCAAGACAATCCCCTGACCCGCTCGAAGGGCGCGGCGGTCGATGCCTTCCTCCGCCAGGTGGAACTCGCCCCGCGGCCGAAACCAAGCGCCCGCCGCGGGCGCCTGATTTTCGCAATGGATGCCACCGCCAGCCGGGAGCCGATGTGGGATCAGGCCTGCCATATCCAGGCAGAAATGTTCACCGAAGCTGCCGCGCATGGCGGACTGGATGTCCAGCTGTGCTTTTATCGGGGATTTCGTGAGTTTTATGCCAGCAAGTGGGTCGGCAGCGCGAGCCAGCTGCATCGTCTGATGAGCCAGACGCGCTGTGTCGGCGGACTGACACAAATCGGCCGGCTGCTGGACCATGCCGTGCATGAGTCCGGCAAGGCTAAAGTCAATTCGCTGGTTTTTGTCGGCGATGCGGTGGAGGAAGATGTCGATCAGCTCTCTCATAAAGCGGGATTGCTGGGACTGAACGGCATTCCGGCTTTCATTTTTCATGAGGGCTGCAACCCGGCCGCAGAGCGTGCTTTTCGGCACATCGCCTCGCTCAGCAGCGGCGCTTATTGCCGCTTTGACGCTTCCAGCTCGCGCCAGCTGCGCGATCTGCTCGCGGCAGTCGCAGTCTATTCAGCCGGCGGGCGCCGGGCGCTGGAGCATTTCGGCAAAAATCGGCGCGGCGCTGTCGCGCAGCTGACCCACCAGATGAAGCGCGCGCCCTGAGCCGGATCGGGAGAGTCAGCCGCTGGCCTGATGGCCGATGGGCCGCACCGAGAGACACGCGCGTCCCAGGCTGCCGCGCCGAGCGCGGCCCTGAATGCAGCCGACTTGTATGAATTTGAAAATACGCCGCGGCTCGCAGGCCGCCCAGCGATACAATAGATGATATCGTAACGCTTCCAGATCGCCTTGCCCGGGCCGGCATTCTGCATGTTTATTCGTCTGTTCCTGTTTCTTGTCATTTTGGTTGGCCTGATGTGGTTTGTCGGCAGGCTCGGCCGAGGCACAGCGCACGATCGCATGAAATACCTCAAGCTGGCGGCGCTCTACGGCGCTGCGGGCCTGCTGCTGGCAGCAATTCTGACGGGTCGCCTGCACGGCCTGTTTGCGCTGCTCGCCGGCGCCGTACCCTGGATTCAGCGCGCGATTCTCGCCCGCAGCGCCTACAGCATGTTCAAATCCTGGCAGGGGCCCGTACAAGGGGGCAAGCCGGGACAAAGCTCCGATGTGACAACGAAGTACTTCGACATGACCCTGGACCACGATTCCGGTGAGATTTTTGGCGAGGTGCGCCGCGGCCGCCACAAAGATAAATCGCTGGCGGACCTGAGCATCGAGGAGCTGGCCGACCTGCTGGCCGAATGCCGCAAAAAAGACAGCCAGTCCGCCTCAGTGCTCGAGACCTATCTGGATCGAATGCGCCTTGATGAATGGGAAGAGTTCGTCGCCGAGCACGGCTCCGCGGAGCGCCCCCCGGAAAGTTCCGATGACATTTCGAGAGAGGAAGCCTTGCAGATCCTTGGACTGCATGAGGGGGCGACGCGCGAGGAGATTGCAGAAGCGCACAAAATACTGATGCAGAGAAATCATCCGGACCGGGGCGGATCCACCTGGCTGGCGGCGAGAATCAATCGCGCCAAAGACATTTTGCTCTCATGATGCGCCGGCATTTGCAATCCGCTTTGGCGCTCGGCGCCGCCCTTGTGATCGCGGCCAGCACACTGAGTCTGGCTGCAGCGCAAGCCCTGCCGCTGCAAAGACAGATTCTGAGCCATCCGCAAATCGGCGAGGTCGAGGTATCGGTGCCGAAAGGCTACCGCCTGGAGCTGATCAATGCCGAACTGCACCGGCCGCGCATGATTGCCTTCGCCCCCAACGGCGACATGTTTATCGGCTCCGCGCTCGCAGTCTACCTGCTGCGGCCGCCCTATGATCAGGCTATGGAATACATTTTTCTCGACAGCTATCCGCACAGCGTCGCCATTCGCGATGATCAGATGTTCATTGCCACCACCGCTGCGCTGTACAAAGTGGACTACAGCCCGAGCAATACTCGCATCTTCCTCAATCAGCTGGAACGGGTGGCGCCGCTGCCCGGCGGCTTCGGACACTCATCGAGGACCGTCGGCGTCGGTCCCGACCGGCGCATCTACGTCAGTATCGGCATCAGCGGCAACTGCAGTCATGAGATGATTGCCGAGCAGTACCCGTTCAAAGACCGCCGCGGCGGTCTGCTGGTACTGGACGAATCCACAGCTCCGCCACGTCTGGTTCCATTTGCATCCGGTCTTCGCAATCCAGTCGGGTTTGACTGGCATCCGGTCACCGGAACAATGTATGCGAGCAACAACGGACCTGACCATCTCGGCTTTGACCAGCCGCCTGAGTACTTCGCGCAAGTCGAGGCCGGCTCATTCCATGGCATGCCGTGGTACCAATTCAATGGCGAGCGCATCGTGGCCGACCCCTGTATCGATGCGCCGGCGCCGTACAGCGCCGACCGGGTGCCTTTGCCGGCAGCAACCTTCGCAGCCAGAAGCGCGCCTTTGGGCATGGCATTCGTGCCATCGACAGCAAGCGATAAGCGCTTTCGCGACAATGCCATCGTCGCCATTCACGGCTCTTGGGGGACCGCCCCAAGCGGTGGATTCACCGGCGACCAGGCCAGCCGCCGTCCGCCAGCGGTAAAGATGGTCCGCTTTGATGGCGGCCAAGCGATCGATGTCGTGTCTGTCATTGAAGGCTTTCAGCGCGACAATGGCGAGCGCTGGGCGCGCCCGGCCGGCATCGGCGCCACTCCAGAGGGAACTATTTTCATCACCAGTGATGGCGGGCAGTTCCATGGACTGATGCGTTTGGAGCGCATCGGCCCATGAAGGCGCCGCTGCGGCCGCACATCCGAACCGAGCCGGCACTTGCCTGACCGATGAGCGCTGTCCGACTGAGCTTTACCGCGGACGAGTACCGCACCCGTGTTGAGAAAACCCGAGCCGCAATGGAAAAAGCCGGCGTTGAGCTCCTCATCACGGTGGATCCTTCGAATATGGCCTGGCTCACCGGCTACGATGGCTGGTCGTTTTACACCCCGCAGTGTGTGCTGCTCACCGCATCAGACGGGCCGCTCTGGTACGGCCGGGCGATGGACGCGAAAGGGGCGCTGCGCACCGTCTATATGCCGGCAGCGGATGTCATTGAATATCCGGATCATTACGTCATGACCCCGCAGCGCCATGCAATGGACCTGCTGGCGCAGATTGTCACCGACCGCGGCTGGGGCCGCCAGCGTATCGGCGTTGAGATGGACAATTATTACTTCTCTGCCGCCGCTTTTGCCGCTTTGCAAAAGGGCTTGCCCAATGCGAGATTTGTCGATGCCAATGTGCTGGTCAACTGGCAGCGCTGCGTCAAGTCACCGCAGGAGCTGATCTACATGAAACGCGCCGGGCGCATTGTTGAGGAAATGCACAAGCGCGCTTTCGAGCGCATTGAGCCGGGCCTGCGCAAAAATGACCTGGTCGCAGACATCTGCCAGACCGCGATAGTCGGTGCAGACGGCCACTGGGGAGACTACCCGGCCATTGTGCCTATGGTGCCCTCGGGAATCGACGCAGCGGCCGCTCATCTGACCTGGAACGATCAGCCGCTGCGCCGCGGCGAGGGCACCTTTTTTGAAATTGCCGGCTGTCACCGCCGCTATCACTGCCCGCTTTGCCGGACGATTTTTCTCGGCCGCCCGCCAGCTCGCTTTCGAGCGGCTGAGCAAGCTGTGCTGGAGGGCTTGGAGGCGGGCCTTGAAGTCGCCAAGGCCGGCAATCAAGCCGAAGATATAGCGATCGCGTTTCAGCGCGCGCTGCGGCATCATGGCATCACCAAAGATGCGCGCTGCGGCTATCCGATCGGACTGAGCTACCCGCCGGACTGGGGCGAGCGCACTATCAGCATTCGTGCCGGCGACAAGTCGGTGCTGAAAGAGAATATGACGTTTCACTTCATGACTGCGCTGTGGGCGGATGACTGGGGCCTTGAGATTACTGAAAGCATCATTATCGGAAAACAAGGCCCAGAACTGATCGCCCGGTACCCGCGCAAGCTGTTTGTCAAAGACTGACAGATGCAAACCACCTGAACCTGGCAATCCATATGACTGAGCAAAAAATCCAGCTGTACACCTGGGGCACCCCGAACGGCAGAAAAATTTCCATTGCACTGGAAGAAATGCAGCTGGACTATGAAGTGCACCCTATCGACATTGGCAAAGGCGAGCAGCATCAGCAAGCGTTTTTGCAAATCAGCCCCGGCAACAAGATACCGGCCATCATCGATCCGCAAGGCATCGACGGGAAGCCAGTGTCAATTTTCGAATCAGGAGCCATTTTGCTGCATCTTGCGCAGAAGACCGGCCGGTTTATGGGCGACAGCGCCGCCGCGCAAAGTGTCATTGTGCAATGGCTGATGTGGCAGATGGGCGGTTTTGGGCCTGCATTGGGACAATTGCATCACTTTCGAAAATTTGCCAGCCAAAAGGTGCCATACGCGATCGATCGCTTTGATGGTATCGCCGCTGAGGTCTATGGCATCCTGAATCGCCGCCTGGCACAGCAGGCCTTTGTTGCCGATGTCTATTCGATTGCCGATATGGCAATTTATCCGTGGGCGGCGCGGCACACCTGGCAGAATGTCACGCTGGAAGACTATCCGCATGTACATCGCTGGTTTCAGCAGCTGTCTGACCGGCCGGCTGTGCAGCGCGGCATGCAAGTGCCTTTTCTGAACTGACGGGTCGATGGCCGCCTATTCCAGACCGAACGCCTCGATTGTACTGTTCGGCGCCTTGAGCCGCTTTACAGCGTTTACTTTGGAGCGACTGCTGCATCGCGGTGCCAATATTCGTACCGCGGTGCTGCATGCCTTCCCGCCAGCCCCTGCACTGCCTGCCCGGAGCGCTCTTCAGGTCACTGCGCCGGCCCTGTCGCCCGTCGTCGACCTTTGCCGCCGCCATGACGTGCCGGTTGAATTTTTCACAGGCGATGAGATGTCACTGCTGCGTACGCTTGCCCGTGTGGAGGCGGATTATTTTGTGCTGGCGTGTTTCCCCAAACGAATGTCGCAAGCTATGATTCAGCGCGCCCGGCATGACTGCATCAACATTCACCCGTCACGGCTGCCCAAGTACCGCGGCATCAATCCCCTCTTCTGGCAGCTCAAAATGGCCGAGCCAGAAACCGGATTTACGCTGCATCGGGTCACCCGCGCACTCGACAGCGGGCCAATCATTGTCTCGGACCGGGTGACGTTCGGCATCGGTGTGCGCCTGCGGGATATTCAGCGCACTGTGGCTGACGCGGCCGTCAAAGCTTTGCAAAAAGTGCTGGCTGAACCGCTTGAAAGCTTCCCGGGCGTGCCGCAAGATCACACCCAAGCCAGCTGGCAGGCCGCGCCGGAGGACAAAGATTACACCCTCCGATGCGGTGCGATGCGAGCCTTGGCAGCTTTCAATTTCGTATGCGCCTACAGCGGCACAGGCACGCCGCTTGCGGTGCTCTGCGATGCGGGGCGGCACCGAGTTCACGATGCAATCGAGTATCGCAATACGTCCCGATGGCCGCCAAAATCATCCGATCCGAGGCAAATCTGGTTTCGCTGCCAAGACGGTTTTGTGAAATTGCTGATTGTCAACGCGCATGGCATCCATTAAAATTAGCTAGGTTTTCTTGCTTCCTTGCTGCACTGTGCCAAAGCCAGCCTTGCAGCAGTCTGAGTTCCAAGCTGTGACTGATTTCAAAAATATTCCGGGACCTGTTGATCTGAACTACCAGCGCCAGCGGCGTGCCTGTCATCGCCCGCCGGCGCCGAAGAAAAAACCGCGCGGCCTGCTCTCGTATGGCCTCATCTATGCGCTGTGCATCCCCATTGCCAGCGGTTTTTTCTTCTACACCACTGAAGAGGCCGGCACCGATCAGCCGATCGCAGATGTCTGGAATATCAAGCCGAGCCATATCGCGGACTCCCTGACCCCGAGTGTCGTTAAAAACGAGTATCCAGACGCAATTCCACTCAAGGTTGGCGATCAGACCGTTCAAGCCGCAGTACGATACCACACCGAAGACGACATCAAAACTTGCATTGATAACTTGCTGCGCCGCCACCGGCCTGATTTTGCAGCAGTCGTTGCCATGCAGCCTGAAAGCGGCAGCATTCTGGCGATGTCCAGCTATATTCACGACGGCGAGCCGTTCGGCAACCTTGCTGTTCATTCTGAGTTTCCAGCCGCCTCGCTGTTCAAGATTGTCACGGCCGCGGCAGCTCTCGATCAAGGCCTTGCCACACCGCAGACCGTCTACGAATTCAACGGCAAGAGCACCTCCCTTTATAAAAAAAACGTACTGCGGCACAAGCGCACGAAATGGACGCGTGAAGTGACGCTTGAGCAGGCATTTGCCAAATCAGTCAACACCGTCTTCGGCCAGCTTGGAATTTTTCATGTCGGCGGACAGAAGCTCGGAGACTACGCCAAGACCTTCGGATTTGATCAGCCGCTCAATCTGGATATCAATGTGGCAGACAGCAGAACGGATTTTGACCCCAGTAATGACTGGTCGGTTGCCGAGGTGGCATCCGGCTACACGCGCTCAACTACAATCAGTCCGCTGCATGCCGCCATGATCGTGTCCGCCATTGTCAATGATGGCGTATTGATCGAGCCGCGGCTGGTCGAGGTTGTCATGCACCCGGACGGACCGCTGATCTATCAGCCAAAGCCAGCTGCAACCGCGATCATTGATGCGGATACAGCGCGCGACATGCGAGCATTGATGCGCGATACAGTGCACTCAGGCTCGGCCCGAAAGTCATTCAGCAAGTTTTTTCGCGGGCCTTATAAAAATTTGGATGTTGGCGGCAAAACCGGCTCTTTAAGCGGGAGCAATCCACGCGGCCGCACCGAGTGGTTTGCAGGCTATGGCGATTCGGGAGACGACCAGCTGGCGGTCGCATCGGTTATTGTGAGCAAGGAGAAATGGCGGGTCAAGCCGGCGTACCTGACCCGCGAGGTCATTGAGTATTATTTTGGCGACCGATCAAAAAACTGCTCATGATTGCGCCGCTGACTCACTGCGCGGCAGCGTTTCGAGGCGCGCTCAAGCGGCAAGCCGGGCGGCCTGAAGTCAGATTCGGACCATGAAACAGTATTTGGATCTCGTTCGCCATGTTCTCGAGCGCGGGGTCAGGAAGGAGAACCGAACCGGTGTGGATACACTGTCGACGTTCAACTACAACTATGAAATCGATTTGCGAGATGGATTTCCGCTGCTGACCACCAAAGAGATTTCATGGAAAAACATCGTCATCGAAAACTTGTGGTTTTTATCTGGCAACCCGAGTATTGAGCTGCTGCGCCGGCATGGCTGTAAATTCTGGGAACCGTGGGCCGACACAGCGGGCCGGGTGCCCAGCGCCTATGGGAACTTTTGGCGGGCGTTTCCTGCCGGCAATGGCGAGACGATCGATCAGATCGCAGCGGTACTCAAGCAAATCCAGAGCAATCCATACAGCCGCCGCCACGTAATCAGCGCCTGGAGTCCGGGCAATGCGCTGACCAGTCAGCTGCCCCCGTGTCATGCATTCTGGGCGCTCAATGTTCAGAACACGCCAGACAAGGGCCCCATGCTGTGCCTGCACCTGACGCAGCGCAGCGCCGATGTCGCCCTCGGCGTGCCGTACAACATCGCGGGTTATGCCTTCCTGCTCGAGCTGTTTGCACATCTGTGCGATCTGCCTGCCGGCATCTTCGCGCATACGCTGATTGATGCTCACATCTATACGGCCAAACCGGACGGCTCAATGGCCGAGTACGATCATGTGCCGGGACTGCAGGCGCAGCTGCTGCGCAGGCCGGGGAAACTGCCAGAACTCACGATCGAGTCCGGCATTGAGTCATTGGCCGACATTGATCGAATGCTCGACCGTGACCTCGACGAGATTCTGGACACTTTTCGACTTGCAGACTACAGCCCGCACCCGAACATTCACTTCAAAGTAGCGGTTTAAGCCGGTCGCAATGCCTCCAAAATGCGGAATCATCGTGGCGATGACCCGAGACGGCGTAATCGGCCGCAACGGCAGCCTGCCCTGGCATCACGCCGCAGACTTGCGGCGCTTCAAGCAAGTGACTTCGGGCTCAACCATCATCATGGGCCGCAGGACTTGGGATTCACTGCCAATCAAGCCCTTGCCCAATCGACAAAACATTGTCCTATCCCGCTTGCAGCGGCCGGCGGGAGCGGAACACCGCGAGACGCTTGAGGAGGCCGTGCAGGCGGCGCAATGCGACCGTGTCTGGTTTATCGGCGGCGCCTCAATCTATGCGCAAGCCATTGATTGCTGCGAGGTACTGGATGTGACCTATGTGCCAGATCAGATCGAGACGGCCCAAAGCCTGCTGTTCCCGGCGATTGACTGGAGTCTCTGGCGCGCCGGACCGATACAGCCATTGGCGGCGGACAGCGCGCTGATCAATCAAATCTTTACCCGGCCGCACAACACGCTGTAAACTGTCATGCAGGCTCAGGCTAACGGTATTGATATCGGTTACGAGCTGTCTGGCAATGCAGGCGGCCAGACCGTGGCCCTCAGTCACTCGCTGGGCTCTAGCATGATCATGTGGGCGCCGCAGCGTGCAGCGCTGGAGCCGAAATTCCAGACGCTTCGCTTCGACACCCGCGGTCATGGGAAAACAAGCGCGCCCCGGCGGCCGTATTCCATCAACCTCCTGGTTAAGGATGCAGTCGCTCTTTTGGATACTCTCGATCTTGACAAGGTCCACTGGGTCGGCTTGTCGATGGGCGGCATGATTGGCCAGGGTCTGGCCCTCGACTATCCGCAGCGGCTGCACAGCCTGACCTTGTGCAATACGATGGCTGTCGTGCGCGAGCATACCAAGGATATGTGGCGGCAGCGAATTCAAAGCTCAGAACAGTTCGGACTGCACACAGTGGTCGACTTCGCCATGGAACGCTGGTTTACGAAGGGCTTTCGCGATTCTGCGGGACCCGACTATCTTGCGATTCGCGAGCAGTTCCTCAATACGCCCAGGGCCGGATACATTGGCTGCTGCCGAGCAATCTACCGCCTGAACTATATTGATGAGATCAGCCGAATCCGCTTGCCCACACATATCATCGCCGGCGACCAGGACCTCGCGACTCCCACTGCAGAATCGATTGCCATGCATGAGCGGATCCCGTCAAGCAGCTTGGATATCATTCAAAAAGCCGCGCATCTGAGCAACATCGAGCAAGCTGAGGCATTCAATCGATCACTGCTGAATTTTCTGCTGCGTGTGCCCTGAGTGAGCGGCTTTTTGCGGCCGCATTGCATTGACCTGATCCGCACAAGCGGCGCCGCGGCGAGGCGCCGGCTCTGACCGGCCGCGAGACTTCGAGACCAGTGCTGCAGTTACGCTGCGCTCACAGACGTGCTGCCGAGCAGTCTCGTGAGATGCTCTCCGACACACAGCGGCAGATACTGCAAGTTATAGCCGCCCTCAAGCAGGGAAATCAGACGTCCTCCCGCATGACGGTCTGCGACTTCCAGCATTCTGTCGCTCATCCATCCAAAAAATTCAGTGGATAACTGAATTTGCGCAAGCGGATCCGCGAAGTGAGCATCAAATCCAGCCGATACCAATACCACCTCAGGCCGATAATTCTCAATGGCCGGCAGGATTTTCTCCGTAAAAGCAGATTCATAGTCGGCATCCATTGCGCCTGCGGGCATTGGACAATTGACCGTGGTATTGGCCCCCGCACCGACTCCAGTCTCACTGCGGGCACCGCTGCCGGGATAGTAGGGGTATTGATGCAGACTGACGAACATAACTGAAGGATCTTGCTCAAAAGCATGCTGTGTGCCATTGCCGTGGTGGACATCCCAGTCCAAGATCAGAACTCGCTCGACATCATAGGCCCGCTGGATATAGCGCGCCGCAATCGCGATGCTGTTGAACAGACAAAAGCCCATAGCTCTGGAAAATTCTGCATGATGTCCAGGCGGCCTGACCAGTGCAAACCCATTTTGAATCGCCCCGGTCATCACGCCATCTGCCAGCGTCAGCGCACCGCCGGTCGCCAGCGCCGCCACGTCGGCTGACTTTTTGCAAATCGTGACATCGGGGTCATCCAGCACCCGAGCGCCAGTCTGGCACAGCTGCCAAGCGCGATCAATGTAGCTCGATTGATGCACCGATTCAAGCCACTCACGCTCTGCGCTTCGCGGCTGCAGGTGATTGAGCTGCGCAAACCACGGCTGGCGCCGGAGATAGTCCATGGTGGCAGACAGCCGCTGGGCATTCTCCGGATGGCGGGCCGTGGTGTCATGGTCGCAATAACGCCCGTCAAATACAAACCCGGTTCTATTCATGACAACTCTTCGTGGGGTGATTAAACTGTTGCACTATTTTATTGCACTGATTCGGGCATGTTCCAAAATTAGGCGGCAGACCTCAATAAATGACAGTGATTCAAGCTTAAATAATTGGCACGATATTTGCTGTAAATATAGACAGGAAAATTTTAACTTTGGTAACAAAACTATGAAACTTGTAACCGCAATCATCAAACCGTTCAAGCTGGATGACATTCGAGAGGCGCTCTCTGAAATTGGCATCCAGGGAATGACAGTGTCTGAAGTCAAGGGCTTTGGACGGCAAAAAGGACACACCGAGCTCTATCGAGGTGCAGAGTACGTAGTAGACTTCGTTCCCAAAACCAAACTCGAAGTCGCCGTATCGGCCGCTCAGGCAGACGATGTTATCGACACAATTCGTCGCACTGCACTGACTGGGCAAATCGGAGATGGAAAGATTTTCGTATCGGAACTCGAAAGCGTGATTCGGATACGAACGGGGGAAATGCAAGACAGCGCAATATAAATCAACCTCAATCGAATCAATTATGAAGTTCTTTAAATTCTATCTCCCAGCCGCAGCTCTAGCAACTTTCTGCTCTACCGCTGCGCTCGCTCAGAGTGAGCTCAGCGGCGGCGACACTGCCTGGCTTTTGACCTCGACTGCCTTGGTCCTGATGATGACAATCCCAGGATTGTCTCTTTTCTATGCTGGGCTGGTACGCAGCAAGAACGTGCTGTCCATCCTGATGCAGTGTTTTACCATCACGTGCGTTGTCAGCATCGTCTGGCTGGTCGCGGGATATTCACTGGCATTTGACGATACGGGCAACGGCATTATTGGCGGTTTGGGCAAATTCCTATTCGCTGGCGTAGTCAAATCAAGCTTGGCCGGCTCCGTGCCAGAGTCTGCGTTCGCTCTGTTTCAGGCGACGTTCGCAATCATCACAGTTGCCCTGATTGTGGGTGGATTCGCCGAGCGCATCAAGTTCTCGTCCGTGGTGGTTTTCTCGATTCTGTGGATCATCGCAGTCTATGCGCCGATCGCACACTGGGTCTGGGGCGGCGGCTGGCTGGGAAGTCTGGGCGTGCTGGATTTCGCCGGTGGCAACGTCGTGCACATTACCGCCGGCGTCTCGGCCCTGATCGGCGCCATGGTCCTCGGCAAGCGGAAAGGTTTCCCCAGCAGTTCCATGCTGCCTCACAACATGACGCTGACAATGATTGGTGCGGGACTGCTTTGGGTCGGATGGTTCGGTTTCAACGGCGGCAGTGCGGTCGCTGCAAACGAAGATGCCGGCATGGCGATGCTGGTCACGCACATATGTGCCGCCGCGGCTGCGATGTCTTTCGTGATGACTGAGTATATGGTTCGCAAATCCGCGACCGCCTTGGCCGCTGCCACCGGGGTCGTTGCCGGCCTGGTGGCCATTACACCGGCTTCAGGTTTCGTGGGTCCGGCTGGCGCGCTGATCATCGGCATCATTACCGGACCGGTGTCGTTTATGGCGGTACAGGTCATCAAGCGGAAGTTCCAGCTGGATGATTCACTGGACGTTTTTCCAGTCCATGGCATAGCTGGCATTGTCGGCACCATTCTGACTGGCATTTTCGCTTCTTCCGAACTTGGAATATTCAGCGGTCACGGGATGGATAATGCGATCGGTGCGCAAATCGGCATTCAGCTGATCGGCGTGATCGCGACTGTGGTCTACACTGGCATTGTCACGTACATTGTGTTCAAAGCAACCGGAATGCTGACTGGGGGACTGCGGGTGAATGAAGAAAGCGAGGAGCAGGGACTCGACATGTCGACTCATGGCGAGCGCGGATATCATCTGTAAGCTCAAGCGGAGCTCTGAAACACATGAAAAGAAAAATGGTCGTAATCCTTTAGAACAGCAACTATTCCCCTATTCGGGCCCGGTCTCTTGGTTTGCCTCAACCGCCGGGCCCGTTTTTTTCGACTTGTGCAGCATTGATGTGAAATATCATTGGCAATTGTCTTGAACTTATCACTTGGGCACACTTGACAAACAAATTGTGATGCTTTCTGATAAGGGGCATGCAAGTTGGCTTTGGACAATTTGGCGCTGCGGATACTGAGCGATTCAAAGCTGCGGCGCTGAATTATGAGACGCTGAGGCATTCGACCCGGGGCTGACGAGCATCGGTGGGCGGGAATGCACCTCATGAAACAGGCTTGCGCTGGCATCGAAATCACTGCACGGCGGCCGTGCGCCTCCAAAGTGGCTGCGAAGCTCTTTGATCCGGTTCTCTGAGCACTCGATGATCGGCCAGGTCCGTCCTGATCCAAATCGGTGGCAATCGCGCGATACAGATGCCGGCTGTACGGCACACTCTCCTCATCGACCTGCCTGAGCAACTGCGGCCGCAAAGTCGTCTGCACCGCGCCGTGTCCATCTTCGCCCGCAGCGCAGCGCATCCCCTGCGCCTAGCAGAAGTTCACAATCGCCGCCTGACGGCCGGCCGCATCAATGCGCACCTGCGAACACCCGCACCCCGGCCGGCAGAGCATCCGTGCACTGGCGGATAAAACCCGGATTGTCCTTGCCCGGCGGCGCATTGCCCGGACATTTCTTATACGAATACTGCACCCCTTTCTGGTGCGCCTCAATGACCGTAGCATCAATGTCCAGGGTGACTCTCTTGCGGCGGATGAGAGTCACAGATCGGCAGTCTGGTTTTTAAAATTATGATTATACAAGGCTTTTAGTAACTAATGAAATGGATACCCCTCGGGGATTAGAGCAGAAATTCTCAATATGCGCAAACATAGAAAATGCTTGACAAATGGCTTTTTACTAAGTATTCTAACCATTCTCTAGATTCTATTTCTATAACCTCCAAGATTAAGGGGGGGGGCAATGAAGAAATTTATATCACTAATATCACTCATCACTTGTTTCACGATAATCGGCACAGCGCAAGCACAACATATCGCTATTGAGGTGCCGGATCAGGGGCCGGTTGTCCCTTATGTTGCGCCTACGAGTGTTGAGCGGCGCAATCAGCTGTGTATTGAAGAATGGCAAAAATCACACGCCTTTACCAAGCAGCAATGCAAGGGAATAGATGTTCGCTGGGACTCATATACATTGACAGCCTCATTCTTTGATAATGTGGACAACGAGGCACATCACATGAAGTATTCCAGATGCCTGGTCAATGTTAGATGTGATAAAGGTACATCTGCAACTACACTACTCCCGGCTAGACATAATGCCGTACTGAATTTCCAGGATGTGGAAAAGATTAGACGCTGCAAGGCAAATTCTGGTCAGACAATGAATACTTCCTGTGAGCCGCTGACGGATGAAGATATCCAAAATTCCAGTTCCGTGGGTTGGTGGTACTGGTAACACAACGCCCAAATACAGGGGGCAGTGAAAATCTATCACTTGGGCACACTTGACAAACAAATTGTGATGCTTTCTGATAAGGGGTGTGCAAGTTGGCTTTGGACAATTTGGCGCTGCGGATGCTGAGCGATTCAAAGCGGCGGCCTTGAGTCCGGATTGCAGCCGCCTGCGGATTGGCCGCCGAGCTGTCCGGGCGCACTGGCTGGCACAACAGCGCGGGCCGGCTGTGTCTGACCGATGCCTGTCGGGTGCGGCTGAGGGCGCCGGGGTGCGGCTGCGGTGCACACTGAGCTGTGCGATCTCGGACCGGTTTCAGTTCAGTGCAGCTGGTGAGCGCAAGATGTGGACCTCAATGATGCACACGTTTCATCTTTGCAAGGTGCGCCGCAGCTGCCGGGCAAGGTGCTGAAGTACTGGATTGCCAGCGAGGATTATGACCGTTTGGACGGGCTGTCCTTTCACGGCGCGAGCTGACATGAGCGCTGCCGCGATGAGTTTGTCGGCTGGAGCGTCCGGGCGCGGGTCCGCAATCTGGCGCCGGCGGTCAACAATGCGAGGTTTCTGATCCTGCCGCCAGGCCGCGGCGGCGCTGAATTATGAGACGCTGAGGCATTCGACCCGGAGCTGACGAGCATCGGTGAGCGGGGTGCCGGAATTATGGTGCATGCGAAGATGGCGTTTTCCGCGCACGGTCGGGTGCTGGGGGTGTTCGACCTCGATGGCGGGTTTCACGCCCTCTGTGCGAGCAAGGCGGGTCTGAAAGAGTCGGCGCACTGGAGCGAGGGGCTTGAGTGTGCGGCGCAATTGGCCCAGGCGAGCTGTCTGGTGCGGGTTTGCGGCCGGCGCCGGGTGATCGCCGCTGACGACGGCCAAGAGGAGGCTCGCACCCATGTGGAATCCCGGGCGGCGGTGATGACGCGCCGGGTGAGAATCATGGCACCGGGCAGGCGCGGGTCGAGCGCGTTGCGAAAACGAAGCTTCGGATCACCAAGGTGCCGGGCAAAAGGCTGAGACTCTGGCGCTGACCGCGGTGTCGGTGATGGAGGAGAAGCCGCCGCCGGGGGTGCGCCATCCGCTGAGCTGGCTGCTGCTTTGCTTGGAGGATCTGGACGGCGGCTGCGGGGCGATTCGGATTTGCCAGTGGCATGAGAGGCGCTGGGGGATTGAGGAGTTTTTCAGAACCCTGAAGACCGGCAGCGAACTGCACAAGCACCAGTTTGACCAGGCCGAGGATCTCGCCAAGTGCATGGCGTTTAACGCCATCACCGCGTGGCGGTTTGATTTGCAGCGGATGGCAAAATACGAGCCCGACAGGCGCACCAGCGAGGTAATCGAGACCATGGAAATACAGGCGCTGCGGCGGCTGCCGCATCATATGGGCAAGCGACACACGATCCGGCCGGCACCGGGCACCAAGAAGATCTGGCAGGGAACAGAACAGCTGATGGGTGGATTGAAAATGCTGGACACACTTGACAAAGCGTTTTGATCGATCAAAACGCTTTGTCAAGTGTGTTCATGTGATAGGTCTCGAACAGTGCTGTTGTGTGTCGCCGAATTCGAGCTGCACGGTGAACAGCGCACATAAATCGCCACAACCGACAGAGGAATTCAGAATGCAACCAAAATTCCTGGCGTTCGCCGGCAGCACCCGATCCGCCTCTTTGAACAAGCTCTTGGCCGCATGTGCAGCCCAGGCTGCCCGCCGGCAAGGTGTCGAGGTCACGCAGATTGATCTGCGCGACTACCCTCTGCCGCTGTATGACGGTGATCTAGAGAGCGCTTCCGGCATGCCAGACAACGCTTTGGCAATTCGCCGCACAATGGCTGACCATCATGGCGTTATTCTCAGTTGTCCTGAATATAACAGCGCCATTACCGCAGTTTTGAAAAACACCATTGACTGGATTTCCCGACCCGTCCCGAATGAGCCCGCGCTGGCTGCATTTGCCAGCAAGACCGCTGCGCTTTTCGCAGCCACACCGGGCACACTCGCTGGCATTCGAACTCTTGCAAGCGTGCGCTCAATCCTATCCAGTCTGGGCATGATTGTGATTCCGAAACAGTTCGGACTTGGAAGCGCTGCCAGCGCCTTCGATCAGCATGGCGAGCCGATTGATGAGCAGGTCAAAACGCGTATTGATGATGTCATCGCCCAGCTGATCCAAGTCACCTCGGGACTTGAGCCATGATTCCCCGGCGAGCCGTGCAAATGACAATGATCACAAGCTGTCTCGACAATTACGAGCAGCGCCGGCAGCGCCTCAGCGCCCAGATGTCGCAAGCGGCGGCAGTGCGGCTTGACAAAGAAGCTTCAAATCTGTTCCGCGACCGGCGAAGCTCGCGCGGCGAGCGGCTCTCGGTCCGGGACTTCAACCATATTCTGGAACTTGACGCCGCCAATCAGACGCTGACCGCAGAGGGCATGATGACCTATGCTGAATTAGTCGATGCCACGCTGCCGCATGGGTTTATGCCGATGGTTGTACCGCAGCTCAAATCGATAACCCTCGGGGGCGCAATATCTGGCATTGGCATTGAATCGACTTCGTTTCGACAGGGTCTGCCGCATGAGACTGTGCTGGAAATGGATATTCTGCTGGCCGACGGCTCGGTCGTCACCTGCACGCCAGAAAATGAGCATGCCGATCTGTTTTTTGGATTTCCAAATTCCTACGGCACTTTAGGGTATGCGCTGAAACTGAAAACCAAAGCGCTGCCGGTCAAGCCCTTCGTGAAACTGCAGCATCATCGTTTTGCAGAAGCGGCGGCATACTTCGAGCAAATCAAAGTATTGAAAGAATCGGACATTGACTTTCTAGACGGCAGCGTCTACGGGCCCGGCCAATTTTACCTCACGACGGGTCAGTTCGTCGACGAAGCGCCGTTTGCCAGCGACTATACCTATATGGACATTTACTACAAATCCATTCAGGCCAAAACCGTCGATTACCTGACGGTGCACGATTACATCTGGCGCTGGGACACCGACTGGTTCTGGTGCTCAAAGAATCTGTTCGTGCAAAATGCTGCCATACGGCGGCTCGCAGGCAAAAAACGGCTCAACTCTGTTACCTATACCCGGATTATGCGCTGGAACTCGAAATGGGGCATCATGCGGAAACTGAACCGGCTGCGCGGGTATTATTCAGAATCAGTGATTCAGGACATCGATATTCCCATTGACAACGCCGCTGCATTTTTGCGCTTCATGTTCGATGAAATTGGTGTTCTGCCCATTTGGATCTGTCCGATCAGTACCTCCAGCCAGTCTGCGATGTTTCATTTGTTTCCCCTGGAATCTGACGCCATCTACATCAACTTCGGGTTCTGGGATGCCGTCAAATCCCGCATCAAACATGAGCCCGGCTTTCTGAACAAGAAAATTGAAGCGATGACTGCGCATCTGGGCGGCTCAAAGTCCCTGTATTCAGATGCCTACTACGCCGAATCAGATTTTTGGTCAATCTATAATCGCCATGAGTACCAAACGCTCAAGGAACGATATGACCCGCATGGCAAGTTTCTGAATCTGTATGAAAAGTGTGTGCTCGGCAAATAGCCTGAAAAGCCGGCTGCGGGCCACCATCGCCGCAGTCCTGATGAGCAGTGCGGCCCATGCCGAGCTGCTGGAGACCTCAACTGCTGAACTGCAGAAGCTGATCGACAAACAAGTGCCTGTGGTTGACGTGCGCACGCCGAACGAGTGGCGCGCGGGCGGCATCATTGCCGGCAGCAAGCTGCTGACATTCTTTGACGAGCACGGCAACTATGATGTGGAGCGCTGGCTGATGGAATTTTCGAGAATCGCACAGCATGACGAGCCAGTGATTATCATCTGTGCGGTCGGGAACCGTTCCAGTGCAATCGGCCGGTTTCTCAGCGAACGCGCTGGCTACCATCAGATTCACAATGCCACGCAGGGCATTGAGCATTGGAAACAGGCTGGCTTGCCGCTTCAGGGGTGGCCTTGAGGACAGCATCTGGAATATCCGCCGACGCTGGCTGAAACAGGCGAGCGCTGCGAGACCTCAAGCAGAACATCACACAAGATGCGCTGGGACTAGCGATCCAAACAGTCAAGCTGATAAATTTCCTCGTCGGTCAGCGAGAGGCTCGCCGCGTGGGCGCTGCTGACTGCGCTTGAGGCGCGGCTGGCGCCGGGAATCGGTACGATATTGTCGTATTTATGCAGCAGCCATGCCAGCGCGATCTGATAGACTGTGGATTGATGCGCTTGCGCCAGCTGATCAATGACTTTGTTTTCTTCCAGCAGGTAGCGACCGCTCGCCCCGCCGACAGGACTGTACGCAATATACGTAATGCGCCTGGAGTGGCAAAACTCAATCAAGCCGTTGCGCAAGTCTTTCTGGTGCAGAACGCTGCATCGATTTTGGACAGACGTGATCGGCGCAATCGCCAGTGCCAGTTCCAGCAGATTCTGATCGACATTGGACAAGCCGATATGCAAGATTTTGCCGTCTGAGCGCAATCTGTCCAGTTCGCCAACAGAATCCGAAAAAGGCACTGCCGGGTCGGGGGCGTGCAGCTGGTAGAGGCTGATGACATCGACATCAAGATCGCGCAGGCTCTGCTCGCAGGCTTGACGCAGCTGCTGGGGTGCACCCGTGCGCTCCCATCGTCCTTGCGGACGCTCAAGTCCGCCTTTCGTGGCCACAATCACGTTGGCGGCACCCATGGTTTTCAGTGCGGTTGCGAGACTGCGTTCGTTGAGGCCCAAATCGTCGTTGTCGGTACAGTAGACATTTGCGGTATCAATCAAGTCAATGCCGGCTTCAAGCGCCGAATGAATCACCTCACTGACCCGCTCTGCCGGAACTTGTCCGTGCAGGCTGAGCGGCATGGCGCCTAATCCGATCGGATAAGCGGTTAAATTGGTTGCACCAATGGGTCTTCGCATTTTTTTACCTCGTTGCAAAAACTGCTATGTTACTTGATTTGGATCGTTTCAGAAATTGAGGCGGCCGCCCGCTGAACCGGACTTCTTATGCGCGGCTTTAGCGGCCTAGTGCGCACGGAACGTTCACATCATGCGCGCAGAGATTGCGGTTGCGCCTGGGGATGCGCTTTCTTTACGCCATTGCGAGTGCAAGCTTTTTCGTTGACCGGCCCCGAGCGAATCTGGAGGCAAAAGCAATTGCCAGCCAAGACCATCATCACACACTGCTGATCCCGTGCCATATCCAATGTCTGACGAGTGCGATTTAAAGCGAAGCGCAACAATGAGAGGCAATGCCGCTGAACGGCGAATCGTAAAAATCTGCGAACTGATCCAGCCATCCAAATTCTCTGTCCGCACTCCTAGCCGATGTCAGGCTATTTGGCAATGGCAAAATTAACGGGCAGACTGACATTCAGCTGACTTTCATTCAAGCTTTTTGGAATGGGTGCAAATGGGCTAGCTCTCGACAGCATGCTGACTGCGGCTTGGTCCAGACGATGATCGCCAGAACTGCTTGTTACAATTGGATTGTGCAGTGAACCATCAGCGAGAATTGAAAAACGCACAGTGACTTGGCCAATCGCACCATCCTTTCGGGCACTCCGCGGATAACGCTTGTGGCGTACAATCTTTTTGACCACCGATTGCAGGTACTCCAAGCGGATCGTTCGGTACTCTGAATGATCGACCGCAGCGCTCATTCCGGCATGCGCTGCGTCTTGTCCATCAGCCGGATTCGTCGCCGACCCTGCCGGAACACTGGCGAGTGTCTCATCGGGCACGTCGAAAGCCTCGTTCGAAACACCGTTTTCATCTGACCAATCTGCAGTCGGCAAACGTGCTGTTGTCGGCGCCGTCGCAACGACGCGTTCTGTGTGCCGGTTTGCAGCCGTTTCATCCAAAGTCTCTGCGGGCGTTGCTGATTGGCGGACGCGATCACTTTTTGAATTTTCCGCAAGCGGCCTCAGTGTTTGCCGCGGCAGCGCTCTATTTGCATCGGCAATCGTTTCAACCGCATCGGCAATTGCATATTCTTGAGGATCGGGCAATAACGGGCTTACAAATTCGATCGGCTGATCAGGAACGGCCAGCGCGCCACCCGCAAGCGGTTGCGTTTCGTAAGCCAAATACTCAAGCGATGCTTCGGCAACGGCTGGATCGACTGCTATGATGTCCTGCAGTTTTTCTGGCGGTGTGTTCAGCGGATCGACAGCGTCATGCGAGGTGTCAATTGCCGGCGCAACACGCATGCCTTCAGGCGATGTCAAACCACTTGTCGGCGCAATACGCTGCAGCACATCGGATGAGGCAACTGCTTCGCCGCTGGCTGCGGCTGCGGCTTGCGCCGCTATCGCACCCCCGATGGTCGCAAAACGAACCTGGCGCTGTGAATCGTGTGTTGCTGCGATCTCCGCGATCCCGAATTCTCTGTCCGTTTTGAACCACGTTACAGCAACGATTACCCCGACATGCAATGCGCTCGCGACAAAAAAAGCAATCATCCAATGCAGATTCGCAACCCGCATTATCGACTCCGCAGAGTATGGCTGAACTGAATGCCTGACCCGGGAGATTCAGAACAGCTCACTTGGTTGTCCGCCTGAATCAGGCCTTACGGTCAATAAGTTGATTTGTTGAACACCGATGCGGCGCAGTCGCTCCATCAAGTCAATTACACGGCTGCTCTCGACTTGACCATCAGCTTTGATGTGGACCGCATGGACTGCCGAACCCTGTTCCAGCGCCTGAATCAGCGCCTCCGGGCTCATTATGTTCCCGTTCAATGCCAGCTGGCCGTCGGCTCCCACGTAAACAATATTCTCATCATCATAAGCCATCGCATCACTCGCAGATTCCGGCGGA
Organism: Arenicellales bacterium; assembly: GCA_965200545.1. GTDB lineage: Bacteria > Pseudomonadota > Gammaproteobacteria > Arenicellales > JAJDZL01 > JAJDZL01. Next base: position 573,885 of record CBDAUJ010000002.1, on the reverse strand, counting down.
TTCGTGACAAATGGCTCAAATTTGGTGATGTGGCCAGCGAGCATAAAGAATATCAGCAGCAAAAATACAACGTTAATCAGAGGCATCAGTTTCTCATCATCGCTTGCTGACCGAGATTTTGGAAACTGCATCATATCGGGCTCAGCGATTTGCATCATGAATCAATGATACGTTCGGGACACCGGCGACTTCAAGCGCGTCAATCACATAAATGGTATCCTGCAGCGGTATCGACGGGGCTGGCTTGACCAGCACCTGCAACTCAGGATTTTTGGAGACCCGCTGCGCCAGTTTATTGCTGAGGCCTGCCAATGTCACAGGTTGTCCTGACAGTCGAATTCCGTCGGGGCGGATTTCAATCAGCATTCCGCCTTCCATGGATTTGGCAAACGTATTGTGAGCAATATTCGCAGGCGCATCAAGCTTGATCGCGCGCCAGCTTTGAAAACTTGACACCAGCATAAAGAAGACGAGCAGAATGAAAACGACATCAATCAGCGGCGTGAGGCGGATTAAAGAACGTCGGGGCGTAGGTTTGGCAAATGGCCGATCAATGCTGTCAGGGCTGATCTGGTTCATCACTTTGATTGTGGCTGTCTGGCATCAGGTTTAACAGATCTATCGTAAATACGCCGGTGACGACATGCCCCATCACATGGGCAAGTCTATCCACGCGTCTTTCAAGCCAGCCAAGCATCAGCACGACTGGAATCGCAACACCGATTCCGAGAGCGGTGGTGAGCAGCGCCTCCCAGATTCCGCCGGAGAGAATAGACGGGTCGACCTGTCGTCCGGCCGCCTCCAGGTTCTGAAAAGCTTCAATCATCCCCAAAACTGTACCGAACAGTCCGAGCAAAGGCGCCAGTGAAGCAATAATCTCAAGTGCGCGAAATCCGCTTCGCAATGTTTCGAGGCAATCGGTTCCATATCGCATTATTTCCTCACGAACGACAGAATCGGCCAATTCACTTTGTTTGCCGTGTATCGCTCGCATGAGTGCGCGGGCAGCTGGATTCACGGAGCGCTGCACGAGCGCAAGCGCTGCCGACAATTTTTGTTGCCGGTACAGCTCTAATGCCTGTTGCGGCAGTTTCAGCTGGCCAATCTTGATGCGGTTGAATTGCCACAACTTGATGACGATGATCGTGAGCGCGAAAACGGAAAGCAGCATGAGGCCGCCAGCGACGGGTCCACCCAATTCAATCAGGTCGCGAATCGTATCAAGAAAAGACATTGCAGATGGCTGTTGACAATTGGAATTTTCAGTTCAATCGGACTGCTCCAAACAAACTGCGTTGAGACAGACAAATTGGGAAATCGGACGCTTCCGCAAACATTTGCCGGATCGCACCAACGCTCAAGCTGCTGCATGACGCCGCTTCAACTGGCACATCAGCTGGGAAAAATCGCTTTGCACTCACTGCGCTGCGCTTGCGACAATTCTACTGCTTTTACGCTGCGAGCGACTAATCTATCAGAGGAACACCCGCGCGGGTCTTGGTCTCAATAAACGATAGACAGTCTTCAATCTGATTTTCGGCGCCATCGCACTTCAGGACATCGTTGATGAGCATATGACCGATGCGGGCGCAATCCAGATTTTGTATGTCAAACACTCGCAAACTGGTTTTCTTCGGCGGCAGCGGCGCAAACGCAATGCCCAGCCGTCGTTCAACGATTCCTTGATTGTCGAAGACAACGAGATCAAATTCCAGTGATTTATAGTGGTATGGCGTTTGATTTATGATCAGAAAATACATGCGACAAGTGCCACTTCTGTTTTCGAGCTTGTTGAGCTCGAGAATCATGACCGGGGGCTCATCGCTCCAGGCTGCGGACAGCGAGAGAGGAACGCAAATCATGAGCACAATCATGGATCTGAAAAGATATCGCATGAGACACCGATAGATTGGAGTCGCTGGCATCATAGGCTTGAAGAAAAATTCATTCCACTTGAGCGAAAGGCTCTGATGCATCTGCATTCTGTTTTTGAAATTGGCATTTGCAAGTCAATCGCATGTCCGGGACCTAACGGTTCTATTCGGTATCGGCACGGTGCCGGCAGGCTGAAAAAGTATATTGCTTTCGGGGATATCAAACCGAATGGATTTCTTTGCGCTGTTTAGGATGCAATTGAATTCGTTCCGATTGCCAGGGTCGTGAGTTTGAGCAGTTGCAATGCCGCGTTTTTTCGAGGATGTGGATTACAGCTTCCGCTCTGCGTCAACTTTCTCCTCGAAGTGGCGGTTGACTGGCTTGTTTTGGTCTTTACTGTGCCCAAATTCCACTTCGAAGTGCAACACTGACAACCAACAGTCGGTGCGCCGCCACGGGGACGATGAAGATTTCTGTCATGCAGGCTGGGCATCGCGCGCAATGCGGCCGCCCCGCCATAATCATAATTGTTGCTGAACGGGCCTTGGTGTTTCAGACTGCTGGTAGCGGATGCAATCTTCGGCTACAATTGCATCGGACGGCAGCGTATCGGCAGATGCCGCGCACTTGTCTATGACAAAACAAGTTTTCCAGTAGCTCCATCGAAACGTTCACATTCGCATCAAGCTTTTTCTTCAATCAGCATGACAATGAAAGACAGTCCAAAAGAACGCTTGATCGAGGCTGCCCTCGGCCAAATAGCCGCAGATGGCATCTCAAGAGTGCGCCTTTCACGCGCCGCCGCCGTGTGCGGGCTGTCCTCGCACGAAGCTAAAATTTATTTCAAAACCCGAAAACAGCTGCTGCTGTGCACACTCGAGTCTTTAGAGGACGATTTCATTCATGCAATCAAGGAGTGCCAGGCGAAGCCGGGTTCGGCCGAGCACAAGCTGCAGGAATACATTCGCACCTGTTTCACCCAACATCCATTTTCGTATCGGAATTTGGCTGCCTGGCTTACATTTCGCAACATGAGCCGGAAACATCTTGACTATCGGCCCATTTGTCAGCGCGGTGATCAAGTCCGGGCCGAAATCGTTCAGCAGATCATCGGCAAATGGCTGCTCGAAGCGGCTCGCCCGCAACAGGCTTGCCGTGCAATTTCGATGGGGCTGCAGGGCATTGTCAACCACCATTGGCAGCGATTTATGCTGTCTCCCGACGAGTTCGACCCTTTCAGCGCAATCGCCGCCTGCAAACAATATTTGGCAGCGGCCTTGCCGTTGCCCAGTGAGCCGCTTCATGGCAGTTCACTCGACTTGAATAGAGAACTCTCCGACCTGCTTCCATTTTGGACCTACCAAGACCAAGAATTGTTTGACTTGGAGATTCAGGAGCTTTTCAAGCCGAACTGGATGCTCGCCGGGCATGTCAGTGAAGTTCCAAACAGCGGTGATTACCTCACGTTTGAGGGCTTCGGCGAGCGTGCCATCATTATTCGAAACAAATCGGGAAACCTGAATGCCTTTCACAACATTTGCCGGCATCGGGGCTCAACCCTGCTGACCGGCACCGGACACTGCCGGCAGTCAATCCGCTGCCCGTTCCATGGCTGGCGCTATGACTTTGACGGAAACCTTGCCTTTGTACCCGGCCAAGACGGTTTTCCGAATCTGGCAACACAATGCTATTCTCTGAAGCCTTTGGATTTGGAAATCTGGCATGGATTCATCTTCATCAGGTTCGTCTCGGGCAGGCCGCCAGTTCGTGAAAAACTCAAACCGCTTGAACCGCACGTTCAGGAATATCGGCTGGCGCAGCTGCAGCCATATGAGGAACCGTCGGTTTATCGACAGGACAATCCGGATAAGCTCGCGGTCAACTGGAAGATTTTCCATGATATCGACAACGAAGGCTACCATGTTCCAATCGGCCATCCCAGCCTGCAGCAGTTGTACGGGCCCTCTTATCACGACATCGAAGTCAAGAATATCCCGGTCTCTTTAGGACACATGAACCAAAATCCTGCCAGCCTTTGGAGTGTCCGCAATTATCACAATCTGCTGACGGGCTTTGATCACCTCAGCGAAAAGCGCCAGGATTTGTGGATGTACTTCGGATTTTTTCCGAATGCGGTTTTCGCTTTATATCCTGACATGATGGAAATTTATATGTCGTTGCCCGTTACAGTGACGCAGACTCACATCATCGGCCGATGCTATGCGCTGCCCGATGAGCGCCGGCGCACCCGAGCCTTGCGCTATCTCAACCGCCGCATCAATTACGCAACGACAGGCGAGGATTACTTCTATATGAATTCAATGCAGGAAGGCTTGAGATCGTCGGCTTACCCCCAGTGGACGCTGTCGACAAAAGCTGAAACTGGAGTGCGCGCTTACCATCACCAGATTCAGCGCTGCTTGCCAGTTGCCAAACTGCGCCATAGACCCGCGGCAGGAACCCTTGCCCAAGTCAATTCAATGCTTCGCGACGACCGCACCGCGCACGAGCAGAACTGAACAGCGCGCATGCCAATTCTCAAGACCTAGCCGCACTCGCTTGCTGCAGTCAGGCGTGTGACGGCTCGGCAGACAACTAGCTGAAATCATACTTTTCTGCTTCTGCGAGCTGCAGGTCGCGGGTGCGCTGGCGCTCTTGTCGCATCAGAATCCAGCCGGCGAGACACACCCCGATCGCCACGATCAAAATAATGATCGTAGCCAGCGCGTTCACATCCGGCCGCAGACCCAGTCGGACTCGCGAGTAAATCAGCATAGGCAAGGTGTTCGCACCCGGTCCGGAAACAAAACTCGCAATGACCAAGTCATCCAGCGAAAGCGTGAATGCCAGCAGCCAGCCGGCTAGCAAAGCTGGCGCGAGCAGCGGGATGGTGATGTCATACAGAACTCTAAAGGGCTTGGCGCCCAAATCTTGCGCCGCTTCTTCAAGCGACTGATCCACACCAACCAGACGCGACTGGACAATCACCGCAACGTACGCCAGCGAAAATGTAATGTGAGCGATGGTGATGGTTGTAATTCCGCGCGTCGGCCAGCCGATTATTTCGGCGAGCGTGATAAACAGCAAAAGCAGCGACAGTCCAGTAATCACCTCCGGCATCACCAGCGGCGCAGAAATCATGCCGGAAAATAGTGTTCGGCCCCGAAACTGGCGGATTCTCGCCAGTGCGATGCCCGCCAATGCGCCGAGCAAAGTGGCAAAGGTCGCATTCATCACCGCAATTTGCAGGCTGAGGAGGACCGCATTCCAAATCTCCTCGCTCTCAAACAGCACCGCGTACCAGCGCATCGAAAATCCACCCCACACCGGTACTATTCTTGAGTAGTTGAAAGAATAAAAAATGAGCAGAAAAATCGGAATGTACAAAAATGCAAAGCCGAAGCAGAGCAGAGAAAAAATAACCGGCGTTCTTTTCCAGCTCGTCATCACGGCCGCCCGGCAGTGTCCCGCGCCTGATAGCGCTGATAGATCATCATCGGCACCACAAGCAAAACCAAAAGCACGATGGCAACCGCGGAGGCAATCGGCCAGTCCTGATTGGCGTTGAATTCGTTGTACAGTACTTTGCCGATCATCAATACATTGCCGCCGCCGAGCAGATCCGGAATCACGAACTCACCGGTTGCTGGAATAAATACCAGCAGCGAGCCCGCAATGATGCCAGGCATCGTGAGCGGAATCGTAATCGTGCGAAATATCGCAAATGGCCTTGAGCCTAGATCCGCTGCGGCTTCGTGCAGCGTCATGTCCAGTTTTTCGATGCTGGCGAAAAGCGGCAGCACCATGAACGGCAGGTACGTGTAAATGATGCCAATGTAGACCGCGAACGGTGTGTATAGCATCTTGATCGGCTCGTCAATGATGCCCAGCCAAATCAAGGCATTGTTGATTGTGCCCTGATCCGCAAGCAGACCGATCCAGGCGTAGACGCGCAGCAAAAAAGATGTCCAGAAAGGCAAAATAACCATGAGCAGAAGGAGCTTCTTCCAAGTTGGCGCAGCTCTTGCAATGCCGTAGGCGATCGGATAGCCAATCAGCAGGCAGGCAATCGTAGACACAATCGAAATCTGCAGCGAATTCAGATACGTCCGATAGTACAGGTCGTCTTCCATCAGAAAGGCAAAATTGTCAAAAATCAGCCTGATATAAAACTCGCCTGCCTCACCGAGCTGGATGAGCTTGGAAAACGGAGGACTCGCGATGATGTATTCGGCGAAGCTGATCTTCAGAACAATGACAAACGGGATCAAAAAGAACAGCAGGAGCCAGGCGTACGGGATAAGCACCACGACCGACTGCCAGCCTTTGGCTGACTCAATCCAGTCTCTGTACTTGCTGATCATTTCGGAATTTGGTGCAAGCGGCTGGCTGAATCTGGATGCCGGATCAGAGAGAACAGCTTGGCGGCCTCACTTGGTGAGAAGCACCGGACTTGACGCCATCCACCGCAGGTAGACTGTTTCTTCCCACATGGCCAAATGGCGTCCATGCTTCGGCCGAATCTGGTTCGGATGGGAAATTTCTATAATTTTTTCATTGTTGAGACGAATTTTGTAGATGGAGCAGTTTCCCAGATAGCCGATATCGTCAACAACGCCCTTGACGGAGTTGACATGGCTGCCATTCGTCCCCTCAAACGGCTCATTCGAGACGATTATTTTCTCGGGGCGAAGCGCGATCCAGACCCGCGAGTTCTCCCGCACATCCGCACTGTGGTCAATCGAGAACTCAACATCGACTTCGCTTGATTTCACGGTCACGAAACCCCGGCCATTCTCTACGACCCGGCCCTCAAACATGTTCACATTGCCGATGAAATTGGCGACAAAGCGCGACTCAGGATACTCGTATATATCCGTCGGTGTCCCGATCTGCGAAAACCGTCCCTTGTCCATGACGGCAATGCGCGTGGACAGTGTCATCGCCTCTTCCTGATCGTGGGTGACCACAATGAAGGTAATGCCGAGCTGTTCCTGAATATTCATCAGCTCGAACTGCGTCTGCTCGCGCAGCCGCTTGTCCAGCGCCCCCAGCGGCTCATCCAGCAGCAGAACTTTCGGTTTCTTTACCAGCGCTCTGGCCAGCGCGACGCGCTGGCGCTGGCCGCCCGACAACTGGTGCGGCTTGCGCTTGGCGAATGGCTCCATTTCAACGATTTTGAGCATTTCGCCGACACGCTGCGCCACCTCGTCTTTTGGAACCCGATCCTGCTTCAGTCCATAGCCAACGTTGCGCTCGACACTCATGTGCGGGAAAAGCGCATAGGACTGGAACATCATATTGACCGGGCGCTGGTGCGGAGGAATGCCCGCCATATCAACCCCGTCAATGAATATGCTGCCGGAGGTCGGCGGATCAAAGCCAGCCATCATGCGAAGCAAAGTCGATTTGCCGCAGCCGGAGCCGCCGAGCAGCGAAAACAATTCGCCTTCGTAGATGTCCAGATCGACTGCGGATACCGCAGTAAACGCTCCGAAATTCTTCGTGAGGGCGCGAATCTTGACGAAAGGCTCTACGTCCGGATCCAGCCACGGCTGATCAGAAAACAGAGCCTGTTCGTCAGTTTGATTCACAGCCAGTCCAGCTCAGGGAGACAGCACAGCCGGACGGCCTTGTCTGTGCACAGAACTACTCACCAGTCTGGAAACTCGTCCATGTCCGCGTGCGCACACGCTGGACTTTCGGCGGCAAAACACTCAGCGTGTACATGTCTTCAACCTGCTCCGGTGTCGGGAAGCTCGCCTCATTGCCGGTCACGGCTGGATCAATCAAAGGGATTGCATCCGCATTGGCGGTCGCATACCAGGTGAAATTCGAGTCGCCCGCGGCGACTTCGGGCCGCATCATGTAGTTGAGAAACAGGTAGGCGTTGTCAACATTCTTGGCATCCGCCGGGACCACCCAGCCATCAACCCACAGCACGGCTTTGCCGGCACCGGCAGGCAGGAAGAAATCCAAAGTCACACCCTTGCCCGCTTCTTCGGCGGTCGACATGGCCAGCAGTCCATCGGGACCCCAAGTGACAGAAAGACAGAATTCTTTCTCGACCATTCTTTGGTAGGCATAATTGTCAAAGGTCTTGATATAAGGCCGAATCTTGGCTAGCATCTCACCGACTGCCTTATAGTCATTCGTATCGGTGGTATTCGGATCCAGTCCAAGGTGCGCCAGCGCCATCGGCATGATGTCCGTCGGAGAATCCAGAAACGAAACACCGCACTCAGCCAATTTTTCCATGCTCGCCGGATCAAAAATCAAATCCATTGATCCGATCGGGGCATCCGGATACACGCTGCGGATCAGCGCTTCGTTGTAGGTAACGCCATGTGTGCCCCACATATACGGAATGATGTATTCGTTGCTCGGATCCCAGTTGGAGGCAATCTGATCCATGACCGCAGTTCTCAAGTGCTTCGTATTAGGCAATCGCGACCTGTCCAGTTTCTTCAGCACGCCCGTTGGAATCAGCTTGGCGATATTGGCACTGGCATGGGCCACAACATCGTAGCCTGTATTGCCGGCAATCAGCTTTGCGTCAACCGTTTCAACCGAATCGTAATTGTCGTACGTGACTTCAATTCCGTATTCTTTCTCAAAATTCTCGATCGTTTCTTCGCCGATATATTCTGCCCAGTTGTAAACATTGAGAGTTCCCTCGGAATACGCGCTTCCGGCAAATCCCAATGCCGCGGCGACGAGTGCGACTTTCACACTGGTGCGCCTATACTTTAGATTTTGTTTCATAGATTTAATCCTCATCACATGGTTAAAATGGTATTCATTGACTGTCGATTTTAACCTTTTGGACCTGTATAAAAATAGAAAATGCGATTCGTGCCGGCATTTGGCAGATCGGCCGCCTCACTGCTCTGCAAAGGGATCGGCTGACAGAGGTCTGAGATACATGCGCCGGCCGCTCTGCATCCCAGCCATCAAGGCATGCCGTACAGTCCCTCGCTATAATCTGCTTTCAGCTATGCATACGATCAGTACAGAATCCGCTCAAGCCCAGCTGACACAATGAGAAACAAAGACTATCTCTTTGAGCCTTACTGGTGGGAGGCCGCCCCGCGCCCGCAACTGACACAAACTGATTTGGGGCATGATGTTGATGTTGCGGTAATTGGTTCCGGCTATACCGGACTCAATGCTGCGCTGCAGACAGCGCGCGCAGGTCGATCCACACTGGTTCTGGAGCGCGATCTGGCTGGCTATGGCTGCAGCAGCAGAAATGGCGGGCAAGCCGGCACCAGCTTCAAGCCGAATTTTTTCGCTCTGGAAAAGCGGTACGGACACACGGTCGCCGCCGCCATGACACAGGAAGGCAAAAATGCGCTTGATTATCTCGTTGAGCTGATTGAAACCGAGGGCATTGACTGCGACTGGCAGCGCACTGGGCGTTTCGTGGGCGCGCACTCCGCCAGGGGATTCGAGAAGCTGGAGCGATACTACAGCCGCCTGCCGTCATCGGTTGCGGTAGATTTTCGCATGGTGTCCAAAGCGGAGCAAAACCGCGAGATTGGCTCTGATTTTTTTCATGGGGGCTGTGTGCTTGAAGCGCACGGCAGCCTGCATCCGGGAAAATACCACAGTGCGCTGGTGCGCCTGGCGCTCAAATCTGGGGCGATGATCGCGGACCGCTGTGAAGTGACTCGGATCGAAAAAATATCAGCCGGATTTCGTCTGCACACGGCACGCGGCTGCGTCGATGCTCGAAAGGTAATTTTGGCCACCAACGGCTATACTCCCGCGCAGTTCAAATGGCATCGCCGGCGCATTTTACCGATCGGCAGTTTTCAGATCGCAACTGAACCGCTGCCGGAAGCGACCATCGCAGCCTTGATTCCAAACAACAGAGTCATTTCCGACACTTTGCTGATTGGAAATTATTTTCGCCTGTCACCCGACCGATCCCGCCTGCTGTTCGGCGGCCGCGTTACTTTCACTGAGGCCTCATCGGATGCCGGCACAGAAGTTCTGTATGCGCAAATGCTCAGAGTCTTTCCACAGCTGGCGGGTGTTGGCGTCTCGCACGCCTGGGTGGGCTATGTCGCCTATACAACCGACATCAGCCCGCATATCGGCGTCCAAGACAATCTTTACTATGCGATGGGATATTGCGGCTCGGGGATCACGCTCTCAAGTTATTTCGGGATGCGCATCGGACAGCGGGCGCTGGGATCGGATGCGGGACAGACCGCTCTTGACAGCCTGAAATTCAAGCCATGGCCGGCGATCGTACTGAGCAAGCCCGCGCTGGGCGCTGCGACGCGCCTGCTGCGCATTGCCGAAAAGTTTGTTTAGGCGAGCTGCGGCGCGAGGTCTAGAACGCCAGCTTCTCCGACAGATTGGCCGCCACCTCATCAATGCCATGCTTGCCAATTTCGGAATTCAATATCGTGCGGTAGTTGACGGCAAAACTGATACCTTCAAATACCAGATCATACAGTTTCCAGCTGCTGCCATCGTGGAGCATGCGAAATGCAATGACTCTGTCGGCCTGTCCGGAACGGCTCAAATGCACGGTGACCACGGCCCGGTCCTCTGTCCGCCCCTGCTGGACGTCGGCGATGGTCACACCGTCAGCGGCATTGAGCAGGAGGTCGCGATTGCTGACGATAACTTTCACTGTTGTGCGGACCAAGAATTCGGTGAGAATCTCAACGAACTTCTCACGCTGGCTGGCGCTGGTCGATTTCCAGTGCTTGCCGATAATCAGTTTGGAGAATTTGCGGACATCCAGATGCGGCAGCAGCTCGGTCCGCAGCAGCTCGCTGACCACATTATCGATCGGAGTGTCATGGCTGAGATGCGGTGACAGCTCATCGTAAATCGTGTTGAACGTGGTCTCAACAACGTGTCGAGCCCCGTTTATATCTGCGCTGATCGGGCCTGAGCACAGGAGAGCCAGTGCGCCCATGGCCACGAGGCGCACAGCAAATTGACTTCGGTTGTTGCGCATAGGATTTATTATAACTGCACACATGCCGCGCGGAGCTGCGTCACGCGGGACAAATCCATGAAAACAGACAAGCTGATGTACCAAAAACACATTGATCTGATCGATGTGATCTTTGAGATGCAATCCAACCCGGACGGGGTTTCCTACCAGTTTATTATGGACAAGTTCGGGTGTTCGCGACGCACCGCTGAGCGCATGATCGAGTCGATCGGCAAATCCGTATTTGAGCTTGAGGTGCTGAGCCTGCGGCCGAAGCGCTGGCGGATCGGCCGCACGATGCCGGGGCCACCCGTCAGCGCTGAGCAGGTCGCCCTGCTGCAGCAGGGCGCTGAACTGTTTGAGCGTCAAGGCATGCGAGCGCAGTCGGCGCAGACTCAGCTGCTCCTCACCTACCTGAGAGCCAATATGGACCATAAGCGACTGGAGCAGATCGAGCTTGATATGGACACGCTGGCCAAAACCGAAGGTTTTGTGAGCAGACCGGGACCGCGTGAGAATATTGATGATGACTTGATCGAAGAGCTGAAAGCCGCGATCCTGACCTGCAATGTAATCAGTTTCGATTATCCGACTGGGAACACTGGCAAAAGCCGGCGCAGAACGGTTTATCCGTATGGTTTTCTGACTGGCAGCCGCCGCTATCTGGTCGCCCAGGACCCTTACGCCGGCGAGGATCAGTTCAAATACTTCAGGCTGGTCAAGATATCTGAACTCAATCTGCAAAGCGGCGTGTATTTTTCCCGCCAGCTGGATTTTTCGATTCAAGCACAGATTGAGGACAACTTCGGCGTTTTTCATGAGCGGCCGAGCCAGGTTGTCTGGCAGTTCGACAAATCCGTCGCTGATGAGGTCCGTGACTGGCAATTCCATCACTCGCAGCAGATGCGAACGTTGCGTGATGGTCGCATTGAAGTCACTTTTTACGCGGGCGGCACAACTGAGATGGCCTGGCATCTGGCATCCTGGGGCGACAAAGTCAAAGTCGTCAAGCCGGCCAGACTGATTGCGAAAATGCGCCAGCTTCGCGATTCGATACAGGTCGGAGACTGAACCTTTCACTGCGTTAAAATATGCAATCATTCATTCATCGTCACCGGAGGACAACCAAATGAAAGCTGTCTTTAGATCTCTCATTTTTTCTCTATTTGCCTGTGCTGCTGCATCAATGGCGGTTGCCGACAGCGGGCCGGGCACAGTCAGCTCTGCGGCCGAGGCTGAATCTGTACTGCAGATGCGCGCTGACTTCATGAAAGGTCTCGGCAGCAGCATGAAGGCTTTTGGAAACTATCTCAAGCGGGATGCCGGCGACCCGTTTGAGCTCTCAGGCATGGCGGCGCAAATGGCCGACGAGGCCGCAGGCATTCCCGATTTATTCCCGCGAGATACCGGCTTGTCGCATTTTCCGGACAGCGAGTCAAAAGACAATATCTGGACTGAATGGGCTGACTTTGTGGCCGCGGCAATGGCGCTTGAGGAGCCCGCCAGAGCGGTCGAGGCCGCATTCGACGGCGGGGATAAAGGGGCGATTGGAGCTGCCGTCAAGGCACTCGGCGGCGACGGCTGCAAGAACTGCCACCAGCAATTCCGGGAAAAGAAAAACTGAGCGGACGATTCGCAAAGTCCTTATCCGTACTGAAAAAACACCCATAAAACCGCCGCGGCTGCGACTAGCGCTGTGAAGATTCCTTTCCAAACCGGCGCCAATCGAGGCGCCTGGCTTGCCAGCGACTGTGGCAGGTGTTTTGAACCGGTGATCATCGGCCGCACAAGATTATCTTTTTTGTAGAAATAGTAAAACGCATTGGCAGCAATGTGAAGGATGACAAGCGCCAGCACCCATTTTTCATGGCGCACATGGATATCGCTTGCCAGGCGATTGAGCTCATAGGAGACATAGTACGCAAACGGTCCCTCTACCAGCCCGTCAACATCCGCTGCGACCAAACCGCTTGCAACCTGAACCATCAGGGCGATGAGAATTGCAATGACCGCGACAGCGCCAATAGGGCTGTGCGCCATCATATGGCTTGGTTTTTTCTGTGGCAGTGTTTTGAGGTACTGAAGGTATTCACGCGGCGCGAAAATCCAGCTGGAAAAACGTGCGTTCGAACTGCCAACCAAACCCCAGAGCAAGCGTGCTGTCAACAGCACAACAAGCGCCTGTCCGGCAATGATGTGCACATCAAAGTTGTCGCGTTTGGCGCTGATAAACATCACGGCGACCAAAATGACGAGCAGCCAATGAAAAATCCGCAAAGGCAGATCCCAGACTTTGACTTTGGTTTGGGGTTCGTTCATGATCGGATTTCTGTTAAGTGCACAATAGGTACACCCGTTAAACGCAAACGAAATTCCGCTCAGAGAGCAATTGGGTTTGGGTCTTTAAACACCGTCCGAATCCGCATCATACAAGAATCGAATCAGCTTTGACAGTGCCGGACTGTATCAGTTTTTGGGTTGCGGCTTCGGTTTGGGCGGAGGTGCGGGTGGAGATGGCTTCGGCTGTCTTGGCGGTACTCCTCGCTCATCAACCGGGTTTCTACGTTGCATACCTTGTCTGCTCGACCTCAAACGCTTCCGTTTGCGCAATTAAACTTGCCTTATCGTCGATTTTAAGGTCACAGAAATCGACTGCATTACTAAATCGGAGCATCATTTGCTCTTTTGTTTCGATCGCTTCAGCATCTGATAGAGTGCCAGTTCTAACTTTATCCCAAAATGAGCGGTACTCAATCTCAAGGTCTGATAACCGCCTATTGACTACTTTTAATTTAATGTACTGTTGAGTTGGTTCAGCAACCAGATCATAAATGACTAGCAGGGCAATCACACCGCCAAAAATAGCAGTTGTAATTTCTGAATAAAAAGGAAGGATATTAAAGGCAGAAGCAAATGCGCCTGCGCCGCTGGCTGCAAGAGTTCCACGGATTAAATTGCTATGCAATCGATACTTTCTTCCCAGAATCGAAAAATAACGGTTGATGCGAGCGACCTCAAGAAGCCCGTCCCACACCGAATGGTAAACACTATCGGAAATCATTTATTGAAGCCTAGAGCAAATGAACAGGCTGGCATTATTTTAGCAACTCATATTGTGAAAATCTACTCAGCCAGGGTTTGGGGTGACATCAACTCGCAAACGGCTCTCGGCGATTAAAGATTAATGACCTGCGAATTTTTCCGCCGATCCCACGTCTTAGACTGCCTATCAATGCGTCAAAAAATCGTGCGCTCCGCCCGTGCGCATTTTTTTCAGTTGCCGCGTGAGAGGATCATGCGGCAAGCCATAGGCCGTAAGCAATCTGCGATCAAGCTCGTCAATAATTTCCTCGCCTTTACGATCAGAATAAAAATCCCAGTTTTCGAATTTTTGATTCGCTTTCTTGCATTTGGACATAACACTGTCTGAAAAGAGTTCCTGCGCCAGTTTAGTAATTGATCTCAATAAGTCCGCGCCGTCCCAGCCATTTGGTCTTTTCACTGACAAGCAGTCTTTCGTGTTCACATGAAATGCATCTCCCTGCATTTTCCAATGAGCAATAAATAAACGTGAATTAAACAGCCCTACCCATGCCCAGTATTCATCGACATTTTTGATGTCAATAAAGGTGTTGCATTGCCGTTGATCACAGTAAGGTTTTGGCAAGGCAGTGATGAAAAGGTAGGCAGTTTTTGGAAATGCCACGACCTTGGATTTGTTCGATTTCTGCTCGACTGGGTGCTGATACATTGTTTGCAGCAATTTTGCCAGTTCGACAGTCGGCGAATGCGTCCATTGGGTTTGAAATTTAGGTTGACAAACTGGAGAAATAAATGTTTTTAGCATTTCACTGCGTTTCTCTGTCTCCAATCGAATATATCCAGTACTGTAAATTTCACACTCATCTTGCGGGGAGAGACTCAACGAAAATATAGTTGCTCGCTGTCTGTTTTCTTTTTCCTTACTCAACCAAGGAAGCTTGGGGAAAAGTGCTGTCGGCCTATTGTCATAAGTCCTGAAATCAACCCGGTGCGCTGACTTTAGGATCAATGATCGAAGGTTTTGGTATTTCTTCTGCCCGAAACACGACCGAATGAGGAACAACCATCGTTACATTGCCATCTTCTTTCGCGAGTTTCAGTCCCACTTCTATAAACAGCGTGTATAGATTACATCCTTCGGTGACGAAACCGCCTCCATAGTCTTTTCGATCTTCTTTTTTGACATCTTGGTATGGCGGATTCCCGATGACAATATCCCATTTTTCTCGAAGAAAACACTTCCTGACATCCAATTCGAGAGCTTCTCTGGACTCTTGCAGCATATCCAGTTCCAGCCAGCGTGTGTCCGCCTCCGGGTATTTGTTGGCATTGTCTTGTGCAAATTTCAAAAGAGACTCTCGTATTCTCTGATCCCCGCTTCTCACATCGCTTTTTTCTTGCAGTTGATGCGCACTCTGGGTCCACAGCTCGCGATTCGCAAGCAGCTCCGACACTCCGTCCTGCCAAAACGGCTCACTGTCTATTTCGAACATTGATGACTGTTTTTCCTGCATATCCACTCGCAGTGTATTCGCAGCAATAACAAGTACTTCCAAATTCGGCAATGGCTGAATTTGGAAATTTGTGCCAGACCGCAATTGTGCCTCCACAATGGCAATATACATTCTCAATTTGGAAATGGAAACGGCGAGCGGTTTCTTGTCTATGGCATAGATTTGCTTCTCGATTACCCGATCCAATACTGGAAACAATTTTGTCCCTTCAGACAAGCGCCTTTCAATTCGGGCAATGGCCTGCATTGAGGCTACAGCGAAAGCGCCGCTTCCGCAGCAGGGGTCAAGAATCGTCAGTGATTGCAAATTCGTCAGCAGCTCACTTCGGACATCATTCCCCCAGTCATGCCACACGTCAGCATCGGGCGCAAGATGGACCAGTTGCCGCAAGGAACAGACCTCAAGGCCGTGCACTCGTCCATGCAGCCAATTCGCAATGGCATCACAGACCATCTCCTCCACAACATCGGAAGGCGTGTAATAAGTCCCGTCCGGCATCTTTTTGTTCGAACCTTCGAAACGGATTCCCTCAGTCCTCAGAACCAGCCTCTCAAAGAGTTCACCGAGCATATTCGGATCAATTGCCACTTCATGAAAATATGCGCTGTTCTCGCTGAGCGTCCATTGGTATCCAGCGAGTATTTCAAACAATCCCTTCAATCCATTCTGGCTTTCGCCGACATAGTGCTCGTTAGCAAGCCGTTGTGGAGCAAGTTCAGCATCCAGCCGATGAAATATTGATCCGTTCAAAAACGGCACTTCTTCAATCAGCTGCCGTGCTTGCTGCTCATCGAAGATGCATTTTCGAAAATCGCCGTCTGCCGAAGACCGCTCACCCGGCGGCACGGCCAACAAGTCCGAAAACACCCACTCCAGATGATCATGGACTGCGGTCGGACCGGCCCCGTCGGGGACAAACAGAGGCAAAACGCTTTCTGGTATCAGTTCTCTGTCTTGCAGCAGCCATACGAAAAGAATTCGAATCAGATGCCGCAATTCCCGATCTGTCTGAATAGTCTGGTTAAACCAAGCGTCAATCTCTTCGTGAAACTTCTTTTGTATCCCTTCCAAGGTCATTGAAGGTATCGAAACTTCATCTCCAGAGTAAGAGCCGTTCGCAATGTCATCCAGTCGCCTGACATTGACCGCCTTCGGCAAATCCAGGTCAAAGAATTCTGTTGTCTGGAGTTTTTCGCCTGTCCATACAAAACCACGCAGTTTAACTTGTCCGAAAACCGGGACGGAGTATGCGATGCCGAAACAACGGTCCTTTGAATGAATCGTATGGCGAATCGCCTGATCGCGCAGACAGCTTGTAATGTCAGATGGCGAAATCTGATCGTCATATGTATCCGGACGGATACACATCTGATAGATCTTGCGATTGCCAAACAGATCAGCATGTATGGAATTGAATTCACCGACCGCCGCAGCAGCGATGTGGTCGGGCATGTTGCCAGCAATTTCATGATTCGACGTGTTGGCGGCGCGAAAATTGATCGACGAAACCTCCGGTTGCAAAAGTCTTTGCAATACTGTTTTCGGGCTGTGAATTTGATTGTCTGCTGCCAGCTCTCTCAGGATATCGATCCAGTTCGATGTCTCAGCCGTTTGGTGCCAGTCAAATTCACCCGCAATTCCTCTCGCTTTGTCGCGCGCGGCACGCAGTAGCCCTTCCAAACTCGCTTTATCTTCCGCGCGAAACTGGTCAACACTAATCGCCTTGCTGTTTTTGTTCACCATTACGGCCCAGTCACGCCCGTTGCTAAGCACACCAATGGTTCCATGTGTGCAATACTCACAGCTTGTCAGATAATTGGCTAGCTGTCCGAGCGGATGATGGTGGATCGGCTCATCTGGACCGCGATTTTTGAAAATGTCTACGCTTTGACTCTTTGCCTCCAATATCAATTCAGCACAATTGCGCAACCCCCCCCCGCATCGGTAATCGGGTCGCAGTCGGTCGGATGCGCCTGTGCCTCGAGTTGTCGATTCTTCGAAAATATCCTCATTGGAGTAATTCAGAATTTTCTTCAGAACCGGCCGAATAATCATGGACTTGACATCCGCCTCACTAGACGAACGCTTGACCAAAGTGCTTAAACTCTCAGCAACAAAATCTTCCATGTTAATGACTATTCTCAGGGATTGATTTCAGTAGTGAAAATACGCTTTCATTTCCGCCTCGCTTGAATGCCTGCTGGACGCAAGGATTGACTGGACATCATGGAAGCCAAAAAAGTGCGGATATTTTCTGCAGGCAAATGGTCAGATCGAACAGCATCGGTTGTACATGGCTACATCCGATGCTCCTTAATTTTACAAGTTCAACGATTCCTTTATCTTCCACAGATGATCGTCCAATCCGCGCCGCCTTAAGGAATAAAGGTCGCCGCAAGCCCCAAAGCTTCCAGCAACGCAGTCAAACAAGTAACAGTTCAGGCGCTTCGACTTGCGATCATGACAGAATTTGCTGATTAATGCAGCAGTCCAGTCATCAGCGATGCGCAGAAACATAGGGTGTCTATCGATTTGAAGTACTGCGATGTTGGGGCAAATGCAAATGATACTGCACAATTCTAAAGCAAAATATATTATAAAAAGCCCTTTTTATAATATTTAAATCACTTTTGATGCCCCTTTTTTGTTATTTTTCTTTGCATGACCGCAGGATTTTACGACTCACATGGATCGCAAACAATTTGCCGACCTTGACCGGTGGCTGGCGCAGCCATCCAGAAAACCGCTGATCATCCGAGGCGCGCGCCAAGTGGGCAAAACCGCGCTGGTCCGCTTGTTCGCCGATCGCTGCCGCCGCCCGCTCACCGAAGTCAACCTGGAACGCCATCGCGATTTGACCTCTGCATTCGCCCGCAACGATCCAGACTATATTCTGAATGTTCTTGAGGCGTTGCCGGGGATTGAGCCGCTTCGCAGCGATTCGCTGCTGTTTCTCGACGAGATTCAAGCCGTGCCCGAAGCTGTTGCCGCACTGCGCTACTTCAAAGAGAACAAAAGCCGCCTCCCGGTTCTGGCCGCAGGCTCATTGCTGGACTTCTATCTGCGCAACTCAAGCGCACCCATGCCGGTCGGACGTATCGCCTACCTGCATATGGGCCCGATGAGCTTCACCGAGTTTCTCAATGCGATGGATGCCGAAAAGCTCGCGGGCGCGATTCGGGATTTTGATCTGGAGCAAGGCTTGGATCCGGCGATCCACAACCTCCTGATGGATCATTTGCGCAGCTACTGTTTTGTCGGCGGACTGCCAGAAGCAGTCGAGGCATACCGGCTCACACGCCAAATGCGCGCCGTTCGCGAAGTCCACGCTTCCATCATTGACACCTACCGGGAAGACTTCCCAAAATATATAGGCTCACGTAATATCACGCGCATTGTCAGCATTTTCAATTTTGCGGCGCGCAATGTCGGACGGAAAGTCAAATACGTGCACTACTCAAGGAACGATCAAGCCGCCACCATCAAATCAGACATCGATCTGCTGTGCCTGGCGCGGGTCTTGTCGAAGGTATTCCACAGCCATTGCGGCGGACTGCCGCTGCAGGCGGATTCAGACCCTCACACCTACAAGATGATCTACATGGACATCGGCATGATGACCGCTGTATGCGGGCTCGGATGGGAAATGATCCGCAGCGCCAGCGAGCAGCAGCTGGTCAACGAGGGGCCGCTGGCCGAGCAGTTCATCGGCCAGCATCTTCAGGCCATGCTTGCGAGTTCCGCCAATCGCGAGCTGAACTACTGGCTCCGCGAAGGAAAGTCAGCCAACGCGGAAGTTGACTACGTCGCCGCAGTGGACGGGCGCATCGTGCCCATTGAGGTCAAGGCGGGCGCCGCCGGCAGACTCAAGTCGCTGCACCAGTTTGCTGCCGAAAAAGACATCTCGCTTGCAGTTCGCTTCAACACCAGTCCCGCCAGCCTGCACAACCTGCAAGCCAAAGTGTCCGCCCGCGGCCGGCAGCAGTCCATCGCCTGTCGCCTGCTCTCGCTGCCGCTCTACCTGGTCGAGAAATTGCCTGCCATCTTGGCATCGTTATCTCGCTAGTCTGAATCCCCGAAAAGCGGCGCCTTGCACTGCTTGACACAAGCCCAGGCAAACTCTGCGGCCGCAGGCGCGATCCCGCTGCCAAAAAAATCAGGCCAAATAAAAACTTGAACCAAATCATGTTGTTTTTTGTATAATAAAAGCCCCTAATTATGCAGGCATGCCCAAGTACGCCTGCTTTTCTGCCGTCCCATCTACATCAAGGTTGACTGAGGTAACTCATGGCACGCATTACAGTTGAAGATTGTCTTGACAAAGTCGATAACCGCTTTCAGCTCGTGCTGATTGCAACCAAGCGCACCCGGCAGCTCGCCAGCGGCGCGCCGCCGCTGGTCGAGAGAGACAATGATAAAGACACCGTAATCGCCCTGCGTGAAATCGCGGAAGGTCTGGTCACCAAGGACATTCTGGATGAGGATGACGGTCCACAGGACGAGTTCACCCTTACCGATGACGATATCCACTCCCGCAGCGAAGAGCGTGCGAGCGAGTTCACAGTCCCTGCCTCTGCAGACGACGCGCAGCAGTCCGCTGCAGAGGACGCAGAAGAAATCGCAGAACCGCAGGCAGACGACCAAGGATCGACTGATCAGGTCGTCGAGTGATGCGTTCTCAGATCTCTTCCGCTGGCTGAAGATCTCCAAAGCCGAAGAGCAGCAATTCAAAGGGCTGTGCTCTTCGCTCGAAGAATACCTGGCTGACGATCAGATCGAGATCGTCAAGCAAGCCTATCGCATTGGCGCCGAAGCCCATGACGGGCAACGCCGCAAAAGCGGCGAAAACTACATTAACCATCCGCTGGCAGTCGCCTGCATTCTCGCCAGGCTGCATCTTGACTGCACCACCATCGTCGCCGCCATTTTGCACGACACCCTCGAAGACACCGAATTGAAACCAGAGCAGCTGAGCGCTGCATTCGGCGAAGAGGTCACCGCTCTGGTCAACGGCGTCAGCAAAGTCAGCAAGACCGAATTCGACTCAATACGCGATTATGAGGCCGAAAATATCCGCCGCCTCTTCGCCGCAATGTCGAAAGACATTCGTGTCATTCTGATCAAGCTCGCGGATCGGATTCACAACTTGTCGACCTTGAAAGTCCACAAGCTTGACAAGCGCAAGCGAATCGTGCGGGAGACCCAAGAAATCTATATCCCCATCGCCAATCTGTTCGGCATGTACAACTGGCGCCAGCAGATGGAGGATCTGTGTTTCAAGGCAATGTATCCGGCCCGCTACAAAACCCTGAAAAAAGCCATTCGCAAAAGTTTCGGCAACCGCGTCGATGAGACCATTGAGACTCAGTCACAGAAAATTCGCGCCGAACTGACCGCCCATGGCATTGAGGCTGAGGTTTCCGGTCGGCTGAAAAACATATCCTCAATCCATAACAAAATGAAACGCAAAGGCAACACCCTCGAAGCGGTGCGGGACCTGATTGCGTTTCGCATCATTGTGCCCGAAGTCGACAGCTGCTACCGCGCCCTGGGAGTCGTCCACCGGCGCTTCAAGCCGATCGCCGGCGAATTCAGCGACTACATCGCGATTCCGAAATCCAACGGCTATGAATCTCTGCATACTGTGGTGCGCGGCGAGTTCGAGCGCGCGGTTGAGGTGCAGATCCGAACCGAGCAGATGCACCGTACGGCCGAATCCGGCATCGCCTCGCATCTGCGCTACAAATCGAGCACCAGCCCAAAAAGCGCCCCCGGCCTGCAGTCGCTCAATGACCTGATTTTGCGACTGGAAGAATCTGAGACGCCATCGGAATACCTGCAAAATGTACGTATGGACCTGTTCTACGACTACGTCCACGTATTCAAGCCGAATGGTGAGATCCAGCGCATGAAAAAAGGCGCGACCGTCGTAGACTTCGCCTACACCATCCATACCGATATCGGCAACAAGATCAAGGCCGCGACAATCAACGGTCAGAATGTGCCCCTTAATACCACACTGCGCAATGGTGACAGCGTCAAAATTATCACCGGCCGATCCAGCAGCAGATCTCTCGATCCGAACTGGCTGAACTTTGTCGTCACCACCCGGGCGCGGATGGCCATTCGCAAAACGCTCAAAAGCCGCTCCCAAAAAGAACGGCAAAGGCTTGGCAGCCGCCTGTTCAGCCAAACGCTGAAAAGCTACCAGATCAAGGCGAGCGCCATCACCGACGAGCTCAAAAGCCGGCACCTTCAGAAATTGGCTCTGGACGACTGGCCGGCATTGATGGCCAAAATCGGGTCGGGTGAACTGAATGCAACGATTCTAATCGGCGAGATGCTGCGCGACTTGGAATTGTCACCGGCAACGGATTTGAATGCACCCAGCGAAGTCCCCGTCAGTATTGCCGGCATTGAGGGCACTGTCATCACTTTTCCAAAATGCTGCAATCCCATCCCGCCCGAGCCCATTGTCGGGCATATGGTCCCGGGCCGCGGCTTCGTCATTCACGATATCCATTGCCCCAACGTCAAAGCCTCGAAAGCGCCCAGCGAGCACTGGGTAAGCTTCGACTGGAAAAACCAGCCGCAAGGAGTCTTCAGAACCATCATTCAGGTCGATGCCAAAGATTACAAAGGCGTGCTCGCCGGTGTTACTGCGCGCATCGCCGCGGCCGGATCGAATATCTGCGACCTCAAAATGGACACCACCCAAAGCCGGGACCTCGCCATTTTGCAGTTTGACATTGAAGTCAGAAACCGCGATCATCTCGCTGCCATCCTGCGTAAACTCAAGCGCGACAGCAATGTCTATCGTGTCAGTCGTGTCCGTAAAGTGTAAACGGCTAAAATAGATGACCCAAAGCGGCTGCGCCGGGCCTGTGCCTGCAGCCGCCGGCAGAACTGAACACAGTCCAATATGATTCCGGCGCCGGTACCAGCAAGCCAATGACCACCCGCAATTCGATCTCAACGGATCAGGCGCCGGCCGCGATCGGCGCGTACTCACAAGCTGTCCGCACGGCCGGCAGTGTCTACATTTCAGGACAAATACCGCTGGATCCGGTGACCCAGAGGATCGTCGAAGGCGGCCCCGAAGCACAGATTGAGCAGGTGTTCCGCAATGTGTCTGCGGTCGCGCAGGCCGCTGGCGGCAGTCTGGCAGATATTGTCAAGCTCACAGTCTACCTCACCAGCCTCGATGATTTTCCACTCGTCAACGAGGTGATGGAAGTATGCTTCGATTCCCCGTACCCCGCCCGCGCGGCCATTGGCGTGGCATCACTGCCCAAAGATGTCTGTGTTGAGGTCGAGGCGATTATGGCTGTGCGCAGTTAGGTGAACTCTACGCCAGACCAGACACAAGTCGAGGATTGGCCGGTTACGCAGATTGCCCGTGTCGGTCCAAAAATAGCGGCTTCACTTGAGAAAATCGGCATCATGCAGATCAAGGATCTGCTGTTTCATCTGCCTTATCGATATCTCGACAAGACGACTGTCACGCCAATCGGCTCGCTGACCGCCGGCGACCGCATGCTGGTCATCGGCAGAATCAAGAAAGTGCAGGTCGGCTACAGCGGCCGCCGCACCCTGACAGTGCACCTTGAGGATGATTCCGGCCGCATGACCATGCGCCTTTTTCACTTCAATAACCGTCAGCTTGAGAATCTGCAGCGCAGCGCCTGGATTCGCTGTTTCGGCGAGGTCCGGTTCCGCCGCCAGTTCGAGATGATCCATCCAGAGTACATGGCCTGCGGCTCGAAGCCCAAACCGGTCGAGAACGACCGGCTGACACCGGTGTACCGCCGCACGGAAGGCATCTCGCAACTGCTGATGCAGTCTATTGTCAAAGCCGCGCTGGAAATGAGCGGGCAAAGCGGTCTGCGCGAATTGCTGCCGGCAGCAATCTGCAAGCAGTATCAGATGCCGCCGCTGGCTGACGCCCTGGCGTACGCCCACACCCCGCCGCTGGAGATGTTCGAATTCGGCGTTCAGGACTATGAGATGCCGTCCATACGACGGCTGATTTTCGAAGAGCTGGTCGCGTTTCAGGTTGCCCGACAGCAGCAGAAGCAGATCCGCCAGTCGGGCCGCGCCGCAGTGATGAATCCAAGCGGCGACCTGTCAAAAAGGCTGAAAGACTCATTGGCATTTGCGCCGACCCGATCACAAAGCCGAGTAATTCGCGAGATTCTCAATGACCTGCGCCAGGAGGTTCCGATGCTGCGACTGGTGCAAGGCGATGTCGGCTCAGGCAAGACGCTGGTCGCCGCGGCCGCCGTTGCCTGGGTCGTGGACTGCAGCTGCCAGGCGGCCGTCATGGCGCCGACTGAGCTGCTCGCCGAGCAGCACTATAAAACCTTCGCTGGATGGTTTGTGCCGCTCGGCATTGATGTGCAGCTGCTGACCGGGCGCATGACCGCTAAAGAGCGTCGCAACGTGCAGCATGCGGTCGAGCACGGTTCTGCAAAAATCATCATCGGCACCCATGCCCTGTTTCAGGAAGGCGTTAAATTCAAGCGGCTCGGCATCATCGTAGTTGACGAGCAGCATCGCTTTGGCGTCGGGCAACGCTACGCACTGCGGGAAAAAGGCGTTCAGGATAATCTGGAGCCGCACCAGCTGGTCATGACCGCCACCCCGATTCCACGCACCTTGGCCATGACATTCTATGCCGACCTGGATGTCTCCAGTGTCACCGAACTGCCGCCGGGACGCATTGCAGTGCGCACCAAGGCATTTCCGCTGCACCGGCGCGCGCAGGTATTGGACGCAGTCAAGAAACGATGCGCCGCCGGACAGCAGGTCTACTGGGTCTGTCCCATTATCGACAAGTCAGAAACCATCGATGCGCAGGCCGCAGTTGAAGCCGAAAAATATATCGCGGCGGCGCTTCAGGACTGCCGCGTCGAACTGATTCATGGACGCATGAAAAGCGCCGAGCGCGATCGCATAATGAACCGTTTCCGCAACGGGCAAGTAGAGGTGCTGGTCGCGACAACGGTCATTGAGGTCGGCGTGGATGTGCCGAATGCCACTTTGATGGTGATCGAGAGCGCCGACCGCTTGGGACTCGCGCAACTCCATCAGCTGCGGGGCCGAGTCGGCCGCGGCGCCGTGCAATCCCATTGCATTCTGCTGCATAAAGATGACCCCTCAGAACTCGCTCAAAAACGACTGGCCGTCATGGAAGAGTCCAATGATGGATTCAAAATTTCAGAGATTGATCTTCAGCTGCGCGGCGCCGGTGAACTGCTGGGGACCCGCCAGACGGGAGCGCAGCTGTTCCGAATTGCTGAGTTGCCGCGTGATATGGAACTGCTGGATGATGTCAAGCGGACCGCAACAGTCATGCTAGAGCATCATGCGGAAACCATCGTGCCGCTGATCCGACGATGGACTGCGAAAGAGGGTGAGTATGCCGCTGTCTGACCGGCTTGGCGCCTATGCCCGCCTGATGCGTCTGGACAAGCCGATTGGCAGCTTGCTGCTGCTTTGGCCAACCTTGTGGGCTGCCTGGGTCGCCGGCGCGGGATCACCGTCACCGCATATCGTGCTAATCCTGGTCTGCGGCGTGTTCGTCATGCGCTCGGCCGGCTGCGTGGTGAACGATTTTGCAGACCGCAACTACGATCCGCAGGTCAAGCGCACCGCCGAACGGCCGCTGGCAACCGGCCAGGTTTCTGCCACTGAGGCGATCACGCTGTTTATCGGACTATGCCTGATCGCTCTGGGGCTGGTACTGGCGCTGAACCCGCTGTCTTTGCTGCTCGCCTGTGCCGGCGTGGCGCTGGCTGTCTCCTATCCCTATTTGAAGCGCTTCACCCATCTGCCGCAGTTCTACCTGGGCTTGGCATTCGGCTGGGGTATTCCGATCGCTTTTGCCGCTCAGCTTGATACCGTTACTCTCAGCGGCTGGCTGCTGCTGGCGGCCAATGTCGCCTGGGCTGGCGCTTACGATACGTTTTATGCCATGGTTGATCGCGACGACGACCGGCGCATCGGAGTCAAATCTTTAGCGCTGCTCGCCGCCCGCCGGGACCGCTGGATCATCGGCGCCTGTCAAGGGGTTACAATTGTCATTCTGAGTGCCGTCGGCCTGCTTGAGGAGCTGAACGGATATTATTTTCTGGGGCTTGCCGGGGCCGCCTTGACCGCAGTCTGGCATCAATACCTTTGCCGGAAGGATGACCGGCAAAGATTCTTCCAGGCCTTTAGCGGCAACAGCTGGTTTGGCGCCATGGTATTTTTTGGTCTGGCTCTCGCATACCTGTAAATGAAATCGGCACTTCAGCGAATTTTTTGTGAATCCCTGCAGGCGACCGCTGGCAGAACCCGACCGGGCCAGCCGCGTCACCGGCGGCTGTCCACGCGCACCTGTCGAGCATGACTTCATGACCGCCGCGGATATTGCAATTCATATTGCGGCTGCCTGCAGCGCCGTCATTCTAGGCGCCGTCATTCTGTACGGCCGCAAAGGAACTGCCCGGCACAAACTGCTGGGTCGCATCTGGGTTATCGTGATGATTGTGGTTGCCGCAGGCTCATTTCGTCTGCACGGCCTGCGCGAGGGTCTCAGCCCCATTCATGGCTTGTCCATCTTTACGCTTGCATCTTTGGCCTATGCGATTTACTCCATTCGAAACGGCCGAACCCGATCGCACAAGCAGGGCATGATCGGCGTATTTATCGGTCTCGTTGCCGCAGGCGCTCTTACTTTGCTGCCGGGCCGCATGATTGGCAATTTCGTATTCGGCGGCTGAAGTGCACACTGCATTGAAACTCTGCGGCCGCAATCGGATGGGCTGCACTGTTTGAAAACCAAGGCTGACTGGCAATCGATCCATGCAAGATCTGTTCGACTTTGAGCCGAAACCGCTGCTGTATGCAGTGTTTGGCAACCCCATTGCGCATAGCAAATCACCGCGGGTGCACGGGCTGTTTGCCAGACAGCTCGGCATCCAGCTCGAATATCGTGCGGTACAAGTCGATATCGGCGGTTTTGATCAGGCTGCCAGCGGCTTTCAGGCAAGCGGCGGGCACGGCCTGAATGTGACGGTGCCATTCAAGCTCAATGCCTGCGCTTACGCCGATGAGCTGAGCTCTGCGGCCCGCCAGGCCGGCGCTGTCAATACGCTGGTTCTCGATGACTCAGTATTCGGCGACAATACCGATGGCATCGGCCTGGTCACTGATATCACCCGCAATATCGGCATCACGATCCGCAGCAAGCGGATCCTGATCATCGGCGCCGGCGGCGCGACCCGCGGCATTTTAGGGCCGCTGCTGAATGAGAATCCGGCAGCGCTGACAGTGGTCAACCGCACGGCCGACAAAGCGGCGGCGCTGGCAGCCCGATTCAGTGATTGCGGCGCCGTGACCAGCGGCGGACTCAATGATGCCCTGCATCAAGGCTATGATATCGTCATCCATGCCACCGCCGCGGGACTGGCGCACGGCCTGCCGGAAATCTCGGCGCAAGTTTTTGCCGAGGCAGAGCTGGCTTATGACTTGATGTACGCAGACCAGCCGACGGCTTTTCAAAACTGGGCGCTGCGCAGCGGCGTCCGCCAATCTGCAGACGGCTTGGGCATGCTCATTGAGCAGGCCGCCGAATCGTTTGCCCTCTGGCACGGCCAAAGACCGCAAACCAAGAAAGTCATCGAAAGGATTCGCAAGGAGCTGTAGCGCCGCCGGCCGATTCGCAGCAGGGAAAAACGCTACTCAGCGCATCGTCACCAGCTCCTCAGCTACAGTCGGATGAATGGCTGCGGTACGGTCAAAATCTTGCTTGGTGGCCCCCATTTTAACGGCCACCGCAAACCCCTGGATAATTTCATCCGCAAAATCGCCGACAATGTGACAGCCGACCACTCTCTCATCCTCGCCCGCTGTAATCAGCTTCAGCAAAGTCGGTGAACTGCGACGGGTCACCTGATAGTACATGTTCTTGAACTCACTCCGGTAGACTTTCACAGCTGCATCGCCCCAGCGCTTTCGAGCCTGCTCCTCACTCAAGCCCACTGTTCCGATCGGCGGATGACTGAAAATCACCGAAGCCACGGTATCGTAATCCATGTGCGCCTGCGGCTGCTCGCCAAACAAGCGGTCCGCCAAATGGCGCCCGGCCGCAATGGCAACCGGTGTCAGCGCAATGCGTCCGGTTACATCGCCGACCGCGTAGACCCCCTGCGCCACAGTGTTTTGATACGCATCGGTCTCGATAAACCCGCGCTCGCTCAAACCGACACCCGCATTCTCAAGTGCCAGTGTCTCCGTATTCGGACTGCGGCCCACGGCCACGATGAATTCATCAACCTGCTCAATGGCAGTGCCGTCAGCCAGTGCCAGAAGCAGCTGATCGCCGGTCTTCTCAATCTTTGTGACGCCCGAGTTGAGCGTCAGCCGCACACCGGATTTCTCCATCTCAGACTGAACAATGCCGGTCAGCGATGAGTCAAAGCCACGCAGCAGCCGATCCTTGCGCAATACCATGGTGACATCGCTGCCCAGACCGTGCAGCACGCCGGCAAACTCGGTGGCAATATAGCCAGCGCCAGTAATGACAACCCTCTGCGGCAGCCGCTCAAGCTCAAAAAAACCATCGCTGCTGATCGCGTGCTCAATGCCCGGGATATTCGGCATGACCGGCTTGCTGCCGGTCGCAATCAGGATATGCGGAGCCTCATAAACAGCATCGCCGACCCGCAGCGCCTGCGGTCCGCAAAAACTGGCGCTGCCGCCAATGAGTGTGACTTTTGAGTTTTCAAGATTATTGGCATAGATGGCGTTGAGTCGAGCGATATACTCATCGCGTGCGCGCTTGATGACCGACCAGTCAAAGCTGTAGTCGGATACTGAAAATCCGTAGTCAGGCGCATCCGTCAAAGCCTCGGCCATCCGCGCGGTGGTCCACATCACCTTTTTCGGCACACAGCCGACGTTGACGCATGTACCGCCCAGCTTATGCTGCTCGACAACCGCAGTATTGGCACCGTACTCGCTGGCGCGACGCGCGGCAGCGAGACCGCCGCTGCCGCCGCCGATCACGATCAGATCAAATTTTTTACTCATAGCTCACCTCTTGCGACAAATCCCCTGCGACATCGGATCCATTGTAGACCATACGCACTAGCCGCGGAACCGAACCCGAATAATGTCGCCCTCACATGGCAGATACTGCCTGCCCTCGCTGCGCATGCGACCAGCGTTTCGAACCGCAGACTCGCTGCCAAGCTCAAACAGGTCCTCGCATGCCATCACATCCGCCCGCACAAACCCTTTTTCGATATCTGTGTGGATCATGCCGGCCAGCTGTGCGGCACTGCTGCCATGCCGTATGGGCCAGGCGCGAACCTCACTTTCATTGAAGGTAAACACAGTCCGCAGCCCCAGCGTATCATAGCCGGTGCGCACAATGTCCGCAAGGGCGGATGAATCCAGTCTCAGGTCAGTTCGAAATGCTGCCTGCTCGGACTGCGACAGCTGCCTCAGTTCAGTCTCAAGCTTGGCACAAACGGCAATATGCAGCGCATTGAGCCGGGCAGCATCCAGCCCGTTCAGTGCACCGTCCTCGCCGACATTGATCACATAAAACTTGCGCTTGGCACTGAGCAGATGCAGATCCAGATAGGCCGGGCGCTCTTTTGTCTCAGCGCTGGCTGCGCTCGCAGGCCGTCCGTCTCCAAGCAGCGCACTCAACTGTGCGTAAACCGCCGCTGCCTCGCGGCTTTCGGCATCGCCCGTGCGAGCGCGACGCTGTGCCTTGTCCAAGGCGCGCTGCACGGTATCGAAATCGGCCAGCAGCAGCTCAAGATTGACGATTTCAGCCTGTTCAGCGAGGCTGGCTGTGCTCTCGAAAGCGCCGAGCACATGCGCAATCACATCCATTTCGCGAATCTGCGCCAGGAACCGGTTACCCAGCCCCTCGCCTTGCGCTGCGCCTTCAACCAATCCGGCAATATCAACAACCTCGATGGCTGCCGGCACTTTGCGCTCGACCCGGACAATGCGGGCGATCCGGTCAAGCCGCTCATCGGCGACTGCTGTCGTGCCGATATTGGGCGCAATGGTGCAGAACGGATAAGGCTCAGCCTCAGCCTGTGCGCCAGTCAGCGCATTGAACAGCGTTGACTTGCCCGCATTCGGGAGACCGATGATGCCACACCGAAATCCCATTTGCTGCGGTTAGCTGCACTCAGGCGCGGACGCTTTGGTCGCGGCCTTGGCCGTCGGCGGCCGTGCATGGAGGGTGTTCATCACCTGCGCATGATGGCCTTGAAGAATTTTTCCGGTGTGCTCCACCGCTTTGCCAATCGCTGCATTGATGGCTTCGAATTCCGGGCGCGGCGGCACACTCAGCACATAGGGAACAGTGCTCGCCGCCGCTGGCGGTCGGCCGATGCCGATGCGAATTCTGACAAAGTCCCTGGTGCCCGCCCGGGCGATGATGTCGCTCAGGCCATTATGGCCGCCCGCGCCGCCGCTCACTTTGAGCCGCACGGTGCCGGCGGGCAAATCCAGCTCATCGTGCACAACGATGATGCTGGCCGGTTCAATTCTGTAATAGCGGGCAACCTTCACAAAGGCCTCGCCGCTCAAATTCATATAGGTGATGGGCTGCACCAGAGTGACTGCCGTGCCGTCAAGCCGGGTACGTACCAGCTTGCATCGCAATCGCGGGCTGAGCTTGAGTTCGACACCGAGCTGCGCAGTGAGCAGGTCAATAAAGCGAAACCCGCAATTATGGCGGGTATTGTGATACTGTGAGCCGGGGTTGCCCAAGCCAATAATCGCATGCGCCATGAAAGGTGACCAAAAACAAATGCAAGATGGACGCGACCGGTGCGCAATAGACTGCGCCGGCGGCATGTGCAAAAAACTCAAACGCCGCCAGATTCCAGCGATCAAGCCGCAGGCGGGTGACTACGATTCGGACTCGGCATCCGTCGGAGCGGCGCCCTCAACTTGCGCATCAAGGGCCGCTGGGTCTGCATCCGCCTCTTCATCAGCGGCGGCAACCCGCGGCGGCGTGATGCTGGCTACGGCATAGTCATCTGCATCCGCATAAGAGGATGACATCTCGACACCGTCAGGCAGAGTGATATTCGAAATATGAACCGACTGGTTCAATTCCAGCGCACTCACATCGACCTCAATATACTCTGGCAGATCTTTTGGCAGGCACTGAATCTCCAAATCCACGATCAGGCGCGTAAAAATGCCGCCGTCAATTTTCGTGCCAGGCGCCTCATCGTCCCCGACAAAATGCAGCGGTACGCGCAAGGTGATTGTCTCCGTCGACTTGATGCGCTGCAAATCGATGTGCAACACCTGCTGCTTGTACGGATGCATCTGCACTTCGCGTAAAATAGTGCTTTGCGTCTTTTTGTTTTCATTGACATCAATGATAGCCGAATGAAATGCCTGGACCGCCAGATTATGCATCAGCCGGTCATGATCGACGGTATAGTAGGCATTGTCCCGATCAGCCCCATAGACTACTACGGGCACTTGTCCAGCTCGCCGCAGACAGCGGCTGGCGGAAGTGCCAGTGTTGTCACGGGCAGTTAATTCCAATGTAAAGTTAGTACTCATTTGCTTGTGTTACCTGATGCGTCTTCGCAATATGGAGGCTGGCTGCCAGTGAGGAATCGCCGGCTAATCAACAAAAATCGAACTGACCGAATCACCGACAGAAATGCGCCGAATGGCCTCGCCAATCAGCTGTGAAACGTCAAGGCGACGAATTTTATTGCTTTTTCGTGCCTGTTTGGAGAGTTTTATTGT
Organism: Arenicellales bacterium; assembly: GCA_965200545.1. Taxonomy (GTDB): domain Bacteria; phylum Pseudomonadota; class Gammaproteobacteria; order Arenicellales; family JAJDZL01; genus JAJDZL01. The sequence continues at coordinate 542,700 of CBDAUJ010000002.1, read as the reverse complement.
ATTACAAACCACAATCTCAGCCAAGGATGACGCCTCAATGCTGTCCACGGCACTGCCCGAAAGCACCGGATGGGTACAGTATGCTTTCACCGACGCGGCGCCGCGCGCGATCAGTGCATTGGCCGCCTGGCACAGCGTATTCGCGGTATCGACGATATCGTCAATGAATACGCAAGTTCGCCCTTCCACCTCGCCGATCACATTCATGACTTCAGCCACATTGGGCCGCGGACGGCGCTTGTCAACAATGGCGAACTGCGCCTTAAGCTGCTGCGCGATTGAGCGGGCTCGCACCACTGCGCCGACATCCGGAGATACGATCGTCAGATCATCCATGCGCTGCTTCCACAGATCGCCGATAATCACCGGCCGCGCATAGATATTGTCGGTCGGAATATCAAAAAATCCCTGAATCTGATCCGCATGCAGATCCATCGTCAGCACCCGGTCCGCCCCGGCCCGATCAATCAGGGAAGCAACCAGCTTGGCTGAAATGGGCACCCGGGAATTGCGCGGGCGCCGGTCCTGTCGGGCGTAGCCGAGATAGGGTATGACCGAGGTAATGCGCCCGGCCGATGAGCGGCGGGCCGCATCGATCATCACCAGCAGCTCCATCAGGTTGTCATTGGTCGGCGCACAGGTCGGCTGAATAATGAATACATCCATATTGCGGATGTTCTCTTGAATCTCAACTGCAACCTCCCCGTCGCTGAAACGCCCGACAGTCGCATTGCCGAGCGGCAAAGACAGATAATTCGCCACCCGCCCTGCCAGTCCGCGGTTGGCATTGCCAGTCAGAATCATCATGTTTTCAACAGACATGGTCAAAACCTATTGAATCATTTGAAGCACATAGTCATGAGTCCGTCGCGGACGGTGATAGCGGTACGCGCGCGCATCTCAGCGCAATCGCCGCGCCAGGCACACTCATTCGCAGTACAGCCTGCCGGGCAGCGGCATGCCCATGAAGATTGTTGGAATTTGAAGAGTCGATGTCAGTACTGAGAGTAGCCGGACCCAGGAATCTGCTGCCCATTTTATTATGGAAAGTAAATTATTTCCAATTTTGCTCGCAGCCGCACACCTGACATCCTGCCTTGCACCGGTGGCCGCTGCGGCAAATTCATGCTTTTTCCAATCACGAAAAAACTTATTATGGGAGATTGAAAATGAGATCTGATATTCAGCGATCAGAAGATACAGGCCATCGCTGGCAGACTTATGCGAAGACGTGATTTTCTCAAGCTCAGCTCGGCAGCCGCTGCAGGCGTGGTGCCGGCCAGCCTGCCCGGGCTCGTACACGGCGATGAGCGCAACGTCATCCGCCGCTCGGTACCGCTTGGCAAAACCGGCATCAAGGTATCCGATATCGCATTCGGCGGCAGCCGTCTGTCTGACCCGAGGCTGGTGCGCCAGGCCTTTGAGCGCGGCGTGACCTATTTTGATACCGCAGAAAGCTATCGCGGCGGCAGTTCCGAGCATGCGGTCGGCCAGGCACTCAGTGCAGTGCGCTCGCAAGTTGTCATCGCTTCCAAAACCAGGGCGCGGGCCGACGAGGATCGAAATGAGATGATGCGCGCGCTGGAAGGCAGTCTGAGGCGTCTTCGAACCGACTACGTGGACATCTACTACAACCATGCAGTCAATGATCTGGCTCGACTGCAAAACGATGAGTGGCTGGAGTTTACCGACCGCGCCAGGCGCGACGGCAAAATTCGCTTGCGGGGCGTTTCCGGTCACGGTTCCCGACTGGTCGAATGCATTGACTACAGCCTGGATCATGATCTGGCGGATGTGATCCTGGTGGCGTTCAATTTCTCTCAAGATACCGGCTTTGAGGATCAGGTACGCCAATTCTTTCATTATGTCGCCTTGCAGACCGGCTTGGAGCCGGTGCTTGACAAAGCGAAGTCCGCCGGCGTGGGCATCGCTGCGATGAAAATACTATTGGGTGCGAAACTCAATGAAATTCGACCCCGCGAGCCGCTGCAGACCACGTTCGCCCAGGCCGCGCTGAAATGGGCTCTCGCCAGCGGCAAAATTGATGTCGCTGTCATCTCCATGACAGAACTCGAGCTGATTGATGAGTATCTCGGCGCTTCAGGCGCAACGCAGGTAAGCGCTGCCGATATTGAGGTGCTGGCGCAGTATTTGCAAATGCATAGCAGCACGCAGTGTCGCCAAGGGTGCGGCATCTGCGGGCAGTCCTGTCCGGTACAGGTTGAGATTTCGGATGTGCTGCGCGCCCGCATGTATGCCGTCGATTATGGCGACCGGCAGATGGCTGCGACCACTTACAGCGCCCTGGAACACGATGCCAGCAGCTGCATTGACTGCCAGGATCAGCCGTGCATGGCCGCTTGCCCCAATGGATTGCCAATTGCAAGCCTGACACAGAAAACGGCCCATCTGCTCGCTTGAGCATGCTGCGGTTTTTTGCCCATTTTCTTTTTTTGCTGGCGGCTTGGACACTGGTCATCAAGTTCATCCTGCCGATTGTCTGGGCAATCCATGAGGGCGCCACGATCCAGACCTACATCTACTGGGATTTCTGGTGGGCAGCGCACTTATGGCTCGGCTGGGCGCTGCTGACTCAGCACAAATTCGCCTGGCCGGGCGCGGTCATCATCTCGGCGGTGGAAATATTGATCATTGTGACCAAGTTTTGGCTGTTTCTGCTCGACCCGCAGTGGACTTTATGGACGATGAACTGGTTTGTCAACAAACTCTTCGTCTTGACCTGCTTCCTCGCGCTGCTCGGTCATGCGCTGGCGCGCAAAAAAGCTTACTTCGCCTAATAACTGATTTCACGCCCTCGGCAATCTGCCATGATGCATTGCGGCAATGCCAGCTGGAGCGTTGTGACTTTGACTATGCGCTCAATGACGGACACCGTGAAATTGCCCCTTTGCCTCTTCGAAATCAGCGCCTCCCGACAGGTCTCAGTGCAAAAATCTATCTGCCGCGCCACACCATGAAATGCACGAAATCTCAGCTCAGGTTTTTCCTTTCTAAAATTTCCTGCTGCATCAGAACAGCTGCAAAACATCGGTCCCAGCGATCGGATCCATTGAGTCCAGCAGCAGCCTTTGCCAGTTGACCGCGGCGATACCGTCTTTTCCAATGAACTCCTGCATTGGATATTGATGCACCTGAACGGCATTGCATTGGGGAAATTTAGACTTGAAATACTTCAAATTTTTGGATATTTCCCGAAAGCGGAGCTTGCACTCGATAGCAAAGACCGGCTGTCTGTTCTCGGTAATGATCAAATCAACTTCCCGGCCCTCAATATCTCGAAAATAGGCCAAATCAACATCGCGGCCCTCTCGGTCTTGCAGAAAGTGAATTCGCTTGAGCAGGTGACTGGCAATCAAATTCTCGAATCGCGCCCCTTCATCGTCCACCTCTGCCCAATTCCAGTGATAATGCTTTTGCTCTTTTTTAACCGCTCTGATCTTCGCAGAGCCAAATGGAGACAGTCGATAGAGCAGATACATGCGCTCAAAAATATCAAGCCAGTGGGAGACGGTCTTGTGAGCGCAACCCAAGTCTTCGCGAAGCGAGTTGACGGACAAAGGACTGCCGACCAGCTGCGGCAATCGCAGCAGCAGCAGCTCCATGGCCGACAGCTTTTGGACCCATTCCAAGTCTCTGATATCTTCATTCACAATCCGGCTTCGAAATTCGCGCTTCCAGCGACGGGCTTTCTGCAATGATCCGGATAGAAAGGGCTCGGGGAAGCCACCGAGCGCCAGCAGGCTCTCGAAATCGCTCGGTGACTGAATATCCAGCTCATCCGCCGTCAGCGGATGCAGTCGGTAGTAATGATAGCGGCCTGCCAGCGAATCTCCCGAATGACCATAGAAATCAAGCCGGGCGCTGCCAGTGACCACAATTCGCTTTTCTTGAGAGTGCCTGTCATAAAGACCCTTGATATAGTTTCGCCAATTGCCGAATTTATGAATCTCATCAAATATCACAAATGATTCAAGCGGAAACTGTTCTCTGAGAACGAACTCCCGATCTTCCAGGATATCCCAATTCAGATATCGATGCCCAGCGGGCGCGATGTGGCGCGCAAGTGTTGTCTTTCCAACTTGGCGCGGACCACCGACAAAAACCATTTTTTGACCGAGGTCCTCAAGCACATAGGTTTCCAGATCGCGCTGCATAATCTACCAGTATTTTTGACAGATGCCTAAATATAAACCATGTATTTTCGATACCTGTCAAAAATTACTGATTTTTTGGCTGTGCAAATCCAGCAACAGCGCACACTTGCATAAGCTGCTTGTCGGTCACACGCAGATACGCATCGGTCTGAAAAATCAGCTATCAATGCGGATAACATCGCTGGTCGGGCGGCGCCATCGCCAAAAATGTGCCGCAAGCCCAATTCAAGAAGGCGGCTCAAGCTCCAATCAAACACACTCAAAGCTGGAGAGCTGAAGAGTCAATCTCTGCCTGAATCGGCCTCCAGTGTGCTTTTATAGTGCGCGGCTCCCGGCCCCCGCGGCGCGCGGATGCCTCGAAACTCCCAATCCCCGCCCATGGCAGTAGAGACTACTTCCTCGGTTGTCGTCGGCTGATGACCGACATCGTCTCGGATCGGAGTCACGCCCTCCACAATCGTGTTGGTCAATGCACCGAGACCCTCAACCTCAACCGTGACAACATCCCCCGGACCGACGGGACGGCTGTTGGCCGGTGTTCCAGACAAAAGAAGGTCACCCGGCTCCAGCGTGATATTCCTGGCAATGTCTGCAACGAGATAATGCATATCCCATTCCATTTCATTGGTGTTGCCATCCTGCTTGACTTCGCCGTTGACAATGGTACGGATCTGCTTGTCGTGAAAATCCCAGCCGGTCACCAGGCCCGGACCCACAGGACACAGCGTATCGGATCCTTTCACTCGCAGCATTGAGCCCGCATCCGTATCGCGAAAATCGTGCAACCCATAATCATTCGCCGCCGCATATCCCGCAATGTAATCCCCGGCTTCGGATGGACTGATATTGCGGCAGCAGCGGCCGATGACAATGGCGATCTCGCCCTCATAGTTGAGCCATTCGCAGCGTTTCGGTCTGACAACATCCGCCTTGTGCCCGCAAAGAGCGGTGATCGGCTTGTGAAAATAGGTCGGCGTGGCGGGAAGCCGGGTCATATACTCTTCGACACGGCTTCTGTAATTCAAATGCACACAGATAATCTTGCGCGGCTCAACCGGCGCAAGATGCACGGCTTCGCCAATCGAAATGACGCGTCCATCGCCGGCGACGAGATCATCACCCTGCCGCTTGACGACAGTCGGATAACCCGCCAGCAGAATTCGACGAAATTCACTCATATTTCCTCCGGTCTGGACTTGACATACTCAGCTGATTCGGTTGCGAGCTGCCCATTATCGCATCAAATCCGACCTCAGCGGCTCATCAAATAATCATACAATTATTGACTTTCCTACTCGACTGAACAGCTCGGAGCAATGCGGTGTCCCTGAAAGGCTTCATGTTTCCCCGAAGTGCGACCGGCAAGGCCTCACTGGTTCCCGACACCCCCTGGCACTACTCCGGCACGACCCTGACACTGGAATATGTGACGCACCCCGACAGCGTCGCTGAGTTGCTTCCCGATTACTTGGACCCCGCAGACGAAAACCCCGGTGCGGTTGCCGTAATCTGGGCCGACTGGCAAAATTGCCGCGATGACTACAGTGAAATACTCGATCCGGCCCGCAGCCAGTATATGGAGGTATTTGTCGTTGTCAGATGCAAGTACAGGGGCAAAACCTATTCACGCTGCGTCTATATATGGGTGGATTCCGACTATGCAATGGTTCGAGGATATCACCAGGGCTATCCAAAAAAACTCGCCTCGATTTATCTCTCCCGCCCGATCACCGTGGGGCAGGCGGGCCCAAGACTCGAGCCCGGCGGCAGATTCGGCGCCAGTGTCTCTGCGTACGACCACAAGCTCATTCATGCAACATTTCAGATTACGGGCGCCTGTGATCATGCGGGATTTGTGAACAGCCATCCGATGCTGCACAACCGCTGGATGCCATCCATCGAAAGCGCGGGCGAGGACAGTCTTGATGAGCTGGTGACCATGAGTGCGTATCAGGCAGAAGTGGGGCGATCTTTCACGGGAGACTTTAATCTGCAGCTGTTTGAATCACCCGTAGAGGAGCTCGACCGATTGCAGCCAGTCGAGAAAATCGCCGGCTACTGGCGGGAAATCGCCTTCTCCTGGAAAAGCGGCACCACCTTGCGCCGCCGCAACCTGCCACAGATCGACTGAATCCCCAGCTTCCTGTATTCAGCAAATCCCAGCAGCAGGCATGACGATCTGGCACCCAACCGACGACGGCTACGCTGATCTGTCGGATCACGACACCTTCGTGAACGGTGTGCCGCACAACACCTTCAAGAGAATGCGCCGCGAAGACCCGCTTGCCTGGTGCGACGGCGGACAGTACAAGGGCTACTGGTCCATGACCCGCTACGATGACATCCTGCGGCACAACCGAAATCCGTCACTGCTCAGCTCCGCCCGCGGCATCCGCATGGAAGACCAAAGCCGGGAAGAATATCTCGCCCGCCGGACTTTTCAGGAAACCGATCCGCCTGAGCATACCGTCACCCGCAATATCGTCAGCGAGGCGTTTTCCAAAAAAGTGATTGATCGGTCAGAAGACATCATTCGCGAGCTGTGCGAGGACATCCTCGATAATGCTCTGTCTCTGAAAGAATTCGACGCTGCCGTCCACATCAGCCGCCAGCTGCCAATGCGTATGCTGGGACGAATTCTAGGACTGCCGCCGCAAGACTTGGACTGGCTGGTCACAAAAGGCGATGAGCTGATTGCCAATACAGACCCCGAGTACTCCCAGTTTGTGCCAGACAAGACTGACACAGATGAATTTCGCTACATGCCATTTCGCTCGCCGGCCGGCGCAGAGCTTTTCAGCTATGCCAAGCAGCTCATGTACAGCCGGCCCGAGCCCGCCGACAGCGAGGGTGTGCTCAGCCTGGTGCTGCAGCCCAGCACGCAGGGCGAGGTCATCAGCGATACCGAATTTCGCAACTTCTTCTGTCTGCTGGTGGCCGCAAGCAACGACACGACACGCTATACCCTGTCAGCCACCATGCATGCACTGGCAAGCCAGCCTGAGCTTTTGCAAAAATTGCAAAATGCAGACTCCAGGCTCTGGGCATCAGCGACCGAGGAGTTTATTCGCTGGGCTTCGCCAACCATGCATTTTCGAAGAACAGCCACAGCGGATTTCGAGCTGCACGGCAGGCACGTCCAGAAAGGCGACAAGGTGGTGTACTGGTTTGTCTCCGCCAACCGCGATGAGAGCCGCTTTGCCAATGCGTTCGAGATTGATCTTGCGCGGCAGCCGAATCGGCATATGGCGTTCGGTCAGGGCGGACCGCATGTCTGCCTCGGCATGTGGCTGGCGCGGCTGGAACTGCGTGTGCTCCTGCAGGAACTGGCTCGCCGCATTCGGTCGATCGAGCTGATCGATAATATTGAATATGTGCGCTCCAATTTTGTCGGCGGAATCAAGCGGCTGCCCGTCAGGATGACCTTGAGATGACTGGCCGGCGAATGGCAGCGCAATGGATTGTCTTTTCGAAAAACACTGAGTTTCAATAATGAGCGATGTAAAACTGAGAGTGCTGTTTTGTGATCATCTCAATCTGGCACGCGGAAAATACCTGCCCCTGAGATTGGCCTCAGGAGAAACCAGATTCTGCCAGAGCATCTACGCCTTGGCCTACGACAAGGAGCTCCTGCCTGCGCCGTGCTCATTGCTGCTGGAAGGACTTTCAGATATGACTGCTCGCTATGATGCCAGCGAGGCGCGCCACGGGTGGCTGGACGCGGAGCGCGTCGTTATCGCCGATCAGTTTGACAGTGCCGGCAACAGCCTCGCTGTGTGCGGCCGCACACTTTTGCAAAACACGGTCCAGCAATGGCAGGGCCTCGGCTATGAGACCAAAGTAGGCATTGAGCTTGAAGCCTATGCGTTCATCCGCGATGCAAGCGGTGCATGGAGCCCCTGCGACACCCCCGGCGCATTTGTTTACGGGACCGGACCCTTCGTCGATCCGCTCAGATTGACGGACAAGATTTACCGGCAGGCGGAAATCTGCAGCTTTCCGCTTGAAATGATCACATCCGAATTCGATTCGCCGCAATTTGAGTTCACTCTCCGATATGCCGATGCCGTCACCGCCGTTGATGATATTTTTCTGTTCCGGCTGATGGCGCGTGAGCTGGCCATCCGGGAAGGCATTTTGCTGACCTTCATGCCGAAACCTATTCCAGAACTCAGCGGCTCCGGGGTGCACATCAATTTCAGCTTGTGGGATGCGCACGGCGCCAACGCCATCGGCGATGCAGACAGCGAAGACAACCTCTCGGAACTGGGTCGATCCTGCGTCGCGGGCTTGATGCATCATCATCGTGCGATGGCCGGGCTGCTAGCGCCAACCGTCAATTCATACCTGCGTCTGCAGCCGGCCAGCCTGTCGGGATACTGGCGCAACTGGGGCGAGGATCATCGCGGCGTGACCACTCGCATCAGCGCTGAAACAGGCGATCATGCCAGAATTGAGCACCGCATGGCCGATGGGGCCGCCAATCCCTATACAGCCGCTGCCACCGTTCTGCAGGCCGCCCGACTGGGATACGAAAAAGGCTATGCCCTGCCGCCTGCAGAGACCGGCGACTGTCTGGAGCATCATGACGCGACCGACGGAGTTCCCGAAGACCTGAGCACGGCGCTCGCAGAACTTCAGTCTGACACTGACCTGGTTGATGCGATCGGTGCCGATCTGGTCGGGAACCTTGCGACAATCAAGGAATATGAGGTCGAGAGTACCGCGGGTATGGACCTGCTGCAGCTGCGAGAGTACTACATTCACTACATCTGAACCCCCGGCACTCTGGAAAATTCGAAAACTGCAGTATGAGTTCCACCCCCGGCTCAATATTGCTTGACATGCACAGGAAGCCGAAAGGCTACAGCACCTACCAGCGGCCGATGATAATCCCATACTGCTCGTCGCGCTCCGGACCTTGGTCCCGGGCATGCTCATAGTCCAGTCCAACCCGGCGCTTGAGCGAGTACTGCCACTCAAACAAGGCATCCTTCAGATGGCGGATCACTGAGGCATAGCCCGGGTCTGCGCCCAGGTCATTAAGCTCATCGGGGTCTTGATCAAGATCAAAGAGCTGAGGGGGGAATCCTTGATAGTACACGTATTTCCAGCGCGTGTCACAAACCATGGTTGCGCGGCATTCGCAATGAGGTACGCTCAATGCATAACGCGCACCCCGATCTGAATAATCAATTTCGCTGATCGCGAACTCGCGCCGGGCGGCAGCCGGCGGAGACGACCGCAGAAGCGGCAGCAGAGATTGACCCTCAACCCGCTCGCGGCAGACTTCACCGCCAGCAGACTCAACCAGTGTGGGCACGACATCAACCGCTTCAATCAGCTCACTGCACACTGAATCTCTCGTGGCGTTCGCGGCCGGGTCGGGATCAACAACAATCAATGGAATCTTGACCGAAGGCGCATGAAACAGATCCTTCTCCCCGAGCCAGTGATCACCCAGATAATCTCCATGGTCAGAGGTGAACACGATGAACGTGTCATCAAGCAGCTCGCGGGCCTGAAGAAACGCGATCAGCTGTCCGATATGATCATCAATCTGCCGCACCAGCCCCATGTAGGCGGGTACAACGATATCGCGAATTTCGTCGATGGCATAATTCTGACTGTATTCAGCTTGCATAAACGCATCCACCACCGGATGCGGATTCTCGCGCTCGAGCGCGCTTCGGACCGCCCCCTGAACCTGATCTTTTTGAAATAGGCTGTGATACGGCGCCGGGGCAATGATCGGCCAGTGGGGCTTGATGTAACTTAAGTGCAGGCACCATGGCTGATTATCGGTCTCCTTGATGAAATCGATCGCCCGTGCCGTGGTGAAAGCAGTTTCAGAATGCTCTTCATGGAGTGCGGCCGGATAGACAGAGCTTCGCATCTTCCAGCCCGAATGAAGGTTGCCAGCCGCGTCGACCCCACTGTTTGCCCGCGTCTGCCAAGGATTGGCATCTTTGTATCCGAGCGCATGCAAATACTTCGTATAGCCGAGATTCTCGGGCAGAATTGGGTCGGGATACAATCCTTCATGATGCTCATAGGGCTCAAATCCGCCACTGTCTGCAGTACGCGCTAGATCTGAATTCGGATCGACTGCGTGTTTTTGAATTTCGACTCGGCTTTTGTAGCTGTGGGTCTTGCCGACTACTGCGGTGCGGTAGCCCAGCGGTCGAAGATAGTCGCCGAGCATGTACTCGCCTAACTGCGTGGCATCGTCGTTCGTGCAGACCCCATGCGCTGACTGATAGCGGCCGGTGTAGAAACTGGCGCGCGAGGGTGCGCACAGCGGCGCCTGACAAAATGCGTTGTCAAATCGAACACCGCGCTTGGACAAGGAATCAATGCTGGGTGTCTCAAGCGTTCTGTGTCCGTAGCATGACAGATAATCCTGCCTGAGCTGATCGCACATGATGAAAACAATGTTGGGCCGACTTTTCATGCATTCAGCTCATCCGGAGGCAACAGACTCATTCGCTTCGCACGGGGGCGGCCAGCAAGTGCTCCCAAGGCGGCAGAGGGCGACTTCAGTGAACGGAGCCTTCCAGAATCTGCAAGGTCTGCAGATCACTGTGAAAATCAAGCGCATAATCACCGCCTTCGCGACCGATTCCACTGATCCCGAATCCGCCAAACGGAGCCGTCAGATCTCGGATCAAAAAGGTATTCACCCAAACGGTACCAGCCCTGACCGCCCGGCCTACCCGCTCGGCTCGCTGGGCATCGGAGGTGTAGATGATCCCGGAAAGACCATACTCCGTACTGTTGGCAAGAGCGATGGCCTGCTCCTCGCTGTCGAATGTCTGCAGAGTGAGAACTGGACCGAAAATCTCCTTCTGGACGATTTCAGACGCATTTGAGACCGGCTCAATCAGCGTCGGCTTGTACCACAGCCTGTCTGCCTCGAAACGCTCGCCGCCAAAAATGATCCGATCCCCATTTTCCCTTGCGCGCTGGATGAATCCCTCAACTTTGTGCAGATGATCCGGATGAATCGCAGCGCTCAAAGTGGTCTCGACAGAGCGGCTGTCGCCGTACACATGCTGCGCCGTGCACTCCGCAAGCCGCTCCATGAATTCAGAGCGAATGGATTCTTCCACCAGCAGTCTTGTGCCAGCCAGGCAAACCTGACCCGAGTCCTCGAATTGCGCGGCTGCTTTTTGGGCAGCTGCATTGATATCCGCGTCCGCAAATACGATCAGCGATCCCTTGCCGCCTAGCTCAGCAGTGAACGGAACTAAGTTTCTAGCGGCCGCGACACCGATTGTGCGCCCTGTTTCGGGGGAGCCGGTAAATGAGATTCGACGCACTCTCGGATCCGAAACCAGCGCAGCGCCGACTTCATTGCCCAATCCCTGCGTGATATTGAAAACCCCCTCGGGAAATCCCGCCTCAACGACCAGATCCGCAAGCAGACTCGCTGACAGGGGCGCCCATTCAGCCGGCTTCAGAATCACAGCGTTGCCAGCGGTCAATGCCGGTGCGACTTTCCAAGTCGCAAGCATGAATGGAGCATTCCATGGCGTGATGACGACCACCGGTCCGGCGGGATGACGAATCACTCGGTTTGCGGCGCCTTTTGAACTCCAGCTTCTCTCCTCATGCGCAGCCGCCAGCTCAGCGTAATTTCGAAAGTTCAGCGCTCCTCTGGGAACAAGCCTCAATCTGAGACTCTCGTGGAGCATGGCCATATCGAGACACTCGATTTTTGCAATGGCCGCAGCGTTCTCATCAATCAGGTCGGCCAGCCGGAAAAGAATCTCATTTCTTGCAGACAGCGTCATAGCAGACCATTGGCTGTAGCCCTCCACTGCAGCTGAGACCGCCAGACGGGCTGTTGTGGAGTCACCACGTGACATGTCCGCCAGCTTCTGCGACCAGTCGAGCGGCGACCGCACCTCAAAACTGCGGTCTGATGCAACCCGTCTGCCGCCGATCAAATGATGCGGCGAAACTGAGACACCGTCGATATCGACTCTGGCACCGGATTCTTTCAATGACTTTTCTCGCTCGTATTCGTTAAAATCAGCTCACTTGCGTTTTATTGTACGATGGCAAAAGCGCTGAAAACATAAAAATCGGCTGAGCAAGGAATGAGTCACAGTCTGACAGGAGATATTTGAAATGGGAGAAGTTGTCGGTGCCGGTCTCGTATCGCATGCGCCAACGATCATGTTTTCTGAGCAATTGCGTTATGCAATCAACGATGGCAAGGAAATCAGCCTGGTCCCCGGACTGCGGCGCTTGCGCCGCGAGGCGCTGGACCCGCTCCAGCCAGATGTCATTGTGGTTTTCGATACGCACTGGTTCACAACTGTTGAGTTCGTCGTTTCCGCCCACATCCGACGCCAGGGCCTGTACACGTCTGAGGAGCTGCCGCGCGGCATGGCCCAGATACCCTACGATCTGAAAGGGGATCCGGATCTGTCGAGACTGATTTGCGAGCATGTCAATTCGCAAGGCGTACGCTGCCATGCGAGTGAGGACAGCGAATTGCCGATTCACTATCCGACCATCAACGTTGCGCACTACCTCAACCGCGGCGAGGCCTGGATTTCCATAAGCGTCTGCCAAACCGCCCAGGATCATAATTTTCTTGCGGCAGGCAAAGGTATCGAAGCCGCCATTGCCGCCGCCGACCGGCGCGCAGTCCTGCTTGCCAGCGGCGGCATGAGCCACCGGTTCTGGCCTTTGGATGAGCTTGAGCAGCACGAAACCTCCGACCCGTCCAATATAATTACACCAGAGGCACGACACGCAGACGAGCAGAGGCTCAAATGGTGGCGCCAGGGTGACCATCAATCCGTCATCCGTCATATGGACAGCTACAGACAGCATGCTCCCGAAGGAAGATTCGGACACTACCTGATGATGGTCGGCGCATTGGGCGCAGGCGCATGCCGGGCAAAGGGAAGAATGTTCAGTGACTACGAGAATGCTACCGGTACGGGGCAGGCTCATGTATGGTTTGACCGACCGGATACGGGGTGGCATGCGCTGTAATTCAATTTAATCCATCAAAAAAAGGAGATGAGAGAAACATGAAGAAAGTTTTACAAATGTTGGCGCTCAGCCTGGTTCTGCTGGTGCCGTTTGCGTACGCGGAATATCCGGAAAAACCCGTCTCGTTTGTTGTTCCATGGCCTCCGGGTGATCTTGAAGATGTGCTCACACGGATGATCGCGGATGAATTCCAGGCCACTTACGGCGTAGCGGCGGCGGTGGTGAACAAGCCGGGCGGCGGCGGCGGGCCTTTCCCGGGCGCAGTTGAGGTGGCCAATGCGCCGGCCGATGGATACACAATCGGATCTTTCATCATTGCCGTCCCGACCATCGGACCGAATATTGGCATCCCGGATTTGAATCCCAATCCGTTTGAGCCGCTGGGAATCTTTCTGACCTATCCGTTTGTGATTGTCGCCGGCGGAGACGCTCCCTATGATGACATGCAGGGACTGGCGGCGCACGCCAAGAACAATGAGGTCGCTTTGGGGCATTTCGGCGCTCCGCTGATTCCAACACGAGTCACCTTGGCATTGGCTAGAGAGATGGGCTTCAGCTTCAGCTCGGACGCGGCTTTTGACGCGCTGGATTGCAATACACTGGCTTCGGGCGATGTCGATGTCATGAACACCACCCTGCAGCTGGTGCTGCCCTGCATGGATCAACTCAAGATTCTGGCATCGGTCGGCAATGATCGAATCGGCCTGACACCGAATGTTCCGACGGTTGGAGAAATCGCACCCAATCTCAATATTGCACTTTGGAACGGTCTGTTCGTCCATAAGGACACCCCGCAAGAAGCTCGGGACAAGATTATTGCCGTTGCCGAAAAAGTGATCTTGTCAGATGCCGCTCAAAAAATTGCTGAAGAGACCGGCGCATTGATTTACTGGCAGGATGCTGAAACCGCGAACGCGCAGATTGCAAGCGATATCGAAGTGCTCGGCAATCTCAACTAGCTCAAAACAAGCCGCTTGGCGTCATGCGATCCCTGCCGTCCGCATGACGCCGGCAATCTCTTGATTCAGGCAACGCACAGCCGCGCAAATGTCTGATGATCCATTGAGGAATCGCTCGGGACAGGATCGCTGTCGAGGCGACCTCTATTTCGCCTCTTTTTTTCTGGTCGCAGCGCTCTTGCTGCTATCTCGTATCGAGACCGAGACGAGCTGGGTCGCGGGCACTCAATTTTTCTCTCAACCGCGGTTCTGGCCCGCTGTCAGCCTGCTCGGAATGACCGGCTTTGCCCTAGCTTACTTTCTGGGGTCGGTTGTCTCTCGCCGGGACAAAGACAACTTCCAAGAAGTGATTCTGTGGATGAGGTCCGTTGAGTATGCACTGTGGTTCATGGCTTATGTCTTGGCGGTTCCGATTTTCGGCTATTTTTTTTGCACGGTCATTTTTATCGGCGCGCTGAGCTGGCGGGCCGGCTATCGAGACAAGAGAATTTTCATCATGGCCGGAGCCGTCAGCGTCATCATTGTTGCAGTTTTCAAAGGGCTTTTGTCTGTCAAGATTCCGGGTGGACAGCTGTATGAATATTTTCCCGATGCAATGCGCAGCTTTATGATTCTGTATATGTAGGCTTTCAAATGGAGTCATTGGCCTCAGCACTTGAGCTGCTGATTCGCTGGGATGTGCTGGCGGCCCTGCTCGTCGGCTCGATCGGCGGGGTCGTGATCGGCGCTATTCCCGGAGTCGGACCGGCGGTCGCCATTGCCATCCTGCTTCCTGCCACATTTGCACTGGAACCGATTGTCGGCTTGACAATGCTGCTCGGCATTTATGGCTCGTCTATGTATGGCGGTGCGATACCCGCCATCTTGGTCAATACCCCGGGAACTGCGGTGAATGCGCTGACCACGTACGACGGGCATCCCATTGCCAAAGGCGGAAACCCCAAACGAGCGCTGTCTCTGGCCTATTCAGCCTCCTTTTTCGGCGGCATATTCTCAATCATCTGCCTTATTTTTCTTGCGCAGCTGCTGGCGGTCATCGCTCCCCACTTCGGCAGCCGGGAAATCTTCCTGGCGGCACTGTTTGGTATTGTCCTGGTCGTGCTGGCACACCGCAAGCAGACTTTCGCCGCCGGCATGCTGGCCTGCCTTGGCATCTTCATCAGCGCAGTCGGCCTGGAACCGATCAAGTATACGCGCCGATACACATTCGACCAGACATGGCTCGCTTCCGGCTTTGATCTGATTGTGGTCGTGCTCGGTTTGTTCGCACTGTCGCAGGCTTTCCTGCTGCTGGTGCAAAAAGATGAGAAGCCCGATCCGGTTCAAGTCAAGGGCGGCTTGTTTGATGGATTGAAAGAACTCCTCGGATACAAGCGGGTCGCAGCTGTCTCGTCCTCCTTCGGAGTAGCAATGGGAATGGTTCCGGGTGTCGGCGAGTTTACCGCCCAGTTCTTTTCGTATGCCTATGCCCAGAAGACCTCGAAGGAGCCGGAGAAATTCGGGCAGGGCGCCCCGGAAGGCCTGATTGCATCAGAAGCCGCCAATAACGCCGTTCCCGGCGCCGCAATGATCCCCTTGCTTGCACTGGGCATTCCAGGGGAGGCGCTGACGGCGATGATGCTGTCGGTGTTCTATATTCACAATGTAATCCCGGGGCCTCAGCTGTTCGCCAGTCAGATGGATTTTGTTTTGGCGCTGTATCTGGCGCTGTTCGTACTGAACATTATCGTGCTGCTGTTTCTTGCCTTTGCCACGCGCGGACTTCTGCACGTCGTGCGCATTCCGACCCGGTTTTTGGGTATTGTGATTCTGACGCTGGGATTCGTCGGCGTCTATTCCTTGCGAAACTCGATGACGGACTGTGCGATTGCCGCTGGATTCGGCATCTTCGGCCTGATTCTGAAACGTCTGAACCTTCCTGTCGTACCGATCATATTGGGCATGGTTCTGGGCGGAATCATGGAAACCAAGCTTCGCTCAGCCATGGCACGCGTCAAAACACCGCTTGACTTTATCGATCGACCGATTGCTGCCATCATTTTCAGTCTGATTCTCCTTGTTATCGCGATTCATATCCGTGCGCATGTGAAAAGCCGAAAACAGGCCGCAGGGAAACGAAAAACTGCCGGGTAGCTGCTTGAAAGGATTTTCAATCTATTGATTGTCCAGCACACTGTATAACCTGATGCGGCGCTGTTTTAACGCAGAAGGGTTGCACCACAGTGTGACGGTCGTGGCTTGTTTGAAGAACACGAATTCCGATGCGCAATGGATTCGCTAGCTGCCAAGCTATTGGGGCAAATGACTGCCGGTAGTCGGCAAGAGCTGACAAAAAAACCAGCCAGCCGTTCACGGTGTCTATTGAAAGCAAAATTTGTCAGGTCAAAATTCTCGAACAAGCATGATAAATTTATGCTGTGCGGAGTGTCTGCAACCAATTTCGGCGCAAATTTGGAGAATTCATTTTTTTCTGCTACGATAATCGCATCGAATCGGATGCGATGGCATCTCAATGAAAAAATCTGATACCCCCGGACCACGCATGCAAAACAAGATCATCATCGAATCATTTGACACCGTCGGGAAGCTGTTTGACGAGGTCCATCTGGCACTGGAGGACTGCGTGCGCGCCGGCAGACGGCGCGAGCAGGAGTCGCGCCAAGGATTTGCGAAACTTGAGCGGGCAATGGCGCAGCTGACGGCGGCAGTCAGGGCGGCCGGCGGCGCAGTCTGCGAGTTCCATGGGCGGCTGGACCGGCTGGAGCAGGCCTTGCGAGCCGAAATGGATCAGTTGAGAAGGGCTGCAGAGCGGCGCTTCGCGCCTCTGGAATCGTCCATGAACCGCTTCCAGCTGGAGTTGAAGAGGCATCGGGAAGAGTTCAGGCTTCTGTCGGACGATGTCGCAGTCTTGAAAAGCGATGTCAAGATATTGAAAGATGACGTCAAGATATTGAAAAGCGATGTAAAGATATTGAAAGATGATGTCAAGATATTGAAAGATGATGTCAAGGTGCTGAGAAGTGATCATGAAGCGCTCAGCGTTGCAGTGCAAGAGCTGCGCTTGGAAATGTGCTCGGAATTCGCAAGGCTTGAGAGCAAGATGGATGCGGGATTTGCGGAGCTCAAAAGAGAGATGGGGAACCTGGGCAACAGCATTGGCGCTTTTGTCGAAGATCTCTCGATTCCGTCTCTGCGCCGAATCATCACATCATTGCATGATGTGGATTTTGTCGCGCCGTTTGTTTTTTTCGATGCGGACACGGGACGCCGGGAATTGGACGCTTTTGCGGTGACCCGGCCTGATGCGGGCGCAGGCATGCCGCGGGAAGCGTTTGTGTTTGAGATCAAAAGAAAGTTCAGCAACAAGGATATCGAGCAGATCCGGAACAATATTTTTGCGCTGCGCAAGGCGATGTCTCAGTTTCGCAAGTGCCCGATCTATGCGTATCTGCTGGCGGCCTCGATCAGCGAGGCACAGAAAAGGAAAGTTTGGGACGCTGGGATTCATCTGGTGACATATGGCGACAAGCTGTTTGACTTGCCAGTGCCGCCGGCGAATTTTGAGTTTGATTACGAGATCGGCATTCCCAAGAGGCCGTCCGGCCGCGGGCATCCGCAAAGAGCAGTGCCTCGGCCGCCTCCGCCCTTTTATCTGCAGCAGCTCAAGCGCATCCGTGATTCAATCAAGGCTGGCCAGCAGCTGCACTGAGCGGCTTTCGCTGGTCAGCGCTGAAAACTGGGGGCAGCTTGAACTTCACTCCAGCGCATGGCAGAGTGTAGAGCAGCCCAGCAATTTGATTTGGCTTGCTGGCAAAACATCCAGAATTTTTCGCCAGCTCAAAAGGAGTCAAACGTATGAATTCTGCAACGGGATACGGCAGCGAAACGAATTCAGCTGTTTGGGCATAAATTGCGCATTCAGTTGTATCAAAGTTCAATAATGCTCGCGCTGCCCGATGCTTTCGCCTTGTCCGCGGCCACGGCTGCGACCGCCAAATCTTGCAAGCCGACGCCTGTGCCATCAAACAAAGTAATCTCTTCGGATGAAGTGCGTCCTGGATGTGTGCCATTGATGACCTCGCCAATCACGGTGATGTGATCTTTTGCCAGCGTCCCCGCCTCAAACGCATGCTGCGCCTCGCCGATCGATATCGACTGGGCCACTTCATCGGTAAAAACAGAGGCGCTGGCAACAAGCTCTGCCTCCACTTCCTGCTTGCCGCGTGTATCCGTACCCATGCAGGCCAAATGTGCGCCGGGCTGAATCCACTGCTTTTTCAGCAGAGCCTCAAAACTGGAAGTAATCGTAATGATCACATCCGCCCTCGCGCACACTTCTGGAGCTGAAAGCGCCTCAAACGGCAAGCCTATCTCATCGGCGACTTGCCTCAGTCTGGACAGATGCTCCGGATGCAAGTTCCAGCCGACAATTTTTTCGAACTCACGCTGACTGGCTGCCGCCCGCAGCTGGAAGGGCGCCTGATGTCCGGCACCGATAATGCCCAGAATGCGAGCATCACGCCGCGCCAAGCAATTGATTGAGATCGCCGAAGAGGCTGCCGTTCGCACCGCGGTCAGATAGTTGCCGCCGACAAGCGCCTGCAGGCGGCCCGTATCTGGATCAAACAGACAGATGACCGACTGATGATTGGTCAGACCCTGTTCCATGTTTCCCGGCCAGTAGCCGCCGGATTTGACACCCAAAACACAGGCGTCTCGGTCAAACCCCGATTTGAATCCATAAAGTGCATTGGCATGCCCGATGGCCTCGCGAACCACCGGAAAATTGCTCGCGCTGCCGCTGGCCATGCGCCCGAATACGTCGCTGACTGCATTGTAGGCTGAGCATGCGTCAACCAAACGCTCGCATTCAGCCTCTGAGACTAGGATGACCGGGTAATCACTCATGGAACACTCCATTCTTTGTTTGGATGGGTACAGGGCACACTCGCCGAAAGTGCGCTGTATGGCGCCAGGCAGTCAATGCGGCATCTGAATCAGTACGCCTTGCCGCGTGCGCTGACGGGCCATACACACTCGACGGTGCCGTCGCGCACACCCACATACCAGTCATGCACGTTGCAGGTTGGATCGCAGTGCCCTGGCACCAGACGCAGTTTTTCGTTGACTTTCAGAACGCCATCCGGGTCTGCAATGACACCGTGCTCGTCGGAACACTTGATATACTCGATATCATCACGCCCGTAAACGAACGGCAAGCCGCTGTCCACCGACTGCGCCTTCAGTCCGGCATCGCAGATCGCCTTGTCAGGCTTGGCATGGCTCATCACTGAAGTGAGCAGAAACAGAGCGTTTTCCCACTCTCCCTGATCAATGCGATTGCCAGC
The DNA here is from genome assembly GCA_965200545.1 of Arenicellales bacterium. GTDB lineage: Bacteria > Pseudomonadota > Gammaproteobacteria > Arenicellales > JAJDZL01 > JAJDZL01. The sequence continues at coordinate 523,203 of CBDAUJ010000002.1, read as the reverse complement.
CTGATCGCGAATCCGGCCGTAATCGGCATCCATGAAAGCGTATGATCCGCATTGCAATTCGTTGTAGATGCCAGATTGCGTCTCAAAGTAGTACGAACCGGTACCGCCGCCAGTCACCAACTCCGCCTTCAGCCCGGCCGCCTCAAGCGCAGCCACTGCATCTTTGACAATTGCGATCGCCGCATCCAATTTTGCTTTGCGCCCCTCGTAGCTCTCATCGTGCTGCATGGCGCCCTGATAGGCTTGAATGCCGGTAAAGTGAAGCCCGGGGGCCTGGTCTGCAGCCTTCGCGATTGCGACGACTTCATCACTGGTCAAGACACCGCAGCGGCCGGCGCCGCAGTCGATCTCTACCAAGCATTCAATCTCAGTGCCATGCCGGACAGCCGCTTCCGACAGTGCCGGTATGTTATCAACGTCATCCACACAAACAAGGGTTCGGGCGCCCAGTTTGGGCAAGCGTGCAAGGCGGTCGATTTTTGCCGGATCTCTGACCTGATTCGAAACCAATACGTCCTTGATCCCGCCGCGCGCGAACACTTCGGCTTCTGAGACTTTCTGACAGCATACGCCGATCGCCCCGCCTAATTTTTCCTGCAGCTTCGCGACATCGACCGATTTGTGCATCTTGCCGTGCGCACGATGGCGGATCTGGTTGGAGTGCGCATAATCTCCCATTTTGACAATGTTGCGCTCAAGCGCGTCCAAATCCAATACCAGGCATGGGGTTTGAATATCGCTTTCCTGCATGCCTACAGCGGCTGGAATATCGTAGCCAACCTCTGCATTGCTGTAATTCTCAAGGGTTGCGGTCATCTTTATTTCTCCTGTGTGAATTATGTTGTCCACGGCAGCCGGTCAAGATCGACATTGCCGCCGGTAATGATTACGCCCACCCTGCGGCCCGCAAAAACGTCACGATTCTTCAATATGACGGCCAGCGGCACGGCGCTGGATGGCTCAATCACGAGCTTCATCTTTTTCCACATCAATTTCATCGCATCGATAATCTCCTGCTCGCTTGCGGTAAGAATATCCGTGACAAAATTGGATACAAAATGCCAGGTCAAATCCTTCAACGGCACTTTCAGTCCATCGGCGACCGTCTCCGGCGCATCATCAGCGATGATTTTGCCCGCCAAAAAACTTCGGCGGGCATCGTCGGCCTGCTCAGGCTCAGCGGCGTAAATTTCAGCTTGCGGCCGCAAAGATGCCATTGTCAGGCACGTGCCGGAAACCATGCCGCCGCCGCCAATCGGCGCAATCACCGCATCCAGTCCGTTGACCTGTTCCAGCATTTCCAGCGAGCAGGTCGCCTGTCCGGCAATGATTCGTGGATCATTGTAGGGATGAACAAATTCGGCTCCAGTCGCTTGCTGCACTTGCGCAAATACAGATTCGCGCGACGATGTTGAAGGCTCGCATTCAGTAATTTTGCCTCCATACCCCCGCACCGCGTCTTTTTTCGCATCCGGCGCCGTGCGCGGCATCACCACATTGCAGGGAATCCCGCGCCGTCCGGCGGCGTACGAAAGCGACAGCGCATGATTGCCGGACGAATGCGTTGCAACACCGCTTTTGGCAGTGACCTCATCCAGTCCGAAAACCGCATTCGATGCGCCGCGCACTTTGAACGCGCCAGCTTTCTGCAAATTCTCGCACTTGAAAAACAGCGATGCGCCGCTCAGCTCGTCAAGACTTCTAGATGTCAGCACCGGGGTGACGTGAATATAGGGCGCGATGCGCTCGCGCGCCTGATGCACATCGTCGATGGATGGAATTTGCAAGTTTGGGTTTGAATCGCTCATCACTATCTGCTCAGCTCAATGTTGCAGTTCAGGCTTTGGCGCTGCTGCGATAATATTCCTGCGCTGCCGTCGTTCCGGATCCCAGCTCGACAGGATATTTCAGATCCGCCATCGCCATCTCCGCGACTGCGATGCCGGACAGCGCCATCACATCTGTCAGCGCGCCAAGATGTCCGATCCGGAACACTTTTCCGGCCAGCGGCCCCAATCCAATCCCGAAATAAGTCTTGTAGACACTGGCAAGACGGTCAGTCAGCAGCTCAGAGTTGAACCCTTCGGGAACGCGGATCGCACTCACGGTGTCTGAATATATATCGGTCGACTTGGCGCATAATTCAAGTCCCCAGCCCCAAATCGCTCGGCGGATGCCCTCGGCAATTCGCTGATGGCGGGCAAAAACGTTATCCAGCCCCTCTGCCAGCAGCAGATCAAGGCTGGCCCGCAATCCGACCAGCAGCTGCAAAGGCGGGGTGTAGGGAAATCCGCCTGATGCATTGGCGGCGATCATTTCTTCAAAGTCAAAATAGGTTCGCGGGCACGCAGCCGTTCGGGCCGCCACCAGAGCTTTGCGGCTGACGCACAGCAAAGCCATGCCGGTCGGGAGCATGAATCCTTTCTGCGAACCGCTGACGGCAACATCAATCCCCCAATCGTCCATTCGAAAGTTCATCGATGCCAGCGAGGAGACGCAATCGACAAACAGAAGCGCAGGATGACCGCAGGCATCAATTGCCTGGCGAATTGCCGCCACATCCGACTTGACGCCCGTGGCGGTCTCGTTATGCGTCACCAGCACCGCCTTGATGCGGCGGTTCCTGTCGGACTCCAGACGCTCGCTGAACTGCGCCGCTGGAGCCGCGGTACCCCATTCGGATTCGATGACCTCAGTCTCGAGTCCATGACGCTGGCAAAGATCAATCCATCGATGCGAGAACATGCCGTGCCGTGCAGCCAGGACCTGGTCTCCCGGCGACAGGGTATTCGTGATCGCGGCCTCCCAGCCGCCCGTGCCTGATGCGGTGAATGCAACAACTTCACCGCTGGCGGTTCCAAAAACGATTTTGAGGTCTTCATACAATGGCAGCAGCAGATCAGCAAAGTCAGTCGAGCGATGATCAATGGTTGGCAGCGCCAGAGCGTCTCGAAGACTGTGCGGAATGTTGGTCGGGCCTGGAATAAAGACTGGATTTTGGGTCAGCATGATGACTCCTTGGAAGTTTAATAGAGTTAGACTGCCTCTGGCTCTGGTGCAGCGCAGAATGATTCAATGCCTCAGTGTATCGACTGGAGTCTGCCAGCGCTCCCGGCAGTAACCCCGGATCAAATCGATACTTGACTGACTGCATTCGAAAGCGCTGCTGCAGTCACGCTTATTATCGCATTTCAACGCTTTGGCGGCAAATCAATCAGTTCGCGCGAAGGTTTTCTGTCTGCCCGAAGTCCTTGGCTTGCTGGGTTCAAAAGGGCCAGAGAAAAACCCGCCATTCTCATGTTCTCGACTTGACTGCGGATAGATCAGGCTGACAATTTGATATGATACAAGCCAGCTTGAGAGCTTGGCGCTTGGAACTCACTGGCTCTTCGCCCAACTCAAGTCTGATGATGATTTTCGGACTGCCGGAACACATGCATGAAAGTCACCAATTCGAATTGGCAAGACACATTGCACCGGAGCGGATTCCGCCTGGCGGCATGGGCGTGCATCTCAGCCGGCGCCTGGCTGGCGATACCCGGCGCGAGTCCGGCAGCCGCCGGCAACATTGACTGCGGCGCATTTCATCAAGGGGCCGATCAGTATCTGACACTTCATGAAAGGTTTTACGGTCAGATATCAAGCCGCAACTCTGTTGATGCTGCGCAGTTTCAAGATGACGCGCTGAAAGCGATGGCGCAGATTGAAGCGAGCGGCTTAGATGCATACGAAGCCATTGCAATTCACGGCAAAATCATGGCAGAGGCAGTGACAAGCGCAACCCATGACGGCAACTATGACCAGCAAGTCAAAGCCGGACTGCGGCGGGCTCGGCAAGCGTTTTTGCAAGCGCTTCCAGATTGCGAGCAGGCCCGTCAGGCCGCCAGCGCACAGAATGATTCAACTGTATCCAGGGCGCCAGCACAAGCCGCATCATCGCCGCAGCCCGGCAGCCAGGTGTCAATCGATCAATCCGAATCCGCCAAAACACCAGTGAACGAATCCGCTGCAACGCCTCAAGACACGCATTCCAGCGATGCGGCAGCGGTCGAGAGCATCCGACAGCTGCAGGCTGTCTTGAATGGATGCGGCTTCGATGCCGGGCCCGAAGATGGCGTTTGGGGCCGCCGAACGCAAAGCGCGGCGGAACAATATATCAGGGCCCATGGCGAGCCGCGCCCGGCCGCGGATGCGAATACTCTCATAATACAGGCGGACAGCTATCGGGTCGGCGATGCGGGGCCCTGTCCGAAGTCGCTGGATGCCGCCGCGGACCTGGCATCGAGCAGCGGTTCCGCAACGCAAGATTCCGCGGCTGACATGCCAGCGGTCAATCAGGCAAACCAGCAATTGGCAGCAACTGACTTCTAGCAACTGACTTCTCCAGCCGCAATATTTCAGGCGGTGACTTCTCTGGTGCCGACCTGACTTTGGCGAACCTGTCAAATGCGGATGCCGCGGGAGCTGACTTTTCCAATGCCAAGCTGCTGCGCGCAAATTTCGAAAATGCCAACCTTGCCAATGCTGATTTCTCCAATGCTGACCTGACCGGGACGAATCTGAAAAATGCGCGCGTAACGGGAGCCGATTTCAGCGGCGCTGATCTGCATGGAGTTGATCTGTCCGGATCAGCCTCTGCGGCCGCCAATTTTGCCAATGCAAACGTCAATCAAGGCCGATTTGACAATGCCGACCTGACTGAAGCCGATTTCCAGGGTGCAAATCTGAACAATGCGTCTTTCAAGAATTCAGTTTTGGATAAAGCGAATCTGATTGGCGCTGATCTGCGCTCGACCGTGATGCAAGGCGCTTCTGTGGCCGGAGCGGCATTGGCGTCAGCGCGAGTGAGCGCCGCCACCGGCCTGACTCTTGCGCAGGTCGGTACGGCAAGATGGGCTGGAGAAATCACCAAAAAGACTATCGAAAAATCTTTGGCCGATTTCAAGCAAGGCGTGAAAAAACTGTTTTCCATCGAGATCAATCGGGAGGATGGAAGCTACATACTGATCGACTCACACTCTGAGTGAAATGTGGCTGGGGTGCCAGGATTCGAACCTGGGTATGCCGGAATCAAAATCCGGTGCCTTACCACTTGGCTACACCCCATTGAAACTGCCGGCAACAGGACCCGTGCCGTGATGGCTGCAATTGAGATTATCCTGCAGTCAGACTGATGAGGCAATTTTAATATCTTAGCGACCTTGTTTGCGCAGTATTTTCACCCGTTACACGGGAGTAAACGAGCATTCTTGTCAGTAAGACAGTATTGCGACAGCCCCGCTGACGCGCGTATTCATCTTAGATTCATTGTCTGCGAAAAGCGCAATAAATGTCCCAGCAACTGGCTTGTTTTTCGGATAATGTACGCACCGCAGACGGGTTGAAATCCATTCAAAAAAACGACTCCCTGTCTAGAGGTTCACAAGGGCAGAAATCAACGCGAGAAGCACTGTATTGAGAAACCGATGTCTTTTGTTGTCTGCGTTGAAGTCTCTTTTTCGCAAACCATGCAGCGGGTAATCATTCGTGCTTCCGTCCGCATATCATGGCGCAAAGGACGTTGCCTTGCTTATCCGGATAACGGATCGAATCAGCATTGCGATGTTATCCGAACTGCGTAACAGGGGCAGATTTGGGGTAAGGAAACAATGCAATCTGGACCCGTACGAAACCGAATTGTCGTTCAACTGGCTGCTGCGAAGCGAAGTCCCAAGGCAAAACAACAGCCAAAATTACCTCGTGGCCCGCATAAAAACGACAATTCCAAAGCGAACACAATTGAATTGAACCGATAGCCGCAGACTCAAGTTGATGGACGATCAAGGGAAAAAGCAGCACAATGTCACAATGACACACAAGAAGTCGGTCATCGGTCATCAGATTGCCCGCGCACAGGAAGAACGCGGGGTGCTCATCTTGATTACCGGAAACGGTCCGGGAAAGACCACCTCGGCTTTCGGCACCGCATTCAGAGCGCTGGGGCATGGAATGCAGGTCGGCATCATACAGTTTATCAAAGGCACTCAGGCAACAGGCGAGGTCATTTATCTCACGCAACAGCACCCTCAAGTGGCGTACCATGCCATGGCAACTGGCTTTACCTGGGACACCCAAGACTGGGACAAGGACAAAGCCGCGGCCGAAAAGACGTGGGGCTGCGCGCGACGCATGCTGACCGACACCGCATTCCAGCTAGTGGTGCTGGACGAGCTGACTTACATGCTGACTTATGAGTATCTGAGCTCCGCCGATGTGATACAGACTATCTGCCAGCGCCCGCCAGCCCAGAACGTGATTGTCACGGGCCGCGGAGCCAAACCCGAATTGGTTGCAATTGCCGATACCGTAAGCGAGATCGCAGCCGTCAAGCACGCGTTCAGAGACGGCATAAAGGCCCAGCCCGGTGTCGATTTCTGATGCTCTGGCGTGGAATCCGAGCCGGCTTGCTGCTCTGCTGTATTCTGAGCACTGCCGCGAGTGCCGGTCAAACCGCCGCGTTGCCAACTCTCGTATCAACTCACCTGTGTGCGGATCAACTGGCATTGAGCCTGGCGGTTCCGGAGCAGATACTGTCACTCAGCTACAAAAGCCGCGATCCCCTCCGATCACGCTATACCGCGCAGGCGCTGGCCTATCCCGCCAATCGCGGCAGCAGCGAAGAGGTGATCCAGTTCAAGCCGGATATAGTCCTCGCCTCGCGTCGCTGGCACAACCATCCACAGCAGCAACAGTTCAACCAGCTGGATATTCACGTCATCGTAGTCCCTCTGTCGAACAGCTGGCAGGAAGTATTTGCCAACACCCAGTGGCTGGCCGATCAGATCGGGCAGCCGCAACGCGGACGCGCACTGGTTGCAGATGTGCGCCGTCGGCTGCGCGCTTTGCAGAAGTCGATGAAAGTATCTGGCGAACCCGCACCGAGTCTGCTCTACCTGCGGCCCAATGGCGGCAGCAGCGGCGAGGGCACCTACATCGATATGCTGATTCGGGCGCTGGGCTTTCGCAATCACGCGGCAGCATTGGGACTCGAAGGCTGGGGCCAGCTGGCACTGGAACACATTGTGATGCAGCCGCCGGATTATTTTCTGCTCAGCGGCCATGTGCGCGACAGCACGCGCGGCAACAGCCGGCTATCGCGTCATCCGCTGCTTCAGCAACTGCTTGACGAGCGGACCGTTCTAGTGCTGCCACCCGATATCGGCTACTGCGCCGACTGGCAGATTATCATCACCGCAGAATATCTGGCCGAGCAGCTGCTCGCATCAGTGCCTGGGCAGGGACGATGAACGCGCCGGCAGCTTCGCGTCGCTATCTGGCGTTGAACATCGGTCTGCTTTGCGTGTTGCTTCTGCTGGCGCTGGTCTCGCTGCGAATCGGTCCGGTACCGATATCGACCCGTGAGCTGATCGATGCGCTGGCGCATGCCGATCGCTCTGACCAAGCGCTGCGCTATGCCATGATTGTCAGCGAGCTGCGCTTGCCGCGACTGCTGCTGGCAATACTTGTCGGAGCTTCGCTGGGTGTTTCGGGAGCGGCGCTGCAGGGTTTGCTGCGCAATCCGCTTGCCGAACCGGGCTTGCTAGGCGTTTCATCATGCGCTGGACTCGGTGCGGTAATCTGTCTCTACTTCGGCCTCAGCGCACTGAGTATCTGGCTGCTGCCGATAATGGCTATGGCCGGTGCCGCGCTGGCGACTGCGCTGCTGTATTGGATCGGTCGCTACAGTGCCAGCAACCTGACTTTGATTCTCAGCGGCATCGCCCTGTCATCACTGGCCGCCGCACTGACTTCGCTGGCGCTGAACTTGGCTCCTACGCCAGCAGATGTGCGCGATATGGTGCTGTGGCTGCTTGGATCGCTGAACTATCGCAGTTTCGCGGACATCCAATTGTGCCTGCCGTTCGTCATTGCAGGCCTGACCGTGCTGCTGTGCTGCGGGACCAAGCTGGATGCGCTGACGCTGGGCACAGGCGAGGCGCAAAGTCTCGGGGTCAATCTGCCGCGCTTGCAGCGACAGGTTATACTCGGCACTGCGCTAGCCGTTGGCTCCTGCGTCGCAGTGACCGGAGCAATCGGCTTTGTCGGGCTCGTTGTGCCCCACTTGCTGCGCCGCTGGACAGACTACCAGCCATCGCGTCTGCTTTTCAGCAGCGCCATGGGCGGCGCGGCGCTGCTGCTGGCTGCCGATATTGCACTGCGTTTGCTCAGCAGCACACAGGAAATCATGCTCGGTGTGGTCACCGCGCTGATCGGCGCCCCGTTCTTTCTGCTGCTGGTGCTGCAGCAAAAGCGGGAGACTGTATGAGCACAATGGTGCTGCTTAGCGCTAGCAACGTGTGCGTTGAGCACAGCCGGCGTACGTTGCTTGGCGACATATCGCTGCGGCTCAAGCGGGGCGAATTGCTAGGACTGCTCGGTCCCAACGGCGCGGGCAAAAGTACGCTGCTGAAAGCTCTGACTCAATTGCTTCCCTATCGCGGCGAGATACACTGTCAGGGGAAATCGCTGCAAAGGATCTCTGCCGCTGAGCGCGCCACAATGATGGCCTATCTGGAACAGTCGGTCCAAACCGGCTGGCCGATTGCAGTTCGCGACTATGTCGCCCTCGGACGCCTGCCGCATCGCCCGATCTGGTATCGGAATGTACATCAGCACCGTGATCGCAAGGCAATCGCAATGGCCATCGCGCAAGCCGGTCTCAGCGGACTGGACACCCGGCCCGTGACAGAGCTTTCCGGCGGTGAGTTTGCGCGCGTCCGGCTGGCGCGGGCGCTGGCTGTGCAAGCGCCGTTGCTGCTGGCCGATGAGCCGGTATCGGCACTGGATCCCTTCCATCAATTGCAGGTGATGGAACTGCTGCGCAAGCAGTGTCATAACGGCAAGGCGGGCATCGTCGTGCTGCATGACCTGACGCTGGCGAGCCGCTTCTGCGACCGCCTCATGCTGCTGGACAAAGGCCGCCCCGTCGCCATTGGCGAACCGCAGAAGGTTCTCACTGCGGCCAATTTGCAGCAGGTCTACCAAGTGCAGGCCATGGTCGGCGAACACCAGCGGCAAGCTTATATATTGCCATGGGCCTGCCACACCCCCGAGACTGCAGACAAGATCGTGAACTGATGCAGGCCAAGCTTATTTGCGAGCCGGATGACAATGAAACGCATAACCCCATCTTTGACACTCGGCAACTGCAAGGTCAATGACACCAGGTACAAATCAGCTCGCTTGCATGAAATTTATTCGTCTTCATGCCAAAAAATCGCTAATATTGAAACCCTGTTCTGGCAAGCCATCGATCCTGAAATATGCAGGAAACTGCCAAAGACAGCGGTCAGCGGCATCGCGGTTGCCGCGCAGGCTTCACCGGCATGAGACCTGCACAATATACTTTGATATGCCATTGCAAAATCGCATCGACGGTACGCCGTCACCACGTAACCAAAGCCCTTTCGAGAGCAGCCAGCCATGCACAGTAAAAACTATCGAAAAATTTCGGCAACGGTGATCACCGGCTTTCTCGGCAGCGGCAAGACGACTTTGCTGCGAAACCTGCTCCGACATGCCGGGGGCCGGCGCATTGCGATCATTGTCAACGAATTCGGCGAGCTCGGCATTGACGGCGAGATTCTCAAGGGCTGCGGACTCGACTGCGGGCCAGACCGCGATACAGCTGGGAATTTGTACGAGCTGGCAAACGGCTGTCTGTGCTGTACAGTACAGGAAGAGTTTTACCCGGTGATGCAGAAACTGATCGCGCGCCGCAATGAGATTGACCATATCGTGATCGAAACTTCCGGGCTGGCGTTGCCCAAGCCGCTGGTGCAGGCCTTCCGCTGGCCAGAAATCAGAAATGCGTGCACCGTGGATGCGGTGATCTGCGTAGTCGACACCCCGGCGGTGGCGGCGGGCCAGTTCGCGGCCAGCCCGGATGCCGTCCAGCTCCAGCGTGAAGCCGATGACAGCCTGGACCACCAATCGTCCTTGCATGAGTTGTTTGAAGATCAGCTCAGTGCTGCCGACCTGGTCGTTCTCAGCAAAACCGATCTGGCGGATGAGGCGAACATCGCCGCGGTGGCGACGCTGGTAGAACAGGAACTCCCGCCGCAGGTGAGACTTGTTCGCAGCGCAGCGAACGGTGTCGACGCAAGCATACTGCTGGGACTGCAGCGCTGCGCTGAAGACAGCATTCACCTGCGTGCAAGCCACCACGATCAGGCACATGGCGATGAGCACACCGAACATGATCACGACCAGTTCGAATCCATTGTGATCGAGCTCGAAACAGTGGAGAAAGAACCGCTGCTGGCGGCGCTGGAGAAATTGGCGAGAAACAATACCCTCTACCGCATCAAGGGCTTCGTCTCTTTGCCGGACAAGCCAATGCGTCTTGTGGTCCACGGTGTCGGCACCCGCTTTGACAGCTATTTCGATCGCCGCTGGCCAGCCGGCGCGACGCGGCGCACTCGACTGGTGCTGATCGGCAAAGATCTTGACCCCGCTGATGTGCGGCAACAGCTCGCTGCGCAGATCGGCAGCTGAGGGCAATCGGGATGCATATGCTCGCCACACAGCCCGGGGGCTTTGTCGATGATGACTCAGTCACCCGGTGCATGAATCAGAGCCCAGCCGAACTCGTGATTCTCAGTGCCGCTGACACCACCCTGGCTCTGCTTGCCGCGCGTCACCCGCGGGCAAGCGGCGACTGTATGCTGCAAGATTTTCCGCAGGTGCGCTTGGCCAATTTGCTGAACCTGCGGCAGCACGCCTCGATTGACTTGTATATTGATGAAGTGCTTCAGCATGCGGAAGTCATCATGATCGATCACCTCGGCGGTGAAAGCTACTGGCCCTATGGCACCGAGCGCGTGGTCGAGCTGTGCCGCGACCGCGGGATTGCCCTGGTGATGTTTTCCGGTGACACCAGCGAAGACCTCAACCTGCTGCAGAAAAGCACCGTGCCTGCGAAGGTATGCCGCCAATGCTGGCGTTACTTGCGCGAAGGCGGCGCGGACAACGCGCAACAGCTGTATCGTTACCTGGCGCAGCAGTTTTTCGACCGGGATGCCCCGGCGCTGCCGCCGAGACCGATTCCGGCAGTTACGGTATTTCATCCGCATAAATCCATCGCCGCCATTGATGACTGGCGCCAGGAATGGGACCCAGCGCAGGCAACCATCGCGATTGTGTTCTATCGATCTCATCTGCAGGCCGGCAACACTGAAGTCTTCGGCGCACTGTGTGATGAGCTGCAGCAGCAGGGATTCAATCCGCTGCCGGTGGCGCTGAGCTCACTGAAAGACGAGCTTTGCTTGGCAACCCTGCAACAGCTCTGCCGCGAGCATAATGCCCAGCTGGTTTTGAATACCACGGCGTTCGCGCTGGCTTCGGCAGATGCACCCGGCATTGCGCAGAAATCACTGGTCGACGACCTGCCAGTGCTGCAATTGATTATGAGCGGTGACAGCCAGCACCGGTGGCAAAACGATGCGCATGGCTTGCGGCCCAGGGACATGGCCATGCACGTGGCCTTGCCCGAAGTGGACGGGCGCATAGTCAGCCGCGCGATCAGTTTCAAAGGGCTCGATTACCATTGCGAACATACGCAGATCGATGTGGTACAGTACCAGCCGCATCGCGAGCGTATCGGTTTTGTCGTTCAGCTGGCCGCCGCCTGGTGCCGGCTGCGAGCGAAAGCGAACAGTGAGAAACGCCTGGCCCTTATTCTCGCCAACTACCCGACCCGAGAAGGCCGCCTCGGCAATGGTGTCGGGCTGGACACGCCGGCTTCGGTGATCACAATACTGGGCGCGCTGAATTCACAGGGCTATGCAGTCGACAATCCGCCGCCGGATGGCGATACGCTGATGCAGGCGCTGCAGCAAGGTGTCACCAACGATCCGGGCAACTGGCCGCTGCGGCCGGCATGGCAAAGCCTGTCGATGACGGACTATATTGCATTCTTTGAGCAGCTGCCGGCAGAAAATCGCAATGCAATCAATTCCCGCTGGGGAGCGCCGCACCGCGATCCGATGCTGCGGCACAATCGCTTCATGGTCGCCGGTCTGCGCTGCGGGCGCATCTTTATCGGCATCCAGCCAGCGCGCGGCTATCACTTGGACCCCATGGCAAGTTACCACGATCCGGATCTGATTCCACCGCACTGCTACCTGGCTTTTTACTGCTGGCTGCGCCACCACTACCGCTGCGACGCCATCGTGCATGTCGGCAAGCATGGCAATCTTGAATGGCTGCCAGGCAAAAGTCTGGCACTCAGCGCACAATGCTGGCCGGACCTGATTTTCGGCCCCATGCCGCATCTCTACCCGTTTATTGTCAACGACCCCGGCGAGGGGTCGCAAGCCAAACGCCGGGCACAGGCGGTAATCATCGACCACTTGATGCCGCCGCTGACGCGCGCGGAAAACTATGGTCCGCTGCAAGACTTGGAGCGGCTTCTAGATGAATTTTACGAAGCGCGAACAATGCACCCCGAGCGCGAGTTGCTGCTGCGCAAGGAGATTCTCAAACAAATCCTGGCACAGGATCTGCACCGGGATCTGGGCATTGAGGAACCGAACGGTGCAGACGAGGAGCAGGCACTGCTGAATCAGACCGATGCCTATCTGTGCGAACTGAAAGAGAGCCAGATCCGCGATGGCCTGCATATCTTCGGTATTGCTCCAGTCGGTGTGCAGGCCCGCGATACACTGGTCGCGCTGGCGCGCTACCCAGTCGGCCGGGGCGAAGGCGCTGCCAACAGCCTGATTCGGGCGCTGGCACAGGATCTTCTGCATTGTGAAAACGCCGGCTCTGCAAACACATTCGACCCCCTTGATGCCGATTGGCAGCAAAGCTGGCGGGGACCGCGGCCGGCCCGGTTGCAACAACTGAGCAAAGCTCCATGGCGCAGCCATGGCGACACCCGGGAGCGCCTTGAGCGGCTGGCGCAGAACCTGCTGCAGCAGCCGATCGAGCCGGATGCGCTGCGCCAGCAGGGACTGGCCGCCACGTCTCTGGTGATGACACGCGTTCAGGACGATCTTCAGCCGCGCCTGTCAGCCTGCGGCGAGCAGGAAATTCATCAGTTGCTGCAAGGCCTGAGCGGACGCTTTGTGCCGCCGGGTCCGAGCGGCGCGCCGTCGCGCGGTCGTCCGGATGTCCTGCCGACCGGAAGAAATTTCTTCTCCGTCGACACCCGCAGCATTCCCACTCAGGCGAGCTGGACCCTCGGCTGGCGGTCAGCGGAGCTGCTGGTTGAAAAATACCTGCTTGAGGAGGGGGATTATCCCCGCGCAATCGGCTTGTCAGTGTGGGGCACTGCGACCATGCGCACCGGCGGGGATGACATGGCCCAAGCTTTCGCCTTGATCGGTGTGCGGCCGAAATGGGCGCACGGCAGTCATCGGGTTGCCGATTTTGAAATTCTGCCGCTGGACTTTCTCGACCGTCCCCGAACAGATGTCACGCTGCGCGTGTCCGGTTTTTTCCGTGATGCATTCCCCGGCCTGATCCATCTGTTCGATGCAGCCGTACAGGCAGTTGCGGAACTGGATGAGTCTGCGGATATGAATCCAATTCGCGCCCGCGTGCAGCTTGAGACCCGGACTCTGATGGAACAAGGCCATAGTGCGAAATTCGCAAGACAACTGGCAGGGTACCGTATTTTTGGCGCCAAGCCGGGCGCGTACGGCGCCGGCCTGCAGGGGCTGATCGACAGCGGGCAGTGGCGCGGAGATGCCGATCTTGCAACTGCGTACCGCAATTGGGGCGGTTATGCCTATGGCCAGCAAGCCTACGGCGAATCCGCCCAGGCGCAATTCAGCGAACGCCTGGCTCAAGTGGAGCTGGTCGTGCAAAATCAGGATAATCGTGAACACGATCTGCTTGATTCCGATGACTATTACCAGTTCCAAGGTGGCATGACCGTTGCGATTCGCCACTACGGGGGCCGACAGCCGATCATCTATTTTGGTGATCACAGCAATCCGCAGGCCCCGAAAATGCGCAGCTTGGAACAGGAGATCAGCCGGGTGATGCGCGCGCGTGTGACAAATCCGAAATGGATTGACGGTGTCAAGCGCCACGGCTACAAAGGCGCCTTCGAAATGGCGGCCACGGTTGACTACGTGTTTGCCTATGACGCCACCGCGCGCGTCGTGCGCGATGACCAGTATGCACAGCTTGCGGACGCCTACCTGCACAACCCGGCGCAGCGCGCATTCCTGCAGCGTCACAATCCAGCGGCATTGCATGATATTTGTGAGCGGCTGCTCGAAGCCATGCAGCGCAGACTGTGGCAAGAACCGGCGGACCACCAGCCGCGGATTGAAGAATACCTGCTCGATAACGAACAGCGGATGGAAGGCCAGTCATTGGACTCGCGAGTCACCATCGCCAGCGGAGAAGCCCTGCGGAGGCAAACTGTATCATGAAACCGGTTCCAGAAAACGACTTTCCCTTCAGCGCACTGGAAGGCCAGCAAGATTTGCAGACAGCACTGCTTCTCAGTGCGATCGACCCGCTGATCGGCGGCGTGCTGATTGACGGCCCGCGCGGTACGGCCAAATCCACGGCCGCGCGTGGACTGGCAGACCTGCTTGACGGCGCCAGGCTGGTGAACCTGCCACTGGCGGCCAGCGAGGAACAGCTGATCGGCTCCCTGAATATTGAAGCAGCGCTGCAGGATGGCCGAGTCGATTTCAAGCCCGGGCTGCTGGCCGCAGCCGACAACGGCGTGCTCTATGTGGATGAGGTCAATCTTTTGCCAGATCATCTCGTCGATGCGCTGCTGGATGTGTGCGCCAGCGGTGTCAATCGCATCGAGCGCGATGGCATCTCCCATCAGCATTCCGCACGTTTTGTGCTGATTGGCACGATGAATCCCGAAGAGGGTCAGCTGCGTCCGCAGCTGCTGGACCGATTTGGACTCTATCTGCAGCTGCCAGCACGCATTGAACCTTCGGTACGCCGACGGATTGTCGAGATTCGACTGGCTTTCGATCACAATCCCAAGGCGTTCAATGCCCGCTATGAAAATGCGCAGCAGGCACTGCGCGTGCGCATGCTGCAAGCCCGCGAGCGATTGACGGAGATCGATTTTTCCGAGGCTCTTGCCAGCCAAGCAGCCGATATCTGCTACGAAGCTCATGTGGAAGGTGTCCGTGCTGATCTGACAATGCTGCGCGCGGCGCGTGCGCATGCGGCCTGGCAGGCACGGGATTACATCGACGACAAAGATTTGGCAATGGTGAAAGACTGGGTGCTGGCGCACCGTATGCGGCAGCCGGAGAACACTTCAGCGGACACAGCTTCTCCAGCATTCTCAGGCAGCGATTCCGCTGGCGAACCGGCCGGTAACGTTATGGATGCGGGATCCGATCAATACCGAGCAGGCATGGACGGAGATCAGGACTGGGGTGCAATGCCGCCTCAGACACCGGACATCGCTGCAGTGAGGACGGCGCAACCGCTGTGGACTGGCAACTCGCCAAAAAAGTGATTGGCCGGCAGCGGGGCCACAGATCACAAACTGCTGCACCAAAATCTGTACAGCGCGCTGTCGTCTCCGGCACCGCAGCCGGCCGCGCTGCCGAACCTTTGGGCCAGCGCAGTCGAGCCGTACACTGGCCGCGAACCTTGATGCAAAAAGGCGATCAGCCCCTGTCGGCGAAACATCTCCGCTACCAGTTCCGTCAAGCTGCAGCGCATCGACTGTGCTGCCTTCTGCTTGACTGCTCAGCGTCCATGCTGCGACAGCGAAAACTGTCTTTGGCCAAGGGATTGATCGTCGAGCTTGCATGGCAGATTCGCCGCGAACGCGGACAGCTCGCAGTGATCGGTTTTCATGGCGATCAGGCTCGCATCTTGAATCAGCCGGATCAGCTCAGCGGCATGAATGAGCATTGGATTCGCGGTATCCAGGGCGGCGGCGGCACACCTCTTCGCCGAGGGATCGCCGCGGCCGAGCACTACCTCCGACGCTGTCAGCGACATTTTCCCGGAATATCGGCTGACTGCTGGCTGCTGACTGATGGACGTTTTCTAGAACTGCCCGCAGCTCCAAAAGGGGCAAGGCACTGCACCGTGATTGACTTTGAGGAGGGTGGACTGCGCCTGGCCAAAGCCGGTCAGCTGGCGCAGCGATGGAACGCAACCTACTTGCGAGCAGACATGGTACTGGCAGTCGATGAGCTTTTTGGACCAACAGGCAGTGAGCAGGACTGAATCACGGGTGTCTGGCTTATTGAATGCACAGACTCAGCTGCTTTTGCGGGTCAAGCATTTCCGCTTTGCATTCATGCTGCGCAGGCAGCTGATACAGCGGCATCTTCTCAAATAGCGCTGTATCGCGAATGGCGAAAAAGTGCAGAGCCGCATATCCAGTTGCATTCCCTCGCAGATGACCGCCGGCAGCACATAGATCGAAACGACGATCCATAATCTGCGTTGTCGCTGCTGCCGCAGAAAGATCTGATGCGCAGATGCTGCTGATCCATGTCCGCCTGCCGCGGGCTCTTGTACAACGCATCGCTGAGACACTTTCCATGGCGCATGATGTGAGAAAATACGGAATTCTCCCTGGAGCATGACCGATCTGCTCCTGATTGACGGCACGGGTCGGGCCGATGCGCTTCGGCTGAAGTCTAGGACACCTCAATACAGAGTTCTAGCCCGACGCATCAGCATGACTTTTCTTTAGCCGGACACCAGTGAGACTGAATATCTTTTGAACTATTGCCTCATTCAAATGCAGACTCTCATGAATTCTGCGTACCTGTCGCTGGACGGTACGATTGAAAACAGCGTCCATACGCGGAACAAACAGGTCTGCCTTGGCTCATTTTTGCGGATAATACGAATTGCGGGCAGACTGCGGCCCGTTCCTGGAACACTGTCAGTCGGCCAAGATACCAAAAAACGTGACAAACACCGGTTGACAAGCGCCATTCAATTCGGATATGATTTGTTATGTTATAATATAACATTCAATCTGAATCCGACATGAGTCACGACCTGCCCATCCTATCGTTTTGCATGACTTGCCGAGACGGCCGCGAGGCCAGCCACAGCGATGTCCGCGGCGGTACGCGTCTCGTCCAAGCCTTTTTATCGCATGTTGAATCCAAGCCGCTCCAAGGGTTTGAATTGCGAGGTGTACAGTGCATGAGCCAGTGCAAGCGCTCATGCATCGCATCGCTCACGGCCAGCGGCTGCTTCACGTACGTATTTGGTGATCTGGATGCTGCCGAGCCGCGTCATGCGCAGGCCCTCAAAGAACTAATCCCTCTTTATCGCGCCGCACCGGAGGGGTTTCTGCGCCGATCCGAGCGTCCTGAGTGCCTGCGTGCAAGAATTCTCGGACGATTGCCCCCGCCGGGGAGCGCATCCGATCTCATCACCTCATATGAAGCATTGGTTGCAACAGCTGCCGGCTCGGTTCAAAACTGAATCCGAAACTGCCGCGTACGCCATAGCAAAATGCCTGAACCTGAAAGAATGAGCCATTCGTGAATCAAATCAATACGGCAGATGACATTCTGGCTTAAAACAAGCGCACCGTCCGCGACCCGGATAAAGGCGCAAACAGCCGACCCGTCTTTCCTGGTCGCCGCAAATTTGCGCTATGAATCATCGGGCGGCGCGACACTGGTTCAGGACGTATCTTTCAGCGTAGATAAGGGAACTGTTCTGGCCATCGCCGGACCGAACGGCGCTGGGAAAACCACACTGCTGCGGCTTTTGAGCGGCTCCGTAGCGCCGACAGGCGGTGATGTGCTTATCAAAGGGCGCAATCTGAAACATCTTTCCGCCGCCGCGCGCGCCCGAATCATCGCTGTAGTCAGCCAGCAAGAATTGCCCGATGGGCGACTGTTCCTGAGAGATTACGTCGCCTTGGGACAAATCCCGATCTTGGCAGATCGTTCAAATCAAGCGCATGCCGAGGACGTGCAGCGAATTCTGCGTCTCACAAGTCTGACCGATTTGGCTGAAAAGCGGATGGCGGTGCTCTCCGGAGGCGAGCGCCAGCGCGCGCATATCGCCCGGGCGCTGGCGCAAAACCCATCACTCCTGTTTCTTGACGAGCCAACCAACCACCTCGATCCAGATGCAAAAGGCCGCATGCTTTCATTGATTGCCGAATTGAGCATCACGGTCGTCATGATTGTCCACGATCTTGTTATGATCCCAGAGTTCGCCAGCCATGTCGCCTTGATGAACGCATCCCGGATATCTGGATTCGGTCCGGTCAGCGAGGTGCTGACACCCCGCGGTGTGCAAGATATTTTCGGCGTCACTTACCTGAACTTCGAACATGAAGGACGCCTGATTCCAGCGCTGGATATTCGAAAAGTCTCCTCAATCACATCAAACCAAGGTACTAAACTATGACAAGACTTCATTTGAGATTCTTCTTTTTGCTGGCTGCTTCTGCGGTCTTTGGCCACACCGCCGCCGCCGACATTACAGTCGACAATTGTGGCAAGCCGCTGACCTTCGAAACCGCACCGGAGCGGATCGTGGTGCACGACATGAACATGACCGACATGGCCTTTGCACTGGAACTGCAAGACAAGATTGTTGGCCTGACCGGCATTACCGGCTGGTATAAAACGAGCCCTGAATTTGACACTCTGCGCGGTGACATACCTGAGCTGGCTCCGAAATATCCAACAATTGAAAACTTGGTTTCAGTCAGCGCAGATATGTTCTTTGCCGGATGGTACTATGGCATGCGCCCCGGCGGTGATGTCACACCCGATACGCTTGCGCCGTTTGGCATCAAGACTATGGTACTGACCGAAAGCTGCATACATCTTGACAAGAATCGCCCCGTTGCCAGCATGGACCTGCTGTTTGACGACGTTCTGCGCCTTGGCCAAGTCATGGAAGTTGAAGATCGGGCCAAAACGCTTGTGGACAGCTGGAAAGCGGAACTCGCAGCGATCGAAAAGCAAACTGCAGACTTGGAAAGGCTCCGCGTGTTCCTTTTGGACGGCCCGGCAGACGCACCGTTTACTGCTGGCAAGTTTGCCATTCCCGATGCAATGATCACAGCGGCTGGCGGCGCCAATGTCACTCACGATCTCGATACAAGCTGGGGCCGAACTTCATGGGAAACCGTGGCCGCGGCCAATCCGCAGTTTCTGGTGCTGCTTGACTATCAGACAGGGAATGGCGCGATCGACACTTTCAACTTCCTCAAAGAACATCCCGTAATGTCCCAGACTGACGCGGTCCGGAATGAACGCTGGATCGGCCTAAGATATGAAGAGCTGACACCGGGACCCGCCAATGTCCGCGCCATCGTAAAAATGGCCAAGGCGATGCATCCTGAATTGAACTGACTTGACTCGATTGAAATTAGCCAATATCTCGGGGGCGGCTGTTCTAGCCGCCCTCTTGCTAGTGTCAACGCTGTATGGCACAACGCAAATCCCGCTTGCCGATATAGCTCATGCGACTGCACTGGGCATTGGACTCATTGAGGGCGAGATGTCTGCGTTGCATCGAATAGTGCTGGAATTGCGTTTGCCGCGAGCTCTTTTTGCAGCTGTGATCGGCGCCGGGCTGGGCATCGTCGGTGTAGTTTTGCAAACGACCACACGCAATGATTTGGCCGATCCATTCCTGTTTGGACTGTCATCAGGAGCCGCCGCCGGTGCGGTCTTTGTGATCACGGTGACAGGCGATATTCTGGGTATCTGGACGTTGCCGCTCGCGGCGTTTTGCGGCGGTCTGGTCGCGTCAGGCATCGTACTGGCGCTTGTTCATGGTCTGCGCACCAGTGCCCCGGAAAAGCTGATCCTTGCCGGATTGGCTGTTTCCTTCCTCTTTGCGGCAATCACCAACTATCTCATATTCGCAGGGGACAGCCGCGCCGCACATTCAGTCATTTTCTGGATGCTTGGCGGACTCGGCCTGGCTCGATGGGAAACTTTCCCGCTGGTTTGCAGCGGGCTGTTTCTCGTGCTAGCCTATTCGCTTTTTCGCAGCCGCTGGATGGATGCACTTTTGACTGGCGATCTCACCGCTTCGACCCTGGGTGTGCCGGTTCAAAGGTTGCGGTTCAGCATGTTCTTCGCAGCCGCTCTGGCCACAGCCATGTTTGTGTCAGTCGCCGGCGTAATCGGATTTGTGGGCTTGATGGTGCCGCATCTGGCACGCGGCATGGCGGGGCCGCTGCACCGCCAGCTTTTGCCAACGGCGGCCATCGTAGGCGCCGTACTGCTGACTGTCTCGGATTTGCTGTCCCGGCTTATTCTTGCGCCGCAAGAATTGCCGGTGGGGATTGTCACAACAGCGATCGGCTCCGTCTTTGTATTCTTGCTGCTGTACAAAACGCGCAAGCGGCTGCATTAGCGTTGCCGATCAAATCGATTGCGTTCTATAGCCGATTTCGGTTCTGCGAGCATGCGCCAAACACATTACCGATTGTCGAGCTTTTCGATGTCGGGGCGCGCCACATCGCTGACCGGCTTGGCGATCCGCCAATCCCGCACACGGCCATCAGCTGCCCGTGCCGTGATGACGGTCTCAACGGACGGACAACCCGCCTCATGACAGCGAAGTTCCGCCACAGCGAGCATTGTGCTCTCCGTCAACTCAAACTGCTCAGTGACGAGCAATTTAATCCGACGCACCGCCTGCGGATCGGGGCGACTGGAATCAAACAGTCCGCGCATGGGTATCCTCTGCCCACAATGTCGTCCACAAAACGCTGCCCCTGGCATCGCCGATCAATACATGCGATCGAGATTCGGTGACTGCGATGGCTGTAACTTCGGTGCCCGTCGAGCCGCGAATGACGACCGATGACTCTTTGGCATCGTCCAGCTCCGCCAGAACAACTGTCCCATTCTGAAATCCAGCAAAGGCGGCCTTCGCCTCGCTCAGCGACTGAACGCAGGTTACAAGATGCAGGCCGCCGCGAGCAATACAAAGCGGCGTCCGCTCCATAGGGCCCGCCTCCCCGTCAAAAGGCCAGCAGATCGCTTCATTCGCACCGGACGTAACGAGATGCGGCGCATCGCCAGCCCAGGCAAAACTTTTGACCTTGGCTGGATACCCCTGCATGGCCATGTGGCATTTGTCGCGGAGGCGCCAGGCGTGGAGAGAATTTTCCTGCATCGCTGTGACGAGATACTTGCCGTCAGGGCTGAAGCTTACAGCACCATGAGACCCTTTCCATTCAAGCTTCGAAGCTTTCCAGTGCCGTTGCCGATACTTCCAGATTGTCGCGCCGCCATAATGTGCGGCAGCCAGACGCTTGCCTTTCGCGTCGAAAGTCAGTCCGCCGACAGTGCTGACATGCTCAAGCGGTGTCGAAGCGGTGTCTCCCTTGCTCCAGACATGCACGTGCTTCCCGGAAGAGCATGCCCAGCACCCGTTGCGAGCCGCAACACAATCAACCCAACGCGAGCCAAAATCGGCAATCTCTTCGATCTGGCCATCAAGCGATATGCGCAAAAAACGACCGTCATCGCCGCCCGTGAACACATCTTCACCATCGGTCGCAAGGCAGAGAATTGCTCCATCGTGCGCTTTCGTCTCGACGTGTTCAGCAGCGGGGCGGAAAAAGTGAACCGTTCCATCGCCGCACGTCACGACGATTGCATCACCTGCGGGAATAGCGCCGATGACCGGCGCGCCTGTTTCAATCTTGTGCCCACGTTTCTCCAGCACGGATTCGTAGAGCTGTCCCGGCTCATTCGCAACGCCGCGCGAGTCGTGTTTCACGCCGCGCGGCATGCCTCGAAACCTTCCTTCAGCCCCATGCTTTCGAGATCGCGACCGATGAACACCACGCGAGACACGCGTGGCTTGCCATCTGGCCAGGGTCCCATAGGCGATCCGTCCATCAGCATATGCACACCTTGAAAAACAAAACGGTCTTGATGTCCGGCAAAATCCAGAATACCCTTGGAGCGCAATATGTCTTGGCCGCGCTCGCGCAGAAGCTGACCGAACCATAACTGGAACTTGTCCAGATCAAGCGGCGTTTCCGAGACAAACGAGACGCTTGTAACCTCATCATCGTGGTCATGGTCATGATCGGATGTCAGAAAGTCTGGCTCCGCTTCAAGGACACGGTCCAGACTGAACGCATTGAGTCCAACAACTTTGTCCAGCGGTGTGGCGCAGTGCGCGGTGCGGATGATCTTGGCATAAGGATTGATCTTTCGGATCCGTGCCTCGACTCGCTCAAGGCCGTCGGCTTCCACGAGGTCAGTCTTGTTGAGCAATACGACATCGGCAAAGGCAACCTGCTCCTCGGCTTCATGATGCTCGCCCAGCTGCCCGTCTAGATGGACAGCATCCGCGACAGTTACAATGGCATCAAGGCGGGTACGGTCGGCAACGTCCTGGTCAACGAAAAAAGTCTGCGCGACGGGTGCCGGGTCCGCAAGACCGGTGGTTTCGACGATAATTGCATCGAACTGGTCGCCGCGCTTCATCAATCCGCCCAGAATCCGAATCAGATCGCCGCGAACGGTACAGCATATGCAGCCGTTGTTCATCTCGAACACCTCCTCGTCTGCATCAACAACAAGATCATTGTCGATGCCTTCCTCGCCAAACTCATTGACGATCACTGCATAGCGTTTGCCGTGGCGTTCCGTGAGAATGCGATTCAAAAGCGTCGTCTTGCCAGCACCGAGAAAGCCGGTGAGCACAGTCACAGGGACTTGTGTGGTCAGTTCCATATTTCCTCCTTCAGGGGTTTAAGCGTGTCAATGCTGCAATCGCGGCAGCAACCGTGAATGTCAATGAGCAAGCAACTCCGCGCAATACTCGAGATTGTGGACCAAGATGCGATTCTCGGGCGAAACGTGAAGCTCAAAGCTCCGAAATGCTTCAGTAACTATCGCAAACCTCAAAGATTTCAAGACAATGCGACCCACAACAAGCGATCGAGGCGCACAAGCAGGCAATCCGGTGGAAATGATTTGCCTCAAGCAGTCTAGCCAGAGCCCCCGGAATACAGCTTTCGCAGCGCGACTCCAAAATCTCTAGGGGCAAACCGCACTTGACAACGCAGTTCCAAGTTCCATTGGCATATCGGACGCGAAACAATGCCTGAGGCATAGCGTATCTTCCTTCAGTCTATTGCCGTGCGCGGGCTTTTATCCTGCAATGCAAAAGATTAAGGACTCGATTGTACCCCTTTGGGGTTCGAACAAGTTGAGAAAAATCAGCAAATGGCCCCGAGAGAGCAACTTTGGCACAATTCCCAGAGCCAGGGCATCGCAGCGGTTCCGCTTTGATCGCCAATGCTGCATCGGTTAATGTCATGCGCCCCTGCCAAAAGGGTCGAACCACAGCGCTCGTGCATTGACGTTTGCTGCACATGCCGATGACAACCGCACAATCAGCATCAGCGGCAAAGGAATCCGACTTTGGCCGGGCCGGTCTGCTCATCCGACCTGCCCCCCTCAGCTCTGCAACACCAGCATTCAGTTGCAACTTTGGTCACTTTCTAATAGATTTTAGTGTATGGCATCTTGATCGCTCAAAGGACTCAATTTTCCCTGTCACGCATTCGGCAGTCTTGTGACAGCGAGAAGCATCAAACCCTCATCCAGACAAATTGCACCACACCGGTACGATACACCGAGCATTTCATCACACAAAGAGTCGTCAGACCATGCTTAAGCGTACACTGCTATCGAAACTGCTCGAATGGAAGCATAGGGCAGCACACCAGCCCGTTCTCCTCAGCGGCGCACGGCAAACAGGCAAGACATTTTTGCTGAAGCACATTTTTTATGAAGCCGGGCAATTCCAGCATTTGCATTATCTTGACTTTGAGCGTGATCCTTCGCTGGAAAGCATCTTCGATGATGGGCTAGGCGCGAGTTCTGTCTTCACAAATATCAGTCTTCGGCTCGGTGAATCAATTGATCTGGACCGAGATCTGATTGTGTTCGACGAAGTTGGCGCCTGCGACAAAGCGCTGCAGTCCCTGAAGTATTTTTGCGAACAGCTGCCGAATGCCTGTGTGATCGCAGCGGGTTCGAATATCAGTTTGCTCAAGTCTTTTCCGGTTGGCAAAGTTGAAACGATGGAATTGTTTCCCCTCACCTTTGAGGAGTTCCTTGAGGCGACCGCATCGCGTATTGTTGTCGAAGCCTATTCAAGACACACTCAATAAGTGAATCACAACGACAGCTTTGATCTGCGCTGCTTGACTATTTTATGCGGGCGGCATGCCTGATGCGGTAAACCGATGTCTGGCGCCCGATCTGAGTCTCTTGCGGCGTGTGCAGAACGTAAACAGCATGCATCGGAGTCTGATTGAGGGCTACATTCGAGATTTCGGCAAATACCCCGGAGCTGTGACCGCACTTCACCTGGAGTCTGTATTTCGCAACGTTCCTGCCCAGCTGGGAAAGAACATCGACGACTCGGTCCAGCGCTTTCGATTTGGGGAGGCTGTTGCAGGCAAGAAAAGATATGCAGAACTGAGAGATCCGATTGACTGGCTGATCAAGGCCAAGCTGGTCTCCAAGAATTATCGGATTGCACACCAGCCCAGATCTCCGCTGAACATTCAGACTAAGAGGTTAAGGAAAATTTCTTCAGGCCGTTTCTGTCAAATGCTGGCCTGCTCGGAAATCTGGCCGGCATGTCGTATGAGGACCATAGGCATCAGAAGACCGAGTTCAAAGGTTTCTTCGCCGAGAATTTTGTTCAAAACGAGCTGATTGCGCGCGGGCTGGATCCGACGTACAGCCGGGAGCAAAATCAGGCTCAGATTGAGTTCGTGATCAGAAACAGCCGCGGCGATATTGTGCCGGTCGAGGTCAAAAGCGGCAAACGGACCCAAGCCAAGAGCCCGTCATCATATATCCGCCGATACAGTCCGCGCCTGGCAATCAAGTTGATTGCTGCCCGCGGCGGGCGAGACGAAAAATTGCGTCCCGTACCGCTGTATTACGCATCAAAATTGCCTGAGTTTGCGGACGCAGACTAAGTTTCGCTGTCTTAGCGCGCAGAAATTAGACTTGCCGCAAGTCCCGAAGCCTGCCTATTTGCGCGCGCCCTGCACCAGCCGGTCAAGAATCATGGCACAAAACAGGATGGAAAAACCGGCCAGAATGCCCTGCCCGACGTTGGCATACTGCAATGCCTCCAGAACATCCTCACCCAGGCCCTTGGCGCCGATCAGCGAGGCCACCACCACCATCGCCAGCGACAGCATGATGGTCTGATTGATGCCGGCGCGGATGGAAGGGCTCGCCAGCGGCAGATCCACCCGCGAGAACAGATACCACTTGCTGGCTCCGAATGAGATCGCCGCCTCGCGGACATGCTCAGGCACACCGCGCAGCCCCAAGACTGTCAGACGCACGACCGGCGTGCCGCCGAAAATCATGGTTGTCACCACCGCAGCCGGCTTGCCGGTGCCAAAAAACGCAATCACCGGAATCATGAACACAAACGCTGGCATGGTCTGCATAAAGTCCATGATCGGCTGGATAAATGAGTAAAAACGCGGCCGGCGGGCGCAGAACAGGCCCAGCGGAATGCCAATAGCGATTGACAGGCAAGCCGCGGTTCCTAGCAAGGCCAAAGTCGTCATTGCTTTCACCCAGAACCCTAACAATCCCATGTATGCCAAAAACGCGCCGGACCAGATTGCAGTACGAATGCCGGCGGTCAGCCAGGTCAGCAGCACAATAAAACTGGCAATCACAATCCACGGGGTGTTGACAAAAACCAGTTCCAGTGAATCCAGAATCAGGCGAATGCCATAGGTGATGAAATCGAACAGCGCCTCGCCCTGCGTGACACAGAAAGTGAAAAACGTCTCAACCCATGCAATACTGGTGAGGCGAATGTCAGGGTCGGTTGGAAACTGAGCCAGAATTTCAAACTGCCCGGGGAAGCTGTAGTGATACATTGCCGCACCCACGATCACGACCATGAAGATCGTACTCAGAATCAGCTGGCGCAGCGACACCCCCGAACGCACACTTCGATCCGACAGCCACTCCGAAAATTGCGCCTCCAGCGCGGTATTGGCGATCGTCGCCTGCGCGACTTTCGCCGCGACCAGTATCGTCAGGCCGGCCAACGCGATCCAGACCCCCTGTTCGGCGATAGCTTGCGCTTCCATTCGAATCGCGCCGATCGACTCTTCCAGTGAGGTGACAGTGCGCCGGTAGACATCCACTTTATCCGACTGCGCCTCAATCGCCGCTTGCAGCTGCTGGCGGCGCAGTTCCAGCGTGCCTTCAATGGAGGCGATCCGCTCGCGGGCATTGGCCGCCAGATCGCCGAACAGGCCGCGCACAATCTGCACATAGCCGAGTGTCTCAATAATCAGAAACGGCAAAGCCCATTTCCAAAGGCCGCGCATGCCGAACCAAATCGGACCCAATGCCGCCGCCATCAAGTTGAGCGTTGGCGTAAACCGGGAACTGCCTCCGATCTTGTCGAACTGGCTGATGTAGTAGGTCGCATTGGTATGCACGAACGAGCGTATATTCGCCTCGCGCTCCTGAGCGTATTTTTCCGCGATCTCAAAGTCGATCGCATCATCCAGCCGATTCACTTCACTTGCGGTCATGACACATCAGCCCCTTCTATGACAGTTTTCAAAATATCCTGGCGGGTAATCACGCCGACATCCGTGCCGCCGCTCTCGACAACGATCGGCGTATCGCAATCAATGGCGAGCCGAATGAGCCGATTGAGCATTTCGTTTTCGTTGACCCGAGGCGCATCGTCCGGCAGCGGCGGATGCTGCGCTGAGTATTGCTGAAGCGCCTGCATCACGACGTGCGCACGCACGATCTTAAGACGCGAAATGCCAGCGACAAAGTCGGCGACATAATCATCCGCCGGCTGCATCACAATATCTTCGGCCGAGCCGATCTGCACAATTTTCCCGTCATGCATAATCGCGATGCGGTTGCCCACCCGTACCGCCTCATCCAAATCATGGGTGATAAACACGGTCGTCTTTTTCATCATATCGGACAATCGAATAAACTCGTCTTGCAGCTGGCGGCGAATCAGCGGGTCGAGCGCACTGAACGGCTCGTCCATCAGCAAGACATCCGGATTGGCGGCCAAGGCGCGTGCCAGGCCGACACGCTGCTGCATGCCGCCCGACAGCTCATGCGCAAACTTGCTGCCCCAGGCGCCCAGCTCGACGATCTCAAGAATCGCGGCAGCGTGGCGCATGCGATCATTCTTGCTGAGCTGGCGAATTTCCAGCGGCATCGCGACATTGTCCAGCACCGAGCGATGCGGCAGCAGCGCAAAGTTTTGAAACACCATGCCGATTTTCAGGTTGCGAAACTTCTGCAGTTCCGCATCCTTGAGGGCCAGCACATCAATGCCGTCAATCTCGATTTCACCGGCGGTCGGTTCCAGCAGGCGGTTGAAATGCCGCACCAGGGTCGATTTGCCACTGCCAGACAGACCCATCACGCAAAATATCTCGCCGCGGTTGACACTCAAGGTCGCATCCGCAACGCCGACAACCGCGTTGAACTCAGTGAGCACCTCGGCTTTGCTCAAGCCGCGCTGGTCAATCGCAGCCATCGCTTCGATCGCGTTGGTGCCGAAGATTTTCCACACATTCGAGATGCGGATGGCAACCTCGGACTCTTGCGCTGCGGTTCTAGCAGCCTTCTCAGTCATGCTGCGGCGACGTGTTCCAGGTCCCAAAAACAGCAATGGCGCCGGCAACACTTGCGGTTGCCGGCGCCATTGCTCATCATCTGCGGTGTCGCGGAAGCCTTACAGTCCGAGCCACGCATCAACGCGCTCAGGATTGGCATTGACCCACTCTGCGG
Organism: Arenicellales bacterium; assembly: GCA_965200545.1. GTDB lineage: Bacteria > Pseudomonadota > Gammaproteobacteria > Arenicellales > JAJDZL01 > JAJDZL01. Next base: position 495,394 of record CBDAUJ010000002.1, on the reverse strand, counting down.
CAACTTTTGCCGGCTCGCGCCCATTGCCTGAGATTTCGAATGCAAAGCCGCTGACATCATCGGCGCTCAGGGAGAACCGCTCGAAGAACTCAGCGACGGCTGGCGAGCGATCGGCAAGCGAGTTGGACCAGGCAATCTGGACATTTTTCGGTGCATCTTTGGTCGCCACCATGGACTGCTCATACCAGTCCGCTGAATCCGAGGGCTGCAGCATGACATACTTGGCAGGATCGTAGGCCGGTTCTGAAAGCATGACAACGTCGAACATGTACCAGATGGCATGTGGCTCATAGCAGTAAAAGGCATAGCCTTCGCCTTTTGCAATCGAGTCCTTGACCCGCGCGGTCTTGACACTTTCTTCAGCGCGGATCGGCTCGACAAAGTCCAGCAGTCC
>CBDAUJ010000002.1:0-490000 GCA_965200545.1 Arenicellales bacterium | reverse complement strand
TATGACGGTCCTAAGGTAGCGAAATTCCTTGTCGGGTAAGTTCCGACCTGCACGAATGGCGTAACGATGGCCACACTGTCTCCACCCGGGACTCAGCGAAATTGAACTCGCTGTGAAGATGCAGCGTACCCGCAGCTAGACGGAAAGACCCCGTGAACCTTTACTACAGCTTCATACTGGATTTTGAACATATTTGTACTGCATAGGTGGGAGACTTTGAAGCCGAGACGCCAGTTTCGGTGGAGTCAAACAGAGGAATACCACCCTGATATTTTTGGAATTCTAACCGAGCTCCGTGATCCGGATCCGGAACAGTGTGTGGTGGGTAGTTTAACTGGGGCGGTTTCCTCCCAAAGAGTAACGGAGGAGCGCAAAGGTATCCTAAGTACGGTTGGAAATCGTGCGGTTAGTGTAAAGGCAAAAGGATGCTTAACTGCGAGACAGACACGTCGAGCAGGTGCGAAAGCAGGTCTTAGTGATCCGGTGGTTCTGTATGGAAGGGCCATCGCTAATCGGATAAAAGGTACTCCGGGGATAACAGGCTGATACCCCCCAAGAGTCCATATCGACGGGGGTGTTTGGCACCTCGATGTCGGCTCATCTCATCCTGGGGCTGGAGTTGGTCCCAAGGGTATGGCTGTTCGCCATTTAAAGAGGTACGCGAGCTGGGTTTAGAACGTCGTGAGACAGTTTGGTCCCTATCTGCTGTGGGCGCTGGAGACTTGAGAGGAGCTGCTCCTAGTACGAAAGGACCGGAGTGGACATACCTCTGGTGTTCCAGTTGTCACGCCAGTGGCACTGCTGGGTAGCTATGTATGGACGGGATAACCGCTGAAAGCATCTAAGCGGGAAGCCTCCCTCAAGATAAGGTCTCCCTGGATCATTCAGATCCCTGAAGGGCCGTTGAAGACTACAACGTTGATAGGCGGGATGTGGAAGTGCAGCAATGCATTAAGCTAACCCGTACTAATTGCCCGTGAGGCTTGACTATATAACGCTCGATATGTTCGAGCGCTCCTATGCAAATGCATAACGAGTCTTTGACTACCAATTTTTCTTGGCTTGAAATTCTCCATGAATTCAAGTCAGCCGATTCGCCCGGCGGCCATAGCAAACGGGAACCACCTGAATCCATCTCGAACTCAGTAGTGAAAACGTTTCGCGCCGATGATAGTGCGGAGTTATTCCGTGTGAAAGTAGGTACTGCCGGGCATTACTTCCCTTTCCAGCTGCTCAGTTCGATTGCCAGGCAGCTGACTGATTATTTGGCGAAAGCGGACTAAATCCTCAATCGCCAGAACATCGATCTGCGCAGATGCCGGGAATGATTGCGGTGTGCGCGATACCACAAACAGATGGTCCAGTCTCAGCACACTGAGGAGGTGACGGGTGCCTGCCGCCACTTTCGACGCTTCGCTGAATTGGATCTCAACGCCGATTCTCAATCCCTCAATCTCAATGATCAGATCCATCTCTCCGCCGGAGTGCGCGCCCCAATACCATGGAGTCTCGATCTGCAGTTCGCGCAAGACTTCCTCTATGACAAACCCCTCCCAAGATGCTCCGCAAGCGGGATGGGAATACAGGGCTCTGTGATCGTGAATGCTCAAAAAAGCGTGAAGCATGCCAGAATCAAGCAGATAGACCTTAAGGCGCCTTGACCTGCCGCTTGCCGAAATTCTCGTGCCATGGCTGGATCTGGCGAACCATATAAGTTCCGGTCAGCAGGTCCAGATAATTCCTGACCGTGTGGTAGGAAACCCCCATCGATCGGGCAATCCTCGATGCATTCCAAATCTGTCCATGTGCATGCGCCAGCATGTTCCAAAATTGCCTGATTCTGACAGCCGGAATCGAAACGCCAAGCATCGGCAAGTCTCGTTCCACGTGCGTCCGGATGAACGCGTTTCTGCGGCGCAAGCTCAAGCCGTCACCATGGGCGTAATAGCTGTCAGGAAATCCACCCCGCAGCCAGAGATTTGCATAATGCTCTGAACCCACTTCCGAAAGATCAAAACCTCGCATATCCAGAAAATCGACCCGGCCTGCGAGTGACTCAGACACCCCTTTGACCAGGCTTGGGTTCGCACTGCCAAGAATCAAAAATCTGTGTTTGCGCTCAAATCTGTCGACCAAAACGCGCAGTACACTGAACAAGCCGGGCATTCGCTGAATTTCATCCAGAATAATCAAGCCATCCAGTTCCCCTAGCAGGGTCTCTGCATTCTGCAGCGCGTTTGCATCCGCGATCGATTCCAGATCAAAATAGTGCGACTTGCGAGTTTTTCCATATTCTTTCGCCAGTGTTGTCTTCCCGCATTGTTTTGGCCCCAGCAAAGCCGTCACCGGCGAGTTCTCAACTCGCTCACTCAGCTGCTCCAAGTATCTGCTTCTCTGGATTTTCATATAAAAAATCATGATTTATGAGATATCGCAACCTCATTGATCCAGAGTCAGCTCCTAGCAGATAAACTGAAACAGCTGCGGAGCCGCGCGTGCGGCCCAGTAACGGTCTGCGCAATCAATCAAAAACTGCATCACTCGAATCTTTCCTTGCCGATTCACTTGATGACTCTCGACTCATGATCACTCAACAAAAATCTTGTCTGCCCGGAGCCGGACTGAGAATTGATGCTCTTAAACACCAAAAAGAGTAAAGTCTGACGAACAGATCATGCTGAGGCTGATACTCACATTCCCCAAACTGTCACCTTGAGATTGTCAACAGATTCCTCACGCCTGAATACTTTATCGTCCCAAGAACGCATATTTGAACGATCAAAAATCACTAAATGGCCGTGAGCAGTGCCGCACCGCTGCATGTACTGCGAAATCTGTCTCAAGCCTTCATTGATTGTGCGCTCCAAGCCATTTCGACGAAGCTTGCACTCCACAACCTCCCTTTGCTGGTGCTTCCCCCACTCAACCAGCAGATCCGTCCGCATCCTCCCCAGGCCATACTCGCGCTCGATACGCCCGCCGGCATTGACCACCCGCTGCAGGAAGGCCTGCAGCAGCAGCTGCGGTCCCGCCTCCCGATAATCGAAGCGCTGCACCCAGTGCTCTGAATGCTCGCGGAAGAATCCCTGGAACGACTCCATCAGCCGATCCATCATCAGCTGCCCGTCCTCGACAAACCAGGCGGTCTCATGCGGCAACGCCTCATCGGCAGAGGTGATCAGCTCGCGCGGGATGATCTCACGGTAGATCGCATTGGCAATCTGGATCCGCCTACCCTGGCTGATCAATCCGAGATCCCGCACATACTGCACATCATCTGGCTTGTAAGGCTCAGGCTCCGCACCGCTGACCAGAGGCTCAATCACGCGCCTGACGCGAGGCTCGCGCAGCTTGTCGGCGAGCTGGTCCAAATGTGTATCACGCCTGAGGATCAAGCTTTCTCTGGCATCTATGACCTTATCTCGCTCAATCTTCACGCCTGGATCCGAAACTTTCTCCAGCGTCTCAACCGCGAGCGCATTGACCAGCCAGGGCTGCCCCGAGGTCGAGTGCCACACCTCTGCCAGAGCCTCTTCGCTCCACTCTTGTCCAGTCTCTCTGGTATGCTGAAGCAGCAGCACTCGAGTCTGCATTTCGCTGAAATCGGATAGACGCAGTGACTTCGCCTTGATGTTGAATGCGCTGCCGCCGGTTACAACTGCCCGATCAGAACTCGAGTGAATTCGATAATCACGCACGTCCCGAACGCCGCAGAGCACCACGCACTGGGGAAATCTTTGCGGCCGCTTGCGATAACCCGTACGCAGCTGACGCAACACCGAAATCAGCGTATCGCCGACCAGTGCGTCGATCTCATCGATCATCAGTACAAGTGGTCGGGGATCCGCGGCTGACCACCGAACCAGCAACTGCTGCAGCGCACCATGCGGTCCGTATACATCAAGAATATCGATCCAAGCGTTTGGCTCCAGAGAGCCGTCAGACAAAGCCTGCGCCTCATCGGCCAACTCGCCCAGAATTGCTTTCATCGCCGCTCGTGTATCCTCACGGGCGGCCTGTGCCGACTCGAAGTTGGCATAGACCGCTCGATAGCGGCGTGATGCATTCAGCTCATCGCGCAAGGCCACGAGTACCGATGTCTTGCCTGTCTGGCGCGGCGCATGAAGAATGAAATAGCGCTTATGCTCAATCAGAGCAGCAATCTCATCCAGGTCCAGACGCTCGAGCGGCGGAATGTGATAGTCATCTTCTGGAACCACGGGCCCAGCGGTATTGAATATTCGCATGATCTGCGATTATACCGTGCATAGCCACACTTCGAATCCGCCGGCCTCGCCCAGAGTGCCGCAGCTGACCTGCATGACGCGTATTGGCTTTTTGCATCCGCATTCAAACAAAACAGGACGCGAATCCAATTCGAGACAGCAGCCAGCCTGACTTGGAATAAAGAACTGAATCTGACATCCGCAGCAAGACGATTTTGAAGCTTGAGGCGAACCGTCAATTCAAATCAAAGATTTCGTCAACTCTTTCTCATGCTTCCCACAGCAGTTTGAAAGGCAAAGCGAACAATTTTCGTGCGACTTGCTGAATTCGCTCACCATCATGAAGCACGATGCCACAGGCAAATTGGTCTCCTGTCGCTTCCTCAAGGCGCCGCAATCCCTTGAAATCTCCTGGACGCGCAGTTGCACTAGCTTTGATCTCAATTCCAACAAGCTGATCTGATGAGCGTTCTATGACCAGATCGACCTCAACACCATCTTTGTCACGATAATGACTGATGCTGATCGAGTCATCCGATGTGGCAATGGCTTTGCTGATTTCACTGAATACAAAACTTTCCAGAAGAGTTCCCAGTTTCTGACGGTACTGTTCAATGCCCGCGGCGCTCACGTCCAAAAGAGCCGCCAGGAGACCGGAATCCAGAAACTGAATCTTGGGTGTTTTCACCAGTCTCTTCAGGTCAGAGCGATGCCAGGCACGAACTCGGCGAATCACGAACATATGCTCAAGAAGAGCAAGCCAGCGATCAACAGTCTTGCTGTCAACGCCAAGGTGTCGCGCGAGGTTCGACATATTCAGAAGCCGGCTTGAACCGAGTGCCGCATGGTCAACTAGCCGAACTAATTTGTCATGCCCTGAGATAGATGCAATTTCAGAAATATCATGCCTGACAAGCGATTTTATGTATGCCTGAAGCCATGAATAACGTCGTGCGGCGGCAGTGCGAGCATGTGCCGGAGGGTAGCCTCCTGTCAATACACGTTCAATGAGGCGGTCTGTGAAGTGTGTACTTTCGAAGGAAGGAAAATCTCTGTCAAATGCCCGATCAAGGAATTGCGAAGGCCCTGAACTGGCGATTTCAGCCTGAGAGAACGGCAGCAGCTCTACAGTTTCAACCCGGCCAGCAAGTGAATCGGGTGCAGTTGCACCTTTGAACAAATCAACCGATCCAGTAATCAGATACCGCCCCGGGCGAGGATCTGCATCAACTTCGCTTTTGAGAGCCAGAATCAGTTTCGGCACTCGTTGAATTTCATCGATTGCGGCGTGCTTCAAGCCGCGCAAGAATCCGGTTGGGTCCTCTTCTGCCCATTGCCTGAACTGATCGTCGTCCAGCGACACAAACTGTCTTCCGTCATTTGCAGAAATATGCCTGGCTAGGGTTGTCTTCCCCGATTGGCGAGGACCCACAATTGCAACAATGCGCGTATCAGTCAGCGCCAAGCGTATTGAGGCTTCGGCATGACGTTTTACGATATCATCCATTTGATTCATATGAATTGGAATATACAGTCGTCTGATTCGGCATGAATGTCCGTCTATTTCGGAATATACAGTCGTCTGATTCGGCATGAATGTCCGTCTATTTCGGAATATAGTGTATTTTCCAAGCAAATTTAAGACCTTTCATGAGATCACGGATCACTTCAGGGAATGACTAGTTCTGGTCAGAAAAGTCATATATTCAATTAATAAGCCCGCAATTGCTGCAGCAGGCCCGCCCGTCTCAGAATCGAAGGTTTTCGAACACAACCTCTCAGTCACTTGATGCGGCCGAAATCGATTCCTGCCGGCCTGTTTTGCTGCCCTCTCGAATTTTTCCGACTTGTCATGAACTTAATCATCACAATCGCTTCAGTACAGCGGCAATAGAGTTTCCTGCAAGACGCAGATTATTCCTCAGGAACCAAGTGTGTCCATATGAAAGAATTGAAGCCAATGGACGCTTTGAGAATAACAGCAATGAAGAATCTGATTGAACTTGAATCGTTTATGCCAAAGTCACCAGATTAAACGGCTCATTCAAGGATTGCCGGGCCAGCTCAATCAAATGCTGGTGGTGTGTGAAAAATAGAATCTGGGTTTTCTGACCTAATTTCTCAAGCAGTCGCAGCCCGGCCGCCGCGCGCTTGTCATCAAAGCTGACGAATAGGTCATCTGCCACAAAAGGCATGGCATCCCGCTGCTCCAGATAGAGCTCAATGGCCCCGATTCGAAGCGCGAGATACAGCTGATCCGCGGTACCAGTGCTCATCCCGGCAATCGGGACACGGCCGCCGGCCGGCCTTATGCCGACTAAATACGGATTGTCCTTTGCGTCAAATTCAACTTGCAGACTGGCAAAAGAACCGTCGGTAATGATCTCGAACAGCTCGCTCGCCCGATTGAGCAAAGGCGCCTGTTTTTCTCGCCGGTAGCGCTCAATGACCCACTTCAACAGCGACGCAGCGGTTTTCGCCTGCACATACCGATCGGCAATGCTCTGCATTTCAGCCAGATATTCCTCAGCACTGGCAGCGGCTTTTGCAGCCGCATCCTCACCGCCGACCGCTTGCAGCATCCGGCGCGCCTCCGAGCGTTTCACCGCTGCTTCAGAAAGCTCATGTTTCAAGTCATCCAGCTCTCTTTGAGAGGATTGTCCCTGCGCTGCAATTTCATCAATGCTGATGCCATTGCACTCCGCTTCAAGATCGGTCAGCGGCATGCCATCGCCGTTTTGCTGGATTCTCTCAAGCACCTGCTGCAACTCTGACTGCAGGGAGCGATGGCGGTCCGACCGCTCAATCACCTTGCGCAGCTTTTTTCGGTTTTTTGCACCCGCTGCTCTCATCAGATGCGAGATCGAATCTTGAAGCTGACGCCTTTCGCTTTTGAGACCGTCGATCTGCTCAGACAGATCATGAGACTGATGCAATTTTTTTTGCTGCTCTTCCTGAATCTTTAGGGCATTTTGCAGGCGATTTTCAATTTCCACAGCCGCATCCGCGGCCGACCGGCTCAAAAGATCCGCGGCAACCTTTTTTGCCAAGTTGTCCACAGCGCATTCGAAATCGATGATATCCCGGTTGATTTTTTCTATGCGCTCGTGCTGCAGCGATCGGATGCGGCTCGCAGTTTCTCTCATCTGGTCAATCGTGTCAATGTGCGTTCCAGCGATCTCCGGCAGCGTGTCTGCAGCGACCCCGATTCCGCTCAGAGCCTCAGTCCACTTGCTCGCCCAATCGGCCATATTCTTCTCGGCCTGCTGCAATTTTCGCTCTCGCTGTTTGACATCGCTGGCGGCACTTCGTGCATTGTCCTCAAGCTCTGCCTTTTTGTCGGTGGCAGTCTTTTGCTGGCGGCACTCATTCGAAGCATACTCGACAACGATGCTCAAACTTTCGTTTGCAAGGCTTACTCCATCAGCGCCAATAGCAGACATCTCGGTGAGTATTTTCTGCTTCGCCAAATCCATCTCATTGCGAGCTGAATTCAGCTCGTTTTCAACCTGCGCCCTCACGTCCATCAGCTGGAGCGCTTCGGCGCGTTCATCAAGCCACTCAAGCATGGCTTTAACGGAAAGCGGATGAACAGGGGCGGGATGCCACATGGCTTCCCAGTCAGCCTGAAGCTTCACGCGCTCCTCAGCGAAGCGCCTCTCCTTTTCTTGCAACCGATCTAGCTGGATTTCCAGCTTTGCAGCCGTCCGATTCATTTCAGCAATTCGCCCGACCTCTTCGGCATGATCAAACCGCTCATCTGCGAGCCTGTCTGCTTCAGACAAAGTCAATTCAAGCGCACCCGGCAAATCTTGCAGCTCTTTGTCGAATTCATCCGCCTCACGTATCGGAAGCGACTCGTTTTGGACATGTTTCATTTTCACCAGAGACCACAACCTGTCTCGGCGGCCGCGCACTTCGGTCAGTTCTTCAAACGTTGCAATCTTCTTATGCGATGCTTTTTCCTCAAGGGCCGCTCGGATCGCCTGCAGTTTCAGTTCTTCAGATTCAATCTGCCCCTGAGTCTCCAGCAAGCTCTTTTCGATGTATTCTTCGCGCTCCCCAAACCGCATCACATCCGCTCGCGCGGGTACCGCTGCATTCACAAGGTTCCTTTCATCACGGATTGACGGCACCAGCGACGCAAGTCGACGTTCCAGACCTTGCTGCTTGTCCAAAAAAGCTCTTTCTGCAATTCGGACGCGCCCCATGAGGTCACCTTGTTCCCTGGCGTTCTTGATCGCAATTTCCACCCCAGCAACATCGCTGGGATTACCAAGATCGTCAAGTTGCTTATTGATTTTGGCGAGTGACTCACGGGATTCTTGCAGTCGCTGCCGAGCGTTTTCAGTCTCAGTTCCAAGAACTCCCTTCCGGTTAAGCAGCTCGCGCACCGTGCGTACCTTGCTGATTGCTGGAATCCGCTCAATTAATCTGCTGGCTTCTGATTCATTCCATCCAAGCTCGCGGGCACAGGCACGAAGTCTTCCCTCTTCGGTCTTCAACTCAGCCTCTCGTTTCGGCAAATCCTTCTTTTCTCTGCGGATCTCGATTCTTCTTTCGTGCAGCTGCTTGATGTCTTCAGTGTACTGAACGATGGTCTTATCGAAATTCAATTCGCCCAGGTCACTCTGGACTTGCGCCAGCTGCTTGGCGAGCGTGTCGATTTGTGCCGTCAGCTTCGCATCTTTTGGTTCTATCTCGTCGAGCTCGTACTTGGAATTTTCCGGCAGTTCAATGACACTGCCCAGCTCTTCGATCAGGCTTGTCAGCTCGCGCGCCTTATGGATATCCGCAAACACCCGGCCGATTCTGCTCAAGCGGCTGAACTCGGCAGCTTGCTCCTGCATTTTTCGGTCAACTTCTGCGTACGCCTCTTCCGCGTTCTCGCAAGCTGATTTCAATTCTCGCCACTTGCTGGTGGACAGAGTCTGCTCCCGCAGTTCCTTTTGGGCTTGCTTGAGCTTATCCGCGACACTGTAGAACTTGCGATACTGCGCCCGCCTTGGACTCCATAAGCGGTCTGCCTCATCGGACAATTGATGCAGGAGTGCGGGCAATCCGCGAAACCCCTCACCCGCAGCAAACAGTATCGAGTCAGCGTCCTCGCTGGCATCAAGAATATCGCGCGCACCCTGCTCGATGCGACTATGATCCAAGCTGAACATCCTAAGGAAAAAATCGCGATCTACTCCAGCGAGATACTCGCCCAGATGACCTTCGCGAATGGGGGCACCGTCCGGGCTGAGCAGTGTGTCTTTATTGCCTTTGCGTCGAAGGGCTTCCAGCGAATCACCGCCCTTTTCGACCACGCCGCCGACGCGCATTTGGCTGTAGCTGTGAAGGAAGTTGTACGGCGATTGTGATGGAATGCCGAACAGCCAGTCCTCAATCGCTGCGAGCGCGGTGGACTTGCCTGCCTCATTCGGCCCGAAGATGATGTGAAAATCCGGTGACTTGGCTGGCAATTCAACCGCATGACCGGTGAAGTGGCCATATCGTGCTAGATTCAGTCTTGCCAGCCTCATATCTTAACTCTCTGCACTATTCAGTCGCGCCAGCAAGTACGGCCTGATTTCGCCAAGCAGTTGCGCATATTCGCCGCTGATTGCAAGTTTGAGATACTTGTCCTCCACACCCGACTGCGACTCGTATGGCAGTCGGCTTTTCAGATCGCCGATTTCGCTTGCGATGACTGCCAGAAATTCTTCGTCGGTCTCAGCTTCCGACAGCAAATTCTGCAAATCTTCGATCGGGTCACCGTCAGGCTGGAGCTTGCCCTTTGGCCGAGTGGCAATCTTGACTTTCTCGATCCAGGCCACCTCATCACCAAAACTCAGCGCACTGGCTTGAGCCTCTGCCAGAATCTGATCCGCACTGACAAGCAGCTGCGGGTGCACCTCTGTACAGCCCTCTAAAATGATGCGGCAAGCCAATAATCTGCCGTCAGCCCGATCGGCAATCGCATTGCGCATTGCCAGGCGAATGCAGTCGGTGACCGCGGCAAAATGATTGATGCCCTCCAAAGACACAGACAAGACTGCCCACCGCACAACATCACAGGGCAGGTGTGCAAAATCGATGATTTCCTGTCCCTCGACGGTGACTAGACATGCGCCTTTCGGTCCGACTTCCCGCACATGCCGCCCCTGAAGATTGCCGGGAAATACAACATGCGGGCGCTCATTGAGAATCTGAGTCGAATGAACATGACCCAGCGCCCAATAATCGTACCCCTTGTTCACCAGCTCGCTGAGGCGGCAGGGCGCATAGTTTGCGTGCCCTCCCATGCCGCCAAGTCCGGTGTGCAGCACACCGATGTTGAATCTGCCGGCGCGCGGACTTGGGTAATCGTCGACCAGATTATGCGTTACGTCCCGCTGCGGATAACTCTGTCCATGAAGCGCAACACCGATCCTGTCAAGCTCAAATGTTGCCGGTTTTCTGGCATCGAATGCCTTCACGTTTTCCGGCAGGCTGAGACTTTTTGTAATCTGGCTTTGTGCGTCATGATTGCCATGCAGCAAATAGACCGAAATTTTCGCCTCCCTGAGGCGTCCCATTTGGCCGACAAAAAACAAGCCTGTCTGATAATCTCGCCAATCGCCGTCATAGAGATCGCCCGCGATGATGACAAAATCGACGTGCTCTTCAATCGCCAGACTGACCAAGTTCCGCAGCGCCTCTCGGGTTGCGGTCCGGATTCGCTCTGCTGCGCTGCCCTCCTGACCGGCCAAGCCGATCAGGGGACTGTCGAGATGTATGTCTGCCGCATGCAGGAAGCTAAAGGAGGTCATTGCATCACTTTTTGGAATAATTTGTCAGCAGTTCTGCGACCGCTTGGCAATTTGGATTATGCACCTGTTCATGTCACGGATATTGACAAAAGGATGCGGGCAAAACCATTCGCGCAGGCGGAATCAAATCAAATACCGCTTCGGAATATATCAATGTATCGGTCATAGCGGTAAATTCGATTGCGTTTTTTGCCGCTGGTTTCCTCAAGAATTCCATTCTCACAGAATAAACGCACCAGCTGATTCGCAGAACTGTAGCCGGTCTCGCAAATTTCTGCTGCCCGCTCGACTGTAATGATGGGATTGCGTATGGAGTCGGGAATTGAACAGTACAGAATTCGATACACTCACCGTCGAGGACTGATGAGGCAAGACCGTACATTGGCCCGCTAACAACTCACTCTTACGGATCGGGTTGGAATCGTTGGCCGGCCTGCCTCATAGACGGCAAAGGCAATAAAATCCGCGGGGGATCTGCAACTGGACTGGCTTCGCCAACTGCTGGCGGCCGTAGCAGGAGTTTATGCTGAAGGTATCACGGCGATCAGCATACCCAGGATTGCAGTCGCCAAACCGACGATTCCGAGCATTGCGTAAATCAGCCGGTTGTCGCGGCGGGCTATTTCAGCCAGTAATCGCTCGTAGGATGTGTTCATTTTCTCCTCCAGAACGGCAATCTCTATCGCCTGTTCCTGATTCTGTTCTGTCAGTTCCCGGAGCTGTCTTTCCAGCTCATGATCGGTATTTTCTGCTATGTGTCTATTCTAGATGATTATTGTCGGAATTTTCAAGTTGACTTGCCCAGATACTCAATCCAGAGATCCCGAGTCATCTCGGAAATGCCCCGTCCCTCTTCCGTGCACCGCGGCTTCAGACAGGATTTTCCGGAATTCAGCAGGACATGCCAGTCTCAATCCGTTTCAGCTGCATTTGACCGGCTGAGAGACGGGCTGACAAAAAATTTAGATTTTGAAGATAGTTTGCATACTACTGTTATTGCAAAATTTATTTCTCGACTCATTGCTTTTCCGGCAGAAACAAAATATTCTTCGAAGTCAACTGTGGGCTGATGAAAGAATCGAATTGGACTATATGGCCTCGTGATAAATGTCACGGCTAGAGAAATGATTGCGAAAGTTGATCAACTTTGTTTGGGCTCAATGCAAAAAGTGAATATTTCAAATCATAGATGATTTAGACTTTATGGCTTATTCCCGCTTGTTTCAATATCCCATTGGCGGTATGGCATTTCTTTAGATTTCAAGGCACCGATATATGAAGATCAGATTTATCTGGATTGTTCCATATTTCGTGACTTCCTTTTCCTTCCCTGCATTTCGACCAGCCATTCTGTTTTAGTAGTTTCGCGACTTTTCTTTAGAGCGACACAAGTCTAATACGCCATTGCAACCGTTCGCAGTGCTTCTCCTTTCATTGAGTAAATCGGCTTTAAAGAGTGACTCGACTCAGTCGATGAGGATTCAGAATTTTGTACACTCAATTCAATAACAATCTCTCCCTCGGTAATATTTAGATTTTTTTCAATAAGATATGGGGCGATATCTTGAACTTCTCGAAGAAACTCCCCAAGTGAATCAGCTTCAAGAAACAGTCCAGGTATATTCTTACTTTTACCGCACCAAGTCCCCTCGTCACACACCAAGTCGATCGAAAACATGTATTGATCATTTTTTCGCTCATGACTCTATCCTTTTAATGAAATCAAACCAAATATGCGAAATACTCTGAGCATCGGCAACTGAAAGCAGCATTATATTAGTTCGAACAACTCACTAGTCTTCATGTTCTCCATGTTGAGAGAAACATGAGTTGCAACGGTTCCATCATTTCCCTTTCTTAATTGCGAGACAGATTGCTCGCAGCAGCAGATTTGGAAAAATTCCTGTTTCCGCAGTTCTATCTGAAGCAATTGAACGAACATCTGCCGACTGATCAGTTCGGCATGCTTTCGGCCGCTTTAGCAATGGCATCCAGTTTCTCGGCAATCTCCGAATCAATGTCTTCATCTGGAATAAACTCAACAAGCTTATGAAAATTGGATTTTTCCATCCTGTTCGGCAAACCAAGCTTGTCAAAATATCTTCGAAACAATGGCAAAAAAAACGCTTAGACGGATGTGCTAAAATTCCTAGCGTGAAAGAGCCTACTAATCATGGTTGTCCGAGAGGATAGCAGTTTTGGAGGAACGAATGAATACCGTGCGCGCAGAACATGAAACAGGGTTTTTGCGCCTGTCTGAGCAACTGGCCAGACGCGATGCGAAAATGGCCGATCAACTAGCCAGGCGGGATGCCGAGATGGCCACCCTGCACACCGAGATGGCCAAGCGCGAGACCCGCATCATCCTCTCGCTTTTTGGCATCGTTGCACTGGCAACGGCAGTGGTAAGCGTGGTGCTGGCCCTGCTGATCGGCAGCTCGTCCTGATCTCGTCTGAGGCTTAATCGCACAGCTGCGCATCGGCCACTGCGCACAGCCCGGCTTCACGTCGGCAGATGGTGATTCACAGACCGCTCAGGCAAAAAGCCAAAACCCCTCGGCAAAACCTCACTTGCATGCGTTGAAACGCCTGGACGCAGGGTTTTGGTGCGCCTCTGTCTGAGCTGCCCGGCAACTTGGTTTATGAGTCACAATTGATGAAGTGATCGTCAGACCCCGCCCGAAGAGGATGTCCAGACCTTCCTGCCAAAACCGCTAAAAAAACCGTCTTACTGCACCCCGTGATCCGCAATTGGGAGATAGAATCCGCGGGGGATGCACTGGACCGCCTCATTGAGCTACGGCAGGCTCCCCGGCCTGACTTTCAGCGGGGTCTATCCCCGCGGATACGGGGAAACCTAATAGCAATGGCTCAAACCCTTCTCCCCAACTTTCACACATCGGCACGAAGCCAAGAGCTTCCATTATTTCCGCTTGCTCGAAGCAATAAAACGCTTCCCTTATGTGCCCCGCTTTCGGTGGTTTATTTGCACAATTGCGCACTTTGTACTGAAATCCTGATTTGATTTTTGCAAAGTCATGAAAGAAAGCAATCACAACCAAACGGATGGCAGTAATTTCGTCTAATTGCGGAATGTTTGCTGCGTATTCAATTCGCCGACGTAATACAGGGTCTTTTATCAATATCTCAAAACAATCTGCAACATCTGCGCAATGATGTTCTAAGCAGTGAAATTGGGAATCTGATTCAAACTTACCCCAAGCTGATGTATTCATAATTGAATAACTGATGTATCGAAAAATGAAAGTTTAGGATTGAGGTTTTTTGAATTTCACTCAGCGTGTACTGGGCAGATATCAGCAAGTCCGAGATAATCCAACACCATCTGTCCGCAAACTTCCGGCCGATTCGTTCGACACGCTTTCTGCGACCTTGACGATGGCATCCAGTTTCTCGGCAATCTCCGAATCAATGTCTTCATCTGGAATAAACTCAACAAGCTTATGAAAATTGGACTTTTCCATCCTGTTCCGCAGGCCAAGCTTGTCAAAATATCTTCGAAACAATGGCATTAAAAAATCATCGCTGGCTTTCAGCGAATCACTGCCAGCCTTTTCTCTGCCCAAAGCCTCCAGCGCGGCAGTGATCTCGGACATGGAAGCCTCCAGTTGGTCCAGACGATTTTCCAGATTTTCTGCATGAAACACCGGGTAATCTTCCCATTCTGCACGCACTGACTCCTCAACATAAGCTCTCAGAGTTTTCGGTGAACAAAGGTAATTCTCAATTTCCCGTTTTTTCCAAAAAAGCCACCGCAAATGCGAATTCCGCTCTTTGGCCTGATCGGCTTGATCCAGCAGCGCCAGTCCTTTCAGCTGCGGCAGCGCTTCCTTGAGCCCAAAAAAATGATTTGCAGCCGCGCTTTGCGAATCTCCCACATAATGAACAAAGGGCATGCTCAATGCTTTTGCCGCCTGCTCGTGTCCTAAACGCTTCGCAAATTCGCGCAAAATTTCCAAGTCAGTTGATCCTTCAAGATACAGCACCCATCCGCGCTGTTCTGCCTGATAGTATTGATCCCAGCCGATCTGTGCAAGCGCTTTCATTACTTGGGTCGAGCGACCTCCCATCATATGCGGCTTTCCAACAAAAGCGACTACTGCATCTTTGCCAGCCGCCTCGTTCAGAATCACTTCAGAATGGCTGGCCACGATGATTTGGTTGCCGATCTCTGAAGCGATCTCACTGATTTTTCGGTAAATTCCTCTCTGGCGAAGAATTTCAAGATGCGCATCCGGCTCATCCAGCATAATCACTGATTTTGGATTTACTCGCATATAGGCGAGCAGCAGCAATGTCTGCTGCAACCCCCGCCCGCTGGAGGACAGGTCAAATTCACAACCGTCTTCGCTGTATTTCATTGTGATTTCGCCGCGCTCAGCAATATAGACGGGTTCTTGAAGGATTACACCAAAAAGTAACTTTATCTCATCGGCCAATACTTGCCATTGATGTTCATGCCCTTCCCAAATGCGCCAGCACAGATTCCGCAGAACTTCAGAAGTCCGCCCCTCGCCGATCCGAACATTGATCGTGCCCAGCTCAAGTCGCGTTTCATTGGCGGCCAGCCCAGACATGGGCGGCAGATACGCCATTCTCACTGACGAAACACACTCCGGTACGGGATATGGCTCGGAACTTCCATTTTGCTCATTCCGAAGCGGCCGACAATAGATGGATTCAGGGTTTGCGTAATCGAACTCAAAACCGCAGACCCAATGCTCGTCTCTCGTTACGCCTTCAAGGATAATCTCAATGCGTATATTGGCTGTTTTTTGGCACCCTTCAACCTTGTAAACATCTCGCGTACGGCAATTCCTCCAGAGCAGATTTGCACTGGGATGCGGTATGGAAAGCAAATCGCGACGATTGATCGTAACACCGGGTCGTTTTTTGGGCGGACGCTCTTTGAGGGAGTGCTTTTCTCTCCACCGCCTCATGCCAATCTCCCATAGCGCCAGAGCTTGCATCGCCGATGTTTTGCCCGAATCATTCGGTCCGACAAAAACAACCGATTCTGCCAGATCAATGCTGACCGCCCCGAACCGCTTGAAATTCCGGACAGTGAGTTTGGTTAGCATTGCCTGTATTGATTTCACATGTTTTGACTATCCCGGCCGACTTCCTGTATTCGAAATGACTCGAATGAAGGACGATGGGGGAATTTTTGCACTAGTCTGAGAATCGTAATTTTAAGCCTGATTTTGTATTTTGGGACCAGAAAATCCGATCAATTCGATGAAGTCCCGTGAAAAAATACCGCTGCAAACTTTGAAAATCTGCACTATATCGCAATATTCAGAGATTGAGTGAGTGGCTGTACAAAGGTTTTTCTGAGCAGCTTTGACGACGTATTTTGGACTGAGCAAGCAGACGATCAACCGGTATTTGAGTGTGACAGGATCAAGGCAATTCGCACTCAATGCCGGCGTGGTGCGACAGTCGGCTCACAATTGCCCATTCGTTCGCACTTGAAATGAATCGACGATATGGCATAATTCAATCAATCTCGGAGTTGCTCAAGCTCCGCGGGTTATTTTTGGAAATTAGTGGCAGGCAGGCGAGCGCGTCTGTGTGGCACTGAAGACTTGGAGGAAACATGATGAAGAAAACAGCAATCGCTGCTCTGGCCTTGCTGGCCTCAATGGGCTTCACAACAGCCAAAGCAGCAGATTTGACCTTGTGCTGGGCCGCATGGGACCCGGCAAACGCCCTGATCGAGCTGTCCAAAGACTTTGAGGCGCAAAGCGGACATAACATGAGTTTCGAGTTTGTGCCGTGGCCCAATTTTGCCGACCGAATGCTCAACGAGCTGAATTCAGGCGGCAAACTGTGCGACTTGATGATCGGCGACAGCCAGTGGATCGGCGGCTCGGCAGAATCCGGTCACTACGTGAAGCTCAATGACTTTTTTGATGCCCAAGGCATTTCCATGGGCGACTTTATTCCCGCTACTGTGACCGGATATGCGGAATGGCCGAAAGGAACCCCGAACTATTGGGCGCTGCCGGCATTCGGCGATGTTGTGGGATGGACCTATCGCAAGGACTGGTTCTCCCGCCCGGAGCTGCAAGCCGAGTACAAAGACAAGTACGGCCGCGATCTGGATGTGCCTGAGACGCTCGCCGAGCTCAAGGACATCGCAGAGTTTTTCCAAGGCCGCGAGATTGACGGGAAAACTGTCTATGGCGCTGCTATCTATACCGAGCGCGGCTCCGAGGGCATCACCATGGGTGTGACCAATGCGCTGTACAACTACGGCTTCGAATATGGCAATCCTGACTCGCCGTATGAGCTTGAGGGGTTTGTCAATTCCTCCGGCGCTGTAGCCGGGCTGGAATATTACAAGGCCCTGTACGACTGCTGCACGCCGCCCGGCTCGTCTGACTGGTACATGACCGAATCGATCGACGCCTTCCGCTCTGGACTGGTGGCTCTGCAAATGAACTTCGCGTTCATTTGGCCCGGCGTCCATGCCGACCCTAATGTCGGCGGCGAGCGCTCCGGGTACTTTCCAAATCCAGCCGGCCCCGGCGGGCACTTTGCCCAACTGGGCGGCCAGGGCATCTCCGTCGTTGCCTATTCTGATCAGCAGGATGCCGCTCTGGAATACATCAAATGGTTTGCTCAGCCGGATGTCCAGAAGAAATGGTGGGAGCTTGGCGGCTATTCCGCCTTGCGTGCCGTGGTCGAAGATCCGGGATTTGCCACGAGTCAGCCCTATGCGCAGACCTTTCTTGACTCCATGGCAATCGTGAAAGATTTCTGGGCGGAGCCGGCCTATGCGTCGCTGCTGCTGGCCATGCAGGATCATGTGCACAAATACGTCATCGCCGGTCAAGGCACCGCGCAAGAGGCGCTCGACAATCTGGTTGCAGACTGGGTTGAGGTTTTTGAGGATGAGGGCAAGCTCTGAGCCTTGTCTCATCTTGCGATGATTCACACTGAGCAGGCGGTCGCTCTTTGCAGCCGGCCGCCTGCCATCTTGAGATAAGCCGAGCGGCTTCATGGGCAAATCGCCGATCGACCGGGCAGCCGCAGCGACACCGGCGGGATTAAGGCGCAAGATTCGAGGGCTGTCTGATCGCGCCATTGCCTGGGTCTTCGTGGGTCCGACAATTGTTCTGCTGCTGCTCGTCAACATTTTTCCGCTGATCTGGACGATCCGGCTCAGCTTCACGAACTATCGAGCCAATCGCCCCAATGCCGACATCAAATTTATCGGCCTGCGAAACTATGAGCGCATTCTGACCGACAGTGACATCTGGCAGACCATGCAGGCCACTGCACACTTCCTGTGCTGGACGCTGCTGGCACAGGTTCTGCTCGGATTTGCCCTGGCCTGGCTGATCAACAAAAAATTCAAAGGCGATGACTTGTGGACCACAATCATCGTTTTGCCCATGATGCTGTCACCGGCTGTGGTAGGCAATTTCTGGACCTTTCTGTATCAGCCGCAAATCGGGCTGTTCAATTACATCGTCTCGTTTTTCACCGGAGTCGATCCGAGCAGTTTCACCATGATCGGCGAGGTTTCGCTTGCGCCATGGGCTATCGTCATTGTCGACACCTGGATGTGGACCCCCTTCGTGATGCTGATCTGCCTGGCGGGGCTGCGCTCGATTCCAGACTACATCTATGAGGCAGCCGAGTGCGATCGGGCATCCAAATGGCGCCAATTCTGGACGATCACGATTCCCATGGTTCTTCCATTTCTGATGCTCGCCGTTTTGTTTCGGGGCATCGAGAATTTCAAGATGTTTGATCTGGTCGTACTCCTCACCGGCGGCGGCCCGGGCTCGACGACTGAGCTCACCTCGATCAACTTGAAGCGGGAAGCCTTTGAGAAGTGGCGAACCGGCTATGCGTCTGCCTATGCGGTCATTTTATTCGTGACGATTTTCGGCCTGGCATCCATTTATGTCAAAGCGCTCAACCGAGTGAAAGATCGATGAGCAGCAGAACGATGACTGAGTCAGGCGCAGCTCAAAAATGGATCGCGGGAACCCTGGTCGCGCTCTACGCCGTGATGACGCTGCTCCCGCTTCTTTGGATTATCTCAACCGGATTCAAATCCTCGGTTGATTCGATTGCCTACCCGCCGAAAGTGGCTTTTGAGCCGACCTTGGAGGGATACGTCAATCTGTTCACAACCCAGACCCGGCAAACCGAAGAGTATCTCGCCAGCCATCCGCCCGAAAACTGGTATGAGAGACTGGTTCACGACAAGGGCATGGTCATTGCCGGCCCGTCGCGCTTCGGGGAGCGATTTTTGAACTCCATAATCATTGGCTTCGGCTCCACCTTTCTGTCGGTGTTTTTGGGCACACTGGCGGCCTATGCGTTCTCGCGCTTCAAAGTTCCGCTCAAAGATGACCTGCTGTTTTTTATCCTGTCAACTCGCATGATGCCGCCGATTGCAGTGGCGATCCCGATTTTTCTGATGTTCCGGGCAGCAGGCTTGTCGGATACGCATGCCGGCATGATCCTTCTCTACACCGCGGTGAATCTGTCACTGGCAGTCTGGCTTCTGAAAGGCTTCATCGACGAAATTCCCGTCGAATATGAGGAAGCCGCGCTGATTGACGGCTATACCCGCCTGCAGGCATTCATCAAGGTGGTTTTGCCGCAAGCGACCACCGGGATTGCCTCCACCGCAATTTTTTGCCTGATTTTTGCCTGGAACGAATACGCCTTTGCCGTGCTTCTTACCTCCGGGAACGCGCAGACAGCGCCCCCGTTTATTCCCACAATCATCGGCGTTGGCGGGCAGGACTGGCCGGCCGTGGCCGCCGGTGTAACGCTGTTTTTAGTACCGGTGATGGTCTTTACAATTCTGCTGCGCAAACATCTGCTGCGCGGCATTACATTCGGAGCGGTACGCAAGTGATGCCCCTGCTCAAGAACCTGATGCATTTTCGAAGAGGAGCATGGGAGCTCGTGGCCTCGATCATCATTGCCGTCGGTGTCATCATGCTGATGCAGTCCTTCGTGCTGTGGATCTACACCTGGTCGTTTCTGGTCTTGCTGATCGGAACCGTACTGTTTATCGTGGTCAGCCATTTTCCCAAATAAGCCGGACTGTGATGGCGATCTGCACAACAAGAACCTGGCCTGCCCCCTCCGATCGGTTGCTTGAATGCGCCCGGCATCGATCCTTCATCGAGGGTGGTGTGCCCGGCTGCCGCGCTTCGGGCGCGCGTCCTCATCTGCATTGACCCGTCCAATGGCAGAAATCATCATCCAGAATCTGCGCAAGGAATTTGGCGACTTCACGGCCGTCGAGTCTTCTTCTTTCACGATTGCGGATGGCGAGTTCTTTATGCTGCTGGGTCCCTCGGGGTGCGGGAAAACAACCACGCTGCGGATGATTGCGGGATTGGAGCTGCCCACCTCAGGCACGATCCAGATCGATGGCGAGGATGTCTCGCACAAGCCTGCAAGCCAGCGCGACATTGCTTTTGTCTTTCAGATGTTCGCTCTGTATCCGCATATGAATGTGCGCAAGAACATCAGCTATCCGCTGGTCTCTCAGCATATGAAAAAGGACGAGATCCGCCAAAGAGTTCTCGAGGTTTCCAAGATCCTGGGCATTGAGGAGATTCTGGATCGGCCGGTCAGCGGTCTGTCGGGCGGCGACCGTCAGCGTGTAGCCTTGGGCAGAGCCATTGTCCGCCAGCCGAAGTGCTTTCTGATGGACGAGCCCCTGGGCGCGCTGGATGCTGAATTCCGCGAGCACATGGCCGGCGAATTGCGTGCCTTGCATGACCGCATGGGCGCCACTACTGTTTATGTCACGCACGACCAGCGCGAGGCCATGCAAATGGGTGACCGGATCGTGGTCATGAACCATGGCGTCATCGAGCAGTTCGGCACGCCGCAAGAGATTTATGACTACCCCGATACGATGTTTGTGGCCGACTTCATCGGCTCCCCGCCGATGAATTTTCTGGAATTTGAAGGCCGCCTGGAGGCTGGCTGCCAAGCGGTCCATCTGCAGGGGCAGCCGGTCGCCATGCGGCCGCTGACCGAAGCCGCCGAAGGCGCACTGGCCTTGGGAATTCGTCCTGAGCATGTTCACATCGATGATCAATCCCGTTTTCGGGGCGAGGTGAAGTTGACAGAATATCTCGGCACCACGCAGATTGTGACCCTGGCGACACCGAACGGCACCCTCAAAGCCCGGATGCCCTCTGGCATTTCAGCCGCGGTCGGGCAGACCGTGGGTCTTGGCTTTCAGGCATCGCTGATCACGCTGTTTGAGGCCGCTTCGGGCAGAGCGATCAAATCGGAGCGCCGGGCAGGCGCTGGCGGCAATGGCTGAAGTCACACTGCAGAATATCTCCAAATCCTTCGGCTCGATTGCGGCCGTCAAGGATGTCGCCCTCACGATCGCTGACGGGGAGTTTATTGTACTGCTAGGCCCGACCGGGGCAGGCAAGACAACGCTGCTGCGCCTGATCGCAGGGCTGGAAAAACCCGATGCAGGCACAATTCACATCGCAGGCCAAAACATGACGGCACAAATCCCTGCTCTGCGTGACGTGGCGATGGTTTTTCAGCAGTACTCACTCTATCCGCATATGACCGTGTATGACAACCTGGCATTTCCGCTGCGCTCGCCGCGACTCAAAACCCCCGAAAACCGCATTCGACACAAGGTTGCGGAGATTGCCGAGGTGCTGCAGATCGACCATAAGCTTGACAATCGGACAACCGAGCTGTCCGGAGGCGAGATGCAGCGGGTCTCGATCGGCCGCGCATTGGTACGCAGTCCGGCTATTTATCTGATGGATGAGCCTTTAAGCTCCCTTGATGCGAAACTGCGCGCCGACCTTCGCGTCGAGCTCAAGCGCATTCAGACCCAGCTCGGCGCCACCCTCCTTTATGTTACCCACGACCAAATCGAAGCGATGACGATGGCAGACAAAATCGGTGTTCTAGAAGCGGGAAGACTGGTACAGGTTGGTACACCGCGCACCATCTACGAAGACCCAGTCAGCCTGTATGTCGGCGGCCGACTCGGACTGCCGCGCATCAACGCCCTGCCTGCTAATCTGTTTGCGGGCGCGCCGAAAGGCGCTCACCTGATCGGCTTGCGGCCGGAGCATATCGAGCAGGGCCAGGGCCAGCCGGCCAAAGTGCTGCGCTTGGAGCATCTTGGCGATCAGACGCAGCTGCATCTGGAGCTTGCGGGTCATCAGGTAGTCACCTTGACAGACATTCACTCCCGACTGCAAAGCGGCGACACGGTCTGCATTCAGCCCCGCAATCCGTTATATTTTGACCAGTCCGGCAATCGTATTCGCAATACCAGTTAGCAAAGGTCTTAACTCAATGCGCCAATTCATCAACCATAAAGACACCGCTGTTACCGATGCCATCGATGGCATTCTTCGATCAGCGCCTTCCAGGCTCGCCAGACTGGACGGGTATCCGCATATCAAAGTCGTCCTCCGCAGCGACTTTGACTCATCGCGGGTTGCCCTGGTTTCCGGCGGCGGCTCAGGCCATGAGCCGAGCCATGCCGGCTTTGTCGGAGAGGGAATGCTGAGCGCTGCGGTATGCGGCGAAATCTTCGCATCGCCGTCTGTCGATGCGGTGCTCGCCGGCATCCTGGCGGTGACCGGCGAGCCCGGCTGTCTTCTGATCGTCAAAAACTACACCGGTGACCGGTTGAATTTCGGACTGGCCGCGGAACGCGCCCGCGCCTTGGGCCATAAAGTTCGAATGGTGGTCATCGGCGATGACATCGCTCTACCGAACCTGCCGCATCCAAGAGGCGTGGCCGGCACTTTGCTCGTGCACAAAATCGCCGGCGCCCTGGCCGCCTCGGGCGCCGCCCTGGATGAGGTTGCCGCTGCCGCGCAGCGCGTCGCCGGCCAAATAGCGTCGCTGGGACTGTCTCTGGATACGTGCACGATACCGGGCTCCCCGAAAGAAAACCGGATCGAGCCCGGCATGGCTGAGCTGGGACTCGGCATTCACGGCGAGCCGGGGGTGGAGCGCATCGCTTACGCAACGGCTGATGAGGCGATGCGCATTGTCGCTGACCGCCTTGAGCCGCAGGCGGCTGAGGGACCTTTGGTGGCTCTGCTCAACAATCTTGGCGGATGTACTGCACTTGAAATGAGCATCCTTGCCGAAGCCTTGATGCGCTCTCGCATCGGCACACGCATTCAAAGCTTGATCGGCCCGGCGGCACTGATGACCTCTCTTGACATGAAAGGGTTTTCGGTTTCTCTGCTTGCCCCGCAAGAACAGGATCTCGAGGCGCTCAAGTCACCGGTCAGTCCGCCTGCCTGGCCTGCATTGCGCAATGCTGGCCCGCCCGCTCGAGTGGAACTGCCCGCAAATCTTCGGCCGGGCAAGCCGAATCCGTCTGACGATCCAGCCGTGAGGGCAACGATTGCACTGTGCTGCGAGGTCCTGCGCGCCGCCGCGGCGGATCTGAACGCTTTGGATGCCAAGTCCGGGGATGGAGATACGGGCAGCACCGTCGCGACTGCGGCCAAATCCATCCATGACAGGCTTGATCAGCTTCCCCTGGCCCAAATTCCCCAATTGCTTCGCGCCCTCGGGCAGGAACTTGGCGAATCGATGGGCGGTTCATTAGGCGTTCTCATGGCAATCTTTTTTACAGCAGCTGGAGAGGCCGCTGCCCAAGGGCAGAATCTCCAAAAATCTCTTTGGACGGGGCTGGAGCATATCAAGGAGATTGGCGGCGCCCAGCTCGGAGATCGCTCCATGATTGACGCTCTGGAGCCGGCCCTGAATGGCCTCGAGCAGAGCCTGCAGCTGGCGGCCGGCGCGGCTCGCCAAGGCGCGAATGCGACCGCCTCAATCACCACAGCCAAAGCCGGGCGAGCCAGCTATGTCTCGGCAGACAGTCTTGCCGGTCACAACGATCCCGGCGCTGAAGCGGTTGCCATTGTTTTCGAAAAACTGGCCGCCAGGCAATCAATGTGATAGGCTGCGATCAGAAGTATCGCACAGCATTAGATCCTGTAAAACCTTATCATTGCCGCACTTGAATCACGCCGCACGCCGATGAAATAGGTCGAAACTGCGTTTCGGCCGGATCCATCTGCTATTCTAAATGCGGAGGCTGGAGCGCGGTTGTCACTGGTGCCCCGTTATTGAACAAACGGCACTTCGTATCTCGCTGATATATATTCAATAAAACTCTATTTGAGGGGGCCGGGGTTCCAGAGCATGTTGATCCAATCGGCAATCCTCGAAACGTAGAACAGATTGGTCAGTAGTCTTGATCACCAAAACCAAGGGAATTCTGACCGAATTTTTGCAAAATTATGCTAAGGATCTTTGCCTTTGACTCCATCTCTTATTCCATACAAAACTTTGCTGGCTAATTCTGCAATACTTTCCATGCCATATCTTTTCCTAATTACTACTAATGATAAGCATATTTTGAGAGCTGCCGACCCGACCTAAATGCTTGATCAGCAAGGATCTGAAAAATGGAACCCCGCCTCGGAATCGCTTCGCCAGTCCTGGTCCCGATGAGCTTCTCGTCTGGCACGGGTGTCTCTGCCGTGGAGCCCATTTTATTATTTTTTCATATCAATGAGCTGCAATCAGCCTGCTCGGCCATAAATATGACTTAGGATAAGTGGTAATTAGGAAATTTTATCATTTCAGATCTTTTGCTACTTGCTCCATTTTTTACCCAAATCGGCAATGAAAATGCTGTGGACGCGTTCGGGCAGCCGGATCCGTCGTTTCGACGCTCTGATTCCCGGCCTGTCAGGCCGGCCGCATCTGTATTGTCCCGAAAAACCGCCGGCCGCACTGCTTTTCACCCCCGGCAGGCGTACGCCCGCCTTGCCCGGCGGCAATCGGTCGATCCCAAGCCCTTTGCCGCCCTCGGGGCGGCCGCCGTCAGGCGGGCAGCGGATACTCCCGTCAACGCAGTTTGCTTCAATCGGTTTTCTGTGACATGCCCTCTCCAGAGCAGGACTGCGCATGCCCACATACTGGCTTTGGCAGAAATAAAGCAACTTATATTTCATAGCAAACGTGATGCGAGGCATCGTTTGCCGCAGCCTCAATTCCGGTCTTGCCGACAGAGCAACGGCTGACTGACTGCCAAGCTTACAATGCTTGACTGATTCGGTCCCCGCAAGCCGCTGATCTTCCACGGCCAAATTCGGTCTTGGAAAAAATTTCGCAAAGACAAATCAGCTACGAAAGCAAGCAAAAGCCACAGATTTTTCCAGAATCACTATCCGCGCACATTGAGATCCGAGATTCGCTCCAGAAAAGCGCTCAAATCACAAATCATCTCCTTTCCATCTTGCAGCAGCTCGTGCTCATAGCACAGCAGTACGCGCTGGTCCGCGCCAATCATGTCTGCAATGCTGCTGAGCTGCTGCAAGTCTCGCCGACTGGGATTTGAGGTCAGCTTGATTTCTACGGCCCACAGCTGCGTTTTCAGCGCCAGCAGCAGATCAATCTCTTTTTGATCGCTGCTGCGAAAACGATAAGCGGCAAATGCAACGCCCTTTGAATCCAGCGCTGAGAGAATCTGATTGATTGCAAATCCCTCCCAGCTGGCACCCGCACTGGGATGACTCAGCAGCTCATCCAAAGTCTGAATGCCAAGCAATCCATGGAGAAGTCCCGTATCCCGCCAATACATTTTCGGCCGTTTCACAAGCCGCTTCTTGATATTCGAGTGGTAAGCGGGCAAAAAACGAATCAGGAATGCGCCGGTCAAATACTCAAGATAAGCGTTCACCGTATGGTAGGAAATGCCCAAGCTTTGTCCTATTTGGCTTGCGTTCCAATCCTGGCCATGGGCCGCGGCCAGCATCCGAAACAGTCGCGCCGTCGTTTGCGGTCGAACCGCCATACCCCAGTTCGGCAAATCTCGCTGACTCATCAAACTCAGATAATCGTGCTGCCAGATCGGAAACATGCCTGCATCCAGAATGCCGCCATCTGGATATCCGCCATACAGCCACAGCTGATTCAAGCGGCTGCCAGACGGAACTTCATGCAGCAACAAAGGCGCAAGCTCGAGCACCGAAAGCCGGCCTGCAAGAGATTCACCCACTTGAGCCATGAGAGCCGGAGAGACCGACCCGAGAAGCAAAAATCGGCCATTGCGTTTTCGATCGCGGTCAATCGCGCCGAGCAAACGCGGAAACAATTCGGGGTCGGACTGCGCCTCATCAAGCACAACCAGCTTTTCCTCTGCTTCAATTTCATTCCACAGCACACTGAGCTTCAGTCGGTCAGAGTGTCGCTCAAGATCAAAATAGCGTCCGCCCAGTGAGGCAGCGAGTGTCGTTTTTCCACACTGGCGCGGACCGACCAGCGCGACAGCCGGATACACGCTCAAGCGTGATTTGATCAATGCGGCTGATTCTCTCAGAATCATCCTGAATTGTAAAATAGAATCATATTTCTATTTTACAATATTGATAAGCTGATTGTTGAATAACAAAGAAAGAGTCAGGGTGTGCGCAAACAGTTCATCGCGACATTCAGGCAAACACCTCTCGCAAATAGGACTAAAATACACGCTTCAATTTCTGATAAACAGCCTGATTACTGTATTGGGGACCATCTCGATATGGCAGCAAAGCAGTCAGCCCTCAGCAATGACCGATTCTGGCACCATATTCCCAGTCTGCCAGTTCAGCTGAATCCGCTGTTTGAATGGCCGCCCAAGCCTGCCGCTGCCATGAAATGGCTCGCTGCAGCATGGAAGCCGGCAAGCGTATATGCATTTATGGCCGCAGCAGCAGTATTGATCTACTTTTGGTTTCATCCATCACCGGACACAATGCAGTCGCTCGCCCCCGGCTGGATCTTGCAGATCTGGCTGCGCAACTGTCTGCTCCTGACCCTGTTCGCAGGCAGTCTGCACCTTTATTTCTACACCTTCAGCAGACAGGGCAAGGAACGAAAATTCGAGCGCAAATCTCTCGACCGCTCCAGCAAAGTGCACAACTTCGGCAATCAGGTGCACGACAACATGTTCTGGTCGCTTGCGAGCGGCGTTTCGATCTGGACCGCCTACGAAGTGCTGTATTTCTGGGCCAGCGCGAACGACTACGTGCCGCAGCTTTATTTTGCTGAGCAGCCGCTCTGGTTTGTGCTGATGTTCATCCTGATTCCAATCTGGGCTTCATTTCACTTTTACTGGATACACCGACTCTTGCATTGGCCGCCGCTGTATAAAGCGGCGCATGCGCTGCATCACCGCAATGTAAACGTCGGCCCCTGGTCGGGCATTTCCATGCACCCGATTGAGCATGTGCTGTACTTCTCGACTTTCCTGATTCATTTTGTCATTGCGTCACACCCGATTCACTTTCTGTTCCATGCGTATTTTCAGGGTGCAGGACCGGCCGCCTCGCACAGCGGTTATGAAGCGCTCACAGTCAAAGGCAAAAGCCGCATGGAGCTCGGAACATTTTTTCATCAGCTGCACCATAAATTCTATAAATGCAACTACGGCACCAATGAGATGCCGTGGGACCGATGGTTTGGCTCCTTCCACAACGGCACCGAGGAGGCGACCGCGCGAATTCGAAAGCGCAAGTGGTAGCAGAAAAAGAATTTGCTTTGAGGTCAGCCGACTGCCTGATTGCGCGAATTACGCCTTGATGACGAATTGCGCTGTTCCCGCGTACTGAGTTCCGCTCGGCTTGTCACCATGCAGTCGTAGAGTTCAGCAATCGTTTTGCTGCCAGTTCGCTCAAACGCAAACGGCACAATCGCATGGACTGCGCAAGCGATGGCGCCAATGAGCATTTTCAGCGCGAACCCCATGGCATGGCCGAAGTGCTCCACATAGGTCTCGTTTACCTCTTCCAAATGCTTCGTCAATATTTTCATCGAATCAACCTTCATCTTGCAACGCATGAAACAAACAACAAACAGCATTGCTTGCCTGTATTTTTGAACGAATATAACATAATTATTCCTTAAATTAAAAGAATATTATTGAATACTGTACTTTATTCGAATTTTTATTCTGATAAAAAACATTTTGTAGAAATTTTATACTCCCTTGCTAAAACAACAAAACCCAGGAAACTGAATGTCCGCACTAAACCGTCAATATGTTCGCATCGGCGAACTCAATGTAGATGCAGGCCTGCATCAGCTGATCGCAAAAGAAGCCATTGTCGGAACCGGCTTGGAACCGGATGCTTTCTGGCAGTCACTGGCTCAGATCGTGACCGATCTGGGACCCAAAAATCGGCAGCTGCTTACAACTCGCGATGAGCTGCAAGCACAGATTGATGAATGGCACAAGGCCGACGGAGCACTCGACCGGTCAGCTGCTGAAAACATCGATTTTTTGCAAAAAATCGGCTATCTGGCCGCCTCCGGGCCTGCTTTTGAAGTTGCAGTTGAGAACGTCGACCGTGAAATTGCTGACATCAATGCGCCGCAGCTGGTCGTGCCCGTCGATAACGCACGCTATGCACTGAACGCGGCCAATGCCCGCTGGGGCAGTCTTTACGATGCCTTGTACGTGTCGGGCATTGCTGAGTCGGATGGATCCGGGCCGCCAGCAGTTTTTGATCAGCAAAGAGCGGCCCGAGTCGTGGCGTGGTCCCGTGACTTTCTGGA
Source organism: Arenicellales bacterium (assembly GCA_965200545.1). Classification (GTDB taxonomy): domain Bacteria; phylum Pseudomonadota; class Gammaproteobacteria; order Arenicellales; family JAJDZL01; genus JAJDZL01. Next base: position 461,340 of record CBDAUJ010000002.1, on the reverse strand, counting down.
TCGAGTGATACCGCTGCAAAAAGCCAGCCATCATGATGCAGTCCACTACACAATTGCAGCCGGCACATCTGGAAAAAGTGAGATTGAGGTGCGGCTCAGGAACGATTCCAGCACCCGCCTCGCAGCGCCGCCGCAATTCAGCGGCTTTGCCGGCTCAATGTCAGATCCAGCGGAGATTCTGCTCACTCATAACAAGCTGTCTTTACGGCTGCAGTTTGATCGCAAATCGCCCATTGGCAAAACCGATGCCGCGGGTCTCGCCGATATCGCCTTGGAAGCCGCAGTCACGACCATTCAGGATTTTGAAGACGCGATTGCCGCGGTCGATGCATATGACAAAGTCAGCGCCTATCGCAACTGGCTGAACCTGATGAAAGGCACTCTGACAGCAGATATTGAGCAAGGCGGCAAAACAGTCACCCGCTCATTGAAACGCGATCTGGATTTTACGGGCCCGGACGGCGCCCCATTGCAGGTGCCTGCGCGCAGCTGCATGCTGGTTCGTCATGTGGGCCTGCATATGTACACGGATGCAGTGACAACCGCCGCAGGCGAGCCGATTCCTGAGGGATTTCTGGATGCCATGGTCATCAGTCTGGGGGCCATCCACAACCTGAGCGGCCAGGGATCAGCGGCCTATGCAAACAGTCGCTGCGGCAGCGTTTACGCAGTCAAGCCGAAACTGCATGGCCCAGACGAAGTGGCGGCAACAGTCGAGCTGTTCAGCCGCGTCGAGGACGCGCTTGGACTGGCACGCGACACGCTGAAGATCGGAATCATGGATGAGGAGCGGCGCACCACAGTCAACCTGAGAGAATGCATCCGCGCCGCCCGCAGTCGAGTCATCTTCATCAACACCGGATTTCTTGACCGCACCGGCGATGAGATTCACACCGCGATGCATCTGGGTGCCGCCATCACGAAAGATGCCATGAAAAATGCCCGCTGGCTGCAAGCGTATGAAAAATGGAATGTAGATTCCGGCCTGCAGACCGGCGTTCACACAGTCGGGCAAATCGGCAAAGGCATGTGGACCATGCCGGACCTGATGCAGGCAATGTACAGCGTCAAATCCGAACATCTCAAAGCCGGCGCCAATACCGCCTGGGTGCCATCGCCGACCGTCGCAGTACTGCATGCGCTGCATTATCACGAAAATGATGTAGATGCAATTCAACAGTCCTTGGCCGGCAACAGTCACGCCAGTTTAGAAGACATTCTGACACCGCCGGTCTTGCGCGAGCCGCTTTCACATGAGCAGATTGCACGCGAGCTGGAAAGCGCCGCACAAAGTATTCTCGGCTATGTTGTGCGCTGGGTTGAGGCCGGCATCGGCTGCTCGAAAATTCCAGATATCAATGATATCAGCCTCATGGAAGATCGCGCGACGCTGCGTATTTCAAGTCAGCTCATTGCCAACTGGCTGCATCATGGGCTGACCACCCGGGACGAGGTGCGGGCCATTTTCAAGCACATGGCAGCGATAGTCGATCGCCAGAATGAGACCACGCAGGATTATCACCCGATGGCGGCGGACTTCGAGGCCAGCATTGGCTTTCAGGCCGCCCTGGATTTGGTGTTTCAAGGCGCCGCGTCACCGAATGGCTACACCGAAAGCATTTTGCACCAAAGGCGCCGGGAGGCCAAAACGCGCGGCGTGTAACCCGATCGGACACCGAATCGATGTATGCGATCCAGCGCCCCGCCAGGCGCATCCGAAAAATTTGCGCTCTTCAATTTTGCGATCCATGCGGTCCGCCTGGCTATGTATGACAGACTCGCGAACAAGCTGCGCCGCAGAGCTGATCAGCATCTTTTGCGCGAGCTGGCGCCGGCGCAAGGCATTGACTTCACCTCCAACGACTTTTTGGGCCTCGCAAATGCGCCCGAGATCCGTCGCGCAGTCCATCAGGCGCTTGATGACGGTCTGGCGGCCGGTGCGGGCGGCTCGCGCCTTTTGCGCGGCAACCATCCATTGCATCAAAGCCTTGAGAAGCGGGCAACGGAATTTTTCAAGTGCGAGAAGTCGCTTTATTTTGCCAATGGCTACAGCGCGAATTTCGCTTTGCTGACCGCCTTGCCAGCGCGGCATGATCTGGTCGTCTACGACGCTGCCGCGCACGCGAGCATTCGCGAGGGACTGATCAAATCACCCGCCAAAGCCGTCAGATTCCCGCACAATGACACCGCTGCAATGGAGCAGATCGTATCCCGCTGGCGTCAAGACAACGCGGCGGCGCGACAGGCGTGGATTGTTGTCGAGAGTCTCTACAGCATGGACGGCGATTGTGCGCCGCTGGCGGAGATGTTCGCGGTCGCCGAGCGCTATGGCTGCATCATGATGGTCGACGAGGCGCATGCGACCGGCGTCTGGGGCGCGCATGGCAAAGGGTTCACTGAGCCTTTTGCGCAGCGTGAGGACCTGATCGCGCTCCACACCTGCGGCAAGGCTTTAGGCGTCAGCGGCGGCCTCGTCTGCGCCCCCGCGATCGTTATCGATTACCTGATCAATTTCAGCCGGCCGTTTATCTACTCGACTGCGCCATCGCCGCTGGCGGCCGCAGCTGTGGCCGCGGCTCTTGATCTGATTGACGGCGACCCTTCGCGGCGGCTGGCCCTGCGCCGGCGCATTCAATTTGCCGCAGATGAATTCGAGAAGCATTTCGGCCGAAAGACAAGCGGCACCCAGATCATTCCGTTTATACTCGGTGATGCAGATCAGGCGCAGCAAGCCGCCGCGCAACTGCAGCGCAGCGGATTCGATGTACGCGCTATCCGGCCGCCGACAGTGCCTGCTGGCACGTCACGACTGCGGTTTTCGATTACGCTCCATGCGCCAGAGACATCGATTCGCGCACTGTTTGCGGCATTGGCGTCAATTGCCACTGCAGACCCGGCCTCATCGGACAGCGAGAAGCAATCATGCAAATCCAACATTTAGTGGTCACCGGCACCGACACGGAGGTTGGCAAAACTGTCGTTTCAGCGATGCTGATGCAGGCTTTTCAGGCGTGCTACTACAAGCCCATACAGGCAGGCCTGCACGAGGCCACCGATATTGAGACCGTCCGCGCGCTGACCGGACTGCCGGACGAGCGCTTCATTGCCGAAGCCTACCGGCTCAATACCCCCGCATCGCCCCACCTGGCCGCTGCCCTGGATGCCATTCAAATCGATTTTGAACGCCTGAAACAGCTGCCAGCCGGTCGCGCCTGCCCCAATCTGATCATCGAAGGCGCGGGCGGCGCGATGGTGCCGGTCACTGGCAGGCCGCAAGAGCTGTTTATTGATCTGTTTGCCGCCTGGCGGCTGCCCGTCGTGATCTGTGCGCGAACCACTCTAGGCACGATTAACCATACGCTGCTCACCATTGCCGCCATGCAAAACCTTGAGATTCCAATCTTGGGCATTGTCTTTGTCGGTGATGCCCACGACTCGAATGAGTCCGTCATCTGCGAGCTGGGGCAGGTCAGGCATCTGGGGCGACTGCCTTTTTTAGACCCGCTGAATGACCGCACTCTGGCGGCCGCATTCGAGCAGCGCTTCCACCGATCAGACTTTGCGCGGCGGACATGACGACGCGCCGCAGCTCACCGGTCTGGCATCCGTTTACCCAGCATGCCGTATTTCCCGATTTCTTGGAAATCGATCAAGCGCAGGGACCCTATCTTTACACAGTCGACGGCAAGCGCATCATTGATGCCATCGCATCATGGTGGGTGGTGACCCATGGACATTGTCATCCGCGCCTGCGCGCGGCGGCCGCAGCGCAGATGGAGCGGCTCGACCAGGTTATTTTTGCCGGCTGCACCCATGCGCCTGCAGAGCAGACCGCCGCGATGCTGACCGAGCTGACACCCGATGGCCTGGACTATGTATTTTTCTCCGACAGCGGCTCGACTGCAGTGGAAGTAGCGCTGAAAATGGCACTTGGGCATTGGCATCACCAGAGCATTGAGCGCCAGCGGGTGGTGGTCCTTGAGCACAGCTACCATGGCGACACCATCGGCACCATGTCGGTCGGCGAGCGCGGCGTATTCAATCAGCCCTACGATCCGCTGCTGTTTTCAGTCGACACCCTGCCATTCCCGGCCCCCGACCCTGACCGTGCGCTCAGCGCGCTGGAATCCAAGCTCGGCGAGCGCGACGATGTCGCTGCCCTGATCGTCGAGCCGCTGGTGCTCGGCGCCGGCGGCATGCGCATGTATGCGCCCTCGACACTGGCCGCAATGAAAGCGATCTGCGAGCATTATGAGGTCCTGTTCATTGCCGATGAGGTCATGACAGGATGGGGCCGGACCGGCACCTTGTTTGCTTGCGAGCAGGCCGGTGTCACTCCCGACATCGCCTGCTACTCCAAGGGCCTCACCGGCGGTTTTCTGCCCCTGGCGGTGACGATGTGCAGTGCGGCCATCTTCAGCTCGCATTATTCCGAGGACCGGCGCAAGACGTTCTATCATTCAAGCTCGTACACTGCCAATCCGATCGCCTGTGCCGTGGCAGCGGAAAACCTCAGGATGTGGCAAGAGCCAGAGACGCAAGCCGCCGTGGACCGGGTTTGCGCGATGCAAGCCCGGCAGCTCGAGTCTCTGCGTGAATCCGGCCGCTTCACAAATATTCGCCGGACCGGCACGATCGCCGCCATGGACATCGAGACTCAAGACGGCGGCTATCTGTCGCAGATCGGCACTGAGCTGTATTTGAAATTTCAAAAGAGCGGAGTCTTGCTGCGCCCGCTCGGCAACACTGTTTATGTACTGCCACCCTACTGCGTGAGCGATGACGATCTCGACTGCGTCTACAGCGTCATTCTCAAAACGGTTGCAGAACTGACTGGATAGCGGCGCCGAGCCGCTCAGGCGACTTTGCGCAGCTCGCGATCAGCGCTGGCATCGATTGAGCTGAGCAGCCGCTGGTAAACCCATTTTTCCTGATGACAAAAATAGCGCACATGGTCTGCGCTTAAGTCCCCATCGCTGGCGAGCCGCCGCGCCATGCTGTACAGATGGCCCTGCTCCTCGGCGAGCAGCTGCTGCACAGACACATCCAATTCCAGTCGGCTTATGACGTTTTGCAGAAGCTGATAGCCCCACACTGCCCTGAACTCAACAATCATCGACATGTACAGGTAAACCGTTCGCAGCGACGAGTCTTTGCCAAAGCGCCGCACCATGGACGCCTCAAGGCGATTGAAATAGGCTCGTGCCGAGGCACTGGCGAGCAGGGTCGATGGCCGGTAATCCAGCGAGTTCCCGGCCAGACGCTCGGCATGGCGCTTGAACAGGACTGCATGGCCGGTCTCTTCGCTCAAGTGCTTGAGTGTCGCATAATCCATAGCGCCGCTGCGCTGGGTCGCCATAATCTTATAGCTGCCGATGTGCTCCAGATAAGACAGCGTATTGAAAAAGCGCCAGCGCAGTTCCGGCTGGCTGCAAATGCGACAAAACACATCCTCAGTCCAATGCCTTGAGGACTCATTGAGGTCCTCAAAGTCACCGTACATTGAGGTGATTCTGACGGTCATGGAAAGCGCCTAGGCCGACTGCGGGCGAATGTCAGGGTCGGCATTGCCGGCCGCGGACAGCAAGGTCTGCATGCCGAGCTTGGAAAGCAGCTCCGCATCCTGATCGTACTCAACATTGTCAGTTGTCAGCAGCCGGTCACCGACAAAAATCGAGTTGGCTCCGGCGAAAAAGCACAATGCCTGCAATTCTTCAGACATGGTCCGGCGGCCCGCTGACAGCCGCAATGCAGACTGCGGCAGCATCACTCTGGCCGCGGCCACCGTGCGCACAAACTCAAGCGGCTCGATCGGCCGCGCATCCTGCAAGGGGGTACCGGGAATCGGCACCAGCAGGTTCAGGGGCACGCTTTCCGGCTGCACTTCCAAATTAGCCAGCGTCGTCAGCATGCTGGCGCGATCGGCTTGGGTCTCGCCCAGGCCGAGAATGCCGCCGCAGCACACTTTCATACCGGCTTGGCGCACATTCTCAAGCGTATCCAGCCGGTCCGCGAACGTGCGCGTGGTGATAACCGCGCCGTAATGCTGCTCAGAAGTGTCGATGTTATGGTTGTAATAGTCGAGGCCAGCCGCGCTGAGCCGATCCGCCTGCGCGCGGGTGAGCATGCCGAGCGTCATGCAGGTTTCCAGGCCCAGCTGCTTGACTTCCCGAATCATAGCACACAGCTGATCCATCTGGCTGCTGGGCGGACTGCGCCAGGCGGCACCCATGCAATAGCGGCCCGCGCCATCCGCCTGCGCTTGCCTGGCATCGGCGATGACCGCCTCGAGCTCCATCAGCCTGCCGGGGGATACGTCGGTGCTGTAGCGAATCGACTGGCTGCAATACTTGCAGTCTTCCGGGCAGCCGCCGGTCTTGATATTGATCAGACGGCTTTTCTGCATCTGGTTGGGCGCAAAGTGGCTGCGATGCACGGTATGCGCCTGATACAGCAAGTCATTGAACGCCATGCTGAACAGCGCCTGCGCCTGCTGCAGCGTCCATTTCAGCGGTGAGATATCGTTTTGAACCAATTCCATAGCAGCTTCTGCCGAGCTCAGAGCAGTTGAACAAGGGGAAGGCTCTCAGCTCAGCCGCATTTATATATCAATCAAGATGCAATTTTGGCAATATCGGCTATTGGCAAAGCTTATGATGCGCGGCGGCTGCCGCGCAAGTGTAATATCATTTGCGCTATCACCCCACTGCTGAGATGGACTCAATCATGCAAGCTTTCCCCGATATTCGGCGACAGGAAGATGCGCGTCTGCTGTCTGGCGAAGGACACTATGCCGACGACATCCAGCTGCCTGATATGTGTTTTGGCCAGGTTCTGCGATCGACGTATGCGCATGCCAGCTTGCTGCGGATCGATACCCGGGCGGCCCGTGAGCTGCCCGGCGTTCTGCAAATCCTGACCCGCGACGATCTGCGCCGCGATGGCATTGGCGAATTGCCGTGCGTCTCCGAGCTGACCAGCGCAGACGGCTCCAAAATATACAAGCCGCCGCGGCCGATCCTCGCTGCTGAGCGGATTCGGCATGTGGGCGAGCCGATTGCCTTCGTCGTGGCTGAGTCAGCCGCAATTGCCTGCGATGCGGCGGAAATGATTGAGGTCGAGTATGCTGAGCTGCCCTGCGCGATGGCGCATGACAACGACGCGGGCATTTACGCGGAGGCACCGGACAACGTGTGTTTTGACTGGAGCGATGGCAATGATCAGATCGCCGCAGAAGCCTTGGCGCAAGCGGCCCATGTCACGCGCATCACGGTAACACACCCGCGCATGGCGATCACGCCGATAGAGCCTCGCGCAGCGGTTGCAGAGTTTGACGCGGCCACGGACAGGCTGACGCTGCATGTGCAGACGCAAGGCGTCCATTCGGTCCAGCGTGTGCTGGCGCGCTGTGTGCTGAAAATACCGCTGGCGCAGCTGCGGGTGGTCACCGGTGATGTCGGCGGCAGCTTCGGCATGAAGATATTCACTTATCCCGAATATGCACTGGTGCTGATCGCGGCTCGAAAACTGCGCCGCGCGGTCAAGTGGACCGCGTCACGATCAGAATCCTTCGTAAGTGACAGCCACGGGCGGGCGCGAACCGATCAGGCTGAGCTCGGGCTGGATGCAGACGGGCAGTTTGTCGCACTTCGCATCCGCGCCACCGCTGACCTGGGCGCTTATCTGTCGCATGTCGGCCCTTCGGTGCCGACCCTCTATGCCAATATGGTGACTGGGCACACCTACCGCATTCCTGCGATCGCATACCGCTGCCGGGGACTGTTTACCAATGCGCCGCCGACCGATGCCTATCGCGGCGCCGGCAAGCCGGAAACAACCTGCACGCTGGAACAGCTCATCGACAAAGCGGCTTTTGAGATGCAGATCGACCGCATTGCGCTGCGGCGCATGAATTTTGTGAAGCCGCGGCAGCTGCCGTACACCATGCCCAACGGCCAGGTGATCGACAGCGGCAACTTTGGCGCGCTGCTGGATCGCGCACTTGAGATTTCGAACTGGGAAGAGTTCCCGCGCCGCCGCGAGCAGGCAGCCCGGCAAGGCAAGCGGCTGGGAATTGGGCTGGGCATGTATTTGCATTCAACCTCCTTGTCGACCGGCGAGACCTGTGAGATCAAACTGCGTACTGACGGGACTGTCTTGCTCCTGACGGGCTCGCAAAGCGGCGGTCAGGGCCATGTCACTGCACTGGCCCAGATCGCCGCCGAGGCCCTGCGCATTGATGCGCGCAAGATCGAGGTCGTGCAAGGCGACACCCAGGTCTTTGACACCGGCGCCGGCACTGGCGGATCCCAGCTGCTGGCGACCAGCGGCAATACGGCGCTGCGCGCTGCCCGGCAGTTGCTGGACAATCTCAAAGCGGCGGCGGCGCAGCTGCTTGAAGCCCCGGCGGCGGATATTGAATACGCCCGCGGTGCATTTGTCATCGCGGGCACTGATCGCAAAATCGCCTTTGAGCAAATTCCATCACGGATTGAACAGGCGCAAATGGATGCGGCGGCCTGTACAGCGCGCGTCGGCTTTGACGGTGTGCCGGTCACCCACCCGAGCGGCGCTTATGTCGCCGAGATTGAGTGTGATATCGACACCGGAGAGTTGCGCATCAGGCAGCTGGCGGGGGTGGATGATCTTGGCAACGTTCTGTTTCCGGCGCTGGCCGACGGGCAGCTGCACGGCGCCTGGGCGCAAGCGATCGGCTGCTGCCTGATGGAAGCCGTTGTATTTGACGACCACGGCAGCGGACAGCTGCTGAGCGGCTCGCTGATGGATTATCAGCTGCCAAGAGCGAAAGATTTGCCATTTTTACGACTGGAGAAAGTGCCGACGATGTGTACAACAAATGCATTGGGGGTCAAAGGTGCGGGGGAAGTCGCCTGCCTCGGCGCGCCGGGGGCGATACTCAATGCCCTGTCATGCCTGTTAAGCCAGGAGCGGTTTGAAGTCATCGAGCCGCCGGCCACGGCCTATCGCATCTGGCAGACCATGCAAATGCGATCGGCCTAGTGCGCCCTGCAGCGCACAGATATTATCGCGTCATATCCAAATGACCCGATTGACAGAGCAATGGTGGCCATGGGTCAGGCGCAAAAGCACACGGATGCTGCGCCCGATCAGCTTGCCGCCAAGGGAGACTGCAAAGCCTCTGTCCCCCTCCATCAGCCGCCAACTTGCCTATAATTGTCAAAGGAAAGACAGTTCTGAAAAAATTAGGAGTTGCTCTGCAATACAAAACTTTCTTCAAAAGCGACCGATCTACAAAACGCAATACAAAACTTGAATGCGGGTCTCAGCAAACCAGCCGCCAACAAAAGCTAGACGAGACGAAATGAATGGGAGAAGCATGCTGCTCGAGAGCGATCTTGAAGAGTCGCTGATCAAAAAGCTGCAGGACCTCAAGTATGCATATCGCCCTGATATTCAGGATCGGGCTACGCTCGAGGCTAATTTCAGGGAAAAATTCCAAGCCCTGAATCACGTTACGCTCACCGATAGCGAGTTTTCAAAGCTCATCAATCAGATCATCACACCCGATGTGTATGAAGCGGCACGGTCACTGCGCAACCGTGAAACGTTCACCCGCGACGATGGCACCCCGCTCAACTATACACTGGTCAACACCACGGATTGGTGCAAAAACACTTTTGAAGTGATCCATCAGCTCCGCATCAATACGGACTACAGTTATCATCGCTACGATGTGATTCTCCTGATCAACGGCATTCCAGCAGCGCAGATTGAGCTCAAGACCCTGGGGATCACGCCCCGGCGAGCGATGAAGCAGATCATTGACTACAAGAACGATCCTGGCAACGGCTATACAAAGACACTGCTTTGCTTCATTCAGCTCTTCATCGTCAGCAACCGCACCGACACGCTGTATTTTGCCAATAACAACACACGGCACTTCGCCTTTGATGCCGATGAGCAGTTCCTTCCAGTCTACCGATTCGCAGACATTGACAATACGAAGATCACCCACCTCGACGACTTCGCCAATCAGTTCCTCGCCAAATGTACGCTTGGCCAGATGATCAGCAAGTACATGGTTCTAATCGCGAGCGAGAAAAAACTCCTGATAATGCGCCCGTATCAGATCTATGCGGTAAAAGCCATCGTCGATTGCATCGATCAGAATTGTGGCAACGGCTACATCTGGCACACGACCGGTTCGGGGAAAACACTCACCTCCTTCAAGGCGTCGACGCTGCTCAAGAGCAATGACAGCATCCACAAATGCCTGTTTGTTGTGGATCGCAAAGACCTTGACCGGCAGACTCGTGAGGAGTTCAACCGGTTCCAGGAGAACTGCGTCGAGGAAAACACCAATACCGCAACCCTGGTTCGCCGTCTGCTGTCTAACGACTACGCGGATAAAGTGATTGTGACAACCATCCAAAAACTTGGTCTCGCCCTCGAAGAGAGCAACAGAGAAAATAAGCAGACCATCGCTCGGGGGCAACCCAAGTTCAAGCAGCAACTCGAAAGTCTGCGCGACAAGCGAATGGTGTTCATCTTCGACGAGTGCCATCGCTCGCAGTTTGGTGAAAACCACAACGCCATCAAAACGTTTTTCCCGAAGTCCCAGCTCTTCGGCTTCACGGGTACGCCGATTTTCGAAGACAACGCGACGGTCAGGCAGATAGAAGGCAATACGGCCACACTGCGAACCACCCAGGATCTTTTTCACAAAGAGCTCCACACCTATACCATCACTCATGCCATCGAAGACCAAAATGTTCTGCGATTCCATGTTGATTACTATGAGCCAAAAGAGGCTCCCGCAGACAGTCCGAACCAAACGCTCACCAAGCAGGCGGTCGCCCAAGCCATCCTCGACAAGCACGCTGCTGCTACCGGAGCTCGGCGCTTCAACGCACTTTTAGCTACCGCCTCAATCAACGACGCAATTGGATACTACAGGGCGTTCAAAGAACTGCAGGCCAAGCGCCAAGCCGATCACTGCTCTGAGTTTGTCCCTCTCGAGATTGCCGCCGTCTTCTCTCCGCCGGCCGAGGGCAACAAAGATGTCCAGCAAATCCAGGAAGACCTCCCGCAGGAAAAGAAAGACAATCGGCAAGACCCCGAAGCAAAGAAACTGGCACTCAAGGAAATCATCGCGGACTACAATCGCCAGTACGATACCAACCATGATATCAGCAGTTTCGACCTCTACTACCAAGACGTTCAGCAGCGTATCAAGGACCAAAAGTTCCCCAACTGCGATCTTCCCCGCAAGGGTGAGGAAAAGATTGACATCACCATCGTTGTCGATATGCTTCTCACCGGCTTCGACTCCGCATATCTCAACACCCTCTACGTCGACAAGAATCTCAGGCACCACGGATTGATCCAAGCCTTCTCTCGTACCAATCGTGTGCTCAATGCGACCAAACCCTTTGGCAACATTCTCGATTTTCGCCAACAACGTGCCAGCGTCGATACCGCTATCGGGCTCTTCTCCGGCGTTCAGGCGGATCGGGGGCGAGAGATCTGGCTGGTTGACAGCACTCATGTAATCATTGATAAGTTTGAGCAGGCCGTCGATAACCTCAACCAGCTCATGCGGTCACAGGGTCTCGAAATCCAGCCTGACCAGGTCAGCAACCTGAGAGGTGACACTGCCCGCATCCAGTTTATTGAGCGGTTCAAAGAGGTCCAGCGCTTCCATACGCAAATCAGGCAGTACACCGACCTTACTGAGAAACAGCGAGAGCACATTGAACAAACATTCCCTGAGACTGACCTGCGAGCTTTCCGCGGCGCTTACCTTGAAACCGCTCAACGCCTGAGAGACCAGCTGGCTAAGCCTAAAGCAGGCGATGGCGCCGACCCTGAGCTTGAGCAGATTGATTTCGAGTTCGTCCTCTTTGCCTCCGCAGTCATTGACTATGACTACATCATGAAGGTGATCGCCAGCTATTCCAGGCAGGATCCAAAGAAAGTGCAAATGAGCCGCGAGCAGCTCATCGGCCTGATTGAGTCCGATGCCAAATTTCTTGGAGTGCGCGAGGAAATCACTGAGTACATTCTTTCTCTCAAAGAAGGCGAGGGGCTTGACGAGAGCGATATTCGCTCGGGTTATCAGCAATTCATAAGTGAAAGGCAGGCAAGAGAGATTGAAGACCTCGCCCGGCACCACGGACTCACGACCAAATCGCTCTCCGCTTTCGTCGATACCATACTGCAGAGGATGATTTTCGACGGTGAGCAGCTGACTGATCTGATGGCGCCGCTCGAACTGGGCTGGCGGGAACGCCGTGAGCGGGAGATTGCGCTGATGGAGGAGCTGGCGCCGGTGCTGAAAAAACGGGCAGAAGGTCGAGAGATTTCCGGGCTAAATGCCTATGAGCAGCAAGGGTAAAAAACGATGGAAAATAAGTTGATTCAGACCTTGACAGAGGCTTTCGAGCACCATGCCCAGGAGACAGAAAACGGTGTGGAGTACTGGCTTTCAAGGGACTTGCAGCACTTGCTGGCCTATACAAAGTGGGACAATTTTCTCAATGTCATTTCTAAAGCCAAGACGGCCTGCGAGATGTCGGGCCATAATATCGCTGACCATTTTGCCGATGTCGGCAAAATGGTTGAACTCGGCTCCGGCAGCCAGCGGGAAATCAGCGACATAATGCTCACTCGCTACGCCTGCTATCTGACCGCTCAGAATGGCGACCCGGGGAAACAGCAAGTTGCCTTCGCACAAACTTACTTCGCCATGCAGACCCGCAAGGCGGAACTGATTGAGCGGCGACTGCTCGAAGTGGAGCGAGTCTCAGCTCGAAAAAAGCTGTCGGAAACCGAAAAAGAGCTTTCCAGCGTCATCTACGAGCAAACCGGCGGCAACCGCAACTTCGCGCTGATCCGCAGCAAAGGTGATCAGGCGCTGTTTGGCAACAGCACACAAGCGATGAAGGCGCAGTGGCGTGTATCTGCCAGTCACCCGCTCACCGACTTCGCTCCTACCATTATCCTCAAGGCTAGTAACAAGATACTAGTGTTTTCGTTTAGGGAATTTTTATTTGTCTAAGCGTGGTGATGTTGCAATTTAGCGGCGAATGGCGGTACGACAGTCCAGGCGCGGTGCCGTCTGGAGTTGAGGAGGAATTTCGCCAGCTGATTGAGAAAATATGTGTCCAAGGTGAACGAAAGCCAATTTTGGAGCACTTCAAGAAGCATTTCTCATCTGCAGCGGGTGTTCAGCCCTGGGATAGCAGCGATGTCAGCTGGGCCTACACAGATTTAGATAGAGTGATGAGCGAGGCGGCTGAAAATGCCCCGCTTTTCATAGAGGCGTTTTATGATGCTTGTGAAACTCTTGGAAACCAATACCCGGAAATGGCAATGCCGGGAGTTGATCGGATAAACCGTATTCTGGACGATCACGCTGCAGGTTTCTGCATTGACCCGCCTGAACTCATCGCCAGCAGCGAGCACAAAATTGCGGTTGTTTCGTATCAATCGGCAATATCAAAACCGGAATCTTATGCAAAAATTGAAGATGCGCTGCGTTCGGCAGAAAGAGCTCTTGGCATGGGAAATGGTCGTCAAGCTGTCCAAGACGCGCTTTGGGCGCTAGAAACAGCATCCACATTGTTTCGGGATGAAGAGATTCACGATGAGAAAATTCATGGCACCTACTTCAATAAGATTATTCAGAGTCTTGCAGATCAGGGCACGAGACACCAAAAGCAGATGCTGAAGTGGATGATGAGCCTGCATGGTTATCTTTCTTCGCCCCAAGGGGGTGGAATTCGCCACGGCGTTGATCTCAGTGAGGGCTTGGAGCTTGAACTGAATGAAGCACGTTTGGTTTGCAATCTCATCAGAAGCTACCTGACATACCTGATTTCAGAATATGAGATCCTTAGACATAATATTCGATAAGCGAAGTGCTGGCAGGTCCAAAAATTGAAAACTCCCTCTATATTCCTCAGCTACCGTCGCGATGACGCTGGCGGGCATGCTGGCCGCCTGTTTGATCGACTGAGATGCTGGTTTGAGGCAGATGAATTGTTCTTTGATGTCAGCTCAATCGATTGTGGAGACAATTTTCCGCACGAAATTCAGCAAGCAATCGAATCGGTAAAAGCAGTCATAGCAGTTATCGGCCCGGATTGGGTTGAAACACTCAATGATCGGGCAGACAGACAGTCACTGGATTATGTTCGTCAAGAAATCTCGGTCGCGTTGAAGCGGAAACTGAAAAACGAAGTAAGAATATTTCCCGTTCTGGTGAGCCAAACTGAGATGCCGCGGCTTGGCGACCTGCATGACAGCCTTAAGGGAGAAATAGGAAATTTACTTGACTGCCAGGCGCTTCATTTTCCGGATGACAGCCATATGTGGGATTTGCAATTCAACAGGCTAAAAGAGCGACTAGCTTCGGTTCAGGGTGTTCCGCAACCATCTGCACAGATTGAATATCGTGATGGACACCTTGCGTCTCAATCCCATGGCGTGATGCCAGTAAAAAATTCTTCTCAGCTCAATGTTCAAGCGATTCGACAAGAGTTTCGGTCGGTTTCTAGCGCATTGCTAAACTGGCCCCAAGAGATTGGAAGCCAATGGCTTGAGCGACCTGAGCTGGACAGTCTGCATGCACTCACTACCCAGAAGAAAACTCCTGTAACCGTTTTGCTTGGCGAGCCCGGTGCCGGCAAGTCGGCAATTCTAGCTCGTTTGGGGTCGAGATTAATCGCAGAGGATGCATTGGTTTTGGCAATCAAGGCAGATGAGCTTCCACGTAGCGTTTCAATGCCGAGAGACTTGGACGATTGGATAGATTGCGGCGCACCTATCAAGGATGTATTGATTCGCTTGGCGGCAGAAGGCCGCGTTGTTGTCCTCATTGATCAGTTGGATGCGCTTTCTGAATTGATGGATCAGCGCACTGGGCGTCTCAGCATAATCGCAAGACTTGTAAATGCCATACGCAACGTTCCAAATCTTCACGTGATTCTAGCTTGCCGTGAATTTGAGTTTCGTCATGATGCTCGATTTAATTCTTTGAATGCGGAGCAGATAAAGCTAAACCTTCCAAGCTGGGATGTGGTCAAGTCCTTGCTTGAAGACCATGGTTTCGCTCCAACTAGTTGGAGCGAAGAAGTTCAGAGTGTATTGAGTACGCCACAGAACTTGGCGATGTTTCTGCAGTATCTGGGTGACAAAAAAGATGTACTCCCCTACAATTCTTATCAGAGTCTTCTATCTCAAATAATTGAGACGCGGATAAAAAACGTTCACGGAGCGCAGACAGTTCAATTCGCCGAACAAATTGCCGTTGCAATGGCTGTTGATGAAGTGCTTTGGGTAGGCTGTGACAAGTTTCAAGCAAGCTGCGGTGAAGAGCTTCAAAAATTAGTTCAATCAGGCATTCTGATACGCTCGGAAAACAATCTAAGAGTCACATTTCGCCATCAAACTGTATTTGATTTTTTGCGGACTCGTGCATTTCTGCGTGAAGAGCAGTCGCTGGCGCGGTATGTAGTTGAAGAGAAGCGGCAATCGCTGTTTGTTCGCCCCGTCCTGTGGAGTGCTCTCAACTACCTGAGAGAGAGTGATTTGGCTGTCTACAGAAAACAGTTTAACGACTTATGGACAGCCTCAGGCCTGCGCACTCACATCAGAAACCTGCTTATGGAGTTTCTTGGACAATTGAAGAATCCTGATAGTCAGGAAGCATGCTGGCTGCTTCCGAAACTTGAGGAGCAGAGTTATCAACTTTCTGTTCTCAATGCAATAGCAGGAAGTGCTGGCTGGTTTGATCGAATCCAGAGCCAATTGCCAACTTTCATGTGCGCTTCAGGCGAGCAAGCTGGAAAAGTGGTGCGTGTATTGGCTAAAGCAGTTTCATTTGCGCCGAACATCGTGCTTGAGCTTGTAGAGAAATACTGGGTGGCAGATATTGATTATCTGAACAGTGCGCTTATCGTGATGAAAAAGTTCAAGCTGTGGAACGAAAAGAGTGTGGAAATCGCATGCAAACTAGCTGATCATGCTCCCCAAGAGAGTTATCTCATCCAAACAATTGCTATGCAAATTTCAGAATGCAGGCCTGATCTTGCGCCGAAGATTATTTTTCGATATTTGCAAGCCAGATTCGTGAAAATCGAGCAGTCAACTCAGAGTCATCTCACTCAATTTCCAGCCGAGCAATCGCAACTGGCGAGACCAGGAAATTTAACACTGTATGAAAATCTTATTGATCATAATCCAAAATGGAGCAGTCAGATCGAGGACATTGCCCGTCGCAATCCTAAATCTTTCGTCTGTTTAATGTGGCCGTGGCTGGTTGCGCTGCTCAGCCGCTTGGCAAATGAGGATCTTCCATGTCGGAATGCCTATAGGATGCATTCCGGATCAGCGTTTAAACAGCAAGCAGGACAATTTAAACACTTGCAGAAATCAATACAGATTGCAATACGCGATTTTGCGGAAACTGACACTGATGAATTTCTGGATTTTATCGAGCAAAGAAAAGACTCTGATCTGCATGCAGTCCATCAGCTGATTGCGCTTGGCATGGAGAGAATAGCGAGTCAGAAGTCCGCTCGTGTGCTGGAATATTTGCTTGATGACTCGAGACGCTTCGCTATTGGAGATTCGTCAAACATCCAGCACTACACACAAGCTTTGATTTCTGCTGCGGCACCTCGTCTGGACGAAAAAGAAATACGACAACTCGAAGCTGCGATCAA
Source organism: Arenicellales bacterium (assembly GCA_965200545.1). Classification (GTDB taxonomy): domain Bacteria; phylum Pseudomonadota; class Gammaproteobacteria; order Arenicellales; family JAJDZL01; genus JAJDZL01. The sequence continues at coordinate 444,628 of CBDAUJ010000002.1, read as the reverse complement.
GCAATGGAGTCTTATTAGTTCAGTTGCCGAAGTGCCAGACACGGAAACTAGGCGAAGCTTGAAGAAATCGAATCGCATGCATCGATTAAGATTGCTCCGCGTGATTCCATTTTTGCAACTGTCACATGCAGGACAAAAATTCGTTAGAGAGGAGGAAAGAGCTTTTCCAGATTTGCCCTCTGGACATGGCTCGATATCCGGAGGTTTAATTGGCAGTGCAATGTCGAGTGAGCAGATGGAAAAAGCTGCAGATGAGGAAATTCTCTCATTGTTCGACGTATTGACTGACGATACTGGGTGGGAGCATCCTTTGAGGCCTTGGAGTGATCATGTTGGAGGCAGTATTCAGGCATCCAGAGAATTTGCGAAGTTCTCCAGAAAGTCACCAGAACGCGCACTGCGACTGATTTCCAGATTCCAGAGTGGAAAATCAGAGCGGCCGGCGGGAGAGGCTTTGGCTGCACTGGCAGAGGGCAATACAAATACGCCGCCCGAAGAACTGATGGCTGTTATTCGCGAATTAGACGAACGTGGATTTGTATCTGATCATTTCCGATCAGGCGCAGCTCGCTGCTTGAGCAAAATTGCTGATCAAAACGGAGGGCTAAATGATGAAACATGCGAAGTCTTGGAAAGCTGGATTGAAGATTGGAACTGCGACGATGATTCATCCACCGCTGACTATTCCTCACATCAAGAAGAGCATCAAAGTCTCCTTTGGAGCCCCAGTCATAGTCAACTTATACCAGAGGGTAATTTCGTATTTTTGGATGCCATCATGCGCGGATATCTCAGCAGACAACAGCCCGCAGCATTGAAATGGCTGGGTGTTTTGGAGAGACATTTGGAACGTCGAGAAAATCCAGCAGTCTGGCAATTATTGACGATAGATTTTCACCGATTATTTTCAGGCAGTAAAAATCAAGCTGTAAAGTTCATCAATCATTTTCTGTCTTGTCATCCTGATATTATCAACACGCATGCCGGAGTCATTCTGGTCGCAGGTGTAATAACGCAGCTGCCCAAAGCAATGACTGACAGCATTGTCAATGATTGGATAACAGGCAGTTGGCTGCATGGCCCCCAGTCAGCGGGTGAGATATTGGCTTTTGGCCTCTGCCGCAGCCCTGACAACAAAAATCTTCAAACCAAAATCGAACAGATATTATGCAAAGATGGGAAATACGGTTTTTGCGGTGACGAGGTTCGGGCAGGAATTGCGTACACCTTTGCTGAAGCTTGGCGTGAGCCGGCGCTCCGTTCTTTAAGCACAAAATATCTTGTGCGGCTTCTGTCTTTGCAAAATGGAATGGTTGATACTGCATTGAAAAATGGGCTGAGTAAAGTGAGTATATTTCGAGCCGACGAATATACCGCAGAGGTTATGGAGACTCTTATTTTGCGACCAGGTCTCATTTCAGACATTGCCTGGAACTTAATTGAAGGGTTGAGAGAGTTGCTGCGAGCTGGATGGAAACCAGACTTAATCTGCAGAGTCACTGAAGCACTAGCCTCTCAATGTTTTGAAGAATTAGGTGATGTCAGAACAGCTGTTTCCGCATTTTCCGGAGAATTGACGGACTTGGCGCTGACGTTTCATCGCATCCCAGATACCAAAGAAAAGGGGCTTGAGCTGTTCGAGAAACTGATTGAGGCACGATCATTTATGACAGAGGAGCGCCTTGCAATTTTGGATCGGCGTGCTTTTGGGTAGAGGATATCTCCGGAAATGAAAGCGGAATTTAGCGAATTTACCTATGGGTTTGCGCTGGCAAGCGAATTGACTCATATATTTCCTTGCAAAACTGTGCCTCTGTTCCCCAGCCTGAGACAGGAAGGAGCATCAGGAGGCGGTTATGATGTCAAAATATTGTTGAAAAAAGGAGCGATCTTAAATCTTCAATTCAAACTCAGTCACATATTATCTGCACGAAACGCGCGAGAGTTCAAATTGATATCTCAACCCGGTCTCCAGCTGCCATATTACAGGTTCGATATTATGAGCGGAAGGAGATCCAATCAACACCTGTTACTGATCAAACTAGAAAAAAGCAACCCGCTGACATTTTACGCTGCTCCGTTTTTTCACCGTATGCAGGAAATCAATGAGCTTTGGCATTCTTGCCAGATAACAAATACATCAGTATTCATAAAGCCGAGTTCTATTGGGGTCCAGCAAGGCAGTTGTGCACACAGAGTATGCCTCGACTCGAAATCTTTCTCAAAATGTCGCGCTTATTTGTTTTCTGAGCCTCAAAGCATTCGCATCCATAAATATGGAGATCTTTTTGAATTAGTCGATTCTCAAATCAATAAGCAAGATACGCTAGCTGATTCGATCAGACATCACCTTGCTTGTTATTCCTCGATAATTGAGGATACTGCCGAGTCAGGGGGGTTAGTGTCTATCTCTGATACTTCTGAATGGCCGGGATTATCACAGACTCAAGAAAAGATCATAATTCAACGCCAAAACTTGATAAGGAAATTGCGGAATCCGCCTGAGGGAGTTGGCCTCCTGAAATTGATGGCCGAAACGTCAGCTTTTGTTGGTGGCATCCAAGCATTAGCGGTGGTGCAGTAAAAATCTACTGAAGAACGGGAATCATAATTATCTGATATCTTATTGTTGGCATAAACTTTCTCCGATGTGATCGTCAGCGACATTGCCAGGCGAAGAGATCATTTCCGTAATAACAAGTCTGAAAGAGTAAGGGCGTGGTAACACCCTCCGACTACTCGGAGACCATAACAGCATTTTCCATCCGATGGTGAACAGTTGCCAAGGCTAAAGATTTCGCGACGGAGATTACAATTCACAACGCTCGTGAAAACAACTTGAATGATGAACCAAAAATTTCTCATGAACATATCGCCAACAACCTGGCCGTGCGCAATACCTTGCTGGACCGCGGCATTCGTTCTGAAAGCCTACCGCCTGCTGAAGACGTGATAAAAGGTCGAGCGGCGACTGACATCGGCAGAAAAAAGCGCTGAAATACACACCCGGACTGGAAGAATGACACGAGAAGCAATAGCACTGGTGCCGCGACTCCGGTTTCCGGAGTTTACACACGTCGAATGGAAAACAATAAAGTTTGGTGACATTGCTTCAAGAGGCAAAGAGGTGTTTGATCCACGAAAGAACGATGACAGGCCACACTTAATTGAGCTTGAGAATATCGAAGCCAAAACTGGACGGATACTCTACGTCACTGAACTGGAGAAGAAAGACAGTGTCAAATCAAGATTCCAAACAGGCGATGTTCTTTTTGGCAAATTGCGTCCGTATCTGCAGAAGTTTGCGCGACCCGACTTCCAAGGTGTTTGCACAATGGAAATCTGGGTGCTGCGAGGTAAAAAAGTTTCAAGTAAGTTTCTGATATGTTTTAACCTGTTTGTCGTTTCCCGGATTCGTTCAATATACAATAATACTCTGATGAAGAAAAGCAGCAGGTGCGGCCTTGGCGGTGACACTGAGTTGACAATCTGATATGCGTGGGTTGATTACCACATGACTCTGTTGCGTCACGGATCTGCCTCAGTCTGATTTCGTGGATCGCATTGGCCATATGGCCAATGCGCCGACCTAGAAACAACGAGGGTTTTTCCATAAGACCTGCACCTGCTGCGATTGATCGGTCAGCGCTCAGCCTCGACCTGCAGCCGGCGCAGCTCGTGGCAGCCGATGTCCCAGATGAAGCCGGCCAGCTCGCGGGCGATGGCGGTGACAACGGTTTTGGAGCTCTTGCCTTTGCGGCACAGCGCCAGATATCGGCCGCACAGTCTTTTCTGGGCCACCCAGGCGCGTTTCACAGCGTATTCGGAAGCGTGCTGCGCCTTGCGCTGGAGATGTCTGGTGCGGCGTGGCGGATGGCGGTAAGTCCAGGCGCTTTCGGTGAGGATTCTGCGCACTGCGCCATTGCCGGTCCGGGTGATGGCGCCGGTGCGCCGGCGCGAGCCGCTGCTGAACTCGCTGGGTGTCAGGCCGAGATACGCCATGAACTGTCCGGCGCTGCGGAAGCGGCGCAGGTCGCCGATCTCAGCGGCCACAGTGACAGCGGTCAGCGTGTCGATCCCGCGCAGGGCGCGCAGCGACTCGACCAGCGGATGGAGTGTCCACAGCTCGCACTGGGCGCCAATGTCGCGCTCCAGCTCGCTGAGGCGCTGTTCCTGCTGCTCCACAGTGTCCAGGGCGCTGGCCAGCGCAATCTGCTGCGCCGGATGGGAAAACTTCCGGTCTCGCAGCCAGCTGCGGTGCGCCCGAGTCCACTTGGTTCGGGACCATTGATGACCGTGACGCAGCACAAAATGATTCAGCTGCTGGCGCTGTTTTTGAATACTGCCCTTGAGGTCGGCGCGCAGGCGCACCAGATCCCGCATGGCCTCCTGCTCGGCATCCGGCACCCACACCGGCGTCAGGCTGCCCAGCGCGGACAGCCGCGCCAGCTCGCGCGCATCGCGCCGGTCGGTCTTGACCCGGACACCGGGCTTTTTCGGAATCAGCGAAGGCGCCGCCACCTCGCAGCTCACGCCCAGGTCCCGAAGCTGGCGCCAGATCACAAAGCCGCACGCGCCCGCCTCATACGCCGCATGCACCGACTCGCCGAATTCCTGCCGCAGCCCCTCGATCAGCTTGAGCAGCGCCCCCGGCCGGTTGGCCACCGTGCCGCGATCCTCAACCGACAGCGGCCGAGACGGATGCGGCCGATACGCCACCGCCACGGCCACCGTGTCCTTGTGAACATCCAGCCCCGCATGGACCAGCATCCGCCCCGTCGATTCCAAACCCCCGCTGTCACGCTCTCTATAATCTTTCATGCCTGCTCCTCTGGTGGTGGTGAAACGTTGGAAATACGCATATTCTATATCGCGCACTCCCGATAATTTGTGCAGAACAGGTTAAAACATAGGGTCTGTATTACTTGATCCAAACGGAACGGTTTTTGAATTTCGCAAACGTATCCTCAGGATCAAGAATGCCTAGAGCCGAATGGAGCTTTCTCGCGAGTTCAAGTTTTGAGATACCTCTTTCGAATGAACAAAAAAAGATCGCCGACTGCCTTGGCTCGCTGGATGACCTGATCGCGGCGGTGAGCCGAAAGCTTGAGACACTGCGGCAGCACAAGCAAGGGCTGATGCAGCAGCTTTTTCCCCAGCCCGGTGAAACTCTGCCGAAGTTGCGGTTTCCAGAGTTTCGAAATACGGAGAATTGGGAAGCAAAAAAACTTGGAGATGTGATTTGTTTCATAAAGGGAAAATACCTGCCAAAGAGTGCACTTTGTCCAGAAGGCAGAATCCCATGCATCCATTACGGAGAGCTGTTTACGATATACACGGAAGTGATCAACACGATCAAAAGCCGCACTAATATAGAGGGCAACTCACTTGTTTCAATCAATGGCGATGTGCTAGTGCCTTGTTCCGGCGAGACACCGGACAGTTTGGCAACAGCGTGTTGCATACAGCTAAACGATGTCATACTAGGCGGCGATATTCTTGCACTTCGCGCAAAAGAAAGAGAAATGAGCGGAGAGTTTCTTGCCCGCTATATTCGTCGACTTGAAAGAAAAGTTCTTCAGTTGGCCAGCGGCTCTACAATTTACCATCTGTATGCAAGTAATTTGGAAAAATTAGAGCTGTGTTTTCCAAAAATAGCAGAGCAGAGAAAAATCGCTGGCTGCCTCGGTGCGCTGGATGATCTGATCGAAGCAGAGGATCAAAAGATTGAAACCCTTCGCCAACACAAGCAAGGACTGATGCAGCGGCTGTTTCCGAGTCTGGAGACACAATGAATTCAATCGAAGAAATCGCATCGAAACTACGCGACGACGACACTGCTGTTCAGCTGCTTTACGCCTTCAACTCGGTTGGAAAGACACGACTATCGGTTGCGTACAAGAACGCGACAAAACAAGCAGACGGAACACACACAGGCATCTACTACAACGCATACAGCGAGGATCTCTTCGTCTGAAATAATGACATCGAGAATGCTGAAGCGAACATTCAGCTCACCGTTCTCCCCAGCAGTCTCAGCAGGCTTCACACGAACTTGAACGAACTTAACATCCACGAGAAGCTGATACCATACCGACCGAGCTTCGATTTTCGTTTCGACATGCACCCAGATGCGGAGATGGGGATCAAGTCGATTTCATTTTTTCCAGCAGGCACACAGCCAGGCGACCTCCCGCCGATGAAAATCTCGCGCGGCGAGGAGCGGATTTTCATCTGGTGCTTCTTTCTGGCAATGATGGAAGTCGAAGGCTGGGCGGAGATTCAGACCCGCCACATATTCATTAATGACCCAATCTCAAGCTTGGATGACAACAACATCTTCGTTACCGCATCGACACTGTATGACCTGATCGAAACGCACTTCGGCGAGCGCAAGATTATCATTGCAACCCACCATGTCGGGCTCTTCTCCATCTTATGCGATTGGCTGAGGAAAGGTGAAAAAAGCAGCAAGTACAAGAAAAAAACAAAGGCACGCATCCTGAGCAGCGAATCTGGTGAAGTCTCGCTGGAGGATCATGAGAGCGATGTGTTCCTCTATCACCTCCGAGTCCTTCAATTGCTTGAGAAAGCTCAGGAAGAAAACGATGTTCGCGCGTATCACTTGGTGCTTCTTCGTCAAGTGCTTGAAAACGTATCCTCGTTTCTCGGTAGTGGTCGTATCAGCCATGCACTCGAATGCATCGGCATCAAGGATGTAGACGAGGTCGCTCGAATCATAAACGCTCTCGCCCATAGGAATGTCTACTACTATGAATCAGATCTCCTAGTGCCAGATAACCTGGCACTGTTCAGCGAGATCGTTGAAAAGCTGATCACGCATTACAAATTTGTCACACATGTTGACTAAGCTATGACAGAAGATAACCATACTCGGCTCGGCAATACGCTCTGGTCGGTCGCAAACAATCATCTGCGCGGAGCAATGAATGCGGATGATTTTCGAGACTATATGCTCGCTTTCCTGTTCCTCCGCTATCTCTCCGACAACTACCAGCAGGCTGCCCGAAAAGAGCTTGGACGCGATTATCCCGAGGCGGACACTACAAGCATCAGGGGCAGTTCGCCTCTTTCGATTTGGTATGCAGAGAACGCAGACGACGTGCCTGCATTCGAAAAGCAGATGCGTCTTAAGGCTCACTATGTGATTCAGCCCAAGCACCTCTGGGCTAACATTATGCATATGGCTCGCACTCAGAACGGCGAGCTGCTCAACACGCTTCAATCTGGCTTCAAATACATTGAAAACCAATCTTTCCAGAATACGTTTTCTGGGCTTTTTTCGGATATCAATCTCGCCTCAGAAAAGCTCGGCAAGGACTATGAGGAGCGGAACGCAAAGCTCTGCAGTATTGTCACAGAAATTGACGGAGGCCTCGCGGAATTCTCCAAGGACAGCGACACCCTCGGCGATGCCTATGAGTATCTAATCGGCAAGTTCGCTGCGGGTTCAGGCAAAAAGGCTGGCGAGTTCTACACTCCGCAACGAATCTCGGACATCCTCTCTGTAATCGTCGCACTTGATAGCCAAGAACCAGGAAACGGAAAGCGAAAACAGCTCGCCAGCGTGCTGGACTTCGCATGCGGCTCAGGCTCATTGCTGCTGAATGTGCGTAAGCGTATGAGACCCGAGGGTATCGGCAAGATTTACGGACAAGAGAAAAACGTGACTACCTTCAATCTAGCAAGAATGAACATGCTGCTGCACGGAGTGAAGAGTTCCGAGTTCGAGATCTACCATGGCGATACGCTGAGCAATGGCTGGAGTTTGCTTCGCGAGACAAACCCCGCAAAGAGATTATATTTCGATGCTGTGGTTGCCAATCCGCCATTCAGCTATCGCTGGAAGCCGGGCGAAGCCTTGGGTGAAGATGCACGCTTCAAGAACTACGGACTGGCCCCGAAGTCGGCCGCAGACTTCGCCTTTCTGCTACACGGATTTCATTACCTCAAGGACGACGGCGTGATGGCCATCATTGTCCCGCATGGTGTGCTTTTCCGCGGTGGTGCAGAGGCAAAGATTCGCCGCAAACTTCTTGACGACGGCAGCATCGACACCATCATCGGCCTGCCAGCAAATTTGTTTTACTCGACTGGCATTCCGGTTTGTATTCTCGTTTTGAAAAAGTGCAAGAAGCCCGACGACATACTGTTCATCAACGCGTCTGAGCATTTCAAAAAGCGCAAGCGGCAAAACTTTCTGACCGAGGAAAATATTGAGAAAATCATCGAAACATATCGACACCGACCGGAAAGCATTGAGCGTTATGCCAGGTGCGTAGAAATGAAGGAAATCGCGGACAACGACTTCAACCTCAACATCTCACGCTATGTCAGCACGGCCGCACCGGAAATCCCGGTCGACCTGTCGGTCACACATCAGGAGCTGATTGAAACCGAGAAGGAAATTCAAGTTTCAACGGCGAAGCACAACGTATTTCTCAAGGAACTAGGGCTATCCCCGCTACCGGAACCTGATTGAACCGAATCGAACGAAAAAATTAGTGTAGTGATGTATGCTGATCATTTCGATAGCAACGCAGGCATGGGTAAAAATGATTCAGTGCCACGGGTCGTCAGCTGTCCAATTCAAGCGATCGGACAGGCCCAGTCGACGGAGCGGCTGGGAGAAGCTGTGTCGGACGGATTTGAAAAGGCAATAGATGACGCGAGAACCTACGCATTTACCTCCATGGGTCAGCGGCTTGAAGATCAGGTCTTGTGCATTCTGGAAGCGACTTGCAACCCGTCATTCATTATCAAGCCGTGCCGCGCGGCCGAGATAGCCGCCGTGATGCCGCAGGCCGTAATCCTGCTTGGTCACGCCCTTGTGTTCCATCAGTGCGAGCGTGACCGCATCCGCAATGGCACTCATCACGGCCATGCTGGCCGAGGGGGTCAGCCCAAGCGGACACGGCTCGCGAATCTCGCCCATATCCAGCACCAGGTCACAATGACCGCGCAGCGGCGAATCGGCATGGGAGGTCACCCCGATGACGGCATCTAGCCCCATGTGCCTGCCAAGCGTCAGCAGCTCAATCACCTCGCGGGTCTTGCCACTGGTTGAAAAAGCAATCAGGCAGTCATTTTCTGAGATGATGCCCAAGTCACCGTGTGCGGCCTCACCCGGATGCAGATAGACCGCTGGGGTCGCAGTCGAGCACAGGGTTACAGCAAGCTTGCGGGCAATGATGCCCGCCTTGCCCATGCCCGTGGTCAGCAGCTTGCCGCGGCACGAAGCCATCAAGCGCACCGCCTGCTCGAATGCGGGCGTCACCTCAATGGACTGTATGGCTTGCGCCTCTTGCTCAAAGACGTGACGGATGCGCTGCAGGATATCCATAAAATAACTCGGGTTCGGGGATTGAAATCATCAGTGAGCGTGATTATATTGTGTCCAATTCGCGATACATCAAGTTGCAGCTTGTCCCGCTGTGTCAAAAAAGCTCCCGATTGCAAGCACTTCAGACTGGACAGCGCTTCAGACTGGACAGCGCCGCGGTCGCCGGCAATTGAGCGCATCGAATCAAAATTAAAATCCAAGAGATTGAATCGCACACTTCCATCCATCAGTCGGATTGACGCTCACAGCGCTGGCCCGCGGCGGAAATTTCTTCAAAAAAATTGTTGCAAAAAAAAATTTTTGGTTGATAATGCTTACCCCCGTAACCAAACCTATTAACCCGCGCTGAGGAATACACAAAGAGATATGTCCGAACTGATTACACACGTCACCGACAGTACATTTGAAGAGCAAGTCATCAACTCAGCCAAGCCGGTACTGGTCGACTACTGGGCTGAGTGGTGCGGCCCCTGCAAAATGATTGCCCCGCTGCTTGACGAAGTTTCGGCTGAATACTCAGGCAAGCTGGTCGTCGCAAAATTGAACATTGACGAAAACCCGCTGACTCCGCCAAAATATGGCATTCGCGGCATCCCCACGATCATGATTTTCAAAAACGGTGTGGTTGAGGCGACGAAAGTGGGGGCAGTCTCCAAATCGCAGCTGACCGAATTTATCGATGGAGCTGTATAATGAGTTGAAATTAGCGGTATTCGATTAATTCCCCCGAGTATCCTTGCATATTTCGATATAATCACCGCTGGCGTAAAAATGCACGATGTCGTGCCGCTTCGCGCTCTCGTCTTTTCAGTCTGCTGAAGCAGCAATTTCATTTCTCGCAATTTGCAGTCGTACCTTAATTTTTACCCCTTTTTTCTTTGCATGGCTGGCAAGCCATGGCTCACCTCACTTTGAGATAACAACACATGGGTATCAGCTTAACCGAACTCAAAGCCAAAACGCCAGCTGAATTGGTATCAATTGCACGCGGCATCAATATCAACGGCGCATCAAGAATGCGCAAGCAGGATCAGATTTTCGCGATTCTGAAGGCCGAGGCCAAAAACGGCGGCAACATTACCGGTGAAGGCGTAATGGAGACATTGCAGGATGGTTTTGGTTTTCTGCGATCTCCGAACAGCTCATATCTGGCGGGTCCCGATGACATTTATGTCTCCCCCAGCCAGATTCGCCGTTTCAATCTGCGCACCGGAGACATGGTGTCCGGACTGGTGCGGCCGCCAAAAGACTCAGAGCGCTATTTTGCATTGCTGAAAATTGAGACGATCAACGGCGAGCCGCTGGGCCATCTGAAAAACAAGATTCTGTTTGAAAACTTAACGCCGCTGCATCCAGACCAGCGCATGCGGCTGGAACGCGGCAACGGCAGCTCAGCAGACCTGACCGCACGCATTATTGATCTTGTCGCGCCCATCGGCAAAGGCCAGAGAGGGCTGATCGTTTCGGCGCCCAAAACGGGCAAAACCGTCATGCTGCAGCAGATCGCGCATTCGATCACGGCCAACCATCCTGAATGTGAACTAATCGTCCTGCTGATTGATGAGCGGCCCGAGGAGGTCACTGAAATGCAGCGCTCAGTGCGCGGCGAAGTGGTCTCGTCCACGTTCGATGAGCCAGCCTCACGCCATGTGCAGGTGGCTGAAATGGTGATTGAGAAAGCCAAGCGTCTGGTTGAGCATAAACGCGATGTTGTCATTCTTCTTGACTCCATTACGCGGCTGGCGCGCGCTTACAATACCGTCGCACCCGCTTCTGGAAAAGTTCTGACCGGCGGTGTCGACTCGCACGCGCTGCAGCGGCCAAAACGATTTTTCGGTGCCGCGCGCAATATTGAGGAAGGCGGCAGCATCACGATCTTGGCCACGGCTCTAATCGAGACCGGCTCCAAGATGGATGATGTGATTTACGAAGAGTTCAAAGGCACCGGCAACATGGAAATCCATCTCGACCGCCGCATTGCAGAAAAGCGCGTGTATCCGTCGATCATCATCAACCGCTCCAGCACCCGGCGAGAAGAGCTGCTGACCGATCCGCTGGAGTTGAAAATGATCTGGGCCATTCGCAAGCTGCTTCATTCGCATGATGATCTCGAAGCGATTGAGCTGCTTTCCGAACGGCTGCAGTCAACCAAGACCAATGCTGAATTTTTTGAATCGATGAAACGAAACTGATGCAGGAATTGTCCGTATAATGCGCACCTGCTTTGTATCGAACCGCCAGCGGATTCAACAACTCACTGACCAACATCATCATGAAAGCAAACATCCATCCTGAATACTCGACGATTCAAGTCAATTGTGTTTGCGGGAACTCGTTTGAAACGCGCTCGACGCTCAAAGATGTCCTGAACATCGAAATCTGCTCGGCTTGCCACCCCTTTTATACCGGCAAGCAGAAAATCGTAGATACCGCCGGCCGCGTCGGCAAGTTTCAGCAGAAATACGGCGGCTAGCCGCCGCTTGCGCTCCCTGTCTTTCCCGCCCGCCGCGTTGTGGCGGGGACTGGCTTTGCGTACGTTTTTTCACCGATCATGAAGCCGCCGGCTTTGGAAACGCTCTCGGAGCATGTCGACTGGGCTGCAGAGCAGCTGACTTTGGCCGATGTCTTTTTCGGCCACGGGTGTGACAACGCCACCGATGAGGCCATCTGGTGCGCTTTGCATACGGCCGGCCTGATAGACTGCGACTGGGAGAGCGTGGCCAGTCAGCAGTTGTCAGCGGCAGACGCTGCCCGGTTCCGTGAATTGATTCGAACCCGCATCGCAACGCGTAAGCCGCTTGCCTATTTGCTCAACGAGGCTTGGTTCGCGCAGCGGCCGTTCTATGTGGACGAGCGCGCCATCGTTCCGCGATCGCACATCGGCGACTTCATCAACGACCAATTCACGCCGTGGGTGCGCCCTCAGTGCGTCCACTCGATTCTGGATTTATGCACCGGCAGCGGCTGTATCGCAGTCGCACTGGCACTGGCTTTCCCGAACGCAGTCGTGGATGCCTGCGACATCGATGCGGCAGCCTTGGAGGTCGCGCACATCAACGTCGAACGTTACCAGTGTGCCCAGCAAGTCAAGTTGATCAAAAGCAACCTCTTCGCGCAGCTTGACCGCCGCCGCTACGATTTGATTGTCACCAATCCGCCTTATGTCAGTGCCAGCGAGACCGCGCAGCTGCCGCCCGAATACCGCCACGAGCCGCAGCTTGCGATCACCTGCGCCGAGCACGGACTGGCGCTGGTCAAGCAAATCTTGCGCGAGTGCAGCGCCTGGCTTGCGGACGATGGTTTTTTGGTGATGGAGCTTGGCAACTCAGCGCCTGCGCTTGAGCGCGCATTCCCCAAAGTGCCGTTCATGTGGCTGACCTCGGAAAGCGGCGAGTCGGTGGTGCTGATCATCAGCGCTGCCGAACTGGCCTGCTACGGAGAGGATTTTGCCAGTGACAAGGTCGTTTGAACGATCCGATTCGATCAGATTTCCAGCATGTCAAAATCATCTTTGACTGCCAGGCAATCCGGGCATACCCAAGTGTCCGGGACATCCGCCCAGCGCGTACCCGGCGCAATTCCGTCTTCTGGGAGCCCAAACTCCTCCTCATAAATGAAGCCGCAAATCACACACATGTAAACTTTATAGCTTGGGTCCACAACAACCGTGCCTCGCCGCGGGACTGCGAGAAAAACGCGAAACTTGAAAGATCAGATCGGCCGCTGCGATACTTTGCAATTGATCATTTTGACTGTTCGTCTTTGGGCGGAGCCATCCCGTACATCCTCAGCATTTGCTGCTGCATATCGCTCCAGGTTTGGAAATTCTGCTCTGCGATTTCACTCATCGGATTGATCGATGTATTTTTGAACAGTTCCTGCCAGTGCTGCTGATACATTTTTTGCTGGCCGCTCAGCATTTCAGCGGCCTTGGTCAGGTAGTCGGTAAACACACTTTGAAACGCGCCGCCGGAAAACTGGATCATCTGCATCAGCAGCTCCTTGGTGAACATCGGCTGACCGTCGAGTTCCTGCTCAGAGATCACTTGCAGCAGAATCTGCCGTGTGATGTCCTCGCCGCTGGAAATATCGATTACAGCAAATTCAATCTCATTGAGTACCAAGTCGCGGATTTCCGACAGATTGATATAGCGGCTTTCTTGTGTATCATACAGGCGCCGATTGCTGTATTTCTTGATTGTTCGAGGTTCAGACATGGCTTGCTCTGAGCGCATCAATACATATGCTGGCCGCCGTTGATGTCAATGGTTGAGCCAGTGACGAAGGATGCATCATCAGCCACCAGAAACATGACACCGCGAGCAATATCTTCCGCGCGACCCAGCCGCTTGACCGGAATGGTGGAAATGATTTTTTCCAGAACTTTCTCCGGTACAGCACGCACCATATCGGTGTCAACGTAGCCGGGGGCAATCGCATTGACGGTGATACCGCGACCAGCCCCTTCTTTTGCCAGCGCTTTGGTAAAACCGTGAATGCCAGACTTGGCCGCGGAGTAGTTGACCTGACCGTATTGACCCGCCTGCCCATTCACCGAACCGATATTGACGATGCGGCCAAAGCCGTTTTCACGCATCCCCTCAATCACACAGCGACACATGTTGAAACAAGATGAGAGATTCGTCTGCAAGACCTGGTTCCACTGCTCAAAATCCATCGAATGCAATGTCTTGTCGCGCGTAATGCCGGCATTGTTGACCAGCACCTCAACTGCACCCAAGTCACTCTTGATCTGCTCGACCCCGGCTTGGCAGTTCTCAAAACTGCTGACATCAAAAGGGTAAATAGCGATGCCGGTGCGCTCGCTGAATGCGCGCGCCCGCTCATGATTGCCGCCATAATTGGCCGCGACTTTGTAGCCGGCCTGCGCCAGCGCTACGGAGATTGCCTCGCCGATTCCCCGGGTGCCGCCGGTAACAATTGCAACTCTTGACATCGCACGTCTCCTGTATGGGATAATGTAAGTAAACTGACTGAATTGTACACTCTCAAAGCACAGATACCTGGACAAATCATGCTGAATCCTTGGCCCGCGTTTCCCGGCATGAATCCGTTGCCCTGGTGGAATGCCCCAGCCGTGCCGGCGAGTTCGGTTCACACCCAAATGGCCGGCTTCGCCGACACCGTGCAGAAGATGCTGAGCCCGGCCCAGCAACAGAACCCGTTTGCCGCTGGACTGGCTGCGTTTGAGCCGCTGATGCGCATGTATTCGATACCTGCATCGACCGCGCCCGGCAGCGGTCATCCATTCGGCTCGATGCTGTCCGCTTCCTGGCCGCCCGCTTTTGATCCAAGTGCCGCAACAATGCCGTCACTGCCGGCATTGGGTATCGGACGCGAGTATCAAGAGGATAACAACGACCTGATCGCGCTCTATCGTGAGTATGCGAACGCCTTGACTGCATATCAGGCTCTGTTTTACGATTTTTCACGGACGGTAAGCGAAAATTTTTCAGCAGAACTGGCAAAATTCAAGGAGCCCGCTGATTTCGAAACCACCTGCCGCTTGTGGATTGATTGCGCAGAGCAGGCCTTCAGCGAATTGGCACATACGGACGGGTACGCCCAAAAGTACGCCAGCCTGATTGACACTTTTGTCAAGTTGATTGCGCAATACAAAAAGATTCAGGCCCGGCAGGCCGGGCCTTTCAATGCCCCGTCTCGTGACGAGCTGAATCAGGTGCATCAGCGCAGTGCCGGCGCCCGTGAGGCAATCTTGAAACTGGAGCAGAGAGTGGCTGAGCTGGAGCAGGAAGTCAGGCGCCTGCAGCCCAAAAAGCTGCGCCCGGCGGCGCAAGGCTCTGCCGCCTCGAAGACTCGCAAAGAGTAAGCCTGCGGGCAAATTAGCGGCATAAAGCAGGGCGCGGCGTCAGCGCTGCGATGTTACGATGTCGACGACTGCCAGCGCATTGGCCAATGCCCGGTCGATCGCCGGGGCTAGTGCTGCAGCATCTTCGACCCGCTCGCCATACGCCCCGAGCGCACGCGCCAAAGCTGCGTATTCACAATGCTCAAGCAGTGTGCCGGCAACCCGGCCGCCATAATTGATATCCTGATCAATACGCTTGATGTTCCAGGCCGCATTATTCGATACGACAAATACCGCCTTCGCAGCATGACGCACTGCGGTATCGATTTCCATCACATTGAGGCCAAAGGCGCAATCGGCGAAGGCGCAACGTCGTCATCCAGTCTTCCAATACCAGATTCTCGTGCAGCCTGGTGCGCCGCACATCGGTTGGAAATTCAATGTACACAGGACCCGGCTCGCCTAAATCGCCGCAGGCTCGCGCAAGCGCCTCGTGCAGCTCGCACAGTGCCTGATCGGCAACTCTGGCGGTTTTCGCATAGCGCGCAACCGGACGCATAATTTCGGTATGCGGGAAATCCTGCAGCGCCCCCATATTCGCCTGCGCCCTGGAAATGCAGACGCCGATCAGCAGCACCGCCACCCCGAGCTGTCCAGTCAGCTCAGCGTGAGCATGAACCATGTGGACAGCGGCCCGCTTGACACCACAGGCACAAAGCATATCGACTACCTGGCCTGCAACTGTTCCTGTCACGCTTGATATCTTGGCGCGGCATATTGTGCCAGTCAGATTCCATCATTCAGTCAGTCTCCCGTTTCAATAAGTCAAAGCCTGCCGGACAGCCATGCATCCGCTCAGCAAGTCGTGCTGGACGAATCAGCCCTGAGCCGCTCGCGCAATGCGCGGTGCAGGATTTTGCCGGTTGCATTTCTTGGCATCTCAGCATCTTGAAAAAAATGAACTTGCGCGGCTGCTTTTAGCCAGCAAGGCGATTTTTGGACCATTCCTGCAGCTCGCTTGCAGCGAGCCGGCAACCTGGATTGAGCACAACAAAAGCGCAGACGCGCTCGCCCCACTTTGCGTCAGGCTCTCCAACTACGGCGATATCGCGTACTTTGGCATGACTTGCCAGCGCCGTTTCAAATTCGGACGGATAAATGTTCTCACCGCCGGAGATAATGAGATTGTTCTTGCGGTCAATCAGGCGAATGAAGCCATCCGCATCTCGCGCAGCCATGTCGCCGACCGTCAGATAATCACCGCGAAACGCCTCTTCGCGTCTTCTCAAGAAGATTCCAGTAGCCGTCAAACCCTTAGGGACTGGACGAATACAGCTCGCCAGGCTGGCCGTCAGGAACCTCATTGCCATGCTCGTCAAGCATTCGAATTGGCTCTGAACTGACAACTTCACGGCCTACGGTACCCGCATATTTGAACTGTTCGTGCGGGTGCAGCATTGTGACCCAGCCTGCCTCGATCGAGCCATACAGCTCAAACAGACGCGAGGCGGGAAACATTTCCATAATTCTCCGCTTGGCATCAGCCCGCGCAGGCGCAGATGAAATCATGAGTTTTTCGAGTTTTTTTGAGGTCATCTGCCTTGCGTTCCGCTGGCGGCATATCCAGCAGCATGGCGTAGTGGGTCGGGACCATCGAGGTAAAGGTCAGCCCAGTATTGGTCAACGTGCGCAAGCACAGAACGGGATCAAAACTCGTACGCGAGTAAATCGAAACAGCGCCGCCGCAGTAAGCAAATGCGGTGAAGAAGTACAGCGAATTGGCATGACACATCGGCATCACCAGCAAAGCATGATCCCGGCCCTCAAGCCGAAGCTCAATGGCCGTCGCCAGGGACAGCATGGCGGCGGCGCGGTGACCGCGGATGGCGCCTTTTGGATTGCCGGTCGTACCGGAGGTATACATCAGGCACCATGGATCATCGGCACTGACAGTTACGCGGGGCTCTGACGGTGTGCCTTGAAGCAAAAACCCCTCATAAGAATTCCATCCTGAGCACTTCGACTGATCGGCAATTGCAATGAAGCGGCGCGCATCCAATTCCGTCTGCCCGCGAATGCTTTCTGCAACCGCCAGCAAGCTTGCTTCAGCAATCAGTGCGCGTGCGCCGCAATCGCTGAAAATATACTGCGCTTCAAGACCCTTCAAACGGAAATGGATCGGCACCGCCACAAGCTCAGCCTCGGCGGCTGCGACGTATATTTCCGCCTACTCCAAACGATTGTACGCCAGCACCGCGACGCGATCACCGCACTCAAGCCCAATTCCGCGCAATGCATTGGCGTGTCTGCATGCACGCACATTCCACTGATGATAAGTCATTGCCCGATCCAAGTCCCGAGCGGCAGTTTTTTCAGGCCGCAGGCGTGCCTGAACACGCAGCATCTGTCCTAGATCAAAGGGGTGCGCTGCTCATAGTCGAAAATGACAGTATTCGAAATTCTGCGGATCGGTTCAGCCAATTGCAATCACAGGCACAAGGTCGCGGCGGCAGTATGCCGAATACGCGTCTGCGGGCAGAATTGTAACTCTTTTGGCGCCAGCGTCTCGGTCGGCAAAGCAGCACACCATACTGCCGGAGCGCACTGACTTTGGCAGGCAGCACGCTGATGATGATGCCAATGCAATACAATGACCGCGTACTGGCAGCACGGCCATCGTTGCGGCGTTTTGACGAGCGCACGGCCACAGTTGTATCAGCAACACCTCAATTCGAATTGAAAAATGGCGAAACGCCATGCAAGTCACCGACAGCCACGATTTTGCAGCACAGGCAGCTGAGCTGCAGTCTCGCTTGAGCGAAAGCGCGAGCGTCCTGCAAAAGCTTGGGCCTATTGAGGTCGGTACGAGTGCCAAGGATGCAGTCTTTCACCAAGATGGCTTGACCCTGTATCGCTACCGTCCGCTGGCAAAGAACCCGGCGCGGCAAGAGCCGGTTCTGATCGTATATGCACTGGTGAACCGTCCCTATATTGTGGATCTTTACGAACGGCGCTCTTTGGTGCGCGGACTGCTCAATGAAGGTCTGGATGTATACCTGATTGATTGGGGATATCCGACGCCAGCCGACAGATATGTCGATCTGCATCATTATATTGACGACAAAATCAATGCCTGTGTTGACCAGGTGCTGGGGCAGGCTGACGTCAATCAGCTGAATATGCTCGGCATCTGTCAAGGCGGCACTCTGAGTCTTTGCTACTCAGCGCTGTATCCCGAAAAGATCAATGCGCTCATCACCATGGTGACCCCCGTCGACTTCCACACCTCAGACAACCTGCTCACACACTGGTTCTCGCAAATCGATGTTGATGCTTTGGTTGACGCCATAGGCAATGTGCCGGGGAGCCTGCTCAACAGCATGTTTCTGTCGCTGCGGCCATTTCGCCTCAACATTGAGAAATATCTAGACTTGGTCAATATTCTGGACGACAAAGACAAGCTTGAGAATTTCCTGCGTATGGAAAAGTGGATTTTTGACAGCCCCGATCAGGCAGGCGCCATGTTCGCAACATTCATCAGGCATTTTTTTCGCGACAACCTGCTGGTCACCGGCAGCCTTGAAATCGGCGGGCGAGCTGTGGCTCTGCAATCACTCAAGCTGCCGGTGCTGAATATCATGGCCGCTCAAGATCATCTGGTGCCACCCGCCTCTTCCAAGGCTCTGAAGTATCTGTCCGGTATCCGAGACTACACCGAGCTTGAATATGACACCGGTCACATCGGCATCTATGTCAGCGCGAAAGCGGGACTTGACATTCCCGTTAAGATTGGAGACTGGCTGCGCACTCGCACCCAGCTTTAGATCAGCCTTTGTTCTCGACGCGAAAACGCAGCGGCTTGTAGCCGAGTCCGACCAGTTCCGTGACCATCGCCTGCATAACGTCAAACTGATGAAAAGGACCCACTCGCACGCGATAGAAGTCACCCTCGCCTTCGACAGTGACTTTCTGAATGAACGCGACAATGCCGCTGAGAGCTAGCGTGCCCTTGACGCCATCAGCTGATTTGTAGTCGGCAAACGAACCGACCTGAAGCACATAGGATTCAGCGGGCGCCGGCGGAGCGGGCGGCGGAGCGGTAGCCGCTTGCGGCTCCGCGGCGGTGTCTTGCGCCGGCGGCTGCGACGGGCTCGGCAGCGGCGGCACATAGCTGTCATTGAGCAGCCGCTCGTGATAGCTGTATTCGATTTCCGGCAGGGACTGCGATAAAGAGTCTGCCGGCTGTCCTTGCGACTGTTCGTGCGCGGCGCGTTTTTTCGCCGCATCAAGCAGGGTGTCAATTCCCGCGCCGATATTGGTCGGGCGATCCTGGATGAATCCGAACCAAAAGGCGGTGGCGACCGCACCGACCAAGATGCCGAGAAAAAACTGGCCTAAGCCGCCGGAGCGGGATGGCTTGCTGCGTCGCGATGCGGCCATCGTATCTACATTGATTGCGGTGCAGCCAGGCCCATCACATCCAGGCCATTGGCGAGCACTTGCCGCACGGCAGTGACCAGATTCAGCCGCGCGCTGCGCTGCGGCTCATCGCTGTCAAGGATTCGTTCCTGGTTGTAAAAGGAGTGAAAGCCGTTCGCCACATCGCGCAGATAGTAAGCGAGCTGATGCGGCTCCAGACTGCGGGCGGCGGTCTGGATCACTTCGGGGTATCGTGCAAGCTGCTTGATCAGATTCACTTCTAAGTTCTGGGCAAACGTGTATTCGCGTCCAGCGGCAGGCGCATAGGCGATGCCGCGCTGCGCAATCTGTCGCAAGATGCTGCAGATACGGGCATGCGCATACTGGATGTAATACACTGGATTCTCGCTGCTTTGCCGCTTTGCCAGCTCAAGGTCAAAATCAAGATGCTGCTCGCACTTTCTGAGCACATAATAGAATCGTGCCGCATCTTTGCCGGTCTCTTCGACCAGCTCGCCCAGAGTGACGAACTCACCGGCACGCGTGGACATCTGAACTTTCTCGCCGCCGCGATTCAGTGAGGCGAGCTGAACGACAAGAATCTCCAGTCGCCTCGAGTCGTGTCCTGCTGCATCCAGCGCTGCCTTCATCCTGGCGATATAGCCGTGATGGTCAGCGCCCCAAACATTGATCATGCGACTGTAGCCGCGATCAAACTTGTCAAGGTGATAGGCGACATCGGAGGCAAAGTAGGTCAGATCGCCATTGGAGCGCACCAAGACACGATCTTTCTCGTCGCCAAACTCGCTGGAACGAAACCAAGTGGCGCCATCTGACTGATAGACGAACCCGTGCTGCCTGAGGGTCGCAATGGTACGCTCGACATCGCCGCGGGCCGAGACCTGGCTTTCATAGAACCACTGGTCGTGCTGCACGGCGAGGGCATTCAGGTCCGCCTGGATTGCCTCAATCATTTTTTGCAGTCCGAACTCCCGCAGGGGCTCAAACTCAGCGCCCAGCCGTTCTTTGGCCGTGGCAATCCATGCAGTCAGCTGCTCATCGGCGCTGCACTCATCATCGGCGACAGGTGCATCCGCACTGCGAACCAGCTCGGTTCCGCGAGCTTCAGCCAGCGCCCGCGCACAGTCGACAATGTAATCGCCGCGATACCCGGCGGCCGGGAATTCCACATGGCACTGGTTTATCTGCAAATACCGAATCCAGACGCTTGTACACAGCGTATCCATCTGCCGGCCGATATCGTTGACGTAGTATTCGGTCTCGACCTTGTGGCCGGCGGCACGCAACAGCCGTGCGAGCGCATCACCGAACACGGCGCCGCGGCCGTGCCCGACATGCAGCGGTCCGGTCGGATTGGCCGAGACAAACTCAACCAGAATATGCTGCGGGCTGGACAGCTGGCACAGGCCATAGTGTTCCTGCTGATCCAAAATCTCGCTGACAATCGCAGTCAGCGACTGGCTGGACAAAAAGAAATTAATGAATCCGGGTCCAGCGATTTCGGTTTTCGCAATGCAGTCCGCATCGGGCAGGCGCTCAACGATCTGCAGCGCCAGTTCAGCAGGCTTTATTTTTACCTGCTTGGCCAGGCTGAGCGCAATGCTGCTGGCGTAATCCCCTTGGTTCTCTCGCTTGGGCTTGTCGATGACAATCGACTCGGGCAGGGTTTCGGCAGATAGAATGCCGTCGACAGCCAAAGCATTCAATGAATCCTCAATGAGGGTGCGTATTTGGTCTTTCATACGGTGCCTTGGCGATCACGAAAAGTCGATCGGATCCACATCTATGCTCCAGCGCAAATCGCCTTTGGATTTTATTTTGCTCAGCTCGCTTATCCAGGCGCTAAGGAATCGCCGCAGTTCACCAGCACTTTGACTGGCGCACAGAAGCTGGGCGCGGTGGCGGCCGGAGACGCGGGCAATCGGTGACTGTACTATATCAAATGTAGTGACAGCGGTTTGCCCGTGCGCGGCCAGCCGGCTGGCGGCTGCCGCTTTGGCCGATTGCAGAAACTCAATTTCCGCGCCCGGCGCAAGCGCGTTTGCCCGCAGCAGTGCATAGTGTACAAAAGGCGGTTGCGCCGCTTGCTTGCGCTGCTCGATCTCGCTTAGTGCGAATTCCAGATAGTCGTGGCGCCGAATGCAGTCAAAAATCGGGTGCTCCGGATACATCGTCTGAATCAAAACTCGCCCGGGCTTGTCAGCGCGTCCAGCACGGCCGGCCACCTGCAGAATCTGCTGGATCATAAACTCTTTGGCGCGAAAGTCGGTACTGAAAAAACCAGCGTCTGCATTGAGCACACCGACCAGCGTGACCTCTGGAAAGTCATGTCCCTTGGAGAGCATCTGCGTACCGACTAAAATATCGACCTCACGCTTGCGGATGCGGTTGATTTTCTTTTCGAATTCACGATGTGACCTGGTGGTGTCGCGGTCAATGCGCAGCACTCGCGCGCCGGGGATGGCATTTCTCAGGGTATCCTCAATGCGCTGTGTGCCCTCGCCCAGCAGAGACAGCCGTACCGAGTTGCATTGCGGGCAAAACTTAGGCATCTCAAAGCGCTTGAGGCATCGGTGGCAGTGGAGCAGTCCGTCAAAGTGATGATAAACCAGATTGATGTCGCATTCAGAGCATTGCAGCGGCGCGCGGCAGTCGCCGCAGATTACAAGCGGCGAAAAGCCGCGGCGGTTGATGAATATCAGACTTTGCTGACCCGCGGCGATGCCTTTTTTAAGCTGATCAAGCAGCCGAACCGAGATTCCATCGCGCACGGCGGCGGTGTTCAGGTCAATGGTGCTGACGGCCGGCATCTGCGCATCGGTCGCCCGGTGCAGCAGCGTCAGCACCTCCATGCGGTCAGTCTGCGTCGCGAATACGGATTCTAGAGAAGGTGTCGCGGTGCCGCACACAATCGGGATTTGCTCATTGGCGGCGCGATGAATCGCCACGGCACGGGCGTGATAGCGAAGCCGCTCGTGCTGTTTGAAAGATGCGTCATGCTCTTCGTCGATAACGATCAGCGACAGTCTCGCAAACGGCAAAAAAACCGCCGAACGGGTACCGATGACTACCTGGGCGCGAGCGGTGCGGGCAAGCCACCAGGTACGGTGGCGATGCGCTTCCGTCTGGCTTGAATGATAAACCGCCGCCTCAAGCCCCAAGGCGCTGCACACCCGCTCCTCAAGCTGCGGTGTCAGTCCGATTTCGGGCACCAGCATGAGCACCTGGCCGCCTTGGCGCAGCACTTCGGCAATGGCGTGAAGATAAACCTCTGTTTTGCCGCTGCCGGTAACGCCGTGCAGCAGCAGGCACGAAAACCGGCCTAAAGCTGAGATAATGCGCTCATTGGCGGCCTGCTGCTCAGCGGTAAGAGGGTAAATGAACTGCGGCCGGAACTGACCTGCGGCCGGCATGATGGAACTGGAGAAAACCAGGTCTTTCTCGATCAATGCCCGCACTGCCGCTCGCCAGCTGCTGCCCGCAGTGCGCAGCTGTCTTGCGCTCGCCAGTCCCGATCCGCTCTGCAGGCGCTCAACGATTGCTTTTTGTACCCGGGCGCGGGCCAGCGTCGCCGCATCAAGCGCACGACCGGCTGCAGTGAGTCCATAGCCTGGCGGAAAATTCGGCTGCAGTGGAGCAGTTCCGCGGATGGCTTGCGGCAGCGCAATCCAAATCAATTCACCGACTGGCTGCTGATAATAGCTTGCGGTCCACAGCAGCGTTCGAATCAAGCGGGGCGGAAATGCGGGCTCATCATCAATCAGCGTATCCACTGCGCGCAAGCGGTCCGGGGCAATCTCGGAGTGCTCCGCGTGGGCGATCACAACGCCGACTTTATGGGCTTTGCCAAGCGGCGCCAGCACCCGGGTCCCGATCGGCACTTCATCGAATGCATCGCAGCGATAGTCAAACACGCCGTAATGGCGAATGGGGAAGGATACTTTTACAAAAGCGGGCACGTTTTTTTGACAGGAGTGTTTTGCCTTGAAAAATTATTTTCATATTGCGATCGGATTGAATAACTGACTATGAACGTTTAGAAGCAAAGCAGGAAAGATATTTGTAACTATTCAGGTATTGAATACCCTGAATTATAAGGTGCGGCCTGCAGCGGCATTGATGAATGGCGCAAGGCTTGAAGTCGCGGCGGCGGATGCCGGCGGGAGTTGCGGCGATCTTACCAGCGCAGCCGGTCTTTGAGCCGAGCCGGGTCTGGATGCATGATCACGTCCATGAGGTTCCAGCCCTGCTTGCGGGCGGTGCTGATGACGGCGCGCATGGCGAGGTGGTGCCGGGCGCCGCTGGCGGTGCGGAAGCCGCCGAAGATTTTCTGCATCCGTTTCACGAACCGGAAATCGGTCTCTGCCTGGTTGTTCGAAAACGGCACGGCGGGGTCTTGCAGAAAGAGCAGGCAGGCGTCTTTGCTGCGCGCCAGTCGCAGCGCCAGATTGTGTCCCTTGCGGCGCTTCTTGCGCCCGCGCCGGCCGGACTGCAGCGGCACCTGCGCCTCGTGAAATGCAATCGCATCGGCGAGGATGCGGTCCCAGAGCCGGGAGCACAGCTGGATCTTGTCGGCATCCGCCGCGGTGCCGCGGTCTTGCGCCCGGCGCTGGAGCCGCCAGGCCCGCTCCAGCAGCCGGCGCATCCGTCCTGCCCACCGCTCGCCGTCAAGCTGCTCGGCCGCGGCCAGCTCGCGCAGATGGTGCGCATTGCAGCTGGCATGGGTGACGCCCTCCAGCCGGGCATACGAGCTGCAGTCATCATGCACGGCGGTGCCGGTGTAGCCGCGGCCGATATCGCCGCGGCTTTGGCCCAGGCGCAGGGCGGTGAGCAGGCGGGTCGAGCGCACATGCACCCAGCGCAGGGCGGCGCCCACCCGCAGGCCCGTCTCATCGAGATGCTTGAGCGGCGCCCGGATGCGGACGGCCTCGCCAATGGTGTGTGCCAGCGACTGCATGCGCTCGCCGGCGCGGCGGCACATGGCGGCCGCGGTGCCGGTCGACAGCGACACGCCGAACAGGTCGCGGCACGCCTGTGCCGTGCGCTCCAGCGGAATGAACTGCGCGTGATGCAGGTAGCTGACATATGCGCTGAGGCGCTCGCCATACTGGACCGGGGCCTTGACGTGCCGCGGAAACCGCGCCCGGGTGCGACGCTCACAGGCACTGCAGATGCCGTGATGGGCGCGGTGCTCGACAACCTGCAGCGGCGCCGGCGCCGGCAGGTCAAACACCTGGCGGCGGATGTATGAGTCTCTTTCGTGTGACACGCCGCTGGCGCCGCAGCGCCCGCAATGCTCGGGATAATGGTCGACCACCGCGTCGGGCTTTGTGACCTGGCGCAGCGTGTGTCCGGCGCGGCCGGCCTGGCCGCCCGGCTTGCGGCCGGATCGCCGGCGCAGGCTGGCGGTGCGCCTCTCACCCGGGCCGGCTTTTCTCAGTCCGTCGCTGGACGGCGGCTTGGAGCTGTTCTCGCTGTCCAGCGCAGCGCTGTGCTCCAGCTCCCCGAGGCGGTCGCGAAGACGCGCATTGTCGGATTCCAGTTCCGCCGCGCGCCGGCGCAGCCGCTCATTCTCAGCGCTGAGGTCTCGCGCCCGGCGGCACCACCCCTCGGCCAGCCCCCACAGATGCGCCGCCAGCGACCAGGCCGGTGCCGCAGCCGGCACGATGGCGCCGGTCACAGCTCCTGGACCTCGGCCGCCAGCATCGCGCTGAGCAGCGCCTGGCGCTCGGCGGCCGCCAGGCCCCGGTAGCGCGCCGCCCAGCGCTGCGCCTTGCGCCGGATGCGCTGGCGGTCCGTGCTGCTGCACCCCGCATAGCCCGACCAGTGCGGATGCTCCAGAGTGTAGTTGAACCACACCGCCTCGGTGCGCACCACCCCCTGGGTCGTCACCTGGAAGCTCGCCCGCCGCCAGCCCCGCAGCGCCGTGTCATACAGCCGCGAGGGATGCCCTGCCACCATCACCTTGCAGGGCGCCGAGCGGAGAATCTCCAGCAGCGCCCCATGATCATCATCGGTGTAGTCGCACCGGTAGCGCCGCCCCGAGCGGCGCGTGGCGCGCAGGTACGGCGGATCCGCAAAAATATACTCATCGCCCTGGTAGTCGAACGATGACAGATACTCGTGCGCGCACCCGTGCACCAGCTCCACCGGATAGGGGCACGAGAAGGCGGCCAGCGCCCGCTCGTCCAGATCAATGCCGATCGACCGCAGCGCCGGCGCCTTGCGCTGCATCAGGCAGCCGCCGCCCAGATGCGACTCAATATAGACCGCATGGGCCGGCTGCATCGCCAGCAGCGCCTGGCACAGCCCGGCAGTCGCCTTGCTGCCAAAATAGCCCATTCATTCGCCCCGCAGTGAAATTATGGGCCTATTGTGACCGATTGCAACTACAATGTCAAGCCCTGAATCGGTAATTTGATACCTGAATAGTTACAGATATTTTTATCTTTTTTGATATTCGATCCCAACATAGTCACCTATCAGCTGAATCATTGTGTGCACTTTCGGTTGATAGCAACAAAGCCGGACAATCTTGCATAGACAGAGAGTCATCATCGCGTATAGAGCTCGCAGAAAATTGCTCTCATTTACAAGCGTCCCTCAATGCTACTGACTGAATTGTCTTCTATCGACACTGAGCACTATCGCGGGGTACGCCCCATTGCATGTTGTGAGAATCAAAAATACCAAAGGCCGAATCTTCATTCTCAGTTTCGAGGCGTATCAAAACGACTCGATTCAACAAATATACCGAAAATAGAACAAGACGAATAAGCGGATCTGCCACCGTACTATTGCTAATTTCAGATATTGCCCGATCCTGCTCACTGCCATCTCCACACACCTGCAAACTAAGAAACAACTTTCTGATATACCTATTTCCGAACTGGCTGGCTGTGATTGGAATAAAGTCCATATCCGATTGTCCTCTCTTGCCGATTTCTCCTGATTCAATCAACTTGATTTGCTCGCGGATGAATTCATAGCTTTGCAATATCTTTTTTCTTTCAAATTTATTGTTTGCGTCGGTGTCTTGCGTAGAAAACTGAAATTCCGCAATTCTGTCCTCATCATAGCGAGTACTGAATGAATAGATAAAGTCCGAAATTGCCGAGGTATATTCTGAGTCCATTTTTCTTCTTGCTCGGGTGTCTCCACTGCGGATTATGCGAGGAAACGAAAAACTTTCTCTCTTGTACCCAATATCTCCCGATATGCAATTTCGAAGCAGTTCCTGCAATCCGCCCACTTCCTCTTCGAGCCAATCTCCAGCCTTTTCGCTGAAATGCTGAATAGCGCCTTGGTTTCTCTCAATCGCCTCAATCAACGCACAAACAGTCAGGACCAACGTCGTAAGTCTCTGCTGCCCGTCAACTATCGCCAAGGATTGACCAGTAAAACTGCTTTCACTTTTTTCCGAAACCAAGATTAGCGTCCCAATGAAAGTAAGCGAGTGCTCATCTTCGCTCAAATACTGCAAACCATTTGAAATAGCCTCTAGAAGATCGGAAATATTTTCTTCTCCCCAGCTGTAAGGCCGTTGATACTCTGGTATCCGAAATCCTGCTCGGCCCGCATAAGAATCAACCATTGTGTCATAAAAATTCTTCGCTGACGCTTTGTATAGGCTACTGATGTCAGGCATGGACTTCTCCGTCTAATTGGCCGCAAGTTCCGATCAATTAATTCAACATTTGTGTTAGCTCACACAAGGGGCTGACTCATCGTTGCTCAAAGTCTTCAACACTGTCTACCCGTAACAAAGTAAACATCAAATCACAGACAGCAACTGCAGGTCTTGCTGCAGCTTCGTGCTGCTCAAAATCTGCTGACGTGGCCCTCATCGGCTCACCCTCATGTTGTCTGACAACTTCCGCTAGCTCACTGCGGTCCGGTGCCGCAAACTCCCCGATATCGCCCGCATGCAAAGCCGCAAGCGGCGGCCTGAACAGATTCCCCGCCGGCAGCTCGCCGCGCTCATGCAGACCCTTCTCATCCAGCAGCACACAGCGGTCAAAACCAAAGCTCAACTCGCTCAGCTGAGTCTGCACATCCCAAGGCTGGTCGCCATTATAAATCACCGCTACAACGATCGGCGGCGGTGTCCTGAGACCCTCCGCCTCCATCAGCATCACATAACAGCCGAGCACATGCTGGCACATGCGCACCGGCATCAGCAGCCGGTTGCAAGGTCCGTCACTGTCCACTGTCTCACCTGTGTCCTGATTCTCATGATGATCTTTCAATGCCGGGTGAGAAACACTGCCAGCGTCATCATCCAAATGTCAAGAAAATCGCGAAAATAAACATTGGGCAAGCTGAGTCAATCCAGATTCAGGAAAGCAATTTCGTTGCAAGAACCTGATGCCAACCGAAAAAACCAGCAATCCGATTGACACAGACTCATGGATCGCTTATTATTTGCTAACAGTCAGCAAACAATCGGTCAAGCATGGTATTGTCTGAATCTTCCATCAACACCACAGCGGACCTTCGAAAATTTAATCGAAAGGCCATTCTGTCTGAAATTTGTTTTCGTACTTCTGTGTCCAGAACTGGACTGGTTGCCGCGACCGGACTGACCAATACCGGTGTTTCACGCATCACCCGAGAACTGATCGAGGCAGGCTTGGTTGCCGAAGGCACCCAGCTTCCCAGACGCGGTCTGCCGGGCCGCAAAGAAACAGAACTGTCAATCAACGGCGCCATCGCGCACGTCATCGGAATCTGCCTGAATGTGGACAGCCGCAGCATTGTCCTGGCGAATATTCTGGGCGAGATCAAGGACCAGGTTACGCTGGACCTCGCACTTTCGGAATCACCCGAACGAATTTTCAGTCGCATCGGCGATTTGATTCTGGAACTGATCGCTCGCAACAGCTTGCAAACCCAGCAGGTGATCGGCATCGCGATGGCATTGGCGGGCAAAATCGATCCGTTGCGCGGCATACTGAAAGACTCTCGAATTTATCAGTGGAAAAATCTGCCCATCTGCCAAATGTTGCAAATCAGGGTCGGGATCCCAGTCGCAATTGAGAACCTCAACAATGTCATTAATCTCGCAGAATCCTGCTACGGACAGGCGCAGGGCTGCAGCAATGTTGTGACATTTAGAATTGGGACCGGGTATGTCGGCGCCAGTCTCATACTGGACGGCAGCCTGGTTCGAGGACGAAACTCATCAGCCGGCCTGATTCATCATGTGCCCATGGGCGCCAGCCAAATTTTGTGTGAATGCGGTCAGCGCGGCTGCCTCAACACCATGTCTTCAGGCTTTGGAATTCTTGCTCAATACCAAAATCGAAACAGCGTTTCTTTCACCCCCGGCGAATCGATTGACCGCTACGCTGAGATTGGTGCAATGCTCAAAGCCGCAGAAGATGGCGAGCCGCAAGCGCGGCGGGTACTGCAACGCGGCGGACACATTCTTGGACAGTACAGTGCGCAATTGGCAGAAGCAATTTGCCCGGAAGTAATTGTCATCACCGGCAAGATCGGACGATCCACCGATTACTTTGCGGGCTTCGAAGAAGCGTGGGCACAATTCGCATCATGCGAAAGCCGCCGCGAGGTTCGCATTGTGCGATCACTCATATCGCTGATCGAAGGGACTATTCAGCTGGCCATTGATCGCTTTCTGCTCTCGACCGAGCTGGACTTGGAACCACTGAAGACAATCGTTGAGCAATACCCGCGCAAAGCTGCATGAACGAAAACGCCAGCAAGCCCAACATATTGCTGCTGATGGCGGACCAAATGACGGTTCGCGCCATGAGCATCTACGGCAATCAGATCGCAAAAATGCCTCACTTTGACCATCTGGCCGCACACAGTGTGCTGTTCGAAAATGCCTACTGTGCAGCGCCGCTGTGCGCACCCGCCCGCTTTGCCATGCTCACTGGCAGACAATCGGTCCATCTCAACGCGTTCGACAACGCAAGCGAGTTCCCCGCCAGCATTCCAACAATGGCGCACTATTTGCGCGGACACGGATACTCGACAACCTTATGTGGCAAGATGCACTTTATTGGTCCAGACCAGCTGCATGGATTTAGTGAACGAATTTCCACCGATGTTTATCCATCGACCTACGCCTGGGTGCCGCATTGGGATAAAGGCGCAAGCTACATCACCTCAGGGGTAACTTGCGCATCGATCCTGGAGGCTGGCCCCTGTATCCGATCCATGCAAATGGACTACGACGATGAGGTCGAATACCGCGGCACACAAAAACTTTATGACTTGGCCAGAGCGGACCGGCAAATGCCCTTTTTCCTGACGATATCATTCACGCATCCACACCATCCGTTCACGATCGGACACGATCACTGGAACCGATATTCAGATGCGGATATCGATCAGCCGGCAGTGGCTGAAATTCCGTTTGAGAGTTTGGATTACCACAGCCGCGGCCTGTATTTTGCGCATGGTCGCCACCTCCACAAAATCACCCCGCAGCATGTCAGAAATGCCAGACACGCGTACTATGGAATGATGTCGTACTTGGATGACAAGATTGGCCGCCTGCTGGCAGTCTTGGAGGAAACGAATCTTGCAAGTGACACTCTCGTCATCTTTACCGCCGATCACGGCGAAATGCTCGGCGAGCGGGGGATGTGGCACAAGCATAATTTCTTTGAGCCATCGATTCGCATTCCGCTGATGATGCGCTGGCCGGGTCGGCTGGAGAAGCAAACCATTGCCGCGCCGGTCTCGCATATTGATCTGCTGCCGACCTTAGTCGACTTGCTCGGCATCAATGATGCACCTGCTCGATTTGATGGCCGAAGTCTGCTCTCGCGGCTGCAAGGCGACTCGGCTGAGGTGCCCGTATTCGCCGATTACCTGGCCATCGGCCCATGTGTGCCCTGCCGAATGGTACGCATCGGACAGTACAAATACATGTATACACACGGACACGACGAGCAGCTGTTTGATCTGGCCGCTGACCCGAACGAGCAAACAAACATTGCCGACAAGCCTGAATGCGCACAAATCAAGGCGCGATTGAAGAGCTCGCTGCTGGCGACGTGGGATCCAGAAGAAGTGGATCAGCGCGTCCGCCTGGATCAGCGCCGGCGAATTGCCATCAACAGTACCCCCGGACACACGCCGAGATGGGACTACATCTACCGCAAAGGGGATGGTGAGCGTTTTGTGCGCAACCGTCAGGTGGACCGCACAAAGGGCAAGTACCAGCTGCCTCAGACAACCCCGACGCCCCCGAACCGGCCATCCCTGGATGCGACGCAAATTGAGGCGGCAATGAGGCAGGGGATATTGCCATGAGCGCTGCCAGACAACCGAACATTCTGCTGATCATGGCAGACCAGCTGTCGGCTTCGGCGCTGGCGCTTGACTCGAATCGCTTCGCACAAGCACCTAATCTGCAGCGTATCGCCGACCACGGCGTGGTCTTCGAAAAGGCTTACTGCAATTTCCCGATCTGCGCACCGTCTCGCGCGTCCATGCTGACCGGAATGCTGCCGCATAAGTTCGGACAGTATGACAACTCCAGCGAGTTTCCGGCCAATATTCCAACTGTGGCGCATTATTTGCGGCAGCGCGGCTACCGCGCAATCCTCAGTGGAAAGATGCATTTTATCGGCCCAGACCAATTGCATGGCTTTGAGTCCCGACTGACAACCGAGATCTATCCGGCGAATTTCGCCTGGACTGTCGACTGGTCGCAAGGCTGCCGCTATCGACCCACCAATTTGACGATGGCGCCAGTGATCGAGGCTGGACAATGCATCCGATCGCTGCAGATTGACTACGACGATGAGGTTGAGTTTGCCAGTCTGCAGGGTATTTATGATCTGGCGCGCGGCGCCGATGGGGCGCCATTCTTTTTGACGGTGTCATTTACGCATCCGCACTCGCCTTATGTGACGACCAAACAATATTGGCAGCGTTACTGTCACAACAAAATCGAGATGCCAGCGGTCAGTGAGATTCCGCTTGACAAAAAAGACCGACTGAGCTGGAATCTGCACTTTTGCCAGGGACGCGATGAGTGCCAGGTCAATGAGCAGCAGATTCGCAACGCCCGTCACGCTTATTTTGGAATGATCAGCTACATTGATGACAAAGTTGGCAGACTGCTGAAGGTATTGCATGAAAGCGGCCTGGACGATGACACCATCGTTATTTTTACCGCCGATCATGGTGACATGCTGGGCGAGCGCGGCATGTGGTACAAGCAGCACTTTTATGACTGGGCAAGTCGGATCCCGCTGGTTGTGAGCTGGCCGGGAAAATTCAAGCCGGCCCGCATCGACTGCGAAGTCTCTCTAGTGGATCTGCTGCCTACCCTGCTTGACATTGCGGCCGATGGAGACGGGCATGATACGGCGGTCAATGCCGATGGTCACAGCCTCTACCCGATCATTGCCAACGAGCGGATCGAATGGGAATATCCTGTCATATCGGAATTTTCTGCTGATGGCTCCACCGGACCGAGCCGTATGGTGCTCAAGCAGAACCTGAAATATATGGACATCGAAGGCCGGGAGGAGTGGCTGTTTGATATGCAAGCCGACCTCTTGGAGTTGCATAACCGAATCGACGATCCGTCTTACCAAGAGCAAGCTGCAAATCTTCGCCATACTGCGCATGCTGACTGGGATGCCAGTGCGCTGCGCTTGCGCATCAAGGAAAGCCAAGAGGAGAGACTGTTTATCCAGCGGGTCACGCAGGGCGACCCCACGTATGTCTACGCGTTAAGCAAGGATGATCACCGTAAATATGTTCGAAACGCAGGGGCGGCCGATACCAAAGCGCGGGCGCGGTTCCCCTATGTCGAAAACGCTTTGCTGTCTCAGGTCGGCAGCCGCTGAGTGTGATGTTCCGCAACAGCCGTCTTTATCTGCTTTTTTCGGCTATCTGTGCCGGATTGTTTGCTGTCAATCTCATCACAGGCAAAATTGAAGTGTCTTACCGGATCGACATGTTTTTTCATGTCGAAGGCGTTCCGGAATTTTTGCTGCTCTTATTGTCTGTCATATTTTTTGTTGTCAGCACGCTGATCAGGGAGCGTGCAGACAACAGCCACTCAACTTGATTCCTTGATACTATTCCTTCGGAGGTAATGATGATGAAAACCCATAAACCGACAGCGGCGCTGGAGAGTGAAGAAAGGCGCCGATTTTTTGAGGCGAGCGCGAAATACGGTTTCACCGCCGCGATGATGGCCGGCGCTGGCGGCGCACTGATGTCCACGCAAGCCACCGCACAGACCGCAAATGAGGAAGCGGAACGCAAGGAAGCGGCGGATTACACAATGACCTTTGCCACAGCCTACATCATCGGGGTGTCCCGAGCTTATCCAATCATGCAGCTGGATTTTAAAGAAAACATCCAGAACATGACCAATGGCAGAATTTATGTAAATCTGGCGCCCGGCAAAAAACTCGGCGCGGGCGGGGCGCTCGCAAAAAAAGTGCAAAGCGGCGTGATTCAGGTAGCGCAGCATTCGGTATCCAATTTCGCGCCTTTCGCGCCTGAGGCTGACTTGATCAACATGCCGTATATGTGTGCGCGCAATCAGGAAGTCGTCAACCTGGTCACCTCGGACGCATGGAAATCGGTAGTTGACCCCAAGATCAATGCATCAGGCTTTAAAGCCTTGTGGTATACCTCGACATCCGCACGTACTTTTTCAGTCCGGCATGGAATGGACCCCATTTTGGAGCCGCAAGACCTTGAAGGCGTGAAGTTTCGGGTACCAGGATCAAAAATGCTTCAGCAGTTCTATCGATTGCTGGGGGCTAATCCTACACCTGTCGCTTGGGGCGAAACGCCTTCAGCCATCAAGCAAGGCGTGGCCGACGCACTCGACCCGGTTCTTTCCGGTCTGTACATTTTTGGATTCGGCGATATTCTGTCGCATGTGACTCTGGCTCAATCAGTCCACGGCCTGCAGGTATACAGCTGTAACCTGGAATGGTTTCAAAGCCTGCCCACAGACGTTCAGGCAGGTGTTGAATTCGCCAGCGAGGTCACATTTCGGCAGAACCTGGCAAAAGTGCCGGCTGCATTTGCTTATGCCTCCTCGGAAATGCGCAAGGCAGGAGTCCAGATTCATGAGCTCAGCGAGGACCAGGTTGCCGCTTTCCGTGAACGAGCAGGACATCATCGTCCCGAGTGGGATGAATGGAAAGTCAAGCTCGCTGGCTCCCTGTCGAATTTTGAGAAGATGCTCGAAGCGTCACAGACCCAGGGAGATTTTTTCGTTCATAACGTGTGAATTCCATGTCCATGCCGCTGGTCCGGTGTTGATGCCGGAGCGGCGGCAAACGGGCCTTCACACGAGGCATTGATGCACACTCAATGAAAACGGTACTCAAACGATTTGACGAAAACGGCGAGCGGTGGCTGCTGCTGGTGTTCTACGCCTTTGTAGTCGCCGTCATTTTTGTCGAGGTCATCCGGCGCTTCGTGTTTCAATACTCCTCCATCTGGGGAGAGGAAACAGCCCGCTATGCTTTTATTTATTTGGTCTGGATTGGCGCGGCCGCGGCCGTCAAGGACCGGGCGCATATCCGCATTGACATCATTTTCAAGTTTTTGCCTGCCAAAGGCATCGCCATTCTGTATCTGCTTGGGGATCTGATCACACTGCTATTTGCCTGTGCGGCTCTCTACTGGTCGTTTGAGTCGGTCGCCACCTCGATTCGTTTCGATGCGGCAACACATGGACTGCGAATCAACCAGGCGTGGTTTACGTTTGCCGTTCCGTTCGGTTTCTCCCTTATTCTAATTCGATTGATTCAGTCGATCCGGCGCGATATTCTGGATATCCGCGCAGGTCGAGCCCCATTTACTGGACGCAAATTGTTCGGCTAATCTCGCTATGTACGCTTTATATCAACAGCCTGCGGTTGCTTTTGAGTTCGGCTGGGATGTCGGGGGGCCTTTGTTGCTCATCGTCGCCCTGCTCGCCTTCGGAATACCGATGTGGGTTTCGATGGGCATCGGGGTCATTGCAATGCTGTATTTCACCGAAGTTCTGCCGATGCACCTGCTCGGGGAGAGTTTGTTCGAGGGCATGGATGCCTTTGCGCTGATTGCCGTTCCGCTGTTTATTCTCACTGGCGATGTACTGGTTCGCACCGGCTTGTCCAACAAGCTGCTGAATATCGCAGAAGCGACAGCCGGCGGCTTTCGCTCAGGATTTGGATCATCAACGGTTCTGGGCTGTGGATTTTTTTCCTGTATTTCTGGTTCCGATGCGGCTGGCTGCGCGGCACTTGGACGGATGACAATCAATCGACTTACCGATGCCGGTTACCCTCGCTCTTACGCTGCGGCACTGGTCGCATCCGGCTCGTGTACAGGGATTTTGATCCCGCCATCGATTGCATACATCGTCATTGGATTGATTCTTGGCATTTCGGCCTCAACGCTGTTTGTTGCGGCCATTGTTCCCGGTATCATCATTCTGATTTCGATCATGCTTACCAACGTGATCGTCAATCGGCTTCGCGGTTACGAGAATTCAAGCCAGCAATTTTCAATTGGAAATTGGCTGAAAACCGTGTGGGACGGCCGTTATGCCCTGCTAGTGCCGTTCATCATTCTGGGTGGAATTTATTCTGGAATCTTTACGCCGACCGAAGCGGCAGCGGTGGCAGTTGTGCTGATCATCACGATTGGATTGTTTCAAGGAACGCTGAAACTGAGCGACTTTCCGGAAATGCTGGTCAGCTCCGCAAAGGTCAACGGTGTGATTCTTCCGACCGTTGCCTTGTCGCTGCCGCTGGCCGAAGCCTTGGGAGCATTGTCCGTGCCTCAGTACTTCATTGAGCAAGTGCTCTCAGTTACGGAGAATTACAACTACATTCTGCTGCTGATTGTCGGAATACTGATTATTGCGGGCTGCGTGATGGAGGCGGTGCCGAATATCGTACTTATCGCCCCGGTGCTCTACCCCTTGTCGCAGCAGATCGGCATGGATCAAATCCACTTTTGCATTTTGATGGTGACCTCTTTGGGCATCGGCTTTATCACGCCGCCGATTGGGCTGAATCTATTTGTCATATCGGGAGTGACGGGCGAGTCCATACTCAATGTTGCAAAGTACGTGTTTCCGTACGTATTCGCGATGCTTTGTGTTGCAATCTTGATCGCGTTCGTGCCGAATATTTCGCTCGTACTGCTAGCCCGGTAGCCGCGACTCGGCGTGTACGGTTTCGACACCTGGTCAAACAGGCGGATCAGCACAAAACTCGGGCGCTGCCTGTTCAGTTTTGTGCTGATTGCAGACACCCACGTGGACCGCGAGGGCCAGCCTTCCTCGTCGCCGTTTCCGATCAATGCCTTGACAAATGCAAGAACACGCTACTGCCTCGCCGACATTCAGCGCTTGACTCAGGAAATGGGCCCAATGGCGCCAAAATTCGCTGTGCATCTTGGGGATTTGACGCATCCGGTTCCAGCCATGCCGGCCTATTCGGACGCAGTGTGCGATTTTCGCGAAATTGCCGCGGATCTGAGACTGCCGCTGTATCTGGTGCCAGGCAATCATGATGTTGGCGACAAGCCGGCTGACTGGGCTCCGGCAGGCATTGTGAACGAGCCGCATCTGACTGCATGGAGTGACAATTTCGGGCATCACTACCAGTCTTTCACTCGCTGCGGCGTACATTTTGTGATGCTCAACGCGCAGCTGATCA
Organism: Arenicellales bacterium; assembly: GCA_965200545.1. Classification (GTDB taxonomy): domain Bacteria; phylum Pseudomonadota; class Gammaproteobacteria; order Arenicellales; family JAJDZL01; genus JAJDZL01. The sequence goes on along the minus strand of CBDAUJ010000002.1, from coordinate 408,315 downwards.
ACTCCGGCCTAGATGCCGAGCGCGAGCAGCGGGGCTGGCTTGAAAAAACTCTCAAGGCCGCGACAGGCCGCAAAATGCTGCTGTTGCATTACCCGCCTTACCTGTACACCGAAGACGAGCCGGAAAATTATGACAATCTCGCCGAACCGGGTCGAAGCTGGCTGCTGGATCTGGCAGAGAAGCACTCCGTTGAGGCGCTTTTTGCAGGACATGTTCACCATTTCTGGTACAACCGCTGTCGATTGATGGACTGCTACCTGCTGCCATCAGTATCCTTTACCCGGCAAGACTACAGTGAGATGTTTCGTGCAGCGCCCGCCAGCGGCATGGCCGATGGCCGAAATGACTTGGCCAAAATCGGATATTTCATCGTGCTCGTTTATGAGAACGGTCATGTCTGCCATTTTCGAAACACCGGCGGCAGCACACTTGGGCGGGGCGGGCAGATTGAGGGTTGCGCACCTTCGAAACGGGTGATCGCGCTGCACCCGCGCGAGGCGATGCAGAGCCGCATCGGGTTTGACATGCGTCATCCTTGGACAGAGGTCACCGAAATTGCGCCGTCCGGCGCGCTTGATGAATTCAGTCGCAAGCAAGTCCGCAATGATTATCCTCTGCTCGCGCTATGGCAGATGGGGACCGGGCTGATGCGTATCCCGTCTGGCGATCTGGAAGACATCCAAACCGTGGAGCGCATGCAGGCTTTGCGGGATTTTGGCCATGAATTCGTCATCACCTCCGGCGGCGTGCCCAATCAAAGCCTTTGCGAGCGCATCATGTGCCATCAGGGTCTCATCAAACGGTGGGAGATTGTCATCCCCATGTGGCAGATCGACGAACTCAAAATTGCGCTGCGCAATTTCAGTTCGACTGATTCGCTGCCTGTTTATCTTTCCAAACTGCGTATGAAATCTGATCGCGTCAAGGCAGGTGAGCCATACTATCATCAGATCAGCCATGGCTTTGTCGCGGCCGATGAAGATGAAATAAACGCCTTGATGACAGATGACGGCGTACGCAGCGCAATTGAAGGCGTGGTTTTCCGAATTGCGCGCTCTGACTCGATCAGTCAGGCGCTGACTGAATTCTCGTCGATTTGCGAACAGACCGGGATTTATGCCTCAGCCACTCTGCTGATGGCAGACATCAATCCAGCACAGCGGCAATGTGATGATCATGACAATGCAAATCGCATTGCTGAGAGCTTGTTTTCGGCAGCGGCGATGAGCAGACTGGAACTGATTGTTGATACATTTATTGACCTTGATCGAGGGCACAGTATTCGAAACGGCGTCATCGACCGTCTGTGCAATCCACATCCTGCAATGTTCGTAGTTCGGCACCTCAACTCAATATTGAACTCGATTGTTGAATCTTCAGTGCCGGCATCGGTATCGCATGGCGTTTTCGATCAGGGCCGATGGGTGGGGCTCAATCAGCGCGCCCGATGCTATTTGCTGGTGCTGCCAACGGCTGGTACCCATCAGTTTGCTGTATCAACTAAAAACGATCCTGCCCGTTGTGCCGGCATCAAAGAGGCCATTCATCTTGTCACGGGTGTCATAGAGCCGGTCTCTGCGGCCGCCTCGGGCTCAATTCTCGCAATTCAATTCAAGGACGCGGTTTCAGATCCTGTCTTGATTGTGTGTGAAAACACAGAAACGCAATTCGACTGGACACAATGATGGAATACGGCATTTGTCCAGTTCGAGAAGCTCGTCGCAATCGTCCGATACAGATACTCCCCGCGCATCGCGGAACTGGCAAAAATTGCCAGCACCTGGTCAAAAAAAAGTCAAGCAAACAGAAAAAGCGAAAAATTGAGCGATCTGGCCAGCGACTAGTTTCAGGCGCTGCACTACCCTTGAAATCATACAACTGAAAACCGAATAAGCAAAATATTAATTGCGCTAATTACGCATATTGCTATCATATAGCCATGATAATTGAGCGTGTAATGGAATCTCCTATCCTGGCAGCATTGGATTCAATGCCAGCCGTCGCTTTGATTGGGCCAAGGCAGGCGGGCAAGACGACCCTGGCCTTGGAAATCGCTGCCAAGATAAGCAAACCGGCATCTTATCTGGACCTTGAGCTGCCGTCAGACCTGACGAAACTCGACGATGCAGAAAGCTACCTGCGCCATCGCACGGACAATCTGCTGATTATTGATGAGATCCAGCGCCGACCGAACCTTTTCCCGATACTGCGCTCAATCATTGACTCACGCATTCGAAGCGGCGAGCGAACTTCACAGTTTTTGATTCTCGGCTCGGCATCACCGCAGCTGCTTCGGCAGTCGTCAGAGTCCCTGGCCGGACGAATTCGCTATCTTGAGCTTCATCCATTGACCATATCGGAGATTCAACATGATTTGCAGATCCGCGACTTGTGGATGCGCGGCGGGTTTCCGCTCAGTTTTCTTGCCAGCGATGAAGATCAAAGCTGGAGCTGGCGACGTGATTTCATCTCATCTTATGTCGAGCGAGACATCCCGCAGCTGGGAGTTGCAGTTCCGTCTGCAGCACTTCGCAACTTCTGGTCCATGCTCGCCTATGGCAATGCCAATCAGGTCAACTATTCCAGCCTGGGCCTGAGTATGGGCGTAAACCACAGCACTGTCAGACGTTACCTTGACATTCTGAAATCAGCTTTTGTTGTACGGAGCCTGCCTCCCTGGACAGGAAACATCCGGAAACGGCTGATCAAATCACCGAAAATCTACTTGCGAGACTCCGGTCTGACGCACTGTCTGCTGGGCATCAAAAACTATGAGGACTTAGCCGGAAACCCGGCAATTGGAGCCAGCTGGGAAGCGTTTGTCGTCGAAAACATTGTCAGAGTCCTGTCAGACCAGTGGAGCTGCAGTTATTATCGAAGCCGGGGCGGGGCGGAAATTGACTTGGTACTGCAAAACGCGAAAGGCACAGTCCGTGCAATTGAGATCAAGCACTCTCTGTCCCCGAGAGTCACACGCGGATTTTATGAAGGCTGTACCGATGTGCAGGCAACTGAGAGATACGTAATCTACACTGGCACCGAGCGCTTCTCGCTGCGCGATGGCATTGATGCAATCGGCGTAACGGAATTTTTGGAAATGATCCAGAATGACGATTAGCCTGATGGACACATGATCGCCGCAAATCAATGCGGCCCGCATCGCTCACAGAATCGTCAGCACACTGCTGCCAAGCCGGCCCTGCACCGCAGTTTCTTCCATGACGGTGTCTCCGCCGGGCGGGGGCTGGCTACTATAATATATCGTCATAGAAGGGTGCCAGCTGGCCTTGCCTGGCCTTTGCGAAATACCGTTCCAGAGAAGACTGTACTACACGGAACGCCAGCTCACCCCAAGGGATCTCATCTTTCGCAAATAGCGCTGTCTGCAGGCTTTCAACACCCGGCGAAAACTCGGCGGACACCAGATGTGCGCGAAATATCACGTAAACCTGGCTGACAGATGGAATGTTGTACACCGCAAATAAATCATCGATCACGGCATCGGCGCATGCTTCTTCCATGGTTTCGCGCTTCGCTGCCGACTGGGTTGTCTCGTCCAGCTCCATAAAGCCTGCGGGAATCGTCCACAGTCCGCTGCGCGGCTCAATTGCTCGCTTGCACAGCAAAATTCGGTCCTCAAACTCGACAATGCAGCCGGCGACGACTTTTGGATTCTGATAGTGAACGGCATCGCAGTGCAGGCACACCGCTCGCGCCAGATTGTCACCCGACGGAACTCGAAACTCGATTGGCCCGCCGCAATAGGCACAAAATTTTATGCTTGGCTTTGTTCTTGACATCGACCTTGCTCTCAATTTTCCCGAACCCTCATCTTGTCCGCAGCTGACGCAGGCCGCGGCTGCATCCCAATGACAACGATTGCCATCACTTTGCCGATTTTTGCTGTCATTGCCTGCGGTTTCTTTGCCGCTCAGCGCAAAATCATCAACGAGCCAGGCCGTTCAGGCTTAAACCTCTTTGTATACTATTTTGCCCTGCCAGTGCTGACTTTTTCTCTGATGGCGCAAGCCGACCTGCGAGGCAAGTTTCAGCTGAGTTTCGTTATGGCCTATGGCACAGTCGCTGTCGTTTTGTTCACCCTGTCAGCCGCCCTGGCGCGCCATGCATTTCGACTCAGCCCGCCATTCAGCATTGTGTTTGCAACTGGAGCGATTTACGGCAACACTGGCTATTTCGGTCTGCCTTTCGTCGTGATTGCGCTCGGCCAGCAAGCCAGCGTGCCGATGGTAGTCTGCACGACCATCGATCTTGTCATTATGCTGCCTTTGGCTTCAGTGCTGCTTGATCGGATGCAATCTTCCACAGCATCAGAAACAACGCACGTTTTCAGGCGAGCGCTGGCGGCAGTGTTCAAGAACCCGCTGGTGATCGCTGCCCTTTCGGGCGCTGCATTCTCCATGTCCAGCGCGTCAATGCCTGCGGTCGCCGACCGCTTTATTGTGCTGCTCGGCTCGGCTGCCGCCCCTTGCGCACTGTTCGCTTTGGGCTGCAGCCTGGAGGTCTCGCGCACCGCACTGATGCAGCGCGAAGTGTTTGCGATCAGTCTGATCAAGCTTGCGGCTCACCCCCTGCTGATGTGGCTCGCGATGTATCACCTGTTTGATGTCAGTCAAGCCTGGGCTGCAGTTGCCGTGATTGCAGCGTCCATGCCAGTCGCGGTTACTGCTTATGTGCTGGCGCAGCGCTACAGCACTTATGTGAATCGTACTTCTGCATCAATACTGCTGTCAACGGCGCTCGCTGTTGCCAGCCTGTCAATCATACTGGGCCTGATTAACTGAGCATGAGTTCAAGTTTGGCGGAGCAAGCTGAGGTCAGAGCAATTGCTCCACCGATGCCTGTATTGCCTTTCTGACTGTGATGCTGGCAACACGTTTCGCGATCAAGTCCAGCCGTCCTAGGCACCTGAACTCTATGGTGAAAATGCTGGTGAATAAACGAGTTGCCGGCTCAGCAGGGCGATACCAGTGGCAAGCTGTCGGAACCATTTCATCTTGCGTATCAAAAAATTCTCCAGTGATAAACTTTCTATGCTATTATCCTTGCATTATTGAACGCATCATTCAATAATGCAAGAATGATTAAGCGAGAACTTCTGAATCATATCACTTGGCGAATCAGTCAATCAGACAATGTTACACTGGTTGGGCCGATTCATATAGGCAAAACAACGATTGCACGTCAAGTCGCAGCTCAGTGGCAGGGCGAATTCAAATTTTTGGATCTGAACAAGGCCGCAGATCGTCAGCTGCTAAAAGACCCCAACAACTATCTATCCTCACATGCTGAAAGCCTTGTTGTGCTTGATGAAATTCACCGTTCTCCAGACATCTTTAGGGTTCTGAGAGGGCAAATTGACGAACGGCGGCGCAAGCCTGAGAATAAAGGAAGATTCTTGGTGATAGGGTCTGCATCGATCGAAGCGCTTCGCCAGTCAGAAGAAAATCTGGCAGGACGAACTAGTTTGGTGGAGTTGATGCCGCTTAACATAAGAGAAGTAAATAGACCTCAACTTGAGGGCTCTGAGCAAAAACATGCGGCCGAACTTGATCGACTATGGTTGCGAGGCGGTATCCCAGCCAGTTATCTCAGCAGTGACAGCGCGGAGAGCTTGCAGTGGCGCTTGGATTACATACAAGAATGTGTAGAACGTCACCTGCCTCAATTCGGCTTGCATGTCAATGCCGATATCATGCATCGGTTTTGGTGTATGATTGCAAAAGACCAGGGTGAATTTCTCAACTCTCAGCGCTATGCGCGATCTCTAGGGTTGAGCAGTGGGCATACGGTCATAAGGTACCTTGATTTCCTGCGCAAACTGTTGCTTGTTCGAGTGTTGCCGCCGTGGAAAATGAGCGCAAGCAAGAGGCTTGTAAAATCACCCCGTCTATACGTACGCGACAGCGGCGTGTTGCATGCCTTGATTGATTTGCGCACTATGGATGATCTGCTGTCTCATTCGGTTGCCGGCAAAAGCTGGGAAGGTTTTGTCATTGAGAACCTGTTGAGCGCGGCGACCGGGAAAGCTCGACCCTACTTTTATTCCACCAGTGCCGGTGCACAGGTTGATCTTGTGCTGGAGTTTGTGCCCGGCAAAATCTGGGCCATCTCAATAAGACTAGCAAGCGCTCCTGCGCTTGAGCGCGGTTACTGCAATGCGATAAAAGACCTTAAAGCTCAAAGGAACATTATTATTCACAAAGGCAGAATATCGCATGCCATGCGCGACGGCATTGAGGCGCTGACTTTGATTGACGCCATGAATGAAGTGAGTTCTGAGGCAAATGCATGATGATTCATGAGATTCAGTATCTCACCCGAAAGCTCAGCTATGTCGATAAGCATAACGAACGGCTGAGTATCAAAGATATGCTTCAGCTCAACACTCTCTGGGAAAGACTGGCAGTTGAGCAGGGCAAAATTAACATAGAAAAACTACCACAAAAGCTGGGCTATAGCAAAACAATCCTCAATCAACATCCTCAATATCTGAAGACAAGAAGACTGATAAACGAAGTGCGGCAATGGAACACAAACCCAGGAAAACAACTCGACAGACAAAAAGCATGGTTTATTCGCGATAGTGGATTGGTTCATAGCATATTGGGTTTAACATCCATGCAGCAGTTGGAACGGCATCCGAGCAAGGGCAAGAGCTGGAAAAGTTTTGTTCTGGAAGCGTTGCTAATGTCAACACATCACTCAATTAAAGCATTCTATTACCGACATCAGTCTGTCGAAGCTGACTTCGTGTTTCGGTTTGACAACCAGGAAAAGTGGATTGTTGAGGTAAAATGGAGCGGAGATGCCGCTCTTTCAGCCGGATTCTACGAGGCCTGCGAAGAGATTAAACCAAGTCGAAGATTTGTAGTACATAGCGGTCCGGAAAGTTTTAAAAAAGGTTCAGAAAGTATTGATTGGTATTGCTTGCCAGATGCACTTCTACAGTTGTCAAGGAACACATTCTATTGATTTTCAATCCATTTTGGATTCATAATCACGGCCGCTCCGGGCGGGCGGATGCATGGATTTTCCCTTGCCACAAATTATCATGCCTATTGCTTTTCGCACAACAGTGCAACGCAACAAACGAACCAGCTTCTGTAACTGTCAGGAGCATCCTTCTCAGTTTTCGCCTGGCACCGATCATATCCAATTACCTAAACAAGCTCAACGCAGTGTTTTGACGACAATCCAGGCATCAGTTTTAGGTGTTCGATTGCCCAACTTGGCAATACAAAATATCTATGGATAACTCCTTCATGTCAACAAAATGACAGAACTTCCACTTGAATAAGTTCATGCCCATGCACTTGCTCATTGACATTGGCAACCGATACCTGAAGTGGTGTGCAGGCGATTTTCACGGAGCGTTTGCGATTGCGCCGGACCGAATAGAAACAAAACTGGCTGCCGCTTTTTCCTTTCTTGACGATGTGGCCGCAGTGTTCTTTGTCTGTGTGGCCGCTGACCAGTTGAGCGCGGCACTGAAAAAATATTCCAGTGCTCGCTGGGGAATTGAGGCCAAACAGATTTTTTCCGCCAAACAGCAATGCGGCGTGCACAGTCTCTACGACGACAGCTCGGAACTCGGGGCTGACCGGTGGGCGGCTTTGGTCGGCGCCTGGTCCATCACCCAGCGCCCAGCGATTGTGATCGATTGCGGTACCGCAATCACCGTCGATGCACTCAATCACAACGGTGAATTTATCGGCGGATCCATCCTGCCCGGTTTTGACCTTGCCGCCGTGGCACTGGGGCAACAGACTGCGGCAATCGCTAAAAGCCGCGAATTTACGCCAGCCCTGCCCGCACGCTCAACCGCAGAAGCGGTATCAAGCGGCATCGTCATCGGCACGGTTTATGCCATCGAGGGACTGATCCGTGACTATCGAAAACTTAGCGGCGGCGAAGACGACGCGCTCGTGCTCACTGGCGGCCAGTCGCATTGGCTCCAGAAGTACTCCAGGCTTAACTTCAAGTACTGTCCAGAGCTAGTTCTGGACGGCTTGTCGCTCATCGTCCGCGAGTGCCGCTGAGCGGCAGCTGACTGCTCATTTTGAACTGCACTCGAACTGCCTCGGCTCAGCCGCCCTAGCGAGAAACTCCGCAATCAGAGCCTTGTCCAGAACTTAGAATGAATGCCAGACTGAACGCCAATTACTGTAAAATGCGCCGGCTGAGCAGCTATCAACAAATAAGAAAAAACAAGTTTCATCAGAATCTTCGCTATCCATTCGCATGACATTTCGAAGTCCGCTGCATGATCTTCATGTAGAGCTGGGAGCCAAGTTTGGACCATTCGCCGGCTATGAAATGCCGCTTTGGTATCCTGAAAAAATTCTCGCAGAACACCATCACACCCGAACCCGCGCCAGCCTGTTTGACATTTCCCACATGGGACAGGTCAGTATCGGCGGCGACTGCCCCGCCCGATCACTGGAACGGCTGATTCCCACTGACCTCGAGGCTCTGCCGCGAAACAAAATGCACTACTGCTGCCTGACGAATGCGCAAGGCGGCATCCTGGACGATCTGGTCATCGCCAATCTGGGGCAAGATTACTTCCTGGTCGTCAATGCGGCCCGAAAAGCAAGCGATCTTGCACATTTGCGAGCCCAGATCGACGATAGCGTCGTCATTGAGCATGACGAAAACGCGCTGCTCGCACTGCAAGGACCGCAGGCGGTCGAGGTGCTCAATCGGTTTCATCCGCACATCTGCAATCTTGCTTTTATGACTGTTGCAGACTTTGAGGTCAGCGGTGTGCCCTGTTTCGTAAGCCGCTCCGGCTATACCGGCGAGGACGGATTTGAAATTTCGATGCCGGCTGAATCGGCGATGCGACTCACCCGAACCCTGCTCAATGAGCCCGAAGTCAAGCCCGCCGGCCTGGGTGCTCGCGACTCGCTGCGCCTGGAGGCGGGACTGCGCCTGTACGGTCAAGATATGAACACCGAGACCACCCCGGTCGAAGCCGGCATTCAGTGGACCATCTCGAAAGCCAGACGCGCCGGCGGCAGACGCGCCGGCGGCTTTCCAGGGGCTGGCAGGATTCTCGACCAGCTGGCCGACGGCACTGCGGAGCGCTTCGTCGGACTGCTTCTGAAGACCAATGCCCCGGCGCGGGCCGGGACTGAGATATGCTCACAAGACGGCGCTGCAATCGGCAAGATCACCAGCGGCATGCTGTCGCCAACGCTCAAAGCGCCGATTGCAATGGGGTATATTGGCCAAGCATTCGCAAAACCCGGCACACCGCTCTCGGTCCGCATTCGCGGCAAGCTGCATCCGGCCGAGGTCGCAAAGCTGCCGTTTGTCCCGCATCGCTATCAAAATCACGTAAAACTCCAGCCTGACCGCTAGGCTGCCCAATACCAGAGGAACAGATTATGTCAGAAACCCGCTATTCGCCCGACCATGAATGGGCCGCCATCGAGTCGCCGGGCGTTGTCCGCATCGGCATCACTGAGTACGCGCAAAAAGAACTTGGCGACATCGTTTTTGTTGACCTGCCTGATGTGGGCGCCGCATTTGATGCGGGGGAGGAAATCGCAGTCATCGAGTCTGTCAAGGCTGCGGATGGCCTCAAAACACCGGTCTCAGGCGAGGTGATTGAAATCAATGACGATCTCGACTCCGCACCCGAAACAATCAACGAAAGTCCCATGGAGCGCGGCTGGTTCTGCAAGATTCAGCTGGCCGAACCGAGCGAGCTTGACGACATGATGTCGGAAGGTGATTATGAAAACTACATCTCCTCACTTGAATAAACCCTGTGCATTTGTAAACTGAACGCAACGATCCAATGCCGTATGTCTCAACATTGCATGAAAGCGGCACGGGCACGCCCTTAAGCGAGCACGAGTCGCACAACGATTTTATCCGCCGCCACATCGGACCGGGCCCGGAGCACGTCAATCAAATGCTCGGCGAGCTGGGGCTTGCAACGCTGCAAGAGCTGATTGAGCAGACCGTTCCCAAACATCTGCTGCTTGAGCAGCCGCTCGACTTGCCGCAGCCGCAGGGTGAAAATGAAACCATCAGCTATATCCGGCGCATGCGGGAGCGGAATCAAGTATTCACCTCAATGATCGGCATGGGCTACTATCCGACTGTGCTGCCCGGCGTCATCCGCAGAAACATCTTTGAAGACCCGGCCTGGTACACTGCCTATACACCATATCAAGCGGAAATCAGTCAGGGACGCCTGGAAGCTTTGCTGATTTTTCAGGAAATGCTGACGGATTTGACGGGCATGGAACTCGCCAATGCGTCGCTCCTTGACGAAGCGACCGCAGCGGCTGAAGCGATGGCGATGGCCAAGCGCGTCTCAAAAAGCACGTCCGATCGATTTTTGGTTGACAACGACTGCCACCCGCAGACTGTCGCGGTGATTCAAACACGTGCGAGCTCGCTGGGATTTGCGGTTGAGATCGGCAGTATCGCAACACTGGCTGACACGCATAGCGAATATTTCGGTGTGCTGCTGCAGTACCCAGGCTCAAGCGGCGTGGTATCCGACATCGCGAATCTGATCGAGAGCGCACACGCCAAACAAGCGATCGTGACTGTTGCCACGGATCCGCTGGCGCTGTGCCTGCTCAAGCCGCCCGGCGAATTCGGCGCCGACATTGTCATCGGCAATACACAGCGATTTGGCGTGCCAATGGCCTATGGCGGACCGCATGCTGCCTTTCTGGCCACCTTGCACCGGTATCGACGCACCTTGCCGGGCCGGCTGATCGGCGTCTCCGTTGATGCGGCCGGCAAGCCGGCGCTGCGCATGGCGCTGCAGACGCGCGAGCAGCATATCCGCAGAGACAAGGCGACCAGCAACATTTGTACCGCGCAGGTATTGCTTGCTATTGTCGCAGCCATGTATGCAGTCTATCACGGACCCGCCGGACTGCGTGACATCGCATCGAAAATTCACCGCTTCACGCTGATTGCAGCACAAGGGCTGAGGCAGCTCGGCTACCATGTTGTGCACGATGTGTTTTTTGACACAATCACGATTCGAGCACACGGCCAGGCACGCAGGATCGCCGCACGCGCACGCGAGTCGCGCATCAATTTGCGTGTAGTGGATGCCAACCATCTTGGCATCTCTTTTGATGAAACGACCAAGCATGTTCACCTTGAGCGACTCTGGGCGGTCTTCGATACGCGTGCAAATTCCAAAATCGCAATTGACGAGATTGACCGCACTGTCGTGTCATCGATTCCGAAGAGCTTGACGCGCACCAGCCCGTACCTGACCCATCCGACGTTCAGCCTGTACCATTCCGAAACCCTGATGCTGCGCTACATCCGGCGGCTGGGACAAAAAGACTTGGCGCTGAATCGTGCCATGATTCCTTTGGGCTCGTGCACCATGAAGCTGAACTCGACCACCGAGATGACCCCGGTAACGTTTCACAAGTTCAGCGCCATCCATCCTTTTGCACCGCTTGATCAGACCTTGGGCTACCATCAGCTGGTCGAAGAGCTTGAGTCTATGCTGTGTGAAATCACCGGCTTTGATGCTGTATCGTTTCAGCCGAACGCCGGCTCCCAGGGCGAATATGCCGGGCTGCTGTGCATCAAGCAGTATTTGCAGATGCAAGGACAAGGCCACCGCAATGTCTGCCTGATTCCGCAATCCGCCCACGGCACCAATCCGGCAAGCGCTGCGTTGGCTGGCATGCGGGTGGCAGTGATCAAATGTGATGACAGCGGCAACGTGGACGTGAACGATCTTGAGGCGAATCTGGCCAAGTACGCTGAAAACGTCGCCGCCTTGATGATCACCTACCCGTCGACCCATGGGGTGTTCGAGGAGCAGGTGATGGAAATTTGCGAGCTGGTGCATCGACATGGCGCCCAGGTTTACCTGGACGGCGCCAATATGAATGCCATGGTGGGCTTGTGCAAGCCTGCTCAGATCGGTGCCGATGTTGCCCATCTGAATCTGCATAAGACATTTTGCATCCCGCATGGCGGCGGCGGGCCGGGGGTCGGTCCAATCGGTGTCAAAGCGCACCTTGCGCCCTATCTACCGGAGCATTGTGTGGTGGAAGGTGTCAATCCCTACGCTGGCGCGCAGCCGACAATTGGCAGCATATCCGCAGCGCCTTGGGGCTCGGCCGGCATTCTGCCCATTTCCTGGGCTTACATCTCACTGATGGGGTCTGCCGGACTGCGCCTGGCCACCGAGGTCGCTATCTTGAACGCCAACTATATGGCCTATCGGCTTGAGGACCATTACCCGATTCTCTATAAAGGCCAAAACGGACGAGTTGCCCATGAGTGCATTATCGACTTGCGTCACATCCGCAAAACCACCGGCATCACTGTCGAGGACGTTGCCAAGCGGCTGATGGATTTTGGCTTTCATGCGCCGACAGTCTCGTTTCCGGTTGCGGACACGATGATGATTGAGCCGACCGAAAGCGAAGCCATGCGCGAGGTTGACCGCTACTGCGATGCCATGATTCAGATTCGCCGGGAAATTGCTGAGATCGAAAACGGCCGGTCAGATCCCGGCAACAACCCAATTCGCAATGCGCCGCACACTTTCGACCTGCTGGTTGCGCACAACTGGACCTTGCCCTACAGCCGCGAGCAGGCGTTTTTCCCGCTGCCCTGGGTCTGGAACGACAAATACTGGCCGCCGGTCGGTCGCATCGACAATGTTTACGGGGACCGCAACGTGGTCTGCAGCTGTCCGCCGCTCAGCGACTGGATGGACAGCGAAGCCAATGACTGGTGACCGTAATGACAGGTGTCTTGAATCGAAATGCTCAATATCAGCGTCGATAAAATTTCGCGCTTCGCGCAATCCAATGGCTGATCAGTCATCATGCGCGAATTCAGATTCTTAGAAATGACCTATATCGCTCTTAACCAGTCATCCCACCGCGGGTCATCGAACAAAATTCTCGCTCGGCCATACTTCCAAATGCCGTACTTCTGGTAGTCAAAATCCCAGTCAAGCAGTCGACGCTGCTGAACAGCCCATGAACCCCATTTCATATCTGCGACCGCTCGCGCAACAGTCACTCGCGCAACAATTTCCGGCCGGACATCGCCATAGTATCTTTCGATCATTTCCAGCGAAGTTCTCTCATCCGTAAACACCTCAGCGAGAAAAACGCCGATTTCGTAGGCGCGCTCATTGTTTGATGCGTATTCGTAGTCGATAAGTTTCATATCTTTGAGGTGACTGCCATTCATCTGCACCATGAAGTTGCCCGGCATCGGATCATTGTGGCAAGGTACCAAATCCAATCCAGATGCCAAAAAAGCATTCTTGGCTTTCTGGTATTGTTTCATCAGCCACCCAAAATCGGTCGGAAACTGCGCACCCAGTTCTAGACCCTGATCAATATGTTCTTCAGTCATGGTAAATACATCTTTGGTCTCTTCAAGCGCTTCGCCAGAGTGGAATACCGCATACAGATCAATGACACTGCCGAGAAAATTTTTACAGACGAAGTCAGCATTAGTGGAAGCTCTGTAGCCGGTTAGAAATTCGATGATTTCAGCCCCAATATCAGGATCGTAATATAGAACTTCGGGACCAATTCCCATCTTGTGCGCCTGTCGCGCTGCATCAATCGATACACCCCTATTGATAAAATTCTCGGTTCCAGCCCCGTAAAGTTTTAAAAAGTGCCGCTTGCCCTCATGCGTTACCATCCAATTGGCATTGGTCAGGCCGCCATCTATGACTTCTGCTTCGACAGAGCTTGGCATCCAGCCCGTTACTGCGTTTATCACATCATTTATCTGGCTGCTAAGCTCGTCATTCATCTGCTTCTCCTATCTTGCTGCACGAATGCGATTGTTGGCATCAGATTGCTTAGCCTTGGCTTCAAGTCTCAAAAAGCGCCAAGCCGCATACTTAGAAAACTCAAGCATAAATCGATAAGATTTTGCCGCCATTATCGATGCAATCAATCCCCAACGCATGTCATCTGCTAGGCCGTAAATCATTGAACGCTGAAACAAACCCTCATCAAAACTACCGTGCCACTCCTCGAACCCAGCCCGAGCATCGGCATCAGATTCAAAGAATTCAACCAGATAAGAACCTACATCCTCAAAAGGATCGCAGTTCGCAGCGAGATCAAAATCCAGCAGCTTCACAGCGCTGTTCGGGCCGATCATCAAATTGGCTGTATTGCCATCTCTGTGACAAGGAGCGCTATCCATGCCTTGGGCTCGCAGTTTCTGATGAGCCAAGTGGAAAAAATCGGCAAATATATCGATATCCCGATGGGTAAAGCAATTTTGGTCGTTCGCTAAAGTGTGCAGTGTTTCGATCTCATCAAAGATGCTGGCAGATTCAGATAGTTTGGCAAGGTTCTGGAAGGTCTTTTTTTGGATAATGGCGCGTTTTCGAATCTCTGGATCCACAGCATCATGAAGCCCTCCTGCCCGCCAGGCTGCGTCAAGATCATCCATCGCAAACATCTGATCAGCAGGCCACTGCTCAATAACATCAGGACCGATGCCAAGCCGCCCCGCCTCTTTCGCGCCTTCGATTGCCGAATCAGTATTCACATAAAAATCTATGTCTGCATGAAAGTGTTTCAGGATAATTGAACGCGCATCAGCACTCGCACGCCAAATGTCCCCTTCAATGCCACGCCAGGCTGGTGAAGCCAATACAGTCAAAGGGCTAGTGAAGATTTCAAGCTTGGTCTGAAGCAGTTCTTCCGCCCTTGTGCGCACTAACCGCTCACGATCTTCGAAACGCCTTTGAGCCATATCATTACTCTGTTCTGATTAAACCTTTGGCACCGTTGGCCATTGCACTCTGTCGAGACCAAAGATCGCCAATTCGGACTCGAGCCTAGTCGCCAGTTCCAGCAGCCTGAAGTCATCGTAATGTTTTCCAACCAGCTGCATCCCGATGGGAAGCCCCCTTTCGTCAAAGCCGCCGCAAATAGTAACAGCAGGATTGCCTGATTGATTGAACAGCGATGTGAAAGTCACATGTCTAAGCGGCATTGATGGATCGACACCTCGCTCTTCCGCTGGGAAATTTACAATCGGCATCACTGGCGTCAACAAAAAATCGACGTTTTCCAAGAGGTCGGCAGTAAATGCGATCCCCCGCTCGATGCCTTTGTTAATTTCAGATGCTCTGCATGGCGTCCAATCTCGAGCCTCCCTAAACCATTCAAAAAGCGGTTTTGGCGTTAGCTCTCGAAGCTTTGGGTCAGCGGAGCTGTATTCAAGCCAGCCTCTTAGTTTGAGTGAGTCGTCAATTGGACGGAAGGCATCAAAGTCGGCCTGCTTGGAGATATCGACAATGTTGCCAAAAAGATTGTCCAGCTCGTCGCGAATTGCGGCAAAGCATTCAAGTACAGGCGCTTCGACATGAGGACCAAAGCCGAAATCTGCAGTTGCGCCAATCCTGATTTCTGCGGCATTAAAAACGGTTGGAGACGTATCTGAATTGCCGATTGCAGTGCCAGAACCGCCCAGAAGCTCAGTCCAAGCGCAAAGATCAAGCGCATGTCTGGTCATCGGCCCAGCTGATCTGACTTCGGATGCTGGTGCATGCGGGATAGTGCCCTGAGTGGGTTTTAGGGCCGCCAAACCACAATGCGCCGCAGGAAGTCTGACCGATCCAGCGATATCGGAGCCCACTGACATCATACCAATCCCTGAAGCCAGTGAGGCACCCGCGCCCGCACTGGAGCCGCCAGTGTTCCATGCCAAACCCCAAGGGTTTCGAACAATTCCATGTGACCCGCTCACGCCCGACCCGCTCAAGCCGAAGTCCGACATAGCACCCTTGCCAATAATGATTGCACCCGACTGTTTCAGCCGTGCAACTGGAGGCGAATCCGTATCAGCGACAATTCCTCTTCCATGGATCGCACTGCCATGATGCCATTTCATGCCGACCGCATTGACACTGTCTTTGATTGATACGGGAATTCCATCAAATGCACTGACTGCACTGCTTTCCATATATCTTTGCTCCGCTGCCCCCGCTTCCGCCAGCGCATCTTCCGTCCGAAGATCATAAAGCGCATTAATCTGATCATTGACTTTTTCAACTTGGCCGAACGTTGCTCTGACTACTTCTACAGGGCTCAGTTTCTTGTTCGCAAAAGCGGACTGAAGGTCCCGCAGAGACATATGCGAAAGTTCCTTAATTTCCATCGTGTTTTTCTCTTTTCTTATCTGCGTTCGACTGTTGAGGCATGATGCTTCTCTGAGCTAACTGACACCGATCAAAAGCAAGTTTCAATGAGCTCCGCATGTTTTCAGATTTATTGCAATTGGATTTTCACCAGCACTCGCGAGCGCACCGCCGAAGCGCCCTAGCGCAGCTGCCAAAGCGAGACCGACACCCATTACTGAGGAGAATCAAGCGCTGCGCTCGAAACCAAGCTTGACACTGCGCAAATCATCGCATTTAGGCCATTGACCATGTCATCTTCGGATGTAAACTCCTCTGGCGAATGACTAATCCCACGATGGGATGGCACAAACATCAGGCTTGAAGGACAGATTTTTTGAAGGTGAATGGCATCATGTCCTGCAATCGTGGGAAGGCGCATGTGGCTAATGCCAGCGTCGTCCAAGGCACTTTCGACACAAGCCATGGAGGCTTGGTCGAAATGAATGACCTCTCGATGATCGACTTGTGCAAATTTGATATTACAGTTTGACAAATCTGACACATCCGCAATTGAGCGCATCAGCTCACTCTCGATTCTTCGCAGAGCAGCCTCATCTCCCGATCTCAGCTCAATCCAAAGACGAACGCGCTCTGCAATCGTATTCGGAGAATTTGGCGCGATCTCCGCACGACCGACAGAACCATGAATAGGTGCCAAACTGTCTTTCGCAATTTCATTGACGTGCGTGATTATGTATGCTGCTGCAAGAAGCGCGTCCTGCCTTTCATTCATTGGCGTTGGCCCCGTGTGATCTGAGCGGCCGACAATCTCCACCTGAAGCTTTGCAGCTCCCCAGCATGCAGTCACAATGCCAACTTGTCTTTTTGCCTTTTCCAGCTTCGGGCCCTGTTCAATATGTATCTCAAAATAGCGACTGGGCCGCGGACATTCTCCCTCTCCCAGATAATCAATGCGCGCCAGAGCTTCGCTCAGTGAGATTCCATCCTCATCTTTGGCGCCAAGTGCAACAGTTTTTGGAACTTCTCCGGTGAAAACACCGCTTCCCAGCAGACTGGGCTGAAATCTTGCACCCTCTTCACCTGTCCAGCAAACTGCAACAATAAAGCGGAACTGAGTATCAAGCACTCCGCTGCTCACCGCCTGCTGGATGGCCAAAGCCGTAAGGCAGGCGCAGGCAACACCATAAGTGCCATCAAACCTGCCGCCATTCGGTTGACTGTCGAGATGAGAGCCGCAAAAAAAATAGGCGTCAGAATCCCCTTTCTTCAAGTCAAGAATTCCAAAAATATTGCCAATTTGATCAACAATCACGTCAAAGCTGTTTTTTTCAAGCCACTGGCAAAGAAAGTTTCGAGCCTGGCGGTCGGCTTCGCCTGCCGCGAGCCGCGATATTCCGCCGTCAGCTGATTTTCCGAATTCCCCGAAATGCGCGAAGAGATCAATCAAAGCCCGACTTCGGTCCTTCTCACTTGCCAGACAATTACCCATGGATAACATCCAAACCGGCTTGCCTGAACTTATGATCAAACTCAGCATCAGGCTTCCGATCAGTTATGAACCGGTCGACTCGGTCAAATGTCACAGTGCGCATATTTGCGGTTTTTCCAAATTTGGAAGAATCTGCCATCACGACGATGTTGCGGGCACAAGTCATGAGCGTCTGGCGGACTCGAACTTCGTCTTCGTCATAATCCATAAATCCTCGTTCTGCATCGACACCCGCTACGCTCATGAATGCCGTATCGAAATAGTAATCCTGCAGGTAGGCGATCGTATCGTAGCCGACAAGATCAGACTCATGCTTCCTTAGCTTTCCGGGTGCAACGAACACGGAGACTCCAAAATGGACTTTCGCAATCTGCGCCACATTGAGAGAATTGGTATATACCCTCAAATCAGAAAATCGCCCCAACTGACGCGCAAGTGCCTCGGTGGTCGACCCGATATGCAGGAAAATCGATGTGTGATCGGAAAGCAATCCAACTGCAAGTTTCGCGATAACGCTTTTCTCTTTCGCCTGCTTCTGTACACGTTTGGTGATTGGATCATCACGATTGGAAGAGACGCTTATGGCGCCGCCATGAACGCGCCTAAGGAAGTTCTCCTGCTCAAGGTCTTTCAGATCGCGTCGAACTGTCTCTTCAGATACGTCCAAACTGGCAGCAACATCGGCAACCGATATTCGGTTGTGCTGACTGATACGTTCCAGAATGTATTCGCGGCGATGTTTGTTCAACATGAATTTCTCACCTTAATTCCCGGCCACTGAAAGTGTCGTCTGAGCTCCCTGACCAACCAGGTGGCACATGACTTTCCCTCCCTGCGAATCATGTGCCTCAGGATCAATCTGAGCGCAAACTTCTAATGCAAGCGGACATCGCGTCCGGAAAGAGCATCCAGTTGGTATGTGCACTGGGCTGGGAGGCTCACCTTCCAGTAGATATTCGTCCGAGCTGAACGGGTGATCATCCAATGTCGGCACGGCGCTGAGCAAAGCTCGCGAATAGGGGTGTACGGGCGCACTGAAAAGCATGTTGTTGTCGGCAATCTCAACGATGCGGCCTAAATACATGACAGCGACTCGGTGACAGATCTTTCGGACGAGCGCCATATCGTGGGATATAAAGATATAGGTGAAACTGTGTCTTTTCTGGAGACGGCTAAAAACTTCAAACAGCTTGGATTGCTCGACTTGATCCAGCGCGGACAGAGTTTCATCAAGAATCATCAGCTTGGGCTCAAGCACCAAGGCTCGCGCGATATTGATCCTTTGACGTTGCCCGGCGCTCAGACCAACCGTCAGTTGATGCTCAAGCGCAAGGTCGAGTCCCACTTCTTCCATAGCCGACAAGACTCGGCCTCTGATTTCTGAGCGCTTGCAGATGCTGTGAATGTGCAACGGTTCAGCGATTATTCTGCCGATGGACATCCGCGACGGCAAGGAACTGTAGGGGTCTTGCAGCAGCAGCTGAAATGATTGCCGCAATTTTATTAGCTCTTTTCGATTGAGCTGGGACAAATCCTGGCCTGCAAACCGAATCGTGCCGGCCTGAGGCGCTTCCAGCCAGGCCAAGAGGCGAGTCAGTGTTGATTTACCGCAGCCAGACTCACCGACTATGCCAATGTTTTCACCTCGCCGAATCTCAAGCGAGACACCGCGTACTGCCTGTACCGCGTTCGTGCCGCGGAAAGTGCCTTTCTTTCGTACATTATATGTTCGATGAACATCCTCAACCGTCATCAGGGTTTTGGATTTGACTGCAACTGGTCCCGAAATGCCATCTCCCCAGATCCGCGGAAGGCGCGTCAAAAGCGTTTTTGTGTAGTCATGCTTAGGATCCTGAACCAACGCCGTGGATTTTGCTATTTCAACAATGCGTCCGGCTTTCAGCACCATGACCTTGTCTGTGACCATCTCAACGACTGGCAGGGATGAAGAAATAAACAGGATTGCTGTGGAGAACTGTGCCCGCAAATCGTGAATAAGCCGAATTATCTGTGCAGCAACAGTTACATCAAGTGAATGAGTAATATTGTCTGCAATAACCACGGCTGGGTTGGTGACAAGCGCATCGACAATCATGACGCGCTGCATCATGCCGCCGCTGAATTGAAAAGGGTATTCGTAAAAGCGTACCTCCGGGGAAGGAATGCGAACCGCTGCCAACACTTCAAGAACTCGTTCGGTGGCATCCTTCTTTGACAGGCTAGGGATGACCGATCGGAGCTTTTCAACAATTTGGCTGCCGACCGGAATGGTGGGGTCCAACGATCCTTGAGGATTCGCACCTATATAACCAATCTCTTTGCCGCGAATCTTCGATAGCTTTTTCTCACTGAGTGCCAGAAGGTCATCACCGTGGTAGCAAACTTTGCCTGACTTGATCATTAATGGAAATCCAAGCCCCTTGACGAGCGCTCTGGCTAACACTGTTTTACCGGATCCGGCCTCACCGATGAGGCCGAGGATTTCGCCGGCATTGAGATCAAAAGTGATATTCTCAAGTATGACCGAACTTGGATCATGACCGAAGCCGACGGTCAAATGACTGACACTTAGAATCTTCGTTTCTTCTGTCATTATGCCGCTCCCTTCAAAACACTGTTACGCGCGTTTTCCATTGCAGAGCCCATAAGGTTAAGGCTTGTCAGCGTGATGAGGAGAAACATCCCCGGCATGGTTGCAATCCACCAGGCATTAATGAGATACTTCCGCCCATCTGCAATAATGTTGCCAAATGTCGGGGTTGGCGGCTGAATGCCCAATCCGATGAATCCGAGAATTGA
Source organism: Arenicellales bacterium (assembly GCA_965200545.1). Taxonomy (GTDB): domain Bacteria; phylum Pseudomonadota; class Gammaproteobacteria; order Arenicellales; family JAJDZL01; genus JAJDZL01. The sequence goes on along the minus strand of CBDAUJ010000002.1, from coordinate 387,856 downwards.
TTCAAATATCATGATGCTAGCCACATCCAGCACTGCGACAAAAGCGATCGGCGGCAAAATAGCCGGGGCCAGAAACCTCGTAATAATACGGTTGTCCGAAGCGCCAAGAACGCGCTCACCCTTGATGTAATCTTTTCCTTTCTCTGCCAAGGCTGCACTTCTAGCCACGCGCGCATAGAGCGGCCAGCCGGCAAGTCCCAGCACAAGAATAATTGCGGGAACCGAAGGACGCGAAACCCCAAGAATCGTGATCGCTAGAATGATCATCGGTATCGACAGTTGAGCATCGGTAATGCGCATGATAACCGTGTCGGTCAGGCCGCCCTTGAAACCCGATATAAGCCCCAGCCCGCAGCCGACGAGAAACATTAGAATCACAGTCGCGCAACCGATGAACACTGAGTATCGAAGACCCACAAGACAACGTAGAAACAGGTCGCGGCCCAGCTGATCAGTGCCCAGCGGATGCGTCCAAGTCCATCCTTCGCCAAGAAAAAGCGGCGGTACCAGCCGCGCTCGGACATTCATTTTTGTGGGATCAATAGAACTCAGTTCGGGGTAAATCAGCGCACCGAACAGAAAAGTACAAAAGACTATAAATCCCGTCCTGAAGGCAGCGCTTGACCACGCTGACCGCAACATGCGCTGCGTTGGGGTGAGTTTTCGAGATAAGTTTGCCACCAAGTTCTAATCGTGCGTTTTGCCTGTAAATCCGACTGATCAATACTCCAAGCGTGCATCGATGAAGCTTGCCGCTACATCAACGGCAATGTTGATAAAGACGAAAATCGCGCTGATGAAAATCGCAACTCCCTGGATAATTGGGAAGTCTCGCTGCAGTACTGCATTGATGGTCAGGCGACCAAGGCCTGGATAGTCGAAGATCAGCTCAACAACTAAAACTCCTCCAAGCAACAGACCCAGCTGGATGCCAAAGAGATTCAGAAGAGGAATCAATGCGTTTCTTACTGCGTGTGCACCGACTATTCGAGCCCGCTTCAAGCCGCGAAGCGGTGCAATCATAATGAACTCCTCGCTCATAACCTGAGCAATAGAAACCGACAAGGTTCTGATGATGAACGGAGAGATGCCAATAGCGAGGACAAATGCCGGGAGAATCGTGTATTCGAAACCTTTGTAGCCAATCGAAGGCAAGATGCCCAGCTGGACAGAAAATAGCTGTGCGAGAACGATTCCGAGCCAAAAGTTTGGAAGTGATACAAAGAGTGAACCAGTGAAAAACGAAAGTCGATCCTGCCATTTTCCAGGGTTCAATCCGGCCGCAACACCCAGAGGAAATGAAATGACCAATGCAAAGATAACCGCAAGTCCAGCCAGCTGCAGGGTTAAGGGAATGCGCTCAACAATAAGTTCAAGAACTTCGGCCCGCTCATCCCGCGAGGGGTCGTCATAAGCGGCAGCACCTACAGTCGCACCGCTTTTGGGACGGAAGAACGAGTTACCAAGATCGCCTTGAGCCAAATCGACAATATAACGGAAGTACTGCACGACAATAGGATCATTCAGACCCAGTTCACTTGCCTTTTGAACGACAACCTCATCCGGAGCCATGCCCCCGACAATCAAACGGGCAGGGTCTCCGGGAACGATACGCAGCAATGTAAAGATTGCAAATGAGACAATCAGCAAGACGACCAGGCCTTGCAAAACTCTCCTTATGAGGAAGTTCAGAAGATGCAACTCTATTGTTCCTGTTTATTCGGTTAACAAGGCCAGACTTCTCCTGTCATCCTCTGACACTGACCTACGTACGGTTCCGTATGCAACGGTCTGCAGTAAACAAGTCGCTGACCTCATTTTTTGGATGCAATTGTATCTGCTTGGGTCTCACTATTTTCACCTTGACAGTCAGAGCTGTTCCTGATCGATTCCTTCGACCTCCCTCTGTGCGCAAATGATTATGCCATCAACGTGCGTTTCACTTCGGTTTCATCGGGAATCGGCTCATGTATTCAGTTTTTGCCACATTCTGCGCTCCAATTGCCAGTAACGACTTGCTATAGTTTTGGAATCATTCTCCCCTCCACACCCGCCGCCTCCGATGCGACTCCAGTGATTGAAGCCAATATGCTTTAGCTTTGAGTGAATCCCTTGCCGTTCACTTACCCGCCTGGCCGGCCGGCACAAGACATCCAGCCAGCTCAAACTTACCGCATTAAATGTTCGTAGCGCCGGTAGCATCCATCATCCCATTGGGATAAATGTACATGCCCTGCAGCTCTTCTCGCATAGCATGGATAAAGACCGAGGTAAACAAAGACAGCGCCGGAACCTTGTCTGCCAGCATTGGCATCACTTCAGTTTGAATAATTTCAGCCCGCCTCACAGGATCTGTCTCATTGCGTTCTTTATCCAGAATTGCGTCGAGTTCAGGATCCTCAATGCCGCAGATGCGTTTCGACGAGGAGTGAAAGTGTGTGCGCAGCACAAGATCAGGCTCAGGTGATCCGGTTGCCCAGCCGCAGTCTACCATGTGACCAGGGCCACCACCCGGACGGTCATAGAGACGGTCCGCCCATGCGGCTATTTCCATAGCGGAAAATTGAACATCAAAGCCCTGCTCCTGCAGCATTGCGGTGATAAGCTCGCCATATTCTTTGGTCTTGGGGTAAAAGCCAACCGAAGTTATGTATTCGAGCTTCGGCAAACCCTTTCCGCCTGGAAACCCCGCCTCTGCCAAAAGCGCCTGACACTTCTCTGGGCTGTACTCAGGGAAATTTGGCGTATCAACATATCCCATTTTCACCGGAGAAACCCAGGCATTTGAAGGAAAGCCGGAAACACCCATCACCTCCAGTATGAGATCACGGTCGATGGCATGAGCAACTGCCTTGCGAAGGCGCGGGTCGATAAAGGGCTCTTTCGAGCAGCGAAACCACAGGTATTTGTTTTCCACAGACACCGCCTTGTTAATGACAAAGCCCGTCCTAGCTTCTATCGTTTCAACCTGCTCGCCTTCCAGACGTTCTATGATGTCCGCTTCGCCGGAAAGCAAAGAAAGCATGCGCGTTGTGGCATCACCCACAAATGTGAAGTTGATGCCAGGCACTTTCGGCATTCCGCCAAGGAAGTCTTGGTTTGCAGTCAAAACTGTCGTATTGCCAGCCTGCTCGACAAACTTAAATGCACCAGTTCCGTTCGGACGCGCCGAAAGCGTCGCCGGATCAGCGATGTCCTTGGCAGACATAATTGGCAAAAATGATGACAGGAACCAAAAGAGACTCGCTGGATAGCCTTGCTCAGCTGTGTTCACAATCGCGGTGTGATCGTCAACAATATCCACAGTGCATTGGCCAGGATACCATGCAGCGGGTCGATCCGGGCCCGAAGCATATTCAAAAGTTGCTTTTACGTCGCTGGCGCTAAACGGTTCCCCATTGTGGAATGTAACGCCTTGACGAAGCTTGAACCGCAGTCGATGCTCATCAAGCAGTTCCATCTCCTCTGCAAGCTCAAAAACAATCTCGTCAGGGTTTTCAGGAGTCATTGGGGCTCGCGTAAGGTATCCAAACACAAAGCCTTCAAGATTAATCTGCCCGAGTGTAGTATGCGATGTTGGATCCCAGTTGCCGGTTAGATTCTCAGCCGAAAGGAAATTGATTGAGCGATTCTCAGCTGCAAACGCCGAACTGCTTAAGAATCCCCGATTGAGCATCGATCCGCTCAGCACAACACTGGCCATAGCAGATGATCTCAGGAATGTACGTCTGTCAAATTTCATGATTTCCTCCTATTGTCTAGGTTCTTCTGATAGTGCCGTGAAACCTTATCTCACTCTCATATGTGTCGCATGCGCCTCACTGTCAGTTTGCTCCACCGTATATGCCAAATGAGTTTTTGCACTTGTTACTGTGTTTTTTGTTGGTTATGTTTTTTTAAATTATGTTGATTTTCAAAAAACATTCAACTCGCTTCTCGGATTTAATGTCATCCAATATTCATGGAGATATTGAAACCCGAAACTCTCTAAGAAAATTGTATCCTACAATAATACAACAAAATAAAAAGCGATTGCTTATTGTTTATAGCAAATTTTTCAGATCATTGAATTAACGAATCCACTGGGGCAGAAAAAATTCATTGTGGAATATTGGCTACGACCTCTCTTTGATATTTACAATTTATTGCATCGATACTTAACATCAAATGTTGTTTATGAGGTTATTTTGGTTTTTAGAGTGGGCTTATATCTGAACATTGATTGACTAAATTTTGCCTGAACGTGTTAAGCGATAACCTTGAAAGAGCCTCAGATCTCAGATGTCCGGCTTTCGCCAGCAAAATTTCTCAGTGTCAATCTGAAAAGACAGACGCTTTTTACTCAACAGTTGCCTTTAACAACGATTGAATTGAAACACTGTAACTGCAGATAAGGGAAGGAGAATAACCATGTGAAAGCGCAAAGGGAAACTGTGGCCGCGCCACGAACATGCGGCAAGTTTATCGTCTTTTTTTAGGGGATTATATACTTGACTAAACCAGTGAAATATTTTCCCGAAAATCGGCTGTCTATAGAATTATTTTGCTCTGTGCGGAGCTTTGCCATCGGCTTTCTCGCCGCGACGGCCGGTCTTCAGCGGCGATGCCGCCAGCACCCGGCGCGCCAGCTGCCTGGCGCGCAAATGCTGCTCGGCGCTGATGCTGTCCACACCTTGGTCGTCTCTGGCGCCGTGCCCGCCTCGCATCAGCGCAATCGGCCATCCTTGCCGCCGGTCAGATCACGGTGCATCAAGCGGCGCCCGACAAGCCCCGCCACAATGGCCGCCATCTGGTCGGCAGTGTCAAACTCACGGATATTGTGACGGCCGGCAAACTCGCCCACATACCGGCCCAGGTGCTTGGAGCTGATCTTGTGATAGGTTCCTTTGTGCGCGCGCTTGAGCATCGACCAGAAAGACTCGATGCCGTTGACATGCACATCGCCTGCCGCATACTCGCCCGCCGAATGGCGCACAAACCGGTGCTTGTAGCCGTCAAGCTCCCGATAGCTGATGAAGTCATCGCTCATGACCTCGACACCGGCCGCGGCGTGGTCGCGGATAAATCCGTGCAAGGTCGGGCGTGCGGTGTCCTTGATCACCTGCGCGACCACCTGCTTGGAGCGGCGCTCTTTCATCCCGACCACGATGGCCTTGCCGACCCCGCCGCGGCCGGCCTTGAGCTTGTCTGCATCGTGCTTGTTGCGCTCCAGGCCTCCGATGTAGGTCTCATCCACCTCGACCGCGGACCGCGCCGGCGGCGGCATCTCGCCCGGCAAGGCATAGCGGATCTTGTGCAGCATGTGCCAGGCCGATTTCTGTGTGATTCCCAAGTCCCGATGCAGCTTCATCGACGACACGCCTTTCAGGCTGGTGGCCACCAGATAGATTGCGATCGCCCATTTTTGCAGCCCAATGTGAGAGCTCTCCAGCAAGGTGCCGTGGCGGCACGAAAAATGCCTGCGGCAGCTGCGGCACCGGTGCGGCAGCGGCTTGCCGCTTGGAACCTCGTAGGTGTCGGCGCCGCCGCAGCGGTGGCACACGGCCGCCCCGTCTTCCCAGATGATCGACTCAAACCATTTGCGCGCCGCCCTCTCGTCGGGAAACATCTCCATGAGCCGCAGCACGGAAATGCCATCGCGATACGCTTTGCCGGGAGCTTTCTGGCTCGGATTCATGGGCCTTTATTCCATTGCAGATTTTGCCAAGCTTGAGCCGCAATGATATTTTATTCCACTGGTTTAGTCAAGTATATAATCCCCTTTTTTTACGCTATGATTGGTGTTTTCGCAAATCCTGATGCGTTCTTGTTGCCCAGCCTCCCCGCGCTATTGCACCGAAAAACGCAACCATTATTATTGGCAGCGCAAGAGCGACAGAAGAATTCCCGTTCTTCATGAGACAAGCCTGACTCTGGGGAAGAGCGAATCAGCTCTTGAATCAGCCGAACAAAGATTCAGGTGGAAATTTCTGAAACTGATGCGCTGCGGCATCGTGAATGAATGCATTCAGGTGGTGTTGACGGAAACCGTCTGCGACCCGCACGTATCAGTCTGATTTTTTTGTGGCAGGGAAGCAAGTTGCCACGCTCCCGCCGCGCAGACCCGATATTGCGGAAACACAAGAAATGCGGATCCGCGCACCTCTGAGGCTGAAATTTCATGAAATCAATCAAACACTGAATCTATCCATGGAAAAGACTCAGAGCTGAATAGTGTGCTGTGCATCGTCATGGTCATCGCCGATTTCCGTCCCATCGTCTCCTGTATCTTCAGCGATGGTCACTTTTTCGATCAAGTCTGCCCAGCGAGCAGATGGATTCTGTCTCAGAATCAAGAGAAATTGGACAAACTGCGTCACTGTGCTGCGCGGCATGCGAAAGTTCGCGCTCCCAACCCCGCCGGCATTATGCCACCCGGATTCTGGCGCGCGCTCTTTTTGACTCCGAAGGATATGTCACCGTGCCAGGGACTGATCGAAATCTCCAGAATACCGCACAGATCCTGCGACCCTTGTTTTCGGCCGATGGCAACAGCAAGGGAGAAAATACAGCTTCGATCTTTCCGCTCGCGGCTGCCGCAGAAATAATCAAATCGTCTGCGCTGGCGAACAGCTGATGAATTGCCTGTTCCTGGATATCTTCTGAGACTATCCCGCCACTGTCTCCATATCCATTTCTGAATCGGTTCTGCCAAACGGCTGAATCCACTGTGTCACGCAAGATAATCAGACTTCATACGACTGGGGACAGATGCGAGCGGACGGACATACTAAGCCGGAGTTACCCGATGCGTCGCACAAAAGCCGAACATCGCGCATGGCAAAAATGGGATTCGCCTGTGACCGTATTCGAGATCCAAAAGCGTTCCGCATATAACTTTCCAATAATGGCTTTCTGATCTTGCAGAACATTATTGCTGAAAGCAGAAGAGGCGCTGCATCTGTATTTCTGAATCGGCTCACCTATCGGATTGCAAGCGAGCCGGTGCGAAAATTCATGCCGTTGAGGTGTTTCACGTCTGCGATGCTGAGCTGCAAAAGATTTGCACAGCAGCCAAGACCGGTCTGCGCGTCGCCAGCCAGCTCAACTTGCGAGTATCGCGCCAGCTGCCGGGCATATGCAAATAGATCAGTGAATGTCTGCCAGCGGTCCTGGACCGCCCGACTGTCTGCCAGCTCGCGCTGCGCTGCCGCATCCAGCGCCATCATTTCAAGCTGCTGTTTTGCCGGTGTCACGAATCCAACCGCACCTTTGCTATCCAAAACCGCCTGCCGGACCTGGCCGCGAAGCACCTCATCTGCGATCAGAGTGCTGCCGGGGAGGGTCAGCAATTTTGACTGTCCGGCGAATTCACAGGCATCGGCAATCACACTGGCCAGATTCACGTCCTGTTCCACCAGCAGAAATGAAACATCCATGTCCAAGCAAGAACCTGTGCCTCTGGCTACAGCCCCCGAAACCGCCAGGTAGTTGTACGCATGGATGCTGACGATGCATTTTGCAACACCTGCATCAGCCAGTGCTGACAAGCAAAAAACAATGCAAGGCACTTTGCGCAATGGCTTTGCCAGCCGCTTTGCGCCCGCCCCCTGCACAGGCTGATCAACGCCTGCCCAGATGCCATGCGCAAAGATCAGGCCTTTCGCATCCATTTCCGGGCCATCTGCAGTCTAGTCCCTTCAAACACTCCGAAGAAACTTATTGAAACCCCATATAGACCGACAAATCCTCATCGCTGTCAAGGTCATGAAACACGGTTCGCAGACGCGTCAGATCGCTTATCGGGTAACGATCAGTCAATGGCCCTAACGCCAGCACATCGCCTGTGCGCACCTCAATCCCCCGTAATCTGAGCGCCTTGACGGTAGCGAGTACCGCATCCAGAATGTGCGGCTGATCAGCTGAGGTCTTCCGCACAATTTGCTGCCGGTTCTGATCCAGCATCTCGACGGAATAGCTCGACAGATTCTCAATTTCAGCATACTCATGCCGAAGCTCAAGCTCGCGGCCCAATACGCAAAGCCGAAGGTAAAGATTCGCAGCACGAGCCAGCGGCGGCACTGGCACACTGGTATCGCTTCGGTACCCGTCCGACAGCCGCACGCTCGGGATCAGGGTTTGCAATCCGCTTAGCGCCTCGAACCGCGTCGTTGCATGATTGAGATCCGGTGAGCCGACCCGCACCATCAATTCTGCGGAGGCGTGCATATCGAAACCAAGACTGCGAGAAATCACCGCCCGCGTACCCGTGAACATATTCTCAAGCAATACGCCCGTCGGCGGCAATTCTGCAGTGTCGCTGCGCGCCATCGCGAGCGAGGCATAGCCGACATCCATGCCCCAAGTCGGCCGCAGCAAAGCGATGTAAAAGTCTTGAACGGAGCCGGCTGTTTCCGAGGTGATGGCGAGGTCAGTCGGGTTGAGACCCTGTTGTTTGGTAAACGCCGAGAAAATCACCACTGCATTGTCCTCAACACTCATCGCAGAGTCATTCGCGAATACAGCGGCGGTCGGCAGCACGCAGGCACCGAACAACAGCAGTTGCAGCAGGCGGCAGTGCCAAAGTCGGTTCATGGTCATGGTACGTTTCGCTGATATAATGGCCGGCCGGCTGGATCAAAATGTATCGTCAATGCAACTCGTTATCAATCCAATCGCAATTCTGCAATGATACTCGCAATCGAATCAGTTTACAGCACAACTGCACATGCCTCGGAACCGACTCCCATCTGCCAGCCGCATCGCACAGCTCAATACGGTTGCATTGCGGCCAATAGCGCACACCTCTAGCAGTGTCCTGACGATGCCCGCAATTTCAGTACTCCATGCCTGCGTGCGCAGGCTTGCAGGCCTTTGCATCCTGATGTCACTGACGCTGGTCAGCGGCTGTGCCAAGAATTATGCGCCCGCATCTTGCGAGTCACTTGACCCGGAATACTATGTCGAAACCTACGATCCATTCGAAACCGCCAACCGCAGTCTGTTCAATTTCAATCAGGCGCTCGACGAATCCGTCGTCGAGCCGCTGGCCCGCAGTTACCGGGAAGGAACACCGGATGGCGTTCAGCGCTCCGTTTCCAATTTCTTCAACAATCTCAAGGAGCCTCGCAATACAACCGCCTTTCTGCTGATGGGCGATGTGCCGAAAGCCGCCAACTCTACAGCGCGATTCGTTGCCAATTCCGTATTTGGCATCGCTGGCTTGTTTGATGTCGCACAGGCCGGCGGCATGCCCTACCACAGCGCTGACTTCGGACAGGTTTTCGGCTATTGGGGCATCGGCGACGGTCCCTACCTGGTGATTCCTTTTCTCGGGCCGTCCAATGGCCGCGATATCGTCGGCTCTGCGGCGCACAACCGCACGACTTATGTCGTGCCGCGGATCCAAAAAAGCGAGCATCAGCTGTTCGTTCAAAACATGTCTTGGACCGATGCCAGAGTCAAGCTTCTGCCGTACACAGACATTCTCAAAGAACAGCCGGATCCCTATCTGTTCGCCCGCGAAAGCTATCGGCAAAACCGCTTGAATTCAATCTGCAACAGCTGAAAGCGCCGCTTCCAGCAACCCGGCAGGCGCACGTACCGTGGCAACCTACGCGATCGGCGACATTCAAGGCTGCTATGGTGAATTTCGCCAGCTGCTCAAAGCCATCGACTTTTCTCCGAAGCGCGATCGGCTTATCCTGCTGGGCGACCTCGTCAACCGCGGGCCGAACTCCCTGCCCGTGGTGAAATTTGCCATGCGGCACGAGGCCTGCATCGATGTGGTGCTGGGCAATCATGATCTGCATCTGCTCGCAGCCCTGGAGCACGATGCCATTCGCCGCCGCGAGCATACCTTTGAAGATATTCTGCAGTCCAAGCGGCGCGATTCAGTTTTCCGGTGGCTGTGCCGTCAGCGGCTGGCTATACACAGCAAAAAACTGAACATCATTGCAACGCATGCGGGGATCTACCCATTGTGGTCGCTGCAGCAAACGCTTCTTTGTGCCGCTGAGGTCGAAGTCATTTTGCAAGGCAGCCAGCGCAGCGAATTTCTCAAGACGATGTTCGGCCCCAAGCCGCAGCGATGGGATGACGCATTGGAAGGATTTGCGCGCGCCCGCTTTATCGTCAATGCTTTGACCCGCATGCGATATGTCACCGGGAAAGGCAAGCTCAACTTTACAGAAGTTCGTGCTTTGGGCAAACAGGACAAAAAACTCCACCCCTGGTTTGCCCATCCAAAACGGGTGCCGATCGCCCCGACTGTCGTCTTCGGGCACTGGTCGTCACTCGGTGTCTATATGCAGCCTGGCATTCTGGCGATGGACTCAGGCTGCTGCTGGGGCCGCTGCCTGAGCGCGGTCAGGCTGGACAAGCGGCCGTTCAAGATTACGCAGGTCGAGTGCGATGCTAAGCACTAGTCTATGTGACTGAACCAACAGTTCAGTTGAAAAAATTAGAACCTGATTCATCCTATGTTAATCCCATCTGAAAACTCGTTGATCATAGTTTTGACAGGCGCTCGTCATTGGGAGCTCGATCGACCAGCGCATCCCTAAACTCGGCCCACTGCTTTGAAGCAAGTTCAAACAAAACTACCCATTCAAGAGCTTTCATGTTGTCGTCTGCCATTCTCTTGAGTGCTTCCTTCATTCCAGGTTTTTGGTTTAGCTTATCTGCGATCAAAAGGCCAGAAACATCTTTAAACCGTAATCCTGTGTTTCCAGTGATTTTCGACCGAAGAATGTCAATATAAAACTGAAATCTGTCAATATGATCACGGTCGACGGTGAGACCGGGACGCATAAACTCCACTACCAAAATTTCTGTTCCAGACGAAAGGATCAGATCAACCCTTTTTTGCCAGCTTTCATCAGAATCCAATCCCGCTTCTTTGCATGAATCAACTACAAGCGTTTTTACGGACTTTTCAACTCTGAAAGTTTCCCATTCTGGTGAAAGCAACCATGGATTGTCCGCAATATAGTGCTTCACCGCGTTTTCAAGTTCCTTCTTCTGAACTCTATTCTGCAGACCTCTGATTATCTCAAGCTTTGACTTCACTGCCTCGGCAACATGTAGTGCGCTCAGCACCTGCGCCTCCGCTAGAAGAGAAAGCAACTCAGATTCGCCCATATTACCAACCGCAGAGACCTCTTGGATCAGTTCGTGCAGTCGACCCATTTCCCAAGCAGTAAGTATTGCATTAGAAATACTACGGAACTGAGCATCACTTAACACCTCGACTGTTGCCAAATTTCTGATGGCTTTTTCTACAGTTTTTCTTTCAGTTGAAGAAAGGCGGTTTAATCTTGAATCAAATTCTTCAATTTTGCTTGTGATAAGTTCTACCTTTTTTTCAACTCTCTTTTTTTTCCAGATTGCTAATAGTGCTTTTATTCGCTCCTGTCCCCACTTTTCGAGCGGCTGACATTCAGATAGTTCCCAATTGATCCGCTGCCGCTCGGTTGTAATTGTGTCGACTGCCAAGGAGTCAAGGTAGTTTGCTACAACCTGTCCTGAAATGTACTGTTGACCATGCTGACCATCTAGTCCTCCATACAGATTGAAGAAAAACGGTGTCTGCGCGACTTTTATGCCACAGAATACGGACACACCCCTAAGTTCTTCAATATCAATTGGCTTTTTGGTAAATCTAATTCTCCATTTAATTTGGTCTCGGCCAATTGATTCAATGCCAAAACCATCTTCAATGATCAACCCTTCTGGCCTCTGATCTTGAGTGTAATCTTTTGGAAAATCGAACTCGACACCTGACAACGCATTGCCTTTGGATAGCAATTGATTGTTGATTTTGACTGCAAACTTATCTGCTGTTTGGTGAATAAGGAAGCGTCTTGCCATTGATTCGGAAAATTTACTTTGGCTTGGAGTGCGCTGAAGAGTTAATTTTCTTAAAGTGACCTTCGTACCGTGCTCATTTTTTCTTTCTTGATCTGCATCCTGCTGAAAGGTAACCTGAATTTCCTTTTTTTCGGTGTTTATATACTCTTCACCTCTCAGTGCTACAATATCAAGCTGAAAAGTGGTACGCTCTCCTGTTTCACGACTGATTGTATCCACCTCAAGCAATTCGCAGATTCCAAAGCCCGCGAATTTACCGATGCCCTTCTTTCCAAGAAGAGGACGCCCACCCGCTGATTTATTACCGCCCTGATCAACACGGCGATTCCGGCCAACTTTCAAGTAAAAATCTTGACACTGCTGAAATGTCATTCCTGCCCCATCATCGCGAACCTCGATTATTGCGCTGCCATCCAAGCCATCTGGCAACTTCACATCAACTGTTTTGGAGTCCGCATCCCAGGCATTAGCGATCAATTCAGCGATCGCAGCGACTGGACTTTGGTACATCTGAATGCCGAGCGAGTCGATGATCCGCCCGTGAAATTGGAGATACAGTTTTTTTTCGTTGTTCGACATCAGCTGCTACAGTTGGCATTGATCTCAATGGATTGCAATTTTGCAAATTCGTCAATCAACCAAAGTGCGTAGAACTTGACAAGTTTTGGCGGTACAGAATTACCAATCATTCTAGCAACTGGATCAACAAGCTTCTGGGGATAAAAAATATATTCGTCTCGAAACGATTGAAGCCTTGCTGCCTCACGCATTGAAATACCGCGAAGCTGTTCAGGGTCACAATGCCCGAACCGGCCGTTCGTGATGCTGTGACAACGGGTTGTAATCGTCGGAGATGGGCGATCCTTCGCCATACGAGTATAAACGTCCGAAAAGCATCGATGCTTGTATTTTTTGTTGACTCGAACATGGCACTCAAGTGACAGGTCTCCTTCTGGAGTATTGACAAGATACTCGTTGGTCGCGCCTGGCAAAGCGTACGAAATACGCCTTTTATTCAATTCGCTGAGTGCACGCGTTACGTGGTTTGGAATGCTTTCATGCTTTTCTCCGGCTTCCAGGGGGGGCAAACCTTTAAAGGCCTCGGCGACTGTAACTCTGTTTGCTACGGGATCTTCTTCGGGTAGATCAAATTTGAAGCCATCCCATTCATTTTTGATCGCAACCAAAATCGAGCGTTTACGGAATTGCGGGATACCAAATTTTGAAGCACAAACAAGGCGAGTCTCTACAACGTAACCCAAATTACGCAATCGATTAGCAAATTCTTGCCACACGCCTCCATAACGAACATTTGTAATGCCAGATACATTTTCCGAAAGAATCATATCTGGGCAGTAGCGGCGTATGAATCTAACCGTATGGGACAATAAAGCACTGTCACGCTCGCGCTGCACGACGCGGTTGGCATTCATTTTTGCCTGGCTAAGCCCCGTAAACGGCTGGCACGGCGCACATATGGAAAACATCATAGGTATATCAGGATAACGTGTAAGATGTTTTGGAATCAGACTGTCCAGCAGATTAACTGCAACTTGCTGCTGCCCACCAGGGTATTCTTTGGTGGCAGGAAAGAGATCCAACGCGAAAAACTCTGGGTAGCTTCGATCTCCAGTTTCGTTCCCGTTGTTGGAAACATAAGTTTTGCGACATCCCTCTTGCTTGTCCAGTCCTGCAATTACGTAACCACCAGCATCAATCAGCCCGCGAGTCGTGCCACCGCCCCCGCAGTAGAAATCTACAGCCAAAAAAGCAGGTTTTTTCTTTCTCCCGCACCGCAAGCGCTTCGGCAATGTTTCGAGCAACATTTCCTGCGAATTCTCACAATTAGTCATCGGTTAATTCTTTTTTGTCATAAACAATTCTTTTGGTTGATGACCGCGGTAGGTTTCACTCTCTCATTCAAAAAATGATTAACCTTGAGAGTTCTAGGCTTGAATCATTCTGTTTCTCGATAATACTGATGGCAGAAGAACAGCTCAACGGAAAAAGAGTGCAGCAGATTTCCTATTTTTTTGAAGCGGGCGGTTTTGTTCAGTTTTACGGCTCTGGGGCTAAATACATTTCAGGAAAAATTTCAGATTTCCTGACCATTTGCTGATACCATGAGATAAAAACGATCATAAGATATTCAATATTCAGTTTTTAATTCATTTTTCGGCTTGATGAAGTTGTGAGCGCACTTTTTCTTTGCTATCTTTACATCGTATAAAAATCAGACTTTCATATCCCAAAACGAGGGTCGGAATACAACTCAGCATTGGATTCAGGTCTCCCTCTTGATGAATTGAAGTCAAAATAATGCATGCAACAAATTATCATAGGCGATGGATCTGCATGTCTGTATTCGGATGTTAGATTATCGCATTGTCAGCAACGAATATTGCAACATTGAATTGAATTATTTTTGCGCGACATTCTTGATACTTCCTCTTTTCGCCCAGCGGGCGCGGACTGTCGGCAAGATGACCAGAATCACTGCAATCGCCAGCAAAGCCAGCGTCATCGGCCGCTCTAAAATGAAGCTTGGGCCGTCGTAGAGCTGCATCGCGCGGGCGAAATTGTTTTCCAGCATGGGACCGAGCACAAACCCGATGAGTGCCGGAGCCAGTGGATAGCCGGCCAGTCGCAAAGCCGTTGCCGCTACCCCCATCGCAGTCAGCAGCAGCAGCTCAGTTGCATTGTTGTGACCGATATAGGCCCCCATCAGGGTAAAGAACAGAATGAACGGTATGAGGTAATTGCGCGGCACTGCCAGCACCTTGGCAATATAGCGGATGAGCGGCAGGTTCAATGCCAGCAGAATGACATTGCCCAGATACATGGAAATGATCACCGCCCAGAAGATGGATGGGTTGTCGATCATCAGCCGCGGTCCCGGCGCCACATTCAGCGCAATCAGGGCGCCAAGTAGAATCGCGGTCGTGCCCGAGCCTGGAATGCCCAAAGTCAGCAGCGGCACGAACGAGCCGGTCACCGCTGCATTATTGGCGCTTTCGGGAGCCGCAAGTCCTTTGACCGAACCTTTGCCAAATTTTTCCTGCTCGGCCTTGCTGGCAATGTTGCGCTCAACTGCATAGCCGAGAAATGATGAGATGGTCGCCCCGGCGCCGGGCAGCACGCCGATCAGAAAGCCTTGGATCGACTGCCGGCCAATCACAGGCGCGATAGCCCTGGCCTCGTCTTTGCTGATGCGCAGTTTTTTGATTTGGCCGGATTTCGCGCCTTTAGTTTTTGAACGAGCCGGATCCAGAACCAGAAACAGGGCCTCCGGCAGCGCAAACAGCGCCATGGCCAGCGTAATGAAGCCAAAGCCAGTCTGCAAGTCCTGCAAGCCCATGGTAAAACGCGGCAGATTGAACAATACACCTTCGCCGACTGTTGCCATTATCAAGCCCATAACTGCCATCATGACGGCTTTGGCGATATTGCCGCTGCCCGCAAATGCCGCAATCGCCGACAGGCCCACGACCATCAATGCAAAATATTCTGCGGAGTGAAACAGGAGCGCTACGCTGACCAGTGCCGGCGCAAATACCATCAACAGCACCGCACCGACGGTCCCGCCGGCAAACGATGCAATTGCTGCAACCGCCAGCGCGGTGCCGGCCTTGCCTTGCCGCGCGAGTGGAAAGCCGTCGAAACTGGTCGCTACGGTCGAGGCGACACCGGGCGCATTGATCAGAATAGACGACGTCGATCCGCCGAATATCGCGCCGTAATAAACCCCGGCCAGCAGAATCAGCGCCGCCGACGGGTCACCGATGCCCACCGCAATCGGAATCATGATCGCAATGATGGACATGGGCCCCAATCCTGGCAGCATGCCGATAAACGTACCGATGAGGCAGCCGCCCGCGACCATCACCAAGTTGATCGGGGTGACCGCAGTGGCCAGGCCCAGCAGAATGCCTTCAAGCACGGCTGATATCGCTTACATGAATACAGACGGCAAAGGCCGCATGTATACCTTGAGCACCTGATCGACCAAGTACCAAACCGCACCGCTGGCCGAGACTGAAACGGCTATCATTGCCAGCCAGCGCCGCTCGCCGAGCACCGCCGATGCCAATATCAGAAAGGCGGCTGTCGCCAGCAGGAATCCCGCCGGACGCAATAGCAAGGCGTAAGCGGCCATCAGGCCGAGCAGCAGCGCCGCTTGACCAGCCTTGTAGTCGGTCAGATGCCGATAATTGATTTCTGCGTCAGCTGGGTTCGGCGATTTCTCAAAGCCAACTGCAATCCACAGACTGATCGCGATACCCGCGACGCTGAGCACTTTCGGAAAAGTGCTCGGCCAGATCGGGTTGCGCTGCATGATCGGTGGCAGCCCGGCATCCATCGTGAAAAAGGCAGTATAGCCATAGAGGCTGCAAATCAGCAAAAAAACAATGGCGATGTAGCGATCAAGGCCCACTTAGGCGACTTCAGATGCTGCCAATACTGTTCGCAAAATATTCTTGCGCATCCAGCGCAAATCGTCTGTCAAGTCCGCCTGCCTCCCGTCCGCAGCGAAAGCCCGATTGAGCGCAATCTGTGCAATCGCGCTCGATCTGCGATTCATGCTGACTCAAAGAAACCCGAGCTTTTTCATCAGATCGCCAATCACCTGTTCCTGATTTTCCAAAAAAGCGCGAAAATCACTGCCGGAATTATGGATATTCACCCAGCCGTTGCGGGCGCGCACCGCTTCCCATTCAGTGGTGTCATACATACTGCTCAGTATCGACTGGTAATCGGCCAAGGTCTCTTCCGGCAGACCGGGTGCGCCGAAAAAACCTCGCCAATTCACAAACGATGTATCAATACCCTGTTCTTTCATGGTTGGCGCCGCGTCATAAGCCGCCACACGCTCATCGGCGGTCACCCCGAGAATTCGCACCTCGCCGTCGTTGGCCAATGCGACCGCCTCAGAAAATCCGGTGCTCAGTGCGGCGATCTCACCCGACAGCAAAGCGGCCATCGCTTTGCCGCCCGCATCATATGCAACGTATTTCACATTGGTGGCGTCTTCACCCGCTGCCTCAAACACCATAGCCGCCACCAAATGATCCATGCCGCCTTGCACCGAACCGCCGCCTACAGCTGTTCCGCGCGGATCCGCCCGATAGGCCGCCAGCAGATCGGCCATCGAATTGAGCGGGCTGTCTTTGCCCACGACAATCGCGGCATAGTCACCAATGGTACCCGCGATCAGCGACAAATCCCTGAAATTATGCGGAAATACACCCGTCAGCGAGCGAATCACAATCGGTGTTGAATTGACCATCATCGTGCCATGATTGCTGTCAGCGTTCTCAATGAGGTAGCCAATGGCTTTGCCGCCACCGCCGCCGGACATGTTTTCATAGCTGGCTGAGCCTACCAGTCCGGCATTGGTCAATGCCTCGCCTGTGCCGCGGGCAGTGCCGTCCCAGCCGCCGCCGGCCCCTCCGGGAATCAGAAAATGGATGCTTTCGATTTCCTGGGCATGCAACGGAACGCACGTCAGAACCAGAGCCAAAAAGGCACTCGTCCATACGGTCAGCTTTTTTGCGGTGATTGTCATGTTGTCCTCCTTCGATTGGTCAGCCTGACTCCTCAAGCGATTCCATGAAATATAGGTGTCTGCGAATGTGCCGCCGCAGAATACATAAGTCGGCCATTGTACGCGAAACCGGCATCATGCAACAAAAGATCGCTGCCGCTCCGGCGCACCCGCAAGACACGGATTGTGCCGGCGCGGCGCTTCTTGTGAATTCCAGACATCAGCATCGGCAAAGACACCGCAAAAGTCAAAAATGTCAGATCGACTTGAAAATATTGATTCGCGCAGAAAGTCGACAGGACGCATACGGGTTTGGCTTTTCGCAAGCGGGCGGCGCTGCAGGCAGCATTCACGATCGGTTTTGTGATCAGGCAAGCAAGCGACTGACAAAACTGCAGTCGGCCTGCATTGTGCCGATCGAACTGCGGGTGCAGTCGCCAGAAACGATTAAAATAAGCGATCAGATATGCCTGTTGCGCGCGGCGGCGTCAGCGGGCGCGGCTTGCCATTGCAAGACAGGAACATTGACATACATTTGCCCCGCAATAACGGAACATCAAACATGCCAGCAACCACGCCCAAGTACGACATTCAAGTCGAGGTTGAGACCCAATACCTCGCAGACAGATCGGACCCCGCACAGAATCATTATGTATTCGCTTATACGATCACCATCTGCAATGTCGGTTCGATGGGTGCGCAGCTGCTCAGCCGCCGCTGGGTCATCAATGATGCCAATGGCACCACCGAGCATGTGCAAGGCGATGGCGTCGTCGGTGAGACCCCTTATATTGAGCCCGGGGAATTTTTTCGCTACACCAGCGGAACGCACATTGAAACGCCAGTGGGCTCCATGCATGGCAGTTATCTGATGGTCGCCGACGATTCTGTTGAATTCAATGCAGAAATTCCTGAATTTGCGCTGAGCGCCGCAGCGGTTCTGCACTGACACCGCAAAAACTTGCCAGGACAGCCGGTCACGGACGCGCAAAGCGGCTGGCAGCGAACAGGTACCGTCTCATACATCGAGGTTCTGGACTGCTAGCGCTTCTGACTCGATGAATTCGCGGCGCGGCAACACATCATCACCCATCAGGATAGAAAAGGTCTGCTCCGTCTGGAAGCCGTCTTCGATCTGCACTTGCCGAAGTGATCGTTCGGTGATGTCCATGGTGGTCTCGCGCAACTGATCGGCATTCATCTCTCCAAGACCTTTGTAGCGCTGAATGGTGATGCCTTTGCGCGTGTCTTCCAGCAGCCAGTCGATTGCTTCAGTCAGATTCATGGAATTGAGCTGTTTGGAACCGCGATGGACTGTGACCGAAGCGGCATTCAGATCCCGTGATTTTGCAGTCAGCGAAGTCAGCGCAAGGTACGGCTTTAGCGTGAAAAAGTCTTCATCCAGAACCGTTTCCTCAGACTCAGCCAGATAGTCTCGAATCACGCGCAGCGCGAACGCTGATTCACTGAACTGTCCCGGCTGCGGGACCGCTTCCACGCGATAGCGAGCGCCGCCGTTTTGGCTGTCTGCCAATGCCGCACCGAGCTGTTCAGAAAATTCACGCATATACTGCTCATCGGCGATGCGCGAGACGGCCAGCGGCTGCAATCCAGCCAAGGCGCGCAGCAGTTTGCGATCATATCGGTTTTCGAGTTTTTCCGCCGCCAGCTTCGCTGTATCGTGCCGCAGGCACAGCTCAGCCAATGCCGGTCCTGCAATGATGCGCGTCTCGGCCGCGTCACTGGCAACCTCGATTTTTGAATCCGTAACCGCTGACTCGCGGATGTATTCTGTCAGTTCCTGATCGTCGTTGAGATAGCGCTCTGATTTCCGGAACTTGGCTTTATACAAAGGCGGCTGCGCGATATACAGGTAGCCGGTACGGATCAGCTCCGGCATTTCGTTGAAAAAGAAGGTCAGCAGCAAAGTGCGAATATGGGAGCCGTCCACGTCTGCATCCGTCATAATAATGACGCGGTGATACCGCAGCTTCTCAATATCAAAATCATCGCCGGAGCCGGTGCCGAGCGCCGCGACCAGTGTCTGTATTTCTTCGGAGCTGACGATCTTGTCATCGGTTGCCTTCTGCACATTGAGAATTTTGCCTTTCAATGGCAGAATCGCCTGATACTTTCGATCACGCGCTTGCTTGGCCGAACCGCCCGCCGATTCTCCCTCAACCAAAAACAGTTCGCTCAGTGCCGGATTCTTTTCTTGGCAGTCGGCCAGTTTGCCCGGCAAACTGCCGGAGCCAAACGCATTTTTGCGCGCCGTCTGCTTGGCCTTTTGCGTCGCTTCACGAATTTTCGCCACTTGAATAATCTTGTCGCACAGCTCTTTGGCAACTTTCGGATTTTCAGCCAGAAATGCTTTCAATCCGTCTGAAACCACCTGCGAAACGACGCCCTCAACATTGGACGAAACCAGCTTGTCTTTGGTCTGGGATGAAAACTTAGGCTGGCGCACTTTGACAATCAGAACCGCTGTGAGCCCTTCGCGCACATCTTCACCGATGATTTTGCCTTTGCCGGCAAGATTTTTTTCTTCAATATAAGTGCCGATTGTTTTCGTCAGCGCCCGCCGAAAACCGCTGGCATGCGTGCCGCCGTCGCTCTGGAAAATGTTGTTGGTATAAAACCGTGCGCGTTCCTTGTAGTAGTTCAGGCACCACTGCAACGCAACACTGACGCCAATGTCATCTTTGGTGTCCCGAATCGCAATGATGTTCTCATTGATCGACTGGCGGGCCTTGTTCATGTCTTGGACGAACTCGACGATGCCGCCATCGTGGCGCATGACTTCGGTGCGGTCCTCGCTCTCATCGCGCAGCTCAATCTGCAGGCCCGGATTGAGATAGGTCTGCTCGCGCATGCGCTCGCGCAGCGTTTCGAATCGAAATGCTGTCACATTCTTGAAAATTTCCTGAGACGGCTTGAAAGTGATCTTGGTACCGGTCTTGTCCGTATTGCCAATGACTTGAAGCGGCTCCAGCGGCTCGCCATTCTCAAAACGCTGAAAGTGCACTTTCTGATCGCGGCATATGGTCAGTTCCAGCCAGTCTGACAGTGCGTTGACAACGGAGACGCCGACGCCGTGAAGCCCGCCGGCGCCGTCGTAGGCATCATCATCAAACTTCGCGCCCGAATGCAGCGTCGTCATGATGATGGTCGCGGCCGCGGTGTTGTTGTATTGCGGCATCGGTCCGGTCGGAATACCGCGCCCCTGATCGCTGACCGATACCGAATCGTCGCTGTGCAGCACTGCGGTGATCTTGGTGCCATAGCCTTGCGCCGCCTCATCAATGGCATTGTCCACCACTTCCGTGACCATATGGTGCAAGCCGGTGCCGTCATCAGTATCACCGATATACATGCCTGGGCGCTTGCGAACCGGCTCAAGGCCCTCAAGCACCTGGATATCGGATTCGCTGTAGCGGCTTTTGTCGATTTGGGTATCAGACATGGCAGTTCGTCAGTCAGTTGTGGTTGTCATGCCCCAAACCAGAGTGAATTGGCGGCGCATGTGCGCCAGCAATGGACCGGCGCGAAAACGACCGAATTGCGAAGCTCAGCGCTTTTTCAGCAGCATGACCAGAAAAGTGGCCGATGGATCATCTGGAAACTTCACCACGCAGGCATCGCGCTGCGCGATCATGTTCAGCTCAAACTGCTCACACTCATTCATGACTTCAAAGATGTCGAGCAAATACTTGCAGCGCACCTGAAACTCAATCTCGGCATCCACGTCATCGCCGTTTTGCACGATATCGACTTCCTCGTCAATGCGCTGTCCGGCGGCTTGAATCGATTGGGCATGCACTTTCATAACTTCGCCGGCAGCCAGCATCTTGGCCGCGATCAGGGTTTTGTCCCACATGCTCAAAATATTGACACGAGTGAGCACATTCTGCAGTTCCTCGCGGCTGCCGCGGATGGTGCGACTGACATTGATGGGAATTGTCGCCTGCCATTCCGGGTAGTTGCCTTCCATCAGCTTGGTGATAAAGACAACCTGCGCAGTTTGCACTCGCAGGTGATTGTTTCCAATACTTAACTCTACCGAAGATGTCAACTCAGAGAGCAGTTTGCTGAGCATCTCAATCGAAGCGCGCGGCACCACCGCCTGCTGGCGCTGGCCCTCTGACAGCCCAGTATTGTCAACCTCGGCACTGTTTGTCGCCAAGCGGTGACCGTCGGTCGCCACGGCGCAAATCTCATTCTCGGTCACTTCGATCAGCATCGCCTCAAGTATCACCCGCGATGTCTCCTTGACGCTCATTGCATGACGCGAGCGGCGGATAATCGACTGCAAGCTGTGCCGGCTGGCAACCATGCTGAACTTCCAGTCACTGTCTTGCGTTCGCAACTCTGGAAAAACCATCCCAGATTCATCAAAATCATCGAAATTGGCCATTTTTATCGTCTGCAATTCGAGGCGGCTGACCGAAGTGCTTTCGGCACCGCTCTGGGGCTCGCCGGCACCATCGCCCGCGGCTGACCCGCTACTCGAGTCAATCGTCTCGATAACAAGACTGTCTTTCTGGGGCTCCTTGCTGAAACTCAAGTCACAGCCGTGCTTCAGTTTCCGACAGAATTCAAGTGCAGTTTGCGCCGGAAACGCGAAATCCTGTGCATCCTGCACCTCAATGCCTTCGATCGTTTCGCTGATCTGGATCTCAATATTGGTTCCCGTGAGCGTCAATTGCCCGGATCCAAAGCGTACCAGCGCATGAGACAAGATTGGGATTGCCGGGCTGTTGCTGATTACCGTGCTCACGCGAATCAGCGGATAAAGAATTACTTCTCGGTTAATGACGAAATGCATAAACTCTTAAAAATCAATTGGTAAATTTGTTGTGGTGATGAGCACTGTGGATTTCCAGTACATGCACAAATTTTCAAGTCGAATCATAGACTACCGGGGATTCAAATTGTGCGTAAACCCGTACGAAAAAAATCAGTCTGCGAGCATAAGGACCGCAACTGGCAGCGGACCCAGCGAATGCATACGAATTGTTCGCAATTATACACTTAAACCTGTGGATAAATCGTACGAAAAAATTGCCTGAATTCTGGGCGTACAGGCACCGCGACTTCTTTGGGGGCGCACTTGGCCTGTCTGATGGCAGGCCCGGTTTTCAAGGCGACAGGCTGTCATGCAGGGACTGATACTCATCGGCGAATTTGCGATCTGCCTGGAGCATGGTCTCGAGCTTGTTGCAGGCGTAAATCACAGCTGAATGATCACGGTTGAAGGCATGGCCGATTTCGATGGTGCTTTTGGTGGTCAGATTGCGGGCGAGCGCAATCGCGACGTAGCGCGGCCTGACGTGCTGCGCTTTTCTGGATTTGGATGTCAATATGTCTACTCGCAAGTCAAAATACTTTGCAACTTTGCGTTTGATCTCGTCAATCTCGATCGGCCGGTTGTTGAATTCGATCAGATCTTCCAGCCACGATTTGCACTTGACTATATCAATCGGCTCACCCGACAAGCGGTGATTGGCGCACAGCACATTCAGTGCGCCCTCAAGCTCACGAACGCTGGTACTGATTTTGTCGGCGAGAAATCGCGACACCTCCGGCGCCAGCGCGACCCCCCGCTCTTCGGCTTTGGATTCGAGAATTGCGATGCGGGTTTCGAGCTCCGGCGGCTTGATGGCAAGCGACAGACCCGCGCCGAACCTGGAGATGAGACGGTCTTCAATATTTTCGAGATCTTTGAAGAATCGGTCGCTGGTGATAATCACCTGTTTGCGGCCTTCCATCATGATATTGAAGGTCAGCAGAAATTCCTGCTGCGATGCGTTGGCTCCGGCAAACAGATGAATGTCATCAACGAGCAGCACATCCAGCTCGCGGTACATCTGCTTGAAGCGCTCAATCATATCATTGTCCTTGCGCCGCAGCAGGGTCACTAGATGCTGCACAAACATCGACGATTGAACATAGCCAAGCTTGATGTCGGGACATTTTTCCAGCATGGCGTGGCCGGCGGCCTGCATCAGGTGCGTTTTGCCGACGCCCACCGGTCCGAACAGAAACAGCGGGTTGTACTGGGTACCCGGTTCTTCGCTGACGGCCATGGCAGCTGCCCGCGCAAGATTGTTGGAGTCGCCGGTGACATGCCGATCGAAAGTCAGGTCACGGTCAAGCTTGCCGAACCCGAAAGGCAGGTTTTGCGCAATTGGGTTCAGGTCTGCGGCGGCATTGCGGTTGCGCCGCTTGTCGCTGCGCACCTCAGATACAGAGAGCGTTCTGATGGCGACCGCCAGCGGCTCGCCGTGGATTTTGCGCACGGTGTTTTTGATCGATTCCAGATATTCGGATTCGATCACGCGCTTGGAATATGGACTGTGGGTTTTCAGGACCAGCCGGTCGTCACGCTCATCGGTAATGAGCGGCCGCAGCCAAGTGTTGAATTCGGACTCTGAGACGCTGGTCTTGAGCTGGTTGAGGCACTGTTTCCACAGCTGTGCGGATTTCATTGCATGTGACTCGGCTGACGTAACGGTTGCAAAAGGGTATGAAGCCAATACGAATATAGAACGTTCGATCGAACTATAAGTTGCAGTTCTAAAGCGAGCCGGTAAGTTTGGCATAATTCGGCTTCATTTGCAAAAATATTTCGATTTTTGAGTTCACCATCGCAGTTTGCCCTGACTACTCGGCGGGCGCTGGTGATCAGGCCGCCAATGAGTTGCCAGAGGCGGCATCGCCTTGAATCTGAAGTAACTGCGTTAAATTGGTTTTCAGATACGAGCTGTAGGCAAGGTTTCTGGCGGATACGAGTACCTTGTACAATTTGACGATGCAAACGGATGGGATTTACAGCATAGCCGCCATGTACATTGGTCTACAAAAAAATGCCCGCATACATTCGAGCGGCCTGTTTTTGGAGTGAATCCTCGGCGATTCTCGCGAGTCCACGATCAATGTGTATTTATGCTGCGGGCGGGAATTTGTTGATGCGTTATGCCGAGTAGTTGATGATCGAGATCTTTAGCTTTTGGGAAAGGCTGGCGAGATGTATCACGTGACCATCAAGCGAATTACAGGACGTTAAGACATACAGTTACCGTGACTTTGATGTTTATAAAGTGCGAGTGAAGCTCATTGCATATTTTTTAAAGATGAGAAAGGAGAGATCAAACCGTATGAAGATGACTGGTCTCCAGACACCAGTCAATTATCAAGTTTCGTTGATTTGATTGCCAGGCGTGCGGTTGAAGAAGAGAACAGACTTAAATGACCTGCACGAGCTATGAGGATGACTCATCTATACGAGATGATTGTGAATTACTTCGTCGCATTCCAATCAAGTTTGGCTTGCATGTAATCTGGGATGACAATCAAAATCGTTCGCGCCCATTTTCCGCATCATTTAAAGACCATTCTAACGGTACGCCAATGTCCGTAGTTCTCAAAGATGAGTTGGAGTTTGCTGAGCGAAAGCCTGAAGAAGTTTTAGCTGACCATGAAAATTTGTCGCTAGCCGCAGTCACTGCGAGCATTGCGCGCGAGAATCAGCAGCATGTAGCCAGAGACCCTTCCCAGATGAACCGGCTCATGGATTGGTCATTGGAGAAAAGAAAAAAGCCAGCAAGAATATGGCCAAATCAGCTCAATGGATAATGCCTCCATACATTCTCGAACCCATGGTATAGATATCGGAGCAAAATTCTCAAATAAATCGGTGCCCGGGTCTTCGCATCGAGAATGAGCATGCCGGCAAATGTTGAGGCGGTCACAATTCTGCATTTACCGCGTCCAAGAGAGGTTTTGAGATATCTTTGCTTATGTGAAATTTCACATAACACATAAGATTCTTGTTCCTGCCCTGGATTCGCATCCCCAATCGAACCTCACACATCCTTGTGTGCTGTAAAAGCGTCTGTCTGATGACTGGCAGCGTTTCCAAAACATTCGCCCTATACTGCTTGAGATATTCTGTGAGATTCCCTTCTTCGCCGGAAAATTGTCACCAGGCCCAGGCCGCAAACTGTATTCGGGTTGCAAGACTCAAGGACGCGGTAAATTGGATGTGCATAAACCAAATATGCAATTTCAATCTGGCGTAATTGCGCAGAAATCGTTCACACTCCTACTGGGGCGATTACGGCTTGGAGAAATCCTTACAATTTTTCGATTTTACCGGCTGGACGTTCACCCATGGAGAGCAAAAGAAAAGCTCAGCCGGGCATGTCCGCCGCAAAAGGCTAGGCCTGTGCTCGCAACCCGAGTGCGCAAAATCCGCACGTTTTGGAAATAACCGGTTTGCTATAATTCCGGCCTTGCTGTTTTGCCGACTGGCTGGTTGGATGCCGCTTTTTGGTGCCGCTTGCAACAGGAACAGTCAGAACTGAACATTTATATTTGATTTATGAAACGAACATTTCAACCAAGCAATCTGAAACGAAAGCGAAAGCATGGCTTTCGGTCCCGCATGCGTACCCGCGGCGGGCGGGCGGTAATCCGGTCGCGGCGGGCGAAAGGCCGCAAACGTCTGAGTGCATAGCCAGCGGCATCTGCCTGGAAAATCGGGGTTTCCCGGCAGTGCGCGCCTGAAAAAGAAAACTGAGTTTTCGTCCGTATTCAAAAAGAACCGGCGAGCATCAGGCCGGTATTTTC
Source organism: Arenicellales bacterium (assembly GCA_965200545.1). GTDB lineage: Bacteria > Pseudomonadota > Gammaproteobacteria > Arenicellales > JAJDZL01 > JAJDZL01. The sequence goes on along the minus strand of CBDAUJ010000002.1, from coordinate 361,830 downwards.
GAATACTGGTCCGCTACCGGCGCAATCAGCATCAGGCCAGATTAGGAATTGTTGTCTCCAAGCGAGTTTCCAAAAGTGCAGTTGAGCGCAACCGCATCAAACGGCAGATTCGAGAGTGCTTTCGGCTCCAGCAGGCCGAGTTGCGCTCGATGGATCTGGTGGTGATCGCCAACCCTTCGTGTGCCGGGGCGGCCAGCCAACAGTTGCGTGCCAGTCTAGTCGAGCTTCTCCAAACACTGCATCCATGAAAAAAGCGCTGATTTTACTGCTAAAGTTTTATCGCTACGTGATCAGTCCAATGTTCGGGCCGAGTTGCCGGTTTCATCCGACCTGCTCAAGCTATGCGATTGCGGCCATCGAAGCGCACGGTCCGCTCAAAGGCGCTTGGCTGACGCTCCGGCGTCTGCTGCGCTGCCATCCCTGGCATTGCGGCGGCGATGATCCTGTGCCGCCGCCGCGAGAGCGCGACTGAAGACGGTGCCGGCGATGGATTTCAGACGAGCTTTCCTGGTCATCTCGCTGGGGCTGGTGCTACTGCTCATCTGGCAGGCATGGCTGGAATATGAGGCTGAGAAAAACACCCGCTTCAGCGGTCATTCGATTCCTGCTGGCGAGCCGGCAGATTCGCTTGGGGTGCCTTCCGGCGTTCCGGCGGTGCCGCTGCAGCCGCCGGTCGCGGACGATGTCCCGCAGCTGCCGGCTGCTGTCGAGTCGGTGCCGCCGAGCGCTGCAGACAGCACGGGCCCGGCCAGCCGCGCCGCCCAGCCGCCCAGCACCGTGCGCGTGGAGACCGATCTGCTGCAGCTGGAGATTGATTTGCTTGGCGGTGCGCTGCGGGAGGCCAGGCTGCTCGCTTATCCGGTTGCGGTGGATACACCTGAGATTCCCTTCCCGATCTTCAAAGGCACCGGGCCGGACCTCCTGGTGGCGCAGTCGGGCCTGGTCGGCAGTGATGAGAATTCGCCCAACCATAAAACTTTGTTTTCGGCGCCGGCCGACCGCTACACGCTCACCAGCGACTTGGATTCAATTGCGGTGCCGCTTTATTGGATCGCCCCCAACGGCGTTCAATTCACCAAAACCTACACCTTCTATCGCGATGAGTATCTGGTGGATATCGAGTACCGGATTGACAATGCGAGCGGCGAGCCCTGGCAAGGGTTTCAGTATGGCCAGTTTCTGAGCAGCGAATATGTGCCAGACAGCGAAGGTTTTTTTATTTTCAGGGCGCTGCCGAGTTATCGCGGCGCGGCGATTTACACGCCTGATGAGAAATACGAGAAAATCGACTACAAGGAAATCCGCAATGATGCGCCGGTCATTGAGAGCACGCCATCGGGGTGGGTGGCCATGCTGCAGCACTACTTCGTTGCCGCCTGGCTGCCGCAGGAAAACGGTCCCTATCAGTTCTACACCAAGGTCCTCGCCGGTGCGGGCGAGCCGCGCTATCAGGCGGGTTATGTCGCGCGTACGCCGACTACGGTGGAAAGCGGCGCCGCGGGCACCGTCGCCAGCCAGCTGTATGTGGGGCCGAAAGATCATGACCGCATCGATGATCCGGCCGAAGGTCTGATTCTAACCGTGGACTACGGATGGCTGACACCGATCTCATCGCCGCTTTTTTGGATTCTTGATCATATCAACGGGGTCGTCAAGAACTGGGGATTTTCCATTATTCTGCTGACTCTGCTGGTCAAAATTGTGTTTTATCCGCTGTCGGCGGCCAGTTACAAATCGATGGGCAAGATGAAGAAGCTGCAACCGCGCCTGAAGACGCTCAAAGAGCGCTATGGCGATGACCGGCAGGCGATGAATCAGGAGATGATGCAAATCTACAAAAAAGAAAAAATCAATCCACTTGGCGGCTGCTTGCCGATTCTGATTCAGATTCCGGTATTCATTGCGCTTTACTGGGTGCTCTTGGAAAGCGTGGAGCTGCGGCAGGCGCCATTTATTTTTTGGCTCAACGATCTGTCGCGGTCGGATCCCTTTTACGTATTGCCGGTACTGATGGGGGTGTCCATGTTCGCGCAGCAGTTTCTCAACCCGACGCCGCTGGACTCGATGCAGAAGAATATCATGATGAGTCTGCCGGTCGTATTCACGTTCTTTTTTCTGTGGTTTCCTTCCGGGCTTGTCCTCTACTGGCTGGTTAACAACATTCTATCGATCGCGCAGCAGTGGTATATCACTCGCAAACTGGCCACGGAATAGCATCACAGACAGATACGATTGCGGCGGTCGCCACGCCAGCCGGTGTTGGCGGCATCGGTGTCATCCGCATCTCAGGCCCCGGTGCGCTGGCGCTGGCGCTGGCGCTCACGGCACCTGGCGAGCGGTCGGCGCTGCAGCCGCGCACCGCGCAGCTGCGGGGTTTTTATGACCGCCGCGGCGAACTGATCGACCAAGGGCTGGCACTCTACTTTCCGGCGCCGCATTCGTACACCGGCGAGCCGGTCTGTGAGCTGCAGTGCCATGGCGGACCGGTCATCCTGGACACCCTGCTCGGCGAGCTGGTGGCGCGCGGCGCGCGCCTTGCCGAGCCTGGCGAGTATACCTGGCGCGCTTTTGACAACGCCAAGCTGGATCTGGCGCAAGCTGAAGCAGTGGCGGATCTGATCAACGCGGCGACGGCAAAGGCCGCCCGGGCGGCCCTGCGCTCGCTCGCTGGTGAGTTTTCCAGCCGCATCAAGGAGATCGTCAGTCAGCTGATCCAGTTGCGGGTCTATGTAGAGGCTGCGATCGACTTTTCGGAAGAGGAAATCGATTTCCTTGACAGTCGTGAGCTCAATGCACGGGTCAGCGCAATGTGTGCCGAACTGGATCTGCTGGCGACGCAGACGAGTGCCGGGAGTGTGCTGCGAGAGGGTGTTTCGGCAGTGATTGTCGGGTTGCCGAATGCGGGCAAGTCAAGCCTGCTCAATACGATGAGCGGTCAGGACCGCGTCATCGTGACACCGACACCGGGGACGACGCGCGATACCGTGGATGTGACCGTGGATGTCAGCGGCCTGGCGGTGCGGGTGACGGATACTGCCGGATTGCGTGACAGTGCCGATGTCGCTGAAAAACAAGGGGTTGCCCGAGCCTGGGAAGCAGCCAAACGCGCCGATGTGGTGTTGTATGTGATCGACAGCGCTGCTGGTGCGACCCTCGAAGACATCCAGCATCTCGCGCGACTTGAGCGCCAGCGTGTCCTGATCGTATGGAACAAGATCGATTTGGCCGCCGCACCCGAACGGAACCCCCTGAGCCACATGCGCCATCATGTTTTTGTCTCTGCCTTGAGCGGCGAGGGCTTGGATTCGGCTCTGCGCGCTATCGAGACCCTGGCTGGCTACGACCCGGCGCACGAGAGCGTGTTTCTGGCGCGCCGGCGCCATGTGACGGCCATTGCCAGCGCTACGCGCTTTGTTCACAGCGCCCGCGATGTGCTGCGTGAGCAGAGAGCCGGCGAGCTGGCGGCGCAGGATTTGCATGATGCGACGCTCGAATTGGGCAAGATTACGCAGGTGCCCACTTCAGACGCGCTTCTGGGTGAGATTTTTTCGAGCTTCTGCATAGGCAAATAGGCCGCCTGCGCCTCCGCCCAAGTTCCGGCCTCGCGGCCGCGGCCGCCGCGCTCGGCTTGAATTGGCGGATTCGGCTGCTCGACCATCGCGGTTCGCGGTCATTTGACAGGGGGTATAATTCCACGCTCAGCAGTTTTTTCAATGGGCGGCCATCGAAAGCGATTCCAATTCTCAGATTCTCAGTCAATAGCCATGATGAAACACAGATCTGTCCGCGTCATTTTGCAAATGGTTGTGGTCCTTGTTGCGGTCGGCGGCGTTCTCGTCTGGCAGCAGGACTATCTGTCCAATTTGTATTTCCGCAATCAGCTTACGCGGGTCGGCTGGATTATCAACGGTGCAATTTTGGTATTGTTTCTGGTCGGACTGATGCAGCTGGTTTATCTGTTTATCGTTTATGGAAGAGAAGAGGCAGCGCTGGATCAGTTCCTGGTCGCGGTCAGAACCGACGATCCAGAAAAAGCTCTGATAAACCTGCCTCCCAAGACGATCATCGCCGAGCGCTACCAGACCGTTGTTGACTTTTACAGTGTGCGCAGCGAAATCAATCACAACGCGCTGGCGGCGACGCTGCTGGCCAAAGAAAGCAGCCGCACGAGTTTTGCCAAATTTGTCAACAACATCCTCATTCTTACCGGCGTATTCGGCACCATCGCATCGCTGACTGTGGCGCTGGTGGGCGCCTCCACCGCAATTACGGATGTCAACAGCATTGAAGGCATTGACATCGTGATTCACGGCATGTCCACCGCCCTGTCGACGACGATGACTGCGATCCTGGCTTACTTCCTGTTCGGGTATTTCTATCTCAAGCTGCTGGATACCCAGTCGTATGTGCTCGGACGCATCGAGCATGTTACCGCAACTGCCCTGATGCCGCAGTATCAGAGGGCGACCCGCTCACCGGAACAGAATTTGAATGAACTTTTGACGAATACTATTGAAACTATTGGTAATTTTGAGGAGTTCTTCAAAAAAATCCAGCTTGTCAGCCAAGACCAGAATGCAATGTTTGCGCGTTTTGAAAGCATCACGCAGCAGAATATGGAGCTTCTCAGCGAGATCCGGACTATTCTCAGAGCCGGCTTCCGGCTGCGCGACAGCCGCGATGACTTTGACGATGAGTGAGCCGGCCCGCGAAATCTGCCTGCCGCAGGAGTCCCCCTGTTGAACACCGCATCCGGCGGCTTTGTTGATCTTCGGGTGCACCATGCATCGGCTGCCAGTCATTCAGACGACAGCATCTGGCCTTCATTTACTGACATCATGATGGTGGTGGTGATCATTTTTCTGATGGCGTCAGTCATTTTCATGCTGCGCAATATTCAGCTCGGAACAGATCTGGAGTCGGCCACCTCGACCCGCGATGCGGCCACTGCAACAATTGAGTCTTTGCGAGAAAGAACAATATACCTTACTGATATAATAGAAAAAACAAGAAAAGATTTAGTCTTATCCGAAGAGCAGCGTACCCAGCTCGAAGCACTGTCGGAGGCGCGTGCCGGGCGTATAGGCGAGCTCGAGTACACCACCGCGGCACTGCATGAGACCCAGATCCGACTGAACAGCCAGCTCGAGAGCCTGCAGCTCGAAATCGCCGGCTATCAGGATCAGATCGCATCCTTGACCGGCCGGATCGGCACAATGAATGTGACGATGAGCGAGCTGGAGATGCTCATCAGCGACAAGACCGCTGAGCTGGAACAGCTGGCGCAGCGCACGGCGGCCTATGAGGCGCAAGTAGCCGCGCTGGAGGCGACGCGAACTGAAAATCGACTGGAGATCAGGCGGCTGATTGATCAGGCGGGCTTGAAAGATGAGGAGATCCGTTCCCTCGCCGAAGCGACAGAAAGCCAGCGCCGCGAGCTTGCAGTCCAGCTGGCGCAGCTTGATGAGTCGCGCGCGGCACTGGCACAGCAGGGCGACCAGATTGCGCAGCTGACCGCGCAGCGCGGCGAGCTGCAAAGTGCGCTGGATGCAGATGCGCAATCGCAGAAGCAGCTGCGAGAGCGTCTTGCCAGCGCCGCGGAATCTGCACAGCGCTTGCAGTCTGAGCTTGAGGCGCTGCGCACTGCGCAAAGCGCAAGTCTTGAGCGTATCGCTGCGCTCAGCGAAACCGAGCAGCGGAATCTGCTGGCTCTCGGAGAGCAAAAAGAGCAGCTGAACAGCTTGCAGCAGCGTCTCAGTCAGTCTTTGGCGGCGGCCGCCGCCATGAATGAGCGCTTTCGGCAGCGCAATGCGGAGCTCGAAAGCCTGCGCGCCCAGCTGACTGCAGCACAGGTCGAGAAAGCGACGCTCCAGGCGGTCAATGCCGAGCAGCTGAAGCAGCTCAGCTCTATGGGTGCGCAAGCCGCACAGCGTGATCAGGAAATTGAGAGCCTGCGTGAAGCGCAGGCGACGCTGATTGAAGGGCGTGCCGGACTCGAGAGTGCCGAATTGTCACTTCAGCGCGAGGTCGAATTCTTGCAGCAGGTGCAGCTTGATCAGGAACAGCGGGTCAATCGCCTGCTGGCTCTGATCGAGCAGCTGGGCGATAATGTCACGCGCCGCGACGAAAAAATCGAGCGCCTTGAGACGCAGCGGGATGCGAGTGAGCAAGACCGGCAGGCGACGCTTGCGGAACTCGCCCAATTGCGAACCGCTTATCAGCAGCGCCTGGCGGAACTCGTCGATCTGCAGGCCGCGTTTGCAGATCAAGACAGTCAAGCCGCGCAGCTGCGTTCCCAGATCGTCGCGCTTGAGCAGGAAAATCAATTGCTGCTGCGTCCCGCCCGCAGCGAAGTCAATCGCTATGTGGTCAGCGTGTTTTACAACAAAGATGCAGCCGGCAACACGATCCTCGCCTATAATCTGCCGGATTCTCCAGCCCCGATTGCGGTCTCTCGCACCGGGCTCGAGCGCATCCTGGAGGCGCTGAAGACGGAAAGATCGGAGGGACTCTACACCCGTATCGTATTTCCAGACGAAGACGCGGTAAAATTCTCTGAGGCCTGGGAATTTACACAGGACATCCTGTCCGGCTACGACTATTACTATCAGTAAACCGACGGCGGGCAAATCGCCTGAATCCGAAATGAATGCAGCGATGAGTTACGATGTTATTGTCGTCGGCGGCGGCCATGCCGGCGTGGAAGCCGCCGCGGCCGCCGCACGTGCCGGCCGCCGCACGCTGCTGCTGACGCAAAGCATCGATACCGTTGGTCAAATGTCTTGCAATCCGGCAATTGGGGGCATTGGCAAGGGACACATTGTGCGTGAAATCGATGCGCTCGGCGGCATCATGGCCCGTGCCGCCGATTTGAGCGGCATTCAGTTTCGCCGTCTGAATGTCAGAAAAGGCCCGGCAGTGCGCGCAACCAGGGCGCAGGCCGACCGAATGCTGTATCGCATGCAGGTGAGAAATTTTTTGGAAAGCCAAGACAATCTTGCGCTTTTTCAGCAGGAAGTTGAGGATTTGGCGGTTGAAAATAACCAAGTGATCGGTGTTGTGACGCGTTTCGGCTTGGAAATCAGCGCCCGGGCGGTAGTTCTGGCGACGGGCACGTTTCTCGGCGGCCGCATCCATATTGGCTTGGATAATCAAAGCGGCGGCCGCGCTGGAGACCCGCCTTCGAACCGCTTGGCGAAGCGGTTGCGTGACTTGATGTTCCACGTGGAACGTCTCAAAACCGGCACACCGCCGCGCATTGATGGCCGCACGATTGATTACAGCAAGCTGGAGCGGCAGCTGGACGATGACCCGGAGCTGGTGTTTTCGTTCATGGGATCCGCGGCGCAGCATCCGCCGCAGATGTCCTGTCACATTGCTCGCACCAATGTCCGCACGCATGCGATTATTGATGCGGCGCTGGCGCAGTCGGCGATGTATGGCGGGGCGATTGACTCGATTGGACCGCGCTATTGCCCGTCGATCGAGGACAAGATCGTGCGTTTCGGTGACCGCGATTCCCATCAGGTCTTTGTCGAGCCGGAGGGGCTGAATACCGCCGAAATCTATCCCAATGGCATCTCAACGAGTTTGCCGTTTGAAGTGCAATGTGAGTTTGTACGTTCCATGATCGGTTTTGAAAATGCGTTGCTGACGCGCCCGGGCTATGCGATCGAGTATGATTTTTTTGATCCGCGGCAATTGCAGCCATGGCTTGAGAGCAAGTCGCTCCAAGGGTTGTTTCTGGCCGGACAGATCAACGGCACGACCGGTTATGAGGAAGCGGCTTGCCAGGGTTTAGTCGCGGGCGTGAATGCCGCGCGTCGCTGCCAGTCGCAAGAGCCCTGGTGGCCGCGCCGCGATGAAGCCTACATTGGCGTGCTTTTGGATGATCTGGTGACCAAAGGCGCCGATGAGCCGTATCGGATGTTTACGTCGCGGGCGGAGCATCGTCTGCTGCTGCGTGAGGACAACGCCGACCTGCGGCTGACACCGGCCGGCTATGCGCTGGGACTTGTCGGTGAGGCGCGCTGGCGCGCGTTCAATTGCAAGCGCGACCTGATTGAGGCCGAGCGCAGCCGGTTGCAAGCGTGTGTGATTCGACCCGGCCCGGTGAACGAAACGGACATCACCAAGGTCTTGGGACGCAGTTTGCATAGCAGCATCAGCCTTTATGATTTGCTGCGTGATCCGGCGATCGATTACGATACCGCCCTGGCCCTGCCGGGCGCCGGGGCGCCTGTGACGGATGCCGCAGTGAAGGAGCAGCTTGAGATTGAGGTGCGCTATGCAGGCTATATCGAGCGTCAGCAGCGCGCGGTCAACAAGTCAGCGCAGGCTGAGCAGCTGCGTCTGCCTGTGGCGATCGACTATTTTTCCGTGCATGGATTGTCGAATGAAGCCAAAGAAAAGCTGACCGCACAGCGCCCGGAAACGCTCGGCATCGCATCACGCATCCCGGGCATTACGCCGGCCGCGATTGCAGTTTTGTCGATCTATCTGAAGAAACAAGCCATGCAAGAGACCTTGACGCACAGCCAGGATGCAGCCTGATTTGGATTTCGACGAGGTGAATCGCCAGACGGACTGGGAAGCGGCCGCTGCGGTGCCGGGCGCATTTTACGACCGCGAAATCGACGCGCAGGTCCGCAGCGGCCTGCGCCAGCTCGGCATGGTCCTGACGGACTGCCAGATCAGGCGATGCATCACGCATTTGGCACTGGTTGCACACTGGAATCGTGGCATGAATCTGACTGCAATCCGGGCGCCGCGTGATTTTGTCAGTCACCATCTGCTCGACAGTCTGACTGGCATCGCGGCCCTGATTGCGTGCTGGCAGTGCAAGGCCGGCACATATGATCTGTCCGAAATGCTGGGGCGTGGCGTTCTGCGCATTGTTGACCTTGGCAGCGGCGCTGGCTTTCCAGGAATTCCGCTGGCTCTCGTCTGGCAGGCTGCGCAGGTGACGCTGGTCGACAGCAGTCTGAAGAAAACGCAGTTTCTCACCCATGCAGCCGCGCAGCTGGAGCTGCATAATATTGCAGTGCTGCATACCCGTATCCAGGATCTAAAGAGCGCAGAACCCTATGATATCGTGACTGCGCGGGCTTTGGGCTCAATCGGTGCGGTTGCGCAGCTGGCGCAGCCTCTGCTGCGAGACGACGGGTGCGTCGTTTTGCTGAAAGGGCGCGACCCAAGTCGGGAATTGCAGCGCCTGAATTCGGACTGGCACGCCGCGGTGCAGCGTTTGCACGTGCCAAGTCTGCAGGCGCAGCGGCATTTGGTTGTGCTGAGGCGCAATGCAGCCGGCGAGGAATGGGAATAAGACGGTGCCTGCAAAGAAGAAGAAATCAGGTCGCTGTCTGGCGATTGTCAATCAAAAAGGCGGCGTCGCCAAAACGACGACCGCCATTAATTTGGCCGCCGGACTGGCACGCGCGCGGCGTAAAGTGCTGCTGATCGATATGGACCCGCAGTCCAATGCGACAAGCAGCATGGGATACGACACCCATCAGATTGCGGCCAGTTGCTATGAGGTGCTGATGGATGGTGCGAGTGTTGAAAAAGCAATTCTGAAAACATCCTGTGATGTCGACCTGCTGGCAGCCACGCCGAATCTTGCGGGCGCTGCGGTGGAGCTCAATGCTGTCGCTGAGCGGGAGCAGCGGCTGAAATCCGCACTGAAAGATGTTGGCGCAAACTACGATTACATTTTCATAGATTGTCCGCCGACCTTGAGCATTCTCACCGTCTTGTCCCTGGTGGCCGCCGACGAGGTGATTTTGCCAGTGCAATGCGAGTATTATGCGCTTTTGGGACTGGTGGAACTCATGCAGACAATTGACCGTCTGCGGCAAAATTTGAATCCAAAACTGAAAATCAACGGTATTTTGCGCACCATGTACGATCGCCGCAACAAGCTGGACCGTGAGGTTTCACAGCAGCTGGCGAAGCATTACCCAGACTGTCTATACCGAAGTTTCATTCCCCGAAATATCAAGGTTGCAGAGGCGCCGAGTCATGGCATGCCAGTCATTCAGTATGATAAAAAATGCTCTGGAACAATGGCTTACATCGCTTTTACGGGCGAGTTTCTGATACGGGAGGATAGCGCATGAACGATGAGCCCAGACCCACACTGGGTCGCGGATTGGATGCTTTGCTTGGATCATTGCCGGCTTCTGTCGGTGCTGTGATGCCGCCGGCTGATGCTGTCAGCAAGCTGCCGATTGAGAAACTGATCCCTGGGCCCTATCAGCCGCGCCGGGAGATAGACGATGCGGCGATCCAGGAACTGTCGGACTCTATTCGTGCGCACGGCATCATTCAGCCGATTGTGGTGCGACCGGCCGAAGCGTCTGGAACGTATGAAATTATTGCCGGAGAGCGGCGCTGGCGGGCGGCGCAACGGGCGGCGCTGCATGAAGTTCCGGCGCTCGTCAAGACTGTTTCTGACCAGAATGCGATGGCGATTGCGCTGATTGAGAACATTCAGCGCGAAAACTTAAATCCGATCGAAGAAGCCGACCTTCTCAAGCGACTGGCGGACGAGTTTTTCCTGTCACATCAGGATATCGCGGACAGTGTTGGAAAATCCAGGGCGACAGTGACCAATCTTCTCCGCCTGCTGACGCTCGCCGAACCGGTGTTGGATTTGGTCCGGCAGCGTGAAATCGATGTCGGCCATGCCAAGGTGCTGCTGGCGCTTGAGGGCGAGGATCAGATCAAGGCAGCGATGCAGGTCGTCCAAGGCGGCCTCAATGTGCGCAAGACGGAAACACTTGTCAAGAACTGGCATAAGAATAAAGATGAGAAAAAGCCGCGCACCGACCCAGACATTACGCGCCTGGCGCTGCAGCTCTCGGAAGCGATGGATGCCAAAGTCTCAATCAGTGACACCAATGGCCGCGGGTTCATTAAAATAAGCTATAACAATCTGGATCAATTCGACGGCATTCTCAGCCGCATCAATGTCAATCGGACTTAAGCCTTTCAGGCAGGCCATCAACATGAATATCGACTTTTCAATGGGCAAAGTCGCCAGTGCGGTGCTGCTGTGTGTTGCCGTTTCGGGGCTCGCCGGCTGTATCGAGGCGGGCGGCCAGCAACTGTCACTGCTGCCTTCGTCAAAACTGCTGGACCCTCTGGAGGTGCCGCCCGGACTGAGTCCGCTGCCAGTCGCCGAGCAGCTGCAGCTGCCGCAAGAGCATGACGAGTCACAAATCGACTACGCCTCGATCCCGCCGGAGCAATTCCGCAACTACGAGGCGTGGGCTTCATTTGAAAAGTTTCAGGAATACAAGAATCAGCGGGCGGACGAGCAGCTCAATGTAGAGGCATACGAGGCCGCCAAAGCGAAGGGTGAAGGCCATTTTCGGGTGCAGATTGAGCCGCGCAGCGACGAATCCGTACAGCTGCAAATTTATGATGACTTTGGCTCGGTATGGCCGCGGCTGGAGTTTGCGCTGAACGATATGGGGGTCGGTATCCGCGGCTCCAATCGAGAAATTGGCGTGTATTATGTGCTCAACATCTACACCAAAGAAAAGCCCACTTTGAGCGAGCGCATTGGCATCCGGGAGTATCGAGGCAGGATTGATGAGCTGCACTTGTCAACATCCGAAGACGGCGCAGTGACCTACGTGGTGCCCAGAACGGTCGACGGGGCGACCGTCAAAGAGTCAGCGGCCCGCGATTTCTATACTCGGCTGCGCTATTTCATGCTGACGAACTATCAGCTTGACGAAGCGCAAGCTGAGCCGCAGCTTGCGGCGTTGCGGACGGTGCGTTACGTCGATAGCGAGGGCGGCGAGCGCTCTGTGGTGGTTGATTTGGATTTCAACACGGCGTGGGTGCAATTGGGACGAACTTTCGAGGCGTCAGGCGTTGATATTGACGATCTCAACCGCAGTGCAGGCTTGTATATCGTCAGTTTCCGCGGCACCGAAAAGTCCAAGGGAAAGCGCTGGTGGGCATTCTGGCGCGGCAACAAGGATCGCGACATCAGAGATCGGCAATTCAACGTGACGGTGACAGAATCCGGCGGCGGCACACAGATTCAAGTGGCGCCGAAAGATGCAGTCGACGAGACCAGTATCGAGGCTGCGGAGAACTTGCTCGCAGTCATTTACGAGCGAATCGAGTCATAAGCCTTGAATTCACTGGACGCAGTACGCTTCGCACGGCGCTGACACGCAGTATTTTCGAGTTGACCACCTGTCCGGGGGCGGGCAGAAGACTTGTCTGTGTCAGCTGATGCCGCAATATTTTGTGCGATGGCAGGATGAGATTTTTGTCGCGTGATTTCAATTAGTTGGAAATAATTTCTGGTTGCCGTGTGCCACAGTCAGTTAATTTCAGTCGGCAATGCGAGCGGGTACTTGAACGACTCGGCCATCAAGCGGATGCACTCGAGTCAAAAATGGATTCGCTTGAGTCGAAGGCAGATGCGGATTGGCGAGACTGGAAAGGGAGATAGGACGTGTCGGCAGCATTCTCGGCGCTTTTGTCGAAGAAATCTCGATTACGTCTCTGGAAAGGTTTATCGGATCAGCGCACGATGTCAAGCGTCAGGCGCGGTTCGTTTTTCTGATGCGGCCGCAAGTCGCCGGGAGTTGGATGCTTTTGCGGTTACCAAGCAGGAAGAAGGCAGCGGACCGCTGGAAGTTTTTGTTTTTGAGATTAAAAGAAAGCTCAAAGACAAGCGTATCAAGCGCAGCCGCGCTACCGTCGGGCCAGAAAGCTCCACTGAGCGGCAGTTACTGCCAAGCGGACAAATCCGCGCCTTGATGTTCGCCAGGGGCACTGGCAAAAGTTAAGCACAGGGCAACTGGCACTTTGCACCTTTACTGCGATGCTGGCTCTGCTGAGCCGTTTTGCTGACGCAGCCACTCCTGATACTTTCGGTATTGCTGCCATTCTTTCCAGAGCAGGTATTCCTGATAGTCAGCGTCATCGGTTCCCGGCTGTCCACGGATGTTTGCACCGCTGCCGAAAAGTCGAATCGGTGTTCCGCGCGGCTCAGCTGCTTTTGGGGTGTCGGGTCGCGGCGGATGGCCGGAATTATCGGTTGCTGGATCAACCGTACCGCCGCCTGCGCCGCCGCAACCGACAGCCGCAGCCAACAAGATGCCGATCAGCAAGGTGGCCAGAAATCTCAATGAAGCCATGTAAATATTTTTTGGTCAGAACTTGGATGATTTGACTAAGTGCGCCGTATTATATGAATAAAACGGCTTGTTTCACTCGATACTGGTGCCAGGCCGCTCAACTTCGCTGAGCAGCGTTTCAACGTACGGCACAATGTTGTGGACGATGACCCCTACACCCCTTGAGTTGGGATGGATGCCATCCCGCTGGTTCAAGTCCGCATCGGTTGCGACCCCTTCAAGAAAAAACGGAAAAAAGTTCAGTTCATACTGTTCGGCGAGTTGCGGGTACAGGGCATCAAACGCTTCATAATAAGGCGCGCCCAAATTGCGTGGCGCTTTGGCGCCAGCTAGCAGCAGGGGCAGTTCACGGTCCTGTATGTTCTTGATCATTTGCTCAAGATTGGTTTTGACTCGAGTCGCCGGAATGGCTCGAAACGCATCATTGTACCCCAGAAACAGAATAACGCCACCGTATGGTTCGGCCAGCACCCAATCCAGTCGTGCCAGCCCGTCGCCGCTGGTGTCGCCGGAGACAGATGCGTTAATGATTTCGACCGCATGGCCGCGCCGGCGAAGTTCAGCCTCAAGCTGTACAGTAAAGCTTTGCTCCGACTCAAGTCCTTTGCCAGCCATGAGACTGTCGCCGATGGCGACGATGCGCACGGGCAGTGTCAGCCCGGCAGACGCAGATGCAAGCGGCCCGCTCGCCAGAGTCAAGATGCACAACAACGCGGCACACAACCGCTGCGAACATAATTTGACCATTTCAATGCATCGATTATTGCAAAGAAAATAAGCGCGTAACAAATTTATGTGCTCTGCGATAGATTGTGAATCATGCCAATCTTGCAATTGCATTCGACAATGCGGTTCAGTGAATGTGCAGCTCAATCGGGAATCAGCGCCCGCGATTTGAATGGCGCCTGCCAAGACGCGGGCTGTGAACCGACCTTGTGATGATGTCTGCTTGAGATGAGCAGTGTTTTTAAACTGACAAGAATCGCTGGATCGTCAAGAACAAGACTGTTGCCGCGGGTGTCAAACGTTGGCAGACTGGAATTGTCTCAATGCCCGCACAGACAGTTTAGCAGAATCACCGCAGGCCGTGTGCGCGAATTGCTATGGCATCTTGATTTTAGGCTTCTCGGCCTTATGTAAAGTTTGCCATGCGCTATTCGCAGCGGCCTGGTTGGGGCCCATCTGCCATTTCAAGTACAGGACGAAGCACGTGCAAGAGAATATTGATCCAGTCATTTCGCTGAAAGATTTATGGCTGGTCATGGACACGCAGGCAGGCCGTGTGGAGATTCTGCGCGGCCTGAATCTGGAAGTCCAAAGCGGCGACAGTGTCTGCGTAACCGGTCCTTCCGGCGCTGGCAAAACCAGTCTGATGATGGTCATCGGCGGAATGGAACGCCCCACTGGCGGCACCGTCAAGGTTGCTGGCAATGAATTGACTCAGCTTGATGAGAATGCGCTGGCGAAATTTCGGCGGCGCAATGTCGGCATTGTGTTTCAATCATTTCATCTGATTCCGACAATGACTGCACTTGAGAATGCTGCCTTGCCATTGGAGCTGGCCGGCGCCGCGGACGCGATGGAGCAGGCGCGCGCGGAACTCGCCGTTGTCGGCCTCAGTCATCGACTGGGACATTATCCGAGCCAGCTGTCAGGCGGCGAGCAGCAGCGGGTGGCAATTGCACGGGCTCTGATATCCGGCCCGGATCTGATTTTGGCCGACGAGCCGACTGGCAATCTCGATAAGGAAAACGGCATCCTGATCATGGATTTGCTGTTTAGCGCCTGCGCAAAGCGAGATGCGACGCTGCTGCTGATCACCCACCAGCCGGAAATCGCTGAAAACTGCAGCGTCCAGGTTGGAATGCTGGACGGCAAGATTACACCGCCCGCCGCGAGCTACGCTGTTGCGCCTGATCGCCAAAGTTGCACTGCGTGACTTGCGTCGCGGCCTGCGCGGGTTCTGGATTTTTCTAGCCTGTCTCGCGCTGGGGGTGATGGCGATTACGGCGGTCGTCACGCTTTCGTCGAGTGTGCTCAACGGCATGGCGCGTGATGGCAAAATCTTGCTCGGCGGAGACTTGGCGGTCAGTCAGCAGTTTCGAGGCTTGAGTGATGCGCAGCTGGCGCTGCTTCAAACATACGCTGATGTGGTTGCCAGCTTTGTCGAGACGCGTACCTTGCTGCGCACCGATGACATCAGCAAAAATGTGCTGGTTTCCCTCAAGGGCGTGGATGACTTCTATCCATTGCATGGCGCTCTGACCCTGAATGTCGACATGCCGCTGGCGCAGGCGCTGGAAAATCGTGCCGGCCGATGGGGTGTGCTGATCGATGAGTCAATCGCAGCGGCCGGCAATGCAGCGGCCGGGGACTTGATTGCGCTTGGTGACCAGCAGTTCGAGGTGCGTGCCCTTATTGTCAATGAGCCTGACCGCATTGGCAGCTCTGAGGGGTTTGCATTCTGGCCGCGCGTGATGGTGCATCGCGATGCCCTTGAGGGGACAGATCTGATTTCGCAGGCGAGTCGCAGTTTCTATGAGTACAGGGCGAATTTGCAGCCGGAAGTCAGTGTTGATAAGGCGGTGCAAGAATTGACAGCCCAGTTCCCGCTGCTCGAGGTGCGTGATTTTACCAATGCATCGCCAACGCTTGCCGACGTGGTCAACCGCCTCAATGTGCTGCTTTCGCTCGCCGGCCTGACCACTCTGCTGGTCGGCGGAGTCGGGGTCAGCAACGCGGTTCGCGCCTATCTGGATACGCGTCTTTCGACCATTGCCATTTTGAAAAATGTCGGTGCATCGGCGGCATTTATCTGCGGTGTCTATCTCACGCAGATTCTGCTGCTGGCGCTGCTGGGCATCGCCGTCGGCATCACCGCCGGATTTCTTGCGATCTATTTCGCTGCCGTCGCCATCGAGCAGGCATTGGCGATTCCAGTCGCGCTGACAATCAGCATTTCGTCCCTCGCGAATGTAGCCGCGTATGGACTGCTGACAGCATTGCTGTTTACCCTGTGGCCGCTGGGCTGCGCACTTCGCACTTCACCGTCAGCCCTGTTTCGGGACGTGGTGGCCGCCGAAAAGCGAAGTGCGCCATGGATCTTTGTGTGGGTCTCCGCGATTATTGCCGCCGCACTGGCATTGCTGATTGTTTACAGCGCCTACGAAAGGAGCTTTGCGGTGTGGTTTGTGATTGGTGTCTCGGGCGCCTGGCTGGCGTTCAAGCTGATCGGCACGGTGATCATCCGCAGTGCCGAGCGTATTGGATTTCGGCGCTGGCCAATGGTGCGGCTGGCGGTTTCGAATCTGCATCGGCCCGGTGCGGTCACTTCAGATATTGTGCTGGCGGTCGGACTGGGATTGTCAGTTTTGATTACTACAGTGCTGGTTTCCGCCAATTTGGACAGACAGATCAGCTCAATGATCCCGCAATCGGCACCGAGTCTGTTTCTGGTCGGCATTCAGGCGGCGGATTTCGAGGCTATCAAGGATGTCGTTGATGCCAGCGAAGGCGTCAGCGAGATGAACGTGCTGCCTTACATTCCCGGGCGCATCACTGCGATCAAAGGCATGAATCCCGCGGACGCGCTGGTAGAGCCTGATGGCGCATGGCTGATTGATGACAACGGTGAGCGCACTTTCTCCTACACCGCAGAACCGCTCGCGAACGTTGAGCTTGAGCAGGGCCAGTGGTGGGATCCCGATTACAGCGGACCGCCGCTGCTGTCAATCCACACAGATGTAGCTGACAGCTTTGATCTGGGACTCGGCGACACGATCACGATGAATATCTTGGGCCGCGATGTGCAGGGGACAGTCGCCAATATTCGCGGGCTGGAATGGCGCTCGATGCGGCTGAATTTTGCCATCATGCTGTCGCCGGAACCGCTGCGAACGATTCCGCATTCGAGCGTGGCGACGGTCTACATGGACGAGCAGCGCGAATACCTGCTCCAAGACGAGATTGCCAGACGCTTTCCGGGTGTGACCGTCATTCGGGTCAAAGATGCCATGGAGCGCGTCGGCGAGTTGCTGATGAGAGCGCAGAATGCCGCCCAAAGCATCAGCGTATTGACCATTGTTGCAGGTGTTCTGGTACTGGCGGGCATCATTGTCTCCGAGAATCGGCGGCGGGCGTTTGAGACGGTGCTCCTGAAAACTGTCGGCGCATCGCGGCAGTATGTACTCGGTGCGTACTCATTGGAGTATCTGGCGCAAGGCACCATCACCGCGGGAGTCGCGATTTTGGTCGGCGCCGCCGCCTCTTGGGCGGTGGTGGCCGGCCTGATGGGCTGGGAGTGGCAGTTTCTGCTGGCGCCGGCGGTCAATACGGCAGTGCTGGGGATTGCGATTTCACTGGTGCTGGGCATGACAGGTGTGTGGCGCGCACTGAATCACCGGCCGCTGTATTATCTGCGAAACGGCTGATGCCGGCCGCGACGGCAAATTCCGCCGTCCGATCATTACAGCGCCAGTGCAGCGCATTGATCCGCCACCGGCGAACCCGAAAGTCGGTCGGACCTTTGCGCACTGGCGTACTGCATAATTTTGGCAGAAGTCCGATTTGTCCTTGTATAATCACGCGTTTGTTCATTTTAAGCATCATGTGTCAAACTCTAATTTTCTAGGAGGCAGTTTTGTGAAAAGCACCAATAAATTTACCCGTCGCGATGTCTTGAAGTCATCGGCGGCACTCGGGCTGGCAGGCGTTGCGCCGTTTGCGTTTGTGCGCAACGCGCATGCGTTTGTCAATGACCCCGGGGACAGCGCCACTGTTACATTCGGCTTCAACGTGCCGCAAACGGGCCCATACGCGGATGAGGGCGCGGATGAGCTGCGCGCTTATCAGCTCGCCGTCAAGCACCTCAATGGTGAAGGCGATGGCGGCATGCTCAACACGATGGACCCGATATCCCTGAAAGGCAACGGCGTGCTGGGCAAGAAAGTGGTCTATGTGACCGGTGACACCCAGACAAAATCCGACCCTGCCAGGGCTTCAGCCAAGCGCATGATCGAAAAAGACGGCGCCATCATGATTACTGGCGGCTCGTCTTCCGGAGTTGCGGTTGCGGTGCAGTCACTGTGCCAGGAAGCCCAAGTCATCTTCATGGCGGGTCTGACGCATTCGAACGACACGACTGGCAAAGACAAGCGCGTTTACGGATTCCGTCACTTTTTCAACACTGAAATGTCCGGCGCCGCCTTGGGCCCCGTTCTGCAGGCCGAAATGGGCAATGACCGCACGGCGTATCATCTGACAGCAGATTACAACTGGGGCTGGTCACAGGAAGGCTCAATCAAGAAATACACCGAAGAGCTGGGCTGGCAGACGCACTCGGCAGTGCGCACACCGCTCGGTGCGGGTGACTTCTCCCAGTACATCACGCCGGTTCTCAATTCCGGCGCCGACGTGCTCGTGCTGAACCACTATGGCAAAGACATGGTCAACTCGCTGACGCAGTCGGTGCAATTTGGCCTGCGTGACAAGTCTGTCAACGGCAAAGACTTCCAGATTGTGGTGCCGCTGTTTTCGCGCTTGATGGCACAAGGCGCCGGTGACAACATCAAAGGCATCTTCGGCTCGACCAACTGGAACTGGTCGCTTACGGATGCTGGCTCTCAAGGCTTTGTCAAGTCATTTGGCGCAGAATACGGATTTCCGCCCTCGCAGGCGGCGCACACCTGTTACGTTCAGGCGCTGCTGTATGCCAATGCAGTTGAGAATGCTGGATCGTTTCATCCATGTGCGGTCATTGAAGCCCTTGAAGGATTCACGTTTGACGGCATGGGCAACGGCCCGACCGAGTATCGTGCATCCGACCATCAGTGCTTCAAGGATGTACTGATCGTGCGCGGCAACGCAAATCCGGCGAGTCAGTTCGATCTGCTTGAGGTGGTTCAGGAAGTGCCGCGAGCGCAGGTTGAGTATGATCCAGCGATGCTGGGCGGCGAACTCGGGACTTGCGTAGCGTAAGTGTTCCAGGGCGCAGGCCGACAAGGTGCTGCGCCCTGCTGTTCTTAGTCGGTGATGTCTCGGGCGCAGTCATGCCCTCGAGACATGTCGTGATCCAACGCGGTAACGAGATGTGGATGCAATCTTTCTGCAGGTTTTAAACGGCTTGGACAAAGGCGGCGCATATGCTTTGATTGCGCTTGGCCTGACATTGGTGTTCGGTACGCTGGGCGTGGTGAATTTTGCACACGGTGCATTGTTCATGCTTGGTGCATTCTGCGCGGTGACGTTTCAAAAGCTGCTGACGCTGTCGAAAAAAGTCAAAGACGAAAGCATTACGTTTTTTGAGGCGTACAAGGAAATCCCGTATCTGGAAATCTGGTTCGGGGATTTTGGGCTGGCGCTGATCGACTGGGCGGTACCCTTGTCGCTGCTATTGGCGATTCCAGTCATGCTGATCATCGGACTTTTGATGGAGCGCGGTCTGATCCAGTTCTTCTACAAGCGCACTCACGCGGAGCAGATTCTGGTGACGTTCGGGCTAGCGATCGTGCTGCAGGAAATCATCAAATCGTTTTTTGGCGCCAATCCGATCCCGACCCCGGCGCCTGAGGTGATCTCTGGCAGCGCCAATGTCGGCGCTCTTTTTGGCCTCGGGGATTCAGTGGTTTATCCGTACTGGCGCCTGATCTACCTCGGCTTTGCGCTGATTGTCATCGCTTCTGTATTCGCCTTTTTGCAGTTTACGACGTTTGGAATGGTGGTACGGGCTGGCATGGCGGACCGCGAGACGGTCACCCTTTTAGGGGTTAATATTGAGCGCCGCTTCACCATTGTCTTTGGCATTGCGGCGGTTGTCGCCGGACTGGCCGGTGCGATGTATACGCCGATTCTGCCGCCCGACTATCACATCGGCATGGATTTCCTGGTCCTGTCTTTTGTGGTGGTGGTTGTCGGTGGCATGGGCTCGCTGCCGGGGGCTGTAGCAGCCGGGTTTCTGCTTGGAATTTTGCAATCCTTCGCCTCTATGAATGAAGTCAAGTCTTTGTTGCCTGGCATTGACCAGATCATTATCTACCTGGTTGCGGTCATCATTTTGCTGGTGCGTCCGCGCGGCTTGCTGGGTCGCAAGGGCGTGATGGAGGGATGAGGCAATGGATTTGCTGAGACTCTCTCGCAAAGATGCCTTGGTGATGCTGATTTTTACGGCCGCGGTGCTGCTTGCTCCGATATGGCTCAAGCCGTTTGGCGCCGCTTATCCGGACCTGCTGCAGAAATTCGCGATCTTTGGCTTGTTTGCGATCGGCTTTAACATTCTGTTCGGGCTGACTGGATACCTTTCGTTCGGCCATGCCGTATTTCTCGGCGTGGGCTCGTATTCGGCGGTGTGGGCTTTCAAGCTGCTGTCGATGAATATCCTGCCGGCGATCCTGTTCGGCACTTTGGTTGCAGGACTGCTGGCTATCGGTATCGGCTACATCGCACTGCGCCGGACTGGCATTTACTTTTCCATTCTGACGCTGGCTTTTGCGCAGATGTTTTACAGTTTGGCTTATTCGGTGCTGACCCCGATCACCAACGGAGAGACGGGATTGCGCGTACTGGAGAGCGATCCGATGGTGCTGGATCGCACCCTTGGGATTGTGACTGAAGGCTCGCCGATCGGGAACTTCTTCGGCATCAATATGCAGGGTTTTCCCGCATTCTATGTCTGTGCAGCGGTGCTGATCATCGGGTTTTATCTTTCGGTGCGGATCTTTCGCTCCCCGTTTGGACTCAAGCTGCGAGCGATCAAGTCCAATCAGAACCGCATGAAGTACACCGGCTTCAATACCCGCCCCTATCTGCTGTTTGCTTTTGTGATTTCAGGCATGTACGCGGGCATGGCGGGCTGTCTGCTGGTCGTTACAGATCCGCTGGCAGGGGCTGAGCGAATGCAGTGGACTGCCTCTGGCGAGGTGGTGCTGATGACTATCATCGGCGGTGTCGGAACGCTGATCGGGCCGATGCTGGGGGCTATACTGATCAAATACTTTGAGAACATTTTTTCAGCTTTCAACAAAGGCGCATTGCATGAAATGTTTTCTTTCATGCCGACTTGGCTGGAAGACACCACGGTTTTCCTGGTGTCGCCGTTTGTCGGTGACGGGTGGCATCTGACACTGGGTGCTCTGTTCATGATTGTGGTTATATTTTTGCCGGGCGGGCTGGTCGACGGGTTCAACCGGTTGCGCCGCCGGCTGGGCAAGCGGGACAAGGCGGCCGATGAGGAATAGAGCCATGGGCGCGAACATCGTCATGAACATTGAGAATGTGGACAAGTCGTTCGCGGGACTGCATGCGCTCAGCGATGTCAATCTGCAGATTGAGGAGGGTTTGATTCATGCCATTATCGGCCCCAACGGCGCTGGCAAGTCAACCCTGCTGAATGTGTGCATTGGCCGGCTCAGTCCGAGCAGCGGGAGGGTGCTGTTCAATGGCGAGATTATCACTGGCAAAGAGCCGCACGAAATCAACCAGGCGGGGGTCGTTCGCGTTTTTCAGACGCCTGAGATTTTTCCGGAGCTCAGCGTTTTGGACAACGTTATGATTCCAGCGCTGTCCAAACGCGATGGCGCGTTCCGGTTCAATCTGTTTCGGCGCATGGCGCGCGAGAGCGAGATCCGCGACAAGGCCGAGAAGACGCTGTCTGAAATTGGCTTGAGCGACCAGATGCATAACAACGCAGGCAGCATGTCGCGCGGCGACAAGCGGCGGCTGGAATTGGCGATGGGGCTGGTGCAAGAGCCCAAACTGCTGCTGCTAGACGAGCCGACCGCCGGCATGTCGCGAGCCGACACCAATGCGACCATCGATACCCTCAAGCAAATCAAGGAGCAGGGCATGACGAAAGTCATTATTGAGCACGATATGCATGTGGTGTTTTCGCTGGCGGACACGATTTCCGTGCTGGCGCAAGGCAAGATTATTGCGCAGGGCAAGCCGGACGATATCCGTGGCAATCCGAAAGTGCAAGAAGCGTATTTGGGGGGCGCGCACTGATGGTCATCGCGGCGCAGGCGCACACCAAACGCGCAACCGGATCCGATCCGGCTTATTTCTCCTGCTGGGATTTGCACGCTTACTATGGCGAGAGCTATATTGTTCAAGGTGTGAGTTTTGATGTTCGAGAGGGCGAGATTGTTGCTCTGCTGGGACGCAACGGGGCCGGCAAGACATCGACACTGCGGGCGATTGCGCGGGTCGGCACGCCGGAACTCAAGCATGGCGAGCTGTGGCTGGACCATCAGCCAGTGCACATGATGAAAGCGTATCAGGCGAGTCACGCGGGTATCGGCATGGTGCCTGAAGACCGACGCATTATTGCGGGATTGACGGTTGAGGAAAACTTGAAACTGGCCCAGATTGAGGAGCCGATCGGCTGGAGTCTGGAGCGAATATATCAGTATTTTCCGCGACTGGCGGAGCGCCGCAGTCAGGACGGCGTGACACTTTCTGGCGGTGAGCAGCAGATGCTCGCGGTGGCCCGTGCGCTGGCGCGCGATATCAAGCTGCTGCTGCTTGACGAGCCCTATGAGGGACTGGCGCCGGTCATTGTGAAAGACATTGAAAAAATCGTTGAGAGCATCAAGGAGCTTGGCATTACCACGATCATTGTTGAGCAGAATGCAGTTGCCGCACTGACTTTGGCGGACCGATCCGTCATACTGGAGATGGGTCAAGTGGTGTTTGACGGCGAGGCGCAAGAAGTGCTGGAGAACGCGGAGCTGCGCCAGCAGTATTTGGCAATTTAAATCAACAAACCTGCGCGGAACGGAAAAATAATGGATAAGGCTGATTTTGAGCGCAGAGTGCACTTTCTTGAAGATGAGCAGATCATGGAAGTGGACTTCAGCGGCATTACTTTCGATACCAGCGCAATGGTGGATGAGTTTTACGATGTCATTGAGACGGGAGTTGCAGCGCGCGGGGACCGCAAGTGGTATTTTCTGGTGAATTATCACGGTACCCGCATCTGGGAATTGGCCTGGATTCGGTTTGCGCAGCGAGGCAAGCGCCTGAATCTGGCTTCGTCACTGGGTTCTGTGCGCTATGCAGCACGGGCTGATCTCAGCGAGTCGATTCGCTCGAGCGCCAAGTCCGAGCATTTCGATCCGAATCTGTTCGACAAGCGCGATGATGCGATTGCTGAGATTCAGCGGATGAAAGAAGCGGCTTGATTTTATTGTTTGTATGCGTGTAAAAGCTGACGTTCTCACAGGATTGCCCGACTGGGTGACTAGAAAACTGATTAGAAACTGTTGGTTCCAGTTAAGGTGTCGTGTTTAGAGACCAGCCAAAGCCTTTAAGTATCGATGCGGTTTCGCAAGTTCCCCTTGCGCGCTCACCGTTAGTTCGTGTGATTGCGCAGGTGCGTTACCCTACAGTTCTGGCAATACACAACCGCAGCCAGATGTCTAAATTTCATGAGCTGGTGCGAGACACATATCCTTTTCTGCATATGGATAGTTCTCAGAACGTTATCCTGAAGGAATTTCAGTCTCCGACCATAGTTAGCGAACAAATCTGGCGACTTCTTGACGATCAGCCCGAATATTTTTGGCGTGTTTCGGTTGGAGAGAATTTTGTTGCGATCGAAACCTCTGCATATGAGAGCCGAAGTCATTTTCTTGAACGTCTCAGAATGGCAATGGACTCTATTGACGAGACGTTTCGTCCTGGGATGGCAAACCGTTTAGGCTTGCGGTACGTCGATCAGATTCAGGGAAAGGGACTAAAAAAATATCTGACTTGGTTCGCCCGCATGTTCTCGGATTGTCCACGTCATCCCCGAAGACTGACAATACTTTGGGCGACTCTATAGTCAATATGGTTACCGATGCACAGTTTGAAACCGATGGCGATTCGCAGATTCATGGCAGATGGGGATATCTGAGTGCAAACACGAGTTACGATCATCATGTTCTGGAGCCTGTGGACAAGCCAAGCTGGGTTCTGGATTTGGATATGAGTACAACATCACCGCAAACATTTGAGACTGAAAAATTGACAGAAACTGCGTCTGTTTTTTCTCAATCAATCTATTGGATGTTTCGCAAAATGGTCACAGATGAATTTTTAGAGTTTTACGGGGGCAAACTATGAGCTCAATAGTGCCAGGCAGGACAGCGCCGCTGGGCGAGACCGCTGTTCAAAGTCTGTATCAATACTATGACCGGCACAACAAGCCAAAACTCAAACCGCTAAGTTTGCCAACGACTACGCATTCGACTGCATGCGGCTACCCAATGCTGTATCTACGTGAATGCACTAGCCCGAGTCCGACAGAACAAATTACAAACAATAGTTTGGTACGCATTGGCAAGGCAATCATGGAGATTCGTCGTCTCTCAGGCCTGACGTGGCAAGAATTGAGCAGCCTGTTCAATGTATCGCATCAAATTTTCAATCAATGGGCTAACGGCAAGCCTCTACCTGCAGGGCAGAATTATAAAGTTGGACGGATGCTGCGTATAGTTCGATCCGTTTATCAAGGCAGCCAGTCCGAGACGCGTGCAAACTTACTGAAAGTCAATGAAGAAACGGGTAAATCTCTCTATCATTTGATACAACAAAACAGTTTCGACGAAATTATGGACATTATTGACAACTCGGACGTGCGCCGAACAGGTCGAACTTATATCGTTCACACTTCAGAGGAAGAGCAGAATAGACGAAAGCCGCCGCCGCCGTGGCTGTTTCTGGAGTCCGAACCAGGCATCCTCAAAACTAAAGTTGGGCGAGTCCGTCGAGTCAGACCAAGGCAACTGTCGAAGTAATAGGTTGCCGCCGGTAGTTAGATTTGACCAAGCAGTATGAAATAGAGATTAATCAGGTGATGGCGCTGTGGCGCCAAGGCGATGTGTCCGAAGGTTTCGATGTTCAGTTTATTTACCTCGCTGATTTATCGCATCCCATCAGCAACAGTTCTAGAAAATTAAGCAAAATTTTAGCAAGCGACAGTGAGCCAATCACAATCAGAGATGGCGTAGAAACAGTCTCGGAGTCAATAATGGGACTTGTTGCCCTTAGTCAGACTTGTGACATTGTGCGGGATTGCCGCGTACAACCTTTCGTTGAAGTTGCGCCAATTGTGAAAGTTGATGCTGTGACAACTGAAGCAATACGGCGTCTGAAACATCCCTCCTATGTCTACATTCCCAGCATGAGCAAGAGGGGGCTGGTAGCTGATATCAATCGTGTAATGACGGTGGAAAAAGCGGTTTTCGCCGGAATGCAGCATATAACAGGGTGCAAGACGGACAGTGAGCGTCGTGAGTTCGCTCAAGCTATTGCTAGAAAGTGGTCAAGATTTGCGTTCCCGGACGATTTCACAGACGCATGCAAAAAAAATTCGACGAAGAATAATCGACAAGCACGGCAAAAATTCCGATGAAGGCGCTCATATACGATCGCTTCGGGAAATTCGAGTCTGCGCCGAACCTTCATGGAGCAGTGATGTAGTAACGATAGATTTATTGTTCATTAAGAATTCAGATCCAGCCGATACTGAAACAAAATGGGATTTGTATGCTGATCTTTGGCTTTCGCAATTTGATCAGTCTGGTCGTTTTCGCTTCCAGCAGCTGGTTGTGTACTCTCTTGATGACGTGACTGCCCGTGAGTACGTCGATAGTGAACGCTTAGACTTTGATCGGCTTTCCGTCGAATAGGTTCGGCTGTTTATACCTATCGGTGACACTGGTTTGTAAACCTGTTCCTTAAAGGGCTGGGTCAGGTGATTTTCCCAAACAAGGTTGTATCGGGCGCTTGCAATAATGCCAAGCGAAGTCTGAAGTTGGATTGTAATGAAAATTTTTACATCAACAGGGCGTTGGTCTCAAATGAATAGTCGTTGATAAACCGGCTCATTGAAATTCTATCGACAAATATCAGAATTTCTCAATGTATCAATGAACACTTATTATTAGCAGTATTTCATCACACCCGTGTGATGCAACAAGTATTATTCTGGCACATTATGATGCCGCTCAAACCCCGAGGGGTATCTATTTCATTAGTTACGAGTAAAGAAAGGATTTGGGCGAAATCATTGGTTGAATCGGCTAAAATTAACGGTTGCGGAATTTCATCCACTTAGTTGAAGTAACAGTTTGCGTTGCCATAAAGGTGCATGATTGCATCATTTTCGCTGCAGATAGTGCCGTTTCGACAATGATAACGATGCCAGATGGTGCGTCATCAGGGGGTGAGCAACGTGTGGAGACACGGTCTCAAGGTTTTCAATCTGCATAGGGACTTACCGATCGTAGCAATGTTTGCTGGAATGGCAAATTTCGGCTCTAGGTCTACGACTAACTTGGCTAAAGATCTCCGCAAGAAGTTGATGGACAACTTGTGTGCAACAACCTACATTCTTGAAGAGGTGGCGGAAAATGCACGAATTTTTTTCAATCCGAATACGGCCGGGTCCAAACAACTGCACTTCCCGACTATTCGTTTGAATTTTGGATCGGCGGTTATAGCCATGACAGCGCACAGGCCGAGATATGGAAATATGAAATGCGGAGTGGGCAATGGTCGAGTCCAGCGCAAATTGCTAGCCCTGATATAAGCGATATTGTTGTATGGGGCGGTCAGACTGCTGCAAGTACTGCGGGCACAGAAATTGGATGAAAATCAATTGCAGCAGATACAATCCGAACTATCGAATTTTCAAACGCCCCTAGTAAGCCCTTAGTAAATGTTTCAATGCCTGTCCAGGATGCCATTAATCTTGCGGAATATTTGGTGGATGTGACCAAGAAATATTTCGCGTTTCTGCCTGGTGCCGACATTGTAGCGGGCGACACAGACATTGCGACAGTCACCAAGCACGAAGGTTTCAAGTGGATTCGCAGAAAGCATTACTACTCACCGCAATTTAACAGGGGGAAACAGATTATGCGACCTAATAAAGATGACCAAGAGAGGTTATTCCTGTGGAACATATCCGCGAAACCGTCATGCCTCCGTACGAATATCAGAAACCTCAAAATGGTTTCGGAATAATTAGTTCTGATAAGTCTGTGAATCTGGATCAGAATTTCAAGGAGCCTGACGCGAAAGCAGAGCGGATAAACAAATCGTAAATCCGACCGGGACTGTTTTGCATTGTCGCATGGCGCAAAACTTATTGCTCGTTTTGAAACTAATGAAAATTCTCAGTAGGCTGTGGCTAAGTTGTTCTAAGGCAATTTCTATTCTATTTATGAAATTACAAATAAAGTAGTTGATTTAGGGTGTTTCTCTCATGCATTGTGCCAGTGCTCTTTTTCCGTGTGCTAGAATGCAGTGCCGCACAACCGACTGGAAAGACAGTCTAAGAATTGCCTTTTCTGTTTCTGCCTGCGGGAAATATTCCAAATATAGACAAATATAGAATTATGGGTGAGACAGAGTTTCTGTTGTTCGAACCGCATAAACAAGTTGCCTTGTTTGTCATTTGCGAAATGACACCATGAAAAAATCTCTCGTAGAACTGTGGGTTGGCCTGTTTGTTCTCGCTGGCATTGCAGCGATCGTTGCGCTGACGTTTCGAGTCGAAGGTGCAAACCTGTTTTCTAACGAGGACAGTTACACGCTTTACGCCCGCTTCGACAATGTCGGCAGCCTCAGCGTCAAGGCGCCAGTGACCGTCGCTGGCGTGAATGTCGGCAGAGTCTCCAGCATTGCCGTCGACAGGGAGCACTTCAATGCGCTTGTCGAGCTTTCAATTTCCGAAAATTTCGACAGCATACCGATTGACTCGAGCGCCCGCATACTGACTGCTGGCTTGCTCGGTGCGCAATACATCGGACTGGAGCAAGGTGCCGAGGACATCTTCCTGCAAAGCGGTGACATCATTGAGTTCACCCAGTCCGCATTCAGTTTGGAAGATATCATCGCCGAACTGGTCGTGCGATTGACTTCAGGCGAGTAATTCAAGTGACAGTCGAGATTACACAGCAGCCTGCGGCTGCGTCCGGGGTCGATATCTCGCTCAGGGGTGTTTTGGGGTTCAGTACTGTCGGTCAAGTTTGCAGCAAAGTTGATTTCGCGTCGTATACAAACCAGCTGGTCCGGATCGATTTGGGCCATGCGCAGTGCGCTGACTCTTCGGCCGTAGCGCTGTGCGTGGAGTGGCTGCGCCAGGCGACGGCTGCCGGAGCTCGACTTGAGCTTGCCAATTTGCCGGAAAATTTGGTGCGCCTGATGCGCGTCAATAAAGTTGACGCCTTGTTTGAGCGCAATGGCAATAAAATTTAACGTGCCTGCCTGGCGGTCAAGTCACAGTTCAGATTGCGCAGGCAGAGTGCTGCGCAAGATGCAGATGAATTCAAAAAATCTTGTTGCACACTGTTTTGGGCTATACTATCAATGCGATGCTTATGGAAAAAGCAAAGCCTGTGCCGCACTTAGGTTTGGGGTCAGCTTTGACAAGTTGTCCAGGCCCGTTGCTGCTGGCCTTGATTATTGTGACCAGTGACTGACAAAGGTGAAAATCGCATGAAAAAAATTACAAGACTGACAATGCTGCTTTTGACTGCGTCATTTCTGGCAGGCATGCCGCTGATTGGGTCAGCGACGCACACTGTTACACTCGGGACGTTTAAGTTTTCGCTTGGCGATTATGCGGATTGGAATGATCGCGCTGCTGAGAGCGACAATTGTGACTTGTATGGGTTAGATTGCAGTTTGGATGACGATGAGCATCGAGTCGTCGGTGACAACACGACTACTGCAACCTCGGCAGATGAGCTGCAGAATCTCGCTTGGCAGTTCGGATTCAGCTGTTTGGACAAGTCGGCGGCATTTATCAACATCGGAAAGCATGTTTATCCGGATGTAGGAGAATTTGGCGGACCGTTGCATCGATACTTTGAAAAAGAAGCAAATCGGTGCTGGGACCATTACGATGACATTTACCAGGCAAACAAGGATAAATTTTAGCGTGCGGCAATTCGGTATCGTCTGAAACGCTTGGTCGCAGGCATGCGGTCGTTGCGCCAAGCCGTATCAGTTCAGCCTGCGGACTCCGAAGCAGCTCGTCACAAGACTTCACACGCGCTGCCGGTGCAATTGGCGGCGAGCTTTGAATGTCCTTGCCGCGTTTTTGATTGCGCGGATTCTAACGCGTCGCGTTGCATCTGACTGAGACAGTGTGACGGTCAGTTTTGATAAAATTTGCAATGGACGGCATATTTGCAGCACCCATAATTTGAATAACAGAACAGCAGACCGATGGTAACCCCAGAAGCAGTCAAGCAGTGGATTGAGCAAGGTCTGGCCGGCGCATCTGCGCAAGTGACCGGGGATGGCCGCCATTTTGAGGCGATTGTCATCAGTTCGGACTTTGCCGGCAAGACCATGCTGCAGCAGCACCGCATGGTTTACAGCGGTCTCGGGGACAAAATGGACCAAGCGATTCATGCGCTGTCGCTGTCGACTTATACACCTGAGCAGTGGGAAAGTCGCATTGCCTGATTTTGCGCACCTTTTATTCTGTATACAGCGACCCTGAACAAAGAGATATTGAACCGATGAATGTAGAAGACCGAATCAAGCAAACCGTGACCGCCAGTCGAGTCATCCTGTTTATGAAAGGGACACCGCAGTTTCCGCAGTGCGGATTCTCAAGCCGTGCCATACAGATTCTGGAGGCTTGCGGCGCGGATTACGAGACCGTCAATGTGCTCAGCGACGCAGAAATTCGCGAAGGCATCAAGCAATATGCCAATTGGCCGACTATCCCGCAGCTGTATATCGACGGCGAGTTTGTCGGTGGCAGTGACATCCTGCTGTCGATGTATCAGGAAGGGCAGCTGCAGCCTATGCTAGCTTCGGATCAGGCAGCCGGCTAGGTCGCCGCGGCGCAGCTAACGCAAGGCGTGTGGACGCAGAGGCGCTGCACCTTTGCCATGAACCGCCATAAACTGATCGTCACCGGCGGCACACAGCTCGTCGGCGCTGTTCGCATATCGGGTGCGAAGAATGCGGGACTGCCAATATTGATTGCGTCATTGCTCTCGGCGCATCCGTTGCGCGTGAGCAACATCCCGCATCTTCAGGATGTGACCACCACCCTTGATCTGCTCGGTCGCCTCGGCGCGTCACTGGAGCTGGACGAAAGCATGTCGGTGTGCGTTGACTCAAGCACGGTTAATCGGGTGCGCGCCACTTACGAAATTGTCGAGACCATGCGCGCCTCAATCCTTGCGCTTGGCCCGCTGCTAGCGCGTTTCGGCCGGGCCGAAGTGTCGATGCCAGGGGGCTGTGCCATCGGCTCGCGGCCGGTGAATCTGCACATCGAAGGCCTCAAGGCGATGGGCGCCAGCATTGATCTGGAAAACGGTTACATCAAAGCGACCGCCAAGCGGCTGCATGGCGCGCACATCTTCATGGACACCGTTTCAGTGACCGGCACTGAAAATCTGATGATGGCCGCCTGCCTGGCCAAGGGCACAACCATTATCGAAAACGCGGCGCAGGAGCCTGAGGTGCTGGATCTGGCGGACTGCCTGATCGGCATGGGCGCTCAGATTGACGGGGCTGGCACTAGCAAGATTATCATTGACGGCGTGGATCAGCTCAAAGGCCATGAGCACAAAATCATCGCCGACCGTATCGAGGCCGGTACCTATCTGGTGGCCGGCGCCATTACCGGCGGGAAAGTGCGGGTCCGTGATGTGCAGCCCAACTACATGATTTCAGTGCTTGACAAATTGAGTGAGGCCGGCGCCCACATTCGCATCGGGCCAGATTGGGTTGAGCTGAACATGCACGGCAAGCGGCCGCGAAGTGTCGATATTCGCACTGCGCCGTATCCCGGATTTCCGACCGACATGCAAGCGCAGTTTCTAACCTTGAACTGTATCGCTCAAGGGCATGGCAATGTGACCGAAACCATCTTTGAGAATCGATTTCAGCACGTGCAGGAACTGTGCCGCATGGGGGCGTCCATCTCCATGAATTGCAGTACCGCCTCAGTGCGGGGCGTCAAATCCCTGTATGGCGCCCGCGTGACCGCGACTGACCTGCGTGCCTCCGCCTGTCTGGCGCTGGCAGGACTGGTCGCAAAATCGCAGACGGTCATCGAAAAAATCCACCACATTGATCGAGGCTATCACCTCATCGAGGAAAATCTGTCGCAACTCGGTGCGCAGATCCGGCGTACGCATAAGATTGAGCCTTTTTCCGGTCCCGTTGCTGTCCGCCAGTCGCACTGACACACCGTGCGAGTCTCTCTTTCAGGGTCGTGCGTCGACCGCGGGCAAATCTGATGACCGGCAGCGCTGATCGCGTCGCGATTGCAATCTCTAAGGGTCGCGTGGCAAAGGCCGTTTTGCCGCTGCTTGAGGCTGCGGCGCTCGCACCGCTTGAAAAACTGGATACGACTCGAAAGCTGGTGCTGGTCACGCAAGCGCCCGAGGTGGATCTGATTATCGTGCGCAGCACCGATGTGCCCGCGTACGTGCAGCTGGGGGGTGCTGATTTTGGCATTGTTGGCAAGGATATTCTGCTGGAAGTCGAGACGGGCGATTATTATGAGCTGGCAGACCTTCGAGTCTGTCGGTGCGAATTGGTGGTCGCCGGGGTGCGCGCCTCTCAGCAAGGCGGCGCCGCAGGCAGCGGCTGCAAAAGACGCGTGGCCACCAAATACGTGCATTCTGCGCGGCGGCATTTTGCGTCCCGCGGCGAATATGTGGATGTCATGCGTCTTTCGGGGTCGATGGAATTAGCGCCCCTACGGGGCCTTTGTGACCGTATTGTTGACTTGTCTCAGACGGGTGCCACACTGGCAAGCAACGGACTTGAAAAACAAGAAACAATTGCGCGCATCAGCACCCGGCTGATCGCCAACCGTGCATCCATGCGGCTGAAAGCGACTCGCATGAAGTATATTGCAGCAAAACTCGAGCAGGCGGCGATCGACAATGAGCGGCAGGCCTAAGCTGCGCCGGCTGTCAACTGCCGACCCGAATTTCACCGCTGTGTTTGAGCGCCTGCTGTCACGGGCCGCGGAATTTGATCCGCAGACCGAAACAGCGGTCAGCGAAATCATCGCTGCGGTGCGCAGCCGCGGCGATGCGGCGGTGCTGGAGCTGACCGCGAGATACGATCAGTATCGCGTGGCATCGGCCAGCGCGCTCGAAATCCTCCCGCCGCAGGTGCACCAGGCGCGCCGGCGCATCGCGCCGAAACTGCTGGACGCGCTTGCAGTTGCCGCGCAGCGCATCCGGTCTTATCATGCCCGGCAACTCGACCGCTCATGGAGCTACACCGAGACCGACGGCTCGGTATACGGCCAGAATGTACGGCCCATTGAGAAAGTCGGCATCTATGTGCCCGGCGGCCAGGCCTCGTATCCGTCCTCGGTGCTGATGACGGCCATTCCCGCCAAAGTCGCCGGCGTCAGCGAAATTGTCATGACCGTGCCGGCCCCGGAGGGCCAGGTGCGGGATGCGGTGATTGCCGCTGCGGATATTGCCGGCGTCAATCGCATTTTCACCATTGGCGGCGCTCAGGCGATTGCCGCTTTGGCGTTTGGTTCCGAAACCATACCGCGGGTTGACAAGATTGTCGGCCCGGGCAACGCCTGGGTCTCAGCGGCCAAGAGACAGGTGTTCGGTCATGTGGGGATCGATCTGATCGCCGGGCCTTCAGAGGTCGTGGTCGCCTGTGATGCCGGTGTCAATGAACAATGGGCCGCCATGGATTTGTTCGCGCAGGCTGAGCACGATGTCAATGCGCAGTCTATTTTGCTCAGCGACAGCACCGCGGCAATTGCCAAGGTCGAGGCTGCGATTGAGACGCTGCTGCCGCCGCTTGCGCGGCGCGGTATCATCGCCGAGTCGCTTGCGAACAACGGTGCCCTCATTGAGGTTCGTGACCGCGATGAGATGCTTGAATTGATCGATCGCATCGCGCCGGAACATTTGGAGCTGATGCTTGAGGATGCGATGGATATGGCGCAGCGCGTCAACAATGCCGGTGCGATATTCGTGGGTCCATACAGCGCCGAAGTGCTTGGCGACTACTGTGCCGGCCCCAATCATGTGCTGCCGACCTCGGGATCCGCTCGCTTCAGTTCCCCGCTGGGTGTTTACGATTATCTCAAGCGCACCTCAATTGTTGCCTGCTCGCCGCAAGGCGCTCGCAAACTGGCATCCACCGCACAAGTTCTCGCGCGTGAGGAACAGCTGACTGCGCACGCGCAAGCGGCGCAGCATCGGAGCGGGAAGTGAGTACCAAGAACCGGATTGCGGAGCGGATCCACCCGGAGATTCGTGCGCTGGCGGCGTATCAGGTCCAGCCGCAAGCGGCCAAGATCAAGCTTGACGCAATGGAAAGTCCGTTCGCATTTGAGGGCGAGCAGCTGTCCAAGTGGCATGAGCAGCTCGCTGAAGTTGCGGTCAATCGCTATCCAGACCCGGAGGCACTCGCGCTGAAACAGGCGTTGCGCGACGTTTTTTCGATTCCGTCACGCCTTGCGCTTGTGCTTGGCAATGGCTCAGATGAGATTCTGCAGATGCTGCAGCTGGCCCTCGGCGGCTATGGACGATGCATCATGGCTCCCGCGCCGTCCTTCGTGATGTACGAAATCATTGCCCGCTACACGCGGGCGCAGTTTGTGGGGGTCGACCTGAATGATGATTTCAGCCTGCCGGCGGACCGCTGGCTGCAGCAGGTCGAGACGCACCGGCCAGACTGTGTCTTTCTGGCCTACCCCAATAATCCGACCGGCAATCTGTTTGATCCGCAGCTGATCGAGCAGACAGCGCGGCTCACACCGGGGCTGGTGGTGGTCGACGAAGCGTACCACGCCTATTCCGGCCGCAGCATGATGGCCGCAATCGGGAAGCACGACAATCTGGCCGTGGTGCGGACTTTGTCAAAAAGCGGACTGGCCGGACTGCGCATCGGCTGCCTGATCGGTCATGCTGAGCTGGCGCACGAGCTGGAGAAAATCAGAATGCCGTATAACGTCGGCGCACTGAATCAGCGCGCCGCCCGGATTGCGCTGGAGCATTTCGATGCGTTCAATCAGGGTCCGTACTTGATCGCGCAACGACAGATGCTGGTGCGGCAGCTGACGGAGGAACTGGAACTGGCCGTCTATCCGAGCGCTGCCAACTTTGTCACCGTGCGATTTTCGAATCCCAGTGCGAATGAGGTGTTTGCCGCGCTGAAACAAGACGGAATATTGGTGAAGAACCTGCATGGTTCACACCGCCTGCTGGACAATTGCTTGCGCTTGACTGTGGGTTCCAAAACCGAAAACGCACAGCTGCTGTCGGGGCTCAGGCAAGTTTTGCAGCATCCGGCTGCGGGCCGCAATTTATAATGGCCGGTTTGCGGAGACATTCGACAACCGACCGAGGCTAGTATTTTGAGCGTCACTGATCGCAGTGCCAAAAAAAAGCGCACTACCAAAGAAACGGATATCTCAATCGCACTGGACTTAGATGGTTCCGGGCGGTGCGAGCTGCGCATCGGTGTGCCATTTTTTGAGCATATGCTTGAGCAGATTGCGCGCCACGGCATGCTGGATCTGCAGATTGATGCCGTCGGCGACTTGCAAATTGATGACCATCATACGGTTGAGGATGTCGGCATTACTTTTGGTCAGGCGCTGGCGGCCGCGGTCGGCGACAAGGCTGGGATTGCAAGATATGGCCATGCTTATGTCCCCTTGGATGAGGCGCTGTCGAGAGTGGTGCTTGATTTTTCCGGCCGGCCTGGCTTGGAATATGATGTCGACTACCAGCGCGCCCTTGTCGGCGGCTTCGATGTCGACTTGATTCGCGAATTCTTTCAGGCGGTATGCAATCATGCGCAGATTACACTGCATATCACCAATCTTGCCGGCCGCAATGCACATCACATTGCTGAGACGGTTTTCAAGGCTTTTGGTCGCGCGCTGCGAATGGCAGCCGCGCATGACGAGCGCGGCGCCGGCAAGATTCCGTCGACCAAGGGCAGTCTGTAGCGCGCGCGGCTTCGTTTGTCTTCTTTTGTGCTGGAGATGATTCGAAATGCGCACGCCGACTGTTGCGATTGCCGATTTCGGCACCGGAAATTTGCATTCCGTCATCAATGCCATGGAAGTCGCCGCCGATCACGATTACAACATTGTATCGACCCGCGATGCGGCCCGGATTCGGGCTGCTGATCGACTGGTTCTTCCGGGGCAGGGTGCGATTGGCACTTGGATGCAGCAGCTCAGCGACCATGCGACCCGCGCAGCGGTCGAGAATGCCCTGGTGACCAAGCCGGTGCTTGGCATCTGTCTGGGCATGCAGGCGCTGTATCAGGCGAGTGCCGAAGATGGCGGAACCGCAGGTCTAGGACTGCTCTGCGGGCAGGTGCGAAAGTTCGATTCGCAACTCCGCGACGGCGACCAGAGAATCAAGATTCCGCATATGGGCTGGAATATTGTGACGCGGCTCGCAGACCATCCGCTGTGGGCTGGAATCCGGCAGAGCGCCCGCTTTTATTTTGTCCACAGCTACTACGCGGATGCCGGTGCTGCCAGCGAAATCGCAGCGGTGACGGACTATGGCATAGAGTATGCCAGCGCCGCCGCCAAAGACAATGTATTTGCAGTTCAGTTTCATCCGGAGAAAAGCCGCGCCCATGGCTTGCGGCTGCTGCGGAACTTTCTGCAGTGGACCGGGCCGGCATGAGCAGCGGCGGAGGGTGGCCATGCTGCTGATTCCGGCAATCGATATCAAGGACGGACAGTGCGTGCGCCTGAGTCAAGGCGATCTGGATGCCGCGACGGTATATGGATCGGACCCGGCCCGTCAGGCACAATGGTTTGTTGCTGCCGGCGCCAAGCGGATTCACATTGTTGATCTCAACGGTGCGGTGCAGGGCAAGCCAGTCAACACTGAGGCGATTGCCCGGATCTGCCGGTGCTGCCCCGATACTGAAATTCAGATCGGCGGCGGCATCCGCACCGCGGATACGGCCAAGCGATATTTGGACATGGGGGCGAAGTACGTCATTGTCGGGACGCGCGCGGTGGAGCGCCCCGCATTTGTGACGCAAATCGACAGCGCCTGCCCCGGCAGCGTCATCGCCGGCATTGATGTGCGCCGCGGCGCGGTGGCCACACAGGGCTGGCTTGAGTCGGCGGCCGCCGCTGACGCCGCAGCGCTCGCATTGGAGCTGGCAAATCGCGGCGCGGTGGCCGTCGTCTACACAGATATCGAAAAAGACGGCATGCTCAGCGGTGTCAACTGCGCGGCGACGGCCGCGCTGGCGACCCGACTGCCGATTCCAGTGATTGCCTCCGGCGGCATCCGCGACCGCACCGATATTGTGAATCTGATGCAAGTGGCCGGCGCTGGCATCAGCGGCGCAATCGCTGGCAGATCCCTGTATGAAGGTACGCTGGATTACGCTGAGGCCGTGCAGCTGATCAAGCGTTTGACCGCGGCCGCGGAGCGCTGAGGCATGGCTTTGGCGAAACGGATCATCCCGTGTTTGGATGTCGATGCCGGCAGAGTCGTCAAGGGCGTTCAGTTTGTCGACATACGCGATGCCGGCGACCCAATCGAGGTAGCGCGCATGTACGACCGTCAAGGGGCCGACGAAATTGCGTTTTTGGACATCACGGCGAGTTCCAGCAACCGTGAAACGATCGTGCACATCGTGCAGCGAGTCGCCGCCGAAGTGTTTATTCCGCTGACTGTCGGCGGCGGGGTGCGCACCATCGACAATATCAGAAACTTGCTCAATGCCGGCGCTGACAAGATTTCGATCAATACATCGGCAGTAGAAAACCCGGAATTCATTCAGCAGGCAGCGACTCGTTTCGGCTCGCAGTGCATTGTGGTTGCAATTGATGCGCGCCGCATTGCAGACGCGGCGCTGCCGCGCTGGGAAGTGTACACCCATGGCGGGCGCAAGCCTCGCGGCCTGGATGCGATTCAATGGGCGCAGCGAATGTGCGAGTTGGGCGCTGGCGAGCTGCTGGTGACCAGCATGGATCGCGATGGGACCAAGCTGGGTTTCGACCTCGAGCTGACACGTGCCATTGCGGATGCCGTCGCGGTGCCTGTCATCGCTTCGGGCGGAGTCGGTGAATTGGCACACTTGGCCGATGGCATAGAGTTCGGGGGGGCGGATGCGGTACTCGCGGCCAGCATTTTTCACTTTGGTGAGTATACTATCGCCGAGGCCAAGCAGCATCTGCGCGGCCGGAATATTGAGATTTGTGAGATCGACGAGGGAGATGAGAGATGACACAGCACTGGCATGAGCAGCTGAAATGGCCGGATAACGGGCTGTTGCCGGCAATCGCACAGGATGCTGAAACAGGTCGCGTACTGATGCTGGCATGGATGTCGCCTGAATCTTTGCAGGCCACGCTCAGCGAGGGCATCGCGGTGTATTGGTCGCGGTCGCGCAAAAAATTGTGGCGCAAAGGCGAACAGTCAGGCAATCAGCAGAAAATTCAGGAAATACGCCTGGATTGCGACCGCGATGCGATTTTGCTGAAAGTGACGCAGCAAGGCGGGATTGCGTGTCACACCGGTCGCGAATCGTGTTTCTACAGCCGACTCGAGAACGAAACCTGGGTTGATGTTGATCCAGTGCTCAAAAACCCGAGCGAAATTTACCGCTAGTATCGTATTTTCGCCTATGTATTCTGATATTCTTAACGCACTGACCGAAGTCATTGCGCAGCGCAAAGCAGCCGCTGCGGACCGTTCTTATGTTGCATTGCTGCATGACAAGGGCATTGACGCCATGACTGCGAAGGTCGCTGAAGAAGCCGATGAGGTGGTGCAGGCGGCCATGGCCGGCGACGTGCAGCAAGTGGTTTATGAGACCGCTGACCTTTGGTTTCATAATCTGGTGCTGCTTTCGCACTTTGAATGCACGCATGAAGATGTCCTGCGCGAGCTGGCGCGCCGGTTTGGCATGTCCGGACTGGAGGAAAAGGCGGCACGGAGCCGCTAGCCTGACCGATTCGGTGCGATAATACAGACTTTTATCAATCGGCAACAACCATCATTTGGGAGGAAAAATGTTTGGACCAGGCGGAATAAGCATGTGGCAGCTGCTCATCATTCTCGTCATCGTGCTGCTGCTGTTCGGTACGAAGAAAATCCGGGGAATGGGTGGCGATCTCGGCGCAGCCATCAAAGGCTTTCGCAAGTCGGTCAAAGAAGGGCCGCAGGAGGAAGATGAAGTCGCCGCGGCAACCGAGTCGCTGGCCGATGGCAGCGAAGCCGCAGCTGACACAACAGCGAAAGCTGAGGACAAATCCGAAACCAAGAACGCCTGACAGCGGCAGGTATTGCAGAATAATGCAGGGCAATCGGAGTGTTTGACATCGGTTTCTGGGAAATCGCAATCATTATGCTGATTGCGCTGCTGATACTCGGGCCTGAGCGCCTGCCGCGGGCGGCTCGTACCGTCGGATTATGGGTCGGCAAGGCGCGGCGGACGCTGGCCGATGTCAAGCGCGATATCGACCGTGAGCTGGATGCGACAGAACTGAAAAAAATCCAGTCGATCAAAAACGAGATCAAAGACGATCTCAAGGAGGCCGCGGATGTCATGAAAGACACCACCGATACGCTTAATGAGACGATTGAGGAGACGCGCGAGACGGTCAATGTCAAAGAGCAAGTTCTGAAAACCGAGCCGCAAGACAAGCCGCCCGATACGGAACCCAAAGCTGCAACCTGAGCCATGGCAAAAGACAGTCACGACCCCAACGCAGCCGGGACAACTTTTATCTCTCATCTGGTTGAGCTGCGCCAGCGCCTGATGCGCGGCGTGATTGCGATACTAGTGGTCTTTGTTGCCTGCGCGCCATTTGCCAATACACTGTATGAGTATCTGGCTGCGCCGCTGATGGGGGCGCTGCCAGAAGGCAATACCATGATCTCGACCGAACCGCATGGTCCATTTTTTGTGCCGTTCAAGTTTGCCTTTGCGTTTTCAGTCGGAGTGGCGATGCCGTATCTGCTCTATCAGATCTGGGCTTTTGTCGCGCCGGGCTTGTACCAGCATGAGAAAAAGACGGCCGTGCCGCTGCTGGTCTCCAGCAGCGTTCTTTTTTATTTGGGCGTGGCTTTCGCGTATTTCGTCGTTTTCCCGATTATCTTTGCCTTTTTTACCGGTACCGCACCCGAAGGGGTCGCGGTGATGACGGACATCAATTCCTATTTGAGTTTTGTGCTGAAGCTGTTTTTTGCTTTCGGTCTGGCTTTTGAGGTCCCGATCGCGACTGTGCTGCTGGTCAAAGTCGGCGCTACGACGCCGGAAAGTCTGGCGGCAAAACGCCCGTACATCATTGTCTCCGCCTTTGTGATCGGCATGTTCCTGACTCCGCCTGATGTTTTCTCGCAGACTATGCTGGCCATCCCCGTGTGGATTCTGTTCGAGATTGGACTGTACTTCTCGAAACTTGCCCGTCCGAAAAAGACCGAAGAAGACGAAGGCGAGCTGGATCCAACGGGCTGATTTCAATTGCGCCCGCCAATCCGGCCGCGTGAATCGCTCCGGCTGTCTGACTCCCCCATAAAATTGGCTGGCTGCGGGTCGAGTGCGTCTGGCTGCATCCGATGCCTGCTCCAAAGCCAGTCGTCGCGCACAGGTTGAGCCGTGTGTTTCGCTGTCCGTCGAATCCGGCTAAAGGGGTTCGGCCGGGCGGCTTCAATCACGCCCGGCGCTCGCTGGCAGGAAAGGTTTTTGCGGTGCTTGGGAAGATCGTTGAAATGAATGCAGGCAGCGTTGGCGGACTGGGCTTGATGGGAAGTTTCCTGCGGACTGAACTGAATTGAAGTATACAATTGCGTTGATTTTTTAAGGTGCAAAGCTGGTTGTGAATTCTACAAATCCGCCGCAGTTGTTTTCCGACTATGAAGTGAATGCGGCGTTTTATGACGAAATGTTTCATTCGAGCGGCGAGCCGCGCGCGCACTGTCGCCGCCTGCTTGACGCACTCGCTGCCATCAGCGCCGAAGAAATCGAGGCAATGCAGGAACGTGCCGAGCGGGCTTTTTTGCGCGACGGCATTACCTTTGCTGTCTACGGTGAAGGCGGCTCCAAAGAGCGTATCATTCCGATTGATTTTCTGCCGCGGCTGCTGGCGGCCGCGGACTGGGAGATTCTTGAGCGCGGTCTGCGGCAGCGTCTGCATGCGTTGAATCTGTTTCTGAGTGACATTTATTCGCAGCAGCGCATCCTCCATGATGGCGTGATTCCAGTCGAAATGGTGCTCGGCTGTCCGCAGTACCGCCCGCAAATGCGCGGCGTACGTCCGGCGCACAATATTTTTGTCTCGGTTTGCGGTACCGACATTATTCGTACCGGCGACGGTTTCATGGTGCTTGAGGACAATCTGCGTGTGCCGTCAGGGGTGTCGTATATGCTGGCCAATCGCCAGGCGGTGAAACTGAGCTTGAGGAATCTTTTTCGCCGCCACAAGGTTCGCGGCATTGAGCACTACGGGCAGGCGCTGCGCCAGACCTTGGATGAAATGGCGCCTGCCGAGACTCCGGATCCGTGTGTTGTGCTGCTGACCCCAGGTGTTTTTAATTCGGCCTTTTACGAGCACATGTTTCTGGCGCGGGAAATGGGTGTTGAATTGGTGCAGGGTGATGATCTGCTGGTTCATGACGGCTATGTCTTCATGCGCACCACGGGCGGCTTGAAGAAAGTCGATGTAATCTATCGGCGCGTGGACGATGACTTCATTGATCCACTGACCTTTCGCGCGGATTCTGTTCTGGGTGTGCCAGGTCTGTTCAGCGCTTATCTGCTCGGCAATGTGGCGATCGCCAATGCGCCGGGGACCGGGGTGGCAGACGACAAAAGCGTCTATGCGTACGTGCCCGACATGATTCGCTACTATTTGAGCGAAACGCCGGTGTTGCTGAATGTCGAGACCTATCTTTGCCGTTATCCTGAACAGCTCGAGTACACCCTGGACAACATTGACAAGCTGGTGATCAAGGTGGTGGGCGGCTCCGGCGGCTATGGCATGCTGGTCGGGCCGCACGCGACACCGGCCGAGCGGGCTGCGTACGCAGAGCAGGTCCGCAAAGATCCGGCCAACTACATTGCGCAGCCCACCTTGAATCTGTCGCGCTCGCCATGCGTGACCCCCAGTGGCGCGCAGCCGCGCCATGTCGACCTGCGCACTTTCGTACTGTCTGCAAAACAGACTCGCATCGTGCCGGGGGCGTTTTGCCGAGTGGCGCTCAAGGAAGGCTCGCTGGTGGTTAATTCCAGCCAGGGCGGCGGCGGCAAGGATCTTTGGGTGCTGTCGGCGTAGCGGCTTATGCTTTCGCGCACGGCACAAGGGCTGTATTGGATGACCCGCTATCTGGAGCGGGCCGAGCACACGTGCCGCCTGCTGGCCGAGCAGATGGCGCTGCTTGAGGATCGCGAAGTCGAGGAAATTGATCAGTACTGGCGGCGGCTGTTCATGTCGACCGGCTTTTCAGCTGTCGGCACGCACGATTTCGAAAGCTTTAACGACGAAGACTTCATGCTGACCGACTCATACACGCTGACCGATATACTGACCTTTGATACAGCCAATCAGAGTTCTGTTGTGTCAAGCATCAGCGCCGCCCGCGAGAATGCCAGGCAAGTGCGCAATGCGGTCGGCCGACAGCTGTGGCGCAAGCTCAATACCGCGTATTTGGATATGCAGACGATGAGCATGACGCGCGTGTGGAATTCTGACCCGGTGTCTTTCTTTTTGAATCTCGAAGATGCCATCCGCACCCTCTCGAGCATTATGCACAGTACCATGTACCGCGACCATGGGTGGAATTTTCTGCGTTTGGGCCGCTATGTCGAGCGGCTGCAGATCGTGGTGTCCCTGCTGAGTGCCCAGGTTGAAATTTTTCCAGCCAGCGAAGCGCATTCAGACCCGGATTGGGCATCTTTGCTGAGTGCCTGTGACTCGCAGCTGGCCTACAACCGCAAGCATTCGCCGCTGGCGTATCAGCCGCAGAAGGTTTATGAATTCCTAATCTGTGACATCGCAGTGTCGCATTCCATCTTGTTTTCACTGCGCCAGATTGTGGGCAACCTGAACACCGTCTCGCAGGGGCGCACTGAAGCAAAGATTGTCGGCATTGGCGACCATACTTGCAAGATTGAGGGAGATATCGGCCGCGACTGGCAAAGCGTTTATCCGGACGAAGCAGAATTGAAGACGGTTTTGCGAAGCATCAATCAAGAGAGTCTGCTGCTCAGCAACGCGATATCGCAAGCGTATTTCGATTATCAGCTCGACAGCCGGGTGACCCAATGATCGAAAGGGTCTCGCGGTTCTTCAAGGTTCGGCATCTCACTGAATTTGAGTACGAAAATCCGGTGCAGCGGGCGGTGATGCTGGTGCGTCTGCAGCCGTGCGCCAGCGATTCTCAGAAGCTGCTGGGTTTCGGGTTCGAGAATGAGCCGCAGGTGCAGCCCATTGCGTTCACAGATTCATTCGGCAACGTCTGCCATATGATGGATTTTCATTCGAGCGAGCGTTCCAAGCTGACGGTGAAGTCGGTTTCTGAGGTGGAGGTGCTGCCGCGCGGCGCGGCGATCCAAGATTTTGCATCACTGAGCTGGGCGCAGATGAAAAGTGCCACTGACAAGATCGGGCACTGGGACTATTTGGCTGACAGCACGCGGGTGTATGCCAGCGGGCGGCTGGTGGATTTTGCCCGCAGCCATGGGCTGACCCGCAAAAGTGCGCCGTTTGAGACATTGAAGACCGCCGCTGAGGAGCTGCTTAAGGCGCTGAAGTACGAAACGGGCACGACGGAAGTCAATTCGAAAATCGAAGACTGCCTGGATTTGGGCCGCGGCGTATGTCAGGATTTCACGCATATCATGCTGGCGCTGGGTCGCAGCTGGGGCATTCCGAGTCGCTATGTCTCCGGCTATCTGCACCTTTATCCGGACACTGGAGAGCCAGTGACCGAAAATGCCAGCCATGCGTGGTCCGAATTTTATTTTCCGCAAATCGGCTGGGTTGGCATTGACTCGACCAACAACGCGATCATCGATAACCGCTACATCCGAGTTGCAGTCGGACGGGACTACACCGATGTCGCGCCGACAAAAGGTGTCGTTTATGGCGGTGGAAAGTCATCTTTGCGGGTTGATGTCACACTGGCGCGCTGGGATGTGCCGCAAGACGGCAATGCATCTGGGCAAGGCGAGCAGTAGGCCTGGACACAGACATTGATACAGTGGGCAGACTGGCAGGCAAGAAAGTCTTCATGACTGCGTCTGGAGCCGGCATCGGCCGGGCGTGCGCGATGGCTATGGCGCAAGAAGGCGCGCACGTCTACGCCAGTGACATTGACCGTGCGGCACTGGATCGCCTGGCGCAAAATAACGATTCGATCCGGTGCATTGAGCTGGATGTAACTGATGCGGAGGCGGTGTAT
Source organism: Arenicellales bacterium (assembly GCA_965200545.1). Taxonomy (GTDB): domain Bacteria; phylum Pseudomonadota; class Gammaproteobacteria; order Arenicellales; family JAJDZL01; genus JAJDZL01. Next base: position 318,251 of record CBDAUJ010000002.1, on the reverse strand, counting down.
CGCCTGCCGGAGTCTGTTCCGACCCCGGATGTGATTTTCAATTGTGCCGGATTTGTGCATGACGGCACCTTGCTGGAAGCAGATGATGAAATCTGGCGCCAGTCGTTTGAGATCAATGTCAGAAGCCAGGCGCGCGTGATTGAGATATTCCTGGGCTCCATGATTGCCAATGGGGGCGGCTCCATCATCAACATGGCGAGCGTCGTCTCCGCGCTGACCGGCGCGGCCAGTCGTGCAGTCTATGGCGCAACCAAAGGCGCGGTTCTGGGTCTCACCAAAGCGATTGCGCGGGATTATGTCAAGCAAGGAATTCGGTGCAATGCCGTTTGTCCAGGAACGGTGCTGACACCTTCACTGCAAGACCGAATGCGCGCAAGAGGCAATTATGAGAGAGCTTATCAAGATATTCTGAGCCGTCAGCCAAGCGGGGAGATGGCCATGGCAGAGGATATTGCGCCCATTGTGGTATACCTCGCTTCGGATGAGTCAAAAGTGGCCACCGGACAGTTTTTTGTTGTTGATGGCGGCTGGACGATTTAGTTTCAGCCATGACAAAAGAACGACTGGCACTGTTTGGCATCGGGGCCATGGGCTATGGCGTGGGCATGCATCTGCTCGCGGCCGGCTATCCGCTTCGCATTGCTGTGCACCGCTCCAGATCCAATGCTGAGCGCCTGCTTGAGCAAGGGGCGCTGGAGATGCTGTCACCGCAAAGCGCTGTTGAGCAAAGTGATGCAGTGCTGCTTTGTCTGCCCGCCTCGGCGGATACGCTGGATTTTGTGGAGCAGACAAGCGAAGCGCTCGAAAGCCGGCATCTGATCATTGACCTTGGCACTTCTTCGGTGGCCGATGCCAAAAATATGGCGGCGAAGCTGCAATCCAGAGGGGTCCGTTTTGCAGAGGCGCCCCTGGCCGGCGGGCAGGCGCAGGCGGTGGCGGGGAAACTGGGTGCGTTTGTCGGTGCGACTGATGCCGTGTTTTCGAAGGTCAAGCCGATCCTGGCAAGTTTTTGCACCTCGATCCAGCATTACGGGCCGGTCGGGTCCGGCAGCGCCGCAAAACTGGTCAGCAACTATCTGGTGCTGAGCATGGTGCTCTCAATTGTGGAAACGTTCCGTGCAGCTCAAGCGCTGGGAATTGACTGGCGAAAATTCCATGATACGATTCGCCGCGGCGCTGGCAATTCGATGGCGCTGGAAAGAATGGTCGGCACACTGCTTGAAGAGGGCAGTGACCAAGGCTATGCATTCAGCATCAAGCATGCTCGCAAAGATCTTGAGTACATTGCGCAGATGAGCGAAATGTACGGAATCGAGCAGATGCTGAGCGAAGCTGCGCTGGCTCTGTTTACTGAGGCGGATGAGAAAGGCTTTGGCGAGCGCTTGGTTTCTGAGTTGCTGTGCGACGATATTCTCCGCGTACTGGAACGATTTGGCCAGCGGATCCAGGGTGACATCGAAACTTGAGTGCGGCATATGTCGTTTCGAGTCGATTGACAGCACGCCAGCCGCGCATCCGGGCGCCTATTTTCTGCGAAGCAATATTATTGGCTGGAATGGCACAGGATTTGGCATGCCTAGATGACGCTCACGGAAGTGCAGTCGGTTTTCTGGCTGCTGAAGTTTAGTCTGTGAAACTGCGGCCAGTGTATCACCAAAAGCAGTGTTGAATGAACCATCGGCTGATATCAGTATTGATTGATCAGGATGCTTTGTTATGTGCGGGTAATTGATAGACCTTTATCAGCTTCCGACAGGCTCGAGTCCATTTAATAATTTGATGTGCTCGCAGGTCTTTACGGATCCTGTAGAAAAAAATCTGTTTTCCCCAAACGGCACACCAACTTCTCTTTCCACTCGAATAAAGGGCGGATTGCTGGATAAATCCGGGTCGGTTGTGAAGTGGATGCCCATAAACTGAAATTTGCCAACCTTGTCGCTATTTATATAACTCGAAGACTTCTCAACAAAATCGTTAGTCAGTTGACTGAAAAACTCTGGAGTCTCAGTCAGCGTGAAATAAATTTCGCTGACATATTTCTTCTTTATCGGTAATTCGCGATAAAGAGCCATATCATGTTGTTCGTTGAGAAAAGTCAATGCATCTTCAAGAAAGGCATCTGATATTTTGGTAGATGACTGGGTTTCAGCAACAAGGCCGTCACTATGTACAAATAGACTGACCTCGACAGATTTTTCATCTTGCGTGACATATCTGCCAAATTTCAATTCCAGGCTTTTTTGCTCGAAAAATTTATGAACTTCATTCAGGGGCGTGTATTCTGTAAATGAGTAGCGATCAATAATTCTCTCAATTGCAGGAGTCGTGAAACTGCCATTCGGATTCAGGAATCTTGTGGGAAACAGCCAAATTGACCTGGCATTATGTATCGACAATACTTTCATAGCGAACCAGTATTTACAGAAACAATTTCATAGGATTTGGTGTGCTGGACAGGTTCGGTAAAAGCGTCAATGCCAGTCGTTATGCCGCAAGTTTTTGAGCTTCAGGAGAGTGATTTCTACTGGCTGACATATCGTGTGCACCCGTCCCGTTTTGCTTGCCGCCGACTATACAGGCACCTGATTTTTTCATGGCGGAACGATCTCTGCCGCAGGCGTGATCTTGCAGAAATGTCGTGCCAAAAAAATGTTCGGATGCGCTCTTTTGATGGTTGGTTTCACCCTCTCGAAACGCAACACCTTGAGACTGCGATTTAACATTGTCTTGCTCATTTCTATTCCTATGGTGCTGAGCAATTTCTGGCAAAGGAACTATTTCGTGCTTTAATTCTGCATCCATTGCCAATAAAAGGTCACTCAATGTATCCAGCGTCCAATTATTGGGACCATGAAACCATCTGGTAATTTGGGCTGGGTCTTTATTAAGCAAATTCGCCAAGTCTTTTTTTGTCATATTTCTTTCTTTTGCAGCCGTAGAAAAATACGCCAGTGTAGATTGAAAAATCTTATTTTTTAGTCTTTGCCGGAAGTAAAAGATATGCTTTGCCGGAATCTTTTCATTGTGTAAAGTACTGCTCATCCAATGCTCCTGTGAATAATTGATTTCGGCTGCTGGATTTCTTATGCGTATAACCAGTGAAGAGGCGGTTCCAAATATCCTTGGTTAGCTTAATCTCTTTTTGCCACTGTTTGCCTTTCAAGTTGTCTCTATGTCTATAGTGAGTTCCAATAAAACAATCTTTGAATGCAAAAACGCCAAACACTCTGATTTGAGGAAATGATCTCGTACTTCTAATTTCCCAGACTCCTTCTTTAGGAGGGGCCAGCTGCCGTAAATAATCCGGGTCAATTGTGTCGCTCGTCACAAATACCTCTAAATCCGCAATTAGGTTTGCGAACATTTCACTCTCCCGTGAATTTTGTTCTTCCCCATAAACTTCATCATGCAACTCTTTAGTCAAGTAAAGTCTTCTCTGCAATCTGTCAGATGAAACCCAAGGAACTACCAGTTTCAGTCTCTCTTCAGATAGATGCGAGTCTATTTTCAATTCAATTGACATTAAAGTCAATTCCTGGAGCGAATGCAAGCGATTTGTCTAGCACAGTTTCGCGTAGAGTCATCGGCTGAATGGGTTGTTTCCAATCTAAGTTCGGGAGTACTGGCTCAATTTTAGACTGCGCAGGGCAAAGTTCTGGAGTGGAGAAATTTACGATGAGTAACCTTTCAATAGACTTGTACCGCCGCAAAGTACTGGTGTCATCTCAGGGTGTGACGATACTTTGAAATATTTTGAACCACTCCAACTGCGCAGCAGTTTTTTTGACAAAAGATGAGTCAGTGGCGCGCTGTCAGCTATTTGGTGGATGAGTTCTCTATCAAGCACCACGTTCCAGCACAATGTAGTTTCCATTGTAGCCAAATTTGCGTGAAACGCGCTTGCCTGCAATGGCGATAACCCGCTCTGTCGGAACTTGCGTTGTCTGGCCTGAGTTGTATAGCTTCTCCGTGCGCGAGGGGACGACACATGCTCCGATTTTGGAAAGCCCTTCTTTTGTCAGATCAGGCAAAGCTTTGACAGGTATAACTTTTCCAGTCAGTGTGGATTTTCTGGTTTTCGCATAAAGGCCATAGGCAATTTTGAAAAGTACCTGCTCCGCTGCCAGCTTTCTAAGTACGCGTCCTATTTGGTTGCGGTCAGACAAGTCCAGAAAGTCTGCCGGCGCAAAAACCGAATTTTTGCTGCGACTTATTCTATATCTGATTCTGCTTTCTAAAGTATTTAGGGCCATTATTCATTTCTACAAGAATGCGTTGCTTTAGGCTATTCCTCTGGTCATTTGAATTTGCGTATGCGATAAACAACTTTCAGTTGTCTTTGATTCTTTGGCACTATTGCAAATCTCGAAAAGAATATAAAACAAAGTCTTAATGAATTTATTCTAATGCAGTAAGGACACTAATTCACAGGCATGTTTACGTTCACCGACGCAGACCATCCGCTGCCGTTATACAGAGAAGGAGGATTGTATTCCGAGTTTGCAGGGCATTCATCATTACTGTATTTTCTGAACGTAATTTCCGTGATATCCAGGGTGATGCTGTAGTTTTCTGATATATCGCTGTAGGGTGGCTGGCCAGTATTGACAACAATAGAACCGGTCTCCGAATCTCGGCAGGGAATCGTTGTCCGAGCAGATCGCGTGGATATATCGGGGCATGGTCTGTTGCTGTTCAGAGAGCAGGTTATCCGATAACTGACATGCAACTCGCCGCCTTCCACATAGTCACTCCACATATTTTCTGTGCGAATTCTGAAATGCGCATAACCTCCTGAGCTGATTGTTGCCTAAGCTTACTCGGCGATGATATTGGGAATAACACCCTGCGCTCCGGCTGGCAATGCAAAAGCCGCCAGCCATAGAACAAATGCGAGTTGAGTGAAGGGGGAGGTGATTTTCGTCAGATATTTCATTTTGATTCCTCCGAATGAAAAAATTAGGCGTTCCAGCCTATGTTGTCCCGACGTTTGCATTTTCGTATTGATGGCTCTGGTTGATAGAACTGCTGTTGTATGCGGTAAGAAAGTGTCCGAGACTTCAGCTGAAGCTGCGTGTCCTCAAACCGAGAACTTTCAATTGGGAGTATATCCATCATGCATGAAAGACCCTGTATTTTTTCAGTTTGTGCATCAGCTGCCGCTGTGTATCCGTTTGAGTAATCGAATAGAAAAATGAGGTTGGCCGACGCAATGCCTGAGAAGCGAATCAAGCGTATCGCTCTTAACCGCGATAGACCTCTTTGCGGTGCCATTCGATGAATTGATCCGCAGGCCGTTGCGCATTCTCAGCCGGCAGATAAATTTCTTTGCGATCAAATCTATCGAGCCATTCGTGCTTACCATCGCCGGTGGCATGTCTGCTCACCTCCACCTTAAGATTGTCTGACAGCGAGAATGCGCCTCCATCGAACAGTCGGTGATGCAGGCTGCATAAAGCGATGCCATTGGAAATTGAGTTCGGGCCCTGGTGCGAGTACCACCGGATGTGGGCAGCTTCCAGGCCGATTGGCACAGTGTCAATCGCGACAGCGAAAGTGCAAACGGAACATTTATTCCCGTACGCATCGCGGACTTTTGCGGCAAATTCGGAACTTCTGACTCTTCGGCGAGTGGTCTCGTAGACCTCATCGCTTTGGGCGAGCCAAAAATCGGTGTCACCAATTGATGCTTTGAACCCAGCCGCTGCCAGAATATCATCATGACGACTGGCTGGGAAGTGCTCATTCAGAATATTGAAAACAACTTGAAGAGTCAGGATTCTGTTGTTTGCCAAGGCCTCTTGCAGTGGCGGTATGAATTGCCCGTGTGCGCTGGCACTCTTCAAATCGGTTATAAAGGGGTCATTGCTCGCCGTGGTTCTGATTTGATCCTGTTCTGGAATCATCCAGATTTCGTCATTCTGCAAACGCCAAAACGGAAAATGCGGTTTGAGGCCTGAATTGGCGGGCCCGCCAAATCTTTGCAGAAGCCGCTTCAGATCGGCTTCTACATCACAGTATGCGACCGGCTGAAGCTCTCCTCTCAAAATGCGCGCCAGTGCCAGCAGAACCAGCAGGGGTTTATGCGGCGCACGCTTGCCATCCTTTTTGTGCGTATTGAGTGCGCCGAACAAATCCAGTATCTTTTGATCTGTATACTGCTCGGCTTGCTGTACATCGCGTTTGAGTACGGTTTCTTTCCGCGTTTCAGTCATGGGTACAAATTTTGATTGAATGCAGAGCGGATTTTGCCATAGATGCCAATGCATGACTCGGATTTTGCGGCCAAGATGATCTGCATGAGAGTGTCGGCATTTGCGATTTCAATCAGCCGGTGAAAGGCACCAGCACCTCAGTCGGTTCTGTTTTCAGCGCCGGTTTCCAGCACATTCCATAAACCGCTTCGATCGTCAGGCGAGTTTTGGCGCAGCTCGCTGCGTCATGCGGATAGGCTTGATGCAAAGCCGATTGCACCGCTTTCGAGCGCAGTCGCTCAGCGTGATTAAACAGCTTGCAGTCAAGTTTTAAGACACACAATTCGTCGATGAGCTGTTCGAAATCTGCAAAATCGACATCACTGGATTCGGTATCGATGATCGGATTTTGATAGCCCGTGGTCACCAGCAGATCCCCGACATCATGCATGTCGGGGAAAACTGCGATGAAGTCGAGGTCGCTGATTGTTTGCACAGCTTCGAAAAGTTGCCAAAAAGAACGGGGTCCGAATATTGAGAATAGAAATACGCCTTGCGGCTGCAGGATGCGAAAGACTTCTTGAAAAAAATTCTCGTGACTGCAAAAAGATGGAGTCAGATTGGCGATCACCAAATCGAACGTATCAGCGGCAGCGGGAAGCTGATCCATGGCGGCAGCGGCGTGCTCAGCTTGGGCATTGCGCTGGACTTTTGCTTGCTCCGCAGTCATCAAGTCGAGAGAATAGTCCGTATCAATCCGAAAGTCGCAAGATTGAAGCTCGCTGAACTCGCCGCCAGGCAAACCCAATGTCGCAGCAACGGAGCTGGAGATTCCAAAATCGGTCAGTCTTGCTCTGAGCTCATTGTCTGCCAGCGTGATGATGGATGAAGGCTCGGCACTGCGGCCAGCGGCGAGTGCCGAGCCGCCCTCAATACTCATGTTGCAGACAGCGCATGCCTGGCAGCCAGTGACAGGTAATGCCGGTGTTTTGAGTCAACCCACTTGTTGAGCTCCTCAATGGATCCGGTGTTGATGCAAATGTCATCAGCCATGCCGAGTCGATTCTGACGGGCCGTTTGCATATTGATGATGCGGCGCACCTGATCAGGTGTTTGCTTGTCGCGCTTCGCCACTCTCGCAATTTGAACCTCTGGAGGCGCGTCAACGACCAGTACTCGATCAATACCGTAGTCGCGCTCGCTTTCGGCCAATAATGGGATTACAATAATCGTATACGGTGACTTCGCCTGCGCGGCAGCCTCATGAATCCGTCGGGCGATGATTGGATGCAGAATGTTTTCCAGTTGCTTCTTTTTGTGTGCGTCGCCAAAAACAATGCTGCGCAGCGCAGCCCGATCGAGGCTGCCTTGACCATTGAGTACATGCTCCCCGAAAGTGTCCACAATCTGCCGCAGCGCCGGCTGGTCCGGATCGACTGCCTCACGTGCAATGAGGTCCGCGTCAATGACATCGATTCCCAGTTGCCTGAACCGATCTGACACTGCGGTTTTACCGCTGCCGATGCCGCCTGTTACTGCGACTTTGAATGCCGGCATGGGCGTTCAGCCTCAGTGCAAAGGACTCTCGATCACTGCTCCACCCAGGCAAATGTCACCGTCGTAAAACACAATCGACTGACCAGGTGTGACAGCGCGGACGGGGCGGTCGAATTCAACACGGATCTCAGTGCCATTGGCGGCTGCGATTCTGCAGGGCTGATCGTGTCCCTGGTAGCGAACTTTTGCCATAACCCGATCAGTGCCAGGCGGGTGACCGGCGATCCAGTGAACCTGCCGCACTGCGATTCTGTCACTGAAAAGCATAGGGTGGTCGTGTCCTTGAACCGCGACGACTGTGTTGGTCTCGATGTTTTTGTCAGCGACATACCAGGCCTCTCCCGGACCGCCAATACCCAGACCGGCTCGCTGGCCAATGGTATAAATGAATGCGCCGCTGTGCGCGCCGATAACGGCGCCTTTGTCGTCGACGATCTCACCGGCAGCGGACTCGACATAGCGGCGGATGAATGAACTGAAGTTGCGGCGGCCGATAAAGCAGATGCCAGTACTGCCTTTTTTGTCAAAGTTGTCAAACCCCAGCTGTCTGGCTTTTTCCCGCACTTCCGTTTTTGTCATCTCGCCGATCGGGAAAATTGTCCGTTTCAGCGATTCAGAACTGATGCCGTAAAGAAAGTAGCTCTGATCTTTCGCCAAGTCTCTGCCGCGTCGCAGCGAAGGTGTCTGTGCGCCGGCGGCGATGCGGGCATAGTGTCCTGTGGCGACATAGTCGGCGCCGAGTTTCATGGCCCATTGGGGAAATTCGCGAAATTTAATCTCGATATTGCAGACAATATCCGGATTGGGGGTCTTGCCGCTTTTGAGATCTTCAACAAATCCGGTAAATACCCGCTCCCAGTATTCATAGGAAAAGTTGACCGTCTTGAGCTCAATGCCAAGAATTTTGCAGACAGCCTCGGCATCGGCCAAGTCTTCGGCGGCATTGCACTGGTCATCATCATCTTCTTCCCAGTTTTTCATGAAGACCCCCGTGACCTGATAACCTCGCTCGATGAGTAAAGCGGCCGATACCGAAGAATCAACACCGCCGGACATGCCGATGATGACGGAGGGTGATTTTTTGCCCGTACTCATATTTGTCAGCAACACCGCTGAGAGGATATCTTTCGACAGCGAATCACAGTCAGGAAATCAGCCCGTCGCCTTCAGTGCCGATGCCGTTGCGGCAAGGCGCTCGCCCAAAGCGAGACAGAGTTTCTCTTCGTCTTCGCTGAGCTGCGAGTTGCCGCTCATGCCCGCCCAGTGGGAAGCGCCGTATGGGGTTCCGCCAGTCTGTGTTCTGGCAAGCTGTGCAATCGTGTATGGAATGCCCAGCAGCACCATGCCGTGGTGCAGCAGCGGCAGCATCATGGAGAGCAAGGTCGACTCCTGGCCGCCATGCAGGCTTGATGTGGAGGTAAATACGCAGGCCGGCTTATCAGCAAGCGCGCCGGACATCCAAATTGAGCCAGTTGAGTCAAGAAAGTACTTCAGCGGTGCAGCCATGTTCCCAAAGCGGGTTGGGCTGCCGAGCGCCAGCCCGTCGCAGCGCTCAAGGTCTTGTATTGTTGCGTACGGATGCCCTGCGGCTGGAATCGGGTCATCGATTGCCTCGGTGGTGGCCGAGACCGGCGGAACGGTTCTGACCACCGCCTCGCACTCATCGGTGGAGTTGATGCCGCGGGCGATGATATTCGCCATGCGCTCACAGCTGCCGTCGCGGCTGTAATACAGAACTAGGATGGAGTGCATCAGTCTTGCCCCAATGTGAGTGTATGACCGCTGAAGTTTATGTTGCGGCGGATTCGCTGCGGTGTGCCGGTCTCATCGCATTGCACTGGCCAAGTGCGAGAAATGACCGAAAAACATGAGAATTACGCCGCCGACAATCAGCATTCCACCCGCAATTTTAGTCCAGCCCAGCGTTTCATTCAGAAACAGCCAGGAAGCGAGGACCGCCAGCAGAATCGTACCGCTCACAACAATCGGAATGGCGAGATTCGCTGCAATCCCCGGCTGGCCAAAGACCCCTCGAAACAGGTAGAAGTAGCCGATCTCGGCCGCCCCGATGCACATTCCTGCGACAACCGCCCACGCCAGCGCGGGCGCTGAGATTGAGAACACCGCTCCGCCTCGCGCCAGCAGACCGGCAGCGAATACGCAAGAAACCAAAAGCGCTGCCGCCTGCAGCGAGATCGTTGCGACAATGGTTGTGGTCGTCTGGCTTGGCACGTAATTTGTGGAAACCTTGACAAACACGTTGTAACCGGCATACAGTGCAGTGACAAAGAGTAATAAAATAATCGACGGATACATGAATGTTCTCAGTCTGGTGGATAAGCGTTTCTGCCAGCAGCGAACTCACGAAACTTTATTGAGCCAAGAAGACCGTGGATACGATCAAATATACGCTAAGCGAATCCCAGATACCGAAATTCTGGTACAACATTGCCGCTGACCTGCCAGAACCGCCGCCGCCGGTGATGCATCCTGGCACTGGTGAGCCGGTCGGGCCGGATGATCTGGCGCCGCTGTTTCCGATGGAAGTGATCATGCAGGAAGTCAGTACTGAGCGCTATATCGAGATTCCGCAGCCAGTACTCGACATTTTGCGCCAATGGCGGCCCAGTCCGCTGTTTCGCGCCCGCCGTCTGGAAAGGGCTCTCGATACGCCCGCCCGCATTTTCTACAAATATGAGGGGGTCAGCCCGGTCGGCTCGCACAAGCCGAACACGGCTGTCGCCCAGGCGTTTTATTCCAGCGCTCAGGGTGTCAAGCGCATTACGACGGAAACGGGCGCCGGGCAGTGGGGTTCAGCGCTGTCGCTCGCCGGATCATTTTTTGATCTGGAAATTGAGGTGTATATGGTGCGTGTCAGTTACGATCAGAAACCCTACCGGCGCGCGTACATGGAAAGTTTTGGCGCCAGCTGCACCGCCAGCCCGAGTGACAAGACCCAGGCTGGCAGAGCCATTCTGGAGCAGGACCCGGACAGCAATGGCAGTTTAGGGATTGCAATCAGCGAGGCGGTGGAAGCTGCCGCGCAGCGTGAGGATACAAAATATGCATTGGGCAGTGTCTTGAATCATGTGCTGCTGCATCAGACAGTTGTCGGTCAGGAAGCGATGCTGCAGATGGAAATGGCGGATGTCTACCCTGATGTCGTGATCGGCTGCACTGGAGGCGGCAGCAATTTTGCCGGGCTGGTCTTTCCGTTTTTAGGTGCGCAGTTCCGCGACGGCAAGACTGTTGATGTGATTGCGGTTGAGCCAGCGAGCTGCCCGACGCTGACCCAAGGGGTCTATGCCTATGACTTTGGCGACACCGCCAATCTCACGCCGCTGGTCAAGATGCATACGCTGGGCTCAAAGTTCATGCCGCCGAAATCGCATGCCGGCGGGTTACGGTATCATGGCATGGCGCCCCTGGTGAGTCTGGTGACAGAGCTCGGATTTGTGCGGCCGCGGGCGTACACGCAGACGCATTGTTTTGGGGCCGGGGTTCAGTTTGCCCGAAGCGAGGGGATTTTGCCGGCGCCGGAAGCGAATCATGCTGTTGCGGCGGCTATTGACGAAGCGAACCGCTGCAAGGAAGAGGGTGTTGCCAAGACGATCCTGTTCAATCTGTGCGGACATGGCAACTTTGACATGCAGGCCTACATGGATTATTTTTCAGGGAACATGAAAGAGTATGAATACTCACAGGACGAAGTCGCGATGGCACTAGCTGGATTGCCTTCAGTTGCCTGAGTGGTCCGCTCGGGCAATTTGCAGCGAATTCGGTTGAGATTATTGTCAGTGAGCAGTGTGGCGGGAGATGAACTGAAGCAAAGCGTCATGTGCGCGAAAAATAACTCAAGGCATATTTGAGTAAGAATTTCCTTCCTGGGGACGAATGGTCACAACGATTGACAGATTTGTTCGGGGAAGAAAATTAGAAGGATGATTTCTATCTGCCATCGCAGCAAACGAATATCTTCGATGATCATGTGCCGGATCGGAACGTTAGCGATGATGCAGTTGCAAATTGCCTGTTACGCAGACTCAGTGATATTTTCGCCGCAGTTATCGAGAGGCCGCTCGTTTTGCGAAACTCCAGAAATTCTGCACTGTTCATGCTTGTATTTGCCTCGGGCAATCCAAGAGGAGCAGCTGTAGTGACAAGGATTGCGAATCAAATCATTGCTGCAACTTCGATTGATCAGCGATATTTTCACTGTGTGCCGAACGGGATCAAATCTTTTTCATAAAGGCAACCGAGTGGCAGCACAATCTAGCATTGAATGGACGCAGCAGACCTGGAATCCGGTAACCGACTGCACCAAGATTTCTCCCGGATGCAAAAACTGTTACGCCGAAACCATGTCACACCGGCTGCATGCGATGGGCGCCGCTGGATACAGCAAGGAGTTTGCTTTGGCTTTGCACTCGAATCGTTTGCAGCAGCCGCTGCTGCGACGCAAGCCAACTACGTATTTCGTTAACTCCATGTCCGATTTATTCTATGAGGATATTCCATTTGAATTTATCGATCACGTTATGGATATTATTCACCACAGACGCCGCGCCACACCTGCCAAATTCTGACAAAACGAGGTAACCGTCTTTATTCATATTTTTCGTCCCGACCGACTCCCGAAAACGCATGGCTGTGTGTGTCAGTTGAAAATCGCAGATATGGATTGCCCAGAATTGACTCGCTTCGCCAGGTCAATGCCTCAATTCGATTTTTGTCCATTGAGCCACTGCTCGAAAGTCTGGGGCGAATCGATCTCAATGGAATCCATTGGGTCATCGTGGGCGGTGAGTCTGGACCTAAAGCCAGACCAATGATGTCGGAACGGATAGAGAGATTCAGCAGCAAGCGGCTCAGCATAAGACCGCATTTTTCTGCAAGCAGTGGGGCACATGGGGCGTTGATGGCATCAAGCGCAGCAAGAAGGCAAACGGACGACTTTTCAAGGGGCGGACTTGGGACGAGCTTCCGCAACTGCGAAAACGAAACTCAGAACAATTGGACCGATGTGAATAGGGCAGGACGATTGGGAGCCCACATTTTTGCGGCGGCTGTTTAAGATCAATCCGCAAAAGTGATTGAGTTCACGCTGATGAGTTTGTGCGGAACGCCAATATTATTGGCAATCGAATTGCATTGCAGCAAATTAAGTTTATGCCACCCTTAATCGATTAATTTTTCGGCTTCAGCGAATGGCTATGAATCTTATGGCACGCTTACCTGGTCGACATATCTAGTGTCGAGTCATGTTTTAGTGTCGCATAAATATATCGAATGGCAATTCACCACTGCTGATGCTGGAATGCCCTTATCCGACAATAGTCGAATGACTTGACACTAGGCATCGAATTGTCAGCAAAATTCCGATCAGTTGCGGTTTCCATGCTTCTTTAATTCGACGGATTGGAATTGCATCAACCGTTTTAAGTCAGGGAGGTGGAGGCGAATTCAGTCAGCTGGCGCAATTCTCAGTATCTCCCTTGCGATTCAAACCTTGCCTGAATGGCATCCCGTCAAGGCTGATGAAACCTTTATCAGCCGCATGCGTACAAGAAATTAAAGCAATCCCAATTACAAGGCTCTTGAAACTGCCGGACGCGGCACTGCTGCAGACCATTGCATGCAACCTCGGAGTAGTCGTACGCTATGCGCTCCTCGAAAACGAACCCATAGAACACGACCCGGACAAGCCTGATTGTCCTGTATCTCAGGCAATATAGTGAATGACTTATTTTTCATAAAAACCGATATATGAAAATAATGCGTCACATAAAAATCACTAAATGAAATTATTTATCAATTTTATATTGTGTATTATAAATAAATCATTAATTCCAAAATTTTATATACAGTGAGTGTAATATGATATATAAAAATGATTACCGCTTTGCTTCCAGCGAAGCGATTGAGGATGCTATCGGCGAGCAAATCGAAGAGATTCGCCTGAGGCGCAATATCACTCAAAGCCGCCTCGCTCGCGAGGCGGGCGTTTCGCGCAGTACCATCACCCGGCTTGCCCGGAAGGGCGCGGGCATCTCTCTTGATAGTTTCATCCGCATCCTCAAAGCATTGCAACTGGCGCACAATCTGGCAGCGGTATTGCCTATCCCGGAAATAAGACCGCTTGATGAACTCCAAAAAAACAACCGGTTACCGCGGCTGCGCGCACGGGAGAAAAAACAGGATCAGAAAAAATGGACGTGGCAAGATGACTGACGAAGGAAAAGTGTCATGACCACCGCCAGCGTCGAACTATGGGGGCGGCGGATCGGCGCCGTAACATGGGTGGAAGAACGTGGCATTGGCATATTTCAGTACACGCCTGAATTTTCTGCAAACGGCATCGAGGTCTCTCCATTGCAAATGCCGTTGCGTGAAACGCCTTATTCCTTTGCAAATTTGAGCCGAGAAACCTTCAAGGGACTGCCGGGCATGCTGGCCGACAGTCTGCCTGACAAGTTCGGCAATGCGCTGATCAATGTCTGGCTGGCGCGGCAGGGGCGGGCAGCGGCAAGTTTCAATCCAGTTGAGCGGCTCTGCTATACCGGCACACGCGGCATAGGCGCACTCGAATACAAGCCTGCGATAACAGGCACACCTGAAAAAGCGAAAAAAGTTGAGGTGGAGCGGCTGGCCGCTTTGTCGAGCCGAATTTTGAGTGACCGCGAAAATCTCGCTGGTCATTTATCCGGCGAGAACGATGCGCGGGACATTGAACATCTGTTGCGCGTCGGCACATCCGCCGGCGGCGCTCGCGCAAAAGCGATCCTTGCCTGGAACGAGCAGACCGGTGAGTTTCGATCGGGTCAGATCGAAGCGGATAAAGGGTTTGGCCATTGGCTAGTGAAACTTGATGGCGTGGACGAAAATAAAGATTGGGAAATCGCTGATCCGATGGGTTTTGGCCGAATCGAATACGCTTACCATCTCATGGCGAAAAAAGCTGGAATTATCATGATGCCGTGCCGCTTGCATGAGGAAGGCGGGCGGGCGCACTTTATGACGAGGCGTTTTGACCGCACCGGCGAAGGCGACAAGCTGCACTATCAGTCTCTTTGCGCTTTGCAGCATTTCGACTTCAATATGGCGGGAGCCTACTCCTATGAACAGGCACTCCAGACCATCATTTCCCTGGGCCTTCCGGCAGCAGATCGGGAACAGCATGTCCGCCGCACCGTGTTCAATATCACTGCCCGCAATCAGGACGATCACGTCAAGAACATCGGATTTGTCATGGATAAGGCGGGTGAATGGCGGCTCTCGCCCGCCTTTGACGTGACCTACAGTTACAACCCGCGAGGCGAATGGACCTCTCAGCATCAAATGAGACTCAATGGCAAATGCGCTGATTTTGAGCTGTCTGATCTGATCGCCTTCGGCAAGCTGGCCGGTTTCAAAGAACGCAGGATGAAATCCATTGTCAATGAAGTCGTTGAAGCTGTGATGCAGTGGAAGAACTTTGCGCATACGGCAAAAGTTGATGACGAGTACGTCACTCAAATCCAGCGAACGCATTACGTCAAGTGGCACTTGAACATGGCACGGTGAAGCGAAAGTCTCGCAGCATAAGTCTCAGCGGCGAATGTCATCTCTTGCCCAATCGCGATGAAAGTCCAGTTTTCGAAGATTTCAGCGATTGACTGGTCGATGGAGGTATTTTTTGCTGAAGCTTTGCAGCCAAAACCACGGATTATTCAGCATGAGTACAGCTTGGACGCGCACTGAAACCAGACGATATTACCCTGAAATTTGAGTAAGAGGCCATTGGACTTATAATCTGTGGAACAGCTACTCAATTGAGAAAAGCGAGCCAATGACATGAATCGACCCTTCGGAAAAGTGTGGTTAGATACATTCCTGCCACGCAAGACAGCGCCAAAGGTTCCCAACCAGGACCTGACTGGCAAAATGGTTGTCTTCACCGGTGGAACAGATGGAATGGGACGGATAGCAGTAGAGCGTTTTGCTGAAATGGGCGCTGATATCTGCCTGTTCGGACGCAATATCCCTAAAACCGAAAACGTTATAGAAGAACTCCGCACGGCACGGCACAAGGGACACTTCACCTCGATCAAGTGCGACCTGGGCGATCTCGGCCAAGTTCGCAATGCAGCCGGTGAGGTACTTGATCGATCCGATCGCATTGACTACCTCATCAACTGCGCAGGTGTGAATTTTCCAGAGCGCGCACTGTCGCCTGACGGGTATGAGATGAATTTCGCGGTCAACTATCTCGGGCCGTTCCTGCTGACTGAGCTGCTGCTCGAAAAAATCAAGGCGACGCCCGGTGCCTGTATCGTCCATCTGACTTCGGCCACCCAGAAAATTGCCAGGCTGTTTTTTGATGACTTGCATCTCGAAAACAGCAAATGGTCAATTCTTAAGTCTTATGCCCATGCCAAACTATGTCTGCTGATGCATGGACGCGACCTGGCAGTCCGGCTTGAAAGCAGCCAGACATCAATCAATTGCCTGAATCCTGGCTATATTCGTTCAAATCTGGGTCGCTCCACCAAGGGTTTAGAGCGCCTCTTCTACGTAATGTTTGGCAGATTGGCTGCTCCCACTTGGGTGGGTGGTGAGCGCATTATCGCCGCCGCGCTGGATTCCAAATACGAGGGGGTGTCCGGAGAATTCATCTATGAGGATATCCTCTTGGCACCGAATCCGCTGGCACTGGATGATGCAAACGTTGATAGACTGATGGAAATCAGCCGGGAACTTACGGGCTTGACCGGAACAGAAAATGAACTGTAGCAGGCACACGGTATGAGTTTTCTAGACCATACAATGATCTGGGCCAAGGGCGAAGCCTTTGAAATGTTGCTGCTGGCTCTGGCAGGAACTTTGCTTTTGGCGGCAGCCGGCTTGCTGTGGAAGCTGGCGCCAACTCCCGTCGGACAGGCGTTGCCGATACCCCTGTCTGTTGTTGCGATGATTTTTGTAGCAGCCGGAATCGTCGGTACTTTCGGAAATTCAGGCCAACTTGCCAAGTATGAAAGTGCTTATGAGCAGTCCCCGATCAGTTTTGTCCATGCGGAAAAAGCACGGGTGGAACAGTTTGAAGATCTTTATGCCTACACAATAATCGGTGCCGCCATCGCCTTCGCAGCTGCGATCGTCATGTTCAAACTGTCAGAGAATGAGACGTTGCGCGCCATTGCCATAGCACTAGTCGTTATCGGCTTGTCAGGATTGGTCATAGACATGTTTTCAAAAGAACGTGCAATGACTTATGCGCAAGCAATCGATGCTGAGATCGTGCGATTGAATGAAATTGAAAACAACGCATAATAACTTTCCAAAGAGCACAACAGGATACACAGAAAGCTGAGCGCTGCGCCAATATTCTCAATAATTCCCGTGGTCTATGTTCTGAGTTTGGCGTCATGGGATGATCTTTCAATGAGCCAGGCCGCAGAGCGGATATTGCAAAATCCGGTTTTAATCGCTATTTCAGCAGTCGCAAAGAAATCCTGCTGATTCTCATGCATGAGGAAATCCGCTTTTTCGCCCAGCGGTTTGCTATTGAAACAAAAGACAGGTACATGGATGCCATGGCGCTCAGTACCCTTCTTGCGACCTTCTTTGCGGAGCGAAATCTGCTCTGTGACTTGCCAAGCATATCAGCCGCTGTGCTCGAACATAACATGGAACCGGAGGATATTCGGAATATCAATATGTCTGGGCTTGAAGATGGAGAAACGGCAGCTTCAGCCATTACGAAAACTCTGGGCATAATTGATAAAGAACAAGCGGCATGCATCGCTTTTTTCTCTGGCGTTATTGTTGCCGAGCTATGACCAATGGCTCGTGCCACTGCATCTGTTCAACGGCTTGTCGCTTCGAAGGGATTGGAAGTGATTTCCAAACAGGGACTAATTGTCAGTGCCATGCGATGATTCAATTCGAAGCGATCGCAGATAGTCACCAAGAGATGGGATGGGAATCTTGTACCGATCCAGCATATTATTTTCAGGCGCCAGCAATCCGGCATGAAGTGCGTCTGCCAGAAAATCATCCACAGTCTCGCCCTTTTTTGATCGCTCCGACGCGGTCAATGACTCAATCTCTTCAGATGACAAGGAGTCAGCAAAATCGCCCGTTTTATCTGCCGCCGCCAGAGCTAACTTTCGATAAACCCAAGCTCGATGGGAACCTGCGCCAATTCGATCGCGATAGTATGCGTTTTTCTGCTGAATGCCTTTTTCCAGCGCTTGCGCAAGCAAATGCCGGCCTAGTTTTCCTCTGTTGGAGCAGAGTACATGTCCGGCAGCGACACCGATGCGGTTGATGTGCTGCGGCCAGCCCTGTGACAGCTCGGCCAAGGCGCCGGCCCAGACATCCTTTTCCTCGTCAGTCCCCGCGTAGTATGTGTCAAGCATCCTCCCCAGCGAGTCTCTTGCATCCTCCAATGAAAGCGGCTCCAAGTTCACAACCCGGTCAGCGGCTGGCCTTGAAAGGCCGCAGTCCCGCAATAGATCTTGAGTGCCACTCAGGCCGAAAAACGCCGCAACCAGCGGAAGTCCCTCTATCGGATTATGCAGGATTTCAATAACATTTTTCGTCTCGCGCCCAACTGGTATGTTCTGCGCTTCATCAATATATATAACCACGCGGAAGTTCCTCAGCAGCTTGACTATGTTGCGGAACTCGCTCGTCGCAGAATCGCTCGGCTTGCCCGGCACTGCGAATCCGGCGAAGCTAAATCCTCTCTGTGAAAGTCCGGCGAGCAGTTTCCCGCCGAGGTTGACCAGCTGTTTTAGCTTCGAGGCGACATCGCCCGATGCTGTATGCGCCAAGCGCATGCTTTCTTTATGGACTGCGTCAACGATTTGTAATGCCACGTTGCCGGCGGCTGCAAGATCACCGGGACGAAGCATCGCAGCGACCCACGGTTCCTCTGGTTTCGAGTGGAGTTTGACCGCTTCCATGCATTCAAGTCGCAGAGCTGTCTTGCCAGCACCCGGTGCGCCCTGGAAAATTAAAGTCTCTCCGCCGACTCGATTCAAGCGCAGATTTCTCGCTGCTCTTCCAAAAACCTCGTATTCACGCTTGCGGCCAGAAAAAAACGCCTCGCGACCCACTTCAGCACGATCAGTTTGATCAAGCCAGACATACTCGTCAAGAGGCTCGGCAGGAGGCGGCTGTGGAAAAGCGATGGATTCCATACAAGTTGAGGCGACGGGCCTTTTCAGCGATTTTACCACGAAACCGTACCATACAAATATCCGCTCAAGTGAATGCAGTGCAAATAAGAGTGAACTGCAAGTTTGAGAGCCTTGCGACATACTTCATGATCGCCGCCACCCGGTGCGGACAGTCGCAGTTGCAGACACGCGTTGCTTGGGGAAAAGGAGCGGACTTGGGATATGGGCTTCTGCAACCTCAAAAACATAGCTCAGAACGAATGGACCGATCTGCATAGGGCAAGACGAATGCAAGAAAGCCACATTATTGTGGCGACTGTATTCAGCCCATTCCGTAAAAGCGATTGAAGAATTGATTCAGCTGACTCAGTACTTTTTGTTTTTTCTGTGCGTGAAGGCGATCTTTTCCGAATCGAGATGCTGGCGGCAATATGTCTGTGACCGCGGTCCCCGTGGTGGACAAAGCCCCATCGCGAAAAGCTTTGTCAATAAACTGTATGGCCGCGGCCTCGTTTAAGTTCTCGCGACGAATAATGTCGGCCAGCTCGCTTTGTCCGGCTCGTTTAATGAATGCACTCCACTCGGAGTTCACATTGTGTGCTGCCGACACGGATTCAACGAATTTATCGATCAAATCCTTCTTGTCACGCAAGCTTGGGCTTGCACCGACAGCGCGCTCGATCTTTGCGCGTATTTCCTTGGAGTGCGTCTCTCCATTGTCTTTTTGAGTTTCTTCAACCAGCATGAGAATGTAATCCACATTTACCTCAACTTGCTTCATCAGCTCGATTTCAAAAATCAGGTCATCATTGATGAATTCACTGTCGGCATCTCGCTCACTTCGGAAGTGGTCATGCAAGTGCAGATAAACGCCTTGATAGTTTTGGAGATCACGGTCAGAGAGAAAGTCACTCCCTTGGAAGTCGTCGAATGAGGTCAAGATATTTCTCAATCGCGCGATTTGTCCGAATAATTTGACAAAGTTCTTTTGTGCAGCTTCCCCTTCAATGTGCTCGCCAGGGGGGTAATCAGAGAGCAGCCGCTCAATCATTTTCCGATACTCTTCCTCATATTCGCTGTAAGGCTTCAAGATTGCGATACTCAGGGCATCTTTGTTGCCAAAAAGAGCGAAAGCCTCTTTGGTTTGGTCCTCCAAGTTTCGGAACGAGACGATATTGCCATAAGACTTGACTGAATTCAGAATTCGATTGGTGCGTGAATAGGCCTGAAGCAAACCGTGCTTCTGCAAATTCTTGTCGAGCCATAGCGTATTGACGGTTGTGGCATCAAATCCTGTCAGGAACATGTTTACGACGATCGCGAGGTCGAGTTCTCGGGATTTGAGTCGCAGCGAGATGTCTCGATAGTAATTCTCAAACTTATCCGACGAGGCGCTGAATTTCATTTTGAATGTTTTGTTGTAACTGCCGATCGCTCGAGTGAGAAAATCGCGTGAGCTTTTATCCAGCTGTCCGGTTTCGAAGCTTTCCTCGCCCAGCAGCCCGTCGGCTGAATCCTCATTGGCCGGCGCACTGTAAATCAAGCCAATCTTCAAGCGCTTTTCGCATGGAAGACTTTTCTGCTGAGCCTCGAATTCAGTGTAGTAGCGTTTTGCTGCTTCGATCGAGGCGGTTGCAAAAATGGAGTTAAAACCTTTCACATAGCTGCCTTGATGACGGTATCCGGCAGTCCGCTTGGTTTTCTGGTCAAAATGCTCAAGAATGTAAGCAGCGACCTGCTTTACCCGCTCCGATGCAAGCAAAGCCCGTTCGGTATCAATGCTGCTCACCTCTTTGTTTTCAATGTCGGGAGCGGTTTTGATGGTATTGATGTAGTCAATTCGAAACGGCAGCACATTCTTATCGTTGATTGCATCGACAACGGTGTAAGTATGCAGCCTGTCGCCGAAGACTTGGTCAGTCGTCTGCAGCCCCGGATTGCCTTGACTGTTCGAGTTTTCGGCAAATATCGGGGTGCCAGTGAATCCAAACAGGTGACAGTTTTTGAAAGCCCTGGTAATGGCGGAATGCATCTTCCCGAATTGACTGCGATGACATTCATCGAAAATGATGACGGCGCGCATGCTGTAAGCCGGATGTCCTGCACTGCCTGTCACCAATCGGCTGAGTTTTTGGATTGTCGTGATAATGATGGATGAATTTGGATCCTCGAGCTGTTTCTGCAGCACTTTGGTGGAGGTGTTTGAATTTGCCGCCCCCTTTTCAAACCGCTCATATTCACGCATTGTCTGGTAATCGAGGTCTTTGCGATCGACCACAAAGAGCACTTTTTCAATTTCGGGGAGAGTGCGCACAAGCTGGGCCGCTTTGAAGCTGGTCAATGTCTTGCCGCTGCCGGTGGTGTGCCAGATATAGCCGCCCGCCTCTTTTTTGCCGAGTTTTTTGGTTTCATTGCCGCTGGTGTGAACACGCTGCAGAATCTGCTCGACTGCGACGATCTGATAGGGTCGCATGACAAGCAGTTTGCGGTCGACATCGAATACGCAGTACTTGGTCAAGATGTTCAAAAGCGTGTGTCTGGCAAAGAAGGTTTTTGCAAAACCGGTGAGATCGGTGATGGTCCGGTTTTTGGCATCGGCCCACCAGGAGGTGAACGAATAACTGTGAGAAGTTTGGCGCCGGGCGGCTTCTCGCGCTCGGTCGCTCAGGTGTCCATCCCGAACTGTGTTGCTGTAGTACTTGGTGTACGTGCCGTTGCTGATGACGAACAGCTGCACATATTCAAACAATCCGGTGCCGCTCCAAAAACTGTCTCGCTGATAGCGATTGATTTGGTTGAATGCCTCGCGAAGATGCACACCGCGGCGCTTGAGCTCGACGTGCACAAGCGGCAGTCCGTTGACCAGTATCGTTACGTCGTAGCGATTCGCTGTATTTCCTTGCGCTTCATACTGATTGATGACCTGCAGGGTGTTGTTGTGGATCCGAGCCTTGTCCAGCAGGTAGATGTTCTTCGCTGTGCCATCGTCTCGGGTGAGAATCTGAATGTGATCCTCTTGGATGCGGGTGGTCTTCTCGAGGAGGCCATCGCTGGCGCCAGCGATGCTGGTGCTGAAAAAACGACTCCATTCCGCATCTGAAAAAGAGATTTTGTTCAGTTTTTCGAGCTGTTGCCGCAGATTTGCAATCAGATCGGTTTCAGCAGAAATTGGCAGGTACTCGTAGGCCTGCATTTTGAGCTGCTGGATGAAATCCCGCTCGAGCTCCGCTTCAGACTGGTAGGCTGTCTCAGTGCTTTCCTCCGGCAAAAATTCTGCAACAACGGTACTCTCGTTCAAGAGCGCGAGCGGCTCGTAAGCGGGTGGCATTCGCTCAATCATGCTGCTTCTTTGAAGGTGAGCAGCCGATCACGATAGTACTCGTACTGCTTGCGGCGCGCGTTGATTTCGGCGGGGAGTCCGTGGGATAAGTCGTTTACCAAGGTGTCGAATTTGTCGAGGATCGCGACAATTTCTTGCTGAATTTGGAGTGGCGGCACTGGAACCCTGATCTTCGCGAGATTACCCGCAGAGAGCCGCCGAACTTTCGTTCCGGTGATGTAGCGTCTTTTTTGTGAATGAAATGACTGTGTTTGAAAAAAATACGCAATATACTTCGGCTCAAAAGAATGTCGATACACAAGAATATCTCCACTGACAGCGATTTCTTTTTTGCCCAGCCATGCAACGGCCTTAGCGACCGCATCATCATCTTCACTGGTTGTAGTTATTACCAAGTCTCCAGGTTGCGCCTTTCTTAAAGCAATAAACTTTTCTGTAGAAACAAATGACCGGGTTTCAGAGGTCCATACTCCGTAAACGGTATGAATTTGGCCGTAGTGGATGGCACCGTTTTTACCGGATTCAATAAGTTCGCTTTTCTGTAATCCGTTTCCGCGCACTAACATCCCTTGTTCTCCTAGTGGTGCATAATCCACTCCATCAGGACATAATTCCGAAACGAGCCGCTCAACTCGATTTAGACCTCGTGCCGCCCCCCGATTCGGCGAGGATGCATCTATCTTCGAAAAGTATAACAACGAATCGCGGTAGTACTCATACTGTCGCCGACGCGCTTCAAGTTCTGCTTCAAGTTCTGCTTCAAGTTCTGCTTCAAGTTCTGCTAAAGTGTCGAGAATTCTTGCTATTTCGCGTTGCACTTCAAGAGGCGGCACGGGAATGCGAACTTTCAAGAATCTTTTCTTTGACACGTTGAAACGGGTTACTCCGCTAGCGCTCTTAGTAATTTGTTTTCGAACTGTGCCGTTGCGAAATAAATGTTTCGAGAACTCAGGCGCCAGTAAGTTTTTATCTTTGAATCTGTAACCGAAACAGAAACTGTTCAAATAAATTTCTTCCTGTGGTTTGTTGAGGACGACTGATGACATCCCCACGTCGTTGAGCGTTTCTGATGAGCCAGTAAACAATACGTCACCCAATTCTAAACAATGCTGTTTTTCACCCGTCGCAACACGCACAAAATTATTCTTGTTTAAATCAACAGAAACATTATTGAAAATGTTTCTGTAATTGATGTAGCGGGAATTGCCGTTGCTGAAATCCATTTTATTTTTTCCTGTCAGTCCACTGTAAGTTGAGCCAAGGCTCTCAAGTGCATTGAACTTGACACCCTCCGGGCAGAGTTTCGCAATCAATTTTTCTATGCGATTCATTTTTTGTGGCCAATCTGGCGGTGATGTCGCATCATTATTCGCTTGCGGCTCTCGCCTCGCAATGGCCGGTGATCAAGACGATGGGCTGAATCCGGCCAATGACACGGCTCATCAACCTCCATCTGATCGAATGCTAACGACCAAAAAACATAAGAGCCTTTGGAGAGCAATCCCGGCCGCGCATCATCCAGCGCACGTATCCAAACCTCTTCCGACACGTTTTTCAAAGTGTGACGGGTGTCTTCAGTATTCCCATAGTCCATGACATGCCATAAGAAATAAGAGGAATTTCTGAGAACTGTCCACGGAGGCCCATTCCACCAGACTCTGCCAGCGATTGCCCATAGATCAGGTGTTGATTGCAATGGGTTGTGTACGGGAGGAATGGGCGTACCTTTCCAACGGTCGAGTTCGATACGCGGATCGTAACCGAGATGGCTGAAAGTCTCAGCAGTCACTGCTCAAAACCTCTTTCACGTTTGCCCAGCTTGTGTGCCATATCACGCAATTGACGCTTTGTTTCAGGATTGAGTGCAGCCTCTGTATCAGCAGGCGGTACCGCAAGGGCGCTGCCTGCAATTTTATTGGACCTTGCAGGCAGTGAGCGAATGGCCGTGTCGCTCCATTCAGGCCAAGCGTTGAAGGCAGCAGCAACGTCTTCGTAGTCTCTTTGCTCGCCGCGGCTGATGCAGGCCTCAATCTTGGCGGCTATCAAGTCAACCGGGTGTGCAACAGCAATTCCATTTGGAGCGGTGATCGGATCGCGCACCGGGAACGGAATAATCCGTCCGCATTCCATAAATGTGACGGTCATTTCTCTGCTATTGCCTTTGAGCACAGCATCGACCATTCCGGTGCTGCCCTGAAGTTGTGCACCCTTCATCCACGGGATTGACATCACAAAATCCAAATCAATCACCGGCGAGGGTGCCTCAAAGCCAAAATTTGCTGATTTTCTATGGTTCAGATACAGCGCAAGGGCTGTTCCGCCGCAGAGCCGGAGGTCTCCCGGAACGGGTTCTATTCGCTTCCAAAAATGAAGCATATCAGAATCCATAAATTCATCGCAGATCGGTTCTGAGGTCATGTCTGCCCCTTTTCAAGATCAGCGATGATGGCATCGATTTGCGACCTGAGTTCTGCCTGCCGCGCGACAATGCCTGCAATCTCTGCATTCAGCTCGGTGATGTTGACTTGCTCTCGCTCATCCTTCTGCTCAACGTAAGAGGAGACGGACAAGCTGAATTCGTTCTCCGCTATTTCTTCATTCGGTACAAGTCGTGCGAAGTGCTCGATGTCTTCTCGACGCGTGAAAGCATCAAGAACCGTCTTCTGATGACCGGGCATCAGCTTATTCTTGTTGCCTGAGCGGGTAAATTTATGGGACGCGTCGATGAAGAGAATGGCGTTGTCATGCTTGGACTTCTTGAGCACAAGGACACATGTTGCAATGGAGGTGCCGAAGAATAAATCCGGCGGCAGCTGAATGACGGCATCGATGTAATTGTTGTCAATCAGGTATTGCCGTATCTTTTTCTCTGTCCCGCCGCGGTAAAGCACACCCGGAAACTCGACAATCGCAGCGGTGCCGTTTACCGCGAGCCACGACAAAATATGCATGGTAAAAGCGAGATCAGCCTTGCTTTTCGGCGCCAGTACCCCAGCCGGTGCATAGCGCGGATCATTGATCAGCAGCGGATTGTCTTTGCCGTCCCATTTGACTGAATACGGCGGATTGGAAACGATCGCCTCAAATGGCTCATCGTCTCTATGCATGGGTTCAGTCAAGGTATTGCCGAGCGCGATATCGAATTTGTCAAATGGAATGTTGTGAAGAAACATATTCATTCGGCACAAGTTGTACGTCGTCAGATTGATCTCCTGTCCAAAAAAGCCTTGTCCGATACCGTCTCGGCTGAGAACCTTTGCGAATTTAAGCAGCAGCGAGCCCGATCCGCAGGCCGGGTCGTAAACTTTGTTGACCTCAGTTTTGCCAGCAAGCGTGATGTGCGCCAAAAGCTCAGATACTTCCTGGGGCGTGAAAAACTCTCCGCCCGACTTGCCGGCACTGCTTGCGTACATCGTCATGAGATACTCGTAAGCATCGCCAAAAAGGTCGATGCTGTTGTCTGTGAAGCTTTCGCCGCTGGTCAGGGGCAGATCACCGATTGCGTTCAGCAGCTTCACCAGTTTTTCGTTTCGCTTGATCACAGTCGGACCGAGCTTGGCGCTGTTGACATCAATATCATCAAACAGCCCTTTGAAATCGTATTCGCTGACCGAGCCGATCGCCGAGCCTTCGATATTGGAAAAGACTTGATTCAGAGTCTCATTCAGGTCGGTGTCGTTTGCAGCCCGCTTCCTGACATTTTCGAAGAGCTCAGACGGCAGAATGTAGAACCCTTTTTCCTTGACCGTTTCATCCCGGCCGAATTCAGCATCGGCATCGCTCAAACGTGCATAGCTGAAGTCATCCTGTCCAGCTTTGCGCTCCTGTTCGTTGAGATAGCTCGATAAGTTTTCTGAGATGAAGCGGTAGAAGAGCATGCCGAGCACATAGCTTTTGAAGTCCCAGCCGTCCACGCTACCACGCAGATCGTTGGCAATACGCCATATAGTCTTGTGCAGGCTGGTGCGGTCTGTTTCGGTATTGCTCATATCAATATTGGACAATTGCTTGTAATAACTAAACTATTTCTTTTTGGGGATAATGCCCGCAATTAAATCACCCAAATCTCTGGCCTCGGCGGCAGGACCAGATAGATCTCTTTCAATACTGGATTTTGTGAATGCAAAATCTCTGCTGCAATCATCAAAACTTTTCTTAGGAATCTTAGTCCAGACTATGGCGCAAAGTTCACCGAGATTCTGGAAATATTTTTTGTCTGCTCCAGCCGGAAAACCGCCAAGAGTTTTATTTTTATCATAGCCAAATTTAGGGGCTTATATACTCAACTTGACAAAACTCAAATTGCAGCCGATTAATTTTCAAATAAAGAAAAATATCGAGTGATTTGGAAAATCAATTCTAATATTCAGCGATATATGGATCTATTTTGCATGCGTCAAGTTAAGTATATAAGCCCCCAAATTTAACGTAAACGTGAGCATCATTGTGGGCCAATATTTTGTCGCGAGCGGGTTTAATGAATGCGTAAAAACAATTCATTTCTGAGACAAGACTATTGATTTTTTTCTTTTCTTCCTTGGACCAAAATTTCTGTTTGGCGACGTAATTGATGGACAAATTTTTATTTCCATATTGACAGGCGCTGTCATGCAATTTTGCAATTTCCAGAATGCAGTAGTCTTGAATGGCTGTGTTTAGACGATTAAAGCATGATCCATAGGGGGCTTCTAAAAATTCTTGCAAAGACATTTCGCATTTGTTTTCAATACGATCAGGCATTTCCTCGAAAAGGAAATAATACGTTATCCAATAGTCATAAGCCCATTGGCATAAATCACAAAACAATCGTAATTCTTTTGCGGCTTGGGAGGATATATTCTGAGGCTCGGTGGTCATAGAATCATCTTGTTTAGGTTTAGCTTTTTATGCATGAATAAACCTATCAAGTCTCGACCATGCGTTTTCATCGATACAGTTGCTGTCTTTCAGCGCCGCGAACATTGTCATTGAATGCATCAGATTTTGCTCTTCTTGCCACAGCTTCCTGGTGCCCGGATGCCGAAGCTGTACAGAAGCGGCCGGCAGCATGGCATGCAACGGCGGAATATACTTGTTTCATTGACGGGCGGGGTGATTCAGGCGCGGAATAATGACGGTTTATAATGGCAATGCATTTTTGGGGTCTCCTTCCTGCTTCAGCGGCATGAAAAAATGCATTGCTGCGCGATTTCATGCGATTGGATCCAATGCGGATCAATGATTTGCAGGTTATAGCCAAAAAGAACCCTTTTTGTTCATATAAAACAAAATTTTAAGTCATTATTTCGGCCGTTTTTGAATCCCGAAACTTGAGTAAATATCTATGAACTTATCAGTTCACGGTTTCATTGTATGGGGGATTGTAGATCACCTATAACTTGCTAGAAAGTAAGTATTATGAAAGCGAAAACTTTTAACTTATATTGTGACGAGAGCTGCCACCTTGAGCATGACCACATTCCTGTCATGGCTTGGGGTGCAGTAATTTGCGAAAAGTGTTTTACCCAGGATATATCGAGGCAAATACGAGCACTCAAAATCGAACATGGCCTAAAATCGACTTTTGAGGCAAAATGGACCAAGGTCTCACCTGCTAAGGCAAATTTCTATCTGGGGCTAATTGATCTCTTTCTTGGTGATGATCGGATTCGATTCCGAGGGCTGGTTGTTCCCGATAAAGTGCAGCTTGATCATCTTCACTTTGCTCAATCACATGATGATTGGTATTACAAGATGTACTTTACAATGCTGCGTCCTGTATTTTCTGCTCCGCAACATTACCATGTATATCTAGATTTGAAGGATTCTCGTGGCGGACCAAAAACACGAAGGCTTCACAAAATCCTAGCCCGCAGCCTTTACGATTTCAACCGGGAGTGTATTGAACGTGTGCAGCAGATTCGATCCCATGAAAGCGAGATGCTGCAAGTTGCCGATCTCTTGATTGGAGCGCTGACCTATGCCAATCGAGGGCTGACTGGCAATAGTGCCAAGATGGCGGTTATCGCCCGTCTGCGTGAAAAGCTTGGCATACGAGTGCTTACCTGCACATCGTCTTTCGCTTTCACTAAATTCAATATCTTGGTTTGGCATGCTCAGAATGCAGACGGATGACTCCACCGGACCTTCTTCTGTTCGATGATTTTGGCGGCAATTGGGGATCTTACGAGCATGAGTTGCACCGTATTTTCATGGGTGAGATCGCACACGCATATCTTGAGTTTCGTGGTTTGAAGGTGGGTTGTCGCCGCATTCCTGAGACAGCAGGCCGCTGGGCATCATTTTGGCACTTAATTCAAGAAGGTTATGTTGAGGAGAAGCGAATGCCTGACCTGCGTCGCTGTGAGCGACTCCGTTGGGTACGGTGGATGATAGAAAATGCAACAACTCATCCTGAAATTGATGAATGGCAGAATGTAAGGAACAATAAGATCAATACGTTGCTGTGGTATCGTGAGGAATATTTGGTGGTGCTTGCACAGCGTCAAGGATACTGGCTACTTAAGACCGCCTATTGTACCGACCAGCCAATTAGAGTTAGACAGCTTCGCCGTGAACGTGACGAATTTAAACAAACTTCTGGGAAAGTGTAGATAAAAGACTGAAGCCGCTGTAGAGGAACTAGAGCGGCTTCGAATGTTCCTCCTACACATGGCAGGTGAACGGATTTAATTATATATACACTTTTTTATTCCAGAGCGGTTTTTTCCCAAATCCCCAAATCGGCACGTTCAGTGCCGCATTTTTCCACAAAACCGACCGGTGCGGCCGCACCGCTTCTCACCCCCGGCAGGTGTACGCCCGCCTTGCCCGCTGGCAATCTGTCTGTTATTCAGTTTCGGATGATACATCCTGAGGCTTGGTGTTCATGAAATTGTCCTGTTCAGGTCTAGCTTTATACCCTTGAATAGGGACTGTTGAAAAGTTGTTCGAATGCTTTTCCACTCGTTTCCATCAGTTCGCTCAGTTTGTCTGTTTCAGCAATTGGCGCATGCCAGTCCATCAATATCCAAAAGAAGCTTGGAACATCAGATTTCCCTGTTGTTTTCCTCATCAGTTGGCATTCGCAGTATATCGAAAGTTTTCAAAAAAGCGCATGTATGAAAGTTTTGAGCTCATGGGTGAAAGTTTTGAGCTCATGGGATGTGTCAATCAGTTTTCCAAAAAATACTAATTAACATATTTTTATATCCTGATTATCATCACTGAAAACTTTCACTGCCAATTTGCAAAAGATTCCAGAATGTATGATCGACTGATAGAAAAAAGGGTGCTTGAAGCGCTGGCCGATACGCCCGTAGTCTTGGTGACGGGGCCTCGAAGAGCTGGAAAAACAACGCTTGTGCGCAAGCTGTCAAGCGAATCCAGAAAATATCACACCCTTGACGATCAGTCAGCCTTAGATTTCGCCCGGGCCGATCCGGTCGGCTTTGTCCGAGCGCTGGATGCAGTCGTGATTGACGAGGTACAGCGTGTGCCGGAATTGCTTTTGGCCATCAAGGTCGCTGTGGACAGCGATGCGCGTCCCGGACGGTTTCTGCTGACAGGCTCAGCCAATGTCCTGAATTTGCCGAAAGTGGCGGATAGTCTGGCGGGCAGAATTGAGGTCATTGAGATGCTGCCGCTGTCACAGGCCGAGATTCAAGAGTCGCCCCAGGTCTTTGTTGAGCGTCTGTTCGAGCGCAGCCTCATCGCAGGCGATTCGCCTGTCGTTGGAGATGCGCTCATCAAGCTGGTATTGCTGGGGGGGGGTTATCCGGAAGCGATCCAGCGCAAAAATGAGACAGAGCGCTTGGCCTGCGCGCGTTCGTACATCGCCTCGATGATGTCAAAAGATCTCGCGCAGATCGGTTATGTTGAAAAAGCCTCGTTGCTTTTAGATTTCATTCAGCTGCTGGCGCATGGTTCCGGGCAGCTGGTCAACTATTCGAAAATAGGCGCTGCGATTGGCATCAACTACAAAACAGGCCAGTGCTATTGCGTATTGCTGGAACAGCTTTACCTGATCTCAACGCTGCGGCCATGGCATGCCAGCGCTCTGAAAAGGGTAACCAAAACGCCGAAGATTCACTTTTTCGATCCGCTGCTGCAGGCCGCGGTGCGTGACCTGCGTTTTCACCAGCTGCAGGCGGACCGCACCCGGTTCGGTCCATTGCTGGAAAACTTTGTCTGCGCCGAAGTGCTCAAATTGCTCGCGGCAGCCGATTCGCACTGCCGGGTTTATCACTTTCGCGACCAGAATATGCATGAGGTGGATGTAGTGCTGGAACGCTGTGACAGACGTGTCGCTGGCATCGGGGGTGAAGTCTTCCGCCACGGTTCGTGCAGCGGATTTCAAGGGTCTTCGCTCTTTGGCCGCGGCCGCAGGCGAGAGATTTGCTTGCGGCATCGTCATCTACGATGGCATCAAGGTCGTTCCATTTGCCGAGAATTTAGCCGCCGTTCCAGTCCCGTCTCTGTGGGCTGAGGCCGGTTCCGAGCCTTGAATCGCTCAGTGGCCAGCCAAAAAACAAATTTTTTGAAAAAAAATCGTATTGCGGTCTTGAAAATTCAGGCATCAATCCTATAATTCTGTTATCACTCACCGAGATTGAGTGCTAACAACGTTGTAATTTCGTGTTAGAACAAGATGATTTTAATGCAAAAACTCTTTGAGCCGCAGCATTTTAATTCTGTCTGGCGCGAAAAACGCGAGACGCGCAAAGTTTGCTCGTCATTTGTTTTGAACCTAATTTCTACGCAAATCGAATTTTGGAGGTGTGCGTGAACATTCGTCCACTACATGACAGGGTTGTTGTTCGCAGAGTTGAAGATGAACGCAAAAGCCCTGGCGGTATCGTAATCCCAGATACAGCTGCCGAAAAGCCCATGCAGGGTGAAGTTTTGGCCGTTGGAAATGGCAAGATTCAAGATGACGGCAGTGTTCGTCCGCTTGACGTCAAGGTTGGTGACAAAGTGCTGTTCGGCAAGTATGCCGGCACTGAGTTCCGTCAAAATGGCGAAGAAGTTCTCATGATGCGTGAAGACGACATCATGGGTGTGATCGAATAATCGTTTGAACAGCAATCAAAGATACGGAGAACAAATCTACTATGGCTGCTAAAGAAGTCAAATTCGGCGAGTCCGCACGCAACGCCAAGTTGCGTGGTGTCAATACGCTTGCCGATGCGGTAAAAGTAACATTGGGTCCGAAAGGACGAAACGTCGTTCTGGAGAAGTCTTTCGGTTCTCCAACAGTGACCAAAGACGGCGTTTCGGTTGCCAAAGAAGTCGAGCTTAAGGACAAGTTCGAAAACATGGGAGCGCAGATGGTCAAGGAAGTCGCTTCCAAAACATCGGATGTGGCCGGTGACGGCACCACCACAGCAACCGTCCTGGCGCAAGCCATGCTGCGCGAGGGACTCAAAGCGGTTGCCGCTGGAATGAATCCGATGGATCTCAAGCGCGGCATCGACAAGGCCGTCGGAACCGCAGTTGAGAGCATGCTCGAAATTTCGAAGCCCTGCTCCGACTACAAAGAGATTGCGCAGGTCGGCACCGTTTCCGCCAACGCAGATGTCAACGTCGGCGAGATCATTGCCGAGTCAATGGAGAAAGTCGGCAAAGAAGGCGTGATTACCGTTGAGGAAGGATCGACACTGGACAATGAGCTCGACACGGTCGAGGGCATGCAGTTCGATCGCGGCTATCTCTCGCCATACTTCATCAACAATCAGGAGAACATGTCTGTCGAGCTGGAGAATCCATTCATTCTGGTCCATGACAAGAAAATCTCCAATATCCGCGACATGCTCCCGCTGCTTGAGGCGGTTGCCAAAGCCGGACGTCCGCTGCTCGTCATCGCCGAAGATATCGAAGGCGAGGCGCTGGCCACTTTGGTCGTGAACAACATCCGCGGCATTGTCAAGGTTTGCGGCGTCAAGGCACCGGGCTTCGGCGACCGCCGCAAAGCAATGCTGCAGGACATCGCCATTCTGACGGCCGGCCAAGTGGTTTCCGAAGAAGTTGGCATGAGCTTGGAAAACGCGTCATTGGATGATCTTGGCTCCGCCAAGCGTGTTCAGATTACCAAGGAAAACACCACGGTGATCGACGGCTCCGGCAAAACCGAGGATATCAATGCGCGTGTCAACCAGATTCGGGCACAGATCGAAGAAGCGACCTCCGACTATGATCGTGAGAAAATGCAAGAGCGTGTTGCCAAGCTGGCAGGCGGTGTTGCCGTGATTAAAGTTGGCGCCGCGACTGAAGTCGAGATGAAAGAAAAGAAAGCTCGAGTCGAAGACGCATTGCACGCAACCCGTGCGGCTGTCGAGGAAGGCGTCGTGCCTGGCGGCGGTGTCGCCATGGTGCGTGCCATTGCCTCAGTCGGGGAGCTCAATGGTGACAACGACGATCAGAACGTTGGTATCCGTATCGTCCAGCGTTCTCTCGAAGAGCCGCTGCGGCAGATCGTGGCGAACGCCGGTGAAGATAGTTCAGTGGTTCTGAACAATGTCAAAGAAAATACCGGCAACTATGGCTACAATGCTGCTACGGGTGAATACGGTGATATGATTGAAATGGGCATTCTGGATCCGACCAAAGTGTCGCGCGCAGCGCTCCAGAATGCGGCTTCAATTGCGGGATTGATGGTGACCACCGAAGCGATGGTTGCTGAGATTCCGGAAGAGAAGCCTGCAATGCCCGCAGGGCCGCCCGATATGGGTGGAATGATGTAGTCGAAGACTGTTTCATTGCTACTCCTAATCAGAAAAATGGCTCTGCTTCGGCAGAGCCATTTTTTTTTGGAGCGATGCCTGCAAGACCGCAATTTTCGCTTGCTTCTCGACCTTCAGACATTTTGTTTGAACAGCGCTTGCGCTGCATCAGATGGCTGGTCAGCGCGGTTGTGCGCCAGTGTCCGGTGCGAATGGCTGCTGTGAGATCTGGTTTCTGGTTGTCTGACGATAGCTTGCCCGCAAATGCGGATACAGGGCTCGCGGCGCGCGAGAATGCCGTGCGCCTCACAGGCCAAACATGAGCGCCGTCAGTATGTAGTCGACGCCAAGTATCGATAACGACGCGGTGACAACAGTTCTTGTCGTGGCGCTGGAAATGCCCTCTGCGGAGGGATACGTATCATAGCCCTCAAACACGGCAATCCAAGTGACGATAATTCCGAATGCGACGCTTTTGATGAATCCATTGAGCAGGTCGTCAAAAACGTCAACACCATTTTGAATGGCGGACCAATAGACGCCGGCATCGACACCGAGTTGAATGACGCCGACAAAGTAGCCGCCGAGAATGCCAACAATCGTAAACATTGCGCAAAGCAGCGGCACTGCAATGATGCCCGCCAGCAGCCGCGGCGCAACCACCCGCTCAATGGGATTAACGGCCATCATTTCAAGTGCCGCCAGCTGCTCGGTGGTTTTCATCAGGCCGATTTCGGCAGTCAACGCCGACCCGGCGCGGCCGGTATAGAGCAGCGCGGACAGCACTGGCCCGAGCTCGCGTGTCAGACTGAGCGCAACCAGCAGTCCCAGTGAGCTCTCGGCGCCGAAGTCGACCAGGGTGTAATAGCCCTGAAATCCCAGCACCATGCCGACGAAGGCGCCCGCGACAACAGTGATGATGACTGTCAGAACGCCAACCGAATAAATCTGGTGCACGACCAGCGAGAATCGCCGCACCACCGCCGGCAGCGCGGCCAAGGTCTTGAGCAGAAAAATTGTTGCCTGGCCGAGCCGCTCAACTGACCGCAGGGCCGCCGCCCCGAGCCGCTGAATTGATTCGCGAAGTCTATGAGGCATCTAGCAGCTCGCGGCCGTAGTCAGCAGCTGGATAGTGAAATGGCACCGGACCATCGGGCAGACCATGGAGAAACTGCCTGACTTCAGGCTGCTCACTGGACAGAAGCTGATCGGGTGTACCCGCCGCCAGCAGCCGGCCGCCGCTTAACAGGCAAACATAATCGGCGATGCTCAGGCCTTCTTCAACGTCGTGTGTCACCACGATTGAAGTCGTCTCCAGGGTGTCGGCAAGTTCCCGTATCAGTTGCGTGATTACCCCGCGTGAAATCGGATCAAGTCCGGTAAATGGCTCGTCATACAGCAATAGTTCCGGGTCCATGACCGTGGCGCGCGCCAGCGCGACCCGCCGCTGCATGCCGCCGGAAAGCTCCGAAGGCATGAGCCCCCGGGTGCCGCGCAATCCCACCTGCTCGAGTTTCATCAATACCAGCGCATGAATCAGGTTCTCAGGCAATTTGGTATTCTCCCGAAGCGGAAAGGCGACGTTCTCAAATACGCTCAAGTCCGTCAGCAATGCATTGGATTGAAACAGCATGCCCATTTTGCGCCGCAGCGCAAACAGCTCGGATTCTTTCAATTTGCTGACATCGCGGCCGAGGGTGCGCACCGTGCCGGCGTGCGGGCGGAATCGGCCGCTGACTAAATTCAGCAAAGTAGACTTGCCACAGCCGCTTGGCCCCATGATTACACTGACTCCTCGGGCTGGAAATTCTATACTAATGCCTGAATAGACAGCCTTGTCACCAAATGAAAAGCGAAGATTTTCGATGGCGATGACAGGGTGCATGTGCGTGTTGCGAACCGGTTTGTTCAATGAACGCTTAGCACGCTGGTTGACGCGTGGCTGATCGGCGATTTGTTGCTGTATCCATGAGACGATTTATGCAATTATGAAATGGATTATTGCGGTCGTTATTCTCGCCGTAGCCGGCATCGCGGTGCTCATCCTGCAACCCCCGGTCGACTTGCCTTCAACGGCCCCGGTGGAACGCCAGCGCACGTTGAAAAACATCAAGATTACCGGCACCTCGGATGTCTCTGGAATTCATTATACGATTGAGTCAGAAATTTTAACGGAGTACCCCGACCAGGACTTCGGCGACTTGGTCCGTCCCCGCATAATGCAAGTTCAGACGGATGGCCTGACGCGTGAAATCGCCGCCGACAAGGGACGCTATTTCAAATCAGAGAATCGAGTTGTTCTTGAAGACAATGTAATTGTTGAGACCCGATCAGCGGGAGCTGGTCAGCCGGCGCTGATTACCACCGACGAGTATGTTCTCGACTTGAATAGGGCTGAATAACCGCCCGACGCTTTGTATACAATATTGGCCAGCGGCTTGATTACGTTTGCGTCAACTTATCTCGAACCGGTTCAGGAAATAGAATGAATCACAAGACAACAGATCTTCCATGTACAAATCATTTTTTCCGGCTTGGCATGCTGCTGGCTGTTCTTTTTTCATTGGCGGGCCAGGCAGTCTATGGCCAGGACGATCCGCTGAAAATTGAATCTGATTCTGTGGTGCATAACCTTGATTCTTCGCTCGTTACATTCAAGGGCAACGTGACGATGTCAAGAAGCTTTATTCGTGTGGAAGCGGACAGTGTTGAATACGAAAATCCTCAAGACGGAACCGAAGTGGCCCGCGCTTTCGGCTCGCCGGTGCGCATATTTGGCAATTTTGTCGAAGGCAATCCCGAATTCAAGGGTGCTGCCAACCAAATGCTGATTTATGAAGGCGGCGACACAGTTCACTTGATCGGGGATGTGCTGCTGGAACAGCAAAATGTCACGGTTACAGCGCCGGCAGCTTACTATTACGGCAAAACCAAGACATTCGAAACCCGGGGCGACACGGAACAGGCTGGCAGCGGCAGAACAACGGCGACATTGTTTGGCAACTGAACGGTGATGATTGGCCTTGCAGATACGCCGTGCCATGCAACGTCCTTTTGCAAGGCAGATACAGTTGAGGTTTCCTATCGAAACATGTGAATTGAGTCCATCACGTGGTGAATGAACAGAATTGGAACCGGCTTAACGTCAGGCAAATCGCCAAATCGTTTAAATCGAAAAACGTTGTTCATGGCGTAAGCATGCACGTTGACAGCGGCGAGGTGATCGGGCTGCTTGGCCCAAACGGCGCTGGAAAAACAACCTGCTTCAACATGGTCATTGGACTGGAACAATGTGATTCCGGTTCGGTCTGGCTGAATGATTTGAACATCACCAATTTGCCGATCTACGCCCGCGCCCGTCTTGGCGTCGGTTACCTGCCGCAAGAGTCATCTGTATTTCGGCGCCTGAATGTTGAGGAAAACGTCAGAGCGGTGCTGGAATCGCAAAGAAATCTCAGCCCGCGGGAGCGCACCGAACGGGTTGAGTGGGTGCTTGAGGAATTCAGCATCATGAAGCATCGCAAACAGGACGTAAAAGTGCTGTCTGGCGGCTTGCGGCGCCGGGTTGAAATGGCTCGCGCATTCGCGCTGCTTCCCCGATTCATTCTATTGGATGAGCCGTTTGCCGGAGTTGACCCAGTGTCGGTTGATGATGTCGTACAGCTGATCTTCAAATTGGCGGACAGCAATGTGGGCATCTTGATTACCGACCACAACGTACGCGAGACGCTCAGCATTTGCACCCGTACCTTGATTATGAGTGAGGGCACAATCATTGCCGAGGGTGATGCGAATGAAATTCTGCAAGACGACCGGGTAAAGCAAATTTATCTCGGTCAGAAGTTTGCGATCTGATTTTCATTTGCTGCGGGGCGCAGCGCCAATCGCCGCGGTTGCCGCTTGCGGAACTTGCCTTGAATGGTTATCTATGGGGGCGTTGATTGTTGTAGAATGAAAACAGAATGACTCGAAAAGTCACAATGTCTGGATACTGCCTGGAGCTATTTTGCGTATGAAGCAGCGTATAGAACTGCGCCAGCGGCAAAAACAGCAGTTCAATACCCGATTTTTCAGTGCCATGCAGATTCTGCAGATGCCCAATGCAGAACTGGCGCAAGAAGTGCGCGACAATCTTGATGCAAACCCCTTGCTTGAGGAAGTCGAATTCGACAGTCCAGAACAGGCCAGTGACTTTTTCTCCTTTCCGATTCTGTCGCCTTCAAACGCCTCGAATACGTCGCTCAGCGCCGAGCAGGTGCGGGATTATGAGGCGCTTGCCACGCATACGCCTTCCATCGCCGAGCATCTGCGTGAACAGATTCGCGGCAGCGCATTGGCCGGCGCAAAGCGGGTCATTGCCGAAGCCATCGCCGATTCGCTTGATGAGCGCGGCTACCTGGTGGATTCGCTTGATGAGCTGCGAAGGGCAATTGGCCTGCAGGTGTCAGATGCAGTCATGGCGGCGGCGCTGCGCGCCGTGCAGCAGTTTGATCCGCCGGGTGTGGCGGCCCGCAGCTTAAGCGAATGTCTGGTCAATCAGCTTCGGTTCAGCCGGGCGGCGGCGCATGTCGTTCGCCATGCCGAGTGCATTGCAAACGGCTGGCTGCAAGAACTCGCGGCTTTCGAGTACGCGCAGATTGCGGCGGCGCTGCAGATTGAAATGGACGACGTGCGCGCCGCGGCTGCCCTGATTCAGACGCTCAATCCGAATCCGGGCAGCGGCTTCGGCGAATCAGCCCGCGCCATCGTGCCGGATGTGATTGCCAGACATGTTGAGGGTCAGTGGCGGGTGGGCCTGAACGCGGAAATGCTGCCGCGCATCGGTGTTTCGTCCGCGTATCGCGAGATGATCGCCAAGGACAGGCATTCGAAAAGCAGTCAGTATCTGAAAAAAAACTTGGCTGGTGCGAACTTGTTTATCGAAAGCCTCAATCGCCGGCACGTGACCGTCTTGGCAGTCGCCCGCGAGCTGATTTCGCGGCAGCGCCAATTTATCGAGCGCGGTGATGGCCAGCTGCGCCCGCTGAAGATTCGTGAAATCTCCGAACAGCTCGAGCTGCACGAATCGACGGTCAGCCGCGCCTGCGCCGGCAAATACATTCTCACCCCGCGCGGCACGATTGAATTGAAGAAATTCTTCTCCCAGCGTCTCAAAAGTGATATTGGCAACGATGAGTCGGCGCGTTCAGTACAGTTTAAAGTCGCGCAGATGGTGCGCGAGGAGGATCCCAAGAATCCTTTGAGTGATCAGCAGATTACCGATTTGCTGAGGGATAGCGGAATTCAGATTGCTCGCAGAACGGTAGCAAAATACCGTCTGCAGATGAAAATTCCGTCACGGAACTGGCGTAAAGCCAAAGCAACTGCTCAAACCTAAAGTATGGAGGAAGTATCGATGAATGTCGTGATTACAGGTCACCACGTCAACATCACGGATGGCGTGCGCAGTTTTGTCATGAAGAAACTCAAGAAAGTCGAGAGTCATTTCAGTCGTGTGGCAAAAATCGATATTGTGTTGCAAAAAAGCAATGACACCTATCTCTCAGAAGCGACTGTGCGCGCCAGCAGGCTGCATATTCATGCCAAGTCTGCGGCGCCGAATATGTTTCTGGCGATTCAGGGGATGGCGAGCAAACTCAACCGTCAGCTGGCCAAGCACAAAGAGATAGCTGTCGATCACGGCAGACGCGCGGAACGCCACAAAGCGCCCAGCGAGCGAACATGACCGGTGAAGTGACCGACTCATTTGCGCGAGACACGCCGGCATCGTCGCCGGCGTGTCTCGCAAATGTATTTTCGCCGGATCGAATTTGTCTTGACGCTGAAATCACCAGCGTCAAGCGTTTGCTGGAGACGCTTTCGGCGCAGCTGGCCGATGCCAGCTCAAGGACACTGACGGAAGACGGGATTTTTCAAGCGCTGGCGAGCCGCGAGAGGCTCGGGAGCACATGTGTAGGCAAAGGTGTGGCTTTGCCGCATGGGCGCATTGAGGGCCTGGCACAGCCGCGCGGCGCCATCGTGCGCTTTGATTCGCCGCTGGAGATGGAAGCTGCCGATGATCAGCCGGTCACCATTGCCTGCGGCTTGCTGGTGCCGGCGGACAGCGCTGACCGGCATATTGCGATTCTCCAGAAATTGGCACGTGGATTTGAGCTGCATGATCTGCATCGGCGACTGATCCAGGCGCAAGCTGTCGAGGATGCTTACGCCTGCCTGACGGCGCTTGATGCGCACATCGGCTGAGCATCCAGTCATCTGCCCGCGCTTGAGCGAATATGAAGAAAACCGAAAAACACCTTAAGGTGATCAGCGGGCTTTCCGGTTCAGGCAAGAGCGTCGCCTTGCGCGCGCTTGAAGACCTGGGCTACTACTGCGTGGATAATCTGCCGCTATTCCTGCTGCGCCAATTTATCGAAAATATCATTCGTGCCGATGACGAGTCGCTGAATTTTGTCGCGGTCAGCCTGGATTCACGCAGCCAAGGATTTCTGGATTCGGCGGCGGATGTGCTGCAGTTCCTGCGTGCGGGCGACATCGAGTCGGAAATTGTGTTCTTGGATGCAGACGAGAATACATTGATCAAGCGTTTCAATGAAACCCGCCGCAAGCATCCGCTGATGGATGCGAAGGTCAATCTGCTGGAAAGCATTCAGCTCGAAAGAAAACTGCTTGCGCCACTGTCAGAGCAGTCCGCAAAGTCCTTCGATACATCCAACATCACGCCGCATGAATTGCGGCACCTGATTCATCAGGACGTGGCCAATCTGGATATGCGCGATTCCACCCTGGTGCTCAAATCCTTTGCCTACAAGCATGGCGCGCCGCTGGACGCAGACTTTATTTTTGACGTGCGCTGTCTGCCGAATCCCTACTGGGTTGAAGAGCTCCGGCACTTTACCGGCTTGGAGGCGCCTGTCATTGATTATTTCCAGCGCAAGTCGGCGGTCACTGAAATGGTCGATCAGGTCGGGGCGTTTCTCACTGCCTGGAGGCCGAAGTTTGTCCAAGCCGGACGCTTCTATCTGACTGTCGCAATCGGCTGCACCGGCGGGCGGCATCGCTCCGTTTATGTCGTTGAGCGGTTGGCCGAGCGGCTCCAGGATCATGGCATCCGGATCAACAAGCGGCATCGGGAAATGGATTAGGCTGTGATTGAGCGGACGGTCCAAGTCACCAACAAGCTCGGACTGCATGCGCGGGCAGCCGCGCAGGTGGTGCGCACTGCCAGCGGGTTCAAAAGCACCATTGAACTGAGCAACGGCCAGCAGACCGCGAATGCAAAGGGCATCATGAGTCTGATGATGCTGGCGGCAACTTGCGGCTCCAGTCTCGTGGTCAAAGCGCAAGGTGACGATGAATGCCACGCCATGCAAGCCATTGAGAAAATGTTTGCCGACCGTTTCGGGGAAGACGAGTAATGCTCCGTTTCGAAGGCTCTGGCGTTGGCACTGGCATTGCAGTCGGCACCGCGTTCGTGCTGGACAGCCCGCAGGCTGATGTGCAGACCCGCACCATCACCGAAGCCGAGCTGGCCGGCGAGATCGCCGCTTTGGATGCGGCACTGCAACGCGTTGATATCGGTTTGCAGCGCTCATTGGATGAAATCCCAGCGGATGCGCCGCCAGAAATCGCGGCTTTTGTTGAGGCGCACCGGCTTATGGTGAAAGATCCAATGCTGCGGACGGCGACGCAAGATATTGTTCGTTCGAAGATGATCGGTGCAGAATCGGCACTTTTAATGCATAGAAGCGAGCTTATCGCAGTATTCGATGCGATGGATGATGTTTATCTGCGCAGCAAAAAGCACGATGTGGATCAGGTGATTCAGCAGATTTACCGGCAACTGCGGGATCTGCATGAGCAAAGGTCAAGACCGGTGCAAGAAGATTTGAGCGGCCGTATTCTCATCGCACACGATTTGACCCCCGCAGACACTGTCTTGCTGATGAATACCAAAATGAGTGCATTTGCAACGGACTTGGGCAGTCCGATTTCGCATGTTGCCATTTTGGCACGAAGTCTCAACATTCCAGCGGTCGTGGGGCTGCATGGCGCGGTGCAGTACATCGAGCATGGTGCGCTTGTGGCCGTTGACAGTCTCACCGGGACTGTCGTTGTCGACCCCGAACCGGAGGTGCTCGCAGCGCTGCAGCAGCAACAGCGTGAATTCGAGGCGCGCCAGCGCCAGCTGTTTGACAAGCGTCATCTGCCGCCGCGCACGCTGGATGGTCAGGATGTAGTGCTTTTGGCCAATGTTGAATTGCCGGGTGAGATTGATGCGGCCCGCAGCTGCGGCGCGACCGGCATCGGACTTTATCGGACTGAATACCTGTTTATGAATCGCACCACCCCACCTTGTGAACAGGAGCAGTACGAGTCGTATGCCCGGGTTGTCAAGGCGCTTGGCAATGTCACCATCCGGACCCTTGATCTGGGCGCCGACAAGCAGGTTGACGGCGGCCGCGAGCAGGGCAACGTGGTGATTAATCCCGCCTTGGGGGTGCGGGCGGTGCGCTTGTGCCTGCATTCTCCGGATCTGTTTCGCACCCACCTGCGGGCGATTTATCGCGCTTCAGCGCACGGTCATGTCCAGTGCCTGATTCCGATGTTTTCCAATCTTGAAGAGCTCAGCGAGGTGCTCGATATCGTTGAGGCGGTC
The DNA here is from genome assembly GCA_965200545.1 of Arenicellales bacterium. GTDB lineage: Bacteria > Pseudomonadota > Gammaproteobacteria > Arenicellales > JAJDZL01 > JAJDZL01. Next base: position 276,636 of record CBDAUJ010000002.1, on the reverse strand, counting down.
AAGTGCGAGCTGGCACAGGAAGGGTGCGATTTTGATCTCAATGTTCCGCTTGGCGGCATGATCGAGGTGCCGGCGGCAGCGATCACGGCTGACCAGTTTGCGCGGCGCTTGGACTTCCTGTCGATCGGAACCAATGATCTGATCCAGTACACGCTGGCTATTGATCGAGTCGATGATGAGGTCAATTACCTCTATGACCCGCTGCATACATCGGTGCTGCGGCTGGTCAAGCATACCATTGATGCAGGCGCAAGCTGCGAAAAACCGGTTTCGCTTTGCGGCGAGATGGCGAGTGACAGCAGTTTTACGCGGCTGCTGCTGGGATTGGGCCTGCGCACTTTCAGCATGGATCCGGCTGCAGTGCCGGAAGTCAAGCAAATTGTTCGCAGTACGGATACACAGTCGCTGCAAAGCCAAGTCGGGGCGATCTTGGACTGCGATGAGGCCAACGCCAGAATTGTTTTGCTTGACGAACTCAATCAGATGGGCGGCAGCGCAGCAGATGCCGCACAGCAAGCCGTGTACGCCGATGATGAAGACTGACGGCAGCAACCGCCGCCATCACCATGCGCACACCGCGTCTGAGATTGAGCGCAGAGTCCAAGCGGTTGAGTCTCTGCTGATCGAAAAAGGATTGGTGGACCCGCAGGCTCTGGATGAGCTGATTGATGTTTATGAGAATCGAGTTGGACCCCAAAACGGAGCCAAGGTGATTGCCCGTGCCTGGACGGACGCTGGCTACCGGGCACGGCTGCTGGCGGATGCCACCGCGGCGATTGCCGAGCTTGGCTTTGAGGGCCGTCAGGGCGAGGTGATGGTGGCTTTGGAGAATACGCCGCAGGTACACAATATGGTCGTCTGCACACTTTGCTCCTGCTATCCGTGGCCGGTTCTCGGTTTGCCGCCGGTATGGTACAAATCCGCCGCCTATCGGGCTCGCGCGGTGCGCGACCCGCGAGGCGTATTGGCGGAATTTGGCGTTGCGCTGGCCGATGAGGTTGAGGTTCGCGTTTGGGACAGCACCGCTGAAATTCGGTATCTGGTGATTCCCATGCGTCCATCCGGGGCGGAGCTGCTGCCAGAAGCGCGGCTTGCGCAGCTGGTAACTCGCGACGCGATGATTGGCGCTGCGACACTGAGCTGCGCCGGGTAGCTGCCATGCCGGGCGTACATGATCTTGGTGGCAAGGCGGGGTTTGGTCCGGTCAATCCAGCGAAAGATGAGCCGGTATTTCATCATGACTGGGAACGACGCGCCTTCGCGATTACCCTGGCAGCCGGTTTTCTGGGGCATTGGAATCTTGACATGTCCAGATACGCACGTGAAACCATGGAAGCGCAGCGGTATCTTGCCAGCAGCTACTACGAGCACTGGATGCATGGTCTGGAGCTGCTGCTTGTCGAACGGGGTCTGCTGACACGTGGCGAGGTGGACGCGCGTTTGCGCCAGCCGGCGCCAGTGCCAGCAGTACCGAGTGCGTTGGCCCCGCCGCTGCACGCTGATGCCGTCTGGCCGACACTGCGGCGCGGCGCAAACGCTCAAATGGATGATGGTGTTGACCTTGGGCGATTTGCAGTCGATGAGCGGGTTGTGGTGCGCACTGTGAGCCAATCGGGTCACATCCGCCTGCCAGAATATCTGCAAGGGCGCCGCGGCATCATTGCTGCCGACCGCGGTGCGTTCATATTTCCGGATCTTCATGCGACCGGTATCAAGGCGCCGCAGCGTCTTTACAATGTGCGATTTGAGTCGGCGCAGCTGTGGCCGACGGATGGCCTGAAATCTGCCGGCGCGGTGTACGCAGATCTTTTCGAAAGTTATCTAAGGCCGGACGCGGCGAAATGAATACGTCCGATTCGCGCACACTGTTCAGCGAATCAATTCCGGAGTCCGTGTTTGCAGCGCCTTGGGAAGCGCGTGCTTTTGCACTCACGGTGCATCTGCATGCGCATGGACACTTTACCTGGAGTGAATGGAGCGCGGAATTCGCGAAGATGCTGAACAGGAATTGCTCAAAGCCGTATTATGAAGTCTGGGTGACGGCCTTGGAGAGCCTCTTGGCGGGCAAGAGCATCATTCAGCCCGACGCACAGGCCGCCCCGACTGGACCAAAAGGCGCACAGCGCCGCTGAACCTGGCGCCGCTGGACGCAATTGGGACAACGTCTTTGGCGCGGCGCAAGCCTATTGCCTGATCCATCAATTTATAATGTAGAGAAACGCTTTCCGGTCAGTGTCCGCGTGTGCTGCCGAGTGAAATCGACAGCCCTTTTCGAATTTTCAAATACCTTGCCACACAATCATGGCTGTAACTGAGCAGCGCAACCCGCGTGAGCAAATCCTCAACTGTCTTGAGCGCAGCGCCTCAAGCGAGCTTCGCCTGGTTGTGCATGAATTGCACCCGGCTGATCTGGCGGTGATCCTCGAATCGCTGCCGACCGAAGATCGTCTCCAGGTCTGGCTGCAGGTGCCCGAGACAGACATGGGCGAGATTCTTGCCAAAGTCGGTGATGGGGTGCGCAAGAATCTGATTGAGATGATGGGCCGCAATTCACTGGTGCGCGCCATCGGCAGTCTGGATATCGACGATATCGCAGAAATGGTGCCTGAGCTGTCGGCTGAAATCATCGCGGATATCATGGTCACGGTGGATGTCGGGCGCCGCGAAAGCTTGGGCGCAGCGCTCAATTACAAGGAAAATTCAGCGGGCCGGCTGATGAATGTCGATGCCGTTGCGGTGCGCGAGAGTCTTGCCGTCGGGGCGGTGATGCGTTACCTTCGGGTGCGCGGCGAGTTGCCTGAATATACCGACAAGCTGTATGTCATTGATCGCAACAATAACTTGCAGGGCAGTGTGCTGCTGCGCAACCTGGTCACTGCAGACCTGCATCAGACGATCGCGCAAATTATGGATCCAGACCCGATCAGTTTTGATCCAGCCGATGCGCAGGAGCAAGTTGCCGCTGTATTCGAGCGCTATGACCTGACTTCTGCGCCGGTGGCCGATGCGAGCGGGTGCCTGATTGGCCGGATTACGATTGACGATGTTGTGGATGTCATTCAGGATTCAGCGAATCGCAAGCTGCTGGCGCCGGCCGGACTGGATGATGACGAGGATATATTTGCCGCACCGCTGCGCACCACCAGAAAGCGGGCAGTGTGGCTTGGCGTCAATTTGGTCACGGCCGTGCTGGCATCGCTGGTCATCGGACAGTTTGAGGAGGCAATCGAAAAACTGGTTGCGCTGGCGGTGCTGATGCCGATCATTGCCTCGATGGGCGGCAACGCAGGCACCCAGACCCTGACGCAGGTGATCCGCGGACTCGCGGTGGGAACGGTCTCAAGCGCCAACGCCAAAGATGTGCTCAAGAAAGAGCTTCTGGTCGGTGGACTGAACGGATTGATCTGGGCAGTCGTCGTTGCGGCTGTGTCCATTTTTTGGTACCACAACTACGGTCTCGCCCTGATTGTGGGTGCCGCGATGGCGGCTAATATTGTCGTTTCTGCAATTGCCGGTGTTTTGCTGCCGCTTTGTTTTCACCGCTTCGGGATTGACCCTGCCCTGGCCGGCGGTGTCGCCTTGACGACCGTCACCGATGTCATTGGATTTTTAGCGATCCTGGGATTGGCGGCCCTGGTGCTGGTCTGACTGCTGGACAGGCGTCATGCGGCGTGACCGGCGGCGCCAGTGTGCGGCGGCCAGCATCGCGGCACATAGCATCAGAATCGGCCCGTTGCCATAGCGGACGAATGCCGTGGCGCCGGTTGTTGTCTGCAGTGTTGCGAGCAGTACACTGCCCGCATCGCGCTTGAGTTCGGCGATCACTTGGCCGTTGTGGTCAATGGCAGCCGACAGGCCCTGATTTGCGACGCGCAGGACCGGCCGGCCGGCTTCGACCGCTCGCATTCTTGACATCTGCAGCCGCTGTGCGGGTGCCAGTCTATTGCCGAACCAGGCGTCTTCACTGAGGTTGATCAACAGGCTCGCCTGCGGAAGCATGTCCAGAATGTCGGTGGGAAAGGCATCTTCGTAGCAGATCGTCACGCCGATTGTCTCGCCTGCGAGCTCCAGCGGCGGCTGCGGATCGTCAAATGCGTGAAAGTCAGACGCGGGGATATCCACAGTGCCATCCAGCCATGACAGCGCACTTCGAAACGGCGTATATTCGCCAAACGGCACCAGTCGGCGTTTGCGGTATTTCTGGATTGTCTCCGCAATGCCATAGGCGCTGTTGTAGTGGAAGGTGTCGGTTGCGGTATCGCGCTGCTCAAAGACACCGATGAGAAAATCGGGAGGCAAGGCTTGAAGCCGGTCCCAGACTTTGAGTTTTTCCAGGCGCTGATCAGTATAGGGCAATGCGATTTCCGGCCACACCACCAAGTCTGCTTCGCTGAGCTGTGCGCTTTCAGTCAAAAAGAACCGAAGCAGCTCGCGCGCGGCCGGCACTGTCCATTTTTCCTGGGTACTGACATTGCCTTGAACCAGTGCCACCGTGATGGGATTTTTCAACTCGATCCAAGACGGATTCGAAAGTCCGTAACCGCCCGCAATGAGCAGCAGTCCAGCCGCGATGATGCCGAATCGAAGACCGCGTATTGATAAGTCAGCAAGGATGGCCGCAAGCGTACAGACCGCAAGGCTGACCCCCAGCACACCCACAATTCCGGCCCAGCCCAGCAGCCAGGTATCGGTCTGGGTGTAGCCGACATAAAGCCAGGGGAATCCAGTTGCCAGCCAGCTTCGGATCCATTCTGAGAGCGTCCATATTGCCGGGATGACCAGCAGCAGCCGCAGCGTTGACGCAATCGGCATTTTGGCCTGCAGATAGCCCGCTGTGGCGATGACGGCTGCCAAAATGGCGGCCAGCGCCAATACGACTGCAGCCGCAAAAGCAGCGGGTGCGCCGCCAGAGTCGTGAACGCTGATATACAGCCAGCTGATGCCAGGCACGTACAAGCCTAGGCCGAACAGGAAACCCGTCACAAGGCAGGCCTTGGGTGTTTGGGTCTGCCACAGTGCGAACAGCAGCGCCAGCGCGATGAATATGAGCGGATAAAACCCAAACGGCGCAAAAGCGCCATTGGCGACAAGTCCGCACAGCATACTGAGCAATGCAGACTTCGGCGCTGTCAGGCTGTCAAGCCATCGGCTGATCACGGGTTTTGCGAGGCATGCAAGTTGATGCGCAATTGCTTGAGCCGCCTGCCATCGGCATCGATCACCTCAATGACCATGCCCTGATGCTCGAATTTTTCGCCGGCCGATGGGACTTTGCCCGCCAGCTTGAGCAGCAGCCCGCCGATCGTCTCAATATCATCATCGCCGATCTGCATGTTGACATGCGCGTTGAATTCATCAATGTCCATCTGCGCATCGACCAAAAATTCATAGTCTGAAACCTTGATGAGCTGCTCATCGCTGTCCAAGTCGGATTCATCCTCAATCTCGCCGACGATTTCTTCAAGCACATCCTCAATCGTGACCAGACCGGCAATGCCTTCATACTCGTTGACGATGATGGCCATGTGGCCGTGAGTTTCCTGGAACTTTTTCAGCAGCACGTTCAGGCGGATGCTCTCAGGCACATGCATGACCGGCCTTAGCAGTTCATGCAGTCTGAAGCTGCCGTTGTCCGGCAGGTCGGGATCAGTGATCAAGTCTTTGGCCAGCAGGATGCCGCTGACGGTTTCCTCAATCTCTTTTTCGGCAATCACGGGAAACCGCGAGTGACCGGAGCTGACCACGATTTTGTGAATATCCTCCAAATTGGCATCACTGTGGATGGTGACCATCTGCACTCGCGGAATCATGATATCGCGTGCCTGCAGATCGGACACAGACAGCACCCGCTCGATCATGCGCAGTGCATCGGGCTGTACGATCTGATTTTTTTCAGCGAGACGGGCGCTGTAAAGCAGTTCCGCTCGGGATGTGGGTCCGCGCCACACCCAGCGGCCGATTGCCTGGCGCAGACGGGCCGCCAGTGCTGTGATGAGTGACTTCATATCGACCGAACCGGAATGTCAGGATGCTCGAATCCCAGCCACCCCAGAATTTCCTTTTCCTTGTCTTCCATGGCTTCGGTCTGCGCGCAGTCTTGGTGATCATAGCCGCAAAGATGGAGTGCGCCATGCACCGCAATGCGGACCCAGTGGACGATGGGCGCATGCGTGATCGTGGCGGCATAGGCATTGACGACAGCGACACAAATGACGACATCGCCGATCAGTTCGGCGGCAGACCCGGCGCCGGGATAAGAGAACGCTAGCACATCGGTCGGCTTGTCCTGCTGCCGATAGGTGCGGTTGAGGCCGCGAATTTCGTCTTCCTCCACGAGGCGAACGGTGACTTGAGCGCTGATTTGACCGGCGAGTATCAGCGCCGAGGATATCCAGTCGTCGATATCGCGGTCGCTCGGAATATCGCTTGCGGCGGTGGCGTTTTGAATGACGACGGAGACGGCCATCGACAGCTAAGTACTGTTTGCGGGTCGGTCGGACTCGACCGGGTCGGGCGCTTTGCGATTCGCTTGCGGCTTGTTTTCATAGGCCTCGACAATGGTCTGGATCAGCGGATGCCGAACAATGTCGCGATTCGCAAAACGAATGATATTGATGCCTTTGATGCCATGCAGAATTTTGACTGCATGCTTGAGGCCGGATGGGATTGATCGCGGCAGGTCAATCTGTGTTATGTCGCCGGAAATGACTGCGGTTGAATTGAATCCGATGCGGGTCAGGAACATTTTCATCTGCTCGATGGTGGTGTTTTGGGCCTCATCAAGAATGATGAATGCGTCGTTGAGGGTGCGACCGCGCATGAACGCAAGCGGAGCCAGCTCAATGGTGCCGCGCTCCAGCAGCCGCCCGACTCGCTCGAAGCCGAACATTTCATAAAGCGCATCGTACAGCGGCCGCAAGTAGGGGTTGACCTTTTTTTCGATATCCCCGGGCAAAAAGCCAATACGCTCACCCGCCTCAACGATGGGCCGGCACAGAATAATGCGCTTGACGCTGTCGCTGGCGAGCGCGTGAGCGGCGGCTGCAACCGCAAGATAGGTTTTGCCTGTGCCTGCGGGGCCGATGCCGATGCTGATGACATTGGATTCAATGCTGCGCAGATAGTTTTCCTGAGTCTTCGACCACGGACGGATCGTTGCTTTGCGTATTTTCAGCGAGTAGGAACTGGTCTGGCTTTTGTTCTCAAGTCTCGAGATTGCCCCTTGCACATGAGTGGCCTTCAGGTTTTCGGATTTCTCAGTTTCCATATACAGATTTTCCAGCACTGTCTGTGCCTCGCTGACTGCGGTGGCCTCGCCGTCGATCTGAAACAGATTGCCTCGATAGGAGACGCGCACATTGAAGTGGCTTTCGATCGATTTGATATTGGCGTTGTACTGCCCGCACAGATTCGCGAGCCGCTTGCTGTCTGGGGGCGTCAGCGCGAATACGCTGGCGGACTGACTGGCAGGTACCGGCGTGGTCAATGCAGTGCCGCGGACCAGTTGCGTTCAGGCGGCGACCGCAATCGCGCGCAAGGAATTCGGCATCGCGTCGGTAACGCGCACAGTGACAAACTGTCCAGTCCAGCTGGCAGGTCCCGGAAAATTCACAATGCGATTGTTCTCGGTGCGCCCGCTGATTTCATCGGCTGATCGTTTTGACAAGCCTTCGACCAGAATATTCTGGCAAGTGTGGACCATGCTGGCGCTTTTTTGCGCGGCGAGGGCATTGATTTTTTCCTGCAGCTTACTGAGCCGTTGTTTTTTTTGCGCCAGCGGCGTGTCATCCGTCAACGATGCGGCCGGCGTTCCCGGTCTGCTACTATACAAGAAACTGAACGACTGATCGAATCCGACTTCATCAATCAAGTCCATGGTCGCGTTGAAGTCGCGCTGCGTCTCGCCTGGAAAGCCGACAATGAAATCGGAGGAAATGCTGATTTCGGGGCGGTGGCGGCGCAGCTTGGCGACAATCGCCAGATACTCTTCGCGGGTATAGCGGCGCTTCATGCGCGACAGAATTGTGTTGGAACCGCTTTGTACCGGCAGATGGACGTGATCGGCCAGAGATGCGATCTCGCCGTGTGCGCGGGCGAGATCATCGGTGAATTCCAGTGGATGCGAAGTAGTGTAGCGAATGCGACCGATGCCGTCTATTTCGCTGACGTAGCGCAGCAGTTGCGCGAAATCGACGGTTTGGCCGCGGTGACTAACTGTCCGGTAGGCGTTGACATTCTGTCCCAGCAAAGTGACTTCACGCACGCCTTGCTCAGCGAGCTCATAAATTTCGGTGATTACGCTGTCGAACGGTCGGCTGTACTCCTCGCCGCGGGTGTAGGGGACGACGCAGAAACTGCAGTATTTGCTGCAGCCTTCCATGATTGAGACAAAGGCACGTGCGCCTTCGACCCGGCGTGGCGGCAGGCAGTCGAATTTTTCGATTTCAGGAAATGAGATGTCGACTGACCGCTTGCGGCGCGACTGGCTTTCGTCAATCATTTGACCGACGCGATGGTAGGTCTGCGGCCCGAAGACAAAATCAACATACGGCGCTTTGCGCTGAATGGCGGTGCCTTCCTGGCTGGCAACACAGCCGCCCACGCCGATCAGCAGGCTGGGATTGTCCCGCTTCCAGGGGCGCCAGCGGCCCAATTGCGAAAAGACTTTCTCTTGCGCTTTCTCGCGTACCGAGCAAGTATTGAGCAGCAGCAGATCGGCATCTTTGGGCTCACTGACCTGCAGGTATCCATGCGAAGCTTGCAGGGCTTCGGCGAGCCGGGCAGAGTCGTAGTCATTCATCTGACAGCCGAAGGTCTTGATGTAGAGTTTTTTGGAGGCTTCACTCACTTGGCAATGGTTTCCGTTTATTGGAGTCCAGACACAGATCAATCGGCGCAAGCGGGCGACGGTCCTTGTGTCGGCAAGGATGTGCGCCTGTGCGCCGGGCGTATTATAAAGGTGATGAGGGTGTGTTCGTAATTTCGAAAAAGCGCTGGCCGCTGCGTTTCTGGTTTAGGTCAGAAAGTGCGGTGTCGCGAGCCAGGAATGGATGGCAAGAAACGCCGCCTCCGACTGGTGTCGAGTCAAGTGCAGTGCGGCAGAAACAGATCGACTGGCAATTCACTGCGGCGGTGCATGGATCAAGCTGAAACTCCTTGATCCGATCTGAGTCAAATGGCCGGACACCAGAGTCTGATTTGATTGCATGAGCATCCCGGTCAATGAGATGCTGCGCAATCAAGCAGGCTGGTTGGGCTGATGCCCTGGAATTGGAGTTTGCAAGATTGAGCGAGCCTGCTGTGCTGTGCACGGTTCCTGACAGTTCGCCGCGACTGGCGCAATCTGTATCGGTTTCATAAATTTGCGGTATACTCACCACACATAAATGGCTGCGAACAGTTTCGCAGACCGGTTAGCGAACGGCGATGCAGAATGCTTCGCATAATATGATCGTACCCGGGGCGAGTGCTTTTCGCACCCACAATTCATTGTATTTTCGTTTAGTGTTTAACTGATTGAAGGAGGATCATTATGAAACGTCGTGATTTTATTAGGGGCGGCACTGCCGCAGCTGTTGCGGGTGCAACAGTTTTAGCCGCGCCGGCGATCGCTCAGGAGCGAATTGAAGTCAACATGGTTGCGACTTGGCCTCGAGATTTCCCTGGACTTGGAGTCGGTGCACAGCGCTTTGCGCAGCGGTTAATTGATGCCAGTGAAGGCCGCATGCAGGTGAATTATTTTGCCGGCGGCGAGCGGGTCGGTCCATTCGATTCATTTGACGAAGTCGCTTCAGGCAACTCTCACATGTATCACGGAGCTGAGTACTACTGGAAAGGCAAGCATCCGGCATTGGCCTACTTCACTTCGGTACCGTTTGGACTCACCTATATTGAGATGAATGGCTGGGTTCGCTTTGGCGGCGGACAGGAACTGTGGGATGAAGTGTCGGGGGAATTCGGCCTGAAAGGCTTGATGTGCGGAAATACCGGATGTCAGATGGGCGGATGGTTTCGCAAGGAAATGAACTCCCCTGACGATTTCAAAGGCTTGAAAATGCGCATGCCAGGTCTCGGCGGCGATGTGCTGGCGAAGCTTGGCGCATCGCCAGTGTCTCTGCCGGGAGCCCAGATTTATGAAAACCTGGTTAACGGCTCGATTGATGCAACTGAATGGGTTGGACCTTGGAACGATGCTGCGATGAAATTCTATGAAGCTGCGAGTTATTACTACGGTCCGGGCATGCATGAGCCGGGCGCGGTGCTGAGTCTTGGTTTGAACAAGGACTTCTGGGAGGGGCTGTCGAAGTCAGACCAGACTGTGATCGAAGCCTGTGCAGCGGCCGAGAATGACTACATGATGTCCGAATTCAATGCCAAAAACGGTGCATCATTGAGGCAGCTGCTAGACGAGCAAGGCGTTGAGCTGCGCAAGTTCAGTGATGACATCTGGGATGCATTCGGAGATGCAGCGGATCAAGTGTTTGCTGAGACGGTTGAGCACAGCGACCTGGCTCGCCGGGTTCACGAGAGTTTCCTGCAGGCACGCAATGACATGGGTGCATGGCAAGGCACTGCGGACCAGGCATACCTGGCGCAGCGCAACCGAGTAACCGGCGTTTAAGCAATCAATACAGCCGAAAAACGAAGATGCATGTCTTCGTTTTTCGGTTTTTTTTTCATTCACTTCAGTTTAACTGCCTTTTCGCATTCGAACTTCTGTGTTTAGACTGCTTGAACTGATCGCGCAGCATACGCGGCTGGTTCGCGGTTTCGCTGCGCTGATGGTCGCTTCGGTCTGCTTGTTTGTGGCTGACAATGTCTTTGTTTACGGGACCTCCTGGCCCGGCATCGGGCAACTGCTGATTCATACTGGCGTGTTTGCGCCGCCGCGCAACTTTCAGCCGCTGGAGGGCATGGCTCTGGCGGGCGGCTGGCTGCAGGCACTTGGGTTCTCAGCCATTTTGGCGCTGGTCATCTGGTTTACGGTACGGACGCCGCGAAGAAGCTATGCAGCAGATGTGCATGTCTATGACCGAATTTCTGCCTATATCATTCGTGCCGCATTTTGGGCTGTGCTGCTGGTCGGCATTGTCGACAGTGCAATTTCCTTTTTGCGGGTTGAGGGTTTTTTGCCGGCCATCGTCGGTGATTATCTGGCGACTCAGCTTGGACGCTCGGCATTTCGCGGATTGTTTGTCCACTACCCGCTGATTGCTCTCGGGGCGATTATTGCCATTTACGTGCGGTCTTTGGGTTTTGTCTGGCTCGCGCTGATGATCGTTCTTGGGGAACTGACGATCGTTATCTCACGCTTTGTATTTTCGTATGAGCAGACTTTTCAGGGCGATGTCGTGCGGTTCTGGTATGCCGGTCTGTTTCTGTTTGCCAGCGCCTATACACTGGCGCACGACGGGCATGTAAGGGTGGATGTGTTTTACGCAAACTTTACCGAACGGGGCAAAGCAATGTCCAATACTTTGGGCGTACTGCTGCTGGGGTTGCCGCTTTGCTGGACGATTCTGGTCCTTGGCACGGCGACCAAGGGCAGCATGATCATCAGCCCGCTGCTGAGTTTTGAGATCGCGCAAGCCGGTTTCGGAATGTACACGAAATATTTGATGGCCGCCTATCTGGTTGTTTTTTCTGTATCAATGGCAATCCAGTTTGTGAGTTTCTTTTTGACCAACATGACTAAATTTCAAAATACCTGATGGCATCAGGCCTGCGAGATATGTCGCCGCTTGGAGCGAGCCTGATGCCATCACTGATCAAGCCAGTCGCGGCGACAGGGTTCTTTTGCTCAGCAGTTTTTTGTCTTGGCCTGTGTGCCAAGCCCGCCCGCCTGAACCGTTTCCTGCAGCACGCTTGCGTCGGCATCGTTACGGCGTTCTCGAGCAAAAGTGATTGTCCCATCGGATGCCATCGCGCTGTCGAAGAGGCAGCGGCTCAAGCGGTCCGCAATTGGCATCAACAAAAGCCAAGGCATTCGCGCCGCTCACCAAGAATTCGCCATCTTGCCTGCCCGCTGCAACCGCACAAGCGTCGGCAATATCCACAGCCCGAATAAAATGACCGGAACGCGCATGCCAGAATGCGGTCGTGCTGCCTCTCGGTGAAGAAACCGCAAGGACTTCACCGGCAGTGTCAAACGCAATGCTGCCGCTATAGTTTTTCATGGATCGAATGACCGTGGATGGCGCATGGATCAGTTCTATCTCAGCTGTGCCGCCGCGGTGCAGGCCGACCAGAGGAACAAGGTCGCTGGATGGACCCTCATATTGCATCGCAAGCGCGACTGCGCCGGCGTGATTGATGTCAATATGCCGGATGCTCAATTGTTGCAAAGGCGCAGGGAGCGAGACACGGGAGGTGAGCGTTCCATTGCTGCGATCAACGTAGCACAGCGATGACCGCATGGTTGGCAAATTCAATTTGACTCGCGGCAGCTGCGGATGCGTCGCAATGCCGCCATTGGCGACAACTAGTGTCTCGCCGTCTGGATGCAGCTTGATTTCGTGCGGTCCAATGCCGTGCGCTGAAAACTCGCCAACTCTTCGATAGCTGTCACTCGCATCGTAGATGCCGATTATGCCTTGCTGGCTGGCAAAATCATTTTCGCTGGCATAGACGCGGCGACCCTCGGGATCAAATGCACCGTGTCCGTAAAAGTGTCTTCCTTGAGGTGCCTGAACATGATGAAGCTGCTGGCCGCTGTGCAAGTCGAAAACGATCGCAAATGTGCCAGGACGGCGCGCGAACAGGATTGCTTCACGACCTCCGGGACGGATCGTCACCGCATGGCCTCGCCCCGGCAGCGCGATGTCGCAGGCCCGCGAGCCGTCGCCAAAAAAGCCTTGAGCTCTGAAAGCGGTTTGTTGAATCTCACATGCGCCGGCAAATAAAAACTGATTCCGGCGCACCGCCGGCCATTTGGCTTGGGCAGCGGCAGTCTGCGCGGTCGCCGCGCCTGCAATCAGCGCAAGAAATTTTCGGCGATCAATCACCATCAAGCGCGTTGAAGCCGACTGTCAGTCCCAGTGCTTTAGACAGCCGTTCGCGCGCGATCTGTTTCAGCGCTTGCACTTGTCTGCCAAGTTTTTCGGTTTGCGGACGCTTTTGTGCATCGACTGCGGCGTCTTCAATGGGAGCTTCCAAGGCCCTGGCGGTCGCCAAAGTCGCTCGAAACGCTTTTTGCATCAGGGCATGCAGCTCTGGGTCTGTGATTGCTGTCAGGCTGCCCAGTCCGGCACGGTCATCGCCGCCATAGAGATCCTGCAAAGCGCCAAGCACCGCAATCAGATTGCGCGTTGAACGGGCGCTGTAGCGGGATTCGGCCAAAACCGGACGTGCTGCGGCAATACTGTCGCCAACAACCGGACGCAATCGAATGTCAAACGAAAATTGCAGAGCGTTGTAAAGACTTTGAAACAGATCCAAGGTGGCCGCTGAATGACTTTCGTAAAACGGATTGTCAGAACTTGGATGCTGCATATAGTGCGCGTAGGCTGCATCGCCGGCGCGCCATTCAGCCAGCGTCCCGGCGGCCATGGCTGCAAGATTCTTGGAAACGGCTTTGAGCATGCTGCAGAGCGGCCGCTTTTGCATTGCGCTGCTGCCCAAGAAGCGCTCGTGAAACAGCAGCGCCTCCGCGGCCAGGAAACCTTGCACTGCCACATTGGACTCGGCGAGCGGCCGCGCATCGCCAGCCGCGATAAAGGCTGCAGTCGCATCAAGGACTTTGCCTCGCGCCTGCGGCCAGAAGTAAAAACGGTATTGGCGCATGTAGAACTTGATCGGGCCGAAATGCAGATGCGCGATGCCAAACCAGGCATCCATCATCAGATGAAACGCATGGCGCAGATCCGTCAATTCCAGGTCACTCTCCGGGCCGCAGAAAATGCGGACGATGCGCTCGAACTGCGCTGCAGACCGAGCCAGGTTTTCGTAGCGCGGAATGACGTGCGAGTCAATCAGATTTGCATTGACTTCGGCATACTGTGCGGCTGCAATGTCCGAGTCGGACGCGGCGGTCGCTGCCAGGTTCCACAGCAGCAGCGCCACGAGCCAGCCTGAATGGATGCATTTTCGCACGGGGACCGCCCGACCGCTCAAAGCGAATTCAAGAATGCAAGCAAAGCTTCACGCTCTTGATGCGTCATCGCAATCACCCGCTGCTTGGACTGCTCGGCTTCACCGCCGTGCCAGAGAATCGCCTCCAAGAGGCTGCGCGCCCGGCCATCATGCAAAAAGAAAGTATGTCCATTGACGGTTTCGGTCAGTCCGATTCCCCAAAGCGGCGGCGTACGCCACTCGCGTCCATTTGCGATGCCCTCGGAACTGTTGTCAGCAAGTCCGTCGCCCATATCGTGCAGCAGCAGGTCGGTATACGGCCAGATCAGCTGAAATGACTGTTCGATTCCGATTGAATCGCGCCGGGTCACAAATTTCGGACGATGGCACCCGATGCAGTTTGATTCATAAAATAGACGCTTGCCAGCCAGCACTTGCGCATCCTGTACATCTCGGCGTGCGGGCACACCAAGATTGCGTGTGTAGAAAATCATCCGATCAAACAGCTGAGAGTCGACTTCAACCGGCTGCGCAGCAGAATATCCGCCATGGGGCGCAGTTCGACATTCAAGCTGTGCCGCTGTGCAATCGCCGTAGGGGTCAGGATACAGGGGCGTTGAGATGCCGACATCATCGCGAAACGCGGCCGCGGCCTGCTGCAAAACGGTCGGATTGCCGGCTTTCCAGCCGAACCGACCCAGCATTGGTATGCCGTACTCATCGCTCCAGACGCGATTGGCGCGGCCGGAAATGCCATCGCCGTCTGCATCGTCGATGTCCTGTCCGGCAATAATGTCTTCTTCAGAGATCGCTTCCAGCAAGCCCATGCCGGTTACGGGCGGCGCGACCCGCGGCGACAGCATCGCTTGCGGGTGCAGAGGTCCATACGGCAGTCTGGTCACGGTGTAGAGAGGCTTGCGCAAATTCACTTTTTTGCCATCGGCCATCACAACGGGAATCTCGCGGTACGTCAGGTGCATTTCGCTCTCCGCATGGATCCCTTGCACCGAAAAATTCTGCAGCTGACGACCATAAACCGGATCGGGTATCGATTTGCTCCGATGCGTCTCGAGAAGCTCTCGGTCGGCCGCTGTCTGCGGTGGAATCGAAACCCGCAAGAGCATCGTTGCGGCTTTGGCCCCGGGAGCCGGCGGCTGGCCGCGACCGTCCTTGAGATGGCAGCGTTGACAAGATCGCGCATTGAACAGAGGGCCCAAGCCGTCAGACGATTCGGTCGAGCTCGGCGCTGATACCCATAGCTTGCGGAAGATGCCATTGCCAACAAAGAAATCAGCTCGGCGCTCAAAGGACATGTTCGCTGAGGGGTGGGAAAAAGAGTTTGAATTAATCAGTTCAAAAACAGTTGCTGCGCCGCCGGAGCGGATCTCGTAGCTTTCGGCAGCGGAAAAATTTTGTGTCGGTTCCGTGACCGCATCAATGCGGTCACGTTCGGACTGCGAATGTGCCCAGCTCGCGAGAATTGAACCGGTCAGCCAAAGGCAGCAGACAGCCAGCGCATAGGCTTGCAGTCGGGCGTGTGCTGTTTGGCTCTTGTGATTGCGGTTCGACACAGTTCAAATCCTGCATTGACAGTCGCGACAGGTGAAGTCAAATGCCTGTAGCTGAGCGGCGGTGCATTGGCAACGAAAACAGCAAGGGAATGATATGGATGTATCGTTTCATTGTCTGGCAAAAATATACCGCAGCCAGCGGCAGCAGCGCCGAAAATTTAAAAAAATACAATAATGATTATTATTATGATTTATAATAACGATATTATAAGTATTAAATTAATGGCGATGCAGCGGCTCTTGTGCGCTCGTGCCGACGAATGCCCAAAAGGATTTCAGCGGTTGCATTGTGCGCGGACCGATGGCATGAAGTCATTGTTTAAATTCTTGAACAATAATGAGACTCAATACGATGAAAGCAATTAAAACTACAGCCTCCGCATTGACGGCGGTCAGCTTGCTGCTCGCTGGCTTGCTGCCTGCGGCTTCGTCGGCGGCAACGTCACCGAACGATGTGGTGTCGCATTACGCCGCATTGGCGCATGCGGTCTACGAAGATTCCCTGATTGCCGCGCGCGAATTGCAAAGCGCAGTGGACACGCTTGTCGCTGCGCCGACCGAAGCCAATCTCGACGCTGCGAAAAGCGCGTGGGTAGCCGCGCGCAAGCCGTATCAGCAAAGCGAGGTTTACCGCTTCGGCAATGCGATTGTTGATGACTGGGAAGGCAAAGTCAATGCATGGCCGCTTGATGAAGGCTTGATCGACTATGTTGACCGCGCCAGCTACGGCATGGAGTCAGAGGAAAATCCAAGCTATGCGGCGAATGTCATCGCCAATTCGAGCATTGCGGTATCGGGTGAGACAATTGATGCCTCCAGCATTACGAAAACGCTGCTCGCGGATACCCTGCAGGAACTCGGCGGCGCTGAGTCGAATGTTGCCACCGGATATCATGCCATCGAATTTCTCCTCTGGGGGCAGGACTTGAACGGTACTGGCGCGGGTGCAGGCGCCCGCCCGGTGAGCGACTTTGATACCGCAAATTGCACTGGCGGCAACTGCGACCGGCGCGCGGTGTACTTGAAAACTGCGACTGATCTTCTGGTTGACGATCTGGAATGGATGACTGCCCAGTGGACTCCCAACGGCATGGCGACCGCGGGCTTGATGGACGGCGGACCGCAGCTGGGATTGTCCACAATCTTCACTGGCATGGGGAGTCTGTCCTATGGCGAGCTCGCCGGCGAGCGCATGCAACTCGGGCTGCTGCTGCACGACCCCGAAGAAGAGCATGACTGCTTCAGCGACAACACGCACGCTTCGCATTACTATAACGCGCTAGGCATTCTTAACGTCTATCACGGAACCTATGCAAGAATCGATGGCGCCGTTGCCGAAGGACCAAGCGTTTCGGACTTGGTGGCGGCCGCTGACCCCGATGCGGACGCGGCGCTGACAGCGAAGCTCGAAGCCACGATGATGGCGATGGAAGAGATGTATCGCCGCGCCGAGAGCGGCGAGGCATATGACCAGCAGATTGGGTCTGGCAATGCAGCCGGCAATGCAACTGTGCAAGCGGCGATCGACGCGCTCAAAGCACAGACTGGATCGATTGAGTCGGCGGTTGCCGCATTGAACCTTGATGCAATCGAATTTGCAGGGTCAGACAGCCTTGACGATCCTGAGGCCGTGTTTGAATAGGTCGGCTGGGTCTGTTCCATAAACCGAGTCAAATGTTGCGGTTGAATTGCTTGATTTATCAGAAACGGCGGCAGGCTGGCACGCGTTGCGATGACGCGCTGTCGAATCGAGGCACACTGCCGCAATTCGCTGACTGACGCAGACTCAGGGCATGATCTTGTGATGACAAGGCGCTGCTTTGTCATTGCGAGTCAGCATCAAGTGATCAAAAAGGATACTGGTCCGCGGATTGGCAGATTGACCCCGAGAGGGGCATCCTCGAAATTCCAATTCGGATCGCTGCTGAGAGCGGTTTTCAATCCAGTATTTGCTCGCCAGTGATAGGGGAGCGAGCAAATACTGGACTTTTGTGCTTTCAAAGGCCTTGCTTTATGGCTCAGCCAGTCCACTGCAGACAGTGCCATGTGTGCCGTGTTTGCTTCTGGTTCGGCTTTCTCCCGGTCAGCAGCGGGACCTTTGTCTGCATCCTGCCTCATGCTCAAGCTTCCGCAATGGATCGGCACTTTTTGAACTGAGCGGCATTCCGCAGCCCCATGCATGGCGTTTATGGGCAAGCAGTTGCGCTATACTTTACCCGGCGTGTATCGAAATGACGCGCCGCATTGCATCCGGCAACAGTCGAATTATGAGGCCCTGGCACGAACCCTGAGAGTGATATCCGTTTGCAAGAAGTTCAGAAAATCATGCCGACTTGCAGTGTCCCTGGCGCCTAGTCCGCAATCGATGTGATATTCTTATGCCCGCCATGTCCACAGTTATGCCTGCGTTGAATCAAGAGGCCGCACCCAGCGCGGATGACTTGGTTGATGCTGCCTTGCGAGCTCAAGGAGTCTAAGCTATGGAACTGATTTTTCTCGGGGTCCTGATTCTGTGCATGGTGATTGCCTTGAGCTCAGGATTTCCGGTTGCCTTCGCCCTGCCTGGCTCGGCGATTGTCTCTATTTCACTGGCCGCCGCCGCAGGCCACTTTTTTGCTGGCGATGCTGCAGCATTTTTCTCCCATGGGGGCCCTAGAGAATGGCTGACCGCGGGTGTGACCAACTTCAGAAGCTTGTACTGGGAGGTGGAGCGCGATACGCTGATCGCAATTCCGCTTTTTGTATTCATGGGCATCATGCTGGAGCGCTCACGCATCGCGGAAGACCTGCTGGTGTCGATGGCGCGGCTTTTTGGCCCGATTCCGGGCGGACTTGGCATCTCGGTAGTCTTTGTTGGCGCACTGCTCGCTGCGACGACTGGCATACTGGGCGCTACAGTGATCGCGATGGGCTTGATATCGCTCCCGGCGATGCTCAGAAACAATTATTCCAAACCGCTTGCAACCGGCACCATCTGTGCGTCAGGGACGCTCGGTCAGATTATCCCGCCGTCCATCGTTCTGATTATTCTCGCTGACCAGCTGTCCAACGCGGCAGATCAGGCCGGCACTTTGCGTGCCGCCGAATATAAGGATGCAACAGGTGATTTTTCGATGCCTTCCGAATTCGGCATCGTCTCGGCCAGTGCGGGCGACATGTTCATGGGCGCGCTGATCCCAGGATTGATCTTGGTCGGGCTCTATATGCTCTACATTCTGATTTCGGCGATTGTCCGGCCCAAGACGGCGCCGCCCGTGCCTTATGAAGGCAAATATGATCGCAAGTTTGCGATTGAGGTTGCATTGTCTCTAGTGCCGCCGCTGGCTTTGATTTTTGCGGTTCTGGGCTCCATTATTTTGGGTATTGCCACGGTCAATCAAGCCGGTGCGATCGGTGCGGTCGGCGCGACGATCATGGGCGGCTATCGGCTGACCCAAGGTTTTCGCAACCAATATACCCCCATGATTCTGGCAGTCGCAGCATTGATTGCGATCGTGGCGCTGCTGCAGTTCTTTGAGCTGAACGTCAAGAACATTTCGAGCGCCTATGAGTTGATCGGCATCATCCTGGCGGCAGCGGCGGTGGCAGTATTGCTGATTTCGGTGTTCTGGAGCGTCTGGCGGGCGCACAAGATCAACGACACGCTGGCTGGCGTTATGATCGACACCGCAAAAACGACATCAATGGTGTTTATCATTCTCCTCGGCGCGGCGATGCTGACTTCTGCATTTCGCGCTTTCGGCGGGGAAGAGCTGGTGAAAAACTTCCTGACCGGTCTGCCCGGCGGCTTCTGGACGCAGTTTCTGGTGGTGATGCTGGTCATCTTTCTGCTCGGATTTTTTCTCGACTTCATTGAGATTGCGGTGGTGGTGGTGCCGATCGTGGCGCCGATTCTGCTCGCCGACCCCTCTGCCAATATTACGGCGGTCTGGTTTGGCGTGATGGTCGGCCTGAACATTCAGACTTCGTTTCTCACGCCACCGTTTGGATTTGCGCTGTTTTACCTAAGAGGTGTGGCGCCGAAAAGTGTCAAGACCACGCAGATCTATAAAGGTGCAGTTGCGTTCATCGCACTGCAGCTCGCCGGCCTCGGTATTGCAGGCTATTTCCCGAGCCTCGTGAATTACCTGCCGAACCGGACTTCACTGACTGCGGATACAGCGCCCCCGCCGAACAATCCAAAGCTGCAACAGTGTATTGAAGAAGACATGTTTCCATACTATGCGGAAAACCGTCCGATGCTGATGGGGGCCATCGGCACACTTCGAAACGTCGACCTAGTGGCGCTGCCAGATGATTGGCGCGAGGATGTCAGCCGCAGTCTGGATGCGGCCGAAGCGGTGTTTGCGAATGTCGAAGAGGCCGAAGCCTCCGGGGCGGCGCTGGCGGCGTTTTCGGAGCAGTACCGGCCCTTGCATCACCAAGTCAGACGCATTCAGAAAAGACTCAAAAATTCGGAAGCCGAGCTGACCGATGCCCAGCGGGAATTCGGTCGATTGAGCCGTCTTGAATCGCCGCAAAGCGCGCAAATTGAGATTCTTGGTGATATGATCGCAAGTTTGGAGACTGAAATTGCGCAGCTGCGCGAGTCGTTGCCCGCAGGCTGGGAAACGGAATATGGCCAGTATCGGGAGCTGGCCAAGGTGAACAAGGCTGCGCTCGGAAAGTATCGCCGAAGCGCAGATGCTTCGTATGCACCGATCGCCGAGCTGCACACACTGCTGATGGGCACAGAAGCTTTGGAGGCGGCGGCACCCGTCTTTGCGGGTGTCGACGACATCATCAATACCGAGTCGGCACCGATGGCGCTGGAATTGATCAAAGAGCGTGAGGATGCGCTTTCAGACATTGCCGGGGTCAGTCACATCAAATCGGGGCTGTCGAAGGCGCGCCGGGCGCTGCGCGGTGACAACCCGGATCGTGAAAAGGCGCTGGCGGCGTATGTATTGGCACAGCAAGCCTATGAAGACGAGCTGCGCTGGCGGCGGCAGGCGCAAGCGGAGCTGCTTGATCCGCTCAATGCCTACGAGCAGACGATTCGAGACAGTTTAGGTTTGCGGCTGCAGGAGAACCTGCCAGTAGACAAGGCTGAAGCGGTGGCCGCGTGCCTGTCGCAGCATCGGGACATTTCGCTGAATTTCTAGCGGGCGGCAACAATCTCAACCTGACCGAGATTTGAGTCGGCGACGGCGGGACCAGCTCGTTCCCCATAAACCTGACCGTCACCAACACACGGACCGGCACAAAAAACTTACAGGTGGTGGGCACAGTCAACTCAACGGACACGACCCTGTCCAATACAGCAATCAACGTTTCCGTAACGGCAAAGACACCCTATCACGCCGTTCTCTGGGCGAACGTGCCGGGCCTTGGAGTGGCCAATCCGCTGGACTCCGCGTGTTTCATGACAGGGGGAACCTACAGTGTTACGGATAGCCTGATGCCCCACCCCTCCGGCGGTTCCGCGAGTGGATGCCTCCAGGAAAGCGACCGGCTTGACGTCCGCAACTGTCTCTGCGGCAGGATCATCGCGGGAACCTTTTGGACTATAGGCACCGACGAACAGAAACGCGTTAAAAACGAGGCGACCCGGTCTGAGCTTGGATGCGACGGGAGCGATTGATTCATGTATTGAAAAACACAAAAGGTGGCAATTTGGCTGCCCGGATTGCGGCACTTTTCGCGCTCTCGAAATGGCTTTGGGGAGATAGCACTTCAGGCGGCGATCCGGCTATTTGTATGCCGTGATACAATTCCTTCAACTTCAGTTATCAGCCGCCCGGCAGCTTTCTCTTTTCACCGCCGGGTATTCTGAAAGAAGCAAACCATGAAACGATTAACCAGGTATTCCCCCTTGCTAAATTAGCAGTGCTTGCCGCCGCGCTGGTCGCTATGCTTATGGCGGGGACGGTCATGGCGGCCAAATGCATGGGGAGTAGGCATTTTTGTACATCAGCGACTGGAGACAATCGAACCGCGCGGCGGGAAAATCAGATGGACTGCGCCCGTCTTCCCGGCCAAGAAAGCTGCACTATTCCTGCAACCCCTCAAAGTGCCTTTGATCACGACAGCATATCCCTGAGTGTAATTATCGTGATACCTGACAATTCAGGGTCAACTTAAATAATTCCCTTCCATTTCCGGCTTTCAAATAATTGTTACTCCGGCCGCCATGCTGATTTGCCTTGTTCGCTTGAGTCTTTATTCTTGATTGAGTTGATGTTTGTGTCCCCATTTCCATATAGCTGAGCGCATGACTGACCGATATTTTGCGGTCAATCAGGGTATTGGATCAGTTTGAAAACTTTCCTATGCACACAGCTGGTTCCGAGAAGCTCCTGGCCTCTCTCTGCAAGTTCCCCGACACCTCTTTCACGACTCAATGCCAGTGCGGGAAGCATTCATCCAGATCATCCTAGAGCTGACGGTGTTTCGATGAGGAGTTTGAGAATTGCAGAAATCGGATGCTCAAATGGCGGCCCGAAAGCCCCTGTGTGTTCGGCAAGTGCCGCTATGGGCGGCATCCGAAACTGTTCAGAAAATTGGTGTTGTCTGTGCTGTCGCTAAACAAGGGTAAGTTGGTTTTACGCCCGCACCAGCAGTTGTGAACATCGTGAGAAGTCCGGGGGCTGATGGAAAAGCACCCGCTGGTCTGACCATTCGCAGGATTTACGGTCATGGTATAGGTTCCGCTGTCATGGAGCAGCGTCGTCCAAACGTCTGGGCCTGCCGTCCGGCGGGGCTTCCGTAATAATGGATGTAATGAAGGGTATTTGGAGATACGTCGGAAAAGGTTTGGCTCCCGCCCGCATACATCGAAGATGAACTGCTTATTGTTCCAAGCAACTTAATCTCGCCTACTCCCATACCTGTTTTCGCGTTGATAACCTCATAATTCATAATGGCGTCTGAGGGCGTTTGCCCATCGCCAAGTGGGCGCTGACCATCTGGCTCCATGTAACTTCCGGAACCGTGAAAGTCACGCTGGTTGGCGACAATCCCGTGATGGGCATATTCGCGACATTCTGCTCAACTTGGTGGCCTATGCAGGCTAGTCTGTCCCTCTCGCCCGTTCGATGTGACGGTTGTTTGCGCTCACGCCGGCGCGGCTAGTGCCGCAAGTAGCAAAAAGGCTGTCAGTCCGGCAGGGGGGGATTTCAAGGGCTTCAGCATTTTGCAATCTCTATATTGGGTTGAATGGCGGCTATTGTGCGAGTTTCGTCTTCAAAAAATAAGCTGACAGTCAGTTTGCGCCACTGCCGAAATCAGACCCTATGTTTTAACCTGTTCTGCACAAATTATCGGGAGTGCGCGATATAGAATATGCGTATTTCCAACGTTTCACCACCACCAGAGGAGCAGGCATGAAAGATTATAGAGAGCGTGACAGCGGGGGTTTGGAATCGACGGGGCGGATGCTGGTCCATGCGGGGCTGGATGTTCACAAGGACACGGTGGCCGTGGCGGTGGCGTATCGGCCGCATCCGTCTCGGCCGCTGTCGGTTGAGGATCGCGGCACGGTGGCCAACCGGCCGGGGGCGCTGCTCAAGCTGATCGAGGGGCTGCGGCAGGAATTCGGCGAGTCGGTGCATGCGGCGTATGAGGCGGGCGCGTGCGGCTTTGTGATCTGGCGCCAGCTTCGGGACCTGGGCGTGAGCTGCGAGGTGGCGGCGCCTTCGCTGATTCCGAAAAAGCCCGGTGTCCGGGTCAAGACCGACCGGCGCGATGCGCGCGAGCTGGCGCGGCTGTCCGCGCTGGGCAGCCTGACGCCGGTGTGGGTGCCGGATGCCGAGCAGGAGGCCATGCGGGATCTGGTGCGCCTGCGCGCCGACCTCAAGGGCAGTATTCAAAAACAGCGCCAGCAGCTGAATCATTTTGTGCTGCGTCACGGTCATCAATGGTCCCGAACCAAGTGGACTCGGGCGCACCGCAGCTGGCTGCGAGACCGGAAGTTTTCCCATCCGGCGCAGCAGATTGCGCTGGCCAGCGCCCTGGACACTGTGGAGCAGCAGGAACAGCGCCTCAGCGAGCTGGAGCGCGACATTGGCGCCCAGTGCGAGCTGTGGACACTCCATCCGCTGGTCGAGTCGCTGCGCGCCCTGCGCGGGATCGACACGCTGACCGCTGTCACTGTGGCCGCTGAGATCGGCGACCTGCGCCGCTTCCGCAGCGCCGGACAGTTCATGGCGTATCTCGGCCTGACACCCAGCGAGTTCAGCAGCGGCTCGCGCCGGCGCACCGGCGCCATCACCCGGACCGGCAATGGCGCAGTGCGCAGAATCCTCACCGAAAGCGCCTGGACTTACCGCCATCCGCCACGCCGCACCAGACATCTCCAGCGCAAGGCGCAGCACGCTTCCGAATACGCTGTGAAACGCGCCTGGGTGGCCCAGAAAAGACTGTGCGGCCGATATCTGGCGCTGTGCCGCAAAGGCAAGAGCTCCAAAACCGTTGTCACCGCCATCGCCCGCGAGCTGGCCGGCTTCATCTGGGACATCGGCTGCCACGAGCTGCGCCGGCTGCAGGTCGAGGCTGAGCGCTGACCGATCAATCGCAGCAGGTGCAGGTCTTATGGAAAAACCCTCGTTGTTTCTAGGTCGGCGCATTGGCCATATGGCCAATGCGATCCACGAAATCAGACTGAGGCAGATCCGTGACGCAACAGAGTCATGTGGTAATCAACCCACGCATATCAGATTGTCAACTCAGTGTCACCGCCAAGGCCGCACCTGCTGCTTTTCTTCATCAGAGTATTATTGTATATTGAACGAATCCGGGAAACGACAAACAGGTTAAAACATATCAGAAACATGCAGTTGCAAATTGGAAAAGAGGCTAAAATTCCAATGTCTGCATGATTTGGTGCAAAAAAGCGATAGTGTGCTAATGAGGCAGTGAGACAATCGGTGCGCTGGTAGCGTTCGGCGCTCGCGTAGGTCTTTCTGTCTCTCCGAGCGATATGGAAACGATCGTCCCTAATCCCAAAGATCCGTGCTCAGGTAGCGCTCGCCGGTGTCGGGCAGAATAGCCAGCAGTGTCTTGCCTTCCATCTCGTCACGCTCCGCCACCGCAATCATGCCGCTGACCGCAGCGCCCGAGGAAATGCCGGCAAAGATGCCTTCCTCGGTTGCCAGATAGCGAGTCGTTGCGTAAGCATCTTCGGCCGTAATTGGAATGATTTCATCATAAGCAGAGGTGTCCAATATTTCTGGGATAAACCCCGGGGCGGTGCCCATGATCTTATGCTTGCAGGCGATGCCTTTGGAGAGAATCGGCGAGTCCTTCGGCTCCGTCGCGATGATTTTCAGTGCGCTGTGCCGCTGGTGCAGGTGGTGATGCAGTCCTGAGACGGTTCCGCCAGTTCCGGTTGTGCACACCAAGACATCAAGCTCGGTGCCAAAGTCTGCAAAGATTTCGTCTGCTGTCTGGCGATGCGCTTGCGGGTTAGCCGGGTTGAAGTGCTGCCCGACAAAGAAGTAGCCGCGCTCAGCTGCGAGTTTCCGGGCGTACTCGATTGCACCCTTGGTACCGTCCGCGGCCGGTGTCAGGATAATCTCAGCGCCGTATGCCTTGAGGATCTTCTTGCGCTCCTCGCTCATGTCCTCCGCCATGGTAAACACCGCGCGATAGCCTTTTGCCGCTGCCACCATGGCCAGTCCAATTCCGGTATTGCCAGAGGTCGGCTCAATAATGGTATCGCCCGTCTGCAGGCATCCTTTTTGCTCTGCGTCGAGAATCATATTCAAGGCCGGCCGGTCTTTGACCGAGCCGGCCGGGTTGAAACTTTCGACTTTCACCCACAAATTCACATCGTGGCGGGTCGGCGCCTTGTGCAGCCGAACAGATGGCGTTGAGCCGATGGTTTCAAGTATGCTGTTGAATTTCATATGTAACTGTTAAGGTGAGTGGGTTGCAAGCTTTTTAAAGCCAATATCCAGATGCCATTTATAGCGTTGCATGAACGGCTGAAATCAAATTTGGCCGGGTTTACAGGAGCGCTGTGCTGAGCTGCTGGAATCGGGCCTTGTGAAATGCACTGTCGCCATAGGCCATGCTCAGACAGAATACTCTTTTAAGATAGTGACCGACGGGCATCTCATCCATCATGCCCATCGCCCCGTGCAGGTGTACAGCTTCCTCCGCATTGGCCAAGGCCAGCTTGCCGATCTCGTGCTTCGCCGACGAGACGATCATGCTCTGCTGAGGCTCGGCGAGCGTGTCGACCGCCTGCGCCGCCGCCTGGCAGAGAGAGTCGGCCAGCTCGCAGCGCGTAAGCATATCGACCAGGCGGTGCTGAATGGTTTGAAAGTCAGACAGCTTTTTGCCGAACTGGCGGCGGGCGCGGACGTACTCCAAGGTCGTGCTCAAGGTGAATTCCATCGCTCCGGCAAGTTCAGCGCAAATCGCTGCCAGCCCAAAATTGACAGCGGCCTGCAGGCCTTCCAAAGCATGCTTGCCAGATGCCAGCAGCGCACTGGCATCGACGCAGACATCAGACAATTTCAAAGTCGAGACCCGGCTGCCATCATGGCTGCGGAAGCTGCTCAAGGTCAGCCCCTCGGCAGTCGCTGGAATGCAAAAGATCTGCAGGCCCGGCGCATCGCTGCGCGGAGACTGCGCGGCGGCTGACACCAGCAGGTGGGAAGCGCAATTGCCATATTCTACGGCCGCTTTCTCGCCGCTGATTCTGTAGCCGCTGCCGGTGCGAACCGCGGCGGTGCGCGGCAGCAGGCTGTAGCGCGACTGGGGCTCATACAGTGCTGGTGTTGCAATCGTCTGCCCTTGGCCAAGTTTGCCAAACAGATCCGCCGCTTGCGATTGATCCGCGGTCCGAGCAATGATTTGAGTCGCTACAATCGCACTGGTGAAAATTGGACTGACGAACAGGTGCCGGCCAAACTGCCGCAGCAGCTGTGCAGTGAACTGCGCATTCGCCCCGAATCCTGAGAACTCGCGCGGAATGCACAGCTGCGTCCATCCGAGCTCAACCATTTGCTGCCAGTGGTCCGCTCGATAGCCTGGGTCCGCGTCGACGATGGCGCGCCGCTTCTCGAAAGTGTAGCGCGCGCTCAGAAACCGTTCGGCCGAATCGGCCAGCAGTGTGGACTGTTCCTGCAATGAGAATTCCATTGGATTTTGCCGGCTAGAGTCGCAGTACGGATTTGGCGACGATGGTTCGCTGGATTTCGTTGGTGCCGGAGTAAATGGGTGTCTTGCGGTAGTTGAAGTAGTTTCGTGCCGCGTCGCTGGGGGCATAGGGACTTTGAGCCGCTTTGTCAGTTGGATTTCGACCGATATCCATCGCAGCGAAATTGCCTGATGCCTGCGCCGTCAGGCGAAATACATCATTTTGAATTTCGGTGCCGCGAACCTTAAGCAGAGAGGCTTTAGAACCGATCTGATCATCGGCATCTGCGGCGAGCAGAAACCGCCGCTCGGTCAGTTCCAGCGCAAACAGCTCCATCTCAATTTCGGCTAGCCGGTCCGCGAAGACGGGATCGTCAATCAGGCGCAGACCGCCATCAAGCGCGGCACAGGCGATGTTCTTCAAGCGCCTCAAGCTGGCTTTGGTTCGTGACACTTCAGCGGTTCCAAAGCGCTCCAGTCCCAATAGATACTTGCCGACTTCCCAGCCATGATGCTGTTCGCCGACCATATTTTGCTCAGGCACTTTGACATTCTCAAAATACACCTGATTGACCTCATGGGTGCCCTCAAACAGCGCCAGCGGCTGCACTGTGATGCCCGGCGACGCCAGGTCTATCATCAAGAACGTTATGCCTTGCTGCCGGGTCCCGTCGCTGCGGGTGCGAAACAAGCCAAACAGCCAGTCGGCAATATGCGCCTCACTGGTCCAGATCTTGCTGCCGTTGACGACAAACTCTTTGCCGTTGCGGGTGGCCTGGCACTGCAGTGCAGCCAGATCTGAGCCTGCGCTCGGTTCCGAATAGCCCTGACACCAGAACACATCGCCATTGAGGATTTCGGGCAGGAACTTTTGTTTCTGCCACTCGCTGCCGTAGCGAAACAGGGTCGGCCCCAGCATGCCGACACCGTAAATCATCAGCCGCGGCGCGTCGTTGAGTGACAATTCCTGCTCAAAGATGTACTGCTGGGTGTCGCTCCAGCCGGGGCCGCCGAATTCCGCTGGCCACCCCGGGCAGCACCAGCCGCCCAAATCCCTCAGGATGCGGTGCCAGCGGCACTGCATTGACTTTGGCAGATCCATCTGCTCGCGGGCCACCAGATTGCGAATGTCAGCTGGAAGCGCACTGCATATCGCGCTTCGCACGGTATCGCGAAACTGTTCAAGTTCGATGTCGAAAGGCGGTGCGACTAACATGCCGATGACCGATCCAATAGGGTGAAAGCATCCGGTTTCTTGGCTTTGCATGAGCTGTGATTGCGAGCCCGTGCAGCATACATGAAGGAATGTTTATTTTATGAAATTATCAGTTGCGACTTTCAGTTGAATAAATCGTAACGCAAAAGAGTATATTTTGAAATATTATTTCATTTTACCTGTGAGGTCGTTGGCCTGATTCGATAAGTTCTTGCGCATCCGTTGCAGCTGGTGCGCTTGCGCTTTGTGCCGCAAGCGGCGTATTTTCTAGGTGCGGCCGCGTGCGTCGGGCTGCTGACCGATGGAAGTGAGAATATTGACTTGGGAGTCAATATGAACAGCATCGCTTGCTTTTGCGGGGACGGTCGGCGTACGCCTGTCGACAAGCCCGGTGGCATTCTGATATCGAAGGCAGGCGCTGTCTGCGACCCGCCGCAAATCTGTTTCCATTGACGTGAAAGACAGCGGTATCGAGCGAGAAGGAGAAGCCGCCATGAAAGTTGTACTGAGCGACAAGCATCGTTTGCATTTTCCCAAAGGCGAGTTATACGGCGGACAGCTGGTGCGGCCATTTGAATGTCCGGAACGATGGGACTTTATCGCAGACCGCCTGAAAGAACGCAATTTCGGTGATATCCAAGCGGCGGGATATTTTGATGCGGAGCTGGCTCGGCAAGTCCATGCGCCTGATTTCGTAGAATTTCTTGAGACTGCGTGGCTGCAGTGGGATAAAGAAGGCATGATCGGTGAGGCGATACCGACCGTCGTCCCGGCTCGCCGCATGCATGGCGATCGGTGTCCTGAGCATATCGATGGAAAGCTCGGATATTATTGCATGGCGATTGAGACCGCCATCACGTCGGGCACTTGGGAAGCTGTCAAGTCAGCCGCCGCTTGCGCCATTGACGCGCAGCAGATGGTCAGCCTGCAGCAGCCTGCATTCGCGCTTTGCCGACCGCCTGGACATCACGCCGGCAAAGACCTCTATGGCGGATACTGTTTTTTGAATAATGCGGCGCTCGCGGTCCAGGGTTTTGTGCGCGATGGCGCCAAGCGGGTTGCGCTGCTGGATGTTGATTTTCATCATGGAAATGGCAGCCAGGACATTTTTTATGACAGGAATGACGTTTTATTCTGCTCGCTTCACGGCCGACCCGAAGACGCGTTTCCACATTTTTTGGGGTATTCTGACGAACGCGGTCAGGGCGCAGGCGAGGGATTCAATTTCAATTATCCCCTGGCGCCGCATACGCGATTCGACCGGTGGAATGCGGCGCTTGCAGATGCGCTTGCCAAAATTGCTGATTTTGCCCCCGAAGCCCTTGTCGTGTCGCTCGGTGTCGATACGTATAAAGATGACCCGATCAGTTTTTTCAAGCTCGAAAGCGATGACTTTATCCGCTATGGCGAGGCCATAGGCAGTCTGCGAGTTCCAACTCTGTTTGTGATGGAGGGCGGTTATGCAGTCTCCGAGATTGGCGTCAACACAGTCAATGTGCTTGAAGGTTTTCTGAGCGCATAGAGGGCTGCGATTCGTCGCATTGATTGCGCACCGGTGGTCTTGCCGGCGTGAATCAGGCTCATTCAGAAATGGATCTTGGCGCTGATTCAGTATTCGGCTGGTTCGCGGCGGCACACGCACATAAATTGTCCTGTGCAAGATCTGCGGCGCAGGCCGCGCCGCGTGGTCGTGCATCGGTGATCAAGCCACGGTCTTTGCCGCAGTCGTGAAAATAGAAGTCTGGATTTGCCGGCAGCTGAAATTGATGCGGCGGCAGGCGGACCGCTGCGATTGTCCAATTCGAAGGGATAAAAAATGCAAGGGGGCTGGCAATCTGCGCGGCTATCCGGCCGCTTGGATTTTGCGGGCTAGATCTGCAATCCGCTCACAGGCTGCGGTCAAGTTCTCTTCGGAATCGCCGATGTTGATCCGCAAAATGCCCCGGCCGCTGTCACCAAATGCCCGGCACGGCAAAACGGCGACTTGATACTCATCCAGCAGCTGCCAGGCGAAATCGACCGCAGAGATATTCAGGTTGCGGACATCGAAAGTGACAAACATTCCGACCTTTGAGCCGCGGACGATAATGCCGCTGCTTTGCTCGAGCATCGCGATGACCCGATTGCGCTTTTGGTTTACCTCGCGACGCACCTGTATGCCGATTTCGTCGGTATGGCGAAGTGCCGCGACAGCGGCATCCTGAATGAACATTGGCAAGCCATAAGCCATGCAAAGGGACAGATTGAACAGCCGCGCAACCAGCTCCTCCTGTGCGACAATCCAGCCGAGCCGCCAGCCTGGCATGCGGTGCGATTTGGACAGGCTCGAGACTGTGATGCAATGCTCGAATGCACCGGGCAGTGCGGCCGGACTTTGAAATTGCCCCGGTTCCACCAGCGAGGCATACACCTCGTCACTGATCAGCCACAGCCGATGGCGGCGGCACAATTCAATGAGCTGCTGCACGAACGCCGCTTCGTAAGTCACCCCGGTCGGATTTTGCGGCGAGTTGATGACGATGGCACGGGTGCGTCGGGTAATCTTCTGCGCAATGTCTTCAACTGACGGCATAAAGTCGTTTTCTGGCAAAGTTGCAACAAATGAAAGTTCCGCGCCGCCGGCAGAGAAAGTTGCTGGATAGGTGGCATAGTAGGGTTCGATCACAATGGCTTCGTCGCCTCGCTCAAGCGTACACAGCGAAGCGGCGAAAAGGGCGTTTTGCGCACCGGCAAAGAAAGCGCAGTTATCCGGTGATACAGCTAAACCAAGTTGTTGTGTGTACCGTTCAGAAAGCGCTCGTCTGAGGTTTGGCTCGCCGCTGATTTCAGAGTAGTGGTGACGTCCTTGCTGCAAGCTGTCAATGACCGCATCCACAATCACCGTTGGGGTCGTTTCAGAAGCCTCCTGACCAATTGTCAGCAGAATAATCGGTTCGCCGTTGCGCTGGCGCTCCGCGGCGGTGTAGTGAATTTTCCAGGCATCAGCGCCGCGGCCGCTCACACGGGCCAAAAGCTCGGTATATTTCAAGGCTTGAATATTCCAGACAGTCGAGGCCAGTCAAAGCGCATAGAATACATTTTATTGACTTGGCAGTCGCTGCAAAATATCGAGCCGGTGACAGCCGCATTGATCAGGTGTTGACTTGATTACTGAACGCTTGCGCACGTGATCAATGATGGCCTCGACATGAGTCTGCAATCCACTGGGCGCCCGATTGATTTTGCGGTCTTGCGACCGGGTGAAATATCGCCAATCGGGAAAAATTGACGAGACTTGGCGATGGATATGCGGAAATATCTGATTCAGCTTGTGCCGGACAGCCGGACCGTCGGTTTCGATCGTGTTAAAGTCAAGGTCGAATGCAAACTGAGTGGCAACGTCGACGGTGAATCGCATCATGTCGCGGCAGATATCGACCGGCTCGCTGAATTTGGCGAATTGCAGCCAGCGATTCTTGAGCTGGTCTGCGGCAGGCACAAGCCGCGGAAAGAATGCTCTGGCCTGTCCGGCCGCAAACGCTGAGACTGTGAGGTTTCTTTGTCGGTGCCATTCCTACCTTTCAGCCGCGAATACGCCTTTCGTGCGCAAGCTGTCGGCCACTTCTTCGATCGGTTCCGGCCGGCTGAGCCGATCGGGGCGCTCGTGCAGCGCCGCTTCGGAATCGGCGATTGCCAGCAATGATTTCGGGCCCAGCTGAAAACGAAATATTTTGCCATAAGTCGCGGCCCAGCGATCCAGAGTCAGGTGCATGGCTTGCCGGTTGACTTGATGCATGTTGCCCAATAGATGCAAGCCCGGCTGGCGGACAATGTCTTTGAAGGGCTTCTCAGCCTAAAATGGGTTTGACGAAGCGCAGCTGCCGGTGAAAAAATCACAATCGCTGCAGATTGGGGGGTGAGATTGGCCGCGAAAATAACTGGCCTGAAAAAGATGCAAAAGCTTGCTCTCTCAGCCGCGATTAAAGCATGCCGCGGTTTGTCTGCATCTGCCGGGCCGCGGCAGCGATTCAGCTCGCGCCGCCGTAGTGCTCAAGGCGGCATGCGCATGATGCGTGGATGGGAATATCGGCCCAGCTGATCGCGCGCTCCAGGCGCGCTCGGAGCTGTTTGGCGTGCGCCGCGTCTCCAAGTCGCTCCAGACACTCGACCAGTCCGTGCAGGCTCCAGAGATTTTCGATATGGTGCGAGGTGCTGACCAGTGTGTCCGACAAACCCAGATCATCCATATAAATCTGCTTTGCCTGCTCAATATGACCGCGCTCAAGAAGCAGCGCGCCGAGCGCATGGCGTGTGGGTTGCATCCAGCCCCAAGGCTCATCATACTTGAGGTGGTCATCAAGATAGACCGCTTTTCTCAATGCAGCAAAAGCGGCCTCATAGTTGCCGCGTCGGTATTGCAGCTCGCCGCTGAGCATCTGTGCCGCGATCTGCAGCAAATCTTGACAGCTGTTGAAGAACAGATAACGGGTGGGCGGGACCCGGTTGACAGCCACTTGAAATTTTTTCTGTTCGGCTTGTGCGGCATCGATTTCATTGCGCACTGCATGGGCGATTCCCTTGGCATAATGCCAGATCGCGGTTGTCATGCTGAACAGCGCCGGATCCGACGGCAGCGGGTGGTCAATGATTTCTTGCCAGCGACCGAAGCGAATATAGACATGGGTCTTGATGCTGATGTAGGCTTCAATCTGGTTCGCTGCTTCTGCGTTGTCTGTCAAGAGCTCATCCGGCACGGTGCCGCGCAAGCCTTCAGCTGCATCCAGCGCTGTCTGAAACTGACCCAGAAACATCGCTGCGTAGACTTTCATATGAAAGTTGTGCACTCTTGATGTGACTTGCCTTGTGAGCAAACCCTCATTTTCGATATAGACTGCATCTGCCCGTATTGCCCGGTCACTCGCGGCAACGCCCTCGCGATAGTGTCCGCAGCGCACATCGATGTGGGAAGGCATATGACAAAAATGACCGATATGCGGGACTAGAGTGCGCAGTTGATCGGCCGCTCGTTTCGCTTTTTCAGGAAACTTTGACATTTCCATGCAGTGAATATACATATGTAGCATGCCTGGATGCGGGACCCGATTTGCCTGCTCGCGCCTGGCGAGCGCGATTTCGAGCGCTTCGATTGCTTCTGTGGTCGAAGCGCCGGGGTTCGGCTCACCGGTACTCAAGTCCCAAAGCAGCCATGGGGTGCGGGTGATCAGGGCATCTGCAAACAAGGTGGCGATATCGTCATCGTCCGGATGCGCCGCATAGACCTTGCGCATCTCGTCGGCGTACTCGTCGTTCCAGCGATCATATGCACTGCAATCGGCTGGCACCGTGTCGGCCTGGCATCGAAACTGAAGCGCTTTGATCAGGCTTGCATCGCGTTCGGATGCGAACTCGATTTTGGCCAAAGCCTCGCGGGCATGCTGACGGTTGCGCTTGAGATTCCGCTCAAGTTCAGCCTGAGACATGCGCGACCATGGCATGTTGTAATAGAAGCCCGAGGCGTAGGCAAGACCCCAGTATGCCAGCGCAAAATTCGGGCTCAGCTGGGCTGCCTGGCCGAAGCATTTATAGGCTGAATCCAAATCAAATCCATACAGCCACATCATGCCGCGGTTGAACCAGCGCTGCGGTTCGTCGCAGCCGGCGCTGATTGACTCAAAATATGGACCAAGATCGTAGGGATAATCCAATCCGAATACCTCCTTCGCTCTATGCAATTGACTGTAGAGAGACAGACCCGCGTGGCAGGGGTGCCATTATTTGAAGCAATAAAATTATTTTTTATCGTTATACGCGGCTAATTGCTGTTCCTTCATATCTGCCATGAAGTTCCATTTTACGCGAATTCAATGCAACTGTCTGGCTATTTGTATTTTCCGAGGTTTGGCAAGCGAGCGCTGAACGAGGCGCAGTTCTACTCTGCGAGCTGTTTTATAAGCCGCGGCAGGGGCCTGACAAAAATGTTCCAACGAAAAAGCCTCAGTTCATAAGTTCACAGTTCACGTAAAAAATTGACAAGCGATTTGCGCGGGGATTACACTATATCGCCTGAACATGTCCTGGCGGTTGCCGCACCTGCCAGGGTCTTATTAGGCCAGGAGTCATTGCATATGAGCACAATGAAAAAATTAACCATGGGGATTGCGGTTCGGACTCTGTCACTTGCCTTGGGATAACCGGCATCGGCGCAGAGTCGCTGGCGGAGGGTGATCACTCGCTAGCTTGCCCGCTTCTGCTGCCGCGCCGCGCACAACAGCGCTGACAGATTGCAGGCCGCATGAAATAAGGCAGCGTTGGCCCTAAAGTGAACTGTCTGGAAGCGGTGCGCCGCTGAGGTCGCTGCGAACCTCTTTTGTCTGATTCTGCTCACATGCTGAATTGAGTAAGAGCGAAGGAGCCAGGTTCAGGCAAACGAAAAGAATCGCAAAACCGAGAGTTTTCCTGGAATTCGCGCCAAATCGATTGATGTTGTGCTTGGCGACCGGAAGCAATGATTCCAATAACAGTTAGCTGATGATCATCGAAAAATTTCAGCGTCCGTGCGTCAGCTGGCAAGACTTTCTCAGTGATGTGTCCGGTGTTTATATCGCGGCCGCAGTGACTGCCTTTTTGTTTGCTGCAACCGGACCAATTGCCATCATCGTGGCGGTGGGCATCAGTGGCGGGCTGACACAGGCCCAGATTGGGTCATGGATTTTTGCCGGTTGCGTCGTAGGCGGTATTACGACGATCGGGTTTTCGCTTGCCTACCGCCAGCCGCTGGCATTCGCCTGGACGATTCCCGGAACTGTGCTGATGGAGTCAGCTTTGGATCATTTCAGTTTTGCCGAGGTGATCAGTGCGTACTGGGCCACCGCGGCCCTGATTGCAGTAATCGGGTTTTCCGGCTGGGTACGCAAGGCGGTTGATGTCATTCCGCTGCCCATTGTGCTGGCGATGGTTGCAGGAATATTCTTGCAGTTTGGTCTGGATGTGATATTGGCCTTTGAGCATCGGCCACTGCTGGTCGCTGCGATGGTGCTGGCATATTTCGCTGCCCTGATCGTGCCCGTGATGCGTTCGCGTGTGCCGCCGCTGGTCCTGGCGCTGATTGTCGGTGTTGCGGTGGTGCTGACCGCAAGCGATTTTGGGACCGCGGTCGATGTGGCACAATGGTTCAATCTGCCCGCCATTGCGCCGGCGGAATTTTCACGTCAGGCGATTTTTGAGCTGGTGATTCCGCTGGCGATTACCGTACTGGTGCTGCAGAACAGCCAAGGCTTTGCAGTGTTGATGAGCGCAGGTCACCGCCCGCCGGTCAATGTGATGACGATTGCATGCGGAATCGGTTCCGGGGTCACCGCGCTGTTCGGTTCGGTGTCGGCTTGCGTAACGGGTCCTTCCAATGCCGTGCTGACGAGTGCCGGCGAACCGCAGCGACAGTATACAGGTGCCGTGATATTCGGTCTGCTGTGTATCGTTTTCGGCTTTTTTGCTTTTGCCGCGACCTGGCTGATTCTCAAGCTGCCGGCGGAATTTATCGCGGTTTTGGCCGGCCTGGCGCTGCTGCCAGTGCTGCAGCGCGCGTTTGTGGGCGCTTTTTCGGGTCAGTTCGCCATGAGCGTGCTGGTAACCTTTCTGATTACGGTATCCGATATTTCTGTATGGAATATCGGTGCGCCATTGTGGGCTCTGGTGGCCGGGATTGTTGTTGCGGTCTTCTTGGAACGCGACGATTATCAGCAATACATCAAGGCATCAGCAGTCCACGCCCAGGACGGCAAGAGAACCTAGCGGCATGGCAAGATGGGGGGTCTGCGGCGGTGGTGGCTATGGGTGGACTCGAACCACCGACTTCGGCATTATGAGTGCCGCGCTCTAACCAGCTGAGCTACATAGCCATGTGCAAAACCGAAAACGAGGTCAAAGTGACTTTTCGCCGCAGCTGGTCTGCGGCTGCATGGAAGCCACTGCGTCGGTCACCAGCGCTGAATCAATCTTTGGCGGGTTCCGAGTCGTCAATGCGGGTATTATAGAGAAATTGAATGCACCGCTTTTTGCCGTTGCAAGCGCCATCTGAATGCCATAGCTTGAGGTCGAAAAATTGAAGATTGCATGCTGGAACGTAAACTCACTGAAAGTGCGTCTGCAGCAGGTTCGCGACTGGTGTGCGGCGAGTGCTCCGGATGTCCTGTGCCTGCAGGAAACCAAGACAGTCGACGAGAATTTTCCAGTCGCAGAATTGAAAGAAGCGGGTTACACGGCGGCTTACAGCGGCCAAAAGACCTATAACGGGGTCGCCGTGCTGGTGCGTGAACCGCTGTCGTTCAGCGACCCGGTGGCGGCTTTCCCCGATTTTGGCGATGAGCAAAAACGCCTGCTGGCCGTGACCTGCAACGAGGTGCGCGTCATCAATGTCTACGTACCGAATGGAAAAGAAGTTGATGACGAGAAGTACTATTACAAGCTTCAGTGGTTTGAGCGCTTGCTTGACTTTGTGGAGTGCGAACTGCAAACCCATCGCAAGCTGGTGGTGACCGGCGACTTCAACATTGCACCGGAAGATATTGATGTGCACGATCCAGAGCTGTGGGCCGGCAAGATTTTGTGCAGCGCGAGCGAGCGAGAATGCTTTGCCCGATTGATCGATCTGGGAATGTTCGATGCCTTCAGGCAGTTTGAGCAGCCCGAACAGAGTTTCTCATGGTGGGATTATCGCGCCGCCGGCTTTCGTCGCAATTTAGGGCTTCGCATCGATCATATTGTTATCAGTGAGGAGCTGCGCCAGCTGTGCACCAGCTGCGAGATCGACCGGCAGCCGCGTGCTTGGGAGCGGCCGTCAGATCACACGCCCGTGATGGCCAAGTTTAATCTGCAAACCTAGAACGGCTGCCTGTACCGATCGCAGATTCCATTCAGAGACTCCCCCGCCGTGGTCAAGCACCATCTGCCTCCAATCGCCGCCCTGCGCGCCTTCGAGGCGGCTTCCAGACATCTGAGCTTTACCAAAGCAGCCG
Organism: Arenicellales bacterium; assembly: GCA_965200545.1. Classification (GTDB taxonomy): domain Bacteria; phylum Pseudomonadota; class Gammaproteobacteria; order Arenicellales; family JAJDZL01; genus JAJDZL01. Next base: position 239,662 of record CBDAUJ010000002.1, on the reverse strand, counting down.
AAGAGCTGTTTATTACCCAAAGTGCGGTCAGTCACCAGATCCGGCACATTGAGGACCTGTGGGAATTCAAGCTGTTTGAGCGAGCCAGCAGGCAGCTGATTATTACCAAAGAGGGGCAGATGCTGGTTCCCATCGTGCGGGATTTTCTCGATGGCATGAATCGAACGCTGAGCGAAATCACCAGCACCGAAACACGCCTGTCGATTCGTGTCAGTCTGGTGCAGTCGCTCGCGGTCAAGTGGCTGGTGCCGCGATTGGGAAAATTCTATGAATTGGAGCCGGAGATCAGTGTCTGGATCTCGACCAGTGACGAGATCATCGATTTTTCGAACGAAGAGGTGGATGTCGCCATCCGGCTCGGGCATGGTCAGTGGCAGGATCTGCATGTGGAGCCATTGCTTCATGAATATGTTTTTCCAGTCTGCAGCCCGACCTTTCTGCGCCGCGTATCGAGACCGGAGTCACCGCAGGATCTGCTGAACTATCCGCTGCTTTATCGGCATTCATTTGATATCTGTCCACGCTGGCGAGATTGGTTTGCAGACGCGGGCATTGAGGTCAAGTCGCTGCCGCGCGGCTCCAGGTTCCCGGACACTGCGATGTCTGTGCAGGCCGCGATTGACAGCCAGGGCGTTGCCTTGGCCAGAAGCGCACATGTGGAGCAGGACCTCGAGGCCAAGCGGCTGGTGAAGCTTTTCGATGTCTACAGCAAGTCGCCGGTCTCGTATTATTTCGTTTGTCCGCACAAGGCGATTGCGCAGCCGCGGATTGCGGCGTTTCGCACTTGGCTGTTCGATGAGGCGAAGCAGTGTCAGGAGACGTTTGATCGCGTCGGGCAAGGCAGCCGTTTCTCGGAGACGAAAAGCTAAATTCAGAACTATAAAAAATGAACCACAACATGCTGATAAAGAATCAAAAACTACTTGTGTAGACGGTTGTGTCTCGAATATTCCGAATGACAGCAATGCCGTCAGTCAGCAAATGAGCGACGGAGCCGCTGCATTCCACAGCAGCGCGGCCGCTTTTCAAACGCTGCGGTGCAAGCATACCGCAAAGCAGAAAGCTCACGGTCCGGCAAATGGTTTGAGCATGGCAGTCGAGCTCTTCAGCCTGCGCTAAATCCTGACAATATTTCATAGTTCTGGATTTTGTAAGGTTGGCGGCTGAATGCTTGATAAATAAAGGACAAACGGGAGGAGGAACACGACCAGTCAGGGAAGATTCGGCAAGATGTGGCCAAACGAAAGTCGAAGCCGAGAAGTTATTTATTCGCCGATTCGCAAGCCGTGCGGATATCTTTGTCGGGTCCGCTGTTCCATTGCCTCCTCATATCCATGATTTGCACCGAATCGGAGATGTGTGAAACATGGCTTGCGATTTGTGGAAACTCACTGGTGTCCGGTAAAAGAAAAGTCATACTGATGCATCTGATTGATAGATATAGGATAAGACACTGTTTTGAGGTGTCCAAGACTTCAGCGCAAGCGCTTTGTCCTCGACCCGCCCCGAAACCGATCTGTCGTCCATCAGGAGCACGCCCGTTATGTGCCAGGGACCATTCGTATTCTCTCAAATCACAAATCATCCAGCACGCGCCATGGAAAACGTTTCACCGCTGCGTCAGCTGCTGTCACGGCAATCGCAGGGTCCGCTCATCAACCTTGGTCGATGCCCATGAAACCCGCAGCTGGCGCATCCATGCCCACTATGCGCAGCGCCTGATCAGCTTAGCTCGTCCGGCAGCGAGCTGAATCTCGCTGAAACCGTCTATGCCCTTGACTCATCGACCATTGACTTGTGCCTGTCGCCGTTTCCACGGACGCTGTTTCGAAAGACCCAATCCAACACGCAATTCCGACGGCTGCACTCGCATGCCAACGACCGCAAGCAAGGCGTGATCTGCGACCTGAGCGGCCGGTTCGCCGCTGCCGACAGCGTCAAGCGCTATCCCGACCCGCTGCGGCGCATCAAGCATATTGACCGAGAGCGTGACAAGATCCTGACGTTTCTGACCAGCCACACCTGCCTGCCCGCGCTGACCATCGCAGAGCTCTGCAAGAACCGCTGGCGGGCGGAGCTGTTCTTCAAGCGGATCCAGCGGCATCGGCGCATCCAGTCGTTTTGCGGCCACAGCGAGAACGCGGCCAAGACGCAGATCTGGACCGGCGTGTCGGTCTGCGCGCTGCTGGCGATCATCCGCAAGCGGATGCAGCTCGGCATGAGCGTCTGCACTTTTTCGCAATCCATCGATACAGCGCTGCTTGAGACAATCCGGCTTTATCAGCTGCTTGCGCGGCATGAATACAAAGCGGATCTGCCCGATCCGCATAAGCAGTTAAGTTTATTCGATTATTAAACCGGACACTAGTGGTGGAAACTGAAAAACTTTATTGTGTACAATGCGCTGCATGCATTACAAACTAACGACCGTATGCGTCGGACAAAAACAGGATATCAAATCAGGAGTGATGACATGAAGAAGCAAAAATTCACACGCCGGGATCTACTCAAAACTGCCGCCGGTGCGGGAATGGTTTTGGCGATGCCGGCATACGTTAGAGGTGCGCAAGCTGACCATGTGCTGACCTTTGGTCACACCTTTGGCAAGGCGACTGAAAACGTAATGATCACCGGACTCCAGCAGTGGAAGCAAAAAGCTGAGGAATATGCGGGCGGCAAACTGCTCATCGATATCCACGAAGCGGGCAGTCTGGGCGGGCAGAATGTTCTGCCGCAGAAAGTGCTGCAGCAATCGATACAGGGCTGCCAGCTGTCAACGCAGAATTTCACCCCGTTTTCTGCAGTCTACAACCTGCTTGATTTTCCTTTTCTGTTCTCAAGCAATGAAACGTTTGAAGATATGCTGGGAACTGATGCGTTTTTGTCGAGCCAATTTATCTCGGAGCCTCAGTCCAAGGGATTTATTGTTTTGCCGGGTATGTGGGCCAATGCCGGCCATCGAGTTTTAGGCATCAGCAAAACGAAAGACAGAATCGTGGTGAATCCAGAAGATCTTGCAGGCGTAAAAATCCGCGTGACGGGTTCAAAGGTTGAGCAGCAATTCTTCAGGCTCACGCCTGCCGACCCGGTCTCTATCGCCTGGGGTGAAACCTACCAGGCACTGGAGCAAGGCGCAGCCGATGCGCTTAATGTTGGGCTCGGACCCCTTACTGCCACCCGCATTTTCGAAACCCTTGGCTCTGCAACTTTGACTCGCATTAACTTTAACTGTCATATCACACTGCTCAGTGCGCGCTGGTTTGACAGCTTGCCAGGCGACGTACAGGATGCAATCTTCAAAGGCGCTGCAGAAAGCTTTGCCTTCCAGCGAGCCGGTCAAGCCAAAGCCAATGATAAAATGATTGAGATGTGGAAAGCATCCGGCATCCATATTGAAGATCCCGCCCAGGACGTTAAGCAAGTCTGGGTTGACAGTTTCGGCCATCAGCGCCCCGAGTGGGACGAGCTGAAGGAAACCTACGGCAAAGATGTCTGGACCGAATTGGAAGGCTGGGCAAGTTAGTCAATCGTTAAACTGCGGTCCGCACTTGCAGTGCGGACCGCAGCTGACGCAACCCGTCATGCAATTTTCGAGGGTAGTTTCATTTGTAGATAATGACTTGTCGATCTGGTTTGTACGCATCGCGTATTCCTATCTGAGCCTTATCATATTGCTTGAAGTTATCCGACGCTACGTTTTCAGCGCTTCCAGCCCCTGGGGTGAAATGACAGCGCGCTACGCATTTGTATACCTGTCCTACATCGCCGCTGCAGAAGCAATACGGCTCAGGAAGCACATTTGCATCACCTTGATCATTGACAAATTTACAGCCCGGGCAAGGGTTCTGTTTGATCTATACATCGACTTTCTCACCACGGGATTGGCTGTGCTGGTCATCTGCTACTCCGTGCAGCTTATTGAGATTCAATGGACGGTCAATATTGTGATGGAATCGGCCGATGTCAACCTTGCGTTTGCTTACGCGGCGCTGCCGATCGGCTGGGGCTTGCTTATCATTCGAATTATTCAAATCTGGCATGCTCGACTGCAGCCTGCCACCGCAGCAGCAAAGCGCTGACAGGTGCGGAGGACAGCGGCCGTGAGCGGCAGTTTAACCGGTGTCGGCATCATCATTGCTGTCATGCTCGCGCACCTCGCGATCGGTGTTCCTCTTTTCGTCGTGCTTGGACTTGGCGCCTTGGCTATTATTCTGATCTACGATGTCTATTCCCTAGCTGCATTTGGCGATACCCCATTCAGTTCGATTGATAGCTGGGCACTGCTTGCCATGCCTTTGTTCATTTTGGCCGGTGAGATCATCAGCCGCGGCAAGACCGCCCGCTATCTGGTCAGCCTCGCGGAAGCATTTGTCGGCTGGATGAAAGGCGGATTGGGTATGGCAACCATATTCGGCTGCTTTCTATTCGCCGGCACCAGTGGCTCAAGTTCAGCGGACACGATCACGATCGGTAAAATCATGGTCTCTCCGATGCGCGAGCAGGGCTACCTGGGCAGCTATGCTGCCTCTTTGGCTGCGGCGGGCGGAATATTGGGTGTGATTGTACCTCCCAGCCTGATTTTTATCATCTACGGTGTCACAACTAACACCTCAATCGGCGGATTATTCTTGGGCGGTATTTTGCCTGGGCTGGTCATGGCAGTCACCCTGTGCTGTGCTAACTATTTCGTCTGTCGTTTCAGTCGCTGGGGGTCCGCTGACCATTCTGAGTTTCATTTGCGCAAACTTGTCCGTGCGCTATGGAACGCGAAATATGGAATCGGCGCACCCGTAATCATCCTCGGCGGAATCTACACGGGCATATTTACTCCAACCGAGGCTGCCGCTGTTGCCATCGGATACGTGACCATTGTTGAATTGCTGATTCACCGATCGATTACGATTTGGGACATTGGACAGAGTCTAAGCTCAGCGGCAATTGCCACTGGCATGCTGGCGCCGATCATCGCGTTTTCCATATTGTTCGGAGAGACGCTGTCGATTCTGCATATACCTGCCGCACTTATTGACACGTTCATGGCCATTGATGCTGGCATCGTCGGGTCTGTCGCAATTATTGTCTTGATTCTCTTGATCGTCGGATTTATCCTTGAGCCAATTGCGGCGGTCTTGGTCGTGATGCCTATTTTGGCGCCAATTGGCACAGCTTTGGGATTTGATCCGGTTCATTTCGGTGTTTTTGCAGTTTGCGCATTGGGCGTTGGATTTATCACCCCGCCGGTCGGCATCAATCTTTTCGCGGCCGCAGCGGTCAGTGGCGAGCAGTTCATTGAAATTGCCTGGCGCGCAATTCCCGCATTCATTGGATTGATTGTGGCGATCGCGGTCATCGCCTCTTTTTCCAGCCTGACGCTTTGGTACAAATAAATATCTGCATCGGATTTAGATTGATGGACGAATTGTCAAGAATAAATGCGCTCACGACAGAGTATTTTGACTTGCTTTATTTCGGGGACACGAGTTTAGTTGATGTTTGTTTTTTTCCGGAGGCAACTGTCAATTCTATTGAAAACAATCGAGTCGTGAGTATCGATATGAATGGGTTTAAAGCGAGGCTCAAAGGCCGACCGCCGCCAGCGAGTATCCACGAAGAACGCATTGATAGGCTTAAGCTGATTGAAATCGAGTCTCCAACAACTGCTTTGGTCAAGGTCGAGGTAAGGATTTTGGGCAATCGATACCACGATTACTTGACCTTGATGAAAATTGAAGATAATTGGAAAATCATCTCAAAAGTCTTTCACAGGTTTGAACACCCGCAACCAGTCACTGCAGAGAAATGAGATATGAGTAAAGTTATTCAAGTTCTTCCGTTTGCTGATATACCGCGCGTCAAACGCGGGCGTGGAATTGTCAACTACCTGATCGCGAGCAAGCAGATTGGGGCACGAGCCCTGCATTCTGGCATCACATTCATGCCGCCTCACACTCGCGTTCCTGCGCATACGCACAATGCAGAAGAACAAGTTACAATTTTGAAAGGAACCTTGAAAATTATTCTGGATGACACCCAGGAGGTACGCTGCGGGGTCTACGACTCAACCTTCATTTCTTCGGATGTCAAGCACGAGCTGATCAATGAAACTGATGACGAAGTGCATGCACTGATTACTTACGGGTCCGTGGACGTAACGCGCACTTTCTCAGATACTGGTGAAACTGTAGAAGTGGGTTGTGACAAAGACAAATTCGAGGAGTAGCTTTAGACTGATTGGTTTGGAACAAACACAAAAAAAGTTACCGCGGCAGTTTTGCTGGGCGGCTCACGTATATCGACATGAAATTTGAGCGTTTGCCGACCATCTTTCGATACAAGATGCAACATACAAGCGTGTTCTTGAATTCCTCAATCATATTGAATCTGAATAAAGTGGCTCAGTAAAGGTTTGCAACCTGAGGCTGCCAGCGATTTGCACATTTGCGGGTTGTGTTGCAAGCCGGCATTCGGCCAGTATCGAACAGGCTGACAACATTCGTAAGACTGCGTCCATCAAAGTACAGCCGCATCGATTTCCCTGCCTGACCAAAGATGAAATCGAAGTCCTGCTCAAATTGCCTGACATCCGAAAAACCAGGGGCAAATAGAGCATGCCTTGCTGCTGTTTCAGTTCAGCACAAGTGATCGCGTCTAAGAGATTGTGTAAGTTACGGGTGAACTTCAGATTGGGAAGCATAACACTCGAGATGCGTTCATAAATCTGGCATGGCAAAGGTGGCAAAAGCCGTCAATGCCCGTTGTGGCAACGGACTGAAAACGATCTTATCAAACTGGTCAGGGACAGACGAAACATCGGTTTTGCAATGGCAGTTCCGGTTCATAAATCGAAATAGCCGGCAGGCCCGCGCCAATTCTTTAAAGATAGCTCTTGCCATAGGTGAAATAGACATTGCCATTACCCGCTTCCAGCCAGCCGGCTGCAAGCAGCTGTGCGGAGTCGGGCATCCAGATCCAAACAAAAGCTTATTTGGCAGATTCAGAAGTCATCTCGCACTGTCTTAGTCTTGTTGCGTACAGACTTTGGCAGCAGTGCCAGCTGCTGTTTCGTATGGTGCAGATGTTGCATCAGCGTGTGCTGATCCGCATCAAACAGCGGTACGCCGACGATGGCGGCCACCTCAAAAACGGCACCGATCTCACATTTTAGATTTCCTTTTTAAATACGCTGCAGCAATCCTCTGGAAATCCCAGCGCGGTCAGCCACTTCCTGTGCCGTGAGTTTGCGCTGCGTACGGTCCGCACGAATCAGTCCTCCGAGCAGTGTCGATGCGGCCTGGCTGTAACGTGAGCAGGCTCGCAGCATCAATCTTTGTGTCGGTCGCAATGATTCACATATAGATCACATGAAACTATTATGATTTTTATGTAAACCACTATATCGGATTTGCGACATCGACGATGGCGGTCTTTGTTCCGAACTGAAAGGAGGCGAGTCCGCAGCGCGGGACAGATTGTGCTGTTACCGTGATGGCGATCAATTCACTGCAGCAAGCCGGTTGTGCATGTCCAGCATCGCGGTGTGCTGCGCTGCCGTATCCGGGTCAAGCTGCAGCCAGTCGTAGCGGTCGCCGGAATCAAGTTTCAATTCTTTGACTCGGCCTTCTTGCAATACTGACAGATTAACTTCCACGCCCGCAGGTCCAGTTGCCCAGACCTTGCGCAGAAAATCCGCCATGCCGGAAACGGGTTCCCCGTTGACCGCGATAATGATGTCGTTGCGGCGCACACCGCCTGCCTGGGCTGGGCCCTCAAGCGCGACGCGTGTCACAAACAGATGACCGCGGCTCATCGCAGTGTAGATTCCCAGCCATGGTCGATTGTGGCGCAAGTCGCGGCCGTGCTGGACCAGATCGCTCATGATGGACTTGAGCAGGTCAATCGGTACGAACATGTTGCCGGGCTTTGGCTGCGGGCCGAGCTTGGCATCATGCACGATCAGCGAGCCGACCCCAACAAGTCTGCCCTCGGTATTGATCAGTGCGGCGCCGCCGAAACCTTGAAAAGGCGGCGCGGTGAAAATCGCCTGATCGAGAAGATATTCCCAGTAGCCTGGGAATTCACGAATGTCGACGATTTCTGCCGGACGCATATAGTGCGGACCAATGTGTGCGACAATTAAGGCGGCATCGCCAGGCAGCAAATCAGCCGAATTGCCAAGCTCAATGCCCTTGAGACCAAGGGGCTGAACCGCCTGAACCAGTCCGAAGCCGCTGTCGTAGTCGTAGGCAATCATTTTTGCGCCGACGTATTCACCGGCGGCGTTGGTGACCTCGATGCTGGAAGACTCCATGATAAGGTAGCCAATCGTCAGGATAAGTCCGTCATCGCTGATGACGATGCCGTTGCCCTCGCGTTCCGTACCCAGCGAGAATGCAGTTCTGGCTGTATCGGGAACCAGTGTGCGCAAGCCAACGACTGCCTGCAAGGTTGATTCAATAATCGCGTCTCTCGACTCGGCCACAGCGACAGGCACTGCCAGCCACAGCGCGAGCAGCGCCGCAGCAGTCGCTTTGGTGACTTTCAAGCCACTAGATCGCGCCAGGCTCAGCACCGAACCTATGAATCGTTTATGTGCCATTTTGACCTCCAGCGCTGCGCATCAAATGTGAATCGTGATTTCGATTATACGCAGATTTGCCAGCGGTGAGATTTGTCCGCTGCCGTCATGGCTGACGACCGCTGGCAGGCCAAGTCAGTCGGGTGCTCACTGCCATTGTCTGTGCCCTTCCGTTACGCGGTCCAATCCGGCCAGATCTTGATGCGTCTCAATGCGGCCAAGCCCGGCTTGCGACATCATCGCACGGACCTTTTCGCCTTGGTCATAGCCGTGTTCAATGACCAGCCAGCCGCCTGGCTTCAGCCAAGCGGGACTGCCAGTTACAATTGTGTGGATGCATTCGTCTCCCTGGGTGCCGCCAATGAGTGCCAATTCCGGCTCGAAGCGCATAAACTTGTCTGCCAGGCACGGGTCCCGGCGGCGAATATAAGGGGGATTGGCGGCAATGATGTCGTACGCTGTACTGGGCAAATGGCGATACCAGTCACTTGCACAAAAGTCGATCCGGTCTTGGACGCCGTTTGCTCGCGCGTTGGCTTTAGCGACTGCAAGCGCCTGCTCTGAAATGTCCGTTGCATGGATGCGCGCATTTTCCAAGCGGCTCGCGAGCACGACTGCGATAATGCCGCTGCCAGTGCCCAGGTCCAGTATGCGCGGCGGCGCGTCGACTTCGCCAGCGTGTGCCAGCACCTGTTCGATGACCAGTTCAGTTTCCGGCCGCGGTACCAAAGTGTGGCAGTTGACGGCAAAATCAAGACTGAAAAATTCAGCTGTGCCGGACAGGTAGGCAATGGGCTCGCCATGGATGCGTCTTTTGAGCAAATTCTCAAAATCCTTGCGCTGCCGCTTGCTGAGAAGCACATCTGCGAGCCCGGTCAGTGATTCGCGACTGACCGCTAACGCGAGCGCGATGATGATGTCAGCCTCAAGCTGGGGTGTGGGCACCACAGCACGCAGCGCGCGCGCTGCAGCACACCTTGCGTCACCAATCGACAGAGCCTCGGCGGTCATTCGCTGACAGTGTCACTTTCCGTCATCTGCTGCGCTTGAAACTCAGTGATCAGCGGATCGATAATCTGATCGACGCTGCCCGCTGTAATTTCTTCGAGGCGGTACAGAGTCAGATTGATGCGATGATCGGTCACCCGTCCTTGGGGGAAATTGTAGGTGCGGATTCTTTCTGACCGGTCGCCGCTGCCCACCATGATTTTGCGCTTTTTCGCGATCTGCTCATTTTGCTTTTGTATCTCTGACTCCAGCAGCCTCGCGCGCAGCACTGCCATGGCCTTGGCGCGGTTTTGGTGCTGGGAGCGCTCTTCCTGGCATTCCACCACGATGCCAGAAGGCAAATGCGTAATACGTACGGCTGAATCGGTGCGATTGACATGCTGGCCGCCGGCGCCGGAAGCTCGAAATGTGTCAACACGCAGATCCTGCGGATTGACCGGCACATCATCAATTTCATCGGCTTCGGGCAGTACTGCAACGGTGCATGCCGACGTATGAATGCGTCCCTGGGTCTCTGTTTTCGGCACTCGCTGCACCCGGTGCGTGCCGGACTCGAACTTCAGTCGCGAATATGCGCCTTTGCCAATGATGCGCAGGATGACTTCCTTGTAGCCGCCGTACTCGCCTTCGGACTGGCTGACCGTCTCACTGTTCCAGCCGCGGTTTTGGACGTAGAGTTTGTACATGCGGCACAGATCGCCTGCGAAAATTGCGGCTTCATCGCCGCCAGTGCCGGCTCTGATTTCAACAAATACGTTTTTGCTGTCATTTGGATCGGAGGGCAGCAGACGTATCTTCAGTTCATTGAGCGCGTCCTGCTGCGCGTTTGCGAGCTCATCAATTTCGGCTTGCGCCAGCGCACGTATATCGCTGTCGTCTTCTTCCAGCAGCTGTTTGGCTTCGGCCATCTGCTTGTCAAGATTGACATATTCCTCGTATTTTTCAACGATACCTGCAATCCCCGACAACTCGATCGAATATTCACGCAGTTTATCGGAGTTTTGCGCAGTCGCAGGATCAGACAGGAGCGCATTCAGCCTGTTGCGCTGCTCGGTCATTACATCGAGCTTGTCTCTGAGCGACTGTTTCATGAAGATTTAACGACGGATCAGGTTCAGAAGGTGAAATGCAGCGGTCACGCAGAATTGCTGTTTCTTTTTGCCAATTGCAATATTCTGGAAAATGGAAGAACACTCAAGGAAGCAAGGGCTCGTTTGCACCATGGTGAACACATATTTTTTCAATGCTTCCTCATATCTGTAACGCTGGTCCGAGCGTATCAGTGGATGTCCTCAAATGAATGCAAATCACCGTCATCGTCTCTGTTGATATTGCCACACAAACGTGAAAATCAAATATTTCAAATTCAATACAAGTCTCTTTTCACTTTAGCTGCGGTGAGTAGAGGTTCCATAGCGGTGCCGAAGGACGCTTTAGCCCGCAGGTCTGCTTCCAGTTCAGTTTGATTGGGCTGGCCGGCGCTGGGTTCTCGATGTACCTTCGGGCGTTTGTCTCTCATTTTGATTCTTTTTTATCAGTCAGAAATTTCTTGCACTCTCCATTCAGCTCTTTTTCGCAATTCCACATAATTAGCCGTACTGGGCAGTTGGCTCTGAGAGTGGGCGCATTGCGACCGACTCGCAAAATTTTTCGCCGTTGCGGCTTGATCGTTTTGTAGTCCTTTTCTCGGAATGCAGGCGACAATAATGCGCAACACAGTGCGTCCTTGCGTTGCCTCTGCGGCAGCATCGTCCGTGAACATCTTAAAGAGTTCTTTGATTGCGATTCGGTTGCGGAAATTCTTGCCTGGACCTTCTGGAAATCCATAAAGCTTGATTAACATATTGTTATAGAAACATTTTACAGGAAACTGCCGAGAAGGTCAAATCGAATTTTCTGAATTTATTGGAGTCGTTGCAAAATGCACGACGCTTTTCCTATGAATATCAGTAAAATGCCGGATATGCCAAATCGTAAAAACTTCATTTTTGAGGATTGCAATGATGTTTGCAGGCAATTTATTGCATCATGGCATTATTGAGCCGTAAATGAGAGTGAGTGCAAAGCCGCAAGGCTGCCACCGTACGAAAGCAGGCAAGTCGCCAAGTCTATAAGCCGAACAAATTGGGAATAGTCATTCCCAATGGATTAATTTCGGCCCATTTCGGAGACAAATATGAAAGGTCAAGAAATTGACGAGAAAAATTCTGACTATCAATATATTTTCTTCCCTCAGGGTTCTTCCTTCAGGATTGTCTTCCCTCAGGATTGCGCCAAAGCGCTCCCGGAAGTTTTCCGAACTGTTGTTCCAATGGCAAAACCTTAAAACCAGCCATGGAACGTCGACCACTGAAAATTTTGGTTGCACGGATTACTGGAACGTTGAACTAGCGTACCGATTCGGCCACATTTCTGCCGAGCTCGTCAAAGTGAGGTCTTTCATAACGCCCCACCGGGATGGATGGTTTCACGCAGTAAATCAGCTTGATTAGTGACTATGCCGAACCGATACCAATCACTTCAAACGGATCGAATGGGAGTTCATATACAGCGTGTTTTTGGCATGCGGTGCAACATTTCCACTGACGTTTTTGTCAAATTCTATGGTGTCTATTCTATTCTGCCTTTTCGGGCCACAGACTTGAGGTCTGCCTTGGAAAAACTGATAGCGGGTTATCGTCGGCAGATCGTATTTGATCCCGATTTCCGGACAGTTATATCAAAGTATATGATGATGAAATTCGCCGAAATTGATTGAACCGGCATGCAACTGCATGGGTAGTGCAGCGTCTGTTCGCAAAAGCGGATCATTTTGAATATTTTGATCCGAAACAACGCAAGTCAAGTGCGCCGTCGGGGGATATTTTTTCGCCTAGAATTACGCTGTCAGGAAAACAATTCTGCAAATATTCAATCAATATAATTGGGCGCAATGCTACAGTGTCAGCAGCAAGACTGGTTTCAATCGCATCGCGATTGATTTTCATCTCCACGAGCGAGCGTGAGTGAAGCTTGACGAAATCACCGACAGACTCCATTATTTGTTTCTGAAATGAAAATCAAATCTGCTGGCCGAACATTGATTAGTACGATGCCCTTATGGGTTGTTTTGCTAGTCTCATCATGCGGTTCAACAATTACGCCGCTTGACCCGGTCATCGCCTTGCCTGACGCGGACTCAGAACCGCCGGCGGAGGTCAATTTGCCGAAACAGGAGCTGACTGCGTCTGTATTGGGAGATTTGCTCGTTGCTGACTTGGCTTATTACCGCGATGACATTGCGACTTCATTGGAAATTCTGGAGAAAACCGCATTCGAGACGCGTGATGTGCGCATTGCCGAAATGGTTACGGTCCGGGCGATCGGTTATGAAGAATTCGAAATCGCCTCGAATACCGCGGATCTTTGGGTCGAATTGAATCCCACAGCCGCCTCGGCCTGGAATGCCAAGGGGATTGCCTTGGTTGCGACGAGCGAGCTGGATGAGGCGGTCGCGAGTTTCAATAACGTGATCGAATACAGCCGCGACCCGGATCTGTCGATTCAGCGAATATCCGGCTGGCTGGCGCAGAAACTGCCGCCGCCGACGGCCTATGCGGTCTTCGAGAAGTTGCTGGCGCTCCATCCCGATAACGTCAAAATGCATTTGGCCTTGATTGAATTGGCCGGCTGGGTGAAAGAAGCTGCGGAGATCGATGCCTTGTTCGACGCGGCATTTCGCCTGGCCGGTCCGGCGGATTCGGTCGCCGAGGCCAAATTCTCGCTCTATCTGCAAACCGGACGACAGCAGGAAGCAGAGATATTTGCAGTTGATTTTCTAGCGCAAAACGCCGATGCCAAACAATTGCGGGAAACATACGCGCGATATTTGACGCAGGCGGGCTTATACATGGAGGCGGTCGCCCAGTACCAGGCGCTGGCGGCCCCCGACAAGTTGCTTCGAATTGGCACACTTCACCAGAGAGCGAATTATCTTGATCGCGCTGAAGCCAGTTTCAAAGACTATTTTGAGACTGAACCGGAGGGACAGGATGTGTTCGTGGGTCTTGCCGAGGTGAATTTGATGCGCAAGAACTATGCACAGGCCCAGGAGTGGATTGCCCAGATCACCTCCCAGCGACTGGCGTTCGATAAGATTGTGCTAAGCGCCCGCTATCTGGCGGGCGCCGAAAGCATTGAAGCGGGGGTTGATCGATTGCGGCAGTATCGGCCCCAGTCAGATCGGGAACTGATTGGAATCTACATCGCGATCAACGAAATCTATCGGGAAAACGGACGTTATGACGAATCGATGCAGACCCTCAATGCAGCGCTTCGGCAGTACCCGCAGAATACTTCGCTACTGCTCGCCCGCACCTATACAGCGGCCGAGCTTGATATGATTGCCTTAGTCGAGCGCGATGTCGAAGCGGTGCTGAAAATTCATCCGAATAATCCGTCTGCCCTCAATGCGCTCGGCTACACACTTGCCGATCAGACAGATCGCTATGAAGAGGCATTCGAGCTGATTGAGCGCGCCTTGGATCAGCGTCCCCATGATCCTTACATCTTGGACAGCATGGGTTGGGTGCAGTTCAAGCTCGGAGATTATGAAGATGCAATTGCGAACCTCACATTGGCGCTGGAACGCCGCTACGATCCGGTCATGATCGCACATTTGGGCGAGGTGTACTGGACCTTGGGCCAAAAGAACAAAGCCCGTGGCATATGGAACAGCGGCCTGAAGGATTTTCCCGACAGCGAGTATATTCTTGAGGCGAAGCAGCGACTGACGGGCCAATGATACGCCTCGTTTTGGCTGTCACGAGCGCAATGCTGCTCGCTGGCTGTGCAACAATTGACCGTGTTGAGCGCTCGGCGGATGCCGGTGTCTACGAACGTCATGCACAAACCGTGGCCGCCGTCGACCGCTGGGAGATCAAGGGGCGGTTAAGCGCTCGAAACGAGAACAAAGCGGATATTTCTCGTATGCTGTGGCATCGTGCCGCTGATCAGCATCGCTTGGAGCTTTACGGAACCATCGGCGCCCGACGGCTGCGCATTTTTCAAGACCCTGCGGGCGTGATTCTCGAAGACACGCAGGGTGAGCGGATTGAGGGGGAAACCGTCGAGCAAGTGATTCTTGAGCGCACCGGCTGGCACTTGCCCGTCAAGCAACTGATTTATTGGATGAAAGGATCGATTGATCCAAATTATCCAGCTGATTTTGCTTGGGATACCAGCGGACATCTGATCACGATCAGCCAGTCTGGATGGGATGTCTCACTCGCCAACTATCGGCCGTTCGGCCCGTATATGCTGCCCACCCGACTGAGTGCGAAACGTCAGGCAGAACCCGACACATCCGCCGGCCCCTCTGATGCGGCGCAGCTTGAGGTCCGGGTCGTAATCAGCGACTGGGGAATTTAGGGCGCAGTGCCTTTGTCGTCGCACAGCTCCGGTCCGTCCACCGGCAAATCGGCAGTTTTCAAGGCGCCCGCGAAAATCAATCTGTTTTTGCATGTCTGCGGCAAGTTCCCAGATGGCTATCATCAGATTCAGACGGTTTTCCAACTTATTGACTGGTACGATGAGTTGCATTTCGAGATCAACGACACCGGCGAAATCTCGCGTTCGTCGCAGCACGGCGCGTTCTCATCGTCTGAAGACTTGACCATTCGGGCGGCCCAAGCGTTGCGCCGGCATTATCCTGGAAACCAGGGTGTGATCATCAGTCTGGAGAAAAATATTCCCGTTGGCAGCGGGCTTGGCGGCGGCAGTTCGGATGCCGCAACGACATTGACAGCCTTGAATCGGCTTTGGAATCTGAATCTTGACAAGGCCGAATTGGTTGCCATTGCAGCACAGCTTGGTGCCGATGTTCCGGTCTTTGTGCATGGCAAAAATGCCTGGTCGCAAGGCCGCGGTGAAATTCTTTCCGACATCGAATTGGAAAGCAAACGATTTTTGGTGATTGTGCCCGATGTTCATGTATCAACGGCTGATGTTTATCGCGAGTGCCAAGCTGCGGAATACTACCCGCAGATGCAGGCGGCATATTATTCGCCAAGCATCCGAACCAACAGTCTTAAGGGACCGGCATGCCGGCTCTATCCGCCTGTTGCAGAGTTGTTTGATTTGCTTGATGGATTGGATGCGCAGCCGCGCATGTCTGGTTCTGGCGGAGCCATGTTTGTTGACGCTGAAGACGATAGGCGCACATGTGAGATTATCGATAAGCTTCCGACGGCATGCCAGCACAAAGTTGTTCAAGCGCACGGGTGATTCGCGACATTTATATGATGCGTTTACTTTCTCTGAATCCACACGATTGGTTTGATTGAGTTTTTTCTGAATCTTAGTACGAGGATTCCGGTACCGAATATCTACATCTGCGAATGCGCTGGACAGTGAGATAATCATGTCGAGTATCCCAAAAACAACTGTAGTCGGACAGATTTGAAAAAGGTGCATCTCTCTCAAAAGTAAAACTTGTAAAATATTTGTATGGCGAATGTAGCATTTGACACTCTTACTGCATCGAAAGAACTGCAGCGGGCCGGCATTGAGATGCCGCAGGCTGAGGCAATTGCTTTGGTTGTCAAGGACAGTCAAGGTGATCTTGCAACTAAGGCAGATGTTGATCGGGTCAAAACTGAGCTTGGTGCTGAGATTGAGAAGGTCAGAACCGATCTGAGTGCGGAAATCAAGGGTTTGCGAGGCGAGACTGAGAAGGTCAGAACCGATCTGAGTGCGGAAATCAAGGGTTTGCGAGGCGAGACCGAGAAGGTCAGAACCGATCTGAGTGCGGAAATCAAGGGTTTGCGAGGCGAGACTGAGAAGGTCAGAACCGATCTGAGTGCGGAAATCAAGGGTTTGCGAGGCGAGACCGAGAAGGTCAGAACCGATCTGAGTGCGGAAATCAAGGGTTTGCGAGGCGAGACTGAGAAGGTCAGAACCGATCTGAGTGCGGAAATCAAGAGTGTGTGGACCGAGACTGAGAAGGTCAGAACCGATCTGAGTGCGGAAATCAAGGGTTTGCGAGGCGATCTGAGTGCGGAAATCAAGAGTGTGTGGACCGAGACTGAGAAGGTCAGAACCGATCTGAGTGCGGAAATCAAGAGTGTGCGGACCGGCTTGACTTGGCTCGCATGGACGATGGTTCTGCAGATGGCGGTTTTAATCGGTGGATTCAGCATACTTTTCTCAAGGCTTCCTGCCTCATAAGCTTGCAATTTTTGTAAATCTTCTTGGTGTCATGCGCTTGTCTGCAAATCGGCAAGCAAAATGCTGAGGATAATGTCAGGTAAGTCGGTTCTGCCGATTTTGCTCCCTGATTCCAAGCTGTTTGCCGCCTTCAGGCTGGCAGCGAATATTCCCTTATCAAGCGCAGTGCCGCATCAATCGCTTTCTGCTTGGGTCCGGCACCTGGAGAATCAGCTGACAGGCATGGCGCATCAGATTGTTGCCGCCAGCTGGTGGTCCGGCAGCAGCACATGCTCTGCATGCAGCTCGCGGATGTCGTCCAGGAACGTACTGTTATTTTGTAGCTGTACACCGGTATCTCATTGCTGCCGTAGGCAAGCTGGCTGCGCTGCTGCATAAGATTGATTTTATCAACGGTCTCTGACTGTCACCACGCCGGAGCGGAGATGACCTCATTTTTCGTGAGGCCAAGATTGTATGGTATATTGTTCATCAGTCTTGCACTCCTATGGTAGCGGTCCTGTTTCACCCAATGGGTAATGTCCGGGCAGTAGAAAAAAGCCATATTGTGCCCCCCTCAAAAGTACAAGTCCTATCTTGCCGGTCAAGTGAACCATCTTGCATCACCTTTCACAATCAAAACTGTTTTCATTCTCGATGCAGACTCCATTCCAAAGCGGGGATGATTTATTTCTGTTTTGTGGCCATAGACTCTTTGTTTTGACAGGAAGATTATGAGCAAGGCTGAATTAGCCCTATTCCCACCATCGCGGGTTGCGGTTGTTAATGTCTCTAAAGTCCCACAACGCAGTCCACTTCGTTATCCAGGGGGCAAAACTTGGCTGATTCCACACATTCGCGAGTGGCTAGCCAAGACAAAGCCAGAAATTCTGATTGAGCCCTTCGCGGGCGGGGCAATTGTGTCGTTAACCGGGGTTATGGAAGACTTGGTTTCGTCTGCTGTTATGTTGGAGATGGATCGCGATGTCGCCGCTTTCTGGAGATCTGCAATAGAGAGAAGCTCCTCACTAATTGAATTGATTATGACTTATGAGCCGACGCATGAAAACCTTGGTAAATGGGTCGATAGAGTTCCGCGCTCTGTTGAGGAGCAAGGATTCCGAACTCTCGTTCTCAATCGGACCAGACGCGGAGGAATATTGGCTCCCGGGGCATCATTTAGCCGACGAGGTGAAAATGGGAAAGGCTTGGCATCTCGCTGGTATCCCGAAACGTTGAAAAATAGACTTTCAGCAATCTCCGATTACGCTGACAAGCTAATATTCATGGAAGGCGATGGCATGAAGATGTTGCCGGTGTTGCTGGAAGGCTGGGGACGCAGGGCTGCCGTTTTTCTTGATCCGCCGTATACGGCATCCGGCGGCAAGCAGGCTGGCCGCCGGCTATACCAGCATTTTGAAATTGATCACGCTGCCCTGTTTCGGATGATGAGTGAGCAAGATTCTAACTTCCTGATGACTTATGATGCATCCGCGGAAATAATACATCTTGTAAAAAAGTATGAATTTAATGCCGTTAGCCTGACAATGAAGAATACTCACCACAACCGGATATCCGAATTGGTCATTACCAGTGAGGCTCTATTCGCATGAGTAAACGCTTTGAGATTGCCGAGTGGTATGGCGCGCCGTTTACAACCTTAACACCATCACAACGGCTGCGATTCGCTGATGCGGCTCTTGGTCGAGTTCCTCAGCCTCAATGCCCCTTTCAGTTCGGGCAGCCAAAGTGCGGGAAACGCGGCGGAGTCTGCTCCATGCGATTTGGAACTGAGAGTCCCGTGATTATGTGTCCACGTCGATTTGACCAAAGGCAAATGCTTCCGCTTTGGCTGGGAGAGATTGTCGGTTTCAAAAATATTTATTTGGCCCGAGAGGTTCCGTTTATGCGTTCTCCGGCTACAGGTCGAGCTGCGGGACGGATAGATATGGTGATCGCTGGTGACGAAACAGCCAAGACATGGTTTGGTCTCGAAATTCAGGCAGTCTATTTTTCAGGACACAAGATGGAATCGGACTTTGTCAGGCTGTCTCGAGATGCCAATATTACATTGCCAGAACCTGCTGTGAATAGGCGTCCAGACTGGCGGTCCTCAAGCGCGAAGCGCTTGATGCCTCAATTGCAGGTCAAATGCCCAACGCTGCGAAGATGGGGAACAAAGCTTGCTGTCGCTGTTGATTTTCCTTTTTTTGAAGCTATCGGTGGTCCATCAGCTAATTCTTCTCATGACCTTGATGATGGTGATATTGTTTGGCTGGTGCCAAAAATGTCTGATAACTTTCAGTTGGAGAAATGCCACTGGGAGGTCTTGTCGCTTGAAGCATCGAGCGATAAACTGCTTTCTGCTGAAACCGTCAAGCGCAGCGAGTTTGAGAGTGTGCTGCGCTCAAAACTGAAGCCGGTCGAGTGAGACCGCAATAACTGTATAGAATGGCTGAAGTGTCAGCCTGGCTATAGCTGATCATGCGGTTTCTTTGTATTTTTGTTTTTGGATGTCGATCGATGTTTTGAACAGGCAATTCGTGAGTGGCTAAGAGGCTAAGTCGTTGCGCCGTGACTTTTTGTTTTCAGTAGCGCAAGGAGACAAATTTCACCGCATTCGATCGAAAATTCGAAAAGACATGCTTGCCATATGAATGAAAGGAAGAAATTTACTGCGGTTCACGCCGATACCACTTGATTCCGTACGTATCGATATGCTTCATCAGCGCCGGATGATGAATTTTTTTGCTCAGCAGCAGATCGACGGATTGCGCCATGGGAAGATCTTCGAATGCTTGCTTAAGGCGCGCATAGTCGCTGAATGTCAAATTGTCGCCGAACAAAACAGGATCCACATTGGATCTTGCGGTGTTCGTACCCATCGCCCGCAAGCCAAACAGCATGGCACGATCGACTCTTTCGCTAGCCGCGATTATGTCGATAATCGCTGCTTGATAACGATCTTTTATGCTGTCTTTCTGTCTTTCATACGCGAGACCGGGCGGAAAGTTTCGATGAGTCCGGCCCGTTCAAGATCACTGTATCGTTCTTGATCGCATGCATCACTTAACCGTGCCATTGCGTTTTCAAAATTCTCTAAACGCTGTTGCCATCGCAATTTCTCATGGGCGATACGAATTGGCAAAGGTTGCATTTCAGAAACCGGAGATCAAGCTGGGATTAAAGTGGAAAAAGGATATTGAGTGCGACATTGTTGGCAGGCGCCAAAACGACCAGTGACAGCTGATAACCATATCCTGATGTATTTGGCCAGGCCAGCAAATCCAACTCTACAATATCAAATTCGCGCTGGCTTCAGCGTGGGTGTGTTCACGCCGAACACGGAAGCAGCAAGGGAAATGGCAATTCGCGCGGCGAGCACGGGTGGAACAGCGTTTCCCACCTGTGTAAATTGCCGTCCAATCGAACCTAAGAAAGTGTAGTTGTCTGGGAATGTTTGAAGTCGGGCACATTCTCTGACGGTCAGCGTTCTGGGAATTTCAGGATGTAGATGTGAACGACCACCCCCCTTCGTACCGCCCGCAATTACCGTTTTTGACGGAAGACAAGGTGAAAGCCTATTCACTCTTCCAAGTTGATCTCGTTGACCGTAATCTAGCTGAGCGTATCGAGCCACTGATCCAAGCTTATGTGAACGTTTTTCGTTATTTGAAGTACTCTGCAAATCGGACTGCAAAACAGATCCAGCCCCATACATCATCTCATTGGGCGGTGGAAATTTGACCTGTCTATTGATTCTTGTTCCTATCAAAAACAATCGTTCCCTAAACTGTGGAACACCGTAATTTGCTGCATTCAAAATAGCTGGCGGATGCACATTGTAACCATATTGATGCAAATCTTTAATGGCTCTTGAAAGCTGCTCCCCACCGTCCAAATCGCGAATACCCGGCACATTTTCTATGAGAAAACATGCTGGTTTGAAGTGTTTGATGACGGCCACATAGTCAAATAGAAGGCTTCCATTCTCCTCATGGTTAAACCCAACACGTTTGAAATTTTCTCCTGCTTTCGAAAATCTCTGGTTCGCGGCGATCGAAAAAGGCTGGCATGGTGGTCCGCCTGTGAAAACACCTTCGAAATTGATAGGCACAATTGGCTCTAGTGCTGCGATCACCTCTGAGACATTTGACACATCACCTGAACTCGTTGGAGGGCCGAAAACCATCCATTTTGGTTTGTTTTTTCTAAGAGTTTTACAAAACAACTCATTGATCTCAAAGGCTGCAAGGTGCGTGAAACCAGTTGCTTCAAACCCGAGATCAATACCACCGCAGCCAGTGAAGAAACTAACTAAAGGAATGTGATGTTTTGGGAACGCGAAGTCATTCAAACAACGGGGCCTCTCAGGTCCACACTCCTCTTGCCGCGAACGTTCGTAAAAAATGCACTTCGAGGGTGCCGGCAAAATTATCCGTCAACCCAGCGGACTTATAGAGACGACCTGAGATGAATCAGTTTCAAGGTGAGGCAGTGGTTGCCGTAGATGTTCCATTTAGGACGCAGAAGTCTCTGCATTTGTCCACAGCCGATTGGTAATAATGAAAAATGGCAGCAGCAAAAAAACCGCTGTCATGATTTTCACCGCATAGTCGCCGAGCGCCCATGTGATCCACGGCAAACCCGACTGATAAAATGCAATGCCATAAAACAGCGCTGTATCAGCTGTTGACGCAATAATCGACGAGATCAGCGGCGCACACCACCACATGCGCCGACGCAGAATACCGAAGATTCCAATATTGATGAGCTGTCCGAAGATAAATGCACTGCCTGATGCCATGGCGATGCGCGGCGTCGCCAGCCAGAACGACAGGACCACCGCAACGATAAATCCGCTATAGGCAACGCTTCTAGCTTGTCTGGCGCCAAGACGACGGTTGATCACATCAGTGACTAGGAAAGTGATCGGAAAGGTAAAATGCCCCCAGGTCAGCCAATCATTGATCGGATACTGAACAAGAATATTCGAGGCTGTTATGACTGCAGCCATGACCACGATTGCCAGTCCCGCAGCGCGGCTCAATGGAATTGCCATAAGTTCTGGAGAATCTATTCCGGCGCAGGCATTTCACCTGCGATCAGCTGCGGATCCAATCGGGCTGAGAACAGGTTGAGACGCCAGTCCAGATGCGGGCCGGTGCTGCGCCCTGATGAGCCGACTGTTGCGACCGTCTGATTTTTCGCAACGTATTCGCCCGGCTCGACCAGGATTTGCTCAAGATGCAGGAAGGTCGATGACAGTCCGTGTCCGTGATCAATAATCAGAGTTGCGCCAGAAAAGTACATGTCTTGGTGAGCCATAGTCACAATGCCGGATGCGGGTGCTTTAACCGGTGTACCCGTCGGAGCATGAATGTCAATGCCGTAGTGCGGGCGTCGCGGCTCGCCATTTAGAACTCGCTGGGCGCCGTAAACCCCGGTAATGATGCCGACGACAGGCCAGTCAATCGGCTCGAGAAAATCAGTTCTTGCGTCGTCGGTGCGGCGAGCCTCTCTGACCAAGCGAGTATCTTCACGAATTCGCGTCAGCACCTCTTCGGGCGGGGTGACCATTTTCTGGGGCAATCCCTCAATGCGCTGAATATCGTAGTCGCGCGGGTTGATCGAAATTGCATTCTCGAATCTCTGTCCGTCAGGCTGCTCGATGACCAAAGTCCAGTCAAGCTTGGCATCTCGTCCAAAACCGATGAGAAAATCCCCGTCAGATGAGACGCGGACTGTCTTGCCGTCAAAAAACACTCGCGATTGCTGCGCAGTTTTGCCGATCAAGAGGCCGCCTTGGGTAAAGCTGCCGCGAAGCTCAGCACCCCGAAAAACTTTATTTTCCGCATATCCTGCCGCCGTGCCAAGCAGTGCCAGACTCAGGACTGCGAACACGAGCTGAATTCGCGTTTTGACGGTATGCGGCCGCGTTCTCATCGGTGATCGGTCAAACTGATGATGGTTTTGAGGTATTCTGCGCTTTGACCGCGGGTCAGCCCGCAAGCATCAGGTCTTTCAACTCGTTCGGGTCGCTGGAAATTCTGCGATATCGTTCTGGCAGATTGACCAGCGCGGCAAGATTTTCGGGCATGCTGACAGTGCCCGCATTCTCGACCGAACGTTCGATTGTATGCGCAAACTTCGCCGGATGCGCAGTCGACACAACCACGAGCGGCACATCTGACTGCTGTGAAATTTCATCGGCCCAGGCCAGGGCCACAGCAGTGTGCGGGTCAACGATATTGCCAGTGACCGAGAAATGCGCAGCGATAGCTTTGCGTGTGCCTGCATCGTCTAATCGGTAGGCGCTGCAATATTCCCGTGCCTGCTCCAATATTGCCTGCGAGACCCTGAACTCGCCGGTTTCAGAGAGATTCTTCATCAACTCAGTCACTTTTTGGCCGTCGCGGTGATAGAGCTCGAACAAAAAACGTTCAAAGTTGCTTGAGACTTCGATGTCCATGCTCGGCGTCTCGGTTTGTGTCACGCCTTTTTTTCGCATCACACCGGATTCAAAAAAACGCGTCAGAATATCATTTGAATTCGAGCAGATCGCAATGTTCGCGATCGGAAGTCCCATTTTCAATGCCGTAAAGGCCGCAAAGGCATTGCCGAAATTGCCTGTCGGAACCGCGAGCGAAACGGCATTGTGCGGAGCGCCGAGCGCAAGCGCAGCATGAAAGTAGTACACCACTTGAGCGGTAATTCGTCCCCAGTTGATGGAATTGACGGCGCCGAGTGCGCGGGTGCCGCGCACCTCGGCATCGTTGAAGATCGACTTGACCATTGCCTGGCAGTCATCAAAGGTGCCATCAACCGCGTAGTTGAAGATGTTGGTGTTCTGATTGGTTGTCATTTGACGTCTTTGCATCTCAGAGACACGCTGAAAAGGGTGCAGCATGTACAGCTCAATATTTGAGCTGCCGGCAATCGCATGGATTGCTGCGGAGCCGGTATCGCCGGAAGTCGCGCCGACAATCGTCAGCTGCTGATGGCGCCGATTCAGGCTCCAGTTCATGAATTGTCCTAAAAATTGCAGTGCATAGTCTTTGAATGACAGGGTGGGGCCGTGAAAAAGCTCCAGCAGATGGACATTGTTTCGGACCGGCCGCAGCGGCGCAATTCGGGCGTCAAAAAAATCGGCATAGGCGGCTGCAACCAAAGTCTCGAGTTCTGAGCGCGGAATGCTGTTGCCTGCAAATCGGTCAATGATTTCAACTGCGAGCTGGGTGTATGAAAGCCCCTGCAAGGCTTCGATTTCGGCATGGCTCAGTGCCGGCCAGACTTTGGGTACATACAGACCGCCGTCGGCGGCCAGACCGCAAGTGGCCGCCTGCTCAAAATCCAGCTGTGGCGTGTTGAATCGCGTACTGATGTAATCCATGAGTGCTGAATGACAAATAGCAAGGTAATTGATGCGCTTATTTTATTATTGCGCGTCGCCTCAGGGTGATTTTGTCTTGCGGTTATTCGGGTCAGGCGATGCGTATTGGAATTATGGCGCGCAAATAAATACTGCCCCGGACAAGCGAAGCTGACTTCGCAAGCCAAGTCAGTCGAGAAAAAGAGGCTTTTCCATTGGCTTGAGCCCTTGGTGTGACTGAACCTGCGAGGTGCCGCCGCCTGCGGGACAGTGAGGACAATCCGCACCGCAGGCTGCGCTGTGTGCCGGATCTGGGATTTTCATCAGGATTTGCCGCCAGTGGTGTGAGAAAAATTCTCCAACGGAAAAGCCCGAATCCGAAATTAGGCGCCAAAACCCCAGTCAGAACTTGATGGCGGCCGGCCCGAGCCGCCTCAGGTGCAGTAAAAACGGTGATTTTCTCAAGCTGAGCGTCTGCGGCTGTATTTTGCAGCGTCAGCGCCCGCTGAATTTGCTGCCAGTGCCGATTCAGGGCGAGCGCCGTCCTTCCGCACCCCGGAACCGGCCAGAATATCAATGGAAAGCCGCCGCCGGCAGGCGTCAGGCCAGGGCGCTTTTGCGAATCGCCCGCAGCGCCTCGTCGATCTCGCGGCGCCGGCTGCGCTCGATCCGCAGCGTCCACTGCCGCGCATGGCGCACCACCTGCCCGGCGCTCGCATACAGCCGATGGCGGAGAGTCACCGCCCGCGAGCTTTCCCACTTCGGCGGCAGCGCCAGGCGCATCAGCGCCAGCAGGTTGTAAGCCAGCATGCACATCATGAAATAGGCTGCGTTGGCATCGAAGTCACTGCACGGCAGCCGCGCGCCGCCAAAGTCGCTGCGCAGCTCTTTGATGCGGTTCTCCGAACACTCGGCACGCTGGTTGTAATATCCCACAATCTGATGATCGTCCAGTCCGTCCTGATCCAGATTGGTGGCAATCGCGCGATACAGATACCGGCTGCACTGCACACTCTCCTCATCGACCTGCCCGAGCAGCTGCGGCAGCAAAGTCGTCTGCACCGCGCCGCTGCTGTCCGCCTTGGCCTCCGCCTTGCGCTGGCGCTGCGCCACAATCACAAACGCCTGGTCCGTGTCCGCCATGCAATGCAAGGTGCGCGCCACCTGCTCGGTCTTCGACACCGTCCCATCGCGGCAGGCCAAAGGCTGCCAGTCGGCCTCCCGGACCGCCGACATCGAGTCCCTGAGCGCCGTGTCCATCTTCGCCCGGATCGCAAAGCGCATTCCCTGCGCCTCGCAGAAGTTCACAATCACCGCCTGATAGCCGGCCGCATCAATGCGCACATGCGACACCCGCACCCCGGCCGGCAGGGCATCCATGCACTGGCGGATAAAACCCAGATTGTCCTTGCTCGGCGGCGCATTGCCCGGGCGGAACTCCACCGCCGCGACCTGCTCGGTCTCGGCAATGTGTGGCCCACCATGGGCACATAGCCCGGACATTTCTTATACGAATACCGCGCCCCTTTCTTGTGCGCCTCAATGACCGTGGCATCAATGTCCAGGGTGACTCTCTTGCGCCGCCCCAGTCCCCGCGCCAGCAGATGCCGGTTGACCTGCACCACCGCCCGGCGGGCGTGCTCGCACACCCCCAGCGCGTGCAGCCAGTTGCCCAGGGTATGGGCCGTCGGCAGCCGCGCCAGGCCGATCATCCGCATCAGCGGTCGCTCGCGGCGCAGCAGGCGCACATCCTCCAGGCAGCGAGCGCCGTCATGCAGCATCAGCATGAAGGTGCTGATCACGGCGCTGGCGGCATAGGCGCGCCCGCGCCCGGCCCGGGGCAGGAGCCGGTCGATGATCGGGGACAGTCCCGCAGCGCGGATCTGCTCGGCAGCCAGCAGCAGTCCGGCGCGCGAGGTGAGCGCATTTTTGGTTTCCGCTGTGCGGTAGTTTACAATATCCATAGCCTTGTATAGTCTCCTTTGGACTCTCACCCTGCGGGTGAGAGTCACAGATCGTCATTCTGGTTGTTAAAATTATGATTATACAAGGCTTTTATCTCTTTTTACCAACCGTTTTCACTCCTAATTCGGGATTAGGGTTAAAACATATCAGAAACTGGACTTTCAGAGAAACACCCTGAACCGTGAGTCCGCGGCAGCGTTTTCACCACTGGATGAAAGCCAGACGCACACTATAGGTCGGACTCGCCATATCCGCCGCCGCCGGGTGTTTCAATGACGAACACATCGCCCGCCTCAAGATTGATCGAATCGCTGCCTGCTAAATTGGTAACCCGTGAATCAGCATGCTCAACACGATTCAAGCCGACTTTCCCGGAGTTTCCGCCGGCCAGCCCATAGGGCGGAACTTTGCGATGTCCAGAAATTACATTGACCGCGGCAGCCTCATTGAAATGAATTCTGCGGATCACGCCATCGCCGCCTTTGAATCGTCCCGATCCCCCCGAGCCATCGCGAATTTCAAACGACTCGATCCGCACCGGAAACCGCCATTCCAGAATCTCCGGGTCGGTCAGGCGTGAATTGGTCATATGCGTATGCACTGCATCAGCGCCGGAATGGGATGCGCCAGCCCCGGCGCCGCCGCATATCGTTTCATAATACTGGAGCCGATCGTTGCCCCAGATAAGGTTGTTCATGGTTCCCTGCGAAGCGGCAACCGTACCAAGCGCTCCAAACAGCGTGTCCACCAGATATTGGGATGTCTCAACATTCCCCGCGATGACCGCAGCAGGATGTTTCGGACTGATCATCGAATCGTCCGGAATAATGATCTCAAGAGGCTTCAGGCAGCCTTCGTTCAGCGGAATCTGGTCATTGACCAGGCATCGAAAAACATACAGCACCGCCGCCCGCACCACTGCCGTAGGCGCATTGAAATTGCCTGGATGCTGCGCGCTTGTGCCACTGAAATCAATCACTGCCCGGCGCGCCGAGCGCTCAACACGGATCTTGACGGAGATCTGGTGGCCGTCATCCATCCGATAGGTAAAGTCACCATCGTTCAGGACATCCAGCACCCGGCGAACGGATTCCTCGGCGTTGTCCTGAACGTGCTGCATATAGGCATGAACGGCAGGCAAGCCGTAGAAGTCAATCAGGTTGAGCAGTTCATGGGCGCCTTTTTCGCACGCCGCGAGCTGCGCTTTGAAATCTGCAATATTCGTATCCGGGTTTCGAGCCGGCCACGGGCCGCTTGTCAGGAGTTTGCGCAGCGGCTGTTCCAGAAACTGGCCGTTGGCAACCAGCTTCACATTGTCAATCACCACCCCTTCCTCCTCAATGCGGACCGAATCTGCCGGGGCTGAGCCGGGCGATTTTCCGCCAATATCCGCATGATGTCCGCGTGATGCGGTATAGAAAAGAAGCTGTCCGTCAGCGGCGAAAACCGGTCGAATGACCGTGACATCCGGCAAGTGGGTGCCGCCGTTATACGGCGCATTCAGAATATAGACATCCCCCGGACTCATCTCGCCAGACCGCTCGCGAATCACAGTCTTGATGCTTTCGGACATGGATCCCAAGTGGACTGGCATATGGGGCGCGTTGGCGACCAAGTCTCCGGCCGGATCGAAGATTGCGCACGAGAAGTCAAGACGCTCTTTAATATTAACCGAAACCGCCGTGTTCTCCAGCACCGACCCCATCTGCTCGGCAATCGACATAAACAGGTTGTTGAATACTTCAAGCATCACCGGGTCAACATCGGTGCCAATGGCTGTCAGCTTTTTTCTTGCTTTGTGGCGCTTGATGAGAAGATTCCTGTCTTCATTGAGCGTGACTTTCCAGCCAGGCTCGATCACGACAGTCCCGGTCGAATCAAGAATCACGGCTGGACCGTGCGCCTGCCATCCTGGCCGCAAAGAATCCCGTCTGTAGAACGGTGTGTTTTGCCACTGGCCATCCATATAGCATGCTCTCGCGGTTGCCTGCTCCGCCGCCGACAGAGCAGGCTGCTGTGGGCTGCGCGTGGCGGCAGCTGCTGCGGACTGGGGCTTGCAGAGCGCCTCGACCTGTATGGACTCAATAATCAACTCTTTCTCGGGCGAGATAAACCCGAAGCGCATGCGGTGCACATCCTCGAACTGACTCTGCATCTGCCCGGCAGATGCAAACGTGATCGGAAAGGAGGTATCGGATCCCTGATAGCGGATATGCACCATGCTTCGACAGTCAGCGTCCTGCATCAGGGCTTGACCGACCTGCTTGACCAGCGACTTGCTGCACTCAGATGCCAGCTGCCCGGCTATGCACTCAAGCTCAGCAACCAGCGGCTCGTCGAGAATCTTCTCCACGGCCTGCTGACGCTCCACAACTGTGTTTGCGAGCCCCATTCCGTACGCTGACAGGATGCCGGAGTATGCATGCACGAGGATTTTATTCATGCCCAGCGCATCGGCGACCATGCAGGCGTGCTGCCCGCCGGCGCCGCCGAAACAGCATAAGGTGTAGCGGGTGACATCGTAGCCGCGCTGAACCGATATTTTCTTGATCGCATTGCTCATATTGCCCACCGCCACCGCAAGAAACCCGGCCGCAACTGCTTCCGGCGTCCGGCTGACTCCGGTCTGCTGCTCGATGATTGCGGCAAGTTCTCGGAATCTGTCCTGCACAGTATCGGCATCAATGGGCTGATCGGACCGCGCGCCGAACACGCAGGGAAACATATCCGGCTGCAGTTTGCCCGTCATCACGTTGCAGTCTGTGATCGTCAAAGGCCCTTGGTTTCGATAGCAGGCCGGTCCGGGGCGCGCGCCGGCTGAGTCGGGGCCAACCCGATAGCGGGCGCCGTCAAAATGCAATACCGAGCCGCCGCCGGCCGCTACGGTATGAATCATCATCATCGGGGCCCTGAGCCGGATGCCTGCAACCTCGGTTTCATAGGATTTCTCAAATTCACCGCTGTAGTGGCTGACATCGGTTGAAGTGCCGCCCATGTCGAATCCAATCACCTCGCGACACCCGGCCGCGGCGCTGACGCGCGCCATGCCAACGACGCCGCCTGCCGGACCCGACAGAATTGCATCTTTGCCATAGAAAAAGCGGGCATCAGCCAGTCCGCCGCTAGAGCGCATGAGCTTGAGCCCCCCGGATGACGTGCCTGATCCGCTGAGCTCCGACAGCACTTCAGTCACGTATTTGCGAATAACCGGCGACAGGTAGGCATCGACTACAGTGGTATCGCCGCGCGGTACAAACTTCATGAGCGGACTGACCTGGTGACTGACTGAGATTTGCGAATAGCCGATTGACTCCGCTATGGACTGCAGAGCGCTTTCGTGCATCGAATAGCGATAGCCGTGCATAAGAACAATCGCGACCGCGCGGATACCGGCGTCATAGTGATTCTGCAGGCCTCGGCGGGCGCCATCGGCATCCAGTGCGCGAACCACCGCGCCTTGCGCATCCAGACGCTCATCAACCTCCAGAACATCGCAATAGAGCATCTCGGGCAACCGGATATCAAGCGCAAACAGATTTGGCCGCGTCTGGTAGCCGATCCGGAGCTGGTCCTTGAAGCCGCTGGTAGTTACGAGCAGAGTCGGCTCTCCGGTTCTCTCCAGCAGGGCGTTGGTGGCAACAGTGGTGCCCATTTTGACCGCGGCGATCCGTTCAACAGGCAGGTCGGCACCAGCGGGAACTCGCAGCAAATCCCGGATTCCCTGAATGGCCGCATCCCGGTAGTCCGGGCTTTCTGAGAGCAGCTTGTGAGTGGTTATCTCACCATCGGGCTGAAGAGCGACAATATCAGTGAAGGTGCCGCCTCGATCAATCCAGAATTCCCACTTGCCTAGGGTTTGCTCAAGAGTCATTTTGCCCGGTCGATGTGCCAGCTCAATCCATCTGGCAACCAATGAGTTGCCGGCGCGGATGCCGATTGATGAAATGGATGCGCCTCGGGCGGTCTGCCGGCATTATCATGTGCCAGACTGAAAGCAATCAGTCGAATAAACAACTGGCATCAAGGCATATCCAGACGAAGAATATACAAAAAATCTGCCAGGCTGGTGCGGATTGCATCGCAGACAAGCTGTCTGTGCGACTTGCAATCGATTCCAAGACGGACGGCCAATGGCACATTCTGCGATTGCCAGAAACCGCCGCGGCGGCCGGTCTGAGGCAAGGCCTGATCAATGTCCTTGGATTTGCGCTCATGCTGGCAACGTTGATTTGGCTTGCGCCACGCTATTGCCTTGCGAACAGCAGCTCGGGCAACGCGAGCGCAATCTCTGGGAAAATAGTGATCAGCGCCGCACCGCAACACATGAGGACGAAGAACGGCGCCGCATACAGGGCAACGCGCATGATGGGCGTGTTCGTCAGTCCCTGAATAATGAAAAGATTAAAACCGATCGGGGGCGTGATCTGGGCCAGTTCCACCATGATCACCAGGAAGACGCCAAACCATATGGGATCGAAGCCGGACGAAATCACCAATGGCAACGTAATCGGAAGACTCATCACAGTGATGGATATGCCCTCCAGAAACATGCCGAGAATCACATAAAAGACCCCGAGAATCGTGATCAATTGAAATGGTGTCAGATCCAGTCGACCGATCGCCGCCGCAACATCCTGCGGGACGTGCAGAAAACCCATTGCGGTGGACAGAACGCTTGCAGCGATCAGGATAATCGCGATCATGCAGCTTGTTTGGACGGCTGAAAGTAGGCTTTTGAAAAACATCTCAAGTCGAAACTGTCGGGTGACAAGGGTCAGCATCAGGGTTGTCGCTACGCCCACGGCGGCCGCCTCTGATGGCGTTGCGATGCCGCTGTATATTGAGCCGAGCACAGCGAAAATAAGGATCGCAATCGGCAGCAGATTCCACACTCCGATCGCCATCTCGCGCCAGCCAGGGCGAATTTCATCGGCCGGCACCATTTTCGGTCGAGCGCTGCACACAGCGCCGACATAGACCGCGTAGAATGCCGCAAGCATGAGTCCCGGCACAACGCCGGCCGCAAACAGGCGGGCAATCGAAACTTCAGCAAGCACGCCGTAGACAATCATCACGATCGAGGGCGGGATTAGAAGACCCAGGCTCCCCGCGCCCGCAAGCGACCCATAGGTCAGGGATTCTGCGTAGTTGCGTTTGCCAAGTTCGGTCATCGTGATTTTGCCGACGGATGCGGTCGTCGCGGCGCTCGATCCGCTGACTGCAGCAAACAGGGCCGAACCGGCGATGTTGGTGTGCAGCAGGCGGCCTGGCAGGTAGTAGGTGAGCGGCGCCAGTCCGCGAAAGAGCCGATCTGCGATGTCGGTGCGCAGCATGATCTCGCCCATCCAGATAAACATCGGAATAGCGGATATTTCCCAAGCGGTTGCACTGCGGATGACGAGTGGCGCAACGATGGTGCCGATGCGGTGCAGATCCATGTCGATCAGCAGGACGAGTGCGGTGGTGCTGACCAAAAGCAGTCCGGCGAATACCCAGATGCCAAGACCGAGGTAAAAGATGATCAGAAGCAGGACGATGAAAGCAATGAACAGACTTTCCAACGGCTGTCACACCTCACGCTGGTTCGGTTTGGGGGTGCCGTCGCGGATTGCAAGCACCAGGTTGACCAGGAGCTGGCACAAGAACAGCGCCAGTCCAAGAAAGATTGCGCCATCGATAATCCAGACGGGCGTCTCGGTCAGTGTCGGGCTGACGGTACCGCGTTCCCAATCACGGGCCAGGGTGCGAAAGATATAGCGCGCCAAGAACGCCGTAATCGCGAAAGTCATGACAATGCAGAGAACTTCGACCAGAGTCGCGAGCTGTCCCCGGACGAAGAACTGCATGATCGTTACGCGGATATGCTTGCGGTTTCGAAAAGTATGCGCAAGTGAGAGAAATGTCATCGCGCCGACTGCATATCCCACAAACTCGTCCACCGAGTGGGTCGACAAGTCAAAGAAACTGCGCGCAATGATCTCGATGGAAATATGGACGACGATATAAACCAGCAGCAGCCCTGATATCCATGCCGCTGCGGTGCCCAGCGCATTGTTCAGTCGAACCAGCCGGTCAATGATCAATATCTGCTGTTTCCTTGGATCTTCAATGGGAACAGGAAGCTGACAGGCAGCTTCCTGTTTGCTTGCGGATCAGCTTCAGCTGTTCCGGGCAGCCCGATAGTCGTCGAGAATTTTCTGGCCGGCCGCACCGACTTTGCTGATCCAGTCCGCATACACCTGTTCACCGGCAGCCGAGAGCGCGGCCAGAAAGTTGGTCGGAACCGGCTCAACGACAGTGATGCCATTGTCGCCCATTTCCGCATAGTTGTCAGCCACCCGGTTGGCCAAGGCGCCCCAGGCTGCGTCGCTGGCCGCTTGAGCCGCATCCGTCAGCACGGCGCGCTGCGCATCCGTCAGAGATTCCCAGGCATCCTTGTTGACATGGGTCATGTTTAAGGACATTGAGTAATTTACCGCGGAGAAGTGCGTCAGGCCCTGATCCCAGAATTTGGCGTTGGCGCCGCCCTCAGCCGAGGTCAGCACTGCATCAATTCCGCCGGTCGCGAGCTGCGGCACCACATCAGCCCAGCTCATCTGGATCGCTGCTGCCCCGGCGCCTTGCAGCGTTGCTGTGCCTGAAGCATCCCATGCGCGGATTTTGAGCCCCTTGAGAGCGGCGGTGGAATCAATTGGCTTCTTTGCCCAGATGCCTGCCGGAGGCCACGGTGATGCATACAGCAGCACCTGATTGTTTCGAGCGAAGACCTCTTCATAGGCGGGTCTTGCGGTCTCCCACAGAAGATTGGCCTCATCCGCATTGCCCACAAGAAAGGGCAGCGAGGACAGCAGAAACATCGGCTCAATTCCGGCAACTTGACCCATTGAGGTGTTAGCGATCTGCAGCGCGCCGTCGGCGACGGCATCAAAATGCTCTTTAGACTTGTAGCCGATCGCGCCGCCGAAGTGGCTGGTTATCTCAATGGATCCGCCGGAAAGCTCTGCGGCAGTATCCGTGAAGACTTTCTGCGCCTGCCCGTGAATGGATGTATCCTGATATTCATTTGCCATATCCCACTTGACTGTATCTGCAAATGTCAATCCGGCAATTAGGGTTAGTACTAAAGCGACTGCACTCCTTGACTTCGCTTTTATGGAAACTTTCGCTTTCATGGAGTTTGACCTTCTATACTTTATTGGTTTTGAGATCGATGAGACAAGCCCCTCGGAACTCTTCTTACAAGTCCGCAAGGAACTGGCTCAGCTCGCAATTACTACAGGTTAATTGCTGTGCCGATTATAAAGTATTCAGTGAGCCGCAACCGCAGTCGCCGCATGCCATTGGCAGACGCAGTCGTGGATCTGACTCACGCCATCCGTCAAGGCTGCCGGGCCGGGATGCAGAATGTCGCAGAACTTGATTTCGTAAACATTCCGATTGCGTACGGCCGAAATCGCATACCAGCCGGGCCGAGCGCCGGCATGATCGGGCCGAAAACGCTTCCCGCACCACGATCCGATAATGATGTCCGGCGCACGATTGACGATTTGTACCGGATCGGAAATTACGTGACCTTTAGCAAAACGCTGCCGCGAGAATTCTGGGAAGCAATCGATGCTGCCGGTCATTCCGATCAATTCACTGACCCAGCATATGCCCGAGATAAGCGGATCATTCCACTCCTCGAAATAGATTTTTGCTTGTGTCGCTCCGCCGCGCGGCGGGGCGAGCCGCCAGACAATCCGAGAATTGGCCGCAGCACAGCTGGGAGACCGAGGTGAAGCGCTTGATGTTTTTCTCACCGATGCGCTGCATGCCAGGCTGATGCCTGAAAAGAAGAGCCACCCTCATCACTGCCGATTTTCGATCCCCTCTCTGGGCGACTGCCTGCAACCTTTGCCCGTTTCGGCAAAAGCTGAAGCTGTTTTCAGCCTGAAAACCGGATTCAGTATCGAATCATCCACGAGCTTCTTACGATTGTTGCTTCGCTGCGCCCCATCCGCAGTGTTTGCTGCTGTGAACTGCAAAAACCAAACCATCGCAATGAGCGGCAGCTCGCTGGCATCATGGGATGGTGGAAATATAAGCTTGGAAACGACCTGCCCCGCTGATGGGGCCAGGCGAGACCTGCGGGGCAGACTGCTCGACTCGCATGTTGAGCAATCTTATCTGCCTGCGATGAGCCTCCCTGAGGATTTTTGCCTGTGCCGCCCCGACAGGGCGGCCTGAATGGCAGTCAGCATGCTGACTTGCAAAAGCAGGAGCGATTATTCACCAAACCGGCTGGCTGAGGACAATCCTGAACGTCTCATCATGCTCGCAGCGCTGGTCCTCAAGGGTCTCTATCGCCAGGGTGTCCGATCTGCTGGCATACCGATTCCAGCATACCTTTCCAGACTTGGCCGTGTAATCCCTGAAATATCCGTCCTGCGCTGCAGATCCGCCTTCGGTTCTGTAGTTGTAGCAGGTACGCCACGCAGCGCTATTAGATGGCCTGTCAGTCTGAATGGTGAAATTAATCTTGATATCACGGCCCTCATAAACTGCATTGCTGTGTGCCGAGATTGATATCTTTGGCTTTGGCCCAAATGGATTCGGCTCTAATGCACTTGCCGTCTGCAGCGAAGCTGCCAGCAAGACAGGCGGCAACAGCAGCACTGACAACTTTTTCATCATTGGATATCACCTCTTTTTTGTATGAATATATCGACTTATCTGGTGCCGACTCACGAATATATCAAGGCTTTTCCATTGCCTGAGGCCATTGGTGCGACTGGACCTCAGGCCAATGGAGACGGCTCTATTTTCACTGCCCCCTGTATTTGGGCGTTGTGTTACCAGTACCACCAACCCACGGAACTGGAATTTTGGATATCTTCATCCGTCAGCGGCTCACAGGAAGTATTCATTGTCTGACCAGAATTTGCCTTGCAGCGTCTAATCTTTTCCACATCCTGGAAATTCAGTACGGCATTATGTCTAGCCGGGAGTAGTGTAGTTGCAGATGTACCTTTATCACATCTAACATTGACCAGGCATCTGGAATACTTCATGTGATGTGCCTCGTTGTCCACATTATCAAAGAATGAGGCTGTCAATGTATATGAGTCCCAGCGAACATCTATTCCCTTGCATTGCTGCTTGGTAAAGGCGTGTGATTTTTGCCATTCTTCAATACACAGCTGATTGCGCCGCTCAACACTCGTAGGCGCAACATAAGGGACGACAGGCTGCTGATCTGGCAACTCAATTCCTATTAACTGTGCCTCTGCCTTCTGCGGCAGAAACAAGGTCATCGCAGCGACTACTGCAAAGCATCCTGCCAGCACTGAAAATTTAGAAATTTTTTCGCTTTTCATTTAACTTACCTCTCCCTAAAGTTTGAACATTTTTGTCATTTGATTATTCTCTTGTATATCTTACGCACACTTGAAGTGCTGCAAGTATACCAGCCACAGCCTCTTCAAATCAATAGGATTCTTGACCCGCTGGATTATTGCGAGCAGACTCAGTCAAAATGCGTCTCATTGACGCAAAACAACCGAACATGGCCGAAGCCGCCTCACGTAAAATCTGCACCCATGCTCCGGCAGATTGCGATTAAGCTGCGAGCGTGACGCTTTTTAAAATCTGAATATGCACGATACTTTCCAATTTCACTCAGAGCCGCTGCAAGATCATTGGCTGGATGCTTACGGCCACCTGAACGAAGCCTGCTATCTGGTTCCTTTGAGCAATTGCACCTGGCGGCTGCAGGAGCATTTCGGCATCGGCATTGACTATTTTGAGCGAACCGGCTGTGCGCTCTATACCGTCGAGACTCATCTGCGCTACCTCAAGGAGGTCAGAAAACCAGCAATGATCCGCGTCGAGTCCATGATACTGGGATCGGACGCGAAGAAAATCTGGTTTGCCCATCTGATGAGGGTGGACGGCGAGATCCGCGCCACCGGCGAGTTCATGGCCGTACACTACAGCGCCCGCGAGCAGCGGGTCATCGAGATGCCGGATGCGGTGCGGCAAAAGCTGCGCGACGCGCAGGTCGCGGACCCGCCGGCTTGGGTCGGCGGGCGCATATCCCTCATCAAGGCTTGACAGTGACGCTTGCGATGACAATTGAATGCTGATAAAAAAGAATCTCTCACTGGCCATCTGCCCGACGAGCGATACCCCACACACGCTTCGTGTCAGACATCCAGCAGGCCAAGCGGCGATTGCTGCCAAAAGTCACCCTCCCCCAATGCAGTCATCGTGGCACATGGGCGAAATCATTCATAATCAAGCTGAAAAAACCAGTGACTGAATCAAGAAATCAAGATTTGAGCAATTAATTGGAGAAATAATATGTACAGAAAAAGTCTGCCAAACTCAATTGCTGCGGGCATCGCATTGCTGTTTGCGACGAGCGCCGCGCTGGCTGACAGTTTTGAGAACATTATGCTCGGCGCTGCCATTTCGCTGACCGGAAAATACGCGACCAACGGCATCCATACCCGGAACGGCTATGATTTCGCAATTGAAAAAATCAATCAGGCAGGCGGCATCATGATCGATGACAAATACTACAGCTTCGAGGTGATCTATTACGATGATCAATCAAAGGGTGACCGCGGAGCGACACTGGCTGAGCGGCTGATCAGTCACGACAAGGTTCAGTATATGCTCGGACCTTACTCTTCAGAACTGACCGAGTCCATTGCGCCTGTCACCGAGAAATATCAGATTCCAATGGTTGAAGCCGAAGGGGCAAGCCGCTCTTTATTCAGCAAAGGCTATCGGTATCTGTTCGCGGTTCTGTCAACGTCAGAGCAGTATCTTGCCTCTGCCATCACGCTGGCTGCTGAAAAAGCACAGGAAAATAACCTGAGCCCGTCTGGCGTGAAAGTGGCTGTTGCCGTAGGAAACGATCCATTCTCGCTGGACATTCGTGCCGGCGTGCTGGAAGATGCAAGCCAGTACGGCATGCAGATCATCATTGACGAGCAGCTTCCCGACCGTTCGGACATGAGTGCAATTCTCAACAAAGTCAAGCGGCTCAAGCCTGATGTGCTCGTCGTCAGCGGGCACTCCAGAGGGGCTGCAATGGCCGTCCGTCAGATTGAAAATCAAAACATAAGTGTGCCGATGATTGCCATCACGCACTGCGAGGCGGCGGATGTAGTTGGAAACTTCGGCGCGGCGGCGAACGATATCCTGTGCTCGACCCAATGGGCAGAGACCCTGACGTACAGCGACGAGATTTTCGGCACTGCCGCCAGTTACGAAAAGGAGTTCAAGACCGCCTATCCGGAGTATGCCAGCCGCAAAGTCCCATATCAGACAGCGCAGGCATCCGCCGCGGTCTACGTGCTCAAGGATGCTTTCGAACGCGCCGGAACACTGGACAAGGAAGCTGTCCGTGATGCGCTGGCAGAGACCGATCTGGCCACATTCTATGGCCCCATCCGATTCTCAGAAGCCGGCAACAATATTGCGAAACCAATGGTGCTGCGCCAGATTCAAGAGGGCGAGTACAATGTTGTTGCGCCTTCGAAGTTCGCTTCGCATCCATTGAATTGGCCGCGAAATTAACGGTTATGCTAAATACAAGCATGGCAAACTTTCCCCCTTAAAATTGAGGTGGAGGACTAAAAGCTTGTGCTTGGTGATGACACTAGAAAACAAAAAGGGAATATATCCGTATATCCTCACCCGCGATGAAGAGCACTTGAACATTCCGAAATTTACAAAGACAACGAAACAGAATAGCGTCTGTGATTCCAATGGTAAAAGGTTTGAACTGAATGAAAAGGAAGGGGCCACATTACACTGCGGCTTGAGGGTAACAAAACCAAAGCGAAAAACTGCCAGACGCTATGCGGGGACCAAAATTGGAGGAGGTCCGCGAAGTGACAGACCAATTCAGAATGAATAATAGTATGCAGATTTTTTTTTTGCGAATCCAGACCCGGATTTAATTGACGGGTCCTTAATCTTCCCTTTTCGTTGTTACGATTGCTGGCATAAGTCTCATATTGATCGTTTCCGAAAGGCAGTTTATTTTCATCATGTCTCTTCTTCTTTGGCTTCGGACAATCCCATACTTAATCTCAGGGAAATCGCCGAGGATCTGACTAGAAGCAACAACAATGTTAATGATTCGAAATATCTGAAAACAATATCCAATAGTCTGACTCACCTAAATCTGGAAAATCTTACCCGTTATGAGGAAAGAATACTTACAGAAAATTTATTGATTCTTCTGAATTATTCGCTAAATTATCGCTATGGCAGTTATGCCAAAACAATCAATATTGATCCTGTATTCGTTAACCAAGTAGAAAAAGGAAAATCAAAAGTGAAGAAAAAGAATTCAGAAAATCTTTCATCTGCACGTCAAAATATGACTGAAATAATTGACAATGTTTCAAATAGCAGAAAAAGAGGCAGCATTAGGCATATCCCCTCGAATGCAAAAATACTGGAGCCAATTAGGAATTTAATACACTTCGTTGATATAACTGATATGGGGAAAATGAAAATGGCAATTTAGTTCAATTTCATATTCGAAGTAATAACACTGAGCAGACCACTGGTCGTGTTATCAACAAATATGAGTTCTATCCAATTGAACCACATCAGGGATGGAGATGGATGGGAGGCAATAGAAACACTGACCAATATAAAAATGATGAACTGAATACTATGGAACAATTGTCAAATGAGTAGCAGGGGAAACAAGAAAGCCAAATAATCCCGCGAAATGCCGATTGAAACTCTGACGAAAGCGGGAATGCTGACAATGCCCTTATGGAGCTTTCGTCACCACCAGAAGAGGAAACTGGTGAAACGGGCAAAAATGCTAAATATCTCGTTTCCGACATGATCGTCAATGCTTTTCGGTTTTTCGATGCTCATCTCGATTAATTTGATTTCCAACACAATAACAGCTTGCTCCCATCCATGACGCAGACTAAAAAAGTATTGCACATCACAATCGGCATCGCGCTGGTTTTGGCCGGCATGCTCGCCGCCTCCACTTTCTCAAACCAGCGCATCAGTGAAGATGAGCTCTGGGCGGCAGTCGCAGACGGAAGTCATTTTGTGATCATGCGCCACGCATTGGCGCCGGGCACCGGCGACCCAGATGAATTTTCCCTCGGGGACTGCTCAACGCAGCGCAATCTGTCCGACCAAGGCCGCGAGCAGGCGCGGCGAATCGGCGACCAATTCCGTGCGCGCGGCATCGCTGCCGCCGATGTATTCACCAGCCAGTGGTGCCGCTGTCGTGACACCGCTGAGGAGCTGCAGCTTGGGACAGTCACTGAGTTGCCGCCAATCAATTCGTTTTTTCGCGACCGCAGCCGCTCAGGCCAGCAGACTGCACAGTTGATTCAGTGGCTCAAAGCCCGCAAGAGCGCAAAGCCGCTGATCCTGGTGACACACATGGTCAACATCTATGCGCTGACTGATACGGTCGTTTCATCAGGTGAATTCATTGTCTTCAAGCTCAGCAACAACGACACCGTCTCGCTGCTGGGCTCAATCAAAACTGCATACTGAGATCTGTTTCTCTATCCAGATGCACCGGTGCGCTCAGCTGATGCCGCATGCCACTGACGGACACAATCGTGGATCTGACTCACGCCATCAGTCAAAGCTGCCGGACCGGCCTGCAAAATGTCACAGGACTTGATTTCATAGACATGACCATTGCATACGGCCGGAATCTGATTCCAGCCTGGCCGGGCAGCGACATGATCGGGCCGAAAGCGCTTCCCGCACCATGATCCGATAATGATATCTGGCGCACGATTGATAACTTCCGCTGGATCAGAAATAATGCGACCCTTGGCAAAACGCTGCCGGGCGATTTCAGGAAAACAATCGGTGCCGCCGGCCATTTCGATCAATTCACTGACCCAGCCTATGCCCGAGATGAGAGGATCGTTCCACTCCTCGAAATAGATTTTTGGCTTTGCCCGCAGCGTTGCCGCGCGGCTTTCGATTGACTCCAAATGCCGCCGCAACTTGGCATTAAGAAGGTCAGCTTTGCGCCGAGCCTTGACCATTGCGCCAATCATCTGAATCATGTTCAGTATGCCTTGTACAGAACAATGATTGAAAATATGCACCTCAATCCCGGCCTGGACGAGTTCAGCAGCAATGGGAGCTTGCAGGTCGGAATATCCCAGTACCAAATCAGGATTCAAGGCAAGAACTTTGTCGATTCTGGCACTGGTGAACGCCGAAACTTTCGGCTTTTCCCTGCGTGCCTGGGGAG
The DNA here is from genome assembly GCA_965200545.1 of Arenicellales bacterium. Taxonomy (GTDB): domain Bacteria; phylum Pseudomonadota; class Gammaproteobacteria; order Arenicellales; family JAJDZL01; genus JAJDZL01. The sequence goes on along the minus strand of CBDAUJ010000002.1, from coordinate 199,294 downwards.
GCCGCACGGTGAACCCTGAAATACCACAAATCCTGTCCTGTTCCCCAAGCAGATACAGAACCTCGGTAGTCTCAACTGTCAGGCAGATGATTCTTTCCGGTGAATTCGCTGCTTTAATCATGATTCAGACTGGCAAATGTGACATTGGGATCAAGGTCCGGCGACTACTATACTTACAATTTTCGTTGCCCGGCGAGGATTGCGAAAAAATCAGTTTTCAGCACCGCCGCGGGTCCGAGCTTTGACAAAAAAGTCGTCTGAAAAGAATAAAAAACAGGCATACCGAACTGTGTTAGGCTGCGCAGCGGCGAGGATGTCCAATGTCGAGGAAAAACTCCCAATACCAGCCGAGATGGTTTTTCACCAGAGCGGTCACGAGAATCGCCAAAGACAGTGACTTTATGCACCGATTGCAGCTATTGCGTGACTCCCAATTCTGAAGCGCAGTCATCTGCCCGGAGGAGCTGAATCCTCTCTGGCCGCGCTTTGGCACACTGTATCTGGCGCTTGAACAAGCTGCCTTTGAACCAAGTCAAAAAAGAAACCCTCAAGTTTCATCAGTTCCGAATAATCACCCATCTCGACAACGCTGCCTTCGTTCAGCACGTAGATGCGGTCCGCGTGCCGTAGAGTTGACAGGCGATGAGCAATAACGACTTGAGTGGCATTCAATTGCGATAAATTTTCCATTACCCTTGACTGACTGTCGTTGTCAAGCCAATTTGTCGCCTCATCCAGCAAGAAGATCCGCGCACTGCCATTAAGCGCTCGAGCAATTGTGATACGCTGGCTCTCACCGCCCGCTGTGACCCCAATTCCAGCGCCGACGCTCGTCATCATCCTCATTGGCATGGCTTTTATCTCGTGATCCACATTCGCCAGCCGGGCCGCATCCCAGGCTTCTTGTTCAGACAAGCCATCCTGACTGCCGGCGATGTTGTCCCACACATCTTCCGGATGAAGCTGCACTGACTGAGGGATTACACCCAGCAATCTGCGCACTTGTTTTCGATTCAGATGCTTAAGGTCCTGACCGTCGTAATAGACGGCGCCGCTCTCAGGCTCTTCAAGTCCCAGCATCAGCTTGAACAAGGTGCTCTTGCCAGCGCCTGAAGCGCCAGTGATCGCAATAAACTCTCCTGGATGCACTTGAATCGAAACTTGATTGAGTATCAGCGGATCATCGGCATCGTATCGAAAACTGACCCGATCAAGCCGGATATCTCCAGTGAGCTGATCGACAGACTTGCCCTCTGAACTGAATTCTGTCTCTTGCGCGAGTAAAGGACGAATCTGATCAACCGTCGGCAGAATCTGCGCCAGTGTGCTGAAGGCTTGCCCCAATCGTACCAAAAAAGTGATGAACACGATGAATGCCATGTAGACGACGATAAACTCGCCAGCGGAAGCAGGCCAAGAACTAGAGTTGAGCGCAACCCAATAAAGTACTGCCGCCATAAGCAGTGGAAGCGCGACATTAAACGCCTGTCGGTGCGCTTCAAGCACGCCATTGTCGAGTTCTGCCAATCGTTTTTCTCGATAGACTCGCGCCCAGACAGCGAACGCTGAACCTTCGGCGCCTTCCAGGCGCAGCACTGAGATTCCATTGATCAGCTGAAACAAGCGGCTGGCCAGTCCATGCGTCGCGGCTACGATTCGATGGTGCGGCGCCATTTGACAAATCCCAATCAATGCATAAACCGCAATCGATATCAATGCGAGGGACGTTACGACAAGCCCGAGTGTCGGGTCGTACAGCAAAGCGACAAGAAATGTCGGAAGCAGGAAAACGATTGAAAGCAAACCATGCACAATCAGACTCTCCATCGCATCACGAAGCGTCTGAAACGTCAGGCTGCGGATAACAAGATCAGACGCTGAGTATCTGCGCAGAAATTTTGTCGGCAATCGCAGCAGCCGGTCCCAGAATGCGGCCTCCGCACGGGTCGCTGCGCGTCCTTCGACACGCATAAGGGTCATCTTCTGCAACAAAGACAGCAGTGCCGCCAGCACCGCAACTACCGCCAGCATGCCCCCAATCAGGTAAAGCTGCGAAATCCCTCCACTCGGGATGACTTCATCGGCCACATAGCCTAACAGTATTGCTGGCAGCAGCAGCATGAAACCAACCATATTTCCGATCAGAGCCAAGCGAACGAAATCGGGCGCACTGCCCTGGAACGCAACCCGAAACAAGCTCTTCAAATCAGTCGAACCGTGCGCCAGAGGCTGATAGAATACCCACGCGTCAGACCTCAGCGCTGCAGCGCGATGCGCGGTTACCTTGGTTTTCGCACGGCCTGCAGAAGTCACTTCACAATAGCGGCCGAACTGATCGGGCACCAAGGCTACAGGCGCGCCGCTTTCTCTCCGAAAAGCCAGCATTGCACCGCTGGCGCCTGTCCACCATTGATCCGCTGAATTAAGCCGAACCTGACGCGCACGAACGCCAGATGCATCAAGCACATTCACGAGAAGCTGAGACAATTCGCCTGAATCACCGCTTTTTGGAAAATTGAAATCAATGCCCTCATGGTTCCCGATTGATGCCAGCGCCTCTTCAAGCACAGCACGCTCTGAGTGCGTCTTCACATCTGCTGCCAGATCGTACAAATCAAAAAGACGATGGCGAGTCTCATCTTCAGCTGTTTTTCGACTAATCACCCGCTCACGCGCAAGATTGACCTGATCGGCCAGATAGAATCCGCGATTAAGCCGCTCCAGATTGATTGCCACCTCGTGAAAGTAGACAAGAGAGGATTTCAATAGGCCTTCCTTGACCAATGAATCCGTCTCGTGAACGGATACTGTCTGCGCTTCTGTCATGCTGGCCCAGGTCCCCCGTGCCAGCGGCAGCATGCACAATTCAGCATCAGGCTGAGACTGACTGCTTGAGGGATTGAGCAAACCCAGATAGAGGCATGATGTCGGAGCCAGGTTTGACAGCCATATGATGCCGCGCCGGGCGGTAATCATGGCGCCGGGAGCCAAAGACAGATGCGTCGAATCTGGAGTCAGCGAGACTTGCTGGCGCGTATCTTCCAAATTGAATCGCGACAGCATGGAGGAGATTTCTGAAATCCATCGGTCAGCCTGATTCGCCAGCTCGGCGGGCGTGGCTGCGGCAAGGTCTGTCCAGGACAGACGCCGCAACAATGTTCCCGGCACTCCTTTTGCGATCAGCGCAATCGTTGAGTCATCGGAATTTTCCGCCACTGCAAACAGCAGTCGACCCGCATCGGCGTGGAGAACGAATTGCGGCGCACTCTGAATGACGCCGTTGATGGACTCAATCATAAATACGTCAACCGACCCGTTCGCAACGTACCAGACCGACTCCGAGTCGCTCAGATGCAGTGGCAGATTAGCCTCGCAAGACACCGCTGCGCCATTTTCGCCGGCGATTCTGGCAAGGGATGAGTAATTGTCACTGCTCATCAGATCAATTCGACTGAATCAGTCGATAGTAAACCCCTTCCCGGTTCACAATCAATTCTTCATGGGTGCCGCGCTGAACTTCCACACCGTGCTGAAGAACAATAATCTGGTCACAATCACGAATTGTGCTGAGTCGATGGGCAATAATCAGGCAACTGACTCCTCGGCGCCGCAATGCCAGGTCGATCATCTCCTCGGTTACAGCATCAAGAGCGCTGGTTGCCTCATCAAGAATCAGAATAACGGGCTCACCGGCCAAGGCGCGGGCGATTTCAATTCGCTGTTTTTGTCCACCGCTGAAATTTTCACCTGACTCTGCTACCTGGGCCTGATATCCCAGTCTTCGATTCAGTATCTCATCGTGGATGCAGGCATCCTTGGCAGCGGCAACGACCGTCTCATCCGGGACCGACGCATTCCACAAGGTGATGTTTTCTCGAACACTGGCTGGAAAAAGATTGATATTCTGATCAACAACCGAAATCGACCGCGTCAAGACTTCAAGGGGTATTTCTTTTCTTGGATATCCGTCATACAGAACCTCACCGGTCCATGGTTCGTACAAACCCGACACAATGCGGGACAGTGTTGATTTGCCCGAACCGCTCGCACCTAAAATCGCAATGCGCTGACCGGGCTCCATCGTCAGACTGAAATTCTCAATGAGCGGCGGTCGGGAGCGGTTGTAGCCGAAAGATATGTTTCGCAGCTCCAGCTGCCCCGTCAGCTTCAGTTTTCCCTCAAGAGTCGACACTGATGCAGGTGATGCAGATTGAGCGGTTGCCTGGCGGTCAGCGGCAGACACAGCGATGTCATCAAGTCGCTGCATGTCCGCCTCGATGACTTGGCGCTGATTGGCAAACTCGGCGAAGCGACTGGCCGGGGAAAGAAGCATGACTGCCAATAAGAAGAGTCCGGCCATTTCGCCCAACGTCAGCGCCCCGGCAATAACTTGTACGCCGGCGAAGACAAGCACTGCCGCGCGACTGAGCACCTCGAAAAACAGCGGCCATGCAGAATTGACATGATTGAGTTCTGCCAGTTCCTGTCGCACCGCTACCTCTCGGACTTGATGACCGCTCCAGCGTGAGAAATATTGATTGTCGCTCGCAGTCATGCGCACAGTCTCACTTTGGTTCAGCATCATGGTACCAACGCCAAGCATCAGGCCCTGCTCGCGCCGCAGGGCCACGCTCCGGTCATGTCGCTTGCGCCGCATGCTGCAGGTCAGGAAAACATTCAAGCCCGCCAACCCCAAAACGATCAGCGCTGCCGGCGGGGAAATCACCAGCATTACGATCAACACAACGGCACTCAGGACGACTTCAATGAGCAGCTCAAAAACCTGTACTGATAAAGTCTGGGCGATTCGCTCAACGGACAGAACGCGATAAATCAAGTCGCCCGCAAACCGATGGGTGAAAAATTCTATTGTCAAGCGCAGCAATTGAGAAACATAGCGGTCTGCCGCCGTGACTGACAAGCGGGCTGCCAGACGGTTAAGCCAGCGATTCTTGAGCAATACCAGCACATAGCTGACCGCGCCCGCGCCCACCAAGACAATTGGCAGATAAATACTCCAAAGCGGATTGTCCGGGCCGCTCAGCACATGGTCCACAAAAACAACCAGCGCCGCGGGGGCCATCAGCGCCGGTATTGTCAGCAGGATTCCACACAGCACGATGCTGGCGAGCGGTCTTGATAAGCCTCCGAACCATTGAGGCAGCTGCTTGATCAGGTTTGGCTGGTCACCACCGCGCTGAAACTTCGGACCCGGCTCAAATTCCAGTGCAACTCCAGAAAATCCCGCTTTGAATTCTTCTGCGGTCAGCACCCGGCGGCCGCAGCCTGGATCATTGAGATAGAACCGATTCTCACCATAACCCTCAACGACAACAAAGTGATTCATTTCCCAAAACACAATCATCGGCAAAGACCTCGTTTTCAACTTTTCAGCATCCACTCGCCGCGCCTCGCAATGGAGTCCATAGTGCTCTGCCGCACGCTTGATGCCCGCTGCACTTGAGCCGTCGCGACTGATCTGGCACCGGTCTCTGAGTTCAGTCAAAGTGACCCAGCGCCCGAAGAATCCAAGTATGCTGCCAAGACATGCTGCACCACATTCCGTCGCATGCATTTGCAGCAAGAGTGGCGTTCTCACTCGCTGTGCGCCTTGCATTGAAGAGAACTTTTGAGGAGGCACCAAGGATCTTTTCCGACCACTCGGAAAACGTCATGCGCGAGCAGGCTTGAGGAAATCAATCGGCGCGATGCGTTCAAGCTGCACTCGAATCCGACAGAACACCCCTTCTTTCAATACGATATCCGCTGGCTGATGCAGCTTCACTCCCATCAACCGTCCGGAACTGAGCAAAAAGTCCAAAACCGCACTTTTCTCAAGAGAGTGCATTTGCTCGTTGAGAAAATGAACCTCGCCGAGCAAGAGCTGATCTGATCCATCCGCCAGCCTAATCTCGACTGCCGCTGGCATGCCAGCGGCAATCTGATTGACCAGCTCAGGTGTTACGAGTGCCAGCGGCTGCAGCTGCGGCATTGCATTTTCACGAACCTCGACGACGACATCACCCATCGACATGTAGTCGCCGGCATTTGCATGAACTGCAGATACAACACCTTCGACAGGACTGACGATCCTCGACCGCTCGGCCTGACGCGCTTCCAGCAGCGAGAGCGCCACCTGAATCGAATGCTCGCCTGAGTCGGTGCGGTTTTTCTGGCCAGCGGTATTTGAGCCCGCTGCGCCGAGCAAGCCTGCACGACCTCGCAATTCAGAGATTTCTCTTTCGAGCTGCGGAATGGTCTGCCGCGCAATCTCGTGGCCCGCTACGACCGGGTCGCCCGGGGCAACACTCAATTGCGTGACAAATCCAGAATCCTTCACAACGACTTGATGCTGAATGCCGGTTTCAACCAAAACACCCTCAAAGGTATGGCTGCGGGTTACACTGCCTAAGAAAAACCAAGCTGCAAAAGCTATCAGAATCACCGTCGTCAGGGCCAGGACAAACCGCTCATTGGGCGCGGTCACCCGAAGCAGATGGTCTAAGTTCTGACGCTTGCTTTTTGCAGAAGCTGCCTGGTCACGAAAAAGAGTGTCAAACATGCGGCTCACCTCCATTCAACAACAAGGGGCAGTCATGCGTATTTGAAGTCGATTTCCCTGGCCGGGATTTTAACAGAAAACAAGCCATGCGCACCCCACTGGCCGACAAGACAATGCCACTCAGCCCGCCAATGGCACCAAGTAAAAATAAATGTAGGCCTTGGTCTCATTGATTCGATTGTTCAGTGTGACAATTTTGAAGTGGTTTATCCGTCGAATCAGCAGCAAGCTTCCGCTTGCGCCGAGCAGCACCTGCGGCTTCACACACCACTTTGCCAATGCTGACAGTTTCTCAGAAATCGCAAAGCCAGACCCGTTCAGGCAATCGGACAAATCAGTCCATAATTGCGGCGCATCGTTCGCCGAGCCGGCGGCATCGAACGAGCTATGCCTGATGGCGAAGCTCAAACCCAGTCTCGGACCCATGCCAGTCTTGAAGACATCGATATTGATCCAATAATCGACGTTCTCAAACCGCTCCAGAATGGCGGCAATGCTGGCCTCTATCGTTGCGAAATTATCCCCTTTTCCGGCATTGCGACGAAGAAAATCATGCACTTCTGACCTGCCGCTGAATCCTTTCAATGCGAGTCTGATTCCGCGCTCGCGGGCAGGGAAAACACCGAAAGATGCAATTCTCTGGTGTGTTTCAAGAGCCTGACTGATTGCCATCACATGCTGTTTTTCCATCGGTTCCGGTTTCCAGCCGGCGGCCGCAACAATCGCGTCGGTGACCAGTTCAACGGCATCAAGCGATTTTAGACCGCCGAACAGGTGATCGGCCGGCTTGACAAATACGCCGGGCGATTGGCTGAAATGGTTTGCGGCGAACGATTGCCGCGGGTCAATATCGAACTCAAGCATGAAGTTGCGACCAATTAACGGTTCCAGTACAGAATTTTCCGCGGCCACGTCTTGGATGAGACCCGCGAGTCCGGTCTGGGCGGACATCGCTTTCGGCAACCGGCTTTGCCGCTCGAAATAAGCCGCAGTTTGAGTTCCTGCGGCTAGATGAACACCAAGATCAGCCTGCGCTTCGCGACAATGCAATGGCACCTCAAAACCAAATGGCAACGCAGCTGCATCAGATGGAATTCGCCGTGCGCACTGCATCAATCTCTCTCGGTAGACACCGCCGATCAGAGTCTGCGGCATGAAATGACTGAGATGTTGCAAAATCCCTTCCAGTGTGGGTGCTTCCCGGCTCAGGATTTTTGCAGCTGCAGCTTGCTTCGCGTAATCTTGCATCGGCGGCGACTCAAAAAACAATTTGCGCCTTATTCAGATCTGCCTCGTCTGTCGCACGTGAGCGCCAGCCCATTTGAACGGGAACCTCGTACAATCGTCCCGGCGCAAAACGCTCTCGGAAATGGCGCAAGCCGGGCACAATCACACGCACGACTGGCATCCCGACATCGGGGCGCGTCTGGTCAAGCGCCAAGAATTCCATCCCCTTGGATTCGACCTGTTTGCGACACCATTCGACCTCATCACGCAGATCTTCGGCAGCCGGCACCGCATAATGAGAATAGTCTGCCGGCTGGCATTGTCGAGCTGGCGCCAGGTAACGGTGATCTTTTATTTTTGCCTGCTTCCACCACTGCAGGCATGACAGATCGTCAATGCGGCAACTGGTCTGCTCTGTGCCGGGTCGCGGCATGAGCACCAGTGCCTGATTCATCTCGCAGACCGCCCGCAGCGCTGCGATTGCGGGGTCGATATGAGCCCCCGCACCGATAATAATATTCTCGGCGACCTGATCGGCTCTGTGAGAAACAGCCACAAAAACCGGAATTGCAAAATCTGCAGTGAGATCAAGCACCCACATCTCGCGCTGGCGTCGGTGGTAGTACTCGGCCGCGGAACTGAGATACTCATCCCCGAAACTATCCATATCCACCGCCGGCTTGCGCAGCCGATTGTACCACCAAAGCGCAAGGGCATCGCGCTCCACCAGCTCGAAGAAACCCTGCAAAATGGCTTCTTCAAGTGTATTGCCCGCGGCGCAGCCGTTGGAATCAGCCCGTAAGCCGGCTTCCCTCCCCCGCTGCTCCGGTGTCATGAAGTATAAAAGGGCTGTGGGCAAATAGCGGTGGCGATGCTGCGAAAGTGACCATACCGGAGTCCAGTGCAAATTGCGATCCGTTCTGAATCGCGGCGGCACCTCGCCGAAATCATCGCCACGGCTGCTGATCTCGTCGGCCTGATCGAATTGTGTTTCGCTGAACAGCTGAACCGCATTGGGGTGAATCGCCGCGGCCTCGCCTTGCCTCGAGAAGTCATCAAAACACCTGCGATTCTGGATTTCGTCTCCATGGCAAGCGCCGCTGTAACGCTCAACGGCCTCACACAAGGCACTGGCTTTCGATTGCTCGGCGGTACTGCCTTTGCCGGCACTTTGACTCCTCAAGCTGCGGCGCAGCGTACTCAAATCTTTGGCTCTGAGCGCAAGATTGCTTCCCGCCGTGTAAACATGCGACCAAGAATCGGACGGCGCTGTCGCTCGGCGCAGAACATTGGCAACGCCGCTCACCGGACTGACTAAATGTGCATACTTTTGCAAAGTTGCGGCTGGCGATACAGTTCTTAGGCCCCCGCTTGTGCGGATCTGCACCGGGCTGCTGCTCAATCGGAGGGGCAAGGGCTGTCGATCAGGCCGACGCAAAGCCTCGTCTCCACATACTCGGCACTGCGGGCGGCGGGCAACCGGGTGACAGCTGCTGCTGATTTCAGCTAAGCTCAGTGAAATGGCATGCTGATGAAGAGGAGCAACTTCGCCCAGTGCCAGCCACTTGACAATTTCAATCGCAGCGATGGCATAAACGACATTGAGCGCCAGCGGCTCGGCAGCGCTTGGACGATAGGCTTCCTCTTCTCCCAGCTTGTTCCTCAAAAAGCGGTGAACTTCCTGATTGCCGCCATTTCGGTGGGCGAAACACGCCCAACAGGCACTGGACTTTCGTTTTTGAAAAATGGGACTGATCAGCGGATGAATACCGTGCGGACGAATGATCAGCCAAGGGCGCTCCGATTCAATGTGCTCGCGATTGATACTCTCAAATCGAGTCGCGAGCATATCGCTGCACAGGTGAATGCTCAAGTCGAAACCGGAATCATCGACATTGACTCCGAGCGACTGGAGACTGCTGGTCAAGGATCCGTCCTGTTCTCCATGGACAGCGACTTTGGTATTATTAAGTTTATTTTCAATGCGACTGGGGTTGACGCCCAAGGCGCACCAGAACGCTGCCCGACTGATATCCATTTCGTAATCGCCTGAAATGATAAATCCCTTGTCCGCCAAAGCGGCGAGCGCCGAGGCCACGTGGAAACCGAAATGAACGCGTTCAAGCGTATTCATGATTTCTGTCTGTGTCCGCGTACCGTCCAGCAGCGGAAGCAGATCCGAATACAGTTGCCCATGCAACAGTGCATTGAACGATTCAGAGACCAGCAAAACCTGACCATCATCTAGCAGGCGATACTCCAGGCATGGAGCAAGTATCGGCCGCTGGATATCTTGGCAGTTCTCTGCAATCAGCTCAAACCGTTTGCGATCATCCATACCCAAACTGCTGATACGAGATACTTGCGCGAGTCATCGCAGAGCGTTTTCGGTATTTTCGAAACCGTGGCCGCGAATACTCAGACACCGCGCGACATGTTCGAATAAAACCTTTCCAAGCTCAACAGTGCGCCAAGCGAATAATTTTTTCTTATAGCGTGATGAATTTAGGAGAGTGATATTTGCGAGTCAGACCAACATCACACCTGAACGCTCAACAGGTGCAAGCGACTGAACAGAGCCCCGAAACCTCAAGGGGCGTCGACCGACGCCCCTTGAATCCCAAACAAAACTTGCGATAACGAACTTTGCTTCTAACTTTCAGAACGAAAATCTTGGCAGTGCATCATCATACACAATTGATGTTATATCCGGCTGAGACTGCCTCAAGCTCTTCATCGGACAGTGTCGCGGCGGGAGGTAATGCGATATGAATCTCATCTGCAGTCGATTGATGAACCTTGATGGATATCTTATCGGGCACATCAAATCCGAATTCTTTATTGATCACACTTTTTGGATCTGCCATAAACTGATCTCGAAATTCAGGATTATCGACTGACTTTTGAATTAATGCAGCCTGCATTTGCTCAGGTGTTTGCATAACTATTCTCCTTTTTACCTTTTTACTCTATTGAAAATAAAATCGACTTGATTGTCATTTCATCGCGCGATTGTAACACAATAAGAAATTGTATTTCAATACCGAAGCTTTTCCCTAATCCCGAATTAGGAGTGAAAACGGTTGGTAAAAAGAGATAAAAGCCTTGTATAATCATAATTTTAACAACCAGAATGACGATCTGTGACTCTCACCCGCAGGGTGAGAGTCCAAAGGAGACTATACAAGGCTATGGATATTGTAAACTACCGCACAGCGGAAACCAAAAATGCGCTCACCTCGCGCGCCGGACTGCTGCTGGCTGCCGAGCAGATCCGCGCTGCGGGACTGTCCCCGATCATCGACCGGCTCCTGCCCCGGGCCGGGCGCGGGCGCGCCTATGCCGCCAGCGCCGTGATCAGCACCTTCATGCTGATGCTGCATGACGGCGCTCGCTGCCTGGAGGATGTGCGCCTGCTGCGCCGCGAGCGACCGCTGATGCGGATGATCGGCCTGGCGCGGCTGCCGACGGCCCATACCCTGGGCAACTGGCTGCACGCGCTGGGGGTGTGCGAGCACGCCCGCCGGGCGGTGGTGCAGGTCAACCGGCATCTGCTGGCGCGGGGACTGGGGCGGCGCAAGAGAGTCACCCTGGACATTGATGCCACGGTCATTGAGGCGCACAAGAAAGGGGCGCGGTATTCGTATAAGAAATGTCCGGGCTATGTGCCCATGGTGGGCCACATTGCCGAGACCGAGCAGGTCGCGGCGGTGGAGTTCCGCCCGGGCAATGCGCCGCCGAGCAAGGACAATCTGGGTTTTATCCGCCAGTGCATGGATGCCCTGCCGGCCGGGGTGCGGGTGTCGCATGTGCGCATTGATGCGGCCGGCTATCAGGCGGTGATTGTGAACTTCTGCGAGGCGCAGGGAATGCGCTTTGCGATCCGGGCGAAGATGGACACGGCGCTCAGGGACTCGATGTCGGCGGTCCGGGAGGCCGACTGGCAGCCTTTGGCCTGCCGCGATGGGACGGTGTCGAAGACCGAGCAGGTGGCGCGCACCTTGCATTGCATGGCGGACACGGACCAGGCGTTTGTGATTGTGGCGCAGCGCCAGCGCAAGGCGGAGGCCAAGGCGGACAGCAGCGGCGCGGTGCAGACGACTTTGCTGCCGCAGCTGCTCGGGCAGGTCGATGAGGAGAGTGTGCAGTGCAGCCGGTATCTGTATCGCGCGATTGCCACCAATCTGGATCAGGACGGACTGGACGATCATCAGATTGTGGGATATTACAACCAGCGTGCCGAGTGTTCGGAGAACCGCATCAAAGAGCTGCGCAGCGACTTTGGCGGCGCGCGGCTGCCGTGCAGTGACTTCGATGCCAACGCAGCCTATTTCATGATGTGCATGCTGGCTTACAACCTGCTGGCGCTGATGCGCCTGGCGCTGCCGCCGAAGTGGGAAAGCTCGCGGGCGGTGACTCTCCGCCATCGGCTGTATGCGAGCGCCGGGCAGGTGGTGCGCCATGCGCGGCAGTGGACGCTGCGGATCGAGCGCAGCCGGCGCCGCGAGATCGACGAGGCGCTGCGGGCGATTCGCAAAAGCGCCCTGGCCTGACGCCTGCCGGCGGCGGCTTTCCATTGATATTCTGGCCGGTTCCGGGGTGCGGAAGGACGGCGCTCGCCCTGAATCGGCACTGGCAGCAAATTCAGCGGGCGCTGACGCTGCAAAATACAGCCGCAGACGCTCAGCTTGAGAAAATCACCGTTTTTACTGCACCTGAGGCGGCTCGGGCCGGCCGCCATCAAGTTCTGACTGGGGTTTTGGCGCCTAATTTCGGATTCGGGTTTAACCTGTTTGTCGTTTCCCGGATTCGTTCAATATACAATAATACTCTGATGAAGAAAAGCAGCAGGTGCGGCCTTGGCGGTGACACTGAGTTGACAATCTGATATGCGTGGGTTGATTACCACATGACTCTGTTGCGTCACGGATCTGCCTCAGTCTGATTTCGTGGATCGCATTGGCCATATGGCCAATGCGCCGACCTAGAAACAACGAGGGTTTTTCCATAAGACCTGCACCTGCTGCGATTGATCGGTCAGCGCTCAGCCTCGACCTGCAGCCGGCGCAGCTCGTGGCAGCCGATGTCCCAGATGAAGCCGGCCAGCTCGCGGGCGATGGCGGTGACAACGGTTTTGGAGCTCTTGCCTTTGCGGCACAGCGCCAGATATCGGCCGCACAGTCTTTTCTGGGCCACCCAGGCGCGTTTCACAGCGTATTCGGAAGCGTGCTGCGCCTTGCGCTGGAGATGTCTGGTGCGGCGTGGCGGATGGCGGTAAGTCCAGGCGCTTTCGGTGAGGATTCTGCGCACTGCGCCATTGCCGGTCCGGGTGATGGCGCCGGTGCGCCGGCGCGAGCCGCTGCTGAACTCGCTGGGTGTCAGGCCGAGATACGCCATGAACTGTCCGGCGCTGCGGAAGCGGCGCAGGTCGCCGATCTCAGCGGCCACAGTGACAGCGGTCAGCGTGTCGATCCCGCGCAGGGCGCGCAGCGACTCGACCAGCGGATGGAGTGTCCACAGCTCGCACTGGGCGCCAATGTCGCGCTCCAGCTCGCTGAGGCGCTGTTCCTGCTGCTCCACAGTGTCCAGGGCGCTGGCCAGCGCAATCTGCTGCGCCGGATGGGAAAACTTCCGGTCTCGCAGCCAGCTGCGGTGCGCCCGAGTCCACTTGGTTCGGGACCATTGATGACCGTGACGCAGCACAAAATGATTCAGCTGCTGGCGCTGTTTTTGAATACTGCCCTTGAGGTCGGCGCGCAGGCGCACCAGATCCCGCATGGCCTCCTGCTCGGCATCCGGCACCCACACCGGCGTCAGGCTGCCCAGCGCGGACAGCCGCGCCAGCTCGCGCGCATCGCGCCGGTCGGTCTTGACCCGGACACCGGGCTTTTTCGGAATCAGCGAAGGCGCCGCCACCTCGCAGCTCACGCCCAGGTCCCGAAGCTGGCGCCAGATCACAAAGCCGCACGCGCCCGCCTCATACGCCGCATGCACCGACTCGCCGAATTCCTGCCGCAGCCCCTCGATCAGCTTGAGCAGCGCCCCCGGCCGGTTGGCCACCGTGCCGCGATCCTCAACCGACAGCGGCCGAGACGGATGCGGCCGATACGCCACCGCCACGGCCACCGTGTCCTTGTGAACATCCAGCCCCGCATGGACCAGCATCCGCCCCGTCGATTCCAAACCCCCGCTGTCACGCTCTCTATAATCTTTCATGCCTGCTCCTCTGGTGGTGGTGAAACGTTGGAAATACGCATATTCTATATCGCGCACTCCCGATAATTTGTGCAGAACAGGTTAAAACATAGGGTCTGTATCAGTCTGTTTCGCAACGGCAGGAAACGGCCCCGCCAATGGCACGCGGTGTCAGCTGGCCCGATCAGTGCGGCCGGATAGAGAATGCAGTTATCAGTATGCGGTCTTGACTGTGCTCAGCAGCGAGACGGTGTCGTCGTCGCTGAGCTTGAAGACAATGAATTCACCTGATGAGACAACCGTGTCGGCCAGCGCATGGATGTTGGCCATATGCGTCACCAGGACCAGCGGCCGGGCGCTCTTGCGGGCTTTGAGCCACTGAATCAGCTGCGCAGTCTGCTGTCCTGCGCGGCTGCGGTCGCGAAAAAACGAATTGATTGGCGGCAATTCAGTGACCGTCCCAAGCTGCAGCTCCTCAGCGGTCTCGCGGCAGCGGCACCACTGGCTGGTGAACACGTCGGCCGCAGCAATGCCGTGCGCCCGGAATTGCTCGCCGATCCGCCGCGCCTGCTCGCGGCCCGGGTCGGACAGATTGCGCTGCGTTGAGCAGTCCCCAAGCGAGAATTCATCGGGGTCGCCGGCGCCGGGCGCCAGCGCATGGCGCATGATCGCAAAATGACTGCCGTCTGCGACTGCCGCCCAGAGCTGATCCTCGCTGACGCGCGGGTTTGAAAACGTCGAGGCGGCGAAGATGCAGGCCAGAACCAGCGCAAGCAAGATTGCGATGTGCAGCGCTTTTTTGATCTGCGTCATGGATGAGAGGGCCAAGCTGCTGAATTCTGCAATGGCTGGCAAAAAGCGTTAATTTCGCGGCCAATTCAATGGATGCGAAGCGAACCTCGAAGGCGCAACAACGTTGTACTCGCCCTCTTGAATCTGGCGCAGCACCATCGGTTTGGCAATATTGCTGCCGGCTTCTGAGAATCGGATGGGGCCATAGAAGGTGGACAGATCGGTCGCTGCAACCGCATCGCGGACCGCTTCCCTGTCGAGTGTTCCGGTGCGCTCGAGAGCGTCCTTGAGCACGTAGACCGCGGCAGATGCCTGCGCCGTCTGGTAGGGGACTTTGCGGCCTGAATATTCGGGATAGGCGCGCTTGAGCTCTTGCTCGTAGCTCGCGGCAGCGCCGAAAATCTTGTCGCTGTACGTCAGGGTCTCGGCCCATTGGGCCGCGCACAGGATATCGTCGTCGGCCGCGCCGAAGTTTCCGACTGCATCCGCCGCCTCGCAGTGCGTGAGGGCAATCATCGGCACGCGGACGTTTTGCGCTTGAATCTGGCGGACAGCTGTCGAGGCCCCTCTGGAGTGTCCGCTGACCACAAGCACATCGGGCTTGAGCCGCTTGACCTTGCTCAGGATTGCACTCATGTCCGAAAGATCGGGCGGCAGCTGCTCGTCAATGATGATCTGCATGCCGTACTGGCCTGCATCCTCCAGCACGCCGGCCCGAATGTCTTGCGAGAATAGATCGCGCCCGGCGGCAACGGCCACTTTTACGTCAGACGGGCTCATGTCATTTTCCTGCGCTTTCTCAGCGGCCAGCGCGATGGCAGAGGCAAGATACTGCTCTGACGTTGACAGAACTGCGAACAGGTACCGATAGCCTTTGCTGAATAAAGAGCGGCTTGCCCCGCCGGCCTCGACCATTGGAATCTGATGCTTTTCGGTGACCGGCGCAATGGCCGCGGTCAGTTCTGAAGAGTAGGGCCCGAGCATGTACTGGACGCTGTCGCGATCGATCAGCTGCGCGGCCAGCGCCGCTGCGCGGCCGCCGCTTGACTCATCATCGTAATAGACCGCCTCGAAGCGGTAGCATTTGTCATCGATCGTGATGCCGCCGGCTTGCCGGATTTTTTCGATCGCGAAGTCATAGCCGTTCCGGGTATGGATGCCGCCGGCCGCGTATTTGCCGGTCAGCGAAACGGCCGCGCCGAGCACAATGGCGTCACAATCATCAGCCGGCGCCGCGCCCGCCGCAAACAGCAATGCGATGCCCGCCGCAATCAGGCTTGGCAGATCTTGTCTGTACATGTTTATTTCCCCAATTAGGTGTTGTTCAAATCTCAATTCAGTCATTTGCATCTCGAGCTCTGATCTTGAATGATTGCGTCAATGTGCCGCGATGACTGCGCGGGAGCGCCTTCTGGCAGCATTCAGCTGTCACTGCAAGCGTCACTGTCAAGCCTTGATGAGGGATATGCGCCCGCCGACCCAAGCCGGCGGGTCCGCGACCTGCGCGTCGCGCAGCTTTTGCCGCACCGCATCCGGCATCTCGATGACCCGCTGCTCGCGGGCGCTGTAGTGTACGGCCATGAACTCGCCGGTGGCGCGGATCTCGCCGTCCACCCTCATCAGATGGGCAAACCAGATTTTCTTCGCGTCCGATCCCAGTATCATGGACTCGACGCGGATCATTGCTGGTTTTCTGACCTCCTTGAGGTAGCGCAGATGAGTCTCGACGGTATAGAGCGCACAGCCGGTTCGCTCAAAATAGTCAATGCCGATGCCGAAATGCTCCTGCAGCCGCCAGGTGCAATTGCTCAAAGGAACCAGATAGCAGGCTTCGTTCAGGTGGCCGTAAGCATCCAGCCAATGATCTTGCAGCGGCTCTGAGTGAAATTGGAAAGTATCGTGCATATTCAGATTTTAAAAAGCGTCACGCTCGCAGCTTAATCGCAATCTGCCGGAGCATGGGTGCAGATTTTACGTGAGGCGGCTTCGGCCATGTTCGGTTGTTTTGCGTCAATGAGACGCATTTTGACTGAGTCTGCTCGCAATAATCCAGCGGGTCAAGAATCCTATTGATTTGAAGAGGCTGTGGCTGGTATACTTGCAGCACTTCAAGTGTGCGTAAGATATACAAGAGAATAATCAAATGACAAAAATGTTCAAATTGCTTGTATCCGGTTTTGCGATTTTCTTGATGGCACTAGGCTGGGGAGCAGTGCAGGCAAATCAAGCAACTGGCATGATTGAAGGACATTACGCCGGTCTTGTTCCGATTCCGGAACCGGAATCCGATGATTCTGACTCAGAATGGGACAAGATTTGTATCGCTGTGAATGCGATCGGATCCACGGCAAACGTTAAATTGGTCGTTTATTCCGATGGGCGGCGCAAGGACATGTTTGCCTCTAATTTGCAACTGAAAAAAAAATCCAAATGAAGAAAGGAGCGTGAACGCGTGGATTGTCACCGCGTGGCAAGGTGGAATAACCAATTACGGCGGTGAGAAGCGATTGTTCGAAGGCAATGGATGGCGGGGATATTTGGGAGTAACGAACACGCTTGTGGTTCAAATGAGCAATAATGTGGTTTCGCTTCTTGAGGGTGCTGACTTAAGCCAGTATGGCGGTTATCGTATGAGCCAGAATGCGCAATGCGATAGTCTGTAGCAAGCAGATTTTCGTCGGAACAGCATTCTTATTGGCGATGCCGGCATCGGCATCGTATCTCAGAATAAATCATGCGGATGCGCAGGCAAGCAAAAAGTCAGCGGAACAGCACGCTGCGCACAATGCGCAGTTTTTCGTATAAAATCCTGCAAGGAGAGCAGCAACAGGCCAGAGGGCCGGTGACGGCGCCGGGCCGGTGCATTATTTCGGAAAAGAAGACAGCAGCTGAACCTCAAAGGAGCAAGCCATGAAATTCAATAAAGCGATTACCCCCCCCCTCAATCTTGTAAATTAACCGCAATAATCGCCGCGCTGGCGGCCATGCTGATGGCCGGGCCGGGATGGGGGCAATCCCTGCTCGTAACTCCGCAGGTCCGGTTTCTGAATGCCGGGCCGCAGATCGAAGACAGGAATCTTCTCATCGAGCGCCGCAAAGCAAGAAAAAAGCTGACAGCCATTGGCGCCGATGTTGACCCGGTGATGCTTGAAGTATTCAACAACCTGTTTATGTCGATTGCCGAGCAGATGGGGGTCGGTGCTGGAGAACACGGCGGCTTCGGTCAACATTAAAGAGCGTCTTGACTTCTCGTGCGCAATCTTCGATCCGGCCGGGGACCTGGTCGCCAACGCGCCCCATATGCCAGTCCACCTTTCTGATGTGCCATACGAGCGTGTTGGTGCAATGTAGAGGCCAAACACCTTATCAAAATACCATTCGCCCTTGAGAAAGTCGCGATCAATATTCGGTGGATTG
The DNA here is from genome assembly GCA_965200545.1 of Arenicellales bacterium. GTDB lineage: Bacteria > Pseudomonadota > Gammaproteobacteria > Arenicellales > JAJDZL01 > JAJDZL01. The sequence goes on along the minus strand of CBDAUJ010000002.1, from coordinate 181,101 downwards.
TGTATCCTTCCCTTGTATTTTGCAAAGTCAGATGATTTGCTTTAGTGAAGGAATGGAATTGCTTTCTATCTACTTCTGTCATGCGTGCGTGTGTCGTTGTGTTGCTTTGTATTTATCGGGTATAATAGGGGGGATAACAATACCAGGCATGTGGATTTTGTCAAATGAGGAAACCTATGATGACAGCAAGAAAGATATTGACAATGGTTGCCACCATCTCTCTGATGATATTTGGAGTGGCATTAGCACCACAATCAATCGGTCCATTGAAGTTGACAGGGATTACTGCTACTGCGGGTCAAGACTTGGTCCCGCTACATGAACGCAATGCTCACTGTATCAAGGCATGGCAGCAATCGGTTGCATTCAACGAGCAGATATGTCGCGGGATTAATGTCCGCTGGCATTCGTATTGGGTGTCTGACACGGTTCTTGATGCAAATCCTGGTTGGCTGAACGATGGTACGCGTGCCCACATCTACTATTCACGATGCCTTGTTCATGTCAAGTGCGATTTCGCGGCACACGATATCGGTGAGGCCGAATACAACCGTGAGCTTCGATACCGCGATGTCAAAAAGCTTCGGAGATGCAAGGCCGATTGGAAAAACCTCGACACGTCATGCGAGCCGCTGACCCAGCAGGATATACTTGATATAGTCGCCCAATCGATAGAAGACAACGTGCCAGCACATTACCATGAATATGAAGGACAAGGTATGAAACCCAGACCTTGACACTTAACCTATAAATAGGGGGCTTATATAAGGGAATTATATACCTAACTTGACGGACGCAAAATGCATCCATATATCGAGGCTTTTCCGCTGGAGCATTTTTTTGTCATGCCCCTGGCGGCAGCGTGGGGAATCCACCGCTGGCGGTGCCTTGCCCGAGCAAGGCTATTGGCCGCCGCGCCGCCTGAAACCCGCCGCCGGCGACAAATCCTGCTCCAAATCCCAGATCCCGTACACCGCGCCGCCTCCGCGCTGCGGACTCTCCCTTTTTGATTCAGCGCGCCCCTCATCCAGGGGCGCGAGTCACGCCGCCAGCATCGTCGCCAGCGACACCGTCAGGTGAAACGCAATCGTCGACCGCCCCCGCAGATAATGCCGGTCAGTGCTGAAATTGCCATCGCAGCGTGAGAAGATCCGCTCCGTCGCCGAGCGCCGCGCATACGTGCGCCGCCACTTCGGCGTCGACGGCGGCAGCACATTGTGATTGCGCAGATGCGCCGCATCAATCCTCACCCGCACCGTGCGGCTCTTGGCATCCGCCCGCACCCCGCCGAGCTCATGGCATTGCGCGCGGCCTGCGCACTCAAAGCCATAGGCCGCCGCCGGACAGGTCCACTTCACCGTCCCGCGCACCTTCTCATAGCCCTGGCAGTTCATCCGCCGCAGCGCGGCGGTCTGCGGACACACGCAGTACAGGTCCCCGTGCTCGGTAGTCACCACCGTGTCGCGGCGGCTCTCCAGCAGGCGCGTCGGCTCTGCCAGCTGCTCGCGGTGCGGATTGTCCTTGCGGTCCCACAGATGGCGCCCCGGAATCACGCTGAGAATCCCCGCCTCATAGCCGGTGCGGTGCAGCTCGTTGCAGTCCAGCCCCTTGTCAGCCACAAAGCTGCGGGTGGCCGCGCTCAGCGGCGAGGCGATCCAGTCATCAAGCAATTCCTGGCACACTGCCTGCTCGCCGGCGCTCGCCGCCACCAGCCGGAAGTCGATCGGCATCTCATAGCGCACATCACTCAGGACACAGAACTTATAGCCGAACCCTCTTTTGACCACCTTCTTCTGCTCGCCGCCCGGCGTGGTCACCGAATGCTCATGCTGGCCCCAGGCCGCATCCTCGTCCGAGGGCGCCGGTGCCTTGCCGGGCGCCTTGGCGGGCCGCTTGCGCCCGGTCGAGTGCGACTCGATGGCCTTGCCGTCGAAGCCGATGTCTTGTCCGAAATCCTCCAGCGACGCGGCCAGTCGCCCGACCAGCTGTGTCATCACCGCCCGCACGGCGCCGGTCTCGGCCTCGATGTCCTCCAGCGTCTCCTTAAGGCGCGTGAAGTAGCTCGCCGCCGGCACCCGGACAGCGGCAGTCGGTCGGATCGTCAACCCACACACCCTTGAGCTTGAGGCCGAGCGCCAGCATCAGCGACGGATTGCGCCGCAGCTCGCGGCGAAACGACTCGACGCTCTCGTGGCCGAGGACCTTGATGGCGAAAAAAGACGCGATCATTGACTCGGCCGGCCAGTCCCGGCGGCCGCTGCCGTTGCGCCGCCGGCGCACCTGCTCGGCGAGGTCGTGCAGCGGCAGTTCGGCGAGCACGCCGCGCAGCCGGTCCAGATCGCTGTGCTTATAATAATCGTGCCAGAACAGGTCGCATTGAAGATCAGTTTTCATGGATCGCCTCCTTTTGTGTGCGGGTTTTAAGCAAGGGCCTTGATGATACACAAGAAGGGGGCGATTTATGATTGAAAACAAATGATTAAGACAGAAAAGCCGCCTGGATCAGGCGGCTTTCGGGGGTGGGGTGAAAAAGCCGCTTGCAGCGGCCTGGACCGCCGAAAAGCGGCTTTCAGGGGGGTATTCCGGCGGCGCTGCGGGGTAAAAAAAATTTCACCCCCTCGCAGGTCCAGCCATACCAAGGACTTCAGGCAATGGAAAAGCCTCATATCAGTGCATATTAAGAATCAATCTTCCAAAATACTCAATATTTTTCTTTTTTTGAGCATTCATTAACTAATATTTTACCCTTGTCAAGCTAAGTATATAAGCCCCAAAAGAAAGACTGCTGGCCGGCCTATCCTCGATCGGTGCGGATAAGTCACTTTTGCTCAGGCAGTGGCAGGCATTGGTTTCGGAAAATGTCTCATGCTCATGCGAAATCGGTTTGCCCAAGCACACTGCCCGGCACTGTGCCATTCGCAATTTCGGAGCCGATGCGAGCATCACAGCAGCCGACTCGTGATGGAAACGACAGCACTCCTCAATTGCGCACACTGTGCCTTGCATGTTTGGCGTATAATTCTCAAGCGAAATTCACGATAAACTTTGCCTGAAAAAGCAGCATCATGTCAAACCTCAAACGTATTTTGGTTTTTCAGCATATTGCCTGCGAGCATCCCGGGATATTCCGTGACTGCATGCGTGACAATGGTATTGAGTGGGATGCAGTTGAACTGGATGAAGGCGAGTCTATTCCCGCCCTTGCAGACTATGATGCGGTGATTTCCATGGGCGGGCCCATGGATGTCTGGCAGGAAGATCAGTTTCCGTGGCTGCGCACTGAGAAAGAGGCCATTCACGAAGCGGTCAGAGTCAGAAACATGCCGTTTTTTGGGATTTGCCTGGGCCATCAGCTGCTGGCCGAGGCGCTGGGCGGAACAGTGGGCAAGGCCGAGGCGCCCGAAGTCGGAATGCTGGATGTCGATCTGACCGCTGCCGGCTCGCAGCACACCCTGACTGGCAATCTCCCCAGCTCTTTCAAAACACTTCAGTGGCATGGTGCGGAAGTGCAGTCCGCACCGAACGATGCGGCGGTGCTGATGTCCTCGCCCCTGTGCGCGATCCAGTCCTTTGCCGTCGGCACGACCGCATTCGGCATTCAGTTCCACGTTGAGACCGGTCCGCAGACCATTGATGAGTGGAATGCCGTTCCCGAATATGCGGCTGCGCTGACCGATACGTTCGGTCCGGGCGGTGCCGGGAGGCTCAGGCACGAAGCGCAACAGCTGGCGGGCAGTTTGACGGTCACCGCTAAACAACTTTTTGCCAATTGGCTTGCTGCCTGCCAGCAGCCGGGAGGCTGATACTTCGCAGCCTCAATCCGGCGACCGGCGCCGCACCTTGACGCGCGCGATCTTTCTTTTTCCGACTTGCAGCAAGACGCAAGAGCCAGCGGCCACTGTTTGTCGCGCATTTGTGACCCGCTCGCCATCGACGCGCAGCGCATTTTGCTTGGCAAGACGATGCGCCTCTGATGTGGATGCGAGCAGTCCCGATAATTTCAGCAGGCTCGCCAGTGGAATCTCGGGGTCCGCTATGCAGATTTCCTGAGCGGGCATATCGTCAGGCACTTCATGTCTGCGAAAGCGCGCAATAAACGCGGTTTGCGCTGAGATGGCCGCTTTTTTTGAATGGAAGCGCTCCACAAATTCGGCCGCGAGCAGATATTTGATATCGCGGGGGTTGCCGCCTTCGGCGGTTTGCTGTTTCAGTTTTGCAATCTGCGCGTCGGAACGGGTGCTGAGTAGCTCGAAATAGCGCCACATCAGCGCATCGGAAAGCGACATCGTCTTGCCAAAAATCTCATCCGGCGACTCGTCGATGCCGATGTAATTGTTCAGTGACTTGGACATTTTCTGGACACCATCCAGTCCCTCCAAAAGCGGCATGGTAATCACAACCTGAGGCGGCTGTCCGTAGGCTTTTTGCAGCTCGCGGCCGACCAGCAGATTGAATTTCTGATCCGTGCCGCCGAGCTCAACGTCAGATTGCATCGCTACTGAATCGTAGCCCTGCACCAGCGGATACAAGAATTCGTGAATTGCGATTGACTGCTGACTGGCAAAACGTTTTTTGAAATCATCTCGCTCCAGCATCCGCGCCACAGTGTGGCGGGCGGCCAGGTGGATCAGGTCTTGAGCGCTCAGTTGCCCGAACCATTCAGAGTTGAACCGCACGATGGTTCGGTCTGCGTCTAGAACTTTGAAAACCTGTCCGGCATAGGTTTCGGCATTGTCCTTGATTTGCTGCTCGGTCATGGGCGGGCGGGTGCTGCTTTTGCCTGACGGGTCCCCGATACGGCCGGTGAAGTCCCCGATCAGGAATGTCACTTCATGTCCGAGCTGCTGAAACTGCCGCATTTTTTCGAGCAGTACGATATGTCCCAGGTGAAGATCAGGCGCAGTGGGATCGAACCCGGCTTTCACACGCAGCGGACGCCCCTTGTCAAGGCGGTTTCTCAGGTCTGACTCAAGCAGAATCTCATCCGTCCCGCGGCGGATGATTTCAAGTGATTGCTTTGGGGAGTTCAATTTATACTGACTTGTTTGTAAATCTTATAATATCTGCAAAACTTTTTGACAAATGCGAAGTTTTCCGACTTCATTGTGTTCGCTCTGAGTGCGCACACTTGAGTCTCGACAGCACCGCAGGTGACGTATCGAAACATTCGAAATAGAACATGACACGGAATCAAATGCGATTGCTGGCGAGCCAATTTCTCGCTGATATGGCAAAGCTGGTGCGGCGACTTACTGCCGATCTGGCGAACCGATACCGCGACCGGCTGGTGCCGTTTACGGCTGTGATGATTATAGCGTGTGCGGCTGTATTCATGATTGTGCAGTACAATGAATACCGGCTTGAAACCCATCTTCTCCAGCAAGCTTACAATGCCCAGCAAAACTCGGTCCAATACGTCCAATCTTCGACATCACCGCCGCCCGATTCTTCCCCTTTAGTTCCGCAAACACCACCTGACAAGATCGCCGCCAATCTCAACTTTGCCAGCGCAGGCACCGCTTCTCCAGCACTGCCGGTGACCGCATCGGTGATCAAGACCAGTGCGCCTTCGGGCGCCAAAATCACGCAAGTTGCACATGCCGGCGGCATGGAGCCACGAACTGTGGGACAGCAGCCTGTGCGGCTGGCTTCGGTGTCGAATCGGGGAATCAGTGCGATCATTGACGACACCCCGCTGCTGGTTGATGCGGCGCAGATCCGATGGATTGAGGACATCGTTGGCAGAAATGACACACTGACCCATCTGTTCATGCGCAATGGCATTGATCCAAAGATTGCCTATCGGCTGGTGAAGACGCGCGGGGCGGGCCTGATCAGAACCATCTATCCTGGGGATCAGTTTAATTTTGCCAAAGACGGCGAGGGCAATTTGATTGGTGTCGAAATGCGCCGTGGCAAGCGGAAAAAGCTCATGGCGCATATTGATGGCAGCCAGATTAACATTATCGATTCGCAAAATGCGGACCAGGGTGATTCCCTGCATGCGGTTCTCAAGAGACTGTACAACGTGTCGGCGCCGCACACCATCACGCTGGACAAAGTGTCGACGCAGTTTCCTGACTTAAGCGCCCTGGATCTGCACTGGCACGAGGTCACCGTCCACCGCGGCGATACGCTGTCGCATATTTTCAAGCGTTTGGGTCTGCCGCGCCAAGAAGCTTATGCACTCGCCAATGCTGACGGCCACAAGTGGCTCAAGTCGGGATTGCGGCCGAAACAAAAGCTCCGGATCGCCACCGATGCAGAAAATAAGTTTGTCGCCATTGAGGCGCAGCAGCGCGGGACTTCGCGCGTGCGCATGGTTGTTTTGCAAGATGGCGAGTATCTCAGCGCAGATCGTGAGCTGGAATCCGAGAAACAGATGCATGAGGCCTGCGTGACCATACTGTACAACGTTTACGAAGCTGCGAAGCGAATTGGTCTGCCGCGGTCGGTGGCGGATTCATATACCGACATATTCGCCTCAAGAATTGATTTCAGCCGCCAGTTGCATCCCAACGATCGGATGTGCGTCATCTATCAGCAGGCTTATGTCAATGCGCTTGCGGCCAACAAGCCAGAGATTATCGCAGCATCGCTGACTCAGAAAAATCAAGACCTGAGAGTATTTCAAGTCAAGTTTGACACAGGCCGGGTCGGATACTATGACGAGCACGGCATCAGCGTCCGCGGGAATTTCTTGCGCGCGCCGATTCAGTCTGCCCGCGTGACTTCAGTTTTCACGAACAATCGATTCCATCCGATTCTCAAGCGCAATCGCGCCCATTTGGGTGTCGATTACGGTGCCCGCACCGGCACGCCAATTCGGGCGACTTCCAATGGAGTGGTCACCAAACGGTCGTACGAATCGGGTTATGGCAAGTTCATCAAGCTGCGCCACGGCGGTAAATTCGAGACGCTGTATGCGCATATGTCGAAATTTGCAAAAGACACTTCGGTAGGCCGTTACGTTGAGCAGGGCCAGATCATCGGCTACGTTGGCTCAACTGGGCTGTCGACCGGGCCGCATCTGCACTATGAATTCAGAGTCAACGGTGTTCATCGCGACCCGCTCACTTATCCAATGCCGAAGGGCGAGTCGATTCCCGAACAGTCCAAAGAGCTGTTTCTGCTCCTGGCTGAGAATCTCGCGGAGAAACTCGACGGCATTGATCAGCCCAGACTGGGTTACATTCCCGCCGAGACCGCTCAGCAGTTCGCAATCCAATAGCATAAATCCGGCGGCATTTTTTGATGACGCAAGTGTATGCGGGCTTGATGACCGGCACTAGCATGGACGGAATCGACTGTGTGCTCGCGACGTTTGAAAGCCGCGGTGCTGTTCAACTGCAGTACCAGTCCTATGCCGCTTTCTCGCCGCAAATACAGCGCCGGCTCAAAGTGCTGCTGGCCGCTCCCGAGCCGCAAAGCGCTCTGGCTCAAGAACTTGATTATGAGCTCGGCGAGCTCTACGCCGCAGCGTTGCTGGAGGCGATTGACGCGACTGGAATCCGGGAAATTGCGGCGGCGGGCTGCCATGGACAGACGATTATCCATTGCCCGGATGCGAATCCGCCCTACAGCTGGCAGCTGGGTGACGGCAGTGTGATCGCCAACTGCACCGGATTGCCGGTCGTCATTGATTTTCGAACGGCTGATATGCAGGCCGGCGGGCAGGGCGCGCCGCTGGCGCCGGCGTTCCATCAGAGTGTCTTCTCGAGTCACTTCGAATCTCGGGCGGTGGTCAATATTGGCGGTATTTCCAACGCAACCTGCCTGCCTGCAAACGCACGCGAGCCGGTGCTTGGGTTCGATACCGGGCCCGGCAATGCGCTGCTGGACCAGTGGATTCAGCGCCACCGGGACTTGCCATATGATGACGCGGGCCAGTGGGCGCTCACTGCACCGGTGGATGCCGAGTTGCTGGCATGTCTGCTTGACGATCCGTATTTCAAACAGCCCATTCCCAAAAGTCTTGACTGTCGCTACTTCAGCATGGACTGGCTGGCGACCAAAATGAGCACACTGCGACATCAGCCCGATCCGGCTGCGGTGCAAATGACCCTGGCAGCATTGACCGCCGATACGATTGCAATGGCCATTGAGGCTTGGATGGCATCGGTGAAGACGATTTATCTGTGTGGCGGCGGCGTCAATAATGCGGCTATTGTCATGCGGCTGAAAGAAAGGTCGAAGCGAGAGGTGCTGAGCACTGAAAAGCTCGGCGTACCGCCGGAAATGGTAGAGGCATGTGCGTTTGCATGGTTTGCGATGCGTCGCCTGGCGAATTTGCCGGCTAACCTGCCATCGGTCACGGGAGCTGCCTGCGAGGTGCAGCTCGGACGCATCATCATGCCGGATTAGGTCGCCGCACCAGCGCCGCACACTGATTCGTCTGTACGCCCACTGTTTTGATGCGGGCATCAAGTACCGCGTGACTGCGGGCCAGCACACTATAATTTCGTCGGCAGTCAATCGGCGCAGCCGCGTCTGCATTCAGCTATGAACTTTCTGCCATCGCGGCCGCCGGGCCGGGACTGATGGGTTGCCTAGTACGAGGACAGCATGACCGCAATTGTGAATTATCAAATGCTCATTGACGGCCAGCAGGTTGATGCGTCGGATGGGATTACATTTTCGACCATCAATCCTGCCAACGCACAGGCGTGGGCTCAGGTGCCAGAGGCAACCCAAGGCGATGTTGAGCGGGCGGTGGCCGCTGCCCAGCGGGCATTCAGCGAAGGGCCCTGGTCAAAGATGACGGCGACGGAGCGCGGCCGCTGCCTGCGCCGGCTGGCAGACCTGATGGCGCAATATTCTGAACGGCTCGGGCATGTTGAGTGCGTCGATACCGGCAAGCTGTTCGCAGAGACCCGCTGGCAAGCAAAGTACGCGAGTGAATTTGTCGAATTTTATGCTGGCTGCGCCGACAAGCTCGAAGGCAAGACCTTGTCGATTGACAAGCCTGACATGTTTGTGTTTACCAAGCGCGAGCCGCTTGGTGTGGTTGCGGCCGTGGTGCCGTGGAATTCGCAGCTGTTTCTCACTTCGGTCAAGCTTGGGCCTGCTCTTGCGGCCGGCAATACGATGGTCATCAAGCCGTCGGAGTTTGCGTCGGCGCCGCTGCTTGAGTTTGGCGAGCTGATCGCCGAAGCGGGCATTCCCGATGGAGTAGTCAATATTATTACAGGCCATGGCGACCCATGCGGAAAAGCGCTGACATCCCATCCGGATGTAGCGCGCATCGCGTTTACCGGCGGCGCGCCGGCGGCGCGGCAGGTGATCGCCAATTCTGCCAGCAACTTTGCCAAGGTTTCGCTCGAACTCGGCGGCAAGTCGCCTGTTTTGGTATTCGATGATGCGGACATTGACAGCGCCGTCAGCGGTGTGCTTGGCGGCATATTCGGGGCTTCCGGCCAAAGTTGTGTTGCCGGGTCGCGGCTGTATCTGCATGCGCCGATTGCCGATGAGTTTTTGGAAAAAATGACTCATCAGGCGACGCAAATTGCCATCGGCAATCCCATGCATGAATCAACCCAGATGGGTCCGCTATGCACACTTTCTCAGCTCGACAATGTCAAGCGCGAAGTCGCCCGCGCGGTGACAGAAGGCGGGCGAATTCTGTGCGGCGGCAAGCAGCCGGAGGACTTGAGCGGTTATTATTTCGAGCCGACTGTCATTGAATGTCCGCGGCAGGACTTGCGCATTGTGGATACCGAACTGTTCGCACCGGTATTGAGTGTGCTGCGCTTTGCGGATGAGGGCGAAGCGATTCAGCTCGCCAATGCGAGTCGCTACGGGCTGGCGGCTGGGGTTTTTACGCGGGACAGCGCCCGCTCGTTGCGCGTATCCGGTGCAATCCGATCGGGACTGGTTTGGGTCAATACCTATCGGGCAATTTCGCCTGTCGCTGAGTTTGGCGGCTTCAAGCACTCCGGTTACGGACGAGAAGGCGGACTGCAGGCAATTTACGACTATACCTGCTCCAAAACAGTGTGGATGAACACCTCCGGCGAACCGCTGCAAAGTCAGTTTATCAACCGGTAGCCGTTCCTATTCGCAGGTGGCGGCCAATGTCAAGATGAAATTTCAGCTGGCAATCAATATGGAGCGGATGGATGCGAGCGTCGACATGCAGGCGGTGGCGCGACATACGCTTGAAATGGTGCAAATGGCGGATGCCGGCGGCTTTCGAATCGTCTGGGCAGCCGAACATCACGCCTTGGAAATGACTATCGCGCCGAACCCGTTGCAACTGCTGACCTGGTGGAGCGCGCACACCGAGAATATCCGTCTGGGCACTGCGGTCGCCGTTGCCGCTTACTGGCATCCGATCAATCTCGCTGGAGAAGCCGCGCTTGTTGACTTGATCAGCGGTGGCCGGCTGGAATTCGGCATCGGTTCAGGCGCGTACCAGCGTGAATTCGACCGCATGCGGCCGGGACTGAAGCAAGCCGATGCATATCGCTACATGCAGGAGATGCTGCCGGCAGTCATTCAGCTGTGGCAGGGCGATTATGCACACAATGGCGAATTCTGGAATTTTCCGGCAGCGACTTCTGTACCAAAACCGCTGCAGAAGCCGCATCCGCCCATCTGGGTCGCTGCACGCTCTCCAGTCACTTTCGATTATGCGGTTGCCAATGACTGCAACATTCTGTCTTGGCCGCTTACGCGGCCAATGGACGAAGTGGTGAAATACCGGACTCAGCTTGATGCATCGATCGCCAAGGGCGGCGGTGCCTGCATGCCGGTATTTGCTGTCATGCGTCACTGCGCAGTGTATGAAAACTCGCAGGTTCGAGATCATGTGATTGCGGCGATACAAAAAAGCATGGGAATGTTTCAGAATGTATTTTTGAATCTAGGTGATGTGGTCAACGGGTTTCCCGCACAAATTCCTTCGGATCAGCGGGCCGAAAAAGAGCAGTTCCGCCCGGCTGTGCTGGAAAGCAACCTGATGCTCGGATCGCCGCCGGAGGTGATTCAAAAACTCAAGCAGCTGGAACGCGCCGGAGTCGATGAGTTTGTGTATCTGGCCAGCATGGGTCTTGGGCATCAGGAACAAAAACAGTCTCTGGCGCTCTTCTGCAATGAAGTCATGCCGGCTTTTGACTAGCTGGCGCAGATTGCAGCTCAAGGCTATTGCGTCAATCTGATCGATTCAGCATCCCGCTTCAGTCCACCTTGAGCGAAGCCAGCCGTGCCCTATCAACTGCCTGAATCAACGCAGATCGACGCTCATGGCACCGCGTATCAGCGGCTAGGGGAAGCTGATGCGAAAGATGTTGTTTTGATTCATGGGATTGGCTTGGACCGCTATATCTGGAAGTGTTTCCTGTCCCCGCTGACTTCTTGCTATCGGGTCCTGTCATACGATTTGTCTGGTCATGGCCGCAGCCGTGCGCCGCAGACGGAGCCCACTTTATCGGTATATTCGAAGCAGCTCAAGGCACTGTTGGATGAGCTGGAGATTAAGCGGTGTGCAATCATTGGATTTTCTCTTGGCGGCATGATCAACCGCAGATTCACACTGGATTTCCCTGAATGCGTCCAGGCTTTGGTGATTCTCAACTCCCCGCACCAAAGAACGCCGGGTCAGCAGCGGCTTATTGAACAGCGCGCCAGCGATACAGCGCAAGGTGGTCCGGGCGCCACGATTGAGGCAACGATGGAACGCTGGTTTACACAGGCGTATCGTCACGCAAATCCTGGCGCTGTTCAGCAGGTGCGTGAATGTGTGCTCGGCAACGATCCCGTCAGCTATGCGCAATGCCGGCAGGTACTTGCCACAGGCGTACTCGAACTGATCAGTCCAGCTCCGGCTATTGAGGCGCCGGCGCTGGTGATGACCTGCGAGCATGACTCCGGGAGTACGCCGGCGATGGCGCATGCAATTGCGAACGAAATTGCCGGCAGTGAAGTGCGAATTGTTCCTAAACTTCGACATCTTGGACTGCTTGAGGATCCGCAGGCATTTGTTGAGCCGATCATGGGATTTTTGCGCAGGCATATTTGAAACCGAGTGAATCGAAACGCAAGCAAGGGATATTGGAACGTGCAATTTGGATTGCTCGCGACGGTTGTAGACAGATTTGGAACCCACGCTGGCGGCAGTGCGACTGAAAAACTGTTCGGCGATGTAATTGCGATTTCGAGAAAGAGTTTACCGGATAATGGGCGAGCTGAAAGCGGAGTCGCTGGCGATCCTGATTCTGTGCGCAGTTCATTGAGCGTCGCGGTGTCAAGCCAAGCGTTTGCTTCCTGTACATGCATGAAAAACAATTGGATATCGTGCCTTGCATTGCTTTGACTGGCACACAGAGCAGCATATTGAAGATGACGAATAAAGATCAATCAGGCGCCCGCGGACGGTGCAAAATGACGGGAGGACAGGCGGTCGTCGAGGCATTGCGCTGTGAAAATGTCGATACGGTTTTCGGACTGATTGGATCAGCTGCGATGGAAATCTATGATGCGCTTTACGACGCTGGCGATATCCGCTACCTTGGCGTTCGCGATGAGCGTGCCGGCATCCACATGGCGGACGGCTACGCCCGCGCAAGCGGCAGGCCGGGCGTTTTTCTCGCAGGGCAGAATGGTCCCGGCGCGACTAATCTGACTACTGGCCTGGCGCAGGCCAAGGCCGCATTTTCCCCGGTGATTGCGATTTGCGGCGCGCTGTCTACACAGCACACTGATCGTGATGCCTTTCAAGAAGTCGATCAGCAGTCGCTGTTTGCGCCGATCACGAAAAAAACTTGGACAGTGACCCAAGGCGAGCGTATCCCGGAGATGATGTGTGCCGCATTCTCCGTTGCATTGGCCCCGCGCCAGGGGCCGGTCGCGATCAATTTGCCGCGAGACATATTGGCGGCAACATCTACTTATCCGATCTTTCAGTCACCCGCCAGCTATCGTCCACAGACTCGAATGCTGGCCAGCGAGGACTGGATCCGGGAAGCCGCAACGCTGCTCTTGACTGCGCGCAAGCCAGTGATTGTTGCCGGCGGCGGGGTGAAGAACGCTAGGTGCTGTGACGAAACGCTGGCATTGGCTGAGAAGCTCAATGCACCGATTGCGACCTCGCCGGGCCACGGTGACGCAATTCCTTTTGCGCATCCGCTGAACGCTGGTCAGATGGGGCCGCGCGGCAATGCCGTCGCTTCGGAGCTGGTGCGGAGTGCCGACGTGATTTTGGCGCTGGGGACGCGACTTGGATTCAACTCCACGTTTTACTCGTATGACCATATCAATTCAGATGCCAAGATTATCCAGGTGGAGCAAGACCCGATATCGATTGGACGCTATTTCCCGGTGGCGGTCGGAATTTGTGCCGATGCTGCCGCGACCGCTGCGCAATTGTATGCGGCGGTCAGCGCATCCGGCCGACGATTGCAGGCCGATGCGTGGGCTGAGAGATTTCGGCGGCGGCGTGAGGCGTTTCTGAGGCGCCGGGACGAGAACGCGCCGCTTGATGCGCATCCGATTGTGCCGGCGGCTTTATTCAGATGCTTGCGTGACACTCTTCCCGAAGATTGCGCATTTACCTTGGATGCGGGTACCGCTTGTCTGCAGGCAACCGACGAAATGAATTATGTGCGGCCGCACTCGCAATTCACTCCGCTTGACTTCGGACTTGTCGGTTTCTCGTTTGCCTGCGGTTTGGGGGTCAAGCTGGCGATGCCGGATCGTACGGTTGTGTCATTGATCGGCGATGGCGGTTTTGGCATGACGCTGCCGGAACTCAGTACTGCGGTTGAGCACGGCATCAACACCATTACTGTGGTCATGAACAATCAGTGCTGGGGTGCAGAAAAAGCTTATCAGCGCGATTTCTTTGATCACCGCTTCATTGGCGCAGACATCTTGAGTCCGCCATTTGATCAGGTCGCGCGGCTGTATGGAGCGGCCGGCTTCAAGGTTGATCGGATTGACGAGATTGCCGATGCAGTTGCAGCTGCGCTTGCGGCTGAGAAACCGGCGGTGATTGATGTGGCGATTAATCCAGATTCAATTTACAGTTTCCGCCGTGACTCATTCAGTCATCGCAATCGATGATATGCACAGCGGTTTCGATTCGAGGCCAGCTTTGCCGCCCGCCGACTCCCTCTGCAAACGTTCAATTCAACATATTTTCGCAAAACTGACGGAGGCATTGCGCGCTCTCAAAATTGTGCATCATGAGATTGTTGGTACTGCCGGTCTGGTTGTGCCGGAAAACGACTATCACATTCCGCCTTTGGACCGCATGGGCCGGGATGAGGTCTTTGACCTGATTTCGCGAAAGCGGTATTTCATCCGGGTCGATGCTCCGCCAACCGGCAAGACTTCGGCACTTCTCGCCCTGATGGATGAGTTGAACGAGGCGGGGCCGCTACCAGACCTCTTAAGCTGAAGTTTGACAGCTAAATCGAGCTGAGGCGTTGCCATTGCGGCGAATTCATTTTCTGGTTTTCTGCCTGCAAAAGCACTATTTCGGCAAAAGCGCGAGCGTTTGGATCAATGCCGAGGGGTACTGCTTGACGGTTACGATTTCAAAGGCGTTTTCCGGTGACACTAGGGTTTTGCCGCCTTTTTTGCATTGGATGGTGCTGCCGCGCATTGCAGCGGGGGCTGTGGTTTAATCGTAATGCCGACGTCATCAAGCGACTTGAAATAAATGTGTTTCATCGACCGCGAGTCTTTGGCAGCAATCCAGATCGTATCAAGGCCATCGATACTCTCAAAGGCTGCGTGAAATCATCGCTCTCAAGCTGAAAACCCTTCAAAAAAGGCTTGGGAAAATAGTTTTCAGATAGGATTTGATTGGGGATTATATACTTGACTAAACCAGTGAAATATTTTCCCGAAAATCGGCTGTCTATAGAATTATTTTGCTCTGTGCGGAGCTTTGCCATCGGCTTTCTCGCCGCGACGGCCGGTCTTCAGCGGCGATGCCGCCAGCACCCGGCGCGCCAGCTGCCTGGCGCGCAAATGCTGCTCGGCGCTGATGCTGTCCACACCTTGGTCGTCTCTGGCGCCGTGCCCGCCTCGCATCAGCGCAATCGGCCATCCTTGCCGCCGGTCAGATCACGGTGCATCAAGCGGCGCCCGACAAGCCCCGCCACAATGGCCGCCATCTGGTCGGCAGTGTCAAACTCACGGATATTGTGACGGCCGGCAAACTCGCCCACATACCGGCCCAGGTGCTTGGAGCTGATCTTGTGATAGGTTCCTTTGTGCGCGCGCTTGAGCATCGACCAGAAAGACTCGATGCCGTTGACATGCACATCGCCTGCCGCATACTCGCCCGCCGAATGGCGCACAAACCGGTGCTTGTAGCCGTCAAGCTCCCGATAGCTGATGAAGTCATCGCTCATGACCTCGACACCGGCCGCGGCGTGGTCGCGGATAAATCCGTGCAAGGTCGGGCGTGCGGTGTCCTTGATCACCTGCGCGACCACCTGCTTGGAGCGGCGCTCTTTCATCCCGACCACGATGGCCTTGCCGACCCCGCCGCGGCCGGCCTTGAGCTTGTCTGCATCGTGCTTGTTGCGCTCCAGGCCTCCGATGTAGGTCTCATCCACCTCGGCCGCGGACCGCGCCGGCGGCGGCATCTCGCCCGGCAAGGCATAGCGGATCTTGTGCAGCATGTGCCAGGCCGATTTCTGTGTGATTCCCAAGTCCCGATGCAGCTTCATCGACGACACGCCTTTCAGGCTGGTGGCCACCAGATAGATTGCGATCGCCCATTTTTGCAGCCCAATGTGAGAGCTCTCCAGCAAGGTGCCGTGGCGGCACGAAAAATGCCTGCGGCAGCTGCGGCACCGGTGCGGCAGCGGCTTGCCGCTTGGAACCTCGTAGGTGTCGGTGCCGCCGCAGCGGTGGCACACGGCCGCCCCGTCTTCCCAGATGATCGACTCAAACCATTTGCGCGCCGCCCTCTCGTCGGGAAACATCTCCATGAGCCGCAGCACGGAAATGCCATCGCGATACGCTTTGCCGGGAGCTTTCTGGCTCGGATTCATGGGCCTTTATTCCATTGCAGATTTTGCCAAGCTTGAGCCGCAATGATATTTTATTCCACTGGTTTAGTCAAGTATATAATCCCCAAAATTATGACAGCGGCAGAGTTTGGCAAGATTCTCCTCCTGTTTTCTAGAGCCAGGGGTTTTGTCGTCTTTTTTCTGTTCTGAGCCAATATGTTTCCTGGCAAAACTATCGCTTCAAACCATTCTCGGAACTGTTTGCCTCGAAAAATACTTTTCATTGTTCGGAGTGATTGAGCAAAAATAATACCTACCCTCTTCATGTTCCCTTCGGCCAGGCAGCGAAAAGTCCAGCTGCGAGCGCCCCTTTCCGGCTGTTTCATCTCCTGCCGCGTACAGAGCGACTTACGATGCCATGCCTGCCAAGCTCCAGCCAGTTGTGCAGCGCATTGATACGGTCTTGCCTCTGGCTTGCTTTCGGCTCGCTGCACTGCCGACAATTGCAAGCCCGCTCAACCCCGCACCGGTCATGATGTCTCAATCAGCGCTTGCACCACTTCGCACCAAGCTTTGGCCAAATTGTCTCGATTGTATCCCCCGCCGCCCATGGCGAGAATTTTGCCGTCACAAAATTCATCGGCCAGGAGACATAACCGCGTCGCAGCATGCTTGTGGACTTGCGGAGAAAACCTCAAGTGCGTGATCGGGTCGCCCGCAATGCAATCGGCGCCGGCCTGCAGCAATACAAACTGTGGCGATGCCTCACGAGCGAATGTCTCAAGTTTTTCCCAGGCCGAATAGAAAACATCGTCGCCGCTTTCCGACATCACTGGAATGTTGAGCTTGGTACCCTGTGCTCCCCCGATGCCGCACTCGGCAGCATCGCCCGTACCCGGATACAGATACCGTCCATCTTCGTGGATATCGGCGATGAAAACTTCAGCGTCCGAAGCAAATGAATAATAGACCCCATCGCCATGATGCGCATCAATATCGACATACAATATGCGGCGGATACTGTGACGCTCGCGCAGCGTTTCGACTGCCACACCGATGTCGCTGATGGCGCAAAATCCAGCGGCCTGGTCGCGGCTTGCGTGATGCAGTCCGGCGATTGGAATGAAGACGCGGGCCAGCTCGCCGTCCATGATTCGCTGCACTGCATCCAGACAGCTGCCCGTCACATAACGCGCCGCGTCATAAATCCCGACAAACGCGGGAGTGTCACCCGAATCAAGAAAACCGGTGCCGTGTACGGAAGCGCGCTTGACGAAATCGACATGATCTTTGTGATGAAAGCGAAGCAGATCTTGCGGCTCGCACAATACCGGCATCAGAATGCTGACTTGCTCAAGCAGATCGCGTTTCTGCGCTTCCTCGCAGAAACGATCGTAGCGATCTGGACCAAAAGGATGTCCGTCCCCAAACGAATAGCGCTTGAGTTCCTCGCCTAGATAGAGGCCTGCAGAATTCACAGGCGAGCGTTTCACCAGTTTGAGATGATGACGCCAGATCGCGGTCGCCGATCGGGATTCTTATCCTGCTTGGTATGATCGAACACAAACGCCGGCTGGCCATCCTTGCGCATCTCGACATGCATCAGCCGCCCGCCGCTTCGGTATTCTCGAATTGTGTGCTCGCCTCGGCGATACTCTCTTACCTGCAGCCCTTTCGGAGATTCGACCTCAAGCTCACTGGCTGATGCTTGGACAGACTCAGAGTCAGAGGTCTCAATCACCTCTCCGGTGATGACCGCACTTTTGTTCTCGACTGCGATCGTTTCAGCCAATGTATCCGCAAGAGCGACACTTGCGCCGAGAAGCATCGCAAGCGCCGCGCACAGAGCGCCGGCGAAATTCCTAATTTTTTGTGATAGCCTTGAACACATCATCGATACTGCCTTGAACTTCTTCGAGGGTTTGCACTTGCCAGGCGTTTTCTTTTACTGCTTTCCAGATCTCATCAAGTATTGAACCGCGTTTTGCCGGCATAACCAGAAAACTGTCGTCTCTCAGCACATACCTTGCATCTTGAACCGCTTCGATTGACAGCAGCGCCTGAATGACTTCGTCGCGTTGCATCGCCCTGATTCGCAATTTGATTGCATGGTGATTTTTCGACTGTTTCTTTATTCTTTCAATATCCTGGTTGATCACGATATTGCCTTGATCGATGATGATTACACGAGTGCAGATTTCATGAACTTTCGTGAGCGCGTGCGTCGAAAGAATGATCGCCTTGTCGGCAGACAATGACTGAATCAGTCGGTGCACCTGCTCTTGCTGCAGCGGGTCAAGTCCATCGGTCGGTTCGTCCAGGATCAGGATGTCGGGCTCATGCAGCAAAGCTTGGGCCAATCCGACTCTGCGCTTGTAGCCCTTCGACAGTGAGTAGATCGGCTGGGTCAATACGTGCCCGATATTGACATTGCCAGCAGTCTTGGCAATATGCAGCGGTATCTCGTAGCCACGCAGTCCGCGCACTCTGGCATGGAATGAGAGAAATGAAGTGACCGGCATTTCAGAATACAGCGGCATTCCCTCCGGCAAATAGCCGATCGACGCTTTGGCGCGAATCGGATTGACCTGTATATCGACATCCTTGATTCGAACACTGCCTTGATCAGGTGTCAGAAAGCCGCAGATCATTTTCATGACTGTCGATTTGCCGGCGCCATTCGGGCCCAGAAAACCAAGAACATCACCTTTTTTCACGGTAAAGGAGACATCATTGACAACAGTCCGATCGCCGAATGCTTTGGTCAGGTTCTCGACTTCGATCATTTTCAGGCTGCGATTTGTAGTTTCGTACGAATGGTTATTTTACGTATTATCGATCACTGAAGGATGACTTGTCGCGCTTCACGATGATGGTTGTGCAATAATGACACTCAGCCGGCATGACGGCATCAGATCACCCGAAACAATCAAAAGTTGCATGAATTCTCCTGCTCAGTCGCTCATTTTGGTCGATGGCACCGCCTACGTTTACCGGGCCTTCTTTGCCAATCAGCTGCACACCTCTGACGGCAAGCCGACCGGTGCGGTATTCGGTTTCGCCAACATGCTCGCACGAATGCTGCGCGAGCACAGTCCCGACTACATTGTTGTCGTATTTGATGCCAAGGGCAAGACTTTCCGCGATGAAATCTACTCGGAGTACAAGCAGAACCGGCCGCCGATGCCCGATGATCTGCGTCCCCAATACGAGACGATAAAGCAGCTGGTCAACGCCTTCGGCATCCGGACTCTGTCCATTGAGGGCGTCGAGGCCGATGATGTCATTGCGACTTTGGCAACCGCCTTTCACGGCCCAGACTTGCGGACTGTCATTGCGAGCAGCGACAAAGACCTTGCACAGCTCGTCAGTGACGATGTGGTCATGCTCGACGAGCGCAAAGGCGAGCTTCTGGGATGCAGCGAAGTCCTGCAAAAATTTGGCGTGCCGCCATCCATGATCATTGATTATTTGGCGCTGATCGGCGATACAAGTGACAACATTCCCGGTGTGCCGCTGGTCGGGCCCAAAACGGCTGCCAAATGGCTCACCACGTACGGCGGCCTGGATGCCATCATCGCCAATGCCGACTCGCTGCCCGGCAAGGCGGGACAGAATTTTCGCGACTGCATCAGCCAGCTGCCCATGGTCCGGCAGCTGATTACTCTAAAGCACGATGTCGAGCTTGGCTGCGCATTGGAAGAATTCACAATTTCCGAGCGCAATGTCGAGCAGCTGCGGGAAATTTACACCCAGCTGGAATTCAACACTTGGCTGCGGGAGCTCGATGGCGCGCATGCACAGCCGAAAGAAACTGCACCCGCCTATCAGCTGGTGAACGATGAACCGACTTTCAATGCTCTGATCGAACAGCTTTGCGCAGTCGAGATCTTCGCATTTGACACGGAAACGACCGGGCTCGACACCCGACGCGCATCACTGGTCGGCATTTCAATCAGCATCAGACCCAAGACCGCTTGCTACGTTCCGCTTGGCCACAGCTACCTCGGTGTTCCTGCGCAGCTGCCAATTGATGATGCAATTGCCCGGCTCAAGCCGATTTTCGAAAATCCGAATATTGCCAAAATCGCACAAAACATCAAGTTTGACGCCAGCATGCTCGCCGAGTACGGCATTGAAGTGCGCGGCATGACCTACGACACGATGATCGAGTCCTATGTCTATAACGCCAATGCCGTGGCACAGCACAGTCTCGACACGCTCGCATTGAAATATCTGGCCTATAACACGGTCAAATACGAAGAGGTCGCCGGCAAAGGCAAAAAACAGATCACATTTGATCAGGTTGAAATCGAGTCCGCCGCGCAATACGCCTGCGAAGATGCCGACATCACCTTTCGGCTGCACGAATTGCTATGGCCGAAAATTCGTTCCAGCAAACAGCTTGAGCGCGTCTACTCCGAATTTGACATGCCACTGGCGGCGGTGCTGATGCGGATGGAAAATTACGGGGTGCGCATCGATCGCGGCGAGCTCAATGCGCAGAGCCACAGCTTGCAGCAGCGCATTGAACAGATCGAGCAGTCCATTTATCGCGAGGCGGGCAGACCGTTCAACATTTCATCGCCGAAACAGATTCGCGAAATTCTCTTCGACGAGCTCGGTTACCGGAATGACAGCAAAACCGCAACGGGACACGCATCAACTTCCGAAGCCGTATTGCGGGAGCTGGCGGCTGAATATGACCTGCCCGACATGATTCTTCAGTATCGCAGCCTGACCAAGCTGAAATCGACCTATACGGACAAGCTGCCGGAACTGATTGACCCGAACACACAGCGGGTCCATACGTCCTACAATCAGTGTGTGGCCGGCACGGGCAGACTGTCGTCTTCGGATCCGAATTTACAGAACATTCCCATTCGTACCGATGACGGCAAGCGGATTCGCGAGGCCTTTATCGCCGCGCCGGCCCATGTCCTGATCTCAATTGACTACTCTCAGATTGAGCTTCGGATCATGGCCCATATTGCCGAAGACCCGGGCCTGATCGATGCGTTCAGCAAAGGTGAGGATGTGCATCGGTTCACGGCCTCGCAGGTGTTCGGCGCACCGCTTGATGACATCACCTCAGATCAGCGCCGCAGCGCCAAAGCCATCAACTTCGGCCTGATGTACGGGATGTCGGCCTACGGGCTGTCGAAGACGCTGCAAATCAGCGTGGCTGCTGCAAAACAGTATATGGAACAGTATTTTGAACGTTACCCCAATGTCCACCAGTACATGAATCGGGTGCGCGAGCAGGCACGGGCCGAACTATTTGTCGAAACACTCTACGGTCGAAGAATGCATCTAACGCACATTCGTTCCAAGCAGTTCAATCAGCGTCAAGCCGCTGAACGCGCCGCGATCAATGCGCCGCTGCAGGGCACCGCGGCGGACATCATTAAGCTGGCGATGATCGAGGTGGACCGATGGCTGCGCGAATCCGGCAGCGATGCCCGCATGATCATGCAGGTGCACGATGAGCTCGTACTCGAATCGCCGGAAACGCAAGTCACTGCCGTAGTCGACAACGTCAAGGCGATTATGGAAAATGTGGCCGCGCTGCGCGTTCCGCTGGTCGCCGACGCGGGCGTCGGGGCGAACTGGGCGAGTGCGCACGACTAGATCATCAGCTGTCGGCGCCACCCGCCAGTGCGGCACAGAGCTTCTTGCGAGCCTGCTCGACACCGCTGCGCGTCAAGGCTGAAAAAGCCTGAACGCTTGCGGCCGGGACATGCTGCAGGCTGTGGGCAACCGAATGCACGGCTGCCATAGACTTCGATTTTGACAGCTTGTCAGATTTGGTCAGCAAGATATGAACGCCGACGCCGACATCAAGACTGAAGTCAATCAGTCGCTGGTCCAGCGCCTTGAGCGGGTGGCGGATATCCATCGTCAAAAACAGGCCGGACAAACTCTCACGCGTCGTGAAATACCGTTCGATCTGCCGAGCCCAATGACTTCTTACATCGGCCGGCACTTTGGCATAGCCATAGCCGGGCAGATCAACCAGCCTTCTTGAAGCATCGATTTCGAAGAAAACAATTTGCCGGGTACGCCCGGGCGTTTTGCTGGCGACGGCCAGCGCACGCTGGCCAACAATTGCATTGATGGCACTCGACTTGCCGCTGTTGGAGCGGCCGGCAAACGCGATTTCACTGCCGCTGTCGGGCATCCATTGTGATGCCTTGTGCGCGGCGACAACAAATCTCGCACTTTGCAGCTGACTCGCAAGCTTGCTTTTGGAACTGCTGTCTGAATTCATTACGCAAAGCCAAATCGGTCGCCATGGCTGACCTTTGGCAGATGATTCGATCATAATCTATTCTAATTGATTCTCATTCGATTGCCGCCGGCGATTTGACCGCAACGCAAGTGCCTTGCAACCGGATCGAAGCGCTTTCTGTGGGGTAATTTGGCCGTGTTTTGAGCACAAATCATGATATATTTAGCCGCGCATTGAACTTAAGCTACGATAACGATTCATTGAAGAGACGTATTTTGGAATCCAGCAAGCAAGTCAAATTATTTTTCGCTGTTATCATTGCAATTGGCATTTTGGTCGCCTTGGCCGGGCCGACCCACGCCACTGGCGATGCGGCTGCCGGACAAGCCAAAGCGGCCGTGTGCGCGGCCTGTCACGGAACCGACGGCAACAGCCCGTCACCTGAGTTTCCGAAAATCGCCGGCCAGGTACCGGGGTATGTGGCCGCTCAGCTTGAGGCATACAAGTCCGGTACACGACAAAACGCCGTTATGGCGGGCATGGTCGCCGCTATGAGCGAGCAGGATATGCTTGACCTGGATGCCTACTATGCCCAGTTCGAAACTTCCAAAGCCAGCATCAGTGAAGATGATGTTGCGGCGGCTGAACGCGGCCGGGAATTGTATCGGATCGGCTCAAGTCAGTATTCAGTGCCGGCCTGCATGGCATGTCATGGCCCCTCCGGCAACGGAATTCCAGTACGCTATCCGAAAGTTTCCGGGCAATGGGCGCCGTATCTGATGCAATCGCTGCGTGAATTCAAAAGTGGCGTCCGCGTCAATGAGGAAATGAACTTGATTGCATTCCGCCTGACTGAGCAGCAGATTGAAGATGTATCGATTTACATGCAGGGACTGGACTAGTACGTAGTACGCGGTCCTCTTGAGTCATCCAATCCTGCCGGCGCTCAAACGCTGCCCGCCGCAAAAGCATCGATCAGCGAATGCAAGTCTGCGACGGTGTGCTGTGACAGGCACGCTGTAATCACCGTTCGACCGTGTGCCCGCAGCGCTGCCGCGTCCCCGGCAGCCTGCTGTCTGAGCAGGTCCTCAAAGCAGTAGTCGCGGTTGGCCGCCGCCAGCGCGGAGGCGGCCTCAGACCGAACCATCAAAAACACGCCAGCGCCAGCGCCGCCTTTATGGAACTGGCCGGTGGAGTGCAGATACTGCGGACCGAAGTTCATCACCACCGACAAGCCCGTTGCCGCTTCAATGCGCAACGCCAGACTTTCCAGCCCAGCGGTAATTTCGACGCACGGATTCAGGTACGCGAGAATCGCGATATATCGACTTGCGCCCTCGCCTGTCGATGCCGCAGCTTGATCCAGCGCACGCACGATATGCGCGGGGGCTGCCGCATCGAAAAAATGAATTTGCTGCCCGACATCACGCGCGACGGCGGGCGCATCTGTCACCTGCAGGAGCGCACGGGTGTTGGCTTTGCTGGATTCGACATCCGGCTGATCCAACGGATTGATCTGCGTGAGACATCCAGCCAAAAATACGGCCATTTCCATGGCAAAGAAAAAGTGCACTAATGCAGGCAAGTCTTGAATTTCGGCCTCAAATCGAAATCTCGCTGGCGAAGCTGGATTCATTGACACCGCATCGGCAGCAGCACTGCCCGCAGACAGGCTGGGGACTGTGCATTCAATGCAGACAATATCGGCGTTGTCAGGTTCGTCACGCCCGATCTCAATCACGGGCAGCACCCCAAGTCCCGACTTGCCGAGGCTCTCAGCGACCAATTGCTCAACCCACTGCAATACCGGTCGCATTCTGCGGGCGGCGCGCAACTGCATGCGGCTGCCGCCGATAGCGCTCGCGACTGCAGTTGCGGCGGCGATACTGCAAGTCCAGCAGGCTGTCTCGGATTGATCATCGTGCATTTGCGCGATGAAATGCTGACAGGCCTTTCGCACCGTCTCCAGCTGGATGCCCAGCAGGTGCGCAGGCATCAGTCCGAGCACGCTCAGCGCGGTATACCGGCCGGCCACCGCGGACTCGCTCCGGATGATCTGGATTGCGTGTTCATGGGCCCAGCGCGACAGTGTGCTGTCACCCGGATCGGTTATCACTAGAAAATCTGCGGGCCGGCCGGACTGTTCAACAGCAAAACGGAGCGTCTCGCCGATGTCCAAAGTTTCGACGGTCTCGCCTGATTTGCTGGCAACAATATACAGCTCGTCGGTTTCAGCATGATTGAGCGACATACTGGCGGCATCGACAAAAGGCTCAAGAAATTGCGCCGCAGTACTGTCCAGCACGGCAAAGTCCTTGGCGGCATCACAGTCAGCGAAGACCGAATAAGCTTTGGCGGACTGACTGGCGCCGCCCATGCCAATGAGCCGAATGCGCTTTCGTGCGCGCGAAGTCCGGACGCGCTGAACAGCTGCGATCGAAGTGTGAAAGGAACTTGCCCAGCGCAAGCTCGCTGCCGGCAGTTCGCGGAGATGCGCGAACTCTTCCAATACGGTGTCATCCTGACTCAAGACCCGAGGGGCAATATGCTTGTCACACAGGGTTTCAAGATGAGACTTGAAAAGCGGCAGATCGGCGACCGATTCCAAACGGCGGAAAAAACGGCTCATCGGCGTAACGGGATGCCGTGCGCCCTGAGCGATCAGTCAGCGAGAAAGAATCGGGTGCCGCAATATGGACACAGCGCTTCTTTGGTTTTTTCGATGGGCAAGTACACCCGCGGATGAGAATCCCACAGCCGCATCCGATCCAGAGGACAGTGAAGCGGCAAATCGTCCCGCGTAACGGTGACTACGGGCTCAAGATTCGGCGTGTCACCCGTCTTCGGCTTGTAGGTCTCAGCACTCATCGCTTTGCATCAGATATAGGTCAGCCAATGCTGATATTTCGGGTCGCGGCCTTCGACAACCTGGAAGTATTTGTCCTGCAGTGCGCGAGTGATCGGCCCGGGCTTGCCTGTCCCAATCCTGCGGCTGTCCAATTCCCGGATTGGCGTCACTTCGGCTGCGGTTCCGGTAAAAAAAGCTTCTTCTGAGATATAGACCTCGTCTCGCGTAATCCGGCGCTCCGCCACTTCATATCCCATCTCCCTGAGCAAAGCGATCGCCGTATTGCGAGTAATCCCCTCAAGTGCGGATGCCAGGTCCGGAGTCACGACCTGACCATCGCGCACGATGAATATATTCTCTCCCGAGCCTTCCATGACGAAGCCGTCGGTATCCAGCAGCAGAGCTTCATCGGCGCCGTTTTCCAGCGCCTCCTGCAAGGCAAGAATGGAATTGATGTAATGGCCGCAGGCTTTCGCCCGGCACATCGAGACATTGACATGCAGCCTGGAAAAAGACGAAGTCTTGACCTTGATCCCATGCTGGAGGGCTTCGGTACCGAGATACGCGCCCCAATCCCACGCGGCAATCATCATATGCGTAGACAAATTGTCAGCGCGCAGGCCCATGCCTTCGGAGCCGTAAAATGCAAGCGGCCTGACATACGCGCTTTGCAGATTGTTTTCCCGCACAACATTCACTTGCGCCTGATTAATGGTATCTTGATCGAACGGCATCTCCATGCGCAGAATATGAGCGGAGGCGAACAACCGCTTGGTATGTTCCGGCAATCGAAAAATAGCCGTACCGGAATCCGTTTTGTAAGCGCGCAGGCCTTCGAATACAGCAACGCCGTAATGCAGCGAGTGCGTCAGTACATGCACAGTAGCGTCGCGCCACGGCACCAGCTGTCCGTCATTCCAGATGACGCCGTCACGGTCACCGAAAGATGTTGTCATAGTCTCCGCCTGTTGAGAATTCAAGTCAAAAGTGATGCGTTGCCTGATTGCCGCTTGCGCGAATCGTCCTGCTATGCGCCTTGCTTCACATCTGCCGAGAACGGTTCACGGGCGAAAACGCGTCGCACCATCGGTGCAAAATAGTCCAGCGGTTTTGATTCGTAAGCCGGGTCGAAAGAACACTGGTCCCAGTCCGCACAAAAATCCGCGCAAGCTTGATAGTACGGATGGTTTCGATAGCGATCGCGGGCATGCCGGTCGCCGCCGAGATGGTGGAAAAAGTAATACCCTTGAAACACGCCATGGTGCTTGATGATCCAGTGCGTTCGCGGCGACACAAACGGCCGCAGAATAGCCGCAGCAAAATCACTGTGGTTTTCCGGCGCCAGCGTATCGCCGATATCGTGGAGCAGGGCTGCAACAATCATTTCTTCATCGGCGTCGTCACGCAACGCTCGTGTTGCAGTCTGCAGTGCATGCTCAAGTCGACTGACCTTGTATCCGGCAAAACTGCTCTCCAAAAGGCGAAGATGTTCCAGTATGCGCTCCGCGGTGCTGCGGGAAAACTCTTTCTCCAAGCCGTGCAAAAATTCGAAGTCTGACGGAGTCCCGTCTTCCATGTGAATGAAGCTGACCGTCTTGTATGCGTCGCTTGTCAGTGTCATTGCAGGCCGTTCAGTTGTCAGTCAAAATTCGCTGGATTCACGCTGGAGCTGTTTGCCGCGGCGGCGAGTCAATTCGCGCTTCGGCCGCTCCAACGGGCTTGATTGTACAACACTCTCATTGCGGATAATTGCGTTACTGCGTCGGCGATATTCATCCATCCACGAAGCGAGTAAAACAATGCCTTCGGACACAGTTTCGAGGCTCATCCCGGTGGTCGAATCGGCGCCGTATGCGCCCAGTTTCGGAATATGAACAAAAAGCGCAATTGCCGGGACCGCGCTCATATGCAAGCGCTGCCGGGCGATAAAGTAGCAATGATTGCAGACAAATCCTCCCGCATCATCTGACACTGCCGCTGGAATCCGCGCCGCCCGCAGCGCGACTGCAAATGCATCCAGCGGGAGCGGCGAGCAATATTGGCGCGGTGCGCCCTTTGCGACAATGGGCTGTCCGCGGCGGATGCAGTTGCGGTTGTCGGCGGCGGGTGAATCATCAAGATTTTTCGCACATCGCTCCAAGCGCAGCACACGGGTGTCGGCTGCCAAACCCGTCATGATGAGTATTTCAGGCTGCGTATTCTCAATCAAAGAATTAACCGTATCTTCTGCAGTTTCGTATGCGACTGGCAAAACACAGAAGCTGGGGGCAAAACGCCAGCCAAAGGGTGCATCCTGCTCAAGGCGGCGAATCAAATCCGCAGAGGGATTCCGCGCCATCTGGGAAAACGGTACAAATCCAGTGACTGTCAGTCTGATCGGACGCCGCGATGCCATGGCAGCTCTCAAAATCTGGGGCGTGCCAGCGGGTCAGTCAAGCGCTCCAGATATCGCGGCGGTATTTCCTTGAAAAATCTGGATGGCGCATACCGTTCCATCTGCCCGAAAATCCGCCGGCGCTGCGCCCGTGTGACAATCAATGCATCTTCGGCTCGCGTCATTCCAACATAGCACAGCCGGCGCTCCTCTTCAATGGCTTCGGGTTTGAACCGGCTGCTTTGAATAGCGTTGAGGTGCGGGAGCAGGCCATCATCCATGCCGGTAAGAAATACGACGGGAAATTCGAGTCCCTTGGACGAGTGCAAAGTCATGACCCAGATGGCATCCGCATCCTTTTCATGCTTGTCACCGGCATCGATCGTCACCTCATCGAGGTAATCAAAAATAATCTGGCGGCCGGCACACGCCGCGGCAGTGCCGTAGTCTTCAGCGTAACGCTCCATATAATTGGCCGCCGCATTGACCATTTCGTCCAGATTCTCGACTCTCGCGGTTTCCGCTATACCCATGTTTTCGTAGTATTCGCGCAATGCGGTCGCTTCAATGACTTCGCGCACGATTTGGGGCAATGGAAGAATTTGCGCACTTTCCTTGAGTTGCTCGACCAGTTCCACAAAGCCGCCCAAAGCGCTGCGGACCCGGGCTGAAGCGGCTGCGTCTTCGGCAAGCCGGCAAATCGCGTCCCAGATCGACAGTCCCTGAGCAGCGGCTGCGGATTCGATTGTCTGCATCATTTTATTACCGATGCCGCGCGGCGGCAGATTCATAATGCGCCGGCAGGCATCATCGGCACGAGGCTCGACCAGCAGGCGCAGATAGGCCAGCACATGCTTGATTTCCGCTCTTGAATAAAACCTCTGCCCGCCGAATATGCGAAAAGGCAGCCGTTTGTGCGAAAAAACCTCCTCAAAGAGCCTCGATTGCGCGTTTGTGCGATACAGCACTGCGAAAGCGGAATACGGCAAATTATGCGCCGTTCTGAATTTCTCAATCTCGCCGGCTACGTACTGGGCCTCGCGCTCGCCCGTTTGGGCGTCATAAAGACATATTTTTTGCGACTCGCTGCGCTTGTCCGTCCATAGATTCTTGTCATAGCGATTTTGATTGTTCTTGATCAGTGCATTGGCGGCCTGCAGGATAATCTGGGTCGACCGGTAGTTGCGCTCCAGGCGGATGATTTCGGTGTTGCGGAAATTTTTCGCAAAGTCCATCATGCTGTGCGGCACCGCCCCGCGCCAGCCGTAAATGGACTGGTCTTCATCGCCAACTGCCATGACATTGCCATGGTGCTCGCAATGGGCCAGCAGCCAATCCAGCTGCAGCGAATTCGTATCCTGGAACTCGTCGATCAGCAAGTGCTCAGTCTGATCCTGCACTTTCTGACGGACCAGCTCATTGTTGTGCAGCACCTCGACAGAGCGCAGCAGCAGTTCGGTAAAATCAACCCAGCCGTTATCTTGGCACGCCGATTCATAAATCAGGTAGAACTCGACCAGCTCATCGAAATTGTGTCGACGATATCGACCAGACACTTCGCTCGTGTCGATGGCGCCCGCACGCAGTCTGTTTTCTTTGGAGTTGTTGATGAAATTCTGCGCGTTCTTGAGCCAGTTGTTCTGCTGATAATCAAAATCGTTCTCAGCCGCAAGGCGCCGCATCAAGGACTTTTGGTCATCCATGTCCATGATCGTAAAACCACTCGGCAGGGAAGCCTCAACGTGATACCGCCGCAAAAACCGATAGGCTTGAGAATGGAAAGTGCCGATGCGCGACGGCACATCTTCGGGCATGAGAATGTTGCCAATGCGATCTTTCATCTCCCGCGCCGCCTTGTTGGTAAAGGTGACCGCCATGATCCGGCTCGGGCGGACTTGATATTCATCGATCAGGTACGCGATCCGATGCATGAGCACAGCGGTTTTGCCGCTGCCGGCGCCTGCGGTCACCAGCAGCGGTCCCGGCGGTGCGGTGACCGCCTGTATTTGCTGCTCATTTAAGCCTTTGAGTATTTCAGTGGCAGAGGGCACTTTGACCTACCAAATTGATTCAATCGCACGGCGCCGCGGCGTGTCTGGCATCGGCGCTGCAGCGAAATTGCGACTCTTGAAAACCGGTTCAGCAAAACTTATCTTTTCGTTGTATCATCATGGGAAATGGAATCACAGCATGTCGACTCTTGCAAAGTTCAAACTCGGGCAAATCGTTCGCCACCGCTTCTATGCGTTTCGGGGCATCGTGTTTGATGTGGATCCTGAATTCAGCAATACCGATGAATGGTATGAGTCGATTCCCTCCAAAATCAGACCCCGCAAAGATCAGCCGTTCTACCATCTGCTGGCACAAAACGAAAAGAGCAATTACATCGCTTACGTATCGGAGCAGAATTTAGTGCCCGATTCCGAAAGCGGACCCGTGGATCATCCGGCGACCACTGAACTTTTCGAAGAAAAGCTTGAAGGTGAGAATTATACTCTGCGCTTCGACCGAATCCACTAGGAGCGAGCCCGGTAAGCGGGCGGCTCTGGAACAGGCATCGGGCGCAGCGAAAACGTCTTTTTCTATCCGTAGGGCACGGTAATGGATATTGAACTTGCCAAATTCAATATGGTCGAACAGCAGATTCGGCCGTGGAATGTCCTCAATCAGCAGGTTCTGGAAACAATGACCACTGTGCCCAGAGAGAATTTTGTGCCGCTGCAGCATCGCGCCCTGGCGTTCGCGGATATCAACATTCCGATCGGCGACCGGCAAGTCATGCTGCAGCCCAAAGTTGAAGCCCGCCTGCTGCAGGCGCTGGAGCTGCAGCGCAGCGATTCGGTTTTGCAGATCGGCACTGGAACGGGTTTCGTGGCAGCGCTGCTGGCCACTTTGGCGAAACAGGTCGAGTCCGTTGAAATACGCACAGACTTTGCATCTCAGGCACAGAACAATTTATCGCGAAACGGCATTGACAACGTCAATGTGGTTCAAGGCGATGCTTCCCAAGGCTGGCGTTCAGAGCAAAGCTATGACTGCATTTTTGTTTCCGGATCGGTCGTCGCGCTGCCTGATTCTTTCATCCATGCGCTCAATGACGGTGGACGGCTCGTCGCAATTGTCGGCGAAGACCCGGTGATGAATGCAGTGCTGGTTGAGCGCGTTGGCGCCGCCAAATGGGATACCGCGTATCTGTTCGAAACGCATCTGCCGCCACTGGACAATATCGTCAAGCCGGATCAATTCGAGTTTTGATTTTCACTTCATCGAACGATGCCTGCAAATGCTTTCGATCACAAGCAGAATTCCTGTGTGTGACTGTCGAATGCAGAAGAACACGCCTTTCGATCACATCTCTCGGCTCACACTCGGCATAGGTCATTAATGAAAATTCTCACGACAGGCATTATCCTCCTGACTTTGGCATTGCCCCAGGCGTTGAGAGCAGATAATCTGCTTGATGTCTACAACCTCGCCTTGGAACGGGATCTGCTGCTGCGCACTGCGCAATCCAGAGCGATGGCCGGCGCTCTGACGCAAGACATTGCCATGACAGAGGTTTTGCCGACCATCAGATTCGGCGCATCGACCACTGAAAAGCGAATCCGCTCAACAACGGGTGAAAAATCTCGCCGAACAGACGATTCCAGTCAAAATGAGCTTGAAATTCGAGTGCCGCTTTATTCGACGGTGACAAAGATTGCGCTGGAAAGATCGGAAACACAGGAGCGGATTGCCGCACTTGAGCTGCGCAAATCACAGATTGATCTCGCCGTGCGTGTTGTGGACGCTTATTTCGGGGTACTGGCGACAAAAGACAATCTTGAGACTGCGCGGCTGGAACTGGATACGATCAGGGAGTTGCTGGAGCAGACGCAGGGACGTTTTGAGGTCGGCATCGGTACGGCAACGGATGTCCGCAATGCCGAGGCGCGTGCGAGCCTGGCAAACGCCAGCGCTATCGAAGCGGAGAACCGAGTCGAAATCGCATGGGTACAGCTTGAGGAATCTATCCATACGCGACCGCGGTCGCTCAATGGACTGGATCCGAATTTCGAGCCGCCAGCGCCGGAGCCGAATGATGTGACCGCATGGATTCAGCTGGCGAAAGAGAACAATCTCGATATCGCTCTGCAACGTGAGGCGGTCGCTATCGCTCACCACAGCATCGCGCTGACAAACTCTGATTCAGCGTTGTTCTCAAACTTGTCGGTCCAGTACAACGATCATCATGGCGACGGCCCGCCTTCTGAAGAGCGATCCAATGTAACGTTGCGAATCGGCAAGACTTTCTCCGCCGCGGGCGGCGAGACAAAACGCAGAAAACAGGCTGTTCATGCGCATGAGGCCGAAGCCCAGCGGCTCGGCGCGATCATGCGCACGGTGGAGACGCGGGTTTCCAATACCTATCGTAATATTCTCAGTCTGATCAACAGGATAGAAGCTCTCAAAGAGGCTGTGACGGCCAGTCAGAGCGCCTTGAGAGCCACCGAAGAAAGTCATCGGGTCGGCACCCAAACCGCACTTGATGTGCTCAATGCACAACGCGACTTGTTTGAAGTCGCTCGTGATCTGCAACGAGCTCGGTACGATTATCTGCTGAATATTACCGAGCTGAACAGTCTGGCAGGCACTTTGCAAGACGATAACATTGTGCAAATCAACAGCTGGTTGGTCAATTGAGCGTCAACAATGGCTTGCGGGACACCGCTGGCCAGTGGTTTGGCGGTGATTTCAGCGCTGCACCAGGACAGCCCGGTGGCGCAAAATCTCTTGGTGGAACCGAGGCGGGAGTCTGGCCCAGTCGCGCACTTCAATCAGAAAAGGAATTGTCGATTCGTGCAACGCAGATCGAAATTCATCCAGCTGCACAGCAGGAATCTCTTTCAAAGCAGGACCTCGAAGCACCAAATCCAAGTCGCTCGCATCATGGCTCCGTCCGTTGACGCGGCTGCCATACGCCCAAACCTCTACACCGGGCAGGTACTGACGCACCAGTGCCTCGATCTCACTGCGATGTCGATTCGATAGATGAAGCTGCTCAGTCATCCGATGACTCAATAATAGCCAGCAATGCCTTGGCATCAGAAATAAAGCCAGGCAGCAACTGAAGCGTTTGCTCAGCGAAATTCACCCCGTAATCGTGCGCAGAAGAATTGCGATTATCACGATATATGAGCCAGCGCTCTGCCGTATGGATGTCAATCAGTGTGTGTTTTGCAGCGTGTCGAAACAGGTTCTTGAAAGAGAGTCTATCGGCTTCGCGATTGCTCGCAAAATAGACAGCAAGACGCTTTCGGAGGAGTTTTCCGCACTGTTCGAGCGTCAACTCGAATTCCTTGACACAGGCGGCGCGATAAATCTCATACTCAATTGTGTCGCTTGATTCAAGGTCATTGAGCCTTGAACAAGTGCACTCCAGTGCATCTATGCATCTTCTTAGAAACGCAGTATCCAAACCCATTTACGAAATCCTCAGGCTCCAGATTTGAATCAGAAACTCCAGCGGTTTTGTCGACTGTTGATCCAGAAGCCTCATTTTACGTTTTGCCAGTGGCAATTATGGCAATGTTGAGGAGTCCACTTGAGTGACTGCCAGCTGCTTGCTCTCAAGAATTATGCAATTCGCTCCGCATGAAGCCATTTGGCGCAAGTCGAATCGGACGTGCCTTCAGAAATGAAGCAATTGCGCACGTATCTTTGCAGAAATTCAACTTCGATCAAGAGGATCGCTTTCACTTAATGTGACTGCATGTGCGAGATCAATGTAATGCTGGTCAAATTCGGCTTACAAAACCAATAAACCATTCCCAAGCACTTATTGAGAGCGTGATTCGCTGATTCGCATTCGGGTTTGCGGGTCGAGCATTGCACGCAAAGCCGATGCCTTCTCAAGCGACAGCATCTGTTCGAAATCCGTTAGATTGATCTGGTTTGAAACGCGTTTGAAATCCGCAACCGCCTGCTGAGGCAATACGGCAATCTGCGCTGCAGCTTCCTGTGCGGTTTCATGCACAATGCTTCTGGATACAACTTTCCAGGCAATGCCCATTTTCAGCGCATCGTTTGCACCGAAAGTCTCACCCAAAAGCATAGCCTCTTTGGTTTGGACATTTCCTATGGTTCGCGGCAACAGTGCGGCGAGACCGCCAGCTGGGAAAATACCCAGCGACAATTCAGGAAAAACGCATCGTGTGTACTCTCCAAATACAGCCAAGTCACAATTGACCGCAAGCCTTAACCCACTGCCGACCGCCCAGCCATGCACCGCACAGATTGTGATTTTTTCGCCCAGTACAAGCTGACGCGCAATGGCCTGAATGCAGTCAATCAGTTCGATTGCCTTGGCCTCGCTTGAGGTCTGCTCGCCAAACTCATCCAAATCATCGCCTGAGCAAAAGGCGTTGCCGGCGCCCTGCAGCACAATCGCGCCAACATCCGAGTCTTCCAGCGCTGAAGCCAAGCCCTGCCGCAACTCATCCAGCATCGCAAAATTGATCGCATTGAGTCTCTCTGGACGATTGAGCGTCAAAGTGCAGACGCCCTGTGAAATATTCTTCAATACAGTATCTGCCATACAATTCTTCCTATCATCAGCTGACTTCGCCTGCGACACCAAGGTTTTTCGATTCAAACATGCAAACAGATTTCGGCAGATTTGCTTTTTGGGGCAAAATCGCGGCGTATCCTATGATTTGTCCAGTTGGCCGAGCCTATCGGCAGATTCCTTAATCCACGACCATCGCATCTGTCCAGTTCTTGCAAGCTCAAATAACCTGTCATGCTCGGCGGTGAGCCTTGAATCATGTCTGCGGTTTGGCATGGCTGTGATGAGCAGTGGACTCTGAACAAATGGCTGCCTTGTACTTTATTTTTTGAAATACGAGCTTAAGAACGAGATTGGCGTAGAATTCAGAGGCTGATATCCCAAACAGGGGCTTTATGACCCCGGTAAAACTTTTGGCTCATCCTGTCTGTCATTAATGTTTACTCAAGGCACTGAATCTAATCCCGGCAAATTCCCGAATTGAGCAGCAACTACTGAATTGCAATTGGATTCAATATCTGAATGCGACAAATCAAGATGGTGCGAGGCTTTGATCGATTGAGCAAAACATGGGCAGTCCCTCAGCATAAATCCATTACAAAAATATCAGTTTCAGCTGGAGCATGGAATGCGACCTACAAGGGATCGGTTTTGATTTGCTTGCGTTGCAAAGTATATGGCGATATGTTGCTTGATTTCAAGACAAAATCCAGAATCCCTGAAAACTTGTCTCAAACAGTTAAGGCCAACGCTGCACAGCGCTGCTGACCTTGATATTTTCGGCATTTTAACTTTGTTGAGTATTGCTGTTATCAACAAAAGATATTAGAATTTTGATTGCAGTGCAATCACATTCTTTGGAGATAAAAGATGGCAAGCATTACAATTCGAAGACTTGAAAATGCAGTCAAGGCCAAACTTAGAATGCGTGCGGTTGCCAACGCTCGGTCAATGGAAGAGGAAACGCGACAAATTCTGCGTTCGACCCTTGGCCAAATACCTGCTCATCCAGTGAGAAATATGGACCGGCAACTTTCAACCTTGCCATTGCCAAAGCGATTAATTGAACTGGAAAGGCAAGGGATTTGGGGCGCCGCAAAAGATCCTGACACTCGGCGAGCGGGCTTCTGGAGCCCTTGAGCGGTTTTTAACAGATAGATGAAAGCCGCATATACATTGACACATCTGTTCTGATTGCTATAGAAACACGGCAGCCAGGCTCAGACATATATGAAGAAGAACTCGGGAGATATGAGCAGCTTGTATCATCAAATTTACTTGAGGCGGAATATCGGGCAGTATGCATGCGGGAAAGGCGTGTACCCTCAGACTTCCGTTTGAACAAAATCAGCTGGATTATCCCAGCCCGTCCGCTGACTCGAGAGTTGAACAGTGTGCTGGCCGCCGGTTATTTGCGCGGTGCGGATTTGTGGCACGTTGCGACAGCAATATACGCAGCAGAAATATCCATCATCGAAATGTCTTTCCTTACTTTGGACAACCGCCAACGATATGTTGCAAACACGGTTGGCTTTAGTGTGAGCCCTGAGATTTTTGGAGAGCTTGCAGGCTAAGTACAGTTGCCTGCTTAGATTAGGCGTGAGGGTCCATTTCATGTCGTTTTAGCTCATTCTATTTGAATGAAGCTCAAATAGAAATTCCAGTACTCGTTTTGAGTCAAGCCCTGCCGCAACTCATCCAGCATCGCACAATTGTCTCTCTGGACGATAGAGCGTCAAAGTGCAGATGCCCTGTGAAATATTCTTCAATACAGTATCTGTCATCCAATTCTTGCCGTCTCAACTGACTTTGCCTGCAATTCCAAGATTTTTTGAATCCCCAACTTCTTTTCTTTGGCATCAAGTCTCTCGCCAACACTTAGATTATCTTCCACCAAGGCACAGCAAGAACATCATCAGTCAGCCATTTTATGTCATCTCCTGCGTAGATCAGCAGCCCTGCACGTGCCCCATCATACTGGCGCCGAAAAGTTCTCAGATGCTTCGTGTCGCCTAAATGCACACGTTTACTGGATTTGGTTTCAATAGGAATCAATGCGTTCGCTGTTTCAATCACAAAATCGACCTCATCGCCAACAGTCGTACGCCAGTAGTGAATGTCTGCACGTTCTTTCGCAGCGGCACGCCACGCGAGCAGGTCAAGCAATAACATATTCTCAAAATGAGCTCCAGTGGGGGAATCGACTCTGGCAATATGCAAAGCCATTGCAGTATCACACCAGTAGAGCTTCGGCGACTTGACCAGCCGTTTTGTACGATTTGAAAAAAATGCAGTCAATCGGACCAGCAGGCAGGAAGTTTCAAGCAAATTGAGGTAACGATGGACAGTGGGCTGTGCAATGCCAGTATCTCGAGACAATTCAGTCTGGTTCGAAATGCCTCCCAGCCGCAGACACACGGCTCGCACCAGTCGCTGAAAATCTGCCAATGACGCAACTGAAGATAATTGCTGCAAGTCTCTCTCAACGTAAGTGCGAACGTAGCCATCAAACCAAATTGCGCGTTCCGCATCGCTGCGGGAGTGAACGGCTGGAACGGGAAACCCGCCGCGACGGGAAAGTGAGCTCCAATCCTCCTTTGGACCCGCGTCGCAGTGAAGGATCTCAAGCCAGTCGCTTTCTTTGTGAGAGCATAGATTTCCCCAGTTTCCGCAAGTTTGCAAGCCTAACTGCTCGCGTCGTGTCATCGGCCATAGGCTCAGGTAGCTGGCGCGTCCCGCCAGAGACTCGGCAGCATTTTGCATCAGCAATAGATTAGCCGACCCAGTGAGCAAAAATTGTCCCGCCTTCCGGTCTTCATCAATCGCCAGCTTGACTGCAGTCAGCAGGTTGGGGGCTCGCTGAATTTCGTCAATCGCAATCCTGCTTCTGCTGTTCGCAATTGCCATGGGATTTCGTTGTGCCGTATGCAGCGTTTCAAAGTCATCGAGTGAATAAAACTTCCGTGAATCGCTCTCAATCTGCTTTACGAGAGTGCTCTTTCCAGTTTGCCTCGATCCTGTCAAAATGACCGCCGGCATTGCTTGCAGATGCGTGTTGATCGTTGCGGACATCAGTCGCGGCAGACACTTCTCAAAATTCATAATGCAAATTTTTCGCGGCAATTATGTTTATTATTCAAATTATGAATGAATATCATTTTATATATGAATAATTTTACAATATGATTCGCTTTATCCAAAATATCATCGAACTCGATTTTCCAGTTTTGAATTCGAATTTGAGTGAGTGCATATAGCGATAATGCATTCCACTTTTCTATGGACAGACTCAATCAACACAAACAGAATGCTCGGCACGGGCTTGGGGGTTTTGGAAACTGGGGCAGGACTTCTGCCATCTGAACAGGATGTTATTGACCGCCAGCAGTCAGTTAAAATTTCAACACTGCCGATTCGAATCAGTCGAAACAGCCTTCCTTTGATGAATTTATCGCGTCAGTAAAGTTGTTTGATCAGACAGAAAATATTCAGCCGACCACCTTGGTCCAGCCACTGTATCAAGATCTGCCGATTCCGCGATACGGCGAGCGGCCCGTCAGCTACGCCGATCGTGTCGGTGAATGGTATGTTGCGCGACGTTCACACAAACAACGAAAAGAGTATGGACTATTCCTTACACCGACAACCGTCGCGAACTTCATGGCCAAACAGATCACGGCCAAAGCAAGCCTATTGCGGGCGCTCGACCCGGCGGCGGGTGCGGGTGCATTATGCTGCTCCGCAATTGAAAAACTTGCAACCCAAGAACTGAAGCCGCGAGCCATTGAGCTAGTTGCCTACGAAGTCGACTCAGAGCTGCTAACGCCATTGAAGGCAGTTCTGAATTACCTCTCGCAATGGTGTATTCAAAATCATGGGGTCATATAGCCGTAAAAATAAACTCCGCTGACTTTGTTTTGGAGAATGCCGGCGCACTCCAGTCACCGAAAACTTTATCGACCCAGCGAAAATCAGATTATTTTGACGCGCAATTGCCGCATCAACAGTGGTACATGGGCAGCCCAATATTTACGCGCTCTTTATGGCAGTGGGCGCTGCAATGCTGCATGAACAGGGAGAATTTGTGTTTATCACACCGCGAAGCTTTGCGTCAGGGTCTTACTTCCGACTGTTTCGAAATATATTCTTTGGAATGATTCGACCGACCTTCGTACACTTGTTCGACTCGCGGCGCAGTGCATTTAATCGCGATGCTGTGCTGCAAGAGAACGTTGTCATTTCGGGAGTACGGAAGCATGGCTGGCGCAGCAGTGCAAAGGACTCGTTTCTGACGATTTCATCAAGTGTCGGCATCGAAGATATTGAGACTGCTCACAGACAAGACATTCCGCTTGCAACTGTGCTTGATATTCATTCTTCGAATTTGGTTCTGCGACTGCCCGCCTGCGAGAATGAGCAGAAAGTCTTGCATTTAGTCGACTCGTGGACCAGCAGCTTAAGCAAGCAAGGGCTGTCCATCTCAACAGGTCCGGTCGTTCCTTTCAGAGCCACCCAATTCGTGGCAAAGGAAGGCAGGATTCCAATCAGCCACGCGCCGCTTTTATGGATGAATCATGTGCGAGCAATGAAAACCGATTGGCCCATTGAACGCCATAAGCCTGAATACATCACCCGCTCTGTCGATACAGAGCAAC
Organism: Arenicellales bacterium; assembly: GCA_965200545.1. Classification (GTDB taxonomy): domain Bacteria; phylum Pseudomonadota; class Gammaproteobacteria; order Arenicellales; family JAJDZL01; genus JAJDZL01. The sequence continues at coordinate 142,477 of CBDAUJ010000002.1, read as the reverse complement.
TACTGAGGCCGAACCGCAACTACGTTCTTATCAGACGTTTCAGTGCTAAAGAAGAGCCGAGAAAGCTGACAGCGGCGCCTTATATCGCTTCGGACCTCGATGTTCCGGACATTGGTCTGGAAAATCATCTGAACTACGTTCACCGCCCGAATGGCGAACTTTCCGTTGACGAGGCGTGGGGACTCGCTGCGCTTTTCAACAGCGAACTCCTTAATACTTGGTTTCGAGCAGTCAACGGCAATACGCAAGTCAGCGCCACCGAATTGCGTACGATGCGGCTTCCTCCAAGAGCAGTCATTGTTGCCCTTGGACGGCAGATCAGGTCCAAGCACAACCCAACCAATGGACTGGACGAGCTGGTCGCACGCCTGGTCTTCTCCGCCAGCGAAAGGAACATCTCAGTTGGCTGACATCGACGAAGCCAGAACAATTTTGAAAGCATTGGGAATGCCGCCGGCGCAGCATAATCCAATGGCAGGCATGACTCTTCTTGCACTTTGCGGATTAACGCCTGCCTGCCGCTGGTCCGCAGCCAAAAGGCGAAAATGCACGATTAAAAAGGGAATTATGGATTACCTGAAGCTGCACTATGGATCGAATTACGCACCCAACACACGTGAAACATTTCGGCGGCAGGTGCTCCACAAGTTTGTCCATGCAGGAATCGCAGACTACAACCCGTTTGATCCCAAACTTCCGACAAACAGTCCCAAGGCACACTATGCGATCACGCCGGCAGCATTGAAGGCCGTGCAATGCTATGCGACAGAGAATTGGGAGAACGCAGTGAATTGCTTTTTTATGAAGAAGGATTCACTGATTGACCGATATGCTGATCAGCGACACTATGAAATGATTCCTGTTACATTGGATTCTGGACAAGATATATTGCTATCCGCTGGCCGCCATAACGAACTGCAAAGGACGGTGATCAAGGACTTCATACCACGTTTTGCTCCGGGTGCGCAGCTGCTGTATCTAGGCGATACAGCAAAGAAAAATCTTTATGTAGACAAGCCGCGACTCACTGAGTTCAATATAGTCATTACCGGTCACGACAAATTGCCTGATCTAGTGTTCTACGATACCTTGCGCGAATGGCTGATTCTTGTTGAGGCGGTCACCTCGCATGGGCCTGTATCTCCGAGTCGGAAAATTGATTTGGAAAACATGCTGAGCGATTGTCCGTTGCGACGGGTTTATGTAAGCGCATTTCCCGACTTTAAGGAATTTCGACATCAGCTGACAGAAATCGCATGGGAAAGCGCAGACCATCTGATTCACTTTGACGGTGAGCGTCTGACGCCCTAGATGAAGAATATATGTGACCGAGCGGTGCATCTTGGTTTTCGCAGAAGCAACTTCAGTGGACAACCCTTTGGAGAACCTCATACGTCTTGTCAAGCGAGCCACGATTTGACTCAAACATTTTCCGACCGTTTCGCACCGCCTTTTGGCATCGGTCTCGGTCACCTAGAAACTGCTCGGCCAGCGGCAAGAGATCATCAGCGGAACGAGCCTGCAAACCCGCTTCAGCGGTCAGCACCAGCTTTGAAATTTCGCGGAAGTTAGCCATATGCGGCCCGAAGATCACAGGAGTTCCAGCTTGAATCGGCTCCAAAATATTGTGTCCGCCGATCGGGACAAAACTGCCCCCGACTATCGCAACCTCAGCCGCAGCGTAAAACTCAGCCAGCTCGCCGATCGCATCCACTAGAACCAAATCCACCGGCTTATCCAAGTCCTGATCCCAGTCACTGCGGCGAACCACCGTATATTGATAAGCCAGCATCGTTTCAAAGACGGCATCAAACCGCTCTGGATGACGCGGCACCACAATGCCTGCAACATTTGGAAACTTTTTTCGAAGCTCACAGAACAGTTCCATAAACAGCACTTCCTCTCCTTCATGAGAACTGCCCAATATGATGATGCTTCGGTCCGCTCCGCATACTCTGCGCAGATTGGACTCCACCGATTGGCTCGCTGCTGCTGTCGGCATGTCAAACTTCAAATTGCCCGTAACATGCACCCGCTCAGCATTAGCGCCGAGCCGAATCGCCCGCTCGCCATCAGTTTGCGTCTGTACGCAAAAGGCCGACACCTCCTTGAACACATGCTCGCACAGCGGTCTGACGCACAGCGCGCGCCGGAAGGTGGCATCTGAAATGCGCATATTGGCAAAAACAACGGGGATCGACCGCCGAATCGCTCCCATAATCAGATTCGGCCAAAGCTCTGTCTCAACAATAACCAATACACGCGGACAAATCTGCTCGAAAAACCGACTGACAATCACGCGCGTGTCTACCGGTGCATAAACATGCGCAACGCGACCGCCAAACCGGCTTTGGATGACCCCTGAGGCAGTCGGCGTGACACACGTCATCAGCACTGAGCTGCCCGGCTCAGCATCCAGCAGGCGGCTTGCCAGCGGTGCCGCCGCGTTGGTCTCGCCAACAGACACAGCATGAATCCAGACAGCGCCGGCCGGTATCCCAGAAGGCAGTGCGCCGAAACGCTCGTCCATACGATCGCGATAGGCACTCTGGCGTTTTGCCTTGAGCCGGTAACGCACAGCAATCAACGGCCGCAGCGCCGTGATCGCAGCCTGGTAGCACAGATACAGAACTGAACCCATTAATCCTGGCACTCAGCGCCCAGCCAGTCCTGCGGCTGCAAAAACCGCTCGGTCAGCTCGCGCTCCGCGCTGCCGGGCTCTGCCTGCCAGTCATAACGCCACACGACCTGCGGCGGCAAAGACATCAAAATGGACTCGACCCGGCCGCCGGACTGCAGTCCAAACAGCGTGCCGCGGTCATAAACAAGATTGAATTCCACATAGCGTCCGCGCCGCATCAGCTGAAACTGCCGCTCGCGCTTGCCATACGGCATCGACATCCGGCGCTCTACAATCGGCATATAAGCGCGCAGAAAATGATCTCCCACACTTTTGATGAAAGCAAAACTGTGCGCAAACCCGCGCGCATTGAAGTCGTCAAAAAACAGACCGCCAATGCCGCGCGCCTCGTTGCGGTGCTTGATGAAAAAATATTCGTCACAGTGATTCTTCAAGCGCGTATACAGACCGTCACCATATCCAGCACAGGCGGCTTGGGCTTCACGATGCCAGTGAACCGCGTCTTCGCGGAAACCATAATACGGTGTCAGGTCAAAACCGCCGCCAAACCACCAGCGAGCCTCTTCAATCCGAATGAATCGCAGATTCATATGCGTGGTCGGAACATAGGGATTGCACGGGTGAATCACCACTGAGATTCCCGTTGCCGCATACGGTCGATTGCTCAGGGCGGAGCGGGTTGCAGTCGCCGCGGCCGGCAGCGAGCTGCCGGCGATGGAAGAAAAATTGACGCCCGCCTTCTCGAACACTGTACCGCCTTCAAGCACTCGGCTGTTGCCACCGCCCGCGCCGCTGCTGAAGTCCCAGTCCTGCGCCAGAAACTCCTGTGCGCCATCGACTGCAGTCAGCTGCTCGCAGATCTCGTGCTGCAGGTCGCGCAGATACTGCTCGACCTGATGGATGTCGCTGGCGGAAATCGACATCATATGCCTTGACAAGAATCAGTCAGCTGCAAGCCATTTCAATTTATGCCGACCGCAGCACAAGACCTGAGGCCGCGTCGCGAATCTCAGTCGGCCGGCACTGAGCGCCAAGGCAGCCGCGCACGACGAAATCAAGCCGGCCGCCCAGACATCGCTCGACCTGCCGATAATCACGCATGGGGATCTGCCGGTGCACATTGGCGCTGGTCGAAACCATCGCGCCGCCGGCCAATCTGCAGATCTGCCGAGCCGTCCGATGCGCGGTAATTCGCACTGCAATCTTGCCATCAGCGACACATTTGAAGTGCCGGGCCCGCCGGCTGACTGGAAAAATCCAGGTATACGGACCCGGCCAGGACCGTCGCGGCTCCTCAAGCATGGCTTCACAATCTGGGGCCAAAAATGGCAAAATCGCCTCGATTCGATCGGCAATCACAATCAGGCCTTTTTGCCGCGGCCGCTGCTTGATGCGAATCACGCGATCGACCGCCGCGGCATCCGCCGGATCACAGCCAATGCCAAAACACGCTTCGGTCGGATAAGCGATGACACCCCCGCGGATGACCGCCCGAGCGCCGGCCACCGCATCAATCATGCTCAAGTCGGCTCACCTCAACTTTGAGTGCGTTTCTGCAAATCGGCATCCTTCTCAAAAATAGCCGCCCGATTCGATTCTCGCTGCGCAACCAGGCTGGCCGCAATCTCCTCATCGGTCACTGCAAGCATCCGGCCGGCGAGAAAAGCTGCATTCTTCGCTCCAGCGCTGCCGACCGCAACGCAGGCGACGGGTACGCCGCCTGGCATCTGTACTGTGGACAGCAGTGCGTCCATGCCGCCGAGAGTGCCCGCATCCAGCGGCACACCGATCACCGGTTTCATGGTGTTGGCGGCGACGGCGCCCGCCAGGTGCGCGGCCAGTCCGGCCGCCGCAATATAGATGACACAGCCCCTGGATTCGGCATCTAGAATGTATTCATACAGCCGATCCGGCGTACGGTGTGCCGACAGAATGCGAATCTCCCAGGCAATGCCCAGCAAATCCAGCGAATCCAGCGTCGCCTGCATGACATTCAGATCTGAATCAGACCCGACCAATACCGCTACAAATTTGCTTGACATATTTTGACCTCTCTTAAGCTTGGCAGTTTAGTGGTGCGATAAATGGCTTTATTGCCTATATCCGTTCGGCAGTGCATGCCTTCAAAGCGAATCTGACGGACACTTTGATAGGCAAGCGCCTGCGCCTGAGTCACGTCATCGCCTAAAGCGGTAACGCAGGCCACTCGGCCGCCGCTGACAACAAGATTGCCGTCCGCGTCATAATCGGTGCCCGCATGGAAAATTTTGACCTCCCCGCGGCTGAGCGTGTACGGCAGCCCTGCTTCCCGAATGACTGCACCTGTTTCGCAGGACTCCGGGTAGCCTTTTGCCGCCAAAACCACACCCAGCGCTGCCTTTGCATGCCATCGAACTTGCGCTGCGGCCAGTGAGCCGGACAAAGCGGCGCAAATCAGCTCGATCAAATCAGATTGCAAGCGCATCATGATCGGCTGTGTTTCCGGGTCACCAAGTCGGCAGTTGAATTCCAGAACATGCGGCTTGCCATCCCGATCAATCATCAGACCGGCATACAAAAACCCCCGATAGCGAATGTTTTCCTGCGCCAGCCCCTGCACCGCAGGCCGAATCACCTCATCCAGTACGACCCGCTCCAGTTCTGCATTGATCACGGGAGCGGGTGAGTACGCGCCCATGCCGCCCGTATTGGGACCGGTGTCGCCGTCGTGGGCTGCCTTGTGATCCTGAGATGACGCGAGCGGAATGATGTCTGCGCCGTCGACCAGACAGATAAAACTGGCTTCCTCGCCGGCTATGAACCGTTCGATTACCACGGTCTCGCCGGCGGCGCCGAACTGGCCGGCTTGCAGCATTGCGCTCAAGGCCCGCTGCGCCTCGAGGACGTTTTGCGCAATCACCACGCCTTTGCCGGCGGCCAGGCCATCGGCCTTGATCACGACCGGAAAACCGATGGTTCTGGCATAGGAAACCGCTGCCTCGACTTCGTGAAAAATGCCGTAAGGGGCGGTCGCAATGCCGTGGCGCATCATAAACTGCTTGGCATATTGCTTCGAGCCCTCAAGCCTGGCAGCACTGGCACTAGGGCCAAAACATGACAATCCCTGATCTGCAAAGACATCCGCAATGCCCATTGTCAGCGGCACCTCCGGCCCGACAATCGTCAGGTCGATCTGACCGCGAAGGGCAAACGCAGCGAGCGCATCCAGGTCATCGGGAGCAATTGAAACGTTCGTCGTTTTAGGCTCCGCCGAGGTGCCTGCATTTCCAGGTGCGACATAAATCTCGCTGACCATTGGCGAGCGGCAGGCGGCCCACGCCAGCGCATGCTCACGGCCGCCGGCGCCGATAATCAAGACCTTCATGCCAGACTCGGTCACCTCAATGCCGGAAATGCCGCATCGAGGTGAACATCATCGCCATGCCGTATTCGTCTGCTGCAGCGACAACCTCGTCATCATGCCTGGAGCCGCCCGGCTGAACAACAGCGGCAATGCCGTTTTTTGCGGCCACGTCAATGCTGTCGCGAAACGGAAAAAAAGCATCGGAGGCCATCACCGAATCGGCGATATCAAGCGCCGCATCGTGCGCCTTGAGCGCCGCAATCCGGGCGGAATCCACTCGACTCATCTGGCCGGCGCCGATCCCCAGAGTGGCAGAGTTTTTCACATAGACAATGGCGTTCGACTTCACGTGCTTGGCCACTTTCCAAGCAAAATAAAGGTCGGCGGCCTCCGCCTCAGACGGCTGCCGCTGTGTGACAATTCTGACCTTTCCGTCTGCCATCAGCGCACGGTCGCTTTGCTGTACCAAAAGCCCGCCGCCGGATGACGCGATCACCGGCGGCGGCCGATCGACTGACTGCAGGCCGACAGTCAGCAGCCGGATATTCGGTTTGGCAGCAATGGCTTCTCGGGCCGCCGCCTCAGCCTCGGGCGTCAGGATGACCTCGACAAACTGATTTTCGACGATCTGCCTGGCCGTGCCGGCATCCAGCGGGCGGTTCAAGGCAATAATGCCGCCGAATGCAGAGGCGGGATCCGTTCGGTAAGCCAGCTGATAAGCTTGCTCGACTTGAGCTGCGCAGGCCACACCGCAAGGGGTTGCATGCTTGATGATTACGCAAGCAGGCTCATCAAATTCCAAAACGCAGTGATATGCAGCGTCCGCATCCGCCACATTGTTGAATGAGAGCGCCTTGCCTTGCAGCATTCTCGACTGCGCAAGCCAGCCGGGCTTGCCTTGCAGAGGCACATAAAAGGCAGCCGATTGATGCGGGTTTTCACCGTAACGCATATCAAGGTGCTTGACATACGACAGCGTCAGCAGCGGCGGACAGTCCGATGAAGGCTGACCTGATGCGGCCGGCATGCTCATGTATCGGGCAATCGCAGTATCGTAGCGCGCGGTTCTGTCGAACGCTTTCAATGCCAGCCGGCGGCGGGTATCCAGCGATGTTCCGCCTGTGCTTTCGAGCTGACCGATGACAGCGGCATAATCTTCAGGATCAATGATGACACAAGTGCGGTCAAAATTTTTAGCGGCCGACCGCAGCATGGCCGGTCCGCCGATATCGATATTCTCGATCACAAGCTTCTCATCGGCCGCATGATCGCGAGATACCGCTTCAAATGGATAAAGATTGACGGCCACAATATCAATGGGCACAATGCCATGCTCATCCATCGCTTGCTGATCAAGCGGCTCGCGACCTAAAATGCCGCCGTGCACTTTCGGATGCAGAGTTTTGAGCCGCCCGCCCATCATTTCTGGGAATGCGGTATAGTCGGAAACTGACTGAACGGGAATTTGCGCCTCAGACAAGACCTCTGCAGTGCCGCCAGTCGATAGAATCTCAACGCCGCGCTCGCATAAGCATCGGGCAAACTCAACAACTCCTGTCTTGTCCGAGACGCTGATCAGCGCACGCCGCGGCTCAATGACAGTCGCAGACGATGAGCGGTCACTCATCAGGCATTGACCATGGGAATTGCCGCAGATCACTCAATTTCGTAATAGGCAAGTTTTCGCTGCAAAGTGCTTCTTGAAATGCCCAGCATTGCCGCTGCGTGGGTTCGATTGCCTTTGACATGCCGCATCGCATAGGTAAACAGCTCCTGCTCCAGCTCTTCGGTCAGGATCTGGTGCAGATTGGTGGCGTTGGCGCCGTCCAAGTCTGCAAAATACTGCTTGAGGCTGCGTCTGATGTATCTGCCAAGTGGTTTGCGCCGCTTCATTATGCTGGTCGTTACCGTTACTCGTTTATTGCGACACCAACAATGCATTGGTTCGATTGAATTCATGGTGTTCAGCATGACTGGCTTTGGCGAAGTCGGCAGTCCGTCACACAGAATTCCCGGTTCAGTGCTGTATCAATATAATACCTGAAACGTCAGCCTCGATAAAGTGAAAAATTCTTGCCCTGAAAAACTTTTTTATGTCACTGTCTTCGGGCACAATTGAACATCTTGCGCACCACTCACATGCCCCTTGAACTTAACAAAATTACAGATCGAGAAGTGCTCAAAGAGCGGGTTTACAGCGCGCTGAAAGAAGCCATTGCCTCCACTGACGTGTATATTCCCGAGATTGATCTGCGGCTTGATGAGCGTACGCTCGCCAAGCAATTAGGCGTGAGCCGAACACCGATTCGCGAGAGTCTGATCCGGCTGGAAAATGAGGGTTTTGTGCGGACTATTCCACACCGCGGCGCATTCATCATCCGCCGAACACTGAATGAAATTCTCAATATGGTTTATGTCTGGGCCGGACTTGAGGCAACCGCTGTGCGCCTGCTGATCGAGCGGGCCTCAAACGCGGAAATCAGTCGGCTGCGCCAGCAGTTCGCAACCGTCGACGGCACCACAGCGCAGGCTCATATCGACGAATACTCTGAGACCAACATCTCGTTTCACCGCACCATCATCAAAATGAGCAAATGCCAGCCGCTGATTGAGCTCTCAGAGAATCTGTTTTTGCAGCTGAAGAACATTCGCCTGAAGAGTTTCAGCGATTCAGCTCGTGTCGAGCACTCCGTCATCGATCACATCCACATCATTGAGGCTCTTGAGAATCGAGACGCGGATGTGGCCGACAAGCTGGTCCGCAAACATACACTGCGGCTTGGAAAACACATTCAAGACAATCTGGATTACATCCCCAAAGAATGAGGCACCTCCCCGTCTATGGCGGCAGCGCTTGGCATTCGCCGCAGGCTCCAGAAAACTTTCATCTTCTCCAATCAGACAATGACCTGACCATGAACACGACTGCAAAGCCTCAAAACTGGAAAACTGCCTATCGATCGTTCTATTACGCAACAGCCGAAGAGCCCGAAGATATCGTGCTTGACGCCGAAACCACCGCGCTGCTCGTCATCGACATTCAAAACACTTACCTGGCAGAGAAAGAAACCGAAGAGGAAACGCGACGCTGGCAGCCTTTCTATGAGCGCATGCATTCCACCGTCATTCCGAATACCGCCAAATTGACTGAAGAGTGCCGCAACAAAGGTGTTGAGGTGATCTTCGCCCGCATCGCCTGCTGCAAGCAGGACGGCCGAGACCGATCTCTCAGCCAGAAAAAGCTCGGATTCAATTACCTGCTGATTCCTAAGGACAGCGAAGAGGGACAGATTGTGCCGGAGCTGGCGCCCAGGAGCGATGAAATCGTGGTGATCAAAACCACAGACAGCGCACTGACTGGCACAAACTTGCGCCTGATGCTGCGAAACATGGGCATTACGGATGTGATCGCAGCCGGCATTTTTACTGACCAGTGCGTGTCATCGACCGTCCGGAGCCTGGCAGACGAGAGTTTCGGGGTGGTCGTGGCAGAAGACTGCTGCGCAGCAGCAACGGACGAGCTGCATCGCCATGAACTCGAGGTTATCAACATGATCTATTGTCATGTTGCCAGTCACTTGGAAGTATTGTCCTTCATTCAGTCCTGACCGCAACAAATCAACTGGAACGCTCTCGAAGGTGCGCTCAATCTGAACTTCCAGCTCACTTAACAGCAGCCGAAACAAATCAATCCAAATAAGGTCATAAAGAATGTGATGATGTACGTTATAATGATACATTATTAGAGTGCAGAGTTGATTCGTACAAATGGCTATGCCAATTTTTTGTTGAAGACAAATTCATCAAGAATATTCCAGCTGATATTAGGAAACAGCTGTTTCGAAAGTTGCAGATAATCGATGATGCAATTTGTGAACTTGACTTGCGCGCCCCGCCTGGCAACCATTTCGAGAAAACTAAGGGGCCACTTGGCCGGAAATTGCTCAATTCGCGTCAATAAGCGGTGGTGATTGGTTTTTTAATGGTCGGATGGCAGTGGCGACGCACAAGATATTTATTTAGACAACCATGATTACCGTTGACGCAGCACGATGAATAGTACTAAGCGCCGACCCGTCAGTGTTGGTGAGATACTGAAGGAAGAATTTCTCTCTCCCATGGGACTGACTCAGGGACAGTTGGCCGAGTTGATGGGTGTAAGTCGAAAAACGATTAATGAACTGTGCGGAAACAGGCGAACCATTACCGCCGATACTGCGCTCATGCTAGCCAAAGTATTTGGAAACTCAGCTGGTTTCTGGCTGAACTTGCAGCAGCGAAACGATTTGTGGGAAGCATTGAACACAGAAAAGCGCAAAATTCGTATAGATGCCGCCAGACCTGTTAGCCAGTTATAGACGATAAAACAAGATTTTGCGGCGCTGCTCCAGGACAAGCCCGTGCCAGTTGAACCCAATCCGAGCTTCCAGCAGTAATATCTGCTTGCGGGTATCGGGTCCGGCCTTCAGCTCAATATGAGCTGTTTGCCAGCCATAAAAACGGCTGCTTCGGTGAATCCAGCGCCGATCAGCGGCATCCATCTGGCTGAAACCATCGAACAGGTCGATTGTTACCGACCTATCAACCCTCATCACTCGCTGGGCTTCAGGCGCGGCACAGTCAAATCCGCCAGGGTCGCTCTTGATTCAGAGTCTCGCAATCAGACCAGACTGCATTCTCGACAGCCGCAAGCAAGATGGACTTAAGGGGAGTCCAGGCGCGAAAACATGACAGGAAGAATCCGATCAGTGTACGTGCTCGCCTGACCTTTCTGAACCAATACCAGATGCTGGCCCTGATCGTCGCCGACCGGCATGATCAGGCGACCGCCTGGCTTGAGCTGCTCGATCAAGGCCGCCGGCACCTCATCGCCACAGGCCGTGGCCACAATTTTGTCATAAGGCGCATGCTCTGCCCAGCCGTAAATCCCATCGCCGGTGCGGGTGCGGATATTGTGGTAACCCTCGGCGCGAAACATGACGGATGCGCCGATCATCAGCTCTTCAATCAACTCAAGGGTATGAACATTGGCACACAACCGGCTCAATACAGCGGACTGATAGCCCAAGCCCGTGCCGATCTCCAGGACCTCATCGTTCTTTTTCAGCTGCAGCAAATCCGTCATCAGCGCGACGATGAACGGCTGCGATATTGTTTTGCCGCAGCCGATCGGCAGCGGCCGGTCCTCGTATGCATGCTGCACCCATTGTTCCGGGACAAACTGATGCCGCGGTACTGCGCGCATAACCTCAAGCACATTCTTGGAAATGATCGGATGGCCCGTCACGAAAGACGATGCCAGCGCATGCGACTGAATGTCTCGCACCATCGTATCGCGCTCTTCATGAAAGTCACTGAAGTAGTCCGCCATGGCTTCTCCTCCGCCAACACAGTTGATCAATGCCGCCTGTGCCGCACAGCAACGAATTCCCGGATTTGTTTAAATTACATCGGGTATGCCGGCAGCGGCAAAGCCATTGTCCCGAAAATTCATGCGAAATTTGTCCCGCAGACCCGCGGTGATCCGATCGTATCCCGACTTGTCGGTCCAGCACTGGCGCGGATCCATAATCGACGCATCCACATCCGCGCATGCCGTCGGGTAGCGAATGCCGAGAATCGGATGATTGCGAATTTCAATGCCGGCTGACGCATCGTGAAAATCGCCGCGAATTGCAGCATTGAGCAATGCGCGCGTCGCGGCCAGCGAAATGCGCGGCGCATCGCCGGCTCGGCCGCCAATCCAGCCGGTATTGAGCAGGACGCAGCGGGCTTGGCTGGCTTGCATTTTTTCTTTGAGCAGATTCGCGTAAACAATGGGCTTGTGTGTCATAAACGGCGCACCGAAACACGAGCTGAAGGTCGCCTCAGGCTCAGTAATGCCAATCTCCGTCCCCGCCACACGAGCGGTAAAGCCCTGCACGAAATGGTACATCGCTTCATTCTCATCAAGCACCGCAATCGGCGGCAGCACACCGAACGAATCGGCAGTCAGCATGACGATGATCTTCGGATGCGGCCCTTTTGCGCCTTCGGCAAGATTCGGATTGCACGCGAGCGGATAAGAAAATCGAGTATTCTCTGCGATGGAGCTGTCAAACAGGTCCAGCTCTTGCGGATGGATCTGCGCGTAGGTCAACCCGTCCAGCGCAGGTACATTTTCGATCAATGTGCCCTCTTGCGAAAGCGCATTGGCGATCACCGGCTCCGCCGCCTTGTCGAGGTTGATCAGTTTCGCGTAGCAGCCATCTTCGAGATTCGAGATGCCGTCATGCGTCCAGCCGGTCTCATCGTCGCCGATCAGTTTGCGATTGGGGTCCGCCGACAAAGTCGTCTTGCCAGTGCCGGACAGGCCGAACATGATCGCGGCGGCGCCGTCAGCGCCGACGTTCGCCGCGCAATGCATGGACAGGATGCCGTCATTGGGCAGCAGGAAATTCATTACGGTAAAGATGGATTTTTTCACCAGCCCGCAATAGTCGGCGCGGCCGAGAACCAGGCACAGCTTGTTGCGAAAATCCAAGATCGCCGCGCGCTCCGAACGACAGCCGTCGCGTGCCGGATCACATTCAAAAGTTTGGATGTTAAGCATCGTCCAACTGTCCGACCAGTCACGCGGATTGGCATCCGCCGCCGGCTTGACGAACATATTGCTGGCAAAATACGCGTGACTTGCATATTGCCCCACAAACCGATAAGGCAGCGCGTAGGCTTCATCGTGCCCGACAATAACATCCTGGACGTAAAGCGGTCCTCGGTACTGATTGACATGCTTGATGACACGCGGCAACAGCCTTGTGTACTGGTCAGGATCAAATGCCTGCAGACTTGGCTTCCACCAGATCTTCGATTCGATGTCGGGCCACGCAACCGCGAATGTATCATCGACCGGCCGGCCAGTGCAGTCCGGATCCGTCAGGAACACCAAAGGTCCATTTTCGCCGAGCTTTGTCGCATGGGCTTTCTGATCCTGATATCCGCCGCTGCGTACCGTCCGACCGCGGTCGTTTTCAATTGCGGCATGAAACAATTGTCTTTTGGTTAAGTTGTAATGCAGCGAGGGATTTCGAATGCCAAAATCTTTCGCGAGTGCCTGGCCGATATCGAACATAACATCAAATTAGAATATTGAGGAATCTGGATGCCTGCTAAGTTTCAGAAAAACACCGTCAAGATGACCTGTGCCCGGCGAGCAAGCCGCCATTGCAGTGTCACGTCGATTTCAGCAGATCAGAAGCGGCCTGCGTCCTGGCTCGCATAGCTCGCCACCATGCGATCGGCTGCAACCGCCTGGCGCAGCGCCTCGATTACATCAGCGGTTTGCGCGGCCGGCAATGCGCAAGTCATTTCGCTATTGGCCATTCCGGTCCGGACGCGGCTCAGCATGCAGCCGACGCTGACCGACGCCTTTTGCTGCTCAATGGCAAGCGGAATAATATGACACTGCGGCTTGCCCTCAAATCCCAGCGCCGGCCAGGCTGAATGCAACTGCATGGCCTGTTTGGCATTGACCCGCAGGAACACCACATCGGGTGCCCGCTGCGCTTCGGCAAGCGGCCCGTAAATAATGCACTGTGGGCGTCTGGCGACTGTCGGGATATGCGGAAACACTTCGGGACTGACCCATTTCGCTTCACACACGGCTTGCACATCCGCCCGCGTGGCAGCTTGTTCCAGGTCAATCAAGCCGTGCGTCAGACTGCCGACGCTGCAGTTGCCATGATCGGCCGGGACCGTCGCAAACGTTTTCTCAGTCGCTTTCATCCAGAAGACGCAGCCGGCAGAAACTGCACCGGTGCGGCCATCCGCTGTCGGTTCTGGGAAATCGCCGCCATACGCAGCTATGTCATCGGGCACATCATCCAGAAATGTGATCGCGATGGGCGGACTGGACAGGCTCAGAAGATCCGTCAGAGCCGTTGATATCTGTTCATAATCATTCATTGTCAAGTTACCTAAAATTGAAGTTCTGCAAATCAGTCAATGATTTTCACGATGCCGCATTCCCAGCCGGCTCTCACGACCAATGCAGAAGTGGGCTTGCAAGCAAAACTGCGGCATGAGAATGGAGTGCCGACTATGTGTTCTTGGGCCTTGCCTGAACATACAGCTGTTCGGACTGACAGGTATGATCAAGCAGGCTAGTCAGCGCATAGACGGCTTCGGTATACGGAACTGCGGTGCCAGTCATTCGAGCCATCTCAATGACTGCGCCAATCAAGCCTTCGAGCTCAAGCGGATTGCCAATCTCGATGTCTTGCAGCATTGAGGTTTTGTGCTTGCCGACTTTTTCAGCGCCGGTGATACGGCGTTCATTGGAAAGGCGGATGCCGACCCCGAGCCGCAGCGCAACTTCCCGACATTCCGTCATCATTTTGTCAACCAGATTGCGGGACGGCTCGAACTGGCAGATGTCGACTAAAGTCGAATGCGTCAGCGCACTGACCGGATTGAATGTCATGTTGCCAAGCACTTTAAGCCAAGTCTCAGCCCGAATGCTGTCCAGAATGACAGTTTTCATGCCGGCGCGATTCAACGTGTCTGCCAGCGCCTTCGTACGCGGCTTTTCAGATCGGTCCAGCTCTCCGATCGGCAAGCGAATGCCTTCGATATGGCGGATAACCCCGGGTTCGGCAATCTCAGCGGCCGGATAGGCGATCGAACCGATGATTTTTTTCGGGTCAATGGCTTTTGCAATGACACCGCCCGGATCGACCGATTCTACAGTGCGATTGTCAAACTCGCCGCCGTAGAGCTGAAAATACCACCACAAGATGCCGTTTTGGATCGTCAGCAAAATAGAGTCATCGCCCAGCAGCCCATTGATCTGATCGACAATCGGCGCAATCTGATGCGCCTTGACCCCGAGTATGACCAGATCCTGAGTGCCGACCGATGTCATGTCATCGGTACACTTGACCCCCTCGGCGAACTCGACCGAGCCGTTATTCATAATCAGTTTCAAGCCATTTTGCTCTCGCATGGCCTGCAGATGCGGGCCGCGGGCGATCAGCGTCACATCTTCACCGGCATTATGCAATTTGACACCAAGCATGCCTCCGATCGCGCCGGCGCCGACTACACAGACTTTCATAACCAAACTACCTCTTCCACAATGTCATGTGCTTTGTCCATTGCACTTTGTCCATTGCAAAAATGACATGACACTGCACAATCGAAGTTCAAATCAAATTGCAGATTATAGAAACCGATGCAAACCGGCAAGGCAAAATTTTTCATCGGATGACAGTCAAGAATCCGCCGGAGATTTCGCTAGTTTTTGCGAGTGACCATGAGTCCGTCGCGGACGGGCAGCAGGACGCTGGTCGACCGCGGGTCCGCATGAACAAACTGGTTGTACTGACTCAGCGCTTGACTTGCCGGCGAATCCGGGGCAAGAACGCTGCCGCTCCAGAGCACATTATCGGCCACAATCAGTCCGCCTTGTCGCATTCGCGGCAGTACAGCTTCGTAGTAATTCAGATAGTTCTCCTTGTCCGCGTCGATATAGGCCAGATCAAATGTTCCGCTGAGACGCTCAATCGTATCCAGCGCCGGCGCAATGCAAATCTGAATTTTCTCACCATGCGGACTTTGGTCAAAAAATCCGCGGGCGATTTTCTCCCGTTCTGATTCAATGTCCAAGGTAATCAGCTCGCCGTCATCGGGCAGTACCTCGGCCATGGCAAGCGCTGAAAACCCCGTGAACATGCCAATCTCCAAGATTCTTGAGGCACGGACGCTCAAGGCCATCAGCTGCAGAATCGAAACTTGCAACGCTCCCGACAGCATCTGCGACGCATCGCTGTGCCTGCGCGTCCAGTCGTAAATGCGCTCGACCGCATCCGACATCGGCTGCGAGTGGCGCTGTGCATACGCCTCGATAGCTTCATCGACAAAATTCATTCCTTGCAAACCTCCATGGGATTTTTTAGGTCACTTCAACGCAGACACCGCAATCATAAGCCGCACCCGCTGGCCCCGCCCATTATCCGATAATTCCGTGCGCGGCAGGCGGCTGCAACAGCATCAACGCGAAGGCGCCAATTATTTTCAACCCGCGGAATCATTTGTAATAGAATGAGCGCAGTTTTGCAGTTTTTGCCGCGCCTTGCCAGCAGCCGTCAAACTGCTTTCTACTGAGGCCAATTCGAAACAAGACATGTGCGGAATCGTCGGACTGTATCTGAAAAATTCCTCGCTTGAGCCGCAGCTCGGCGAATTTGTCTGTGCGATGCTGGATGAAATGGGCGAGCGCGGACCAGACAGCGCAGGCATTGCCGTCTATCGCAATCCAGTCGCGGCCGACGGCTCCAAGGTGTCACTGTTCAGCCCAGACCCGCACGAGCAATGGCGCCGCAGAATCGACACAATCGCAGCCGACTTTGACTGCGAGTTCAGTTTCGAGGTGCATGCAAGCCACGCCGTCATCACCAGTCCGGCTGCCGTCAGCGAGGTCGATGCCTGGATCCGCGGCAACTGGCCTGAGCTGCGCATCATGAGCATCGGCACCTCAATCGAAATCTATAAAGAAATGGGTTATCCAAGCGATGTTGTAGAGCGTTTCGGTGTGCGGCAATTTTCGGGAACCCATGCCGTCGGGCATACCCGAATGGCAACCGAAAGCGCAGTGACAACGGAACACTCGCATCCATTTTCCACGGGGCTGGATCTGTGTCTGGTGCACAACGGCTCGCTGTCCAATCACAACCGGCTGCGGGAATTCCTGCGGCGGCGGGGCGGCAGATTCGAGACGGACAATGACAGCGAGGTCGCCGCCGGCTACCTTACCTGGCGGCTGTCGCAAGGCGACACCGTAGTTGAGGCGCTGGATGCCGCGATTGGTGATTTGGATGGCTTTTATACGTTCGCGGTCGGCACAGCCGACGGGTTTTCGGTGCTGCGCGACCCGATTGCCTGCAAACCCGCGGTGCTGGCGGAAAACGACGACTGGGTCGCGATGGCCTCTGAATACCGTGCCATCGCCAAACTTCCGGATGCGAAAAATTCTCATATCTGGGAACCCGTCCCCGCGCAGATCTACAGTTGGGGGCACAATTAATTGAGCAGCGCAGAACACCGCACTGAATTTGATCTTGCAGTCCATTCGCTGCGGGAGGTCAATCAGCAGCTGCATAACGCTGCCGATGCCGAATCATCTGCGCAATATGTCATACACCACCCCAAGGGCGCACATGCGCTGGCGGTCGGCATGACCGCGCCGGTCGAGGTCACCATCGACGGTCATGTCGGGTACTACGGGGCGGGCATGAACCAGAACGCGCAGATTCGCATTCGCGGCAACGCCGGACCCGGACTGGCGGAAAACATGATTTCGGGCACGGTGCATGTTGACGGCAATGCCTCACAGTATGCCGGCGCATCGGGCCATGGCGGACTGCTCGTGATCGCCGGCAACACCAGCTCACGCTGCGGCATATCGATGAAAGGCATCGATATTGTAGTCGGCGGCTCAGTCGGGCACTTCAGCGCCTTTATGGCACAGTCCGGTCGGCTGGTGGTGTGCGAGGACGCAGGCAATGATTTGGGCGACTCCATCTACGAGGCGCAGCTGTATGTGCGCGGTGAAGTCGCGCGGCTCGGCTCCGACTGTGTTGAAAAAGAAATGACCGATTGCCATATCAATGCGCTTGAGGCGCTGCTCAAGCGCGCTGGCTACTCGCATCGGGCGAGTGATTTCCGCCGGTTTGGGTCCGCACGAAATCTCTACAACTTCAAGATTGACAACGCCGATGCCCTCTGATTCCAAACCATTTGACCCGCGCGCGCTGCGCCGCTCAGCGACGTTTCCCGAACATGTGATGGCTGAAATCCATCGCGCGGCGGATCAAGGCGTCTATGAAATTCGCGGTTTCGGCGCCAAGCGCACGGTGCCGACTTTCGATGATCTGGTGTTTCTCGGCGCTTCCATGTCCCGCTATCCGCTCGAGGGCTATCGCGAAACCTGCGCAACGGATGTCACCGTCGGCAATCGCTTTGCCAAGCGACCGTTGCAGCTGCGCATCCCCATCACCATCGCTGGGATGAGCTTTGGCGCCCTTGGGGCCAATGCCAAAGAGTCGATCGGAATGGCGGCAACGCAGCTTGGCACCAGCACCACCACTGGGGACGGCGGCATGACCGATGAGGAGCGTAACTCCTCAAAAACACTGATATATCAGGTTCTCCCCTCACGCTACGGACTGAACCCGGATGACATCCGCCGGGCCGATGCGCTTGAGGTTGTGGTCGGCCAGGGCGCCAAGCCCGGCGGCGGCGGCATGCTGCTTGGGCAAAAAATCACCGAACGTGTGGCGCAGATGCGCAACCTGCCGGCGGGCATTGATCAGCGCAGCGCCTGCAGACATCCGGACTGGACTGGACCAGACGATCTTGAAATCAAAATTCACGAGCTGCGCGAGATCACCGATCACCAGATTCCCATTCTGGTCAAGGTGGGCGCGACCCGTGTGCCGTATGATGTCGCCCTCGCTGTCAAAGCCGGCGCCGATGCCATCGTACTCGACGGCATGCAGGGCGGAACCGCCGCTACACAGGATATTTTCATTGAGCATGTCGGCATCCCGACGCTGCCTGCGGTGCGCCAGGCAGTGCATGCCCTGCAAGAGCTCGACATGCATCGCGAAGTGCAGCTGATTGTCTCCGGCGGCATTCGTTCCGGGGCTGACGCGGCCAAGGCGCTGGCGCTTGGCGCAGATGCTGTTTCCATCGGCAGCGCCGCGATGGTGGCGCTCGGATGCAACCGACCCGTGCATGAGGACGACTATCGAAAAATCGGTACCGCACCCGGTTTTTGCCACCACTGCCATACAGGCCGCTGCCCGGTCGGCATCACGACGCAGGACCCGCAGCTGGAGGCCAGACTGAAACCGGCGCAGGGCGCGAGGTGGCTGGCGAATTATCTGTCGACAATGGTGCTGGAGCTCCAGACACTGGCCCGCGCCTGCGGCAAGCGTCATGTCCTGAATCTCGAACCTGAAGATCTAGTCGCGCTCACCGTTGAGGCCGCGGCGATGGCGCAGGTGCCGCTGGCGGGAACCAGCTGGATCCCAGGCGCCGGACAGGACCGGAACCGTTAACACAGCAACTATCCAGTCGCGGAATGCGACTTAACACTGGCACAGCAAAGAGGTGAATTTCCATGGCAATTGATCTGTCACAAGTCGCAAAAGATCAAGGAGTCCGGTATTTTCTGATCAGTTTTGTTGATTTATTCGGAGGCCTGCGAGCGAAACTGGTACCGGCGGGCGCCATCGGCGCGATGCAGCAGGACGGCGCGGGATTTGCCGGGTTCGCAACGTGGCTGGACATGACGCCTGCAGATGCGGACATGCTGGCAGTTCCGGACCCCGACAGCCTGATCATTCTGCCCTGGCAGCAGGATGTCGGCTGGCTCGCCGCAGATTTGTGGATGAATGGGGCGGAGGTCGAGCAGTGTCCGCGGGTGATGCTGAAGCGGCAGCTCGCCCGATTGGCCAAACACGGACATGTCATGAAAACCGGTGTGGAATGCGAATACATGCTGATTCAGCAAGACGGTCTCGGCATCCAAGATACCCGCGATGCTCAGGAAAAGCCCTGCTATGACCAGACTGCCTTGATGCGCAACTTCGATGTTGTCAGCGAAATCTGTGATGCCATGGTGGATCTTGGCTGGAACCCGTACCAGAACGATCACGAGGATGCCAACGGCCAATTCGAGATGAACTGGGATTACAGCGAGGCAATGACAACGGCCGACCGCCATGTGTTTTTCAAATACATGGTCAAGACCATCGCAGAGCAGCATGGACAGCGGGCAACGTTCATGCCTAAACCTTTTACGGACCTGACTGGCAACGGCTGCCATGCGCATGTGTCCTTGTGGGATACGGGCGGCAAAACCAACCAATTTTTGGATGAAACGGACGAGATGGGCCTGTCCGCGCTGGCCTATTCCTGCCTTGGCGGCATCATGCACAATGCGCAGGCACTGTGCTCGATTTTCAATCCGACAGTCAACAGCTACAAGCGCATCAATGCGCCGCGCACCCGCTCCGGTGCGTCTTGGTCACCGAATTCAGTGACCTATACCGGCAACAATCGCACACACATGATCCGCATTCCGGATGCCGGGCGCTTTGAGCTGAGGCTGATGGACGGTTCTGCCAATCCCTATCTGATGCAGGCGGGCATCGCTGCGGCCGCGATTGACGGCATTGAGAATCAGCGTGACCCAGGACAGCGACTTGATATTGACATGTACGCAAATCCAGAGCTGGCCGGCGACGACATCAAGAAACTCCCGCTGAACCTGCTTGATGCGGTTCGCACTACCGAAGCCAGCGAGGTGCTGCGCGAGGCGCTGGGATCAGACAGTCTCAACAGTTACTGCAAACTCAAGCATGCGGAATGGAATCGGTATTGCGAGCAGGTCACTGACTGGGAACGAGCCAACACGCTCGACTGTTAAGCCGATTCTGGCGAGACCCAAAGCGATGAGTGAAAAGAAAACACCTCCGGTCGAACCTGTCAGCGGCACGATTACGCCGCGCTATGCCGGTCCGTCCACGTTCTGCCGCTTGCCGGAAATGAAAGATGTGCCGTACTGCGATGTAGCGATCTTGGGCGTGCCTTTTGATTCGGGAACCAGTTACCGCCCGGGTGCGAGATTTGGTCCGCAGGCAATCCGTCAGGCATCACGACATCTGCGCTATAACTTCCATCCGGCTTATGGCACTGAGCCTTTTCGAGAAATTCAGGTCGCCGATGCCGGCGATGTCACCTGCAACCCGTTCAATATCGACGAGGCGATCAGCCAGATCCAAGCGGGAGCTGAAAGTGTGCTGGAGGATGCCGATGCACTGATCAGTCTTGGCGGCGATCACACAATTGCCGCGCCGCTGCTGCGGGTCATGCATCGTCATCATGGGCCGGTTGCACTGGTGCATTTTGACGCACACCTCGATACTTGGGATACTTACTTCGGCGCGCCATTCACGCATGGCACACCCTTTCGGCGCGCTGCTGAAGAAGGGTTGTTTGATGACAGCACATCCATGCATGTCGGCATTCGCGGACCCCTTTACAGCAGTGAGGATCTTGCGCGTGACGCTGAATTGGGCTTTAAAGTCGTTCATTGTGACGAGCTCAATGAGCTCGGCCCACAGCATGTCGCGAACCGCATACGCCATCGGGTCGGCGACTGCCCGCTGTATCTGTCAATTGATATCGATGTGCTCGACCCGGCGCATGCACCTGGCACTGGCACACCGGAAATTGCCGGTCTCAGCAGTCGCGAATTGGTCAACATTCTGCGCGGCCTGCGCGGGCTGAAAATTGTCGGCGGCGATATCGTGGAAGTGGCGCCGGCTTATGATCATGCGGAACTGACATCACTCGCGGCTGCGACGATCGTGTTTGAGCTCGTCAACCTGATTCTGTGTGGAAAAAAGCAGGCGTAGCGCAGTTTTCGGTCTGTCACTGCGTATCAGCAGCCATAGATGCTCGGGCAGAGCTGTAGCAGTTCACATCCTATTTGTCCAAAGACTATGAACCAAGCAAGACCGCGGCTTGGAACGACTTGGCGCCATTGATAAAAGTTTGGCATGCCGTGAGGTATGTCTCTTGTGGCAAAAACGAGCGGAAACTTGTGAGATTTCTGCAACATTGCAAAGAGTGACTCATATAAGAATTAGCCTTGTTTGTCGTACAAGGAAAATAGCGGAAAACTTAGTTGCAACGAACAATTGATTGCCATGTCTGGAGTCGTAAGAATTTCAACAACTATGCCCGCGGCTCCCGCTGACGCGGATTTTGCAATCTATACTGAATTCAAACCTGGAACCCCAAATCCAGAGCGTATTTTTCAAGCTGCAGACCAAGCGATCAGGTCGTTTCAAGAACTTGATCGCATTCTTTGCAAATCAGTAGATTCAAAGATCAATCCCATAATGCTCCTGGAAAAGATTGAGACAGGCAGCATCAAGGTATGGCTGAAAAGCCTGATGGAGAACACCAATGACAGCGACTTGAAGAATTTGAACTGGAAGTCGATTGCTTGAAGTTATTTGGTCAAAGCCAAGTATGCAATTATCGACTGGACGAATAAAGAGCAAAAAGACATATCAAGCATCCGGAATCGGCAAAGCGACGCTAAGAAATTAGCGGAAGAAACCGGGGTCAAAAAACTGCCATTCTATAGCGAAATTGATACGAGAGACATTGCCAGCATTGGCAAAAATATCAACACGGCGAAAACACTTCTATCTGATTCGGATTCAATGAAATGCCTTACTCAGGATTCTGAATTTGATTTTGATCTGAGCTTGGAAGTCGATACCGAAAAAATTCAGGGTTTGCTGACTAAAGAAACTATCACGTCAGACAATAGCAAAATGCTTCTCGTTGTAAAGAAGCCAGACTATCTCGGTTCTTCGAAGTGGGACTTGAAAAACCATCGCAGCGGCGACCGACGATTCCGACTGGCTGGCCTAAGGTTTCCAAACAGGGAGATAGATGTGCGCCCGGGTGACTGACGCTCTGCGCTGTACCGTGAGAGTCGAGATCAGTTATGGCTATGACAATCAAATGGGGATTATATACTTGACTAAACCAGTGGAATAAAATATCATTGCGGCTCAAGCTTGGCAAAATCTGCAATGGAATAAAGGCCCATGAATCCGAGCCAGAAAGCTCCCGGCAAAGCGTATCGCGATGGCATTTCCGTGCTGCGGCTCATGGAGATGTTTCCCGACGAGAGGGCGGCGCGCAAATGGTTTGAGTCGATCATCTGGGAAGACGGGGCGGCCGTGTGCCACCGCTGCGGCGGCGCCGACACCTACGAGGTTCCAAGCGGCAAGCCGCTGCCGCACCGGTGCCGCAGCTGCCGCAGGCATTTTTCGTGCCGCCACGGCACCTTGCTGGAGAGCTCTCACATTGGGCTGCAAAAATGGGCGATCGCAATCTATCTGGTGGCCACCAGCCTGAAAGGCGTGTCGTCGATGAAGCTGCATCGGGACTTGGGAATCACACAGAAATCGGCCTGGCACATGCTGCACAAGATCCGCTATGCCTTGCCGGGCGAGATGCCGCCGCCGGCGCGGTCCGCGGCCGAGGTGGATGAGACCTACATCGGAGGCCTGGAGCGCAACAAGCACGATGCAGACAAGCTCAAGGCCGGCCGCGGCGGGGTCGGCAAGGCCATCGTGGTCGGGATGAAAGAGCGCCGCTCCAAGCAGGTGGTCGCGCAGGTGATCAAGGACACCGCACGCCCGACCTTGCACGGATTTATCCGCGACCACGCCGCGGCCGGTGTCGAGGTCATGAGCGATGACTTCATCAGCTATCGGGAGCTTGACGGCTACAAGCACCGGTTTGTGCGCCATTCGGCGGGCGAGTATGCGGCAGGCGATGTGCATGTCAACGGCATCGAGTCTTTCTGGTCGATGCTCAAGCGCGCGCACAAAGGAACCTATCACAAGATCAGCTCCAAGCACCTGGGCCGGTATGTGGGCGAGTTTGCCGGCCGTCACAATATCCGTGAGTTTGACACTGCCGACCAGATGGCGGCCATTGTGGCGGGGCTTGTCGGGCGCCGCTTGATGCACCGTGATCTGACCGGCGGCAAGGATGGCCGATTGCGCTGATGCGAGGCGGGCACGGCGCCAGAGACGACCAAGGTGTGGACAGCATCAGCGCCGAGCAGCATTTGCGCGCCAGGCAGCTGGCGCGCCGGGTGCTGGCGGCATCGCCGCTGAAGACCGGCCGTCGCGGCGAGAAAGCCGATGGCAAAGCTCCGCACAGAGCAAAATAATTCTATAGACAGCCGATTTTCGGGAAAATATTTCACTGGTTTAGTCAAGTATATAATCCCCATAATTTTCTGCCCTCAGTGTCGTACTGGATTTCCAGGTGCCTCCACAATTTGCGCATGCATACTTGTTTCATTGGCAGGTGGGGTGATTCAGGCGCGGGAATGATGACGGTCAAGGTGCAGGCGCATCGGCGCGGTGCTTGATAAGGGAGTTTGCGCTGCCCGCCTGACGGCGGCTGTACGCCTGCCGGGGGGCGAGAAGCGGTGCAGTCGCGCTGCATCTGTCGGTTTTGTGGAAAATGCGGCAGCGCAAGCGCGGCCGGAGCGGCCGGGCAGGTCGAATCGACGAATTCGGCGGCCCGTCTTCGCTCGCAGCGCTGAACGTGCCGATTTGGGTGATATGGTCATTTATAATGTCCATTTCGAATCTGCAAATGTTTCGAGGCTCTGGAAATGAACACAATTGCCATTACAAAATTCAAGGAACAGTGTCTGTCTTTGCTTGATCAGCTGGACTCAGACGGGCTGGTAATCACGAAGCATGGCAAGCCCATTGCTACTGTGCAACCGTGTCAGAATGCACATTCTGACCTCATAGGCTGCCTGCAGGGGAAACTTGAGTTCTGCGACGATATATTTTCGACTGGCGTGGATTGGAATCTCGACACAAAGGAGCAAAAAGACCGTTGATTGTTAATTTGGATACACACATGCTGGTTTTTGCGCTAAGCGGGAAATTACGACAGGTCGAGCGCAATATTCTTGAAAATAGCAGGTGGTCAGTTTCATCCATAGTTTGGTGGGAATTGGCTAAACTCATTGAAATCGGCCGAATAAATCCTAAATTTGAAGAAACGTACTTGAAGCGAAAGCTCAAGGGCATCCAAGTGTGGCCGATTGATATTGAGGTGGCTTTTGTGTCAGCTCGACTGGATTTTAAGGGGGACCCTGCGGATGAAATCATTGCGGCAACCAGCATTGTCAATCAAGTGCCTCTCATTACGCGCGACCGATCAATTCTCCAGTCAAAAGTTGTGCCATTTGCCAGTTCCGTTGTCTGAAATTAGGCTGATACTTTTGATTTGAGACGCTTTTTTCGAAGGAACACCTTTGAAACCTTTTCCTGAGGAGTTTACCGCAGCCGAGATCAGCTGTACGTTTCGCTTTTGTCGTTGCTGCTCCAGTTCGAAGCGAAAGCTGGGGTCTCTGACTTGACAAGATGCCTGATTGCAATGCCATTGTCGAGACCGGATGCAATTTTATCGTTATGCAAACCCTGCAAATCTGCGACAATACAAGCCAAATTTGCCCGAGTGATTTGATAATTCGGAGACGAGGGAAGTGAACAGCAAAATCATCGCATGGATTGTTGCCGCGGTATTCGGCGTTGTTGCCATAATCGGATGGATTGATAATGCACCTTTTGACGAGCGGACTTCGGACGCAAGCGAGCTGGCCGATCAGGTGCAGGAAACCGTCGCAGATCTTCGCGAGTCTCATGATCGCTTGCGGGCCGATTATGACGCGGTTCTGACAGAGAACACCGCCTTAAGATCCCTCAATGAATCGCTCAAAGATCAAAACAGCGAAAACACAGCGGCATTGGAAGAACTGACTTCCATGCTGCAGTCGGATCATCAAGATACGGAATCTGGATACACTGAGCAAATCAGCCGACTGCTTGAAGTCAACGACGCGTTGCGCAATCAGCTGGCGAAAAACCAAAAAACTGTCGATGAACTTTCCGATCGCGCTGCGTCTGCGTCCAATGCCGGCGCAGATGCACCCACCGATAGCGCTGTCGCACAAATCGAGTCAGGTGACATCCGTACGCGCAATCAGAAACTGCGGATCGATGCCGCTCAAAGCTGGCAGCAGATTGAGCAATTGACAACCCAGCTCAGCGACATGACATCGCCTGCTTCTGCTGGGGACTGGCACGAAATTTCATCGGAGCAGCTGATTGCCGACTTGCAGTCATTGAATTCGCTGTTATTTGAGCAGGTTCGTGCGAGTCAGTCCATTATCGACAGCCTTGCCGATCATATCAATAGGATTACGGCTGTGCAGAATGAAAAAGCGCCTTTGAGCAGCACTGCTGAGTCAAACAGTGAAGTGGAGGTGTTGAAGACTTACAACGAGGTGCTCGAGCAGCATGTGGACAGAAGCAACGCAATGATTGCACGATTGAGCGGACATGTCCAGGACTTTCAACAGATGCAAGATGCGGAGCAGATATCGCAGGGCAGTACTGAACAATCCGCGGTTCAAGCTGGATCAATGTCATCGGAGAAGAATCAGTCGAGCAATATAGAATCAGAAGTTGCAGATACGATGTCGCACGACAGCGCCAGCGCGGCCATCGCGCAGGTCGCCGTGGAACTGGAAGATCAGAATCAAGAGCTGATTCGCATTCTGACCGCTGAGAACGATAAACTGGCTGCAGACAATACCCAGATCAACAGCGAATTGTCTGCATTGAGCAATCAGTTGCAGGCCGCGGATGCTGAACTCAGTGCCAATGCTGGCAGTTTCGAAGACATCGAATCTCGTATCCATTACCTGCGCACACAGCTTGATTATTCTCGCACACAGCTGCGAAGGCAACGCGCCAAATACCGAGAGCTGCAGTTCCAGCTCGTTGAAAATTTATCAAGAGATTCGGCTGAGCCAATCGATGTTCAAGGCGACATCGAAGCTCAGATTGAAGCGCTGCTGGCGAAATTTGCCAATATCCGAATCGAATCGGATGTGCTGTTTGAGTCTGGTTCCGCTCAGCTCAGTGCCGAGGGGCGGCGTACGCTGGCGCAGGTTGCGACGAATTACCGGGACGATCCGAATCGAATTGTGAGCATAGAAGGGCATACGGATACCAATCAAATCACCGGCAGATTGAGTCAGATTTACCCCACCAACTGGGAATTGTCTGCGGCTCGTGCTGCCAGCGCCGCCCGATTTCTGACGAGCAACGGTGTGCCGGAAGACCAGTTGCGAATTGTGGGATATGGATCCCTGCAGCCGGTTGCATCGAACAGCACTGAGCAGGGCCGCCGTTCAAACCGGCGTATCGAGATTCGGCTGTCGCCGATTTTGTCCGAAGCGTCTGCAAACTGATGGTGTGGACGGCCGACACGGCGCAGCCGTATCCGTATGATGTAAAGGCAGCGGTTGAGCATTTTCGGCGCCGTGACCCGATATTGCATGCAGTTGTCGAGCAGGTTGGGCCCTACCGGCTTGATTTTCGTGCGCAGATGACACCCTTCGAAGCCCTGCTGCGCTCGATTGTCTATCAGCAGTTGTCGGGACGCGCGGCAGACACAATTCTAGGTCGGCTGCTGGCACTGTTCGGGGATGATTTTCCGAGCCCGGAGCAGGTCATCGCCACAGATTGCAATGCCATTCGCCAATGTGGCATGTCGCAGGCAAAAACCAGGGCGGTCAAGGATCTGGCGCAAAAACAGGCGGCCGGACAACTGCCTCTACCGAGTGCGGCGGCAGATCTCAGCAATGCGGAGCTGATTGAAGCTTACACCCAGGTGCGTGGGATTGGGCCGTGGACAGTCGAGATGCTCCTGATCTTCAATCTGGGGCGGGCAGATGTCTTGCCAGTGACTGATCTGGGGATTCGGCGCGGTTTTATGGTCGCCAGCGGTGATACGCAGATGCCCAGCCCCAAACAGCTTGCAGCGCACGGCGAAAAGTGGAAGCCCTACCGCAGTATTGCAAGCTGGTATCTATGGCGCGCAGCGGATCCTGAGTATCGCCCCCGCGCACAGCAGGCATCGCCGGCTGATTTATAGCTTCCCGATCAATGCGTCTGCAAACTGGCTGGTTGACACCTCGGTGGCATTGCTCATCAGCCTGGCAAAATCGTAGGTGACCGTGCCATCGGAGATCACCTTCGGATAAGCATCGTTGATCAAGTCTGCGGCTTCCTGCCAGCCGATGTATTCAAGCATCATGACACCGCTGAGCAACAGCGATGACGGATTGACTTTGTCGAGGCCGGCATATTTTGGCGCGGTGCCATGGGTGGCCTCAAAGACCGCGATGTGGTCGGCGACATTGGCCCCGGGGGCAATGCCGATGCCGCCCACCTCTGCGGCGACCGCATCGGACAGATAATCGCCGTTGAGATTGGTTGTCGCGATGACATCGAACTCTGCCGGCCGCAGCTGCATCAGCTGGAACATGATGTCGGCGATGCGATCTTTGATTACGACTTTCCCCGCTGGCGCTACGCCATTGTAATTCTCCCAGACCTCATCTTCGGTTATGGTCTGTTCCGGATATTCATCCCGCGCCAGCTCATAGCCCCAAGACCGAAACGCGCCTTCGGTGAATTTCATGATGTTGCCTTTGTGCACCAGCGTGACACTGCTGCGGCCATGGGCAATGGCATGATCAATGGCTTTGCGCACCAGGCGTTTGGTCCTGGCGGCACTGACCGGCTTGATGCCCAGGCCTGCGTCGGCCTCAAAATCGACATTCATCTCATCTCGCAGAAACTTGGCAAGCTTGGCATTCTCCTCGGAACCTGCGGCGAACTCGATGCCGGAATAAACGTCTTCGGTGTTTTCCCTGAATATCACCACATCCACATCCTGCGGTCGCTGCATGGGCGAGGGCACGCCGGCAAAGTACTTGACCGGGCGAATGCACGCATACAGATCCAGTGCCTGGCGAAGGGATACATTCAATGAGCGAAACCCGCCGCCTACCGGAGTTGACAGCGGTCCTTTGATGGCAATCAGCAAATCTTTGATGGCATCAAGCGTTTCATCCGGGAAGTAGTCCCCATCGTAGTGTTTGCCGGCTTTCTCACCCATGTAAAGCTCGCACCAGTGTATCTGTCGCCGTCCGCCGTAAGCCTTGGCGACAGCAGCATCCCAGACGCGCATTGAGGCGCGTGTGATGTCGGGGCCAATCCCATCACCCTCAACATAGCCGATGATCGGTTCGTCAGGTACAGAAAGTTTTTCATTTTGGACAGTGATCTTGGCACCGTTTTGCGGTATTCTTACGCGGTTTGACATGGGTTTTTCTTCTGGATGATTGAAACGATGAAAGGTAATAATGTTATCACTTCCAGTGCCTGTAAATTGACACAGCACGGCACAAACTGATGCGGCAAGGTGTAGTCGCGGCTGGCCATCCGCAGACAGCGCAGGCGGCAGCGGAAGTGCTCGAAAGCGGCGGCAACGCATTTGATGCGGCGATTGCGGCACTTTATGTCTCAAGCATCGCCGAGCCTGCGCTTGCCTCATTGGGCGGCGGCGGCTTTCTGCTGGCCGCTCCGCATGACGAGCGCCCGACGATACTGGACTTCTTTGTCCAGACACCGGCGCAGCACAAATCCGCCGATGAGCTCGATGCGCGCTCGTTTATTTGCGATTTTGGGAGTGCCCAGCAGGAGTTCATCATTGGCGCTGGCACCAGTGCGGTGCCAGGCTATGTTGCCGGACTGTTTGAAACAGCGCGGCGCTATGCGACGATGCCGATGACTGAATTGATTCAGCCAGCCGTCGCATTGCTCAAGCAAGGCATTGAAGTTACCGCAATGCAAGCGCATATATTCAGCATCTTGACGCCGATCTATCTGCATGGCAAAGCAGCGCAGATATTTCAGAGCAGACGCAGTCCCGGCACCACGGCACAGGCGCAGGAAGTGATTTTTATGCCGGGCTACGCAGATTTGCTGGAGTCATTGGCCATTGAGGGTGAAGATTTGTTCTATCGCGGAGAAATTGCCCAAGCAGTTGAGCAGATTGCCTTGAGTGGCGGACTGATCAGGTATGCGGACATGGCCAATTACGCAGCTGAGATCAGAGCGCCGCTCGATATCGACTATGGCGATCACCGCATCTTTTTGAATCCGCCGCCGTCGAGCGGCGGGACTCTGATTGGTTTTGATCTGTCACGCTTGAAGCGCTGTGGCATCGGACAGCACACGCCTGGCAGCGACAGATATATTGAGATGATGCTTGATACACTGGCTGCGAGCAGCCGGCTTGGAACTGCCGATTTCGAGGCCGAGAATGAAACGGATGCAGCCTGGTCGGATTACTGTCGTAGCGAGCTGCGCGATTGTCCGCTAGCGACTCGCGGAACGACCCATATCTCCATCATTGACCGGCGCCGCAATGCCGTCTCGGTTTCAGTCAGCAACGGTGAGGGCTGCGGCACCTTGATTCCGAATACGGCGGTAATGCTCAACAACATGCTCGGCGAGCACGATTTGAATCCGTGGGGTGTGACAGGCTGGCCGACACAGGTTCGCCTCAGTTCGATGATGGCGCCGACGGTTGCAATCAATGGCAGCGGCCGCCTGATCGCACTGGGCAGCGGCGGCTCCAATCGCATTCCATCGGCGATTGCTCAAGTGCTCATCGGCATGGTTGAATTCGGACTCTCGGCCAAGGAAGCCGTACGGGCCCCCCGCGTTCACTATCATCAGGGCCATGCCTACCTTGAGTCCGCGGAGCCGAGTGCGATGCCTGCCTCGCTGGCTGACGCATATCCCGAGCATACGCGGTTTGATCGGCGTGATGTCTATTTTGGCGGCGTCCATGCGGTCTCGCATGCCGGCCGACTCGCTGAAGGGTTTGGCGATGATCGAAGGGGCGGCGTAGCGGTCACGGTCGGGTGAGATACTACTTGCGAGAAATCATGCCAGATCCGGTCAAGCGCCGGGTGCTGCTAGCGATTTTCACCATCATCAGCGTGTACGGGCTCACGATCGGCTACCTGCATCCGCTGATCAGTCTCAAAATGGAAGCGTGGGGCCACTCGTCATTCTGGATCGGCGTGATGGGAACGATGCCATTTGCCGCTTCCATTTTTGTATCCCCCATGATTCCCTATCTGATGCGCAAGCTCCAAGTCTCTCAGCTAGTGCTTTATGCCATCTGCGGTGACATCGTCTTGCTGTTGATCATGATGATTTTCGAAAACGTGTATGTCTGGCTTGTATGCCGATTTATGACTGGGGTGGCGGGCACAATATTGTTTGTTGTCAGTGAAACATGGATCAACGAAATTGCCGAAGACTACTCGCGCGGCCGTGTGATCGCGCTTTATACGCTGATTTTCAGCGCTACCTTCGCACTCTCGCCGCTGTTTATCATCATCGTTGGTGTCGAGGGCAAGCTGCCGCTGATATTTGCCATCACGGTGATCGCTATGGGCTTGATTCCGCTTCGCTGGGCGCGCGGCTCGGCGCCTGATTTTTCCGGCGGCAGCGCCGCTCAGATTCTGAAGTTCATTTTTCTGGCGCCGACTCTCGTCTGCGCGGCAGCCGTCATGTCTTTCGATGAGGCAGCGGTGGTGACACTGTTTCCAATTTATGTGTTGCGGTCTGGCCTGTCAGAGGAAATTGCGGTTGTATTGCTAACCGTGATTTCGATCGGCTCAATGGTGTTCCAGCCGCTGGTCGGCTGGAGCGCTGACAAGATGAATCGCTATGCGCTCATCATCATCTGCGCGCTGGTTCTGCTCGCTGCGACGGTGTCATTGCCGTATATCATCCAAAGCAGGATTTTAGTGTGGCCGGTGATGCTCATCTGGGGCGGGGCGCTGGCCGGCATTTATACAGTGGCGCTGGTCATTATGGGACAGCGGTTTCGCGGCGCTCAGCTGGCTGCTGGCAATGCGGTATTCGGTTTGATGTGGGGCGTCTCTGGGGCGCTTGCACCGAGCTCAGCCGGATTTGCGATGACGGTTTGGGGCGCGAATGGATTTGTGATTGTCACTGCGGCCGCCGTAGT
Source organism: Arenicellales bacterium (assembly GCA_965200545.1). Lineage (GTDB taxonomy): Bacteria > Pseudomonadota > Gammaproteobacteria > Arenicellales > JAJDZL01 > JAJDZL01. Next base: position 110,912 of record CBDAUJ010000002.1, on the reverse strand, counting down.
GCTGTTTTTGGCGGTCGCACTTACGCGCAGGCTGCTCACCTCCAGGGTCGAATGACTGCGGTCTGCCGCAAGCCATAACTGGATGGCAATCCAGAATGTCCCCGCGGCCGGCTGCGCGGTTTTCGCAAATGAACTGCGAGCGTGCCGACTCAGCGGCGCTTCAGCAAGTTGCCCGATCGCGAATCCGATTCAGCAAATCGTCGAGTGTATGGCATGGCGCAGAACAGGTCAATCCGGTACACACGTAAGCGATTGTGGACTCGCCGCAAACTTTCTCAGCCAACAGTTGCGGCAATCCATCCTGTACATCCGGCGGGATTTGGAAAATCATCACGTTGACCGGCTCGATTGATGCGACAGCATCGGCCCAAGCTTTCATTTGACTGGTGTTGCCGCGGACAATGACGATGGGACTCGGATTGACGATCTGCTCGACGGCGACCATCACTGAACCAAATGCCGAGGGCATAGATTGGGCTATTTGCGCAATATTCTGCGCAAGCTCGGAGGCTTGGTCAAGATAGCGGGATTCACCCGTGAGATAGCCTAGTTTCAACAGTACTTGAGCGGCAACTCCATTGCCGCTTGGCGTTGCATCGTCATGGGTTGGCAGCGACCGGTGAATGAGTTTTTCGTGGTCATCGCCGGTGAAGTAAAAGGCTTTTGTATTCGGGTCGGCAAAGTGCGCAAACAGCGTCTCGACTAATTCGGTCAAAAACGCAAAATCTTCGTTTCGCCATCGTGTCTGCAGCATTTCGAGGACAGCATCGGCGATAAAGACGTAGTCATCAAGGTAGGCTTGCAAACGCGATTGCTCACCCATGGCGGTGGCTAGCAAGCGGCTGTCACTCCACATATGCGTGCGAACAAAATCAAGCGCCCGCTGCGCTGAATCGACAAATTCGGTTCGCTTGAGCCGCCGGCCCGCGATCGCCATCGCCTTGATCATCAGTCCGTTCCAGGCAGCAAGAATCTTGTCGTCGCGACCCGGACGCACCCGCTGCTCGCGCTTCACAAACAATTTTTTGCAGGCGCTGGCGATCAGTTCCTGCGTGCGGACTAGCGGAATCCCGGATCGCTGCGCCACAACGGTCATTGAATTGACGACCGTAAGGTGCCATTTACCCTCGAAATTCGGGGTGCCGCGCAAGCCAAAGCGAATGTCGAAGACCTTGTATTCATCGTCACTGAGGATGGTTTGCAGATCTTCAAGACTCCAGACATAGAATTTTCCCTCCTCGCCTTCAGAGTCAGCATCCAAGGTGGAGTAGTAGCCGCCTGCAGGAGACTGCATTTCCCGAATGACCCAGTGGGCCGATGCCAGCGCCAGCGCCAAGAAGCGCTCGCGTTTGGCCGCAATGCCGAAATCAGCGTAATAAGGAATCAGCTGGGCATTGTCATACAGCATTTTTTCAAAGTGCGGTATCTCCCACCTGGCATCGACGCTGTAGCGGCAAAACCCGCCGCCGATCTGGTCGTAGAGCCCGCCGCTGCCCATTGCGTCAAGCGTATGCAGCAGGGCGCTCATCGCGGCGTCCTGCTTCTGCGTATCGGCTTGCATCCGCTGGCAGAACGTCTGCAGTATTGCGAGATGGGTCGGATGGGGAAACTTCGGCGCCGCACCGAACCCGCCATAGACCGGGTCGTAGCTTTTCAGCAGATCGTCCACAGCGGCTGTCAGCAGTGACTGATCGAACGCTTTGGGAACCGCCGAATGCGGGATCGAAAATTGGCTGAATGCATTTTTGACCAGCTGATTGTGGTCGCCAAGGCTCCTTTTGGCTGTGTTGAACTGCTTTGAAATGTTTTCGAGTACTTGCGCAAACGAAGGCATTCCATGCCGAGGCTTGTCTGGAAAGTAGGTGCCGATGTAAACCGGCGCGTGCTCGTCATAGGTCAAAAATGCAGTCAGCGGCCAGCCTCCGGCACGCTGATTGAACAGCTGATGCGCAAGCTGGTAGATTTTATCGAGATCGGGCCGCTCTTCGCGGTCAACCTTGATGCACACATAATGCTGATTCATGATAGCGGCAGTCTTTTCGTCTTCAAAAGACTCGCGTTCCATGACGTGACACCAATGGCACGCTGAGTAACCGACCGAAAGCAGGATCAGTTTCTTTTCCAGTCGAGCGCGCTCAAGCGCTTCGGGTCCCCACGGGTACCAGTCCACCGGATTGTAGGCGTGCTGGAGCAGGTAAGGACTCGTTTCGTCAATCAGTCGATTCGGTTTTGCGGCGGCTGGGCTTGGCATAAGACATTCACTCTCGGTCCGGTATTGGCAGTGCGGCACTGTCTGGACAAACTTTAACGGGCAGAGATATAAGTAATTGTTTTGTAATCAATAATAAAATGGATTAGCACTACAAAAGCGCACGAGGGAATTATATTATCGCCGATGGGATGCTCAGTATAGTGAAAATCATGCAGAAGTCATGCGCCGGGCGCACAACGGCAGTGCGATGTTCACGGCGCCAGAGCGGACACTGACTGGAATGGACTTTGGAGGCCTGCGGGCAGGTGCACGATCAGCGACTCATACCGATCGACGAGACGGTCTCTATGGCACACAGATAACCTCGGATCTCAGAGCAGGCTTGTCTGTCGAATGCTGAAAGTGTACCGATGCGCCATCTTCGGTCGGCGGTCCGCTTTAGCTTTGGCCGTATTTGGACATGATTTGCCTCTTATTCGCCCGTTTCTCCCTTTGAATCTGTTTCCAAATGAATTTCCGGCAGTAACTTGGTTTTGTGCAGCGCCCCGATGAAATCAGGATATATTCTGCAAGCAGCCAATCAAAACCATGCTGCATGTTCGAATGCTATGATCGCTTATCCTGAAATTGATCCTGTTGCGCTGGATTTTGGATTCTTGGAAATCCGCTGGTATGGGATGTCCTATGCTGCCGGGATTCTTGCCGCGCTCTTTCTTGGGAGAATGCGAGCGGTCAATGCTGTGGTTGAAAAACAGCAGGTGCTTGACCTCATCTTGTACATTGCGCTCGGCGCCATCCTCGGCGGCCGAATCGGCTATACGCTGTTCTACAATTTTGGTTCTTTTATCGATAGTCCACTGGTGATCTTCAAAATCTGGGAAGGTGGAATGTCCTTCCATGGGGGATTGCTCGGTGCAGTCGCCGGACTGTGGTACTGCTCCAGAAAGATCAGCTGCCCATTCCTCGCGCTGGCAGACTTTACCGCACCGCTTTGCACACTGGGTCTTTTTTTCGGCCGCATCGCAAATTTCATCAATCAGGAACTTTGGGGGCGACCGACCGATGTTGCATGGGCAATGGTATTTCCACTGGACCCGGACAGGTTGATACGGCATCCGTCGCAACTGTATCAGGCACTGCTCGAAGGCGTTGTTCTGTTCATTATCCTGTGGAGCTACTCGGCCAAGCCGCGGCCGGCCGGCAGCGTCTGCGGTCTGTTCCTGGTCTGTTATGGTACCTTTCGAATTTTTGCGGAGTTTTTCCGCGAGCCTGATTACATGCTTGGGTATATTGTTGCGAACTGGGTGACAATGGGGCAGGCGCTGTCGCTGCCGCTGATTGTTTTTGGCTTGATTATTTTTGTCTGCGCGCAGCGCAAACAGAGCTGACTGATAATGCCCTGCTGTTTCCGGAGCGCGAATCGGGAGTTGATCGCAGGCCATCAAAAAACTAGACGGGGAAATCAGTGACTATTTGTTTATCATTGCTTCCGATCGTTTCCTTCAGGCTGCTGCGGCAATCCGAGCTGGATCATGCCGCTTCCAGCCTGTGCAAGCTGTCTTTGCTGTCCAGCGGTACAGCTGTCGATAGCGCTGAGGCCGCGGTCACCCGCATCGCCGCCTCGATGAGCGTGTCAACGAGCGCCAGTCAAGAAGTGATGCTCGCGAGATGCTCAATCGTCTTATTGCACGCGGCGAATATGATTTGGCGAGACTGGTGCCTGGAAGTTTTGAGGGGGGTTGATGACTACATTGAACAGCAGATTGATCTGTGCTAACGTTTTTTCAGCGTGAATCAATGCTGACAATGGATCGAGGCTTGCTTATTCAATTTTCCATTCATCCATTGGGATGATCGGGTCTGACAGAACGGCAGCTGAAACCGCGAACCGAACCTGCATGCCATCATTTCTGCCTGTACGATGACTTCTGACTCCCAAGCAGATGCCTTGCGCCGTGAGCTGGACGCTCTGGGTGCGCCCTACGAATTGATTCAGTGCGATCCGCAGCTTGCTGACACTGCGGCATTCGTGAAACACTATGAATACGCTTTGGAAGATTGCGCCAATACCATCGTGATCAAGTCAAAAACCGGAGAGAAAAAATTTGCCGCCTGTGTTGTTTTGGCAACCCATCGGCTCGATGTCAATAATGTTGTGCGCAGGAAACTGGGCGCCCGGCGAGTGTCGTTTGCCAGTGCTGAGGAAACGCAGCAGATCACAAATATGACGCCGGGCGGCGTCACCGCGATCGGTCTGCCGCTTGAGCTTGCGCTTTGGGTCGACAGCGCTGTTTTGGAACGAAGAACGATTGTTCTCGGCGGTGCCAGTCGCTCGTGGAAGATCATTACCTCGCCGGATGTTTTTGCCCGCACGCCGAATACGCAGATTGTTGCAGGACTGGCCAAACCCATGGAGCCCAAAGGCTAAAGCAGTCACAGGACCTGGTGTCGTACCGGTTGCGCGACTGCATTCAGCGTCATATACGGTTCATCCGGACATTTGATTTTGATTTGGCGTTTCAGATTGCGCTGCTGCAGCTAATCTTCGATATATGCTCTCACTTTTCGGCAATCCGAGCGGCGATCAGCCCGGCAAGGCTTTAGTGCTGGTGCTCAGCGGCGTATTGACGCTTTCCTTTCAGGACGCGTTGATCAAGGATATTGCAAGCCAGACTTCATACTGGCAATTTCAGGCGATTCGGGCGACCGGCAATCTCACCGTTGCGGTGATTATGGCCGCTGTCAGCGGTGGCATTTATCTTCTCAAGCCGTTTCGGCCGGCACCTGTATTTTTGCGGGCCGGTCTCATGGCGGTTTGCATGCTTTGCTTTTTTGGCGCAGCGCCATTTCTGACACTCACACAAATGGCAGCGGGCCTTTATACCTACCCGATTTTCGTGTCTCTGCTTGCCGGCCCAGTACTCGGTGAGTCAGTCGGCGTGTGGCGATTGGCAGCGGTCGGTGTCGGGGCAGGCGGGGCCGCTCTCGTTCTGTCCCCTTGGGATGCAAGCTTCTCTTGGGTTCAGTGTCTGCCAATACTCGCTGGTTTCTTCTACGCGGCAAACATTCTTACGATTCGGCGCGCCTGCCGCTATGAGAATACCCTCGCAATCGTGTTTGCAGTGGCGCTGACGTTTTTTGCCTCCGGCGCTTTGGGCGGTGTGGCGCTGACCTTGGTGCCGCTCGCGGATTCGATTCAGCAAAGTGCGCCATTTGTCGCCGTTGGCTGGCCGACGCTTGCATGGGGGGTGGTCGGCATCGCTTACTGCACATCGGTCATGAATTTCATCGGCAACGTCTGCTTGAGCCGCGCATATCAGACTGCTGACAGCAGCTGGCTGGTACCGTTGGATTTCAGCTACCTGCTGTTCGCGACTTTCTGGGGATATGTCATTTTTGATTCTTTGCCCTCGACCAATGCGGTGGCTGGCATGATACTGATCGCCGCCGCCGGCATTGTGACGGGCTGGCGCGAAAAGGTACGCATGCAAACAGAGCCTCCTGCCTGAGCCGCTGCCTGTCACTCGCCGGGTTTATTCGATTCGGTTGAGCTCGTTATGGTGTGCGGCAAAGTAGCTGCTGCAGAGCATCTGAAAGTGACGGGCAGCATCGGAGAGAGTTTCATTTTTGCGCTGTGCCATGACGACAATGCTGGGCTTGACCCGAGCATGCAGCCGGCGATTGACCAATGCATGCCCGTCATAGGTCATCGGAGAGGCGGGTTTTGTTGCCAGCAGGGTAAAGCCTAGTCCATGTCCGACCATGCCGCGCACGGTCTCAAAACTGGATGATCGATAAGCGATTCTCGGCGTTATGCCCGCGTCTTTGAGCAGACCGGTAAAATAGTCGCGACTGGGCGGCGCGTCAAGCAGAATCATCGGATCGTCTTGCAAATCCTGCGGGGTCAGTTCCGATCTTGCGGCGAGCGGATGGCCTTGTGCCAGCAGTACATACGGCGTGATTTCGGCAAGTCGGGTCACCTCGAGACCGTTTGGCAAGTCAAAATCGTACATCAAGGCGATCTCGATTTCATGAGACTGCAAGCCTTCGAGCATGCGTCGCTGGTCGCCTTCGACAAGATGCAGGCGCTGACGGGGATTTTCATTTTTCACAGCTTTGATGATCGGCGGCAGGAAATAGGGTCCGATCGCAAAGAAGCATCCGATCGAAAGCGTTTCCGGCTCGATGGAAGAATCGGCGAGCGCTGCCTGCGGTGTGCTGTCAATTCTCGACGCAATTCCATAAGCCCGATTCGCATAAATCAGCGGCGAGCCGCGCCGGGCCACAAATATGTCGGTCACCTCGCCGAGAAAAACATGATGTGTACCGATCAGATTGGATGAATTCAGGCGGCAATCGAATCCGACCAGAGGATCCGCTACCCGCGGTGCGCCTGAGGGCATCGCAGTCCACTGCGCACAGTCAAATTTATCGACTGTATTTCCAAAACGTCCGGCAAATGTATCTGAGATGTAGCCTTGATCGTCTCTGAGCACATTCACACAGAATACGCCGTTGTCAATAATTTTTTGCGCGGCAGAACTTAAATGGTGAACGCACACGAGCAAGGTGGGATTCGGAGTATCTGCCGAAACTGACGACATCGCTGAGACCGTGACGCCAGCGCGGCCGCAGCACCCATCCGTGGTGACCACATTGACAGTACAGGCGGCATGGCTCATGCCCTCAAGAAACTGGTCTCGAAGCTTTTGAGATTTCTCTGGCATGGGTCAGAACGCTGTTGAGCTCATTTACTCTATACGCTTCGTTTCAAGACGTTGAGGGACAGTCATCTGTAGATTTCGAGTGTTGTTTAGCAAGAATCAAAATTGATTGTCCAATATGGATTCTGATTGTCTTTGGCATCAACTTGGCGGACGTGCAGCGGCGAAGAAAGCTCAGTTCGTATGAAGCCTGTTTGCGATATCGATCAGCGCCATAATACCGTGTATTGCTCTTCAAGGCGAGCCGATTATTCAGCCTCCACAGTCATAGATGCCAGGCTGCGGGTGTTCTCGTCGAACACCGCGCCGATCAGATGAATCTCACAGGCGCCAGCGCGGTACGGCTCGGCATAGCGCTTCTCTTTTATCTGCTCAATCGCTTCCTGCGCACACTGGGCAGCCTCTCCGCCATGCGCCATCTTGCACTCGATCACAATCACCCTCTGGCCAATCCGCAGCGCCAGGTCCGAGCGCCCCCGGCTGCCCGAGCGCTCCGCCGCCAGGCCGTCCCTCGCCTCTACGCTCCACAGGCAGGCATACAGCACCGAGCTGTACCACCCCTCACAGCGCGCCATCTCGTTGTGCGTGTGCCACTGATGCGGAATCCCCGCAAACAGCGACCGCACCCCCGCCTCAAAGCCCGCGAAGTCCGCCGCGCCCAAAAGACCCGCCAGCTCGCGGGCCGCCGGCGGCGGCTCCCGCCCCTCGCCGAACAGATACTGCAGGTATCCGTCGTTGAGACTCGCGCGCACCTCATGGTTCGGATAGTCCAGCTCATAGAAGCTGCCCGTATCAGTCCACTCCTCGCCGGTGATCGTCAGATACCCCGACTGGAACAGCAGCGCCTCGGCGCTGATGCGCTTGACATCGAAAGTGGTCACAAAACCTTTCGGCACCTTCAGGCCGCTCACATCCAGCGGCGTGAGCTGGCGCTGCATCATCACCCTGTACAAGTACGACGGCATGCCGGTGACCGACCAGTGCGGCTTGAACTCGCGGGATTTGAACAGGCTCAGGATCGCCCAGGGGTTGTACACCTTCTCCGGTCCGCGCCAGCTGTAGCCGCTGTACCAGCGGCGGATGGCATCCAGGTCCAGTCCCTCCAGCTCCGGCGCGAAGGTGTCCTGCAAGTCCACCTCGGTGTAGCCGCAGATGGCGGCGTAGTGAGGGTCCAGGCTGATATCGGTCAGGTTGTTCAGGGTCGAGAACAGGCTGAGCTTGCTGAACATGGTGATGCCGGTCAGAAAGGCAAAGCGGATCTGCTGCTCAGAGCCCTTGATCATGCCGTACAGGCCGCGCAGATACCGCCGGTTGTGCATTGCCAGCTCCAGGTCCCCGATCGCATCCAGGATCGGCTTGTTATACTCGTCGACCAGCACTGCAACTTGCTGGCCGCTTGATGCATGGATGTGTCGCAAAAGTCGCCTGAATCGAATCGCTTCAGGCCACTCAGTCGTATCGCCTGCTTGGCTCAGGTCGTACCGAGTCTCATACATTTGAAGTTGCTCTTTTGTGTCGACTTCCAGCAGGCCTGGTGTTCCATAATCCGAATTGAAGCTCAGGTGCACTACTGGATAGCGCTCATGCCAGGCTCATGCCAGTCCCAGCGGTCATGGATGTACAGGCCCTCGAACAGCTCTCGCATGGTGTCGAGCAGCAGGCTCTTGCCAAACCGTCGCGGCCGCGACAGGAAGCAGAACCGGCTCTCGCTGATCAGCCTCTCAAGATAGGCCGTCTTGTCGACCAGATAGCAGCGGTCGGCGCGAATGGCAGCCAGGGTTGCGCGACCGAGTGGACTTGTGAGGGGGGATGTATTTTTCATAAGATTAGCAGGACTCTATTTTGCATGGCGAGTATGCGGATACCTTGTCAGTCGAGTCTACTTTTACAGAATCTGACCAAAGCGTGAATGATTTGTGTTTGAGCGATTTCCATTGTTTGGGAATTTTTCGATCAAATCTCAGCACTCTCAACGAAAAGCTTCCCTGTCATTTGTGCAATGTGCCGGTGTATTGTTTTAAAGTTCTATTCAGATGATCAAAAGTCGTTTGTAAAACGGAAACCAGGCGAAGAAAAGCAGCAATAAGACTGCGAAGTCAGCGCCAATCAAATGCCAGTATCGCCGTCTTTCAGCGGCATCCTTGCCAGACATCAGAATGCGGCACATCATCATATCCAAGGGAATGACAAAGAAAAGCATCGGGACAGTAGCCGGAGCGATCAAGGTTGGAAACATCATCAGCCCGGATTTCTGGGTGCCTCCCATAGAGAATATTGCCGTAATACTTAAGGCAATTACCGCTAAAAACAACATTGTTCGAAGCGGGCCGATATATCGAGAATATCGAATCAAAGCACGCACTGGTTTAAAGTTTTATCCGAGTTTGAATGCAGCACGGAATCGCTTTCCGCATGGGAATTGCAAATTCGACAAGTGGTCATCCATTGTCCTGTTTCATCTTTCGACGATATTGTACTGCCTGCCATTCATGAGGATGGATTCAGAATCGGTGCGCGTTTGCGACCGTTGCGGCTGTGTTTCCCGGCTCGCCCTCGCTCGCAGGGACAATTGAGCACTTTCAGCAGGCGGTGAGGGGATTGCCAAAGGTTTTGTGCCTGTCGGCGAACAGTGCTCGAGGTCGATTTACACCGACATTTGTTTGCAAATCAAATGCATTATCATTTGCTTCGCTGAAAAATGGTTCTTTTCTAACCTTGAGCCAAGGTTATCTGCGTTTGAGTCTTACCCAGTCAAAAACACCGTCAATCTCTGTATGCGTCACACGACAAAGACCGACAGCTGCGTTGCAATCGATTTAGAAGTCGAAAAGAAATCGGGTCGTATTAAGGCCATAGGAGCCATTCGATCAGATGATCCAAAACAAAGTATCAACCTCAGCGCCGGCAGTCTGGAGCAGAAGCTGATCCAGCTTGATGACCTGTCGGACGGCGCAGACTTCGTACTGGGGCACAATGTCAAAAACTTTGACCTCAAATTTCTCAACAGCGCGAATCCACGCCTGCGCCTGCTGCAGCTCCCGGTCATTGATACCTTGTTTCTCAGTCCTCTCGCATTTCCGCGCAATCCTTACCACCATCTCGTAAAGCATTACAAGGATGGCGCTCTGATGAGCGGTCATCGCAACAATCCTGAGGCCGATGCAAGATGTGCGCTGCAGCTGTTTAACGATCAAAAAAAGTCGCTGGCTGAAGCCCGTGCCGAACTGCTGACCGCCTGGCATTGGCTGACGACGCCCGCTGACAAAGACGCGGACGCTGCTCTTGACAAGATGTTTTCGAGCATTCGCCAGGAGCGCAAGCCGACGAAAGCGGATGCGGTGACGGCTATCCAGAAATGCTTTGAAAATCTTGTCTGCTGCCATTCGGCGCCGCGATTGACTGATGCGGTTTGCGCGGATGTCAATTCCATCCAGAAATACGGCTGGCAGCTCGCTTTTGCTTTGGCCTGGCTCTCCGTTGCGGGCGAGAAGTCGGTTGTCCCGCCCTGGGTGCGCCATCAGTTTCCCGATACCGGCCGCATGATTCGCCGACTGCGCGATACAGCGTGCTCAAACGCAAACTGCGGCTGGTGCGCTGAACACCATAATGCAAAAGCTCAGCTGCACCGCTGGTTCAAATTCGACCGCTTTCGGCCGCATCCTGCCGGACCGGACGGTCGGCCGATGCAACAGGTAATTATTGAGGAGACCATGGCCGGCAAGCATGTTCTCGGGATCATGCCGACCGGAACTGGAAAATCGCTTTGCTACCAGATCCCCGCATTGTCGCGATACTGCAACACCGGCGCACTGACGATTGTCATCTCTCCGCTGGTCGCCTTGATGGCCGATCAGGTCGCCGGACTGAAAAGCAAAGGGATCGACTGCTGTGTGACCATCAACAGTCTGCTGTCCATGCCTGAGCGCAGCGATGCGCTGGATCAGGTGAGGCTGGGGGAGGCGGGAATACTCTTGATCTCCCCGGAACAGCTTCGCTCAAAAGGCTGCCGCAGTGCCATTGCACAGCGTGAAATCGGCCTCTGGGTGATTGATGAGGCGCATTGCCTGTCGCGCTGGGGGCATGATTTTCGTCCAGATTACCGCTACGTCGGCCGTTTCATCAAAGAATCCGCAACCGACCTGCATATTCCCACTTTGCTGTGCCTCACTGCAACCGCCAAGCCGGCTGTCATCAGCGATATCACTGCGTATTTTGCAGAAAAACTTCAAATTGAATTGCAGGTGCTTAATGGCGGCGCCGAACGGCATAATCTTGAGTTCAAGGTTATACCGACAACCAGCCAGAGAAAGGCGGCTGATGTGCGCGGTGTTTTAGAGCGATACCTGCCGGATGACCAGCCGGGCGGCGCCATCATTTACTGCGCGACCCGCAGACAAACGGAGGATATTGCCGACTATTTGGGAACGCGGGGTGTTTTGATCAAGCACTTCCACGCCAATCTGCCGCCAGAGTCCAAAAGCGATGTACAGGCGAGCTTCATCGGCGGAAAGGTGCGCGTAATTACTGCCACCAATGCCTTCGGTATGGGTGTGGACAAGCCTGATGTCAGATTGGTCATTCATGCAGATATTCCCGGCTCGCTGGAAAATTACCTGCAAGAGGCTGGACGCGCAGGGCGCGACAATACCGCTGCCTGGTGCGTGCTGCTGTTCGATGCAGAGGATGTTGAGCGCCAGTTTGGCATGGCCGCCCGGTCTCGACTCACACGCATCGAAATTCAGAGCCTGCTGCGGGCATTGAGAAAGCTTGACAGGCGCAACAGATTCTCTGCGGATGTCATCGCCACACCGGGCGAGATTCTGTATGAGGAAGAGGACAAGTTCAGGCGCGACACCAACACGGACGATACCCGTGTCCGCACCGCAGTTTCTTGGCTTGAGGAAGCGGCGTTGCTCAAGCGCGAAGAGAATGTCGTCACAGTTTTTCCCTCTTCGCTGCTGATCAAGTCGGTAGAGGCTGCGCTCAAGAAACTTCCTGACGGCCTCTCAGATATGCAAAGACAGGCCATGAAACGCATCATTGAGCTGCTTCTTGCTGCCGATCCCGATGAGGGCGTCAGTACCGATGAGCTGATGGAGACCGCGAGACTGGATCCAGGGGCAACGCGAGCTGTGCTGCGCGATCTTGAGAAATACCGCATCTTGAAAGATGCTATGCAAATCACCGCCTATGTTCATGTGGGGATTGAGCGAAGTTCAGCGAAACGCCTCAAAGAGGTCAAACAGCTCGAGTGTGCGCTGATTGACCTGCTGCGGGAGGAGGCATCTGAGGTTAGCCGGGGCGAGACCTGGCCCTTGCATTTTCGATCTGCATCGCAAAAGCTTCGCGATCAAGGCCTGAACGACCCGCTGCCCGAGAAGCTCAGCCGTCTGGTGCGCAGCATTGCTCAAGACGGCCGCGGTGACGGCGGCGGCACGGGCAGCCTCCACGTACGCAAGCTTGATGCAGAGGCAGCGGCAGTAACCCTGCTGCGTGAATGGGCTGTTTTGTCTGATGCTGCTGAAACCCGACGCGACGCGGCCGACTGTCTCCTGCGGCACTTGATCAGTGATGCATGCATCGCGCCCCACAGCAAGGGGCTGGATGTGCTCGCGCAGACGACCATGGGAGAGCTCCTCAATCAGCTTGAATCCGACATTGTGCTGAGTTCCCGATCTCCGAAGAATCTCGCCAAATTGTGCGAGCGAGCCCTGCTGTGGCTGCACGAGCAGGGCGTCCTGCGACTGCACAAGGGTCTGACAATTCTGCATCCGGCGATGCGCATTCGCATCGAGCGCAACTGGAACAGCTTTACAGAGACCGATTTTGAGCCTTTGCGCATTCACTACCAGGGGCAAGTGCTGCAAGTGCATGTGATGAAGGCCTTTGCGCAGCTGGGACTCGACGAATCAGCCAGTGCGGCATTGCGGATGGCAGCCGATTACTTTGCGATGGATGAGGCTGAATTTCTGCAGAAATGGCTTCCCGGCCAAACGCAGGAACTTGAGCGTGAAACGACTCCAGAGTCGTGGCAGCGCATCGTTGAAAGTCTGCATAATCCCAGCCAGAAAAGAATTGTGGCTGATAACCGCAAGCAAACCAGTGTTTTGGTTCTCGCTGGCCCGGGTGCTTTATGGAGTGGCTCGCAGAATGGAGCCGCGAATACCGAAAGCGTCAGCAGGGTCTGCTGCTGACTTCCGCCCACCGGGCCAAAGGCTTGGAATTTGATCATGCACTCGTGCTGGACGGCGGCTGGGGGCAGAGAGATGCGCGCGAGGATGAGGATGCTGCATTGCGTCAGTTCTATGTTGCGATGACCCGCGCCCGCGAGACTCTGACGCTGATTCAAATGGGCGGCCAGCATCCGTTTTTGGATGTTCTGAAAAACTGTCCATCTGTTTATCACCGAACGTGCGCCGCGCCGCAGCCGGTGTCTGATGCAGCGAAGATCCGCCACTTGCAGCTTGAGCTCAGTGAAGTCAATCTTGGCTTTCCTGGCTGTCGGGGAAAAGATCACCGAATTCATGCGTCGATTCGTGCCTTGGCGGCCGGGGATGAACTGGTCGTGCGCCATGCGGCCGGCGAGCGCATTCGATTATGCGATGCAAAGGGCGTCGAAGTCACGCGGCTCGCGAACAAATTCACCGCACCCGATGGGATGGTTTGCTGTCGGGCGGAGGTTTTTGCAGTGGTTATCTGGACCAAAGAGATATCTAATATGGAGAATCGCGACCAGATGCGCTGTGACGACTGGGAAGTGATTGTGCCCCGGCTGCAGTTCAAGCCGGCTCAATCGCGGTAGCGATGGCGAATGTCCGAGCTTCGGATGCCGAAACGCTAAGAAAAAGACGTGTCTTGCCAGCGGTTCTTGGCTCGCATCGTGTCGCGGTAACGAATCAGGCGCTCAGCGAGCCCCGGCGGTTGCATGGATTCAGTCAAATTCGCCATATCCTGCTCGCGTGTGTCGGGAACCACAGCGCAAAGCATCTTGGCAACACTTGCAGCGCTCAGCGCAGTGGCTTTGACCGCAGCCTGCGCAACGCAGTCATCCCACTGGCTCTGCTCGGCCTGAGCGGTTAGAAACCCCGATTCCAATGCCTCTTCAGTATCGAATACACGGGTGTTGATGAGCAGATCAACTGCCTTGTCGGCACCCACCCGCAGCGCCAGGCGGCGAGTGCCCAGCACAATGCCGAAATTCAGTCCCGGCATGCAGAATTTTGCGCTGGCTTCTGCGACGCGCACATGACAGGAGCACACCAGGTCCGCCCCGGCGCCAATGGCCTTGGATTGCACCAGCGCCATGGTCAGGAATGGGGCATGGTGCAGCATTTGCAGCATGGATTCGACACCTCGGATGCGGGCAGCCAAGTCAGAGTCCGATAAATTTTCCACATCCGCCAAATCGAAACCGCTGCAAAAGGACTGGCCGCAGCCGCGAATCACCAGCAGCCGCGTGCCGTCTCGGGCGGACGCGTCAATTGCATGGTGCAGCGCGTGAACCAGCTCTGCGCTCAAGGCATTTGCCCTGTCAGGCCGGTTCAGTGCAATGGTTTTGATTCCGCCGCTGCGCTGGGTTAACAGTACGCTCATCCAGCAGCTCTAATTTTGGTTTTAGTCATCTTTTTTAAGAATTTGGATTCTCAATGCGGGTCGAGATGCGTCCTTGTCACAGTGGTGCAGCGAGCTGCTTGAGGTTGACAGCCATTTTGAGCAAGTAAAATGTCTCGTTTTCTCAGGTTCGCCGGGTCCGACCGCAGACGCTTTGGTCGCTCGTCTTGCGGCAACACCCGCTGGCGGTCCAGAAACGGGAGCGACTGGATGAAAACACCGAGAATGCGCTCATCTCATGGTGATGCCGTCAAAACGATGTTGCTTGTTTCGTCCCCGCCGTGGCATGAGTGGCATTGGGGGATGATCGAGATGGGTCATTGCAAAATTGGTGAATACTTGGATGCTGACGATAAGACAGTTGACCAAGTCACTTTTTTGGCCAAGGTGAATTCTATATTGCTTCTTTATCGTCGCTTTGATCAAAGTTAAGTTGGGAAACTATTTCTTCAAGCTTTGATATTAAATCCGGAATATCTCGCTTAACGGTTTCAAAGACGATCATCAAATCGATGTCAAAATATCCGTGTATGATGCGGTTTCTAAAGCATCGGTCCAGGGAATGTCCTCATGCATTTGTTTAGTTGCATTGCTCAACCTAGCCGACGCTTCGCCTACAATTCCGAGAGAATGCAGTATTGCGTTCTGATGCAATTCACTTTCAACAAATTCATCAAACGAAAGATCTTCCGCAAATTGCGCTATCTGCCGTGCAGCTGCAAGAATATCTATCAGTTTTTGCTGGTCATCGCGCATGTATGACTTGAGCGGTTCCGAGAATTTCTTTTTGACGAGATGGATTCTTGCTTCGTGCGACTGCGAATCGTGTTACTACATCGACCGGTCGGTCAAACATTTCCTCAATTTCGTCTGCCATACTTGCATAAGCTAATCCAGGCGCTTTACCGCTGTCGAATTCAATCAATACATCAATATCACTATCTGACCCGAAGTCAGAACGCAACACTGAGCCAAAAACTGACATTTCAGAAATATTCCACCGTTCACAAAAGCGAGCAATGTCCTCAGTTGAAGCTGCAAGTCGCAATCGCAGCTGTTGTGCTGTTGGGGGAAATTCTTTTCTATTTTTCATCTTGCATCTTGTCTGGAATTAGATCTCATCAGATGCCATCCTATTTTTTCTCAATGCTATAGACAGTCTGCCACGACCCCGAAGCTGTTATGCCTGAATTGACTAACTTTGCCAAGTCATATGCCAGTGTATTCAATGTTAAGCTGTTTGTTGCGGAGGCAAGCTCAATGCCGTCGGGCGCAGCTCGGTGAAGCCCCCTTGTTTGCAGGCTTCTGTCCCGACAGCTGCTGGAATGACCAGCAGCTGTGCCTGCACTGGTGTCGCAAGAATCGCAAGCATCAGGAACCCGTCTGACTTATCAATGGGTGTATGCTGATCATTTTAATCGTTTCATGATTCACTCCGAAGAAGAAGTTGACATCCAGGCATCATTTAACACCTGTCGGAATTGCTTTTTTAAGTCTAAATCGCCTAAATCTGCAGCTTGAGCGCCGCGATAGTCGCCTGCTCCCCCCCCCAGCTGCGCGCGGCCAGGGTAGAGTCCGCCAAATTTTCCACATCCGCCAAATCGAAACCGCTGCAAAAGGACTGGCCGCAGCCGCGAATCACCAGCAGCCGCGTGCCGTCTCGGGCGGACGCGTCAATTGCATGGTGCAGCGCGTGAACCAGCTCTGCGCTCAAGGTATTTGCCCTGTCAGGCCGATTCAGTGCAATGGTTTTGATTCCGCCGCTGCGCTGGATTAACAGTACGCTCATCCGACTATTGCTGTTTGATTTATATTATGGGCATCATGGCCGGACAGTCATTACAAACTATTCGAATTTGCAACTCAACAGGCTGATTGTGTGAATTGCGCTGCGAACCCGATACTCGCTGAAATGTACCGCGGACAGATGGTTGAAAGCTTCCACCGCGGGTCAGCGGCGGTGTGTGATGCTAGCGGGAATCTGCTGGAGCGCATCGGTGATGTCGAGCGCCTGATCTACCCGCGCTCGGCCATCAAGCCGCTGCAGGCGATGGCGCTGGCTGAGTCCGGCGCCATAGAGCGCTTCGGCTTGACTCATGGCGAAATTGCCTTGGCTTGCGCCTCGCACTCGGGTCAGCCGCAGCATGTTGACCGGATTCGTCAGTGGCTGGCAAAAATCGAAGTGCATGAGTCGTCGTTCGAATGCGGCAGCCAGCCGTCTTCGCATCGCTCTACTCGCCTCGAAATGATTCGCAGCGGTCAGGCGCCAACGGCAATCTACAACAACTGTTCTGGCAAGCATGCCGGCTTCATGACGCTCGCAAAATATCAAGGCCTGCCGATCGCGGGTTATACGGACTATGCTCATCCGGTGCAGCAGCAAGTACTTGCAGTTGTGGAAGAGCTGACCAGCGAGCCTGTTACAAATCGCGAAGGCGGCCTGGATGGCTGCGGCATTCCAGTGATTCCCATCTCGCTGGCTGCCATCGCACGGGCGTTCGCACGCCTGGCCGGCGGCACGTTTGAATCCGCAAAGCGGAAAAGAGCGGCTGAAAGCATCTGTCTGGCTATGCAGAGGTATCCCGAGCTGGTCGGCGGCGATCAGCGTTTTTGTACTGCAGTGCCGAAAGTCACAGACGGACAGGTGCTGATCAAGGTGGGTGCTGAAGGCGTATATGCGGGTCTGGCGACTTCACCGAGGCCGCTTGGCTTTGCGCTGAAGATTGATGACGGTGCGCGACGGGCAGCAGAAGTCGCGATGGGCGCGCTGATTCTCAGGCACTGCAGACTGACCGGCGAAGCCAAAGACAGCTTGGCGCCATGGCTGGCTCCGCAGGTCCATACAGTCGCGGGCAAACCCGCTGGCAGCATGGCTGCGGTCAGCGCTTAGAAATCTTGCATCATTTCATTTGAACCTCAGCTTCCAGTGAGCTTTTGACCATGAATCAATTCGACTCGGCCATTGAATCCATGCAGCGTCCGCGCTACACGGGTGTTCCGACTTTCATGCGTACAGCGCTAATGCCGGCCGATGACTGGCAGCAGGTGGATATCGGACTGATCGGCGTGCCCTTTGATGGCGGTGTGACCAATCGAACTGGCGCCCGGCACGGGCCTCGCGAAATCCGCAATCAGTCCAGCCTCATGCGCCGTATCAATCAGTCATCTGGAATTTGTCCATATGAGCTGGCCTGCGTCGCAGATCTGGGTGATGCCTGGGTGCAAAAGCCGTTTCATCTGGAAGCCAGTCTCGACGAGATTCAGGCGTTTTATGCACAGGTGCACGCACATGGGATTGTGCCGGTTTCAGCCGGCGGCGACCATTCGATCACGCTGCCAATTTTTCGCGCAATTGCCGCCGAGCGGCCAGTTGGCATGGTGCATTTCGACGCTCACTGCGACACGGGCGACGACTATCTGGGATCAAAATTTCATCATGGCGCACCGTTTCGCCGCGCGGTTGAGGAAGGGCTTCTGGATCCCAAAAGAACGGTGCAGATCGGCATTCGCGGCTCGCTGAACGACCGCGACATCTGGAAGTTCAGCCATGACACTGGCATGCGCGTAGTCTACATGGAGGAATATGCTGAGCGGGGCTGGCAGGCGGTCATTGAGGAAGCCAAATCTATTGTGGGTCAAGGGCCGGTCTACGTCAGTTTTGATGTGGATGGACTGGATCCGGTCTATGCACCGGGCACAGGCACTCCGGAAGTTGGCGGATTCTCGACCCTGGAAGCGCAGTTCATGATTCGTGCGCTGCAAGGGCTGAATCTGATTGGCGGCGATGTGGTTGAAGTGGCGCCGCCCTTTGATCCGTCGGGCAATACAGCTTTGGTCGGTGCGACCATGATGTTCGAGATTCTGTGTATTGTGGCGGATGCAGCGGTGTCGAGAGATCGCGTCAACGCTTGATTTCAGCTGACCCCAGCCGATGCTGCCGCAATTTTCAGCGGCTGCTCTGCGCGTATGAAGTCGGCAATGCCTGTCACGAGTTTTTGGGCTGCGTCTTGATTCACATCCAAATGTGTAACCAGCCGCGTAGTTCCATTGGTTTCCGCGCCGCCAATGACAATATCCCGCTGGCGCAGAAATTCCGGCAAGCCGGCCAGCCGGTGACTCGCCGCGCACATGAAGATCATGTTGGTCTGATGCGGGTGAAATCGAACTTGCAGCTCATCGATTTGCGCCAGTTCAGCTGCAATCCACTTGGCGTTTTCATGATCCTCTTGCAGGCGTTCGATATGGTGCTCAAGCGCATGGATTGCGCCAGCGGCTAGTATGCCCGCCTGTCGCATGCCGCCGCCGACCATTTTTCTCAAGCGTCGGGCGGTACGAATTGTCTCGCGGCCACCGCACAAAACCGAGCCCACCGGGGCGCCAAGGCCTTTTGAAAAACAGCAGGCCGCTGTATCAAACTGTGCGGTGATGGAGCTGACCTCAACGCCGTGAAACCGAGCTGCATTGAATACGCGTGCGCCGTCAAGATGAAAGGCCAGTCCATTGGCTTGTACAAACCTTTTTGCCTCTGCTAGATATTGCATCGCCAGTGCGATGCCATTATTTGTGTTTTCCAGACAGAACAAACGCGTGCTCGCAAAGTGATTGTCATCAGGCTTGATCACCTGCTTGGCCTTGATCAGGTCAATCTCACCGTCGGCATTGAAGTCAAGCGGCTGCGGCTGAATGCTGCCGAGTACTGCCGCGCCGCCCGCTTCATATTTGTAGTTGTGGGCCACTTGACCGACGATGTATTCATCACCGCGCTCACAGTGCGCCATCAGGCCGAGCAGGTTAGCCTGAGTGCCGCTGGCAACAAACAGTCCGGCCTCCAGCCCCAATCTCTCAGCTGTCATCTGCTCAAGGCGGTTGACCGTCGGATCTTCGCCATAAACGTCATCTCCGACTTCAGCCTGCGCCATCGCTTGGCGCATGGCCGGCGTCGGACGGGTGACCGTATCGCTGCGAAAGTCAAAAGTCATTTCTTAGAACTGCCTGACGAGACAGATTGTTTATAAGCGCACATCGTTGAGATTGGATATCAAATAGGTCATGCGCTCATTCATTGCGGTCTTGGTCAATTTAGAAAAGCATGCATTGGCATACGCTGCGCGGTACCGACTGGATTCGTTCAGCTCATCGCGCAGGGCCAGCAGCGCCGAGGTCTTGCCGGTCTGGCGCGGTGCGTGCAGGATGAAGTATTTCCAGCTCTCGACAGGCCAAATACCTCATCTAGGTCCATAGGCGAAATGTGATAGTTGTCATCTGCAATGACCGGGCTGGCAGTGTTGAAAAAACGCATGCAGGTAGATTATAGTCTGCGAAAACGCCTTCATTACCGCATCTTGGCTGGCGCAATCCGATATGAGCTTAATGGCGAATGAAGAATGATTGGGTCGCGAATCGGCCGCCGTATGCATGTGGCGGCCCCAATGCTCGAAAAACGCACAATTGCGTCCCCTGAAGCGCAAACACCATTGACCTTGGGGTTGCAGATTGCTGTGCTGCCGTGAAATGAAACCTTGCGCGGCAGAGCATTTATAATAATCTTCACTCAGTTGAGTGACTTGAGCTGCAAACAGACAGATGCCGTCGTTTGACTGAGAAATATAATCTGTTCAGCAGCAGGACCGAATCATGACAGTTGAGCCGGAATTTACCATTGGTATCGAAGAAGAGTATCTGCTCGTCGATATCGGCACTTTGAATCTGGTATCGCGCATGCCGCCAGGCTTGATGGATGACTGCGTCAAAGAGCTCGGCGATCAGGTCAAGCGGGAATTTCTGCAGTGCCAAATTGAGATCGGTACCAAAGTCTGCAACACCATGCAGGAAGCGCGTGACGACTTGACCAATCTGCGGGCGACAGTGGCCCGCATTGCACGTGAGCACGGCTGCATGATTATGGCCGCTTCGACGCATCCGTTTTCCTTCGGTGCGTCAATGCTCACCCAAGACGATCGATACCTCGAAATCGCCCAGCAGATGAAGCGGATCGTAGCCCAGTTGTATATCAGCGGAATGCATGTTCATGTCGGTATACCCGACAATGAGCTGCGGATTGATTTTATGAATCAAGTCACCTATATTCTGCCGCATCTGCTGGCTTTGTCCACTTCTTCGCCTTTCTGGAAAGGCGAAGATACCGGACTGAAGTCCTATCGGGTTTCTGTATTCGACCAGATGCCGAGAACTGGACTGCCGCCGCAGTTTTACAGCTACAGCGATTACATGAAGCACGTCGACGCACTGGTACAGCTGAACCTGATTGACGATCCATCCAAAATCTGGTGGGATGTGCGCCCGAGCTGGAAATTCCCCACGCTGGAAATGCGTATCACGGATACATGCACCAATATTGAGGACGCATTGTGCATCGCATCCATTTTGCGCTGCTGGTTCAGAATGCTGTATCGACTCAAGACACGCAACCAGAGATGGCGTGAGTATTCGAATTTTCTAATTCAAGAGAACCGCTGGCGTGCGCAGCGCTATGGCATCAACAAGGGTCTGATTGATTTCGGCCGCGTGGAAATTGTCGAAATTGCCGCTTTGTATGAAGAGATTATCGAAATTTTGCACCAGGATGCGGAATACTTCGGCTGTGTTGAGGAAGTAACGCATCTTCGAACCATTCTTGAGCGCGGCACTAGCGCTCACCAGCAGCTGCGCGTCTTCAATCAGTCACTTGACGATGGCGGATCCCATGAGCTTGCATTGTTTGATGTGGTCAAGCATGTCACCAAACAGACGCTGGAAAACGTCGCCGACTATCCGTTCGACACGCGCTTTCCGCAGTAGTCTCTAGCATCTGAAACGGGTTGTGCCGTCGCGCTCCGCCTGGTCCATCAGCTGCTGTTCCCACTCCAGGTATTGCCGCATTCTGCGGTCTTGATCGTGTTCACGGTCGTACGGCCGGTCCCAGACATCATCGATTTTGCACAGCAGATTGTCCGTCCCGCCGATCAGCGGATAGCCGGCCTGTTCCCAGGCATCATTGCCGCCTTCCAGTACCCGCAGCAGTTGGTTCGGTTCAGCCTGTGCATAGTCCATCGCGGCCAAATGCGCAGTACGCCCGCTCGCAGAAGTCAGTACCAGCAGTCCAATTGGCCGATGGAAATGCAAGGCCGACATCAAATGCTGCCGGATGCACCAGTACGCCTGTGGAATGTGGCGGCGACGATAAGTTCGGCTGCTGGAAAAGTCCACGAGCAGCGTCGGCTCCCCCGACTGGATTACTGCATGCAGCTCGCCGGCACTGATGGTCGGCTGCGCAGCCCACCGGGCGACTTTCTGGGGCGCGACACCGGTTTCGATCACTTCGCTTTCAAACGGGTCTTGCAGCACATAGACATTCGGCTCCCCCATTTGCTGGAGCCAAGACGCCGTCATGACCGCCCGCACGTCGTGGTCATCAACCAAGACGATGGTCGAATTGCGAACTGCAATAAACTCATCGGTCGTTTGCACCAGCTGCCCGCCCGGCGCATGGATTGAGCCGTGTACGTGCCGGTCGAGATATTCTTGCCGGGTGCGCACATCGAAGATATACAGCGTTCGATTCAAATCCCGGCGCCACAGATTGAGCTGCTCGCTCGAGATATGCTCTACCCCGAAGCGCTTTTTGACCCGCTGCGCTGCCCGCTTGGCGAGAGCCAGACTTGCATCTTGCGGCGCCGGGGCGCCGGCGCTTTTGCCATGATCCAGCGGCAGACCGGCAAGTTGCCAGCCCATGGTGCCGTCCTTGAGCAGCGCAACTCGATTCGGAATCTCAGCGTTGATGAGTGACATCGCGCCGACAATGCTGCGGGTGCGGCCGGCGCAATTGACGATGATGTCAGTGGCCGGATCCGGCACTGCCGCGAACACGCGATACACCAATTCAGCGCCGGGCACATCGATTGCGCCCGGAATGCTCATCGCACTGTATTCGTCCATGGGGCGGGCATCGAAGACAGCAAGATTCTCTCCGGCATCCAGTCGCCGGTGCAGCCGAGAAGCTTCAACTTCCGGCGGTTTTCTTTGCTGCAGCAGAAACTCGCCAAAGGTTTTGCTGGGAACATTCAGTCCGGAGAACAGCTCAAAGCCCGCGGCCGCCCAGCCCGCTGTGCCGCCTTTGAGCACGGTCACTTGCGAATATCCGATTTCTGCCAGCCGATGCGCGGCGGTGGTCGCGACCGTCTCGCCGTCCGCAGGACCGCCATCGCAGACCGTGACGGGGGCGTTTTTTCGCGGCAGCAGCTTGGCGACCATGAATTCAAGGCGGCTCAGCGGCATGTTTGTTGCCCACAGGAGATGGCTTTGAAAGTAAATCCCCTGCTCACGAACGTCAAGGATGGCGAATTCTTGACGCGACTCAATCCGCGCCTTGAGCGCGGCTGCGGTAATGTGCCGGGTCATCTAAAAGCGGTGTCGGCAGTCAATGACATTGTCTCGCGGCGCGAATATTTTCCATTCGCGCTGCAAGCGGTCGTAATACTGTCGCTGCGTGAGGCATTCAAGCGCCAGTCCATACATGTGAAAGTTGATCACCGGCTGCGCATCCGTGATATGAATTGAATGCAGTTCATCCGGAAGCAGCCGCACACCGGCGCCTGGCTGGACCACATGCGAGCCGATCTGCTCGACACCGCCATCGCATCGCCGATAGAATCGATTCAGTTCCATCCCCTGAATGCCGGTGATCACCGCCCAAGTGTCGTGATTGTGGGGCGGCGCATGGGTTTCAGAAATTGCAGACTGCACATAGAGCGCGAAGCGATTGGTATCTGGGTCTTGCGCAATGCAGTAGGACAGACTTGTGCCTGCGTCCGCTTCGGCCGGAGGCGGAAACTCTTGTGCGGAAAACCAGTCGCTGCGGGCTGCAAGCCGAATCAGTTCGGCTTGAATTTGATCCAGAGCCGTTGACGTGACACCGAATTCAGCCTCGATGTGACGGATTCGCTCGACGGTGTTGCGCACGGCGCGGGCGCGTTCGGCACTGGCGTTCATTTCAGCCCCGCTCGGATGCGGTTTGCGCTGCCGTTCGGTCGCCCCGCCGCGCCTGGCAACCCTCTAGAAATCGTTCGGTTGCTTCAGGCATCGGCACCCGCAGGCCGGAAACATAGGTAATCAGCTTGTGCGCGTCGCGTACCAATTCACAGTCCGCTGTCACATGGGGTTCAGCGAGCGGGCCAGGCGCTTGGATGACGGTGTCCAGCATCTGCAGAATCCGATCTGACAGCGTGACAAATTTTGGCCAGATCGAAAAGTAGTCCGGATCAATTTTCATTGTCTCGCAATTTCTTTTGGCGATCTCCGAAAATCCGTCGAAGACAGGCCAGATCTCGCGCAGTGCCGTACACGATTGCAGCGCGGCGTGCACGGCCGTGCGAATCGCGTCAATATCGCGCATGGTCATTGATATTTTTACATAGCGGCTGCAGTAGAAATCATGGATCGACATAGAAAATGCCTTGAGCGGCTCGCCCCAAAGCTCATCGACACCCTCCATGCCGCTGATGTGCCGCACAGCCGCGCCGAGTTGCATCGCCTCCTCAAGACAATCGCTGCATTCTTTCATCAGTTCGTTTTCGAAACTGATCTGAACACCTTTGCTCTCCAGATCCACAATGGTGGTGAAGATATCTGTAGCCCGATTGAACAGAGCGCCCGCCAGCATCGCGGCATTGACTCTTTTTTCTTCTTTTGAGATTGCCTTTTCGTAAGCCGCACGGGCTAAATCCAGATTTTCACCGGGCGTATTGATGCCGGGTTCGGTGTGATGAAAGGTGCGGCGCGTCAGGTTGCCGATCAGATTTTTCTTTTTCGTCAGTGTTTCCGGCGGCGGCTCGTAGTAGCGAATCCAGTAGCCGTCAAAATAGATTTTCTGTTTCCCGTCAATTTCACGTACTGTGCCATTGGCGATTGATGTGTCGTTGGATTGAAGCGCTGGCATCTGCGTTCTCAGCAAATCGAATTGAGCAATCTGTATTCTACCGTAACGTTCGATTCATCTCGCGGCCGCGGATCCCGAAGTCGCCGCCGCAGTGCTTCACGGCAAGCGCAGCCCGCCGCGTTTCCGGGTCAAGACCTCGGATTGAAGCATAAGATTATCGTATTTCAAAAGACCAGCGAAAAAAAAATGAAGTGTGAATTTCCGATTGACTTTGCCTGCGCCGCAATTGGTCAGTATCAATCAATTTTGAAATAATTTTGAATTTCTGTGTCTTTCCACTTACAATTGCGGTCTGCACGATGCAGATACCGATTTGCCAGACACCATCAGCAGTAACCAGAGACTATAAACCCAGAAAGCTTATGTCATCCGATCTGACGCTCGTTGAAGAAGTGCTTCTCATCCTGCTTGATGATGAGAAAGGCACACTGCCGCCGGTCCCGCAGCTGACTTTGCACTACGTCCTGGCCGGTGCAATCCTGATGGAACTGGCGATTCATGACAGGATCGATTCGGATTTGGAAAAAGTTTACATTCTTGATGGGTCCGGTACCGGCGATCCGATTCTCGACAGGTTCCTGAATGAAGTCAATCAGGAAGAATCCCAGGATAACAAGTACTGGTTGAATCGCATCGCGGACGAAGGGGCTGAGATTGTCGAATCCGCCTTTCAAAGGCTTGTTGAGAAAGGCATTCTGTCCGAGACCGAAAAGCGCTTCTTATGGGTCATGAAAACGCGGTCTTTTCCCACTGTCGACGATACGGCAGGACGGGATGCCAAGCGCCAAATCATGAACATTCTCTATAGTGACGAAATACCGGAGCAAAGAGATGTCGTTATTTTCTGCCTGCTGGATGCCTGCGATATGTTTCGCACGATCCTCGGCCCGGCTGAGCTGGCGCGGATGCGGCCGCGCATCAGCGAAGTTTCCAAGCTGGACCTGATCGGCCAGGCGACCAAAAATTCGATTCGAGAAATTGAGGTGGCGCTGGTCGCCACCCACGCCCCGCTGTTCTAATCGGCGGTTTTCATCTAGCCCCATAAATCGCTTGCGGCAGCCAAGTGGCTGCCGATGGAAAAAACCATAATGCAGCCAGCATCAGCAGCTGGATGCAGACAAATGGCACACAGCCGCGATAAATATCGACCGTTCGCACCGCTGCCGGCGCGACCCCGCGCAAATAGAAAACCGAAAGGCCGAATGGCGGCGTGAGGAACGAGGTCTGAATATTGATTGCCATCATCACCCCCAGCCAGATTGGACTGACCGGGACACCGGGTGCGAGTTCCATCTGCAGCAGCACCGGCGCGACAATCGGCACGACGATAAAGATGATTTCGACAAAATCAAGCACAAAGCCGAGCAAAAACATCGCCAGCATGACGAGCAGTATTGCAGTGAGCGCGCCGCCGGGCAGATTCAGCAGAATATTTTCGACCACTGCATCGCCGCCCAGACCGCGAAACACCAGCGCAAACATGGAGGCGCCGATCAGAATCAGGAAGATCATGGCGGTGATCATCAAAGTCTGCTGGATGATTTGTATCAGGATAGACTCTCCATGGTCATCTGTCGCGGCGTATACCCGCAGCAGGGCCGCCGCCAGTCCCAGCACCAAGGCGCCGCCGCTGACCAGCGCGGCAAACAGGGCGGCGGCTTCGGCAACCGTTGCTGCCCGATGCGGCAGGCGCAAATCAAAGACGGTCGCCAGCGCGAGCATTACGGCGAGACCGGTCACGCCGGCGATGATGATTTTGCGGCCGCCCGGCGCGGCTTTGTAACCCGCCATCATGAGGGCTCCGACACCCCCCATCGCTGCCGATTCAGTGGGTGACGCAAGCCCGGCAAGGATCGAGCCGAGCACCGCGGCGATCAGCGCCAGCGGTGGCAGTACGGCGGCCGCCAGCGGCCATGCGGCTGACTTTCCGGCGCCGCGATGGCGATCGATGTCTTGTGTCGAGACGGTTGCGGGACTGGCGTGCGTGCGGCCAATTGCGATCGCCATCTGATAAACCATATAGATTGCCGCCAATCCCAGGCCCGGCAGCAGTGCGCCCGCAAAAAGATCATGGACTGCGACGGCATCAGCGGCAAAATTGCCGATCGAATATTGGGCCTGCTGATAGGCGCTTGCGAGCTGATCGCCCAAAAGCACCAGTACAATCGACGGCGGAATGATTTGTCCAAGTGTGCCAGCCGCGCAGATCGTTCCGCACGCCAGGGCAGGACTGTAGCCATGGCGCAGCATCACCGGCAGCGCCAGCACACCCAGCGTGACGACCGTCGCCCCTGCAATCCCGGTTGAGGCCGCCAGCAAGGCGCCCACCAGGCAGACGGCGTAGCCAAGTCCGCCGCGAGCGGTACCGAAAAGATACCCCAGATTCTCAAGCAGCTGCGCGGCGATTTTTGATTTTTCCAAGGTCACGCCTATGAGCACAAAAAGCGGGACCGCGACCAGCACCTCATTGCGCATGATCGAAAATATCCGCTGGGGCATCGCGGCCAGAAAGGCGGCATCGAACGCGCCGGCAGCCGCTGCCGCCAGCGCGAACAGCAGCGAGACCCCGGCCAGCGTGAACGCGACCGGGAAACCAAATAGCAAAAGCCCGATCACACTGGCGAACAGCGCAGTGCACAGCAGCAGTTCAGGCGTCAGCAGAAATTCCATTGTCAAGACCGGCGGGCCGTGGTGCCGGGCTTGGCAATTCCGGCGGGGCGAACAAGTGTCAAGATGCTTTTGATCGCGAGACAAGCGCTTTGGGTCCCCAAAAGCACAAGAAAAATCAAAATAACAGTTTTGAGAAGATAGATGAAGGGCAAGCCCATGGCTTCAGCGGAACCCTCGCGCACTGCCCAGGACTTGAGTACGAATGGCCAGGCGTAAATGAGCATCGCAATGCAAAACGGGGCGAGGACCGCCGCGGTGCCGAGCAGATCAATCCAGGCCTTGGCGGTGACCGACGCTGAGCGGTAAAATAGATCCAGTCTGACATGTCTGTCATGGACCATTGTGTATGCGGCGCCGAGCATGAACGCGATCGCATGCAGGTACCACACGGATTCTTGCATCTGGATGGAGCCGAACGAGAAAACATAGCGCATCAGGACAATCACAAATTGGGTAAGCAGCATGAACAGCAGAAGCCAGGCGGCGAAGCGTCCAATGATGGTATTCAGCGCCGCCAGCCCGGTCGCGATTCGTTGCCATCGCCCAGTCCATCCAGATGTGGTTGCGGCACTGCTGCACTGGCGGAAAAGCCGATTCAGAAAAGCTGATTCAGCGCGCAGCATCAGCCAGGCCGGCAGGGCAAGCAAAGCCAAAGCAGTCAATGCTGCCAGGCTGAAAACGGCGATCGTCAACGCCATCGCGGCGGCACCTCAAGCGTGTGACATGAATCTGCGATCAGCACATTCAGCGCACATCCGCAAGACGGGATTGGCGTGGTGAAGCGGATTTTGGCCAGTATTCGCATCACAGCGGCCGGCGCACAGCTTGAAATCAACGCCATGACTGTTTGTCCGCTGCGCCGCAGCTTGCGTGCGTTCACCATATGCGCGTCGATTCAGTACTCAGTTCCTTGAATTTCGATGCAGGCGCTGCGGACTGACGGAAGCAATCTCATATCAATCCCCGCCGAGGGCGTTCGATCCCGCGGGCGCCGCGCGCCGCAGGCTGCCTTGAATCGATCAGTCATCCGTCAGTTCAATCAATGACACCCTTTTTGCCGCCGCGGCGCACCAAATATCGATGTCTTCGTTTTTTTGTTTGTAGCCGCGCAGTGCGTCGGCGCCGACGTGACCGGTGATCGCGGATTTGATCGCCATCAGCACGCCTTGGTGCGCAACGATACCCACGGCCGGCGCGCGCCGCCGGCGCGCCGCCAGCCGGTCTACCAGCGGCCGTACACGCGCAATGACTTGCAAAATTGATTCGCCGCCAGGCGCTGGCCGGATGAAGTGACTGCTGCGCCAGCGGTCATATTCATCCTGTCCGATTTCGCCGACGATGTCCTGTTCCCGGCGGCCGTCATATGCGCCCAGGTCAATCTCGCTGAGGCGGTCATCGATTTCGATAATCGAATGATCTGGCTCAATGATCTTGGCTGTCTGTACGGCACGCATGAGCGGCGAGGCGTAAACACGCTCGAACGCGACCCCCGCGTCCGCCAGCCATTGCCGAATTCGGCGCGCCTGCTGTGCGCCGTGCGAGTTCAGCGGGACATCGACTTTGCCTTGCCAGCGAAAATCTCTGTTGTAGTCGGTTTGACCGTGCCTGATGAGATAAAGCTTCAATAAATCTGTTTTGCTGCTGCAGTATCAAGTAAAGTATATGCGGCCGAAAGAGGCGTCCCGGACCAATCCTGTCCCGGACGCGGCCGCTATAGAAATGATCGTTCACCCAATGGTTGCAAGATGAAAAAAATCCTCATACTCGCTGTATTCGTATCGCTGGTTTTAGTTTACTTTATCTTTGATTTAGGTCAGTATCTGGATCTGGATTTTTTCAAGCAGCAGCAAGAGCGCATCATGGTCTACCGGGACAATTTCCCGGTCCGCGCAGCGGTGATATTCATGGTTGTCTATATTCTGGTAACCGGCCTGTCGTTGCCGGGAGCTGCCATCGCAACACTGATCGGCGGTGCGATATTTGGTCTGCTGCTGGGCACAGTCATGGTGTCATTCGCGTCTGTAATCGGCGCTTCATGCGCATTTTTGGTGTCGCGGCATATTCTGCGCGATTCCATTCAGAGCCGTTACGGCGATCGGCTCAAGACCATCAATGAAGGCATTGAAAAAGACGGCGCTGTCTATCTGTTCACGCTCAGGATGGTGCCGCTGTTCCCGTTCTTTGTGATCAATCTGGTTATGGGACTGACGCCCATGCGCTTGGGCAAGTTTTTCATTATCAGCCAGATCGGCATGCTGCCCGGCACGATCGTTTTCGTCAATGCCGGCACACAGCTGGCCAAGATCGACTCGGTCGGCTCGATCCTGTCCCCGGGGCTGATCGCGTCTTTTGTGCTGCTTGGCATCTTCCCGCTGATCTCGAAAAAAATGATTGACCTGTTCAAGTCTAGAAAAGTGCTGGGCAAGTTCAAGAAACCGAAGAAGTATGATTTTAATACGGTTGTGATCGGGGCTGGTTCCGCTGGCTTGGTCGCCGCCTATATCTCGGCTGCTGTGAAGTCGAAAGTCGCGCTGATCGAAAAAGGCAAAATGGGCGGCGATTGCCTCAACACGGGCTGTGTTCCATCCAAAGCCATCATTCGTACCGCAAAGTTCATGCATCATCAGAAGCGCTCAATGGATTTCGGCGTGCACACCGCCAGCGCAGAGTTCGACTTCAAGGACGTGATGAAACGGGTGCACGACATTATCGGGGTCATTCATCATCACGATTCGGTGGAGCGTTACACTGGGCTGGGCGTTGACTGTTTCACTGGCCACGCCACCATCGAATCGCCATACTGCGTGGACGTCAACGGGCAGAAACTGACCACCCGCTCGATCGTGATTGCCACCGGCGGCGAGCCCGCGGTGCCGCCGCTGCCGGGCATTGATGATGCCGACTACTATACCTCCGATACCATCTGGGAAATTGACGAGTTGCCGAAGCGGCTGCTGGTGATGGGCGGCGGCCCGATCGGCTGCGAGCTTGCTCAGGCATTTGCGCGCCTGGGTTCGCAGGTCACACAAGTTCAGCGCTGCGAGAGAATCATGCCGCGCGAGGATGCGGAGTATTCGCAGATGGTGCTTGAGCAGTTCCTCGCAGAAGGCATCGACGTGCGTGTCAATCACACCGCCAAAGCGTTTGAGGAGCATGACGGCCAGCGGGTGCTGCTGTGCCAGCACCACGATGAGGAGGTGCGCATTGAATTCGACACGCTGCTCCTGGCGGTGGGGCGCAAGGCGCGGCTGACAGGCTATGGCATCGATCAGCTCGGCGTCGAGGTGTCGGCGCGCAGAACGATTGAGGTCAACGATTTTCTGGAGACGAATTTTCCGAACATTTATGCCGTTGGCGATGTTGCCGGCCCTTATCAGTTCACCCACTTCGGCGCGCATCAGGCGACGACCGCAGCCGTCAATGCACTGCTGCGGCCGTTTTATCGCAAACGGGTCGACTATTCAGTGATACCATGGGCGACTTTCACGGATCCCGAAGTTGCGCGAGTCGGCCTCAATGAGCTTGAAGCCAAAGAGCAAGGTGTCGAGTATGAAGTCACCACTTATGATTTCAAGGATCTGTCCAGAGCGATCGCAGACAGCGAGGCGCGCGGCGAGATCAAAGTGCTGACGGTCCCGGGCAAGGACAAGATTCTGGGTGTGACCATCGCCGGCGAGCACGCCGGCGATCTCATTCATGAGTTTATTCTTGCAATGCAGTGCGGTCTGGGGCTGAACAAGATCTTAGGTACAGTTCACATTTATCCGACACTGGCAGAATCGGTGCGATTTGCAGCCGGCAATTGGCGGCGCCGCCAGACATCGGAGCGCTCGCTGAATTTTTTGCGCGGGTTCAACAAGTGGCGCCGCGGATAAACGCAGGAATAGCGTCGCCCGATCGGACTGTGCGCACAGTGCATGGCGCGGGACGCGCGCCAGACAAGCGGGTCATTCAGACTGCGGACTGCGCTGGAATACGGTGTATAGATCGTAGTAGTGACCTTTGAGCGCCATCAGCTCATCGTGGTTGCCGTCTTCCACGATTTCACCGTCCGACATGACGGCAATCCGGTCGACGTACTCAATCGACGACAGCCGGTGCGCGATAATGATCACGGTTCGGTCGCGGCCGAGCGTCTCAACCGCCGCCCGCACCTGGTATTCTGATTGCGTGTCGAGGGCCGACGTGGCCTCATCAAAGACCAGAATCGGCGCATCCTTGATGAAAGCCCGCGCGATGGCGATACGCTGTTTCTGTCCCCCGGACAGCCGAATGCCGCGCTCGCCGACAATGGTTTCGAAGCCATCAGGCAGCTCCTGGATAAACTCCATCGCATGCGCGGCAACGGCGGCATCATGGACACTTCCCCGGGTCGCCTGATCGACATTGCCATATGCAATATTCGCGTAAATGGTGTCATTGAACAGAAAGATGTCCTGACTGACGTACGAAATCAGGTCGCGCAATGCCGCAATGCGATAGTTGCGAATGTCGACCCCGTCAATTTCGAGACCGCCCTCTTGCAGTTCATACAGCCTGGGCAAAAGCGACGTGAGGGTGGTTTTGCCGCTGCCCGATGATCCCACGAGCGCAATCGTCTGGCACGGCTTGATCTGCAGTGAAATATTCTTGATTGAGCTGATTTCGGTGCTTGGATACTGAAAAGAAACGTTTTTGTACGCGATGTGTCCGCGTACGGCATCTCGGTCGGGCAGCCGGTCACCGGTTTCGATTTCGGTTTGCTGGTCCATCAGGAAGAAAACCCGCTCCGCGGCGGTCAGTCCGCTCTGGAGTATGTTGTTGATGCGAATCAGCCGCTTCATCGATGAGGTGATCAGGGCCAGCGCCGCCATAAATGACACAAAACTGCCAACCGTCAGCGGATTCGTCAAATCTCGATTCAGGGTAAAGTAAATGGTAAAGGCAATGGCAACCGTCGAGATGAATTCTGCAATTGGAACGGTCAGTCCATTGGCTACTGCCAATTTGAATTTGAGCTGACGGACATCATTTGCGATCTTGGTCAGCCTGCCGAGCTCATAGTGTGCCGTTCGATAAATCTTGACGAGTCGATGGTTGGCGGTGACCTCTTGCAGGTGCTGCAGCAGCACCGCGTTCTGATGCATGGCATGGCGGTGCAAAACTCGCAGGCGCCTGGCGACAACCTGCACCAGATAGACAACCAGCGGTGTGGAGACGACGATGATCAGGCTCAGCACCCAATCGATGATGAAAATCCACACGAGAAGACCCAAAATGGTGATGGATTCGCGCACCATAGTGATCAGTGCGGTTGAGGCCGCTGCCATCAGACTTTCCACGTTTGTGGCAATTCGCGAAATAATCTGTCCGGTCGAATTCTGATCATAAAACTTCGCTGGCAGGCAGACGGTGCGCTCAATCAATTCGACCTGAATGTTGTAGACGACTCTTGAGGTGACCCAGCTGAAGCAGAGCAGGTTCAGATAGCTGGCCAGCCCGCGCAGCGCGAACAGCACAACCAGCAGAATCGGCGACCAGAAAATCAGGACCGGATCGCGCTCGACGAAACTGCCGTCTAGCAGCGGTTTCATCAAGGCTGCAACGCCAGGAGTCGTGAGCGAAAACAGGATGACAAACGCGATGCCAGTGAAGAAGACCCACTTGTACACCATTACATAGCTGACCAGCCGCCGGTACAGCTTGACGTTTTCAAGGAAGCTTGTTTTTGCTTTAATTTGAGAGGCCAAGTCCATGGTGACTAATGCCAGGCAGGTTTTGCGGGGCGACTGAATCGATCACGATTGGCTCGGTTTGCGCCGCGAGCCGAGCGCAAGTCGAGCCTTTGCGAGTGGCGGATGGGTGCAAGAGAAGCTGCACAAGCTCGCCGAAATGATTCCAAAGTGCGGGTTCTCAGGTATTGCTTGTCAAGACTGCTGCGCATTGCATTGCCGACTAAGACGCACGCCTTCAGGTGAAAGCCGGCCAGATCCGTCAATGGTTTTGCAGCAATGCGATCAGGCAAAAAAATCTGTTCAACAATTAGACTGGCAAATTATATAATTTCGCGTTTTGCATAAAGTCAAGCGAACATATTATTTAGAAATTTAGAAACGAATTATGAAAACTGTTTCGGCAAAAGCGCGTGACATCAAGCGCGAGTGGTTTCTCATTGATGCGTCGGATAAGGTATTGGGCCGCATGGCCACTGAAATTGCAAGGCGTCTGCGTGGCAAGCATAAGCCGATCTACACGCCGCATGTCGACACTGGCGACTATATCGTGGTGATCAATGCAGAAAAGGTAGCTTTGACCGGCAACAAAGACAATGCGAAGGTCTACCATCGCCACTCCGGGCGTCCCGGCGGACTGACAACGGTTTCGGTTGCGACCATGCGCGACAGCCACCCAACACGCATAATTGAGAATGCAGTGCGCGGCATGATGCCCAAAGGACCGCTCGCTCGGGCAATGATGTCCAAGCTGAAAATCTATGCAGGACCGCATCAGCCGCATCAGGCGCAGTCCCCCAAATTACTTGAACTGTAAGGTTGCAGAAATGGCAGAAATGACCGATACATACTACGGCACCGGGCGCAGAAAGTCCTCTATCGCGCGGGTTTATGTCACCAAAGGCAGTGGCACCATTGTTACCAACAATCGTCCGGTCGATGAGTATTTCGGACGTGAGACAGCACGCATGACCATTCGTCAGCCGCTGGAGCTGCTCGGCATGGTGAACAGCGTGGATGTCAAGGCCAACGTCACCGGTGGCGGTGAAAGCGGGCAGGCCGGCGCCATGCAGCTTGGCATTGCCAGAGCTTTGGTCGACTATGATGAGGCGAATCGGCCAGCCTTGCGAAAAGGTGGATTCCTGACTCGCGATGCACGGGTGGTTGAGCGCAAGAAAGTCGGACTGCACAAGGCTCGAAAACGTCCGCAGTACTCAAAACGCTGAGCATATTCTTTAGATTTCTGTATACGATTCTGCTTTGAACTGGGGAATCGTCTAACGGTAGGACTACGGACTCTGACTCCGTCAATCCAGGTTCGAATCCTGGTTCCCCAGCCATATCTGAGCCGAACGGCGGGATGGATGAGTCTGCACAGAATCTGATGGCCGCGCAACGCAAGCCGATCAGATTGCACGCGGCCGCCGTCATGTTGCTTTGCGGATTTCAGTGCAGCTCTGTCGACCCCTCTGTTCAGCCTAATCCCGAATTCCGTGACCGCGACGCAGCAATACGATGCATAAGGCGAACAGGATGATGGCGGCTGTTGCAATAACCGCAAATGAAGTCCATACGCCGACATCGCTGGTTCCCAAGAATCCATAGCGTGCCAGATTGATAACATACAGAATCGGGTTCGCCAGTGATACTTTTTGCCAGAAGTCAGGCAGCAATTGCACAGAGTAAAATACGCCGCCCAGATAAATCAGCGGCGTCAGTACGAAATTCGGAATAATCGAGATATCGTCGAATGTTTTGGCGAACATGCCGTTGAGCATGCCGCCCAGTGAGAACACCACGGCAGTCAGCAAGAAGGTGCCGATCAATATCCCGGGTGCCGAGAACGTCACCGTGGTAAAGGTGCCGGCCACCAGCATGACGATGACCCCCACAATGATGCCGCGGCATACGCCGCCTGCAAGGTAGCCGAGCAGGATGGTGAAATTCGGCATCGGCGAGACCATCAGCTCCTCAATAAAGCGCTGGAACTTGGCAGAAAAAAATGATGAGGCGACATTCGTATAGGCGCCGGTAATCACCGACATCAGGATCAGGCCGGGAACAATGAAGTCAATATAGGTGTGCCCTTGCATCGGTCCGATGCGGGGACCGATAAGATTGCCGAAAATGAGGAAGTAAAGGCAAGTCGTAATGACTGGCGGGATCAGTGTCTGGGTCCAGATTCGCAGAAACCGGGTGACCTCTTTGCGCACCAGGGTATACAGTGCGACTGCAACATAGTTGTATGTTCTCATGACCGCGACAGGTCGTTTGCAATGGTTTGGGATTCGGATTTGAGCAATTCCATAAACAGGGTCTCAAGCCGATTGGCCTTATTGCGTACGCTGGACACCTCGATTCCAGATTGGGTCAACTGGGTGAAAACTCCATTGAGCTTTTCGCCGCGCGGCAGGTCGATTTCCAAGGTGGTTGCATCCTTGAGCCGAACGGTGCGTCCGTTGACCGATGGAGCTTCGCTGACGGCACTGTTCAGGTCCAGTACGTAAGTTTCCTGCTGCAGGTGCGTAAACAGGGATTTCATGTCGCTGTCGAGAATCATCTGGCCGAGCTCGATCACGCCGACATTGCGGCATAGACGCTCGGCTTCTTCGAGATAGTGTGTTGTCAGGATGATGGTGATGCCGTCGCGATTGAGGCTTGTCATGAATTCCCACATGGACAGCCGCGTCTCGAAGTCAATGCCGGCGGTCGGCTCATCGAGAATCAACAGTCGCGGCTCATGCATCAGGGCGCGAGCAATCATCAGCCGGCGCTTCATGCCGCCTGACAACTGGCGCGATGAGTTGTTGCGATGATCCCACAGTCCCAGCTGTGACAGATATTTCTCAGCCTGGCGTTTGGCTTGGGTTCGGCCGACTCCGTAGTAGCCGGCATGGTTGATGACGATGTTCCACGGTGTCTCGAACTGATTGAAATTGATTTCCTGCGGGACCAGTCCGATATAAGACTTGGCCAGCTCGAAATTCTGATCGATGTCAATGCCGAAGACGTGTACTTTGCCGCTGGATTTTTGCACCAAAGAAGAAACGATGCCAATGGTGGTGGATTTGCCGGCGCCATTGCGTCCGAGCAAGGCGAAAAAATCCCCGGCATCTACATCGAAACTGACGTTTTTGAGAGCCGCTCGGCCGTTCTGGTAGGTTTTTGAGACATCAGCAACGGAGAGTGCTTTGTGTACGTTCAAGGATGAATTTCACCTCAAGGGGTGTGAATGAAAGAAAGAGCTGGGCTTGGGGTGCGCCGCAAAAAAAGTCATTATAATAAGGAGCGGTCTTGTATGGATTGCATCGGTCGAAAAAGCCCGAAAAATAGAGTGCGACAAATGACAGCTGAAGTTTCATCTCCCATTGCCATTTCGCCAAGCGCTGCCAAGCGTGTCGGCGAAATTATGTCAGCGGCCGATGCCGGCCTGCGGGTTTATGTCGAAGGCGGCGGCTGCTCGGGCTTTCAGTATGGTTTTGCGCTCGAAAAGCAAAAGAACGACGACGATGTTGTCGTTGAGGAGAACGGAATCACACTGTTTGTTGATTCGCTGAGCATTCAATATCTGATGGGTGCGGAAGTCGACTATCTAGACGATCTGATGGGCGCCCGATTTTTTATCAACAACCCCAACGCATCCACTACATGTGGCTGCGGCTCCTCGTTTTCGATGTGAATGTGGATTGGACAGCATGCCCTCGGCATGGCGTCCAAGGCACACACGGTTCTCAATCGCGACCGGCTTAGCTCGCCATGTTTTCGGCCACTGCTCTGTTTTTGAGTGGTGCCAGCGCCTTTTCGCTGCTCGTCGGGGTCTTGGTTGGCATTTGCGGTGTCGGCGGAATACTGATTATTCCGTTTCTGGTTTATGTCGGCGGCATCGACATTCACACGGTCATTCCGGCCTGCATGGGCGGCTTCAGCTTAAGCGCATTTGTTGCGGTTTATGCCTACGCCCGGCAGGGCTCAATTCGCTGGAACAAGGCTGTATTCCTGATTGCCGGTGCAGCGCCCGGCGCCTATGCGGGCTCGCTGACTGTAGTTGCGCTGCCCGCGCTGGCACTGGAACTGATCGTGATTGTGCTGGTTTTTGTGTCTGCGATTCGGGCCTTGCGAATGGCCGATGCAACCGGCGAATCGAGTGCATTTGAGAGAGTTCCGGGCCTTGCGCTGATCACGCTGGGGCTGCTGGTCGGTTATGGATCATCGGTCAGCGGGACGGGCGGCCCGCTGCTGCTGGTGCCTTCGCTGCTGCTATTGAACTGCCCGGTGCGGGTTGCGGTCGGACTCAGCATGGCTATTCAGCTGGCTATTGCGCCGTTTGCAACGATCGGACATGTGATGCACGGCAGCATTGACTGGTCGCTGGCGCTGCCACTGGGGGTGGCAGTGAGTGCCGGCGTCTGGATCGGGGCATTGATCGCACACAGGATTTCGGCTCGATCGGTGCAGCGCTTTGTGGCTGGCGCACTGCTGGTCAGCGGTGCGATGATGGCGTTCAGCTATGTGCTGTAGGGGGGCGGTTTGCCAAGAATCAAGGTATTGCGGTCCGCTCAGGTCATATTGAACATGATCGACTTGAAGTCGGCACAGTTGGCAGATGAGTAGTGCCGGTAGTTTCTATCCAGCCAGCATTGAATCAGCTTTGCACAATTGCCGCAGCTGCTGCACACGCCCAGCTCTTTTTGCAGACCTTTGCAGGTGCTGATACCCTTATCCAGCGAAGCACAAAGGTCTTTGTCTGAAATCTGGTTGCACACGCAAATAATCATCTTCGCTGCTCGATTTTTGACGTTCCAGGTCTTGAACATTTACAATAGGCGCTGGAATGCGATAAACGATATTGGACTGTTGGCGGTATCCACATTTCGCTTTTCAAAGTATCTTTGAACCTCACTGACAGTCAGTTTGATTTTATTTATTATATGCAAATGATAATGATTGTCAATAATAATTTATTTTTCATCCAATCGGGACTATACCATTGAAAGGTGACAGGCAGATTACTGATACGCTCAATGCTGCGCTCAAGCACGAGCTGACTGCGATCAATCAGTACTTTTTGCATTCGAGAATCGCGAACAACTGGGGTTTGGGAAATCTTGGTGAGGTCCAGTACAAGGCCTCAATCGGGGCAATGAAAACCGCAGATGACTTTATTGAGCGCATTTTGTTTCTTGAAGGGTTGCCGAACCTGCAGGTTCTTGGCAAAATGCTCATCGGCGAGAACGTTAAGGAGTCGCTGGAAAGCGACCTGTGGCTGACCGCTTCGCTGCGCGGTCAGCTGGTCGAGTCGATTGAGATGTGTGAGTCACACCAGGATTTCGAGAGCCGGTCTATTCTATCGAAAGCTCTTGATGAGGCCGAGGAGCATATTGACTGGCTGGAATCCCAGCTGTGGCAAATCGAATCGATGGGAATTGAAAACTACATGCAACTGCAAATGAATGGGTGAGCCAAATGAAAGGTCATGACAAAATTTTACAAATGCTGCAGAATCTTCTGAACCACGAGCTTTCCGCACGTGACCAGTATCTCGGGCATGCGCGCAAGTATCAAGATTGGGGGCTGAGCAAACTTGCCGAGCAGATGAATCACGAAATGGAAGAAGAGCAGCAGCATATCGATGCGATTGTCAATCGGATGCTGTTTCTCGAAGGCGAGCCGAACTACTCAAGAATCGAGCCTCCGAAAGTCGGCAGCGAGGTGACAGAGATGCTGCAAAATGACTTGGATGCGGAAATTGAGGTAGCCGGCATGCTCAAAGACATCATTAAAGTCTGTGAGGAATTGAAGGACTACGATACTCGCGAGATTCTGCTGCAGCTGCTCCATGATACGGAAATGGATCACATCTATCGCCTTGAGCAGCAGCTGGGCTTGATTGAGAAAATCGGACTTCAGAACTTTTTGCAGTCTCAGGTCTGATCGACCGAAAGTTTATGGCAGATTAACAGGCAATCAATCGACGTGCGTCAGCACAACCGACTGTTGCTTTTTTTTCTGAAACGCTGGACGTGTTCCAATTCTTTTCGATAGCAGGAGTCCGGCTCGCCGGGACCTGGCGGTGACTCACATTGCCGGCAACAAGAATACGATGCAGCCGCTGCCATTCGTGCCGTTTCTTTCATCAAGTCTTGATGGAAGAGTCTTTTTCTAGATTCTGGTCAAGCCAACACTAGCGATTCTGATCAAATTCTTCCTCTGACAGTTCCGGCTTGTCGCCAAACAGGTCCAGTATATGGTGGTCTTGTGCTTCAGCTGACCTGAACTCCCTTATTTCTTTGATTATTTCGTTCAAGTCTCCCTGCACCCACTCGTGCTTGTTCGGAAACTTGCTGTGGATGTACACTTCAGTCTCTCGAAAATGCGGAGTTTCCAAGTGAAACTCAATCTTATATTCTCGGTCCGGGTCAGAAGTTTGAAAAGAATTCAAGCGCGACTTCCAGTTCTTGGCTATACCGACTTTGTATTCGCTTGGATAGGCGGGGTGCGAGATTACATAGACAAACTTTTTCTCCCTGTAATCGACTTCCAGATCAGTCCTTCTGGGAGGGTCAGGAGGGTCAGTCTTCATGTGTATCTGATTTTTGTATTTCAAT
The DNA here is from genome assembly GCA_965200545.1 of Arenicellales bacterium. GTDB lineage: Bacteria > Pseudomonadota > Gammaproteobacteria > Arenicellales > JAJDZL01 > JAJDZL01. The sequence goes on along the minus strand of CBDAUJ010000002.1, from coordinate 71,445 downwards.
AGATCTTCAGGGTCGGCCGCTTCTTTCGTCAGTCTCGCTTTAACGAGTTCATAGGCTTTGACGGAAATATCTATACCGATCCACTGTCTTTCCAGTCGTTCAGCTGCAACACAGGTTGTAGCGCAGCCGCAAAATGGATCAAGAATAATGTCATTGGGCTTGGAGCAAGCCAGTATGATTCGGTTCAGGAGATCTAACGGTTTTTGAGTTGCGTAATTGACGTTTACGCGCTCTTTTGCGCCGGATGCCAAATAGTTTACGTCTGTCCAAATATTGCCAACCGGGCTTCCCTCAAATTCATCCATATACAGTTTATAACGAGGGCGTCCGGTTTTAGTCCAGTAGATCAAGTGGGGGTTTTCTCTCAGTCTTTCATCAAAAGTTTCTTGAGACCATCTCCAGCCGACATCCGACTTGATTTCTTTGCCATTGATTATTCTCGTTTCACCTGCACTTGATCGGTTCGATGACTGCTCAAGTGCGACATGCTGATATCGGCGCTGCGTTTCTTTCTCAATGTACTTGAACCGCGACAGCAATTTTGATTCAGATAGCTTTGCCAGCACTGTATTGGCAAATGCTTGGCTGCGATCTTTCGCGTAATACAGAAGCTGTTCTGAAATTGTATCAACGCAAGATGAGGATAGGCTATGTGCAGCATACCGTTTCCAAGTAATATCCGACAAAAAATTAGTTTCTTGAAAAATCGAGTCCATTGCGACTTTCAAATAATGGGACATAGTTGCATCGCAATGCAGGAAAACGCTTCCGGTAGGCTTCAATATGCGATGGCACTCAATGAGGCGAATTGCCATATAGGCGAGGTAGGCGAAGTTGTATGGCTTTCCCACCCCGCGAATGCCATTCAGATATTGGTAGAGTTCCGGCTGATCTTGCTCAAGCGCGGTCAGCCATTCATATTTGACATCTTCTTTTCGAAATATGTCTTTGAACCCAGCGCCTTCCGCGCTTGTTCCTATCGGCGCTGTAAATTCCTTATTTTTGTTGAAAGGCGGATCAAGATAGATTAAGTCAATGCATTCGGAGTTGATTCCTCGCATCACATCCAAATTATCGTCACAAAAAATCGTACGGTTTTGAACATTGCATTCAGTCATCCCGGTAACCTTTATCTGCTTTGAGGATACTTTTCGCTTTTTCCGGAAACTGATCCATAATCATGAGCGGCGAGTTGACTTACGCAAAAACATTTTCCAGTCCCGCACCTATCCTTGCCGAGATTCAAAGTTCTCAACCATTGCGGTACTTTGGTTTATTGTAGTTTTTACTCATCTCTACTCTCGCAAAATCCGTGCATTCCTTTCGGTATGGGGCTTATATACTCAACTTGACAAAACTCAAATTGCAGCCGATTAATTTTCAAATAAAGAAAAATATCGAGTGATTTGGAAAATCAATTCTAATATTCAGCGATATATGGATCTATTTTGCATGCGTCAAGTTAAGTATATAAGCCCCTTCGGTATTTGCTGTGGTCAGGCGCTTACTGCAAAACTGCGCTACTTTCGTGAGTTGCGGCCTGAAGCAGACGCAAGACAGATTGGAAAACAACACGGTACTGCGATATGCCGGCGATGTGATTCTGGCTGGGAGTCAACACCGCCGGCCGTCTCTGATCGCAGCTTTAGACTGCTCAAGCAGTAGGCAAGGGCGTTTACTGCTCAGTCGTTTCGCCGCTGCCGTCGATTTCCAAATGCCGATTGCGGCGATAGTTCATTGTCCGTTGTGACTGGCGCCGGCCAGCGCGGTAAGAGTATTTGATCTCGATTTCGTCAGGCATCGCAAAAGCACACAAATGGACCACTCGATCGCTGACGACCAGTGCGCCGCCCGACAGTTCACTGTCATCCAAACGATGCTCCTGTCCCGCGCCAACACCGTCGTAGACGACCACCTCGGCATCAGCAATCTGTCTCACAAACGTCTCGGCCTCAATGGATGCCTGTTTCTGAGAGCCTTCTCTTTGCTGGTCAATCGCGTCGAGCGAGTAGCTTTCAACCAGCTTGCTTAAAGTCTTTGACAGCACATCAGTCGATTCAAAAAGGTCCAGGCCAGTTGTGAATCCGTCTACAGAAAAAATGGCGCCAATCTGATTTTTGACCGCTGCATAGGATTTGAGAAAGTTGTCGAGATTTTCTCGAAACTTCACATAGAGTGCATCCGAGGCGCACGTTTCAGACATTGCCTCCATCCGCAGCGACTTTTCGTGAATATCCGCCCAGACCTCGCTTTGGTTTCCAAGTCGGTCACCGCGGTCCTGCATTGAGCGATTGACCCGTCGATAGTTTCTCGCACGGCTCTCGGCGTAATGAGCACGACCGGCACTGGCAAACTGATGTGCGGTGCCGTTTCCACCGCCGCGCCGTGCATGGTAGTGCCATCGACCTGCCTCGACACATGAAACCGGTACAATGATTGAGGTCATGGCGGGAATCATGACCGATGTGTTCAGAATGCGATTTTGCTTTGCACCGACCAGCTCCTCACCGTCAAGCAGCAGGATTGGCTGATCAGATTTGTTTTTCGCTTTCAGTTCGGGAACACGACCAGATTCAGACACTTCTTTCACTTTGATAGATTTGTTTTTCAGTGCCTGATCAAGCAGCAGGTAATCGGGTCTCATGATCTTTTCCGACAGGAGCGGAAACATCGTCAAATTCTCATATTTTTGCGGGCTGCCGATGTGCAGCCCGCTGATCTTCTCAGCAATAATACTCATCTTTAATTCTCCGTAATTATTCATGGGGAGAATATTATCGATGCCTACTGGCTCATAGGGTGAGCCTGCAAGAAAATAGAGTTTCATCTGCGCCAGGGGCGATGCGCGATACTGCTGCGAGCAGGCAAACGAACAGATTCTGAGACTGCCGTGGTTGCGGCCTGCGCAACGATTAGAAGTTTTGCCATGATTTGGGAGGTTACGAAGCTTCCCCGGTACATGAACGATGCCATTAACAATTTCCCTTTGCTGACCGGCGTTGGATGAAATCAAGCATGTTCAGTGCATGGATGCGTTGGGGAACTGGCCAGCCAAAGGCGAGGACGAGTTGCTCGTCTTCACTGATATCCCTGCAAGACGTTGGAAACATATCTGGTCAAGAGCGTTTTCTCGACGATAAGAAAACGTATCAAGAAAGATGCGCAGCCGTTTCAGCCGAGAGACCGCCCTCGTTATGATCTGCAAAGTGACGATGTCCGCCCAAAAAGACTGGTGAAGATTACCTTGTTCACAGCTCCTGGCCGAAGTAATCAAAGATATTGAATTCCGAGACTGAGTGAGGCAATTCAAGAAAGCCGCCCGAAATGACCGTCACCCAGTGTGCTCATGAAGATTAACGTTCTGAGCGAAGTAAACGCTACATCGAAACTGGCTATCCGTTCGCTAATCTCCAGTAATTATTGTTTTGGCTGTTCACTTATTGGGAACTGAATCTGAAGCCCCCCAGCGGCGTTTTGCTGCATCTTGATGAATGATTTGCCTCGATGGTCTTCAATAATCTTAAATGCTGAGGTATTGGCAAGGGTGTGCATAAAGCAGTGGTGCACTGTAAGAACTTTATCCTGAAGCATCTTCTCCTTGGGATTTTCAAGAGATTCGATTTCTAAACCTATTTCAGAGCATTCTTCGCAATGAATGTGACGGTCGTGGGACTTGTTGTGATTGAGATCTGTCAACCGCTCTGAGATCCGTTTAACAGTAGCGGCTCTTTCTTCGGTTGGCAAGCCACTCAACATCCCATCTTCCAAGGCTTTCTCCAAGAACTTTTTTGAGCTCTCTATGGCCATTCGCACTGCTGAAGAAAAGATGGGCTTAGCCTTCCAAGTATAGGATTCCAAACATAAGCCGCCCGCTGATCTTGGATTATTTCAAAATAAGCTTTCTTGACTTCTTCGACAACGCCGACGCAAGGAATGCCGTTGATCTGAGGATCAACAGGTCCTATATTAGAGTGCTTCCCCATCAAGATGGATTTGCAGGCACAGGCAAGCATCGTGCCTGCAGACATCGCGATTTGAGGCACAATAGCACGGATATTGTTGCCGAACATCTGTTTCAAATAATGCACAAGAGATTCTGTGGCGGCAACACTGCCGCCGCCAGTATGAAGCAGGAGATCCAGTCCCTTATCTCGGTCCATCTCATGCACACAGGACATAAATCCGTTCTTATCTTCATCATTGATTTCTATGCCTTGAACTCCTGGCTTTGTTAAGAAGCCCGAGTAGTAGGCGATCACGTTTCGGTCGGTGTGCTTGTGAAGCTTTCGCAGGTATTTCCGGCGCACGGTGTCAAACGCCTGCGAGTCTTGATTCTTAAATTTCGCTTAGATTTCCTTTTCAACAAAAGACCAGTTAGGCATCAATCTTTCCGAGAACGCATCAGAGTTGGGGTAATATGGGCGACTGTCATGCTCGGTACATATCTGTATGCACTTGGCACTGTTGGTTCAGAATAACCAGCCAGGGTCGCGATGTAACCATGGTCAATCAATTGGTTAAGCATTTCGCCTGCAGTTATCGGTTTCTCCTCTATCTTGGGAAACGTATTGGTTTGGAGATAATCAGTTGCAGAATTTTTGGACCTGATTTTAACTCCGGTAAAAATCAATTGGTCAGCAGGTCATTGTTCAAGATACATATATTGTAAGCATTTTGTTAATCCACCTGCAATTCTGATATGTTTTGAAGACAAGTGTCAAGTCATTTTAATGAAATGGATACCCCTCGGGGGTTAGAGCGGCATCATAATGTGCCAGACTGAGGTGAGTCAGTCGAACCGCTTCAATTATCAAGGAGTATCCAGATGAGGAATACACAAAAAATCAGCCAGGCGGGTGTGGATCTGGCCAAGAGTGTGATTCAGGTGCATGCGGTGGATCAGCAGAGCCGCAAGGTGATGAGCTCGCCGGCTGTCCAGAGCCAAGGCGCTGGAGCTGTTCCAGCAGATGAATCCGAGCGTGATCGGACTGGAGGCGTGCAGCGGGGCGCACAGCTGGGCTTGGCTCCTGCAAGAGCTCGGCCATGAGGTCAGGATGATGCCAGCGCAGTATGTCAAGCCGTATGTGAAGACCAGCAAGAACGATGCGGCCGATGCCGAGGCGGTGCCGGAGTTGACCGACGCTGATGACACCACAGGCTCAACCAGGATCAGCCAAACCCATCGGATTTTAAGGTCATGCAGACTGTCAGGCTAATCGGGAGTCGGCTCGCGGATTTCATCCAGGCCCGCACGGATCAAAGGCGTGCACCCATGAGGTCGAATAGATATACGCACAGCTTTCCGTGTCATCGGTCGCGGCCTGTATTCGGGCCTATCCGTATAATTGGCGGCGAGCACTATACCTGAGCTGTTACGATGAATCTCAAATATGAAACATCCTCGGAAGAAACTCGCCAACAAAATTTCAATGAGGGGGAGGCAATTGACGGGCTAGAGGAGGAACTGGCCTCTTGGGGGGATCACCCTCTGGATGACTTGCTGATCCGCAATGAGCACAGAACCATCAATGACGTTATTCGACGAATTGACGAAGGTCGGTATGTAATGGACCCCGATTTTCAACGGGACTTTATCTGGAATGAAACAAAGCAAAGCAAATTGATTGAATCTGTCATTATGCGAATCCCTTTGCCTGTATTCTACTTGGCCGAGGATCCTGTGGGAAGAATGATAGTCGTTGATGGACTGCAGCGGCTGTCAACGTTCGATCGTTTTATTCGGAATAAACTGCGCTTGAAACTCCCTGATCGAAGTGAGTTGAACGAGCGAGCTTTCGGCGATTTGCCCGCCAAGCTCCAGAATCGATTAGAAGACTGCAATCTGATCATGTACATTATTGATTCAAAAGCGCCAGAGCGAGCGAAGCTGGATATATTCGAAAGGGTAAATGGCGGTGTACCTCTGACGCGGCAGCAGATGCGCAACTGCCTGTTTCAAGGCCAGTCAACCGAGTTTCTGAAAAATGAGGCCAGTTCAGAAATATTTCTGGAAACAACAGGCGGCAGTCTAAACAAGAAAACGATGCGAGACCGCGAATTCATAAACCGATTCTGTGCATTTCAAACAATCGGATTAGAGGAATACCGGGGAGATATGGATGACTTTCTTGCATTATGCCTGAATCGAATGAACAAGTCTGAAGAAGCTTCTATCCTGAGACTTTCGGAGAAGTTCCGCAGAGGCCTGGTGAATAATTTCTCGCTTTTTGGAAAACATTCATTCAGAAGGTTCGAGTCACTTGACCAGCCCTATCGAAGCGTACTCAATGCTTCGCTGTGGGATGTCATGTCTACTGGATTGTCCAGATATGCTGAGAGTCATGTTCAAGCAAACGCTGATGCTCTGCATGGGAGAATCAAAAGTCTTCTCGAAAACGAAGAATTTGTCGACGCAATAACATTGAGTACCAATAACACGAATAGGGTGAATGTTCGATTCAAATTGAGTCGGCAAGCAATTGGAGAGGTTTTAGGTGCTTTCCCAGATTAATTTATCGCACTTTAAGTGCTTTAAGTCCCTGAAGCTCCAATTGCGTCCGCTGACGCTGCTGAGCGGACAAAATGCCTGCGGCAAATCGGCTGTCATGCAGGCATTGATACTGCTGACTCAAACTTTGCGTGATAATGAATGGGCTCCGCAATTGATTTTGAATGGCAGCGTTATTCGACTTGGAACTGCTGCTGAGGTGATTGATCAAGTCCATGGACGCCATTCCTGTGGCATTGAATTGCAGGGAGATGATATAGATTATGCTTGGGTTTTTGGAGGCGCACAAGACGATATGGCATTAAAGGTTGCCAGCGTTGCAATTAGCGGAGTTTTGCAACCGATCGATAACACTTTTCGATATCTGGTTCCATTTCCGAGCAACTCTTTCAAATGGCCCGATTGCTTAAAGAATCTGACCTATCTCAAAGCAGAAAGAACTGGCCCGCGAGACATTTATCCGGTAGAGAATGTCGGAGACTTACAAGTTGTGAGTCCAAGCGGAAAAACGCATTAAGCATTTTGCTGCTGAATCGAGATTTGGAAGTATTTGAATCGCTGACGGATTCAAATGCACCTCCAAAGCTGTTCAACCAAGTCGAATCAGCAATGAGAATTTTTTTCTCAGGCTTTCGATTTGAACTGGACGAGATTAAGCGAGCAAGTTCCGTAACCTTAGGATTGAAAACTTCTAACAGTACCGATTTTCTGCGTCCAGTCAATACAGGGTTCGGTTTGACACAGAGGGTTCGGTTTGACACAGGTTCTGCCGATAGTTGTTGCAGCACTCTCTGTTCAGCCGGGAAATCTATTGCTCGTTGAAAATCCGGAGGTACACCTGCATCCGGCCGGGCAATCAAAAATCGGAGAATTCTTGGCAAGAGTGGCGGCGGCTGGCATTCAGGTTGTTATCGAGACCCATAGTGACCACGTTTTAAACGGCATCCGTCGTGCAGTTAAAATGAAGACCTTGTCTTGCGATAAAGTTGCGCTTCACTTTTTTCGCCCACGTTCAGAGAATCTGAATGACAAAACACCTCAGGTTCAAACTCCGGAGATATTTGCTGACGGAAATATAGATTTCTGGCCTAAGGGATTCTTTGATCAGTTTGACGTTGATATGGATTATTTTGCAGACTGGAACTGATATGGAATTGTTTGCAAATGATCAGTCGATCCATAAGCAATTTTATGACTCAAATTCGTTTTGTGCGGCTCTCTCAAGGGTAATGAAAATGCGCCGGATTGCTGACCAATATGGTGTCAAGCTGTATTGCCACAGAACACTGATCAACACGAGCCCCGCACCTGGTAAGTCATTGCAGCAGGCCATCGCCTCTTTACCCTCGAAAAATCAGATTCGAGCAGTGATGAGCTGGCTCACGAAAAATGGGCCATTCTGGGATGACTTGGGAGAGCGGCATCACTCAGGAGAAGATTATTTGGAATGCAACGGCAGTATTGTCACGGACTCGGCTGTAGGAGAGGTCGGGTTTCGAAAGATTCACGGAATTGATTGCGGACTTGTTAGTTTCTCTCCATCCGACTGGCGCTTTTCGCCAGTCCCGATCGTATGGCGGCGAGACGCAGAAGGAATTGTTTCGAAGGAGGTCGAGGTTAACAACTGGTGGACACTTGATCAGTTTGAAAGCGACCTGAATCGAATGCCGGTTTCAATTTCATCTTGGACTGACGTTTTTAGAACTTCGGTTTCTCGATTCAAGCATCTAAGAATTTCTGAAACCAGTTTTTTATCCCTTGATGGACTGCCATTTGCCTGCAGTTCGGCCGACCGTATTCTAGTTCTGCTCGGAATATTAGACCAGCTGGCAAGCCAATACGACGAAAATGGCATCCGAACCCATGCTGGGCATCATCTTTACTCTGACTACTTTGTCGGCGATAGAGCATGGTTTTCCGATTCATCTGAATCCGAAAAACGTGATTTCCGAGAACAATTAACCTTTGCTCACCCAGAAGACCCTGAGAAAAAACTTTTTTGCCCTTGGCATGGCAAAGAGTCGCATTCAGTTCTGCGGATTCACTTTCCTGGCCCGAACAAGCCGGCAGTCCAATTCATGTTGTTTATGCAGGTCCTAAAATCACAAAACGATGAAGTATTCTGAGCGTTTCTTATGTCAAGTCATTCAGCTAATGGCGAATCAAGGCATTTCAGCTTGATGTGCACACAGCCGCGGTGAATCGCCAGTCAATCTCGGTCTGCCTGTCAGGCGGCCGCTTCGTGTGGTATCTCATCAAATAGTAGAAATGCGGCGACTTTATGAGGTGGCAATTTATGTCTGTATTAGACGATGAAATTCGGGCACATTTGTCTGCTTTGAGCGAAGACAGCTACTGGGAGCTCAAACAGATTGAGTTCAAAGGCAATAGTCCAGTGAGTTCGAAACGAGACGATTTAGCCGATGAGCTTATTGCCTTTGCGAATGCGAAAGGCGGGTATATGCTGTGCGGTGTGACAGATTCTGGAGATATTCAGGGAATGTCAAGACCACAAATCCAGGCTTTGACCGAGTTGCTAGGTGAGCTGAGCACGGACACAATCAAGCCTTCTCTGCGTATTGATGTACAGCAGCGCATGCTTGATGGCAAGGCTTTTGTGCTCGTCGAAGTGCCAAGAGGCGATACCGTTCACGAACGTTCTGGGTCGGCCTGTATTCGCGTCGGATCGACAAAGCGGCGCCTGTCTGGTGATGAGCGCATGCGACTGGCACAGCGCCGCGCTCAAAGTCGGTATCTGTGGTTTGATGAGCAGACAGTGCCGGATACGGGTTTTGAATCGCTGGAAGAGCGCTTGTGGGAATCGCTGGTAAGCGCCGCTCAAGCCAATAATTCTCGGAAAGCACTGAGTAACCTTTGTCTGATTGCAGAAGATGAATCAGGCGCAGAACGGGCTACCAATGCCGGCTTGCTGCTGTGTACCCGATCGCCGCAACAATGGCTGCCTCAGGCTGTTGTCACAGCGACCCGCTACCGCGGAACTGATCGCGCTTCCGGTCAGCTCGACGCACAGGAAATATCCGGGCCGCTTCACGAGCAGGTGCGTGATGCCGTGAAGTTTATCATCCGGAATATGCGGGTCGGCGCCCGCAAAATGCCAGCTCGAGAAAACCTGCCCCAATACAGCCAGTACGCAGTGTTTGAGGCGATCGTCAATGCCGTGGCTCACCGCGATTATTCAATCACTTCGCAGCGCATAAGAATCTCAATGTTTGAGGATCGGCTCGAAATCGAATCCCCCGGCTCGCTGCCAAACCGCATGACGCTCGAAAGCATGGAATCCAGACAGGTGGCACGCAATGGTGTTATCGCATCTGTCTTCGGTCGCATTCCCGTTGACGATATTCCCGGTTCCGACCGGCGGCTCTACTTGATGGAGCGGCGCGGCGATGGCGTAGCGGTCATTCGCAGCGAGACGGAGCAGACATCTGGATTTGCGCCTGAATACCAGATCATTGATGATGCATGTTTGCAACTTACAATTCCGGCCGCAAAAATCGACTTGATTCCGTGTGACTCAACAGTGACCGTGCATGCGGCAGGTGTCCCCATTGCCGGTGTCGATCTGCTGGCGATATTTCCCAACAAGACCTGGCTTCGCTCAAAGACCGACGAGCACGGGCAAGCGCGATTTAGCCTCTATACTTCAGAGTTGCCAATGACCGTCTATGCCGCAGCACCGAATTGCAAAGCAGGTCACGTTCAAGGCTGGTTGCCGAAACACGGCGGATATTTGATGGAAATTGAGGCCAGCCCGACGGGCGGGTCGCTCATCATTGCGCAGTCTTCTGGATATCTGCCGGATTTGGCAGGCCGGATAAATCCAATTCTGGATGCGGCAGGCCGGACTTATCTGTACGCTGACAATATTGCTATTGATGGCGGGCGTGCACAGCCAGTACCGTTCCGGCTGGGCAAGCCCGTGAGGCTGACAGATTCTAACGGCATGGAGATGACGGTGACGTTTGTTGATATCATTGGCCGTTCGACTCTTCTCAATTATTGCAAAGCGCAATAGCGGCGCTTGAGAATTGCTTGTCCGGTCTCATCTTGAAGGCGAGGCCAGAAGTTGCCGGCAGATGTGAGTCAGGTCTCGTAGAGCGCGCAGGCCTCTTGAAGTCGGACACTGATTTTGGCGCGCAAGTCGGCCGGCTGCAGTACTTCTACATCCGGCCCATAGCTCAATATCCGCATGATCAGTTCCGGGTCATTCGAAAACGGCAGCGTCAGAGTCAGTCTGCCCTGATCATCTGTCTGCATGGTCTGGTGGCTGTGCCAGTGCTCGCGCTGGATCCATGGCGACAGTCTTGCGCTGAATCGCAGCTCAGCCTGCTGCGTATCCACGCCCACAAATATTCCAAATCCGGCTTGCAGTTCTGCATCAAGTCGATCCGCGCCAATACTGACGGCGCTGTCGTCTGTGATTTCGACCTCAGTCATGTAGGACAGTCTGAACGTGCGCAGCCCTTCCCGCAAATGGCACCAGCTGTCGAGATACCATTTTTCGTTGTAGTAGACCAGTCGCTGCGGTGAAATATGACGGGGCACAGATACATTGGCGGTGCGGTTGAGATGGCATACAAAAATCTGCTTGCGGGTCAGCAGCGCTTCGGCGACTTTGCGGAATATTTCGGATTCTACCGGCGGATTTGAGCCTGACACGATTCGGATGCGATGGGCCAGCTCTTCCATTTCAGGCTGCCGGCCTCGAAGAATTCGTCTCACCCGCTCGCGCAGGGGGTCAATATGCCCGCTCAAAAAATCAGGCTGAATTTTGCGGATCAGATTCTCCATGATCAACAGCGAGTAAATTTCGCTGCGGTCAAACCACAAGCCTGGCAGAGAATACTTTGATTGGCCTGCGGGCGCATCTGCATAGCAATACCCGCGTCTGCCTGAATCCCAGATGATCGGCGCGTTCATGCGGTCGCGCAGGTATGCAAGATCGCGCTTTACTGTTGCTTTGGATACTTCGAGCTCAATGATAATGTCGGCCATGGTGGTCAGTTTCGGCCGCCGCAGCAGCTTGTCGATCTTGTAAAAGCGTTCGGTGCGGTCCATGCGCGGCTCAGGCAATGTCAGTGCGCTGCGGAAATTGTGCGGCAAATTTGGCAGGAGCGGATGAGCTGGAAATGCGAGCCTGACCGGCAAGCCCGCTCTTCCAATGAATTGAGACAAGCAGTCGCATCAAGGTGAGCCGTTCTGATTTTGGCTGCCGGCGAAAGTCGGATGCTACTCGCTGATCTGAGTGCTGCGCTGCGCTGATTTTTTCAGTTTTCTGACTGCCGCGATGACGTTGATCGCGAGTACCGCAAATGTAAAGCCATACGCGCTCCATACGTATCCGCCGTAGCCGCCCATTGAGATGAAATCTGCGAAGCTCATGAGGTTTCCAATTGCCTGACCCACTTGCTTGAGCGCTCATAGTCGAGTACCAGGGCTCTGGATCGAATCAATAGAATCGCTGCAAACAGCGCCATGAAGCCGGCCGACATCACAAGCAGCGGTATCAGCATGCTGATGTGTATTGAAGGCAGTCCGAATTTTGAGACGGATGCGGTTTGGTGCAAGGTATGCCACCACAAGACCGAATAGTGAATGATCGGAATGTTGACTACACCCGCCAGAAGCAAAATGGCACCCGCAAGCTGGGATTTTTCTCGATCCTCGATGGCGGAGCGCAGCGCGATAAATCCCAGATAAAGAAACAGCAGTATCAGCTCTGAGGTCAGCCGGGCATCCCAAGCCCACCAGGCGCCCCACATGGGCTTGCCCCAAATGGAGCCGGTCACCAGGGTGATCAGCGTGAAGGATGCGCCAGTCGCCGCGGCGCCAGCGCAGATCAGGTGACAAATCTTGATCCGCCAAATCAGTCCGACAGCTGCATTGATCGCCATAAAAACATAGATGAACATGGACAGCCACGCCGAGGGCACATGCACGAAGATGATGCGATAGCCGTCCCCCTGCTGATAATCAGGCGGTGCGACAAGCAGTCCAAGATACAGGCCGGTCGCAATCAGGATAGCCGCGGCGGTCCCAAACCAGGGGGTGAGACTGGTTGCCAGATGAAAAAAATGTCTGGCAGACCCCAATCGGTGAAACCATAGAAACATCATTCATTCTCCGGCAATGAGCCGCAGTGTTCCGGCAATGGCAAACGGGGCTACGGTCAGAGAAAATATCAAAAACGCGCAAAGCAGTGACAAATGTCCCGTGATATCTCGTCCAGCCTCAGCAGCAATGACCGCCGAGATTGAAAAAATCATCACCGGAACGCACAGCGGCAGCGTCAGCAGCGAAAGCAGTGTGCCCGCCTTTTTCTGAGTCACAACCAGTGCCGCACCAAAGGCGCCAACGATGCTGAATACCGGCGTGCTGATGACCAGGGTCATGACTAAAACCGCAATGCTGGATACAGGCAAATTCATTAGTATACTCAGAACAGGACAGACTGCGATAAGCGGTAATCCAGTCGATATCCAGTGGACTGTGATTTTTGCGATGACCAGAGCGGGCAAAGATACCGGCGCGCTGAGCAGCTGATCGAGTGAGCCGTCCTCGAAGTCATCTCGGAAAATGCCGCTCAAAGAAAGCATCGCTGACAGCAGCGCCGCGACCCAGATGACACCGGCTCCAATGGCCTCTAGCAGCCGCAGATCAGTGCCAGCGGCGAACGCAAACAGTGTGGTTGCAACAACAAAGAAAATGACGGGTGCAGCGCAGTCGCTGGGGTTTCTGATCACCAGCAGCAAGTCTCGTTTCAGCAATGTCGAGAAAGAGCTGTTCATTGCATCTGGCTCAAATCCAATTCCGTCACTTCGAGGCTCTGTGATGCCAGCGGCTGATGGGAGGTTGCGATGCAAACGCCGCCATGGCGCTGGTGCTCTGCAAGCAGTTCGATGATCAGCGCGCGTCCCGTCTCGTCCAAAGCTGTGAGCGGCTCGTCAAGCAGCCACAGCGGGGCGTTCGAGCTGAGCGCTCGCGCCAGAGCGACACGCCGCTTTTGTCCGGCGGACAAATACCGGCAGGGGATCGCAGCAAAGTGAGCGATATCAAGACGGCTTATGATCTCAGTTTCGGATACGTCCGGCTGACCGCCTCGAAAGTGCATGTCGAAACGGATATTCTCAAGAGCGGACAAGTCAGCTTTGATGCCGTTTTCGTGCCCGACGTAGATGAACTGGCGGCGATATTCGTCATCCATTTTGAATATGTTTTTCCCGTTCCAGGTGACGGTTCCAGAATGCGGGCGCACCAAGGCGCACAGAATGCGCAGCAGGGTTGTTTTACCGATGCCGTTTTGACCGCGAATGTAAAGGATATCTCCCGCACTGATTCGAAAATTACAGTTCTGAAAGAGGAGTCGTTCGCCGCGGCAGGCAGAAACTTGATTGACTTCTATCATTGGGCGCTTTCAAAAAGCTAGTCAGCCTGATTTCGCATGGCGCGTAATTGTTGAGCTGTGTCCGTTATGGCGACGAGCTGCTTGATGCGGGTTGTGCATCGGATATGGCATGAGAAATCTGCCTTGCCAGTTCTGTGCCCATAGAAAGCGCTGCGCTCTTCAGGGTCGGGATTTTTTGTCTTGAGATAGTCGCGGAAGATCTTGCGTAATTTATTATGGACTGCAAAACGGGTCTTGGCATCTGAAGGTCTCACTGGCCTGCCGGCCAGTTTCGGCGGCGGATTTGTCTGCACTGGGTCAGCTCGCCATACAGGCAAGCGCACTGGCGGACAACCTCCTGCTTGAGCAAAAATTTTGACGGTATCTGCAGTCTTGGCTAAAATTGTAGACTAAAACCCATACAAAAAAGTCTCAAAACTATGTCCGTCTTCAGTGTCCACGAGGCGAAAACCCACCTCTCAAAAATCCTGACTTTGTTGGATTCAGGCGAAGAAATCATCATTTCGCGCTACGGCACTCCGGTCGCAAGAATCCTGCCTTTCGAGCAGCCGCCAGCTGTCAGAAAACCGGGTGCGCTCAAGAACCAGATTGAATTTGACGACTCGCTTTTTGATGAGCCTCCTGAAGATGAGCTGGCTGTCTGGAATCAAAAAACCTAATGCAGTTTCTTTTGGATACTCATGTGTTTATCTGGTGGCTGATCGATGATGCGCGGTTGTCGAGTAGAGTCCGAAATTTGATATCCCATAGATATCAAATTGACCGTAGCCGGCCGGCAGAAACTTCTGTATGCACAGATAAGTTTGGCCGCTTGGCCCGCGTGACAATCATATTGATGCCCGAGCGTTGGCAGTGAGTCAGCTTGAGCAAAAATCGCATCATCGGGTCAGAACCTATGTTCGGCGCGAGAGCAGAATAACGCGTGCACAGCAGCGGGCTCTGAACGAGGATGCCCCACGTTATTTGATAGCAGCTGACGAAATTCCGCTTGATTTTGAGCAAATATTCCCGCAAGCCAGCAAATACGCCCTTGAGCTTGGATTTGGCAGCGGTGAATCGCTGGTTCATCTGGCTGCCACTTATCCGGATCGCGGTTTTTTGGGGGTTGAGGTGTATCGGCCCGGTGTCGGCAAATGTCTGCTGAATCTAAAGCGGCACGATTTGCGAAATGTCCGATTGCTTACCGCCGATGCACGCGATGTGATGGAAAAGATGATCAGGCCAAAGTCACTGGATTCGATCTACATTCTGTTTCCGGATCCATGGCCTAAGAAGCGCCATCGCAAGCGACGATTGATTACCTCGCAGTTTATCGATTCGTGCGCGAATTGCCTCGCAGATTCGGGACGTTTGAATGTTGCAACGGACTGCGAAGATTATGCAGAGCAGATTCTGCTTGGACTGAATCGGCATGCAGGCTTCGTAAATGCCAATTCAAGAGGGGGATTTTACAGCGGCCCTCTGATTCGCGGACGGACAGTATACGAAGCAAAAGCACTGGATAAAGGCAGTTGTATTTTTGAGATTCTTTTTCGACGAAGACAGTGAGCCTAAATCTGGGATACATCATTTTCCCTGCCAACGAGTACCGCATCGGCTGGGCGCAGCGAAAATATGCCATTGCTCACAACGCCGGCAAGGCAGTTGATTTGTCTTTCGACCGCAGGCGGATCGGTCAGATCCAGATTTTGCACATCAATAATGTCATGACCATTGTCAGTTGTGAACGCGGTGCGGTAGCCGGGCGCTCCGCCTAGCCGGATCATCTGCCGGCTCACATAGCTGCGCGCAATTGGAATGACTTCAACTGGAAGCGGAAAGCGGCCCAATACATCGGTCATTTTGGTTGAGTCAACGATGCACACAAACTTTTCGCTGGCCGCCGCGAGAATTTTTTCCCGCGTCAAGGCGCCGCCGCCGCCTTTGATCAGATGCCGGTGCTTGTTGGCTTCATCAGCGCCGTCGACATAAAGCGGCAAAGTCCCGGTTCGATTGAGGTCCAAGACCGGTATTCCTGCAGCGTTGAGTCGTTTCTCAGTTTCGTGGGAACTTGCGACTGCACCGTCAATCTTGCCTTTTGCTTTGGCCAGCAGCTCGATAAAGTGATTTGCGGTGGATCCGGTGCCCACACCTACGATATCACCGATGTCGATAAAGTCAAGCGCTGCTTCCGCAGCGGCGCGTTTCATGGCGTGAATTGCTTGCGGCGATATTTCCAATGTCGGCACTAGTTGAATTGAGATTGATTTGCGTCTGTTGACCCTCTTCAATGATAACGCACTGCGGTGGTGTGCATTTGCCAGAAGATTCAATTTCTCAAGCTGCGCCGGCAAGCCGGTGTTTTCAGCTGTCGCAGCGAGCATCGCAATCACATCGGCTTCAAGCTCCTTGATTGCATACAGAGCTGCATAGTGGAGAGCGGGCTGACTTCAGTCAATCAAGCCTTTGCCTCAGAGAAACCAGCGTCGGTTTCATCTCGCAAACGCGATACTGAACTGCCTTTATAATCTACAGCAAATTGACTGAGGATTGACTTTCATCAAATTAGAGTGCGAGCAGGAGGAAAGAGATGCCACAGAGCGAAGCAAAATATACACTGTGGACGATACCGAAATCAGAATGGTCAGAATCGCCGTTTCGCGATATAAAATTGACCGAGGCACAAAAAAAAGAGCTCATTGAGTTTGCCAGGAACATGAAAGATGAGAGGCTGGAAGATGTACTGCGGCCGTTCAACACGCCTGTGACACAGGATACGCTGAACAGGCCAGTCGGTTCAGCTATGAACTGATCTTCGCCTCATTCTTTGAGGTAGCGTATGCAAAACTCCACGATGCGAATATGCGCACTTTGGCTCGCCTCGGCCGCAATGCTCGCATCAGCCGCAGCGATTGCGCAGTCCGGTTCGGGTGCGCTAGAGGCCAACGCTAGCATTGGCTGGTTGCTGTTCTCGGCGTTCGGCATCGGTCTGGCACTGACGTTTACGCCTTGTGTGCTGCCGCTGATTCCAATACTCTCAGCAATTATTGTGTCGCAGGACAGCGGCCAAGGCAATCGTCTCAAAGGAGGGATTCTCTCGATCGCCTATGTGCTCGGTACCATTGTCACTTATGCGGCGATTGGTGCAGTAGCCGGTGCCACCGGCAATCAGCTGCAGGCGTATCTGCAAATTCCATGGGTCATCGCGACCATGGCGGCGATCATTGTGGTTGCCGCCCTGTCGCTGTTCGGTCTATATGAGATTCGCCTGCCATCGGCATGGACCACCAAGATGCAAGCGAGTTCGACTCGCCTGGGCGGCGGGCGTGTCGGCGCGGTGTTTGCGCTGGGCATCATTTCAGCATTGATTATCGGTGCTTGTGTGACACCGTTGCTGATATCTGTACTGGGCATCGTGATTGCCAGAGGCGATGCGCTGCTCGGGGCGATGGTAATGGCCTTCATGGCGCTTGGCATGGGAGCGGTTCTGATCGCGATTGGTTTTGGACTGTCTTATCTGCTGCCCAAAGCGGGGGCTTGGATGCAGCGAGTCATGCATGCGATGGGGATTATGCTGATCGCGCTTGCGGTTTATTTGCTTGAGACCATCCCGCAGGTGCCCACACTGTTTCTTTGGTCGGCTCTGCTGATTGTGCTGGCGGTTTATCTGGGCGCGACTCGAAAACTGACCTGCGAGGCCGGGGGAATTGAGCATTTGCTTAAAGGAGTCGGGATTATCGCATTTATCTGGGGTACCGTCTCTTTGGTAGGCGCATCCGTTGGCAATCGGGATGTGACCAATCCACTGCCGCAGATGGCATCCATTCTGACCCTTGGCGGCGGGAGCGTTGTGGCCGAATCAAGTCCTGACACAAAGGCGTTTATGTATGCGTACAGCAGGAGTGAATATGATGAATTTCTGCGTCAGGCAGCATTGCGCAGCAAACCGCTGCTGATCGATTTCTATGCCGATTGGTGCCTGGACTGCAAGCGAATGGATCGGACAACCTACGCCGATGTACAAGTCATTGATTACATGCAGAGCAATTTTACGCCTCTCAAAATCGATGTAACCGACCCGAATGATGAATTTGGGCGTGAAATGCGCCGGAAATTTAGTGTTTTTGGCCCGCCGGCACTGGTTATCGTCCATTCCGTGGATGCACCTGACAACTTCAGCCTTGTCTATGGCTACATGGATGTCGCAGAGCTGATGAGTTTTCTCTCGCAAATTTGATCAATAGGTCGTGAACTCGTTGACTAATGTTCAGCTCCTGCACTCGCTGTCATTTCACGGTCAACAGCAATCAGCAAATCCTGCTTGAAGATGTCCAGGACGGCATCACCTTGAAATCCTAGTGTCCAGTCATTCAACTAATGTCGGATAAAGGCGTTTCAGCCTGATGCGCGCGTCAGCGGCAGTGAACTGCCAGTCGATCCGGGCCTCCGGCCGGTCGCGATGCGCCTGCCAGGCAGCGACTTCCCGCCGCACCTCCTCAATGGTGTCAATGCGGCGGCTCAGGCACTGCTGAACCATCACATTGATCTCAATCTCCGCCATGGCTCAGCCAGCTGCTGTGCTTCGGCGCACAGACAAGCTCAAAGCGGTCCCGCAGCGCCTTGGCCTGCGCCGGCGGATACGCCTCATGCAGCGAGCCCGGCTGATGGGTGTTCAGGCTGTCCATCACCCGTGTGATTGTCCTCGCCTGCGCATAGCGCTCGGCAATATCGCTGAGAAACGCCGCCCAGTCGGCCTTGGTGCGACGCGCGGTCACTTTCGCCAGCCGCCGCCCGGCCAGCGGCTCATTGGCCATGAACACATTGCACACGCCGCTGCGGCGGTATTCACAGTCATGTCGTGCCGGCTGTCCCGGCCGCGCCGGCACCGGCACGCGCGTCTCGCCGATCAGCTGCCGGGGCGTCTCGTCCATGCACACCACCGGACAGTCCGGGTCATACGGACGATGGTACACCTCCAGCACTTGCTCCATATGCGCCACAAACCGGGCGCTGCCCGCCGGCGGAATCACCCAGTCGAGGCGCCGCCAAGGCTTGAGCTCGACGAGCCGGTCGGCCAGCCGCCGCAGGGTCCACTGCGCATGGCCCGGCTGCTGCTGGCCGCCTCAGCCTCAAAGCCCTCTTCGACAAAGTGCTTTTTCACCGGTCCAGCTTGCGTCAGCTCATCGCGCTCATTTTCGGTCAGCGTTACGATATATCAGCGTTACGATATATTTCTCCATTGCCAGGGCCGCGCAGTGCAAAAATCACGAGAATCTATTATATTTTTACGACACTGCTCGCGTGACTCGACACTATCGCGGTGTGGCACTGGACTTCGAGGAGCTGCCGGAAAAAGATGTGACTTGCATGCCGCGCTTTACGCTGCTGGTACTAAGTTGCAAGCGAAAGCGTAGCCAAAAGTCGACCACCTGCATGCCGTCGCATATTTTGACATGCTGAAGTTGACCGGGAACACTCAGAGCAAGCAGGCAAACAAAACATTTAGACCGATATCATCTTGCGTTGCCTGATGACACCGAACAGTCATTGGTTTTTCTGTGCAATGTCGGCAGGTACTCGACGCAAGCGCTCGCACAACCTGATTTCGGCGAATGGCGCAAAACGCCGTTTATGGCCTCTTGCTGGATCGTTAGAATCATCACACACGCACTATGAAATCAACGCAAAAATAATCGTTTTGAAAAAATCCGATCAAGTTATGCACAGAGACATTCTTCCAAAAAAAGATAAATTAATTAGGGAATTATAACGAATAGTGCCCAAAATATTGTATAATACCTGACAGAATTTTGACAAAACCCAGCAAAAAAACTGACAGAAATTATATATAAAGGTGAAAGCAATGCAGAACGCGCCCGGAAAGAGCTACAGAAAAGGATTGTCGCTGGTTGAGATAATCCAGATGTTCCCCGATAATGAGACGGCTGAGAAATGGTTTATGGATGCCCGATTCAAGGACGGCGTCTATTGCCCGCACTGCGGATCAGAGAATGTGCAGACTGGAGCCAGACACAAGACAATGCCGTTCCGCTGCCGGAATCGAAAAGTCTGCGGCAAGCGGTTCAGCGTCAAGACCGGCACCGTCATGGAAAGCTCCAATCTGAATTATCAGACCTGGGCGATTGCCACTTACCTGATGACCACCAGCCTGAAAAGCGTTTCATCCATGAAACTGCGCCGCGACCTGAAAATCGCGCAGCCCTCAGCGTGGCGGCTGGCGCACCGCATCCGCAAGGCTTACGAGCAGGGCGATGCATCCATGTTCAGCGGCACAGTCGAGGTAGACGAGACCTATATGGGCGGTCTGGAAAAGAACAAGCATTGGGATAAAAAGCTGAACGCCGGGCGCGGCACAGTCGGCAAGACCGCCGTAGTCGGCATGAAAGAGCGCGAGTCAAACCAAGTGTCAGCAAAAGTGATTGAGAACACCGCGCAGGCAACCTTGCAGGGATTTGTCGCAGACAATGCCAAGCCGGATTCCACTGTTTACACTGATGACCACAAGAGCTATGAGGGCATGGCAGACTTTGAGCACAAGAGCGTAAAGCACTCAGTCGGCGAGTATGTGAGGGGACAGGCGCATATCAATGGCATTGAGTCCTTCTGGGCAGTGCTCAAGCGGGCGCACAAGGGCACGTTCCACAAGATCAGCCATCAGCACCTGCACCGCTATGTGACCGAGTTTGCAGGCAAGCACAATGCGCGGTCGCTGGATACAATCGACCAGATGACCGCTATCGTCAGAGGCATGGAAGGCAAGCGGCTGACTTGCAGGGATTTGAGTCAGGCATGAAGGCTTTGCAAAAATCTTTAGTGGAAGATCGGCATCATCCGTATCTTGATGTCATTTTCAGAATCAGTGAGACTTACATTCGCAAGTCTCTTTCTGAATCACAGTATTTCAATCTTTATCAAAATGCAGTGAACAGCATTCGGGGCAACAAGCGCGAGACAATTGATCAGTTTGTTGATTTGTATCATTCAACAGTCAAAGATATATATCAAAGCCAGCATGCATACGATTTGAAATTGGATTGCGCTATCAGTGAATCTTCAAATGAAGTGAAATTGCTTTGGGGCAATTGTCTTGATTTCATGCGCCGCATGAAATCTGAAAGCGTTCAGCTGATGGTAACTTCACCGCCATATTACAACGCCAGAGATTACTCTCAATGGCTTACACTGGATCACTATCTTGATGACATGTCGGCAATCATAAAAGAGTCTTATCGAGTGCTGGACAATCATCGTCCATTTGTATTTAACGTCGGGGATATTTTTGACAATGATCACAGGCACACAAAATCGTCTTGGGGCAAGCGGCGCATTCCGTTAGGCGCGTATTTCACTTCCATATTTGAGGATGCGGGCTATCAGTTTGTTGACGATTTCATTTGGGATAAGGGCGAGGTTCAGACTCAAAGGCACAAAAATGGAAGCAATCCGTATCCGCTTTACCAGTATCCGATAAACTGTTACGAGCACATTTTTGTATTTTACAAGCACAGGCTTGATCAAACGCTTTATCCGTGTCCTGTTTGCGGGTGCCTGAAAGTCAATGGAAATGCATATTCGGGGGTTGGCATAAAGTCTTGGGAATGCAAGAATCTGAAATGCATGGAACGTTCCGCTGCCAACAGGGGCAAAAGGTTTTCTGCACGAATGCACATCATGCATTCTATGAAAGAATATAACAATCTGGTGCCTATTGATTTGCTGAAAAGGTGGCGAAGAGACATTGTAGAGCTGCCGCCAGTTATCAAAATAAACAGCAAGGGAGAAAACACGCTGGGACATACTGCGCCGTTTCCTGCCGAAATACCGAAATATGCAATCAATTCGTTTACTGGTCAGGGCGATACAGTTTTAGATCCGTTTGCAGGTTCTTTTACGACAGCTGTTGAAACAAAACGCTATGGCAGAAACCCCGTTGGAATTGAATTGAACAAATGCATGTTCAGAAATTCGGTATTGACGCGTTTGCAAAGAGAACTTGGAATAGATGAGCGTATCAAAGAGATCGACGAAGTCAGTTGCTAAAACGGAAGAAAGCGACAAAAAAGTCATTGGCCTTTATGGTGAAATGCGATTGTCAATGGAACTTCACAAACGAGGATGGCAGGTATTCAGAGCGTATATTGATGAGAAATTTGATTTTGTTATTATGAAGTGCTATTGCAATAAATGCAATAAGTACACCAACGCGCTCAAAAAGGGGAAACTCGTTACAAATTTATGTGAAATATGCGGAGAAGATACGCTTAGGATGCTAATTCGGTTTATTCAGGTGAAGACATCTGAAGGTGCAGTCGTACAGTCAAGTTCTGAAATTAGAGATTTTAGTTTTCATCCAAAAATCAGGTATCACTTGGCTGACGGGCGCGTATTTTATGCCTGGATACAGGTATGGGACGATGACAATGTCAATTTCTATATTTTTCATACAAGCGAAGTAGAAAAATTTGACAATATAGAGCTTACGAGTTATCAGGTTACAGATAATCAGCAAACGCACTTAAAAATTTCAAAAGAAGGAAAGGTTCACAATCGAAGCAAATACGATTATTCCGTTTTTGAACGTGCTTTAAATAATTTTGAAGTCTTTGATGAGCTTAAGGATGACGAAAAAGTATGGAGTCCGTCATGAAACCCAGACCCAAACAGAATCCCAAATACAGAACCGACCTTCGCATCAATGCCACGCCGGAGCAGGTGAGGGCTGCGCTGGTTCGCGGCGGCGCGCCGCGTCAGAAAAAATCCGTGCCGATCCACAGGCAGAGCGTCCGCTGACCCGGTTGCCGCGGCGGGCGGTTTGGGCACTATTCGTTATAATTCCCATTAATTAATTTGCCGTGGATTGAAGATATATGTAAAATGCCAAAATAGGTGTTTCAATTGAAGAGGCGCTTTATGGCATTTAGGAAGAAGAGGGTTAATCCGGAAACTGGAGAAACAGAGGTAGTGACTGTATTGGAAATTGTTGAGGCCCATGAGCCTATGATTCGACTTGAGCTTGAGGATGGCACGTTAATCAGGGTGAAATAGTCAAATTTTGAGGTTGTAAAAAGGGATGAAAAAGATGCAAATGGACAAGATAGATATGATTTTCAAGGCAATATGTCCGTAACTGTCATTTCAAAAGAGGACCAAGAAAATGTCTGACCTAGATGATAATGGAAAGGAAATCCGTGCCTTTGGCAAACTTCCTAACGGGTGGCATTTTGGAGAGGGTGTTGGAGCTGCCGAGACCACCATGGCTGATGCTCTTGATATCTGTGCCCTTATGCATGAAAAAGGGATTGAAGAGATTAATGTATTTCCTGCGATTGACGGAGGGATATTAATTTCAGCGTACTTCAAAAATGAGGCGTTGGACGTTTCGTGCCGACCAGACGGAACGATGGAAATTGATTACGAAATTGATGATGTTCTTGAAGACGAAAAGATAGGTTTAAGCTTGAATGATGTCGAGGCGTATTTGGAGGATTTAAATTGGAGCAAGAGGAAGTTATACGAGTATTGCATCCCAAACATTTTGACGAAAAGAAACGAAGATTCACAAGTGAGGCTTTTCAACCTTCTAGTAACGACAAAGGGGTCTCAACATTTAGTACTAAATGTTCGCATGAGGTCAGTAGAAACGAGTGTCAGCACATCACCAGATTTTACGAGGCTCTCACAGGATATCCTTTCATATTCTGGAGAATTAAGCCCGGACGATTGCCGAGTTACGCCATTTTCAACAAAGAATCATCAACAACGGGGGATATATGTCATCGTAATATCAAGGAATTAAATAGAAGTAAATGCAAAAACATCATGAGAAAAGTGAAAATAGAAGAATTAGAAAATTGCGATGGTGAAGAACCAAGGCAAGTAACAAAGGATGATTTACCGCTGTTTGAGCAGATGAAAAAAGAATGGGAGCGGCTCAACATTGAATCTATACCAAAAAAAGCACACAAAGCCTCGTAGGATTTGCGGTCTTGCTTGGCTTTGTGCTTGCGACTTTCGATCTCACATCTCTAATCAACATGGCAAGGTACGTAGGCCGTTTGCTAGTTGTCTGTGTCATGAATAGATCAATCTGCCCCATCAATCTTGCAAAGCTTTTGTGCTGCACTATTTATGCCTCGATAGATCGCAATTCTTGCGATAGCGATGTACGATGAAGATCAAAGATTTCGGAACGGCCACCAAAATCGGCATCGCTGAAGTAAAAGCTAAAATTGCTGAGGTCAAGGCTGAGATCGCTGCGCTTGAGTCGCGTCTCACCAAACTTATGCAGGGCGGAATACTAGCTCTTTTTGCATTGCTTTGCGGTATCGTCACCTTGGCGTAATCCAAATTAATCTTGCCTCAGGAGGCAAATGATGTGCAGCTGCTGCCTCGGTCGCTGGACGGAGGACCCCGTGCCCCGTTTGCAGTTCTGCTCACTATCCGGCTTCTATGCGTTGCCTCACTGTCAACGGTGAGCAGAAAATACTGCTCGCATTGGTCCTTGCGATTCTGACATTGAATTGGACAGTCTTTGAGGCCGCGATTGCATCTGTGCGGCGGGGAAGATATTGAATCCAAAGGCAGGCATATGCTGTTCGGTGATGTGCTTTTTGGGGAGAAATATTGACAGCAGATATTGGCAGACTGACTGGATACGAAAAAAATCGTTGACATCAATCCGCCGGGACGGTGCGCGTTTTTTACCTCATGATATGCATGTGGTAAAGTTATAATCGCCCGTCCCCATTTTCGTTTGTTACCTGCATTTTTCAGCTTTGGAAACGGATTACCTTCAGAAAATTCTGCTCGCGCGTGTCTATGATGTCGCTACAGATACACCGCTTGATTATGCGAGCAACTTGTCGCGTCGGCTGAAGCATGACGTTTGGCTCAAGCGCGAAGACGAGCAGCCAATTTTCTCTTTCAAAATCAGAGGCGCATACAACAAAATGTCGCGTCTCCCAAAAGCGGTCCTGGCTCGCGGGGTGGTCGCGGCATCGGCGGGCAATCATGCCCAGGGCGTTGCGCTTGCGGGCCGAACATTGAACAGTCCGGTGACAATCTTCATGCCCATGACCAGTCCGAAAATCAAAGTGAAGTCAGTGGAGTCACTGGGGGCAAAAATCAAACTCGTCGGGGACAGCTATGCCGATGCCAGCGCTGCCGCGAAAGCGTACTGCAAGAAAAAAAATCTCAGATTGATTCCACCGTACGACGATGCCGACGTTATTTCCGGCAATGGCACGATCGGTCTCGAAATAATGCGCTCGCTGTCCAATCAGATCGATGTGATTTTTGTGCCGGTCGGCGGCGGCGGCCTGATCGCAGGCATCGCTGCTTATGTCAAGAGCGTCAACGCCAGCGTCAAAGTCATTGGTGTCGAGCCCGAGGATTCGGATGCGATGGCGCGCTCGCTTGACCGAGGGCGCAGAATTACGATGAAAGAGATTGGCATTTTTGCTGATGGCGTGGCTGTCAAGCAAGTCGGCAGCGAAACGTTTCGGCTGGTCAGAAAGCATGTCGATGATATTATTCTGGTCAGCACAGATGAAATATGCGCGGCCATCAAGGATATTTTCGAGGATACACGCAGCATTGCTGAACCGTCCGGCGCATTGGCGATTGCCGGTTTGAAAAAATACTGCAGCCGCCGAAACGGCCGTCGCCTGCGGCTGGTCGCAATTAATTCAGGTGCAAATATGAATTTCGATCGTTTGCGGCATGTATCCGAGCGAGCCGAAATCGGTGAGCGACGCGAGGCGATTCTGGCAGTTACCATCGACGAGCGGCCGGGCAGTTTCAGACAGTTCTGCTCCAAGATCGGGCAGCGCAATATCACCGAATTCAATTATCGCTACGCGAGAGCTGCGGCTGCGCACGTTTACGTGGGTGTTGAAATTGAAAGCCGCAAGCACGCTGACGCGCTGATTTCCGAACTTCGAAAAGCGGGCTACCAGGTTATCGATTTGACCGACAACGAGATGGCAAAGATTCACGTTCGGCATATGGTGGGCGGCGCATCAATTGACATCAAGCACGAGAGGGTGTATCGCTTTGAGCTGCCCGAGCGCAGCGGCGCGCTGCTGCATTTTCTCAACACCATGGGCAGCACTTGGAACATCAGCATGTTTCATTATCGAAATCACGGTGCGGACTACGGTCGGGCGCTGTGCGGGGTTGAGGTGCCGCCGGAAGACATGAAGCGATTCCGAAAGTTTCTCAAGCTGGTCGGGTATGCATGCACCGACGAAACTGACAATCCGGCTTACAAAATGTTTTTGACTGCACACGGCAGTGAATCCAGTCAGTGACCACTTATCGACTCGATGGCAATCAAATGAAATTTATTGGACTGGTTGACGTGCCAGGTGAAGGCATCTTTGCGGCGCTGCAAGACGATGTGAAAGGCACAATGCTGTTTGATCGGCAGGGTCTGGCTTGGTGTGTGACCAACAAAAGGAAAAAGGGACAAGACTCCCAAACTGAGGAGATGGCTTTGGCGCGAATCGAGGCTTACTTTGCGTCAAACACGCCCTGATTGACTCGGCGTTCGCATATGGGATGATGTGGGGTGGTGGACATGAGACTGCGTCAGGATGACAGATGCGAATGACTTTGCGCACTCATCCAATGCCCGGCTTTGCAGAACGTTGGCTGTGGCATCTTTGCAACGATAATCCAAAGATGCTTTGACAGCATTGACTCCAAAGCAGTGCGGTGCTCTGCCGTGGCCGGTGCCGCCGAGGATGCCGCAGCTCAAAGCCGGCGAGGTGCACCTGTGGTCCGCATCTTTGGTTGTCACCGCCGCTGATTTCGTCTTTTATCGCGGTTGCCTGGACGAGCAGGAGATCGCGCGGGCTGATCGCTATCGGGGTGCACACGGACGCGAGCGGTTCATCGTCGCCCGCGGCCTGCTGAAGCGATTGCTTGCAAACTATGGAGAGTGTGATCCGCGCTCAGTCCGCTTTTCGCGAGGCCCCATGGGCAAGCCATACCTTCACCCCAAGCCGGGTCTGTCACTTCAGTTTAACGCGACCGACACGCGCAGCGAAGCGATATTTGCATTTTGTCGCAATGCTGAAATCGGCGTTGACCTAGAGCTGCTGACAAGAATTGTCAGACATGAGCCTATTGCGCAGCGCAAGTTTTCCGCTGCCGAAAACTGTGTCTATCGGTCGCTGTCCGCCGCGCAGCAAAAAGAGTATTTCCTATCGCTTTGGACGCGCAAGGAGGCATTCGGCAAGGCCAAAGGAGTCGGCATTCGCTATCGGCTCAATTCCGTCAGTCTGATCACTGGCAGTGATTTTTCCCCCACCGTGGTTGCCGATGACGCGGGCGTGATTTGGGAAATTCGTCAGGTCAAGCCTTTTGCGACGGCGACCGCAAGCGTCGTTACTCAGGGAACTGGATGGAAGTATCGCTGCTTTCGTTTCGCTGGCGGCTCGCAGTAGCTGTGCGTCAAGTTTCAGCTCTCGACCATTGTCAGGATGTGATTCCATTCACTTGCGGTTACCGGCGTGACCGACAGGCGATTGCCCTTGCGCAGTATCAGCATATCGGCAAGTTCGGGCGCTTGGCGCAGGTCGGCCAATGAAATGATATCCGGAAAAATCGATTGCAAGCGTACATCGACCATGAGCCAGGTAGGCTTTGCCGGATCGCTCTTGGGGTCGAAATAGTGTTCTGAAGGATCAAAAGCGGTGTGATCCGGATAAGCATCCGATACGATCTTCATTGTCCCGACAATTCCGGGAACTTTGCAGCGCGAGTGGTAGAAGAACGCCAAGTCGCCAATATTCATCCCGTCGCGCATGAAATTCCGTACCTGATAGTTGCGGATTCCATCCCAATGGTCGGTCTGGTCAGGTTCGCTGGCTAAGTCTTGTATGCCATACACATCCGGCTCGCTCTTCATCAGCCAGTATTTCATTTGCTTTCACCTCTGCGCTGGAATTGATAGCTTTGTCGGTCGGTGATCGCAGCCTCAAGGGGTATATCCCAGTCATTAGGTGCGATTTCCGCGACGCATTGAAAATCGTGTGCCAGTCCGCTGACGTACGGCCGTGACCAGTTCCGCTTGCGCTGCAGGTGCTGCAGTGAGCGGTCGTAGAACCCGCCGCCCATGCCGATACGGTTGCCGCTGCGGTCAAATGCGACCAGCGGTGTGAACACCAGATCCAGCTGATTGGCGTAGCGCCACCCGCAGTGCGCTATATCCGGTTCCGGAATGCCAAATCGATTTTGCACCAAGCATGAACGACCATCCCAGCGGCCGAAAAGCAGGCGTTTGACACCCCCGCGGTACAGTGCCGGCAGAAAACACTGCTTGCCGCACACTAGTGCTTGATGCATCGCAATGGTCGGATCAATCTCGCCGTCACTGGGCCAGTAGAACGCGATGCGTTTGGCGCGCAGAAACAGTGGATGGCTGACAATGGCGGCGGCCAGATCCTCGGCAGCGGCGGATTGTTGCCGGCGGCTGAGCGAACGGCGCGTTTGGCGCATCCAACTGCGCATATCTGACTGTTCAGCTGTCATTGAATTGCCGTCGAAATAAATGCCGCCCGCACGTGCCGTGCCAATCGTGGAAGCCTTGAACCTTTTTGTTCAAGTGGGCACTGGTGAGCCAACTTCAGGTGCTTTGCGACGTGGCAAGCTCACAACGGTCGACTCAGTTGGTTCCCTAGGTATCCTTTAGGTTCAAAAGCGTTTGACGGCTCGAACACTACAGGCGGCAGTAATCTTTCGCGACCGAGATTATACCTTCATTTGTCCAGTACTTGCGTCAGCTCATCAATCAGATGATCAATGAGATGGCGGTCCTGCGCACTGAATTCACGGTCGTCTGCCGGGTTCTGCTTGAGCATTTCTCCGGCTAAATTCAGCGCCACCATGATGGCCCCCGATTCCAGTGAAACAAGCCCGGAATTGCCAACATTTTGTTTCATCAATTCGTGATTGATCAGTTGCGCGGCATCAAGCAGATTTTGCCGATCTTCCTCACCGCAAGCGATATGAAAGTCGCGATCACTGATTTTGATTCGCAAATTCTGTTCAAAAATATCAGCGCTCATGGATTTGGATGCAAGTGGGCGGTTTCCAGATTCTCAATGATCTGTTCAATGCGCCGTTGCGCTGTCAAGTTCTTGCTGTGCATTTCCTGACGAACCTTCTCTGCTTGCGCTGCCTGCTCTTTGAGAGTCGCATTCTCAGAGCGCAGCCGCTTGATCTCGTCAATGGCTTCGTCCACTTTCTGTTCAAGCAGCCTGAGCTGCTGTCTGGACTGGCTCACGAATAACCTCTTTGGCTCGGCAGTGTCAGTGGGATCTGCATCAGCGGCGCTGGCGCATCATCAGTTTGGCGCTTTGAAAAAAGCGCAAACCGATATTTTATTCAAACCTGGGTGCATCGACAGCGAAATTTGCTGTGCTGACTCGTTCAGATGCTGCCATTGAAGCAACAGTCCGCGGTCCGCTTGGCAATGATTTTGATGTAGCCATTTGAAGAAGTTGTATACAATTTAATGTACTGTCGCTCATAGCGGCGGTCCGCGATTTTCTGTCGATCAGGAGGAGTTTTTTTGTCATCTATATCTTCCCAGCCGTCTAACACGCGAGGTCGGGGTCGCGGCGGCTTGCGGCGGGCCATGATGCCCAAAGGCCGGCAGTTCTTGCCCGAGTGCGTTGCGGAAATAAAACAGGCGATTGGCGATGGACCGTATCGCCGTGACCTGCTGATTGAATATCTGCATCTGATTCAGGACCGTTTCGGGTGCCTGTACGCAGACCATCTGGTGGCTTTGGCCAATTGCATGCGTCTGTCTTTGGCTGAGGTGTATGAAACAGCAACGTTCTATGCGCATTTTGATGTCGTAGCCGAAGACGAGAATCCGCCAGCGCCGGTCACGGTGCGGGTCTGCGACAGCTTGACCTGTGAGCTTTTCGGCGCACGGGAGCTGCTTGCTCAGCTCAAGACTGAACTTGAGCCGAATGTGCGTGTTGTTCGAGCGCCGTGCATGGGCCGGTGTAACAGCGCTCCGACTGCGGAAGTGGGACACCGCCATGTAGATTTTGCAGACTTGAAGGCAATTTCTCGGATTGTCGGCGCCCGACAATTTGACCCCGTCATTCCCAGCTATCAGGGTTTTGACGCCTACCGCAAAGCCGGCGGCTACACGCTGCTGCGAAGTTGCCTTGACGGGCAGAAAACTGCCGCTGAACTCATTGAGATCATGCGCGACTCGTCGCTGCGCGGCATGGGCGGCGCCGGTTTTCCGACGGGCACGAAGTGGCAAATCGTACGCAGCTACGAAGGCCCTCGTCTCATGGCAGTCAATGCCGACGAAGGGGAGCCTGGCACTTTCAAGGATCGACATTATCTTGAATCCAGCCCGCATCAGTTTCTGGAGGGCATGCTGATCGCGGCCTGGGTTGTCGAAGCGCAGACCGTCTACATCTATCTGCGAGATGAGTATCCGGCCGTGCGCACAATTTTGTCCGATGAAATTGCTGCACTGCGCTTGGCAGGACTGATCGACCACGTGGAAATTGATCTCAGACGCGGGGCCGGCGCGTATATTTGCGGCGAAGAATCTTCGATGATCGAATCCATTGAGGGCAAACGCGGCCTGCCGCGCCATCGCCCGCCTTATGTGGCAGAAAATGGCATTTTCGGCTTTCCGACGCTCGTGCAGAATGTTGAGACCTTGTATTGGATCCGCGACATCATTGAAAAAGGCTCGCACTGGTTTGCTGGTCAAGGTCGCAGCGAAGGCAAAGGCTTGCGCAGCTTTTCGGTCTCGGGCCGGGTGGCTGATCCGGGCGTGAAAGTCGCGCCGGCTGGCATTACAGTCCGCGAGCTGATTGATGAATTCTGCGGCGGGATGCTGCCGGGA
Source organism: Arenicellales bacterium (assembly GCA_965200545.1). Lineage (GTDB taxonomy): Bacteria > Pseudomonadota > Gammaproteobacteria > Arenicellales > JAJDZL01 > JAJDZL01. The sequence goes on along the minus strand of CBDAUJ010000002.1, from coordinate 40,617 downwards.
CATGCTTTCAAAGCTTATCTGCCGGGCGGCGCTTCCGGGGGTATTTTGCCGGCATCGCTGGGTGACCTGCCGCTTGAGTTCGGGCAACTGGAGTCGTATGGCTGTTTCGTCGGATCGCATGCAGTTGTGATTCTCAGCGATCAGGACAGCATCAAGGAAGCGGCGTTGAATTTGATGCGATTTTTCGAGGACGAAAGCTGTGGACAGTGCACACCCTGCCGGGTCGGCACCGAGAAGGCTGTAAAATTGATGGAAAAAGACCAGTGGGATCAGCCGCTGCTGCGGGAATTGAGCCAAGTCATGGCAGATGCATCTATTTGCGGGCTTGGCCAGGCGGCGGCCAATCCACTGCTGTCAGCGATAAAGTATTTTCCCGAAGAATTGCAAAGTGAACGCAGATGACGATTTCTTTCGAACTTGACGGGCAGCAAGTCGAGGCCAACAGCGACGAGAGCATTTGGCAGGTTGCCATGCGGCTGGACAACGAGCTGCCGCATTTGTGCTACTTGCCGCAGCCCGGATATCGTGCCGATGGCAACTGCCGTGCCTGCATGGTTGAGATCGAAGGCGAGCGGGTGCTCGCGGCATCATGCATTCGCAAGCCCGCTGCCGGCATGAAAGTCAAGACGCACAGCGAACGGGCGCGGGCTTCACGCAAGCTTGTATTTGAGCTGCTCGAAGCCGATCAGCCGCCGCCAAAGCGCGCCCATGATCCGGCATCCAAGTTTTGGAACTGGCATGCGCAATTGCAGCCGGCAACCGAGCGTCTGCCCGCCCGCCCGGCTCCGCTCGCAGATGTCAGCCATGTGGCTATGGGTGTTTTTCTTGATGCCTGCATTCACTGCAACTTGTGTGTTCGCGCTTGCCGTGAAGTACAGGTCAACGATGTGATTGGCATGGCCTATCGCGGGCATCAGTCAAAAATCGTGTTCGATTTCGACGATCCGATGGGCAACAGCACTTGTGTTGCCTGTGGCGAATGCGTGCAAGCTTGTCCGACTGGCGCGCTAATTGAATCTTCGCTGGTGGATGCTGATGGCGTTGGCCGGAAGCTTGCGCTGGAAGAAGTGGAAAGCGTTTGCCCCTACTGCGGCGTTGGCTGTCAGATCACCTACCAGATCAAGGAAAATGAGATTATTGCGGTTCAGGGCCGCGATGGTCCGGCGAATCGCAATCGACTTTGCGTCAAGGGACGCTTTGGCTTTGATTACGTCAAGCATCCCAGCCGCCTGAAAAAACCGCTCATTCGCCGTGCCGATGTTCCGAAAGATGCGAACGAAAAAATTAATCCTGAAAATCCGCTTACGCATTTCCGCGAGGCCGATTGGGATGAGGCTCTGGATCTGGCGGCGGCAGGCTACCGCAAAATTCTTGAAGCGACCGGCGGCTCGGGATTAGCCGGTTTCGGTTCAGCGAAAGGCTCCAATGAGGAAGCTTACTTGGTCCAGAAACTGGTGCGCACCGGTTTTGGAACCAATAACGTCGATCACTGCACGCGTCTTTGCCATGCGTCAAGCGTCGCGGCACTGCTTGAGGGGATCGGTTCAGGTGCGGTGACTGCGCCTTTTACCGCCTGTGAAGACGCCGATGTCATTATTGTGATCGGTTCCAATCCAACTGAGAACCACCCGGTGGCAGCAACTTTTTTCAAGCAAGCCGCGAAAAATGGCAAGCAGCTGATTGTCATTGATCCGCGGGCAAACACCTTGAGCCGGCATGCGGACTATTTTCTGCAGTTTGTTCCTGGAACCGACGTTGCGCTGCTCAATGCATTGCTGCACACCATTGTGACCGAGCAGCTGTATGACGAGGACTATGTGAGCCGTTATGCCGAGGGTTTTGAGAACCTCAAGCGTCATGTTGCGCAATTCACCCCGGAGCAGATGTCGGACATTTGCGGAGTTGATGCTGAGTTGCTGCGGGTTGTTGCCCGCAAGTTCGCTGGTGCGGAAAGCGGCATTATTTTCTGGGGCATGGGTATTTCCCAGCATACCCATGGAACCGACAATGCGCGCTGCCTGATTGCGCTTGCGACCATTACCGGACATGTCGGTCGGCCGGGGACCGGATTGCATCCGCTGCGCGGGCAAAACAATGTGCAGGGCGCATCCGATGCCGGGCTGATACCCATGGTGTTTCCAGACTATCAGGCGGTTGGCGAAGAGAACATTCGGGCACGATTTGAAGATGCCTGGGGTACATCGCTGGATCCCAACTCGGGGCTGACGGTGGTCGAGATTATGGATGCAGTGGCAGCAGGTGATATTCGCGGCTTGTACGTGATGGGTGAAAATCCAGCGATGTCTGATCCTGATGTGCAGCATGCCCGCGAGGCTTTGGCGAAACTCGAGCATTGCGTCGTGCAAGACCTGTTTTTGACTGAAACTGCGTTTTTCGCCGACGTGGTCTTGCCGGCGTCGGCATGGCCAGAGAAAACAGGTACGGTTACCAACACCAACCGTCAGGTGCAAATGGGACGCATAGCCCTGGAGTCCCCCGGCGACGCGCGGCAGGATTGGTGGATTATTCAGGAAATCGCCAAAAGATTGGGACTGGACTGGAATTACTCGGGTCCGTCCGAAGTTTATGCGGAAATGGCCAGCCTGATGCCTTCCCTTAATAATATTACCTGGGATCGCTTGGCGCGCGAACACTCTGTTACCTATCCATGTGACAGCCCTGATAGGGCAGGCAATGATATCGTGTTCGGTGAAGGATTTCCGACGGCGAACGGACGGGCCAAACTGATGGCGACTGAATACAGAGCCCCGGCTGAGGAACCCGATGATGAATTTCCGCTGATTCTGACGACGGGCCGACAGCTGGAGCACTGGCATACTGGCGCGATGACTCGCCGCAGCCACGTTTTGGATGAGATTGAGCCGGAAGCGGTGGCCAGCATTTCACCGCGGCAGCTGGAGAAACTCAATATTCATCCGGGTGAGAAAATTCGCATCCGCACTCGTCGCGGACGCATCGAACTAAAAACGCGCGGCGATCATTCAATCCCCGAGGGCGTCGTGTTTGTTCCTTTTTGCTATACCGAGGCGCCGGCCAATATGCTCACCAATCCAGCTTTGGATCCGATGGGTAAAATCCCAGAGTTCAAATATTGTGCGGCACGTATCGAAAGACTGCCAGTCGTTTCACGCGAAGTCTGAGTGGAGTCCAACTGCTGAGCCCCACTGATTGATCTTGGCTGCACAGCGGATTGCCGGATTATTCTCGCAGTGCCGCTGCAGGCGTTTCGAAGGCTGGCGCTCGCCGGCGCCGCAACACGGAAAGGCAGGGCTTGAGATTCGGCCGGCCAGGCCGAAGGCCGGTGTGCGGGCGCACATCGGCAAATACGAGTTGATTTCGGGCAATGTGCCAGAATTATTCGATGCGGCCGCTGCCGGCTGTTTGAGTGCCGCCGATTTCGTTGTCTGCCATGCCGATTTGGACGATAATCGAAAATATGCCCCCCTTTGGTGAAATATGCGGGTTAGCCTGCCTTCTGGATGACGCGCCGATTTCGCCCTGCAATCCAGTTATCTGAGTCAATAACACCAAGAATCTTGAAGATTATGATTGACGCATTCATATTCATCATTGCTCTAGTGGTTTTGGTGCTGGGGGGCGGGATATTGGTACATGCGTCGGAGGCTTTAGGAAGCAGAATGGGACTGAGTCCGCTTGTCTCCGGATTGACGATCGTGGCATTTGGAACAAGTGCTCCCGAATTTGCCGTCAGTATCGATGCCGCTTTGGTTGGCTCACCGGGAATCGCTATCGGCAATGTTATTGGCTCGAATTTTAACAATGTCGCCGTGGTACTCGCCATCAGTGCAATACTCCTGCCCGTTGCCATTGATCGACAGGTGCTCACAAGGGATATTCCCGTGATGCTCGCAGGTTATGCTGCCATCGCAGGCATTATGCTGCCCGATGGCATGATCAGCCGGCGGGAAGGTCTGTTTCTGCTGGCGGCGATGGTGATCTATATTGCATTTGTGATTCACCAGACGCGCGGCGAGCAACGGCAGGCCCGCAGCCAAAATGAAGTCTTCGATGAGGTTTCTAATCCCGAATCGATACTGAAATTGCTTCTGCGGCTTACGGCTGGAGTCATTTTGCTCTCGCTTGGCGCACACTGGCTCGTTGACAGTGGAATCGCTTTAGCCAGTCTTTTCGGCATTTCGGAGGCGTTGATCGGGGTGACGGTCATCGCTTTGGGGACTAGTCTGCCGGAGCTGACTGCCGCGGTGATTGCAATCATGCGCGGTCACGCCGCCATGTCTGTGGGCGGCATTGTGGGATCAAATATCTGGAACACGTTTGGTGTGCTGGGTACTACGGCGATTATTTCACCTTTGCCGCAAGGCGATGTAGGATTGCTAATGCTTCTGATCATGGCGCTGGCTAGTGTCGCCCTTTGGATATTCTGCGCAACCTCCCGTCAAATTGACCGCTGGGAAGGTGCTGTGCTGCTATTGGGCTTTTTTGTCTGCGAATACATGCTTTTTCATTAAAGCAGCGGGCTCTGTGCAGATTTATTCATTGGCAATCGAATGCCAAATTATGACTCGCTTTTATACAGCTACGCAGCTGCACACCAAAAGACCCCCGCCGCAAATGCGTTAGGCCATAAGGTGAGCTTATCAGTCTGTTTCCACCGTCAGGGCGGCCAGGTTTCGGGTGTCTTCATCGAACACCGCACCGATCAGATGAATCTCACAGACACCATCGCGGTACGGCTCGGCATAGCCCTTCTTTTTGGGAATCATATCGAATCGTAACCAATGGCAATCCCGGCTGGATTTTTCAGGCAAATGTATCAGCGACACCTTTTTGCAGTCTGCCCGCAGTGGTTATGATACAGCAGCTGTCTGGCAGGCAGCGAGGCTGGGATGGCTGGAAGATCGTATCGAAAAGGATTGCCCCTGCTGGAAATTGCGGACCTGTTCAGCGATGAGAAAGACGCGCGCAGATGGCTGGAGAGCAAGTGCTGGCCGGACGGCGTGACCTGCCCGCGATGCGGCCAGGTCAGGCAATGAGATTGATTTCTCAGGCCCGGTCGAGGTTGACGAGACCTGTATCGGGGGCAAGCGCAAGAACATGAGCAGCGCCAGGCGCAAGGAGCTCAAGGGCACTGGCCGGGGCGCAGCCGGGAAAGCCGCCATCGCCGGCATCGATCACAAAAGGTCTGTGAAGCATCTGCAAAGATATGTCAATGAGTTCGGGCAGCGGCACAGCTTCCGGCGGTCCGATACGGCAGACCAGATGTCCAGCGTTGTTCGGGGGATGGCCGGCAAGCGCCTTTCCTGCAGGAATCTGACCGCAGACAATGCCGGATGACGGCCGGCTTTGTTTCCGGCACAGTCTGGACAGGCGGCAGTGTTCCCCTTGTCCGTGGTATAAATTCCAGCTGTGCGGATCTGATCTTTCTTGCCCCGCCGCTCAGCCTGCGCATGCAAGGACCTGGCGAGCTGGGCACAGAATGCGAAAACAAGGAGGCTGCAAATGAAAGCGAGACCGGCGCTGATCAGGAAATCTGAGCTCAGGCAGCTGAGCGTCAAGCCGCAGGGAGATGAATGAGGAGCACGGCATGCCGGGCCTGAGCGACAGGCAGGTCAGAAAAGCTTTGTTCAGGCCGGTTGAGATTGCCAGGAAATGATCGGCCTGAAAAATCCGGCTGGGATTGCCATTGGTTACGATTCGATATAATTCCCCAAATTAAACATCACTACTTGAACATGTCTTTGAAAATTTCACACCCTGGGGTGATCATGATTGATGACTTACGTGTAAACGGCGACCGATTGTGGGATTCGTTGATGGAAATGGCGCAAATTGGCGCAACTGAAAAGGGAGGGGTTTGTCGCCTGGCTTTATCGGATTTAGACCGAGAGGGTAGAGACCTGTTGTCGAAGTGGGCTGAAGAGCAGGGTTGCAGCTGCCTCATAGACCCGATGGGAAATATGTTTTTTCGACGGCCAGGCCGTTCGACGGAGGGCAAGCCCGTCGGTTCTGGCAGTCACTTGGATACCCAGCCTACTGGTGGGAAATTTGACGGCGTGTATGGCGTGTTAGCCGCGCTTGAAGTCATTCGAACGTTGAATGATGCCGACATAGAGACTAACCTTCCAATCGAAATGGTCGTGTGGACAAATGAAGAAGGAGCTCGTTTTCCTCCGTCAATGATTGGTTCTGCTGTGTATGCGGGGGCTTATGATCTTGAGTACGGCCATTCCCGTTCTGACCATGATGGCAAGACGATAGGCGGTGAACTTGAACGAATCGGGTATCTGGGCAATCCGCTTCCTTCTGATCACGGCTTCTCGGCTTTTTTCGAAGCTCATATTGAGCAAGGTCCTATACTTGAAGAGCTGGACAAATCCATCGGTGTTGTTTCCGGAGTTCAAGGTGTGCAATGGTATGATGTGAACGTTATTGGAGAGGAATCGCATGCTGGGCCCACTCCCATGGCCAATCGTCGTGATGCCTTGAGAGGGGCGGGAAAATTGATCGAGAATTTGTATGCGGTTGCGGAAAATTGCGGCTTTGCAGCCCGGCTGACTGTTGGAGAATTTCGAACCTATCCAGGTTCTCGAAATACAGTACCTTCGCGTGTCGAGTTCACAATTGATGTGCGGCACCCAGATGGAAAAAAATTTGATGATCTTCACGACCAGATCATAACTACGGTACAGCAATTCGACAGAGAGTCAAAGCTGGACGCTGATATAACGCGTATTTTTGCTTCACCTCCGATTGGATTTAATCGGGGTTGCATTGATGTTGTTCGAAAAAGTGCCCAAAAATGTGGTTACAGCACGAATGAAATGTTTAGTGGAGCCGGCCATGACTCGGTCTATATCTCAAAAGTAGCGCCAACATCAATGATCTTTATTCCCTGCGACGGGGGAGTCAGTCACAACGAAACTGAGAATACGTCGAGTGAGTTTTGCGAAGCGGGGGCGAATACACTGCTGCATTCGATGATTGCAAAAGCACAGGTTATTTCATGACCGAATTGATCGATTGGGATTTGGTAACGAAAGTACTGAGAACCTCTGTCGATACCTAAGGCTCCAAGGTGCCAGAAGCGTTGCTGTGCTTCGGCAATGGTATGAATCGGGTGACTTTTAATTCGATTGGGCGGATAATCGGCTTGAATGGAAAAATATTCGGTGCCGCTTGCCTGCCTTTATGCCATTCTTATTATTGATTTATTTACCAATTTTTGGTTTTCGAACAGACACCAATTAAAGGTCCAGGGGCACTGATTAACTTTGAATTCTGGTAGGCAGCTGGCTTAACCAGTCTTGATATTCTACTTCTTGCGTCTTGGTCAACAGCTTGCGCAAAGCCTCGAGTGGGGCTTCGTGATAATCAACTCTCAACGACAATGGAGGCAGAGCCTGATTCACCACTAAAAGAGCGGCCGACATGATGCCCCGACGATCTCCGCCGACTTCAAATCCAGCCTCCAGTGTGTCGATGAGTCGATTCGCAATTTCTCCGGTTGATTCGGTGAACCTGTCTCTCATCGTCGAAAGCACACGCTCATTCATGAGAATGTTACCCGCCAAAACCAAATTTGGCTCAACGATGTGATCCACGATCGGCAAATTTTTGGAACCACTGAAAATGCCTCCCACTCCCCTGGCGTCCAAAGCGGCCAGTTGTCGGCAGTTGCTGCCTTCATCGGTTGAGACGATATTCTGGACCGCATCATCAGCATTGACGCCTTTAGCCATCTGGGCAATGACATCTTCTCCCCATAAAGTGCTTGGTTTGGCTCCCTGAGATGCTGATATCCCCGCACTTGAATCAGCTCGCAACACCCAGCCGCCCACACATAAGTTGCCTGTCGCAGATGCGCCTGCAAAGGTTTTCGTCGCCGGTTCAAAAATGAGCATAGAAAATGTCATTGTCCAATTCTTGATCTTGATCGCTGGGTGTGCAAAGTAACTAGAGTTTGAATTTTATAATTTATTATGATAAATATTTATCATAATAAATACATCTAATCGAGTTTCACCCTATCAACGAAGAAAATTGTTATGTTCAATATTGCACAGGTTTTTCGAACCTTAACAACGAAAATTATCTTGGTGCTGTCACTGGGATTGGTTAGCATGGGGATATTCGCGCAGACTGCCGACAACGTACTGGTTGTTGGACAGATTGCAGAACCCAAATCTTTGGACCCGGCAACAGTAACCGCAGTCAATGATTTTCGAATTCTGATGAATCTCTACGACGGTCTGGTTCGCTATAAAGATGGCACTTTGGAAGTTGAACCGGCATTGGCCAACAGTTGGTCGATTAGTGATGACGGCATGACTTACACGTTTGAACTGCGTTCGGATGTTGCGTTTCATGATGGCACAGCGGTTGACGCTGAAGCCGTGAAGTTCAACTTTGACCGAATGCTGGACGAGAATCATCCTTATCACGATACCGGGCCCTTTCCACTATCGTTTTTCTTTTCAGCCATAGAAAACGTTGAAGCCGTAGACGCACACACCGTTAGCTTTACGCTTAACGCACCCTATGCCCCATTTCTGTCGAACATGGCTTATCCGACGGGTCTGATTGCTTCGCCTGCCGCCATTGAGAAAAGCGGCGCCGAATTTGGACGCAATCCTGTCGGTACAGGTGCGTTCAAGTTTGAATCCTGGAAAGCCAACGAAAGTGTTATCTTGTCACGTAACGATAGCTACTGGGACGGTATCGCGGGTACCGAGGCGGTGGTTTTTCGACCGATTACAGATGGGAATACGCGAGTAGCGGAAATGCTTTCAGGCGGAATTGACATGATGGTTGAAGTGCCGCCGGTTTCCCTGTCGCGTTTTTCAGGAAGTGACTTCTCTGTCTTCGAACAGGCAGGCCCTCATGTCTGGTTTTTGATTCTGAATGCGAAAGAAGGTCCATTCTCCAACAAATTGGTCAGGCAGGCTGCAAACTATGCGATCAACAAGAAAGCAATTGTTGAGGACGTTCTGGAAGGTACCGCTGCAATTGCCGCGGGACCGACACCACCCGCATTTGCTTGGGCCTATAACGAAGAATTGGAGCCCTATCCATATGATCCGGACAAGGCGAGAGCACTGTTGGATGAAGCGGGTGTTTCTGATGCAAAACTGACTTTCTATGTCACTCAAGGCGGTTCAGGAATGCTGGATCCGGTTGCTATGGGTACTGCAATCCAGGCAGACCTTGCCGCTGTCGGATTTGACGTCGAAATTCAGACATTTGAATGGAATACCTTTCTGGGCGAAGTGAATCCCGGTTTGGAAGGCAAGGCAGATATGGCTGAGATGGCATGGATGACCAATGACCCGGATACTCTTCCGTATCTTGCGCTGCGAACCGAAGCGTGGCCCGAAAAAGGTGGATTCAATTCAGGTTATTACTCGAATCCCAAGGTGGATGAACTGCTTGAAGCCGCCCGTTCTTCAGTTGACCAGTCGGAACGTGCAATGCTCTATAGGGAAATGCAGGAAATAGTCCAGGATGACGCACCGTGGGTATTCGTGGCGAATTGGAAACAGAATGCAGTGACCAGCAACAGAGTCAAGAATTTCTCGCTGCAACCGTCTTTTCTGCTGTTGCTGAAAGACGTATCTAAACAATAGAGAAAAGTCTACAGACAAAACCATTAAACTACAGGACGATGTTTTATTCGTCCTGTAGTGTTTTTCGGTTTTTGGGCGTCCATCTGTGTTGCGCTATATAGTAAGACGTCTCATTTCGATGATTCCAGTCCTGATTGGAATCACCGCTATCGTTTTTCTTATCATGTCGCTGATCCCAGGGGACCCGGCCACGGCGATACTGGGATCTTATGCAACACCTGAAAATGTTGCCAACCTGAATGCGAAACTCGGCTTGGATAAACCGCTGGTACAGCGGTATTTCATCTGGCTTGGTAATCTGGCACAAGGTGACTTTGGTCGTTCATTTTCCTTGAACAGGCCAGTTTTGGATGAAATTCTCGAACGCTTCAATGCGACTCTCATACTGTCCGGTACAGCGTATTTGCTGTGCTCTTTGCTGGGAGTTCTGGCAGGAATTGTCTCAGCCTACAGACAGTACCAATTCAGCGATAAACTGATTACATTTGTCGTATTGATTGGCATCTCCGTGCCGTCGTTTTTTCTTGGCATGATGCTGATCGTTTTCTTCACCGTCCAGTTGCGGTGGCTGCCTGCTTCAGGCATGTTTGCAATCTATGGAGGAGGAGATTTTGCCGACCTGATACGTCATCTGATCATGCCTGCGTTAGCTCTGTCCTTTGTGGCTACCGGAGTGATTGCCCGACTCTCTCGTTCCACCATGTTAGAAGTGCTGCGGCTCGAATATATAAGGACGGCCCGAGCCAAGGGCGTTAAAGAGTTTCGGGTTGTTACCCGTCATGCCTTTCGGTCAGCTGTTGTCACAATTCTTCCTGTGCTGGGTCTGCAGGCTGGATTCGTGCTGTCCGGATCGGTTTATATCGAAATCGTTTTTCAGTGGCCGGGCATAGGAAGAATGTTGGTTGATGCGATCCTGACCAGAGATATTTTACTGGTGCAGGGCGGAGTCGTTTTTGTAGCGTTCTGTTATGTATTTTTCAATCTGTCGGTTGATGTCCTGCAGCTTTGGCTCGATCCGAGAATTACCAGAAAATGATTGCGTTTGTTAAAAAAGTTGTCAGAAACCGTCTCGCTGCTCTGGGCCTTGTGGTCCTGTCTGGCATTATCGTGCTGGCAATACTGACTCCACTGCTTCCACTTGCTCCTCCGAATGCAATAGATACCCCGAATCGTTTTGTTTTACCGTTTAGCGACAACGCTCTGTTAGGAACGGATCATCTGGGTCGAGACCTTCTTTCAAGACTTCTGTGGGGAACCCAGCTGAGTCTTGCAGTCGGGCTGACAGCTGCGTTCATCGCTGGATTTTTCGGCGCCTTGCTGGGCATTGTAGCTGGCTACCTGGGAGGCCGGACCGACTCGATGATCATGCGTTCAGTCGACATCCTCATGGCATTTCCATACATTCTCCTCGCCCTTGCAATTGTTGCCGCTTTGGGCCCGGGACTGATGAACGCTCTCATAGCGGTCGCAGTTGTGAACATTCCTTTTTTTGCACGAAATGTCCGCGGTATAACGGTTACCCTTGCCCAAGCTGAATTTATCCAGTCGGCCCGATTGTCAGGCCGAAGCGATATCTCCATTGTGGTTTTCGAACTGCTGCCAAATGTCGCCTCGGTGATCGTCATCGCTTTCTCAACCACGGTCGGTTGGATGATTCTGGAAACCGCGGGACTTTCATTTCTGGGTTTGGGTTCTCAACCTCCTCAAGCAGATCTGGGGTCGATGCTTGGAGAAGGCAGAGCCGCGCTGATCACCAACCCGCATACTTCAATTATTCCAGGGATCATGATATTCCTCATTGTGATGGGAATAAATCTATTGGGAGACGGCATTCGCGATGCGTTGGACCCACGTTTGGCCAAGGGTCAGCTTGAGAAACCTTCCCCGCTTACCCATGTAGACGACAGCCTGATACAGAGCCCATCGATCGTCAATACTGCCAGTAAAGCTGTCATGGATGTCAATCACTTGTCGACAAATTTCGAAGTTGGTGAGGTGATCAGCAAAGCAGTTCGCGATGTCAGTTTCTCGATCAACGCCGGTGAGTGCCTCGGATTGGTGGGAGAGAGCGGGTCTGGGAAATCGGTTACCGCTCTTTCATTGACGCGACTTGTGGCATCTCCACCGGGCGTCGTGGTGTCCGGGTCTGTTCGAATTTCAGGCCAGGAACTGATCAGTTTGCCGTATGAGGGTATACGAGCCATACGCGGTCGGAGAATCGCATACATATTTCAGGATCCATTGACCAGTCTGCATCCATTGCATCGAATCGGATATCAGTTGACAGAAGCCATGTCGACGCATAGTCGAGGCGCCGATTCGGTATTTGTCGAACGGGCAAAAAACTTGCTTGCTGAGGTGCGAATTCCAAATACTGAACGTGTTATGGATGCCTATCCACATGAACTGTCCGGCGGGATGAGACAGCGCATCGGTATTGCAATGGCGTTGGCCAATGATCCCGACCTAATCATTGCAGACGAGCCGACTACAGCGCTGGATGTGACTGTCCAGGCACAAATTCTAACCATCCTGAAAGATCTGCGACAACAGCGTGGTTTATCTATACTGTTTATTTCACATGATTTGAACGTGATGGCGCAGATTTGTGACAGAGTTGCGGTAATGTATGCCGGTGAGATTGTTGAAATGGGATCGGCACCGGATATTCTCGAACACCCGAAACATCCATATACCGCCGCGTTGCTGGCTTGCAGTCCTCAAATCGGACAAGGACGACAAAGCCTGCGGCCAATTGCAGGCATGCCGCCGAGCGGGCATGAACCGTTGAATGCGTGTGCGTTTGCCAACCGGTGCAGCCGTGTTCAACCGGTCTGCCAACAACAGCCTGTGGAAATTGTCGATATGAATTCTCAATTGGTTCGTTGTTTGTTCCCCGTTGTGGAATCATGAATGAACAGATTTTGGAAGTTCTAAATCTTTCCAAATCATTCCCTGTTAACCGCGGATGGTTCGGATTTAACAAACGGCAACTACGTGCCGTTGGTGCCGTTTCCTTTTCAGTTCACAAAGGCGAAACACTCGGCATTATCGGTGAATCAGGTTGTGGAAAAACAACGCTTGCGCGAATGCTGGTTGGTCTGCAATTGCCTGATGCAGGTGAAATACTCATTGACAGGCAACCTCTTCATATGCTCGACTCGGTTCAAAGAGGGCGTGCGGTTCAATACGTCTTCCAAGACCCGATCAGTTCACTGAACCCGAGAATGACTATTGGCAGGTCGCTGGAAACGCCTTTAAGCCGTCTTCATAACCTCACATCCGCGCAAAGAAAAGCAGCAATAATTGACATTGTTGATGCGGTCAAGTTGCCAGTCGATTCTCTCGCACGCTATCCACATGAGTTTTCTGGCGGACAAGCACAACGCATTGCCATTGCGCGAGCCCTGCTGGCACAGTCGCCTCTTATCGTTCTTGACGAGCCGGTGTCGGCACTTGATGTATCTGTACAAGCACAAATTATTGAGTTACTGACAGAAATCAAGCAAAAATTCGACCTCACCTATATTTTCATCAGTCATGATCTTGGCGTAATTGAAGCAGTCTGTGACCGAATCGCTGTGATGTATTTTGGTGAAATTGTTGAGTACGGTGATTGCGGTCAGATATTGATGGACCCCAAACACCCCTATACAAGGTTACTGGCATCCAGTGCTCCGCAAATTGGCAAATCGCTTGCTGCTGAATCGGGTATCGGGCAATTGCCGGACCCGTTGGATCCACCTGGTGGTTGCAGTTTCGCGGCCAGATGTCGCTATGCAACCAACGAATGCATTCAACTACAGACTCCGAGAATAAAAACTGGAAACTCAAACTATGTTATCTGCCACCACCCCATAGTAAACCATGAGTAAACAAAAACAGCATCAAAGCGTACCAATACATGTAGCCGAAGCGATCAAGGGTTATGTTGTTGACAACTGCATGAACCCCGGGGATCGACTGCCAGCGGAAGCCGAACTGATGAGACAGTTCAACAGATCGAGGGGTACGATCCGCGAGGCTATGCGAATTCTTGAGGCGCAGGGTCTTGTCAAGACTCGGACTGGGCCAGGCGGCGGCTGTTTTGTTCATGAAGTTTCCGAGGAGCGCACCTCAGCACTTCTATCCAATTATTTTTACTTTAGAAATTTAACGATTTCAGATATCTACCAGTTACGTAAACAGCTTGAACCTGAACTCGCCGCTAATTTAGCTGGAACTTTGAATCAGCAGCAGATTCAAGAACTCGCAGAAATTACCAGAGAGTATGAAACGCCCCCGAAAACTGCTCAAGAAGACAGGAATCATCATCGATCGTCACTCAAATTTCATGCCCAGCTGGCTGAATATTCCTCCAACAAATTGTTGGGTTTTTTCGTGCGATTCATGGCGAACCTACTCGCTGAGCTGACAATTACGCGGCGATTGTATAAACCATCGAACTTCGAGTTATGGCAGCAAGGGCGTGAACATCAGCTGAATCTCATCCATGCGCTGAAAGTTGGTGACCGACGCCAGTGCAGACAGATTATGCTGGACCATATGATTCTTGCTGAAAAACTGATGCAGTCGCAGGAACAACAGCCCGTTCAGAAATTCAGCCAGTTCCAGCCCGAATAAATCACCACAAACAAAGCAGGATCATAATCTGCCATTGCAGATAGCGATTTGAGCCGGGAATTATATCGAATCGTAACCAATGGCAATCCCGGCCGGATTTTTCAGGCCGATCATTTCCTGGCAATCTCAACCGGCCTGAACAAAGCTTTTCTGACCTGCCTGTCGCTCAGGCCCGGCATGCCGTGCTCCTCATTCATCTCCCTGCGGCTTGACGCTCAGCTGCCTGAGCTCAGATTTCCTGATCAGCGCCGGTCTCGCTTTCATTTGCAGCCTCCTTGTTTTCGCATTCTGTGCCCAGCTCGCCAGGTCCTTGCATGCGCAGGCTGAGCGGCGGGGCAAGAAAGATCAGATCCGCACAGCTGGAATTTATACCACGGACAAGGGGAACACTGCCGCCTGTCCAGACTGTGCCGGAAACAAAGCCGGCCGTCATCCGGCATTGTCTGCGGTCAGATTCCTGCAGGAAAGGCGCTTGCCGGCCATCCCCCGAACAACGCTGGACATCTGGTCTGCCGTATCGGACCGCCGGAAGCTGTGCCGCTGCCCGAACTCATTGACATATCTTTGCAGATGCTTCACAGACCTTTTGTGATCGATGCCGGCGATGGCGGCTTTCCCGGCTGCGCCCCGGCCAGTGCCCTTGAGCTCCTTGCGCCTGGCGCTGCTCATGTTCTTGCGCTTGCCCCCGATACAGGTCTCGTCAACCTCGACCGGGCCTGAGAAATCAATCTCATTGCCTGACCTGGCCGCATCGCGGGCAGGTCACGCCGTCCGGCCAGCACTTGCTCTCCAGCCATCTGCGCGCGTCTTTCTCATCGCTGAACAGGTCCGCAATTTCCAGCAGGGGCAATCCTTTTCGATACGATCTTCCAGCCATCCCAGCCTCGCTGCCTGCCAGACAGCTGCTGTATCATAACCACTGCGGGCAGACTGCAAAAAGGTGTCGCTGATACATTTGCCTGAAAAATCCAGCCGGGATTGCCATTGGTTACGATTCGATATGATTCCCCTTGATTATACACAAGAAAGAGGAGATTTATGATTGAAAACAAATGATTAAGGCAGAAAAGCCGCCTGGATCAGGCGACTTTCGGGGTGAGGTGAAAAAGCCGCTTGCAGCGGCCTGGACCGCCGAAAAGCGGCTTTCAGGGGGGTATTCCGGCGGCGCTGCGGGGTAAAGAAAATTTCACCCCCTCGCAGGTCCAGTCATACCAAGGACTTCAGGCAATGGAAAAGCCTCCAATAGATTCACAGGTCTGTTCGATCAGCCATTCGGCAAAACACTTCATTCAGGAGTCAATACATGGAGAGTGGCAGAATTATGCTGAATGATTCGAGGCATTTGTCTCGCTCGCTGTCCCATTTGAATTGAGCGCGACCTTGTGCAGTTGACATGCGCAGAGAATCATTCACTTTGGTTTGATTGTGACGTAATTGTGATTTTAATCAGCCCCTGACCGGCCTATTCGATTGGCTTTGCATGGTCGTATTTCATTAAAATGGCCAAGTCGCGCTAGAACGAGCGAATAATACATTTTTCCAAACCCCCTATTAATCAAACGAAACGAAATCTGGATGCCGCAGACGATATATATCGACGGTCATGCTGGAACCACAGGCTTAGTGATTCACGACCTGCTGGCGCCACGCGCTGATGTTCGGCTGCTGGTGCTGGATGAGGCAGACCGCAAACTCGATCAGCCGCGACGCGAGGCTATCGCTCGCGCAGATCTGTCCATATTGTGTCTGCCGGATGAAGCAGCTCGTCAAGCTGCCAGCTGGGCGGTCGAGACCTCGAAAAGAATGATCGATGCGAGCAGCGCCCATCGCGTCAGCTCGAATTGGATTTATGGTCTGCCGGAAATGGCGTCTGAGGTTCGAGCCGCAATACGTAGCGCTCAATTCGTTGCAAACCCCGGATGCTATCCAACGGGTGCCATTTTGATACTGCGTCCGCTCGTCGAACAAGGGATTTTGCCGGTGAATGCGCCGCTCGTCATTCATGCTCTGTCCGGCTATTCAGGCGGCGGCAAGCAAATGATCGCAGCTTGGGAGGATCGCAGTGGTCCGTTCCGATCGCTGCCTTTTTCGGCGCCGTATGCGATGGGTCGCGTTCACAAGCATATTCCAGAATTGATGAAATATTCGCAGTTGACTGCCGAACCGCTATTTCTGCCACGGGTCGGACCCTTTGAGCGAGGCATGCGAACAGAAATTCCACTGCATAAAGATATATTGAAAAACTGCGCAGCCGATCCGTGTCGTGCGGTTTCCGAGATTCTGTGCGATCGCTACGCAGACGAGCCATATATTCACGTTTTGGAATGCTGTGCTGCAGAGCCAGACGGCCTGTCCTTGGATCCGCGTCAGTGCAATGGCACAAACGATGTCAGAATTTCAGTCATCGGGCACCCGTCAGGACACGTGACCCTTATTGCCATCCTGGACAATTTAGGCAAAGGTGCGGCCGGAGCTGCAGTGCAATCGATGAACCTGATGCTGGGTTTTGGCGAGTACGACGGTCTCGATTAATGGAGTCAGGTCTGCGGCGGCAGCCTCTAGCGCCGCCGTCGAGCAACGGTTACACTGGCGGCAAAATCATCCTCCCCATAGGACTTTGCTATCGCCCTGAGGCCGGTGACCAGTTCTTTCACGATGGCAGTGCCTCGGTAAATCATTGAGGAGTAGACTTGTATAAGGTCTGCGCCCGCCAAGAGTTTGTCCCATGCATCCTGGGCACTGGTGATGCCGCCGCAGCCGATGATGGTCATTGAATTGTCGGCAATGCTCGCAACCTCACGAATAACTTGCGTGGACCGCTCGCATAGCGGCTTTCCGCTCAAGCCGCCGTTTTGCCTGTAATTTGGATGGGTTTGAAATTCTGATCGATCCGTGGTTGTGTTAGTGGCAATAATGGCATCCACACCGCGTTCAGCGGCAATGGTTACGAGCTGTTCAACGTGTTTGGATTCCATATCGGGTGATATCTTGAGTGCCAGCGGAACATTTCTGCCGTTATGCTTGCCTGTCAGATCCTCCTTTAGCTGATTGATTTCGTCAAGCAATTCAATAAGGTACCCCGTTTTTTGCAATTCGCGCAGCCGCGGCGAATTGGGTGAGGATACATTCATCGCAATGTAATCCGCATACGGATAAACGGCTTTATAGCAACGCTGATAATCGCTGATTGCTTGATTATTGGGTGTATCCGAATTTTTTCCGATGTTGATTCCAAGCACAACAGAGTTATCAAATCGGGTGTAATTCTGCAGATTGACGATAAACTGATCCACACCGCAACTGTTAAACCCCATGCGATTGATGATTGCTTGATCTTTTTCAATACGAAAAATTCGCGGACGGGGATTGCCTCTTTGCGGTCGCGGCGTCACCGTCCCCACTTCAATGAAACCAAAGCCAATGCCAGCGAGCGCTGGAAATGCGAGTCCGTCTTTGTCAAATCCCGCAGCAAGCCCGATTGGCACCTTGAAGTTCAGTCCGAGCTGGTTGACTGGCAATGCTGGAACCCGATCCGCCAGAATGATTTCAAGCGCCGTGAGCATGCGATTTCGTGAAACGCGCTTGAGCATTCGCATCGCGAGCCTGTGGGCATCCTCGGCATCGATTCGCATCAGCGCCGATTGAACCAGTGAAAAGACCGTCATCTCAGAACACTTCCTCGATTTGCTTGACTCGCCATTTGCCCAATGGCAGTGCGCCAAGCACAATATTACCAATTCTGACCCGCTTAAGACCCATGGTTTTCAATCCGACAGCAGCGCACATTCGCCTGATTTGCCGCTTGCGGCCTTCCGTCAGAATCATCTTGAAGTAATTTTGGTCAATCAATGTGATTTTCGCAGGCTTGAGTTCGGCGTTGTCGAGTCGCAGGCCGAATTGAAGTCTGTTCACCTGTTCAGCGCTGACCGAACGGTCTACCCGAACCAGATACTCTTTTTCAATCTGCGAGTCTGGATGAATCAGCTGGCTGGCGATGCTGCCATTTTGGGTCAGGATCAGCAAGCCACTTGAATCAATATCAAGCCGCCCTGCAGTGGCGAATCCCTGCAAGGGCCATTGAAGTTGCGGTGCACGTTTGAATCCGTCTGCAATATATTGTGTTTTCGGTGTAATGAGTGAAATCGCTGGCTTGTATGGCTTTTCCGGCTGACTGGACACGTAGCCAATTGGCTTATTGAGCAACAGCGTAATCAGTGTGTCCTGATATTGCTGCGCCTGGCCGGACAATTCAACGTGACTTTGCGGATGAATTTTTGTTCCGAGTCGGCTGACAACTATTCCATCGACGCGAACCCATCCCTTCTCAATAAATGAGTCGGCTTCGCGACGCGAGCACATACCTCGCTGAGACAAGTATTTGGAAAGCCTGATGAAACTTTCGGTCTCTGTCATAGCGCACAGTCAATCTTTTGGAACAGACAAAGGATATCGAGTGCGGTTTCACCCGCTTTTGGACCCAAACAGAGGGCTCTCGGTCTTGTTGGATAGCCTCCCTGTCATTTTATTTGGGCATCATATTTTGTCGGCAAAGTGTCGATGCAATGCACCTGTCCCGGGCCAACAAATCTTCGTTCGCACGCTCACATGCGCCAGACGGTGACCTTGCGGCTGCCCGCTGTCTCCTCGCACTGAAACACTTTCTCATCCCAGGAGCGCTGCCTCGAGCGGTCAAAGATCACCAGATGGCCGCTTGCCGCGGGTCCTCGCGCAGCTTGTCAGACAGCTGCTCCACGTGCGTGTCACGGCGCAGCACCGAGATCAGCGTGTCGCCGACCAGCGCATCATGAGCGCCCGTGGTCTCAAAAATGTACTGCTTGTGATCCACAACAAACCAATCATCCAGTTGAATCTGTGCGGATCTGGAAAAGGCGCTGAGCATTGTCTGCATTGCGACTGACACGTCTTCGCGCGCAGTCTGGGCACCCTCAATGTTTACATACACGGCACGATAGTGCCCCGCCGCGTTCAGCTCATCGCACAAAGCCAGCAATGCCGAGGTCTTGCCGGTCTGGCGCGGCGCAGGCAGGATGAAATACTTCCAATTCTCGATCAGGTCAAGCAATGCAGCCTTGTCAACGCGCTCCAGAAGCAGGATAAAGTAGTCTTTTTCCGGCTTGACCGGACCGGCAGTGTTCAAAAGTCTCATGGCATCTGATTATAGTTCGCGAAAATGCCTTCAGCGAATCTATGCCCTTTGTGCGAAAACATGCAAACTCTATCGCGAATGCAGCAATTTTGGCTGGCTGAACATGCATGCGAAGAGTTCGCATGCATGAAAGGTGAGGCAATTGATCGCCACCCTCGAAATAGAGTCAGCTGGAACGATGATTGGGAACAGGTCAGTTTTTCATCTTCGCCAATGAACTGGCAATGCCGAGATAGGTATGCGGTGTCAGCGCGCACAGCGCAGTCTTTTCATGGGCCGGCAACTCAATCTGCTCGATGAACTGACGCATGTCACTGCCAGATACGGCCATGCCGCGCGTCAGTTTCTTCAATTCCTCATAAGGCAGTTCACCGCCATGTTTGCGCAGTACCGTCTGGATGCCTTCGCTGAGGACTTCCCAGGCGTTTTCGAGATCTTCATGCAGTCGATGTGAATTCACTTCAAGCTTGTTCAAGCCAGTTTCGACTGCGCCGTAGGCGATCAGGCTGTGGCCGAGCGGAACACCCAGATTGCGCAGTACCGTTGAGTCGCTCAAGTCACGTTGCCAGCGGCTGATTGGGAGTTTGGTCGCCAAATGCACAAAACCTGCATTGGCGACACCCAGATTGCCTTCAGCGTTCTCGAAATCAATCGGATTGACTTTGTGCGGCATGGCCGAGGAGCCGACTTCATCGGCCACGATCTTTTGTTTGAAATAGCCAATCGAAATATAACTCCATAAATCGCGAGAAAGATCAATCAATATGGTATTGATGCGGACTACAGCATGGCAGTATTCTGCAATGTAATCATGGGATTCAGTCTGTGTTGCAATGTGACTGTAGGTCAGCCCGAGCGTCTCAACAAACTGCCTTGCGGTTTCCAGCCAGTCGATTTTCGGATAAGCGCTGCAAAGTGCGTTGAAGTTGCCTGATGCGCCCGCTAATTTTCCGCGCAAGACGATTGCACGAAAACTTTCCAGCTGCTTTTCGAGTCGATAAGCGAAAACCCGAAATTCTTTTCCCACAGTCGTTGGTGATGCCGGCTGACCATGCGTTCTTGCCAGCATCGGAATCTCTGCGGTTTGCACGGCGAGCGCGGAAAGTCTCTCAATCAGACTCTTGATGGCCGGTACGAGCATCTCATCTTTCGCGTGTTTGAGCATGAGCGCAAAACAGTTGTCGTTGATGTCGTACGATGTCAGTCCAAAGTGAATAAACTCGATTGAAGAGCGCAGTTCGGCGATGTCTTGCACCTGATTTTTCAAAAAATACTCAAGCGCCTTGACATCATGGTTGGTCCGCTGCTCGATTTCCTTGACAGCGAGTGCGTCGCTGCCTGAGAAATCCGTGACAATTTTCCGCAACCGAGCACAAGTTGACGCACTGAATTCAGGCAGTTGCTTCACCTGCGGGTGCGAAGCCAGGCAGATCAGCCATTCGACTTCAACATGCAGTCGCAGGCGGATCAGCCCGAATTCGCTGAAGTAATTCTGCAAAGCTGCGGTGCGCCCGATGTATCGGCCGTCCAGGGGCGAAAGTGCCTTAACGGAAAATTCTCGGGAAGATTGATTCACTGTGAATGAACTGCGTGACCCTTGCCGTTTGGCCAGGCAAGCCGATTGCGGCGCTCAGGCAGCGGCAAACAGGTAGTTCTCCGCCAGCATTACGGCAAACAGTATTGCGAGATACTGAATTGAATACTGGAAAATGCGTTTCGCCAGACGATCACTGTAATGCCGATACAGCACAATGACCAGATAGAGGAAGTATCCGCTCAATATTGACGCGGCCGCGAGATAGACGTAGCCAAACATCCCCGTTGCAAATGGCATGATTGAAACTGTGCCGAGCAAAGCGGTGTAGAGCAGCATATGCAGTCGGGTAAACTTCTGACCGTGGGTGACTGGCAGCATCGGAATGTCAGCGTTTTCGTAGTCCTTGCGGCGGTACAGCGCCAGCGCCCAGAAATGGGGCGGTGTCCAGCAGAAAATAATCAGAAACAACAGAAATGCGTCTCCATGCAACTCGCCGGTGACCGCTGTCCAGCCCAATACGGGCGGCATCGCGCCGGCGGCTCCGCCGATGACGATGTTCTGTGGAGTGGCGTGCTTGAGAAATACCGTATAAATCACGGCATATCCGATCAGCGATGCGAAAGTCAGCGCCGCCGTCAGGACATTCACGCCGAGTGCCAGAATAAACATTGAAATGACCGCCAGGGAAGACGCAAAAATCATCGCTGGAAGCGTTTCGATTTGGCCGCTTGGCAATGGGCGGTTGCGGGTCCGCTGCATCATTGAATCTTTTTCTTCATCCAGAATATGATTGACTGCCGCACCGGCGGCGGCTGCGAATCCAATGCCGCAGGTGGCGAGAATGAGTGTCGCCAGCCGCGGGAGCTGTTCGGATGCCAGAAACATGCCCGCAATCGCCGTAAACATGATCAGCCCGACAACTCGGGGTTTGGTGATGCGGTAGTATTCGCGCAGCGAATGGCGGACTGCGCCGCTGCGTGGCTGCGCTGAATGTACAGAAGCGTCGGATTTCATCAGGGCAAGAGCAGTCAGCTCAATTGATTGGATGAATGCATCAGTCAGGAAATGTCAGGTGCTCGGGGACAAGATCGCCCCGCATCTCGGTCTTCAGTCTCGTGCGATTCGCGGCCGAAACGTGAAAGCGAAGTATATCACAAGCAATGCCGCGCACAAGGCATACCATTGAAATGCGTAGGCTTTATGCCGATAGATCCAGTCATCGGATGGCGGACTCCAAGCCGGCCCGAATCCGTCTGCGTGGGTTGCGTCCAAGCGGACGACAAACCCTTGCAAACGGTAGTCAACAGCGCTTTCGAAGCGGTCCAGATCCAAGGTCTGCCATACTTTTTCCCAGTCCTCAGTCAGCGGTTCAGCGGCTTTAAGAACGAATGGATCGGGCGGCGGGATGACGGCGACACCGCTGATTTGCGCTGTGCCCGCGGCGAGTTGTGCACGGGGCTCGATACTTCTGTCGGCGGGCGCTGGAATCCAGCCGCGGTTGACCAGCACAGCGGTGCGGGCACCGGCGAATCGAAGCGGTGTGATGACATGCAGTCCGGCCTGCCCGCTATGAATTCGGTTGTCGAGATAAAACTCGTGTTCGCTGTCCCACACCCCGCGGGCGTGAACCTGCCGGTACTGCATCAGCGGCGCGTTCTCAATGGCCGCGCCGATGGTGATCGGCGGCGCTTCAAGCCGACTCTCGTAGAGTTGCTGAATCGCTGTCTTTTGGGCAGCTCGATCTGTTTGCCACATCCCCAAGACAGCGAATATCGGTGCGATAATCGCCGTTGCCAAAGTGGGGATCAGTCGTGGACGAAACACAACGCTCATCGGTTGCCTGCCACTTTGCGGCTGCGACTTGGATACAATAACACCATCTCAGTTCACTGCCGTTTCGAATAATCTAATGACATTCAGCACTTTGATCATTGTGCTGCTGGTATTGGCGATGATTGCCAGCTTGGCCTCTGCCATGTGGTACATGGTCAAGGACCGCGGCGATGGCGATCGGACCGTCAAGGCGCTCACCGCGAGAATCGCAATATGGGGCGTGCTGTTTGCTGTAATCGCTGGTGGAATTTATTTCGGCTGGATTACACCGAGCAACACGATTCCGGTCTAGCGCGTCGGCAGCGGCCTTTGCTGGCCGACGCAGGCGCCGTTCGCATCAGACGACGTAGACAAATATAAACAGTCCCACCCAAACGGTGTCGACAAAGTGCCAATACCAGGCTGCCGCCTCAAACGCGAAGTGGTTCTTCGGCTGAAAATGACCGCGCATGCAGCGCAGCAGAATCACCAGCAGAATGATGGCGCCAATGGTGACGTGAAAGCCATGAAACCCGGTCAGCATGAAAAAGGTTGCGCCATAGACACCGGTGCCCAGCGTCAGACCCAAGTCGGTGTATGCGTGAACATATTCATACCCCTGGAAGAACAGGAACACAAATCCAAGCAGAACCGTTACTGCCAGCCAAAAGATCAATGCGCCGCGCTGGTTTTTCTTCAGCGCCCAGTGTGCAATGGTGACGGTGACGCTGGAAGTCAGTAGAATCAGGGTGTTCCAAAGCGGAATGCCCCAAGCGCCAATGGTTGAAAACTGCCCCGCTGCGGTGACATACGTGTCAGATCCGATCAGCGCTGCGCCTTCCGGTCCGGCGGTTGGCCAGCCGCCGTCGTAGCCCATCCAGAGCAAGTCGGTTTCAGCCAGCCAGGGGACTGCGAAATTGCGGGTATAGAACAAGGCGCCGAAGAAACCCGCGAAAAACATCACTTCAGAGAAGATAAACCACAGCATGCTCATGCGGAACGAGACATCAACATTGGCATTGTATTTGCCTTTCTCGCTTTCGAGCACCACGACGCCGAACCAGCCGAACATCATCACCGCAATGATCAGCCCGCCCGCGAGCATCACCCAAGGCGCCACATTGACATCGTTGAGCAGCATGACGAAACCGCCTGCCAGCGTAAATAATCCCACGGACGCGACTAGCGGCCATGGGCTGGGGTCGGGGAGATAATAATCGCCGTTGGTAGCGCTCATTGACAATCCTCGCAGTAGTTGGGTTTGCTTATTTTTCAGTCGGGTTGCGCTCGCGCCGTCAGCCAGTTGTCGCGGCAGTCTGTTTGACTTCAAAGAAACTGTACGAAAGCGTCAGCGTTGAGGTGTCTTCGGCCAAGTCTGGATGCACGTAAAACACCACCGGCATTTGTCTCTCCTCGCCTGCGCCGAGCACTTGATTGGCGAAGCAGAAACACTCGATTTTGACGAGGTGCCGGGCAGCGCCCATCGGCGCGACGCTTGGAATGGCCTGTCCCGTCAGACTTTCTCCTGAAGTGTTGGTTACAACGTAATTGACTTCATTGACTTGCCCGACTTTCACCTTGACTTTGGATATTTGCGGCTGAATCGACCACGGCAGACCGTTGGTCGAGTTGCCGGTAAACTCAATCCATACATCGCGGTTCTGATCGAAGGTTTCGAGCTGTGCGATATCCGATACGTCGGCAATGGTCGGCTTGCCGCCAATGCCGGTGACTTCGCAAAACAGGTCATACAGCGGCACCAGTGCATAGCCAAAACCGAACATGCCGAACACGGCGCATGTCAATCCGGCAATCAGCCGCTTGCTGACTGGTCGTCTGGATGCTTTCGCCATGTCAGTAATGGGATGCCTGGATGACCATGATGGCGACAAAGAAGAACAGCGCAATGCCGCCAAGAATCAGCGCCAGGCGAATGTTCCGCCTGTTTGGCACGGGTTTCTCCTGCGATTCCATCGTTCGTTCTACTTGACCGTCGGCGGGGTCGAGAAAGTGTGGTAGGGCGGCGGCGAGGCAACCGTCCATTCGAGCCCTTGCGCGCCTTCCCAGACCTGATCGGTTGCCTTTTCGGCTTTGCCGCGCACACACTGGATGATCACCACCAGCATCAGCAGCTGCGACAGACCGAGGCCAAAAGCGCCAATTGAGGAAATGATATTGAACTCGGTAAACTGAACGGAGTAGTCCGGTATGCGTCTTGGCATGCCGGCCAGACCGAGAAAATGCTGCGGAAAAAACGTCACATTGAAGAAGATTGTGGTCAGCCAGAAGTGAGCCTTGCCCAGACGCTCGGAGTACATTCTTCCAGTCCATTTTGGCAGCCAGTAGTAGGTTGCGCCCATCATAGACATGATCGACCCGGCGAACAGCACATAGTGAAAATGGGCGACCACAAAATAGGTGTCATGATACTGGAAGTCGGCTGGCACAATTGCGAGCATCAGTCCCGACAGGCCGCCGATGGTAAACAGAAATACGACTGCCAGCGCGAACAGCATCGGGGTCTCAAACGTGATGGAGCCGCGCCACATCGTGGCCACCCAGTTGAACACTTTCACACCTGTGGGAACCGCGATAAGCATTGTCGCGTACATAAAGAACAGCTCGCCGGCTAACGGCATGCCAACGGTGAACATATGATGCGCCCACACGATGAATGACAGGAACGCAATGCCCGCGGTGGCAAACACCATGGAGTCATAGCCGAAAAGCGGCTTGCGGGCAAACGTTGGAATAATCTGCGACACGATGCCGAAAGCCGGCAGAATCAGAATGTAAACCTCGGGGTGACCGAAAAACCAGAAAATATGCTGAAAAAGCACCGGATCGCCGCCTCCGGCAGGATCGAAAAATGCGGTGCCGAAGTGTCGATCGGTCAGCAGCATGGTAACCGCTCCAGCGAGCACTGGCATGGCCGCGATCAGCAAAAATGCGGTAATCAGCCAAGTCCATACGAAAAGCGGCATTTTCATCAAGTCCATGCCCGGGGCGCGCATGTTCATGATCGTGACGATGACGTTGATGGCGCCGAGCACAGAAGAGATGCCCATCATATGGATGGCCAGAATCGTCATGTCCACACCGACTCCGCCTTGAACTGACAAGGGCGCATACAGCGTCCAGCCGGAGGCTGGCCCGCCGCCGATGGTGAACAGGCTGCCGAGCAGCATCGCGAAGGCAAAGGGCAGAATCCAGAAACTCCAGTTGTTCATGCGCGGCAGAGCCATGTCGGGCGCACCGATCATCATCGGAATCAGCCAGTTCGCGAAGCCGACAAAACCAGGCATGACCGCCCCGAAAATCATGATCAGCGCATGCATGGTCGTCATTGAGTTGAAAAACTCCGGATGCAGCAGCTGCAATCCCGGCAGGAACAGTTCGGCCCGCACCGCCAGCGCCATAACGCCGCCGACAAAAAACATGGTGAGTGAAAAAATCAGATACATCGTGCCGATGTCTTTGTGGTTGGTTGAGGTCAGCCAACGCATGACACCGGAGGGGCGATGATCGTGATGGTCGTCGTGTGCTTGTGTTTCCGCAATTGCCATTTTGCTATTTACCGATTAGAAGTTTATTCTGGTTTTTGAGCGCTCTGAGTCAGCGTTTGGCCGCGATTTCAGACGGCTGGACTAGATCGCCGACGCTGTTGCCCAGGGCATTGCGCTCGTAGGTGATGACCGCGGCGATATCCTCATCGCTCAGCTGCAGTCCGAATGCGAGCATGGTGGTGCCGGGCTTGCCGTTGAGCACGATATCAATATGGTCTGCAACCGGTCCGGTGGCGATTTCGCTGCCGGTCAGCGGCGGGAATGCCGGCGGCACGCCCTGACCTTCGACCCCGTGACAAGCCAGACAGTTGACGTAGACCTGCTGGCCGCGCTCCATCAGCTCATCCATCGTCCAGATGCGGTCGCTGGCTGCAACTTGCATGGCCGCTTCGGCGTTCCCGCTGGCATCGGCAAGTTGCATGTTTTCGGTCGCGGTGACGGCTTCGGCGGGCTTTTTCTCATCCAGCCAGGCTTGGAAATCCTCAGCGGAACGCACGTCGGCAACGATTGGCATGAACGCGTGATCCTTGCCGCACAGCTCGGCGCACTGGCCGCGATAGATGCCCGGCTCGTCAACCGTGACCCACATTTCGTTAATGTAGCCGGGGATGGCATCTTTCTTGATGCCGAACTTTGGAATCCACCAGGCGTGAATGACATCGTTTGAGGTCAGCAGGAAGCGGATCTTGGTATTGGCGGGCAAGACTACCGGATTGTCAACCTCAAGCAGGTAGTGCTCGCCTTTCGGCTCGCGATTCTCAATCTGGGCTCTGGGGGTTGAAAGATTCGAGAAGAACCCAATGTCATGCTCCAGGTACTCGTAATGCCATTTCCACTGATAGCCCGTAATCTTGACCGTCAGCTCTGAGTCCGTGGTGTCTTCCATAAACAGCAGCGTGGCGGTTGACGGAATGGCCATGCCGATCAAGATCAGAAACGGAATCACGGTCCAGACGACTTCCAGCTTGGTGCTGTGGCTGAATTTGCTGGCTTGATGACCTTTGCTCTTGCGGTGGGCGTACAGAGAATAGAACATGATGCCGAAAACAACAATGAAGATGATCAGGCACACGACCATGATCGCGTTGTGCAAGTCCAGGATGCGGCTTGCAGTCGGCGACGAGGGCGGCGGCAGATTCAGTCCCCATTCAGCGCTGGCAGTGAAAGGAAGCAGCAAAGCCGCAGCCATCAGCAGCTGCACGAAGCTTCGCGTTCGCTTAAAGGTTGATAACATCAATGAGCTCCTTTGTGGGCTATTCTGAATTCAGGTGCGTTTTATATATTATTCTGCGGGCGCCGCGTCAGGTGCAGATACAGCCGATGCTTGGCGCCGTCGGTCAGAAATTCTCCAAATTCTGTGTATGTTCCATGTGCGCCGAGCTGCAGCCGAGCTGGTTCGTGGCGGTTCGCACCGGCTTGAATTCGAACCCAAGTCCAATGCAGCACGAATGAGTGAACCGTCTTTTTGAATTTCCGCTGTTTGGTCAGATGGACAAATCGAGGGCTGATCGCCAGCCGATCGGCATCTTTGTTCTGCAGGAATGCCAAGCGCGCTCCCAGTGCGAGCAGTGCGACTTCCAGCCCGGCAAAGGGGAGAATGAGCCAAGCCCCCATAAGCGCGGCTATTATAGCAATGACGAAAATTACGCAGGTCAGAGCCGCAAGGCATATTTTCAATGCTGAAAAATTATCCCCGCCGTTGGCAGACAGGTCAATCACTTCAACGGGTGTGCTGTCATTTTCCAGATGGTTGCGGGCCGAGGCAATCTTCTGGTCGGCGGGCTGCTCGTTCGCATTCTGGCCTGGATACAAGCTCCTGACGGGCGCATAGCGCGGCGGCTGCGCTCTGCCGTCGGTGAACGCATTCCTGAAGCTGGTGTTCTTTAATGCTGTCATCAATCAAGGGGTGTATTGAAGATTGCGGCAAATTGTAGCGAATTCAGTCTGGTGAAGATGCCAAAAATGGAGATTGCGACCGTTGCCGGCGATCAATCCGATGAAGCTTTGCCCTAGTGGGCCGATAGGCTTACTGCACGTGAAAGCTGACAATCTGAAAATATCGAGCGGTATTGGATTGCGCGGTCAAAGACCGCAATGCAAAGCATGATCTTCAGCCGCATTGCCAAGGGAAAACGGGACCTGGTTCAGGTCAGCAGCACAAAGTGGCAGATGCCGCAATCCAAGTAAGCATCGATCTTGAGAAGGCTGTCGCAGAAGCCAAGCGCTGGCAATCGGTCAATCTGGCGTTTGTTCAAGGCGCAGGCTGGGTGCCGGCAAAACTGCCAAGTTCACGCCGCTTGCAAGCGCTGATGCGCACGTTGGATGCAGTTGAGATGCTGAGGGTCTGTGCGCTGCGGCGGTCGATCGAAGTGTGTGTTGCAAAGAATCCGAGCTGCATCTGACGAATCGGCGCACAGACACGCTTTTTTGCTTTCCACAGCGCGGCGCTGCACTGCTCGGCCGTAGGCAATCGGATTCTGGTTTGCCTGATTCAGGACCGCCACGCTTCGCTCTGCGGCGGCGCGAAGCGTGGCGGTTGAATTGAGGCTGAGCCGATTTGAGCCTCGAAACTTGAGCTCACAAACGGCAGATTTCGGATTGCTGCTATTGCGGCATGTATTTGCACGGCGCAATAACACCGACTGCAATATTTTCGCCGGGGTCAATCAGCACACTCGGTTCGTGTGTGTATACCTGGACAAAAAAGTACTTCAATTCGTCGCTCCCACTCTCATTGGCATACATTGGCACACGCAATTTAATTTGGCGCCCACCTTCAAAAAACAGGCGATTTGTAAACGAGGCTGCGCGCCGCGGCGACGTGGGAGGAGCGAAATCGCGTCCCGGCCCCGCAGCAACCATTCCCGGAACCGGAGTTCCTACCCAATTGTTAATTCGGTAGTAGGTATGTCCGACAGAATGGCCTAATTCGCCGTGCTTGTAGATTACGAACTCAAAATGCTGACCTTGACAGGCGTAGGCTTCAATTTGCCGCGCCCGAATTTGAATCATAACAGGCTGATCCGGCGGCAAGTATTCCGACGGCAAGTAGAACATGCCCGCATCTTCATCATTGCTTTCATCCTTTTCTGCGTGTGTCGGAAACGCTATCGCCATCAGAATGCCTAGCAGCACAATCATTGAAATCAGTTTGACTGTGGATATGCCATCAATACTTCTCCTCATCCTTGATTTTTAATTTAACAGCATGCGGCGCAGTATAAGGCATTCTCATTCGTCTCATTCCCAAAGAACCAAAAAAGTATTGCATCCTCACTTGGGTGTGCGCCAGAATTTAATGCTATTGATTTTTGAGTTGCATCCAAATCTCCTTCATTCTGAATTTGCCTGACCGCAAGCGATTGCATAGACAAAGTCACCGAAATCGCAATCAATTTCAAGTTGACCCGCTATTTTTTTTTGCTCTTTTAGCAAGTTATTTCCAATGTGAGTCAAAGGGCAGGAGTTCAATTATTTGGATTGAAAATAAGGCGTATCATTCACTCTTTTGAACTTGCCGTGAAAAGGTCCCATCGTACAACTTTTTATGAATACTTCGCAGGCCATAACGGAACCTGCTGACTGACGCGCAGCATTTGCTGCTGGGACAGGAGAGAAGAGAATACATCCTCCAATTCGGGTGCGCTGGAGGTGCTGACCGGCATCAGTCGCAGACTTGCATTGGCCTGATCAAAGAAAAGTCGTTTCCATTCATCCGATTTTTTCACATAGGCAGTTTCCCACCAGGACAGAATCCGATCTTCAGACCTTTGTAACAATTCAGCGCGTGGCAGCTTGTCACGCTTTTCGTGTTGATTGATACGTCGAGTTGCTGGCAGTAAATTCCACATGTCACCGCAAGGCCAGGCTGAATAGGGAAAGCAATGATCAATCTCAAAGCGGGTGGCTAGCAACCGCTTGCCACTCCAGACGCAGTTAAGGAAGCCCTCGGAATCAATCAGCTCAATGGCGCGCTTTCGGATTTCAGCTGTTGTGCGGCTGTCAGCATGCCAATGCAGCGCAGATTCAACGCGACTGGTGATTTCGCCCGCGTTTGTATTGCGCTCCTGTTTTTTCAGGTAGCCCATGGTCAGCGCTTTCCACTCCGCGACAATCGCCGGTTCAATCCATGCCCCGTATTGCCGGGCCGCTTGCCACAGACCCATCGAAATCTCAACTTCACCAAATGATGTGAGGTAAATTCTGTCGAGTACCGTTGGACCTGACGGCCGGCGGGTTCTACGTCGAGTGGCTTTGAATACTTTTTCGACGCCGTCCGCGTAAGTGGTATGGGTCATCGGCATCGTTATCAGTGTAGAGCATATATCGCGCAGTGCGGTATGCAGATTCCGAGAATTCTCGGCCGCGAATCGCATGCCAGCCCGCAGGTCATGGGGCGAGATGTGCGCAAGCTTGGCATAGGCATCACCCGCGAAGCCGAGTCTTTCAGCGCCGTGAGTATTGTCGCTTGTCTGTGGCAGATCGCTTTCCAGCAGCGGCCGATAGGCGCGCAGCCAGTAGAGCGCAAACAAGCCGAGTGGAATGACCACGGTGTCGTCATCTTTGATCTCGGCCAGTCCGCTCGCGGTCTGAGCGATTTGGACCATGACCTTGAGAAGGCCAAGCTTATAGGTTGAACTTTTGTTGTCGTTGAGAATGATATGGCGCAGCAGCGGCAGGGCGCCGGTACCATCGCCGGGTGTCCGAAAAAGCATATGTGTCCAGCTGATGCGCGGACGGTGCAAGATGTCATGATGGGTTTGGCTGGCGGCCTGGAACAGCCCGTGCTCAATCGCCAGAAGCTCGATCTCTTCGTCTGGAACATCGTAGAACCCGCGCTCCGCAGGAAGCGGACCATGTCGCAGGGTGAGGTACAGCATGGCGCCGGGCCGCATCAGGCTGACGACGCGCCGAAAAGCATTTCGGCGCTCTGACGGCGGCAAGTGCATCCACACAGCGCTGAGTACAATCACGTCATACTGAAGTCCCATTTGCCTGATCTTTCTGAGTTTCGGCAAGTGATCACTTGTCCAGCGGATTGCGACGTGCGGGTGTCGCTGCCGGGCGCGCTTTTGCAGCTCGACTGAGGGCTCGACAGCCACCACCGCATGCCCAAGCTCCGCGAGGGCTGCGGCATCCCGCCCAGAACCTGAGCCAATATCCAGCACATGACATGGCCGTGCGGGCAATGCGTGAAACAAAATCGGATGCACCTGCTTGGCCTGAAAGCTTTCGTATTGCTCGACAACCTCGTCTGCGTGGCTGTCATACCACTGCAGCATGCCAGATCGGCGGCTGTCTGGGAATTTCGCCTGATCGTCTGGATTGGCTTGGCGGCGCGGATTCATTCTGTTGCGTCACCGAGCAGCTGATCAATCACAAATGCGCGCTCAATAGCGGTTTCGGCAAAACTGTCGTCACGCCCCGACTTGCCGCTATGCCCAGAATGCATCTCGGTCCGAAGCACCACGGGGCGGCTGCCGGAATTGCAGTGCCGAATTTTAGCCACCCATTTGGCGGGTTCCCAGAATCCGACGCGGGTATCGTGCAAGCCGCCGCTGATGTAAAGTGCCGGATACTCGCCGGCAGTGACATTGTCGTACGGTGAATAAGATTTGATGCAGCTGTAGTATTCGGGTTCGTGCGGATTGCCCCACTCGTCCCACTCGATTACGGTCAGTGGCAGGGACTTGTCCAGCATGGTAGTGACGACATCAACAAACGGCACATGCGCCAGCGCAGCGCGGCAGCGGCCGCTTCTGGCCATCAGGTAGTTGCCGATAACCAGTCCGCCGGCGCTGCCGCCCTCAATCGCCAGTTTTGCCGGCGAGGTGATGCCGGCCGCAATCAGATAGTCGGCGCCGGCATTGAAGTCCTCAAAAGAGTGTTTCTTGTTCTTCAGCTTGCCATCCAGATACCAGCTTCGGCCGAACTCGCCGCCGCCGCGGATATGAGCGATCGCAAACATGATGCCGCGCTCGAGCAATGGCAGTCGCGCGGCTGAAAAACTGAGCGGCAGGCTGACGCCATAGGATCCATAAGCATACAAAAGCAGCGGCGCTGGACGGTCGGCAACTGTGCCTTTTTTCGCAATCAGATAAATCGGCACCGAGGTGCCGTCTGCTGATGTGGCGAGGTAGCGCTCAATCTCGTAGTCCGACGGGCTGTAGTTGCCGATCGGCTTGGTTTTGACATGAGTCAGTGCACCAGTCTGCATGTCGCAGTCATGCTGTGAATAGGGCAACAGCAGCGAGCTAGCGTTCAGGCGGCAGACTCGGGTGTCGTACTCAAGATTCGTGCCGATGCGAAGTTCCTGCACTTGCGATGGTTTTTCGACTCGGAATTGGTTAGCGTCGCGATCAAGAATCCGCACTGACGGCAAACCTTCGAAGCGCTCGGCGACGGCGATGAAGTCCTTGAACATCGTAAAGCCGGTGAGCGTCGTTGTGTCGCTGTGTGCAATCACCGTTTCCCAATTGGCTTGATCAATGCTTGCCAGCGAGGTGCGCATCAGGCGGAAATTGACCGCATTGTCATTGGTCAGCACATACAAATCAGGGCCGCGGTCTGCGACTGAATACTCAATATCCGCAATCCGAGGAAAAATGATGAATGGCGCGGCTTCGTCATTGGATGAATCGATCAGGTGCACCTCATTGGTCGAGTTCGCCGACAACTCCAGGCAGATATATCTGCGGCTGTCGGTTTCCGCGATATGCATGTAGAAGGCTTCGTCTTTTTCCTCGTAAATCAGAGTGTCATGCTCCGGTGCATCGCCAAGCCGGTGTCGAAAGAGGCGATACGGGCGATTGGCATCATTGAGTGCGGTGTAATAGACACAAGTGCCTGCTGCGGTCCAGACAATATCCCCGGATACGCCGTCAATCTGTTCGCTGAGCAGCACACGGTCCGCAAGCCGCATAAAGCGAATCGTGAAGCGTTCGCTGCCTTGGGTATCGGTGGCATAAGCGAGAATACGATCGTCCGGACTGACCTCCAGACAGCTCAGGCGGAAGAAGTCGTGCCCGTCTGCGAGTTCATTTTCGTCAAGCAGGAGCTGTTCTGTTTCCGGCTCACCGACCTTGCGGCGATAGTGCCGCAGGTAGTTGTCAGATTTGCGGTCGCGCCAGTAATATTCATAGCCGCCGTCTTTGACTGGCGCAGACATGTCATGGTCGACGACCCGACTTTTCAATTCATCAAATATCTGCTGGCGCAATTCCCGGGTGTGAGCCATCACTTCGCCGGCATATTGATTTTCGGCTTCCAGATAAGCGATGACATCCGGGTTGTTGCGATCACGCAGCCAGTAGTAGGGATCGTCGCGCACATCACCATGCGCAGTGATCCTGTGGCGGCGGCGCATGGCTGTCGGCGGCTTGATCATTGGGGTTTCGGATAGTTTCGTATCTGTTGAATAAACAGCTCTTGATTATCGGCTTCTATTTGGCCGTATTTTAGGCCAATCATCCCTGATTCGCTGTTTTCATCCGCTCATTGATCGGTATTTGCTGAGTATTGAGCCTCAGTCGTCAATTCTACAAAATCAGCCTGCAACGGGCTGATGATTCGATTGATGACCAGCTTCATCATCGCTTTGTTCCCATAACTGCTGATGGCGGCCAGATCATTTGATGTGGGCGCCGGCGGCCAACAAACGTTTGACGCAGGATTTTGCAAGCATACAGTTTAGACTAGTCGTATAATCTAGTCTAAACAGTGAATTTGGAGATGACTATGGATACGATCGGGGCGTTTGAAGCTAAAACACACCTCTCGAGATTGCTGGACCGCGTTGAGCGTGGAGAGACGCTGACCATTGCGCGGCACGGCAAGCCGGTTGCGCACCTGATCCCTGTCGAAACGGATCAAAAGCGTTCGAAAGAAGCGGCCGCCCGCATAGTTGAACGTCGCCGGCATCTCAAATGTGCGCCACTCAAGGATTTGATATCCACTGTCCATGAGGGACACCGTTACTGATGTTTGCGGTCATTGACAACTCTGTGTTCATTGCATGGTGCATGGGCGACGAGGATAACTCTGTGGCCAGCAGCGTCATGTTGCGCGTCGCCGAAGAGGGTGGCGTTGTACCGCGTATATGGTGGTATGAATTACGCAATGCACTGCTGATGAATGAGCGCCGCGGACGGGTTTCTCAACAAGAGGTGTCAGATACACTGGCCGACAGTCAGGCTCTGAATATTGTCATCGATGACGTGCATGACGAGACTCAAGTTCTTCACTTGGCGCGCCGATTTGATTTGACGGTTTACGACTCGGCGTACTTGGAAGTCGCCATCAGGCGAAGCTTGCCACTCGCGACGCTGGACGAAAGACTGCGAAACGCGGCGGAAACAACAGGCGTATTTGTTGTGCTTCACGCCTGAAGAAGCCCTACTCAAGGCTGAATGCGCTTTTTTTGCAATCGGATCAACCGGCACCGACGGCAAATCGTGGCAGCGCACGGCGACAGCGATGAAGTCCTTGAACATCGTAAAGCCGGTGGGCGTCGTTGTTTGGCTGTGGACAATCACCGTTTCCCAATCCGGCATCAAGCTCCATACCCTGCTGGATCTGCATGGCAAGATCCCGTTTTTTGTCGAAATCGCCGATGCCAAGCGCACCGATTCCAGCATTCTGGATGCCGTTTATCCTGAGCGCGGCCCTATTTGCGTCATGGATCACGCCTGCCTGGATTACCGCCAGCTGCTGTCCGCAGCTGCGGCGCATCAAGTATATTGACCGAGAGCGCGACAAGACCCTGACGTTTCTGACCAGCCACACCTGCCTGCCCGCGCTGACCATCGCAGAGCTCTGCAAGAACCGCTGGCGGGCGGAGCTGTTCTTCAAGCGGATGCAGCTCGGCATGAGCGTCTGCACTTTTTCGCAATCCATCGATACAGCGCTGCTTGAGACAATCCGGCTTTGTCAGCTGCTTGCGCGGCATGAATACAAAGCGGATCTGCCCGATCCGCATAAGCAGTTAAGTTTATTCGATTATTAAACCGGGCACTAGTGAGAAAAGATGCGAAATACTACGCACACAGTCACGGCGAAGCTGAAAAGAGCAATTGGCATTTGCTATCTCATCATTTGGTGAGCACGGGCGAAAAGCCGGGATCTTTTTTGAGCATTGCTGGGGGTGAAGATTTAGGCCGAGTAATCGGGCTCCTCCATGATCTGGGAAAATATTCATCTGAGTTTCAGGATCGTCTAGCCGGAAGCATTGCGCCAGTTGATCACTCAACAGCTGGAGCTAAAATTGCTGTCGAAAGGTATGGGAGGATAGGAAAACTAATCGCCTTCTGTGTTGCCGGATATCACACTGGACTTGCAAATGGTGTTAGAAAAATGCAACCTTATGCAGTTGAAATTCCACGCCAGGCAAGACAGAAGTTACTCGATACTAGTGCCTCAAGAGTGGCAGGTTCTGAGAAGTTTGGCGATCAATTCGTTGAATTAATCAACGAAGCAATGGTTTTGAATTGGATAGAACATGCGGAAACCATCGTCAGTTTGAGGGAGTCATTGAGGGAAAGAGACGTTTGATAACAATATCTGGCAAAGATAACGATGATATGAAAACGGGCGCTCTGAGGAGCGTTATCAATCAGTCTGAGCTTCAGCGAAGCGATTTCTTTCAGGAGAGCGACGGTAAGCGACAGGATAGACTAAATTCCTGATGAACTGATGCAGATACAATGCTGGAAAACCAAACCTTCAGCACTAGCTTAGTTCGGATGTGCCAAGGAGATTTTCGTGTAAGAAATTGTTTGCGCTCCGCTTCTGGCAACTCGGAGACTCGTTCCAAATACATCAGAATACAGGTTTCGAGCGATTCCTTGGAATCCGCAAGAGAAGAGGCTTGAACAGCGATATCGAAATCAGTACAGATTGCCTGCCAAATATTGCCGTCGCTGCAAGCGTAACACTTTAGCCTACTGGACAAAGTAGCCGCCTTGAGTAAAATTAGTGTCTGCCAGAAACCCCTATTTTAAGATCAAATCTTGGCTGCGAAGCAAATGTTTCCGGTACCTGAGGTGTTTTTTCGAGGATAGCACACTGTCAGCGAGGCAGAATCGGCGCGTGACAAGCAAAAACCGGCATCTGTGACCGCTTGCGTACACCGCCTCCCCTCCGCAGAGCGGAATCCGAGCCTGTTTGCGTCGAGGCCGCTAAGCGGCAGCGCGCCAGCGCCACCGTCCGCTCAAAACAGTGCCGGCCATGGTCCAGAACCCGGTCATAGTCCAGACCGCAATGCTCAAGGCGACCGATCGCCGACTCCGCCGAAGGATGCTGCTGGCGCGCCTTCTTGAACCAATCCAGCGCCGGAAATCGCCGCTGCGCGGCGGCCACCATGGCCTGCGTCCGGTCGACATCGCTGCCTTCACACATCACCTCATGATGCAGAATGAACCGGTACTGGTCCTGAAGCACACATCCAGCTCCTGCGCACAGCCCGCCTTGGCCTTGGCAATCCAGCGGGTATGCGGCTCAAAGATCGAATAAATCTTCGCACACTGCGGAATCACTTTGCGCTCAAGCCGGCGTCGCCGAATCTGATCCGACAGCTTCTTCGCAAAGCCGACATGCAGCGACAGCTCCTCGATGGCCGCCAGTGTGAGCAAACTGCCGCCGCGCACCTGCGCCAGGGTCTGCTCGGCATGCCCGACCAGTAGCGCCCTCACGGGGGCGCATGGATCGAAACACAAGCAGATTCTGGAATGGTAAGCGAATTGAGCCTCATACCATATCGTTGCATAGAGCATCGGTAAGTGTTGCTCAAGTGTCCCGCAATTGCTGTTTCGTTTGCTCATGCCACCAAGGGCATATTCTCCGCGTAGAAATTGGAATCGGCCGAAACGCCGATGCTTTCGCAAACAGCCCGAATCAGCGCTGCGCGATTGAGCGTATAGAAGTGCAGCTGATTCACGCCTTCGGCTAGCAGCTCGCTGCACTGGCGAGTTGCCATTTCAATCGCGACCTGACGGCGCAGGTATGGATTGTCTTCAAGTCCATCAAAGGCTTGTGTCATAAACGAAGGTATGCTTGCACCGCAGGCGGATGCAAACCGTACCAGCGATTTGTAGTTGGTGACTGGCAAGATGCCAGGGATTACAGGCCTGTCAATGCCTGCGGCCGCGAAACCTGAAGAACACATCATTGTCAAAAAAGAATTGTGTGATCGCCTGGCTTGCGCCTGCATCGAACTTGCGTTTCAGATTGTCCAGATCAAAATCTGGACTTCTCGCTTCGGGGTGCACTTCCGGGTAGGCGGCAATAGAAATCTCGAAATCCGCAACCTGACGCAGGCCCGCGACCAGCTCAGCTGCGTAAGGGTAGCCGTCCGGGTGCGGCGCATAACGCTGTGTTCCTGCCGGCGAGTCGCCGCGAAGAGCGACGATGTGACGTACGCCGGCGTTCCAGTATTGGCGAGCGACTGCATCAATCTCTTGACGTGCGGCGTTCACGCAAGTCAGGTGAGCGGCCACTGCAAGTCCGCACTCATCAATGATGCGCGCCACCGTGTGGTGAGTCCGTTCGCGCGTCGCGCCGCCCGCCCCATAAGTCACCGAGACCAAAGAAGGGTTCAAAGGCACCAGTGCGCAGATCGTGTCCCACAGCAGATCGTCCATTTCTGGTGTTTTTGGCGGGAAGAATTCAAAACTGACTGAGGGCTGTGTGCTGTTCATGGTTCCGGCTCTTCGATTGGTTTGCGGTTACGCCACAGCGGCCGGCTGAATATTGGCTTGGTTGCGCAGCATCCAGATGTTGACTGTCAGCGGCTCGCCTGGCAAAACACGAGTTTCAACTGTACTGAGATTCTTTTTCTCTACCCAGTTCTGCACCTCGGATGTGTCGAAGCCGAGTCGCAGATGAGCGTGTGTGTCGCGCAGCTCATGCAGTTCGTGCGGCGCGAAATCCACGACGATCAGATGTCCGCCTCCAACGAGTACGCGGGCCGCTTCTGCAAGCGCCTCCTGGGGGCGTTCGGCAAAATGCAGCACCATATGCAGCGTAACCAGATCGAACACCGATGCATCGTAGGGCAAGCTGTACATGTCGCTTTGACGTACTGAGCAGTGGGCAAACTGTGGCTGGGAAAGATTGACCCGCGCGACCGACAGCATATTGTGCGACAGATCGATGCCAAACCCCGGTACGCACCCGATCCGCAAATACCTGCAGCATCCGCCCAGTGCCGGTTCCGATATCCAGCATCGACCCAATCGCGATGCTTTCGGTGAGTTTTCCGAATTTCGCTTTCGACTTGCTTTTTCCTCGATATGCAGCGCTCGAATTTGATCCCAGCACAGGGCATTGTCGCGAAAGTAGCGTCTTGATTTCGCAGCGCGCTCATTGCGAATCTGCTCAAGTCGCCACTTGTCGCGCATTGCCAAGGGACAGTTTGCATCAAGTGCGCCGATCAGCGGCTGCGCGATCTCGCCCGCTGCGCCAGACCCCGAGAAGTGAAAGTAGGCGTGACTCCCCTCTTGATGTCTCTCCAGCAATTGGGCATCGCACAGCGAGCGCAAATGGCGCGATTACGCCAGGCTGACTCAAGCCCAGAAATCTTGGTTAGTTTCATTCACCGACAGATCGCCGCTCGCGCATAGTGCCAAGATACGCAACCGATGGGTTTCACCGGCGGTTTTCAATACAGTTGCCAGTTCATCAGTTTTCAAAATTGAATCCCTCTGTCTTGCTTTTCAAGTGATGTCCATAAATAAAATTCATATATAAATCAATAAAAAAACAAATATAAAAAAAATAATAAACATATTCTTATATGATTATATAAACATTTTAATTCAATGTCAGTAAAAAATTTGTGACTGCGACGAGTTGCCAAGGGACTGAATGCCTCGGCAGCTCTTCTGCCGCGGTCGCAGCATCTGCTCCGCAGTCGATTGATGCGGGTCCGTTGCGCCGGTGAAGTCCGGTCCGCCCCGGCGATCGCAGCACGAGCAGACTGAAGTTCCAAAAGTGTGCGGCGCAAGAAGCAGTCGCTTGAGCGGTATGTCAAGTCGCCCGTTTCACTGAGTGCGAAGAAGGCGGCAGGGATTTTTGAGGCGGAATACGACTGCAAATTACGCAGTAAGCGTTCGCCGAAGCTCGGTGAGATTTCGTTTGCCGGTCTGAAGCAAGATTTAAATGTTCTGTTCCGCTACGGAGCGCGATCGCTCAGGATGACGGCGAGCCAGCGGGTATTCTCGCTGCTTTCGGAAACCAGCCGCACCATCATCGTCAGCGGAACTGACAAGAACATGCCGACAGGTCCCAAAATCCAGCCCCAGAAACAGCAAGGACAAAAAATACAAACCAGCGGTGGACAGTCCGAGTTGACGGCCAGCAATGCGCGGTTCGATCACCGTGCCAATCAGGCTGTTGATTACCAGATAGCCAATGATGACTGACACGCCCCGCCCCCCAAGCCTAACTGCAGGATCGCGGTGATCACAGCCGGGGACAGCGGCAATAATAGAGCCGATATTGGGTACGAAATTGAGAAAGAATGCGAATACCGCCCACAAGATCGCAAAATCAACCCCGATCACTTTCAGCAGCGCCCACACCGCGATCGCGGTTGCCAGGCTGGTCGCCGTCTTGATCACCAGATAGCGCTGCAGACTGCGCTTGAACTGGGTCAGGCGCTCGATTGACTGATTTGACTGTGCGAAACAGTTTTTCCAGCTTGCCCGGCAAAGTGGATATTTCAAGCAAAATGAATACGACCGTGACAAATATCAGAAATGCATTGGCAATCAATGATCCGATCTCATTGACGACGCGGCCGCCGGCCGCCGCGATCGCCGCCGGATTGATCGCACTGGACAGATTGATCGCCTCGATGGAAAGACCGACCAGCGCCCCTTTTTCGACTGCGAACGCATAGGTGTCCGCGAACAGCTTCTCCAGGCGAAGCTGGTAGATGGGCTGCTGATTCTGGAATTCGCTGATCGATGCGCCAATAATTGTGACCAGCAAAACACCAATGCCCAAGATGGCGGCGATGACGATCAGCAAGGCCACAATGGTTGGCAGTCCCTTGTCTTTGAGCCAAAGCAGCGGCGGCGCACTGATCGTCGCGATAAACAAAGACAGCAGTACCGGAACCACGATCGGGCTCGCAATTTTCATTCCCGCGACAATAATCACAAATGCGGCAAGTAGCACCAGCCAGTTCGGAGAGGTGTTGGAGCTGGAAGTGTGCAAAGGATGGCGCCTCGTTGACAATTGGCGCGCAAAGATAAATTGCGCGTACCGGTTTATTGTA
Source organism: Arenicellales bacterium (assembly GCA_965200545.1). Lineage (GTDB taxonomy): Bacteria > Pseudomonadota > Gammaproteobacteria > Arenicellales > JAJDZL01 > JAJDZL01. The sequence goes on along the minus strand of CBDAUJ010000002.1, from coordinate 8 downwards.
GTATTCTT
>CBDAUJ010000001.1:0-365236 GCA_965200545.1 Arenicellales bacterium | reverse complement strand
TGAGACGGTGACGGTCGCGGGCGTGTCGGGCGCCTTGAAGGTGACCCCCGCGCAGGTGACGATCGCCGACGATGACACCCGCGGGGTGACGGTGTCGAAAGCGGCGCTGACGGTGGCCGAGGCGGATGACACCGGCACTGACAAAGACGACCGGCAGGAAAAATACACGGTGGTCCTGGACAGCGCGCCGTCCGGCGGCGCGGTGACGGTCGACGTCGCGAGCGCGGACGAGAGCATTGCGACGGTGTCGCCGGCCGAGCTGGAGTTCACGGCTGGCACTTGGAATGTGCCGCAGACGGTGACGGTCACCGGCGTCAATGACGATGTGGACAACAAGGACAACCAGCGCGAGGTGCGGGTCACGCATGCGCTGGACGCCGGCGGCACGGACTATGCGGCGGTCACGGCGGACTATGCGGCGGTCACGGTGACGGATGACGATGCGGCGCCGAGCGGCATCACGCTCACGGTCGACCCGGCCAGCGTGGACGAGGGGGCCGGGGCGACGGCGGTCACGGTGACGGCGGCCGTCGGCGGCGGCACGACCTACGCTGCCGCGACGGTGGTGACGGTGAGTGTGGGCGCTGAGGGTGACAGTGCGGCCGAGGCTGCGGACTATGCCGCGGTGGCGGGCTTCGACATCACCGTTGCCGCGGGCCAGTCAAGCGGCAGCGGGCAGTTCACGCTCACGCCGGCGGATGACGATCTTGATGAGGCCAATGAGACGGTGACGGTCGCGGGCGTGTCGGGCGCCTTGAAGGTGACCCCCGCGCAGGTGACGATCGCCGACGATGACACCCGCGGGGTGACGGTGTCGAAAGCGGCGCTGACGGTGGCCGAGGCGGATGACACCGGCACTGACAAAGACGACCGGCAGGAAAAATACACGGTGGTCCTGGACAGCGCGCCGTCCGGCGGCGCGGTGACGGTCGACGTCGCGAGCGCGGACGAGAGCATTGCGACGGTGTCGCCGGCCGAGCTGGAGTTCACGGCTGGCACTTGGAATGTGCCGCAGACGGTGACGGTCACCGGCGTCAATGACGATGTGGACAACAAGGACAACCAGCGCGAGGTGCGGGTCACGCATGCGCTGGACGCCGGCGGCACGGACTATGCGGCGGTCACGGCGGACTATGCGGCGGTCACGGTGACGGATGACGATGCGGCGCCGAGCGGCATCACGCTCACGGTCGACCCGGCCAGCGTGGACGAGGGGGCCGGGGCGACGGCGGTCACGGTGACGGCGGCCGTCGGCGGCGGCACGACCTACGCTGCCGCGACGGTGGTGACGGTGAGTGTGGGCGCTGAGGGTGACAGTGCGGCCGAGGCTGCGGACTATGCCGCGGTGGCGGGCTTCGACATCACCGTTGCCGCGGGCCAGTCAAGCGGCAGCGGGCAGTTCACGCTCACGCCGGCGGATGACGATCTTGATGAGGCCAATGAGACGGTGACGGTCGCGGGCGTGTCGGGCGCCTTGAAGGTGACCCCCGCGCAGGTGACGATCGCCGACGATGACACCCGCGGGGTGACGGTGTCGAAAGCGGCGCTGACGGTGGCCGAGGCGGATGACACCGGCACTGACAAAGACGACCGGCAGGAAAAATACACGGTGGTCCTGGACAGCGCGCCGTCCGGCGGCGCGGTGACGGTCGACGTCGCGAGCGCGGACGAGAGCATTGCGACGGTGTCGCCGGCCGAGCTGGAGTTCACGGCTGGCACTTGGAATGTGCCGCAGACGGTGACGGTCACCGGCGTCAATGACGATGTGGACAACAAGGACAACCAGCGCGAGGTGCGGGTCACGCATGCGCTGGACGCCGGCGGCACGGACTATGCGGCGGTCACGGCGGACTATGCGGCGGTCACGGTGACGGATGACGATGCGGCGCCGAGCGGCATCACGCTCACGGTCGACCCGGCCAGCGTGGACGAGGGGGCCGGGGCGACGGCGGTCACGGTGACGGCGGCCGTCGGCGGCGGCACGACCTACGCTGCCGCGACGGTGGTGACGGTGAGTGTGGGCGCTGAGGGTGACAGTGCGGCCGAGGCTGCGGACTATGCCGCGGTGGCGGGCTTCGACATCACCGTTGCCGCGGGCCAGTCAAGCGGCAGCGGGCAGTTCACGCTCACGCCGGCGGATGACGATCTTGATGAGGCCAATGAGACGGTGACGGTCGCGGGCGTGTCGGGCGCCTTGAAGGTGACCCCCGCGCAGGTGACGATCGCCGACGATGACACCCGCGGGGTGACGGTGTCGAAAGCGGCGCTGACGGTGGCCGAGGCGGATGACACCGGCACTGACAAAGACGACCGGCAGGAAAAATACACGGTGGTCCTGGACAGCGCGCCGTCCGGCGGCGCGGTGACGGTCGACGTCGCGAGCGCGGACGAGAGCATTGCGACGGTGTCGCCGGCCGAGCTGGAGTTCACGGCTGGCACTTGGAATGTGCCGCAGACGGTGACGGTCACCGGCGTCAATGACGATGTGGACAACAAGGACAACCAGCGCGAGGTGCGGGTCACGCATGCGCTGGACGCCGGCGGCACGGACTATGCGGCGGTCACGGCGGACTATGCGGCGGTCACGGTGACGGATGACGATGCGGCGCCGAGCGGCATCACGCTCACGGTCGACCCGGCCAGCGTGGACGAGGGGGCCGGGGCGACGGCGGTCACGGTGACGGCGGCCGTCGGCGGCGGCACGACCTACGCTGCCGCGACGGTGGTGACGGTGAGTGTGGGCGCTGAGGGTGACAGTGCGGCCGAGGCTGCGGACTATGCCGCGGTGGCGGGCTTCGACATCACCGTTGCCGCGGGCCAGTCAAGCGGCAGCGGGCAGTTCACGCTCACGCCGGCGGATGACGATCTTGATGAGGCCCCGTCACCGTCTCATTGGCCTCATCAAGATCGTCATCCGCCGGCGTGAGCGTGAACTGCCCGCTGCCGCTTGACTGGCCCGCGGCAACGGTGATGTCGAAGCCCGCCACCGCGGCATAGTCCGCAGCCTCGGCCGCACTGTCACCCTCAGCGCCCACACTCACCGTCACCACCGTCGCGGCAGCGTAGGTCGTGCCGCCGCCGACGGCCGCCGTCACCGTGACCGCCGTCGCCCCGGCCCCCTCGTCCACGCTGGCCGGGTCGACCGTGAGCGTGATGCCGCTCGGCGCCGCATCGTCATCCGTCACCGTGACCGCCGCATAGTCCGCCGTGACCGCCGCATAGTCCGTGCCGCCGGCGTCCAGCGCATGCGTGACCCGCACCTCGCGCTGGTTGTCCTTGTTGTCCACATCGTCATTGACGCCGGTGACCGTCACCGTCTGCGGCACATTCCAAGTGCCAGCCGTGAACTCCAGCTCGGCCGGCGACACCGTCGCAATGCTCTCGTCCGCGCTCGCGACGTCGACCGTCACCGCGCCGCCGGACGGCGCGCTGTCCAGGACCACCGTGTATTTTTCCTGCCGGTCGTCTTTGTCAGTGCCGGTGTCATCCGCCTCGGCCACCGTCAGCGCCGCTTTCGACACCGTCACCCCGCGGGTGTCATCGTCGGCGATCGTCACCTGCGCGGGGGTCACCTTCAAGGCGCCCGACACGCCCGCGACCGTCACCGTCTCATTGGCCTCATCAAGATCGTCATCCGCCGGCGTGAGCGTGAACTGCCCGCTGCCGCTTGACTGGCCCGCGGCAACGGTGATGTCGAAGCCCGCCACCGCGGCATAGTCCGCAGCCTCGGCCGCACTGTCACCCTCAGCGCCCACACTCACCGTCACCACCGTCGCGGCAGCGTAGGTCGTGCCGCCGCCGACGGCCGCCGTCACCGTGACCGCCGTCGCCCCGGCCCCCTCGTCCACGCTGGCCGGGTCGACCGTGAGCGTGATGCCGCTCGGCGCCGCATCGTCATCCGTCACCGTGACCGCCGCATAGTCCGCCGTGACCGCCGCATAGTCCGTGCCGCCGGCGTCCAGCGCATGCGTGACCCGCACCTCGCGCTGGTTGTCCTTGTTGTCCACATCGTCATTGACGCCGGTGACCGTCACCGTCTGCGGCACATTCCAAGTGCCAGCCGTGAACTCCAGCTCGGCCGGCGACACCGTCGCAATGCTCTCGTCCGCGCTCGCGACGTCGACCGTCACCGCGCCGCCGGACGGCGCGCTGTCCAGGACCACCGTGTATTTTTCCTGCCGGTCGTCTTTGTCAGTGCCGGTGTCATCCGCCTCGGCCACCGTCAGCGCCGCTTTCGACACCGTCACCCCGCGGGTGTCATCGTCGGCGATCGTCACCTGCGCGGGGGTCACCTTCAAGGCGCCCGACACGCCCGCGACCGTCACCGTCTCATTGGCCTCATCAAGATCGTCATCCGCCGGCGTGAGCGTGAACTGCCCGCTGCCGCTTGACTGGCCCGCGGCAACGGTGATGTCGAAGCCCGCCACCGCGGCATAGTCCGCAGCCTCGGCCGCACTGTCACCCTCAGCGCCCACACTCACCGTCACCACCGTCGCGGCAGCGTAGGTCGTGCCGCCGCCGACGGCCGCCGTCACCGTGACCGCCGTCGCCCCGGCCCCCTCGTCCACGCTGGCCGGGTCGACCGTGAGCGTGATGCCGCTCGGCGCCGCATCGTCATCCGTCACCGTGACCGCCGCATAGTCCGCCGTGACCGCCGCATAGTCCGTGCCGCCGGCGTCCAGCGCATGCGTGACCCGCACCTCGCGCTGGTTGTCCTTGTTGTCCACATCGTCATTGACGCCGGTGACCGTCACCGTCTGCGGCACATTCCAAGTGCCAGCCGTGAACTCCAGCTCGGCCGGCGACACCGTCGCAATGCTCTCGTCCGCGCTCGCGACGTCGACCGTCACCGCGCCGCCGGACGGCGCGCTGTCCAGGACCACCGTGTATTTTTCCTGCCGGTCGTCTTTGTCAGTGCCGGTGTCATCCGCCTCGGCCACCGTCAGCGCCGCTTTCGACACCGTCACCCCGCGGGTGTCATCGTCCGTCAAATTGATCTCACCACTGCCGCTGCCCGCAACGCCGTTGCCTAGACCAACAGCAGTAAGTACTGGAGCGTTGCCGCGGCTTGAGGCCGGAATGGATACTGCAATTGTCTCACTGGTCGCATCATCATCCTCGGCAGCCGTCAAAACAACACTCGCTTTGGCAACCGTCGCTTTGAATGAATCGTCCACAGCCGGTCCCGTGAATGTCACTACACCCGTGCTTGCCTTGAAGGTCACACCTGCTGGCGTACCTTTGAGTGCCAGTGTGAATTCGGTACCGAGCGTCGCTCCACTGAGAATCAGCGGAACTGCCAGACTCTCGCCAGCAACCAATCCACGGCTAACTGTCAGCATTATTTCAGCAGTCGCCTTCGCATCACCCTCTGTTGCACTGTTATCTGGTGTAGTCAGCACAACTTTGGTCGTGTCATCGTCGGTGATAAGACCTGTGCCAGTACCTGCACCCTCCGCCGAATCAATGACTGCAAAATCAGGCGCACCCAAGTTGACAATGACTGTTTCGTCTTTCTCGTCGATCAAATCACCACGAATCGGAACAGTGATCTTGCCGCTGCTGTCGCCTGCTGAAATCGTCACTGAGAGCGGATTCGGGACTGTGTAATCAGCGGTTGCCGCTGCCTCGCCTGCGAGACTGAACGGCACCTTTACATCGCGGCCGCTGACCGGTGAAAGAGTAACCGTAAAGGTCATATCTGTCGTGGCAGATGAATCATTGCCCTCTGTGACCGATGCGGCATTGGCTACACTGACTTTGGAGCTCACTAGATCGTCGTCGGTAATCTCTCCAGTTCCACTGCCTGCACCCGCGACAGTTGATATTGAGGCATTGGTCGGACTCTGCAGCGACACCACAATTGTCTCATCGGCTTCATCGAGCAGGTCGCCTTTGACTGGAATGCTGATAGTGCCTTCGGTGCTGCCGGCGGCAATAACAATCGACTGTGGGTTAGGAGCGCTGTAGTCGTCACCGGCTGTCGCCGAACCGCTGAGTGTGTAGGGTACTGTCACATCCTTACTAGCTTTGCCCGAAAGGGTTACGGTGAAACTCATGTCCACAGTTGTTTCTGGATCATTTCCTTCAGTGACAGCAGCGGCATCGGCCACCGCAACCGTCGGCTCGTCATCGTCAATCAGTTTCATCCGAACTAAATTGTCTTCTGTTTGCGCATCGCCATCATCGCTTGCGACCGGAGCTTTGGAAATGCTGAAGCCATAATCCACATCCTCAATCTGAACAACCAGGTCGTCATCTTCATAATCGCTGTCATCGCGGTCTGTGGCAGTAAATCGCAATCTTGCTGATTTAACTTCAGAAGACTGATCTCCTTTGCTGAAGCGGATGATTGGGTTGGTCGTATTCTGTGCGCTTAAACTGACGCCGGAGCCATGAACGCTCAAAATGAAGTCGCGACTCGCAGCTCTCGATTCGGCAATCACGGTTCCGGTGGCGCTGCTGAGCAGCAGTTCCACTTCGATATAGCTCGGCCTCTCTGCATCCGCCTTGCCGATAGCCTTGCTCAGGCTCAGCGTGACCTCGGCATAACTGGCAGCATCACCCTCGGTCATGGTCAGCCGACTCGTCGGCGCCAAGGTCAATACGGGCTTGTCGTTGTCCTGAATTTCAACCACAGCACTTTCGTTGCTTGGAATCCTGCCATGCTGTATCGTGTTGCCGAACTGAATCTTAAACTGCTCATTTTGCTCAATGAGATCATCATCTTTGATCTCAAACTCCAGCTCCATCTCGGTTTTATCGGGCGGAAAACTGACACCGCCATCGCCCTTGATGCTGAAGTCTTCAGGCGATTCGGCATCCCTGCGAAAACCGTTCCCTGCAGTAATAAACGACATGGTTGCAGTTAGCTCTGTCTCGCCCACTCGCCGAATCGTAACCGTGGCGGTTCCATCGCCCTCATTGACAGAATGCCGCCCAGTCGAAAACCCGAACAGCGGCGCATCATCATCGTTCTTGATGATTCCACTGGCTGCACCGCCGTTGCTGGCCACAGTAGCGTTCGTGGGAACGCCCAGCGCAACCTCGACGGTCTCGTCAAGCTCGTAAATCTCATCGCCTTTGACTGAAACGACGATGGTGCCGCGGTCAACACCTGGCTTGATCGTTATGGTTCCTGATGCTTTTTCGACGTAGTCCGAGCCTGCTTTGGCGGTCCCGCTCAGCGTATAAGGTACAGTTATGGTTCTGGCGCTGACTGGCGCGACACTGACCGTAAAGGTCATTTCAGTTTTGGCATCAGGCTTGTCGCCTTCATCAATTGCCGCAGACGGACCTGTCACAGAAACCTTGGCTGTGGCAGCGTCATCGTCTAAGATCGAAACTTGGGTATCGGTGATTTGAATGCCTCCTGAAGCGCCTGTGACGGAAATCGTTTCGTCATCCTCATCAATTGTGTCGTCAACGGGTGCAAGACTGAAGGTGCCTGTATGGCTGGTTGCGCCTGACGGTACGACAATTGTGAAATCAGCAACTGCCCCGTAGTCGGTGCCAGACTCAGCCGGGTCGCCGGATTCACCGACGGATACCGTAATCGCGGTATCCGTGCTGTAGGCGGTGCCGCCGGTGACGGCGGCGGTAACTGTAATGTCAGCGGGATCATCGGCGTTCTCAGCAACTGCTGCAGGCGCAGCCGAGAGCGTGATGCCGGCGGGCGGGGCATCGTCGTCAGTGATGACACCTTGAGCGACTCCAGCACCCTCTTCGCTGGAGAGCTCGCCATTGACAATTTCGCCAAGCGTAACGATTACAGTCTCATCCGGCTCATCCATGATATCGCCTGCCACCGGTATCGTAATTGTTCCGGACGATTCGCCCGGCTTAATTTCAATGGAAAGCGGATTGGGCTGGGTGTAATCAGTTCCGCCTGTTGCGGTACCCGACAAGGTATACGGCACAGTGATCTTCTCTCTGCCGACGGGTGAGACGGTCACAGTGAATGTCATGTCCGTGGTCTCATCAGTTCTATGGCCTTCGGTTACCGCTGCCGAAGGACTGTTCACTGCGACGATGGGCGTGTCGTCATCGACAATGATCAATTCGGTGCCAACTACTTTAAAGTCAAAGTCTTCCTCTGCTTCTTGATAGTTAGTATCATCAGGATGAAATGCTCTAGAAGTTGCATTGCCAAATACGGAGACAGACTCATTGATCTCGTCGATAGTGTCGTTTGTCGGAGTAAATGTGAAGGTCTTGGTCGAGCTAGCCTCGCCCTTCGGAATGACAATGCTGAAATTAGACACCTTGGTATAGTCTGTCCCCGCAACTGCTACGTCTCCGGATTTGCCGACTGAAACATTGACAGTGGTATCGTTATAGTAAGTCGTACCGCCGGCGAATGCTGCGGTCACTGTGATTTCTGGCGGTTGGGAAATATTCTCATCGATCTTTGCAGGCGCGGCCGACAGTGTGATGTGAGTCGGCGTATCGTCATCATCAATGATTTTGCCTATGCCATATGAGCCAGAGTTCTCATCTGAGCGATATCTACGCTTGCCATTAATTATGTTTTGACCGATCAAAACGAGAACATGCTCGTCGGGCTCATCTCGAGCATCGCCAAAGATCGGAATGATGATTGTTCCTGTTGTCTCTCCAGGTGCAATTTCTATTGAGCGCGGATCTGGAATCTTGTAATCTTCCCCGCCTGTTGCGACTCCATATCCGTACCGCCAGGAGTAGTTTCGAAAAAAGTAGGGAACAGTAACTGTCTTTCTGGTCGCATGGCTCAGAGTAACGGTGAAGATCATATCGGTACTGACATCAGGTTGATCGCCCTCCTTTACATTTTTGACAGCTTTTGTCATAGATACGTATGGTTCTCCTTTTTCGTCATTTGGACCTTTGATTTTCACGGTCGCCGGCATCACATTGATTTCACCTGCTTGAGCCCAAAAAGTAAGCTCTTCCGTATCTTCCTCAATTGTGTCATCAAGAATTCCGATTGTAATACGAGGCCTTTTTGCATCGAACCAACCAGTATTCGTTGCAATTTCTAAGACTCCTTCCTTGATAACTAAATCAAAGGGTTGAATTTGTGCAACTGTTGTCCACCCAGCAGGCGGCGGCGGACAATTAGGAAGATTATGTTCCCCACATCCGTGCTTGTACTCGAAGATTCTGTAGTCTTTTCCATACGTTGCCGTATCGTCCGTTTTTCCGAAGTGTAATTTAACTGTGGTATCAGCTCCGAATGTCGTTCCTCCGACCAGTTTCAGCGTAACTTTAATGAGTTTTATCTCCATATGACGAATGTTATTATCCCAATAGAATTTTTCATCAAATTCTTTGATTGGTTTATTCGAATGATCTGTCAGCAGAATCTGAATGCTGGGCTCGGCATCATCGTCGGTAATTGTGCCCAAGGCAATGGCACTGCCAGCGGCAGTGCCTGCACGCAAGCCTGATGCGAAACTGATGCTGGCATCGTCCGCAATAAACTGAATCGCGATGTCCTCGTTGCCTTCATGCCTTATGTCACCCAAAACCACGACTTCAAGTGTCTTGCTCGTTTCGTTGCGCTTAAACAGAATCTCACCGCTGCCAAAATCTTCGAAATCCGGCATAGTCTCGCCGCCGCGAGTGCTTTTGGCAGTGCACACGCCGGAACCATCATTGGTCTGGCAGGGCGATGAATAGCTGACCTTGAAATCCTTGCCGGCCGGCTTTGACAGCGTCAGCGTAAACGTCATTGTCTTTTTCGCCGGCGCCGCGCCCTCCTCGACCGCGGGTGCGGCAATGCTCAGCACATTGTCATAATCATCATCGGCGACCGTCACTGTCACCGCTTTGCTGTCAATATTGAAACCGCCTGCCCCGGAAACGGCATGGTCAATGTCAATCGCCTCGTTCAAGGCTGCGTTCTTGACTGCATCATCCACCGCCGTTACGGTCACAGTCTGAGGTGTGTTCCAGTCTTCAGGGGTAAAAGTCACAGAAGTCTTGTCCAGCGTAAAGCGGGTCGTGGCCGGGTCGGTGGACAGATTCACCGTGAGGCTGGCAGTTGCCGGCTGAAAATTAAGACTCACTGAGTAGCTCTTTTCGTTCTCCTTGACACCAGCAGTCGACGTATCATCGGCTTCATTCAGTTCCAAACTGGTCGGACTCAGCAATATCTCGGCGGTATGATCATCATCAAGACTGTAGTTTACGCGCATGCGGTTGTCAGTTGATGCGGCGCTCGCATTGGCATCGTAAAGGAGAACATCATCGCTGCTCGTCTCAAACTCAATACCGAAGGTTTCGACTCCTTCCGATAGATTGTCATCCGTGGTTTTTGCAAGCTCTGCGGCAGTCGAGGCGCTTGCATTAAATTGCAGACTGCGCGGGCCGCCGGAATTTGACAGTGCAATATCGCTGGCGCTGGCCGCTCCGCTGCCACCCAAGCCAGCCAGATTCCAACTCACTTCAACGGTTTGCGGCCGCGCCTGCTGATCGCCTTTGGCGCCGGTCGCAGTGAATCTAAAGGCGCCTGGGACGGGATCGCCTTCAGCCGTCCTGAGCACAGTTCTGAGCTCAACTCTGCCGTAGATCACATCGGTCACCGTGGCTGTCAATTCTGCCGTGCCAGTCGTTCCATCTTCATCGGTCACCCGCACCGTCACCGCATACGCACTGTCGGTATTTTTATCGGCGGGACTCTCGAAGTTCTGCGCAGCGAAAGTCAGTATGCCTGAATCCGGGTCGATGCTGAAATGCTTGGCGTCATCGCCTTCGATCGTCCAGGTCACGTCACCTTCTGCCTCGCCGTCCCATGAAGGCGCAGGCGAACTCCAGGTGCTGTTTTCGTCCACAGCAGCATCAGCATAACCCGAAATGGTCAGCGTCCGCAAATCATCGTCACGGATGACAACGGTGCCCGTATGCCTGGCAATGAACGGCTGGCCCGGCAAATTCGTGCCGGTGATCTTGACTTGGAAGCGCTCGTTCTCCTCATACGTGTCATCCTCAGTCGTTGCAACCGGCAGGCGCAGTTTTGTCTTGCCTGCCTTCAGCACTGCGGTACCGTCTGCAACGGCGGTGAAGTCGTTCGGTACGGCGGCTGTACCGGGCACGGTTTTCCAGTTGATTGTGACATCTTGCAAACTTGGCGGATGAAATTTCACTTGGACCTGGGCTGTGTCGCCCTCATCAACCACAGCATCGGCAACCTCGATCCGAAATGCGTCATCATCACGGACCGTGCCTGTTGCGGGTTTTGGATAGGCCGCGAAACTCGCAGGCAGCGCATCCAAAGACAGGGTTAACGTCTTGTCCCCATCCTGCTTATCGTTGTCGATCGTATCAATGCGAATGGTCGCCAGCGGCTGGATGAAGTCGGTGACCGACGTGTCCAGCGAAAACGTCATCTTCGCAGGCTGATCAAAGTGAGTCCCCGCCTTCGCGGTGTCTGTGCTGCTGCCCAATTGATATCCAAACTTGTTGTTTGTTCCAAGTGCTCTGACCGCCGCCATAAAGGTATTAAACTGCGCTTGATTCTCGACATTGGCAAAAACCTCGAATTTGAGCCTTCTTCCCTCCCAAGGTGAATTTGCGCTCTCAACCCGAAGATTGTGGGAGTCGTCATCAATAATCGTGAATATCTGCCTAAAATCATTGATATCTGTAAAACGGAATGATGGCAATGCAACGGCAAACATCTCGAATGTTTCGTTGCCCTCAACCGCATTGTCCTGCCAAGTTACGATTTCAGTGCTCGTCTCAAGACTGCCCGCGGGGAAAGTGATTGATTTCGCAAAGGATTCACCTGGCGCCTTGCAAGGTGTAGCAATTCCCGATGTTTTTGAGACAGCCACGTCATCGCCATTGTTTTTCTCCCTTCCGGTCAAAGTCGCATGACCTTTGGGCGCCGCGCCCTTTGTCGGGTCGTAAGTCGGATTGAGGCAGCTATGAATTGTAAAGCTGCCAGCATTATCAAAAACACGGTTCCTCCTAATTCGAACTGTGATTGTCTCTCCTTCTCTGATCGTGCGCTGTTTGCTCGAGATCCATAACTTTATGCCATCATCATCCTTGATCGTCCCGATTGCGGCGCCTCTGCCAATTCGCACTTCGGGGTCTGTCGGATCGCTATGGCTCAAAACAAATTTGAAGGTTTCCGTGTTTTCGCCTTCCTCATCATCAGCGATCTCAATATCAACTGCGACCAGCGAGATTCCGGGCTTAAATACCGCGCGAAGCTTTTGCTCAATCGCTGCATAATCTCCGTACGAGTACCGACCATTCCGTTTGACGATCGGCTCTGCTCGATTGAACGAGCCAGTCGTTAAATCGGTCTGGGTCTTGTAATACACCGACACCTCTTCTTCTTGCGATCTTGAAAGACGGATATTAAAGGTCGCCTTCCCCTCTTTGCCCTCTGTCAGCGTTACGTCCTCAACAGTGACCAAAGGCAAGTCGTTGTCCAGGATTTTCACGGTTGCTGTACGCTCAGCCAGAATGTTTGGCGTGCTGTCACCCAGTGCGTCTTCGGTGCGCGTTCCGCTGAAAAACAAATCAACGTTTCCCGGCGGCTGAGATAAGATCACAAGCGCTACATCAAACGTTTCCTCAGGCTCATCCTCATCGTCATCAATCGTCGTAAATTCAATGGTCGCACTGGTATCGCCGGCGGCAATGGTGATGTTGCCTTTCGGACCGCTGACATAGTCCGCACCGCGCGCAGCGCCGTTTTCCAGCGGCGTGCGAATCCACCATTCCAAGTGAACAGGTCGCTGCGCCGCTCTGCTCAATTTGGCCGTAAGGGTGACCTTCTCCCCTTCTGTCACTGTCTGGTCTTTGATCTTGACGGACGGACGTGTATCGTTATCACGAATCAAGCCGACCGCACGCGAATGGCGCGAATCAATGGAAACACCGGCGATTTGCGGCAGTGCAAGAACGACCGACATTGTCTCGTCGGATTCATCTTCTGCATCCTGCAGTGTGCTCACAACGATGTACTGAACTGTTTCGCCTGCTTTGAAAGTGAGCGTTCCGGAAGCCGCAGTGTAATCTTTGCCCGGTTGCGCCGTATGCGCTGCTAGAGACTCAGTTTGCCAATTCACGCTGAAATCAGCGGCCGCCGGCACCGCAAGCCGCACCGGAAACTTCAGCGGATTGCCTTCTGTGGCTTTTTTGGGCGCCTTGATTCGAACCAGATTGTTATCGTGGATTTTGATGTTGGCTTGAGTGCCTTCAAGACGCGCCGAACCGGAGCTGTATGTTGCGACATATTGGATGGTCTCGACACTTTCATCTAACGAATCTTTCTTTATCCGTATCCTTCTTTCAACGCTTGACTCACCGGCTGGAATGGTATCTGTAGATTTCAATGCCGTCGCATCATAATCAAGTGTTGGCAGAGCCGAACCGCTTCGACTTTCCCAGCGAAAATTGAAATCGGTGGCGGCGGTTCCTTTCTGCCATTTTCCGCCTTTTCTGACATAAAAATCTGCGTGCAAAACAACAGTCTCACCCTCCGAGGCATGGACCTCGTAAGGCGCGCCTCGCTGCGCGTGTCTGATTCTTACCTCTTGAGCGCCGACTTGACCTGAATCATCATTAAGAATTGTTCCGGTGGCAAATAGATTTCTTCGACTTCCGGAGAATTTTGCGTTGACGGGCCGCCTGAATCGCAAGATGATCGTTTCGTTGTTTTCAACAATTTCGTCATTTATGACTGGGATCGAAAGCTTCTTGACATATCTCTTCGGCATCGCTTTCAGGTAGCTGTCTGCATATTCACTTTCGTTCGACGTGAACGTCAACGTGCCGGGAGAGATGGGCTCGTAATCCTTGGCTCCGCCCTTCGAGGTCGCAGTACCCGTGCCTGCATCTGCGTAGTTGACCTCGGCGGTCACACCTGCTGGGGGAAGCGATGCTATTTCGACTTCAAATTCCAGTTTGCCTTCGCTTTCGTTGACACTTGCGCCGCTGACCGTGATTACGGGCGGCGGAAAATCAATGATGGTCACTTTTACATAGTGCTTTGAGGTGTTGCCTGGCAAAGTCAAGTTTCGCGGCTTGTCCAGCACCAGACAGATATTCTCATTGCCTTCGTGATCCTCGTCCGGCACAATCAAAATTCGAAAATTCTTGACTTTTCCGACTTCTCCATCCGATGCCGTCCAGGTGAAAGTGCCGAAGCTCGTCTGCAAATTTTGCAGCGAGCTAGAAGTCGTAACTTTGCATTGATCCCGGGCTTCTTGGGCAGTTGCCGGGCGAACTCGAACACTCGCCTTGGCAGAGCCGGTCGGAAGGCTGCTCAAAGTCAGTTTCAGCGGATGAACTGCTCGCTGTTTCGGCAATGTGACCTCAGCATCGACCGTTAGCTTTCGTGCCAGATCACTGTTGTCTTCTTTGACGGCAAATTGAACTTGGTGAGGGGATCCAAGTCTGTAGCTGTCGCTTTCCAAGAGTTTCAGAGTGACTTTCCCATCCCCACTTCTGTGATCAGTCTGGGTGTCGATCTGAATCGGATGCGTTCTGCTGTTGAGATTGCCATTGAATCGCTGTTTCTTGATTCTTTCATCTTCTGGGTGCAGAAAATCGTATGTGCCGTCATCGTCAGCCTTCCATTTCACCGAAATATCGCGATTGGCATTCCCTCTATCTGTGACTTTAAGCTGAAAATTCGCCGAACCGCCTTCCTTGATGCCATTGGCAGCTATTCGTTGGGGGTCACCGATCGAAACTACGGGACAGTCTGCGTCTTGATGCTTCTTTACCGGAACCGTGATTGATTTATTCATTGTTCCATGTGAAAAAGCTCCTGCAACCGAATTATTAGGATCAGGAAGCAACGTAATGGAGATTTCTGCATCGCGACAGGTTGTCGGATCGGCAACAGTTTTAATGGTGATCGTACGCTCCTCGAACAGTATTTGCGGAAAGTTTTTCAGTTCTTTGTTTGTACGAAACCGATACTCTTTAGACCCTTCCTGCTTGCTGTCAAGAACATTGAAATTCGGATCGTCTTTAATTTCATATCGAATGTTGAATATCGCACCCGCCGGAATCGTATCTTCAGGATTTAGCCCCAATATTCGAGCTTGTAGGCGCAATTTAACCGAAAGGGTCTCCCCCTCGGTTACGCCTACATTGTCTCTCAGAAAACCAGCGGCATATTTCGTTTGTGCGTATGCTGGCGGCGAAAATAGCAGACCAAGCAGCGCGAGCAGCGGCAGAACTGTCGGCAGCCGATATCGAAACAGGTGCCAATTGCCGCGCCGTTTAAGGGAATTGGCCATACGCCTATCTTTGCGCGTATGCGGCGGGGGGGGGGAAAGGCGAAACTAAGCATCTGACCGCATGACTGTTCTGCCAGCTGCGGCGATCTGTCCAGCCGTAACGGTGTTTCTCTTGGCGACAGATGCGACCGTAGCCAGGTCAGACAATTCGCGCAGCGAGAAAAACGTTTTATCCACGCAGGCTCATCCACCCGCCGCCATGCTTTTCTCAAGCAATTGATCACCGCAGCAGGTTTCAAGCCCGAATTCAGGTTCCGATCTGGCTGGGAAAACATCCTTGTTACCATGTGGGTAGAGTTTTTTTTAGATCGCTGACAAAAACGGACTCAGATTCTTCGAGTCAGAAAAACGATTGCGATTGCACACAGATTCTTTGAGGTGATAAGCTCGAAATACGAAAGAGTCATTTCTATTCACTATGCGGACTAAGTCGGCTAGATAGCCAGTTGCGAGTGCGCAGCTCATACCGTTGAACCAAAGGGGCGCAGCTTGTGCTAAAGCGATCAATCTTGCTAAACTTCATCCCGCACTCTGTGCGACTAAAACTATGTGATATGACTCTCATGACTTAAGTTAAGGAATCCCTGCGTACGCGACCTTATCATTTCTTAGACTTAAAGTCAATATTATTTTTGTCCCTTTCCCGTTAGAGCATTTCCTTATGGAAATCCCATATCCAGCACACAGTGACGCCCACACACTGCGGACTGTTAGCTTTTGAATTTGTGCGCCCGCGCCCAGGAGCGAGATCTAGGTCAACCAGTGCCTTGAAGATTGAGCGCAGATGCTGCGGACGATCCGACTTGACTGCAAAACTCGTCGCCGGCGGCGGCACATTGTGATAGTGCAGATGCTGCGCATCAATCTTCACCCGCACCGTTCAATTCCTGACATTCCACTCTCACACCGCCAAGTTGATGGCATTTGCTCAAGATGACAAAACGCGCCTATGATTTGCGATCAAATGCAGCTGCCGTCACTGCTGTTCCGGTTCCCAGCCAATCCACTTATCGCACAATTGCAGTCTCAGGCATCTGTCTGTCACCCCGACGTCAAAATCCATTTGCCATTGAGCTCAAAGATGAAATGCCGCGGCAGCCCGTAAAAGGCTTGCAGCTATGCTTGTGATACCGGCCATGAAGCCGACCTGAGACAATGCCTCGCTAGACGAATTGACTGGTTTTGGCTAGTTGGGCGGCGATGTTCCCAGCCTTGATCAACGCCACTTCGATAGAGGCATCTTCTTGACTGAAAAATCCATCATAATTAATTAAATAATCAATTATTTACAAATATATAAATTTTATTTTTAATAATTAAGATTAATTTTAGTCGGCAGGGGGTAAGCTTCGCCCAATCACACGCAAATCTTCACTTGCCGTATACCTTGACCTCTCTTGGATTCTTGGATACCAGAAGCACCCGCTCAACACAATTGAAGTTCTTTAAAAGCGGATTGTTCCAGCTTGAATATGGCATCCCGTCAAACAGAAATAGCGGCATTCAGCATGCGAAAATCAGGAACATCAACGGTGCGCCTTTGTACAGTGTTTTTTTGTCTGCTCAGCCTCTTCCCATGCAGTCTGAGCAATTTCAAAACCAAGACATGCAGCCATTCCTCGTATTGACTCAACACAGCCTCGCCCTCATGGAACACCTTTTTTCACCTCTGCAACGCAAAATCGCAGTCGTGCATCGCGGCTGCCGAAAGAAGGTATCAACTGAGGTTTTTCAGTCCGTTTCCATGCATTTCGACTGTCGTTTCTGATTATCTCGCAAGATAGCAGAAAGCTCGGATTTGTAAAAATTCTGAGGTATATTCTCGCTTTTTCTCCCTGCCGTAACCAGCACTTGCCGCCGCTTAGCAAAGGTGATATTAGTCTTGGAATTTTCCTCCAGCATGTGAAAAGCCGAACTCGCAATTTCGAAAATTTGCCACCAATCTATTTGGATATTTGGCTGCGAATAATATCGGCCGAATATGTTTTCCTTTGCCAGACAGCAAGATAAGCACTCCGGGCGAAATGCATCATTTCGAAACGCAAGATGTGATTTCACCGATTGAAGCCGTCTTCGTAAACTGGCATTCGGCGCACTGAAAATGGGATGATATTGATCAATGCCGACACTCCAATCACGGAATTTAACTCGGCAACATACGCTCATCGCATTCTGCAAAGATTGCGAAAATACCACAGAATACAAATCTCTAGATGATTCCGAACATTTCATTCTATGGCTTCAATGTTGACTTTTCGCATGAAATTCAGCACTGGGATTGCAACTTGAACAATCTTTTTATTCAAAACAAATTACAGTCATTCTCTGCCCATATTCTGAACGTCATGCTCGAAAATGCAAATCAGGTTTTGGCCCGACAACAGCCGCATAGGCGTAATTCTTCGGTTCGGAAATTCATAGAGAAAAATGAGCTTTGTAGCAGGTTGTGTTTTGCAGTCACTCTATTTGGCTCAAAATTCGTCAAAAACAAGATCAATCTGACGCAGATCACAATACTTGACATACCGCTCATAATCATACCATTGGAACTTGATCAATAGGGTAAAATCAACAGGCATCTCAAAGTATTCTCTGTCCATAAAAGATCAAATTATCTCTATGCATGTTGCGGTTTTCACAGCTCGGCTCAAGTGCTGTTACTGCTCACGCCTGAGTG
Organism: Arenicellales bacterium; assembly: GCA_965200545.1. Taxonomy (GTDB): domain Bacteria; phylum Pseudomonadota; class Gammaproteobacteria; order Arenicellales; family JAJDZL01; genus JAJDZL01. The sequence continues at coordinate 347,308 of CBDAUJ010000001.1, read as the reverse complement.
AGCCGCATCAGCACAGGCAATTGCCGGGGTAAGATTGCACAGTGCAATACCGCTGCGCCGGCCTTATGAAACACCGACACCCTCAAACCAATCCGCTGGGTCGCGCGGCTCTCGCTGCGATGCGCGCCGACCGCTGCTATCTGGTCGACAAGACGGCCTATCTTGAGAGGCTGATCGGCGAGAGCCGGTTCTGCTTCCTGTCGCGGCCGCGGCGGTTTGGCAAGAGCCTGCTGCTCGACACCATGCGGGAGCTGTTCGAGGGCAATAAGGCGCTGTTCGAGGGACTGCACATCCATGATCGCTGGGACTGGAATGACCACTACCCAGTAGTGCGCCTGAGCTTCGGCGCCGGGCGCTTCAGCCGGGCCGGACACCTGCAGTCCAATGTCATCACGCAGCTGCGGCGGCTGGAAGCCAGGCATGCGGTGCCGGCCGCCTATGGAAGGGATGATATCACTGAGGCCGACCGTTTCGGCAACATTCTGTATCACATCCATGCATCGACAGGCCGGCAGGTGGCGGTGCTGGTCGACGAGTATGACAAGCCGATCCTGGATGCGGTCGGCAACCAGGAGCTGGCTGAGGACAATCGGGACTACCTGGAAGGGCTGTATGGGGTGATCAAGGATTTCAGCGAGCAGATCCGCTTTGCCTTTCTGACCGGCATCACCATGTTCAGCAAGATGAGCCTGTTCTCGACCCTGAACAACCTGACCGACATCAGCCTGAGTCCGCGCTACGCCGCCATCTGCGGCTACACCGAGGCGGACTTGCAGGACACCTTCGCGCCGGAGCTGGAGGGACTGGACCTGGAGGCCATCCGCCGCTGGTACAACGGCTACAGCTGGGGCGGACCGGAGAAGGTGTACAACCCCTGGGCGATCCTGAGCCTGTTTGAATCCCGCGAGTTCGAGCCGCACTGGTCGATTACAGGCATGCCGTCGTATTTGTACAGGGTGATGATGCAGCGCCAGCTCACGCCGCTGGATGTGAGCGGCCTGAAGGTGCCGAAAGGTTTTGTGACCACTTTCGATGTCAAGCGCATCAGCGCCGAGGCGCTGCTGTTCCAGTCGGGGTATCTGACGATCACCGGCGAGGAGCGGACCGAGCTGGACAGCTTCTACGAGCTGGACTATCCGAATCTGGAGGTGCGCGCGAGTCTCAACGCCGGGTATCTGGAGCATCTGTTCGGCGCGGGGCGGGAGCCGCCGGCGGCGGCCCGCGAGCTGGCGGGTCTTTTGGGCGCGGCGGACTTCGCGGGCTTTGAGGCGGGGGTGCGGTCGCTGTTTGCGGGGATTCCGCATCAGTGGCACACGCACAACGAGATGGCGCGCTGTGAGGGGTGGTACAGCTCGGTGCTGTATGCCTGCCTGTGGAGCGTAGAGGCGCGGGACGGCCTGGCGGCGGAGCGCTCGGGCAGCCGCGGGCGCTCGGACCTGGCGCTGCGGATTGGCCAGAGGGTGATTGTGATCGAGTGCAAGATGGCGCATGGCGGCGAGGCGGGCCAGAGGGCAGCCGAGGCCATTGCGCAGATTCGCGAGCGCGGCTATGCCGAGCCGTACCGCGATGGTGTCTGTGAGATTCATCTGATCGGCGCGGTGTTCGATGCGGACACGCGCAGCCTGGCCGCCATGGCAGTGGAGGCAGACTGAGTGAGCCGCATCAGCACAGGCAATTGCCGGGGTAAGATTGCACAGTGCAATACCGCTGTGCCGGCCTTATGAAAGGGGCTTATATACCTAGCTTGACAAGGCTGAAATATTAGTTAATTAATTCTTAAATAAAGAAAAATATCGAGCAATTTGGAAAATTGATTCTTAACATGCACTGATATATGGATGCATTTTGCGTACGTCAAGTTAGGTATATAAGCCCCTTATGAAACACCGACACTCTCAAACCAATCCGCTGGGTCGCGCGACCCTCGCTGCGATGCGCGCCGACCGCTGCTATCTGGTCGACAAGACGGCCTATCTTGAGAGGCTGATCGGCGAGAGCCGGTTCTGCTTCCTGTCGCGGCCGCGGCGGTTTGGCAAGAGCCTGCTGCTGGACACCATGCGGGAGCTGTTCGAGGGCAATCAAACGCTGTTCGAGGGACTGCACATCCATGACCGCTGGGACTGGAGTCATACGTACCCAGTCGTGCGCCTGAGCTTCAATTCGGATTACGGCGCCCCGGGGGCGCTGGAAGCCAATGTCATCACGCAGCTTGAGCTGCTGGAAGCAGAACATGGCTTGACTAGTGCCTATATAACCGATGACGTGAATGGTCCTGACCGATTTGCGAAACTTTTGTTTCACATCCATGCGTCGACGGGCCGGCAGGTGGCGGTGCTGGTCGACGAGTATGACAAGCCGATCCTGGATGCGGTCGGCGACCAGGAGCTGGCCATCCACAACCGGCGGTATCTTCGCGGCCTGTACGGCATGATCAAGGGCTCTGAGCAGCAGATCCGCTTTGCCTTTCTGACCGGCATCACCATGTTCAGCAAGCTCAGCCTGTTCTCGACCCTGAACAACCTGACCGATGATCAGCCTGGACCCTCACTACGCCGCCATCTGCGGCTACACCGAGGCGGACCTGCAGGACACCTTTGCGCCGGAGCTGGAGGGACTGGACCTTGCCGCCATCCGCCGCTGGTACAGCGGCTACAGCTGGCGCGGACCGGAGAAGGTGTACAACCCCTGGGCGATCCTGAGCCTGTTCAAATCCCGCGAGTTCAAGCCGCACTGGTCGGTCACCGGCATGCCGTCGTACTTGTACAGGGTGATGATGCAGCGTCAGCTCACGCCGCTGGATGTCAGCGGCCTGAAAGTGTCGGAAGGCTTCGTCACCACTTTTGATGTTGAGAGCCTCAGCGCCGAGGCGCTGCTGTTCCAGTCGGGGTATCTGACGATCACCGGCGAGGAGTGGACTGATACGGGCAGCTTCTATGAGCTGGACTATCCGAACCATGAGGTGCGCGCGAGTCTCAACGACGGATACCTGCAGTATCTGTTCGGCGCGGGGCGGGAGCCGCCGCCGGCGGCCCGCGAGCTGGCGGGTCTTTTGGGTGCAGCGGACTTTGCGGGCTTTGAGGCGGGGGTGCGGTCGCTGTTTGCGGGGATTCCGCATCAGTGGCACACGCACAACGAGATGGCGCGCTGTGAGGGGTGGTACAGCTCGGTGCTGTATGCCTGCCTGTGGAGCGTAGAGGCGAGGGACGGCCTGGCGGCGGAGCGCTCGGGCAGCCGGGGGCGCTCGGACCTGGCGCTGCGGATCGGCGACAGAGTCATTGTGAGATCGAGTGCAAGATGGCGCATGGCGGAGAGGCTGCCCAGTGTGCGCAGGAAGCGATTGAGCAGATAAAAGAGAAGCGCTATGCGGATCCGTATCGCACTGGCGCCTGTGAGATTCATCTGATCGGCGCGGTGTTCGATGCGGCCACCCGCAACCTGGCCGCCATCAAGGTAGAGACAGAGTGACCCGCAGTGCTGTCTTTGTCACTGAGTACCCGAGGGGCATCCATTTCACTAGAAATGACCTTAAGCTCCAAAGCATTGCGAATTCAAGCTTCGCTTGCACCAAAATTTCATACAATAATTGGCGTTTTTTCATCCTGAGGCCACTGTCCTTCTTTGGTTATGCCGCATTTGATTGATGGTAAAAGTATCGCAGCCCAGCTGCGTCATGATGTTGCGCGCAAAGCAGCTGTCTTGAGGTGTCGACATGGACTGACACCTGGCCTCGCAGTCGTGCTGCTTGGCAGCGATGCTGCGAGTCAAGTCTACGTGCGCAACAAAGTCACGCAAACGTCCAAAGCCGGCATGAATTCATTTCATCACGAGCTTGATGAAACAGTTTCTGAGGCGCAACTGCTCAAGCTGATTGACGATTTGAACGCAAATGCCTCAGTCAACGGAATTCTCGTTCAGCTGCCCCTGCCAGATCATATCGATTCCGCCGCAGTGCTCAGCTCAATCTCTCCCGATAAAGATGTAGACGGATTCCATATTGAGAATGTCGGTCGACTGACAGTCGGCATGGATGCCCTGGTGCCTTGCACGCCGCTTGGCTGCATGAAACTTTTGCAAACCTGCAAACCAGGTCTCTCGGGCTTGCATGCCGTCATCGTCGGACGATCCAATATCGTCGGCAAACCGCTGGCTTCTTTGCTGCTGCGCGCCAACTGCACGGTTACGGTCGCTCATTCGAAAACCGCTGATTTGCCGGCAGTCTGCCGGCAAGCCGATATTCTGATTGCAGCAGTCGGTGTTGCGCAGTTAGTCAAAGGCGACTGGGTCAAGCCTGGAGCGCTTGTCATTGATGTCGGCATCAACCGAATCAAATCTGAATCAGGCAAACCCGTTCTCACCGGCGATGTCGATTTTGAGGGTGCCGCCAAAGTCGCGGCGGCAATTACCCCCGTTCCCGGCGGTGTCGGTCCAATGACAATCGCCTGCTTGCTGCACAACACTTTGCAAGCGGCCTGCATGCAAAACGGTATTGAGCTGACTGCAATCGAATCCTGAAAAGATTTACCAGCACACCGCGGCCGCTGGAAAGATGTCGCCTTTGGCGCCGCGCGGATCACAGCCCGCCTCAAGCAGCCCGGTTTGCGCATCTCTCTCAATCGCGAGCAGATAACCCTGAGTCCAGTCTGGTACCGGATTGACAGTGTGCCCCCGTGCGCGCAGCTGATCAAAAACGCTCTCACCGACCTTTTCTTCAATTGAGACCTGATTGAGGAAATGCTCATGGGGTGCAAAAAATCCTGGGAAATGCTGACTTGAAAATTTCGCCGCCTCGATCGCTTCTGCAATAGTCATATCAAAAACCAGCCGGTTCAGGATGAACTGCAGCATCCATTGATCCTGCTGATCGCCGCCCATGCTGCCGTAGACCATCCACGGCTCGCTGTTTCGATGCACCAGCGTCGGACTGATTGTGGTGCGCGGCCGCTTGCCGGGCGCGATGCGATTCGGATGGTGATCCGGTGTCAGGTAGAACGTCATAAGCCGATTGCCCAGCGGAACACCGAGCGCTCCGACCAGTTCGGATGACTTCAGCCACCCGCCGCTTGGAGTTGCGGCGACCATGTTGCCATGCTGGTCTACCGCATCAACATGCACCGTTCCATGTCCCCAAGAACGACCGCCGAGACACTGCTCTGCAGGCAGTCGAGCTGCCCCCGTGAGCGGATCACCTGGACACACTTTGGAAAGAACAGTCTCCTCGCTGATCAGCTGCGCGCGCATCTTTCCGTAGGCATCTGACAGCAGTCGCTCAATCGGCACTGCGACCTGCGAAGGATCCGCATACCATTGCTCGCGATCAGCAAAGGCCAGCTTGACTGCTTCAATGACAGCATGCAGATACTCCGCAGTATTATGTCCACAAGCTTGCAGCGGAAAATTCTTCAAGATGGACAGCGTCTGCAGCAGCGCCGGACCTTGATTCCAAGGGCCGCATTTGAATATTCGCGCATCGCAAAAATCCAGCCAGACTGGGTTCTCAAGCCAAGTCTCGTAGTTTTCGAGATCTGAACGTTCGAGAAATCCATCTCTTTGCGTACTGTGCCGTACGATTTCAGAGGCGATGTCGCCGCTGTAAAACTCATCCTGAACTGCCAAAATACCTTGCTTTCGACTGCCGCCGGCCGCTGCTTCAGCTGCGATCAGGGTACTGAAACAATCCGCTAGCGCGGCATTGACCATACGCTGTCCCGGTATCGGCAGCTCACCGTCAGGCAGATAAACAGCCGCCGTGCTGGACCAATGCTTGCGAATCTGCCCCAAATTCTCCAGCAGACCAAAGTCAGGCATATAGAGTATCCCGCGATGGATTGGAAAACCCTCCTGCGCCAATTTCAATGCGGACGAGCAGACTTCGGAAAATGACAATGTACCGAATTTCGACAGTGCCTGCACATATGCACCGACCGCAGCCGGCACACCTGCTGCCAGAACACCGGTATCAGGCACCTGGTCATAGCCACGGGCTTGAAAATTCTCAACCGTCGCTCTCTCCGGCGCGCAAGTATTGCCATTAATGACCACCGGAGCCGTGTCGGCCATCTGAATAATCATCGGACACTCACCGCCAATCGTATGCTGATGAGGATTCACAACACCTTCGACCAGCGCCGCGGCGACAGCCGCGTCAACCGCATTGCCGCCGCCTTTGAGAATATCGGCGCCGGCATAGGCTGCCAGGTAATGCTCAGCGGTAACCGCACCGTCAAATCCGAAAAACCGCGGATGAAACGGCGCGATCATGAGACGATTGCGATCAAATGACCTCATGATTCAAAAAGGATGAGACATGCCGTTCAGAACGCTGCACAAAATGCGATTCGCGCAAGCGGTATTCGGACGCGGCAGTGCGGTGCCGGTACACAGGAAAGAGACTAAAAAAGTCCTTCGACCAGTCCGTTATCGCCAATGCGGATTGAGTTGGCCGCGGGCACCCGTGGCAGTCCAGGCATGGTCATGATGTCGCCGCAAATGGCGACGACAAACCCAGCGCCAGATGCCAGCCGAATTTCTCGGACCGGTACGATGTGTCCTTTCGGCGCACCGAGAGCGGACGGATCGACAGAAAAACTGTACTGTGTTTTTGCCATGCAAACTGGAAACTTCCCGAATCCGCCGCTTTGCAACTGCGACAAATAACTGGACGCTTTGCTGTCAAGTGCGATATCGGCTGCACCGTAAATTTCGCGAGCCGTGATTCTGATTTTCTCCTCTAGCGGCAACTCATCGTCATACAGCATTTTGAACTTCCCGTCGCCGGCATCTGCAAGCTCAGCAACCGCGTGCGCCAGCATTTCAGTCCCGGCGCCGCCATCTGACCAATGCGTACACTCATAGGCCTGAATGCCAAGCTGCGCACAGCGCTTATGCACAGCGGCGATCTCCTCGTCAGAATCGGTGATGAAGCGATTGATGGCAACCACGGCTGGGAGTCCATAGCGGGCAACATTATTCAAGTGCTGCTCAAGGTTGACGCAACCTCTGCTTACGGCATCGACATTTTCTGCCGCTAGCTCACTTTTGGCAACACCGCCGTGCATTTTCAATGCCCGAATGGTCGCGACAACAACAACTGCCGCGGGATTCAGGCCGGCAGAGCGGCATTTCACATCGAAAAACTTCTGCGCCCCAAGATCAGCCCCAAATCCCGCCTCGGTAATAACATAATCAGACATTTTCAAAGCCGCGCTGGTCGCCGCCACCGAGTTGCAGCCGTGAGCAATATTCGCAAATGGTCCGCCATGAACCAAAGCGGGGTTATTTTCCAGCGTCTGTACCAGATTCGGTGCAAACGCATCCTTGAGCAGAACCGCCATCGGTCCATGGCCGTTGAGGTCAGCGGCCGTAACGGCCGTCCGGTCACGCCGATAACCGACGATGATGCGGCCCAGGCGCTGCTCCAAATCAGTTAAATTGTCCGCCAGACAGAAAATGGCCATCACTTCACTGGCGACCGTAATATCAAAGCCACTCTCGCGCGGGTAGCCATTCGCCACCCCGCCGAGCGAGCAGGCAATCTGGCGCAATGCTCGATCGTTCATGTCGACGACCCGCCGCCATGACACACGCCTGGCATCGATCGCCGTATCGGCACCCCAGTAAATGGAGTTGTCAACCAATGCAGACAGAAGATTATGGGCGCTGCCAATGGCATGAAAATCGCCCGTAAAGTGCAAATTGATATCTTCCATCGGCACGACCTGTGCATAACCGCCGCCTGCGGCACCGCCTTTCATGCCAAAACACGGCCCCAGACTGGGCTCACGTAGACAGATGGCAGTCGGCTTGCCGATGCGATTCATGCCATCTCCCAAACCGACGGTGGTTGTTGTCTTGCCTTCCCCCGCCGGTGTCGGCGTGATGGCAGTCACCAGAATGAGCTTGCCATTTTCTCGTCCGCGCAGAGAATCAATGTAATCCAGTCCAATTTTGGCCTTGGTCTGTCCGTACGGAATCAGTGCATCAGACGGGATTCCGAGTTTCGCACCTACATCGCCGATCAGCTGCGTGGTGGCATTTCGGGCAATTTCAATATCGCTCTTTACTTTTTGCATTGTCTGCAACCTCTAATTTTGACTGGTAGTTGGGAATGATTTCAGGAACATCAAGGTGACCAAGCTTCGCATCGCGATGATCGTCAGTCTGCGAATAGCTGTGCCGGATGGCAAATGAGCCGCACGACCATCCGATAACCGAAACAATTCAGCGATTCCCGACAGCGGCCGCGCTCAGATCAGAAACCGAAATGCGCAATGCCAAGACAAGAAAGTCGTATTTACGAAGAGAGCCGTTCTGTAAGCCGGGTTCTGTATCCAATCTGTCGATCAGCGGCAGCCATTCATCTGGATCGCCCATCGCTGAGCGACTCTAGCGATCTACCCAAATCCAACGCGGGCTTCGTTTGCGGATTTCTATTTGATCTTGCTCAAAGCGGGGTTTACCTTGCCAAGTTCGGTTGCCCGAATTGCGGTGCGCTCTTACCGCACCATTTCACCCTTACCTCAAGATTGCCAGCCGAATCGACTCGGAACTCAAGGCGGTATATTTTCTGTGGCACTTTCCGTCGGCTCACGCCGCCCAGGTGTTACCTGGCGCCCTGCCCGTTGAGCCCGGACTTTCCTCCTGCGGCATACCTGCCTAATGCAGTCCGCAAGCGACTGCCCGAACGACTCTTCAACACCGCGTATTGTATTACAACATCGACTTGCATTTGGCGGACGCGTTCGCAATCACGGCCCGCGCCGCCTTTAGGGCTGGAATGAGAAGATCAGAGATTGGCACCCTGACTTGGCAGCATCTTGGGGAATCCGAAAACCATGCTTTGCGGGTCCATGTGCGCCAATCGAAAACGAATGGAGCAAGTGAGGATGAAGGTATTAAATTGCTGAAAAATGGCTTTGCGCAAGCCGTCCGGGATCTCCGAGGCGGTGCCACTGAACATGATCCTGTCATCGCATCTCAAGCCGTAAAGAATCAGTTAGTGAATCCACCGCTCGCAGCGTCTAAACTGCCGAGAACATGTCAGCCAGCAGCTGGAAAACCGCTCACATGGCGGCTCACTGCTCCGCCGGTGCCAAAGCTCAGCGCGGCGCGGTCGCCAAGCATACAAGGCAAATGCTCAGGCACGCCATTCGGGGCGTTCCTGTGCATCTCACGGCAAAGATAATAGAGCGGTCGCAGACCGCGCGCCTTTGTGTTCGTCAAGGGCCACAGCGGCCAATTCTGAAACGTCACCATAATACGGCAACTGGCGGTTGAGGCGGATCCAGAGCTCCCTGCTGGGGCACAGTGCGGCATAAGCCGGAATGTGCAGTGGCGCTGCCCGCATTAGCCCCGGCAACTTGATTTACATATTGCATATTTACCCCGAATTACCACGTGATGCTATCTGCTGGCAGTTCCATATCGGGATATTGGGATTTGTGGCATCGACAATCTGACCGGCGGTTTTGGGCCTCCGGGTGATCGCACCGCGTCTGCGCATCTTCCACCTGCTGGATCTGGCGATAACTCAGTGCGCCGCCCTGCTCATTAAACTGGCCGGTCTCCAGAGTACCACGAAACTGGCAGTGGGCACCGGTCCACACGCCTTCCTTGTGCACGGCCCTTCTTGCAGGCTTCCCTCTGGCAATGCTCGTGACTTTCCGCCCCCACCGGCGCGGCGGCACCGAACTTACATGCAGAGCTGTACGCTCAAGCCACTAGGTCTCACGCTTGCCGTGCAAATCAACCGCTTGCCGATAAAGCGCGTTGCGACTGCAGCTCAATATTCTGGCCGCCACCGAAGCCGCCTTGCTCGGCGAAAGCTCATCAAGCAAATGCATCAGCAACTCGTCCGCCTGGACTGCATCGCGCTGCCGCGATTCTGACGAACCGTCGACAATGACGACAAATTCGCCTTTTTGGCTGTTGTCACTGTCGCGAATCTGCCTGACTATCGAAGACACGGTACCCGTATAGATCGATTCGTGAATTTTGGTCATTTCCCGGGCCACACAGCCGCTGGCTGACTCGCCAAAAACTGACTGAACGTCTTCAAGCGACTGCACGATGCGATGCGGCGCTTCAAAGAAAACCACAGTCGAGCCGGTCACAGCGAGCTGTTTCAGTTTGCCGATGCGCTCGCCGCGCTTCGCTGGCAGGAAACCTGCAAACGCCATGGAACTGCCGGATAAGCCGCTGACCGAAATCGCGCTGGTCACAGCGCTCGGGCCGGGAATCGGCACCACCCGCACACCGCTCGCATGGGCCAATGCAATCAAATTGCGGCCTGGATCCGAAATCAGCGGTGTGCCGGCATCGCAAATCAAGGCAATGTCAGCGCCACGCAACAGTTGCCTGAGCAGAGACTTTGCAGCCTGCTGCTCATTGTGCGCATGACAGGGGACCGTCTTTGTTGCAATCGCGAACTTCGAAAGCAGGCGGTGACTGTGGCGTGTATCCTCAGCCGCAATCAGATCGACTTCACCGAGCGTTTGCAGCGCTCGAATCGTGATGTCGTCCAAATTCCCGATCGGGGTTGCAACCACATACAAGGTGCCGTGCTCATTCATTCTGTCCCAATGCGCTCAGTTATAATTTGAACTGCCGAAAATAACACATTTTAGTATTCACCCGATATTTTTTGAATGCAATCGACCCGATTGATGCCATTGAGGCTGATGGCTGTTGCGCTTGGCATTCTTCTCGCTGGATGCACACCCGAAGCGCAGCAGACGACGCCGGAATCTGTGCCCGAGACGCAGACGGCGCTTGCCGACACGCCACCCGCGGAACCTGAAGTCAAAATTACGCTGCCACGCGAACCCAACATCATCACAGTGCTGGAACCGGCTGCCGAAGAGCAGCCGGAAGTCACTGATGAGCTATGGGTTCTGGAATACGATCCACCGTGGGATATTCTCACCGCCAGACGCACCGGAGAATCGTGGCAACGCAATTCAGCGCTGATTGCGGCGGCAAGCTCGCTGCTGGCGTCGCAGCGAGTCGATGAAGCCAATGCGCTGACTGCGCTCATTGACACAACGAACTTGGAGCCCGGCGACCGGATCAACCTGGAATTTCTGCGAATTCGCAGGCATCAAGCTGCGGGCAACCATCGCCAGGCTCTGGCCCGACTGCGCGCACTGCAAATCAGCGGCAACCTGGACACAAGTCAGCGGCTGCGGGCACTGCGACTGAAGATTTACTCCATCTCGCACACCGATGACCCTATCGAACTGGCATCTGCGATGGCTGACTTGATATCAATGCTTCCAGCCGGTCCGCAAAGCACGAGATATTCTCATGAGCTCTGGTCGCTTCTGCACCGCATCCCAGCGCCTGACTTGATGGCAGCCATTGCCGAATCCAGCCAGCCAATCCATCAGCAATGGATGCAACTAGCTGCCGAGGCAAACGCAGTGCAGCACGACCCCTACCGATTCAGCCAAGCTTTGGCGAACTGGCTCAACACCAGCCCCGACCACCCCGCCCGCCAGCTGATTGAGGCAGGTCTTGGCCATGATCCTGCGCCGGTGCGCAGAATTGCCATCCTCTTGCCGCTCACCTCAAGAAGTCAAACCGCCTCGCAGGTCTTTCTGAAGGGAGTGACAGCACAGCATGCGCTCAATTCATCGCCCGACAAGCCGCAAATTGAAATCATCGATATCGGTGCAGACCCGACCTTGATTACCCAGCATTACTATCGAGCGGTCGAAACCGGCGCAGATTATGTAATTGGCCCGCTTGGAGTTGAGTACGTAGAGGAATTGGCCGCTCATGGCGACCTGCTGCTGCCAACCTTGATGCTCGGCAATGCCGAGAACATCCGCCTCCCGGAACAGGTCTTGCAATTCTCACTGGCACCCGAATCTGAAGGCATCAAGATTGCTCGGCAGGCACGCGGTGACGGTTACGCCAGGGCACTGATTCTGTCGCAGCCAGCGCCGTGGTCAAAACGTGCGAGCCAAGCTTTTCAGGACGAATGGAATGCGCTAGGCGGTGTAGTCTTGGAAGTGCATGACTTTGAGCTGCAACAATCCGATTACTCCGAGGTTGTGAAGAACATGCTGTCCATCTCCGCTAGTGTCGAACGCTACGGTGAAGTGCGCCGGCTGACCGGCCAGCGTCTGAGCTTCACACCGCGCCATCGCCAAGATGTCGATTTGGTGTTGCTGACAGCCGATGCCGAACACGGCCGGCTGATCAAGCCGCACATTGATTTCCTGGGTGCGATTGAACTGCCAGTATATGCCACTCATCATATTTTCAGCGGACAATTCAACAAAATTCTTGACCAAGACCTCGACGGCATTCAGTTTGCTGAGATGAGCTGGGTCGTTGATCGCAGTCCAAACTTGCAAAAGCTCAAAGAAAGCCTGCTCGCGGACGACCCGCTCGCAGTTCATTTTCAACGGCTTTTTGCAATGGGAGTCGATGCGTACAATCTCGCTTTTCGCGCACAGACCCTGCGATCTTCATCACAAGCTCGCCATCATGGAGTGACCGGCATGCTCGCAGTCAATGAGGACGGCCTGATTGTTCGCGAACCGTTATGGATGCGATTCAGCGAAGGCGAACCGGTTGTCAATACTATCACTCAAGATCCGGAAGCAACACCGCCGGCAGCTGGACACAGGCCGCCGCCCATCTTGACGCAAGCGCAATGGAAATCATTCAGCACTTTCGTTGAAATACAATTTCAAAATGAGGTTACACACGATGTTCAGTGATGTTTTCATGTTTGTTGGACACGATAACATAATGCAGAAACATAGCGTTATCAAACAATCCTCAAGCAGAATAGTTACATTTTTTGTGCGCGTCTGTATCGCGGCTTCGGTCGCATGGCTGCTGAGTCCAAATGTATTCGCCCAGTCGGATTCAAACCAAGAAATCGACCCCAAGTCCACGCGCTCGGTCACTCAAATCATTGATGATTCAGCCATCACATTTCGCATCAGCAATTTCATCGCTCGAAACGATGAGATCACGTCCAAATCAAACGTCAATGTGACTACCGTCAGTGGCGTTGTACTGTTGACTGGCAACGTTGAGAATGTCGATCAGAAACAATGGATTGAAAATCTCGCTGAAAATGAGCAGGGGGTTCGCAAGGTGGTCAATGAATTGCGTATTGAAAAGATTCGCAATGCATTTAGGATGACGGGCGATAAGTATCTGCAGTGGTCAATCAAGCATCGCCTGACCAGCCAAATCAATGAATGGAGCGCAAAGATTCAGGTGGTGGTCTACCGTAAAATTGTTTACCTCATGGGTGTCGTACCCGCCGATGTCGCAGAGGCGGTGACCAAGATCGCGAGTACCACCCGAGGTACCGAACGCGTTGTTCAGGTGTTTGAGATTGAGGATGCCTGACCGCATCGCACAAACACAGGCTGAATCGAAAAACCGCCGGCAGGTGACTGCATTACGTGTCGTCTGGCAATGCCAGCAGCACTCTCGCTGACTGGAGCGGGCGATGGGAATCGAACCCACGTTCTCAGCTTGGGAAGCTGATGTTCTGCCATTGAACTACGCCCGCCAACCCGAAAGTGCGAAATCAATTGACAATCATTCAGCTGAGTTCCTAACGCAACGGAAACCATCAAGCACTGGCAATACAGGCTATTACAGCGGAGCGCTCAGTTGAGATCGGCACTGCGCTTGACTGACGAGGAGCTGGATTTTGATTCTGCGCTTGTGTCATCATGCTCAGTCGCGTTGAGCAGCGACAAATATCGCTCAAGCTCCCCGAGCGCAACACGGTAAACATCTTGCTTGAATTCAATGACGCGCTCGACAGCGGACCAGTAATCGACCCATTTCCAGTCATTGAATTCGGGTTTGACATTGGCATCTAGACAGAAATCTGATTCCTCGCCTAAAAATTTAAACAGAAACCACTTTTGAATCTGCCCTTTGAGTCGGGTTCTGTTGCGGCAGAACCGATTGCTGCTGTAATGATTCGGAATATCGTACTTCAGCCAATCCTCGGTTGAGGCGATCAGGCGCACATGATGCGGTTTCAAACCGAGTTCTTCCTCAAGTTCACGATAGACGGCCTGATGCGATGTCTCGTCCGAGCACACCCCGCCTTGCGGAAATTGCCAGCCGTCATGCCTGACGCTGTGCGCCCACAGAACTTGGGATTTGTGGTTGCAGAGGACGATCGCAACGTTTGGACGGTAACCGGAATACCAGAATTCACTCATTGGAACGATTCGGGTTGGATGCGAAACTGTTAGGCCGCAAGTCTAAAATTGAGGCTGAGATAGGTGTCTTAGTATACCAGATAGACCCTTCTTCAATATCGCGAATGGCTGCAAAAGGGTGCAATTGAAAGTGAAGCGGAAATCAGGGTTCGGGGTGACTGTCTCGGAGCCTGATGAGAGCGGAGACTATCCCGTCATCCAGGCCCGGCGCAATGCGATGCCTGCATCGGCGACAGGCTTTCCAAGACTGCGGCAAAAGGTAAAATGGCGGCATGGCCGGGCGGGAGTCATTGTGGTTCCAAGCGGGTGTCTTGAGTTGATTTGCACGGTCTGCTGATGCGGCAGGCAGGAGGGAAGCGCAATGCCAAAAACAAAAAGTTCTGCGCTCGCCGATGAGATCTGGGCGATGATCCGCGAGACGCGCGCTGAGATGAAGGAGTCGCGCGCTGAGACGAAAGCCGAGATGGAGCGCTCGCGCGCTGAGGCAAGGGCGGAGATAGAGGAGATCCGCGCCCCCCCAGAAGGAGATCACCCAGCAGCAGAAAGAGACCGAAAAGCTGCTGCAAGAGACTGCCCGGCAGATGAAAAAGACGGACAGGCGTTTCAACTCGCAGTGGGACAAGCTGGTCGAGGCGCTGGCGGAGGGCCGCATCACGGCGCTGCTTCAGCAGCGCGGCATCCAGGTGCAGTCGATCATGACCCGCGTCACCACGCATCTGACCGGGGCGGACGGCCGGCGCCAGGACAAGGAGTTTAACATTCTGGCGGTCAACGGCACGGAGGCGGTGGCGGCGGAGGTCAAGACGGCGCTGGCGCCAGGCGAGGTGCGGGAGTTCATCGCTTCGATGGAGGATTTCAAGCGTTATTTTCCGGACTGCGGGGCCAAGCGGGTGTATGGGGCGGTGGCGTATCTCAAGAGCGATGCGCAGGCGGCGGTGTATGCTGAGCGCCAGGGGTTGTTTGTGATCCGCGCGGCGGGCGGCGGCGCCCGCATTGTGAATGCGGAGGGTTTTCGGCCGGTGCCGTTTCCGACGGGGCGGGTGCGCCGCTGAGCGGCGCTCGGCAGGCAGCCTGAGGGATGCCGAAAAACCCGCGCTTGACTTTCAGTGGCATCCGCTGCAGAATGCATCAGATTTTTGATTGGAAAGACGCGTTGAGCGCAAGTACAACGTTCTCGCCGAATCAACTGTTCGCACGTGCATCGGCACGCTTCAAAAAACGAGCGTACGGAATGCAAATACAGTCCTCACTGCGCGTCTGGTCCGCACATGGGTCTGTGGCAACGGCAATATGAAGCAGACCTGGTCCAAGTGACAAATTCGTCTTGCCTAACCCGAAGCAACCGACATCTCCGCGGTGCAATAGCGCACGCCGGTACCGCCGATCCCGCAATAGCCGCCTGGATTTTTGGCTAGATACTGCTGATGCAACTCTTCCGCGAAATAGAAGTCTGATGCCGGGACGACTTCGGTTGTAATGGCTCCAAAGCGCTGTTCGCGCAAACAATCGCTGTATGCCTGAAGAGACCGCTGCGCCGAGTCATGCTGCTGCTCGCCGTAGGTATAAATCCCCGAGCGGTATTGGGTGCCGATGTCGTTTCCTTGCCGCATGCCCTGTGTTGGATCATGACTTTCCCAGAACACCCGCAGCAGATCATCGTACGACAGCTGATCCAAATGAAATACCACTCGCACCACTTCATTGTGCCCCGTCATGCCGGTGCAAACTTCACGATAAGTTGGATTTTGGGTATAGCCTCCAGAATAGCCGACCGCAGTCACATAAACACCTGGAGACGACCAGAACTTGCGCTCAATGCCCCAGAAGCAGCCAGCGCCGAACATCGCGATCTGCGTATTACCTGGATAAGGCTCAAACATTGAGTGACCATTGACGTAATGTTTTTCGGAAATTGCAATCGGCGTTGCGCGGCCTTTGATCGCGGCGTCTGCATCCGGCATGGAATCTTTTCGCTTGAAGTTAAAGAACATTGAACTCGTCTCCATTTTTTTAATCGGGGCTATGCAACTCAAGATCGCAGTTCAAATCAATGCGCCGTCTTGAATCACACCCTGTTCTCAGTTAGGGTCTACATTGCACTAGGAAAACAATCAATGCAAAAAGTTTGCTGATCAGTCGCGATTCACAGCTGTTGCAGCCAATCGTACGTTTGCATCAGCGGCAGGTGCAGTCTCTCATCGCATCACTCATAACAGTGCTCAGCAGACGGAAACTCGCGATTCACAACCGCATCAACATAGTTCTGAATGGCTGACTGCACTTGGTTTGTTTCAATAAGAAAGTTCTTGACGAATCGCGCCGGCTTGCCAGGATACAGTCCTAGCAGGTCGTGCAAGACCATGATTTGGGCATCGGTATGCGGACCCGCACCGATACCGATGACAGGGATTTGGAGCTTCTCGGTTATGGTTCGGCCCAGCGACTGCGGCACGCACTCAAGCAGCAGCAGACTGGCGCCAGCGTCTTGCAGCATAAGCGCCTCATTGACCATCGACTGCGCTTTTACCGGATCGCGACCCTGCACCCGATAACCGCCCAAGTGGTTCACCGACTGCGGAGTGAGTCCCATATGCGCGCATACCGGAACGCCTCTTTCGACTAGCCGGCGGGTTGATTCAGCAAGCCACCCGCCCCCTTCAAGCTTAATGATATGAGCGCCCTCTCGCATGAGGATGCCGGCGTTTTCCAGCGTCGCATTTTTGCTGTAGTAGCTCATAAATGGCAAATCCGCCATCAGCAACGAACCGCGATTCCCGCGTCTGACGCAGCGCATGTGATAGGCCACATCTTCGATTGTAACGGGCAAGCTGCTCTCGTGTCCCTGAACCACCATGCCGAGTGAATCGCCTACCAAAAGCAGTTCCGCACCCGCTTCGCTCGCCGCCACGGCTTCGCAATAGCTATACGCTGTCACGCAGGCGAACTTCTTCCCTTCCTGCTTGTATCTGGCAAACGTGTTAACTGAAATCTTCATATTGGCTGTTCTAGTACCCGGGCCGGGCCATGATGCATCCCAAACGCAAAGGCATACCGACAGACTCCGACCAGCTAATGCAGCCTCTTGTCTTCTGAAAGTCTGTCAGAGCGTTGTTCGAGCACACCGCTTATGGCCTGCAGCGATCGTGTACAGCCGACCATGTTTCGAACTCAAAAACTCTGCGACCAATGCTCCATTTCCTTGAAGTTGCCGCCTTGCGGATGCTCTTCGAAAATCTTGTTCAGTTGATGATGCTCGGCCGCTGCCTTGGCCAGAATCTGCTCAAGCGTCATGCCCCGCACCCGCTGCCACATCACCCACAGAATGATTGCCATGATCGGATACAGTGCAAAACCCAAGATAAACATCAGAAGTTCCTCACATCAATGTCCAGGTGCTCCGCTGACCGCGTGCCTTCAATGGGACGGTTGCTTTCGCAGTGATAAGTGAAAACTAACGAGAGTTTGACTTTGCTCGTACGGTTTCGCCTGGCACTGTGCAGCAGCCGGCTGTGAAACAAAAGCAGATCCCCAGCGTTCATCTCAATATTTTTTGCAGACTCCATCAGCGCTCTGTTTTTTTTCAGATCTGTCCGGAAAAACAGCGACGCATCAAATTGTCCACGTTCGAAATCCATCGTATGCGAGCCTGGAATTACCGACAGGCTCCCGTTTTCAGGATGCTCATCGCCCAAAGCAAGCCATGAAGTCACGAGATGCGGCTGATCAAAACTCCAGTAGCGGATGTCTTGATGCCAGCCGGTCTCGCTGCCATATCCAGGAAATTTGGTCATCACGCAATTGTGGTGGTTCTGACTCACCTGAACATAAGGGGACTCAAGAAGATTGCGAACATGATTTGCGACTTCACTGCATAACGCCCAGCGCTGGAACAAGTCATGCCGCGCAAGAGCGTTGAGCAGACGTCGCGGCGTGTCGCCGCCAGGCGCTGCGCGCGATGCTGGCGAGCCCGGATAATGCACATCGGCTTCGTACTCGACCGGCGCCAAAGCCGGATTGAGCGATGACTCAATGATTTGCAACATGGATTTGATGGTTTCGGAAGCGCCGAGATTCGGCACCACCAGATAGCCGTCCCGCGAAAATGCCGCCAGACGCGTTTCGTCAAACCAATGGAATTTCTGTTCAGTTTTTTTCTCGGTCATCATTGCTTATTCATGGCTCCTGCATGAATATACCTGAAAGGCCATGCAAAAGCACAGACGGCGCATCAGCGGTTGGTGAATTATGCAAGATTCTTAACATTCAAGCTGTGCATATTTCCTTTGATTCTAAATGCACCCGGTCGGTTTTGGCAAGCCTGCGTAACGGCAGGCCTGCTTGGCGGGTCCGAGAGGAAACAATTCATACAAATAGGGACTGTTGGCCTTTTCTTTGCCCAGTCGCTTGCCCATTTGCCGCACCAGGATGCGAATCGGCGGCGCAATTGCATACTCTGCATAATAGTCCCGTACGATCTGAATCGCAGCCCAATGGTCGGAACCCAGATCGCATTTGTCATCTTGCGCCATTTTCTCGGCGAGTGCCGCAGACCACTCCCGTGGCTCCAGCAAAAAGCCTTCTGGATCGGTCAAGAAGGTCTGTCCGTTCAACTCGATTGCCATGGGTTCGTCTCCTGGTCTCACAGCCACGAAAAAACACTGTCATTTGCAACTGCCAATTCGACAAATCCATTGTAGTCGACCCGCTCAATTCCCGGGATCACCTCGGCAACCGACAGGCCCCGGCAGGTCAGGTCCGGCTCAAGCACAAAAACGCGGTGCACTTTGAGGGCTGCCGAGACGGTTTCACTAGAATCAGCATCCAGCATCGCCGCGTAAACGCCATTTTCAATCAGCAATATATCGCTTCCCGCCTGCGCCAAGCGAAGACAGCTGTGCAGACTGTTTTTCTCTGCAGGGGATTTATTGACTGTGTGCAGCATCGTTCGAATTTCGAATTACAGTTCCACAACAACATTTTGCGCGGCGATCAGCACTGACAGCTGCGCAGTGGAAACAACATGAATACAGTCACCGCCAGCCTCGTCAGGGATGCGAATCAAATCATTGACCGCAAGTCCACGCGCTTTTAGTGCTTCCATTTCAACATAAATTTCATCTACACCAAAGTCAGGCAGAGCCTTGAGCGTTTTGACGTAATTCTTGAAGCCGAGCGCCGCGGGCTGCTGATTTGTCTTGAGCTGAAAAACACCATCATCCGTAAACGTCACAGACACGCGCTGCTCGAATGCCGCGCTTGCGAGCACTGTTTCGACCATTTCGAGTCCGTAGCCAGTGCCAAACGGTGCGCGCCGGCACACATACATGAAACTTTTTGCACCGCACCCAGAAGTTCGTGTCATACAAAATCAGTCCCCGAAAACGACAGTCCGATCTGCGACCATTGCACCTTCAAAAAAATAGCCCATGCCGGCAACTTCAAATCCAGCGCTCAAGTTTGAACCGTGTTTGCCATACTGTTCGGCCAATTGGGAATTCATCATGCCTCTGCGCAGCGAGGCCGCGATACAGATCGCCAGCTTGATGCTGTGCTGCTGCGAAAGATCAAGCCAGCGGTCAATGACATTCCGCTCATCAATCGGCGGCGCGGCCAGGCAGGACGCGTTGTAGACGCCATCTTGAGCAAAAACGATTCGCAGAACCTCGTGGCCGCCCGCCAATGCGGCTTTTGCGAACTGATAAGCCGTGTCAGCGGCTTGATGCGTATGGGGCCCTTCGCAAACGAGTATATTGAATTTCATTGCTGTTGAACACTGCCATGAGCCGGCAATCATTGCACCGCAGCGACGGCAACATTACCTCCTGGCGGCCTTGAAGGTGACGCGCCCGACTTCCAGGCGTGCCGATCAAGCAGCCAGCTGCACCCTGCCGGTCATTGCAATGATATCCGCCGGCGTTAACTCATTCCCAGATATTTATATCATGGCCTTGCTCGACCAAGTGGTCCGCACGGTCCGAAATATAGCGCTGAAAACTCGGCTGATCAAGGTGGGTGCCGCTGAGCACATAATCGAACAATGACTGCATGTGAAAAGTTTTGAAATACGCCTCAGAGCGAATAACCTCTCTGCCGCCCGCATCAAACAGAATCACAGTCGGCGCGAAGTTGACACCAAGATCTGATGCCCACTGCCTGGCAGTTGTCTGCTCGCCAGCCGGGGTCAAAAGCGACATGTCGGACCACATATCAAGCTGCACGGCGGTGTAGTCTGAGATGAGCGCAAGGGTTGCTTGATCCGTCAGCGATTGTGTGTGCATTGTCTCACAGTTGGGACAGTGCTCCTGTTCAAAGAATACGGCCAGCGGGGGCTGTGCATGACTGGCTTCGCGACGCAGATCATAAGGCGGCGGCGAAAAGAACGGGCGCGCAATCAGACCGCTTTGATCAGATCCGGCAGACAGGTTCGCATGCACAAAATCCCGATAGGAAATGTTTTTTTCCTGAGCCTCAGTGACAAAGCGCAGTGCGACCAAAAACTCTTCGGGCGGCAGATATCCGTTGAGCGTCAATATGGACTTGCCGGCCTCGTCAAAAAAGACCAAAGTCGGTGTAAACTGCACTTTCAATGCAGCGGCCAATTCCTTTTCGGTATAGGCCTCTCCGCCAACGGTTACAATATCCCGGTCGCCCCACATATTCAGTGCAACGACATCGAGTTTTGACTGCATCAGATCCACAATATTTTTCTGGCTGAGGTTTCGCTCAACCAGCAAATTGCAATATGGACAGCCATCCTGGTGCCACAGCAGCATCACCCGCTTGCCCTGTTCGGCGGCATCTGAGATATCGTCTGCAAACTCCAGAAAACTCTCTTTGAACCAATCTGGATACTCGGTGGGCAAAGCGCCTAAAAATGTTCCAGGACCAGCGGCATCAGGCGCATTGCTTTGCTGCGCCAGTGCGAGATTTGGCATCACCAGCACCAATACCCACGCAACCGAACGCAATCTCGAAAACTTGAAAAACTCGATCTTCATCACAAACCTGTCCGCAGCAGCGAATTGGGCTCAACGCAATGCGCTCACTATAATTTTTTTTTGACTTCAACAGCCGGAAAATGTTCAAGCAAGCAGAACGCAGTCAAAAACAAAACTTTCCTGAGGCGCAAGCGACTGCTTGCAACGACACCATAAAATTCCTGCTAAAGATGGGTCAGACAACCGCAGCAAGCTGCGAATATCGGCGCCGAACCCGCAGGTCTTCGGCACGAAAACGCGGCAGCGGCAGCGGGGTTTGATCCGAATAGAGTCCGCCGACCGGGCACCAGGCGGCAAATTCGACCCGTTCAATGATATCGTCGCGGATTTGCAAAACCGCAAACTTGGTTTCAGCTTGAGCATCAGTCCGAACGAGATGAACGAAGGTAGAGCCGGAAACCTTCAGCCGCACGATGCAGTCAGGCACTGTATCGGGACGGCAATACTGATGCAAAAAATTGTTATCACCAAGCCGCTGTGCATAGTGATCGGAGCGCGCCTGTTCCGCGGCTGTCAATTCTCCCCAAACCAGCGGCCGCCGCAGCGTATTGACATATTCTTCAAAAAGGATCTGCGGCATTTCGTCCCAAAACTGATCATGCAAGATGTCTGGACTGATTGTGGCAATCGCCTGTCTCATCGCGGATAGTGCAATTGCGCGAAACTCATCGCATGGCGCTCGAATCACCGCGGCCATCGCATCGTAATCGAATCCGCGCAGAAAATTTCCGACCACCACATTCGCATGACCAATTCTGCCGCCGCCAATGCCGGCGACTCTCTGTCCCGCGATTTCGATTTCATTGGTGTTCTTCAGTTCCGCATTCAGTCCCAGGCGCCTCAGGGCCTGTATCGGCGCTGCCAGCTTGATGCGATAGTTCTGAGCGGGCGTGGTCGGACTGCGTTTTTGATGAAAAATGCACTGATAGAAAAGCTGTTGAGAGTCCAGATAGGTGGTGCCGCCGCCCAAACGCCGACGCAGCACGGGATAGTCGAGCCGTGCACGAGCCGGCTCATCAATGACCTGCGTGTAGTCTTGGTGAAACCCGATGCAGAAGTAGGGCTGCTGCGGTGTGCAGAAAATAATGGTGTCCGGGGTCTGCTCGTCCATCAGGTCAGAGACCGCATGGTAAGCGGATTGCGAGGCAGCGAATGACACATTGCCCAAGTTGACGGCGCGGATAGAACAGTTGTCTTTGATCACGTTTCGGTAAGGTGTCGGATACGCTCAAGCCCGCGCAAGTGCATCAAGCCAAAATGTGTGCATTGCCGCTGAAGATTCACAGCATCGAAAATAAACGAAGCGGTCAGCTGTTGCCGGCCCAAGGCCGCCGCATTGGATTTCGAGGGTGCCACTGAAAGTCAAGCGCGGGTTTTTCGGCATCCCTCAGGCTGCCTGCCGGGCGCCGCTCAGCGGCGCGCCCGCCCCGTCGGAAACGGCACCGGCCGAAAACCCTCCGCATTCACAATGCGGGCGCCGCCGCCCGCCGCGCGGATCACAAACAAACCCTGGCGCTCAGCATACACCGCCGCCTGCGCATCGCTCTTGAGATACGCCACCGCCCCATACACCCGCTTGGCCCCGCAGTCCGGAAAATAACGCTTGAAATCCTCCATCGAAGCGATGAACTCCCGCACCTCGCCCGCCGCCAGCGCCGTCTTGACCTCCGCCGCCTCCGTGCCGTTGACCGCCAGGATGTCAAACTCCTTGTCCTGGCGCCGGCCGTCCGCCCCGGTCAGATGCGTGGTGACGCGGGTCATGATCGACTGCACCTGGATGCCGCGCTGCTGAAGCAGCGCCGTGATGCGGCCCCCTCCGCCAGCACCTCGACCCGCTTGCCCCGCTGCGAGTTGAAACGCCTGTCCGTCTTTTTCATCTGCCGGGCAGTCTCTTCCAGATGCTGGGCCGTCTTCTTCTGGAGGGCGCGAATCTCCTCTATCTCCGCCTTTGCCTCAGCGCGCGACTCCTTCATCTCGAAGCGCGACCGCTCCATGTCAGCGCGCGTCTCGCGGATCATCGCCCAGATCATCATCGGCGAGCGCAGAACTTTTTGTTTTTGGCATTGCGCTTCCCTCCTGCCTGCCGCATCAGCAGACCGTGCAAATCAACTCAAGACACCCGCTTGGAACCGGAACCCGCCTGCATCCGACTCCCGCCCGGCCATGCCGCCATTTTACCTTTTTGCCGCAGCCTGCCCGGATGATTTCTGACAGCCCAAGGCGAATAGAAAAAACCTGCTCCCTGTGAAAGCGCCGCACCCCGACCCCGATGCGCGCTTTGACAGGCTCCGCTCTCAGCAGGCTCCTAGACAGTCATCCCGAGCCCCGATTTCCGCTTCAATTTCAATTGCACCCGCATTTCGATACACTGCAAAGTGCGCCCCGTATATCCAATACAATATCACAACAGATCGAAACCAAACAAATACGGGAGAAAAGGAAGAACCCGGCATGATTGAAGGACACTATTCTGCAAAATACGATGTCGAGCTGTCTGAATTGGCTTTTCAAACAAACCAGATGGGGCGACTGGCTGAAAGACAAGTCAAGAATGCCGTCAACGCGCTGATCTACGGCGACGAGATGCGGGCACAGAAAGTCTTCGAAGACGAAGTCACAGTCAATAACATGGAAGTGGAAATTGATCGCAACAGCACTGAACTGCTGGCCCGCCGCCAGCCGACCGCAGGCGATCTGCGATTTGTCTTGATGGTCATCAAGACGGTTAACGATTTGGAAAGAATTGGCGACGAAGCCAACCGCGTTGCGCTGATGGCAAGCCGTATCGGTCAGATTGAGCGCATGGAAACAACAGAAGATATCGAAGTCATCGGCTCGCGCGTCTGTGTCCTTTTGCATGAATCCCTCAACGCACTGGAGGATGTCGACGATTCAACTGCATTTGAACTCATCCGCAAAGACAAGAAAGTCAACAAGAAGTACAAAAGTACGCTCAAGCGACTGAAAGCGTGGATGATGGAAGATGCCGATGTCATTCCGGATGCGGTAGATATCCTTTGGGCCATTCGATCGCTGGAAAGAATCGGCGACCGGGCTTGCAATATCTGCGAGCATCTCATTTATTTTGTTCGCGGTGCTGACATTCGGCACTTGGACATTGACAGCCTGGATGTCGACTAATTGACGCTTCGCGCCGCCTGCAGCCAAGTGTCAACCGCGTCAATCAACTCATCTTCATAACCTTCAAAAAAATGATCCGGGCCGTCGATTTGCATTTGCTTCGAATGTGAGTTGCCGGCTTTCGTGATTTGATCGAAGCGTGCGGGGGCACCCGCGATTACGGCGGGATAATCTGCGCTGCCAAAGACATCCAGCATGGGAATCGACAGCCGCTCAAGCGGGAATGGCTGATGCATTGGCTGACCATAATCGGTTGCTTCCATACCGATGCCAACATACGCATCGATTTTCGAATCACCAAATTCGCGCAGCCAAGCCATGGTCATATGCACCGAACAGCTGTGGGCAATCACAGCGATCCAGTTATAGCCTTCGGCATGAAGAAACTCAATACCGGCCGCAATTCTCGGAAATGACTTGTCAATAATTTCCAAGTAATCGTAATACTTGGCATCTTTTGCCAGCACCGGCATTTGCAGTGACAAAGTCGTGATGCCATTGTCAGTGAGTCCTTCACGCAAGGGCCCGGTCACTTGCGGCCAATCCGGGTGAAAGCCGCGCCCATGCAGCAAAATGACTGCACCGCGATCGGATTGATCGGCCGGTGCGTAGATACCCAGAAACTCGCGATCCATCGAATTGAAGTAAATCGGCTCGCCTTCAAAAAGCCCGGCTTCAGCTTCAGCAGCGAGCCTGGCCTCGCGCTCGTAGTTGGGGATAATCTCGGCATAGAGCGAGCCGGCAGCAGAAAGAATGACTAATCCGGCCAGCAGTTTTATCGAATCTCGCAATGGTCAAATCCCTCCCGCTCAGCTATAGACTGCAATTGCTCAGCGTTGACTGGCGCCGGCCGCAATATCTGCATCTCAGATTAGACATATCGATATCGAAAAGTACGTCCAGTCAACAGCTTAAGTCTTTTCCCTTGCATCAGCGGCGCATCGCAGCAACAGATGCGATGTAGCGCAAAGTCTTTCAGTTCAGCTCTGTTTCTGATTTCACTGGACGGGGCGCAGAACCAGGTTTTTGTTTAAGAAACACCAGCGTCGATACGCATCGCGAACTTTAACGGCATTCATTGTTTTCGATCAACGGAATAGACCAAATGAACACAATAAAAAAGGCGGGCGCGATGCGCGGAGCTGAAACTCTCTTGGATTGCAGCGCCCCGTCCGCCACCGTTTTATCGGCCAGTATTTTATGTGGATTTTGATCTAAAATTCAAGTGTAATGCCCCCGCCGTCTCACCAATTCGGAATGAAGAACAATCTATTTTTTCAGCTTATGCATCAATTGGCGGGGAAGACCTTTGCCGTTGTGCCGCAGAACGGTTTGAGAAATCCCGTCAACTCAGTTGCGGCTGAAAACGAAATTCATAGCCGTTCAGTGGCAAACATACGTTTTTATTTTTGTTTTTCGTAAAATCCTGACGCAATGCAACCAAACTGGACAGGGAAAACATGAGAGCATTTTGACAAACGGCTTCGGCTGCATGGAATCAATTTTTCCATGCTGTTGTTCTTTGCTGATTTGAGTGATCGAATACCGAAGAGATTGCGATCAAATGCGTTAAAATAGCGGCGCTGACTTGCTTTTCTCGGCTGGAAATGAGCCAGAAGTCTATCAGCATGTTCCGAATGATTCCATACCACTTCGAGATCAAATTCAATGCAAACAAATTTAACTGTCAACGGCGTCCAGCACAGCGTGGACACGGATGAAGGCATGCCACTGCTGTGGGTATTGCGAGACCGCCTGAAAATGACTGGAACAAAATTCGGCTGCGGCGTCGCCGCCTGCGGCGCCTGCACTGTTTTGGTTGACGGCAACCCGACACGTTCCTGCGTAACACCGGCACAGCAAGTTGCCGGCAAAGAGATCGCCACCATCGACGGCATCGATTCACCGGTTGCGAAAGCCGTTCAGCAAGCTTGGGCAGAATTGAACGTGGTCCAGTGCGGCTACTGCCAATCCGGCCAGATCATGTCAGCGATCGGACTGCTGTCAAACAATCAGCAGCCGACGGATGAGCAAATCGATCAGCATATGTGGGGCAACGCCTGTCGCTGCGCAACGTATCAGCGCATTCGAGCGGGCATCCATCGCGCAGCTGATATCCTGGAGGGCTAAGCTATGACAAATTCCATTTCACGTCGAGATTTTCTCAAATCCGTTTCCGTTCTGTCGGCTGGTTCGCTGGTGATCGGGTTCGGTGCCGGAACCGCCACCGTAGTCAGTGCAAGTCATCACGAATCGGCGGATTTCAATCCGTTCGTCAAAATCGCTCCAGATGGAACAGTCACCGTCATTGTCAAGCACTTTGAGGCTGGACAAGGGACCGCAACAGGGCTGCCGACACTGGTTGCCGAAGAGCTCGGGGTTGATTTGAATGAAGTGAAAGTTGAATTCGCTCCCGCCAATCCCACTCTCTATGCCAATCTGGTCTTTCAGTATCAGGCAACCGGCGGGTCCAGTTCGATGCCGAACTCCTACCTGCAATACCGCCAGGCGGGAGCCGCCGCGAGAGAGATGCTGATCGCAGCAGCGGCAAATCAATGGCAAGCCGATGCGGCTTCGCTCTCCATCGAAAATGGGATGATTTCAGGTGCGGGAAACGCAGCTCCGATCGCTGAGTTCGTTGCAGCCGCTGCAGCCTTGGCGGCACCGAGCGAGCCAGCATTAAAGACACCGGATCAATTCACGTTGATTGGCAATCCGTCAACATCGCGACTGGATAACCAGCCAAAGATTACGGGCAAAGCCGTCTATGCGATGGATTTGCAATTTGACAATCAGGTCGTGGCTGTCATGCTGGCAAGCCCGCGTTTCGGCGGCAAAGTCACCGCAGTGGATGCCAGCGCGGCAGCTGAGGTGCCAGGGTTCGTGCAGGCAATCACCTTGCCCGACCAATCTGCTGTTGCGGTCTATGGCGAAGACACGTGGTCTGCATTTCAGTCGCGAAGAGCCATTCAGGTTGAGTGGGACTTCAGTGCCGCTGAAAACCGCAGCTCCGATGAGATCGCAGCCGAACTGCTCGGAGCCGTCAACGCCGACCCGCAATTCAACGCGAGGGGCGAAGCCGGCGCCGCACAAGCGGCGATCGACGGCGCAGCGAGCGTGATCGAGCAAGAATTTTATCTGCCGTATCTGGCCCATGGCACGATGGAGCCGATGACCTGTACTATCGAGCCCACCGAAAACGGTGTCGTCCTGCACGATGGCAGTCAGGCGCCGCAGG
Source organism: Arenicellales bacterium (assembly GCA_965200545.1). Classification (GTDB taxonomy): domain Bacteria; phylum Pseudomonadota; class Gammaproteobacteria; order Arenicellales; family JAJDZL01; genus JAJDZL01. The sequence continues at coordinate 319,721 of CBDAUJ010000001.1, read as the reverse complement.
CCGGACATGCGACCCTGATGGCGATACTGCAGTTGCCGGCGGACAAAGTGCATGTCAATACCTTGTACGCCGGCGGAACATTCGGCCGGCGATTTACGGCCACCGCTGATTATCAGGTTCAAGCCGCACTGGCTTTCGCTTTGGATGGCGCCAAGCGGCCAGTCAAGCTTGTCTGGTCGCGCGAAGATGACATGACTGGCGGATATTTCCGTCCGGCGGTTGCGCATAAAGTTCGCATCGGCTTGGATCAGGCTGGCAAAATCACCGGCTGGGATCATCGGGTTGCATTGAAATCAATTTTCAAAGGCACAGGTTTCGAGCCAATGCTGGTCCATAATGGCGTAGACCACTCGTCCGTCGAGGGCATCGCTGACTCTCCCTACGGCATACCGAATATGCATGTCGGACTCACGGATATGGTCACGCCGGTCACCGTCAGCTGGTGGCGTGCAGTCGGACACAGCCATAGCGCATTCGTAATGGAGACAATGATGGATATGGCTGCAAAAGCGGCAAACGCAGACCCCATTGAGTATCGTTTGGCTTACCTTGGCGACGGAACACCAGATCAGCAGCGTCTGACGGGGGTTCTGAAGCTCGCAGCCGAAAAATCAAGCTGGGATATGCCCGCGGCCAGCGGCATCGCTCGCGGTTTTGCAGTGCACAAGTCTTTCGGCAGCTACGTTGCTGAAGTCGTCGAGATTTCCCGCAATGCCAGCGATGCGGTCAAAATCGAAAAAGTCACGTGTGCTGTGGATTGCGGGGTCGCCGTCAATCCTGACATTATTGCAGCTCAGATGGAAGGCGGGATCGGCTACGGTCTCGGTCATGTCATGCGCAACCAGATCACCTTCACCAACGGGCAGGTGAACGAAAACAATTTTCCGAGCTACCCGCCGCTTCGAATCAGCGATATCGGGAAGATTGAAACGCATATTGTTCCATCCGCCGAGTCGCCAACCGGCGTTGGTGAGCCGGGGTTGCCGCCCGCAGGTCCAGCGCTCGCGAACGCGATTGCCGTAGACGGCCCGCGTATTACGAACTTGCCGATGACAGCCAATGGTGTCACGTTCGCGTAACGCACAGCCGCTTGTGTTCTGCGGAGTGCCTGGCAGAATCGAAGTCAGATTGTGTGCGGCGCCCGATTCAGTGCTTGATGCCTGCCTCTGGCGCCTGCGCAACGCGATCGGACTCGGCTGACTGGGGCACCCGGCGGGCAAACTGCCGCCAGTCACGCCGGCACTAGTCCGATTTTCTCTCGAAAGTGCCTGACCATCATTGAGTGAAGCCAGTTCAGCCTGCTTCAGCGCGGGTGCGGCGCATCTGAGGGGCACCATCGAACTGCTGCGAGTTGTTCCTGCGGTATCGATGCCCATCATACAGGAACACTTCCGCCAGCAATTGCTTGATGAAGCTTCCAGTTATCCTCTGCGTCGAGCGCACAACGCGGTCGGGCTCGGCCAGCAGCGCGTCGAGCAGCAAATGCACTTGCAAAACAGTCTGCTCACAGATGGCTGTTTCGCGACTTTGGCTGCTCAGTTTCAGATATTGTTTGACGAAGCGGCTGGCCAGACAGATCTGTTCGATTCACCGGTCATCTTCAACGACTGGATGCTGCAAAAATATACAACCGACTGTATTGGAATCACCCCGCATCGAGACCGCACTGATTACCGGCACTTGATTTGTCTGTTTGTGCTGGCGGGATGCGGTCGGTTCATCACATCGGCGGATCGCCAAAAAACGCAGGCAGTCGAAGTCGCCAATCTTCCCGGCGATGTAATTTTGATGCCCGGGCCAGGTTTCAAGGGACTCGAATCCAGACCATTTCACTGTGTTGAAAACATCACCGCGGACCGATGGGTTTTTGGCTTGCGCCATGATCAGTCAAAAATCCGCTTGCCGTGATTGACGGTTTGGGGGCAGTCATGCAGTCTGGATTGTTACGCAGTGCTGAGCAGGATCGACGCGAATGTAATCTCCAGTTTTGACCATCGCGGTCACGTCCACATCGAAATTGGCTGCGACGGTCAAATTCGCGAAAGCCGCGCCTTGCACCAGGATGGGATTGACGGAGTTCATCACCAATGCTAATGGCGCCATCTCACGACTGACCATATCAAGCAGCATCCAGGAACTGGCCACGCCGCCCTTGGCCGTGTTAAGAACGAGAATTTTGCCAACGTAGCTCTCACCACAGAGCTGATGTGAATCTCGCGAAAATATGCCTTTCAAGCGATCAAGATCATAGCGCGCGCTGAAGTCATCATTCGCACTGAGCGCAATGCCAGCAACACTGCGCCCCATGGCTGCCTCGCAGTATAACACCTTGGACCGAGGGTCTTTCATAACTTGCCTGTAACCGCCGCTTCGATACATTGCTCAGTCGATGCCAGGTGCGGCTGATAGCCATATCCCGATATGATGTTGACAAGTTTTGCAGAGTTGCTGACCAGTTTTTTCCAGCCATTGGCTTGCGCCAGCTCGCGCGCATACATCTGATAGAAGCACACGCCGCTTAACAGCATCGCACCAGAATCTTCAACTTTTTGGGTCAAGCCAAAACGATCGCAGGCATGCTTGATTTCTGGAGATGTCGCTATCAGCAATGCCGTATCGCCGGCCACCACCCGTCCGTCGAGCATCTCTGCGATATCGCGAATTTCAAACAACGAGAGTTGCGGGGCCGCAAACACCACCACATCAACATCAATCGAACCGTCCGCCTTCGCAAATATGCTCTGCAAATCGGATTGCCTGATGGTGACAACATCACGAACGCCGGCTTGGATCGCATCTGCTTGCGCTTCTGGCGTCACGCCAGCCATGTGGAACAAAGGTGCAGAGCCGTAACTGGCCAAAGCCGCACCAAAGTGCTTCAGCTCATCCGATGTGGGACTGAAGTCCACATTCAAAACGAGTGGCGTGTGCCAATAGGAGCCTGTCGAGCGGCCGATCAAGGCGCCTAAAGCGCCCCATTGCGCGAGCGAAGCGGGCCGAAAGTCGAGCTCAAAACAATGTGTAGCCTGTCGATGCACATCCAAGTGATAGCCATAACGCGGCACTCTTCCTGTCAGTGCCGCCGACAGGCCTGCGGGGCCGCCCTCAAAATTGCTGCGAGCTCCAAAAACGCTGTTTGCGTAGATCACCGAGCCGGTATCTCCAAACGCGATATGCTCGCCGAACACCGGCGGCAAGACACTCTGATAGTTGATGCAGGTATCCGTCATCAAAATGCCAAGCTGGCGCAGGGCTTGTGCAGCTCTGCGTTCGCGCTGTGCGAAATGCTCAGGCTGCCTGAGTTGCTGATAGCAATTCAAATCCATGCCGCGCGGGTCGGTAACCGCCGCTATGCAGACCTCCCGTTCCTTGGCATCGCAGGCTGCCAGTTTTTCAAGATGCTTTATCCCGGCTTCCCCGAGGGACTCTGTGTCACACATGATGTGCGCCTGCGTGACCGAAACGAAATCTGCGGCGCTGAAAAACTCAGCGACTTTCAGCTGCTGACGCATCGCCCACTGACGCGGATAGCCATGCTCTCCGGCTAGCAGTTCCTGCTCGAATTCACTCAGCTTCGTTTGCATATTTCTGTTCAAACTCAATGCGGCCGCACCCGCTGCTGAGTCATGCTCGCTCGGTTCGCACAAGCGGTTCTGCGAATTTTCAATTTGGAACTTGTGTCAGTCATCAATTGGATTGGTCAGGAAAAAATTGTCCCGATAAAGACGCAGTTCTTCGATTGAGGCGCGAATATCGTCGAGCGCACGATGATTGCTTGATTTTTTCGAATCGATTACCAGATCCGATCGCCAGCGTTTAGCCAGCTCTTTGACCGTACTGACATCAAGGTGCCGATAATGCAGATATTTCGAGACTTCGGGCATATATCGGTCCAGAAACCGTCGGTCTTGGCATACAGCATTGCCGCACAGCGGCGAGCGGGATTTTGTCGCGTACTTGCGCAGAAACTTTAAAGTTTGGCGCTGCGCCTCTTCTTCGTCAATGACAGATTGACGAACCAAGTCAGCCAAGCCGTTCTCTGTGTGTGTTCGCGTGTTCCATTCATCCATATTCTGCAACCGCTCCTCACTTTGATGAATCACCAAAGAAGGCCCCTCTGCGACAACCTGCAAATGTATGTCGGTCACCACTGTCGCAATTTCAATAATGCGATCGTTTTGCGGCGACAAGCCCGTCATTTCAAGATCAATCCAAACAAGATTAGTTTTTTTCCTAACTACCGAATCACCCGACATTGATTTGACCGATTTTGAATGATTTGCGAGAATCTGGCAATGCGGCCAAGAGCAGACCGAGGCACGACAAGATCATCTAGACAATAAATTGACACACCAATTGAAACCGCGAGCTCTTAGTGCGGAAAATCGAAGTGTAATTACAACATAATCGCGACCGGCAGATGCAGAATTCGTCGACAATAATCAACATTTGCGATCGCAGCTCGAATGCTCGACGTTTTGAGCATCGGCCTGAGTGCAAGCCGGACAACAGCAAATCTGACTTTCACCTTTTCTTCGTTTGTTGTTGCGGACAGATGAGTGCAAATCGAAAGACATTTCCCACGAATTGCATTGATTTGCAGCGGCATATTCAAATATTCGTAATATCGCGACCGTTGGTGCCTAGAACCCACAGCGCAAACGGGACACGCCTGCAACTTGGCCTTCATTGTCTTTCAGCTCAAGCGTGGGCATCTTCGCCGGGCCAACATTGAAGGCACGTCATTTTTTCGTGCATCTCAATAGAGGGGGCGTCGCTGCGCCACTCACCCGTTCGCCTGCCAGCTGGATCTAGAGGCGTAGAGTCCAACCACACGCTCTTACCAATCTTTGGCGCGACACTTTATGTACTCAGTATCAAGGATTTCGTCATCTGGATCTAGAATTACTGAATTCATTGAATCATCCTCTAGTTTCAAGCGATTGACTGAGTCTTGAATTTTAGCGTCTCTCTGAGTTAACGAGTCACAAGTCAAAACCCACGAAGAGACGGCAAAACGGATGAATCTATAGCGACTCGCAACATGAAGCGAAGTCGAACTGCTCCAAATTATCGTTCGACAGGATTTTCAGAATCACTCTTTTTGATACGCTGCAAATTTTTGTGGGACCGAAACCTGCTAGGCGGAAAAACAACATCAGAATCGCCTCAAGCAGCAATACCTGCATAATCCAAGCGATACCTCAGCAAATGCCGCATCGAAAGGTCGCAGGAATATCCGCTGCTTTACCAGCTGAGCGAACGCTGCTTTTGTCGATCAGCCCATATTGATGCGATTTTGACACAAACCAAAATAGCGGCACAAGCCATCTGGCAAAAGAACGGGGCCGTGCAACGCCTCAATCAATGCCTCAAACATGCTTATTCCTCGCAACCTGACAAGTAAACCAGCGGACTTGCTATACACAGAATAACGGTTGTGAGAATCGCACCCGTTTCTATTCCATGCAAAACACCGCCGCCAAACAGTATGAAACCAACCTGCCGTAAACCAGAATTAATATGCTTTCATTTTTTCAGTAAAATCACGATTAAGAAATATATATGATGTGAGAACTTGTTTAAATTTCTGCATTCTCGGTAAACATCTTTCAATTTTCGGATATCGAAAGTGACTGTCACTCGAATCATCCATCGCAGCTCAAAATCATGCATGCCAACCGCACAGTGGGGCAATGGACCATTCATCTACGACACCAGCGGCAAAGAATATATTGATGCCAGTGGCGGTGCGGCCGTTTCCTGCCTGGGACACGGACACCCTGCACCGATCGCAGCAATCAAGGCGCAAGCCGATCAGCTCGCCTACGTTCACTCCGGATTCTTTACCTCCGATATTGCTGAACAGCTAGCCCGCAAACTGACTCATCTGGCGCCGGATCCTCTTGACAGCGTCATTTTGCTTTCAGGCGGGTCAGAAGCGATGGAAACAGCCTTGAAACTGGCTCAACAGCACTTCTTCGAGAAAGGCGAGACCCAGCGCAAGCATTTCATTTCCCGCCGCCAAAGCTATCATGGAAACACGCTTGGCGCACTGTCCGTTGGCCATAACGAACTGCGAAGATGCCCCTACAGTCACCTGCTGTTTGATACACAGGCGATCGCACCTTGTACTCCGTATCGCGATCAGCAAGAAGGCGAAACCCCTCGGCAATACGGCGAACGGATTGCGAACGAACTGGAACAGGCGATCCTCGACCTCGGTTCGGAAAACGTGGTTGCATTCGTCGCAGAAACAGTCGGCGGTGCAACCAGCGGCGTCACCCCCGCAGTTGACGGCTATCTGATCCGCATCCGGCAAATTTGCGATCGCTATGGAATTCTGCTGATTCTAGATGAAGTGATGTGCGGAAGCGGCCGCTGCGGAGCGACATTTTTCACCTTTGAGCAAGATGGCGCGATACCTGATCTGGTTGCAGTTGCCAAAGGCTTAGGCGGCGGCTACCAGCCAATCGGCGCGGTCGTCTGCTCAAAGTCAATTCATGATTCCATTCGCCGTAGCTCAGGCTCACTGGCAAATGGATTCACCTATATGGGGCATGCGACCGCCGCTGCGGCCGCGGTCGCAGTACTCGACACAATCGAAGCTGAAGATCTGCTCGCCAATGTCACACGCCAAGGCGAGTATCTGCGCTCACGACTCCATGCGGCGCTGGACTTGCACCCGCATGTGGGCGACATTCGCGGCCGCGGACTCTTCATTGGCATCGAATTTGTCGCAGACAAAGAAACCAAGGTGACCTTAGAGCCCGAATTGCAGTTTCATGCACACCTGAAGCGGATTTGCCTAGAAAACGGAATGCTTTGCTATCCTGGCGGCGGCACCCATGACGGGTACCGTGGCGATCATGTGCTGCTAGCCCCACCGTACATTGTCGATGCCGGCATCTGCGACCGAATTGTCGCCACCCTGGCTGACTCCATCGATATCGCCTTGGCTGAAGCGCGGCGAAAATAGAATCCCTCCCCTTGGCCGCAAGCGTGACCGAAGACGCGCTGGCGCGGCGCTCTCAGTCGACAGATGGGGTTCGAAACGGCTGGCTGATGAGGCGATCAACGCGTGTTTCCTGCACATCGCGAAAAATTTCCAGCCCAATAGTCATGCGATCATGTCCATTCGCCGGCTGGTCAACATAGGTACCGAACAATCGGTCCCACCACGGCAAATTGAAGCCAAAGTTGCTGTCAGTCTCTTCGCGAATGCTCGAATGATGCACCCGATGCATATCCGGCGTCACTATGAGATACCGAAGCCAGCGGTCGATGCTGACTGGAAGGCGAATATTCCCGTGGTTGAACATCGATGTTGCATTGAGAAGAATCTCGAAAATCACCACAGCCGCCGCTGGCGGTCCAAGTGCGGTAACGACGGCAAACTTGATACCCATCGACAGGAGTATTTCAATGGGATGGAAGCGAACAGCGGTCGTCACATCAAAATCTATGTCAGTGTGGTGCATGCGGTGCAGCCGCCAGCATAATTCAATTTTGTGAAAACAATAATGCTGAACGTATATCGCAAGATCCAGCAGCACAACGCCTGCGATTATGGCCAGCGCTGGCCACAATTCAAGCCAATTAAGCAGCCCGAACGATACAGTATCCAAAAATAAAGCATAGGTGGCAATCGTCAAAGGAATGACGATGCGAACCAAAAACGTGTTGATTGCCGACAAGGCAATATGGTTGCTCCAGCGAACGATTCGCGACAATTGCCAAACTCGCTTGGGTGCCAGACTTTCCCACACAGCGACTGCAGCCAATATGCCGAAAAATACGCCGAGGCGCCAAGCTGCTTCGTGTTCCATGCTTGCAATGCTCTGCAATATCAGTCTTCGACCGGATCGGATCTTGATTCGGCAGCCTGCGCAAATGCCTGCGGGGTATCGAGGTCCGTCAATACTCCTGCGTTGTCTGTCGCAACTTCAATCACAAACTCCTCATAATCCCCGATCATATGCTTGGCCCCGACATCACCTCGAACTTCCATCATTTCCTGAATGTAACGGCGGTCCCAAAGCACTGGATTTCCACGCTTGCCGCAATACGTCGGCACACAAATGTTCTGCTGCGCCTGGGGATCAAATGCATCAATCAGTGAATCAATTAAAGCGTCCCCGACAAAAGGCATATCCCCCAGGCATATCAGAACTGCATGACAGTCAGTCGGGACTTTTGCCAATGCGGTCCGCAGCGACGTGCTCAGGCCATTCGGGAAATCTGCATTATGGGAAACTGAAATCTTAAACTCAGCTAACTCAGCAACCACTTTTTCTTGTTCATGTCCAGTCGCGACGATCATGTGATCAACCTTGGATGCCGCCAAATCGCTCACCACCATTTTGACTACACTGTCTTGCCCTATTTTCTTGAGCAGTTTGTTTTCAGAGCCCATGCGGCGCGACTGACCAGCAGCCAAAACAACTGCCGCTATTTTTTTATTTTCGATAGCGGCTGCCGCTTGCGACGGTTCGGTTCTTCGCTGCGGTCGCCGCGAAGGCTCAGTCAGCACGCCGCCAGCGCCCATGCGCATAATGTCCTCCTTGGTGATGCCCAAGCCGGCGGCAATGCGCTCAAACACGAAATCAAAGCCATTGCGCTTGGGCGACCGGACGCAGCCAGGCAACCCCAGAATAATGGTTTGCCGCCGGCGCGCCAGCAGCAGCAGATTGCCCGGGTCCATCGGCATGCCGAAATGCTCTATACACCCGCCGCAGTCAACAATGGCTTGCGGAATTACATCGCCGCGGTCCTGAATTGCAGTCGCACCCAGGACAAAGATCAGATCCAAGTTCTTTTTCAGCAAGGTCCTCAAGCTGGCAGCTATGCTGACTTCATCGTGATCGCATACATCTTCGATGACAATCTCGCTGCCAAGGGCATACGCTCGCTGGGTCAGCAAGCTGGCGCCTTTGCGCAGCAGGGCCGAATTGAACCACGCAGTGCGGGTTTGCAGCAAACCGATTGTCTTCGCTTCGAATGGATAGATGTTAACCGGTGCGAATCCCTTGGCAGCCACGGTGATGCACACATTCAGCTGTTCGCGCGACACTGCAAATGGAATAATCTTGACCGACACGACCAATTGACCTTCGTAGACCTTCGAATAGGGCGGCAGAACCGCGACTGTGAACGCTTCATCAACCAGATTGATGCGATCGATATGCTCAGTTCGAATTTCCAGCAGACCTTTGCAGGTCGAGTAGAGATTGCATCGCCCGGTTGCGGCTGGCCGAATCTCAACACCCTCGCCTGCGAGGATACGCGCGAGCGCCTCGGCAGCCGCATCCTCGTCAACATCATCAGGCTCAAGCCGCGCAGCAACCACAGTATCGATGCCTTCTTCAAGCAACACGTCAACATCATAGGGCGACAGCAGTCGACCTTTTTTCCATTTCCGACCCATCACTCTCAGCGAATGGGCGATTACGGCGCCCGCGGCCTGATCCGTAGCGATCCGTCCGAACTTCACGACTGCTGCAAGGTCCGCAAGCTGCGGGTCATCTCGGCCATGATTGAAACCGCAATTTCCGCCGGCGACTGCGCCCCGATATCGAGTCCGACAGGCGCATGAATCCGTTCGATATCCGCGGCGCTGACACCTGATTCCCGCAGACGCTGGCAGCGTGACTGATGCGTTCGCTTGCTGCCAAGCGCACCGATATAGAACGCATCGGACTCAAGTGCCGCAATCAGCGCCGGCTCATCAAGCTTTGGATCATGCGTCAAAGTTACAATGGCGATCCGGTCGACGGTTTGCTGAACCTGCTTGATGGCTGCGTCCGGCCACGCGGTCACGGTATCGACAGATGCCAAATATTTGGACTTTGTGAACGACCGTCTCGGATCAATCAGCATCACATCATAATCACACATTTTGGCGAGCCGGATCAAGTGCTTCGCGATATGTACAGCACCCACAACAATCATGCGCAGCGGTGAATTGAAGATATGAATAAAATATTGCTCATCGCGAACTTCGGCGATGCGACTGCGATCATTTTGAAGCGCTTGCGCGATGACTTTTTGCAGCCGCTTATCGCTGACCGGCGCATCTGCCGTGACCAATCGCTGGCGGGTGCCGTTCAGCGGCTTGACAACGGCGACCGGCTGGCACTCACGGCGCAATTCAGCCACTCGCTGAATATCCGACAGGCGCACCGTAGCAGCATTGGAACAAGTCGCTTCAACAGCTTCAACATAGACCTGAATTTCCCCGCCGCAGGTGAGGCCAACCTCCCATGCTGTCTCGTTGGCGACACCAAACTTCAGCATTTTTGGCTGCCCCGTCTGCATCACTGTTCCCGCTTCGCCAATCACCGCAGCTTCAACGCATCCTCCAGATACAGAGCCTTCAAACTCCTGTGCCTCATTGACAATCAGCTGGCTGCCAACGGGCCGAGGTGACGAGCCCCAAGTTGAAACCACCGTTGCAATTGCTGCGAGCTGGCCCGCAGCAACCCAGTCTTCAAGCTGCTGATACAGCGCTACGGTGTCGCCCGCCGCGCTGTTCATGCGCCGGCCGCCGCCATCGGCTCTGCCCCTTGAGCTCGCTTGATCTGCCGCACCCAGTCCGCATGCTGCCGCGTCTGTCCGGCACGTCCGCTGCGGACATTCGCAGTCAACGAATCTGCCATTGCCTGCAGGCTATTGAGATTATGCACTGGAACGAAAGCATCCACATGCGGCAAAATTTTTCGGATACCGCTCACTTTGGGCTCAAACTGCGCATACCGAAGCAACGGATTGAGCCAAGTCAACTGTTTGCAGGCGCAATGCAGCCGCGAGACCTGCGGCTCCAAATCAACACGCTGCGAGCGATCCAGACCATCGGTGACGAGCAGCACCGTCGCGATATGCAAAGGCAATCTTCGCACCCAGATATGATTGAAGTTTTTCAGGCATTCGGCAATGCGTGTGCCGCCATGCCAGTCCGTGACGGTGTCGGACACGGCATCCAGGGCCACATCAACGTCACGCACCTGCAGCTGGCGGCTGATGTTCGTCAGTCGCGTCCCAAAGACAAAGCACCATACATCGCGGCGACTGGTCATCAATGTATGGGAAAAATACAGTACCATTTTAGAATACTCGCTCATCGAACCGGAAATATCACAAAGAATGACCAGTGGACTGTGTCGCATCTGGCGCTTTTGCCGAATCAGCATGAATTGCCCGCCACTGCCGCGCAAGCTGCGCTTGACCGTATTGCGGACATCCAGCCGCTCACCGCCGCTATGGATGCGAAATCTTCGAGTGCGAACCGGTGCAAATGCAGTTTTCATTTTCTGAATGACCTGTTTTGCCTGCTCCATCTCTGCACGTGTCATCGACTCGAAATCGACTTGCTGGAGCCGTTCTCGATCAGAGTAAGTCAGAGCCGCCTGCAATTCGATCTGTTCTTCGCAGTCAAGATTCGGCGCATCCGGCTGCAGGCCCGGATACAGCGATTCACTCAGGCGCTTAGCAAGTTCCTTTGAATGTTCAGTATTGTACGGCACCCGCACTTCCGGCAGCAGTGCTGCCATGGTTTTTTCCAGCAGGCGCGGGTTTTTCCAAAAAACCGCAAATGCCTGATCAAAAATCATCCGCTGGCGCGGATGATTGACAAAAACCGCATGCAAAGTCCAGTACAAATCCGTACGACTGTCAACACCGACGGAACGCATGGCCTCGATTGCACACAGAACTTTGCCAGTGCCAATCGGCAACCCCGATGACCGCAAAACGCGGGCAAAGTGCACCAAATTAGTCGCAATGTTGCCATCACTGCGGCGGGCTGCCATTTTCCGTCCCCATAAAATTGACCTCAATCGCTCACAGAACTCTGCACAATCTGCAATATGCGCATTGCTTCATGACCTCGAATTTTTTCTATATCATCCTGATACTTCAGTAGCACACCAAGCGTCTCATCCACATTGGCAGATGCCAGGTTCATGACATCAATCTGCACCAGCGCATGCGCCCAGTCAATCGTTTCTGCAACCCCGGGCGCCTTGTACAAGTCCGCATCACGAAGCCGCTCTACAAAAGCGACTATCTGCGCCGACAGCGCTGCATTCGCTTGCGGTGCCTTGGCGCTGAGGATTGCCAGTTCACGCTCAGCATCCGGGTAGTCCACCCAGTGATAGAAGCATCGGCGCTTGAGCGCATCATGCACTTCTCGGGTACGATTTGAAGTAATAATGACAATTGGCGGCTGTTGTGCTTTAAGCGTTCCGATTTCAGGAATTGTGATTTGGAAATCAGACAGGATTTCCAGCAGATACGCCTCAAATGGCTCATCGGCCCGGTCAACTTCATCAATCAGCAATACGGGCATCTGCCCGTCGCGACCTGCTTTCAGCGCCTGCAGCAACGGTCGCTCAATGAGGAAGCGCTCCGAAAAAATATCCTGCGCCAGCTGCGCTTGACTGCGGTCGCCGCGGACTTCCGCCAACCGGATTTCAATCATCTGCCGCGGGTAATCCCACTCATAAACAGCCGACGACACATCCAGGCCTTCGTAGCACTGGAGGCGGATCAGCGGCCGCTGGAGCGCCGCCGACAGCACCTTTGCGACTTCTGTCTTGCCCACCCCGGCTTCCCCTTCAAGCAGCAGCGGCCGGTTGAGTCTCAAAGCCAGAAATACGGCGATCGCCAGAGAACGATCAGCGATGTAGTCCTCGCTCTTGAGGAGGTGCTCAACATCGCAGATGGTGTTCGCCAGTTGCATCTTCGCTGCGGTTGGTTCCCAATCAGGTCAAAAACGACAAACACAGGCAGGCGTTCAGCCAGAAACTGGCCGAACACCCGATCTTTTGTCAATCAAATCTTGCTACTGACTGGCCTTGGCGACGGCTCTTTTCGCCATCACCTGGACCAAGTGAGCGCGATATTCCGCACTGGCATGAATATCTTCATTCAAGCCGTCGGCGGCAACAGAAATCGCATCAATGCTTGATGCCAGAAACGTCCTTGACAGTGCTTGTTCCATTTCATTGACTCGAAACACGCATGGTCCTGCGCCGGTCACCGCGACGCGGGCAGCGGCGACCGGACTTTGTGCGACAAACACCCCGACAATTGCATACCGAGATGCCGGATTGGCGAACTTGCAGTAGGCCGCGAGTGCCGGAATCGGAAAACTCACCGATTTGATGATCTCACCGTCGCCAAGCGCAGTCTCGAACATGTCCGTGAAAAATTCATCGGCCGCGACGGCCCGACTGTCGGTGTTGACCGTTGCACCCAATCCGACCAGAGCAGCCGGATAATCTGCCGCCGGGTCATTGTTGGCGATGGATCCGCCAATCGTGCCGCAATTGCGAACCTGCGGGTCGCCGATGCCGCCGGCCAATGCCGCCAGGGCCGGAATTGCCTGCGTGACTTGGTCAGAAGATGCCACCTCAGTATGCGTCATCATGGCACCGATGGTGACTTTGCCGTCGGCCACACTGATTCCGCTGAGCTCGTCAATGCCAGCCAGAGAGATCAAGTCACTGGCAGAAGCAAGTCGCTGCTTGAGCGTCGGCAAAAGCGTATGTCCGCCTGCCAGCAGCTGGCCGTCAGTCGCACTGGCAAGCATCTGTTTGGCTTCGCCAATACTTGATGGAGACTTAAATTCAAATGCATACATGGTTTCTCCTCCCGCTAAGCAGCTTTCGCATCTTGAATGGCCTGCCAAACCCGATAAGGCGTAGCGGGCATTTCAATATCAGTCACGCCCTCATCGGACAGGGCATTAAGAATTGCATTGATCACCGCCGGCGGTGATCCTATGGCACCGGCCTCGCCGCAGCCTTTCACACCCAGCGGATTATGCTCACACTCCGTCAACGTGGTATCCACTGAAAACGAGGGCACGTCAGCGGCTCGCGGCATGGTGTAGTCCATATATGAACCCGAAAGCAGCTGGCCATTGCTGTCATAGCGACAGCCTTCAAGCAGCGCCTGCCCGATCCCTTGGACCAGTCCGCCATGCACCTGCCCCTCCACAATCATCGGATTGATAAGTGTTCCGAAATCATCAGTTGCATGAAAGCTCACAATATCCACAACACCAGTATCCGCATCAACCTCGACTTCACAGATATACGTCCCGGCGGGGAAAGTAAAGTTCTTGGGGTCATAGAAAGCGGTTTCTTCCAAGCCTGGCTCAAGCTCTTCCAGCGGGTATTGATGCGGCACATAGGCAGCCAGCGAGACCTCGCCGAATGCTTTGGCCTTGTCAGTTCCCGGTACAACGAAGTTACCGTTTTCGAACTCAATGTCCGCTTCGGCAGCCTCGAGCAGATGTGCGGCAATCTTCTTGCCTTTAGCGACAATCTTGTCGATCGCATTGACAATGGCAGTACCGCCGACAGCAATGGAGCGCGAGCCGTAGGTTCCCATCCCAAATGGAATCTTGTCGGTATCACCATGGACAATTTCGATATTATCAATATCAATGCCAAGTTTTTCCGCAACCACCTGTGCGAATGTCGTCTCATGTCCCTGCCCGTGCGAATGCGAACCGGTCATGACACTGACCGACCCGGTCGGATTGATGCGGATCGTCGCCGCTTCATACAAACCCGCCCGCGCACCGAGCGAGCCGACTACATTCGAGGGCGCGATGCCGCAAGCTTCAATATAGGTCGCAACACCGATACCACGCAACTTGCCATTGGCCTTCGAGGCGGCTTTTCGCTGCTCGAAACCGGCATAGTCAGCCTGCTCAATCGCCTTGTCCATACTGGCTTGGTAATTGCCCGTATCATAAACCAGGGCCACCGGTGTCTGATATGGAAACTGGTCAGGCTGAATAAAGTTGCGGCGGCGAATCTCGATGGGATCCAACCCCATCCTGTCCGCGGCTACCTGCACAATGCGCTCCAGCAGAAACGTCGCTTCCGGGCGTCCCGCACCGCGATAGGCATCGACTGGCACCGTATTGGTAAACACCGCCTTGACCTCGCTGAGAATCACTGGCGTCGTGTATTGACCCGCAAGCAATGTCGCATGCAGATACGTCGGTATGCACGGTGCGAAAGTCGACAGATAAGCCCCCATATTGGCCAGTGTCTTTTCTCGAAGACCGACGAATTTGCCATCAGCATCCATCGCCAGCTCCACTTTGGTCACATGATCCCGGCCGTGAGCATCCGACACAAATGACTCGCTGCGATCCGCAGTCCATTTCACGGGACGACCGATTTGGGCTGCTGCCCAAGTCACGATGATCTCCTCAGCATAGTTGTAAATTTTCGAGCCGAAACCGCCACCCACGTCGGGCGCATGGACACGCAGTTTGCTTTCTGGGATAGCCAGCACAAACGCCGCCATCAGCAACCGGATCACATGCGGATTCTGACTGGTGGTATGAAGTGTATGCTGACCGCTTGAGCTGTCGTAGTCGCCGATCGCACAACGCGGCTCCATCGCATTGGGAATCAGCCGATTGTTCACCAAATCCAGCGAAACCACATGGGCCGCATTGCTGAACACCTCATCGGTGGCATCGGGATCGCCAAGCACCCAGTCATAGCATACATTGTGCCCGACATCATCGTGCACTGCAGTCGCACCGTCCATCACGGCGGCTTTCATATCCACCACCGCTTCGAGCTCTTCATACTCGACCGCAATGGCTTCAGCCGCGTCTCGCGCCTGCTGCTTGGTTTCTGCAATTACGACCGCCACCGGATCACCTACATGGCGCACCTTGCCTTCCGCCAGCACGGGGTGTTTCGGCTCAGCCATCGGCTCGCCATCTTTGCTGTGGACTTGCCAGCCGCACGGGATGCCGCCAACACTCTCCATATCGCAGGCGGTGAATACCGCCGCTACGCCATCCTTTGATTGCGCCTCCGATGTATCGAGTGATACAATTTTTGCATGCGCGTGGGGTGAGCGCAGAATGTAGGCATAGGTCTGACCGACGAGGTTGATGTCATCGGTATATTTGCCCGCTCCGCGAACAAATCGGATATCTTCTTTGCGCCGCACAGAGGCGCCGATGCCTGTTTCGCCACTCATGATTGATTCTCCCGCATTGCTCTGGCGCCTGCCTGAATTGATTTCACGATATTGTGGTAGCCGGTGCAGCGGCAGATATTGCCTTCCAGCCACTCGCGGATTTCCTGTTCCGAAGGGTCAGCGTTACGCTGCACCAGGTCCAGCGAGCTCATAATGACACCAGGGGTACAGAATCCGCATTGCAGACCATGATTGTCACGGAATGCTTCCTGCATCGGATGCAGACTGCCGTTGCTGGCAATGCCTTCGATGGTTGTCACGCTGGCGTGATTGGCTTGCGCAGCAAGCATCGTACAGCTTTTGACTGACTTGCCATTGACATGCACCACACAGGCCCCGCACTGGCTGGTATCGCACCCCACATGGGTGCCGGTCAGCCGCTTTGTTTCTCTTAAAAAATCTACAAGCAAGGTTCGGCTATCGACTTCAGCCTCGGCCGCCTTGCCGTTGATCGTCATGGTTACAAACATACTCATCCAGATTCTCCTCCATTTGAGTCGTTAATAGATATTTTGCATTGATCCACACAAAAGAATCGACGCAGGCCAACCGGACCTTTCTGTCTCAGCCATCTTCCTAAAACCCAAAGTTTACACTGTCAGCGATCATGAAATAGTGATAATTCATCGCGCTGGCAATTTTGCCTTGCATCATTTTCTTTGAATAACTTGCCAATGCAAGTAATCAACAGCGTTTTGGCATCCTTCATGAAGTTCATAACGAGAGTTTTTTACCGCTCCGAGTCAAAATATCATAACAAAATTCAGATGTCTCGGGAAGCAAACTGAATGCGGAACATTTCGCAATTCAATGCTTTGAAAATGTGAATGAAGGAATGGACCGCAATCAAATAAGCTCAGGAATTTCGGAATTTGCTCAATCATTGGTTTCGCTGGACAGTGCAAACTCGACTCCCAATCGGCTCTCCGCGAGAAAAACTCGCACCGACAAGCAGATTGGAGAAACTTGCTCGCAATGCTACTTTTTTGGGATTATTATACTATATACTATTATGATTTTACGAGACATGACAATGCAAACTGTTCCTCTTATGGTTGCAAACCAGCAGTTCTCAAAAATTCTGAGGGAAGTGGAGCGCGGAGAAAACTTCATTATCACGAGGCGCGGGCAACCAATCGCAAAGTTAATTCCACACAGATCAGACAAAAGCGCCGATCCCGACTGGATGCGAGCTTATGAACAGATGAACGCTCTCATGGATGAAGGGGCATCCCTTGGAAATCTGCGGATCGATCGAGAGGCACTTTATGACCGCTGACCGACGATTCACGCTGGACACAAATATCTTGATCTATGCGATTGACCGCGATGCCGGACAAAAACATCACTTATCAAAAAAACTCATTTCTGCGGCGGCTCTTTGTGACTGTGTGCTGACGCTGCAAACGCTCGGAGAATTCTTTTTCGCAACAACTCGCAAAAATCTATTGGATCCATCTGACACCATTCGGTTCTTGGACAGTTTTCAGAAGGTGTTCGATACCGTTTCTGCAACGAGTTCCAGTCTTCATGAAGCAATCGACATTATAAAAAATCATCAAATTTCTTTCTGGGATGCGATGCAATTCAGCACAGCAAAGCAAGCCGGATGTGTCGCGCTGCTCAGTGAAGATTTGCAAGACGACTGGCGGTACAGCGGCTTAACGGTCATTAATCCGTTTGTCGCGGATGCTGAGACGCGTCTTGCAGAGCATGTCGGCATCCACCTGGGCGACTAATTTGTCAGTCAGCAAAGTTGCAGAAGAGTCGATTCAGATTTGGAACGGCTGTGCATGCACAACCTTATCCTGGCTATCCATAAAGAAGTCCTGCGCCGCTCTTCACCGTTGTCTCACTGAAGCGGCAACAGACAATATTTCTCCTTTGAATATGGACAATTTTGATTTCCCAGATTGTTTAGGATAACTCAAAGATGCTCAGACAAACCTCTTCAAAACAGCCGCTTTGGACATTTCCTGCGGCGTTTGCAGCATCGAAAAATTTGTACCTCCTTCAATATCGGTACCTATCAAGGTTTGAATGCCGTGTTCTGCAAGCAGATCATTGAATTGAAAAAACTACTGTATAGGAAATGTTCGAAATTGCATAAAGCGCTACTGATGAGACTTAATCTGAGAGTCATCTGCGCTCAGATTCGCTTAAGCGAATGCAATACGCAACACTGAGCGGATGTCAATGGGAAGATTGCCAAAGCCGAGTGGCAATCTCATCCAGATCAATGGGTATTTTTAAGTCAGCCAGCCTTTCAGCACTGGGCTGAGGCGCTGGGCATCGGAGTGGTAACGGCCGCCTGCCTGACGGCCACGCTCAGGGATGGACATCAGTTTTACAGCGAGCCACATTTGACAGTGTTTCTGGGACGGGCGCACAAGCAGTGATCAAGTGGCGGCAAAAGCACACGGCGAGGCTTGTTAATTTTCATTTAGAAAGATCACCTGATTTGCAGATTGTTTGAGCCGGAAAAAACTGTTTTTCCACACATTCATCAAGAATGATCTGCACCTGCATTGATGCCAAGGGCGCGCCTCGTCCGCGAGGCACATGATTAGGGGTATCGTGCACGTTGCCGAAGCGAGCGCTGAGAATATTGCTGCCGATTCAAGGTAGCCGCGGCACTGCCGTCTGCCAGCAGCTTCCAGACGGCGCCGCAGACCGTGGCTGCGACGTGCCTGAGCGCTTTTACAGCAAGCGGGAAAGCAGAAATTCTGGAAAAATTCAAATGAATTCAGATTTGGCTTATGCAAAAAGGCGATGCTGACAATTTCACTGACAAGACGGGTGTGCCTTCTTTCTGCGAACTTCGAATCAAACATGACTGGATATGCAGAGCTCCTTGAAACTCTGCAATTTGAGCCAGGCACTGACAGCCCATTCAAGTGTGATCACCCCGAAAGCATCACTCATCGGCTATGGCTGAGCTTTCTTGCAGGCACGGAAGCGGCAGCGATGGATCAAGGATTGGAAGCTGTCACGGATGTAAAGATGGTTATCGCAGGTTCAATTGAAATTCAAACGTTCAAACAAGCGCAGCGGCAGCTCGTGATGTTTCAATTCAAGCCGGCTTCATCAGATTGACACGGAAACGAAAAACAATCTGCACAATCCTGATTGATCCGAGCCATATGGAAATCCGCCGCTCACATGCCCCAGACGGTCACCTTGCGGCTGCCGGCTGACGCCTCGCGCCGGAACACCTTCTCATCCCAGGAGCGCTCCGCCGCGCGGTCAAAGACCACCAGATGGCCGGTGGCGGCGCCGCATCGCTCCATGTAGCCGCCAAGCTGAGCCAGGCCCTCCCCGATCGTGCGCTCCAGGCCGCCGCGGCGCACCTTGCACTCGATCACCTCCCTTTGCCGCTGCGGACCCCACTCGACCAGCAGGTCGGTGCGCATCCTTCCCAGCCCATACTCGCGCTCGATGCGACCGCCGGCATTGACCACCCGCTGCAGAAAAGCCTGCAGCAGCAGCTGCGGCCCCGCCTCCTTATAGTCAAAGCGCCCCACCCAGTGCTCGGAGCTCTCGCGGAAGAAAGACTGGAACGACTCCATCAGCTGGTCCATCAGCAGCTGCCCGTCCTCGACAAACCAGGCGGTCTCGTGCGGCAGCGCCTCGTCGGCAGAGGTGATCAGCTCGCGCGGAATCACCTCGCGGTAGATGGCGTTGGCAATCTGGATCCGCCTGCCTTGGCTGATCAGCCCCAGGTCCCGCACATACTGCACATCGTCGGGCTGGAACGGCTCCGTCTCAGCGCCGCTGCTGACCAAGAGCTCGATGACCCGCTTGACGCGGGGCTCGCGCAGCTTGTCCGCCAGCTGGTCCAGATGCGTGTCGCGCCGCCGGATCAGCGCCTCGCGCGCGTCGATCACATCATGGTGCCCGATGGTCACACTGCGGTCCCTCACTTTCTTCAGCGCCTCGGCGGCCAGCGCATTGACCAGCCACGGCTGGCCTGCGGTGGAGTCCCACACCTCGGCCAGCGCCTCCGCGCTCCACTTCTGGCCGGTATATTCGGTGTGCTGGCGCAGCAGGGCGCGGGTCTCAGCCCCGGTGAAGTCACTCATCCGCAGCGACTTGGCCTTGATGTTGAAGGCGCTGCCGCCGGTGATGATCGCCTTCTCGGCGCTGGAGTGGATGCGGTAGTCTCTCACATCGCGGATGCCGCACAGGATCACGCACTGCGGAAAGTGCCGCGGCCGCTGGTAATAGCCAGAGCGCAGCTGGCGCAGCACCGAGATCAGCGTGTCGCCGACCAGGGCGTCAATCTCATCGATCATCACCACCAGCGGCCGGGAATCCGCTTCAGACCAGCAACGCAGCACCTCGCTTAGCGCATCATGCGCGCCGGACTCCTCAAGAATGCGCAGCCAATTGTCCTCGACAAAACGATCCTCCAGATGAATCTGTGCAGATCTGGACAAGACACTGAGAATGGCCCGCATGGCCGCCGGCACGTCCTCGCGCGCCGCCTGCGCGTTCTCAATGTTGGCATACACCGCACGGCAGCGCCCCGCCTCGTTGAGCTCGTCCATCAGGGCCAGCAGCGCCGAGGTCTTGCCGGTCTGGCGCGGCGCATGCAGGATGAAGTACTTCCAGCTCTCGATCAGGCCAAAGACCTCATCGCGGTCCACGCGGTCCAAAGGCGCAATGTGATAGTTGTTTTCCGGCACAACCGGGCCGGCAGTGTTGAAGAATCGCATGATGCGCAATTATAAGAGTGCCCGATCCATGTTCTCAATCCAATTGCACAACTCTTTGCTTGCTCTGCTGTTCTTAATTGATTCCAGCGGAGCGATTTTTCGCTATTGTTTCATCGCACTGTTCATTCAAAATAGATCGCATGGAGGACTTAAGCATCCACCGCTTGTGCCATGGATTCAAAAAAGTCTTCGACATACTTTTCCGATGCACTGTTTAGCAGTCGCGCGCCCATTGCAGCCAGCTTGCCACCGGTATTGATCTGTGCTTCATATTCCAGCAGACAGCCTGATTCGACATCCTTCAACTCGACTTGCGCCTGACCGCCGGCGAAGCCGAGTGCACTTGCTTTGGCTTTGCCGACAAGAGTATAGCCGCGGTTCTCGACGGAGTCGGTTACTGTCAGCTGCATGGAGAATTTAGCCTTTACTGGTCCCAGCTTCATTGCCAGAGCGCCTTCAAGCTCATTGTCGCTCACCCATTGCAGCTCACTGCAGCCTTTAATGGAACTGCGCAGCAGCTCAGCATCATGCAAAGCGCTCCAGATCTGCTCACGCGAAGCATTAAACGCTCTTGTCCCAGTGATATTCATCAAATTGTCACTCCCAGTCTGCTCATCACAGACCTCTTTCAATCGTAAACATTAATGCGGTTCTCTTGGAATCACCCGGCGCCGCCAGCAGAAGCCTGCGAGCACCAAAAAACTTTTCCTAATTACCACTTATCCTAAGTCATATTTATGGCAGAGCAGGCTGATTGCAACTCATTGATATGAAAAAATAATAAAATCGGCTCCACGGCAGAGAAACCCGTGCCAGACGAAAAGCTCATCGGGACCAGGACTGGCGAAACGATTCCGAGGCTGGGTTCCATTTTTCAGATCCTTGCTGATCAAGCATTTAAGTCGGGTCGGCAGCTCTCAAAATATGCTTATCATTAGTAGTACTTATCATTAGTAGTAATTAGGATTATCATTAGTAGTAATTAGGAAACTTTTTGCATTCACGCGCTGCACTCAATCAACAGCCTCAGATCTCAATGACAACCGAAAAAGGCTTATGATCGGAACCGACCGCATCTGCATCAATGGTCGCAGAGCGAATCTTCTCCTGCAGTGCCGTGCGCACAAAACAGTAATCCATGCGCACCGGACGCCCGCGACGCTCGGCGGTAACCCCACTGCTTTCAGCATTGCCGACCGCCACCCAAGCATCCACAAAACCCTCTGGATTGCTCACGCGCCCGCCGTAATCCGACTTCGGACCCGCGAGCAGCGAATACTCCTCAGAGTCGGCAGTGCAATTGAAGTCACCCATCAGAATCGATTCACGCGGAAGCGCATCGATATGGGATTCCGCGGCAAAATCCGTATTTGCAGTCTCTCCGGTGATGGGACCGCCTTGCATAACCGCTTCCTTGTCAATCCGCAAAATCTCGTCGATCTGCTCCATCCGAGTCTTCGCATTAATATGCGTCAGATGGATGGAATAGACCCGCATATGCCTCTCCTTGCAGGCGATGACGCCTTCCAGTGCGCAGCGTTGAATGCTCAATGGCCCCGTAGAGGCATATTTCGGCAACAGATGATTACGTGACATCAAAATCGGTGCAGTCGACAGCAGCATGTTGCCAAACTGCCGGCGGCGATGGCTAACCTTGGAGCAGCTGGCGCGCAGATCGGCATCGATATCGACACCGGCACCATAAACCCAGTGATATTGCGGCAAATGAGATGCAAGCTCAGCCACCTGATCCACCTCGCCGGAGCGAATGAAATGACGCTCCACTTCCTGCAGGGCAATGACATCGGCGCCGTCGACAATGCGTGCGATGCGCTCAAGATCAATTTTCCCATCAAGCCCACGGCCGAATTGGATGTTGTAAGTCGTAAGCCTCATCGCCGACCCGCTAAGCCTGCTGCGCCGGGGCAACCGCTTCCAGCCAGTGCTTGACGGGTACGCTGGAACCTGCCTGCAGATGCATCAGACAGCCAATATTGGCAGTCACAATACACTGTGGCTGCTCGGCTTCGAGGGCCGCGACCTTGTTCTCTAGCAGTTGCCCCGAAATCGTCGGCTGCAGCAGGGAGTACACGCCGGCCGAACCGCAGCACAAATGCGAATCGCGCACATGCGCAAGCTCAAATCCGTTATTCCGCAGGATCCGCTCAACTCGCGCTGTGATCTTCTGGCCATGCTGCAGTGTGCACGGCGAGTGAAATGCGACTTTCTTTGCGTCTTTGCGGCTCGGATTGGGGGCAGACCTGTCTTCGATTTCGGAGATATCCTTGACCATCGCAGCCACCTGCGCCGCCTTCTCTCGATATTGCGGATCATCTTTGAACAATTCGCCGTATTCCTTAAGCGTGACACCGCAGCCGCTTGCCGTAGACACGATCGCCTGCGCACCTTTTTCAATTTCCGACCACCAGGCATCAATATTCTGCCGAGCGTGACGATCAAAAAATTTCCGGTCGCCCATATGCAGTCCCAGCGCACCGCAGCATCCATCTTTGGTTTCAATCGCAGCGATGGACTGCCGATCAAGATAGCGCGCGGCAGCCGCATTGATGCCTGGCTTCGCCGCTCGCTGGATGCAGCCGCGGTGGATTACAACCCGCTCAGTATGCCGGCCTCGGGGCCATGCGCCGATTTTCCCTTTGGGGGGCAGTTTGTTTTTCAAGACCGCCGGCAGCAATGGGTGCGCCAGACGCCCAACCCAAAAACCTGGTGCGGTCAGAAAATGATTGGCCACCACCAGCGTGATCAGCTTGCGCGCCAGCTTCTGATGCCATTTGCGCGGCACTTTCTCTTCAATCAGATCGCGTCCAACATCCAGCAGTCGCCCATACTCGACACCCGATGGACAGGTCGTTTCACAGGCCCGGCAAGTCAGGCAGCGATCCAGATGCAGCTGCGTTGTTTCCGTCGGAGCGACGCCCTCAACCATCTGCTTGATCAGATAGATACGCCCTCTCGGACCATCAAGCTCGTTGCCGAGCAGCTGATACGTCGGACACGTGGCATTGCAAAATCCACAATGCACACACTTGAGGATAATCTCCTCAGCCACATCCCCATGCGTCGTGCCGCGGATAAAATCAGCAAGCTCAGTTTGCACATCGGCTCCTTAGATTTCAGGATGCAGAATGCTGCGGTTGAGGATTCCAAGCGGATCAAATGCTTCTTTGAGCCGGCGATGAATTTTCAGCATTGGCATACTCAGCGCACTGAAACGGCACTTATCGTCGTGATCCCTGGTGCGAAACAAAGTGGCATGACCACCGAGCCGCTGCGCCAGCGCAAACATGTCTTGCGCGCTCCTGTCCGTGTAGATCCAGCGCAGCGCCCCGCCCCAGTCGACTATGCAGTCCGCGCCGAGGTTCATCGCAGCAGCTGTGGCTGGCAGTGACAAGCGCCACAAAGTCTGCTCGCGATTGAAAAAATCAAGCTTATGCTCCTTGAGCTGATCCCAGAATTCATGGCCGGCGGCATCCGCCTCGCCAGCCACTGCGGCCTCGGCGACTCGCACCGCGTTTTCCGTGCCCTCCAAGCGAACGCGCAGCCGGCCCGCACAGTAACTCATCGCCGTGACCGGCAATGAGAGTCGCGCAATACGCAGCATTTCCTCACACGCAACCTGCTCGCTCACTTCGCGTACACGGGTAACTTCAACTTCCCCTTTGGGAAGCACTTTCAGCGACACTTCGGACAGAAGCCCTAACGTGCCCAGGGCACCTGTCATAAGTCGCGAGACATCATAGCCTGCGACATTCTTGATGACCTGTCCGCCAAACGCCAGCGGCTCGCCTTTGCCGTTGATGCACTTGACGCCGAGCACAAAATCGCGCGCCGCGCCGGCAAACGGGCGCCGCGGTCCGGAAAAACCGCAAGCGATCGTCCCGCCGATGGTGGCCGCCGGCCCATAGTGCGGCGGCTCAAAACCAAGCATTTGTCCGGCCGCCGAAAGCGTCTGCTCAATCTCGGCAACGGGCGTCCCGCAGCGCGCCGTGATGACCAGCTCAGAAGATTCGTAACTGACCACGCCGCGGTGGCCAGTCACATCCAGAACGGAGCCGAGACTTGGATTGCCATAAAAGGACTTGCTGCCGCTGCCCCGAATCCGCAACAGCTCGGCTTGGTCGTGCGCCTGCTTGACGGCCGCTGCCAGCTCTTCGGTCCGATCAGTATCCGACAAGATCAGAACCTCTCAAGGTCCGGAAACGGCACCTGCCCATGATGCACATGCATGGCGCCGAACTCGGCACAGCGAGCCAGTGTCGGCACCGCCTTGCCGGGATTGAGCAGCGTCTGCGGGTCCCACGCGGCTTTGACCGCATGAAACTGTTCCAGTTCTGACGAGTTGAACTGCAGGCACATCGGCCGAAGTTTCTCGACACCGACACCATGCTCGCCGGTCACGGTGCCGCCCACCTCAATGCAAAGTTCCAGAATCTGATTGCCCAGCTCCTCGGTCATTTCCAGCTGGTTGTCTTTGCTGGCGTCATACAGAATCAGCGGATGCAAATTGCCGTCGCCCGCATGGAATACGTTTGCGACCGGCAGGCCGAACTGATCGGAAAGCTCGCCGATCCGTCGCAGCACCTCGCCGAGCCGGCGCTTGGGAATGGTGCCGTCAATGCAATAGTAATCGGGTGAAATCCGGCCCACTGCCGGAAATGCGGCTTTGCGGCCAGACCAAAACCGCTTGCGGGTCTCTTCGTCCTCGGCAACCCAGATTTGCTGCGCATGATTGGCTTGCAGCAGCCGCTCAACTTTGGCGATCTGATCACGAACATCATCCGCGGCGCCGTCCAGCTCGCACAGCAAAATCGCGTTTGCCTCGACTGGATATCCGGCATGGGCAAATTCTTCCGCGGCCCGGATCGCGTACTGATCCATCATCTCCAGCCCGGCTGGCAGCACACCGCCGGCAATAATTGCCGCGACCGCCTCACCGGCCTGCTCCACCTCATCGAAAGAGGCCATCACCACTTGGGCCACTGGCGGAATCGGAAGCAGTTTCACCAAGACCTCAACTACCACGCCCAGCATGCCTTCAGAACCGGTCATCAGCGCGAGCAGATCATACCCGCAGCTGTCCAATGCCGCACCCCCGAGAGTCAGGAGGTCGCCGTCGATCGTCACCACTTTGAGTTCCATGACATTGTTGACGGTCAAGCCATATTTCAGGCAATGAACACCGCCGGCATTCTCCGCAACGTTGCCGCCGATCGAGCAGGCGATCTGCGACGACGGATCCGGCGCGTAATACAGTCCCAAGTGCTCAACGGCTTGCGAAATCGCCAAATTCCGCACCCCGGGCTGCACCCGGGCAGTCTTGGCTTGCGCGTCTATCTCAAGAATCTGGTTCATGCGCGACAGCGAGAGCGACACTGCATCGGGATGCGGCAGTGCACCGCCCGACAGCCCGGTGCCGGCGCCGCGCGTAACAACTGGAACTTCATTAGCCTGGCAGACTTTCATCACGGCGGCGACTTCCTCAATCGAAGTTGGCAGAACGACCATCATCGGCAATTGCCGATAGGCAGTCAATCCATCGCATTCAAACGGCCGCAGCGCCTCGACATCTGTGATCACATTCTCAGAACCGACTGCTTCTGAGAATTGCCGGACGAGGTCACTGGCAGGTATCTGTCGGGCCCGCTGCGTTTCCATGGCATACCATCCTCAAAGAAATTGAACCAAATTGCTTCCAAGGCGCATTTTAACTTTTTGCCATGCCTGATTTCGGGGAACATAGCGCACGGACCGAGGCTGGGCTTCCGGACTTGTCTTTCGCCGGCAATGCAATTGGACGGGCGCACATCGGCTGCGCCGCCACGCAACAATCGAGACACACTCTCGGTCAGATGGGGAATCTGACCGCCGCAATCATTTTCAAAGACAGTAAAATCCTGTCCATGAAACAGAAGCTGCAGACCGCGCCGAGCTTGGCGCTCGTGATCGCGACGATTGAATGGTGTGCCCGCATCCGCACTGCAGTCTCGGTGTGCGCCGCTGCCATCAACCCAGCCCGGCGGTAGCCGTCCGCTCATGCGCATCGCAGTCGCTGGATTTCAGCACGAAACAAACCGGTTTTCACCCATTCCCACAACGCTTGCGGACTTTGTCCGCCAAGACGGCTGGCCAGGACTGGCACAGGGGGCGCAAATCTTCGACGTGTTTCCTGGGATGAACATACCGCTGAGCGGGTTTATCAACTACGGAAGAGAGCACTTCGATATTGTGCCGGTATTGTGGGCGAGCGCGGAGCCGGGCGGCCTGATTGAAGATGATGCATTTGAGGAGATTTGCGCACTGATTCTGAACAAGATCAAGCAGACGCCCGCACTGGACGGGATCTATCTTGATTTGCACGGTGCAATGGTCACCCAGTCCCATGATGACGCCGAAGGTGTTTTGCTGCGGCGCCTGCGCAATTTGGCCGGACCGACAATCCCCGTCGTTGCCAGTCTCGATCTCCACGCTAACATTACCCATGAGATGTTCGCTTGCACGAATCTGCTGACGGTATTTCGAACTTATCCGCACCTCGACATGGCCGCAACCGGGCGGCGTGCCGGGCGCCTTATTCACGAACTGCTTGAGACCAAAGCTGAAGTCTTCGGAGCCTTCGGCCAAATTCCGCTGCTGGTGCCGCTGCAGTCGCAATGCACGGATTTCGAGCCGGTCAAATCGCTCTATGCGATGCTGCCGCAGGATCTCTCACTGCGCAGCGGTCATCAGGAAATTGCGATGGGCTTTCCCGCATCCGATATCTATGACTGCGGGCCTGCCGTCGTGGCCTATTCATCCGATCCGCAGGACGGACCCCGCCAAACGAATGCAGCGGCCAATCAAATCAAAAATGCATTCCGCGAAACTCAAGATCAATTTCAGATGCCGCTCTATCGCCCCGACGAAGCGGCGCAGAAAGTGGCAAACAAGCCGCTGCGTAGCAAGCTTACGCTGTTAGCGGACGTGCAGGACAACTGCGGTGCCGGAGCGACCTCGGACACAACGGAACTCCTGCAGGCGCTGGTCCGTCATGGCATCAAGAATTGTGTGGTCGCGGCGCTCTGCGATAAAGAAATCGTCGCCGCTGCACACCGAGCCGGCCTGGGCGGCGTTATCGAAGGCTCGCTCGGCGGCAAAATCAGCCCGGATCAAAATCCTGCCTTTGCCGGCAAGTTCAAAGTGATCGCGCTCAGCGACGGCGTTTTTGAGTTCACCGGGGAAATGATGCGCGGGGGAATTGCGAATATCGGACCCACTGCAGCCGTTGAAATTCTAGACACACAATCCGACATCTGTGTGGTGGTGACCAGTCAGCGAATTCAATGCCTCGACCAAGCCATTGTCTCGCATCTGGGCATTGACTGCGCAGCAAAGTCTGTGCTGGCGCTCAAAAGCTCGGTTCATTTTCGCGCCGACTTCGAGGCGCTTGCAGATGAGATCATCCTGGTGGAAGCTTTCGGTTTCAATCCATGCCGATTCACCGCGGATTTGTTTTCCAGGCTGCGCAGTGACATGACGCTGCTCTGAGCGGAGGGTCAGTGCCTGCCCTTTGCAGCGGCGGGCGCCAGTTCGACAAGATAAGCTAGCCGAATTTTCCAGTAATGTAGCCCTCAGTGAGCTGGTGCTTCGGATTGGTAAAAACCTCGCTGGTATCACCGAGCTCAATGAGGTCGCCAAGATTGAAATAGGCAGTCCTTTGCGAAACGCGAGCCGCCTGCTGCATGGAGTGCGTCACAATAACAATTGAGTACTGCGTTCGCAGATCGTCGATCAGGTCCTCAATCCTGGCGGTTGCAATCGGATCAAGCGCTGAGCACGGCTCATCCATGAGTATCACGTCCGGCTTGACTGCAATCGCGCGGGCAATGCACAGCCGCTGCTGCTGCCCGCCGGACAGTTCGGTGCCGGGACGATGCAGCCGATCTTTGACTTCGTCAAGCAGCCCGACCCGCTGCAGACTGGAATGCACAATGTCATCGGTTTCAGAGCGATTGCTGACCAGACTGTGCAGCCGCGGACCGTAAGCAATATTGTCGTAAATTGACTTGGGGAACGGATTGGGTTTTTGAAACACCATGCCGACTCTAGCGCGCAATTCGACTACATCCAGGGCTTTGCTGTAGATGTCGACGCCGTCGAGCGCAATCTCGCCAGTGATCCGGCAGCCGTCAATGATGTCATTGATCCGATTGAGGCAGCGCAGAAACGTAGACTTCCCGCAGCCGGACGGACCAATGATGGAAAGCACCTCATTGGATCGAATATCGAGACTGACATTCTTGATTGCATGCGTGTCGCCGTAATGCACATTGACGCCGCGCGCCGTCATTCGATTGACAGGACGTTCCGATGCACAAGAATGAGACGGCGGGCTGAAGACGCTGGAGTCGGTCTGAATCTTGATGGATTCGACCGTTTTTTTCGGCTTGACCTGATTTTCCATTGGATGATCCAGTTTCACTCAATAATAGTCTTTCACACAAACGATTGCAATGCGCTCTACCAGCGAGACTCGAATCTTTTGCGCAGCCAGACTGCGAGGATGTTCATTGTGATCAGAAACACCAAGAGAATCAGAATGGCGCCTGATGTTTTTTCCAAGAACGCTCTCTCCGGACTGTCGGCCCACAGATAAATCTGAACTGGCAGGACCGTCGACGGGTCCAGCGGACTCGCAGGAATGTCGACAATGAATGCGACCATGCCAATCATCAATAGCGGTGCTGTCTCGCCCAATGCCTGCGCCAAGCCAATGATGGTGCCGGTAAGCATTCCCGGCATCGCCAGCGGCACGACTTCCTGCACCACGGTTTGCGTTTTCGACGCGCCCAAGGCCAGCGCCCCCTCGCGGATGGACGGCGGCACGGCACGAAGTGCAGCTCTCGAGGCAATGATAATGGTCGGAATGGTCATCAGACTCAAAACCAATCCGCCGACCAGCGGAACCGACCGCGGCAAACCAAAAAAGCCAATAAACACCGCGAGACCAAGCAGCCCGAATACAACCGAGGGCACGGCGGCCAAATTATTGATATTCACCTCAATAATGTCAGTCACTCGGTTTTTCGGCGCAAACTCTTCGAGATAGCAAGCCGTGGCTACCCCGACTGGAAAAGAAATCAGCAACGCCACCAGAATCGTGAAAAATGAACCCGTCAAAGCGCCCCGGAGACCGGCGAGTTCCGGCTCACGCGAGTCGCCTGCGGTAAAGAACTGTTTATTGAAACGGCTCTTGATGATGCCACGGGACAGCAGCAGATCAAACCACTCAAGCTGCTGCTCGGATATCAGACGCTTTCCCGCGGCTGGCGCATCGCGTCCGAATCCAGTTTTATGGAGCGTGTCAAACACATCGTCGACTGGAAACCAAATCTCTTTGGAAGCGCCGATCAATCCCGGGTTCTCACGCACCATTTTCTGGACCATTACATCGGAGCCGATGCTGACCAGCTGCCGCAACTCCCGTTTTTGCTTGCGGCTGGTGATTTCGGGAAACACCGAATACAGCGCTGTTCTGACAAGCGTCGCATAGTTCACATCATTGAGTCGTTCGGCATCGATCACTTCCGGATCAAAATAGATGTTCAGCCTGATCTGCGTCTGCCAAAACGCACTTGTGCCGCTGACGGCAATACTGGCGAACAATGCGATCACGAAACTCAGTCCGATGACAATCGCAGCAATGCCGTAGAGCCGAAATCGCTTTTCGGCCCGATGACGCTGAGACAGGCGCTTCTTGAACGCTGGATTCTGCCAGGCGCTGGGCGTTGCCTGCGCATACGAGCTATTCATACTGCTCACTGTATTTTCGAACGATGTACAAGGCAGTCGCGTTGAGCATCAATGTTGCAACAAACAAGGTCAGCCCAAGGGCGAATGCGGCCAGCGTTTTGGCACTGTCAAACTCCTGATCGCCAACCAGCAGCGTGACGATCTGCACCGTCACTGTGGTCACCGATTCCAGCGGATTGGCCGTCAGGTTTGCCGCAAGCCCCGCTGCCATCAGCACAATCATGGTTTCGCCAATGGCTCGAGAAACAGCGAGCAGCAAAGCTCCGACAATACCGGGCAACGCAGCTGGAAAGATTACTTTCTTGATGGTTTCTGACTGGGTGGCGCCGCAGGCAAGCGAGCCCTCGCGAATGGACTGCGGCAGCGCTGTAATCACATCGTCTGTCAGCGACGACACAAAAGGAATAATCATGATGCCCATCACGACACCGGCAGCCAATGCGCTTTCGTGAGCAATGCTCAGCCCAAGTATGGCGCCCACATCACGCAGGCCGGGAGCTACCACAAGAATGGCAAAGAAACCATAGACCACGGTGGGAACACCGGCAAGAATCTCAAGCGCTGGCTTCGATACGGCTCGCACTCTCGGCGACGCATATTCAGCCAGATACGTTGCGGACAGCAAGCCAATCGGCACGGCGACAAACATGGATATAGCCGCAATCAGCAACGTGCCTGTAAACAGCGGCACACTGCCGAACAGGCCCGATGAGCCCACCTGATCCTCCCGAATCGCAATCTGCGGACTCCATTCCAAGCCGAATAGAAAATGCGTAAATGGCACTTTGTGGAAAAATCGGATGGCCTCAAACAGTACCGACAGCACAATTCCAATGGTTGTCAAGATTGCGATCAGCGAACTGGCAACCAAAAGCATTCGAATGATCATTTCGGCGATCGGCCGCGCCTTCATTTTCAGTGAAATCATCGACAAAAATACAATGCCGAAAATCAATGCCAGCGCCAGTACCGCGGCCGACCGCAGTGATGCGCTCAGTTCAGTGAGATCGCCAAATCGATCGGCCGCGGGCCGCAGATCGATATCGTGGCTGAGCTCGCTGGCTAGCTTGATGTGAGTGATCAGCAGATCAATCTCAGCTTGCGGCCAATCGCTGAGGTTGGGAAAATATTCGGCGAGAACGATGCGCAAGATGAGCGCTTCGTCAAGACTGAGCCACAGGCCCAGTACCGCAAGGGCGGGCACTGACACCAGCAGCGCTGCAACAATGCCGTAGTATGCGGGAGCCGATTGCAGCGACCGGATGCCGCTTGCCTTTTGGGCCATCCCAATTGCTCTTTTCTTCGCAAAGACATAGAACAGCGAAGAAAAGAGCAGCAAGACCAGAACAATGAGCCAGAGTTGCAAACTTCTATACCTCGTGATTGCAAGCGTACAAAGTCACCAAATGGCAACGAAGCGCAGATACTCTCCGCGTCTGTGAAAGAGACGCGGAGAGTATTGCTTGCGTTCAGTCAATTGTCCTGCGTGCGCAGCCGGCAAAAGACGTGTACCGCAACAGGTCACCGCCCGTTTAGCAGGACCTGTCAATACTGGCTGATGGTGTCAAACTGCTTTGACGGGAACTTATTCAGCTGCTAATTGAACGTGCTTGAGTTCTATCGCGGCAGATTTGAACATCTGACGCTCTTCGGCCGGCATTGGGATCATTCCTTTGTCCACCAGATAGCCTTCATCACCCCATGCTTTGTCACTCGTGAATTCAGCAACATATTCCTTGATTCCAGGAATCACGCCAACATGAGCCATTTTCACATACATGTAAAGGGGACGAGCAATGACGTAAGAGCCGTCCGCGATGTATTCAAACTCTGGGGCGATGCCGTCAATCACGCTGCCCTGAACCTGGTCTGAATTCTGATCCAGAAAACTGAAGCCGAAAACACCCAAAGAATCTTTGTCCGCAGTCAGCTTCTGGACGATCAGGTTGTCATTTTCACCTGCCTCAACCCAAGCGCCGTCTTCACGAACACCGTGACAGATTGCCTTGTATTGATTCTTGTCGCTTTTGCGGATATCTTTGATCCAATCATAGGTTTTGCAGCCGCCCTCAAGGGCCAGCTCAGCAAATGCATCGCGGGTGCCTGAAGTTGGCGGCGGCCCGAGAACACGAATCGCGATAGCCGGCAGGTCGGAATTCACTTCATTCCAAGTTTTATACGGATTCTCGACCAGTTTCTGCTCGCCGTCGGGCGCGGGCACGTTTTTCGCCAGCGCCAAGAAAATATCCCTGCGCGTCAGCGAGAACTGCTCGGACTCAAGCGAATTGGCGAGCACGATGCCATCGTAGCCGACCTTCACTTCGACGATGCCGTCAACGCCATTGCTGGCGCAATTTTCAACTTCTGAAGTTTTGATTCGACGCGATGCGTTGGTAATATCCGGATGATCGACTCCAGCACCTGCGCAAAAGAGTTTCAGACCGCCGCCCGAACCTGTCGATTCGATGATCGGCGTTCGAAAATCTGAACTGGTGCCGAACCGCTCCGCCACCACGGTAGCGAAGGGATAAACAGTTGAAGATCCTACGATACTTATATAGTCTCTTTCTGCTGCCTGGGCGGCGGTCGAAAAAGAACCCAGCATTGCTGCTAGTACTATCAGGAAAGTCCTGAGACTTGACGACAAACGGAACATTTTTTTCTCCAAGAAAATATGTTTGACCTAAAAAAAGGTCGTCAAAGTCAGGGTCAGTGAAGCCGTTACGGCTTCAACAGGGAAGTATATACCGTCGCCGCAATATGTCAACCTGAAATCAAAAAATTTCAGTCGCCTTTAGTTGCTGATTGCCGGGGTACGTGCACGGCCGTGCAGCTGACTGACGGGCGCCGCCAGTACGCCTCGCCAGGGCAGCCGGTCAAAAAACAAAAACCAGTCAGCGCAAGCTGGATGCAGATGATCCGGCCTGAATCAATTTCAATTCTTGCTCGCCCAGAGCCGGAACCAGTTCGGCGCCTTGTCGCCGCGCTTCTCAACCTTCGGGCAGTCACGTTTCTTCGGGCCGTCATACCACTGGCGCGGCCGGCCGATTCTTTGACTCTCGTCGGTAAACATCTCTTTCCAGTGCGCCACCCAGCCGACTGTACGGGCAATCGCGAACAGTACGGTAAACATCTGGGTGGGAAAACCGATGGCCCGCAGAATAATCCCGGAATAAAAATCCACATTCGGATACAGTCGCTTCTCAATGAAATAGTCATCGCTCAATGCGATCTGCTCGAGTTCCATGGCAATTGGCAGCAGCGGATCCGAAATGTTCAGCTCATCAAGCACTTCATGACAGGTTTGGCGCATCACCTTCGCGCGCGGATCAAAGTTCTTGTAGACCCGATGCCCGAATCCCATCAGCCGTGTCGAGTTGGATTTGTCTTTGACCAAATCGACATATTTCCTGACATTTTTCGGATCGCCGATTTCACCCAGCATTTTGAGAACGGCTTCATTCGCGCCGCCGTGCGCGGGCCCCCAAAGAGAGGCAATCCCCGAAGCAATGCAGGCAAATGGATTCGCACCCGACGAGCCCGCCAGCCGCACCGTCGAAGTTGAGGCATTCTGCTCATGATCAGCATGCAGAATCAAAATGCGATCGATGGCCTTGGCCAAAATCGGATTCACCTCATACTCTTCGGCTGGAACCGCGAACATCATACGCAGCATATTCTCTGCATAATTGAGATCATTCTTCGGATACATGAATGGCTGGCCCACCGAATACTTGTAGGCATAGGAACCGATCGTCGGCATTTTGGCAATCAGCCGATGGGCTGCAATCATGCGCTGGAGCGGATCATGAATATCGGTATCTTCGTGATAGAACGCAGACAGTGCGCCGACGACGCCGACCATGACAGCCATCGGATGCGCTGAGCGCTTGAACCCGCGATAGAACGCAACGAGCTGCTCGTGCAGCATGGTGTGCAATACAATTGTATTCTCAAATTCTTTCTGCTCGACTTGTGATGGCAGCTCGCCGTGCAAGAGCAGATAGCAAACCGACAGATAGTTGGATTTCTCAACCAGCTGCTCGATTGGATAGCCGCGATGCAACAAGATGCCTTTCTCGCCATCAATAAAAGTAATCGCCGACTTGCACGAGCCGGTCGAGGTAAACCCTGGGTCGTAAGTGAACATGCCAGTTTTCTGATACAGTGAAGAAACATCAATCAGGCTCGGCCCTTCACTGCCGTTCACGATTGGGAATTCATAACTCTGACCGTTGCGGTTATCAATCATCGTCAGCGTATCTTCGCCACGCTTGCCTTGGTCTCGGCGGGTCTGTGAAGTCTTCGCTTGTGCTGTATTTTTCGCCATAGCTGTATCCTTTCCTTGATGATGGGGGTTTATCGCTGTGCACACTGCATCCGCTTCATGCCGAACTGGCATGATATTTTAGGGACGGACTGCTGAGCTCCCAGGCGTGCCTGCTGAATCGTGCGCATACAGTCCAGTCGCGCTCAACAAGAATACCAAAATTCATCGAGGTGCATCCGAATCAATGTGCCCGACGCGGATATCGGTTGCTTTCGAAGTTTCTTGCCAAGAATGTCTATTGTAAAATTTGTTTTGCGTTGCGGCAAACGCGAGTCGCATCGCACTGTGTACCATCGGTGCAGTCCAATATCTGGATTCGTCCGCGGCCCTGGCCGCCAGCACAGGCCCAAACCCCAATGCGTCATCGCACTGAACCCGCTTGAGTGAACCGACATGCCACACCAACCTGAATCCATTGCCGCAGACACATCGACTTTATCGCTTGCCGGATTGGCTTGGGGACACCAGGCTGATCCGCCGGTTGTCGCCTTGCATGGGTGGCTGGACAATGCCGCGAGTTTCATGCCGCTGGCAGACTGCCTTGACGGGTTGCGTCTCATCGCTCTGGATTTGCCTGGACATGGCGCATCGCAGCATCGCCGGGGTGTCAATGCCTACCACTTCGTTGACTATGCAACCGACATTATTCAAGCGCTCGACAGCCTTGAATTGGAACGTGTCTCGCTGCTGGGCCATTCGCTGGGCGCCAGCGTGGCAGCGCTGATCGCCAGCGTGATTCCCGAACGCATCGACAATCTCGCAATGATCGAAGGCATCGGGCCGCTGACAGCCGAAGACCACAGGTTTTATGAAAAATTCAGGCGTCATATTGATCGATCAACCGCCCCGCGACGAGACAAAGTTATTTACGCAACCATTGAGCAGGCTGCGACAGCGCGGCAAAAGGCCAGCGACCTGTCGCTTGATGCTGCTCGACTGATCGCCGAACGCAATCTAAAATCGGTCGGCGACGGCCATCAATGGCGCACGGACCGGGCAGTCACCCGACCTTCGCCGCTGTACCTGAACGAAAATCAGATCAAGACTTACATGGGAAAAATCCGCTGCCGCAGTATGCTTATCCGATCGACGGCCGGAATCGTGCTGAACTGGGAAGCGCTGCGCGGGCGTGAGGCCTACATTAAGAATCTGCATGTCATTGATATCGAAGGCGGTCATCATTGCCACATGGATCATGCCGCGGCTGTCGCCCAGCATTTGCTGCCATTTTTTTGTGCGCACTCAATGCCGAATGAATGATAATCATGCTTGGCTTGCAGCCGCAGCGGCCGCGTACAGACTATTTGAACGATCAGAACTTGGCTGTTACAGAATGCAAAATCTCGACGACACCCGCACAGGCCAAATGGGCAGCGGCTGCCCGAAGACAATTGGACTGTTGCTATCGCTGCTGTGTCCCTTATGCAAGTGCCGCTGTGAATTGCGGTGCCGGCTCGCGTGATCTGTGCAAGCCTCCAGTTCAGCGAACCGCCGGTCATTGAATCGCTCTCGGCCATTCCGGCGACCTTGCAGGCTGCCTTGTTTTTTGTTTCTGCAACATTGAATTTTTCTTATGTCCGAAAAAATTGTCCTCGCCTACTCCGGCGGCCTTGATACCTCAGTTATTCTGCGCTGGCTGCAGAATACCTACCAATGCGAAGTCATTGCATTCACCGCCGACTTGGGACAGAACGAAGACCTGCAGGCTGCCGATTCCAAAGCGGCTCGCCTTGGCTGCGAGTGCCGCTTCGTCGAAGACCTCGTCGAAGAGTTCGCTCGCAATTATGTCTATCCGATGTTTCGCATCAACGCCCTGTACGAGGGCGTCTACCTGCTGGGAACATCCATCGCCAGGCCCTTGATCGCCAAACGCATGGTTGAAATCGCGAAGCAGACCGGCGCCGATGCCATCGCGCACGGCGCCACGGGCAAAGGCAATGACCAGATTCGGTTCGAATTGGGCGCCTATGCGCTGCTGCCGGAGGTCAAGATCATCTCGCCTTGGCGACTGTGGGATTTTCGCTCACGCGAAGATCTGCTGGCCTACGCCGACAGCGAGGGGATTGCGGTGGACAAACGGGCCGGCGGCAAGGCCGACTACTCCATGGATGCCAATTTGCTGCACATCTCTTATGAGGGCGGCGAGCTCGAAAACCCCTGGACGGCACCGCCCGCGGATATGTGGCGCTGGACTTGCGACCCGCAAAATGCGCCCGATGAGCCGGAAACGACCGAAATTGATTTTGAGCACGGCGACGCGGTCGCTGTCAATGGCAACAGTGCATCGCCCGCAGGCATTCTCAAAGAACTCAATCGTCTGGGAGCCAAACACGGCATCGGACGCACCGACATCGTCGAAAACCGCTTCATCGGCATGAAATCCAGAGGCTGCTATGAGACCCCGGGCGGCACTATT
Source organism: Arenicellales bacterium (assembly GCA_965200545.1). Classification (GTDB taxonomy): domain Bacteria; phylum Pseudomonadota; class Gammaproteobacteria; order Arenicellales; family JAJDZL01; genus JAJDZL01. The sequence continues at coordinate 282,424 of CBDAUJ010000001.1, read as the reverse complement.
TTGCTGACCGCCCATCGGGCCATTGAATCCATCACATTGGATCGCGAAGTCGCGCACCTGCTTGAGGACCTGATGCCGCGTTATGCCAGACTGGTCTACAACGGCCTGTGGTGGTCACCAGAACGTCTCGGCCTCCAGCAAATCATCGATACTCATCAGCAGTGCGTCAACGGAACGGTACGGCTGAGCCTCTACAAAGGTCAGTCCACAGTCACTGGCCGGCGCTCCGAAGATCACTCGCTGTACGATGAAGCTGTGGTTTCGTTCGATGACGAGAGCGGCGCATACACCCAATCCGATGCGGAGGGATTCATTCGCCTGAATGCACTGCGGCTGCGCACGGCAGCCGCCAAAGGGCGCAACCTCTGAAGTGCGCGGTATCTGCGCCTTGCGCAACCGCAATGATCGCAATGCTGTAACCGTCGACGCGTGCAACGACCCACCATCTCTATAGTCGTGCCGGTGCGCAACGAGCGCCCGCCTGTCATCGCCCATCTGCCGGCTCTGGCGCAGCTGCCGGGCGTGCTCGAAGTCATCGCAGTCGACTCCAGCGACCACCCGGTCGCCAAGCAGGCCATTTCTGAGACCGCTGCGTCAGATCATCGACTGCACCTGCTCGCAAGCCCAGTCACAGGGCGCGCCGTGCAAATGAACTTGGGCGCCGCCCATGCAAAAGGCGAGGTGCTTTGGTTCATTCATGCGGATACCCGAATTTCGGAGCCGGAACAAGTCATCGCATCCCTGTCAAAAGCGCTGGCCAGCGGCAAAGAGTGGGGACGCTTCGATGTCTGTTTCGACAATGACTCGCTGAAAATGCGCATCGTCGCCCGTGCCATGAACGTCAGAAGTGAATTATCAGGCATTTGCACCGGGGATCAGGCAATCTTCGTTACGCGGCAGCTGTACGATGCAATCGGCGGCTTTCCGCCCATACCCATCATGGAAGACATCGCCCTTTCAAAACGCTTGAAATCGCGCCAGCGGCCATCGCGTGTGCGCCCAGCCGTCATCACTTCCGCGCGCAGATGGGAAACAAACGGGTATTTCAGCACGGTCATCATCATGTGGATACTGCGATTGCTTTACTGGCTGAAATTTCCCCCGGAGCGATTGAGTCGAATGTACCGCCAAGTGTGCTGATGAATGGTCCAGCATTGACATTGCTTGCAAAAAAACCGCTGCCCGGTCTGGTCAAGACGCGTCTGCTGCCGCATTTGACTGCGGAGCAGGCCGCCGAGCTCGCCATGATGATGCTTGCAGAAACCGTCGCCAATGCGGTCCGCCACTGGCGCGGTCCGGTCAGTCTGCTGATCAGTCCAGATCCCGATCATCCAGACCTGATTGAGCTGGCTTCAGAATTCAACCTGCCGATGTCCGCGCAAAGTCCCGGCGACCTCGGGCAGAAAATGGAGGAGGCATTGATTTACGGTCTTGAGCGCGCCCCCGCCGCCGCTGTCATGGGCTGCGATTTGCCGCACATCACGGGCTCACTGCTCGCGTATGCGTCCGCCAAACTGGATGCCGGCGCAAACGTAATTGGACCCGCTGCCGACGGCGGATTCTTTTTCGCCGGCATACAAACCGGCGCTCCCGGCCTTTTCGCGAATATTCAATGGAGTACGGCAACCGTCTTTGCGCAGGCACTCAAAAGCGCTGTGAAGGTCGGCCTGCATTACGATGTGGTCCTGCCGTGCCAGCAGGATATTGATGAAATTGAAGATCTTATCTTTCTGGCGCAGCAATGTCCGCGCTATCAGAAATTTTTGAATGAAAGTCCCGGACGCGACAAATCACCGCGGAACGACGTGACGCATCCCATTTGACTTGTTGAAACACACTATATATATTATTGTAATTGTTTGTTTTTATACAGGACATAATCCAGCTGTTCCATTATGCAAGTGAACGCCCTCAATCTTGTTCAGTGCGGACCATGCGAGATTGGCTGGCCGGCGCACGGCGTGAATGGCGGCAATTCATGCAGCGCAATGATGCAGCAGCCGTCGGCCGCAATGAGCCAGACCCAAATTCACCAGAACATCCAACAGTCGTGGCATCACGCAATCACGTAAAACACGCTATCGCGAACACGCGTGTAATCGTCGAGATCACGAAAGGGTTTCGGGACCTTCGACAGCGCCTGCGCGTCGGGCGGGCACGCATTGCGATCGGCGCTTTGAATACCATCGGCCGCACCCCGCGTTCCGTGACTTTGCTCGCTGGGCGGCTGACAGGCGACCTGTTCTATTGGCTCAACACCAAAAGACGCCGATATGCACTGATCAATCTGGAATTCTGCTTCCCTCACTGGCCTGCGGAGAAACGTGAGAAAGTTGCCCGACACCACTTTCGCTGTTACGGCCAAGCGGTCATCGACATGAGCATGCTTTGGTATTCCAGTGAACAGCATCTTGGAAGTTACATCGATTACGAAGGCTTTTCCAACTTTATCGAGGCGCAGCGACAGGGCCGGCCAGTCATCTTTTTGACACCGCATGTCGTCTCGATCGATTTTGCCGGGACGATGCTGGCGACGCAGGTGCCGGTTTGTGCGATGATGAAAGATTTGAGAAATTCGATTTTCAATGAGCAAATGGTCGCCAGCCGCAGCCGTTTTGGACTGATACTGCATAAACGCTCAAAAGGGATTCGCCCGCTGATCCGCAACCTGCGGAACAATGTCAGTTGCATATACATCGCGGATCAGGATTTCGGCATGAAAAACTCGGTGTTCGCCAGTTTTTTCAACGAAAAAGTAGCAACCCTGTCAACGCTGGGCCGAATGGCAAGACTCACCAATGCCCTGGTGTTGCCGATGTCATCAAGATTGGACATTGACAGCGGCCAGTATTACGTTGTGATTGACAAGCCGATGGCAAATTTTCCGACTGATGACGAATACATCAACGCCCGTCGCATGAACGCTGAATTTGAAAAAATTATCGCCCTTGCGCCCGAACAGTATATGTGGACATTGAGATGGTTCAAGACGCGGCCGAATGACAGCCCCTCAATCTATTAGGCCAAGCCTAAAACAGCGCCTCAGCGGGCTGTTTGGGTCACTGCTGTGGCTGGGCGTGGCGCGACTGCCAGCGACGGTTCGCTTCGCCGCCGGCAGTGCTGTCGGATCGATTCTTTACCATTTGCACAAATCGCGGCGCACCATTGTCGAGCGCAATCTTCAACTGTGTTTTCCAGATCGAAGCCAAGCGCAGCGCAAGCAGCTTGCCAAAGACGTATTTGCCTTTGCCGGACGGGGTGTGTTCAGCTGGGGTTTCGCGCTGTTTTCCACTGATGACCGCATCGATGCCGCGATCCGATGGCATGGCAAACAAGCGCTGGTTGACTATCTGACTGCAGCCAAGCCGGTCATTCTTTTGTGTCCGCACTTTGTGGCGCCGATGCTGACCTTGCGTGCTGTGGGGCTGCTCACGCCGGTGGTGGCGATGTACGAGCCGCCGGTCAACCCCATCTTTGATGCCGGCTACAAATGCGCTCTCAACGGCCAGCTGAGCTCCATCGCTTGGCTGAACTGGATTTATCGCAAGCGAACGGAGCAATCCATCGATATGGTCTCCGCCCGAGGCAACATGCGACCGTTTTACCGCGCCTTGCGGCAAAACACGCCTTTTTTCTATTTGCCAGACCAGAATGCGGGCCGCAAGGGACACCGTGTATTCGCGCCTTTTTTTGGCACACCGGCTGCCACTTATACTTCTTTGACGCGCTTTGCAGAATTCAACAATGCACATATTTTTGTTTGTTATTCAATTATGCGAACCGAAGGCACGGGTTATGACACTCACATTATTGAGTTGCCGAATGATTTTGTCTCAGGCGACCCGCATGCAGATGCCTGCCGACTGAATCAAATCATTGAGAAGCTGGTACGCAAATCGCCTTCGCAGTACTTCTGGCTGCACCGCCGATTCAAATCTCGGCCTGCGGGTGAAGCGTCGCTCTACTGACCCGACGCAACCGGCATTGGAAGGACACAAATTTTTTGAAAACATCCAAATATCCTATGACCAGAACCCGAGCGCCATAATTGGAATTGCTGTGGCGGCAATACGGCATGTGCTGTACAATTGCAGGCCATTATGCCCCGTCCCAGCAACAGAAGTCTTTTGCCTTGTGTTGATTTTGACTTATGAACGAAGCCATAGCCTTTGACACGCACCGCTACGTCAAACGTCTGACAAAAGCCGGTTTCAGTGAGATTCAGGCGGAGACCCTTGCCGCCGAGCAAGTTGAGATTCTCAATGCCAATCTTGCAAACAAGGCTGATATCGCTGAAATTCGTGCTGAAATCGAATCGGTGCGCAAGGAAATCGAATCCGTGCGCAAAGAAATCGAATCGGTGCGCAAGGAAATCAAATCGGTGCACAAGGAAACAAAAACAGAAATTGAGCTGCTGCGCAAGGAAACAAAAACAGAAATTGAGCTGCTGCGCAAGGAAACAAAAACAGAAATTGAGCTGCTTCGTCAAGAGTCAAAAGCCGAATTTTCCAGACTTGAGGCAATGATTGAGAAAACCAAATCGGATCTCATCAAATGGGGAGTTGGCGCATTGCTTGCTCAATCTGGTTTTATCGTCGCCATCATTAAATTTTTCGTCATTCCGGTCAGCGGGTGACCAGTTTCGGGGTATGTATCCGATGTTTGGCATCGGACAAAATTGCGAGACAGCATACCTCCATTCGAATTTAATCGATTGCCAAGTCGAGAATTTCATGTGCTGATCAAAGCAAGGCATCTCATCGCCTGGAAGACACTGAATCTCAACGGCAATGCGTCGCTGCAGGGTCGCCCGAGACAGCTCCTGTAATTTGATATGACTTGACACACACTGCGCCAAACTTTGCACAGCGCAGTGCGCGAGGCGAATGGTTTCGACGGGCGATCATCAATTCGATTGCATTTGGAAATTCATCGAAGCTCAAACAGCTGCCGAATCTTGACCCGACCTCCTCAAGCGTTATTTTCGATTCTGACCGGGGCGAGCTGTGCGCCCATCGGCTGACAGATTGCCGGCGAAGATTTATCCAATGCTAAAGTTGCCGCAATCTCTCATTCAGTCACCCTGGCTATAAGGTAACATTGAATCCCAAAACAAGTGGTGCATCATGACCGTAAAGATCTATCACAATCCACGGTGCTCTAAGTCGAGGCAAACTCTGCAAATTCTGCGAAGCCAGAGCGACGATATCGCGGTAATCGAATACTTGGAGATGCCGCCGACATACACTCAAATGCGAACCATATTGGCGCTGCTTCAAATGTCGCCGCGCGACCTGATGCGCCAAAATGAGCCCCCTTACCGGGATTGTCGGCTGGACCGCCCTGAACTGTCCGATGATCATCTCATTGAGCAAATGATTGAGCATCCGATTCTGATTGAGCGCCCGATTGTTCTGGCAAATGGGAAAGCGGTGGTTGGGCGTCCACCCGAATGCGTGATGGATATTCTGTAATTTCTATCCTGCCAGCCCGCAACTAGCGGAACCGACGATGGCCAAATCACTTCGTCAGCATACGTTCAACGAAATCGCCCACGGAATTTCCGTCCTGACGGTGATCGGATGCTTGATCGGAACCCTTGTGTCCATTGCGACCTTGCTGTTTCTCGAGGCCGTTGACTGGATGAACCAGCAGTTTTTGATTGCCCCGAATCAAAGAATAAGATTTGCAGAACATCCACTGATTCTCAATACCGTCACGATCGCCGTTCTGACCCTCGGCGGATTGCTGGTCGGCCTGATCGTGCGCTATTTCATCGAAGCGAAACGCACACTGGGGCCGCCCGATACAGTGCTTATGGTGCAAACCCAAAGTCGGGGCGAGCCGATCGGCAGCGGCATTGCCAATACTTTGGCCTCGATTCTTTCACTCGGAATCGGCGCATCCGTCGGCCAGTATGGACCGCTTGTCTATCTCGGCACACTGATCGGACAGATTGCGGCCCGGCTCCGTATCGACATTCGCAACTTGCAAGCGATATGCATATCCTGCGGAGTTGCAGCAGCGATTTCCGCTGCATTCAATGCCCCGATTGCAGGCTTGATCTTCGCGCATGAGGTTGTCTTGCGGCATTACTCAATCAAAGCCTTCGCACCGACCGCTATCGCAACCGCCATCGGCTTTATTTTTGTCAATGTGATTTTCGATCAAGAGCCCTTGTTTCTGGTCCAATTCGGCGGTGTAGAGCACAGCTACGAGTTTATCTTCTTTGCCATCGTCGGCATTTTGAGCGCCTTCATTGCGATTGCCTATTGCAAGGGCATTGTCAACTTCAGTGAGTTCGCCGACCGTACGAAAATACCCATTCAGCTGCGTCCGGCAATCGCCGGCTTTGTCGTCGCGATGGTGGCGATTTGGGTGCCGGACGTGCTTGGAATCGGCAGCACTACACTGCGCTTCGCGACGATTGATCATGCCTTCGGCATCAGCGAGCTCGCAATCATCATCATTGCCAAGCTCGCGCTGACAATTCTGTGCATCGGATTCGGATTTGTCGGCGGCGCCTTCAGCCCGATTCTGCTCATTGGCATCTTGTTCGGCGCCTTGTGCGGTGACCTGCTTGACGATACCACCGCAATCGCCAATTCAGGCGTTGTGCCGTATGCAATTTGCGGAATGATGGCGACTGCCAGCGCGGTGATCGGCGCGCCAGTCACGACGATTCTGATCGTTTTTGAAATCACTCACAATTACGATCTGGCCATTGCGGCGATGGTAGCGGTTGCATTCTCAAACTGGGTATCGAGCCGACTGCTGGGACAGTCACTGTATGATGTGCAGCTGGGGATGCGTGGCTTTGACCTGTCATTGGGGCGCATTACCGCGCTGACCGCTTATCAGAAAATCACCCGAATCATGCATAATCACTATCTTCGCTTTCGCCCTGAAGACCGTATCGAAGATGTGATCAATCAGCTGTCAACAAGCGGCTTCAAGGATGGCATCGTTGCCCTGCCGGACGATTCATTCATTGGTGTTGTATCGCTGCCGGCCTGTGAGGCGCACGACCCGGCCGCGCCGGTCAGCGCAGTGGTCGATCACAATCCGCTTGTATTTACCGAATTCACCAACGTCGATGAGGCGGTTGCCGCATTTCGCATGACTATTGTTGATCTTGTGCCGGTGGTATCGGCCGACGCTAACAAAGTCCTCGGCGTGGTCTGGGATTACGATGTGATTAACTCATATCTGCGAACAATTGAGCGACTGCGTCGCGAAGAACATGAATCGATCTAGGCTTGCCGCTTGCCTGGTGGTGCTGATCGCATCCGTGCCTGCCGGAGCCGATGTGTCTGGAACTTTGATTATTTCCGACTGGGGCGGCTCCTACGCAAACGCCCAGCGGGATGCTTACATTGACCCGTTTCGCCAGCTGACCGGACTGGAGATACAGCTGAAAAACTACAGTGGCGGTGTAACACCGCTTCGGAGCCGGTTCACATTTGATGTGGTTGACATGGCCGAGTCTGAAGCATTGGCCGCCTGCGACGAGGGACTGCTTGAGACGCTGGATCGAACGGCGCAGCATTTGCTTGCCGACTCGCCTGATGGAACTTCGGCACTCGATGATTTTATTCCCGAATCCATTCTCCAATGCGGCATCGCACATTTGGAAATCGCGACTGTCCTGGCCTACAACGATCGGCACTTCAGCGACGAAAAACCCAGCTCTGTGCGAGACTTTTTTGACTTGGAGCGATTTCCGGGCAAACGTGCCTTGCACAAAACCCCGCATGCCTTGCTGGAATGGGCGCTGCTTTCCTATAACTTCCCGCCGGCGCAAATTTATGACTTGCTGAGCACCGAGCGCGGCTTGAAGCTGGTGTCGCGGCGACTCAACGAAATTCGTGATGTCATCGTCTGGTGGGAAGACAGCGCACAGCCCGTCGAGATGCTGCAAAGCGGCGAGGTGGTCATGGCGTCCGGTTACAACGGCGTGTTTTTCAATGCCCGAATCAACGAAGACATTCCGATTTCAGTCATCCGGGATGGTCAGCTGCTGGAATTCGGTGTCTGGGTCATCCCTAAAACAGCGTCCAATCGGAAAGCTGCCCAAGAATTCATCCGCTTTGCCACACGTTCTGAGCGCATGGCCGCCATGGGCAATCTGATTCCGTATGCACCCACACGCACTTCGGCCATTACCCGGATTGGCTTGCACTCCGACGCCGCCATATCCATGCGATCCTACATGCCGTCTTCCACCGCCGCCGGGGCATTGCGAATGAACAGTCTCTGGTACGCACAGACCGAGGATATCCGCAAACGCTGGTTCAGCCGCTGGCTGCGGCAACAATGATGGACTGCGGGCCGAATCCGATCGCCTCGGGTGCGCCGCGCAGCTCAATGCCTGCGCGGCGGCCTTGCACAATATACTAAGCACGAATCCACGAAAGTGAATCAGCCGATCTCAAACTGGCGAATCGGCTGTCGAACAGCAGCCAGTTTACCCGCAACTGAAGAACTAAGGAGCACTAGATGCCATGATTGAACGCATTGACACCAGCGCAAGAATGAGTCAAGCTGTGATTCACGGCCATACCGTGTATCTGGCCGGCCAGGTCGCTGTCGACGCTGCCGGCCAAAGCGTGACCGCGCAAACACATAATATTCTCGATCGCATCGATCATTACCTGACACAGGCAGGCACCGACAAGTCGCGCTTGCTTGCAGCGACCATCTGGCTTGTCGACATCGGCACTTTTGACGAAATGAACAAAGTCTGGGATGCCTGGGTCGCGCCCGGACATTCGCCGGCGCGCGCCTGTGTGGAGTCGAAATTGGCCTCACCGGACTTTACTGTCGAAATTAGTGTCATCGCTGCGATCCCGTAAGGCAGCTCAGCGGCATTCAGGCAACTGACCGAACCCGCAAAGAATGCGCATCGCAATTCTCGGGGGCGGTGTCATTGACGTTGCGGCCGCCTATGAGCTGGCCCGTTGCGATACGCACGATATTACCGTCTATAACGCGGCTGACGATGTCGCAACCGAAGCCAGCGCCGTCAACGCATCAATGATTGCAACGAGCTACTGCTACGCCTGGGCAACGCCGAAAACACCCGCAATACTGCTGAAATCCTTGTATCGCGATGATCAAGTTTTTCGCATGAGACCTCGCTCTGATGCGGCGTTCTGGAAGTGGATCGGCTTGTTTCTGCGCCAATGCAATTCCTGCGCAGCGACAGCCAACACGCTTCGCAAGTATGACCTCTGCCGCTACTCACTGCAACGATTGCATCTGCTGGCTGAAGAAACCGGAATTGATTATGAGCAGCACAGGCGCTGACTGCTGTACTTGTATCGCGATGCGAAACGTTTGGCTGCAGGCATGCGGCGCGCCCGGCAAATGATCGAGATCAGCGCACAAATCGACCGGCTCGAGCCCGGCGATCTTGTCAAGCTGGACTCCGGCTATCGCCACTGTGCAACGGCAATTGCGAGGGCACTGTATTGTCCAGCTGATGGGACGGGCAATTCTCAGATATTCACTCACAAACTTGCGGAGCACTGTCGAAATAAAGCTGATCAGTTTGAATTCGGAACAAAAATCGAATCTTTGATTGACGAGGACTATCTAATCGCCTTTGCGCCTATCGGCATTCGCATACGCATTACGGCAACCGCTGACTTATCCGGCTATGACAACTCGCATCGGCCGGCCGATTTCCAGGTCATGACCAATTCGTTCAAAGAGTTCATGCCACATGCGGCCGACTGCAGTGCGCCGCTGTACAAAACGTGCTTGCGACCCATGACTCCGCAAGGCGCTCCATATATCGGCTTTACGCAATATGACAATCTGCTGGTGAACGCCGGACATGGGCATATGGGCTGGACGATGGCTTGCGGGTCAGCAAAACTGGCCGCAGACTTGATTGCAGGTCACCAGCCTGAAATTCATGGCGGTGACTTTTCGCCGATTTGACGCAGCCGGACCGGAGACTCGCATGGCCAGTCGCAATACAAATACAGACAACACAAACTCGAGGCTGATCAAAAATCATCTGCCGTTCGAGCTTGACGGCGGAATCGCTCGGCGTGCCGCTATTGGTGTCATTGTCTTGGGATCAGACCATACCATCGAGCACGAGTTTCGAACTTTCTTGAATCTTGATGGTGTGGCAACCTATCACAGCCGGATTCCAAACTCTCCGATTATCAGTCCCGAATCACTGGCCGACATGGAGCATCGTCTGCCTGAATCCGCCCGGATTATTCTTCCGGGCGTGAAGCTTGACGTGATTGCGTATGGCTGCACCTCGGCCTCAATGGTGCTTGGCGAGGAGAAAGTGTTTGAGCGCATCCGCTCAGCTCGTCCCGAAGTGAAGTGCACCACACCCATCACCGCGGCAATTGCCGCGTTTAAAGCGCTTGGCATGAAGAAACTAGCGGTATTGACGCCGTACTCAAAAGAGGTGAACAGTGCCGTCACGCGCTATATCGAGCAAAGATCGCTTGCAGTCACTGCATTCGGATCATTCAATGAAGAAGACGACAATCGTGCGGCAAAAATCACGACCGATTCCATTCAGCAAGCGGCCATTGAGCTGGGCGGTCTGCCTGATGCAGACGGCGTGTTTGTATCATGCACCAGCCTTCGAACTGCGCCCGTGATTGCACGCATTGAGGAGGCGATTGGCAAGCCTGTCACTTCCAGCAATCACGCAATGGGCTGGCACTGCCTGCGATTGGCAGGCATCCGCGACAAGCGGCCTGATCTAGGCCAGCTCTATGCCGTGTAGAACCGCAAACCAATGCGCAAGCAAACGCTGCGAGGGCGGGCGATTTATTCTCGGTGAAGTCTGTCGGGGTCGGAATCGCGTGATTCCCCGCGGCTTTGCGTCGCAAAAATGTCCCGCGCCTGACCAATAATCTGGGGATCGCCCGGCATAGCCACTTTAGAATCTTTATCCGGATAATCGATGCAATGCAGAAAGTGCCGCATGCAATTGATACGCGCCCTTTTCTTGTCATCGGAACGCACAACGGTCCACGGCGCATCGCGGGTGTCTGTGTAGAAAAACATCGTTTCTTTCGCCTCGGTATACTCTTCCCAGAGATTCAGGGATTCCTGATCGATCGGACTCAGTTTCCAGCGCTTGAGCGGGCTGGAAGCGCGCGCCTGAAAACGCCGATGCTGCTCAGAGCGGCTGACCGAAAACCAATATTTGAAAAGCAAAATGCCGCTGTCGACCAACATGCGCTCGAGCGCTGGGGTCTGCCGCATGAATTCCAGGTATTCCATGCGCGTGCAAAATCCCATGACTTTCTCGACGCCGGCACGGTTGTACCAAGAGCGGTCAAACAGCACCAGCTCGCCGGCGGTCGGCAACTGCTCGATATAGCGCTGAAAAAACCACTGGCCGCGTTCTTTCTCTCCTGGCTTTGGAAGTGCCACCACGCGTGCAACGCGCGGATTGAGGTGTTCCATAAACCGCTTGATCGTGCCGCCTTTGCCGGCTGCGTCTCGGCCTTCAAAGATAATGACGACTTTCTGCTCAGTTTCTTTCACCCAGTTTTGCGCTTTGACCAGCTCAACTTGCAGCGCTGCTTTGCGGGATTCATACTCCTTGCGTGTCAGCCTGGTTTGATAAGGGTATACGATCGAGCCGGCTTCGGATTTGGCAGCCTGATCTTGGCCGTTTTGGACGTTCAGTTTTCTTGGCGCAGTGCCTGTGTTTTTCGCTCGGACTGCGTTAGCAGCCGCTTTGGCCTCCACTGATTTGACATTGTTCATCCTAAATTCCTCGTTGCTTAGACAATCAGAAGCTGTGGCTTCCGAAACAACCAGCCTTGCGCAATACCAAAAGGTTTGTGTCATTCGGGTGAACTGCCAATAATATACAAATTGGCGTTTTCTTTCACCGGCAATCCGGATTCTAGCTGACTGCTCACACCTCGAATGTTGAAATTTCGTGATTTGACCGCGCTGCGACGCATGTAAAATAATGGCAGCCCACTAAGCCAAATCTGTTGTTTCTTCCTTATGACTGGATTTTTCACCGCGCCAATTTTAAATTCGCCCTATGAAGTGCCGAGACAGCACTGGGAACTTGACGCGGATCGCCGGCCTACAGGCAGTCGTGTACCGTCTCGTCGTGAATCCGAACCCGTGACCGCCGTTCCATTAGCGCAGCCAGCTGGCAATAATAATCAAGATGAAGAGATTGAAACTATTTTTTCCAGAGGCACCGAAGAGCACAGCACGTTTAAGGTTATCAATATGATTCGACGCCAGGTAGACGCCTGGCGCGATCTGCCGGTGGAGGAATGTAACGTAACGCCATCTACAGGTCAGTTGCTGCGGCATTGGCGCATTACAGAATCCAGACCTAGAAGACCGTTTTTCTGTCAAATTGAAGCTGTGGAAACGGTAATTTGGCTGGCCGAAGTTGTGGAATGTCCAACTGGAAGAAACAAGAAATACAAAAAAATTCGGCAATATCTCCAATCAGTCAATCAAGAAGCAAATTCAAATTTATTTCGCATTGCGCTAAAGCTCGCTACTGGCGCAGGCAAAACAACCGTGATGGCAATGCTCATTGCTTGGCAAACGATCAATGCAGTTCGCAATCCATCCAATCCTCATTTCACCAAGGGTTTTTTGGTCGTGACACCCGGCATTACGATCCGAGATCGACTCTCTGTCCTTGAACCTAATCACCCCGACAGCTACTACAAGAAGTTCGATTTAGTTCCGCGAGAGATGCTGCTTGATTTGTCGAAGGCAAAACTTGTCATTACCAACTTTCATGCATTTCAAAAGCGTGAAAAACTGAACCTCAGTACCGGGAGCAAAGCACTGCTTGCTGGCCACGACACCAATTTTTCATCTCAAGAAACTGACGGGCAAATGCTGCAGCGTGTCTGCCCCGAGCTGATTTCAATGAAGCATGTGATGGTTTTCAATGACGAAGCGCATCACTGCTACCGTGCCAAAGCCGACAAGTCTGAAGAATCTGCCGGCGACCGCGAGATGAAAGATGAGGCAAGAAAAAATACTGAAGCTGCGCATCTTTGGATTTCTGGCGTCGAAGCAGTCAAAAGTCGAATTGGCGCTCGCATTGTCGCAGACTTGTCAGCAACACCTTTTTTTCTGAGCGGTTCTGGATACCGTGAAGGAACGCTATTTCCTTGGACAGTCAGCGATTTCTCACTCCTTGATGCGATTGAGTGCGGTATTGTCAAATTGCCACGCGTACCGGTAGCGGATAATTCATCAGCGGACGCAATGCCGCGTTTTCGAGATTTATGGAATCATGTGGGTAAACAGCTGCCGAGGAAAGGGAGAAGAAATTCTGCAAAGCTGGATCCGTCAAATTTGCCCATAGATTTAGAAAACGCCCTCACGACTTTATATGGACACTACGAAAAGACGTTTCATACTTGGCAAGAGGCGGGAATAGATCTGCCTCCGGTCTTCATTGTTGTTTGCAGCAATACCGCGACATCTGACCTGCTGTACCGCTATATATCAGGTTATCAAAGCGACGATGATTCTGGGATCGCTGTGGCCGGCCGGCTGCCGCTTTTCAGCAACTATCTTGAAGATGGGAATCGCGCTGTGCATCCGCGGACATTGTTGATCGACAGTGAGCAAATTGAATCTGGAGGTGATTTAGGCGAAAATTTTTTAGAAAATTCAAAAGACGAGATTGAGCAATTTAAAACGGAGTTGATTCAGCGTAAAGGCGATACAGAAGCTGGCGCGAATTTATCGAACGAAGACATTCTGCGTGAGGTAATGAATACTGTCGGCAAGCGGGGAAGATTGGGTGCAAGCATTCGCTGTGTTGTGTCGGTAGCGATGCTTTCTGAGGGCTGGGATGCCAATACCGTAACGCATATTTTAGGTGTGCGTGCTTTTGGCACGCAATTGCTTTGCGAACAGGTGGTAGGGCGTGCGCTTCGCCGTCAATCATACGCCCTTGACGAAAACGGCAAGTTTGGAGTTGAGTACGCGGATGTGTTCGGCATTCCCTTTGACTTCGCAGCTGAGCCTGTCGTCATTCCTCCGGCAGTGCCCAAGGTGCCGATTCACGTGCATGCGGTGCGTCCAGACCGAGATCATTTGCGGATTGAATTCCCGCGAGTCCAAGGCTTCTGCCACGATTTTGGCGACGAGGCACTCAAGGCAGATTTTGGCGAGAGCGCTGTGTTGCGACTAACACCCGATAAAACGGGGCCAACAATGACTCAGAATCAAGGAATCTTAGGTGAAAACGTTGAATTGACACCTCATATTCTTCAATCTACGCGAGAATCATCTATTGCATTTCATCTGGCAAAATGGCTGCTCAAAAAACACTTCAAAGATGATCAGAATGCCCTGAAATTACACCTTTTTGACGATCTTTTGCGGATTACAAAGCAATGGCTTCAAAGTGGATGCTTGGTTTGTGAGGATGGAACTCACCTGTCCCAGGTACTTTACCAGACGATTGCAGATGATGCTTGCGCCAAGATAGCCAATTCAATTTACAGCATTGATGGCAGACCGAGCATCCGCCCCATATTGGATCCCTACAACCCGACCGGAAGTACTGATGAGATAGACTTCTATACCAGTGAAACCAACCTGTGGTGGACAGATAACAGTCAATGTCATGTCAACTACGCTGTTTGTGACAGCAGCTGGGAACGATACCTCTGTCAATTGCTGGAGTCTCATCCGAGGGTGCATCGATACGTCAAGAATCACCAATTGGGTTTTCAAGTTCCGTACATTGAAGCGGGAAAGTCGCGCTATTACCGGCCGGACTTCATCGCTGCTGTTTGCAAAGATGATGAGATTAAATGCAATTTGGTGATTGAAGTCAAAGGAGAGCAAACCGACAATTCCAGACTGAAGGCGGCAGTCATGCGTGAAAAGTGGATTCCCAGCGTAAACCAAGCAGGCGTTTTTGGCCGCTGGGCTTTTCTGGAATTAACCGACATTAATACAATGGAACGTGATCTGCATTATTGCATTGCGCCGATCGTCGGCGATTGGCCATCTGATTTTAAGTCCATGCTAGAGATGGCGCCGCTTGAAGGCATCGAAATTCAGCGCGCACCAGATTTTGGGCGCGATATTGATTTTTTCTAATGTATCTGATGGATATATATGCTGGATACCAATATTGTATCGGAGGTTCGTAAAGGTTCACGATGCAACAAAAGTGTTGCTCAATGGTACCGGCAAGTTGACGCGCAGGAACTCTACATCAGTGTATTGGTATTGGGTGAGATTCGACAAGGAATCGAGCGAATCAGATATCGGGACTCGTTGCAAAATCAAGTCTTGGAGAATTGGCTTGAAAGGCTTGAGGAAGAATTCAGAGGCAGGACCTTGGAAGTAGACATGCGTGTTGCGTACGAATGGGGCAGAATTAACTGCAGGAAAACTGTTGATGTGATTGACGGGTTTTTTGCGGCAACCGCAAAAATACATCAAATGACACTTGTAACCCGCAACGTTAAGAATATGCGAGATCTAGGCGTTGATATCCTCAATCCTTTCGACTGTTGATTCATAGCGACTCAGATTCAGGAGCATTTATGGCAAGAGCAAAGTCAAAAAGTGTTCGACAAAGTGAAATTGTCTCCATTCAGCACAAAGAAGAACACCGAAAAAACATCCCAACTTCGGAATATGAAGCGTTGCTGGAGGACGAAACTAAATCTGCTGTAAGAACTGCATACAAGCGTAGAAACCGTGACCTTGATCCACAGCTAGTATGGAGTGGCAAAGATGAGCAAGACGTTACGGATCTATATGTTCACACTCCGCCAATTTATATTCAGGAAAAGATTCATCCGAAGTCGCTGATTGAGGATTTGCAGCATGAGTCTGAGACGCGATCGATTGAAGATGCGCCGATACCCGATCTTTTTGCTGATTTCAATGGATTGCCGAACTTGCAGGCAAAGACCGAATTTTATGAACATGATCAGAATTGGTCAAATCGAATGATTCTGGGGGATTCATTGCAGGTCATGGTCAGCCTTGCTGAGCGAGAAGGTTTGCGCGGGAAAGTGCAATGCATCTATTTTGACCCGCCCTATGGGATCAAATTCAACTCGAATTTCCAATGGTCGACAACAAGTCGCGAGGTGAAGGATGGAAATGTCAGGCACATCACGCGCGAGCCAGAGCAGGTTAAAGCTTTCAGGGACACTTGGAGAAACGGAATTCACTCCTACCTGACTTACCTGCGGGACCGATTAACGGTGGCGCGCGACCTGCTGACCGACAGTGGCAGCATATTTGTGCAAATTAGCGACGAAAATGTCCATCGTGTTCGAGCAGTTATGGACGAGGTGTTTGGCGAGGACAATTTTGTGAACTTGATCACTTGCCGTGTGAGTAGTGGGACATCCCGTGACAGATCATTGAAAAGAGTCTCGGATTTCTTGATTTGGTATGGAAAAAGTGCAGAAAACATAAAGTTCAGAAGACTGTTGCTGGAGCGGGAACTTGATACCAAAACCTACACGCAGATAGAAGAGGAGAGCGGACTAAGGCGACGAATGACACCGAAAGAACTTGCTAAAGAATACTCGATTGTAGCTGGGTGCAAGGCATTCAGATCTTTACCTCTGCATTCAATGAGTGCTGGTGAACACAGTCCCAGAGCTGCCTTTGGAAAAATGTGGGAAATTCCGTCAACACGCAGTTGGCGGCATGCGGAAGCTAGCTTTCAACGTCTTCTTGCCGCCGGTCGAATAAAGCCCGATAAAACTGTACTGAGTTCCGTTTACTACCACGATGACTATCCCGCGAAGGAATATGATTCCACTTGGATCGATACAGGTCCGGAAGTTTCAAAAACTTACGTCGTTCAGACCTCAAAAAAAATCATTCAACGCTGTATTTTGATGACGACCGACCCGGGGGACTTAGCGCTCGATCCAACATGCGGTTCCGGAACCACTGCTTATGTCGCCGAGCAATGGGGACGCCGCTGGATTACCATTGATACTTCACGTGTGTCACTGGCACTTGCCCGCGCCCGAATTATGGGGGCCAAATATCCTTACTATTTGCTCGCCGACAGCCGCGAAGGGCAACTTAAGGAGGCGGAAATTCGGCAGGTGACACCTTTGCAAAAGCCTACATATGATCGGATCAGTCATGGCTTTGTTTATGAACGATTGCCGAAGATCACTCTTAAATCAATTTCTTACAACGAAAAAATTGATGAGATCGCTGCTACACATCAATCTGCGGGGGATACAGCTTTAAAGGACTTGAACCAGGCATTGCGCGGGCACAAAGAAGAATTTATCGTCACTCTCGGAGGGCGTAAAGGTGAAGCGATTAAGTTTAATGCTCCCGCCAAATCTATTGAGCTGCCGAGCGGCGACACGGCTTTTTCAGATTCGCTTCTTGATTGGGAGGTTCCACATCATGCTCCGAGTGATTGGGGTCAAGAGGCGCAAGAGGCATTGAAACATTTCTGGAACGTAAAAACAAAGCGTCAAAAAGAAATCAATGACTGCATTGCCGCACAGGCTGAATACAAGCTTTTATATGACAAGCCTTATCAAGATAACAAGAAAGTCAGGGTTGCTGGCCCATTTACAGTCGAATCGCTTTCCCCACACCGCTCAGTCTCAGCAATGAGCTCAGATTCAAATGCAGATGAGCAGCCGCATGATGTGATAGAGCGACATGCAACAGACTTTTCACGCGCGATTCCAGCGGCTGACTTTAGTGCGTTGATATTGGAACAGCTGAAAGAAGCAGGTGTTCAGCAGTCTGACAAAAATAACAAGATTGACTTTACGTCCCTCCAAGGCTGGCCCGGCGACTTTATTTGCGCCGATGGTGCCTACGAACAAGGGGGCAAACAAAAGCGCGCAGGCATTTTAATTGGGCCAGAACATGGAACTCTCGGCAGAGAGGATATTGTCGGAGCAGCGCGCGAAGCGGCGGAACAAGAGTTTGATGTTTTGATCGCATGCGCTTTCAATTACGATGCACAAACGACTGAATTGAGCAAATTAGGGAAATTACCTATTCTGAAAGCACGGATGAATGCAGACCTCCAAATGTCCACTGATTTGAAAAAAACCAAGAGTGCCAACCTGTTTGTTGTTTTTGGAGAACCTGACATAGAGCTTATTGACACTTCAAAAACTCAAATTCAAGTAAGGATTTGTGGGATTGACATTTTTGACCCACGTTCAGGCGAGGTGCGATCATCCGAACCTGAAGAACTCGCCTGCTGGTTTATCGATACAAATTACGATATGGAAAGCTTTTTTGTCCGGCATGCATATTTCATTGGCGCTGGAGATCCGTATCAGAGTCTCAAAACAACACTGAAGGCTCAGATAAATCAAGAGGCTTGGGGAAGTTTGCGCTCGGATATTTCGCGGCCATTCGCAAGACCACAGACAGGGCGCATTGCGGTTAAGGCGATTAATCACTTGGGCGACGAGGTTATGAAGGTTATTCGCGTGAATAACGACAACTGCTAAATTTACTCATGCGTTTAGCTTAGTCTAACCGGGGAGCTATTTTTCTGTTTTTTATCGGGACTCAAGCATCCTGAAGTTGTCAGGCAAGATTTAGGCACTACCTTGCTTCCATTGAGGATCGCGTTTCTCAGCAAATGACTTGGGACCCTCAGCCGCATCCGGTGAGGCCATCATCCGCTGATAGCCCTCGAAAACGCCATCATGCAGCATGCGATAGCACGCCGGAATTGATTGGTCTTCGGTCTTGCGAAGCATTTCCTTGACTGCCGCCACCACCAAAGGCGCGCCTTGCGCGATGGTACTCGCCATTTTTCGCGCCTCATCCATCAAATCATCGGCCGCCACCACTGCGTTGACCAGTCCCCAGTCTCGCGCCTCGGCCGCCGACATGCGCCGACCTGTAAGCAGCATCTCAACTGCGATGGCTCTTGGAATTCTGCGCGGCAATCGAAAAGTCGCAGCATCCGCAACCACACCGACCTGAATTTCCGGCAAAAAGAACTCCGCATGCTCAGCCGCAACAATAATGTCAGAGGACAAGGCAATCTCAAAGCCGCCGCCGACAGCAAGACCGTTGACCGCACAGATAACCGGCTTATCCAGGTCATGCAGCTCAGTGATGCCGGCAAAGCCGCCAGGGCCGTAATCGTCATCAAATCCCGCAGTGCCCTCCGCGACTGCCTTAAGATCCCAGCCGGCAGAAAAAAATTTGTCTCCATCACCAGTAATGATGGCCACACGCAAATTCGGGTCATCTCGAAATTCGCATAGAACTTCTCCCATTCTCTGGCTGGTCGCAACGTCAATTGCATTGGCTTTAGGACGGGCAATGGTGAGTTCCATGACCGCATCACGATGTTCTACTTTGATAGCACCGGACATATTTAACAGACACCTGTATGAATGATTGGCGAGTGGCTGCGGTTGTTCCCAACCACTCGGGTGATAAAAATCTTAATGACACGCTATCAGCATTGCGAATCCTGGCTCGAAAGTCTGCGAGATAACCAGCTGATATCACCGCGCACCACCGCGTCGACAGCCACAATCCCCTCCGTTTCTGCGTATACAAACAGCGGATTGACCTCAACCTCGGTCAGGATATGATCTTTATCGGTACAATAACCGATCAGCCGCATGACCGCCTGAACCAGCGCCTCAGTGTCAGCGGCCGGCCCGCGATAACCGCTCAGCAGCCGGCCGATTTTGAGCGCCGCCAAGGCATCTCGAAGCTCTGCTTGGTCAACCGGCAAAAGCAATACACTTGTATCATCAAGAAGCTCAGTCCATTGACCGCCCGCTCCAACGACCAGTATATATCCAAACTTCTCATGTTTCCTCAGTCCAACAAGACATTCAAGCAGCGGCGGCGGCGCCCTCTTCTCGATGAGGACCTCGCCGCTGATTGGCGCCAGCGACTGAAACGCGCGGATGAGGCCAGCCTCATTGTGTATGTCAACAATCACACCATCGACTTCAGTCTTGTGCACAATGTCTCTGCCCGATACTTTGGCCACAAGCGGATAACCGAGCCGGCCTGCGATATTTCCCAATTCATCGATTGTGCGCGCCAGCATCCCGTCAACAGTCTGAATACCGGCCTGGCGCAGAATTTGTTTGCTTTGATATTCACTCAGCGACTGGCTGGCAAGGCTTGGTGACCCAGGCGACAAAGGCGCTAGAGCTGTCAAGCGTTCTTTCGCTTTCGTAAAGCGCCATGCTCCCGCAATCGCACCGATGCACTCTTCCAAACCCAGCATCGGCACCATTCCATAGCCTTTGATCTTGTGCTGCACACTCTCTGGCATGTTCTCATGCAGGCTTGATACGACGGCAACCATGGCATGGGCGCTGTCAGCAGCTTGCGCCACAGCTTGCACTGCCAAATCCCATTCACTGGCATCGCGCAGCGTCTCCTCTGGATAATCCAGCACCACTAGATTGGCGGTCTGCGGACCTGAAAACACCGCTTCAAAACACTTTTTTTGCGCCGCCGGATCACCCCAGATATAGGTGTGATAATCCAGCGGATTGGATAGAGGAACTCTGTCGCCCAGCACCTGCCGCAGCTGCGAGTGCTGATCGCGGTCGTAGGCGGGAAAAGTCATGCCGTGCGTGTCAGCCAAGTCTGCAACCAGAGCTGCTTCCCCGCCAGAGCAGCTGATCGATGCAAGCGTCCCGCGGCTTGCGCCGCGATGATACGAGACAAATTTCAGTGTTTCAAGCAGTTGCGGGATACTGCTCACCTGGATGAAACCATATTTTGCGTAGAACGCGCGATTCAGCCGCGCATCGCCCGACATCGAGTGGGAGTGGCTCTGAGTCAAATCAGCGCCAATGCGCGAGCGGCCCGAATCAAGCACGACGATCGGGATATTTTTATCCAGTGCCTCCAGCGCAGCTTGTGACAGCGCCCTCGCATCATCAATTCGCTCGGTGTAGATGCCAATCGCGGTCACTTCAGTTTGTGCGACGAGGGTACGAATGTACTCATGCATTTTGATGCCGCTCATATTGCCGGTCGAAATCAAATAAGCCACCGGCAAACTGCGCCGCTGCATCGACAGATTCAATGCAATGTTGCCGCTTTGGCTGATGATCGCAACACCGCGGCGGCAACGCTG
Organism: Arenicellales bacterium; assembly: GCA_965200545.1. Classification (GTDB taxonomy): domain Bacteria; phylum Pseudomonadota; class Gammaproteobacteria; order Arenicellales; family JAJDZL01; genus JAJDZL01. The sequence goes on along the minus strand of CBDAUJ010000001.1, from coordinate 261,309 downwards.
ACCGCCTTGCTGATCAGGCCACAGCGCGACCCCATCAATGTAGTTGAGAAGCCCATAGCAATTGGGGCCAATCAGCGGCATCAAGCCCATTGCAGAATCAAGCCGGCTCTGAAAAGCTTGGCCGCCGAGCCCTTCCTCGGCGAAGCCAGAGGCATAGCAGACTGCTCCGCCGGCGCCCATTTGCCGCAGCTTACGTACCGATTCGATGGTTGCTTCACGGCCCACAGCCAAAAAAGCGGCATCGGGGGCGGAGGGCAAATCTTCCAGTGCGGCGACACACTCCACCCCCGCCATTTCGGTGCGGTTCGGATTGACCGGCCAAATCTTGCCGCTGAAACCAAGGCGCTGCAGCTGAGCAATGCACCGTCGCGCATGCTCGCCACCGGCAATTGCGACAGACTGAGGGTGCAGCAGCCGATCCAGCGCCGCCCGACGGGAGCTATTCAACTTGACCCTGTTTGCGATAGGCTGTTGTGCCAGCCGCGTACTGATATTTATGCAAGACATCCAGAATATCAATCAAACATTCATCTCGCAATTGCTCAAGTGCACGAACCGAATGGCCGCCAGCCTGCCGCTGTGTGCCATCAACCATGCGATCGACCAGTTCAGCAGTCAGTGGCGGCGCTCGCATATGCGTCCACGGCAGTTCCAGAGCCGGTCCGAATTGACTGAGCATATGGCGCATGCCCTGCGCGCCGCCGGCAAGGTGGAAGGTGAGACAGACACCCATAATCGCCCAGCGCAATCCTGGACCATAGACAATCGCATCATCAATGTCTTCGGTGGTTGCCACGCCGTCCGCAATCATATGCAAAGTCTCCCGCCACAGCGCTTCCTGCAATCGATCTGAGACGTAGCCCGGAACTTCCTTGCGCACCATCAGCGGCTGCATGCCGATGGAACGGTAGAAATCTGCTGCGTTGCGGGCGGCGGCATCGCTGGTAAGGTCGCCCTTTACGATTTCGACGAGCGGAAGAATATAGACCGGATTGAACGGATGTCCCACCACGATTCTTTGCGGATGCCGCGCCTGCGCCTGAAACTGGGACGGCAGCAGTCCCGATGAGCTTGATGCGATGATCACCTCGGGTGCGGCATATTGATCAATATCGGCATGCATCTGCGTCTTGAGCTCAAGCACCTCGGGAATACTCTCCTGAATGAAATCAGCGTCGTGCGCCAGCCGCTCCAGATCAGACGTAAACTGCACCGGCAAAGCCTCACTTCGGCAAAAACCTAATTTTTCCAATGCATGCCAGGCATTGTCCAAATGCATGTGCATGGCGTCCTCGCCGTTCGGAGACGAATCGCAGGCAATCACCTGAATGCCTCGAGCCATGCATCGCGAAATCCAGCCCGACCCGATCAGACCGGCCCCCACGACCCCGATGCGCTGTATCTTATTCATCCGTCCCCGCCGACTGCCGAGCGGCCCAGCTGTTCAGCGCCGGCACTTGCGCAGGCGCCTCAAAATTCCGCTGCAGCGCGTCTGCAATCGGCATCGGCAGTGCATTGATTCGCGCACCGGCCTGTGTTCTGATCTGGCGGTCAAACACACCGCGGACGCGGTAATGCGGATCCGCAACAGCTTCCTGGAGTGTATTGGCAATGAGCGCGCAGGCATCATGCTCGGCAAAAACGGCTCGCCAGTGCGCGGCGCCTTGTGCGGCAATGATCTGACTGATCTGCTCAATGACCTGATGGGGCTCTTCACGCTCCAGACTGGCATCGGCGCGATAGTCAATCAATTCACAGAATTTCTTCCAAAACCGCTCTTCGATCGCGGCCACCGCCAGGCAGCGGTCATCGGCTGTGAGGTAAACCTGATAGCGCGGCGATGCGCCGGTAAGCAGGTGATTGCCATTTTGCGGCCAGGCGCCAGCGCCCCAGCCCAGCCCAAGTCCCCAAAACATCAGCGGAAACAGGCAGTCTGTCATGGATATGTCAATACAGGCGCCCTCGCCGGTTCGATGACGCTGCTGCAAGGCAAGCAGGATGTTCATCACCGCCGGATAGGTTCCGCCCGCGAGATCAGCCGCGAGCATTTGCGGTATAGACGGTTTGCCAGCCGGCGCGGCTCCGCAGGTCAAAAGACCCGTATCGGCTGCATAATTCAGGTCATGTGCCGCAACCTGAGATTTCGGACCGCTTTGACCGAACCCGGTAATGGAACAATAAATCAATCGCGCATTGATCCTCTTCAAAGTGGCGTAGTCCAATCCAAGCTTCGCCATGACACCCGGACGAAACTGCTCCAGCACAATGTCGCTGTCACGAATCAGCGCCTTGACCTGATCCAGCCCGTCCGAAGTCTTGAGATCGACTGCGAGACTCTGCTTGCCGGCATTGAGCAGCGAGAACGTCGCGCCATTGTCTGCGAACGCATGCTCATAATCCCGCATTTCATCGCCGCGCGGCGGACGCTCAATCTTGATGACGGTCGCACCGCAATTGGACAGAATCAGCGAGGCCAAGGGACCTGGCGCCAGCGTCGTAAAGTCAACAACGACGAGTCCGTCCAGCGGGCTAGTGTTTGCTTGTCGCATCGCCGCCGCCCTGGCCGCGCTAGCTCTTCAGGTTGCGCAGTGTTGCAGCATCCTGCGAGAACAGCACTTTTTTCTCCGCATCTGACATCGACAGGCTTTCCGCCCGGTATTGCTCGGCGCGCGCATAGGCTCGAATCGTCGCTGGCCGGGCCTTGACCGCATCATGCCAGCGCTTGAGGTTTCCGAACTGATTGAGATCCTGGCGCTGGCGCTCGTACGGAACGATCCAAGGATAGCAAGCCATGTCCGCGATAGAATAGTCTCCGCAGATATACTCGCGCTCGGCCAGCTGAAAATCCAGCACCTGATACAGCCGCGACACTTCCGCAACGTAGCGCTGAATCGCATACGGAATTTCCTCATTCGCATAGCTCACAAAATGGTGCGCCTGCCCGCACATCGGCCCCAAGCCGCCCATTTGCCAGAACAGCCACTGCAGCACTTGGGCGCGACCTTCGATCGCGGCTGGAATAAACTGCTTGTGCTTTTCCGCCAGATACAGCAAGATGGCGCCCGATTCAAATAATGAAACCGGCCCGCTGCCGCTTTCTGGACGCGAATCCACCAACGCCGGAATTCGATTGTTCGGCGACAATTTCAGAAACGCCGGGTCGAATTGATCTGCCTTGCCGATATTGACCGGCTTGATGGCATAGTCAACGGCCAATTCTTCCAACAGCATTGTCACTTTGTGACCGTTGGGTGTGATCCAGTAGTAAAGGTCATACATGTCATTCTACTCAAGTTGTGTGCAGCCATCTGCGAGATCGCGGGGCTGATTTGCAATACGCCAAAGCACTCGCAAAAGTGCGCAAGATTGTATCCAATCGCGCACAGGCTCCAAGGTCATTGCACTGCGGGTGCGGGCGGGAGACGCAGCAGCTCCCGCGCCTGTTCCGGCGTGGCAGGCGCACGGTCGTAGCGGTCTGCGACCGCAACGATTTTCTGCACCAGCTCCGCGTTGCTTTTGGCCAGCCGATGCCGATCATAGCGAATATTGTCCTCCAGGCCTGTCCGGCAGTGGCCGCCGAGCTCAAGACACCACTGATTCACCTCAAACTGATAGCGTCCGATTCCAGCCGCAGTCCAAGTTGCGGCGGGCAGCACCTCGTATAATTCCGAAATCATGAATTCAAGCAGTTTGCGGCGGGCCGGCAGCGCGTTGGGGATGCCCAGCACAAACTGCACATGGACGGGTTCGGCAAGCAGGTTTTCCTGCGCCAGCGCCGCGGCGTTGTAGAGCATCGCTGTATCGAAAATCTCAATTTCCGGCTTGATGCTGTAGCGCAGCATCGCCGCCGCCAAATCCTTAACGAAATCGGGTGGATTTGCGTAAACTGAGGCTGGAAAGTTGACTGATCCAGTCGCCAGCGATGCCATATCAGGCTTGAGGCTGAGCATTGCGCCGCGCTGCGCCAAAGCCCGGCCGCGGCCGCCCGTTGAGAATTGAATGATCATTCCCGGACAATGCTTGGCAACACCGCGCTGAATCTCAGCAAATTTCTGCGGATCTGAACCCGACGATTGATCCGCGTTGCGAACATGAATATGAACCAATGAGGCACCGGCTTCAAACGCCGCATGGGTCGATTCGATCTGTTCTTGAGGCGTAACTGGCAACGCCGGATTATCCTGCTTGGTGGGCACTGCCCCGGTAATCGCGACGGTAATGATGCATGGGCTGGTCATCTTTTTTTCCTGAATCGGATTCGCAATGAAGAAACGATGATTTTACAGTGAATCGGCCGCTTGCATGCGGTGATGATGCAAGTGTACGCACGTCGCTCAATCGGCTTATCGGGACTTCCCGAGAAACCGCCGGCAACAGTTCAGGCGCACCCGTTGCGGCATGCTGTCAACTGCACGGCTCAACATCGCCCCGCAGCTTTTCGGCGGCGTTCAATATGCGGATAGCGGCACAGGCCGCACCGTAACCGTTATCGATATTGACAGCAACAATACCGGGCGCACAGCTTGCCAGCACCGTCTGCAATGCTGCATGCCCGCCTTGCGCAACACCATAGCCGACAGAAGACGGCACCGCGACGATCGCCGGCGCGATCATGCCGCCGACCACAGTCGGCAGAGCCGCATCCATTCCCGCCACAACAATCACCACCGGATAGTCGCTGAGCGCCGGTGCGAGACTCTGAATTCGCCACAGGCCGGCAACGCCGGCATCGTAATACTCCGCGCATCCAAAGCCGTGATAGCGCAATGTGCGCACGGCTTCCTTCGCGACCCTGATATCCGACGTTCCAGCTGTCACGACCGCCACTTTTTCACTGCGCTGATCGGCGGCTGACCATTCCAAGATGCCGGTCTGCGACAAGGCATCGTAGTCAAGCCGTTCCCGGACTGATTTTGGCAGCTTGCCGAAATCATCTGACACAAGACGCGTCAGCAGCAAATTTTGCCTGCGGCCGGCTGCTTCGCGCACAATCTGCTCGACCTGAGCGGTCGACTTGGATTGACAGAATATGGCTTCATCAATGCCGATGCGAGACCGTCTGTCCCAGTCAGGCCTGTATTGCGAGGGCTGGCTCACGAACTGTCTGCGACAAAAGCGCTACCCATGGCATACGTCGAAAATACAATTGGCGGGCGGGTGCCGCGAAACGCAAAGTTTCGACTCACGATCGCCTCAATCGCGCGGCGCTCGCGATTGCCCAAAGCAGCGAAAGCAGACGCATCCAGCTCAACACCAATGCAATCGTGCCGAATACGGCATCGAACCGTATTCGCACGAATCAGAAGACCAATCTCGACCTCAGTCTGATCGACCGCGCGCAACGCGCGACGGCTGATCGGAATGCCGGTTTCGACCCGGCTTGAAAGGCAAGGCGACGCTGGCAAAGCGGACAGATCATCCAGCCCAAGCTCTCGGGCAATCGAGCGAATTCCCTCCTTGGCGATGCCCGCATCCACGTACGGATGCTGCACGCCAAACTGTTTTGCCGCGTTCAGACCGGGACGAAAATCACGTAAATCGTCACAATTGGTGCCGGAAACAATGGTGCTGTCGGGGCACTTTTCTGCGATATGCTGATAAAGATTCGTTTTGCAGTAAAAGCACCGATTGATCGGGTTTTGGCGGTAATTTCGATCGCCAAACTCACCCGCATCGCACATCTGCAGTTGCCAATTCTCCCGTTCAGCATAACACTCTACCCGCTGCGTCGCCCGCCGCGGCACCGCCGGCGAGACCGCATGCATCATCCGCGCATCTGCGCCCAGCAGACGGCCGGCAATGACCGCCATTACCATGCTGTCAATGCCGCCGCTCACAGCCACCGCGACCCCGTTGAGCTGGGCAAGTGACAAACGCAGTCGCGCAATCGCCGCACCCGCCGGTCTGTCAGACAGTTCGGCAGCAGGCAATGCGGATGCAATGAAAGCGCCCATGATCGTTATGCTCCTGATGTCACGCCAGATCGACCGAATCAATTATCGATTCTCTGCATCCTGTTCGGTTCGCTGCTTGAGGATTTTCCGCTGTGCATAGTCACCGGCATTGGCAAGCGCACTTGATTCCGCCTTGGCGGTCTTCGCGCCGTCTGGCCGATACGCGAGCTTTACCGGCACTGCACCGCCTGCCGAATCATAGGTCAACTCAGTTCTGTCAACGGCATAGCGATCCACCATGTGACAGCGCACACCCAGTGTCGAAGTTTCACACAAGCATAATTTTAACACCTTCTCTGCGGCTTCAGACTCTGCCAATACCTGCAGTTGAATCGCCATTCGCCCTTTTTTGCCGACGGCCGCGATCTGCATCACATCGAGCACACCCGCCGTATGCCGCAGCCGATCCAAGCCGATACTCAGATCTTCCGGGGTCTGATCATCCACCTCAAAACTGATGACAGCGATTTTTTCACGGCTGGACTGATGGACGTGCCGGTAAGCCGTGACGCGCAGCATATTCGGGATGCCGTCAAACGCATGATCGCCGAAGCCGGTGCCTGTACGCAGCAATTCCATGGGGGCCGCCTGCACCTCAAAACTGGGATCCAGCACTCGCAATATGGCGGCGCCTGTGGGCGTGACCCGCTCGCCGATGCGACCATCATCAAAAGTCGGATAACCAGACAACAGCTCCGCAGCCGCCGGGGCTGGCAACGGCAACTGGCCATGTGCGGTCGCAACCAGTCCGCGGCCGCGCGGCAAGCAATCGCTGCTCCAGCGCAACTTCCCCAATTCAGCAATGATCACTGCAGCGGCAACAATATCCGCGAGCGAATCCAGCGAGCCGGCTTCATGAAGCACGACGGTCTCGAGCTCCCCGCCATGCACTGCGGCTTCAGCCGCAGCGAGCAGTCGCAGGATGCACTGCGCCTTGGCTTGCACTTTTGCAGGCAAAGCGCTGCTCGCAAGCGCGTCTCTGAGCTCCGTGTAGCCGGCATGACAATGGTCGTCAGCCGGCTGCGCAACAATAAATTTTCGGCCTTTCAGCTGCGCGCCGGGGCAGGCCGGAGCGCAAACTTGAACCGTCTTGAGAATTTTCACCTGCTGCATGGCTTTGACCACCGCATCCTCAAGATGCGGGACAAGATCAATCACAGCCGCAGCAAACATATCGCCGGCAATGCCGCCGACCGGGTTGAGGTGAATGTGATCGATGCGCTGATTCATCGCTGATCTATCGATCAATCTCGTCTGACCTCCCGGTTTCACTCACCATTGATGAAAGCAATATCCCTGATCCGGCTGACTTTCCGTCTGCCAATGACGGCGCGAACACGCGCAGGACTATCACTTGCAAGCCCTAACAATAGCATTTATTGTCGAGCGCCACTCAAAATCTTTCAGCGCGGCGGCCGCACCCGACAATTCGGCGCCGGGGGCAGTGCGATTCACTGCGGTTTCGGTGCGGCTCGCAGGCAGGCGCTGCGAGCTTGGCACAGGCAAGAAACATGCTGCCGTATGCAATACAATGTTGACTCGGGTCAAACGAAATATAGGCACCGGCGGTGTCAAGACTCTTCAAGCAAGATTATGGACGCGACAATCCAGCAATTTCGATGTCGGACTGTTACATCCACAACCCATTTCTGATCAAACACGTCCGGCGCCCGTTGTGACGACGAGCGTCCTGATGTCGTTTGCAGAACATTAAAATTAATATCTATGACATACGAAAGCAACTCGCACAATATCAATTGGCATTATCCGACTGCGATCCGCTTTGGCAGCGGCCGCATCGAGGAGACTGCGAATATCTGCCGGGAATTCGGCATCACCAGTCCGCTGCTCGTCACCGATCCCGGACTGGTCGAGCTGCCGGCCATCCAGACGATTGCGGAGATCTGCAAAACACAGCTCGAGAACTGCTCGGTCTACAGTGATTTGCAAGCCAACCCGATCGAAAGCAATGTAACCCAGGGCGTTGCCCATTTCAAGCGCGGCGCCCATGATGGTGTGCTGGCAGTCGGCGGCGGCAGTGCCATGGATGTCGCCAAAGCGATCGCTTTGATGGCGGGTCAAACGAGACCAATGTGGGATTTCGAAGATCGTGACGACTGGTATCGTCGCGCCGATGCCGATGCGATCGCGCCATCCATCGCCATTCCTACGACTTCAGGCACCGGCTCGGAAGTCGGCCGTGCGTCGGTCATCACCGATCAGCAGGATCAAACCAAAAAAATCATATTTCACCCGAAAATGCTGCCGGTGTGCGTGATTCTGGATCCAGAGGTCACGGTCGGACTGCCGCCGCTCCTGACAGCAGGGGTTGGCATGGACGCCTTATCGCATAATCTGGAAGCGTATTGCAGCCCCGTATTTCACCCGCTGGCACAGGGAATCGCGCTCGAAGGCATGCGCTTGATCCGTGACTGGCTGGAGGCCGCCTGTGCCGATGGAAGCAACATCGAGGCCCGTGCACAGATGCAAGTCGCTTCCTCGATGGGGGCGACCGCATTCCAGAAAGGACTCGGCGCCATGCACAGCCTGTCCCATCCGTGCGGCTCCATCCTGGGCACCCATCATGGCACCACGAATGCCGTTGTCATGCCGTATGTACTGGAATTCAACACGGCTGCAATTGAGGCCAAGCTGACCGCTCTGGCACGTTACCTGGACCTGCCAAGCCCGTCGGCGGAGGCGGTAGTCTCGTGGGTGCTCAGCCTGCGACGCACGATCGGCATTCCGCATACCCTCGCGCAACTGGGCATGCAGGATACGCATATTGAGAAATTCGCCGCCATGGCGATTGTCGACCCGCCGACATTCACCAATCCAGTTGACATGTCGCAAGACAAATTTGAAAGTCTTTATGATCACTGCATTCAGGGAACCATTGGTGTCGCGTAAGCAATCCATCTATGAACGGTTCAAGCTGCCGATCGCAGACCTGTGGGTATTCGGCTACGGTTCCCTCATGTGGGATCCCGGGTTTCAATATGCCGAATCCAGTCGCGGCCGCATTTTCGGCTACCACCGCGCACTTTGCATTCAATCTGTGCGCTATCGCGGCACCCATGAGGTGCCAGGTCTAGTTTTCGGACTGGATCGCGGCGGCTCTTGTACTGGCATCGCCTACCGGATCGAGAGCGAAAAGCAGCGGGAAGTGGCAGACTATCTGCAAGACCGCGAAATGCTGAATGAAGTCTATGACCCATCAATCAAATCGATTGTCTTGGATGACGGCCGCTCGGTCCGTGCCGTTGCCTTTATCGTGAGGCGCCAGCATCCATCCTATGTGCGAAACCTGACACTGGATGAGACTGCAAGCATTGTCGCGAAAGCCTGTGGCCAGCGCGGCGCCAATCACGATTATGTTGCATCGACGGTGCGGTCATTGCGCAAGATCGGCATCCATGACCAGACGCTGAGCTCGGTCGACAGCTTGGCGCAGCGGCAGACCCGCAAAACAACCCGACCGTCCAGCTGATTGCGGCGGGAGCTGAGTGAAAGTGAACGCACAGCGGCATTCCAAAGCAAGTCTCTATGGCAAGATTGGCTTGACCGCCCTGCTGGCAGCCTATATCGCGTACGGGGTTTTCGCACAGCGAAGCGAGGTGCAGTACGCCGCTGCGAAACAGGATGAGACCTCATTGGTGGCAGCGCGCGCCCATCATGAGGCATTGGCGCTCACGGCTCGCTTGACGGATGCCATTCACTTTCGCAACCGACCGCTCGACAATGACTTTTCAGCGGTCATTCTGAATCGTTACCTGACCAGCTTGGATCCGCAGAAAGTCTACTTCACCAAAGCGGATATCCAGAATTTTCAGTCAGATCGATATTATTACGACGATTATCTGCAGCGCGGCGAGCTGAAACATATTTTTCATGTCTTCGACATCTTTCGCAGCCGCGTTCAGGAACGGGCAGAATTTGCCAAAGCTCTGCTGCAGGAGCATTTTGATTTTGGCATGAGCGATGTACTGGTGACCGATCGCTCCGATGCCGATTGGATCGAATCGCGCGTTGAGCTCGATGGCATCTGGAAGCAAATTGTCAAAAATGACATTCTGTCCCTGAAGATCGATGGCGCCGACCCCAGCACAATCAACGAAACGCTGAACACCCGCTACGATCAGTTTGCGAACTCCATATTGCGTTACAGCGCCCACAACGTCGTGGAGGTGTTCCTCAATGGCTATCTGCAGGAACTGGACCCGCACTCGCAATACTACTCGCCGCACAGTGCCGACAATCTTGAAATCAGGCTGTCGCAGCAGATTGAGGGGATCGGCGCCATGCTCCGATCTGAAGATGGTGCAACAGTCATCCATTCCGTCATCACCGGCGGCCCCGCGGCGCGCAGCGGCGCCATTCATGCCGGCGACACCATCGTCGCCGTCAGCAGCGACAGTGAGAATCGCCGGCTGCGCCACACCGGCAGTCCCGACCCACAGCAGACCGATACTGAAAACATTGCCGGAAGCCGCATCCGTTTTCAAGATATCCGCGGCTGGCGGCTTGAAGACGTGGTGGACTTGATTCGCGGCCCCAAGGGCACCCAAGTGCATCTGAAGATTGTGCGCAGCGACTCCCTGCCGGGGGCCGCACCGGAACGCATTTCTATTGTCCGCGAGAAAGTCGAGCTGCTAGAACAGATGGCCAGCATGGAGACCTTCGAGCTTGAGGCCGGAGGCAATCCACTGCTGCTCGCTGCCATTCGTCTGCCCGCATTCTACTCGGGCCTGTTCGCCGACTCAAATAACAATGACGATGACGTGCGCAGCTCGACTCGCGATGTCGCTGAATTGCTGGCTGAACTCCGGGAACAAAGAGTGGACGGGATTGTGCTTGATCTGCGAGGCAACGGCGGCGGCGCACTGCATGAGGCGGTCAACCTGACCAGTCTGTTTATCGAATCCGGTCCGGTCGTGCAGGTCAATAAATCCGACGGTGAAGTGGAAGTGCACTACGATGAGGGCACCATCCACTATGGCGGTCCACTCGTGGTTTTGGTAGACCGCTACAGCGCATCGGCAGCGGAAATTCTCGCTGGTGCGATCCAGGATTACAAGCGCGGCATCGTCGTCGGCGAGACAACGTTTGGCAAAGGGACTTTGCAATCAATCATCCCGCTCGGTCAGCAAGGCGATCCTAAAATCGGCAGCGTCAAGCTTTCGACAGCGAAATTTTTTCGCATCAATGGAACGAGCAATCAGTACCAGGGCGTCGTGCCGGATGTGGTCTTCAAAACCAATCAGTTCGTCGGCGACTTCGGTGAGCGCAGCCTGCACAATGCACTGCTTGGCGATGTCATCGAACCGGTGGAAGAATCAATCCCATGGCACACTGCGTCTGCGATCGAGAGCAGTATTCCCACAATCCGCAGCTACAATCAGGAGCGCATGGAATTCAATCCGGTTTTTGATTTTCTGGTGCAGACAGAACGCCTGAGAGAGCGTCGCAGCGCACATGACAGCGTGTCTTTGAGCGAAAACATTCGCAAGCAGATGATCGCAGACGATGAGCAGGCACAGCTTGATATCCTGAACACCCTGCGCAGCGCATTGAACCTGGAACCAGCTGAAGAATTTTCTGCCGCAACCTATCCCACCGAAGTGATTGACAGTGTATTCCTCGACGAGGCGCTGAATATTCTTGTCGACCTGATTACCATGGACACCGCACTAGTCGCCAGCGGCTGAGTGCCATAGATAAACCTGCATGAAAACCCGATTCTCAAATTGGTCTGATCGAATTCAGCGCGAATCCGGCATCATCAACCTGATGAACGACTTGGGCAACGCATCCGGAAGCGCCAACCGGCCGCTGTATCTGCTCGGCGGCGGCAACCCCGCAAAAATTCCCGAAATTCAACGCTATTTTCGAGTCCAGATGGAAAATCTGATGCGCGACAGCAATGCATTTGAGCAGCTGGTCGGAAATTACGCAGGCCCACAAGGTTCCAGACGATTTGTGCAGGCCGTCGCTGACTTGTTTCGTGATGCCTGCAACTGGGATATCGGGGCCGAAAACATCGCCATCACCAATGGCAGCCAGATGGCGTTCACGATTCTGTTCAAGCTGTTTGCCGGTGAATTTTCCGACGGGCGACGCAAAAGTATCCTGCTGCCTTCGGTGCCGGAATATGTTGGATACAACGAAGCCGACGAGGAATTCCAGCGGTTTCAATCCATCAAACCGAAAATCGTGCGGACCGCAGAACATACCTTCAAATACCAAGTCGACTTCGATGCTTTGAAGGATTTCAACGACATCGGCGCGATTTGCCTTTCGCGCCCGACAAATCCGACAGGCAGTGTAATGTCCGATGCGCAGTTGCATAAACTGGCACTGATCGCGCAAATGAAAGATGTGCCGCTCATCGTCGATGGCGCCTATGGACTGCCCTTCCCCGCGATCGTGTTCGCCAGCGCGACTGTTGCGTGGAACCCCCGCATCATATTGACTCTCAGCCTATCGAAGCTGGGTCTGCCAGGCACGCGCACTGGCATTGTCATTGCCGCACCTGAAATTATCGAGATGGTGTCGTATGCGAACGCGATTACAACCCTTGCGAGCGGCAACTTTGGATCAATCCTGGCACTTGAAGCGGTGCGCTCAAAAGCTATCCTGAACCTCAGCAATACCGTCGTTCAACCCTATTACAGACAAGCGCGCGATCATGCGATTGACCAGTTGCGCAAGCAATTCGCATCGGTTCCATACGCATTGCATGAATGCGAAGGCGCGTTTTTTCTGTGGGTTTGGTTTCCGCAGCTGCCGATTACAAATCTTCAGCTGTACGAGAATTTGAAGAAACGCAATGTCTACATTATCCCTGGAAAAGACTTTTTTCCAGGCCTCGCCGAGCATTGGGCACATCGCGATGAATGCATTCGCATCAGTTACGCAGTTCCGAAAAAAATCCTGAGCGAAGCCCTTGCCATCATTGCCGAAGAGGTCGCCAAAGCGTACGAAAAACAGCCAAAGCTGGCTTCCTTGTAATCGCTCGAAACTCCGGCTGTTCAGTCCCTGGGTGCGGAAATGACAGTCCCGATCAGACTTTGGACGCGCTCGCATACTGCCGTGCAAGCTCGACAAATGCATCAAACAGCCCTTGCTGCAAGTGATCTTCGCTCGCAGTGAATTCCGGATGCCACTGCACACCGATGATTTGCGGGTACTGCACAGACTCGATCGCCTCAATCACGCCATCGGCGGCTGTCCCCGCGACCCGAAACCCCGGAGCCAGCTGGCGAATGCTCTGATGATGAAACGATGCGCAGCTGAACTGTGCTGCGCCGATCAGGCGCGCCAAAGTTGAATCTGCCTGAAGCGTAACGGTGTGCTGAACTTGATCGAAATCCTCAGAACGGTGAATTACGCTGTTGCCGTATTCGTCCGGGACATGCTCGACCAGCGTGCCGCCCAGAGCCACATTCAGCACCTGAACACCGCGGCAAATCGCCATCAATGGAATGCCAGAGGCAGCCAGCTGCCGCGCCATCTCCAGTTCGAATGCATCCCGCTCCGGATCGAGGCCGTAGATGCTTGCATGCATCTGCCCGCCATACAACGCCGGATCGATATCGGCTCCGCCAGTCAGGACAAATCCGTCGAACTGATGCATGAGTTCCTGCGGACTCGCAGAAACAGGGGTCACCACAAGCCCGATGCCATGCGCTCTGCCAATGCATTCAAGATATCGGGCGGGCAGCGTAAAGTGGCCCTGATCGTTGCGCGGATAGCAGCTGACCGCAATTCGAGGCAAGCTCATCTTGAGCTAAAGTGCTGAATAACGCGCCCAGATCATGCGAAAACTGCTGGTGAACGAAGTCGGCTGCGCCGCGAGCCGTTCGTTGAGTTCCACAGTACTGAACCAGCGGCCGGTGGCAGCCTCATTCGGATCAATTGTGAACGGTCCTGCGTGAGACAGGCGGTAAACCCAGCAGAACTCGTAACCCGTCGCTGGTCCGGCACTCAGCTTGAACAGTCTTTGCGGAACAGTCGCCAGGTTCACGCCAAGCTCTTCTTGCGTTTCCCGCATGACAGCCTGGTCATAATCCTCGCCTGACTGCAAATGACCGCCCACCGAAGAGTCCCACAAATTCGGGTCGCAGTCACGATCGAGCCCGCGCAATTGCAAAAATACCCGATCATCTGCGTCACAGGCGAGTACATGAACTGAACGGTGCAGCAGATTGCGGGCATGCACAACAGAGCGAGGCTGGCAGTCAATGACCTGATCATCTGTGTCGACCACATCGAATAACTCTTCGCATTCGCTCATTGGATCAGAGACTCAAGTTGCGATGGATTCAACAATAATCTGCCGCGCAGGAACTCGCAGTGAATAAGGAAGAACACTTCAGAGACCAAGATCGGCTCTTTAGGCAAAAGAGCCGATTTATAGGAATTGGTAGCGGGGGTAGGATTTGAACCTACGACTTTCGGGTTATGAGCCCGACGAGCTACCGGACTGCTCCACCCCGCAACACGTGGGCGACAGTATATATCAATCGAATCGGATATGCAAAAAAAACTTACATGCCGTTTATGCAACTTGGCGGAAAATCGTCGATTCTTCACGCCACCTTGACATGCATATGCACGGCTGAACGTTTTCGGGAATTAGCAGTGCCATGATCAGGGACACGACACCGCCGCGCCGTTAATCCATTGAACACTAAAAAAATTGTTGACCTGGTGGTTTTCATGGTTAGCGGTTATTCAGGTGTGGGAATGGTAACGGTTGATAACAAACATCAGAAATGCATAATTCCCGGTCCAAAAGCAAACTTCGGATTTCGGTTTGGCGCAGGCAGTCGCAGCCATCCGCCAGCCAATTGTCTCATTCCATTAGTCTGGCTGAAACCTGCAATCTATCCCACTTTCCGGATATGCCATCATCCAACCAAATACACAGTCTTTGCTCGAAGTGATAAAAGTCTGCGCTGACCAATGAGAGCATCCGCATTTAGCAACCAGGCATTGCGTTACCAATAGTGCTTTAGCAAGATTTTTTGGAACTAAGCTTGGCTGAAAGACATCAGCTGACGATAAACAAACTCAAGACTGCCGTCTCACAGACTGCCAATGCGTCACCGACCCATGGCAGAACCGCAATCAGCGCAATCGCATTGAGACCGAGCACGGCGCGCATCCCCCCAATGCCGGCACTGGCGCCGTCGCGCTCTTCAAGCTCGTCGAAATAAACAACTTTGATCACGCGCAAATAGTAAAACGCGCCAACAACCGCGAAGATTACCGCAACGACAGCCACCCACACCAGATTGGCATCAACCAAGGCTTGGATTACGGCGAGTTTCGCGTAAAAGCCGACCGTTGGCGGAATGCCTGCCATGGAAAACATCAGCACCAGCAGTGCCAATGCCAGCCAGGGATCCTTGGCATTCAGTCCGCTATAGTCACTGATGAGATCTTTTTCGTGCCCTTTGCTGGCGGAAATCAAAATGAGTCCAAACGCGCCTAAACTCATGACAGCGTAGACAAGAACATAAAACAATGCGGCTGAATAGCCTTCGTTGCTTGCGCTCAGCACACCAAGCAGCATGTATCCCATGTGCGCGATAGTCGAGTAAGCCAGCATGCGCTTGAGATTGCGCTGCGCGATCGCCAGCACATTGCCGACAATGATGGACAGCAGCGCAATGATGATCAGCATATCCTGCCAAATCAGCGCCAGTCCGCCTAGCCCGTCGATCAGCAGTCGCACCAGTATGGCAAAGGCAGCGATTTTGGGAATCGTGCCCAAATAAATCGTGGTGCTGGTCGGTGCCCCGTGATACACATCCGGCACCCACATATGAAACGGCGCTGCACCCAGTTTGAACGCCAGCGCCATGATCACGAATGACAACGCAAATATCAGCGGAAGATTCTCAGGCGAGGCTCCGGCAACCACCAGCTGCAACTGCGAGATACTCAGTGTTCCAGTCAGGCCGTACAGGATGGAAAGACCATAGAGAAGCGAGCCGGAGCCAATGGCGCCAAGCACAAAGTACTTCATCGCCGCTTCGGTGGCAGTCGCAGAATCACGCTGGAATGCAACCATGGCATACATGCTCAACGACATCAGTTCCAGACCCAAATACAGCACCAGCAAGTGATCCGCAGAGGCCATAATCATCATGCCCAGAATGCCAAACAGTCCCAGCACGTAGAATTCACTGCCTGAGATGCCGCGATCACTGGCGTATGTTCTTGAATAAGCGAACACAAAAATCGCCAGCAGCGTGATCATAAACTTCGCAAGATTGGAAAAAGCATCATCAACGAACATGCCGTTGAGAACGATATTGCTCTGATAGTCAATACTGGTGCCAGTCAGTACGCATACAGCCGCCAGGGTTGCCAGCGTCAGTCCGAGCGACAGATCCCAGACCTTGCGGACCATGAACTGATCGACCAGCAAGATAACACACGCCATCACGGCGACGACAGTTTCTGGAATTACCTGCTGTATTTCAAATCCGCTGATCATTGGATATTGGCTTTTGTCGATTGAATGCAGTCTCATTTGACCGCTGTCGGCGACCGATTTAATCGCGCAGACGACGAATCGGTCGTCAAGCCGATTCAAATTGATTATATTTGCGCGATTATACGCGTTGGCAGTCTGCGTTCGTCATGATCGAAACGAAATGCCGTGAACCGCGTATCGCACCCAATCTAAAAGCAGTCCTGTGTGCTGCCACGAAAATTTTTTTCTGATGCAAATACACCTGTCCATCAGCCATGCTTCAAGTGCCGAAAGAACATGAGCAGGCAGCGCTATGACCCCAGTACCAGAGCGGCCCATTTGGGACGCGATACCGATGCAAGCAGCGGATTTGTCAACTTGCCTGTTTATCATGGCTCGACGGTTCTGTCGCCCGACTACGCGGACTTTGTCAATTCCGTCACAAAGCGCAAGCAGGGACTCAACCAGGTTACCTACGGCAGGACGGGAACACCAGCGTCGTTTGCGCTGGAAAAAGCCGTCGCTGAGCTGGAGGGCGCTTTCGCTGGAATTTCAGTATCCAGCGGCTTGGCCGCCATCACCTGTGCGCTGACGGCATTCACGGCATCCGGGTCGCATGTTCTCATGACCGATAGCGTCTACCGCCCGACCCGCAATTTTTGCGATCAAGTGCTGAAGCAATATGGTGTGGAAACAACCTATTATGACCCTTGCATCGGCACCGGAATTGCGGATTTGATTCGGCCGAATACAGCCGTGATTTTCATGGAATCTCCGGGCTCCAATACATTTGAAATACAGGATATACCAGCGCTCACGCAAGCCGCGAAAGATGGCAGCGAAGCATATCAAAGCAAAATCTTCACGATGCTGGACAATACTTGGGCGACGCCCATTTATTTGCAGCCGTTTGATTTGGGCATCGACATTTCCATTCATGCCGCAACCAAGTACATCACGGGCCATTCGGATACGATGCTCGGGATTGTCACCGCGACCCAAGAGTGCTATTTCCAGTTGCGCGAAACCATCCGTCTGCTGGGACAAAATGCAGGTTCTGACGCGATTTTCCTGGGGCTTCGCGGACTTCGAACCATGCCGACCCGTCTGCGGCGGCATCATGAATCTGCTCTTGCGGTCGCCAGCTGGCTGAGTCGGCAGAGCGAAGTCGCCCGTGTCATCCATCCTGCATTGCCGAGCCACGCCGGGCATGAAATATTCAAGCGCGACTTCAAAGGCGCCAGCGGGCTGTTCGCGTTTGTTCTCGAGCCTTTGCCGGCGGCTGCGCTCCAAAAGTTTTTTGATGCGTCGCAGCTGTTTGGCATGGGCTACAGCTGGGGCGGTTTTGAAAGTCTGATGATTCCATTTGATCCGACCGCTTATCAAAGCGTGACTCAGTGGACAGACCCCGGTCAAGGCATTCGGATGCATGTCGGACTGGAGTCTGCGTCTGACTTGATTGACGACCTGAGAAACTGTTTTTCGCAGTTGCGCTAAAGCAGAGCCATGTCAGAAATCGCGCAGCACATCAGACGCGAGGCGCGGGCACTTATCGAAAGTCGCCTGTCACTGGAAATCGCCACTGTATCGGAGTCGGGATTGCCAGCCGTCAGTTATGCACCCTATATCTGCAGCGAGCAGTTGACCTTCTATGTGATGCTCAGCGACCTAGCTGTGCATACAGCCAACATCGCTGCGAATCCGAAAGCGTCCATGATGATCATTGCTGACGAATCTGAATCACCGAATCTCTTTGCCCGCGAAAGACTGATTGCTGATTGCACGGCGAAACTGCATCCGCGTGACAGTGAAGAATTCCGAACGCAGTTCACAGCTTACCGAGACCGGTTTGGCAATATCGCGGACACACTGGCGCAGCTTGCGGACTTCAACCTTTACAGCTTCAGCGCCTGCGAAGGAATCTATATCAAGGGATTTGGACAAGCCTATCGGATTGCGGGAGACAATATGGCAACCGTCGAACAAATCAAGAATCCTGTGCGCAAGCAAGACAAGCGCAATCAGCGACCGCAATGACCTGTCGAAAGGCACTGCAGCTCCGCTCATCACGAATGCGAATGAGCTTGGCTGCGGTCGGCAACCGCATCCGTGCGCAAACGCACCAGCGACACGAAAATCACCTGCCCCATGTCTTGATCGTACGAGCGTCAGCAACTCGCGCTTGCTGAAATATCTTCTCATCCCAGGAGCGTATATCGGCCCGGCTGTGCTGAAAAATCTGGTCGCGACCGGGGCATCGCTGCTGCAAGAGCGACGACTTGACACGAACCTGACGAAAACGACCTTCCAATCGATTTTATGGTTTTTCATTCGGGAAAAATATCTGGACGCTGCGCTTGTACGCCGGTTTGGTTGTCTTGCAGTTGACGGGGTGCCGGTGACAGAGTATTCGATGCCTTATACCCATCGATGCGCGCAGAATGCAGTTTTTCCAATTTCGCGCACCTTTATAATCAATGATGGGAAGGCAGGCAATCCTTTCCCGCACCTATCGCACGGAGAATCTATCCATGATTGTTGAGCAGATTTGGACCAATAATGCCTATCGCAACTTCAATTACCTGATTGCGTGTCCCGACAGCGGTGAGGCGCTTGCAGTCGATCCGCTGGATCACCGAAAGTGCCTGTCAAAGGCGAAAGACATGGGCTGGGAAATCACCAAGGTCCTCAATACACATGAGCATCATGACCACATTGGCGGCAATCAGAAAATGATCGCAGCCACTGGAGCACAACTGCTCGCGCACGAGAAGGCCGCGGACAAAATTCCCGGCATGGATCGCGGCATTGGGGCGGGCGATGTGATTCGAATCGGTCGCGTTGAGCTTGAGGCGTTGGATACACCCGGCCACACCATGAGTCATATCTGTCTACTGTCGCACAGCGATCCGCCAGCGCTGTTTTGCGGCGACACACTTTTCAATGCAGGCGCAGGCAACTGCCACAATGGCGGCCACCCCAATGAGCTGTATCACACATTCGCAGATCAGCTTGATCAGCTGCCGCAAGATACCCAGATTTACCCGGGGCATGACTACTTCTCGAACAACTTGGAATTCACTCTGAATCGAGAGCCCGATAATCAGTCTGCGGCGCAGCTGCTGTCGAAGATACAGCATCAAGACCCGAGCAATGCAATGGTTACAACGCTGGAATTGGAACGGAATGTCAATACTTTTTTTCGCTTGAGCAATCCAACAATCATCCATAAATTGCGCGAGCTGTTCCCGGATTTGCCAGAATCGCCAGATCGCAAAACCGTCTTTTTGAAGCTTCGAGAGCTTCGAAACAGCTGGTGACAGTCGCGCAAAGGCGCGGCGCACAATGGACTCAGCGCAAAATCTGCCGAAATGTCAGATTGAGTCGAACATCGTTGTGAACTTTGGTTTTGGGAACCGCATGCCTCCACCATCGCTGGGTGGCTGCGAGCATCACCAATGCTGAACCGTGCTGCAGCATGGTTTCCCAGCGGCCTTGCCTGTATTTAATGTGCTGCATGAGAAACTTCCGTGTCTCGCCTAAGCTGACCGACACAATAATCGGATGCGAGCCCAGCTCCGGCTCATTGTCGCGATGCCATCCCATGCTGTCCTGCCCGCTTCGATAGCAGTTGACCAATACGCTGTTGAAATCAACGCCCAATGTCTGCTCAATGAGGCGGCGGACAGCGGCAAGTGTGCCAATCCAAGGGCACGGCTCGTTTTGCAGACCTGAATAGGTGTAGATCGCATCCCGGTCACCGTACCAGGCAGCCAGGCGCGGCGAATGAATGGTTCTGGACCCCATGCGAATAACGGGCTGGCGCCACTCGCATTCAGCGAGAAGCTGATGCTGCAATGCGCTTGCGCGCTTTGGCTCGATAAATGCATCATTGAGCCAGACGCAAGCATCGTGCAGTGGTATCTGGCAAAAACCCGCTGCGGACAGCCGCTCAAACAGAGCATCGGGATGATGAGTTGTGCGCACAATTGAACGCGGCGGATTGCCCATGCGTCAAGTTGCGATGCGGCGGCCCCTACGCCCGCATTGAACGTTTGGCCGCGCGGCCCCCGCGTCTTGTGCGCTGCTCCTCGCTAGACTTGACGTAGATGGAGCAGACCTCGAGACCGGCATACTTGAAATTTCTTGCATTCTGCAAAAATCGCTCATGCGTGTGGCTCGGCGACGACAATACAATCAGCATTCCACCGACTCGCAGCATATCGGATAGCTTTGCAACCAGCGCAGGATGCGCATCCTGTGCAGACAGCACGGCCAGATCCAATCGATGATGGCTGACATCATCCAAAAATTCCATCGGTTCCTGATAATGAACTGCCGCGCGTATATCCGAGTGGTGGATATCACTGTAAACTGCGGAACTCAGCGGTTTTCGGGCAACATTGATTACCAGCTTGGACATAACGCTCATCCCCGACAAGATTGCTTTGGCGTAGATCGCACTGCCTTCCCCGACTGCCATGACCAGGCCATCGCGGGTGGCAGCCGCAAAAGCGCTTAACAGATTCTCAACTTTGGCATCTGATTGCAACGTAATCTCCTTGCGCCCTGACAGCGATTCAAATCCACCGCCAGCATCTTTGACAGGTCCTCAGGCTCTCGGACCCGGTGCATTTTATCATTATCAACTTGACTTTTATGTTTTCGATGCAGCGGCCTTATCCGCAAGTATCAAGATGCCTTTCTGGGGTGCGATTGGAAGTGAAGCGTAAAGTTATGGACGGGCATCCGGCGATGGCGCACCGTTTTGAGGAGAGAATGGACTTGATGCTGGCGCTGCGGCGGTGCCGGGCTCACCTAAGCGGGGAAAAATATTGGGACAACGTCACTCGGCAGAAGGAGTACGAGAGCCGAAAATCTCGCGCTTCACTTTCAATCGCACCCGCCTTTCTGGTCTACTTGCGCACGGATGCACAAGCTATGAACGCATCGAAGACCAAACGGAAGAATAAACAAAAATCAATTTGCGCCGTCAAATACAGCAAGCGGACCTCTATGACCGACTTGCGTTGACTCGCTTGCACCTCATCGAAAAAAGCATATGCGTTACGCTCGCAAGGGCAGACATCACTGGACAAAGAGTATATGCTGCGCAACCCAAAGAGAGAATTGCTATATTCAGATTCAGGTATCGTAACCGAACCGCAGAACCGCAACGATCGGCACTCTGGCAAATTGACATTCGAAAAACTTTACAATTTCATTCATGTAAAAGTATTCATAAAAAAGAAACAAAGGGGAAAATTATGCTAGCCGTCTCAGCCCTAATAAAGAGCAAAGGACACATCTGGTCTACTTCACCAGAGGCAACCGTACTGGACGCGCTGCGCACATTGTCTGAAAGAAATGTGGGCGTTGTACCAGTCGTTGACGCCTCTGGAAAACTCATTGGTATTTTCGGAGAACGAGATTATGCGCGGCGTGTTGTTTTGGTCGGAAAAACCGAAAAAGATACACAAATCAAAGACGTGATGACAAAAAATGTGGTCACAGTCAACGCTGACGTGCATATTGAAGAGTGTATGAAAATCGTGGTCAGCAAAGGCTTTCGCCATCTTCCGGTACTCGAAGACGGTGATTTGATTGGAATTGTTTCGACCACTGATTTGCTGGCGGAAGTCATCAGAAGCCGCGAAAAACAAATCGGCAGTTTACAGAGCCTGCTCAGTGGTGCAAGTGAAATCACCTGATCGGATCATTTCACTTTATCGGTTGTTTCGATCGCCTCGAACGAAGATGTCATGAGCGGTTCCTTTTTGGGCAATCAAAGTCTTGTCACGTCGATGTTCCGAATGCTTGCTGGTCTTGCTTTGCTTTTTTCTGCCGGCAATGTAGCGGCTGACCTGTCGGACAGTTTGACAGAAATTGAGACCGTGCGTTCTCCAGGCTTTGCGGATGCCGAGTGGCTGAATCCAGAGTTTTCACATGAGCGCCTGCAAGACAAAGTTGTGCTGGTGAATTTTTGGGCAACCTGGTGTCCGCCCTGCGTTGAGGAGTTGCCTTTAATTGCCAGTCTGCGCAGCACACTTGCCAAGGATGATTTTGAAGTAGTCGCGATCAATACCGGCGAATCGCGCGCGACCGTCGAAAGATTCCTGCGGGACTGGGAATTGGCGAATCAATTCCCAGTCATGCTGGATGAAGATCTGAATGCATACAACGATTGGGATGTAAATCCACTGCCGACAACGTATTTGATTGATCGCTCCGGCCGCTTTCGCTATCGGGCGGTGGGCGGCCGGGATTTCCAGTCAGAGAATATTCTAGCGGTAATACAGCGGCTGATTGACGAGTAACTTGACGTTTCCGCGGAACACGCTTTATTTGCTGTGTCCGTGATTGCGAAGTTCTTTCGAGCTGTACGGCTGATTGTCGATACAAATTTTCGCAACATTCCGGTTCCCGATAATTTCTATCAGCAATATCCTCGCTGTCGGATTCAATCAATACGACATTTCCGGCGAGTTTGATTTGATTGGTCTTGCCATCAATCGTGCGAAGAAGTCCATCGACCGTCTCAGGCAGGATCTGACCATTTCGTGCGGTGAGAAATTCACGCAAGCCATCGGTACTCTGACACGTTTCGATTGCCACTGCAATTTTCTCAAAAGCAAGTCGTCATGACGGTTGTGATTCCTGCTCGGCATAAGCTTCCAGCGTGATTTTTTCTGCGGGGCTGCTTTGCCTGAATCAAAAGATTTGGCAGGACGGACATGGATGTTTTTTTAGTGATCGAGAGCGGCTCGCATGTTTCTGACATCGCCAGACAATACGCCCCTAAAGATTTGATTCTGAAATATTCCAGACCGTCTTATTGACCCACCCTGAGCACGTTGTCTCCACTCCACAGCTCATATAAATCCAATTTGGAGCCAACGGAGCGGGTATATGTGACATCAACGATGCACAGCGTCGACAGGCACTCAAACAAGAGACACTGGATATAGCGTCCCGGAAGGCAATTCCATCCATAGCACCCGCCGCAGCCCAAACTGCCGTATTCTCAGTCAGAAATGTAAAGCGTCCAGCAATCGGAGGCGATTTCAAAAATGCAACCTATCGCCTGCATAAATCGGGAATATTCATCACACTGAATCCGTTTACCGACTGAGCCGGGGGCACAATGCATCCAAATTGCCGAGCGCCGGTCGACCGTATCCGTAATTGCTCTTTTCCGAGACTTATAAATTGGCCTTTAATGGGGTCAATTCGATTGAACTCATCCAGCGAACTGCTCAAAATCCAAGTGTCCAACAACCCTTGAAAAGTTTCGGCTACGGGCGTTTGCACCGCAGGTATGCAGCGCATAAGCAAATCCATTTGGATTTGTGAGTGCTGAATTGATCCAATGATTTATCATTTCTACGCAATTACAGAACTGGTTTAGCAAGGCTTTTCGGCCGTATGCAGCTGCCAAAATAGCCTGCTGCCGCAAGAGCGAGCATTTCAGGGGCACAACCGCGTCAGCATGAGTGTGCCATGAAGTTTCGGCAATAATGCCAATGCGAACACTGAAGCGTATCCCAAATGAGAGTCAGGCTTCAGGTCCGTGATCCATTTTGCAGACACCAAGCGATGACATCAACGATTCAATCGGCAACTGACTTGCCGGGTTTTGGCAACAACTTTGCCGCACTCTTCGCAGGCGATCGAAACGCTCTTGCACGCGCCATTACGATCGTCGAAAACAGCTTGGAAGATCGCAAAAGTATTTTCAAGGCGATTGCCAGTCATTTGGGGCAAACCTATGTTATCGGCATCAGCGGACCCCCAGGCGTTGGAAAATCGACCTTAGTCAATGCTTGTATCCAAGAACTTCGACAGCGCGGACGAACTGTTGCGGTATTGACCGTTGATCCGAGCAGCCGCATCGGCGGCGGTGCAGTTCTTGGAGATCGTGTCAGAATGGCACAGCATACCGAAGACGATGGCGTGTTCATCCGTTCGGTCGCCGCTCGCGGACATCTTGGCGGATTGTCAGCGACAGCGATGTATATCGTGAATCTGTTTGATGCTACGGGCTGGGATGTCGTCCTGGTCGAGACAGTTGGTGTCGGTCAATCCGAAATGGAAATCTCCACGCTGGCCGATACTGTGGTCGTAGTCGAATCTCCTGGCATGGGAGACGATGTTCAGGCGATCAAGTCCGGCATTCTTGAGATCGCTGATATTGTCGTATTGAACAAATCAGACTTGCCGAACGCGCAATTGGCCGTCGGTCATCTCAGACAGTCAGTTTCGCTGCGCCCCTCTTCAAAGAACCCCAAAGTTATCGGTACGGTTGCGACGATCGGGGATGGCATTTCTGAACTGATCGATGAAATCATCTTGCTCGGCAAAACAGAACGCCAAGATTCCGGCGACACGCTCATGCCGGCGAGATTGCGAAACAGTGTTTCGAAAGATATCGGTCAGCAAGTTGAAAAGCAACTCGCTGAAGTTGACGATGCTGCCATCGCTGAACTCATCGTTGGTGTCAATTCCGGCGATATTGAGATTAAAGACTTGGTTGCGCAGATTATCCGCCAGCTGCGCAAATTCGTTCAGAAAGCGTAGACTGCAGACAGTCAATCGAATGCGCACAGAAGCAACTGCTTTGTGCTAGTCAAAAATCTGGTCACCGCGCTCGTCGATAATCTGTTTGGCTTTGATGACGGCATGTTTGCTCGCCGCATCGACATCCATATGCGTATCAGCACGGATGAAACGCTGTCTTTGAAGTTGTCCAGATTCGTCCGCCTTGCAAATATACCCGGCCGTGACGTACTGCCCGTTTTGTTTCTCGGGCGCAGGCTCAATCTGATAGCCGTTATATTCGACGGTTTGAGTCTGTGATGGCTGGGCAGATTTCTTTGGACTAATGAATTTACTGAATAATCCCATAATTCAATTGAATAGTGCGTAGCTGCGAAATTCCCTGCTGATTATTGTAAAACAAGCACAGCCGCGATGTAATTCGCGTTGCGGCGAGATACTTACGGCTGACTCCGCTCAAGCCAGCCGCAGGCGATCATGGCGACAAGGGCGCCAGTCAATTGCGCGGCGATAAAGTATGGCGCATGGAACGGGTCGATTCCAGAAAATGTATCTGTCATGCTGCGCGCAATTGTGACCGCTGGATTGGCAAAAGAAGTGGATGCCGTAAACCAATACGCGGCGGTAATGTAAAGTCCGACCGCCCAGGGCACTGCACTCGGGCGGGCGCGCAAGGTTGCCAGAATAGTCAGTATCAAGCCGAATGTCGCAACCCCTTCGGAAAACCATTGCGAAGCGCCGGTACGGCTTTTTTGTGAGAATTGCCAGAGCGCTTCCTCAAACATGAAGTGAGCTGCGAGCATGCCGGCAAGCCCGCCAAGAATCTGAACAATGATGTAGGCGGATGCCATCGACATCGTGATTTCACGGCGAAGTGCAAAGACCAGTGTGACGGCCGGATTCAAGTGTGCTCCCGAGACTGGAGCGAACATGGTAATCAGAATGACCAGTATTGCGCCTGTCGCGATCGTATTGCCAAGCAGTGCGATCGCAGCATTTCCGTCCGCCAAGGCTTCCGCCATAATTCCGGAACCGATAACGGTTGCAAGCAATAGCGCTGTGCCGAGCCATTCTGCGAACAGCGCTCGGCTGGAAACACGCTGCATCATTGTCAAAGCCAAGTCTTTTCTCAGAGTGCCTGCAGCGCTTCTTTCTGACTGTCGCCGTAGTGATCCAAATCGTGGCGATGGGTCAGAAAAACCTCCCATTTTTCATCGGCGATGCCTTTCACCCAAGCCTTTTCCATTGTTGCATGGCAACAGTCAAGATGCTCGACATCAAGAAACGGTCGACCGGTATCACGCATTCGGTCGGCCAGCCGGCGCAACTCTTCATCCGAGTCAACCTGAATCCCCAAGTGATCGACTCCCGGCGTGCCATCACATTCTTCGATAACGAAATTGATTGAAGGGGATTCTGCATCCCACTTTGCATAGCGAGCTTTTAGAATTGTCGGTTCTTGCCTGAACAGAGTCGAATAAAAAGCCACTGCGGCATCAAAATCGTTTACCGCCAAAGAAAGATGAAATTTCATGAGACACACTCCCTATTAAATTGAACAAACATCAGATCTTGAGGCTGTCGAGGCGACATAGCTGGGATCTTCGTCGCAACACTGCTCCAGCAAATATGCAGCCAAATCCTGAATACGGCCGAATTCCGCTCGACTGGTCACCTCACGTCCTGATTTTTGCTGCGTAATCAGCTGCGCCTGCACCAGGCTTCGCAGGTGATGCGCTAAAGTCGATGCCGGTATTTGCAGCCGATTTTGGATTTCTCCGATACAAAGACCACTGGGGCCAGCGCGGACCAGCGCGCGCAAGACTTCAAGTCTTGCCGGCGACCCGACTGCGGAGAACCCTTGCGATGCCTGTTGTGCTGTAATCATGCAACTATAATACTAAATAACTAGTTATATAGTGATATAAATTCAAGTAATATTCCAGCTGGCGATTTTGCCAATTGCCTAGTGATAACGAGTCATTTTCCTCCAAGCCCATTGAAGCCTTGGACTTCGAGACAAGCGAAAAAACGCTTTGCCGCCGCCTCAATTATGCATAGCGACTGTAAGCATTATGCATAGCGACTGTAAGCAACGGGGCCGGAATCCACTCCTCTACTTTTGCGGCAAGGCGCAGCGCCGGCAATCGGATGGTCTTATGCCGGCGCGAATTTCAATCGCAGTGCACTTGCCCGTATTTTTTCGCACTGCTCTGCCGCTCTGAACTGGAGAATACCCCAGCCGACTATTGAAGTTCAATTAAGCTGAACGCTTGACTTTGCCATATTCCTCATCAAGCTCAACAAGCGGATGATCCAATGAAGACTGGAACTTGACCAGCAGCTCACGGGCGATCATATCGCGGTCTTGCTGGTTGTCGGGCAACTCTAGATCGGCAGGCACCTGCACCCAGCCATTGATATTGCGATCAAACACTGCCGGCCGGCCTTCTTCATAGCCCAAATGCACGTCTTCAAGCCAGTTCAGGTCATCCCAGCCCATGAACTCAATGTAGCGCTTGAGATAAGGCGTAAGCCGACCATAATCAGGAACCAAGTTGACATCGTAGCGATAACCGATGTGCTGGCCGATTTCATGCTCCCGTTCTGTTGTCGAGCCTTTGCTCGAGGAAGCGCTGATTTTCGAAACTTTACTCATTGTCAGGGATTCTCATTTTCAGTAACGCGTCATGTCAGGTCTGCCGACCGTATGCTGAGTCCCGGCAAGCGGCACCATCGCCATCGCAGATGCTTCCATCGTCAATGCGGCCAAATCCTCAGGCTCAAGCGAATGCACATCAGTTTTGCCGCAGGCTCGCGCCATCATCTGACACTCAATAGCCAGTGTATGCAGGAAATTGTAAACCCGCTCAGCCGCATCGTCGGGATTCAGACGCTTTCGAAGTTCCGGATCCTGCGTCGCAACACCGACCGGACAGCGTCCGGTATGGCAGTGATAGCAGTAACCCGCCTCCACACCGATTTCAGCCTCGAAGTCCGCCTCTGGAATCGCCTTGTTGCAATTCAGTGCCATGAGCGAGGCATGTCCGATTGCCACGGCATCTGCGCCAAGCGCCAGCGCTTTGGCGATATCGCCGCCATTGCGAATGCCGCCAGCATAAATCAAAGAGATATCGCCAGTCTTTCCAACATCGTCGAGCGCCTTGCGCGCCTGGCGAATTGCAGCAATTCCAGGCACTCCGGTCTCCTCCGTTGCCAAATGCGGTCCCGCACCGGTCGATCCTTCCATGCCGTCGATGTAAATCATGTCCGGATCCGTTTTTGCCGCCATGCGTACATCATCGTAAACACGGGCAGCGCCTAGCTTGAGCTGAATTGGAATCTGCCAATCAGTGGCCTCACGGATTTCCTCGATCTTCAATGCCAGATCATCGGGACCAAGCCAGTCAGGATGACGCGCCGGGGAGCGCTGATCGATACCGGCCGGCAAGGAGCGCATTTCAGCAACTTGATCAGTCACTTTCTGCCCCATCAAATGACCGCCCAGTCCAACTTTGCAGCCTTGCCCGATAAAGAATTCACAGGCGTCTGCCAGCCGCAAATGATGCGGATTGAAACCGTAGCGGGACTGGATACATTGATAAAACCATTTGATCGAATAGCGTCTCTCATCTGGGATCATGCCGCCCTCACCGGAGCAGGTCGCAGTTCCTGCCATCGTCGCGCCTCGAGCCAGGGCGGTCTTCGCCTCATACGACAGTGCGCCAAAGCTCATGCCAGTGATGTAAACTGGAATATCCAAGACCAGCGGCTTTTGCGCCCTTGGCCCCAGCACTGTTTTGGTTTCACAGCGCTCGCGATAGCCTTCGATGACAAATCGCGTCAGCGTTCCTGGCAAAAAAGTCAGATCTTCAAACGTCGGAATCTTCTTAAACAGTGAGAATCCGCGCATTCGATAGCGCCCAAGTTCCGACTTGATATGAATATCATCGATCACCTCGGTCGGGAATATTGAACTTTGGCCAAGCCCGCTCACGTTGCGCGTCACTCGCGGCGGTCCCGGCGGCGCTGTTTTTTTGTTCGGTTCCATTTTCGTCAATCCATCAAAGTACGAGTTTCTTTTCTGTCGGCTCCAAGTTGTCATAATTCCACAACTGTTTGCCCGATTCTATCTTGCGCAGATTGGCAGCGCCATTCGGCGCTTCCAACCCATAGAGCGCGAGCTTGCGCTCAACCCACTGGCATTCGAGTTCCGTCATCTCGGCATCGACCGCATCAACCCCAAGCCCCTGGATCTTGCCACCCACATAGATAATGCCATCATACATGGAATCACCCAGGTTGGGGCCCGCATCACCCAAGATGATCATGCGTCCACGCTGCATCATAAATCCGCTGAACGCACCGGTTCTGCCGCCCACAATAATGGTGCCGCCTTTCATGTCAATGCCCGTGCGCGACCCGACATCTGACTTGCAAACGAGATCGCCGCCGCGAATAGCCGCTCCAAAAGTTGATCCCGCATTCTTTTCAATGACAACGGTTCCGCTCATCATATTTTCAGCGCAAGACCATCCAACTCTGCCTGAAATTCGAATGTTGGGGCCATCAATCAGTCCGCAGCCGAAATAACCCAGACTGCCCTCAAAATTCAGGTTCAGTCGACTCAGTATGCCAACTGCCAGTGAATGTCTCGCCCCCGGATTGCGCACTGTAATCGTGCCATGGCCAGCTTGCATCAAGACGGCAATCTGCTGATTGATCTCACGCACCGTGAGGCTGGCCGCATCGAATTGCGCAGCGTTGCCGAAATCGACCTCGATGGACTGCGGCGATGCCAGCCGGTCCGTATCGGCGACAGAGAAGAACCGCTGCTGCGTCCGGCCGGTCAGCTTTTCCGCATGCATTGAGCTCATTGACTTTAGCTCTGCCATACTCGAACCTCCCCTTCATACGGATCAAATGTATCTATTTCATGTGGAAAAACGCTGCGGATGGCAACTTCTTCAGAAGCCAAGGCCACAAATTCATCGGACTCATAAAGAACCATCGGCTTCGCTGCCATGTAGTCTTTGGCCATTCCCAATTGATTCTGCGAGGCGACAACATAGGTGAATACGCCGTCCAGTTCCCGCAGCGAACGATTCATTGACTCTTCCAGATCGTCACCGCGGTCCATCGCGTCGGCCAGATAAACCGCAATCAGTTCGGAATCACAGTTGGACATGAAACGATGTCCCTTGCGCTCAAGCGCCCGCCGCGAATTCCAGTAATTGGTCAACTGTCCATTATGCACCACCGACACATCCAAAAAAGGATACGCCCAGTAAGGATGCGCGGAACGGATATCAACATCCGATTCAGTTGCCATGCGCGTATGTCCAATGGCATGCGTCCCGACAAAAGAACTCAGCTGATACTGCTCGCCAACAGCTTGCGCATCACCCAGATCCTTAATCAGCTCCAGTGCGCTGCCAATGGACAGAATTTCAACCCCCGGCACATCCTCAAGGTAATCCGCCAACCGGCGCAGGTCGCCGCTGAACTTAAACCGACAGCGCAGCGCATATTCGGTCACCGTCTGCTCATCTGACACTTCGGCGCCGCTGTCCACAAGGCGACTGCGCACCTCAGCAATGCGCTCTTTAATCTCCTCGTAGATTTTAAATCCTGTTGACAATTCGGCGCCTTCAGCCACCTTGAAACGCATCACGTACTCATTCCCGCCCGCATTAGCGGGGGCGCCATACATCGCCAGCCCCGTCGAATCCGGTCCACGATGCTTGAGTGATTGCAGCATCGAGAGCAGCTCTTCGCCGATCTTGGCTGTCTTGCCTCGATGAATCAGTCCAGCAATTCCACACATATCGAAAATTCCTCAGGGCAAACAG
Source organism: Arenicellales bacterium (assembly GCA_965200545.1). Lineage (GTDB taxonomy): Bacteria > Pseudomonadota > Gammaproteobacteria > Arenicellales > JAJDZL01 > JAJDZL01. Next base: position 230,458 of record CBDAUJ010000001.1, on the reverse strand, counting down.
TCAAGATAAGTGTCCAAGTCCCAATCGGTCACGGTTGCCATGAACTTGGCCCATTCGTCTTCCTTGTAGTGCAAAAACACTTTGCCCATCTCATCGGGCAGCGCCGACATCACAACTTCGTCCTGCCTGAGCGCCGCAAGCGCCTCGCCGAGCGACATTGGCAGTTTGGTCACTTGCTTGCCGGCTTCCATGGCTTCGTAGATGTTGCGGCCTTCGGGTTTGCCCGGGTCAAGATCGTTGACGATGCCATCGTCAAACGACTTGAGCAAGCCCGCGCAGAGCAAATATGGATTCACCATGGAGTCGACCGCCCTGAACTCAAAGCGGCCCGGCGCCGATATTCGAAGCGCGGTGGTGCGGTTCTGATAGCCCCAGTCTTTATAGACCGGCGCCCAGAATCCGGTATCCCACAGCCGTCGATAGGAATTCACCGTCGAGCAGCCGAGTGCGGTCAGCGCATCAAGATGCTTCATGACACCGGCAACGGCTTGCAGTCCGACCTTGCCCGGCATCTGCGGGTCATCGGTATCCGGCATAAAAAAGTTCTCGCCGCCGCCACGGTACTGATAGACACCTTCCAAGCCCTTGAGCCCATCATCGTTGCCGAGTCGGTTGACGGCATCCTCGCCGCCTCTCCACAGTGACATATTGGTATGGCAGCCGCTTGCTGAAACGCCCATAAACGGCTTGGTCATGAAACAGGCAATCAAGTCGTGTTCACGCGCGACCTGCGCACAGATCTGCCGATAGGTCGACAGGCGGTCGCAGGTCCGCAGCGCCTCATCATAAGTGAAATTCAGCTCCAGCTGCCCCGGAGCATCCTCGTGATCGCCTTGAATCATATCCAGTCCCATGGATCGAGAATATTCGATCACTTTCATGAACACCGGGCGCAGGCTTTCAAACTGGTCAATGTGATAGCAGTAAGGCTCAGAAAATCCGCCATCCGGCTTCCCATCTGCACCGCGCTTGAGCCACATCATCTCCGGCTCCATGCCATGACGCAGATGCAAGCCGTCGTGCGCTTGCTGAAATTCATCGTGGATAATTCGCAAGTTGCCCCGACAATCCGAAGTCAGATGCCCGCCGGGGTTGTCACGCTCCTCGCGGTTGCGGAAGCAAGTGCAGTACACCCGCGCAACGCGCTTGTCCCACGGCAGCTGGCAGAAAGTTTCGGGATCTGGAATTCCGACCAGTTCCATGGCTTGGGGACCATATCCGATGTAGTCGCCGTGGCGATCAATGAACAGGTTTGCAGTCGATCCATAGACCAGCTGGAATCCGCGACTTGCGATTGTCTCCCAATGGTCGGCCGGGACTCCTTTGCCGACAATGCGTCCGGTCACCGAGATGAATTGATAGTAGATATAGTCAATGCCCAATTCGTTGATTTTCTCACGCACTTGCTTGACCAAATCACCGCGACCATGCTGATTGACATGGCGTTCAAGATCTGTAGAATCCATTTGTCACCCCTAGATTTTTTATCATAGCGCAGCGTCCGCTGCCTCTTGGCGTAGTATATATGCAAACCGCCATACTTGCGATCATTTTGTAGTGCGAAAGAGCGCGCGCAGGACACTCCGGCAGTCCGCCGCAAATGATGACCTGATCCGCCCGATGAATCCGACACAACAGCCTTCCGCACTGCTCAGGCACCTCTACCATACCGCCGTCAAGCGCGGTCTGGCAGATTACTGTCTGCCTCCGCATCTGGACCGGATATCGAAAGATAAGATTGCGGTCCTCGGCGCCGGCAAAGCCGCAGCGGCCATGGCCAAGTCAATTGAAGATCATTTTGACGGTGCAATCAGCGGCCGAAGCATCACCCGCTACGGTCATGGCACCGCGTGTCGGCACATTGAAATCATTGAAGCCGCCCATCCAATTCCTGATGATGCCGGTCTCGCCGCGGCGCATAAAATGCTGGAAACCGCGGCCTCGATTGAGGCGGACACACAAGCGGTGTGCCTGATATCAGGCGGCGCATCCGCTTTGCTGACCCTGCCGCACCCAGCGATCAGTTTTGCCGACAAAAAGAAAATTCATCAGCAGCTGATTCTTTCCGGCGCCAGCATTCAAGAGATTAACTGCGTTCGCAAACATCTTTCCGCGGTCAAAGGCGGACGGCTGATGGAAAAACTCTATCCGGCGCCCACGCTGACTTTCTATATTTCCGATGTTGTCCACGACGATGTCTCGGTGATCGGGTCCGGACCCACGGTTGCCGATTCGACCACCTGCGCGGATGCGCTCGATATCCTGCGCGAGTATGACATCCGCGCCAGCACGACCATCGAGCGGTTGCTGCGCAGCGGCCAACTGGAAACCCCCAAGCCAGACAGTCCGATCTTCGAACACGCCGAGGCGATCATGATTGCGAGCGCCGGCGACTGTCTGCAAGCCGCCGTCGCGGCAGCCGAGCAAGCGGGCATTGAAGCGATTCTGCTGAGCGATGCAGTCACCGCTGACTCAAAACAGGCGGCGCAGGATCACGTCCGTTTTCTGCGCCGCACGGCAGCCCAGCGAACCAATCGGAAGCCGTTCATCATTGTATCCGGCGGCGAAACGACAGTTGCGGTCCGCGGCTGCGGCAAAGGGGGGCCGAATACCGAGTTCGCGCTTGCATTGGCGCTTGAGCTTGGGGATCTCTCGGGGATTTGCGCCCTGGCCTGCGACACTGATGGCATTGACGGTTCTGAAGACAATGCGGGCGCACTCATTCATGAGCAGACGCTGGCGCAGGCGCGCGCAAAAAATCTAAATCCACGGCAGTTTCTGGAGAACAACGACACCTACAGTTTTTTCAGCGCGCTTGACGATCTGATCATGACTGGACCCACCCTGACAAACGTCAATGACTTCCGTGCGATTTACTGCGACCCAGCGAGACTTGTCAGACCGCTTTAGCAAGCTGTTCCTGTCGGATTTCTTGGTACCGCTCTTCGAAATCAGCGGCAATTGATGCTGCGGCTTCCTTGGCAGAACCCTCGACCCGATAAGGCCGACACTTTTTCCATTGCTCAAGGTATTGATCGGTGCCGTGCAATTTCTGTCGCATCGCGATGTGATCAATCAGTTCTTGAAACTGGTCACTCAGCAGTTCTTTGTGGACCCCATCGCTATCGCGCGCCTCGACGACTGAGGGAATATCTTGCCAGTAAAGTATGGTTACTTTTGCCATTGTCATTTTGCTTCAGCGTTCGTGATCAATTGGGACTGATGCGCATTCGATTTTCTGCGCGAAACAATGGTCAGCCTGCCGCCTGCGCCGCAGAAAATCGACACCGGAACTGCGGCGCTGCCAGCGTAAAATGATAATGCATTGCGTTTTGCAATTGAGAAATTGCGCACATGGCATCATGCGAAAGCAAGCCATATCCGCAATTCGATGCGGACCTGGCCCCGGTGCATTTCCACTAGAGTGAGGCGGTGTGCGGATCGGCGGGCGCAGGCACGCTTTGATCAGCGCCTGAGCGCAACGAATGCGATGAATAATGGCGCTGGCGGCAAACCGAACGGAATGCCGAGCAAATTGTCTGAAGGCTTTAATTTTCGAGCTCAAACTATGAGTGTATCTCTATAATTCCGCCCCTGAGAAGCCTCACTGTCAGGCACTGGCTGAACACCGAATTCTCAACCGCATATTTGAACGCTCACTTCCGTTTTGAGGATCACAGCATTGACCCATTATCAGATGCATCCGTGGGAACAGTTTCTGCAGGATTACTCGGTCGAGACCACACCCAGGGCAGCAACAAAAATTCCCGATTACAGATGCCTTCTGCGACCCGGAACGAATGTTTACGTCACGCTCCTGCCGGACTCAGCGATTGCCGACACCCTGAACGTCTGCGAACGCTTGCGGCACGAGGGTTTCAACCCCACTCCCCATTATGCCGCCCGCCATATTCGAAACCGGAAACAGCTGTCTGACTCGCTGCTTCGTTTTCGAGACGACTGCGGCGGTACCCAGGTGCTGGCCATCGCGGGCGGCGCGCCATGCGCTCTTGGCGAATTCGACAACACAATGCAGCTGCTCGAAACCGGCCTGTTCGACCAATTCGGAATCAAGCGCATCGGCATCGCCGGCCACCCGGAGGGCAGTCCCGATATCTCAGCCGAGTCGATAGACGCTGCGCTTCGGTGGAAACAGCAATTTGCTGAGCGAACCGACGCACAGATTCACCTTGTCACCCAGTTTTGTTTCGCGGCTGAACCCGTGATTCAGTGGCAGCAAAAACTGTTGGATGCTGGCAATGAATTGCCGATACATATTGGCATTCCAGGTGTTGCCTCTGTGGCATCGCTGCTCAAGCATGCGGCGAACTGCGGCATCGGCAATTCCGTGCAATACCTGAAAAAGCAAGCTCTGCGGTCGACCAAGCTGCTGACCCAATCAACACCGCAAAAAATCTTGGATGACCTGACTGTTTACTGCCTGAGCAATCCAGACAGTCAAATTGAAAAAATTCATGTTTTTCCACTTGGCGGGCTGCAAAAATCCGTCGAATGGATCGAACAGTATCGGCTGAGCTGCCTCGCTGCATCCGATACCGCCTCGTTGCGATGCGAACCAGTCTGAACTAGGCAATGACCCGGGAGGCCTGGCACCATGACGATTCTGAAAGTCAATGAAGTCGAGGTTTTGTCATTGGACAAGCCCAAGCCAAAAATTGAGAAGGTCCTGAAAATGTACGGCTATAAGGACCCCGACCGCGTTCGCCGCGCGGTACGTGCAGCAGCACAAAGCGCAATTGAGGGGTTCATTCATTCCACGCAACCTTCGATAAGCTACCGCATCATCAAGATCAGCAAACTGACCGAAAATACACTCACCCTGCATCATGGCATTGACCTAACCAGCCCCATTTTTCATCGGTATCTGGCGGGCGCAAAGCAGGCTGTTGTATTCGCACTGACTGTTGGCGAGCAAATCGACGAGCTCGCAAGCGACTGGATGGAAAACGACAGGTTAGTCGAAGCGATGTTTCTTGAATCCGCCGCATGGCTGGGTGTTGAAGATGTCACGAAACAATTTGTTCTGATTTTGCGCACATGGGCGAAAGCCGCCGGCTTTCGAATTACCCGCAGACTGGGGCCCGGGTACTCTTATCGAATCGACGGCCAGAAATTCCAATGGGATTTGCATGATCAGGCGGGACTGTTCCAATGTTTTGAAAGCGTTGAGATTCCAGTCTCAATACTTGAGAGTGCTGCGATGCTGCCAAAAATGTCGCGTTCTGGAATGTTCGGACTCATTGACCGCTCAACTGACGACACGGTGCACACAGGCTGATCTGAATGTTTCTCAAGATGCTGCAGCTGAACGCGCCATGAGCGCCATGGCACACCATTGCTGGGCTACAGGTGAATGGTTTTACTTTGCAGTCATCGCGCTGGTGCGCGGCGCGGCGGTGGTCATCTGCTGATCTTTGACCGTTCCGAGCAGAGATATTGGGGCAAGGGGATGTTTCGGCGTGCGGCATTGCTTGATGATCGCAAGGTGACTGTCTGGGAAATGTGAGCCGGGATTTGAAAATGACAAGAGTAAGACCGAGCTGCGCGTTGCGCGCAATTTTGCAATTTCAAGGGGTCGGGGCAATCAGCTGAAATCAGCCTCAATTGAAACCTGCCCAGCCGCGACCACAATGACTTGGATTTTTTGGTGCCCATTCCAGCGCTCTAGAAGTTGCCGTGCTGTCCGTCAGCGTGGCATACCGACCTGATTTTCCCGGTGCGCACACGGTTTCCGGCGACTCAAAACCACCGTCATATCAGTTTTTTTGATGACAGTGGCCCCGCCGCGCGGGGCTGGCCACTATAATGCGCTTTGAATTCTGGCTGCACAAAGCGCGTTGACGGTTCTGTTGAATCCTCAGCTCCTAGAGCGACATAATTTCGCAATCGGCAGATTATTTGTTGTGTATTTCTCGATAAGCCAAGACATCACCTCCGGTCACATTGGGGGCCGGCACTTAGATCCGATTGGATGCACACATGGCAAAAGACAGCGTTTCCTGCGCCATGAACAGTTCGCACTCGACTGATTGCAGCAATCCGGTTCGCCTGCGATGAAGCCCGCATCAATCAGCCGCCCATTGATTACCGCGACCCATTGGGGCGCCTACCACCCGCAACTGAGAGACGATCAACTCATCGCAATGCAAGGCGTGCAGTCCGAAGCCGATCCATCGGCAATCGCTGAAGGCTTCCTCAACACCTGCGATTACCCCGCCAGAATCAAGCGGCCGTCGATACGCGAAAGCTTCCTGGCCCGCGGACTGGATGCCGATTCATCCGGGCGCGAGCCGTTTGTTGAAGTCTGTGGGGAAACGGCTGAAAAGATTGTTGGCGAGGCACTGCGAAAGATTGAGTCGCGTTACGGCAATCGCGCAGTCTATGCCGGCGCTTACGGCTGGGCAAGCACCGGCAAGTCTCATCACGCGCCAAGCCAGCTGCATCGGTTTCTGAACTGCTTTGGCGGCTTTACAAGCTCTGTGAACAACTACAGTTTCGCAGCTGCAGAAGTCATGCTGCCGCACGTAATTGGCAATTTCCTTTACCTGCTGGCCAACACCACGGCCTGGCCGGTGATCTCAAAGTACACCGATCTTTTCGTTGCTTTTGGCGGTCTGCCTCTGAAGAACTCACAAGTCGAGTTCGGCGGGCACGCCCAGCATGTCCAAAAACAACACCTGCAAGACACCGTCAGCAACGGCGTCAAATTTGTCAGTATCAGTTCCATACGCAACGATGCTTTCGAATCGCTCAATGCTTTGTGGCTGCCGCTTGTTCCGTATACAGATACCGCACTGATGCTGTCACTCGCACACAAAATTGTGAAACTTGATTTGCATGATCAGGAATTTCTGGATCGCTGCTGCGTTGGCTTCGATCGATTTCGCAGCCACCTGGTGGGCGGCGGCATCGGCTATTGTTCCACGAACGGAGCCGGCAGTCCCAGCGGCACTATACGCTTTGAGAATTTGCCGACCGGCACCAACCCCATTGATTCATTCATCCCCGTGACCCGGGTTGCCGACATTCTGCTTCATCCGAGCTCCAAGTTTCGCTACAACGGCCAAACCTACACCGGTCCGCATATCGAGCTGATCTATTGGGCTGGCGGCAACCCGTTTCATCATCACCAGGATATCAACCGACTGCTCCGCGGCTGGCGCAAGTCAAAATGCACCATTGTCCACGATTCATGCTGGACGGCCACCGTGCGCTGCAGCGACATTGTTCTGCCGATCGCAACTTTGCTTGAGCGCAGCGATATCTGTGCCTCACCCAGAGATTGCCATTTGGTGCGCATGGACCAGATTCTCGCACCTTACGCAGAATCAAAGACGGACTTCGACATCTTCACGGCATTGGCCGAGCGGCTCGGCGTGCATGACAGATTCACGGAAAACCACTACAGCGATCAGTGGCTGCGCTTTCTCTATGAGAAGACTAAGGCTAATCCGCGCAGTGGTATATCGCAAATGCTCGAGTATGACAATTTTGTCGAAAGCGGCTGGTTTCGAATTCCACCGCCGCAGCAGCCCACCATCATGCTCCAAGACTTTCGCGACGACCCAGACCGCTGCCCGCTGCGAACACCGAGTGGCAAAATCAAGTTGTTTTCCGAAACGGTCGCGGCGCTCGGTGAACCCGATTTCCCAGGCTATGCCCAATGGCTGGAGCTGCGCGAATGGCTGAGCGGCAACAACGCCCAGCCGGATCACTTGCACCTGATTTCGAATCAGCTGGCTGTCAGGCTGCACTCGCAGCTGGATCACGGACAATTCAGTTGCGCGCACAAGGTCAATGGCAGAGAACAGATTCGCATGCATTCCGATGATGCCCGAAAGCGTGGCATCGAATCTGGCAATACCGTGCGCGTTTTCAACGACCGCGGCACCTTTCTGGCAGCGGCGAAGTTGTACGAGAACATGCGTCCCGGGGTATTGCAGATTGCAACCGGCGCATGGTTTGATCCGGCTGGCCTGGCCGAGAAGCGCCATACGTGCAAGCACAGCAATCCCAATCTGGTTACGCACGACAGAGCGACATCCAATCTGGCACAAGGTCCGGCTGCCCTGACCTGTCTGGTCCAGCGTGAAAAATACAATGGCGATGCGCCGTCGGTGACTGCTTTTGTACCGCCGCTGCTGGCCGCAGAGTCCTTGCACTTTGATTTGAGCGATTCATTCGACTCACAGCACTCAACCACACGACAAGAGAACTTTTATGTCTGATACAGCAATTTACGATATTCCAAGCGATGTTGCCGGCAAGGCGCATATCAGCAACGACCAATATATGGCGCTCTACGAGAGAAGCATTTCGGATCCGGATGGCTTTTGGGCGGAGCAGGCTGAGCAGTTTGTACACTGGTTCAAAAAGTGGGATTCCGTCCGTGACTGCGATTTCAGCGCCGGACACATCAAATGGTTTGAAGGCGGGCAGCTCAACGCTGCCTACAATTGTCTGGACCGTCATCTGGAAACGAAAGGCGACCAGACTGCCATCATCTGGGAAAGTGACGATGGCGCCGCAGAGGAGCATATCACCTTCCGCCAGCTGCATGCCGAAGTTTGCCGGTTTGCCAATGTCCTCAAATCCCGCGGTGTCCACTAAAGGCGACCGCATCTGCATCTATCTGCCCATGATCTATCAGGCAACTGTCGTCACTCTGGCTTGCGCCCGCATTGGTGCGGTACACTCCATTGTTTTCGGCGGTTTTTCACCTGAGGCGCTCAAAGATCGCATACTTGATTCGGATTGCCGAGTGCTGATCACAGCCGACGAGGGTCCGCGCGGCGGCAAAAATGTTCCGCTGAAAGTCAACGCCGACGCAGCGTTGGAAGGCTGTCCGCAGGTGCATACATGCGTTGTGATCCGACGCACTGGAACCGAAGTGAATATGCGTGCAGAGCGTGACCTATGGTACCAGGAGGCGATTGCGCAAGCCTCTGCGGAGTGCCCGGCAGAACCGATGGATGCTGAGGATCCGCTGTTTATTCTCTACACGTCCGGCTCGACCGGCAAACCCAAAGGCGTGGTCCACACGACGGGCGGCTATATGCTGTACGTCACCATGACCTTTCGGTATTCATTCGATTATCACGACGGCGACATTTACTGGTGCGGCGCCGACATCGGCTGGATCACGGGACATTCATATATTGTCTACGGCCCGCTGTCCAACGGCGCGACGACCATTATGTTCGAGGGCATTCCGACTTATCCGGACCCTGCACGTTTCTGGCGCATTTGCGAAAAATACAGCGTCAACATTTTCTACACGGCACCGACTGCGATCCGTGCGCTGATCGGTGCGGGTGATGATTGGCTCGACAAAGCGGATCGCTCAAGCCTGCGAATCCTGGGAACAGTCGGCGAGCCGATCAACCCGGAAGCCTGGCTGTGGTATTACAACAAGGTCGGCGGCCAGCGCTGCCCGATCATCGATACCTGGTGGCAGACCGAAACCGGCGGCCATATGATCACCCCGCTGCCCGGCGCGACCCGATTGAAACCGGGCTCTGCAACGCGGCCATTTTTCGGCGTTGAACTGTGCATCGTTGACGCGGACGGCAAAGAGCTGGCGGGCGCCGCCGAAGGATCGCTGTGCATCAAAAGTTCGTGGCCAGGCCAGATGCGAACCGTATGGGGCGATCATGAGCGTTTCATTCAAACCTACTTCAGCGCCTTTCCTGGCAAATACATGACCGGCGACGGCGCGCGGCGCGATGCCGACGGCTACTATTGGATTACCGGCCGTGTTGATGACGTGATGAATGTCTCTGGACACCGGCTTGGCACCGCGGAGATCGAAAGCGCACTGGTGCTGCATCCGGCAGTGGCCGAAGCCGCAGTTGTCGGTTATCCCCATGACCTCAAAGGCGAGGCGATTTATGCCTATGTCACAACGGTTTCAGGCACAGTTGAAAATGAGGAGCTGCGCACGCAGCTGTTCAATATTGTGCGCAAGGAGATCAGTCCGATCGCCAAGCCCGACATCATTCAATTCGCGCCTGGTTTGCCCAAAACAAGATCCGGCAAGATCATGCGGCGCATCCTGCGCAAAGTGGCCAGCAATGACATCGACCAACTCGGGGACACGTCAACCCTCGCCGAACCGGCGGTTGTGGATGACATCATCAGGAATCGAGCAAATATCGGCTGATTCGGGCAGGCCATCGCATGCGCCGGAGAGTCCGCCGGCTGGAATGGGGTCACAGGGTTGAGACATGATTTTTCAGCCCATGCCTCAAAGCCCGCAGGCGCGCCGCTCCGGCATCGATCACAACCCTTCAGCAAGTCACTTGAGCAAACCTGCTCTGCCGCCTCTCCAGACGGCAGAATTTTTCGCTGAATTTCGCCGGCGACACCCTCAGCCGACGCGCTCCATTGCGCTTGGCCATTGTATGTGCGCTCGAACCGACCCCCATACAGCATCACATCTATCCGGTTTTCAAATTAGACTCGCTTGGCACGATCGCCGCAGCAACCAATCTGCGGAAAGTCACCCCATCGGATTCGGTGACTTTCGGTGCACCTGATTAATCTCGCTGACAATCTCATCGCTGAGTGCAATATCAGCCGCATCAATGGCATTTCTCAGTTGCGCCATCGTCGTCGAGCCAATGATTGTCGATGTCATGAAGGGCCGCGAGCAGCAGAACGCGACTGCCATCTGGCAAGGATCAATCCGATGTCGCCGCGCGACTTTAAGATATTCGTCTACGACTGGAATCACATATTCGTTGTAACGTCCGCCAAGATCGCCAGAAAATGTGCGGCGTGAGCCCGTCGGCGTTTTGTTGCCCTGATACTTGCCGCTTAGAATACCGGCTGCCATTGGCGAAAATGACAACAGCCCGACATTCTCATTGATGGACAGCTCAGCGAGATCCAGATCGTATTTTCGGTCCAGCAGACTGTACTCGTTTTGAATGCTGACCACTTTGGGAAGCGTATTCGCGGCGGCGGTGGAAACGAATTGGGCGGCGCCCCAGCAAGACTCATTGGATAAACCGATCGTTCGGATTTTTCCAGCGCGGATGAGCCTGTCCAGAGCCTCCAGAGCTTCCGAAATATAGGATCGAGTCGCCGCTGCGTTTTGCTCTGACGGATCAAACGTCCACGACTGACGAAAATGATAAGACCGGCGATTCGGCCAATGAATTTGATACAAATCGATGTAATCGGTCTGCAAACGCCGCAGACTCTCCTCGACAGCCGTCTGTATGGATGTCCGGTCGACAACAGAGCCGTTGCGTATCTTTGAGCCCGCACCCACTATTTTTGTCGCAAGAATCACATCGCTGCGATTCTTGCGGGATGCCAGCCACGTGCCAATGATCTGTTCAGTTCGTCCCGCCGTTTCAACCCGCCAAGGATTGACAGGATACATCTCGGCGGTATCGATAAAGTTGACCTCATGGTCTATCGCATAGTCCATCTGGGCATGACCTTCAGCCTCTTTATTTTGAGTGCCCCAGGTCATGCTGCCAAGGCAAATTTCGCTGACTCGAATGTCAGAATCACCTAAGTTTTTGTATCTCATATGTCTTCCTAATTCTGAATCTCATGAATCGATAATGGTGCCGCAAGATTACAGCAAGTTGTACTCTTCGAGCACTTTTCGTGCGGCGCGAAAACACTCCAGGCTCTGCGGAACGCCGCAATAAATCCCGATGACATGGATGATGGCCCGGATCTGCTCGACCGAAACCCCATTCGCAAGCGCGCCGCGACAATGGATTTCCCATTCGTTCATTTTCCCCAAGGCCCCGAGCATGGCCAAGTTCATCATCGATCGAGTTTTCGGATCAATCGCCTGATCCCCCCAGCCGAAGCCCCAGCACCAGGCTGTCATCGCTTCCTGGAATGGACGCGTAAAGTCATCCGAGTCGGCCAAGTTGCGGTTCACATAATCCTCACCCAGCGTCGCTCTTCTTTGCTGCAGCCCCAATTCAAGCAAATTGCTGTCCATAGGTTTATCCTCAAAAATGGTGAAATTCCAACGCATTGCAATGTGTTGCCAGCAAACACCTTGTGCAACATCTGCCACAACTTTGCAATCCAAGCAGGAAAAGCGGTGATTTTATCGGATTGCACAGCGGTGACACTGCCGATGTCGCGAACCGCTGCGCACCTGGACCCACACTGCAGCGGCGCTGGCCAAAAACAGGCCTAGCCGACAAGCCTCAAAAAAAGCATAATACGCCACTTCAGTGCGGTGACGGAAACCGTCACTTTTTCAGAACGCCTTGCGGCAAGCCACATGCAACTGACTTCACAGCGAATACAGCAAGTTCAGGCGCCGATCATTCCGGAAGTCGCTGATCTGATCGAGGCAAACCCCGGAACCATCTCACTCGGACAAGGGGTTGTCTACTACCGGCCGCCGCAAGAAATATGCGACGGAATCAGAGAATTCTCAAAGACGAACTCCCATAGCTACGCCGCTGTCGAAGGCATCCCGCAATTGCGCAGACGGATTGAGCAGAAAATTCAAGACGAAAACGGGATTGACGCCAGCCGTTATTGCGTTGTCGTCAGCGCCGGAAGCAATATGGGGTTTTTGAACGCGGTGCTGAGCATCTGTGACCCGGGCGATGAAGTGATTGTGCTCAAGCCATGGTACTTTAATCACGAAATGGCGATTCGCATCGCAAACTGCATTCCGATCTCAATCAGTACAGATCCTAATTTTCAGCCTGACATCGATCTGATCAAAGCGGCGATTGGTGCAAAAACCAGGGCGATCGTAACTGTATCACCCAATAATCCGACTGGTGTTGTATACAGCTCCGAAACCTTGGATGCAATCAATCAGCTGTGTGCCGAGCATGAAGTTTTTCATATTCATGATGAGGCGTACGAATACTTTTGTTACGATGGCAACATCCACTATTCGCCGGCTTCACGCGAACAGGCGCACAACCACACGATTTCTCTGTTTTCGACCAGCAAAAGCTTTGGACTGGCCAACTGGCGAATCGGTTACGCCGTCATCCCCAAAGCGCTGCTGCGGCCGGTTCGAAAGATCCAAGACACCAATCTGATCTGTCCCGCTGTGATCAGTCAATACGCCGCGATTGAGTGCCTGAAGCTGGGACGGGCGTACGGTGCGCCCAGAATAAAGCGCATCGAATCTGTGCGGCATCATCTTGACAGCGCCCTGCACTCCATTGATGGACTTGTGCACGGTCCGCTGCAAGGGGCGTTTTACGCATTCATTACCCTCAATGGGCTGCAGTGCTCTGATTTTGAGGCGGTTAAATTCTTGATCGAGAAACACCAAGTGGCGGTGATTCCAGGCAGTGCGTTCGGCATCCCCAACTCAAAATCGCTGCGTGTTTCTTATGCCGCGCTCGAACCTGAAACAGCGATCAATGGGGTCGGTCGGCTCAAGAAGGGACTGGAAGACTTGCTGAGTCGGCAAACTCGAAGACAAGCCCGGCCGCAAAGCCGGTAGATTCGCGCACCGCTCGAACGCGGCACCGCAATCGGAATATTCTGAATGCGGACTTGACTCAGAAAGCCACGCAATCACCCGCCTTTGAGCGGCGGAATTATTTTTATGTGGTCGTCAGCCGCAAGATAGCGTGTGTCACGCTCGGCGGTCGGCACAATCTGATCATTCACCGAAACAATGCAAGGATTGTCGGTCGGCACGTTGAGCTGCCGTGCCAGAGCGCTTAGACTGGTTTTCTCGGTCACCTCGAGCTGCGCGACTCCGCCAGTGGCGTTTTCAGGCAGCAGCTTTGCGAACGAGCCGACCATTTTGACGGAAACTTGCATAAGCCCAATGGCCTAAAGACCAAGCCGTTCCAGAGTCTCGGCTGTTGGAACGCCTTCTTCGGTCCAGCCGCGGGCCGCATAATACTCGGGCAGCATTTTGTCCAGCTCGCTGACTTTCCCCTTTGCCATGCCAGATTTCGCTGGCTCATTCAGCATTCGCTTCGGCAGCGAGTCATCGTCTTTGGTGAAGCCTGCAGCGAGATTGTACTGGCGCTCCAGATTCCAGATTCTCTCACCCGTCTCATGCAGCCGCTCCAGCGACCAGTCGCCCTCGCACGCTGCATCGATTTGCGCCTGATAATCTCCAAAGCCCCAGCCTGACGCAGTGAATATGCACAGGCCGACCGAATCAATAATTGAGATTTCGTCCTGTGACTGCTTGGTCGGCGCCGCTTTGCCACTGCCCGACTGGTCTTCCATATCGGGACCAAACACATCGTGTTTCATATGGCAGGCACCGCGGCTGCTGGTTGCATAGCCAAGACCCATGCCTTGCAAAGCGCGCGAGTCATAGCCCGCAAACTCCTGCCCTTTCACCGTCATGGACAATTCCGGATGGCCATATTTTTCACACATGCGGCGCGATCCCATCCCCAGAATCTGACCAAAACCTTCGTATTTGCCAGTCTTCTCAGCCATGATTGTCAAAGCCTCAGAATTGCCAAAATTCAGCGCAACACCATCGGTGTCCGCATCGGTGATTACACCCATCTCGTACAGCTCCATCGCAGCTGCCAAAGTCCCGCCGAATGAGATGGGATCCATGCCCTGCTCATTCATGATGAATCCGGCAAAAGTCAGTGCATCGATGTCATCAATGCCGCAATCGGGGCCGAATGCGAACGCCGTTTCGTATTCAAGCCCGCCACTGGCATGCCAGTACTCGGGGCGATTCGAAATGGTGAAATGGTCCTTGTCAATCTGCGCGATGCGACCACACGCGATGGTGCAGCCAAAGCAGGCCTTGTTGGTCAGCAGATTCTTATGCCCGTTCGGCTTGACTTCTGTCATCGCTGCCGGATTGACTTTGTCCACGCCTTCAAACTGGACCTCCTGGAAATTTCGAGTTGGCAGGCCGCCGAATTCCTGCATCATGTCAATCATGGCGTTGGTGCCGTATTCAGTGAGGCCATTGACGTTGTCGCTGGCCGCAAGCTTGGCTTTGCTTTCTTTGACCACCTGCATGAACTTTTTGGGATTGTCAACCGTTACGCCGACTGTGCCGCGGACTGCAATCGCTTTCAAGTTTTTCGAGCCCATCACGGCGCCGACACCGGATCGCCCTGCGGCACGATGCAAGTCGTTCACAACGCAGGCAAAGCGTACCAGGTTCTCACCCGCCACACCGATTGACGCGATCTTCATCAGCGGATCCTGGTGATAGGATTTCAGCCAGGCTTCGGTATCCCAGACCGACTTGCCCCAGATCTCATCAGCGGGCAGAATTTCAACTGCATCATCGTAGATTTTCAAATAGCTCGGCTGCAGCGCTCGGCCCTCAAGCAGCAACAAGTCATAGCCGGCAAATTTAAGCTCAGCGCCGAATTTGCCGCCTGAATTCGAACACGCGATCGCATCCGTCAAGGCGCCCTTGGTAATGACGGCGTAGCGCCCGGAAGTCGATGCATTCGTCCCGGTCAGCGGTCCCGTTGCGAAGATCAGGACATTCTCCGGCGCGAGCGCATCCACGGTAGGATCCATGTTCTCATAAAGATATTTCGAACCGAGCCCGCGCTCACCCAAATATTGCTGTGCCCACTCCATGTTGAGCGGCTCAGCCTGAGCTCGGCCTTCCGTCAAGTTGACTCTCAGTATTTTTCGCTGCCATGCCATCGAAATTTTACCTCGCTGCTGATTCGGCGCTCATTGTGCCGACGTTTGCTATCGCATCATGATCAGACGTTATTGTAGCACCTGGCAAACCACCTGAAATTAAAAATACGCTCGCGCGGCGCGGCGGCTTGCCCACTGATTCGCCCATACGCGGCGCACATCTAATTTCGATTGCTCAATGGCGCACGGCCAGACTCTCTTTTCTCGATGTCCTGCAGAACATGCTGCGCGAAACCGTGCCCCGCCTCGGCATACAAATTGAAGGTTATGCAGCCGAGCTGCTCCAGTTCGGACTTATGCTCCGGGTATCTGGATATTACAGCCAGCTCGCCGCCGTAGTGCAATCGATTGGCCAGCTCGACAACTTGCAGATTCTCATGATGGTTGCTGAAATTGACAAAAATCATACGCCGCTTGGCCAGGTCGGCATCAATCCAGAATTCGTAGTCCGTTGCATCCGCATGGATGCATTGAATGCCATCGTGCCGCAACTGATTGGCCCGATCCAGATCTTCCTCAACACCGATGACCCGGTCACCATAGTGCTGAGTCAGAATATCATAAACGCCGCGCCCTACGCGTCCCATGCCAAGTACAACATACTCGGCCTCGCCGAGCATTGCATACTGATCCCGCTTAAGCCGACGGATATTCTCAACCCGCTTGAGGAAATCGCTGATGCGGCCGTAGATCTCATGCACTTGAGTATTCACCGGTGTCGCAATGAAAAATGAAATTGCCAATGCCAGCGCCAGCGTTGGCAGCCATTGCGGCTCGAGCAGGCCTGCTGACACGGCAATAGCGCCAACGATCAGGCCAAACTCTGAGTAGTTGAACAGTGCCATGCTGGTCAAAAAGGAAGTTCGCGCTCGAAGACCGAATCCTGTCAGCAGCAGATAGTAAATCACCGGCCGCAGGAATATCAGCAGTGACAAGATCGCAGCTGCCAGAACCATCTGCAAAGACAGATTCTGATAAAAGCCGATTTGCAGAAAGAATCCGATCAGAAAAAGGTCTTTCAATGAAATCAGGCTTTTGTAGAGTTCCTTCGATTTGTGCGACTGACCCATCATGACACCAAGCAGCAGCGCACCCAAGTCGCCTTTGAGATTGACCAGCTCAAACAGCTCATAGGCGCCTAAAGCCGCTGCAACACCGAACAGCACCAGCAATTCCCCATAGCCGGTCCGATCAAGAATACGTATGAGCAGCGGCCGCAAAACAGGCAGCGCCAGCAGGCCAAGCGCCCAGACGCTGGGTATCTGGCCGCCGGCAAATACCAAAAAACCTACGGCAAACAGATCCTGAATGATCAATATGCCGATCGCAATGGAGGCATGCAGCGAAGTAGTATCGCCTCTTTGTTCAAATATCTTGACTGCAAATACCGTGCTTGAAAAGGTCAATGCGAACGCCAGCACCCAAATCGCCACAAGACTGTCCACTGCCAGCGACGGAAACCAGCCGGTCATGCCAAAGATGAGCGGCAACGTCAAAACGCAAACAAGTACCATGTGAATCGACGCAGTTCCCCAGACCTGAATCTGCGTCAGTTCCTTCAAGTTGAGCTTCAGGCCGATTGTAAACAGCAGCAGTGTAATGCCAATATCTGCCAGTTGCCGAATGGTCTCGACATCACCCAAACCAAAATAATTTGCGGCAAATCCAGCTGCCAGATAACCGAGCAGCGGAGGAAACCCAAACTGCCGGAAAATGAGTCCGGCACCCAGAGCGATGATCAAGATCAGCACGGTCATCAAAACGGCTCCTCGCTTTGCAGGCCAGTCCGGCGGATCGCTGCGAGCGAACGCACCGTTTGATATTCGATCATTTCCATCCCGGCAATGCGATGAATCATTCTATCAAGCTGTTTCCATTTTTTGAGAGCAAAGGCTGACATAGGACTGCAAACGTGTGCCAATCAATCTGAATCCGAGAAACAAACGAGCGGTGAAATCATGCGGCGCGTGTCAGGCGCCCCAGGATCCGGGCGGAATCGACCTCAACGGCTTGATTGAAGACATTCCTGGAGAGCCAATCTGTCACTCGCCGGCTGAAAAGTATATCTGAGAGAGAACAGCAGCTGCCTGCATTGCAGCTCAGCAAGCCCCTGGGAAGCAGGCCGCAGAGAAGAACTGTGCCGGCTGATCGAAAGTCGCAATTATGCCAATGCAAAACCAGCATCTCGCCAATTCCAAAGTTGTGTCGCAGAACTTCTGCATAGCGTATTCATGTCTCGCTTATCGCCTCAAACGTGCGCTCGGCACGAAACCTTGACCTGATTGTATAGTCCCCCAACTGAACGCTTGCTTCAGGGCGCCTCGCAAAAAAAAAACGAGGATGCATGAACTTGATGATAGCTTTTCCGGTTCGGTGGCGGGTGATGAGCGTTGTTTTGGCGGCACGAGCCAATCAAGCATGAGTCAGGCAAACGGATCAATCTGCTGGCTCTTTTCACTTCGGACGGAATCATTCAATACAATACCGAGAGCAACAAGGTTGCAATATGTCATTCTCAACAGAAGCGGACAGCATATGCAACGGTTATCAGCAAGCCTTTGCCGCATTGGAAAGCTTTGGCTGAATGGCTTGACCGACAAGCACAAAACTATACCGAAAAATAAAATTTCTGGAGGAAACTATCAATGCAAAGAACACTGAGAAAATGGCTGGCAAAAAGTCTCGCCGGCATGCTGATGGCAAGTCTGGCGGCCAGCGCTGCAAACGCTGCTGATCTGCGTTTCTGGACCACTGAAGATCAGCTTGATCGTTTGGCGAAGCAGGAGCAGATGGCTGAGCAGTTCGCGGCGGCCAGCGGCCATACGGTCGAAGTCATTCCAATCACAGAGTCAAATCTTGGCACGCGCGCAACGGCGGCCTTTGCCGCCGGCGACCTGCCGGACGTGATCTACCACACGCTGCAGTACGCTCTGCCGTGGACCGAGGCCGGCATTCTGGACACCGAAGCGGCAACCGATGTGATTGAACTGCTCGGCAGCGAGACATTTGCCTCTGGCGCATTGAGCATGGCAGCTGTCGGTGACGGATATGCCAGCGTTCCGGTTGACGGCTGGACCCAGATGATTGTCTACCGCAAGGACTTGTTCGACGCGGCCGATCTTGCCGCACCGACAACGTATGCGAACGTGTTGGCCGCGATTGAAGCTCTCCATAATCCACCCGATATGTATGGATTTGTCGCCGCCACCAAGATTGATGAGAACTTCATGAGTCAGGTGCTGGAACATGTCTTTCTCGCCAACGGCGTCTCGCCTGTCAACGAGGACGGGCTTGCGCCGCTTGATACTGCCAAGACAACTGAAGTGCTTGATTTCTATAAAGCACTCGTTGCGTCTTCACCGCAGGGTGAGCTTTACTGGAAACAATCTCGCGAACTGTACTTCGCTGGCAAAGCAGCAATGATTATCTGGTCCCCCTTCATCTTGGACGAGCTGGCAGGCTTGCGCGACGGTGCGCCTCCAACAATCAACGATGACCCGACATCCACTGAGCTTGCTTCAAAAACGGGTATCGTAACCAATTTCGCCGGCCCGTCCAATCCAGACGGTGCCGCCTGGGGCGACATCAACTATTTTGGAATCACATCGGATGCAGCCACCGATGCGGCGATGGAATTCGTCCGTTTTTCGATGGAAGAAGGCTATACGCAAACGCTGTCAATCGCACCCGAAGGCAAGTTTCCAGTCCGGCGCGGCACAGTCGATAACCCGAACGCATTTACCGAAGCTTGGGCGCAGCTACCAGTCGGTGTCGACCGCAAGGCACCGCTCGGTGAACTTTACACGCAGGCGATGATCGACGAAATTGTGGGCGGTCTTGATGTTGCACAGCGCTGGGGCGTTGCGGAAGACCAGCTCGCGCTGGTTTCTCGGATTATTAACAGCCAAGTGATCAATCGCCTGGTACGCGAATACATTGACGGCATTCGGGATGCCGCGGCGACGGTAACCGCCATCGACGAAGAGCTCGCTAAAATCGAATAGTTCCTGACTCGAGGCGGCATCTTGCGATGCCGCCTCGGTTTTTCAGGCCTCACCCAGGCGTTGCAGTCCCGAAATCATGGCAGCGACTCTCGAACCGCCGCGCAGCTCGGGTCCACTGGCCCGACGCGAGTCTTGGCTTGCCTGGGGCTTGCTGGCGCCCACCATCGCGGCGGTTGCACTGGTTATCGTTCTGCCGCTCATCGCCGTATTCTGGATCAGCGTCAAGCCCGTCACGCTGTCTGACCTGCGACCGCCGGCACCATTGGTCCGCGAGGACTTGCGAGGCACCATCGCAAACGCGGGCGACCCGGTTACGATTCGCTATCGCTTGCGCAATTCAAGTCAGGAAAAGACGGTGAGCGGCGTCACCATCCAAGATTTCCTCCCCGAAGGCCTGTCGATCTTGGAACTTGATTCGCGCTGCACACTTGAAGACCGCCTGCTGCATTGCGATCTGGGCGACTGGGAAGGCGGCTACCGTGATCAGCTTCGAATCCCGGTCACGGCCAGCCAAGCCTATATCGATGGCGGCGCAGATGTTCGTGACACGCCAGTGCAAGTGAATGGCTCCGCTTCCAATGTGCTCACCAGCTGGGACTTCACGGGAGCGAATTTTGCACGTGTATTCGACGGTGACGAGTTCTGGCAGGTGCTCGGCGTCACCGTATTCTATACTGTTTTTGGCACGATCGGCGCGCTTGTCATGGGTCTTTTCGCGGCTCAACTGCTCGACAAGTCATTTCGCGGGCGAGGCGCTCTTCGCGGCCTGTTTCTGTTTCCCTACGTCGCTCCAGTCATTGCGGTAGCATTCACCTGGGTACTGCTGCTTGATCCATTCTCTGGTTCTGTCAATGCACTGCTCATCCAGATGGGCGCAATCGACAGCCCCATCAATTTCCTAGGCGAAAAGCCGCTGGCGCTGATCACCGTCACGGCTTTCGAAGTCTGGCGCTACTTCCCCTTGTCGTTCTTGTTTATCTTAGCGCGCATGCAGTCAATTGATACCGACATGTTTGAGGCCGCCGACATGGATGGAGCCTCGCCGTTTCAGCAGTTTTGGTATCTTTCGCTGCCCATGCTGCTGGGGATATTGAGTGTGCTGTTTCTGCTGCGATTTATCTGGACCTTCAACAAATTCGATGATATCTTTTTGCTCACTGGCGGCAATGCCGGCACTCGCACTCTGACTGTCAATGTCTATGAGCAGGCCTTCGCAATCTCCAATATCGGCGCCGGGGCGGCAGTTGCGGTCGTGATTTTTATCTGTCTGCTGGTCTTTTCGTGGTTCTTTTTTCGTTTCATCAGTCGAGAGGAAGGGCTGTGAGCTTCCTGCGCCGCGGATCCGTCATTGCCATGATTCTGGGTGCACTCTGGGCGGTGGTTGTGACTGTCAGCGTCACGGTCGTCGTGTCGTTCGCCACCGGCGATGCCATTCGTCCGGTTCTAATCTGGTCGCTTATTTTTGGCGCCGCCGCAGGTCTGGCTGTGCTTCGAGTGCGCTCTGCGAGGATTGTGATCACAGCAGCGCTCGCAATTCTCATCCCGCTGGCATGGGCAGGCATCGGTCCGCTGGCCATCGGTGAGGACATGAGCGCTGCCGGGCGCATCATCGCAGCGGCGCTGACAGCCGTCGCCACAGCTGGCGTGCTTTGCCAAATTCTCGCAGAGGTCACTCCGCGACTGCTGACTCGCCATGAATTCGAAAACGCCATCATTTTGCTTCTGAATCGAGTTGGCTATGTCTTTTTCACCGCGATGGTGATGATTCCGTTCTACGTAATGGTGATGACCAGCTTCAAGAGCCAGCAGGCGCTGCTGCTCAATCCGCTGGACTTCTCAATCGAACTCGATCGCGGCTGGGAACTTTTCCGTAGCTATCGCGAACTCATTTTCGACTTCAACTTTGCGGACTACATTTGGACGTCGTTTTACGTATCGGTGCTGACTGTTCTGATTACACTGCTATTCGCTGTCCCCGGCGCCTATGCAGTTGCAAGGCTTCAATTCAGCGGCCGAGCGGCTTTGGTACGCTCGATTCTGCTTATCTACATGGTACCGATGATCGTGCTGGCGCTGCCAATCTATATTGCGTTTTCGGTCGCAGGCCTGCGCAACTCAATCATCGGCATCGTCATGATCTATCCAGTGACCACGATTCCAGTCGCACTGTACATGCTTCAGGGGTACTTTCGAGGATTGCCTGCGGCCGTGGAAGAGGCCGGACTCATGGACGGACTGTCCAGGCTGGCTGTGATCTGGAAAATCACCCTGCCACTCAGTCTGCCGGCGCTGGCCTCCGTATCGCTCTACGTGTTCATGATTGCCTGGAATGAATTCCTGCTCGCTTTCATGCTGCTTGACGATCCACAAAACTTCACGCTCACCCGCGGCGTACAGCAGCTGAACTCCTCCGAGATCCCGCGCCAGCACCTTATGGCCGGCGCGGTCATATCCACTTTGCCCGTCATGGCGCTGTTCCTGTGCCTGGAACGCTTTATGACCAAGGGTCTGGCGGCCGGTTCAGTCAAAGGCTAGATGTCGAATCTTGACGAACAGGCACGCGCGATCCTGGCGCGCAACGACCGGGGCGGCTATACCGTACCGACCGCCGCGCTGTACCCGCACCAATGGAATTGGGACAGCGCTTTCACAGCCTGGGGCTACGCGACCTTCGACATCGATCGCGCCTGGCGCGAGCTGGAGACGCTGTTTGCCGGCCAGTGGGAAAACGGCATGGTGCCGCATATCATTTTTCATGGCGAGCAGTCTGACTACTTCCCAGGCCCGAAGGTTTGGGGGACGAGCCAGAGCCCGCCCACCTCCGGCATCAGCCAGCCGCCGGTGGCGGCTACTTTTGCTCGTCATTTATTTGAGACTTGTCCGCAAGCGGGTCGACCCAGGCTTGCGGACCTGTATCCGCGAATTCTGGCATGGCACCGTTGGTGGCGCCGCGAGCGCTGCCGCAGCGGAATTGTCGCCGTCACTCATCCTTGGGAATCAGGCCGCGACAACAGCATGGAATGGGATTGCGGCATGGATAAAGTTGACATTTCTGGTGTGAGCGCCTACCGGCGCGGTGACACTGCACACGTCGATATCTCCATGCGCCCGGCAACGCTGGACTACGACAGATTTCTGGCGATTGTGGACTTTGGACGAAACTGCGGCTGGAACCAGACAGAAATACTGGAAAACGGCCCTTTTCTGATGGCCGACCCGGCGACTACATTCATTTTGATTCGAGCGAATCGCGATCTGGCAGCACTAGCCCGAGCGCTGGGCGAGGATCCAAGCGAGGCTGAGCGCTGGGCGGCAGAACTGGAGGCTGCGCTCCCGCTGCTCTGGAACGACGAGCTGAAATGCTATGATGCGCTCAATCTGCGTACGCAGGAATTTTCGAACACAATCGGCCTGGGTGCGTTCCTCGCATGGCTGGCCGGAATCGAGTGTCCACAAGTCGCTGCCAAGCTGATGGCGACTTGGAATGGGGTGCGCTACGGCATTCCGTCAAGCTGTCCGCAGACGCCCGGTTTTGATGCCCAGCGCTATTGGCGAGGGCCGAGCTGGCCGTTTATGAATGCACTGATTGCGCTTGGGCTGCGTGACATCGGCCGTGCGGCTGAGGCCGAGCGACTGCGCAGTGAAACGGCAGAACTGATTGCTCGCGGCGGATTTTATGAATATTTCAATCCAATGAACGGACAGCCTTGCGGCGGCGGCAGCTTCTCATTCACAGCTGCTGTATGGCTTGCTTGGGCAGGGAGGTGACAATGGCCGATATAGAATTGAAAGCGGTAGAAAAGTGGTTTGAGGAATTGCAGGTCGTCAAGGGCGTAGACCTCGCCATTGAGAAAGGCGAGTTCGTGATCTTCGTCGGACCCTCCGGGTGCGGCAAATCCACACTGCTGCGCATGATTGCCGGCCTGGAAGAGACAAGCCGCGGCGAAATCTGGATTGCACAGCGCAACGCCACTGCCGAGCCACCATCAAAGCGCGGGCTCGCGATGGTATTTCAATCCTACGCGCTTTATCCGCACATGACGGTACGTGACAATATCGGATTCTCGCTCAAGACTGCCGGTGTCGCGCAGGACGAGCTTGTGCGCAAGGTCGACAAGGCGGCACAAATATTGAAGCTAGAGCCATTTCTGGACCGCCGCCCGCGCGAGCTGTCGGGCGGACAGCGGCAGCGCGTCGCTATCGGGCGCTGCATCGTGCGTGACCCGACAGCGTTTCTATTTGACGAGCCGCTTTCCAATCTTGACGCAGCGCTTCGAGTCGAGATGCGCTATGAGATTGCGAAGCTGCATCGCACACTCGGCGCAACGATGATCTACGTTACGCATGACCAAGTCGAGGCGATGACCCTGGCTGACCGGATCGTAGTGCTGAATGCCGGCCAAATTTCGCAGATCGGCACACCCCGCGAGCTCTACCGGCATCCGCAAAATCTGTTCGTCGCGCAATTCATCGGAAGTCCCAAGATGAATATCCTGCCCTGTACCGCCGAGAGAGGGCGTTTTCGGCTTGAGGGCGGCGGAGAGGGCATTTTTTCAGGCCAAGGGCACCCGACTCACCTTGGCGTCAGACCTGAGCACATCAGACTGTGCAATCCCGGTGATGGACAATGCACTGGCAAGGTGGACATCATTGAATATCTTGGAGCCGACACATTTTTGGTCATCGATTGTGGGCCGCTCGGAACTCTGACAATTCGGGTCGCCGGAGATGCCGAATCCGCTTATGGATCTGAGGCAGGACTTCAGTTCGCACCGGAACATTGTCATTTCTTCGATGCCAGCGGGCATCGTGTCGGCGACTGACTCAATCCGATAGCATGTACTCGCTCGTTGCGGATATCGGCGGCACAAATACACGCGTTGCACTCGCCAAAGAGTCAGCCGTGATAGAGGACTCAATCCGACCGTACCGCAATGCGGAGTATTCCGATATCGCCGCGCTGCTGCAGCACTACCTGGCAAACTCGAAACCAATCGAATGTCACCATGCCTGCGTCGCGGTTGCGGGTCCGGTACACGATGGCGCTGCTGTATGCACAAACGTCGACTGGCGTATCGACACTGCGACGGTTGCGCAAGCCACCAGTGTCCGTCATGTCGAAATTATGAATGATTTACAGGCGTACGGCCACACGCTGGGGCAAATGCCCTCAACTGGCTTGCGGGAAATTATCGTACAGCCCGAAGCGGCAGCGAATGCAACGCAGCTCGTCATTGGTGTCGGCACCGGGTTCAATGCGACTGCCGTTTACCACTTGCCGGGCCGTCGTTTTGTCGCGCCGGCGGAAGCCGGTCATGTCAGCATGCCAATCCGCACGAACGCAGACTATGAGCTGGCAAAGTTTATCGCGACTCACCGCGGATATGCCGATGCTGAGGAAGTTTTGTCAGGCCGCGGCATCGAGAACATTCACGCCTGGCTCGGCCGTTCGGATAAGACGCTTTCAACCGCCTGCGCACCCGACATTATTGACGCGCTGGCGGCGGGCGACGTCCGCGCTGAGCAAACGCTGCGGATCTTCGTACGGATGCTCGGCATGCAAGCTGGCAATCTCGCACTGACCCTATTGCCTCTGGGCGGCATATTTCTGGCCGGCGGCGTATCGCGCTCCATCGCTCCCCGTCTGCTGCAATACGGCTTCGCCGAAGCCTTTCGTGACCAGGGCCGTTTCAGCAGCTTTATGCAGAATTTCGGCATCTCGGTGATCGAAGACGATTACGCTGCCCTGACTGGATGTGCGCGCTACCTGACCGAAAGAGTATTGTGACACAGCATCGGGATCTACACTTAAGGAAGGCGCAGAATAGGAATAAAAACCTCAGACATCCTGGCATCGGCAGAGAGCCATATCGGCGCCTGGCAGCAAAAACGCGGATCTGGATTGAAGTTTCAGTTTATATGCAGGTGGCAATTATCAAAAAAAATCGAATCAGACCTGAGTGGCTGCTGAATATATCCGATAATGAAATTCATATCCATGAGGCAATTTATCGCCTTTCGCATCAAGTTACAGTCAATGGATTCGGTTACTACAACATTTCGAATGGCTCATTGGAATCAGGCGGCAGCGACAAAATTGCAATGTGGATGCTTGACATCGATTACGATGGACGCAGTCTCTTGCCGCACCAAGTTTTTTTTCAATGGCCGGAAAAGATGATGGCTGATCCAAACTCGCAGACAGTCTTTGCAGCAAATTGGCCGCGGATCTGATTGAAGTGTATCGAAGCACTGTATCTCTGCCTTTTGAACTTGGCGAGCACTGGCGTGTCGCTGTAAAAATTATTGATTAACAGGGGCATCGAAAGCTTGAAACTGATCGATGAGGCGATCGCATCAAATTCTTCAAATGATTTTGATGCATCAAAACCGAATTTTGAAGAAAAAGTCGACAAGATCGCAAGTGAGGTTCCTGATGAGGAATGGGCGAAACTCCCGCCGAATCTGATCGAAAATCTTGATTACTATCTTTACGAAAAAGAGCATGAATGAAGAAGGTATTCGTCGATACGTCCTATTTGATCGCAATTGCGAATCCTAGAAATCAGCAGCATCAATCGGCTCGCCAAGCAAGATCAAAATCAGATGACGTGCAATTTGTAAAGACCGACGAGGTTTTATCGGAATTCCTCACTGCAATATCGAAACATAGCCCCATACTGCGCCAAGCAGCGGCGCGCATTATCGATCCGGTATTAAGTGACTCGCAATTCAAGGTTTTTGACCAATCTCGGGAATTGTTCATGTTTGGTTCGCAGTTATTCAGAGAAAGAAAAGACAAGGACTTACAGTCTGCAGGACTGCATATCCATGAGCGTAATAAAGCATGAGTCAATCGCTCGGGTATTGACTGCAGATCATCACTTTGAGCAAAAGGGATACGTCATGCTGATGAAATGACAGGTGTGAGCAACATTTCTTTCCAAGTATATTTTCTTCCACTTCACAGGAACCGCAGCGGGAGTCATCCTATCCCGCCTTTGCTCGGCCGTTATACGTTTCAAGTATCGCTTCAACCGATATTGCGACTTGTATCTTGTCCTCGAACTTTCCCATCTGAACTGAATATTGTCAAAGGTTGTCTGACGGCAAGGAAAACAATCGACTGATTGATTATCAACTCACCCTAGCTGGGACCAAGCCGATACTGGAACTATAACCGGGACAGCCAACTGTTTGATGAGGTTCCAAGGCGCCGACCAGCTGGACATCTAATCGCATCCGACTCAGCAGATTCATTTGATGATCCAGGCGAGTTTAAGGAAATTCCTCTTGTCAACAAGATTCGCACCCATGTAAAAAACTGGCGATTTCTCAATTACCCAAGCGTAACCGGCATCACAAAAAGACTGCTTGAGCATTGGACTGACAAGCAAGCCATGTGCCCTCACTGCTCGAAGTCACATCAATTTCTGTGTATATGACAGCACATGGGAGAAGACTGCTGCCTCAAAATTAGACCGAAAAGAAAATGTAATGGCATGGGCAAAGAACGATCATTTGGGTTTCGACATTAGCTATGCATCTGGCGGAGTGGTCAAGAAATATCGTCCAGATTTCATAGTCAGGCTGAAAAATGACAAGACTCTTGTAATGGAAGTAAAAGGGATAGACACTGAAGAGGCTAATCTGAAAAGAAAATTCCTGCAAGAGTGGGTGACAGCGGTCAATACTGATGGAGGTTTCGGCGTTTGGTGCGAAGATATCATTTTCGATCCGGATGATCTGGAGGCTGCAATTGATCGACATTGTCCAAATAACATTGAGACTTGAATGTGTAAAAATACACTATTGAACCAATCCTGCTGATTTTTCGTTTCGGTTGATCTTGCAGTCACGATTGTCGGCGAGTTGCGAACGGTATAATCCGAGATCATGCGATTTTTCAACACTGCCGGCCCGGTTGTGCCGGAAAACAACTATCACATTGCGCCTTTGGACCGCGTGGACCGCGATGAGGTCTTTGGCCTGATCGAGAGCTGGAAGTACTTCATCCTGCACGCGCCGCGCCAGACCGGCAAGACCTCGGCGCTGCGCGCCTTGCGCGATGAGCTGAACGAATCCCATCGCTATCGCGCCCTGTATGCCAATGTCGAGCCGGCGCAGGCCGCGCGGGAAAACGTGCATGTCGCAATGCAGGCGATTCTGGGCGCACTGACTACAGAAGCGCTGATTTGCCATGGCGATGCTTTGGAACTTGACACGTGGTCTGATATCCTGGATGCGTATGGCGCCCATGGCGCCTTGCAGCAGTTGCTGGTCCGCTGGGCGGCGGCCGAAACAAAGCCGCTGGTGGTGATGATCGATGAGATCGACGCTCTGGTCGGCGACACGCTGATCTCGGTGCTGCGCCAGCTGCGCGCCGGCTATGCCGAGCGGCCGCGGCACTTTCCGCAGTGCGTAATCCTGTGCGGCATCCGCGATGTCAGAGACTACCGCATCCACTCCGCCGCCGAGAAGGCGGTGATCACCGGCGGCAGCGCCTTCAACATCAAGGCCGAGTCGCTGCGGATGGGCGACTTCACCGAAGCCGAGACCCGCGCCCTGCTGCGCCAGCACACCGAACACACCGGACAGAAGTGGAGCGCGGCGGCGCTGGCCGAGGTATGGGACTCCACCGCAGGCCAGCCGTGGCTGGTCAATGCGCTGGCCGCCGAGGCGCTGAAGAAAGTGAGGGACCGCAGTGTGACCATTGGGCACGATGATGTGATCGATGCGCGCGAGGCGCTGATCCTGCGCCGCGACACGCATCTGGACCAGCTGGCGGACAAGCTGCGCGAGCCCCGCGTCAGGCGGGTCATCGAGCTCTTGGTCAGCAGCGGCGCTGAGACGGAGCCGTTCCAGCCCGACGATGTGCAGTATGTGCGGGACCTGGGGCTGATCGCGCCGGACAAGCCGGTGCGCATCGCCAACGCCATCTACCGCGAGGTGATTCCGCGCGAGCTGGTCACCGATGCCGACTGGTTCATCCCGCACGAGACCGCCTGGTTTGTCGAGGACGGACAGCTGATCATGGACCGGCTGATGGAGTCGTTCCAGTCTTTCTTCAGAGAGCACTCCGAGCGCTGGGTGGAGCGCTTTGACTATAAGGAGGCGGGGCCGCAGCTGATGCTGCAGGCTTTTCTGCAGCGGGTGGTCAACGCCGGCGGGCGCATCGAGCGCGAGTACGGGCTGGGAAGGATGCGCACCGACCTGCTGGTCGAGTGGGGTCCGCAGCGGCAAAGGGAGGTGATCGAGTGCAAGGTGCGCCGCGGCGGCCTGGAGCGCACGATCGGGGAGGGCCTGGCTCAGCTTGGCGGCTACATGGAGCGATGCGGGGCGGCCGCTGGCCATCTGGTGGTCTTCGACCGCGCGGAGCGGCGCTCCTGGGATGAGAAGGTGTTCCGGCGCGAGGCGTCAGCCGGCAGCCGCAAGGTGACCGTCTGGGGCATGTGAGATCAGCTCCAAGCCGAGCTTTGCAATATCTGTATTTTCCTTGCAGGTTCACGAATCAGCAAGTAGCCTCGGCTCAGTTGCAATCGCCGCACTGCTTTCCGAAAACTCAACACCTAAGAGGCGAAGATTTGATTTCCCAAACAATGACCGCCGATTCTTGTGCTGTTGCCATTTCAAACGTGCACAAAGCTTTCCTCGAAGGCAATATCACGCGCAATGTCCTGATCAACGCAGACGCTGCATTCAAAGCCGACTCAATTCATGTCATCACCGGCCGCAGCGGCTCAGGAAAATCAACTCTGCTCAATCTCATCTGCGGTATTGATATTCCTGATAAAGGCACAATTATGGTTGCCAATACTCCTGTCAGCTCTTTGCAACGAACCGAGCGTACACTATTGCGCCGCCGCCATATCGGCATCATTTTTCAGTTCTTCAATCTGATCCCCTCGCTGACTGTCGCTGAGAACGTATTGCTGCCGCTGGAATTGAATAATCTGCCAAACCGAAAAGCGAGGGTTGATGCAATGCTTGAGCGCGTGGGACTCGGCAGTCGGCATGGCAGCTATCCATCATCACTCTCAGGCGGCGAGCAGCAACGAGTTGCGATTGCGCGAGCGATTGTGCATCAGCCGATCTTGATCTTGGCCGATGAGCCGACAGGCAATCTTGATGATCAGACAGCCCAGGGAGTCATGGAAACGCTGCGGGAAGCGAGCCGCGAATCCACCGTCATAATGGTCACACACAGCAAAGAAATCGCCCAAAGCAGCGATTGCAGGTGGCATCTGCAATCAGGCCAGCTAACCTCGCAATAATCCGTTGAAGCTCGTTCTAGTCGCCTGGCTGAGGGAGGTCATTCGCTCTCCTTTGCAATCGACCCTGTCGGTGCTCGGCGTCGCACTCGGCATCGCTGCCATTGTCGCCGTGAACGTCGCAAATCACAGCGCTCGCACAAGTTTCATTGCAGCGGCCGGCGCAATCGAAGAATCTGCAACCCATATTATCACCGACAATGTGAGCGATGATCTGTATCAAGCGCTGAAACTTTCCCTCCCCTATCCAATGCAGCCCATCGTGCGCGGCCAGGTTCTCATCGCAGCAACAGGTCAGTCGGCCACGATCGTGGGGATTGATCCAATTGCCAACCTCCAGTTCCAGGGTCAGACCGATGCGAACCGCATGGCATCCGAAAACGTGATGGAGCTTTTCGATCATGCCCTCAGTGCTTTTGCCACCCCTCAAACGCTTGAGCAACTCGGAATCAAACTTGGCCAGCACATTGCAGTACGATACGGACGACAAACTTATGAAGTTGCATTGACCGCCGTGCTTGAGACGAGCAACCCGATTGAAGAGCAGTCACTGACTGGCATCTTGCTCACCGATATCGCGGTTGCACAGACTATTTTGAATATGCGAGGCCAGCTCTCATCAATTCAACTGCAGCTTGAGAATGCAGAGGATGTCCTGACTGTCGAAAGCATCCTTCCCGAAAGCGTTCGCATGAACGGGCAAAACAGCCGCAGACAGTCGATTGCTTCGGTCACCAAAGCATTCGAGACCAATCTGACCGCAATGAGTCTGCTGACCTTGCTTGTTGCTTTGTTTCTCCTCTACAACACCATGACTTTTCTAGTGATGCGGCGTCAGACCAGCATCGCACTTCTGCAAGCGGTTGGTGTCACGCATCGCCAAGCTATGGCGACGCTTGCACTTGAGGCACTGTGTTTGGGGGCTGCAGCCTCGGTCATCGGCATCATTGCCGGCATTGAGCTGGCCGAGACACTCCTCGCCATGGTCGAGCGATCGATTGCCAACCTTTATTTCCCGATTCGAGCAGAAATACCCATCATCTCGACTGCAAATATCCTGATTGTTGCCGGCATCGGCATCGCGGCGACACTGATTGCAACGTTACCTGCATTGCAGATGACGCGAATCATTCAGCCTTCTTTCGGATCCTATCGCACCGGCACCGTTGCACCGCGCAGTCGCTTTGGTCTCGCAGTCGCTGCCTGTGCCGGGTTCAGTCTCTTGGGGGCGATGACATTACGCCTCAATGCCACTGGCATCGCAGCTGGTTTCATCGGCATTTACTTTTTCATCGCTGCCTACATGTGCTTTATCCCAGTTTTTTGCAAATGGCTGGGGAGCGCAGCACGCGCTGGCACCAAGCGCATCTTCGGTGTGCGCGGGGTACTGGCGAGTCGCGCATTGGTCCTGTCCGGCGGCAGAACTTCCGTTGCGATTTGTGCGCTATGCATTGCGATTTCAGCCACCATAGGCGTAGGCGCAATGATCCACAGTTTTCGCATCGCCGTCGACGGCTGGGTGACTGACCGGCTGCGGGCGGACTTTTATGTGTCGACGCGCGGCTATGGCGCAAGCTTCACCGATGCAGAAATTGCACAGCTGCAAGCCATCCCTGAGATGCAGTTTGTGGGAGTCGCGAACTGGACCTGGCTGCAAGAATCAAATAACAAGGTCAGAGCCTTTGCAGTAGACTACAGCAAGCAGGCGTTTGATGGCTACCAATTCAAGGAACAGGCGCCGCTCATTTGGGATCGCTTCCAGAATGATGGCATTATCGTCAGCGAACCCTACGCCTGGCACCATGGCGTATCCATCGGGGATGTACTGGAATACTCCACGCCGCGAGCGACTGCGCGGCTGCCGGTGCTGGGGATTTACCACGACTACAGCTCAGACCGCGGTGTGATCTCTATGCATCGTGACGTTTATCTGGCAAACTTTGAAGACGACACGATAAATTCAGTGGCGCTCTTCCTGCAAGATGATGCAGACTTGGGCGCCGTGCAATCAGCTGTTGCGAAAATTTTCTCGACACAGGATGCCCAAATCTGGAATGCCCGCAGCCTGCGCGACGAAACAATGAATGTGTTCGATCAAACCTTTGCGATCACCGCCGTACTTCGCGTGCTGGCTGTGATTGTTGCCGTCATTGCCGTTCTTGCGGTCTTGGCAATGATGCAGATTGATCGCGTCCGGGAACTGCAGGTGCAGCATGCGATTGGCTTTACCGCGAGACAGATTTGGAGCTCGGCGAGTATTGAATCGTTTTTTATGGGACTGTTTGCCGGCCTGCTGTCGATTCCAGTCGGACTGATGCTGTCATGGCTGCTGATCTGGGTTATCAATCAGCGTTCTTTCGGCTGGACAATGCAACTGATCATTGACACCAGACTGCTCAGCGATGCGGTTTTTCTGGCAAGCGGGTCCGCACTGCTGGCCGGCTTGATTCCGGCTTACTTTCTATCCACAAAAGTCGCCAGAAAGCTGGCGTACAGCGACTGATGTACCGCAAAACACTGCCAGTGCTGCTGGCACTGACTGTCATCGGAACAGTTGCTGCGATGGCGTTGAAAGTTTCTGCATCAGATGCAAAACGAACTGATGCATACACGCAAGAGACCGCATCCATTGGTGACTTCTTGCAAGGCAGTGCAGAGAAGACTTTCGCTCAAGTAAGAGAAATTCGTACATTTAAGTTTCCGCAAGACCATGGCTCTCATCTGGAATTTGAATCAGAATGGTGGTATTTCACCGGCAATGTCTTTGGCAGTGACAAGCGGCGGTACGGCTATCAATTCACCATTTTCAGACGATCGACTGGAGCGAGCCAGGCGCAGCTGGAATCCAATTGGGCAAGCGATCAGATCTATCTAGCCCATATCGGCATTACGGACGCGGCCGGAAACCGACTTTTACATGCAGAAAAATATGGTCGCGGCGCGCTGGACCTGTCCGGCTCGCAGGCGCAGCCGTTTCGGGTTTGGGTGGAAAAGTGGCAAGTCCAAGGTCGTGAAGGCGCCTGTGAGGGGTGCCTTGATTTGACCATCGAGGCACATTCAGAAGAGTTTTCGTTTCATCTGCATCTGCAAAGCGAAAAACCAGTTGTGCTGCAAGGCGAAGCCGGATTGAGCCGCAAAAGCAGCACGACAGACAGTGCCTCATATTACTACTCACTGACCCGCCTGGCCACTCACGGCGAAATGAAGATCAACGGCCAGTCTGTGCAAGTCTATGGTTTCAGCTGGATGGATCATGAGTGGTTTTCAGCAGTTCTCAGCGATGATGATGCCGGCTGGGATTGGTTTTCGCTGCAGTTTGAGAACAATCGTGAAATGATGCTGTTTCAGGTTCGAAAGCAAGATCCGAATATGCCCAGTTTCAAATATGGAATACTGGTCAGCTCCGATGGGACAACTGAGGTGCTGAGGCCGGATGAAATCGAATTCAAGCCGCAAAGAACCTGGCAAAGTGATGCCAGCCAGGCTCAATATCCGATCGGCTGGTCGATCATGATCCCAAGCAGAGGCTTGAATCTGATCGTCGACGCAGTCGTAGATAATCAGGAAAGGGATGGCTCTTTCCGTTATTGGGAGGGAATGATTGATGTGACAGTGACCGAAGGATCGAACAGGTTTTCGGGTAATGGTTATCTTGAAATGACCGGATACTAGATGACTGGATTCGGCTGCTAATGGAATTCCAATGCGACGCTTTGGCTCCATTATTCATTTTCCAGCTGATTCATTGCAATGGAAACACTGTTTTTTGGATCTTTGACATCGAACGGCAAACAGAGCAACTCTAAATTTCCGTATTGGAACTTGAACGGCACCAGTGGCTTCTGAAACTCAGTGGTGGCGGGATAAATCAGAGCAACTTTAGTGCAATCACAATAGTTTGTTCCATACGCAAACAGCTGATACATATCAGACTGAACGATCGCATGTTTGGCATCTTTGCTTTTTTCGTCGATTCTCTTCCACTTCGCATCAAGAATATAACGGACAGTATTACCGATTTTCAGAGATATATCAGACCTCATTTGGAAAACATCTTTAGATTGAGACCGAGCAAAATATTTTCTTGGTCTTTGCATTTGAACATCATATTTATTCTGATATTTTCGGAAACAGTAGGCAACGTAGTCTTCAAATATTTCTTACATTGGAAACAGCAGCGACACATTTTCGTGCGGCCCTGAATAAGTAGCAAAGCCTTCATGGAATAAAAACAGACGAATCCACTGCATAACCGGCCGATACAGACTCATTGTTCGGTCCAGGCAGTGAGCATCCCAGTCAGCATGAACATTTTTGGAAATCGGCACCTCATGGAATGCCGCTGTAATTTCATTGAGAAGCTGCGGGTCGGCAACATTATTCAAATTTCCACGCAACATTTGAAGAGCACTCTGAATCAGGTGGTTCACCAGTCGATTTTCACTCAATTCGTCATGCAAGATATAGAATATCGCTTGGTTCATGATGTTTTCTCTGAGGTTCTCTCGAAACAATATTCGACCTCGAAGATGAGTCAAATTTTCTTCAATCTCTACATACTTTCTTGAGAGACCGATTCGAGCAATGTCCCGGACTTTATTCAAGAACAGATAGATGAAAGCATCCAGCATCGGAAATCTGCTGATCGCGCGAATCTGGCCGTTGCTCAGTTCTTGAAAACCTTTATGGCGCCAATGCCGGAGCATTGGTAGCAACAGGCTGCGAGTCTCCTCGTTTGTTTCCGATAGATTGAATTTGGGCAAAACCTCAATCACAGTACCACTCTTGGTGGCAAAACAACCGACATATTTGTGAACTTTGAGAGAATCGTGGCTAACGGTAAAAGCAGAACTCTCGGCGCGCTTTAAATCCTGAATGTCTGCATCAGTAAGTTTTGAACCGAATCGCCAAGATTCATATTCCTTTATCGTGATCGTTCCGCTCATTACGAATCCGAGTCACTGCACGTTTACCTTGGTAAATCTGGATGTATTGATTGGCATTTCTCCAGTCTGAACTGCCGGTGCTGAGGAGTCGGTAATTTTCGTAATCTCCAGGCATTATGTCTGCCGTCTCCTCATTCGCGATTGGTATTTCTTCAACAAAATTGTTGTTGCCCAAAACAGTCCCGATCTTCCCCCAGTCATCGTAAAAATACTCCTGAAGCAAGGGGATGATTCGATTTTGGAAGACATCTGCTAACTTTTCTAAATCGGAAATCGAATTGAGGAAGCAGAAATGACCAATTTGCTTGTCTCTCCCGAGCAGAATACGAATACGCTCATTCATTTTTCTTAGCATCGCTCTGGAATATATTCCTCAAAAATCTCCAAAAATACGACCTTATCTGATGATTTTCTCAGACTGTTTCTGTCGATTAGAACTTAAGAGGCTTTCACATAGCTTCGCTATGCATGGACTCAGAAAATTATTCCAAATCAAAGTCGCTCCATGAATTGCTGAGTCAGGGTGCAGGCTGCTTTTGCAGCCTTTCGCTCGTTCAGTATCCGACACACATACTCACGCCGCCCTGATCGAAGAGCCGCATCAAGCATCGTGAAGGTCAGCAATTCACGCTGCGCATGACTTCCGCCGATTCTGCAGATCCATTCACGCACTTGCGAAAAAGAGGCCAGTGCATCACCAAAACGCCCCTGGCCATAATCCAGCAAGCTTCGGATTACCGGGTAACCAGCCTGCCCTGCCGCATCGCTCGCAAAATTTGAAGAATTCATTTCGTCAGTGACCCGATCAACCACCCTTTGTGCCGCCGGCCATCGCTCGGCGCCAATAAACGCAACCATCGCATGAACGTCATTGAAGCAGTAAAAATCGGTCTCCGCGAGTTCTGCCTCCCATTTGTCAGCCAATCTACGCCATCGATCGCCAGTCTCTACCTGTGCGAGCCGCAAGCGCCATAAAAGAGCAGTCGCATCAATGGCTTCGATGGCGAAAGCAGTTTCCGACAGTGACGCATCATAAATATCAAGGACTTGATCAAATTGCTGCAGATCAAAATAGAACAAAGCTTGATGCCACCAGTTGTGAATTGCGAAACTATTGCCGACATTCCAATCGCTCTCGCAGGATGTGTACCAGTCGATGCCTTTTTGCGGCTGCCCTTGCATGTGCCGGACGTGGGCCACCGCATGAATCGCCCACACATCATCGCGATTGATTTCAACTGCCTGCAGGCCGACCTGCTCGGCTTGCTCGTAAGCACCGCATTCTTCAAGGCCAAACGCATGCATCCCCAAAGCATAGCCATAGCCCGGCATGTCAGCGTCATAGTACCTCAGTGACTTGGCGATGCGATCTCGAAGACTGGCTGCGGCACCCAAATGAAAATCGACCATATGCCCCTTGTGCAAAGCAATGGGATCGGTTGGGAAATGCGTGAGAATCTCATCAAGATGCTCGGAAAAAACCAGTCAAGTCACCACGGTACCACTGCTCAATAGCTGCGATATGCAGTTTTTCTCTCTCATTGGCCTGAGCTGAAGCGGCTTTTTTGGCATCCTCAAGGCAACGTCGCAGCGTTTCCGATCCGCGTGACTGCGCCATCGCCGTGCACGCATAGGCTCGCAGGCAGTGTGCCATCGGGAAATTGCAGTATTCATTGACAGCCGTCTCAGCGGTCGACTCGCAGACGGGAAAAAGACGCAGCATCTCATCAACCGCCTGCTCGTAGCAGTCGAATGCCTTGCGACTGCCCACAGTCGTTTGCAACCCATGCGCATCAATCATCGGGCGGCGGCGGAATCAGAGTTTCACATTCAGCACAAGCGGACTATATCTGCTTGGTCAGCTTGAACTTCTCGCGCGCCGTTTGCGGGCTGGCAACTTGTGCGCCGAGCATCTCTACAATACTGACTGCCTTCTCGACCAGCTGGCCGTTGGTGGCAAACTCGCCCTTTTTCAAATACAGGTTGTCTTCCAATCCAACCCTGACATGTCCGCCGAGCAAAACTGCCTGCGCCACCATGGGCATCTGGTGGCGACTAATGCCAAACGCCGTCCAATTGGCGCCTGCCGGCAGCATGTCGCTCATCGTCTTCATCGCTGCGGTCGTCGCCGGCGCGCCGTAGGGAATGCCGAGACAAATCTGATAAAGCGGCGGCTCATCGATCAAGCCCTCCTCAACCATGCGGTTTGCCATCCAGACATGACCGGTATCAAACACTTCCAATTCAGGCTTGATCCCAGTCTTCTGAATATGCTTCGCGGCAATGCGCAGATGATCGGGCGTATTGACCATAAGCAGATTGCCATCGCCAAAATTCATGGTTCCGCAATCAAGTGAGCAGATTTCTGGCAGCAGGCTGTCGATATGACTGACTCTTTCCAGCGGCAAGACGAAATCAGTCCCCTCGCCGGGCTCTGTCGGATTGTGCTCGCCAACCACATAGTCACCGCCCATGCCGGTCGTCAGGTTGATCACAACATCAATGCCGCTCGCGCGGACCCGGTGAACGACTTCGGCGAATGACTCGTGATCGCGCGCACCGGCCCCGGTCTGCGGGTCGCGCACATGAATATGCACGATTGCGGCTCCAGCGTTGGCAGCCTCAATGCAGGCATCGGCGATCTGCTGCGGTGTAATTGGCAGATCAGGATGCTTGTGCTGCGTCTCTCCAGAACCGGTTACTGCACAGGTGATGACAACTTCTTGGTTCATATTCGCATTGGACTCAGGTGGAAAAATTTCAGATGTTTCAATGTGTAAAATTCATTGTACCTGCTTGCAGATTCTCGCAACGCTGAATTGCCTGCGCCAGGCTGCTTCCACACCTTGATGATTTGTGCATTTTTTCTTGAAAAAATGCACAAGCTGCTTGATTGCCTAGTAGAACGCTTGCCAAAAACTGCAATCCACGTCCGGGAGAGACTGAATTTCTGCCCGGTGTGATGGCGGATGAAGATGCGGAAGCCTGCGGCCGCTCATCAGGTACAATTCCAATTTTCTTGTATGGAATGCATCAATCAATGAAATCGCCGAATATTCTAGTGCTGATGGCAGACCAGCTGGCGCCGCACTACACCGGTGCCTATGGTCATCGCATCGTTCAGACACCCCACATGAATCGGCTGGCAGAGCGAGGCTGCCGCTTCGATGCAGCCTATACGCCCTATCCACAGTGTGCCCCAGCCCGATTTTCGATGCTGGCAGGACAATTGCCGTGGCGTATTCGGGCCTACGACAACGCCGCAGAATTCTCTTCTTCGATTCCGACAGTCTGTCACCACCTCGCTCGTATCGGATACCAAAGCTGCCTGACTGGAAAAATGCACTTTGTCGGCCCGGATCAGCTGCACGGCTTTTCCGAACGGCTGACCACCGACATCTATCCAGCCGATTACGCGTTCACGCCTAACTGGGAAAATGCCGATGAGCGCAATAACGACTTTTATCACAATATGAGTTCGATACGGGAAGCGGGTCATGCTGAAATGACTTTTCAGCTTGAGTTTGATGATGAAACAGGCTTTCATGGCATCCGCAAACTTTACGACTATGCCCGCAATCCCGATGCAGCTCCATTTTTCATGGTGGCTTCATTCACCCATCCGCATGATCCTTACGTCGCGCGCTCAAAGTGGTGGAACCTGTATGCAGAAAAGGAAATCGACATGCCGCGCATAAATCTCGATTCAGCGCCTGCGGACCCGCACGCTCAGCGGCTCATTTCAGGCATGCAGGCCGATGTTGGGCCGCCCGCAGAATTCTTGATCCGCCAGGCAAGACAAGCATACTATGCCAACACCTCCTACGTGGATAACTGGCTTGGACAGTTCATCGATACGCTGGAGAAGACCCGTCTGATAGACAACACTATTGTGGTGTTCACCGCAGATCATGGCGATATGCTCGGCGAACGCGGACTGTGGTACAAAATGTGCTTTTTCGAACAAGCCGCACGAGTGCCGCTGATCATCGCAGGGCCCGGCATCCGCAGCGCAGCGATTCCCAGCGTATGCTCAACCCTCGATCTGCTGCCCACTTTAGTGGAACTTGCCGCGGACGGCTCCGGAACCGCATCTGACCAGCTCGACGGACAAAGCTTGTGCAATCTGCTCACCGGAAATGGCGGCTGTGGCGATCGCACTGTGGTGAGTCAGTATTCAGCCGAATGCACTTCTCATCCGATGGTGATGCTCCGGCACGGCCATCTGAAATACATTCACTGCGAAATTGACCCGCCGATGCTGTTCAATCTTGCTGATGACCCAGACGAGCTCAATAATCTGGCGCAGCAGTCATCGCATCAGACAATTGTCAAGTCATTTGCCAGTGAAGTTCATGCCAGATGGGACTTGGAGAATATTCGTCAGGATATTATTGCCGATCAGCAATCAAGGCTTCTGGTGCATGCGGCCATGCGGCGCACTCCCGGCCTGAGCTGGGACTATCAGCCGCTGAAAGATGCCACAAGGTCCTATGTGCGCACTCATCAGAATTGCGACGAAATGGCACAGATGTCAAGATTTCCGCACTTCAATCCTGGAGCGCGGCAGCCGTAGATCTAACGCATAGGCAGCGCTCTCGCTCTGTCCCTCACTTGGGTGACATCAGCTCTTTGGGGAGCCGAATCGGGAATCGCCGACGAAGCAGGCCGTCGGTGGCATTATCGACGTAGCGCGGGAAATGATTCGACAAGATGTCATTGACGCGCAACTGCGCTTTTTGTATTACGTCAGTTGATCCGCGCTCCGCCCATTCTTTAGGACTGGTCCGGTCGCCGACATCAGGATAAACATAATCTTTCTGCATCAGTGCCATGGTCTGATCATGGCCCAAAAAATGGCTTGGACCGCCAATACAAACCTCACGCATGACCTCCGTGGAAAGCGACTCATCATTGATCTCGATGCCTCGAATGGACCGATTGACTGCGCCAAGCATGTCGTTGTCGACGATAAAGCTCTCCAGGCTGACACCCAGCAGACTGGCATGCATGCCAGCAGCCTCATAGATCATGTTGGCGCCAGAATGCCCGGCTAAAGTTGTGGTATAGCCCTTTTCGAATCCGGACTGGGAGTCCGGCAGTTTGGAATCTGCCATCCCGGCCGCAATGCCAGTGGGAAGGTCATAATAGCGGCCCATCTGACCGCAGGCTGCCATCAGCACCGCTTGCTCGCCGCTGCCGCCGCTCATTGCGCCAGTTCGCAAGTCGGAAACAAACGGCCAGATGCCGAGAATCGCGGGGTGCTTTTTCTTTATCGCATTGACATAAACCAAACCGGCCAGCGTCTCAGCGATTTCCTGCACCACCGCACCGGCGAGCGATGCGGGACTCGTTGCGCCGGCCTGCCCGGCCGCCAGCAGCAATACTGGCATGCCCGCTCGAACCGATTGTTCAAGTACCGCACAGGCATCTTCTGCAAAACGC
This sequence comes from Arenicellales bacterium, assembly GCA_965200545.1. Classification (GTDB taxonomy): domain Bacteria; phylum Pseudomonadota; class Gammaproteobacteria; order Arenicellales; family JAJDZL01; genus JAJDZL01. Next base: position 190,150 of record CBDAUJ010000001.1, on the reverse strand, counting down.
AGCGGCGGCACAACGAAACAGGACGAACAGCTGACAAAGGGCCGCTTGCGCCACTGACTTTCTCCGCCTGAAACAATATGCAGCATCTCGACCGATTTGTCCAAATGCTCAGGCAAAACCCAGCTTGAACCGATATGTTTGGAGGTGCCGGTGATGCACGCATAACAGGTATTCAAATCCATTTCATAAGGGTTTTCCAGATCCCGGCAGACCAAAGGGCGCTGGAAGAAATGAATATGCTCCATCTGATCGACGATGCGCGCGATATCATACAAATCCTTAAGGGTGGACTCGCGGTATTTGCGAGTCTCGAGGTCAACCACATGGACCGCGGCACCGGCGGTGCCGAAATAAACACGTGTGTCGGTGAGTTCCAAATCGTGTCGGGGGTCACGTCCACACAGAACATAATCCCGACAGGCGCCGGCAATTGTGTCCTCAACCAATGATCGTGGAAAAGTCAGTCTGCCTTCGGCGGTGTACTGGCCGCCAGCCTGGGTAACCAGCTCAATGCATGACGGAATCGCCTGCGACAGGCCAATGTTCTCGAGCACATCCATGACCGCATCGTTGACTGCGATAACTTCCGAGTCAGTCAGCGGCGCAAACCGTCCGCCGCGCATGCCTGGCCGAACAGCTTTGTCTTTTTCCGCCAAAGGCGCGGCTCGAATGGCTTTCCTGGCTGCCCGGCCGCCTAAGCGCCTAGTCTCGGGCATCGGTATATCTCAAACAAAGCACATCTATGAGCAGTGCGGGCTGATTTGTGATTGGGCGGCTGACACGATTGATTGCGCATGGACACGCCGTGCCCGTCTCATTTGATCGTCAAATCCAGATTGTGCCGACTCAGGCGGCGCGTCTCACCCTCAGTCACAGTCACTGTCTCCCCCAGCGTCATCGCTAAGCCATTAGCAGAATCAAACAAAATGATGTGCACGAAATATACCATATTCGGCTTTATCTCAACCGGGTTGCCGGAATAAAACATCGGCCAATCCATCCAGGTCGGCGCGTAGGTTGCGCCTAAGCTGTAGCCGCAGGCGTTCATGCGCATTTCGCGATATCCGCAACGATCCAAAACGCGCGCATGCGCATCGAACACATCGCCGGCAACCGCCCCCGGTTTAAGCGCTTCCTGACAAGCCAGCATAGCCTCTTGACAGGCATAATGCATCGCGAGCTGGCGCTGATCCGGCTGACCAACCAGGATTGTGCGCATCAGACACGCATGGTAGTGCCGATAGACACCGGCAAATTCGATGGTCAGTTGATCTTGCGACGACAAATGGCGCCGTCCGGTGTGATAACGGCAAAGGAGTGCATTCTCACCGGATCCCAGAATAAACTCATTCGCCGGATCATCGCCGCCGCCGCGGTAAATCGCGCTGTGCATGGCCGCCAGAATGTCGCCGTCATACGCGCCCGGCTGAGTGAGCTTATGCGCCTCATCAAGCGCATCATCGGCCAGCTGCGCCGCTTTTTCGGTGTAGACTATCTCATCCGGTGACTTGATCACACGCAGCTTGCTGACTAGTTCTGAATGGTCGATGAGATGGCAATATTCTTTGAGCGGCGAGCCGATCCGATCCCATAATCCGGCAGTGAGGCCATACGCGTTCAATTCAACGGCGAGTGACTTTCCGCGGCAGCCGAAATCGTCCAGCATCCTGATCAAGTCGCCGGCGGGATTGACCTGCGCTTGATCAACCCAGATCCGAATATCTTGAATCGTAGAAGTCAGCTGCGCCTGCAGTTTGTCCGGTGCGCGCGTCAGCAATGCATACTGCCCATCAACACCGATGAACAGGCATTGAAAGAAGCAGTAGCCGAAAGTATCGTAGCCCGTGAGGTAGTACATGCTTTCTTGCCGAAAGAGCAATATGCCGTGCAATTGCGCTTCCTGGAGCTGCGCAATGACGCGCTCGCGGCGATTTTCATATTCTTTTTCTGAAAACTGTATTGACATCTTCGATCGGTACCCCAGAATTATTCGCACCAGGGCATCATCACCCCATGCGCTGCATGCGGCGGCCGCCCATCAAGTGCATATGCAAATGAAACACTTCCTGTCCTCCATCGGCATTGCAATTGACGGACAGGCGATAGCCGCTGCGATCAATGCCGCTTTCCTTAGCCAGCTTGGCAGCCACCGTGAACAATCGCCCCAAAACTTGCTCATCTTCAGCAGTTGCATCATTGACTGTCGGTATGACTTTTTTGGGAATAATCAGGCAGTGGACTGGCGCTCGCGGTGAAATATCGCGAAATGCCAGAATCTCTTCATCTTCATAGACAATATCGGCTGGTATTTCTTTGCGAATAATTTTACTGAATATGGTTTCTTCGGCCACGATGCCTCCATCAATAACAAAAAAATCAGAACCTGATTGGTGAATTATATTCTTGAGCGCTGCAGGAGCAAGGCAAGAAGGCGCGACCGGGGCCGGTTCCTGCAATGACTTGCTGCGATTCTCCGTCCCACACAATACGCGACTTCTCGCCTTTATCAATGAGTGGCAGCACCCAAGCGGTTTATGTCAGCCATTACCAGACTGTCAATGCAAAACAGAACTGGCCGGCCTTATGCTCGGCTGGCGTCAATCCGCTAGCGTGCGCGCCACCAGCCGCAAGGCTTCACGGTTCGACCATGACCAGACGATGGATTGCGCCTTATCGATATCGGTCCACTGATAATCGATATGCTCCTGCGGCCGGAGCGTAACGTCCACGGCGCTCGGAACGGAGACAGAGAACATCAATTCCGTGTTCGCAGTAATTTCCGGATGATAGCGATACTGCAGCACTTTGGGAATCGGGAATCGGAATTTTCGTTCCCAATCGCGAATCTGGCTTGACTCCACGGCAATACCCGTCTCCTCATGCAATTCACGCACCGCAGCCTGCTTGGCGGTTTCCGAATGCCATCGCATTGATCCAGTGACCGACTGCCAGAAACTTCGCGGCGGCGCTCTTTTCAACAGCAGCGTCTGCCGCTCATGCGCAACGATCACAAGCAAAATCGATTCAGGCCGGCGGAATGACTGCTGCGACTGCTGCATCATTCGCTGCAAGCGCGGAGTCAGCTGGCCGCGACGGACGGTTTGAGCCGCAGCTGCAGCTCATTGAGCTGATCCGTGCTGACCGCGTTCGGCGCATCCGTCAGCGGACAGTGCGCTCTTTGGGTTTTAGGAAACGCAATCGTATCGCGAATCGAATTTTCATTGCACAGCAAAGCGGCAATTCGATCAATGCCAAACGCAATTCCGCCATGCGGAGGAGCGCCATATTTGAGCGCCTCAAGCAAAAATCCGAACTTTGACTCGATGCTCTGCTCATCAAGTCCCAGCATCTTGAATATCTTGCGCTGCACTTCAATGCGGTGGTTTCGCATCGATCCGCCACCAATCTCGGCGCCATTGAGGACCATGTCATACGCTCGAGACAATACGGCGCCCGGATCCGACTCGATCAAATCAATATGCTCTGCAACCGGCGCTGTAAACGGATGATGCAGCGGCGTCCAGCGCTGATTGTCACGGTCGAATTCAACCAGCGGGAAATCCACCACCCAAAGCAGATGCCAGCGGTCAGATTTCATGCCCAAATCCTCACCAAGCCGCACTCGCAAAGCGCCAAGCGATGCGTTCACGACTGTGCGAGAATCGGCGCCAAAAAAGATCAAGTCGCCGCTGCGACTCCCACACCTGCGAACGATTTCTGCCACAGCTTTGTCTGACAGGAATTTGAGAATTGGCGATTGCAATCCGTCGCGTCCGCCAGCGGCGTCACCGACTTTGATGTACGCCAGTCCCTTCGCACCATAGTCCGCAACGAACTTTGTGTATTCATCGATTTGATGACGCGATAACGCGGCGCCGCCGGGCACATTGAGTGCGGCCACCCGCCCGTCAGTCTTATTCGCTGGACGGCTGAATACCTGAAAATCCTCATCTTTGACGCTGTCGGACAATTCAGCAAGTTCCATCGGTATCTGCAGATTCGGCCGATCCGTACCGTAGCGATTCATGGCGTCTGTATAGGTCAGCACTGGCAGTTCAGCAGCGAGCTGGACACCTGCAAGCTGCTCAAAAATCTCCCGCAACATCTCTTCCATGAGCTGCATGACCTCAGTTTCATTGACAAATGCCATTTCAACATCAAGCTGCGTGAATTCCGGCTGACGATCCGCTCGCAAATCTTCATCTCGAAAGCATCGGGCGATCTGGTAGTAGCGCTCAAAGCCGGATATGACCAGCATTTGCTTGAACATCTGCGGGGACTGCGGCAGCGCGTAAAACGAACCGCCCTGCACCCGACTTGGAACCAGGTAGTCGCGAGCGCCTTCGGGTGTGGATCGGGTCAGGATGGGCGTCTCGATATCAGTAAAATCGCGCGCATTGAGAAAGTTGCGTATCGAGCGTATCAGCGCATGGCGAAGTCGCAGATTGCGTTGCATGCGCCCATTGCGCAAGTCGATGAATCGGTAGGTCAGACGTAAATTCTCGTTGACGGAAGCTTCTTCAAGCTGAAATGGCAAGCTTTCCGCACTGTTCAAAATCGTCACAGACTGAGCAACAATCTCAAACCGACCGGTAGGAATGGCATCGTTTTCGGTGCCTTCCGGCCGCAGCCGCACACAGCCTTGAACCTGCAGCACGAACTCATTCCTGACGGATTCAGCCGTCGTAAAGGGGTGTTCGTTTTGCGGATCAAACACAACCTGCGCAATCCCGCTTGCATCGCGCAAGTCGACAAAGATAACGCCTCCGTGATCGCGCCTGCTGTTGACCCAGCCGCAGACGCGAACCGCGCGGTCGACATCCCGCTGACCGATAGACGCGCAAGAATGCGTTCGCATAGAATCTTTCACGAACAGGATTGAATCGAATCAGGTTGCTGCGGTCGAAGTCGCGGCAGATTTGGCTTGTGTATCAGCGGCCGGCTTGCCGCTTTTGCTCTTGTCTTTTGTCGCGGAATCGGATTTATTCTCTGCAGAGTTGGAATTTGCGGTCTCAGAATCGGATTTGGCTTCTTTGCCCTTGTCCGGCTCGCTGCCTTTGGCTTGGCCGTTCGCTGCATTCTTGAAATCGGTCTCATACCAGCCGGTACCTTTGAGGCGGAAGGCGACAACCGACAGTTTTTTCCGCAACGCGGCGCGACCGCAGGCAGGACAGACCGTCAGCGGCGGATCCTTGATACTCTGCAGAACCTCAAGCTCATGTTCGCAGTGATTGCAAATGTATTCGTAAATCGGCATCTTGTTTCAGTGCAATACAGTGATGCGTTTCAATGGGTTGCAACAACATGCCGCAGATTCATCGTTTTATCCAAACTGTAATCAGACTGCGTCGCATTATATCCGTGCCAGTACCCGCGCGGGACGGTTCCGGCATTTTTCTCATGTGCCAGCAATCGACATATTGCCGATCAAAATAGAGCCGGTGCGCAAGCTGCGCCGCGTATCAACATCTATGCCAATATCAACCAGATCGGCAAACATCTGTCGCAAATTTCCGGCAATCGTCAACTCTTCAACCGGATACTGAATCGCACCGCCCTCTATCCAGAGACCCCGAGCACCCATGGAATAATCACCCGTCACAATGTTCTTTCCGAAACCCATCAATTCAGTGACCAGCAAACCGCGGTCCATCAATTTCAGCAGAGCATCGAAATCCCGATTGCCGCTGTCAATAGTCAAATTGAATACACCGCCGGCGTTTCCCGTTGTCTCCATGCCCAGTTTCCGCGCCCCGTAAGAATCAAGAACATAGCCGCACAAAATCCCATCTCGAACAATGTCCCGCGCCTGCGTCGCAACGCCTTCGGCATCCGCCATTGAACTGCCCAGACCGCGCGCCAAATGCGGCTGTTCATGAATTCGAACCCACTTCGGGAAAATCTCCTGCCCCAAACTGTCAAGCAAAAACGTCGACTTGCGGTACTGCGCTGCGCCCGAGATCGCACTGATCAGCGACCGCAGCAAATCGCCAGCGACCGGCGCCTCAAACAATACCGGTGCCGAGCAGGTTTGCAACCGCCTGGAATCAACTCTGCGCAGTGCGCGCTGTGCTGTGCGCAGGCCAACTTCTTCAGGCGGCTCGACCTCCCTGAATTCCCGCGCTGATGAACTCCAGTAATCGGATTGCATTCCGCTGTCGGTCTGCGCCACAACGCAGCAGCCGACACTGTAAAGCGTTTTTTTCTCGCTGATCAGCAGTCCGTCACTATTGCCCAGCACTGACTCCACCTCTGCTGAACCGAAAGAGGCGCCTTCGGAATTGGTGATGCGCCGGTCTGCTTGCCGCGCAGCGTTCTCGCAACGCAAAGCCAGCTCAAAAGCTGTATCGCGATCCACCGCGCGGGGATGGTGCAGTTGCAGATCGATCGGTTCGCGAAGCAGACGGTCAGTCGGAGGCAATCCGTTGTATGGATCCTCCGCCGTATATTTCGCAATCGAATAAGCCGCGCGTACCGCATCGGTGACTGCATCGCGACTGAGGTCGCTGGTCGTGCTGACGCCGCGATGCTGGCCCAAATAAACGGATACCGCCAAACTTTTTTGATCCGTGCTTTCAACCGTCTCGAGCTCGCCCAGACGCACATTCAGATCACTGCTATGAGAGCGTGAAACATTTACCACTGCGGCATCAACCTTGGACTGCGACGCGATATCCAGCGCACTCGCGGCTACATCCATCAATACATCAGCTTCAAGTCTGCGGTCAGTACGCGCAATGAAATGGCCGGTGGCATTCATGGGCCTAAACCTGCGAGCCGCCGACTGTCAGCTCATCGACTCGAATAGTCGGCAGTCCGACACCCACCGGGACCGATTGTCCAGCTTTTCCGCAAGTGCCGATGCCCGAATCAAGCTCAAGATTGTTTCCCACCATCGAAACTTTGGTCAATACTTGCGGACCGCTGCCGATCAAAGTCGCCCCTTTGACCGGACAGGTAACCCGGCCTTTCTCAATACGGTAGGCTTCCGTGGCCGAAAACACAAAATTTCCGGACGTAGGATCCACCTGTCCGCCGCCGAAGCTGACAGCATAAATGCCGTTGTCGACCGATTCGATAATCTCTTCATGACTTGACTCACCTGCGAGCATATAGGTATTCGTCATCCTCGGCATGGGCAGATGCTGGTAGCTTTCGCGCCGGCCATTGCCGGTCGGCGCCTGCCGCATCAGACGCGCATTGGTCAAATCATGCATGTATCCTTTCAATACGCCGTTTTCGATCAATACCGTATTGCCAGTGACTGTGCCTTCGTCATCAACACTCAGCGACCCGCGCCGTTCGGGCAAGGTGCCATCATCCACCACGGTACACAGCTTGGAGGCGACCTGCTCACCGATACGGCCGGCAAACGCAGAAGTCCCTTTGCGGTTGAAGTCGCCCTCCAGCGGATGCCCAATCGCCTCATGCAGCAAAATGCCAGGCCAGCCGGGGCCGAGCACGACAGTCATCGTACCCGCGGGCGCCTCCACAGACTCAAGATTAGCCAGTGCCTGGCGCACTGCTTCGCGTCCGTAGCTGAAAGCTCTTTCCTGATCGACAAAGAATTCGTAACTGCCGCGCGTACCGCCGCCGAAAGAACCCCGCTCACGACGGCCATTCTGCTCAGCGACGACGGATACGTCCATTCGAATCAGCGGACGCACATCCGCGCACAGTATTCCGTCGCTGCGAGCAACAAGCACAATCTTGTGCGCACCGCTGAGATTGACGATCACTTCCCGAACGCGCGGATCTTGCTGGCGCGCATCGCGCTCGACGCCGGTAATCAGATCAATTTTCTGTGTATCGGTCATTGAGCCGAGCGGATCATCATCCGGATACAGAGCTGGCGCCTGAAACGGACGGACATCAATATTTGCATCGCTGCCATCGCTGCCGCTGCGGGCAATCGTGCGTGCGGATCGAGCAGCTCGTGTCAAAGCCGCCAGGCTCAAATCGTCGGAACAGGCAAAGCCCGTCTTGTCGCCGCTGACAGCCCGCAGACCCGCACCGCGATTGATGTGGAATGCACCCGACTTGACTATACCTTCTTCGAGACTCCAGCTCTCGCCGCGGCTGTATTCCAGGAAGACATCGGCATGATCAATAGATTTTCCAGTTACCGCTCCAAGAAGCGAATCCAATTCCCGCTCATCAACTTCAGCGGGTTCCAGCAGCGTACTGCGGGCGATTTGCAAATGGTTACTCATCATGTAAATAAATGGTGGGTTCGGGCACTATTGCCTTATTGTCTGTCAATATAACCTCGTTGTGGAGGTTTTCAAGCCATTGTTGTCCCCGCCGCTGGAGCGTATCATGCGAAACCCCCGCTTTCGCAATGCTTGAACCGGCTGCGAATCTCTTGCACTTGGTCCGCACATATATCGGCAATCAATACATCATTGGCAGGATGCTCGCAAACCGTAAAATGCCCCCATGGATCAACAATCATGGAATGCCCGTAAGTTCGCCGTCCGCCGGGGTGCTCGCCCCACTGTGCAGGCGCGACAACATAGGCGCGGTTTTCAATCGCCCGAGCACGCAGCAGCACCTCCCAGTGATCACGCCCGGTTGTGTATGAGAACGCAGACGGAACAGTGTACCAGATGGCGCCCAACGCGGCAAGATGGCGGTAGAGGCTCGGAAACCGAACATCAAAACACACGGTCAGTCCGGCTTTCCCGGCCGGCGTGTCAACTGCCACAGCCTGCTCGCCGGCGATAGTATACGAAGATTCGGCGTAACTTTCTCCATCCGGCAACTGAATGTCGAAAAGATTGATCTTGTCATATCGGGCAACAATACCGCCAAGCGCATCGAACAGAAGCGATGTGTTGCTCACTTTCGCTGCCTCCGCCTCACGCATGAATATGCCCGCTGCAAGAATCCACATGCGAGCGCTTCTGGCAAGTTCGGACATACGGCTCAGAATGACGCTGTCACCGTCCGCAGACTGCGCGTATTGCAGCCGCTCATGATGATCCGCCGCCATGAATGCAAAGCACTCTGGCAAAATGGCCATCTGCGCCTCGCGACGCTGCGCTTGCTGAATCAGCTGCGATGCCAAATCAAGATTCTTATTCAGATCATTGGTGGAATTCATCTGGATCGCAGCAATTTTCACTGTGCTGTCTCCCTTGAGACAATCTCGAGCAGCAGAATCTCCTCATCACCGGATGGCGACCGCAATCGGATACGCTGCCCTTCAATGCCGAGGGCCACCAAATGATTCTTCAGCGTCAGCGCCCACTCATTGCCGGCAACCCCCCCTGAATAGTGAATCATGAGAATTCGATCGCTGGCCGCAAGCAATTGCAGAATCGCCTGCCTGAGCTGCGGGATGCCGAGCATGGCATCCGCAGACTCGCGAACAGGCCATTCATAGCGGGACAGCTGATACTCATGACTGCTTTGGCTTTGCACAGTGCCTGATGCTGTCAAACTCGCAGCAATCAGAATATAAGGCGCAAGTTTAGGCATGACTTCGTTTTCATTCCTGACTGCTTGTGGCGTCACCGTTTGCTCGCTGCACAGCGACAACCTCGGGCTCGGACCATGGACCCGTGATTGAATAATGATGCGTAAACAGTTCAATTTCCGATTTTTCCAAAATCTCCTTGCCGAGATAAGTAATCAGTCCGGTGACCGGACCGCCGGCGATGGTGGCAATTGTCGTCAGCGGCTTGCCGACCTCAACGTCGATTTTAGCAATCATATCCAGTTGCTTGGTATTCCAGTCAACATGTCCTGAGACATCAATTTCAGAGGTTGGTCCTTGAACCCGCAGACCCGGCACATTGATGCGCCCTGCCTGGATATCGCCCCCGCCCGATACCGTCTCAAAGGGGATGCCGTCCTCGCCAAAATCGGCAATATCTGCCGAAACTCGGTTCAGCAGCGTGTCGTAATTCAGAATGCCGATCAGTTTGGCAGTCGTCTCATCTTTCCGAGTGATCAAAGAGCCTGACTTGATAGCCAGATTGTAGTCGCCGGAGGTGATGTCGGTGCGCCACCGGGTGAGCGCATCGTCCCAGCTCAGATTCCCCCGTACCGATCCGCTGCCCCCATTGAACAATCGGCCGTAACTGAGTTTCTCCATTGCTGCACCGAAATCAGGTGTTTCGAAGACGAACTGCAACGCAGATGTCTCACCATAATTCCAATGGCCACTCGACGTGAGAACAAATTCCGGAGTGGCAAACTCAGCCGCCGTAATCGCCCAGCTGTCCGCTTGCGGCTCGGCGGAAATAGTGCTTTTGCCCAGCGCATAGTTCCCATAGCGTGTGTCAGCGCAGCTGAACTGCATACGCGGCAGATTCTTCGGGTCAATCCCGCCCTGGATCGGTGCAGCCTGTGCTTCGGGGATGTAGCAACGGGCAAAATCAATCGTCAAGGTCGGCACTTCGCCCTCCTGTACAGATTGTCGATCAAGATAGCTTGCTCGACCGATCATCTCTTTCGAAACCACATCGATATGCCAAAGTCGATTCTCTTTGGCGATATGGAGATGCACATCGTGAAACTCTCTGGCGCGCGCAAAATTAAATTTGTCAACCGAGAGACTGATCTCCTTCAAGCGTCCTTGATTCAATCCCGGGCGGCTGCCTTGCGACCGCATGACTGCCAGCCAGCGCCCATAATCGAACTCGGGCAGATAGGCATTGACAATAATGCCCGCGCTGTCTTCTTTGGGCATCTGAACCGGTCCGACGGCCACAGTGCCGGATTGCACCTGCCACTGGCCAGCAGTGCGGCGCGCGTTCAAAACGCTCTCAAGAATGGTCCCGAACTGCAGCGCGATGCGACGCTGCTCGTCGCCATGCGTCGAAACAAAGACCTTTGCGGGCATCGCTGTGCCGGACTGTTTAGCCATCGGATAAGGCAGTTCTGAGCGCACATCCCGCAAGGACGAAGTGATGCCTATCTCGTCCACATCGGCGCTGAAACTGTAGTCTGCATTCCAGTCAATAACTCCATCGAGATAATTTTTTACCTGACCCGGCATCAATGGCGCAAATACTTCGGCTGCCGCAGCGCCAGACCCGGAGCCGGAAATCTCAAAACCGCTGCTGCCGGACGCGCCGCGAAATTCCAATTCGAAATCACCGTCAGTCACTTTGCCCTGCAAGCGCCCCGTGGTCAGACCTGCGCGGTTGAAATCAATTTTTCCCCCTATATCGCTCGCTTCGATTCCGTATGATGTCAATGCAGTCAGTCCCTGCGGCTCAACTGCGCCGGTCAGCGTGAACTCACGTCCCCGCCGCAGCGGTACAACCGCCGATACAGTGACAACGGAATTGCCGCTGCCGCGGACGATCGCATCCGTCATGCCGGGCTTGACCATTCCATTCGGCCCAAAAAAATCCATCGCATCATCGACTGACAGTGTAACTTGCGCCTGGAAATCCATAATCGGGTCGGCGATCAGAAAATCCGCAATACGGGCGGTGGCATTGTCGAGCTGGCGGCCGTGCAAAGACCCTTGGCTGAATTCGATATCAATCTGCCTGTCAGTGATCTTCGCCAGGCCCTGACCATCAAGCAGCGGCGGCCAGATTTCAGAAAAACGATAATCGTAGTTTTCAAACTCACCTGTCACACTCAGGCGCAAATCGCTCAGCGGCTGTCCCGGCACCATCCAATTGCCAGAAACCGCACCCGCCGCCTGCCGAATCCACAGCGCGTCAAGGCGATCCGATGCGTGCGCGTAGAATTTTTGCGGAAACAGATTCGGATAACGCCGAAGCAGCTCTGCGACATCCAGCGACTTGGCGTCAAAATTTACATCCACCCGATTCGAGCCGTCGCTCTGGCGACTGAGTGTACCTTCTGACACAAGGACAAACTGTCGGACATTGCTGATGGCGCCATCGAGAACCGCATCTGTCACGTTGATGTCCCAAGAGACAGTATCCAATGAGCCCTCGATCCATTGGCTGTCAACATCCGCATCCATCACAGCAAACACATTCGCCGCATCGACGGCACGCTGCGGAAAGAAGCTGTTCCACATCGCAGTGAACCACACCAAGTTCATGCGGCGAGCGTTCAAACTCAGGTTTGAGACTGTCTGTCCAGCCGGTTCGCGGGTGGACTCAAAGCGCAGATTGAAGTCTGTGTCGCTCATGTCCTGCGGCAAGAACGAGCCTTCAAAAACGTAGCGATCTTCGCGCTGGGCGCCTTCTAGCTGAAACACCCCTTGCAGCTGCACATTGAGTTCGTCCGACTCAAGTGCAACATCATATTGACCTTGTTCAACGCGTATCGTTGCGATGGTCGGCAACGCCGCAAGGTAAGCTGCAAAATTTTGCGGTTGGCGAGGCTTTGGCTCCGCATCAGACGCTTCGGTCGCGTCGAGCAAGATGCGACCATTCAGTTGCGGCCGCGTAATGCCAAAATAGTCAAGCTGGAGACCGCTGCGAGTGAACATTCCGCTGCCAAGGCGCATTTCGATCGCATCGGCGCTGAAATCAAGGTCGCCGTGCGCGCCGCCACCCAAAGAAATATCGTTCAGGCGTACCGCAAAATGCGTGCCGACCAATCCAGATTCGATATGTCCGATAGCGATATCACGATCGTAGTTCTCCGAAGCCTTGTCGACCGCCCACGGAAGTATGATTTCGAGATTGAAAAGTACAAATACCAATATTACCGCCAGCAAGGCGGCCAGGCTGCCAAGCAGCGCCGTGATGCGCAGCAGTACCTTGAGCAGCGCATACAGCAGCGCGCGCAAGTTCTTTACGAATTTGTTTTCAGCAATCAAAGAGAGTAGCTTATTCACGAAAGAGACAGTCCAGGCTGCTGGCTAGATTTCAATTTGACCATCGAAAGCCGCTATAGTGCCAAAGTCACACAAGATTTCAGTGACTGACCGGTCATAGGCATTCACTGCGACACCACACATTTGCAGGCACTGCGCGGTTTCTAAAACGGGTAATCCGATGACGCAGCTCCAGGTGCCGCGCAGCGCAGTGATAAACTTTCGCGCCTGCCCTTGAATGCCGTAGGCGCCCGCTCGACCTTTGGATTCGCCAGCGGCAATGAATTCACTGATTTGCCGATCCGTCATGTCTGAAAATTCAACCTCCGCCGCAACCGCCATCGACACGGCAGCGAAATCGCAATGCACCGCCACTGCAGAATAAACCTGGTGTGTACGACCGCGCAGCAGACGCAGCATTGCCTTCGCATTCGCATCGTCGACGGGTTTGCCGAGTTTCACATTGTCGACGACAACACAGGTATCGGACCCAACCACGCAACTGGCCGTGCGGCTGTCACGATCACGGACATCGCTTGCGGCGCGACTGAATCCTGCCCCGGCTTTGCCATTGGCAAGCCGCAAAACGTATTCGCGCGCGGATTCCAGCGCCAGCGGGGTTTCATCCACTTCGAGGTCAAGCAGCTCAAATTCTGCACAGATTGCCCGCAACAGCCGCCGGCGCTGCGGTGATCGCGACGCGAGATACAGTTTAGGCGGGTTCGAATCTTTCATATGAACAAGCAGCAAGTTTTTTTTTCGAAGCGAACGCATAGCCTCTACATTGCGCACATTGCCTGGATTTGTCGGTCTTGAGCACCAGCGCCACCTGATCAAGACAACAGTTGCCTCACGACAATTCTGTCCGTCACCAAAGCTCTACTTTATGCTCGGCTCGCAGAATTCGAAAAATAAAATTGCTGCAATCGTCAGCTGGTCGAATTCGAGCGCCAAACCGACAGCACATACAGCATGGCGACAAGACTTTTTTCATTCACCTCAGTGTCGCGGAGCCTTTCGTATCTGATTATCTTCGTATTGCCCAGTCCTGCATGCAATTTAATTCGTATCCGTACATCTCTGCGGCATGGCCACCGATGACCTAAGCCAGCTTGCCGACAACGACCGGCGCTGACCGTTCAATTCAGCGACCCGATGCCAGTCCGAAACATTCAATGCTTGGCAGCAGGCACCTTCAGTGTTTCCTGCCATAAGCTTTCGAGATCATAAAACTCCCGACTTTCAGCAAGCATGATATTGACGATGACATCGGTATAGTCGATCAGAATCCACTGCGCATACTGCTCGCCTTCGACCCCGATAGGCTTTACACCCAGATCTTTCATTTCATCGATCACAGTTTTCATAATCGATTTGACATGACGATTCGATGATCCGGTCACAATGACAATAACATCCGTCATATCGGTCGCTTCCTTGACATTCAGCACGCTGATGTTCAGCCCTTTCGCATTCCCTATTGAATCAATAATCGATTCCAATATTTTTTCGGCACTCAAACCCATAACTCTTCGACTTCATTTGTACAAGTTGTTTATCGTCAGATAATCAATGACTGCCGGTGGCACCTCGGCAGAGATATCCAATCCGCAACTGAGCTTGCGGCGCACTTCGGTGGCTGAAATCCGAACCGGCTGCACGGCTGCATGATAGATACAGCCAGCGACGGTTCGAAACAGCGCTGCGGCATCGTCCACGCCGGCACACCGCCACCACGGCGGCAGCTGCCGGGGCGGCGCAAACCCCGGCCTGGCCATCACAATCACGTTGGCCAAGCTCAGGATGTGCCGCCAGAAATACCACTTTTCGAATTCCCGAAAAGCATCCATGCCAATCATCAGACACAGTGGCCGCAACGGAAACTCACCGCGCAAGGAACGCAGAGTTGACACCGTGCGAGAGCGGCTCGCCTGCACAATCTCACGATCATCAGCCAGCATTCCCGGATAGCTGCTCAAGGCCGAACGCAGCATGTTCAAGCGATGCATCGCATGGGTGCCGGGCGCATTTCGGTGCGGCGGAAGGAAATTGGGAATATAGCGAACCTCAGTGATGCCGATCCGGTCTCGGACTTCAAGCACTGGCCAGATATGACCGTAGTGGACCGGATCAAATGTGCCGCCGTAAATCCCAATTGGCTTCATGCGGCGCAATCATGCCAGGCCAAGCCGAGCACAGCGGAATGCATCACTTTCATAAGGCGCGGTTCAAGCGCAAGTTTCCCATCCCATGACGGATAATTCTCACTGCCTGACGTGCCCCTGCCCGAAAACAACAAACTTCTGCATGGTCAAGCCGTCAAGCCCGACGGGGCCACGCGCATGCAGCTTGTTGGTACTGATGCCGATTTCAGCGCCGAGTCCATATTCGAAACCGTCCGCAAATCGGGTTGAGGCGTTGACCATGACCGAACTTGAATCCACTTCCCTGAGAAACCGATCGGCGTTCGCGACATCGCTGGTGACAATGCAGTCAGTATGCTGCGAGCCATACTGACTGATATGCGCGATCGCCTGCTCGATGCTGTCAACGATACGAACTGCCAGGATCGGTGCGAGATATTCTGCATGCCAGTCCGCTTCGGTGACCTTGGACAGCGTCGGATCGATGGCGCGCGCTCGCTCGCAGCCTCTGAGCTCAACCCCTTTTGACTTCAGCTGCGGCACGGCAGAAGAGAAAATCTGCAAAGCGGCGGCTTCGTGCACCAGCAGGGTCTCCATCGCATTGCAAACCCCATAGCGATGCGTTTTCGAATTGATCACAATTGGCGCCGCCTGCGCCATATCCGCGCCTGCATCCACATAAACATGGCATACACCATCAAGATGCTTGATGACCGGAATCACCGACTTCGCCGAGATGCGCTCAATCAGGCCCTTGCCACCGCGCGGAATGATGACATCCACCGCTGCATCCTGCGTGATCAGCGCATCGATGGCGCTGCGGTCCGTGGTCTCGATATATTGGATCGCCGCGACCGGCAAGCCCGCCGCCTGCAGGCCTGCATGCAGACACTTGACGATAGCCTGATTTGAGAAAAACGCTTCTGAGCCGCCGCGCAATATGACCGCATTGGCGGACTTGAGACACAAACTGGCCGCTTCGACTGTGACATTCGGGCGCGATTCATAGATGATCCCAATCACCCCGAGCGGCACGCGCATGCGGCCGACACGTATGCCCGAGGGGCGGCTCACTAGGTCAGTGATCTTGCCGACCGGATCCTCCAGCTCAGCCACTTGGCGCAAATTCTCGGCCATTCGCTTGATGCGCGAGCCGGTCAGCTCCAGCCGATCCAGCAGCGGCGCTGAAAGGCTCGACTGCTCGCCTGCTTGCAAATCGATCGCATTCTGGCGTGCAATCGTAGCGGCCGCTGCCTCAATGGACTGCGCAGCCTCGATCAGTGCCTGATTTCTCTGTGCGGTGGGTGCAGCAGCGACTGTTTTTGACGCGCTGCGCGCGTCCATCGCAAGCTTTGCGACATACGCTTCGAGATCAAATTTAAGCTGGGTCTGAACGTTCATCAAGCAGAATCAATCCATGCATTGCGATTGGCGATAGCGCAATTTTAACTGTAGGCAATAGTATGGCATACATCAAGCTGGCAATCCCTACTAAAACTAAACGCACACTTTTTGCGCTAGTTTCTCAAGCTCGTCCCAAAATGATTCGCTGCGGCGGCCGGGCTCTCGACCCTTGATGATGCGATCCATCGCCGCCAACGAACCGACAACTTCTCCGCAGCCGCCAAGCCCCAGTTTGCGCGCCGTTTGAACGATTGAGTTCTGGCGAGACTGCCAGATGCGATTTTGCCTGAAGAACTGCTGCGCTGGCAGGCGCCGCGCCGCAACAAATGCATATCGGTAAACCAGCCGCATTTCTCTCAGCAGAGCCCACGAGATAAAAGCCGGCGCGATACCCTCTTTTCTCAGTCCATTGATCTGCCGTACTGTCCGGGCCAGATCGAATGCCAGCAAAGAATCTGTCAGCCCATAAACACTGAACCGGCCTTGGTCTGCAACAATGCGCTCCACATCTGCAACCGTGAAGGTCTGACCATCATATCCGAGAGCGAGCTTGCGCACTTCGTTGGCGGCCGCGAGCATATTGCCCTCGAAATAATATGCCAGCCGTTCGGGCACCTGAGGCTCGAACTTCAAATCCCGCTTGTGCATTACCGCTTGAATCCAGCTGCGGTATTGGGCATGTCCCAGCGGTTTCGTTTCGATAATAACCGCTTCCTGCTGCCATTGAGTGAACCATTTTGACCGCCGGGCCGCATATTCGATTTCACCGCCGCTCACCATCAAGATCACATTTTCATCGCTTTGGCCCAGACACTCGCGCAGCACTGTCCCACCTTGCGTTCCAGGCTTGATCGCGTCTGTAAAGCGAATTTCAATCAGCTTCTTGTCAGCAAAAAGCGATTGATTGTCGAGGTGCTCATTGAGCTGAATCCAGTTGAAATCCGCCGTGACGGTGAGCGAGATTTTTTCACTGAAGCCCAAGTTTCGAGCCTTTTCCCGAATCGCTCGCGTGCACGTATCGTTGAGAAACGGCTCACTGCCGAAGATCAGATAGCGCTCAGCAATCTGCTCGCGCAGGTGGCGACTCAGCTCATTGTAGCTCAGGTTCATGCCACGCCGATGATTGCGGTCAATGACGCTCAGCGAGCCAGCGTATCAAATAGTCGGTCGCCTGCCGCGCGGCCTGAGCGCGACTTTGCTCGGCAACGGCATCCAGCACCGAGGTTTCGATCAAATCACTCTCGCTGGGATTGGTGTAGTCCGTCTCGACTCTGAAGATTTTCGAAATCTTGGCGCCGCTGCCCAGAGCTGTCACATGCATGAGCAGCGCATAGTGCCGCGTTTCCGTCGGCATCGAGAACATATCCTCAAGCTCTGAAGTCTCCCCGATCGGCTCGCCCGCGCGACCTTCGCTGACTGAAATCGAATAGGCGGCATCTTGCATGACGACACGGAATCCGCGCTGGTGCAATGCCTCAGTCAGCGTGTACCGCAACGCAGGATCGCGGCTCTTGACCTCGATGGCGATGTCCGAGCGGTCCAGGTGCGCTGCCGGTGACGATTGCGTTCCGCGCAGATGAAAACCGCTGCTGCAGCCGCTGGCCGCCAGGGCCAGCACCACGGCGACCAGGCACAAATGCTGCCTGCAGCCGCGTCCATTGAGATATTTGACTGTCATGCTCATACCACTAAATTGATCAACTTCTTCGGAACAACAATGACTTTCTTAAGCGGCTGATCCTGGAGATGACGCCGCACCGCATCATTGGCCAGCGCCGCTTGTCTGACGGCCGCACGGTCCGCATCGGCTGCAACCTCAATCTGACCCCGCAAGCGTCCGTTCACCTGAACGGGCATGATTATAGTTTCTTGCACCAGTGCGGCTTCATCAACCGTCGGCCACGGCGCGTCAAGCAGCGCCGGTGCGAGTCCCAATCGATCCCACAATTCGTGGCAGACATGCGGTGCAACCGGCGCGAGAACGCGCAGCAGCATGAAAATCGCCTCAGCGATCACCTGCAGGCGATCATCGGCGCATGCCTCGCCGGCAGCCGTCTCAAAAGCGCTGATAGCGTTGACCAGTTCCATGCAGGCTGCAATTGCGGTGTTGTAGTTGTGGCGCTCGAAATCCCGGCACATCCGCTGCAAAAGCGAATGGGTGAGCAATCTTTGGCGGCGAACGGCCGGATTGCCCGGCTCCGACAGCTTGCAACTGCCATCAAGCCGAAAATTCGGCTGGCCCGAAATGTACTCGCCGATGTCCGCGCGATAGCGATTTACCAGATTCCAGACTCGGGCCAAGAATCGATGCGCACCGGCCAGCGCCTCATCATTCCACTCAAGCGTCTGGTGCGGCGGTGCGGTAAACAATACAAACAGCCGCACTGCATCGGCGCCGTAGCGCTGAATCATTTCCTCCGGGTCGACCACATTGCCGACTGACTTGGACATTTTGGAGCCGTCCTTGAGCACCATGCCCTGCGTCAATAGATTGGTGAACGGCTCATCGTTGTCAAGCAGGCCGCAGTCGCGCATCAGCTTGTTGTACAGACGCGCATACAGCAGGTGCAGGACCGCATGCTCGATGCCGCCGATATAGTGATCCACCGGCAGCCAGTATTTGGCCCTCGCATCCACCTTCGCATCGGCGCCAGGACAGCAAAAGCGCGCGAAATACCAAGACGACTCAAAGAAAGTGTCGAACGTATCGGTTTCACGCCGCCCGGGGCGATCGGTACCCGGAACATTGGCGCTGATGAAAGCTGGATCATCGCGAATTGGCGAAACGACACCTTTGAACTCAACATTCTGCGGCAGTTCCACCGGCAGTGAAGCATCGTCAACCGCATGATAATCGCCGTTTTCGTCATACACGACCGGCACCGGACAGCCCCAGTAGCGCTGGCGCGAGACACCCCAGTCACGCAAGCGATAGTTGGTGGCCCGCTCGCCGGCGGCATGCGCGCACAAATAATCTGCAATCGCATTGAAGCAATGCTCAAAATCAAGGCCATCAAACTGACCTGAATTGCAAGAAAGGGTGTCGATCTTGTTGATATACGCGGACTGGCTCAAGTCTGCTTGGCCGCTCGCGGGCTTCACGACCTGCCGTATCTCAATGCCATATTTGCGGGCAAATTCCCAATCCCGCTGATCATGCCCCGGCACTGCCATGATGGCGCCCGTGCCGTAGGAGATCAGCACAAAATTGGCAACAAAGACAGGCAGCTGCTCCCCGCTGATCGGATGGATTGCAAAAATCGGCAGCCGCACACCGCGTTTTTCCATCGTCTCCATGGCTTCCTCAGCGGTATTCATCTGCTTGCAAGACTCGACAAACTGGGCCAGTTGGCCGTCGGACTTGACAAACTCCAGTGCCAAAGGGTGTTCTGGGGCAACTGCCACAAAGGTGATGCCCATGACCGTATCTGGACGCGTGGTATAGACGCGAAGCGGTGCGCGGCTGCCCTCGACTGGAATATCGAAATTCACGCCTTCAGAGCGGCCGATCCAGTTGCGCTGCATCGTCTTGACGGATTCGGGCCAGCCATCGAGGTTATCGAGCTCATCCAGCAGTTCATCGGCGTACGCCGTAATGCGAATAAACCACTGCGGAATTTCGCGCTGCTCCACCAGTGCGCCGGAGCGCCATCCGCGGCCTTGCGCGTCAACCTGCTCATTCGCCAATACGGTCTGTTCCACCGGGTCCCAGTTGACTACAGCCAGTTTGCGGTAGGCCAGTCCCTTGTCAAGCAAACGGGTGAAAAACCACTGCTCCCATCGATAATAGTCGGGCGAGCAGGTTGCCAGCTCGCGCGACCAGTCGTATCCAAAACCGAGCTGCTTGAGCTGGTGTTTCATATGCGCAATATTGTCCTGGGTCCATTTGGCAGGCGGTACGCCTTTGGCGATGGCTGCGTTTTCCGCCGGCAGCCCGAACGCGTCCCATCCCATCGGCTGCAATACATTTTTGCCCCGCATTCGCTGATAACGGCTCATGGCGTCACCAATGGAATAATTGCGCACATGTCCCATATGCAGCGCCCCGGAAGGATACGGAAACATGGAAAGACAATAGAACTTTTCCCGCTGCGGGTCTTCGATGACTCGAAAACTCTCGTTGTCCTCCCAGAATTGCTGCACTCGGGATTCAATCGTCGCAAAATCGTAATGTTCGCTCATGGTGTGAAATGGTATTCGATGGTGTGTCTATTCAAAGTTGGCCGCGCGCCTGCGTTCCGCAATCGCGGCCGTCCGCCGTCAAGTCGCTGCCGCAACTCGCGATCAATGCCGCCGAAGCACTAGCACCGCGCTGTTTTCTGCGGCTGCGAATTGCGAATGTACGGTACCGTCCGAATCCGCTGGCATCGCGGCGATGCTTTCAAACCCGATTTGAGATCGATAGCAACAAAATCCAAATTGCCGCTGCCGCTAATGCGCAACGGCTGCAAATTCAAGCGCGACATCATCGCCTCCCAGACGCGCAGCGCACCCGCGGAGCCGGTCAGCCCAACCGGCTGGTTGTCATCGCGGCCGACCCAGACAACACCCAGCAGATTGCCGCTGAGTCCGACAAACCAGCTGTCCCGGAAATCATCTGTCGTACCGGTTTTGCCCGCCAGTCCCAAACTGTCCGGAAATGTTTTTGCCAGCCCCTTGCCGGTGCCCGACCGCACCGATTCTTGCATTGCAAACAGCGTCAGGGCGGCCGGGTCTGACGGAACAGCCGAACTGGACCCTAGCTGGATCGGATTCGTGATTTCGCGCGCATTTTCGGAAATTTTTGATATCGCCCGAAGGGGTATTTTATATCCGTAGTTGGCTAAAGTCTGATAGATTTGGGCAACTTCAAACGGCGACATCTCCACTGCACCCAGCAGCATGGAGGGGTAGACCGGCCGCGGCAGGTCGTGCCCCATCTTCGCGACGATGGCGGCGATCTTGCGCAACCCAACGCTCATGCCAACTCGCACCGCAGGCACATTGCGCGATTCGGCCAGCGCCGTGAGCACCGTCACATCGCCGGCAAATTCATCGTCAAAATTTTTTGGCGACCAAGTGCCGCCATCCGACGTCTTGTAGCTCACCGGCCGGTCGGCAACGACTGTGCTCAGTGTCCAGTTGCGACTGTCAGTCAGAGCAGTCATATAAATCAATGGCTTAAGCAATGACCCGATTGGACGACGCGCATCGACACTGCGATTGAACTCGCCGATATACGTGCGGCGACCGCCCGCCAATGCAAGAATCTCGCCGTCATCCGGACGCACGACAACGATGCCGCCTTGCAGCGCGCCCGACGCAATTGAATAGCGTTCCTCAAGCGCTTTGAGCTGGCGCTTCAGCGCCTTCTCAGCCGCTTGCTGCACCTCAACATCCATCGTTGTAAACACGGAGTAGCCACTGGCGCTTGCCGAGCTCGATACGTTTTGATGCTTGATCTTGCGGAGCACGTAATCGACAAACGACCCGTACTGCACCGCACTGCGATCGTGTGCCGCAGCGAGAGTCAATTCAGCGGCACTGTATCTTTGGTGCTCAGCGGCAGTGATCAAGTCTTGATCCCGCATCACATCCAGCACCACCTGCCGCCGTTGCCGGGCGCGCTGCGGATGGCGCCCCGGGTGGTACGAAGTGGGCGCCTTGACCATGCCGACCAACTGTGCGATCTCAGCTGCATTGAGCTCCGCCGCCGGGCGGCCAAAGAGATAGCGGCTGCCCAGCTCAAACCCATGCACTGCGCGCTTGCCATCCTGGCCCAAGAAAACCTCGTTGCAGTATGCTTCCAAAATCTGATCCTTGCTCAGGCGATATTCCAGCACCAAAGCGGTGGCAATTTCCAGCAGCTTGCGGCTGTAGCTGCGCTGGCCGCGGCCGAATACGTTCTTCACCAGCTGCTGCGTAAGCGTGCTGCCGCCTTGCACAATCCGACCGGCCAGCAGGTTGGATACAAATGCGCGGCCAATGGCGCGGACATCAACCCCTCGGTGGTACACAAAGTTTCGATCTTCGACTGCAAGCAAGGTCGACAGAAACAGAGGCGGCATTTCGGTCAGGCGCACTAGATAGCGGTCCTGATGCTGCTCATCTGAAAGACTGCCCATCAGGACGGGTCGCAGCCGAACAAATGGCAGTGCTGCGCCGCTGTCAAGATTCCGCAAGACGCTGATTTGATTCCCGGCCAGCTCAATGCGAGCGTTCACCGAAGGCTGCGGGCCATCCCAGAAAACAAAAGCTCGGGTGATCACATCGATGCCGCCGCTGGTGATGGCATACTGTCCGCTGTGGCGCACAGTCTGACTCTCGCGATAGCCCGAGCTGCGAAGCCGTTTGGCCAGCTGCTCAGGGCTGATCGACAAGCCTGGATAAAGCTCAAAGGGCTGACTGTAGATATGTACCGGCACCTCCCAAAGCGGGTTGCCAAAGCGCTCCTGAACCTGGCTGTCGATCCAGAAAAAAAACGCTCCGGCGCAGATCGCGGCGAGGGCCGCCAGCCAAGCCATGAAGCGCCACAGAAAGCTGCGCAAGAGGCCGCGACCGCCAGCGCGCTCAGCCCGGAGTCGATCTTTTTTTGCGGAATCCGATTTGGCCCGGGGACGCGACATGATGCAGAAATTCTTGGACTACAAACTTTCTACATCACCGATCGACCCAACGCAACATTTGGAGCAATCACCGCGTCGAGAAAGATCGAAGCCTAGCCATTTTTTGCAGAGTTTGCTACAAAACTGACTAATTTATTAATGATCTGGACGGATTCTTCAAGGCCTAATCTTTTTGCGACAACCGTCAAGACTATTAGTTGAAATAAGCCAATCACAACGGGGCCTAAAATTGACTCCATTGAAGTGAAAAAAGTAATGTTGAGCAAAATGACTGAAATTAAAATCCAAAGAAGCCTTTCCTCTTTACGGTGATCTTTCTCTCTTGCTAACTCTTTGGTTAGATCTTGTATCTGTTCATCCTGTTTTCGGGGTTGATCAGATAGCAATAATGAATCAAAGGTTTCGTCCGCTTTATGGCCTGATTCCGTTGGACCGTTCTTTGCGCCTTTCATATTCGTTGATGATGTCATCGTTGGGAATCTCAACCCCGAAAGTGCTTGGTTTGTAGTTGCTTGCCCAAGCACCATGTTCCCAGTGAGTTATTGCGACCAACCGTGAGCCCGAAAATTCAGACACCAGGTTGAATGTAGAGTTCAACGTTCTGGTTTCAGGCTGCCGATCGTCCAAATCAGGAACTCCACGAAAAATATTTTCCACAGGATTGTCGCCGAATATTTTTGCCTTATGGTACAGAACGGGGTGTACTGGACCTAAATTCCACGCTTGGAAACGTCCCTGAACCAGCGGGGATTTATATTTTCCCAAATGCAGCATATGTGCAATGTAGATAATTTTCTGCAGCTCTAAATTGGTCTTCGACCAATCGGATAAGATACCGATATACTTGGCAGCGGCAAAAACGGATACAGGCATGGCAATAGACGCAAGCAGACTCGTACTTGATTGTAGTATTTCTCCTACACGTTTTTCTCGTAAAATGTTGTTCGATAGGATAATATATTCGAAGCGTGTTTGAGAGAATCCTTAGGCTTTCGCCTGCCTTACGATTTGTTACGATTCGGCACTAACTACGATGACATCCGTCATTCTGTTCGCAAGTCGACGTCTCGAACGAAAAAAAGGGTCTGAGTTCGGAAGAGCTTTCCAGCACATTTTCTCTAAGCGCTTGTCTGTCGAATGCTTCAGCTTGGGCCAGAATTTTTTTCGGTACCTTGTCGGGTCTTGTATATGTGATCCGCCTCCGATGTGCCGCATCGCATGCTCACAAAGAAAAACCTGCTCATAGCCAAGCGAACTGTACAAGTTTGCAATTTTCCACTCATTCGCAGTCACTCCGAAATCCGCATAAGTGCCAACCGTCAAGTAGTCGCTTTTCCGCCTCAAGCCGGGATTGAATGATATTCCGTGACATGTAGAAGGATCTCTCCGCATTCGCCGAAATTCTACTTTGGAACTTTCGTAAATTCGAGAGCAAAACTTGTTCTGGCTGAACATCTCGGCATCTCTCAGGTTGACCATTGAAAACATATCAAAAGCAAGCAGCAAAGCGAAAGATTTTTCTATAAAACCAGATCCATAAAACTCCCAATCATCTTCGCAGTGAAATATCCACTCCGTATCAATCTGGGAGTAAAGCCTGTCAACGCTTGAGACAAGTCCGAGAGGATTTTCGTTTATGATCAGTTCAATACCCTTTCCCAAAAAGCTTCCACACTGAATATAGTCCCTGTCTGCAAGGTTGCGCGCAAACGGCTGGATGACATCAATGATCCCCCCCCCGACTTTCCTGCCTGAGTCTTCAATCAAAATGATCTTCTGTATGTCTCCCTCAAGACGCGGCAAAAGAGAGCTTAGCGTTCTTTCCAGCAGGTCGAAACGGCCGCAGCTCGTCAGTGCAACTGTATAGATTTTGGACTGTGAATCTGTCACTGCGGGTTCCGGATTGCAATAAGCCTGCATCAAATTGACCTTTCACTGATCCCAGCAAGATGGAATCATTTTCGCTTTCGCTGCAAATTTATGAATATCTGGATCGGGCACGTGGATTCTGCGATCGACTTGACTGAATGTCTTGTGCGTTACGTTGCCCTGCCAGCCAGTCGTCAATCCAAGGAAATGATAGTAGTAGAGCTCTGTGTCCGGAACTGAAGTTGAATCAATCTGAGGACGCTCGATAGCAAAATTGCCGACAAGCTTC
Organism: Arenicellales bacterium; assembly: GCA_965200545.1. Taxonomy (GTDB): domain Bacteria; phylum Pseudomonadota; class Gammaproteobacteria; order Arenicellales; family JAJDZL01; genus JAJDZL01. The sequence continues at coordinate 165,076 of CBDAUJ010000001.1, read as the reverse complement.
TTCACTCTCCACATTAACTTTGCAGCATGGAACGACAACTTTTGACGAACATTGTATTGCTTGCAAAAAATTCGATTCTTATGGGAGCGAGTTTTATGCGGCGAGTTGTATCCTACATGTTCGAAACGGTAAATGTACTTGAAGTATCGGTTGCGCTCGACTTTTTTGTACAGCTCGCTGGATTTTCGATAGACATAGTGGAAATCATAGCATCGCGGCACTGGTTTTCGAGAGACATCAACGGTAACGGGAACAATTCTCGACTTAATGTTGATCGCCCCCGCAAACGAACCGCTCACTTTGCGATTGAGATAGTTCAGCAATGATTCCTGACTTGAGGGCGGAGCCAAGTACTCATCGATGTCAAGGTTGATGCAATAGCCATCGGGTATCGGAAACCGCAATCTGCAATGATTCAATGATCCGTGCTGGGCTGATTTAAACGGCCTGATTCCATGTGGAAAATCCCAATCGACAATGATGATCCTCATATCATCGGCATAATCTGACAAATACTGCATGATTTCGTTTAGATTGGAGCTGCCATTGTCATAGAGAATTACACGGCCAATATCACAGAGGCGCTTATGCCAGACAACCCAATCGCAAATCCACTCGGCACAATTGTCTTTTTGCAGAGTGGATATTGTGAGAAGCGCATTTTCATGATGACGCAAGAGATTGCACTGTTCGCTTTGATTGATTACAAGTTGCTTGGCAAAATGACTGAATTCGACAACAACAGTCAGTTCTTCTTGGAACTTGAGCTCAAGCTGCGCAGATTCCAAAAAGAACAGTCTTTCTATCTCATAGTAAGCCAATTCGACCCGGTGCCCGTTCAATGTAACGACAAGCGGGAACAGGTGTTTTTTCAGGTTGAATAAAGTCGGGCCTAAACAAACCAGTTTTCTGGATAGAGGATGTATGAAAACATCGTAGAAGATCGTTCGCGTGTCTTCCTTTGACTTGTCTTCGGTACAGTCCTCGTAGGGAATTACTCGTCTTATTGAGCAGCTGTCAGGCAAAGACACAGAATGCGGGGTGTATACATGCATTTCAGAATCTCTGCATTGCTTTCGATAGTGTCACAATCAATATTTTGGCAGGCGCATTCGGATAAATGATTTCTCGGTGAATTCGCTGCGGCCTGAACTGAATCTCACGGACCAAATCAAATCAGGCATCGAAAACTTCATCAAGCAGCGTCTATCACTGTGCGCTGCGGGCCGCTGTCGCGATTGGCTGCCTTGCGGGCCGGAGTTAGGACTGCAATCTCACCTTGGAGGTGTATTGTCAAATCAGGATAATTCAGCCGAAACTTACGATCAACAGTGGGATTGTCTTCAACAAAATAAACGAACTCCTCGCTCAGGTATGGCTTGACGCAGTCAAACGTGTTCAGAATGGCCTCATCAGCATGGCAGCCGTCGTCAATGAAAATATCAATAGATTTTTCGCCGAGAATATCTGCAAGCATTTTTCGGTTGTCAGCAAATTGATCGAATTCATAGACTTCCGGCAGTCCATTTGGGAAACCCCCTCGTCTGCGAACTTGATTCTTGTATTCGTGAAAAAAAGATAAGCTCAAATCTAATCCAATACAGCGTGAGCTGGGAAATAGATCACACCATATCGCCAGTCCAGTTCCATACAGGATGCCAGCCTCGACAACTGTCAGACTCGCAAACCTATCCTCTACAAATTGCCTCAAATAAGAAGCATATACCTGTGCGTAGCCGTGGTGAATCATGCGGTCACCGCCGACTGGGCCTTGGGTTCTGTAAATCACATTGCCTTGTACACGCGTGTGATGAATACTTTTGTATCTCCGTTCTGCTCGCAATTTACCTTGAGCATATCGGAATTCGGTTCTCATCAGCCAGAGGGCTGTTCCAGGTGCTGTATTCACACCTAAGATATTCAATATGCTGCAATAGCGCATCAGCCAGCGAATCTTTCCCCGCACCTTGAATCTATTGAGCTTGTCCTTCATCAAGTCAAATTGCATCGGTGCTCAATTCAAAGTGAGATACGTTAACCGCTTTGAAAATGAAGCCAGTGAATCTGTCAAGCGTATCAATATTGTCTTGACACAGTTCATTCTTCATATCTAAATCAGGCGAGAACATTTAGAAATTTGCGCAAAGTAAAAACTTGATTTTTTCGTTAGTCTCTGTCAATCGAAACTTCTTCATCGATCACCTTTAAAGTGCACACTTTCTGAAATAGAAATGATTTTCAAACGGAACCGCAGCAGATCCAAAAAAAATTTAATCGTTCCGGGCAAAAGACCGAAAATCACCCAAAGCAAAATCGCATATCCGTTGGATAGATCGCGGCATTGCTGTTTATAAAATCTTTTATTGTGAAGCCCTGAGCGGCACATGTTGCGTGCGCTCCTGATAAAATACTTGGGAGCATAAAGAAAGTAGCTGATCTGCTCATTCAGGCGATAGAAATTTTCAAAGTAATTGCCAAGCGATGTAGCGACGTAATAGCGCGGCCGGGTTGTCATGCGGTCGAAACCATCGTTTACCCAATAGATACGCAATGGCTGTTCAATGTAAATGGCTTTGTATTTCCTCGCTTTTCTGAGACTTACAACCTCTAACAAAGAATTATTTGGAGGCGGTAGCTCAATATGTTGAAACTCTCTGAATACGTCCGCTTTTGTAACAGCACATCTTTCACCGACACGATGTTTTGTATGAACGTACTTCATTTGCAGACTAGTTGATTCAAAGACTGGACCGAACCGACTGAGTTCACCATGCAACACTCCATCTTCGGTTACTGCTCGGAAAACCAAACTTCCGACATCAAGCCTGTCATCGAATTTCGTCGCGGCCGTGTAGAGCTTGATTTGTGCTAAAGCATTTTCGAACAGGGCATCGTCATCGTCGATAACGATTACATATTTCCCCGCTATCAGCATCTTCCCGATATTCAAGCCCTTCGATTTGCCGCCGTTGGCGGCCAAACGATGATATGTGATTTTGAAAGGAGAACTGCGCTGCCATGCGGTTATTAGCGAATCAGTACCGTCACTGGAACCGTTGTCGATTACAACCCATTCAAACTCTCTCTCCCGGATACGCTGCAGACTATCCCAAAGTCGGTGAATGGTATGCTTTCGGTTGTATGTAATGGTTAAAATTGAAAATAGCATTTTGAGCTAAGTTGCCTTGCATCGCCAACGCTAGAAATGAACAATTCCTTATTCGCAGAGCATTCCTCAATAAAACCTCAAGTGTCGCAGCCAAGCAAGATCATCGGCCTGAATGCGAACTTGGGATTTCGATTGGGCTTTGGAAGTTGTAGCCAGCCACCGATTATTTCATTCCACTCGTCTGGCTGAAACCTGCAATCGATTCCACTCTCGGGAAATAGCGTCAGTTCGCCAAATCGACACTCCCCGTCGAAATCATAGAAATCTGCTCGGACAAATGATGTATCCCCGCTTAACTGTGACGCATACTGCAGCATCTCATCAAGTGATGTGGGTTTGATCAAGTTTGGATCAATATCTATAGGTGGGTAGTGGTAGCTGGCAAATGGCAGGGGTTTCCAGCTGAGGTCAAAAAATGACTTTTTTTGGTCTGTAAATCTATCCATACAGACCAAGATGAACTTAGGCTCACCATTGAAACAGTAAATTTTGTAATCGATGAGCTGATTAAACCGGCCTTCAAGATATTCCTCGATAAAAATTCGAGGTGCTATGTGCCAATAAGGCCACTCCGACTTCGTGTGGTCCCCATAAACGGTTTTTTGCCTCAGCTCAATTCGCTTCAAATGATCTGTTGAGATCGGTTCTGAACTGTTACAGATTAAGACATCGCCACTCCAGTGATTGGATTTGATGACGAATTTGGCCGGCAGCTGTTCAAACGGAAGGTTTTCAGTTGATGTTACCCCCCCCCGCCAATCAGCATTCTATTCAATAACATAGGAGCTTGAGTCATCTCCAAAACATAATCCCTGACAGCTAGTTTATCGGAAAGCTTGACGAAAATACTGCTGTGATCGTTGAATTTCAGCCACTCAATTTTTTCAGCCAAAGTTCGCGGTGCTACCAAGTCAAGCCTCAACCCACGCCGCTTCCATGCATAACGGCGATAATTTTCATGCAAGGTGGCAATATGCTTCCATAGGATATCGCTATCGATTTGTGAGCCATGTGCTTTCGATTCAAGGCTTGCCTCGCGGTACAAAAGCTTTCGCTCAGTACTTAGCATCAATCTGTCTAATTTCGAAACGTCATCCTTGCACAGATTCGCTGAATTAGTTTTTGAAAGGAATTCGATGAGAACTTTCTTCAACATCGTTACAAAAGCAAAAAGCTTCCTTATGGGACTTTGAAAAATAAAAGGCGCAGTATATCCCAATGCGCCTTGGAAAGTTCATCTTTAAACGACATTTTTATCAGCTGATAATAGCCTCATGCTTAAGTGTTTCGCTCCAATTGGTTTCAGTAGTTCTCAATTTCCATACCTTTATGTATATGCTCAGATAGACACCCATAAATTGCACGGATAGAATATACGGTCCGGCTCAAATCAGAGAGTATGCAAGGTTCCTCAACCACAGACCGATTGCTTAAATTTTGAGCTGTGCAACTGCTGGTCAGATTCCAAAGTACCCTCAAAACAATGCAACAAACATACTCCGACAATCCGTAAAATAACTCGTCAGAAAAAAAAACTCTTAAAACATCCAAGATTTAGGTTGAATTTCGATAGAGAAAAGAAACCAGGTAGCATCTGATTCTGGAATCGCTATAGTCGATATTTTGATGGTGAGATTACTGCCGTTGTTGAATCTAAATGACCTCGAAAATCGGTTCCACCATTATCGCGAATGAAGCCGTGGCATATCTGCATCGGGAAATTTTGAAACCTACAAGTTAGCTGCTGCGTAGCGGCTTCGGTCTTTATGTTCTAATGGCAAAAGTTCAAATCTATCGACCCTGCCCCGTCAAAACTCCGAGAGGACTGTCGGTCCAGAAATGCTACCCTCGACTGCACACAGTCGATGCCGAACACAGGCACAAGATCGACTTCAATACAATCTTCTATGACGTTTTTTGGGATGCAGCAAGTCATCGCATACAAGGCATAGGTCCGAAAATACTGAATCTGAGAAAGGACTATTTGCCTCTATCAATCACAGTCAGTGGCCAGTCCGTCAGTTTTAGGCTACGAAAGATCAAAGATCTTATTTTCCTTGAGACCGAATCAATCAACTGGGATTATTGCAAAGTACTGGAGATCAAATTTTGTTTTAAGGACTTTTCACAAACAGTTGATATTGATGTATTGCAAAGCAATCGCTCAGTGCCGCAGCACAGGTGCGTCAAACACCGACTTTTGACACTGACCACATTGCAAAAAGACAATCCTATCGAATGGATCGGTGACTGGATTACTTGGTATTACAAATCTTATGGCGTAGATCGTCTAGTGCTTTATGACAACGGCAGCTCTTCAAAAGAAGCGGTTATTGAGTTGTTGCAAAAACTGACATTTGACCTTGAGATAATTTTTGTAGACTGGGACTTTCCACATGGGTTTCACCCCTACAAATACTGCCAGAGAGGCTCTCTCAATCATTGCCGGATTCGATTCGCTAACGGCGGCTATTGCTTGAATTTCGATATCGATGAGTATCTGATGTGTACGCAAAACAACTTGATTGATTATCTTGATCAAACATTGCGCTATCCGCGACCTGGTTCGGTCGCGGTCCAAGAAGTGAAGATTGTCGATGTGCCTCCTGAAACGGATGAGAAACCATTGAGATGCTGGCACTTCAAGTATCGAAGAAGAAAATGGGGGGGGGTTGGAAAGACGAAATACATCTACCGCTTCGATGATGTGGGTTACAACTCGGTACATACAACAGACTCAGAGAAAAACTTGGCATTTTGCAAGCGCTATTCATTGATGACCTTGTTATTTTTTGCATTCAAGCGTATTTCTTGGGAAGCAATAAAAAAGCTAAAGCGCTCCAAACAGTACAAGCCGAGAATCGACATGATTCACGCCGACGCCAGCGAAATATTCTATTTTCACTTTTACGGATTGCATACTGGATGGAGTAGGCATGGCGGACTGCCAAAAAGTCCAGAGGAATTTAATTCAAGGAAGCATAGAATTGAATCGAGGGTAAAACAAATCGAAATAATCGCTAGAGAAAGCGGTTTCGAATCCAAAAGGCACTCTGAGATGCCGGGGCAGCTGAGAAGAAATGCCTGATTTCATATGATTTATGCACATAATGGAATACGTTGATATTTTCGCAACGTGCAGAGAGTATGCAATTTCCAAGTTACTGGGACAAGCACTAATCGCCGGAAAACGATGTCGAACAGTTCCAGCAGATTTCAAAGTTCGCCGGATTGAGTTCTGAACACACGGCACAGCGCCACTCCTGATCGACAGCAGGCTGTGCCTGACACAGCGCGATAATTTCCTGGGCATTTCTATGGTCGCGCTCATTTTCAACCCAGATCTCCGGATAGGTATGGGTAAAGGGCAATTCCCCCACGGCGCCATCGGCATGTTCATTGAAGATGTGTGCTGCAATGCCGCTTTCACGGATGCGGTTGCAAAGCAGATGGGCATCAGCCAGATTCTGAGCAATATAGACGCGAATCAAGGCTTGTAATCGGTAGACTTGTTCGCTTTGCCGCGAACCAGATTCGCTGGATATTTCTTCTGGTTGACACGGATTTTTTCCTTGACTGCTGCAATCACATTGATGTCCAGGCGATCGGCGATGCGCAGCAGATAAATCAGTATGTCTGCAATTTCGTGGCGGGCATGTTCCAAGTCGGCGGCACTCAAATTGCTGCTCTGCGCCTGAGGCATCCACTGAAAAATCTCAACCAATTCGGCGGCCTCAACGCTCAGCGCCATCGCCAGATTCTTTGGCGAGTGGAACTGTTCCCAATCGCGCTCAGCGACGAACTGGCGAATGTCGTCGGTCAGCTGATCAAGCTGCGCATCGCCGGTGCGTTTTGCGGTTCGCACTAGTGTGCCTCATTCGAATACAAATGCGCTCGGGTCATGGGTACCCCATTGTTGCAGCCGCGAGCAAACAGCATCTGAAACAACTGCAGCGAACTGGTCAGAAACGAAGCCATGGATCCGGTCAGGTACAAACGCCATGCCCGCACAAACCGCTCATCAAACATTTGCGCCACAGCAGCTTCGTTCTGATCAAATCGCTCCAGCCAGTGACGCAGCGTTTCAGCATAGTGAAGCCTCAGATTCTCAATGTCAAGCACTGAAAACTTGTTTGGCTCAACGATATCCATCATTTCTCGAATCGTAGGCGGATAGGCCCCTGGAAAGATGCGTTTCTCGATCCATGCACTCATCAGTTCAGGACTGTTGCGCCCGATACTGTGAATCAAGGCCAGTCCATTGTCTTTCAGGCACCGGTCGACCACGCTGCCGAGCTCAAGATAATGCTTGGTACCTACGTGCTCGAGCATTCCGACTGAAACGAACACGTCAAAATCACCTTTGATGTTTCGGTAATCATCCTCAATATATTCAACCCGGTCCGACAACCCTTGCTGCGCCGCCTGCTCAGTGCCGTAGAGGATCTGCTGATGAGAAATGTTATACGACTTGACGGTCACCCCATGTGTGCGGGCCATATAGCGTGCTAGTCCGCCCCAGCCGCAGCCGGCCTCGACAACCGTTTGACCCGGCTTGAGTTGAAGCTTGCGGCAGACATGTTCCATCTTGGCGACTTGAGCCTGCTCAATGGACATCCGCGGATGCGCAAAATAGGCGCAGGTGTATTGCATGTAGTCTCGATCCAGCCACAGCGAATAAAAATCATTGCCAAGGTCGTAGTGGTGATGGATGTTCGACTTCGAGCCGTCGAGCGTATTCTGCCGAACCCGTTTCTTGCTGACGGCATTCAGTATACCCCGCAGCACACGGGCATCTTGAGAGGCGCGCCGGCGCGCCGTGAAGATCTCGCACAGAAGCTCCAGCAGGCTGCCGACGACTTCGATCTCGCCTTCAGTGTAGCCATCGCCAAAACCGATTTCATTTTGAGAAAGCAGGCTGTGAAACGCGCTGCGGGATTTGATTCGCAGTGTTGCGAGCGGCATCTGGTCGCCGACCGCATATTTCGACTGGTCCCAAAGCTCAATCTCGATACGCGGGCTGCCAGACAGTTTCAGCAGCTTGCGAACAAAGTAGCGGTCGACCGCGGACGGCGGCGCTGAATCTTCGGCGGACCGACTGCGTTTGACCTCATTCAGTGCTAAAGGTGTTCCCTGCCGTTCGATACTCATGCGAACCTCCCTCTACCCCAGGACGCTCATTTTGGTTGTTGTTGCGGAGGAGTTCACTCAGCAAATTTAATTGCGCTGCCCAATGCTGCCTGCGAAAAAATATCAGCCTGCATCGGCGCTGCCGGCTGATGGCGAAACTTGCTGCGATCAAGCAGCAGCGATGAATTGTCGAGCCCAAACTTCCGCAATGCCATTTCAAATCTTCTGTCAATCATGTCCGCGATCGGGCCGCTGCCGCGCATGCGGCTGAAAAACTCCGAGTCATTGTCCGTGCCCGCCCTCACCTGCCGAATCAGGCTGAAAATCTTCGATGCCTGATTGGGAAACCGATCATTCACCCATTCGTCAAACAGCTGCTTGACCTCCTGCGGTAAACGGATCATTGTCCACCGTGCTCGAACCGCACCGGCCGCTGCGCACTGCTGCAAGACCGACTCGATCTCGTAATCGTTGAGGCCGGGAATCACTGGCGCAATGAATATTGTAACCGGAATGCCGGCCTGTGCCAATTCCGCAATGGCCTTGAGTCGCTTTTTCGGGCTGCTTGCATACGGTTCCATAGCCCTGGACAGATCCCCGCCCAGGGTGGCAAGTGTGATATTGACTTCAAGCAAATTGAGCGCTGCCAGCTCGCTCAGCAGATCAAGATCACGCAAAATCGAGGCGGATTTGGTGGTAATCTGCAACGGGTGGCGATGTTCCAGCAGTACTTCAAGCACTTGGCGCGTAAGCTTATATTGGCGTTCGATCGGCTGATAAGGATCGGTGTTGGAGCCAAGTGTTATGGGTTTGCACACGTATGAGAGCTTGGAAATCTCTTCGCGCAGGCGTTGGGCAACCTCGGTTTTGGCTAGCAAACGGGTTTCGAAGTCCAGTCCAGCGGAGTAGCCAAGGTAGGCATGGCTCGGACGTGCATAGCAATAGGGGCAGCCATGCTCGCACCCGCGATACATGTTGACCGACTGCTCAAAAGGCAAATCAGGCGAATGATTGCGGGCAATTGCCGACTTGGCCGCATCGACCTTCACGGTGACTTTAGGTCTCGGCTCCGCGGCATTGTCCGACCCGTCTGCGACGCAGTATTCTCGCGACCAGCTTTCAAACCGGCCGCTGCGATTCGATTGCACCGCTCGACCTTTGTGCAGCGGCTTGGTCTGCGACTCAGAGTGGGTGTGATTCTTCATGGTTTCTGCGTGGCCAGGCAAGATGAATGGCCTGCACCAGGGTAGCCAGCGGAATCGCGAAAAAGATGCCCCATACACCCCACAGGCCGCCGAAAAAAAGTACCGCGACAACAATCGCGATCGGGTGCAGATTGACGACCTCCGAGAAAATCAGCGGTACCAGGACATTGCCATCCAATATCTGAATAATCAGGTAAGCTGAAATCAAGTAAAAGAACTCAGGGGACAGCCCCCATTGAACCGCAGCGACAATCACAACTGGAATGGTCACCAGCGCGGCGCCGACATACGGAATCAGCACCGACAGGCCGACCACAAGACTGAGAAGAGCCGAGTATTGCAGGCCGAAGATCGAAAACACAACAAAGGTTACCGCACCGACGATGAGAATTTCCCAGAACTTCCCGCGGATGTAATTTGACATCTGCCGGTCAAGATCCTGCCATACCTGCATGGTGAGACCGTGATCTTGGCGGGGGGAAAAAGTCTGCCACCAAGCGAGCACTTTTTGCTTGTCTTTCAAGAAAAAGAACACCAGAATCGGAACGATAATGACATAAATGACGATGTTGATGATGCCAACCACAGACGAAGACGACCAGTTGATAAAGGTCTGCTGCCCAAACTCAGCAATAAAGCCGGTGATCGTTCGCAGCACATCCTGAATTTGCTGCTCCGACAGCAGTTCGGGGTATTTCGACGGCAGCGACAGCAGCGCTGACTGCGCGTCTGCCAGCCAGTATGGAATCTGAGATGCAATCTGCACAGCTTGGCGGGTAACCAGCGGAAGGACGCCGAACAGGGCTGAGAACAGCAGCAGAAAAAACAGCAGCAGGATAGTCAAGACGCCGCCCAGCCGAGGAATACCGATTTTTTCAAAGCGCTTGACTCCGCCTTCGAGGATATAGGCGATCACCAGTGCAGTAATTACCGGCGCCATGATCGCACCGGCAAAAATAATCAGAGCGAATCCGCCGATCAAAAATACCGACAGAATGATGACCTGTGGATTATTGAACTGGCGCTTGAACCAATCAACAATATTTTGCATGGGCTTCGAATCTTAGTGCAAACTGCGCAAGCCGATTGTTTCAGGCTGTGGCTTCCATTATTTCAAAGTCATAGGTGACGCTTGCAGTTGCCGCCAGCATGCGAGTGGCGGAGCAGTATTTCTCAATAGACAAGTCAATTGCGCGCCTCACCTTTTGGCCCGTGACGCCATCGCCGGCGACCCGATAATGCAAATGGATTGCGGTAAACACCTGAGGGATTTCATCCGCGCGCTGCGCACGGATGTCGATCTTCAAAGTTTCGATGTCGCATCTTGACTTGCGCAACATTTGCACAACATCGTACGCGGTGCAGCCGCCCATGCCCAAAAGCACCATTTCCATCGGCCGCATGCCGGCGTTCACGCCACCGCTTTGTTCCGGGCCATCAGTATGCGAAACGTGGCCCGAACCTGACGTGACGCGAAAATTAACGCCTTGCAGCCACTCGATTGTGCCTTCCAAATCTAACTCGCCTCACTTGGCTGGCGCCGATCAAGCGAAAACAGCGATGCCAGCTGCGGTCCGGGGTTCGGCGCTCTCATCAGCGACTCGCCAACCAAAAACGCATAAATGCCGTTGTCTGCCATCAACGCAACGTCGGCGCGTGTTTGAATGCCGCTTTCAGTCACAACAATTCGATCCGAAGGGATTTGCGGTCTCAATCTCACTGAGGTCTGGCAATCGGTCTCAAATGTATGCAGGTTGCGATTGTTGATTCCCACCAGTCCGAAGGGCAGACTCAAAGCGGACCGCAGCTCAGAATCGGAATGCACTTCAATCAGAACATCCATTCCAAGCTCCCCGGCGAGCTGACCCAGCTCAAGCAGCTGTGTCTCGTCAAGCAGTGCAACAATCAGCAGAATGCAATCAGCGCCCCAAACTCTGGATTCGTAAATTTGGTAGGGGTCAATTATAAAGTCTTTGCGCAAAACCGGCAGGGCGCAGCATTTCCGGGCTGTCATCAAGTGCGCTGAGGTGCCTGAGAAATACTTCGTATCCGTCAGCACCGACAGGCAAGTCGCGCCCGCGGCGGCGTAACTCGCCGCGATCGCGGCGACATCATAATCGTGACGGATGACACCTTTGCTCGGCGAGGCTTTTTTGCACTCAGCAATTACAGCGAGCCGCCGGGCATTGACTTGGGCGCGGATCTTTTTTTCAAATTCGCGTGTGGGAGGCTGATCCACGGCACGACTTCGCAGCTGCGAAACGGATGCCGTTGCCTTCAGTTCATCGACTTGACGCCGCTTGTCGGCGACGATGGCGCGCAGGATATCAGGTGTCTTCGCCATTTTTGAATTGCCGAGTGAACTGAATGTAGTTCTCAAAGCGCTGCAAGGCGATACCGCTCGCGATGACCTCACTGGCTTTGGCGACCCCATCGCCCAGTGTGCGGGCGAGACCGGCCACGTAGATGGCCGCGCCCGCGTTGAGGGCTGTGATATTCGCAGCCGGCGAAGGCTCGCCGCCCAGCACGGCTTTGATCATTGCCAGGCTTTCATTTGGACTCGACACCACGATCGCATCAATCGTGCTCGGCTGGATATCGAAATCACCGGGCTGGATCTTGTAGGCATGCACCTCACCGTCCCGAAGTTCCGCTATGCGCGTCGGGGCACTGATACTGATTTCATCCATGCCGTCATCTGAGTGCACGACTAGAACGTGCTCTGACCCAAGCTTGGCCAGCACCTTGGCAAGCGGTTCCACCAGTTCACTGCTGAACACGCCCATCATTTCACGCGTAACATGCGCTGGGTTGGTCAGCGGCCCCAAAACGTTGAAAATGGTGCGCACACCCAGTGCCCGGCGCACCCCGATGGCATGCTTCATAGCGGTATGATGAGCGGGTGCCAGCATGAAGCCAAAGCCGGTCTGCCGCACACATTGGGCAACCTGCCAGGCATTAAGATCAATTCTAGCGCCTGAGATCTCCAGCAGATCCGCACTGCCGCTTTTGCTTGACGCGGCGCGGTTGCCGTGCTTGGCCACACTGGCGCCGGCCGCTACGGCCACAAACGCGGAAGCGGTTGACACATTGAAAGATGATATCCCATCACCGCCGGTGCCGACCACATCGATCAAGTGCGGCATCGACACATCAACACTTGTCACCAGCTCGCGCATCACAGTTGCGGCCGCGGTAATTTCCTCAATCGATTCGCCTTTCATTTGCAGAGCAATCAGAAAACCGCCGATTTGAGCTTCGGTCAACTGACCGGTCATAATTTGCCGCATGACTGCGTGCATCTGCTCGCCGCTCAAGTCGGCCCCTGCGGTAATCTGCTTCAGAGCGGTTTGAATCTCCATCGCTGACGGCATCACTTATTGCGAATGACGCGGGGCTGCAATGCCGCTGGCGCTAAGAAAATTGGTCAGCAGCTGATGTCCGCATTGTGTCAAGAACGACTCTGGATGAAACTGCACGCCAAATACGTGCCGCTCGCGATGTCTGACAGCCATGATGATGCGGTCGGCCGTCCAGGCCGTGACTTCCAGACAAGGCGGCAAACTGTCTGTTTGAGCGATCAGTGAGTGATAGCGGGCCGCGGCAAATGGATTTTCTATCGCGGCGAATAAATCGCTGCTATGGTGATAGATTTGAGACACTTTTCCGTGCATAACAAAATCGGCGCGAACGATGCTCGCTCCGAACGCCTGGCATATGCTTTGATGTCCAAGGCAAACGCCCAATATGGGATAAACTGCGCTCAGCTGTTCAACCACGGCAACAGAGATTCCTGCTTCATTTGGCGTGCATGGACCCGGGGATATCAAAATACCTTGAGGATTTGCCCGCTTGATTTGGTCAACACTGATTTCATCATTGCGCACAACATGGCAGTCTTGACCCAATTCACCGAGGTATTGAACGAGGTTGAATGTGAACGAATCGTAGTTATCAATAATCAGAAGCATTAGCAATCAGTCATCAAACACAGCTGAAATCTCGATCAGTGACGGCATTATGTCGCTTTCCCAAGAACTGACTGAGTCATTCATGGCATCAATGAATTGCATACCTATGGGTTCGCAATGGGGTTGCGATCATCGCATATTTGCAAGCGACTCACAGCCTCGCCTGAGTGATTGATCCGTTCCGAGTATATCGCTCATACGGCTCACATGAGCAAAAACATTTCACCTCTGTGGATATCGTTTAGGCTGTCCGTCAGCAGAGCAGTCTCGTCTCGCAGCGCAAAATCCGCGAGAACACATCGAATTTATACGTTACTGCATGTGAATCATCACGCGAAAACCGGGAACAAAATCCGGCCGAACGCCCGAAATGGCAGCCAATGCGCTCTCGCCATGATGCAACTGCTGTCAGTGGAGCCTCCGATACCATGCCGAAACTCGGCGCAACAGTGGATTGAGCGAATCTGAATCTATCCAAGCAACGCCTGCAGCGCTGACATCGCCCCGACCGCCGCGACAATCATCGCCCCGGTGCGAATCGTCAGTGTTTTTGCCAGATTGTCGATACGGCTGTTTATATTCGTCATCTCAACTCGAATCTCATTGACATCAGACCGCAACTCGCTGATCTCGGATCGAAGCTCAGACCGCAACTTCGTGTTTTCAGCTTGCATCTCACTGCGCAACTCGGCACCAAGATTTTTCAAATCCTCCTTGGTTGCGACGTTGCTGACCAGATGCTCGTGGATCGTCCGGGCGATCCCTTCCGCCTGTTGCTTTTCGAACGCATAATCCTGCTCTAGATTCCGCGCAATCGAAAGCGTGTCATACGCTTGCACTGCTAAACTCGATGCCACCGGCTGTCTCCTCTCCTCTATCGTCTACCATTTTCTTTACTCCAGAACATTGCAGCTGGCTCAATACAGAATTTGACACTATACCTTACATTCTAAACAATTCAACCCAGCTGATCTGCAACAATTCATAAGCGGGTGCGATATCCCCATGCCCACTTTCCATCCATCGCAAATCCATCTTCACTTGGCCGTCCTGATCGCTTCCAGCCGCATTGCAAGACACAACATGCCGAGACTTTTCAGCTGCACTCTGCGGGCCGGACAAGGGGAATTGGACTGGCAAGTCAGCCCGTTGCCGCTGAAACCAAAATCTGCGAATTCGCCAGAGCTCAATGTCAGATTCACGCAAATTTGCAACCGCGCTGCAACTATTGCAATGCGGCAGGACTTTGCGCCGCACACCCATGGATAGCGAATCTGAATCTATCCAAGCAACGCCTGCAGCGCTGACATCGCCGATTGTCAGCTGTATCGGTTAAAATTGAGCTTTTTCAAGCAAACCATTACCGATGCAAGTATCGCAGAAATTTCTGGAACTGGCTTTTGAGACCGGCGCACTTCAGTTCGGGGAATTCACACTGAATTCCGGCCGCGTGAGCCCATATTTTCTCAATACGGGCAAATTCTCGAACGGTTTCGGTCTGTCGCGCCTGGCTGAGTTTTACGCCGCAGAAATTGCGGCTCGCTGCGACGGCGAATACATGCTCTATGGACCCGCATACAAGGGGATTCCGCTGGCGGCTGCAACGGCTTTGTCCTTATATGAAAAACACAGCACCTGCGCGGCATTCGCCTTTAACCGCAAGGAAGCCAAAGATCATGGCGATGGCGGCTGGACCGTCGGGGCACCGATACAAGGCGCAGTGATTATTGTCGAAGATGTCATCACCTCTGGGATCTCAATCAATACCGCAGTCGAGGTCATTCGCGCAAACGGCGGCAAGCCTAAAGCGGTGGTCATCAGCCTGGATCGCATGGAACGCAGTCAAAATTCGCAAATGTCCGCAATCGAGGCTGTGCGCAGGGCACATGGGATCGATGTCCATTCCATCGCGAACTTTTACGACTTGCTGCGGTTCGCTGAAGCGAATAACAGTGTGAAACCTTTTCTGCCGGCCATGCGAAACTACTTTAATATGTACATCACAAAATAACGCCCTTTGCACAGCAGCAGCGATCCTCGATGAAATTCTCCCAGCCAAGCCCCGGGCATGCAGTAATTTTCGGCGGCGCTGGATTTGTCGGCAAGCACCTGATCAAACAATTGAGTCGACAGGGGTGGACGATCAGCGTGGTGACAAAGCGGCCCCATCGGCATCGTGAGCTGCAGGTTATCCCGGGCACAAGACTGATTGAAGGCAGAGCGCTGACGCAAGCGTCGGTCAGCAAAATCATTTCAAGCGGGGACACGGTAGTCAATCTGATCGGGGTTTTGAACTCGTCCAGGAAAGTCACATTTGAGCAAATCCATGTGCAACTGCCGGACGCTATCGCACAAGCCTGTCTGACACAAAAGGCGAGTCAACTCATCCATATCAGTGCAATCGGAGCGAGTATCACATCGCCGAGCGCATATCTGCGTTCCAAAGCGCTGGGGGAAAACGCAGTTCTCGATGCGGGCGATCACGGCTTGAACTGCATGGTGATTCGACCCTCAATCATTTTTGGCGCAGATGATTCGTTCACCCGGCGTTTTGAACAGCTGCTGAAACTTGCAAAAGGTGTTTTTGTGACACCTTGCCCGGACGCGATGATGCAGCCAGTCTATGTGGATGACTTGGCGCACTGCATCGCGTATGCAGCCGTCCAGAGCGAGCGGGCACATCAAATCTGCGATGTTGCGGGCCCGCAGCGCTTCACAATGCGTGAGATTCTTCGCATAATCTCCCGGCTGACCGGCAACAGCCATCGCATCATCGGACTGAACAGCTCGCTTTCGATGCTGATGGCTCGATTCCTGCAATTCGCGCCCGGCCAGCCGCTCACGCCCGACAATGTCCGATCACTTTCCGTGCCCAATGTGAGTGATGGGAATTTTCCTGCCCCTTTCGGCAACCAGAAATCTGAATTTGAGGCCACTGCGAAAACCTGGCTGGCGCCGCAACAGGATCGATTTAACGCCTATCGGGCCGAAGCACGTCGCTGACCCCTTTCCGAATCGCTTTATCGATGAAGCGAACACAGCCCCATAAAACTATCGAGGACCTTGAGAGCTATCTAGTCGGCGGCGCAGTGCGCGACCGGCTGCTCGGTCTAGCCGTTTCCGAGTGCGACCATGTCGTCGTCGGTGAAAGTCCTGAAACAATGCGGTCGCTTGGATTCAAGCCGGTCGGCAAGGACTTCCCAGTCTATTTGCATCCGCAAACCCATGAAGAGTGGGCACTGGCTCGGACGGAAGTAAAAAAAGGCCATGGCTACAAAGGTTTTGAAGTCAGCACCTCCCCGAGCATCACCTTGGAGGACGATCTTTTTCGGCGCGATCTAACAATCAATGCGATGGCCATGACGCATGACGGCCAATTGATTGACCCGTTTGGCGGCCAAGCTGATTTGCACAACAAAGTCTTGCGGCACGTATCGAAACACTTCGTCGAAGATCCGCTGCGAGTGCTGCGGGTCGCGCGCTTTGCCGCACGATACCACCGACTTGGATTCAGCATTGATGACTCGACAATGCAGATCATGAAAACCGTTGCCAAAAGCGGTGAGTTGCGTTATCTGGTACCTGAAAGGGTGTGGCAGGAAGTTCGAAAGGCATTGACCGGTGATTCACCGGAACAATTTCTCATTGTGCTGCATCGTTGCGGATCACTCGCGGAGCTGATTCCCGAATTTGACAGACTGTTTGACAGCCGCAGCGCATCCTCCGAATCGGATGCCATGGCGCATTTTAGGCGTCTGTCACAGCAAACTGCGAAGCTGCACATTCGCTTTGGATTTCTCACGGCGTCTGCGATGCAGAAAAACGCGGAGCTCCGCATTGCAGACGCGGATATTGAATCGCAGCATGCGCCCGATGCCGAGCCGGCGGCGCAGTTATGCAAAAGACTTCGAGTGCCGGCGGCGATCTGCAAATTCTGTACAAATCTGTCAATGCATCTTGATGACATCGCGCAACTGGATCGCGCTGATGCAAAGAAAATTGTGACGCTGGTGCTTGCCTTAAACGGCTTGCGAAATGCCCGGCAGTTTGAGGATTTTACGCAAGGCTGCAGATTGATTCTCACGGCAAGCGGACAGCCTGACGTGGAGCGATTGCTCAGCAGACTGCACCGCTGCAAAGACGCAATGCTTGCCATCGATGCCGCAAGCTTGGCAAAGACGCATGCCGGCGCCGCGCTGGTCGAAAAAATTCTCATTGCGCGCCTAGAGGCAGTACGCAAGGTCATGTGACCAATTCTCGGCCGATCTTTTTCGCTCATGCGGGTTGAACATCGCTATAATTGCAATTTCGCTGGTTCTTCGCAAGCGAAGCTGCTTGAATCGCGCTTTCAACTTCAGCCGCATCCATCACTGCCGGTCTAAAACCAGACGCAGCGGGGAAATGCTGCAGCACAACCGATTCCCGCGACACGGCAGCTTGGGGCACGATCAATGCAGGCGCGGTATTCACGGAATCTTTGGTCTTCATCCGTCAACTCCAGTATTTTTACGCTCATTCGCCCGTCACATTAATGCAGCAAAAAGGTGCTAACAGCATGGCCATCAGCAATACAGAGTCACTTCGAGAAGACGCTGCAGCGGGAAATTCTGACTTGGGATCAGACGGTACCAGCGAACAAAACGACCACGATGCGTCCGCCGAGACCGCCAGTTTGCCCTCATCAGACGCAGAAGCCGATACGCCTCCACAGTCCGGGATTTCTGCCGCACCGGCGGCTCGCAACGCTGACGCAAACCCTCGAACGTCTGAGAATGCGCGTGCAGAAATAAATGCCTTCATTGATCAGCTCAATGCGCTGCTGGCGCAGGGGCAGTTGCGAAAGTGCATTGCAATCTACGAGCGCTGTCAGTCAAGAATGGCAGTTTTGGACAATGCAGAAGCCCATCGAGAAACAATCAAGAACCTCAAGCAAATTGAAAAAAAAATCCGTGAGCTCAAGCAATGGCGGCACTGGAGTACTGACAATGCCCGCAATGACTTGATCGGACAGCTTGAAAAACTTAACGATTTCAAAGGCGAACCGAAGTCGCTAGCCAATCGCCTTGATGCGATCAGAAAGCAATGGGATCACTGGAACAAGGCGGGCGACTTTCCCAGCCGCAGTTTGCGCGAACGCTTTGACAATGCTTACGAAATCGCTTATGCGCCGTGCAAGGAACACTTCAAAGCGCAGAAAAAACAACGAAAACAGAACAAAAAAGCAAGAAAAGCCATTTGCATCTCTTTGGAAGAATTATTTCAGACTATCGACTGGCATCATCCCGACTGGCCGACAATCACAAAGTCTATCCGCGAAGCGCACCGGCAATGGAAAGTGACCGTTCCGCTGAATAAGCAAGACTGGAAGTCCACCAATACGCGTTTTGAGACAATTTTGGCCCTATATAAGCCCTACATCGCAAAAGAACGCGAACGCGGGATTGAATTTCGAAGAAAGCTAATTGCGCAAGCGGTCGCCTGCGAAGAATTGCCGACCAGAATTGCCACCGAACGGGTAAAAAAGTATCAGCGGGATTGGAATACCGTGCATGTCCGCGCCAAAAAAGCGCAGGAGAAAATGCTATGGGACGAATTCAAAACGGCTTGCGACAAGCCGTTTGCGCACCGCCGCGAACAAGATGTCAAACGCAAGGCGAGTGCTGAGACCAAAAAGCTGCTGCTCAACGAGTTGAAATCCATCAATGCACTGCCAATCGCAAAAGCCAAAATTTCCGAATCACGCGCAGCAGAAATTCGCCAGCATTACAACCGCGCCGGCACCGCGAAAAACCGCACCCGGCAGGCAGTCGACAACAGATTCGACGAGGAATTCGCAAAATTCAAGCAAAGGTGTCAGCTGGCACAAAATATTGACTTCAAGTCAACCTTGTCCGCACTGGCACAAAAAGCGATGCTATGCGATCAAATCGAAGTGCAAGCGATGGCGCCTGATGCATCATTCGAGCTGGAATCCTGGCAAAAAAACTGGCAAGCGCTCAGCCGTCATTGCGGGGAATTCGAATCTGCCATGCAGCTGCGCTTTGATGCCGCCTGCCGGCGCTGTTCCGAAAAACCAGGGGCCGATGCGCGCGAACAGGAGAATCTTGAACTCAAGCTGAATATCTGTCTGAATCTCGAGGCTCTCTTCGAATTGGAATCGCCGCCAGAGTTCGCGCAAGCCCGCATGCAGAACAAAGTTGATCGCCTAACCGCATCGCTCAGCCATCGGCAGAGGATCGGCCAGTCGGACGATGAAACCCAGACGCGACAGTCGCTTGCAAGTCTGTGCACCATCGGGCCCATTCCCGCCGATCAATACCAGTCACTGCAACTGCGCTTCGAAGCCATCTGCAAAGCGTTCTGCCAGCGCTTCGACAATGCATAAGCGCACGACAGACAAACCTATCCGGACAACTGATCATTCGCAACAATGGCAACCATCGAGCGCGAGCACCTGATTCAAAGCGTCGCCGACAGCTTGCAGCATATCTCGTACTACCACAGTGCGGACTTTGTAGCAGCGATGAGCCGCGCCTACGAGCGCGAGCAGTCGGCGTCCGCCAAAGACGCGATTGCACAGATTCTGATCAATTCCAGAATGGCGGCCGAAGGCCATCGCCCCATTTGTCAGGATACCGGCATTGTAGTGGTGTTCGCAAAAGTCGGCATGAATGTCCGCTGGAACACGCACGACACGCTGCAGGAAATGATTGATGACGGCGTACGGCGCGCCTATCTGAATCCCGACAATCCATTGCGCGCTTCGGTCGTGGATCCGCCTTGGGGACAGCGCAAGAACACCAATGACAATGCACCCGCAGTCGTGCATACAGAATTGGTGGCCGGCGATCAAGTTGACATTACTGTTGCGGCCAAAGGCGGCGGGTCGGAAAACAAGACAAAGCTGGGGATTTTGAATCCGGGCCAGAATCTGGTTGACTGGGTGCTCGAGACAATACCGAAGCTGGGTGCCGGCTGGTGCCCGCCGGGGATGCTGGGGCTCGGCATCGGCGGCTCGCCCGAGAAAGCGGTCGTCCTTGCCAAAGAATCGCTCATGGAGCCGATCGATATCCAGCGCATTGAATCCAGCGGACCGAAATCACCGATTGAAGAATTGCGTCTTGAGCTGTACGAAAAAATCAACCGGCTGGGGATCGGTGCGCAAGGACTGGGCGGACTGACAACCGTACTCGATGTCAAAATCAAACAGTATCCAACCCACGCAGCCTCATTGCCGATCGGACTGATTCCGAATTGCGCAGCGACCCGGCACATTCACTTTACCCTTGACGGCAGCGGGCCAGCGCAACTGCCGCTGCCCTCTTTGGACGAGTGGCCGCAGATTGTCCGAGACAATACCAACGCCCGGCGCGTCAATCTCAATACGCTTGATCCCACAGATGTGCGCAATTGGCAAGTCGGAGAGCGCCTGCTCATCTCAGGAAAAATCCTTACCGGCCGCGATGCAGCCCATAAACGCATGATCGAGCATTTCGAGCGCGGCGAGAAATTGCCGCACGGCGTTGATCTGCGCAATCGCTTTATTTACTATGTGGGGCCAGTCGATGCAGTCGGCGACGAAGCGGTTGGACCGGCGGGACCGACTACCGCCACCCGCATGGATATGTATACCGATCGATTGATTGCCGAGACCGGACTGATTGGCATGATCGGCAAAGCTGAGCGCGGACCGGCCGCGATCGCAGCGATCAAGCGGCATGGTGTGGTCTACCTGATCGCAGTCGGCGGGGCAGCCTATTTGGTCTCCAAGGCGATACGGTCGGCACAGGTGATCGCTTTTGCGGACCTTGGCATGGAGGCGATTTACGAATTTGAGGTCGAAGATATGCCAGCGACGGTCGCCGTCGACAGCGCCGGCGAATCGGTTCACCAGACCGGACCTGCCAAATGGAAAAAAATCATCTCTGAATTTCCAGTCGAAGTGGCCTGAGCGGCGGTTGTCGGAACCAGAGCGGCCATTGCATTGCCATCCGCACTCGAAAAGACGCACCTGAAAAGGCAGCGGTCAGCTTTCGAACTCGGCAATCAGTTCTTGTGAGATTTCACGGCGCCAGCCCCGGCAGAGCCGACTTGATCCGACGCCGCGGACGATCGCCCGACAGTCCGAGCGACTGCAAAGCAGCGTCTCAGAAACGCTCAGTTGCTGTGCCAATCCATTGAGTTTCGCGTGCAGCAGATTTGCCTGCTGCGTCTGCGCACTTGTCATTCGCGCTCTCGCTTGCCAAATGCGAGCATTCGGCGGCGGCACTGAATTGCTATGGATAATGGCCAGTACTGTGTCGAGCCAGCTGCGCTTCTTTGCGGGACGAAGGCGCAGCATTTGAGCCAGCTGCGCACGCGTTTTAGGCTTGCTTTGGACAGCCTGCAGGATGTGCTGGTCTTTCATAATCCAGCGCCGCGGACGGTCATGGTGGCGGGCGCGCTTTTCCCGCCAAAGCAGCAATGCCCGTACGCGATGCTGGTCGGCGGCTGCAAGCCGCTCCGCGCCTTTGAATCCGATCCAGGCACTGTCTAGACTCAAGGAATCTGCGAAACTTTGACGGAGCTGCTCTTGTTCTTCGCGCATCCAGGCGCCACGCTGCAAGAACTCCACTTGCTGCATGAGTTTTTGATACGCCGGCAGCAAGTACTGAACGTCATCCAAGGCGTACGCCAGCTGCGCCCCCGACACCGGACGCCGCGACCAGTCAGAACGTGACATATCTTTTGCAATCTTGACGCCAAGCAACACATCGAGCAGCTTGCGGTACGACATATGCTCAAGACCGCAAAGCTGTGCCGCCACCTGGGTGTCGAAAATCCTCTGCGGCATGGCTTGCAGGAGATGAAGTATTTCCATATCCTGAAAGGCGCTATGGATGACAACATCACGGCGATACTCACGCAGCATAGCGGCGAGGGCGGACAAGTCGGGACATTGGGCGACATCCACCACGGCGATCACATCATCGGTTGCAATCTGCAGCAGCTGCGGGATTGGATTGTAGGTGTTGATGCGGGTGAACTCTGTATCAATGGCAATCGCACTGCTTTGGCACATGGCATCGAGCAGTTGCGGGCACTGCGGCAGGTCAACGATTGGCTGGCTGATGGTTTGCATCGAAATTCATTCGGACTGACACTTGAGCGGCTGTTTCCAAGGCAATCAATTCAATTTGTATGGCGTATAATCCTGCTGCGCCAGCATCGGCTTGAACAGCGGTAAGTCCAAAGCCGAAAAGACTTGGGTGCAGTTCTCAGATGCAATTCGTCGAAACAGATACGCGGGTCGTTTTCGCAAGCGAAATGACTTGCATCGGCGATTGCAGCCAATCTGGCATTTGCACAAGGCAACAAGCAGCGAAGATTTTAACGATTCGGCCAGCACAGGAAACAACAATTCGAATTGACCGGCTCGACTGCGCCGCGATTGCCGTTGCCAAATCATTTTCGCTCATGCAATACTTCCAACGCCATCATATCAAGCAGCCTCTATGAGTCGTTCAGGTTCCCGCGGTCAAGCAAGCCTGTCCGCTGTGATTACCATGCTCGCAAAAATTGCTTTTTTTGCGGACAAGCCGCAGAGTCTGCCATCCTCCACCCGACTGGTTGCACTGTTCGGATTCGCTTTGTTCGGCATCACTCTGCTTGTCGGCCAGGGTGATTCAAGCGGCAGCCTGATAAACATTACCGCACTGCAAATCCTGATTTATGGAGGCATGGTGTGGCTGGTGCTGCGCATGGCCCGCAAAGCCGGCCGCTGGCCGCAGACGCTGCTAGCACTGTTTGGGGTCGGCTGCGTCATTCGAATGCTTTCGTATTTGCCGGTAACTTTCGTCCAGGCGTTCGCCCAAACCCCGGAGCAGGTGATATTCTGGTCGACACTGATCATCTTGCCGTTCGCAATCTGGATTCTCTGCGCATCCACGTTCATTTTCAAAGAAGCCATCGAGACAACCACCGGGCGCGCCTTTTTCGTCGCTTTTGGCATCGCGCTGCTTACATCATTCATTGTCTTTGCTCTGGTTCCGATCAACGATTTAACTGGAACCGAGCTGCTCGAAAGCGAACGGCAAATCCATTCGTGAATCAGCATCTGCACATTATCGGAATCTGCGGTACGTTCATGGGCAATCTTGCCCTGCTGGCCACCGAGCTCGGATACCGGGTCACCGGCTCGGACTTGAATTCGTATCCGCCCATGAGCGACATGCTGCAGGCGCAGAATATTGAGATCGCGGCAGGCTATCATCCTGACAATCTGAAAACGCAACCCGATATGGTTGCAGTGGGCAATACGATCAGCCGCGCCAACCCGGAAGTCAATGCCATGCTGGATCTCGGCCTTGACTACACTTCCGGCCCGCAGTGGCTGTATGAAAACATACTGAAGCGCCGAAAAGTGATTACGGTCGCCGGCACCCACGGCAAAACGACAACCTCCAGCATGATTGCCTGGATTCTCACGCAGGCCGGCTATGACCCCGGCTACCTGATCGGCGGGGTGCTCAAAAACTCAAACGCCGCACGTATCGGCGGGGGCGAATGGTTTGTAGTCGAAGGAGACGAATACGACACAGCTTACTTTGACAAACGTTCTAAATTCATCCACTATCGACCCAATGTAGCCGTTTTGCTGAATCTTGAGTATGATCATGCAGATATTTTTGAGTCCATCGAAGTCATCGAAAAGCAGTTTGAGTATCTGGTACGAACACTGCCAAGCTCGGGGCAAATCATATCGAACTTTGAAGACCAGCGTTTGCAAGACGTGATCACCCGCAGCTCATTCACGCCGTCGACCCGCTTTAGCGTCTCCGGCAACCGCGACGCTGACTGGTATGCGGAATCGCGGGCGGAAGATTACTCCAATCTGACCTTTCACTCGCATGTACATGGCTCCTTGCCGTGCCAATGGCGTGTGCCAGGGCAGCATAACGCAGCCAACGCGCTGGCCGCCGTGGCGACGGCATGTCATATCGGCATCAAATTTGAAGCTGCGATCGAGGCGCTGACAAAATTCACGCCAGTCAAGCGGCGTCTTGAGGAATACAAGACTGGGCGCGGCACGCGTCTTTTCGATGATTTCGCGCACCATCCGACCGCCATTCGAGCTAGTATCGACGCGATCGCGAAGCATACCAAACCCAACCGGGTCTTCGCCGTCTTTGAGCCGCGTTCCAACACCATGCGAATGGGGATTCATGGCAAAAAACTGATTGAAGCCTTTGAGCAGGCAGATTTGGTTTTTATGTATCGCGCCCCGAATGTTGTCTGGAACGAGAATGATTGCACCATCGACAACTTTTTTGTATTCGATTCCGTTGCGGCCCTGCTTGATTCGCTGATTGAGCAGGTGACTGCAAGTGACTCGATCCTGGTGATGAGCAACGGCGGCTTTGAAAATCTTAAATCAAGAATAATTGCGGCGCTGCAGTGAACAAATTGCAAATATTTTTGTATATCTGAATATGGACGACAACATGAGCAAAATGATGAAAAGAATCTTTCTGGCCGCATTGATCTTCATAAGCATCGGCGGGTCCGACGGGCACGCGCAAAACTTCACCGAAGGCGTTGACTATATCGTTCTGCCCGGTGAAGCCGAAGTGTTGCCGGACGGCACCGTTGAAGTATTGGAGTTCTTCTGGTTTGCATGTCCTTCATGCTTTCGTTTTGAGCCTTATCTTGTTGCTTGGGACATTCCGCCATCAATCGATTTCAAGAACATTCCTGCGACTTTCAGTGACAATTGGGTTTTTCATGCGCATATCTACTATGCGATGGAACTGCTGGGACTCAAAGATAAGCTCATGCAAAAGTTTTATGATGAAATTCACGTGAAAGGAACCCGTGTGCGAAATTTTGACCAGTTTGTCGAATGGGCGGCGCCGATTGCGGAAACCGACGCTAGCAAGCTGACAGCGACACTCACATCGTTCGCAGTGCAGTCAAAAGTCTCTCAGGCATCTCACCTGGCGTCCAAATACAAGGTAACGGGTGTGCCGACGCTGGTGGTTGGCGGCAAATACAAAACTTCCCCTTCCATGGTGCAATCGGAAGAAAAGGCACTTCGTGTTGTCGAATACCTGGCCCGCAAAATCCTTGCTGAGTAATCCGCTCATTTGGCGGTGACTGTCGGCGAAGGCAATGCAGCGTCCTGCCCAGACTGTCTCAGAGCCGTCACTTCGATTTCAACTTTCATACGCGAGTCTGCCAGATTCGCGCTGATCATTGTTGATGCCGGCCGCACTTGACCGAAGTATTCGCTCAATATCGGCCAGCATGATTTGAAATCGTCTGGCTCTGGAAAGATGTAGTTGACGCGTACGACATCTTCAAGGCTGCTGCCTGCCTCAGTCAGCACTTTGGCAATATTGTCCAGTGTCTGGCGGCACTGGTCAGCCACTTTCGCAGAGATTTCCATAGTGTCGTAATCGAAACCTGTCGTGCCCGCGACAAAGACCCAGCGTCCATCACAAATCGCTCGGGAGTAAGCGGCTTTCTCTTCAAAAATCGAGCCAGAGGATATGCGTCTGCGCTTGCTTGTTGCCATGGTCGATCGCTCCGTTGTGATCAATACTATCGATTGTGCGTTCAGGTATTCTAACATGGATGCGCCGCGAGGGGGTTCAAGAACAGTCTCGATCCGAGGCATTGAGCCACTTCAGACATCGAAAATCATAAGCTCATGCTCGCCGCATTGGACAGTCACAAAAATTCAGTCCGTCAAAACACTAAGAACAAAAGGACGCTCTCGCATCTGAATGACTGCTCCTTAGCGACTCAAAGGCAAGTTTCCAGTCAATCAAAGCAGCAATGCTTTTTCGTGTGATCGGTCAACAGTGCAAGCCAAGGCGACACCTTTTTCAGATTTGCAAACCAGCACCGAGCCCGATTGCGGCAAATTCACTGCCACCCCAAAGACATCCTGCATACTCACTGACACCAGTGCCTTGCGTTATCTAGATCTCAGGCATAGCTTTGGTTTCTTTTCTCTCCTAGACAGCAGCAATTGAGCCAGCGCACTTGATCGGAATCAGGCAATATTCAATAAATTCCGCGTCGCGGCACACTGTGCTTGCGATGCATCAGTGCATGCTCTATTGACTTGGCAGTACAATGCGACTCAGAAGTCGCATTAAGGGGTTTTATTTTCAAAACAAAGATGAGTACTCAGCTATGAATAATCGCAAGGTAATCGCATTTTTTCCTGAAGGGGCATTCGGGCCAGCGCTCAATTCGGTCGGAATTGCTCAAGCCTGTCGAGACAAAGGCTATCGGTGCATATTTCTGTCGGATCCAGGTTTTGCCGAGATATTTAAGGGATACGGATTCGAAACCCGCATCGTAAATTTATCGGAACCGATGTCCGCTGAGGAAATGGCAAAGTACTGGTCGAACTTCATTGACGGGCATATTCCCAATTTCAATCTGACACCTTTCGAGCAGATTGACAACTATGTCAAAGAATGCTGGGAAGCAATTGTCGACACAGCAAAATGGGCAGAAAAAGATCTGCCGCGAGTGCTCAGCGAAATCAAGCCGAGCGTGATATGCATCGACAATGTAGTCTTGTTTCCGGCAACGAAGCGGTACGGCGTGCCTTGGATTCGAATCATCTCATGCAGCGAGAATGAAATTGCTGACCCGCAGATTCCACCGCATTTATCGGGCTGCGGCGAGCATGACAGAGCGTGTTTCGAGCAATACAGAAATCGATTCAATGATGCAATCCGGCATGTCCATGCTGACTTCAACGCGTTTCTGGCCAGCTGCGGAGAAGCGCCCTACCCGACGGGTGAATTTTTCGAACCCTCGCCTTATATGAATCTTTTGCTTTATCCGGAACCGCTTCGGTATGCGCGGCAGATGCCGCTTGATCCGGAGCGCTACCAGTATCTGGAAGGCTGCATCCGCGCAGAGGATGAATACGAGATTCCTGCATTTGGGGCGAACAATGATGCGCCTTT
Source organism: Arenicellales bacterium (assembly GCA_965200545.1). Lineage (GTDB taxonomy): Bacteria > Pseudomonadota > Gammaproteobacteria > Arenicellales > JAJDZL01 > JAJDZL01. The sequence continues at coordinate 137,628 of CBDAUJ010000001.1, read as the reverse complement.
AATTTACCTGAGCTTCGGCAGTCTGGGCTCAGGCGATACCGCTCTTCTGAAGAGGATAATTGATGTTCTCAGCAAGCAGCAGGTCCGGGTTCTTGCCAATGTCGGCGACTACAGCGAAGCCTATGGCGAGGTTCCCCCAAACATTCATCTCGAATCATGGTATCCCCAGCCCTCGGTGATCAGTCAGGCTGATGCAGTGATCCATCACGGCGGGAACAACAGTTTCACCGAATGCCTTTATTACGGCAAGCCGGCGTTGATTATGCCGTATGTCTGGGACGGTCATGACAATGCAACCCGAGTGCAGGAAACCGGCCACGGGCTGCACCTCCACCGTTCCCATTGGGACGACGAAGAGTTGGTTCTCGCACTGAATACGCTTTTGACAGACCGCAACATGCATGAGCGGCTTGCAAATACCAGTACGCATATGAAGTCTGCGAATGGCCGGCAAAAGGCGGCCGATATTATCGAGAGCTTCATTCAAGGCTGAAAAGGCGCCTTCTTCATCAATCGACGAAAATCGCCCTCCAGCATTGCTGGGCGGATTGTGCTTTACAGATTCGGTGACAGCTGTGCAGCAACAACGCGCAATGGCGCTCAGCTTCGGCTACACCGGCACCTTCAGTTTGGTTGACTTTCCACCGTGTACACTGGGCTCCGCGCACCACTGTCGACGAACAAGATCGAACTGCGTTGCAAAATGATTTGGAAATCCCAGTACATCGACAATCAAAGCATTGTCCAATGCTTTCCTGTGCTCATCACGATAACTCTCGTTCGCTGGCAGTAAACTCTTTGTCTCGAAAGATGCATAAACGCGGCCAGCCCGATCCAGCATGGCTTGGCCGCTTTCCCGAAAATCCATTATGCTGAGATTCGACAACTGACTTAACGACACGCGTGTCCGCCCCGGCTGCTGGCGGGTTCCGATCCACCAATAGCACATCAAGCCAATTGTAGAGTTGAACCATAGCATTATGATTTTTCTGTACTTCTCATCGTCGAGAACAAAATTCGGCCAAGCGTCTCCGCCAAGCGTGTTTGCAGGCGACACGCAGGCCGCGAGACTTTGTGAATTGAGGCGAAAATTTACGTTGAGGTGCAACCTTGATGACATTCGCTCCCAGATGTCAACCGCTTTTTTATCCTGTCCATCGCGAATGATCAGCTCACTGTCGGGAAGCACTGTAAACTGCCGCTCCGACTGCGCATCGTGAGACCAAAGACAGGGATACAGCGGAATCCGTCCTGCGGGAATCGCAATTCTGTCGAATGGCCCTCTTGGCAAAGAGCCGGTCAGGTCGCGACTGAGCAGCCCCCGGGTTCCAAAACTCCGCATTGCGGTCATTGGTATTAAAACGGTCTTTTGGCTTTGCGGTGCAAGAAACCTTCCCTTGATCAATGCGAGCATAAAGCCTGCGATATTGGGATCGTTGAGTCCGACACATCCGTTTTCATATCTTTGCGTATGAATGAAACTTCCGATATTGGATTCTTGAGCCACACCAATATTGCCGGAGCTGACTGACCTGTCACAATTGGCAATAGCCCGCGCCAGCCAAATCGCACTGACCTGATTCGCAGGCCGGCCGGACAGGTTGATGAATTGAAATTTCGACAATTGCTTGTCCGCGACCGCTGGCAGCCGATCTTCAGAAGCTGATATTTTTCGTTTGGCCACAACCAGCACCTCCGCCATCCCTGTATCCGCAGAAAACGTGCGCACAGCCGAATCGCTGTCGGACAAGCACACTACGGTCACATCTTCATACCATTTTTGAATCAACTGCCGCGCGGCCTGCCACGATTTGCCACTCGCAAAAGTGGCTGGCAATACGAGAGCCAATACACCGCCCGGCTTGAGCTTGACATGACCCAGATCCAGGAAGTTTGAGGCCAGTCCTGCATTGCCGTGACCCGCTGGTTCCTCCAATGACTGCCGCAACGACTGCAGCCTTGAACTCATCAGATTCTGTTCGTCTTCAGAATTTCCAAAACCCGCGAAGGAAGGGATCGGAACTTCTGCCAGTTCGTGATTTGTCGGGCGAGTATAAGGCGGATTCATGATGAGTACATCGAAGAACTCATGTGGAATGCTGATATCGCGGGTCGGTTCAGTACTGAATATAAGCTCAAGTCCGCCACCTGAATCTAGAGCAGATTGCTGACTATCGTTCTGATCCCTACCTGCCAAACGCTTGCGTCCCAAACTGAACAAAGAAGCAACCTGCTCGTCTTGCAACAGCTCAAGCGAGCCAATTGCCGGGGTCGGACTGTTCCGCTTTCCATAAGGCATCGTAGCAATTTGCGTATTTGCAAATGGAATATCTGGATGCACGCTTGACAGCGTTGAAGCGGTTAAATGCGTGGCTGCCGGCATAATGTCAAGCGCGTAGACTGACTCTTCAAGCATTTGCGCATGAATATCTCTGCTGTCATTACCGGCCCGGCGACAACGTGAGATCAATTGTCTGTACAAAGCGCCGATCAATGTACCCGTACCGCAAGCGAGATCACCTATTCGCAGGCTCGTTACTGCGTTTGTGTCACGCCAGTCAACATTCAGTCGACAGGCAGCCAATTCGGCAAGAAACGTTGCCGAGACGGGCAATGTATAGAAGGTTGCAAGAAATTTGCGATCAGCAATCAGTTTCTGAAACATTCGTCCCGACAAATCGTTTAGCTCAGTCGCGCCAAGCGCGGACAGTTCGTTTGCGGTGCTGTGCAAATCATTCACGATTGAGTCCGCTTGCATTGAGGGTATTGCGTTGAGCAATTGCGCTGAGATCTCAAAAATCGGAAAATAATTGACGGTTGAGATTATCCAGTTCCAGCAGTCAACCACTTTCAAACTGAGCAGACCCGAAATCTCGCCTTTGAGACTGCTCAGAAGCGGGATTCCGTTTTGGCCCTCGAGCTGTTTGTGATAAACCATCGCATTCGCAATAATTGCGATGGCCAGACGGCGCGTCTGCTCGCTTTCGGGCTGACTGAGAAGTTCGGCGATGCTCTCACGGATGCCCAATGGCACATCAGCAAGAATACTTGCCGCCCGCTCAACACCCAGCTGCAACAAGTCGGTGCTCTTGACAATCAAAGACTCGGTCAGTGCAATCGATTCAATACAGTCTGCAATATCATCGATTCCGCCATCCACCCAGCCAGCTGCTGGCCAGCGCGTATTGGTTGCGTCATCGTTCGCAGAAAAAATACAGAAACTGAAAACAGCTTCCTCAATACTCTCCTCCAAGTGCATTTGCTGTGTGGTTTTCAGCGACTCAGGGATTCGAATGGCAATGGTATTTTCGACCGGACGAGTGCTTCGCTTGAGCTTTTCTCTCAACCGACTTTGAGCATCTTTCTCGACCGTTCGGGCAGGATAGTATTCGGTTTCAATGACGATCGGGGATTGCCGCGGATTCACAAGGACTATGTCTGGTGCTTTTCTCGTTTTTCCAGAAATAACACCAGTTTGCTCAGCCGACATTTCTTTCCAGTCAGGATGCTTTTTGCCTAACGCGAGACTGAACAAAAGATTGAACGAATTTTCTGGTGTGCGGGATTGCATCAGATTTCAGCTGGCCAGTGGCGCAATTTCATAACTAAAAAAGAATCTGGGGATTTTTGCATATGCGAATGCACAACGCCTTCGCAGACTGGATTTTATCGCATTCAAGCACTATATTCGTTCATGCAGAAGGATCAGAACTATTCCAGCGGGGTCGTTTCGGCACCCGCGTATGATCTTATCCATCACCCCCATCCAGCCATAGAGCTTCAACAAACGTTCTAGGAGCAGACTGCGCCGGACTGCACACTGCTGAGCTGCCCTTGCACCGGCCGGGGTGTATACTTCAAACAGCAAGTGGACCAGCATCAAATTTGATTTGGCAACAAACATATTGCTATTTGCCAAGCCGATCATTGCGATTGAATTCTGAAGCAACGGAAGATCTTCGGAAAAGTCAAAAATTCCGCCGTTGACGCAGTGGCTGGCAGCAGGCCTGCTCGACGGTGACCGCCATTCGGGAATTGTGAAAATGACAGAGCGCCCAAAAACCGAATTGCTGGAAATCTACAAACTCCATGCCGAGCTTGCTGACCGGGTCAGCCAGCGGCGCGAAGCGACAAAACGGCTGCATATCAGCATCTTTGTGGGGCTGGGAACTGGCTGCCGGTGTCTTTATCGAATCAGGCATAGCAGAAAATCTAAACTTCGTTTTCTTAGCGGTGGGAATACTTGGCTCTGTAATCTCGGTTTCGTGGCGGGTCGTGATAAGATCTTATCGTCAACTCAACTCGGGGAAATTCAAGGCACTGAATGAGCTTGAAAACGAGATCGCATTTCCTTTTTTCAGACGGGAGTGGAAAATTCTAAAAAAAGGGAAAAAACGGAGCCGTTATTGGGAGCTTACAACCGTTGAAACTTTTCTGCCAGTCGTATTTGGCGGTCTTTCCGCAGGGCTCTTGATTATCAGTCTGGCTCAATGGTAAAGTGAATCTGAATTGAGACATTAAACGCTGTCTTTCAATTCAAAAGCGCTCACTGCAAACCTTAAGATTGAAAAAATTCCCTCATTGACAATTGACGAAAATAACCTCCAGCATTGCGGGTTAGATCATGCTTTCCGAATCCAGTCATGGCTGTGCAGGAACAAGGCGCAATGGTTCTCACCTTCGGCCAGAGAGATGCCGGCTGCACCTGCAGCTTGGCTGACTTTCCACCGTGCTCGCTATGCTCGGCTCACAGCTGCGATGTGAAGAGAGCGAAATCTCACATCTCAGCACTGCATCGTTTGCCTGAAATCACTTGAAAGTCATGGTATTAGCCTTGAATTGCGCATCATGACTCATTGAAATTCAAGGACCATGACAATAAGCCCGAATAAGCCCAAATAAGCCGATGAATTTCTACAGAGGCTTCCAGCGAGCCCCTCGTCCATGACCTGAAGATTCGGCTAAGCCCTTTATTTTCAATGTGATGAGTTCTTTTCGCACCTGCCGCTCAGTGACCGGCTGATCAACGCGAGCGAGAATTTCCCTGAGAGCAAGCGGATGACTAGAGCGACGCAACTGTATCAAAACTGCAGCTTGCTGTTCCGTCAAGTCACTCTCAGCTCCTCTTTTCGGCACATAACCCGCTTGACGAAACTGCACTGCAACACAATCATTTCGCACCTCGATTTCAGGACGCGGCAAGCCAGCAGCTTGAGCCAAATCGGCCATCTTGATTGTACCCCTGCCCCATTCCTCAATGATGCCGCGCCGGTAGAATGTGCGGGCAATCAGCGGATTCCATGGTTTCGACTCGTGTGGACTAAACAAATCCTCCGGTGAAAATCCAAAGTGAAGTGAACCTGTTGAAACTATCTCCAGACGGTCATCATAGACAGCAAGTCCAATCGATCCGCCGCCGATCATGTAGTCGCGATGACAAATCGCATTGGCAAGCGCTTCACGCGTGGCTAAAGGCGGATACAGGGGCTCATCTATACGCTGCATGCGCCCCGACTCAAAACGGCTCGCAATCGGCAGCGTCTCCCGGAGAAAGCGTTCTGCGCTCGCAAGAAGACTGAACGCATTTCCGTAAAACTGTCGATTGTCCATAAACTCTGATCGATCAGCACCTCGAAAACGAGCAACCCGCAGCCGGCATTGCGGCATTTCGCTTTCAAGTCGTTCGGCTTTGCCGAAAAGCACTGCCGCTGCTCTAAATAAAACTCCCTCGCCCATCAAGCCAAGACCGCGCAATAATTCCTCAGGTTCCCGGCTGCCGGGCTCATTCAAGCGGCCGATACGAACCGCCTCTGCAATTGTGTTGCGAAGCTCAGAGATGTCGAGATCATCAATAGTCCACCCGGCTGCAATTTGATTTTCCCAGCGCTGGTCGCCGTGCATGCGCTCAAAAAGCATGCGATTGTATTCATCGGCTGTCAGGCCTTGAGTCGTGTTCCCGACGCGCCGATAAGATATCCCTCGCAACCGGTATGGACGCAAAGAGCCTGGAGCCACGCTGACGGCAATCACGTGTCGATTTCCCGATATTCGTACCGTCTCAATTTCTGGAAACACAGGCAGATCAATTCGTTGAATTTCGGCACTCACTTTTTCAATCGTCTGCTCGCTCACCTCTTGTCCAACAGCTTCCCCCCTCTGGCGTAACGCCGAATAACAGATATCCGCCTTTATGGTTGAGCATGCCGCATATCGCCTCAGCGGCCTCGCGGCGAGTTCCAGTCGTGGTTTTGAACTCCAGATTCTCGGATTCCCCGGCAGCCGTCAATTCCTTCAGCTGATTGGGCGTCATTTTTATGGAAATCTCCTGCACTGAAAATTTGATTTGGTCATAATATCGGCACGACTCGTTTCATCAGTCCGACTCATCCATCCGGCAATCTTGGAACTTGCAATCATGTTGCAATGACAGGGGTTTGAGACAAACCTCGACTCTGAGACGGCTACTTATGGCGAAGTCATTATCCGTCATCCGCTCAAGCGAATTCAACTGTCGAGAAAATCCGCGACAGAGATGATTTATAAAATAAAAAGACCAATGTTGAGATAGCCTAAAGTCATTCGACCAGACCAATGTCGGATAAAAGCGTTTCAGCTTGCTGTGCGCATCAGCCGGGGTCAACTGCCAGCCGGTCTGCGGCACCGTTAGGCTGGCCCGGACAGCCGCGGCCCGATTATTTTCGCTGTTTGCTTGATATTTGAAGAGAGTGCTGATATTCTGCTCACTTGGCATTGAAAGATCATCATGAGCATCAGGACACCGGCGAGACCATGGAAAAGGACGGGCCTTACAAGCGGCTGCTGATGCAGCCGTGGATGATCCGGGAGTTCGCTGCGGGATTCCTGCCCGATGAGGTGGCCGCGCGGATCAAACTCGACTCCTTCCGGCGCTATCCGACGGAGACTGTCCGCCGCGATCCGAAGAAAAGAAAAAAGTACCAGCATCTGCTCAGCGACGTGATGTGGCAGTTTGAGTTTGACGACAATGCCTGCGGCTATGTGCTGCTGATGATCGAGGCGCAGTCGCGGGTGGACCGGCTGATGCCGGTGCGGATGTGCCGGTATGTGCTGGGGTGGCATGAGCTGCTGATGGAGGCCGAGGGGCTCAGGACGCTGCCGCCGATCATTGCGGCGGTAGTCTATAATGGCGAGCAGCCCTGGGATGTGCAGACTCAATTGAGCGAGATGATCGAGGTGCCGGCGGCGCTGCGCGGGTCGGGCTTTGCCTTTGACCGCTATGTGCTGGTGGATGAGAAGGATCTGTACGAGCGCGGCGCGCTGCCGGCAGGGAATGTGTTCGGGCCGCTGATCGCGGCTTTGCAGACAGGCGATGCCGGGGAGTTTGCGCGCAGCTTTGGTCTGGCATTGGAGCGGGCGGGCGCCTTGGCGGCGGGTCCGGAGGCGCTTGAGCTTGTCCGGGAGTTTATCCTTGATCTCAAGGGGCAGGGCCGCCGCAGCGAGCTGGCGGAAGTTGTAAGGCAGCAGGAGGGTGACACGATGGTGAGAGCGACCTTGGCGGATTTTGAGCAGCAGATGCGCCAGCGCGGCCTGGATGAGGGCCGCAAGATAGGTTTGGAGCAGGGCATGCAGCAGGGCATGGAGCAGGGCATGGAGAGAGGCATGCAGGATTCAAAACTTGAATTTGCGAGACTGCTGGTCGGCGATGGCAAGTCTGAGCAGGAGGTGCAGCGCTATACGGGCCTTTCGATCCGGGAAATCCGACAGATCAGGCGCGGCCTGGCGCGTGCCGGAAGCTGAGACAGGGGCCGGCTTCAGTCACTGTTGCGGCCGCTTCAGGCGACCGGACAATTTGCGCATCCGCACCGTGAGTCTTGCCGGCGTGGCGGTGCGCTGGGTTTGTTCTATGGCATTTCAGCGCGATCAGGGCCAGTACCTCGGGTCAGGTCATTCAGCTCGTGCCGGATCAAGGTGTTCCAGCCCGGTCCGCACATCAGCCGCGGTGCATTGCCAGTCGATCTATTTCTGCGACACTGCAGACTTGATTCGACATTAGAGCGGACCCAAATTCTCGAACGATCAAGGGGAAATCTTCGATGTTCAGCGAAACCGTACAACCCAATATACCCAATATAGAGGCAGGAAGATTCTCAGGCTACGCTCAATCACGGCAACCGGGATTCGATGAGGAAATTGCAATAAACGGACCCTCCACCCCAGCGGGCGAGTATCTGCGCCGCTACTGGCATCCGGTCTATGTCGCAGAAGAATTGGGCGAACTGCCGCAAGCCATCCGCATTCTCGGAGAGGATCTAGTCCTCTTCCGCTGCGGCAAGCATGCCGACCAGTTCGGATTGGTTCACAAACACTGCATTCACCGGCGCGCTTCGCTTGAATACGGCAAATGTGAAATCAACGGCATTCGATGCTGTTATCACGGCTGGCTGTATGCACCCGACGGTGAGATACTTGAAATGCCAGCGGAGGATTCCAAAACCGCAGAGAAGCTGCGACAGCGCTCCCGTTTGGGCGCGTATCCGGTCATTGAGTACCGCGGCCTGATTTTTGCCTATATGGGGCCGCCCGATCGATTGCCCAAATTTCCCATCTATGATGCATGTGTTTACGAGGATATGATCAGCTCGCCTTACAAGGCGCATTACCAATGCAACTGGATTCAGGTGCTCGACGCAATCATGGATCCAACCCATACCACTTATCTTCACAGCCGCAACTCCCACCCGCAGTTTTCAGAGGGCATGAAAGAAGACGGTGCAATCAAATTTCATGAGCCTGACGAGAACCACTTTCTCGGCTCATCCACCCGCCGGGTGGGAGACCATGTCTGGGTGCGGGTCAACGAACTGATTCTGCCAAACTTCACGCAGGCCGGATCGGCATTCGCAGTGGACGGCACTCGACCGCACTACTTCGGCCGCTCTTGCTTTACCCGCTGGGTCGTGCCAGTCGATGACGAAAATACGATCGTCTACGCCTGGGCCAATTTTGGAGAACGCTGGGATCCGCTTGAATACAACACCAAACAGGGACATGAGCTGATCGAGCAAGGCGAGATCATCGATCGGCCGATGGAAGATCGAAAACGAAACCCCGGCGATTCTGAAGCCGTCGAGGGCATGGGTCCAATTTCGTCGCATGCCGGTGAGAACCTTATGCCCACCGATCGCGGTATCAGCTTGTATCGGCGCCGGATGCGAAAACAAATTCGCAATCTGGCCAGCCAGTCAGAACCGATGCAGCCTACCAGTATCGGCGACGCGCCCATCAGCACTTTCGGTCAAGACACCGTTCTGCATCTGCCGCAGGCACCTGGCAGCGATGGCCTCAAAAACCTTGGACGCATCGGCGATCAAGTGATGGAAATGCAGCTCAAGGTGAAAAAAAATTATGCAGAAGGTCGCGATGCGGAGATTATCGCGCGCCTCAAAGCGTTTGAGTCGAAAGCCTCGGCACTGAATTGAATTGAAGTTGCAATGCTGAAGATCCATGTAAAGAACAACCGCTGGGCGGCTGGCTCGTTTCCGAACACACCCGCAGGCGAAGAGGTATTTGCCATTACGCAAGAGCGCATCGACGCAGCGCTTGAAGGATTCCCAAAACTGATCGGCCAAGTCAAATTTTTCATTGATTGGGATACGGATCATTTCGCGTCGTCTATGGCCGATGCAGATGTCTTGCTCACCTGGAACTTGCCGACCCGCAATCTAAGCAATATTGCACCGCAGCTGAAGTGGATCCACTGCATCGGAGCGGGTGTCGAGCATCTGCTGCCGCTGAATTGGCTGCCCGACCCGGTAACACTGACCAACAATAAAGGGGTGCATGCAGCCAAAGCCGGAGAATTTGGACTGATGGCAGTATTGATGCTGCATTCGCACATGCCGGCTGTGGTTTGCAACCAGCGCAACCGCATCTACGATTCTCTGTATTGCAGCCCGATCGCCGGAAAAACGCTGGTTGTACTCGGAACGGGAAGCCTCGGTTCTGCCGCAGCCCGCAAAGTCAGGCAGCTGGGTGTGAACGTCATCGGCGTGAATCGTTCCGGCCGCACGGTCGACGGCTGCGACCATATTGTTACGACGCAGGAACTTGATGCGGTCCTGCCGAGCACCGATTATCTGCTGATTGCCACGCCCGATACGCCGCAGACACGGGGCCTGATGTCTCGTGAGCGCCTGAACCGAATGAAACCCACAGCGGGCATTATTAATATCGGTCGCGAAGCGGTTCTGGACTATGAGGCACTTTGTGACAAGCTTGAGGACGGATCGCTAGCTGGAGCGATCCTGGATGTATTTGATCCTGAGCCTATTGACCCAAATTCACGCTTGTGGCACACTAAAAATTTGATTGTCACGCCCCATATCTCAGCGGATGACGGCGACTCCTATGTGCCGCTGACACTGGAACTTTTTTTTCGCAATCTTGAACGGCTGATTGATGGCAAGTCTCTGCTCAATCGGGTGCGTCCTGAGCTGGGATATTGACAGTGAGCCGTCAGCCAGGCATCCGAAAATCTTCAGACCAGCGCAAACAGCATGAGGCCCAGTGCCAGTCGGTACAGCACAAAGGGCAGCATGCCGATATTGTCAATAAATTTCAAAAAATAGTGGATGCATAGATAGGCCACTGCGGCGGAAACCGCCGCCGCGAGAACAAAGAACAGCCATTGGATTTGCCTGTCCGCCTGCATCCACTGATAGAACTGCCACACGCCAGCCATCGCAATGACCGGGATGGCCAGCAAAAATGCAAAGCGTGAGGCGTTTTTTCGATCCAGCCCCAGCAGCAGGCCAACCGTAATGGTAATGCCAGAGCGTGATACGCCCGGAATCACGGCCAGCGACTGACCCAGGCCAATCAGCAGCGCGTCACGCCATTGAAGATCACCGACACTACGCTTGCCGCGAAAAAATCGATCGCTGATCCAAAGCGCAAGTGCAAATAACACTGTCGCCGCTGCAATCACATCAACGTTACGCAATTCGTTTTGCACCCAATCGTTGAGCAGCGCGCCTGTGATGGCAACCGGAATGCTGGCGATGATGATGAACCACGCCAAGTCGGACTGTTTTGTCGGCTGCCTGCCTGTCAATGATTGCAGCCAGGCGGTCGCGATCTGCAACAGGTCTTTGCGAAAATACCATACAGAGGCCGCCAGGGTGCCTACGTGCACAGCAATATCAAATGCCAGTCCCTGATCTTTCCACGACAGCACATGAGGCAATATGATCAGATGGGCCGAACTGGAAATCGGCAGGTATTCAGTCGCCCCCTGAATGAAGGCGAGCAGTCCTGCTTGGATCAACTCAGTCATAGGGGCTGCGGTCAACTCAGACTGAAACTGCGATCTGCAGTGTCAAAACCTGCAATGGTTGAATCAAAGTTTTTTGTCAATTCCATCACTTTGAAAATTTCACCCATTTCTGATGGCGACATCAGTTTATTCATTTCGCTGCTTTGGCGCTGATGGGTCGTTGCAGTCGCATCAAGATCATTTGGAATTTCTCCAATATCGAACAAAAATGCAGCCAAGCTGGTAAAACCGTTCAACTCCATTCCAGCTTCGCAGGCGACATCTGCAACGACAGAAAAATTCACATGGGCAGTGATGTCCTGGCAGCCAATGCTCATCAACGGATCCGTGCTTGCATGATGGTGTCTATGGCACATCAGGGTTCCGGCGCTGCGATCGCGATGATAGTATTGACTCTGCGGAAAGCCATAGTCGGATATCAGCACGGACCCTTGCTGCATGCGGCTGGCCACTGTCCGCATCCAAGCCTGCGCCTGACAATGCAGTTCTGAACAGTAGGGATAAGGAATATCGGACAAGTCCAGAGCTTGAAATGACGCGGCAAAGTCCGCTTGCAACTGCTCCAGAAATTCCACTTTCAGCTCGCTTTCATGCTCGACAACATAAGCCTGCCGCACCCTTTCGGGCTCTGCCAAAAACAACTCTACCGGCATCGCATCCAATACTTCGTTGGCGATCACAATACCGTTGAAGCCAGCGGTCGGTAGCTTCGCCAGCCAAGTCACTTTCCCCGCCAAAGCCGCACTCAGTGAATCCACTGCCTGCTGCTGTCGTTGGCGCATACGCGGGCTGACCTCAATAATGCAATACCTTTCGATTTCACAGCCGGCTGCCGACAGCCATCGCAGGACTTGGCGCGCCAGAGTGCCATTGCCGGCACCAAATTCATAGATGTTCTTGGGTCCGTCGATTGTGCGCAGACACTGGTAAATCTTGCTTGCAATCGAGTTTCCAAACACGCTTCCCAACTCCGGGGCGGTGACGAAATCGCCCTGTTCCCCAATCACTTCCGATGCGGCACAATAATATCCGCCAGCGGGATCATACAATGCAAATTTCATAAACTCCGCAAATGCAATTGCCTGATCGTCCGATTTTCGGATCGCATCCAGCACCGTTTGCTTGAGCTCACTAGACCGCTGCCGCTCGGAAGAACTCAGTTCAGGAGCAGGCATCAGAGTCAGCCCATACAGGAGAGAATCAATTCATTTTCGTTGATTGGCATCTTCAGCGCTCTGTTCGCCATGTTTTAGAGTGTCCATTGATCCGAAGTTCCAGTTACAGGCAGATTTGGAAGAGACCGTTTTCCCATTACACTCAATGCTTGCAGGCTGCTTTCGACGGCTCAAGGTGAAAGCGATATTCCTGCCCCAATGCCACACAGGCCTGCCTGGAAAACACACCGGCTCGAACCCGAAAGAAAGGCATACTCTCAATCCAGCCAGGCGATCAGCTGTTTCATTGCTCGCATTGCGTCTGGAAAAATCCCTTGCTATTCAGGCTGGATTTGAATTGACCGGCATCAGATGCGATTGAATTCATCTTGCCGTCGGATCGATGAACATTGTAATTGATGCTGTACCGCGAGGATTCGAATGAGAGAATACGCCGGTCACATTGCTTGCGGAGCCGTATAAATTGTGTTGATCTGCCTGTATGAGAAACACCGGCCATGACTGCGAGTGTGAAGCAAATCAAGTTCGGCAACAGCTGATCTAGAACTGCAGTCATCAGTTATAATTCGCGCTTCATCTGTCAGAGGTGACTGCCGCGGAACGAACCCGATTCCTGTGTCAGTATAAATGGGAAGCTATGGTGAGTGAAACGCTATGCATTCGGGTTCGCGTTTCACAATTCCTGCACTGCCCCCGCAACGGTGATCAGAGCCATTCTGTCAGTCCGGAACCACCCCCTCTCAGACCAATCCTATGACTGTTTTAGCGGAGGGCTTCAACGTGGCAATTCCAATTACCGCACCCAGATATTCCTTCCAGCAATCTCTCGCTTTGCGATTGAATGGAGGGGATTATGTCTCACCTGCATGCGTCTAGACAACGCACACTTTTTGATCATGCGCTGAGTTGGATATTCGGGCCTGCAAAGGCTCAGCAGCAAATCACTGAAGTGCGCGTCAGGCAACATATTCGCGCATTCAGATCACATCGGAGTCTCGCGACTCGAGTAAAACTATTTGCAGCGAAAGCGTTCGCTGGCTTCGCGACGCTCTCATTGCTTATAACTTCACTTGCATGCGCGACGATACTTTCGCCCGCAGCGCTGGCACAACAGCAAGTCGAGGACAATGAACTGGAAGAAATTGTAGTTACCGCGACACGCATCCCTACACCACTTGACGATGTCTTATCTACAACAACGGTTATCACTTCTGAAGATATCGAGCGGATTCAGCCGCGCGATCTCGGCAGTTTGCTCTCTCGCAAGAGTGGTTTGAGCTTTCGCGACAGCGGCGGCAAGGGCTCGGCTGGGGGCATATTTGTTCGGGGAACGGATGAAAAGCATGTTCTGATTTTAATTGATGGCATCAGAACATCAAGTGCAACAGACGGTTTGACAAAAATAGAGAATATCCCATTGTCATCAATTGACCGAATAGAAATTGTCAAGGGGCCGATGTCAGGTATCTACGGCGCTGATGCGATCGGCGGAGTAATTCAAATCTTCACCAAAAGCGGTCCGCACAACGGGGATAGTGGCAGCGTCTCGGTTTCGAACGCGACTAATCGTTCGCGAGAATATAGCGGTCAGGCAGGTTTCGGTACAAACGGTCACAGTTTGTTTCTGTCCGCGACTAAAGAGTCGACAGATGGCATTGACCGAACAAAGTTTAAAGGCGGTGGTAACGAAGATAAAGATGGATTCGAGCGGAGCTCAGGAAACATGTCGCTTTCTACCTACTTGCAAGATGATTTAGAATTGAACTTCCGGCATCTCAGCAGTATCGCGAAAATCGACTATGATAACGTCACCTATCGCCCAGGCAAAAGTAGAGATCGAGCGGTCAGAGGTGAAAACTGGCATCAGCGAAAAGAACTGACAATTACCTCGGCGCAAATTGATTACGCGTATTCCTCGAACTTGAATTTTTTGACCTCGATAGGTTACAGCACCGACTACAGACGGGATTTCACTAACAGGCGCGACCATTTCAAGACACATAAATATGACTACTCTATACAATCGAACTGGACTGCATCACCGAGAAACCAAATATCGTTTGGTATAGACTATCAACGAGATAAAATTGACTCAAACTCAGACTACACCACTAAAGAACGCACAAACAAAGCTTACTATACACTGTGGCAGCATGATCAAGACCGATCCACTACTGTCATTAATATCCGTCACGAACGTAATGACAACTATAGTGCGGATTCATATTACAACTTTCAGCAATCTTTTTCCCTTACTGAATCACATCAGATTATTACAAGTTATGGAACGGCATTCAGGGCACCAAGTCTGAATGACTTGTACTTCAAAACAACCTATGGGCTCAACGGCAATCCCAAGTTAAAACCGGAAGAAAGTGAATCACTAGAGCTTTCTTTCCGATCGAATGATGATGATCAGTCTTGGCAAATCAACCTTTATCGAACAAAACTAAAGAACCTGATTATGTGGCCAAAGATAGGGCAGCCTACCAATGTCAATAAAGCAACTTTGGAAGGAATCGAATTTGAGTTCACCAAGGAATGGAGCGAATATATTGTTGGCGCCAGTTTTGACTATCTTGAAGCGTATAACGATGAGAATAGAACTTTCTTGCCGGACCGAGCGAGAGCATCAGCCACTTTAGAGGCAGGCAGGCAAATCGAAAACTTATACATTGGCATCGATGCATTTGCGGAACATGGACGACATGACGGTGGTAATACACTGCCAGGCTATGGCCTTTGGGGTTTAAGTCTCGACTACGAAATATCCGACTCTTTTTCTGTATCCAGCCACATTAATAATTTGTTTGACAAAAATTACGTCATCAATGTGGCGGAAGGAAACAATCCTTACCAAAACGAAGGTCGCACAATTCGGGTTTCACTCGAGTACAGGTTTTAATGCCATCGGTCGACTGTGAACGATCCAAACAACTAAGACATGAATTGTGCAACTGCGACAGAAGAGAGGATTCTGAAATGAATACCCAAGACCTGAACGAAAAACACAAAATCAAAATGCAAAAGCAGAAGACGAGAGTCGATGCACAAGTGGAAAAGGCAACGACTGAAAGAGGCGTTTTCGTATTGCTGACGGGCAGCGGCAAAGGCAAGAGCAGCTCAGCCTTCGGCATGGCTCTAAGGGCGCTGGGATACGGGCATAAAATCGGGGTCGTTCAGTTCATCAAGGGTGACCGCGTGACCGGCGAGTCATTGTTTTTCAAGAAACTGCATCCTGAGGTCGAGCACTACCAAATGGGCACTGGCTTTACTTGGGATACACAGGACCGCGAGCGCGATATTGCGGCAGCAAAAAAGACCTGGACAGTTGCGGCGCAGATGCTGGATGACAGTAATTTCGACTTGATCATCCTGGATGAGCTGACTTATATGCTGGGCTACAAATACCTCGATTCACAAACAGTACTCGATGCAATCGCCAGCCGGCCGCTCCAGCAAAGTGTCATTGTGACCGGTCGCGGCGGCGGCAAAGCGCTGCGCGAACTGGCAGACACCGTATCTGAGGTGAAAGAAATCAAGCATGCATTCAAAGCAGGCATCAAAGCTCGACCGGGAGTCGATCTATAAATCAGCAGTCCGCTTACAACCGCACAATACTGATATGGTCAGCAAACATCGGAAACCATCCGCAGAACGAAACACGAACCAAGTCAATTGACCTTTCTACTTGATGCGTCCCGCAGCGCTCGTTTCGCTTGATGAGACTGCTTGAGCCAAAGTCCTGTTTTCGGCTGCTGGCTGTTGCGGCGGTCGCCGCTGCATTTGCAGGATTGCTGCTGGGGCCGACGCAAATCTCTCCCTTGGTGCTGTGGGACACTCTGCTCGCCGCCAGCAATCCATCTAGCGACCAGCTGATTATCCAGAAGATCCGATTGCCGCGAATGGTGCTGAGTTTTCTGATCGGACTGATGCTCGCCAGCTGCGGGGCAGTGCTGCAGGGATTGTTTCGCAACTCACTGGCAGACCCGTCACTGATTGGCGTCTCAGCCGGCGCCTCGGCCGGCGCCAGCTTCGTTATCGTCTTCGGCGTCCTTCTGTTCCCAGCTTCTGCAGTGGGGTACTCAGCTGTATCAGCCGGCGCCTTTCTGGGAGGGCTGGCAACTGCGTGGATCGTCTATCGTTTGGCCAGCGGCCGCGAAGGCACATCCGTCGCAACCATGCTCCTCGCAGGCATTGCCATCAGTGCTTTGGCAGGCGCACTCAATCAGCTGTTCAGCTATCTGGCAGACAACGATATGCTCCGCCGAATCAGTCTGTGGCAGATGGGTTCTTTGGAAACCAGCGATTGGCAGCAAATCGGCTACTGTGCAATTGTGTGCGTTTTTTTGATGGCACTTTTGCCGCGTGAAAGCCGTGCGCTGAATGCAATGCTGCTGGGCGAGTCAGAGGCGCGGCACCTTGGAATTGGGGTTGAGTGGCTGAAGCGCCGGCTGCTGATCTACACTGCGCTCGGCATCGGCATTGCGGTGGCTGTGTCCGGAACAATCGCGTTCGTGGGGCTGGTCGTACCGCATCTCATCCGACTGCTGATCGGTCCTGATCATCGGTACCTCATTCCAGCCTCAGCGATACTGGGCGGAGTGCTGCTGGTAGTCGCAGACGCGGTTGCCCGCATCATAATCGCACCGGCTGAACTGCCCATTGGCGTGGTGACTGCCCTATTGGGCGTTCCGTTTTTCATATCCATACTGGTTCGGCAGCGAGGTCGAGTCTATGCTTAGCATTCGATCGGCATCACTGACCAGCGGCAAGATCCGCAGAGTCGACAATGTGAGTCTGCAGTGCGAGCCAGGACGCATCACTGCGCTGCTTGGCCCCAATGGAGCGGGCAAAACCACAATGCTGAAACTGCTCAGCGGGGAACTCTCCGCAGACAGTGGAGAACTGACCTTGAATGACCGGCCAACGAACAAGTGGCGACCCGTTGAGCGTGCGCGAATGGTGGCCTGTCTGCCGCAGCTGTCAACCTTGAGTTTTCCATTTACAGTCGAAGAGGTAGTTCTCATGGGAAGAATTCCGCATAATACCGGTGATGTCAAAGACCGAGAGATTGCGCATCAGTCGCTCGAATCTGTTGACAGTCTCAATTTGGCTGAGCGTCTTTACACCGAACTTTCGGGCGGCGAGAAGCAGCGCGTTCAGCTAGCTCGTGTTTTGGCGCAGATTTGGAGCAAAGTGATCATTGATGGACATGAGCAATCTCGAACACTGCTGCTTGACGAACCAGCTACTTCACTTGATCTTGCCCACCAGCAGCTGCTCAAAGACATCGTCCGCAGGATGGTGAGCGATAACGTTTCGGTGGTGATGGTTGTTCATGACCTGAATATTGCACTGACACTGGCTGATCATATGGTAGCCATGTCAAAGGGACGCTTGGTGGATCAAGGCGCACCCGAAGAAATGGTGAAGGGCACAGTTCTGCAGACCTTGTTTGGAGTCGATCTGCAATTTGTCCATCACCCGAAAACCGGCAAGCCAGTCGCTCTGTTTCAATAGTTCAAACTGATATGCCTGCCCAATTGGAACTCATTCTTGGCGGCACCCGCTCCGGCAAAAGTCGACTGGCTGAAAGGCGCGCCATCGAAAGCCAGAAAAATAAAATTTATATCGCCACAGCAACACCCGATGACGAAGAGATGGCCAGAAGGATCAAGCAGCATCAGATGCGACGACAGAAGGGTCAAGAATGGCGCCTGCATGAAGAGCCTATTCACTTGGCTGATGCCCTGCTGCAATACAGTGACGACTCAAGCTGTCTATTGGTGGATTGCCTGACTCTATGGCTGAGCAACTGCTTACATGCAAAATGCTGGAAACAAGAGCGACTTGCGTTATTTTCCAAGCTGCCTGAATTATCTGGCCGCGTGATTTTCGTGAGCAATGAGGTTGGGTTGGGCGTGGTGCCGATGGGCGCGATCAGCCGTGAGTTTGTCGACGAGAGCGGACTGCTGCATCAGGAACTGGCGCACTGCTGTCAACGCGTAACTTTTACAGTATCCGGCATGCCCTTTGAGCTCACTGCTGCCCCCAACGTTTGATTTGAAATTTGATGCATCTGATTCATAGTAATGTTATGTAATATTGCTCTCTGCGGAGAGACGGTATCCGGGATTTCAGCACTCAAGCCGATAATGATCGACCAGGGGAATACCGATCAATCATGAAGGACGCTATGTTTTTTCTCAGCTTATGGATCAGCTGCCATGGAAGACTTTTCACCGCTGCATCGCCGGCCATCGCGAGCCTGCAAGGTGAAACCATTGACCTGCGCTCAGCAGCAGCGGATGATGGCAATCGCCCAGATGCTCAGCTCGGCGGCCTGGGAACATTGAGAGCAGCTTGGAACTTGCACAAGGCATCTCTGCTTGCAGATCGCATTCACAAAAACGAAAGTGATGAAAGTTATAACTAAATGAATATATTCGATAAAACTTTGGGACAGCAGTCCTTGGATCTTAAATGAACACGATTGAGTCAACCGTATTGGACTGGTGCAATGCACCTGTAGCTGCACTCTGTCAGGCTAGCCGCGAATCGGCGTATGCGCGCCAAATGACATTGACCAAGCCGCCCGGATCTTTGGGGCAGCTAGAACAGATTGCCATTGATTTTGCGGGCTGGCAAGGACAAGAAATTCCAACGCTGCGCCAAGCTCACATCAGAGTCTATGCCGGCGATCATGGTGTTGTCGATGAGGGCGTTTCCGCTTTTCCGCAAGCTGTAACTGCCGAGATGGTGCGAAACTTCTCATCGGGCGGAGCCGCGATCTGCGTGTTGGCACGCATGCATGGCCTTGACTTCAAAGTAGTGAACGTCGGAACTGCAGCACCGCTTGAGGATCTCCCGAATGTTATTCACTGCCGGCTGCGAAATGGCACAGCCAATTTTTGCAAAGAGCCGGCAATGAGCGCTGACACGCTGCAGCAGGCGCTCGCAGCGGGACGGGACTCTGTCCCGGATAAAGCAGACTTGTTTATCGGCGGAGAAATGGGCATCGGCAATACCACGGCGGCAGCCGCAGTCTTTGCCGCAATCTTGAAGATTGAGCCTGAATCGATCGCGGGACGCGGTACCGGCATTGATGATGCGGGCCTGCAGCGAAAAACGGATGCCATACGAAAAGCTATTTCACTCCACAGTGAAAGCATCGCGAGCGGTGTACTTGGCACCATGCAATCGGTGGGCGGCCTTGAGATCGCGTCACTTGCGGGTGCCTACATTGCCTGTGCGCAAAAAGGCATTCCAAGCCTAGTCGATGGATTTATCGCTACAGCCGCTGCTCTGTGCGCGATTGAAATCAACCCCGATGTCCGCAATTGGATGGTTTTCGCGCACTGTTCCGACGAAGCTGGTCATCGCAAAGCTTTATCAGAAATGAAAATTGAGCCGATACTGAAAATCGGCTTGCGGTTAGGAGAAGGGAGCGGCGCCGCTGTGGTTTATCCTCTGCTCCAAAGCGCTCTGAGACTGCATGCCGAAATGGCAACTTTTAAGCAGGCCAGTGTCAGTACCAAATCAAGCTGAGGCAATGCAGGCTACCACTGTCGATCTGCTTCGACACGGAGTCTGCGAAGGAGAGAACACTCTGCGCGGTATTACGGATGCTGCACTTTTGCCGCAAGGCAGAACGGAGATGCAGGCGGCGCTGACGCCTGGCAGCAAATGGGATTGCGTTATCACTTCTCCCCTTCGCCGCTGTCACAATTTTGCGCGCGAATTTTGTGATCGACAAAATATCCCGCTCAATGCGGACAAGCGCTGGCAAGAGATCGATTTCGGCGAATGGGATGGCAGCGATATCGGTGAGCTGTTTCGCAATTTTCCGGAGCAAGCCAATTTGTATTACACCCAGCCCGATCAGTTTACACCGCCGCGAGGTGAGTCTGTAAAAGAAGCTAAAGTACGCGTGCTTCAAGCTTTTGATGATTTACTTACTCAACATAAAGGAAGACATGTGCTTGTGATTCAGCATGGCGGAACGATACGACTGCTCTTGAGTCACATCCTAAATATTCCTTTGAATCTGCTGACGCGTATATCTGTTCCATATGCATGTCTGTCGCAGATCATTGTCTACCATTCACTTGAAAGCGATGTTCCAGTGCTGATTTCACATAATACCCGCACACGTTGAGCCACTATCGGGCAAAACCCAAATTTCAATGTGAGCTGGCGATTCAGGACAGTTGACTCCCGAACAAGCCGCCATTGATCATTTTTGGTCACGCTGCATTTTTAGCAATACTTGTGGCCAGCTGGCCAATCGCCTTGTGCGGGCTCCAATCCGAAGACAGACGGGCAACACGGAATTTCAGTCTGTATCGAAACAAATGAAATCCAATAACCGATAGAAAAACGTATCTCGCAGTTTCACATTACCCATTTCATGAACTTTACCGCTGCAACCTGCTAGGGCGGGCATATTTCCTTGCGAACAGCTGGCGGCAAGATAAAACTAGGATAGAGAACAAGCTTCTTGAACATTGCATGCATATGCCAATGAAGCCAAAATAAATCGGATAATCTGAACACGAAAAAAGGACTTTCAGATACCAACTTCAACATTTCTGCGACGCGGAACTGAAATCCAGTCGCGCTCAGCTGATATCTCGCATTCATGAGACTTCTGCGATGGACAGCAATCCCATGCGGCGAGCCCGATGCGGCCAGGCGCCGGCCAGGATTCGAAACCGCATAGCTGGACGGTCGGGCAGGCAAAGCCCCGAAGCGAAGATCAACGAGCGAGGGCAGCAGAGGAATCAGCCAGATTTCCATGGACCCGATCGGCGGCGGGCCGCTGGCCGGCAGCCTGGCGGCTCAGTCCCCGCGGATGTGCCGCAGGTCGCGCTTGGACAGCCCGGTGATCTCAGCGACCGTCTCCAGATCAATACCTCTGGCCAGCGACCTCTCAGCAAACGCCTGCTGCGCCGTCTTCGCGCCCATCTGCCTGCCCTGCTCGATGCCTCTCTCAATCCCTTCCTCAATGCCCTGCTCTCTGCCGGCATCGACATAATCGGCGGCCAGCTCGTCAATGACCTCTATCTGCAGTCCCATGATTCTCTCCTGCGGCGGCGCCGCGGCTCGTTCCAGCTCAAGGATGCTGCCAACGCTGCATCCCGGCCAGTATTTTACCAAGTAGCGCAGGATAAGCCAAGCCTGAGAGGTCTGCTTGTGCGGGTCGGCGATCCGGCTCAGGGCGGCGCTGATGCGGCCGATCAGGGCCTGCCTGCGCTGGCGGCGGGTCTCCCACGGCGCGGTCAGGGCCACCAGGGTCGCCTGCGACTCCGGACTCAGGGTCTCGAAGCGGCGCTGCACCTGCGCATTGTGCAGGTTGACAAAAAACGGCTTGAAGTCGGCCAGGTGCGGGTGCAGCAGCGCGCGCTGCGCGCCGCTGAGGCGGCGCACCGCCGGATGGGCGTCCAGATAGCCGGGCGGTCCGCGATAGCGGCGGTCCGGGCCGTTGTACAGGATGCCGCCGGTCACCAGCTGATCCGGATGGCGGGCCATCAGTCCGGCCACCTGCGCGAACAGCTGTCGCACCGCCGCGAAGCCGTCGCGGTCGCTTTTGTGCTCGGTGGCAAAGACGATGCCGACCGGCTCGGCAGTGCCCCTGAGCTCGGTCTGGGCGACCAGGTCGGCGCGCCGCTCCTGATGCGCCGCATCAATGTGCTCCGGCGGCAGGCGCCGCGTGCGGTCCAGGCGCAGCAGCGTTTCCTGCGACGGGTCAAAGAACACCGACAGGCACTCGGCGCAATAGGCGTCGCTGGAGCCGAAGTGACCTCTCAAAGTGCGGTCGTGATTGATGCGGGCGCTGGCGCTCGCAATGAGGCCAGATGCGGGTCTTTCTTTCATGACTGCCTCTTTTCTTTCATGACTGCCTCTTTTTTTTGACGGGTCTGTATTCAACCAGGGTGGACTGTCCGAGAATGTCTATGATTGTGAGAAACAATTCTGCTCCATGCGAATCTGTCAGGCGAATGGGTTTGCCAAAACGGAACGAAACGGGCTGAATCCGTCCCTCGTCAATCGCGATATTATCGGCATAAAGGTGAGTTCGATCGGATGCATCTCGAATCGGTTCGACTGATCCATGCAATCCCGGAAGATATCCATTGTTTTGCGCAAAAATAGCAGAGCCGCCGGATTGCAGTCTCTTGACTTCAAGAATCAATCCACCATTCTCAGGAATCCATGAGCGGACTGCTGCGGCCGTATATTCTCTGCCCGCAGCGAAGACTGTCATTGGCAAGTTCGTGGTATACAGGCTCAACGCTGCCTCGCCAGATTCGTCAGTCGTTGCCTTTACTCGAATCTTGTCAGGAAACAGCGCATGAACCTCGATGCCCGCAAGCGGCTTCCCATTGCAATGCACAGCTACCAGCGCATCAGCTGGAAACAGTTCCAGTTTCGCGTCTGGGATACGCAGTACCAAACATGTATTGCCAAGCAGTTGATATTCTGGAGCCTGTCTGGAAGTCTTTTGAGTTTCTGTCCGAATGATTGACACACCGTCACCTCGTCGTTCTATCAAAAACTCGCGATGTTCAGAGCCGGTCATGTTTGGAACCGGAATGCGCCCAAATGCAGAGGCAATGACTTCGTTTCGCGTCGACTGACTGTCCTCCATCGCCTCAATCGTCATTCCATTTGGCAGCAATCCCGGAGACTCAATTTCCAGTCGATTCTTGAACATCGACAACCGTATTCTTCGCGTAGACATGGAGTAATCTCGATGAACTGCTGGATTGACGACAGCTTCAAATACTGCGACCAAGCTATATTGCGGGAGATATACGCGAGCAGGAGTTTTTCGAGCCGAGACCCGCATATTTCGCACTACAAACTGGATAGCGTCGTCAATTTGCTGAGGCAGCGGACCCGTTATCTCTCTCCCATCTATTTGTCCCGAAGCACGATCCAATCCGCGGTAGCAGGTCGCGGTGATGCATGCATGCGGAAGCCATTTCTGCGGCGAAGGCTTGCAAAGAAGCACGCCAGCAACGGTTGCACACTCAATCTCTTCTTCATCCCTTGCCAAGAAGCGAAGATTCGCTAGTCCGCGGCGTGGATTTTCTGCACCCGCTGCGCTGATCAATCCTTCCCACAGACGTTCGCTGAGAGTTTCAAAACCAGTATCAGGAACGGTTTGTTTATCTGTCCAGAGGTAACGACTCTGTGCGCGACTTTGGGAGAGTCTCAAAATCTCGCCTCTAGTCATGAGATGCTTCGCTGGACCGACTCTGACATAGGCTTTCCCAGCTCGTTCATGGACAGAATAACCGCGAGGAATCTCGACCAAAACAAATGCTTTGCTATCCGGCTCTCTGTTTTCAATATGAATGCGCAAAGGCCACGACAGTGCAAAATGTCTCTGCTGCCTGGCATCAATCGTGAGACTCGCTTCCCCCTGATCAAACAGAAGTCAGAGTCGATCACATCAGATGGATTGCCCTTTCGTTTTTTGGGAATCAACGTGCAACTAAACGCGGCGATTTTCGCGACTTTGCGACCAACAAGAAATAGTCCTCCTTTTCGATTTCACCATCCTTACACCAATTGAGCGAGCAGGGTTTGAGCGGGTGCAATGACCGGTTTATTGAATTCGAAACAATTGCGCTCGACAAAATCCAAGTCCATCGCAACCTGAAATGCATGTTCCGCTTTTGTCTGATTCTGAAAATTCTGCAACGCCTTTGAAAGTGGCACTTTTCTGCTCGTTTTCACTTCAACAAGGAACCATGGGGTACGGTTGCGCGATACCAAAAAGTCCACTTCATTCTTCTGTTTATCGCGTACAAAATGCAAATCGAATTGCCCCTGTCCGGTATGTGTCCACCAATGAACAGCCTTGAGCAGCGCGCTTGCCACAAAATTTTCGGCACGTGCGCTGGCATCCTCAATGGCTGACCAATCCCAAAGATAATACTTTGGCTCTTTGCGCAGCGCTCGCGCAACATTGACATGCCAAGGTTTGACCTCAAAACAATAGTAAAGCGCTTTCAATGTTGAAATCCAGCTCTTGACAGTGTTGACCTGAACTTGAGCTTGACGGGCCAGACTGGAGTAGCTGGTTAGCTGGCCGACTTGGTAGCGCAGAACCAGCGCCAAGTGCTCAATTTGCCCCAGCTCTTGGATTCTGGTCAAATTCCGCAAATCATCTTGTAACAGCTTTTCATTGCGTACTGAAAGCCAGTTTTCGTGAAACTGTTTGCTCGAGAGCAAGAAAGGTTCTGGAAATCCGCCAAAATTCCAAAGCGATTCCCACTGATCTTTTTCGATTTTCTGCGGCTCCGTATCAATTGCCGCACTGTTGTCCGCACCGGTGCATTCGGCAACCGAAATCGGATGCAGCACGCAAGGAAAATATCTTCCCATCAAACTATCTCCGCCACGCGAAAAAACTCGAAGCGAAGCGCTGCCAGCAACGAGAAATCTCAACCGTGACTCATATCGGTCAAACATGCCTTTCAAAAAATCATGCCAATGCTTATATTTATGCAATTCGTCAAATACACACAATGGCCGGCAATCCGTGATTCGGTCTGCGCCAGAGCGCTGCGCGACCGCATGAAACCCATCCAAAATCGCTTTTCTGTCCATTGGATCATCCCAGTTAAAATATTCAAAATCGGACATTGATTCACCAAGCTTTTTGGCCGCAGTCGTTTTTCCAACTTGCCTCGGTCCAGACAGAAATAGCATTTGACGGTAGTTGCGAAGATGTCTCGCGAAGTGTGCGGATAAGTATCGGTCCATAATGATTTGACAGCTTTTGTTATATTTCCTGATTCGCAAAACTGCTTTACCATCTCCGATTTTGAGACTGGTCATTTACAGCACAATACTCCGTACTTGACTTCAGCAGTGCCAGTTTGATGATTGACTTTTTCGAAATATTGCATTGTGCTGATCGCCTGGCTTGATGTATCTGTATTTTTGAATGAAACACCCCTCACAGATCAAGCAGCAATTTGATGCTTTCAGGCTGGCCTTGCAGTTCATGACATGCATTCCTGCAGGCAGATTCGAAAATCTGCAAGAACAGTCGCAAAGCGACTCTCTATTTTGGTTTCCAGCAATCGGTTTGGTGATTGGCACGGCTCTGGCCATCATCGCATGGATAAGCGCGCCCTTGCCTGTCTTGCTGCAGGCGGCAATCATAGTCGCGATCTGGGTTGTCATCACAGGCGGTCTGCATTTGGACGGATTAGCGGATTCCGCTGACGGATGGGTGGGCGGTCTAGGCAGCCGCGAGAGAACACTGGAGATCATGGCGGATTCAAGATGCGGCCCATTTGCTGTCATGGCCATAGCTGTCACTTTGATGCTGAAAGCATCTGCTCTGACATCCATCAATACTTTGCTGGCGCTTGCTCTCGTACCGTTTATTGCAAGACTGCTGATTATTCCCTGTTTTCTATATGTCCAGTATGCCAGACCGAAAGGGCTGGCAGGTACTATTCAGAATCAGCTCACAGACCGCAAGCGCACGACCGCGAAAGGCATCTTGACAGCAGGCGCGATCTTGTGCTGGATCGTGCTCTCATTCAAGCTGTGGCTCGGGCTTGCACTCATTGCGACCGGGCTGTTTATTGTATGGCGCATCGCGGTGAATCGACGCTTGCAGGGATTTACTGGAGACTGTGTCGGCGCACTCATTGAAATGTCTGAAGTTGCAATGCTGCTGATGCTGGTCGTTTTTGGATTTTAGGCTTGCTCGGTTTTCTTGTGATTGCCGGTGCGCTCGCGCTGGACTGGATATTCGGCGAGCCGAAACGCTTTCATCCATTGGTGTTTTTCGGCACCATTGCGCAAACACTGGATGACTGGACTCGTCACCCTTCAAAATCTGCCAAAACACTCATCTGGCGCGGAACGTTTCTTTGGGCCGCTTTGGTGGTTCTGCCTGCGGCATTGCTGTGGACTTTTCTCTGGCTTTTGCCGCTGCCCGCACAGGTCGCGGTCGAGCTGCTCATTGTTTATTTCACCCTTGGCTGGCAAAGCATGCAGCAGCATGCGATGGATGTGTATCGGCATTTGCAGTCGCCTGACTTGCAAAGAGCCCGACAGGCTGCCGCCCGCATCCTCAGTCGGGAGACCAAGGATCTTGATGCAGCCGAAATTGCAAAAGGCACAGTCGAAGCCGTCGTCGAGAATGCGAGCGACAGTACGCTATCTGTCATTTTTTGGTATCTGCTGCTCGGGGCGCCCGGCGCCCTCATGTTTCGGCTGGCTAACACACTGGACGCGATGTGGGGCTACAAAACACAGCGATACCTTCACTTTGGTCGCTGTGCGGCGAGACTTGATGATGCCTTGAATTGGATTCCAGCGCGACTGACCGTGGTCAGTTTCGCTTTAGGCGGACGATTTTTTGATACTATTGACTGTGCCCGAAACCAAAAAGCTCCGTCAGAGGGCCCCAACGCGGGTCTGGTGATGGCCGCTGGCGGCGGCGCCTTGAATGTCTGTCTTGGCGGCCCGACAATCTATGACGGCGTACTGGATGAGCGCCCGATTCTTGGCACCGGCCGCACCGTAGAATCTCAAGATATTGTGCGCGCCATCCAGCTGGTGTGGCGAGCAATCGCAATTTGGATGACGGCACTGGGCATCGCGCTGATCCTGATCAGCGCAAATACGCTGTTGGCTCGCTAGCCGCCTGATACGGCGGCAGCGCCCGATTTGCATAGGAATACTCTGCAGACAGACAGCGACTTAGACGCAGTGGACATGGGGTTTGATGCAAGCGAGGTGAAACCATCCATGAGCTGTCTGTGCCGCAATCAAAATTCAACTCGCTTTGCCAGTCACATTCTGACTGCGATGAAAGAAATCGACTGCACTCTATCTTCGTCGCCGTCTTCGTTTTGAACCCTTGCTTGCAGCAGTTTGCAGCGGCGTTTTCATTTTTTCGTAGAGCCAAAACAAGTGCTCGACGCGCTCACGCTCCGAAGAGAATCCAGACCGACGATACAGACGATCAACTGCTTTATCCAGTGCCTGATGCGCTTTTCGCAAATCTGGCGGCATCAGATCGGGATCATACAAGTCAGCGAGAGTTGTATTCGAATGATTGAGTCTGGCATCCAAAACGGCTTGAGCATTTGGTTCAAGTCTGGAAAGATCGATATTCTTGGGCGGCAGCGGAAATGTGTTGTAGACAAGCCCAATCGAATAACGATAGCGGCTCTCCAAACGCCCGCCGATATAGCGCAGCCAGGCCATATGCATCGCTGAGGTCAGGAGCGCGAAATCAGACAGTGAGGCATCCAGCAGCACAAAAGCCGCATTGCTTGGAATAACAGGTGGATTCAGCCAGCCGATGGGCACGTAATCTCGCCGCTCTGAGCTCACTCCGGGAATCAAAAGAAAAGAACTTTCAGGGAGGACATTTACATGGTAGAGTGTCGGAGTGTCTCCGAGTTTTCGTGTTGAAACGCTTCTGCTGGCTTCACGGTAGGACCGAACATCAGCGATCCGCTCCCGAACGAGCGGCAGCTTTTTTAAGGCATCGGGCGGAGCACGATGCAGG
This sequence comes from Arenicellales bacterium, assembly GCA_965200545.1. Classification (GTDB taxonomy): domain Bacteria; phylum Pseudomonadota; class Gammaproteobacteria; order Arenicellales; family JAJDZL01; genus JAJDZL01. Next base: position 109,577 of record CBDAUJ010000001.1, on the reverse strand, counting down.
GCAAGAATCCAGCGCTTGTCGCCTCGCAGATACTCCCGAGCGCCAACATAGGGGTGAAGAAATTGATCTGCATCCGGTTCTTCGGCAAGAAAATCTGCGCGCTGAGCTGAGTTGAAAATGTATCGGCCGCCGTCTATCGGTTTCGAACCGATCCTCATCGTTCGCAGGCCATTGATCGGTGCACTTTCTTCCTGTACCACAAGATGCGAATCAGCAAGCTTGGCAGCATCGAACAGATAAGGCGATAAATCGGCATGCTGAGTCTCATCCGGCTCGCCATCAAGATCAGGGTAGCTGAACAGGCGTCTGGCTGAATTGGCTATTTCCCGTTTACCCAGGCCAAGAATGACAACATGCACGTGCGCCTTGCCGCTCGCATCCGATCCCCATGCGAACGTTCGATGCGCGAAAGAAATCTCAATACTGTACCGATCAAATAAAACGGGCCACAATTGCGCAACCTGCTCCCCCTGTATGATCGAATTGGTTGCGACGAATCCGATTCTTGCATGCCCTTTGTTCGCATATTCTCCTGCCTTGATCAACCATGCGGATACATAGTCGAGGGTGCCGCCGCTTTTGCCCAGGGCTGCGATCCGGCGTACCTGAGCGCGCTGATCCGGTGTTTGCAGCTTGGCGCCAATGAATGGCGGATTGCCAAGCACATACGAGCAATCCTTTGCCGAAACGACTGTCTCCCATTCTGTTTCCAGTGCGTCTCCATGCCTAATATTCGGCGTGGCTGCCAATGGAATTCGGGTAAATGTCTGACCGATTTCCAAGCTCAGCCGGTTATTCATAATGTGGTCCATCATCCACAGCGCAGTCTCTGCAATTCGCACCGGAAACTCACCAATCTCAATTCCAAAAAATTGATCAACATTCACCTTTGACAAGGATGTCGCGTCTGTCGCAGCCTGGATGTAATCTTGCACCCGCGGCTGGGTTTCTTTTAGAATGTCTATTTCCAGGAGCCGCAATTCCCGATAGGCGATGATCAAGAAATTGCCGCACCCGCAAGCCGGATCGAAGAATCTCAAGTTCCCAAGCCTTTCATGAAAACTGCGAAGATCGGCCCTGCGACGTGATCCTGTACGGGACTTCAGTCGCTCGAATTCGGCTCGCAAATCATCCATGAACAGCGGTTCAATCACCTTCAAAATATTCTTCTCTGTCGTATAGTGCACCCCTTGTGAACGACGTTTTTTCGCTTCAGTTACAGACTGAAAAAGGGCGCCGAAAATCGCAGGCGAGATTTCACACCAGTCAAAATAGCAGGCAGTCAGCAGCGCCTTTCGCATAGCGGAATTGAATGCGGGGATACGCAGCGAACCTTCAAACAGCTTGCCATTGACATAAGGAAATCTAGCCAGATCCTCGTCAAGCGTTGACTGGCGCTCAGGCTGAGGTGTATCCAGCACCTGAAACAGCTGCGAAAGCCACAAGCCTAAATCAGAACCGTCTTCCCTCGTTCGGGTTTCGATGAATTCAAGAAACACATCTCGCGGCTCAAAAATTCCAGTGTCATCCGCGAACAGGCAGAAGACAATTCGAACTAGAAAACGTTCCAGATCATATCCCGTGTAACCTGCCGCAAAGAGCGCATCATGCAAATGTCCTACCAGCTCTGCTGCTTTGATGCTGGCTGGATCTTGATCGCGAAATACGCGGCGGCGCACACCAAGAATGAACCCGAACAGTTCGACTTTCTGAGGCAAATCTGCAAGGCTGAAAGAAACCGTCTTGCGCTCATCCAGATCGTGGAGCTCAAATGTCTGAAAATCGCTGATGAGGATATACTGCGGCCTCTCGCGCTCCGACAGCGCGTCGAAATATTCTCCAGCTTGCTGGTACGCTGCCTTTAGATTTCGGCCGGCACTTTTCTGCTCAACAATCAGCACTCCCGGCCAAAACAAATCAATGTATCCGGATCGATCATTGAGCTTGGACACGTGCTCCTCATAGCGAGCAACGCTTCTTCTTCGAACACCAAATATTTCGAAGAATTCGTTGTAGAAACTCTGTGTATCTGCTTTTTCGTACTTGGCATCTTTCCACTCATGGGCAAAACTTGATGCCCGTACGCGAATCTCATTCCATGAATACCGCATTAGTTTCTACCAGCTCCGGCTGCGGTGTATGCAATAATCAGATGGATGTGCTTTCGAATTTGGGTTGCGCTTGAACCATGTCTCGTTCAAAGCATTTTAGATGGCTCAAATCCAAAAAATTCATGCGCTGGCTTGCCCCGTTCAATCAGTTTAGCGATCTGATCGACGCAATCCTGCAGTTCTTTTTCTTTCGTATCGTGGACATCATATTCATCTTCCAAACACCATTCGGCAAATTCATCATGATCGAGATGATCTTCATCCGCCATAACTTCCAGAAACTCCTCATAACCCCATGGACCTCCGACATCTTCCGGCGGACAGCGCCCTTTCACCTTCGTCAATTTCGGGTAGAGCTCTCCAACTTTCCCATGCTGAATTTTCCCAGGGTGAACGACGTGTTCCCAGCAGTGATTGAAATCATAAAAATACTCGAATTTTGTCGCACCTGTTTCGGTAAGAAAATCGCGCAATGACGCATCATTCAAGCTGTAGGCTTCCTTTCTCCCTAAAGCATCCCTGACCAAAGATTCTTCGAGCCACTCTGTCCGCTGGGTCTCGAAAGAATAGAGGTGAACGTTGCGCCAGCCAAATGCGCCTTGAAATGTGATATGCAGATCATCAAGCAAGATATCAAGCGGCACCAAAAGTGATCGCACAACTTTGGGCGTGACATTCTTCATGTTAACTCTAAGCCGAATTATTTCCATTTTCTCCCCTGCTTATCAACAATATGCAAATATATGAATGATAGGCTTCGACCTTGATCGCCAACTCCACTCTTTTCGAATTTCTCCAGGCCAGCACTCCGAAAGAACGCTCTTTTCCAATTGCTGAACGTATCGATTCTCCCATCCACTCAAAACTGCGATTATAGTTTCCAGCGACTTTCTCAGTTCAGTCGAAGAAGATGCCCGCAGCGCAAAGCATCAAGCCTGCCCAATCAAACCAAAATTGCACCAAAATGTCAAACCGTCAGTCATGTTGAATGCAAGCCGATTCTTTCAATTCAGGTGCATGCACGGGCCCGCGACGGCAGTCTCTGGATGTAAATCAACTTGCAGCAATTGTGCCGCACCTTCAAGCAGTCATCATCAGCAAGCCGACGAGTAGCAATGTATCCTGCTCCAGCCCCTCGCAAAGCGGATAATTGAGCTTTTTGCAAACCAATCCGGCAACAAATGAATGTACTGTTTTCCTGACTTGCAGCTGTATCTAAAGGCAATAACCTGCAAATGCAAAAATGTTAGAGTTCAATCAATGAAACCGCAAATTTTGGAAAACCGCCGTACGGCGGCAGTGATCTGGACGACAGTGGTGTGTATCCTGGCAGCGCTATCCATTGTTCATGCAAGCGAGCGAGCCGTCACCGACGACTCAGGGACCTTGATCATACTGGAAGAGCCCGCTCAGCGCGTCATTACACTGGCCCCGCATCTGACCGAGCAGGTATTTACCGCGGGTGCAGGCGATCGAATCGTCGCAACAGTCAACTACAGCAACTATCCCGAACAAGCCAATCAAATTCTCAATATTGGCAGCTACAAGAAAATCAGCTTTGAGATGGTCGTCGGCCTGAAACCGGATTTGATACTGGCATTCGGAGGCAATGGCTGGGAGATGATCAATCATCTGCGGGATTTGAACTTCACCGTCTATGTTGACGAGCCGCGAGAACTTGCAGATATCGCCTCTTCTCTGACTCGAATAGGCCAGCTTCTGGGAACCGAATCAACCGCACAGATGCAAGCGGATTTGTATGCACAAAAGCTGCAAGCGCTGCAAAGTCGCTACACTCAAAGCCAAAAGGTCAATGTTTTCTATGTGATCTGGAACAAGCCGCTGATCACAATCAATGGCGAGCACCTGATATCCAGTGTAATGCGCTTGTGCGGCGGTACCAATATATTCAGCGACACTTTAGCGATGGCGCCTCGGATCAGTGTGGAATCGGTCATTGAAGCTGATCCCCACGTCATTATCGCAAGCGGGCATGGCAGCGAGCGACCTGATTGGCTTGATGAATGGAAAAAGTGGAAATCGATTCACGCTGTAAAACATGACCATCTTTATTTCATTCCACCGGATATTTTGCAACGCCACACAGTACGGATTCTAGAAGGCGCAGAGATGATGTGCGAATTTCTGGAAATTGCCAGAAACGCGACTCCATAACGCTGCGCCAAATTCACCGGCTTCTATTCCCTCCTGATTTTTTCGCTTTATGGCAGGCATTTCATCAAGCCGTGATGCCATCGCAGAGATACGAAACTTGGCTGCTCAATTCTACCCGTTGCTCTCCGAGCACGGAGATGTCAAAAAACATCTCGAAAAGCTTGCTACGGTGAGAATTTGTGCGGTGAGTTGAGGATGGCTTAGCTTAAAGTCGCATCTCAAACGAGATTCAATCGCATACTCTAATTCAAGGGGGAACTGCCATGCCTGCCCAAACATCCATGCTCTATGTTCGTGTTGATGATCAACTTAAAGCTCAAGCCTCGAGCGCACTCGCCGGCGTTGGCCCGACACTCTCGGATGCTGTACGCATCCTGCTGATCCGCGTGGCGGCAGAAGGTGGACTGCCCGCAGGCCTAGCACCGACCCAGACGCTTATGAGGCCTGGTTTCGGTCCAAGGCGCCGGATGATCAGCGCCCTGCTCAGTCCCATACCAGGCGATGCAAGAGGCGCAAACGCTGATTGAAGAGAAGTACCATGCCCGATCTTGAATGGAAAACCACGGTCATCGCCGATTTTACCAAGGCTTGTCGATTAAATCTTCGATTGAGGATAGAGCATCAATGCTGTCAAGCAGGGGCAATGGTCCCCGCGAGATAATCGTACTCCCAGACTACTGCCAAAGATCCTAGCACCTTAACAATTCTGCGTTTTCTGTACGCAACATAATAATGGCCGGATCATGGCGGCGCAAATTGAAGCTATGATTTGGCTCTGGTACCAGCCTGCTGGCCCGGACAGCCGCGGCTCGATTATTTTCGCCGTTTTCTTGACATTTGAAGCGGGCGCTGGTACTCTTGCTCACTCGATATTGCCATTCATCATGAGAGACAGGACACCGGCGAGACCATGGACAGTGACGGGCCTTACAAGCGGCTGCTGATGCAGCCGTGGGTGGTCCGGGAGTTCGCCGCGGGCTTTCTGCCCGATGAGGTGGCCGCGCGGATCAATCTCGACTCCTTCCGCCGCTATCCGACGGAGACCGTCATCGGCGACCTGAAGAAAGGCGAGAAGTACCGGCAGCTGCGCAACGACGTGATGTGGCAGTTTGAGTTTGATGACGCTGCCTGCGGCTATGTGCTGCTGATGCTCGAGGCGCAGTCGAGAGTGGACCGGCTGATGCCGGTGCGCATGTGCCGGTATGTGCTCAGCTGGTATGAGCTGCTGATGGAGGCCGAGGGTCTCACAGAGCTGCCGCCGATCATTGCGGCGGTGATTTATAATGGCGAGCGCCCCTGGGATGCAGAAACCCGGCTGAGCGAGATGATTGCGGTGCCGCAGGTCTTGCGGGATTCGGGCTTTGCCTTTGACCGCTATGTGCTGGTGGATGAGCGGAGCCTGTATGAGCGCGGCGCGCTGCCGGCGGGGAATGTGTTCGGGCCGCTGATCGCGGCCTTGCACACGGGCGATGCCGGGGAGTTTGCGAGCAGCTTTGGCTTGGCCTTGGAGCGGGCGGGCGGCTTGGCAGCGGGGCCGGAGGCATTTGAGTTTGTCAGGGAGTTTATACTTGAGATCAAGGGGCAGGGCCGCCACAGCGAGCTGGCGGAAGTGGTAAGACAGCAGGAGGGTGAGCCGATGGTGGTGAGAACGACGTTAGCGGATTTAGAGCAGCAGATGCTGCAGCGGGGGATTGATGAGGGCCGGCAGCAGGGAATGCAGGATTCCAAGCGCGAATGTGCCCGGCTGCTGGTCGGCGATGGCAAGTCTGAGCAGGAGGTGCAGCGCTATACGGGCCTTTCGATCAAGGAAATCCGACAGCTTAAGCGCGACTTGCCGCGTGCCGAAGGCTGAATCGAGAGCAGGCTTCAGGCTTGGGTCATTTTTGCAGCTGCGGCGGCCAGCCGCTTTGCGCCTCAGCAGTGCGAGTCGGGACTTTTGCGATGCACTGCCTTTGTCCCATGGCGCTTCAGGCGCAATGCAGGGCTCAGTCCCTGGTATCAGGTCATTCGGATCAAGGCGTTTCAGCTGGATCCGCGCATCGGCCGCAGTGAATTGCCAGTCGGCCTGTTTCTGCGGCACGGCAGGCTTGACTTGACACTAGCTGAACTGAGAGACTGAAATTTGCGCACAAGAATGCCAGCCTCCTTACATTGCCCATACCCGATCGCTTGCGCGGAAATAGCTGAAGGCCGACTTAATTGGCTTGAGCATAGCTCAAGCTCAAAATCAGATAAAACTCTTCAGTTTCTTGCAGTCGCTGAGAATTAAGTATGGAATTTTTGCAATGTTCCCACTGTATGAATCAGTCGACCAAAATAACAGAAAAAATCACCTGGCAAACTCAAATTCAAATTCGAACCTTTTCAGAATCAAACATAAAAACTTTCGCAAAGGCACGTTGACCCTGAAAAACTGCATAGATCAGCGGCGAATTGTGGTCTTTTGTGGTAGAATTTTTATCAGTTCTGTGGAGTATCGAGGGGTTGCAGTCTTGTCCAAAGCATACCGCTGACGCTGTTAGCGAACACCCCGTTTCGGGGAGTTTTTCTCAAAAGATAACAAATCCTGAATCCGATCAAATTCATTTGTATGGACCGAAAGCACTTTCCAAAACCACCGCCAGCGGATCCTTTGGACGAAGAGGTGTGGCTGGATCAGACTGATCGTGCCGAAGTCGGCCGCGAGCCGTTCTTTTTCGGCCGCGATGCCGAGTATGAGGTTTTTCAAAAAGCAGCAGGCAGCCTTCATGCGGGTAGCATAGGGGGCGGCACCATGGTTTATGAAGGTGCACCGGGTGCGGGCAAATCTGCATTGATGCTTGAGTGCATAGAGGCGGTCCGGCAGCATTCAGCGCCTGAAGACCCTTGGGCAGCAGTTCTCATCAAGCCTGAAACTTTAAAGTCGGCAACGCAGACCATGAGCGTAATTCTGAATGCCGTCAATAAAGAAAGCATGCGTCTTTCGCAGACTGTCTCAGAAACAATGTCTGGAAAGTTCAGCGAGTATTTGAAGATCGGGCAAAAACTCTATCAGGAATTGTCCGATCGAGGCGGCGGCTTGGGCGGTGTGTCCATAGGCGGACGGCCACAGCAAGACTCAGACGAAATCCAGCTGGCCGAGCCGGTTTTCATGAATGCGGCCCCTTTGCTGAAGAGGTTTCGCTTGGTAGTTTTTGTCGATGAGGCACAGAACATACCGATACAGCAGACAACTCGAGGCGTGATCGACTGTCTGCACAACCCGCCGGAAGGCGTTCCTTTGATTGCAGCCTTTTTTGGGCTGAGTGACACTCAGGAGGTACTGCGCCAGTGCGGTCTTTCGAGATTTGCGGATCAGAGGACAGTCAATCTTCAGGCGCTTTCAATGGCAGATGCAAGCGACTCGATCAGATGCCTGCTCAATGCTTATTTCACGGGAGATGAGGACGAGAAGTCAGTCTGGGTGACTGCGCTTTCTGAGCTGTCGCAGGGATGGCCGCAGCATCTCAACCGAGTCGGACTGGCGGCCGGTCAAGTCATCCGCAAACACAATGGAAAACTGGAAAAGCCTCTGCTTGACGAGGCGCTGCAAAAGGGAACGGAGCGAAAAAACGACTATTATGCCGGACGGCTGGCTTCCGGTTTCCTGGATCCTGAGTTTTACAAACTGCTGGCTTTGGCAGCCGATCGCCAGCCACAAGGAATCCTGTCGCGCAAGGAACTGCGACGCCTGGCAGCATCAGAGCTTGAGGCAGCGCAGAGATCGTTCGATGACTTTCTGACCAATGCGCTGCATGCGGGTTTATTGGCTCCGGTGACGGAAATCCCATATCACTATCGCTTCCCGATTCCGTCCCTGAGCGACTACCTGAGATCGTTGCCAGTGAAACCCTCGAAAATTGTTTGAATGGCCAAACAGTCGAGTATGTGACACCTCCTTTCTCCCTTTTGCGTTTTTATCAGGGGTATGTTTCAAGCATGGCAAGAATTGCGTCTCAATTCAATGCGATAGACCTATTAGCACTTGCTCATTATCGATTCCGTGCTCGTATGCAATGGACTCTACTGTCCTATTAAATTCGATTTCATTTTCATTGCTAAACTTTTCGTTAACATAATCAGTACAAATCTTGAATATTTCAAATTCTTCCTTGTCTTTTACCTGATTTAACAAAGATTGAACATTGTTTATTGCCCAGCTTTTGGCATCGACATGATTTGAAATCTCTTGTCACAAGTCGTTTAAATTCAAGGGACTTGATGCATGAGCAGTTTTTAGCGAGGAAGACATGCCAAACAATTTCTTTATGTCTTCCTGAATTGTTTTGATTTCATCTTGAATTGCATCTACACCTTTCTTCAAATTTTCAATGTTTGTGTTGGTCGCCCCTATCCATTTTCCAATTTTAAAAATTCCAGTTCCAAGCCCAGCAACCAAGCTAATAATTGCAGCAATGTAAAACCAGTTTTCTTGTAAAAAGTTCATTTGACAGCACCCTTATCGAAGTGAAACTAGGGGCGCCCTGTCATGCTTTTGACCAGCTTCTGTTTCAAAACGCGATAACCGGAAACTAGTGTAGTGTCCTAAATACATATTTAGGACACTACACTAGCAATTGTCTTCGCCGTGCGTTTGATGGCATCCTTTTTCGCATGCAAGCGATATATGAAGAATTACTTATGAGCCCAATGCCTGATGCATGCCGGCGATATGCGGCTCGCTGTTCTGAACGCTTGGTTTATTTTATCTTGTGAAACGTGAAACTGCACTGACCCTGGAAATCTATCAGAGTTGACATTAAAGCCATGCTTAGTTGTCTGCCAACTCAAAGAAATCAATCCATCATTTCCAGCTGGACAGACGGTTTGTTTAAATATTGTTTTGATTATTATCAATATTTTGGGAAAGATCAAGAATAATCAAGATAAACCAGCTCTATTTCATCTATGTCCCTTACTGCGGATAGATTATCTCATAGTCTTCATACAAAAATTCTCGATACAGTTTGATTTTCCCATTTTCAACTTGGATCAATGCGCCGCGGGTCTGATGACCGCTGATCGGCCCATAATAAACATCAATGGAAATCTCAACGAAAACGACCTGAGGATTTTGCATCGGATAAATTGAAAAGCTAAATTCTGGCCATTGAAATTGCAGCCAATCCTCTTCAAGGGTTTTGATAATATTTTCTTTTCCGGTCACACTCAGACGCTCTGCTGGATCATGTAGCCTTTCATAAACTGCATTATCATCCCACACAGAAACCATTCTGTCCCACGCAGCAGTCAATCTCTCCAGGTCTTGTTCTTTCCATTCGTTTTCCCATACGGCTTCAAATGCGGATAAAAGCAGATGAACTGCATCTTCAGTCTGTTTGCGCACCACATATGCAGGCGGTCGGACCGCAGCATTCTGGATTGCGGATGCAGACACTTCCCGGGTGCCTTGCTCATCTGTTAAATTGAAAGTTGCAGCCGTGATCAGCCATTTTCTATCGAAAACAGCCAGTTCGTACCGATAATCTCCCGAAACCTGCCAGTGAAGTTCTCCGACATAGTGATCTGCAACAACGTCCGCAGTCGCGACAGCCCTATTCTCCGACTCCAAAGTCACCTTGATATTGGATACCCGGTGCCGAGTGCGATCAAATCCAGGCAGCACTCCAGCCCATTCGGTCATCAGTGCTTGCGGACTCTTCAGTTGCGGATCAACACCTGTCAAAGATGAATAGTCGATCAGAACCTCATCGGCATAGAGCTTTTCCAGCACTTCAAAATTCCCCGAATCAGCCAATACAGCGACGCTCTCAACAATCGTCTCAATTGCTGCAACCTGCTGAGACATGCTGTTTGCCAACCCAGCATTCATTGAGAAAAACGACAGGATCGCTGTCAGCATCAGTGCATTTTTCATCGCATTCAACCTCGTTTACAAGGTTTGCGCAAAGTGCTCTGTGACCGTATCTACCGAGGTCGTCACAGCGTCTGGATGGTCATAAAAATCGAACTGAGTAAAATCTGGGAGCCAATGCATTGAAGCAAAATCACCCATGCGCTTCGCATACTCCGTCGCCCCTTGGGGAATGGCCGCGGAATTCGAGTGCACCAGCAGAGTTGGTTTTTGGAACCGATCCGCAGTCTCCAGTGCATCATACGTCAGCCAGCCCTGCCACGACATCAGATTGAACTTATTGTCGTATTGTGGAATCAAACCACGATCCTCTTCGGTGTAATAAGGCACTTGGTACATGATCGCATCAGAGTTGCTCACACTGGCCGCTTCGACAATGGATGGCTGCTCGGAACGCTCTGCATCACGACTCAATCGAATCAAATCTGAAACACGTTCCTCACCGCCGTAAACCAAATTGACAATCTCTCGGTCGTGCAGCCATGGCGCGACCAAAGCAAGACTTTGAATATTGTTGTTTTGCAGTGCGGCATCACTCATATATCCGGCCGATGCGCAAATTCCAAGACCTGCGATTCGATCGGCATCAATCTCGGAAAGGGAAGCAAGGAAGTTCACAGCTGCATTGATGTCTTCAGTTTTGCGGTGTGGATTTTCCAAATATTGTACACTGCCAGAAGATTCACCCCAGCCGCGAAAATTGAAAACTAGTGCTGCATACCCTCGGGCCGCGAGCTCTGCGGCATACGTTCCGGCTATCTGCTCTTTTACAGTTGTCCATGCTCCAGTCACAACCACTACCGGCAACCGATCATCATTGCTGTAGGATTCAGGCAGGTACAGATCTCCCGCCAGCGTTTTTCCTGCACTTTCAAAAGTAACGCTTTTTTTCATGAACGCCTCCGCAGTATTTGAAATCATGGCGACTGCAACAGCTGCAGCAAAAAATATACTTTTCATTATTGCTCTCCCGTAATTGGTTGAAATGCGAGCGCCAGTTTAAGCGAACAAGAGTAATCCGCTCTTGAACCAGAATGCGAAACTTTTGAATATATCTGCGGAATTATCGCTCGTTTAGATCCAAAGTTTAGAGCGATACACTGAAGGGGTCTCTCCTTGCACCTCCTTGAATTTTCTTGAAAAGTGAGCTTGATCAGCAAAACCGCATGACAATGCGATATCAATCAATGCTGAATCTCGCTTGAGCAATCTTTTCTTCGCTTGCTCTATACAATAAGACATCACAAACTGCATAGGACTCATTCCGATCGTTTGCTTGAATAACCTTGTGAAGTGCGATGAGCTTAAAGCGGCTTGTTCGGCCATGTCCTCGACTGTGATTCCCTGGCCGAAGTTTTGAGCTACAAAATTCAGCACACGCTTGTAGTGATTCGCGCTGACACCGAGTATTCATCTTTTCGCAGGCCATATTTCTGAATCAGCCTGACCAAAAACACGCGCGCTAAACTTTCATAAATAAGATCTGACCCATGCTCTTGGCTGCGAAGAGAGTCTCTCAGCATGACACCTGCATGGCAGATGTCCGGATCCTTGAATTGCACAAGTGATTTCAACTGAGAGTCCTGTAACAGAATGCCGACTTCATACTGTGCGAATCTCTCAAATTTTTTCGGCTCAAGAGTAATCACAATCACTTTCGATTTGGCAGGCCAGCGCCAGCCGCTTTCTATTCCAGCCGGTGTCAGGATAATTTCATGCTTGCGGCAGATGAAATCCCGATGTTTTCCATCTCGCCAGTTTTCAACACGATAAGGCTTATTTTTCAGATTGAGGAGAATATGATGCTGATCAAAAACCCTCGCCGGCATTGAGTTTGGCTCAGCTTCAAAATACTCCAGCGTCAGCAGATCAGCTGCAGATAAACGTGCAGATTTAGCACTGTCCAGTATCGGTTTGCTGGGGTAGATATCTTGGTATTTCCGCGTTTTCATTATCACCATAGAAGTTTGTACAGCGGCAAGGTTTCAAATCTCGCTGTCTGCCGCTGAAATAACGAGTATACAAGCGAAACTGCCAATAGGATTTTTACTTGACCTGAACACTCCGGCATTCGCAAACTGAGCTTTTCAGAGCGGGTGTTTCAGCAGGGGATTGATTTGGCCTTACAGATAGAGATGCCGCATTCGGCCCTTGCTGGTGATCCGATATTTTTGCATGCGACTTGTGGGCTTATGAGGAATCGTCATCTCAATGAGCCCCATTTCCAATGCTGGCTTGAGGTAGTTTTCACGAAATGATTTGCGATCTGCGAGACCCAAAACGGACTGCAGCGACTCACGTGCCATTTCGTTTTTGATGACTGCCAGCAGCTGATCGACTAGGGGGTGACTTGGGGAGTGAAGGCAACAACATCCTCACAAATCATCTTCAGCATAAATGCGATAAAGGGGGCGAAATCTGCATTCTGATTGCTTTCCTGCAAAGACCTGTAGTACTCATCCTGATGATCAAATACCAAGCTCTCGATCGGGAGGCTGACGAATAGGGGATTCCATTGAGCCAAAATCAAATTCTGCCAAAGTCGCCCGATGCGACCATTTCCGTCCTCAAAAGGATGAATGAACTCAAACTCGTAGTGAAATACCGACCCAGCGATCAGCGGATGCACATCGGCTTCTTTTAGCCAGCCAAAAAGCTGCCCGATCAATTGCGGCACCCGACTCGCCGGCGGAGCTAAATGAATCACCTTTCCAGCGCCCACCACGCCGACAGATCGGCTTCGGTATGTCCCGATCTCGTCGATCAAGCCCAGCATCAACATCCCATGCGCCTGAAGTAAATCTTTTTCTGAGTGAGGTTTCCAAGTATCGAACTGTTCATACGTGGGTAAAGCATTTTTGACTTCCTGTATCTCACGGGGTGATCCAATCACGGGTTTGTTTTCCAATATCGCCGTAATCTGTGATTCGGTCAGCGTATTGCCTTCAATAGCAAGTGTGGCATGGATGGTTCGAATTCGGTTGATACGCCGCAGCCGCAAATTTGTCTTTTTGTCAGAGACAACGGCGAGTCTCCCGACAATCTCGCTGATCGTCGCGACAAGATTCAGAATTTCTGAAGTAATCGTGTAAGGCGGCAGGTAATTCAAATTTGCTTTGCGACAGGTCGGGAGAATGAATTTCTGCACGGATGTGCCTAATCCAGAAAGAAGTGATCGGCCACACTCGAAAATTGCATTTATCAGTTTGAAGTCATTCCATTACGCGCTTTCTTTCCCAAGCAGGAACTCATTATTCCCGTGAAGACTTCATCTTTATTGGCCGGGTACATATTGAGACCGCATGTTCAGCAAGACTGAAAGCTCGATATTTGTTGTTTCTTACGTCTTACGCTGGTTTTTTCTCTCAACCCTCGTGTTCTACACTGGAGACGAAACCTGGGACCTCGCTAATCAACTGAAAAGAGTCTTATGCTGCATTCTGGAACGATTGAGCGCAAGATTATCCATTGCAGACAAAAGACTGCTGGAAATTATGCGGCTGCTACGGTCGGGGAAATTAAAAACCTGCACCAAATTTCAGTGAATTTCCAGAATATCAAAGTCTGTGATCGATTTTTCCGCGGAGTGGATGGTCACTGCGCACTTGCGAACAATAGCACGAAAACTCTCAGTGATGCGACACCAGTCCAAAACATCCACTTTAAACAGCAGATACGAATACTCAAACTCACTTTCAAGCTTCATGCAAATTGAAAATGGCAATGGCGTTTCACCAAGAACAACCAGATCAAGATCAGAATACTTTCTTGCACTCCCATTTACTCTTGATCCAAAAGCCAATACTTCCCGCTCCGGCACATTTTCATGCAGAATTTTGTGAACTATCGCAAAGTCGGCACGGCGCATAACGATAGATCTCCTTGCATTGCTTATCATCGCAGCCGATCCCGTAACTGATTGCGAAGGTAAATGACTTCTTCGAGAAATTTTGGGATTGCGGCAGCAACCTCCAATGCAACTTCCTCTGCATAGGTATGGCTCGATTTGCTTCTCAGTTCGCGGTACCTATGCCAATCGCGCCATTCACCCAGAAGCAGCCCCTGCTGATTGGCAGACCGTATCAATGCCGGAAATGACATCTGAGCGTATTGGTCGGGAGATGCCGATACAAATGCCAAATAGAGTCTGATTGTTTTGTGACTGATTTCATAGACATACTCGAATCGCTGAACTAAACCATCTCGAAGGCCATCATCGTCGCAAGCTGACTGATAGCGGACAAGAAGCTCCTGCAGCCGCAAGATTGCCCGTTCGTATGCTTCAATACTTGGGATTTCCATAAAAGTCTCTGATCTCATTGATTGAGGAAAGAGAGCAAACAATTATCAGTCAACAGGAAAATCACGAACGACACAAAATCGATGGGTAATGATACTTCCAAATTTCACCGACTGACAGCGTGAATACATCGCGCGGGAGAGATCACGAAATTCATATGCCTCCATCAGTCCACCGCTTCTCTGAAAGCAGCGAGGGTTCCGTTGTCTGCCCAGATCACGCGCCGCTTTGCAATCCCGCAATCGGATCCAGACGCGCCGCCTGCCGGGCCGGCTGAAAGCCAAAAAATATTCCGGCCAGCGCCGCTGTTCCAAGACCGCTGAACACAGACAAGTACGAAACCGCAAACTCCCAGCCGGTAAATTGACAAATTCCGAATGTGGCCGCCAATCCAAGACCAATCCCCAGGATGCCACCCATCAGCGTGAGAATGATCGACTCAATCAGGAACTGGCTTTGGATATCACCGCGACGTGCGCCGATAGCGCGGCGAATGGCAATTTCTTGCCGCCTTTCGGCCACCGATACCAGCATGATATTCATGATGCCGATCCCCCCGACAATCAACGAGATGCTGCCCACGGCCGCCAGCAGCAGCGTAAACAACTGCGTTTGGGATTCCATCTGAGCGATCAGCTGTTTTGCTGTGGTAATTTCAAGTTTCAGATCCGGATTTATGTCACGAAAGTAACTCGAAACTTCCTGTGTGACCAGTTCGTAATGCGCGTCGGGCAAACTGCGAGCAATGACAAACTCAATCGCTGCGTCTGCATCAAACCGATTCGTCATGCTCATCGGTATAAATACCGACTTATTTGCGTCAATGTATACAGGCAAAGCATAATTTTCTTCCGCAGGTCCGAGTATGCCGATGACGGTAAATACTTTATCGTCCACCTCAATCAGTGAGCCGACAATTTCTCCCGTTCCAGATTTTCTCATCGATTCTGCGATTTCGTTGCCGATAACACAGAAAGACTGTCCGATATCAAAGTCGGAAATGAATCGACCTTCGGTCACCTCGAGTTTATTGACACTCGCGAACGACTGGGTAACCCCTTGTATCGTCCCTTGCCCGATATCTTTTCCAGCGTATCGAGTCTGACCATAGAGTGAGACCCGCGCTGCCGCCTCAGTAATCGTCGCAACAGTTGGCATGTTTATGGCATCGTCTTGTTGAATCTGTGCTTTCCGAGCTTGCGATGTAAAGCCATCATCTGATTTGCGCACCACAAGAATATTGGTACCCATCGACTGAAACTGCTTGCGCGCCTGCTGTTTCGCAATCTCACCCAGTGAGATCATCGCGATAACCGAGGAGATACCGATCATGATCCCAATCAGTCCCAGCAAAGTTCGCAATCGCGCCGCCTTAAGGCTGGAGACGGCTTCGCGAAAGTTGAATCTGATGACTGATATGATTCGAGACATGGCGGAGCAGCTGGGACTTGATCAGGCGGATGCGACCTGTTCGGAAAATGCAGCCGTGCTGCTGGCTTCGACATCAAAACCTTTTGCTGACTGAACACTGCGGGCGCGATTGGTTTCATACAACTGTCCGCTTTTTATCCGAATCTGCCGGGTGCACTGCTGCGCTACGGCCGCATCATGGGTGATGACCATGATCGTCACGCCTTGCTCAGCATTCATCCGCTTGAGCAGTTCCACCACATCTGTTGCGGTACCCGGATCTAGTGCGCCAGTCGGCTCATCGGCAAGCAGGAGCGCGGGTTCGACAACCAAAGCGCGGGCAATCGCAACACGCTGCTTCTGACCGCCGGACAGCTGATTCGGCCGGTGCTGCATGCGATTGTCCATATTGACTTTCTCAAGCTCTTCGCTGGCGCGCCGTTTCATGTGAGCGCGAGTCTTGCCCTGATAGACAAGCGGCAACGCAACATTTTCCAAAGCTGTCAGGTGCGGCAGCAGCTGAAACGACTGGAAAACGAATCCTACGCGCCTGCCGCGCAGTGTCGAGATCCGCCGATCGTTCAGTTTCGAAACATCCTGATCGTTGAAAAGGTATGTTCCCGCGCTGGGCCGGTCGAGCAAGCCAATGATATTCATCAGCGTGGTTTTGCCGCTGCCGGACTGCCCCATAATGGAGAGCAGATCACCCGACTTCACTTCCAGATTGATACCGCGCAATACTTCTGTCGTCACGGGACCGAGCTGAAACGATTTATGAATATCAATCAGCTGCAGTTTCTCATGAGAGTCATTCATGCTTGATCCTTGTAATTTGCCAGTGCAAACAAAAATCGCATTGCGCCGGCGCTGTGTCAGATGTGATGCGGCAGACTTTCACTCGCGCAGGACAATTTCCTCGCCGGGCTCCAATCCCGCGAGCACCTCTACTGAATCGAGTGTTGTCAGGCCAAGCTCAACCGTTCGATCCTCAATGGCCCTGGTCTCGGCGTTAACAATCTGCACGGTCGCTTCATTATTGAATTGCGAAACCGCCGTGATCGGAACCAGCAGGGCTTCGGGCTTATCGTAAGTCACAATCGTGGCATGCGCCGACATTCCAACCCGCAATTTTTCGCGATCTTCCGCTTCTATGTCGTCCAGCTCCACACTGATATCAAACTGCGGCGAGCCTCTGCCTCGATTTCTGGCTCGGTTTGCGACGCTGGCCACAGTGCCTTCAAGCCGCAGATCTGGGAATCCAGGGCCGGTAATCCATGCTTGCTGGCTGGTCTCAATATTGCCGACCTCCACCTCATCGACTGAACTGGATACCGCAATCAGATCAAAATTCGCAATATTCACGACGGCTTGCCCCTGTTCCAGCGCCATCCCGACATTCAAATCTTTTGCTCCTGCCCCGCTTCGGGACGGAAGCTGGATAATTCCTGAAATCGGCGCTACAAGTCGATTCTGTTCCAGTTTTTTCTTCAGTTTTTCCATCTGTGTGCGCGAGTTCTCGGCCTCCAGCTCAGCAACCCTTCGCTCATCGGGTCCGGCCTTGTTTGCAACAGACTGCAACTCTTGCTCGGCCGCATCATGATCCAGTGTCTGAGTGATGTAGTTGCGCTCCGCCGACTCATACTCAGATTCGGGAATGATTCCCTGATCATACAGAAACTTCGTTCGATTCAATTGCTTTCTTGCATCATCAAGCGACAGTCTTACCCGTCGGTACCGGCGCCTGGCATCCGCCATTTCTGAACTTTCGTCCCAGTTGTTCAGTTTTTCGACGCTTTCCAGTTTCTTGATATAGTCAACCTCCGCATTCCGATGCTGAACCTGAATCTGCTCGGTATCCAATGTCATCAGCAAGTCGCCAGCACCGACGCTCTGGCCGTTTTTCACAAACAGCTCACTGATATGGCCAGCGAATGGACTGATTACCCCGGCGAAGTTGCCCGGCGCCAAGTTTCCGCGCAATGAAATAGTCGAGCGAAATGGCTGAGGCGTGACCACCATAGTCAAATAATTGGTCGCAGGTGCAGCTTCCAGTTCTGCTAGCGGCTGGGAGTCTTGCTTATTCGAAGAAAACACTGCTGCGACGCGCGAGACCAGCGCGTCGTATGGCCGGGACGTAAATGGATCAAGAGTTTGTAGGTAGTAGCCGCTGACGCCGACAAAAAGTCCGGCAAACACAATCATCGAAATCACACGAGTGCCCCTGACCTTTTTTGACATTTGCGACAGGGCTGCGTTGCGCGACTCAATATCGCGGTAAGCTTTCTGAAGGTCGTGGTGCTGCGACTCTATTTCTTTCGCCTGGCGCAGCTCGGTTTCTCGTAGCTCGCGTATCTCAGTGATATCCGTGAACACGGCAATTACGGCGACGGGTTTTGTGGACTCATCCCCCTCACCGTACAAAAATGAGGTTGTCAGCGCGAGCGTGTGCAAGCGGTCGCCGACTTGAACATTCGTCACGCGTCTGTCCATCGGTGATCCTTGCACGATTACATCAAGGATGATCTGGGTAAACTCATCAAACCCGTCGATCTGGATGAACACCTCTGCAAAAGGCTTTCCGACAACATCGCTGCGGTCAAATTCAAATATCTGGCAGGAGGCATGGTTCGCAATGACGATGGATCCGGAAAAGTCAATGACGATCACGCCATCCAGAAGGTTTTCAAGGATTTCCCGATAAACTGAAAAATCCTGACTGATCATTCCAGCACCTCCTCAACATCAATATTCCACGTCTCCAGCGTCAGCCCCATCTCTTGATCCAGAGTTATCAAAGCACGAAGATAACTGATAATCGCATCAATTTCAGCATTCTCAGCTGACACCAGATCATCTTCAGACGCTGTAACCTCAAAAGTTGAGGACAAGCCCTGATTGAATTTGTTTTGCTCAATTGCCAAGTTTTGTTCTGCCAGTTCGCGCGCCTGCCGCGCCAGCAAGGTGGATCGATAGCGAAGCTCTACACTTTTAACCGCTTGCCTCACTGAATTGCCAATCGCTTCTCGCTGTCCCTCAAGATTTCGCTCGCTCATGATCAAACGGTTCTTTGACTTTATTATGTCACGGTCTATTGAACGGTTGTTGAGTGGAATATTCAGTGTCAAGCTCGCGGTATTTTGATTTCTTTTGCGCGATCGGTCACGGGTCACCGTAAAAGAAAAATCTAAGCCGGGCAGCTTGCTTTTTTCTTTGTTTCGCACTGTAATGCGCGCCGATTCAAGATTCAGTTTTTCCATACGATAGTCTGTTCGTTTTTGCAATGCAATCTCAATACTTTCTTGAATGTCAATCTGGCCTATCTCAACTTTCCTGATCTGATCGAATTGGAAGCTCTCCTGAGGATAAATCCGCGTGGTACTGTCCAAATCAAGACTGTTGATCAACTTTATGTTGGCTTCATTCAAAGTGTTCTCAGCGGTCAACAGCGCCAGCTCCCGGTTTGCAATCGTTGCCTCAGAGCGAGTGGCTTCGCGTCGTGCAACCCGTCCAACTTGAATCATAGCACGTGTAACCTCCTGCTGCTCTATCGCACGCTGAAGAGAGGTTTTGGCTATATCCAACTGTCTGAATGCTTGTATGAGGCTGCGGTACTCTGAGATTGTATTAACGACGATATCACTCATGGATTTTTGAAAAGTCAGAACCTTCTTTTGCTCTTCGATTCGCTCTTCTGCGAGCGAGTTCCTTTCCCTGTCTATAAGACTGCTTGACAGCAATCTCTGACGGAATCCCAAACTCGGATTCCCTGATTGTTCGCCCCCGATTGATTCTTCCACACTAAAATTAAATTCACCGCCAGTCGGAATTTCCAAATCAGCCCCAAAGCTCACAGTAGCTGTATCGTCGTTGGATGCCGCCTCTCCGCGGGTACGAGTAGCATTTGAGCTGAGAGTGAATCGAGGACGATACCTTTCTTCTACCTCTTCTCGGTCAAGCCTGTTATTTTCTTCGGTAAGTCGCTGGTTTAGCAACCCGCGGTTACGTTCCAGAGCCAGTTTAATAGCCTCATCCAGCGTCAGGTTCAACTCGCTTGAACTCGCGTTCAAAGACGCATTTGTGTCCAAAGCATCCGCATAAGCTTCGGAATACAAAAAAAGCGGAATACCACACAAAATACCTGCGATAAAACCACCCCAGCCCGCAGTCGAAAACCGGCGGAGGCACAAGTTTGAGAATCGCTTCAGCATATCGTTCCAGCGATGATTTAATGGATGTTCGCATTTGTATGCATGGTAAAACGATACCCGACAACGTAAACCACAAAACTCTAATCTAAGACTTCCTGATCTCTTTACCAATTTGAAATGTACATGTTTCTGATTTACGGCGTTTGAATTTGTGCGGCTGCCAGTTGATAAGTTCGTTTGAGTCGAGATATAGGATAGACTGTTTTCAGCACTAGCCAACTCCTCATGCAGCGATTCCAAAGCGCAGTTGAAGCATTGGCTGAACCCGATCGGGGCATGCGCTTGCAATCTATCGCAGTCGTGATCTGAGATGCTGGATTTACCACCGAATAATGATTGGAGTGCTTAGCTGTATTTTTGTTTCGACCGTTCGCACCGGCATCATGCGCAGAACCACCCAATGCGCAATCATTGGGATCAAAGCCATCGGGGACTCGAACCGCAAATCCAGGCCCTCAAACGATTCAAGATCACCAGCACAGATATGCCAGCCAATTTGAATATTTTCTCGACCTGCAGTCGCTTCCAGGCATTCCGCGATTTGACAATGCCGCCAGGCTTTAGTCGTTCCTTAGTCATCCGGTTTCAAGCGGCGCTGACTTCTCCTCGCGCCGACGCTGGACCGATGTGCGGACGGCGGTGATGCGGGTTGATGTCCACTGTGTCGTCATCAAGCAGAGCAATCGCAGACGAATTCAAGGCATTTAGCTTGAATTTCACCAACTGCATATGAGGTCGTGCAAGACCAGTTTGCGCTGCGCTCGCTCTCAGACTTGGCATCAAGCGCGGCTCGCCTTTGCAGGTCCAGCGCAACAACCTCTTAGAATAACCTCCCTCAAGTCACCGGCTCCTTGGCCGACATCAATCCTGCATCGATACCCTGAAAACCCTTTCATCCCACACTCCGGATGACGACAATTCGTCAGTATCACATTTGCGCTGCCAGCGCGGCATGTTTCCCGTTATCGCCCAGAAGTTGCCGAATAAAGGCGCACAAGATCATTTTCGAGAAGCCTGTCTTCCTTGACAGCCTTTTTGTTGGGACTTATATACTTAACTTGACGTATGCAAAATAAATCCATATATCGCTGAATATTAGAATTAATTTTCGAAATCACTCGATATTTTTCTTTATTTGAAAATTAATCGGCTGCTATTTGAGTTTTGTCAAGTTGAGTATATAAGCCCCTTTTTGTTGTGCCACCAAAACGTATGCCAGGACCCTAGCTTCATGTTTGGAAACAGCCAGAGCGCTGATCAAGTGATGAGAACGCTGAATCTGAAATTGTTTGTCAATCGGCGCCATCCACGCGACACTTGGCAAAATACGGAGAGACAAGCTAGTTCACGTCATGCCATCGCGGACAGCTCAACTAGATGAGTATCCTTACTCTTACTCACCAAACGTTTTTGCTTGACATCCAAACTGGCGCTGTCTGATTGGTCCCGATGCCAAGAATTCGTACGGCCGGTCAACAGCGTTATTGGATCCGTCCATCGCCTGGCATTCTTCTTTGAAGCGATAATGAGGGTCCCATAATTTGACTTTGACAGTTTCGTCGAGTTTGCAGTGCCGGTCACGGCGTACTGTGATAACAATGGCATTGTTCGGATATACATTGCGCTTGCTCCTGCACAAAGAGCCGCTTCGGCGCGCACAATCCCTCCAAGAGCCCTCACCTGCCCGCATCGCCGTCGACTGTTTTGTACTTGCAGCATACTTCGTCATTGACAGATTCTGAAGCTTTGAAATAGAATGTCAAATTGCGTCCTTCATACGCGTTCGGAGTGATTTATGATAGCGATATTTCTGCACCCAGCACTGGCTGTATTGTCAGCAAACTGGCGCAGATGAATACTGCAAATATTGGTTTCTTCATTTTGTTTCGCAGCTGCAGTTTTCGGAATCACGATTCAAATCCGCTTTTTGCGGCGAATTTGACGTAAAGCAATTATAGGAATTATCCAGTTTGAAGGAGCTGGGCATCTGTCTTTCTCTCACCTCGCGGAAACAGGTTTACTCAATTCGGAGCTCAAAGGGTATGATTTCAGCAAAAATAGACTTTTTTTTCAGTTAAAACAATGTTTTTTCAGATTATTTCGGCTTTTTTTTCAACTCCGAGACTTGAGAGGCTCATTGATCTGGGTGGAAAAGGACGCAACAACGGAAATCTGATGATTCCAAGCGGAAACTGCATTCTCTTGTGGAAAAAGCAGCTTCAACCAGGCATTCAGCAGCGAACCAATGCGTATCCGGAACAATAGCCAGCCAGCGCGTCAATCAATCGATATACTCAGATTCATCGGACATGATCAAGACAACAGTGAGACCGCCATCGGATAAAGATTTGCGCTGGCGGTCCAAAAACAATACGCTCAGACACCATCTTTGCCGTAACCATGAATAGGCATAGGGACAATTCCCGGAAAAACACCGCGACTGATCTTCTGATCTCGCATGCGGACAATATGCTGCGCACGCTGTTTTCGGCGGCTGAGCCCACGCGACGCAGTCCGGCCGCCGGACAGGCAGAACAGAATCTTTCGCACTGGGAGAAAGACGAAGCCGCACGACTCATGCGTGTAAATCACACCGGCGAAGTGTGCGCTCAAGCGCTCTATCATGGACAGTCGCTGACTGTCAAAGACGCGCAGCTGCAAAAGGAGTTTCAGCAGGCGGCGCAGGAAGAAACCGATCACCTCGCGTGGTGCGAGCAGCGCATCAAAGCTCTTGGCGGCCGCACCAGTTTGCTGAACCCGCTGTTTTACGTCGGCTCATACGCCATGGGCGCTTGGGTCGGTCTTCTCGGAGACCGTGCGAGCGCTGCTTTTTTGGCACAGACAGAGTATCAGGTGGCTGAACACCTCGAAAGTCACCTCGAAAAACTGCCGGTAACAGACCACAAAAGCAGAAAAATAGTCAAGCAGATGCGCATTGACGAACTGAAGCACGCACAAACCGCCGAGAACTCCGGCGCAATCGCAATGAGCGAATCAGCGAAAGGACTCATGCGAATCCTGTCGAAGATCATGACGCGAACTAGCTATTGGATTTAGCGGTTCTAAAATTTTGATTTTTCTGCTTCTTTTTCCGAATGCGTTGATTTGGACTTCAGCCGAAACGCCCTACTCCGGGGGCACACGATGCAGTTGTCCATCCAGGCCCAGATACTGCGTTTCATCTTCCGTGTAAAATTTGTCGTGCGCTGAATCACGCAGCGCTGAAAGCATTTTAGGTACGGACCGACCGTCTGACTCAAGGCGCTCGATTATCGCTGCCGGACCGAAATCATCAAGCATCCGAAATGGACCGGCCTGCCAATTGAACCCCCACCGCATCGCACGGTCGATATTGACAATATCGTCGGCAATTTCCGGAACCAGGTCGGCTGCGTAGCACAGCGTATCGGCCACCAAGCTCCAAACCAGTTCGCTCTCATTGCCCGAGCCAAAGAGCAGTGATTCGCGGTCTTGGCCAGCTGTCTCGCCCAGTGCTGAGTGCCAGGCATCTGTCTGCGGATCATACATTTCCTTTTTGCGGCTGCCGTCCGCATTTTTCAGCATTCGGAAATAACCGCCGCCGCTTTTGCGACCCAGCTGTCCGCGGTCAAGCATGCGCTGGTCCGCCGCTGGCAGCTGCACAAAGACTCTGCCCGGATCGTCCGCGGGAAGCGAGTCTTGAAGGTTAATGGCAACAAAATTCAGCACATCCAATCCGATCAAGTCAATCAAGCCGTACAATCCGGTTGACGGACAGCCAAAAGCCGTACTGAGCAGAGCATCAATTCGCTCAACCGACAGACCCTGCTTCATGGCTTCCTGCCCCCGATGCAGTCCTGCCAGCATCCAAAAGCAACCAATCCGGTTGCCAATAAAATTCACGGTATCTTTGGCATACACGACACCTTTGCCCAATCTTGTTCTGGCAAAGTGCGCCAGCCTTGCAATCGTGGCCGGCGAAGTCTGCTTTCCGCCAACAATTTCCAGCAGCCGCATGACTTTGACTGGATTGAAAAAATGCGTCACGGCTACGGCATTGAGCATATTTTCCGACAACCCTTGCGTGATCGACTGCAGCAAAATTCCAGACGTGTTGGTGGTCACAATCGAATCATCTTTGCGTACCGAATCAAGCCGCGCAAACAACGCCTGCTTGGTGCCCAGATCTTCAATGACCGCCTCACAGATCCAATCCGCTTGTGCGGCCTGCTCAAGACACTGGCTCAACGAGCCTACGCTGACTCGCGCCGCGGCTTCCGAGCTGTCGAGCATCGGCATTTTGCCTTGCAGCATATTGTCTTTGCTCTGCTGTGCGAGATCTTCGGAGACATCAAGCAAAATTACCTCGCAACCTGCCGACGCGCATAGCGCCGCAATGCCTGCACCCATTGTGCCCGCGCCCAGCACGGCCACTGATCGAATCTCTTTTTCGCTCACAATATCTCCTTGCATTGAATGAATTGTCGAAAGTCTGCGAATCGACCTCCTGCTTCAATTGCCTGCCCTCGGTCGACACTGCATCTTTACTTGTCCGATTCTGCATCCGCGGCTGTCAGCGGCCCGCCTGGAAGACACAGCTGAGACAAATTACGGAAAGGCGATATTTTATTCGGTTCATCCAGTTGGAAACAAAAATAAAGCCCTGATCCGTTGAAAAATTCTTCGAAAGACTGCAGATGCTTGAATCTCAAATCGCGAAACTGTATCATGTGTCTACTAATTAGATTAATCTATTTTCTATACTAATTATGCGAGCTAAACGTGAGGCTCCTGAGAAATCCCGCTGGGGGCCAGACAGACGAATTGAATTTATCGATTTTCGGCTTTTGTGGGACGGAACCGTCAACAGAAAAGATATTGTGGATTTCTTTTGCGTATCGATCCAGCAGGCATCCGCCGATTTAGCAAGATATGCCCGCCAGGCGCCCGGCAACATGGAATACGACAAAAACGCAAAGACGTACAGAGCCACGAAAAGGTTTCGGCCATTGGCAACTCATCTAGGCGCCCAGTACTATTTGAACGATTTAGTGCAGTTGTCAACAGGCACCTTAGGCACAATGGGCTCGATGATTGGCTGGCATCCGCCGCACGAACTGGTTGCGTATCCGGTACGGCCCATCAAGACTTCTGTTCTGCTTCAGATACTCTGGGCAATAAGAGATCGAAAGAAAATCGAGATTCAATATCAATCTATGCGCATGAGTTCTCTCAGGACGCGCTGGATTACACCTCACTCGCTGGTTTTTGACGGCAACCGATGGCATGCACGGGCATGGTGTGACGAAACAAGCCAGTTCAGCGACTTTGTGATCTCACGAATACAGGACATCGGCGAATCACGACTGGCTGCGGTGACCTCGGACACTGATGATTGGTGGAATACGTCTGTCGAAATTGTCGTTGAGGCCCGTGACGGACTGACCAATGATCAGTCTAGAGCAATCGAAATCGATTTTGGAATGGACAGCGGCAGACTCATTATTCGTTGCAGAAAAGCGCTTGCGTACTATCATTTGCGGCACTTGGGCCTTGAGCGGCTGCCAGATGTTCCGCCAGTCGCGCAGCCTCTTTGGCTGATGAATCGCGCGGAACTCGCAGAGGTGATCGCTGCCGCACAGAAAGTTCAGGGGAACACAAGTTGAAACGTGTCATTCAGAGTGCATTTGCCTCGAAAAGCGAACAGCATCCTGACGTATCAAGGTAGATTTGCGGTCAGTATGATCGTGTAGATTTTCTTTGAGAGTTGAGAGAAACTGATTGCTTGCAACACAGTTTTTATTTATTCAGGCATTTAAGCGGGAGTCAGGCAATGAAGGTCGAAAAGTCAGTGAAATGTGTCTTTGTCGTTGATGGAAAAAAATATGACATGAACGATACATCAACCAACGGCAGAAACATCAAAACAATAGCTGAAGTGCCGGGCGAGTATGCACTGTTTCTAGAAGAAGATGGCGACCAGCCTGACCGGCAAATCTCGGATCGAGAAACGATTGACCTAACCGGAGAAATGAAGTGTTTCTACGCGGTTCCTCCGGCTACATTTGGCTCAAGTGGGAAGCATGTGGCATGCGCATGACGGCCTCCGTTTATGAACCCAGCGGCAACCTTTCTGATTTCGCATTGCCGGCAGAGATGAGGCAAAAAATATTCTCTGAGATTCTTGTGCACCAATTTTCCGTATTCGAAGTCTCTTTTTCCGGTTCTGCATTCAATCGGAACTCCAAAAGCGCCATGAAGCGATGATGGATCAGCATTTTTCCGACTTGATCAAGCATTGCGAGAATTCCGGTTACGGAAACCCGGAAAAGAAGAACTTGCAAAACGGCACAGTTTTAGTCGCTGTTCCAGATGTCAAAGTTGATGGGTGGAATCGCCCGAAAGTGAAGATTCTCTTTCTGGCGCCGCCGGGTTATCCTGCTGCACAGCCCGATTGTTTTTGGGTCGAACCAGGCGAACTTCGCTACGACAATGGCGGAACTCCTCAAGGTTCGAGTGATTCAAACCCGATTCCGAATGACACCGAAGCATCACGGAGCACGACTTGGTTTTCTTGGCATGTCTCTACTTGGAACCCAAACCGTGATTCTTTGGTCACTTATCTAGCAGTCATTCTCGATCGATTGAAACGCCAGGAATGATTGAACTGCGTATCACAGCGAGTGATTTGCAACAGTTGCGCCGATCATTGTTTTCAAGCGATCAGGAGCAATGTGCGGTACTTTTCGCCAATCGCGGAAACAGAACTCAGAACGGCACAATATTGTTGATCCGGGAACTTGAGTTTCCACAAAGCCGTGACTACCTTGAACGGGGCATCGATCATGCACAGTTGCGGCCTGAATTTGTTGCTCGCGTCGCAAAAAAAGCGCGGTCGAAAGATTTTTCATTAGTGTTCGTTCATACTCATCCCGGTGAATTGAACCCCGAATTCTCTAGGATCGATGATCTCGGAGAGACAAAGCTTCTGAAATTCCTGGAACGTCGTGAGCAGCACTGCATCCACGCGGCGCTGGTATTGAGTCATGGGGGCGTGATTGCCCGCAGACTCGGACACAACCAGCCAATCAAGCTGGTCTCTGTGGGTGATCGACGAATTGTTGAATACAACCCTTTTGCCGATGACGATTCCAAATTTGAAGTGTATGATCGGCAAATCAGAGCCTTTGGAATTGACGGTCAACTCGTTCTGAATGATCTTCGTGTGGCTGTTGTCGGTCTCGGCGGCACGGGTTCGATCGCACTGCAGCAAATTGTACATCTTGGGGTTGGCAAGCTACTGCTGATTGACTCCGATCACATCGACTCAACCAATCTCAACCGGGTCGTCGGAGCATCGGCTAACGACATCGGCAAATCCAAGTGTCTTGTGGCATGCCGCTACGCAAAGAATTTTGCACCGGATGCCGAGGTTCGGAGCATCGAAGATGATGTCACGAAAGATTCCGTGGCTCGCGAATTAATTGATGCCGATTTGATCATATGCTGCACCGACTCGCATGGCAGCCGTTCAGTCGTTCAGCAGGTGGCCTACCAATACTTGATTCCATGCATCGACATCGGCTCAATCATAAAGACGAAAGAAGGTCAAATTTCTGGAATTTTCGGGCGAGTCCAGATGCTCGGTCCAGATCAGGCGTGCCTGTGGTGCTCAAGACTGCTCCGGTCAGATGAAATACGTCGTGACATGATGGACGAAGCCGCAAAGGCTGCGGACCCGTATTTTAGCGACAAGGGTGTGATAGCTCCGGCGGTGATCTCGCTCAATGGAACTGTTGTATCACTCGCTGTAACATCAATATTGGGACTGGTCACCTCAGTTCCCGTTTGCAGCCGTTATGTGATTTATGATGCCCTGAAATCCAGTTTGCGTTCAGTGTCCGTAACACCTGAGCGTGACTGCTTCATTTGCTCTCGCAAAGGTGTAGTCGGATTGGGCGATACGCAACCGTTGTTTGCCAGAAAAGGCTAATCATGGCGATATACGCATACCGTAAATTTCCAGTCTGTAAAAGGATTGCTTTTTCAGGCAAGAACCACCTGCCAAAGCGATGGAATGTCTTTTCGGATACGAACCCTGCAGAGTTGAGTCTTTGGCAGACAAGGATGGACGGCTGGTCGAATTTGCTGCAGTCGTTTTTACCCAATCGAAAGCAAAACCGAACAAAATTCGTGCACTGCTGGAAGAATATGCAAAAACACTCCTATGGCACGATTGTCGCGTTTTTGTTGTTGTAGAACCGAATTTTAGAATGATCGTAACCAATTTCCTTCAAAGCGAAAATTTGCCATCTTTTGGCTTAAGCAACGATGAGGAGAATGCTTCTTTGGAGAATATGCGAATTCTAACCCCTCTGGTTCATGTGCTTGACGGAGTCGATAAATGGACTGCTTTGGAGCGGTTTCTTAGATATTTTCCCTCAAGGAATATTCTGAATCATGGCCTTGAGATACAAGGCATTGATCAATCCACTGACGAAAGAGGTGCATCACAAGAAATTCAAATCTTAGTACGTCGAGCGTTTCATGATTGTGCAAAAGTTGAGTTTCACAAAACTGCTAGTGGTCTGTCCGAAAGTGATACGTATCGGGTATATGCTTATCTCAAAGACGATTTAGTGGGCAGAGATGCACCCTATGAGTATTTTGTAAAAATCGGCAAAAGAGAATTACTCTCACGAGAGTACCTAAAGTTTCGCTCTGTTGCGCTTGAACATATTCCCTTCCATTTGGGGCCGAAATTACGACCTGACCGCTGTGCATTGGGGACCAGACACGGAATTATTGTGAGTGACTACGTCTCACAGTCAGAAAGTCTTCGCGATTGTGCACGAAAAGGACGAGCAGTTCCAATTATTGCCAACCTTTTTAACGCCACACTTCGCCCATGGCAAGATAATTGCCGCAAGGATCAAAAACCACTGCAGGATTATCTTTCGGAACGCATGCCGGACACGATACCTGAAGAAAGAATGAAGATGATTAAAAATCTGTCGCCAACATATGAATTAGACGTTCTGAAGGAAATCATATGCGAAAAACCATCAAAACCCGTAAAGATCGGTACAGTGCACGGCGATCTGCATGCACTGAATATTCTGGTTCGCGGGACAGATGCCATTCTGATTGATTTCGAAAAGGTGATTGAAAATTTCCCACTTTTGCTTGATTTCGCTTCCCTTGAAGCTGGTTTGGTTGTCAATGGGCTTGTCGACGACGGCAGAGAACTGATCAAAATTCTGAGTTCAATAAGAGCTCTCTACGGCAAAGCTTCTGTTCTCGATTATCAGTTAAGGAAATGTCCTCCCGGTGATGAGCTCGTTTGGTTTTTTGATTGTATTTGGCAAATACGACTCAGAGTTGCTCAATTTGAATTGAAAAAAGGACAGTATGCCCTGACTCTTGCCACTGAACTGCTGAAAAAAGCAGGTAAAGATGGAAATCTAGACGATACAGAGAAAATGAGAGCAATCGCGTATGTATTGGCGGATGAAATTCTGAAAGAACAGGTAATTTGACCAGAATTGCTGCCAGGGGTGTCTCGCCACTTGGCGATTGAAATCAAATATTCGATCTGACTCTCCTGCGAACTGCAATAGACTTGATTGGCACTGCAATGAAGTGCTTGAGTGTCTTGCATAGAATATGAAACGATAGGTCATTCAGCTTTACTGAGCACTCAAAATTATTGGATGGTACGCCACGAATGCGAGCTCCGAAAACATTGCCAAAGAAGCGAGTCCCACTTTCGCTTAAATCGCCGATTGAATCCCGACAGCGTGCTGGAATGAAGCTCAGGTCACCGGGAGATGCTGTTTTGATAATTCGCCAAACACCGCGCTTGTTGCTTTTGAAGTGTCCGTGCGGTTGTGGCGATGAGATCCCAATTAATCTCGACAGTCGGGCAGGACAGGCTTGGCGTGTCTACTCAGATAGTAACAAAAGCTTTACTTTGTATCCTTCAGTATGGCGAAAATCAGGATGTATGAGTCACTTCATCATCAGAAAAGACAGCGTTGAGTTAATCAGCTATGGCGAAAGTTGGGAATGTAGATATATTGCTGAAGATGATCTCTTGCTGCTCAAATCCCAAATATTTGAGGCTTGGTCATGGAAAGGCTGGGTACCTTATGCCGAGATTGCAGATCAATTTAATGAAATACCTTGGGATATCCTGGATGCATGTCGAAGTTTGGTTCGCAACGGCGTAATTGTCGAAGGTGATGGCGAACGGAGAATGCAGTTTCGTCGAGTAGAGTGAGACGACAAAGTAACAAAACTTGTGCATCGAATATTCGTTTATTCTGTCCCTCTTTTCGACTACCGCAAATGCACCCACGACTTCCTTTTGCTGCAAGCGACTGAAAGTGGTTGCCCGCAAGCGGCGAATCAAAATGAAAAACAGTTGCTCGTCTGACGATCTCCGTGGATAGCGAAAAAGTGGAAAAATGCTACGAATGAATGCGGGAAAAAGAGGACATTCCATCTGGATTGACGGTTGTATATAACAAGCATTGCACCCATCGAATCGTATCGTTTGATCGCACGATAGAAACCGTCAAGCATCAATGAGGTGGCAGCGCTTAGGGTGTGCATACTCAGCAATCGGCTTGATGACTATTGGTATGATTGAGCCGGTCTTGCGTGACTTTGCTCATCGTTTGACAAACCCGCTGATATCACCATCCGCCGCGTCTTTGCGGACTGGAGAGCATCACGACGCACTGGAAGCCTGCTCCGGGCGAATGGACTTTTCGTTAATGGGCAAGTGAAGTATCCCGGCCACTATCCCCAAAGCAGCACAAATCCACCAGACAAGCTCATATGACTGCGTCTGATCAAACAATACGCCACCCAGCCAAACCCCCAGGAAACTGCCAATCTGATGGCTGAAAAATACAACGCCAAACAGTGTCCCTAGATACTGCGGGCCGAATATTTGCCCGACGATTCCTGAGGTCAGCGGCACAGTTGCCAGCCACAAAATGCCCATGACCGCGGCGAATGTCAACGCTGCCGCCGAGCTGGGCGGCATCAGTACGAACAGAGCAATGGCAACCGCTCTTGAGAAATAGATCACGCTGAGAATGTTCTTCTTCTGATAGCGGTTTCCCAGATACCCCGCTCCGATCGTGCCGAAAAGATTGAACAGCCCAACCAATGCCAGCGCCCACGCGCCCGTGGAGCTTGGCAAACCGATGTCAGTCAAATAGGCGGGCAAATGGATGCCGATGAAAGTTACCTGAAATCCACAGACAAAAAATCCGGTCGTCAGATAAACATAGCCGGAATGCCGCGCAGCTTCTGAAACAGCCGCGGTAAGCGTCTGCCCGGATCCCAAATCTTGCGGTTTGCCCGAAAGCGATACCGCCAGCGGCAGCGCCACAAGCAGCAGCAGCGCCAGCACCACGATCGCGTCCGTCCATCCAATTTGCTGAACCATGGCATTGCCAATCGGTACCAAAACAAACTGACCCAAAGACCCTGCCGCCGAACCAATGCCCAGCGCCATCGATCGATGCTTGGGCGGCGTTGAACGCGCAATGACCGCCAGCACGATGGCAAATGTAGTGCCGGACAGTCCAAATCCGATCAAGGCGCCATTCGAAATATAGAATCCAAGCGGCGTGGTGGATGCGACCATCAACGCCAGGCCAGCGATATAGCACAGTGTGCCGGCAATAATGACGCGACCCGACCCATAACGATCGGCAATCGCGCCAAACAAAGGCTGCGAAAATCCCCAGAAAATATTCTGAACAGCCGCAGCGAATGCAAAGACGCTTCGTCCCCAGTCATACTGCTCTGTGATCGGCACCAGAAATATGCCCATCGTTGAACGAATGCCGAAGCCTAAAAATATCACCATGCATCCGCACACCACAATGACCAGCGGATGGAACAGCGTCGCTTTAAGGTCGCGTGCAGCCATTGCGTTTCTCAACTCGAGATCTGCCGGACAAATTGTTCATTCAACATGGCGATTTACAGATCGATAGGATGCAAGACGGTAAAATCCGAAAGGTGAGTGCCGGCGCAGACGGCGCACATTTTATCTGCTTTGCCTGCCATGTTTATGCGGGATTTTGCGGTTCGCAAGCACTTCACAGACTTGCTGCCACATATAATGCCTGCCAAAGTCAAGTTCTGCTTCACAGTCACCGCATGGACAAACACAACAGTTCACCGATCACACGGGTACACCGCAAGGCAGGCGAGGCGGTGCCAGCAGATCAGACAGCGACACCCGGTCAATTGAAAATGGTTGTCACCTATCTGGAGATGAGACTGCCAAGAACGTACGGCCGCGCGGCGTCCCGCAGTGAAAATCTGTCCATCATCAAAGCCTATAAGCCGCATGTTGGATTCTACCGTTACCTGTATAACGCAGTCGGCGCAGACTGGCTGTGGTACGAGCGCAACCAATTGTCAGATTCCGAATTGCTGCGGATTATCCATCATGATGCTGTCGACTTGTATGTGCTGTATCTCAATGGCGCGCCAGCCGGTTTCGGTGAGCTGGATTTCAGAACAAGCAACGAAGTGGAACTGGCCTACTTTGGATTGCTGCCGACGTATATCGGCCGGGGTCTCGGCGGTTACTTCCTGCGCCATCTGGTCACCGCCGGCTGGGCAAAAAAACCGGATCGTATCTGGGTGCATACCTGCAACTTTGACGCACCAAACGCATTGTCGGTCTATCAGGTTGCCGGATTCTCACCCTACCGTCAGGAGGTCAAGATGATTCAAGACCCGCGCAAGCAGCAGACCTGACAAGCACAACACTTATCCTAGGCATAAACACAATGAAGTCACTCGATACACATGCGCTGCAAGCGCTGGATGATGCTCACCATCTGCATCCGTTTACCGATTCGCAAATCATTCGCGAGGCTGGCAGCCGGATTATCACCGAAGGCGATGGGATTTACATCCGCGATTCGGACGGCCACACGATCATCGACGGAATGGCGGGACTGTGGTGCGTCAATGTCGGCTATGGGCGCCAGGAACTGGTCAATGCCGCCGCTGAGCAGCTGGCCAGACTGCCATACTACAACACCTTTTTTCAGACCTCACATCCGCCTGCTATAGAGCTGACCAAGTTGCTGGCGCAAATTACGCCAGCGAGGTTCAGGCGTGTCTTTTTGACCAATTCAGGTTCTGAAGCCAACGATACAGTCATTCGCATGGCGCGAAAGTACTGGGCCCTGCAGGATCAGCCCAAAAAGAATGTCATCATCAGCCGCCATAATGCCTATCACGGAAGCACCATCGGCGCTGGCAGCCTCACCGGCATGCCAGAAATGCATCAATATGACGGCCTGCCAATTCCCAATATTGAGCACATCTGTCAGCCATACTGGTATCGCGACGGCGGCAACTTGAGTGAAGCAGAATTTGGCGTCGCCGCGGCACAGGCGTTGGAAGCCAAAATTCTTGACCTCGGTGTCGAGCGGGTCGCCGCTTTTATTGGCGAACCCATTCAGGGCGCTGGCGGCGTGATCATGCCGCCAGCGACGTACTGGCCCGAAATCATGCGAATTTGCAAGCAATACAGCATTTTGCTGATTGCCGATGAAGTCATCTGCGGTTTTGGCAGAACCGGCCAGTGGTTCGGCACCGATGCCTATGGCCTTGACCCGGACTTTATGGTGATCGCCAAAGGCCTGTCCTCGGGCTATCTGCCCATTGCGGGCGTACTCGTTTCAGATCAGGTCGCAACAACACTGTTTGAGCAAGGCGGTGAATTTGTCCATGGATTCACCTACTCGGGTCACCCGGCATCCTGTGCAGTGGCGATCGAGAACATCAAGATTCTGATGAACGAAAAAATTGTTGAGCAGGTGCAGAACTCAACTGGACCCTATTTCCAGGAACAGCTGCGAAAACTGCAGTCTCATCCGATTGTCGGTGAGGTGCGCGGTATCGGACTGATTGCAGGAATTGAACTGGTGCAAGACAAAGCCACCCGCACGAGTTTCGATTCAAACCTGAAAATCGGCATTCAGTGCCGCAACATCAGCATCCGCCGCGGGCTGATCATGCGTGCGGTGGGCGATTCCATGGTGTTGTCGCCGCCTCTGATCATTGCCAAGCGGCAAATTGACGACTTGATTGATATTGTTGAAGCCAGTCTGAATGAAACCTGGCAGCAAGTCAACGAGCAGGCTCGTTCCCGTTGAATTTTGCGCAGCAGAGCTTGGATATTTCCCAATCGCCCGTCAGCTGCATTCGTCTGCCTCAGGCGATCAAGCGCCGGTTTGTGACTGGCGGTGGCGTTTTTGCGGCAAAACCAGATGCTCAATCCAGTTGCGCGCCTCAATAAACCGGTAGTCTGCGTCAAGAATGTCCGAGTCGATGCCAAGATTCCAGGCAGCTGGCTTGGAATCCGGATTCTGATGCAGATGATTCAGCCGATCAACGTAATTCTCCACCGCCGACGCATCCGTGAAGAATCCCAAGCCAATCATGCGCTGCGTGCGGCACCGAATTAAATCTGCCATATCCTTCAGCTCAAATTCGGGGTGATACTGGACACTCCACATAGTGCCCTTGCCGCAGCGTATTTCCATTGCCTGGATTGAGCTCATCGCGTTTCCCGCTAGAATCTTTGCGTTTGCCGGCGGTTCAACTACCTCATCCTCATGGCTGGCAAAGCAATCGAACACGCTGCCCTTGTTTCGATACATGGGATGCTTCTGTCCATCGGATGTCAGCGAAATCTTGCGCGCAAAACCCATTTCACGACCATTTGGATTCACCGCCACCTGCCCCCCGGCAGCTACAGTACCGACTTGCATGGCCCAGCAGCTGCCAAAACTCGGTACCCCAAGATCGAATACTCTGCGCTGAAAGTCGATTTGTGCCGCCACCGACGGATTGTCTGCATTCAGCACCGATAAATCCGAACCCGTCATGGCTACGCCGTCATAGCGAGCCAGCTCGTCATCTTCCGGCGGGGAAACATCGACATCCGCTGGTGTAACCACATCGATCTGCGCCTGGGGCGCCAGTGCCGACAGCATTCGCCGGTAGATATCGCTGGCAATTTTCATGCCCCCAGAAACCAGTACATCCCGTGACTTGCGGGTATAGCCATCGGCAACCAGCAGTTTCAAATCAGGACCGGTGTTCAATGGAATAACCCCTCTTTGTGAATCATTGTACGAATCGGATGCTCACTCGCCGCAGCCGGATTTCATTGCGACAGATGCTCGAGAATGCGCGGCAGCTCGCGATAGTCATTGAATACCGCATCAGCCGCAGTACCCGCCAAATCTGTATCGCGCGACCCGGTAAACAATATCGCTTTCATGCCGGCACGATGCGCACCCTGAATGTCGTTGTGCTCTCGGTCTCCAATATGCACGGTATGGGCGGGGTCTACCGCGAGCTGCTCGGCCGCACTTTCGAACATTCTCGGATGCGGCTTGGATCTGCCAATCTGATCAGAAAAGGAAAAACTCGTGAAATACTGGAAAATATCATGCCTTTTGAGCAGTTCGCAAAGTGCCGTTCCAGGACTGAAAATCGCATCAGAAATAATGCCAAGATTGTATTTCGGCTTGAGGATTGCGAGGGCCTCACCCACACCTGCGATCGCATCGGGCGGAACATTCACTTCCATCGTTTCCAAATCTTTCAGCAAGCCTGACATCGCCTCTGAATTCGGCTCAACGCCCAGCACATCGAATATTTTCTCGCAGCGCTGACCGACAGTCCAAGTGACAGAGTGATCATGCCACGCCGTATTGAATTCCCTGTCAACCGCATCATAGACACTGCGCACGTCCTCAATCGACAGTTCACTTCCTGACTTCACTGCCTGCCAAATCAGAAATACTCTCTCGTCATATTTGGAGCGCAGGCCGCGCTGCGCACGGACTGCCTCATCTGAATTGTCAATAATCAGCGTATCCCACAAATCAAAGGTAATGGCTTTTATCTGCATATCTGGTTTTTACTCAATCAACTCTGCAAACCGGCACACCCAGGTGAACCGGAGCGCTTCGCTCAGTTGAACTCACGGGCATTGATTCGACACCACTGCCAGAAGTCCTCGCTGTAACTTCGCGGCACATAGAGATCAAATGAATCCCCGCAGCAATGAATGGTGGACCCAATGTGTCCAATCATAGTGACCGCCACATCCAAGTTTTCGAGTGCGTCAATATCAATGGGCGCGCCCTTTTTGAGAAAGTAGCGAGCGGATCTTCCCGAAACGCGAATCATCGCTCTGGCGGAACTTAGATCTGTTGCCGTTGCGCCTATGGGGGCCAGCGTCTCACGCAAAGACTGCAGCGATTCGCGGCGCTCGTCAGTTTCGATCTGCAGCAGCCACATCTGCGGTCCGTTCGACAGTATCTTGACTTTTTCACCGCTGCACGATTTGCGCTCTGCGAGCGGTTGATCCAGGGGATAGGCTGCCGTCAGCCGGTCGCCATCCGAAGCTTTCAGCCCATGAATCTGAAACAACGCCTTGACATCCCGCTCCTCAAGGTAAACGCTGGGAATAGAAACACGCTCAGACACGGCATCGCGCCCCGGTCGGATCGAAAAACACATGCGGCACCACTTCAACCGGAACAATCCGGCCATTCACCGGTGAAGCCGCGAACAGCACTTTGCCTTCAAGCTGGCGGCCGCCGGCCAAGAGCGCAAGTCCAATTTCCTGATCCAGGTTGGGACTGTAGCAGGTCGATGTCACATGCCCTTGCGAATCCTTGGCGGCCGCAATCGTACTTTGCTCCACAATCTGTGCACCTTTCGGTATTGGCCGACCTGATTGCGAGCGCAACCCAACCAGCTGCAGGCGGCTATCCGCGCACAAAGCCTCGCGGGCGGCCATTTGCCTGCCAATAAAATCCTTATCTGATTTCATCATCCGAGCAAACCCCAGATCGGCCGCAGTTGTCCGGCCATCAAGCTCAGTCGCAACCACATGACCTTTTTCGATTCTGAGCACCGACATCGCTTCAAGCCCATACGGCGCGATGTCCCATTTTTCCCCGGCTTCCAAAACCGATTCCCAGACATCGACCGCCGCAGTCCACGGCATGTGAATCTCATAACCCAGCTCGCCTGAGAATGTCACCCTGAATACGTTGACCTCGATACCGGCGACGTTCGCCGTCAAAAAACCCATATACGGCAAATGCTCATCGCTGGCTTGGCGTTCGCCAATCAGTACACTGAGAACATCGCGACTGTGCGGACCCGCCAAAGCCATCCCCGCCCACTGGTCAGTGATCGAAGTCAAATGCACTTTCAGCTGCGGCCACACCGTCTGCGCGTAGAACTCAAGATGCTCCATGACTGGCCCCGCCTTGCCGGTGGTGGTCGTCATATAGAACATTTCATCGCCGGTCCGCGTCGTTGTGCCATCATCGAAAACGAAACCGTCCTCACGCAGCATCAGGCCGTAGCGTACGCGTCCCACGGGCAGCGAATGCCATCGATTGACATAGATCCGTTCCAAAAATTCCGCTGCATCGCGACCCTGAATATCAATCTTTCCGAGTGTCGAAACATCCGTGATGCCAACTTTGGCTCGCACATGCAATGCCTCGCGATTGATTGCATCAATCGCCTGCTCGCCGGGCCGCGGATAGTAGGCCGGTCGCTTCCAGACACCGGTATTTTCCATGTGTGCATGATGATCCATGTGCCAGCGATGCAGTGCGGTGCGCCGCACCGGGACCGCGTGAGTCCCGATCTCGCTGCCTGCTATTGCACCCAAGCCGACCGCCGTGTAGGGCGGGCGAAAAGTGGTATGGCCGACCTGTGGAATCTCAAGGTCGCGCAAGCGCGCCAGATTCGTCAGACCATTGATGTTGCTGATGCGCCCCTGATCGGTGCCCATGCCAAGCGTCGTGTAGCGTTTCAAATGCTCCACGGAGACATAACCTTCCAAATGCGCCAGCGCAATATCCTCCAAGGTCACGTCGTTTTGGATATCGACAAACGCTTTGGTCCGCTTGCCCCTGCAAACCGGCACACGCCAAAGCGGCATCCAGTCGGTTTCGTCATGATCAATCGCACTCGGCACAGCCGGCAGATCCGCTGAAGGAAAACCGGCTCTGGCTGCGCCTTCATGACCGCACATCGCGCCTTGGCGCAAGCATTCAGCCAGACGATACTCGCCATTCGCGCTGCCCGCTACCTGGATGGATGCCAATGGCTCGCCCGGCACATAGGCGCCGACAGCGTCTGAGAATTCCAGCCGGCCCTGCGCGTGTGAAAACAGATGGGCAGTCGGTGTCCAGCCGCCGGAAACACAAACCAAGTCGCAGGCCAGCCGCTGTCTGCTCGCCTCGGGCTTATCCGCCTCATCCAGGCGCACCACATCCACCGCCCTGACGGCATTGAGCCCCACCGCGCGGGTGACAACACAGCCGCGATGAACCTCGGTATCGCCCAATTGCTCCAAAGCGCCGGGTCCGGCCGCCGCGGCACGGCTGTCGACCACAGCGGCCACCTCCACCCCAACCCTCTTCAAGGCCGCGACCGTCATGTAGGCACTGTCGTTATTGGTGAACACCACCGCCTTGGTGCCGCAGCGCACCGCGTATTTGCGCGCATAGCCGCGCACCGCCGAAGACAGCATGACCCCCGGCTTGTCATTGCCATCGAATGGAACTGTTCGCTCAATCGACCCGCACGCCAAGACAATCTGGCGCGCCCGGATCCAATGTACCCGCTGCCGATCCTGCCAAACCTCGGGCTGCGCCTCGTGGTCCGCCAGACGCTCCAATGCGGCCACCAGATTCTGATCATAGATCCCGAAGGCCGTGGTACGCTTGAACACCTTGACATTGGGCATTGACTCAAGTTTCGAGCTGCTTTCAGACACCCACTGTTCCGCCGCTCGCGAATTGATGATCCGCTCATCGAACTGCAGCCGCCCGCCAAGCGCGGCGGTTTCGTCGAGCAGCATGACTTTGGCGCCGCTCGCCGCCGCGCTCAAGGCTGCTGCCAGGCCTGCCGGACCAGCGCCGACGACCAGCACATCGCAAAACGCATAAAGCCTTGAGTAGGTGTCGGGATCATCTTGCGTCGGCGGCTTGCCCAAACCAGCCGCCTTGCGAATAATCTTTTCGTAAAACATCCAGCTGGTCTTCGGCCACATGAAGGTCTTGTAGTAAAACCCAGAAGGCAGAAACGGCGCCATCACACTGTTGACGGCACCCACATCGAAACGCAGCGATGGCCAGCGGTTCTGCGATGTCGCTTCCAAACCGTCATACACCTCAACCTCGGTGGCCCGAATGTTCGGCTCCCAGCGGCCGCCGCTGCGCAGCTGCACCATGGCGCTCGGCTCCTCGACCCCAATGCCCAGAATGCCGCGCGGGCGGTGATACTTGAAACTGCGCCCCGCCAGGCGCACGCCATTGGCGAGCAGCGCAGAAGCCAGTGTATCCCCCTGATAAGCGGCATATTCATGTCCATCGAATCGAAACCGAATCGGGCTGCTGCGATCAATCGAGCCGCCAAAAGCATGGCGAAACAAGCTTCTCATCGTCTTATGCCTCGTACGGCTGATCCGCGTCAGGAAATTCGGTTGCCAGGATTTCGTGCGTCCGGGTATTGCGCTTGACCTTGATCCACTTGCGGCATCCTGCGGTATGATGCCACCATTCGGTGTGCACGCCGCAGGGATTATCGCGGGTATACACGAAATCATACCATGCGTCCGCAGAAGCGTCGCTTTGCGGGCGCACAACTGTGGCATCACCGTGGCAGGTGAACTCAATCTGGGCGCGGTCACCGCACCAGGGGCATCGAATCATCAACATGGTTTCAGCTGCATGGTGCTAATGGGCCTTGGCAAATGCGCCGGCGCCGCGCTCATCGATCACATGTCCGGTTCGGAAGCGCTCAAGCGTAAATGCGGCATTCAGCGGATGCGGCGCATCGTGGGCAATGGTATGGGCGAAACACCAGCCGGAGCCCGGTGTCGCCTTGAAACCGCCATAGCACCAGCCGCCATTTAAATAGAGCCGATCAATCGGCATCTTTGAAATAATCGGACTGCCATCCATCGACATGTCCATCACCCCGCCCCAAGTGCGCATCAGCCGCGTTCGGCTCAGGCAGGGGAACAGCGTCAGCACCGACTGAATGACATGCTCAACGCGCGGCAGATTGCCCCGCTGCGCGTATGAATTGTAAAAGTCCAGATCGCCGCCAAACAGCACCTCGCCCTTGTCGGTCTGATTGACATAGACATGCGAAGCGCCAGACGTGACTACCGTGTCGATAATCGGCTTCAGCGGCTCGGTCACCATCGCCTGCAGAACGTGGGATTCGATCGGCAGGCGCAGCCCGGCCATTGCCGCCAGGCGGCTGCTGTTGCCGGCCACTGCGAGTCCCACTTTGCCCGCGCCTATCGTACCCTTTGAAGTCTGGAGGGCGCTGATGCGATTGCCGTCGATTTGCATCCCCGTCACTTCACAATTCTGAATGATGTCAACACCCAAGGCGTCTGCGGCCCGCGCATAGCCCCAGGCAACCGCGTCGTGACGGGCGGTGCCGCCGCGTTTTTGCATCAGTCCACCGACGATCGGATGCCGAGTCGTTCGCGAGCAATCCAGATACGGCACCCGCTCGCGAATCTCATCGAGCAGCATCAGCTCCGCGTCAATGCCATGCAAGCGCATCGCATTGCCGCGCTTGGCGAGTCTTTCCATATCTGCATCACTGTGGCCAAGATTCAACACCCCGCGCTGGGAAAACATGACGTTGTAATTCAACTCCTGTGACAAACTCTCCCACAGCTTCAGGGAATGCTCATAGAAATGGGCATTTTCTGGCAACAGATAGTTGGAGCGGACAATGGTTGTATTGCGCCCAGTGTTGCCGCCGCCAAGCCAGCCTTTTTCCAGCACCGCTACATTGGCAATGCCATGCAGCTTGGCCAGATAGTACGCCGTCGCCAATCCGTGTCCGCCAGCCCCGACAATGACCACGTCATAATTCTTTTTCGGCTCGGGATCGCGCCACGCGCGCGACCACTGCCGATGCCGCCGCAAGGCGTTGAGAATCAGCGAAAAGCCCGAATAGCCGCGCATCAGTCAATTGCCTCTTTTCGTTGTTGCGCACAGCGCTGCTGCAGTTTTTCTACAATCGGCCCGTTGGCCGGCAGCAGGTCCATCCGGTGCAGCGCATCGACCGCCACCCATCGAAGCGCCTGGCGTTCTCTCGATACCGGCAAGCCGGTATAGGCTTCAACCGTTCTGAAGTTCAGCTGCACCGTCACCGTCGGATAAGTATAGTCCAGCGACATGAAAGGCCGTGAAGCCTGCACCTCAATGCCAATCTCTTCATAAAGCTCACGCGCCAGCGCCTGCGCCACCGATTCATGCGGCCTGATCTTGCCGCCGGGAAATTCCCATTTGCCTTTGAATTCCGGCGGCGAGGTCCGCTGGCCGAGCAGCACCCGACGCTTTGCATCAAATACCACGCCCACCGCAACCTGCGTTTTGTCAGCTTCTGTATTCTGCATTGATACGGACGTATTCGTAACTTAAGTCTGTGGTCCAGACACTTGCGCAATGGACCGAGTCAAAACCAAGATCAATATCGATCGACTGCTCCTCGGCAAGCAGTGATGCCGCAACATCAGCCTCCCGATACGAAGATGCCAAAGCGCCATCGGCCATCACCAAAGCGCCGTTGATCTCGATTCTCAGCTTCTGCATATTGAGCGCTGCCGCGGATTTCCCGACGGCCATGAAAATACGGCCCCAGTTCGGATCGGCGGCGTGCATTGCGGTTTTGACCAGCGGCGAGTTGGCGACCGACATGGCCGCCTTGCGGCAATCCGCAAGACTCGCGCCGCTGCGCACTGTAATCGTAATGAATTTAG
The DNA here is from genome assembly GCA_965200545.1 of Arenicellales bacterium. Classification (GTDB taxonomy): domain Bacteria; phylum Pseudomonadota; class Gammaproteobacteria; order Arenicellales; family JAJDZL01; genus JAJDZL01. The sequence goes on along the minus strand of CBDAUJ010000001.1, from coordinate 67,609 downwards.
TCGCACCTTCTCCATCGCGCACTATAGACTGCGCGAGATCAATCAGCAGCCCGTGCAGCGCTTCAGAAAACTTGTCATCGTCGGCCGACCCGGGCTCAATGAAAACGTCCGACTCGCCGCTTGCCATGAGAATGCAGGCATCGTTGGTTGAGGTGTCGCCATCGACCGTAATGAGGTTGAAACTCGCCTCGACCGCACCGCTGAGCAGTCGCTGCAGATACGCTGCCTCCACTTTCGCATCGGTGGCAACAAAGGCGAGCATGGTTGCCATGTTCGGGCTGATCATACCGGATCCTTTGGCGATTCCAGTCAGTGTCAGCCGCTTGCCGCTGCGGCTTTCAATCACCCGTGTCACGGCCTTGGGCACCGTGTCGGTGGTCATAATCGCTCGGGCTGCAGCCAGCCAGTCATTGTGCACGATGCTTTGCACACAGCGTGCAATGCCCGGCACGAACTTGTCGAGCGGCATCGGCTCACCGATGACACCCGTCGAAAAAGGAATCACCGAGTGCGGCGCAATCGCCAGCTCGCGCGCCGCCACTGCACACACTTCGCGGCAGTCATCAATGCCGCGCTGACCCAGCCCGGCGTTGGCATTGCCGCTGTTGACAATCAGCGCTCGCGGTGTGCCCGGATGACAGGCGCCTTTGGCGAACAGCGCATCCGCGGCCACCTCGACGGGCGCAGCACGGGCCTGGTTCAAGGTGAGTGTGCCCGCAATCGCAGTATTTTCAGAAACGCGAAAAATCGCCAGGTCCTCGCCCGCCGAGCGCCGCAAGCCGGCATCGGCCGCACCGACCTGGATGCCGGCAACGGCAGCAATATCCTTGGGATGTTCGAGACCAACAGCCATCTGCTATTTCACCTTGCCGCAGCAGAGCTTGAATTTTTTCCCCGAACCGCATGGACAGGGCTCGTTGCGGCCGACTTTGCGGCTTTCGCGCACGTAAGTCGGCTGTCTGGCGGGCGGCTGCGCAGACGGATTTGCGGCAAGTCGCGGGTCGCCTGAAGCCGCATCGGCCGGAGGCGGCGCATACGAATCCGACTGATCATGAATAAACTTGAGCTTTGCCGGCGCATTCGCAGCGGCCGGAGGCGCGGAACTGACCTGTTCCGGTACGCCGATTACAATCCGCGACAGAAGCCGGACCACTTCCAGGCGCACATTCTGAAGCATTTCGGCAAACATGTCGAATGCCTCCCGCTTGTATTCCTGCTTGGGATTCTTTTGCGCGTAACCGCGCAGGTGAATGCCTTGTCGCAAAAAATCCATATTGGCCAAATGATCTTTCCAGGCTCCATCAAGCACCATCAGCATGATGCCTTTTTCAGCGCGCCGCATATTTTCCTCGCCATTGGCCTCCGTTCGCTCAACGTATTTCTCAGCCACTTTTTCGTGAATACGCGTCGCGACACCGTCCGCCGTAAGGTCGGGATCTTCGCTCAGCCAGTCGCTGACCGGCACATCAACATCGAAGGTGCGCTGCACCTCTTTGGCCAGCGGTTCGGTTTTCCAGGTCTCCGCTGAGGCAGCGCTTGGAATGAAACTGTCAGTCAGCAGCTGCACCTGCTCCGCCTGGATGGTCTTGATGGCATCACTGATTTCATCTTTTTCCATCAGCAGATTGCGCTGCTCATAGACCACCTTGCGCTGTTCATTGGCAACGTCGTCATATTCGAGCAGCTGCTTGCGGATGTCGAAATTGCGTCCCTCAACCTTGCGCTGCGCATTCTCAATCGCTTTGGTCACCCACGGATGCTCAATCGCCTCATCGACTTCCATGCCGAGTTTTTCCATCAGTCCGGCGACCTTGTCGGACGCAAAAATCCTCAGCAAATTGTCCTCTAGCGACAAGTAGAAGCGGCTTGCGCCCGGGTCGCCCTGCCGGCCCGAGCGGCCGCGAAGCTGATTGTCGACCCGGCGCGACTCGTGACGTTCGGTACTCAGAACGAACAGACCGCCCGCTTTGACCACCGTTTCATGCCGCTGCCGCCAGTCCTGCATGACGCGCTCGCGCTGCGCCGCATCATCGGCAGCGCAATCGGCAAGTTCCATTTCCAGATTGCCGCCGAGCACAATATCGGTGCCGCGCCCCGCCATATTGGTGGCGATCGTCACGGCGCCGGGGCGGCCCGCCTGAGTGATGATGCCCGCTTCGCGCTCATGCTGCTTGGCGTTGAGGACTTCGTGTGCAATGCGCTGTTTTTTCAAAAGCGATGACAGATATTCGGACGTTTCGATCGATGCAGTGCCGACGAGTACCGGCTGCTGCCGGTCACGACATTCGACGATGCCTGCGGCAATCGCTCGATACTTTTCCTCGGCGGTACGGTACACCAGGTCAGGCATATCATCGCGCACCATGGGCAAGTGGGTGGGGATGATGACCACCTCAAGGCCGTAAATCTGCTGGAACTCCTCGGCTTCAGTGTCGGCAGTGCCGGTCATGCCGGCCAAGCGATCATAGAGGCGAAAATAGTTTTGAAACGTAATGGATGCCAGGGTTTGATTTTCGCGCTGCACCGGCACATTCTCTTTTGCCTCAATCGCCTGATGCAGCCCATCCGACCAGCGTCGGCCCGGCTGCATGCGACCGGTAAACTCGTCGATGATGACAATTCGGCCTTCGTGGATAATGTAATCGATGTCTTTATGGAACAGGTTGTTCGCGCGCAGCGCAGCATGCAAATGGTGCACTTCTGAGACATGCGAGAAATCATACAGCGAGCTGCCGGCTTCCAAAATGCCTGCCTCGATCAGCAGTTTCTCAGCGTTCTCATGGCCTTCGTCGGTCAAATAGACTTGACGGGTCTTCTCATCCACACTGTAGTCGCCCGGTCCATCTTCGATTTCCTGGCGCTTGAGACGCGGCACAATCTTGTTCATCTGCATGTACAAGGCGGTGCTGTCTTCGGCCGCGCCTGAGATGATCAGCGGGGTGCGCGCTTCGTCAATGAGAATGGAGTCGACCTCATCAACGATCGCATAAGTCAACCGACTCTGAAACCGCTGCTCAGCGGAAAATGCCATGTTGTCGCGCAGGTAGTCAAAGCCAAACTCGTTGTTGGTGCCGTAGACAACATCACAGCGGTACGCGTCCCGCTTTTCCTGCGCCTCCATACCCGAAACGACGACACCGACGGAAATCCCCAAAAAGTCGTAAATGGCACTCATCCACATCGCATCGCGCCGTGCCAGGTAGTCATTGACGGTAACGATGTGAACATGATGCCCGGCAAGCGCGTTCAGGTAGACGGGCAAGGTGGCAACCAGCGTCTTGCCCTCACCGGTGCGCATTTCGGCGATCTTGCCGCGATGCAGAACGATGCCGCCGATCATCTGCACATCGAAGTGGCGCAGCCCCAAAGTTCGCATGGAAACCTCGCGAACAACCGCAAACGCTTCTGGAAGAATGTCATCAACCGCAGTGCCGCCGGCAATGGACTGCTTGAACTCGTCTGTCCTGGCACTCAGCTGCGCATCCGACAGGGATTGCAGCTGCGGCTCGAACTGATTGATACGGCTGACAATTCTCGTCAGTTCCTTGATCAGTCGGTCGTTACGGCTGCCGAATACTTTAGAAAGCGAATTTGCGAACATTTGCCGGTTGGATTTGTCGTTTGCTGTCCGGCTTGGGCGCAACTCAATCTTGCCGGGCCGGACTGCGTATTTCAGGTTTCCGCGCGAGATAAACCCAATAGAATAATTTTAATGGATACGAATGGCTGATGCAGAAACTTACGCACTCGGCATCGGTCTTTTGCATCGGCGCAGACAACACCGCACAGCGGATTTGCCTGCTGCAACATGCACAAGTGTGTACTGCTTTGCTGAACCGCGAAAACGGAAAAGCGGCGCGGTTACGGCTTGCGCGGGGCAGTCCCAAAACTTTGTGCAAAAACCGCTGCAATCTGCCGATATTGTATTTGAAATGCAACCTGTCACGGGTTCGAATCGGCACACAAAATGCTGCTGACGCGGGCAGGCAACCAGGTCGACAGCAGCACGGCTGCAGCGGGTGCACTGCACCGGCAAGCGCACATGAGCAATACCGCTTCTTGATTGTTTGTATTTATTATTTTTATGTGTCATATTCAACATACAAGCAAGAACAATAACACCAAACCTAACGGCAGTGCGAAGTTGCTGCCGAGAGCAACGCGTAAAGTGTTTAGCGAGGCTGTGCAGAAAGCGGCTTATCTGCTTGTTGCTGAAGTCAAAGATTTGTGTACTGAGGTTAAAGACAACGTCATTAGAATCATTAGAGCCAATCAGAATAGGCAAGGCTAATGTTCATGAGGCGCATATGAACATCGGCAAATTTCAGTCAAGTGCAGATCGTCCAAATGATAAGGGTTTTGCAGGCCTGATCAAATCCCCTCTTGGAGCTACTATGTCACAGCCGCTGTGACTGTGATTGTCATTGTCATCATTTGTAAAGCGGCCAGATGGACTGGCAAAGTTGACAACAGTCTTACAACAAGCTTAGAGCAAGCACTTGCCGAGGTAAGGGAGGGACTTGCCGCGTCCGACAGCAATATCAACAAGATTTTTTGAACGACTGCCGCCGCCCAAAACTGCCGATGGTTCCAGCCCGTTGAAAATCACTGAATTTGGAAAAAGAATTTCAAATGAAGCTGATGCTCGAACGGGGGCTGAAAAACAGGTGAATAACTTAATTGATGAAATCAAAGGCAAAGAAGAGTTTGAGACTTATGAGTCGTGTGTCAGATATGTTGAAAATGCTGTCACAACTGACAAAGAATTCGAACGTAAAATCAATGCAACTGCATACTGTAACGGCACAGAAAAAGAACAGATTCTACTGATCTATCGACTTGAATTGCGAGATTGCATCTTGGCTGGATTGAGTGATGCTAACTGACCGCATCTTGATAAATCAGCTCTTTGCCGGCGGTCATAGCGACTAAATCAATCACTTGACAAATTGTGTCGCAGTTGAGTCAGCAACGCTGAACGCAAACTCACATCCATATTTCGCAACTGTCCAGGCATCGAATTCCCCGATTTGCAAGGAGCGGGCAACGGCGGCACGGTTATAAATCTCGCAAGGCTTGTGGATTTATCGATGCATTGCGGTGCAAAGCAATGCATCAAAAGACCAATACTGTATCATGCACGGTATCCTGCATTCGCAACCGATACCCGGTCTGATCACCTGTTTTGCACTGCGCCGCGTCACGCGCCGCTCAACGAGTTGCTTTGCGCTCAGATCGTCCGGTATGGCGTTTTGGAACTACATTTTGCTCGGAAGCGAGCATACAGCACAAACGAACAACAGTAACCCAAAAGCATTGAGCAATCCGCAGCGATGACAGCCAGCAGCTACCAGAGGCTCACCGATATTCTTGCGGGCAGTGAAGTCCAAATCAAACGCGACTCGTCTGCAGACTCAACGCTGTGGATCGCATGGCGCAGTGTTGCCGGCGAAAAGATTGCCGACCATACTGAACATCTGGAATTGAAAGACAACACGCTGACGGTGCGCGTCAGCTCTTCCACTTGGGCGCATGAGATTATCAACCGCCACCACACCTTGCTTTCGGGCATGCGATGTGCCGATTATCCCAATCTTGAGAATGTCAGTGTCAGTGTCCAAGTGGCGATCAAGAAAACGCCCAACAGATATCAAAGACCTGTACAGACCCTGCCAAAAGTACCTTCGGCGACGCTTGGGAAACTGTTTAAAAAACTCGCTGATCAAGCAGTCAACCCGCAGGTCAAGGCTGCTTTTGTCCGTATGAGCGAGCAAAACGACAGCGAAAACTGATGCCGCAGCCAGCTTCCAGTTTTATGGCGAGTACAACTGAACGCTTTAATGCAGCCGCGCAAGGACGCGGGAGCGCCACAGATCAAACTCGTCCGGCTGCATAACGCAGCAACCGCCGAAAATCGTATCAGTTTGAAAATCGCAAACCTGAATGCAGGGAGGCGGCCCGACAGCCGCCTCCTGTTCTGGATTCCAGATGGGTTCGATTGCATCCGTTACCGGTCAAAGCCGGGTTCGCGCCCTCGCACTCAGAGTTGTCCTCACACTCACGGCTGCCAAGCGGAGCAGATGCTTGAAACAATTCACCCGTCTCCACTGGTGCACAGGCATTGCTGGAATCGGGCTCGTCGTTCTGCCGCCAGCCAGCGAGACAAAACACCCGGACGTTTCTTGCATGGGACAAAAATTCGCTCGATATTTGTGAAGCAGCTCACAAAACAGCGAGACGTATCGTCCCCTTTGAATTGAATCAGGCTGGAATAGAGATCGGCTGGATTACGGTCGCCGGCATGTCAGCTTCGTTCTCGTATTCGACCAGCTCCCAAGCGGACTGATCTGCACACAAGGCAACCAGAAGCCGGTTGTTGAGGTAGTGACCGGACTTGAAGGCCGAAAATGCACCAATCAGCGGATTGCCGAGCAGATAAATATCACCGATTGCGTCCAGAATCTTGTGCCGAACGCACTCATCGTTGTAACGCAGCTGATCGTCATTCAGCACATGATAATCGTTCATGACGATCGCGTTCCCATAACTGGCGCCCTGAGCGAGTCCGGCCTCACGCAGGCTTTCCAAATCGGACATAAAGCCAAACGTTCTAGCGCGGGATATTGCGTTCTTGTAGGGAGTCGTCGCAAAGTCAATCTCACGTTTCTGATTGGCATTCTTGAGCACCGGATGATCGAAGTCAATCGCGAAAGATACCTTAAAGCCATGATAGGGCTCAAGTTTAGCCCACATGTCGCCTTCTTTGACAATCACTTTTTTCTTGATGCGGATGAACTTGCGCGGCGCTCGCTGCGTTTCCAGTCCCGCGGATTCCATCAGAAAGACAAATGGATGGGCGCTGCCATCCATAATCGGAACCTCGCCGGCGGTGACGTCAACGTAGGCATTGTCGACACCCAGCCCGGCAAAAGCCGACATCAGATGCTCAACCGTCGAAACCGTGGCGCCATGCTGCTCAAGCGTTGTTGACAGTCGGGTGTTCGATACATTCTCGACCCGCGCCGGAATTTCAACGACCGGGTCTAAATCAACACGTCGAAAAATAATTCCGGTATCAATTGGAGCCGGATTCAGTGTAAGGCAAATTTTGACACCCGTGTGGAGTCCCACCCCGGTGCCAGTGATTACATTGGTGAGTGTTCTTTGCTTGCTCATATTCCTTGACTTCGCACTTCAGCGAGGTTGATGCGGGCACCAGATCCAGCCAAGCCTAGCAACCCGTCCATCACTTGGCCGCTGTATTGTATACCACGCTACTCTAATTTACATGCGTATCGACATAATAATTTAGGTGATTGATATTTTGGATGAACTGCCAGCGGCTAACGCACCGCGCCTTGCAGCTGATCTGCGGCGACCAGTTTGCGATCACACTGACCTGCAGCACCTCTGTATTTGATTCGACCGCGTTGATTCACATTGCACTTCCTATACACCATCAGCCCATCGGCAACTGTCCTTGAAGCGGTTTGGAATAACGCCCGCAAACGCAATTGTCCGACTGCAGGCGTGAACAAAACTCTGGATTGGCTGCAATTTTTCAGACACTCTTAGCAATTCAGTGTACAAAATCATTATTCATTGTACTGTTTTTGAATTGATTGAATCACTTAATCTAATCGGTTCAGCTCTGTTTTTCTGGCTTTTTGCCGCCACAGCCGAACCATCCGCAGCAGCCGAGCCCATCGATTGTCTTTCGTCGGCGGCTTGCTGAACAACCAGACAGCAATGCTGAGCGCAAGCGATTGCAAAGCGCAGAAGTATTCCAGTCGATTATTCATAAGAACGATAATCACCGTTGCCTTGCGGCCGAAACTTGCCGTTGCTGTTTCGAAAAACCACCGGCATGTGCACATTCGAAGGATCCGCAGAGGCATCGACCGACTCCGGTTCGCTGTGCATCAGGCTAGCCGATTCGAACTCATCGCGGTCGGCATCTTCCTCGGCGTGAAAATCAGAAAATCCGTGTTCCTTCGTTTCGAACGGCTCCGACTCAAAATCCTCCGCTTCCACTGCCGGATTGGACAGTGCCGGTTCTGCGCTCAGCATCGGCTCAGCATCGGGCTGCTCAAAGGGGTCGGCGACATTGGGCGATTGCGCCTCATCACCGGACGGCGTCTGCGCCACGCTGATCTGCCGCAAACCCGTCGCAACCAGGGTAACGCGGATTCCATCGTGCAGCGTCTCGTCAAAAACGTGTCCCATAATCACATTCGCATGATCAGATGCAACCTCCTTGACAACCGCGCCGATGTCCCTGAGCTGTCCCATCGACATGTCCGAGCTGCTTGTGATATTCACCAGTATGCCCTTGGCATCGGCAACGCAGACGTTGCCCACCACTGTGTTCTCAATGGCTTTTTGCGCAGCGCTGGCCGCCGCATCCTCGCCTTTGGCCGCACCGCAGCCCATCATCACGCCGCCGACTTCTGACAATACGGTCTTGACATCCGCAAAGTCCACGTTGATATAGCCGGGCAAGGTGATCAGGTCTGCAATCCCTTTGACCGCATCACGCAGCACCGCGTTGATCTTTGCGAACGCATCGCGAATAGACAAATCCTCGTCCGCAAGAATCCGTTCGTTTGGGATAATGATCACGTTGTCAGCCACGGCCTGCATCTCCCGCAGGCCGCTGTCCGCCACCTGCATACGCTTGATGCCCTCAAATTCGAAAGGCGTGGTCACCACCGCGATCACCAAAATATCGGGCGCCGCCTCTTTCACCGTCTGGACGATCACCGGGGCCGCGCCGGTACCCGTTCCGCCGCCCATGCCCGCGGTCACAAACACCATGTTCGCATCCCCAAGCCGGTTGACAATATCCTGCGGGTCTTCAAGCGCAGCGTCACGGCCAACTCTTGGATCGGCGCCAGCGCCCAAGCCCATGGTCAGCGCGCGGCCCAGCTGAATTTTGTGCGGCGCGCTGGAAGCCATCAGCGCTTGCGCATCGGTGTTGGCGATGTAAAACTCGACACCATCGATCTGCTCATTGATCATATGGTCGATCGCGTTGCTGCCGCCCCCGCCGACTCCGATCACCTTAATGGCGGCCAGTTGATTGTCATACTGCTCGGATGCGAGCGAAAATCGATTGTTGATTTGAGAATTCATATCAGATGTCCTCCTGCGGGACTTTGCTAGCGTTGTCAAAGATAACGTCAATCGTGTAGAGTGAGTCGGTTACTGTGAATTGGAATTAAGCCAGTTTCTGGCCGCATCCGGGGTGGCTGAAGGTGTTGAATGCGTCTGCAGGTTGCGATAATTGCGCAGCAGATGGTCCAAAAACCGCGACAGACGATTGGCGCCATGCTCGTCGCGGTGCTGATTCTTCATGCTGTAGTAGTAGCGCTCATTGGTTGCGGCATACTCACAGATTCCCATCGCGGTGGCCAGTTTTGGATGACGGATAATCTCAGCCATCGAGCCGCTGTAGCGCGCATGTCCCAAACGCACCGGGATATCAAAATACTTTTCCATGACCTTCTGGATTCCGTCCAGCCTGGCGGTGCCGCCGGTGAGCACAATCCCCGACCGCATGAAGTCGAGCAGCTCATGGCTGCTGATATGGTCGCTGATCTGTGAGAAAATCTGATCCAAACGCGACACAATCACCTCAACCAGGTCAAACTGGTAGATGCCATGAATCTGGTGCTCGCCGATGGTCGGGACTTCAACCATACGATCTTTGCCGAGCTCGTCATGCAGCGCCGTACCATAGCGATGCTTGATTTTCTTGGCCAATTCCGTGGATGTGCGCAGCACAATCGCAATGTCGCCGGTAATCTGAGAGCCGCCGATCGGAAATGAGGCCGAATGCCTGATCGAGCCTTGGTCGTATACCGCAAAATCGGTTGTGCCGTCGCCGATATCCAAGACCGCAATGCCGAGTTCTCTCTCATCTTCCGTCAGCACCGCCTGGCTCGAAGCGACGTTCGTGAGAATCAGCGCGCCGACCTCCAGATTGCACATCCCAATGCACTTGAAGATATTCTGAACGGCGCTGCTGTTGGCCGTGACCACATGGACACCGACTTCAAGGCGGCTGCCGCTCAAGCCGATGGGATTTTTGATCCCGGACTGTCCATCCAGGGAAAAGGACTGCGGCAGCACATGCAGCACCTCCTCATGGCTTGCGACATTCACCGCACTCGCCGATTCGATGAAACGATTGATATCATCCTGCGTAACCTCATGGCCGCGAATCGTCGCCGCCCCTTGAGAGTTTTGGCTGCGGATATGGCTGCCGGCAATCCCGACGTAAACCGTATCGATATTCTTGCGCGACAGCACCGCCGCCTCATCAACCGCCTGGCCAATGGACCGCACGGTCGCATCAATATCCGAGATCATGCCCTTTTGGATGCCTTCGGATGGGCGCACACCGACACCAATGACATCAATATGGCCGTTGTCGTCTATCTCACAAGCGATAACGGACACCTCGCTCGATCCAATATCCACTGCGGCGATTATTCGTTTATCAGAGCTTTTTTGCATGGGCACCTTAACCGTCTCCTGTTGCTGTGCGTTTAATTCTTACAAGTCCATCAAAATCGGGCGGATTCTCCCGCCAGCGAATGGCGACACCATCAGGATAGCGCAAGTCAACAACGCGCAGATCATGCGCTGCCATGGCGAGAGAGCTCCGGTACAGGTCTAGAAATCGGTCCATTTTCGGCTGCAGATTGTCAATGCCGAACTTGATCTCAAAATGACTGGCCTGAGGCGACGCTGCTGAGTCTTCGCCAGCCGCAGCCGCCGTAACCGCGGCGACTAAATTCCAGCTGTCGCGTTTGGTATTTTCAAGCTCAACGAGCTGCAGGCCCGCATCATCAAGCGGCTGAACCCACCGCTGATACTGCTCCAGCACATCATGCTCGCGGCCCGCCGGCCCTTTCAGGTGCGGCAGCGCGTAATCGACAAATCCGGGGATTTCGACAGCGACCCCATTCTGATCAAGCCACATGGATTCATTCCATCGGGAACGCAGCACCCGCTCATTGATGTACACCACCAAAGTGTCGGGCCAGCGCCGTCTGATGTGCGCGGTCTCGACCCAGGGGTTCTGCTGTGTGGCGCGCGCCACCTGCGCGAGATCAACCTGCAGAATATTCGCATCGCGCACCGCCGCAATAATCGCATCTGTGATTTGGCTTTCCTGCGTGTTCTGCAAACTGCCCTCCACGTCAACATGGCGGGTCGGAAATCGCTGCGGCTGCAGCGCAAAGTCAACCAGAAAAACCAGTGCCGCCGCAAAGCAAAAGCCAACAGCAAGCACGGCGGTGCGGCCGCGGGCGGCGCTTCCGGCGCTGCGTGCCGCGCCAGACTGCTGCCGGGCATCGGCAGAAACCTGCTGCTGAGGATGGGTGCGCATCATTGCAGTGCCGCTGCCTCGCCAAATATCTTGACTTCAAGCTGCAGCGTAATCCCGTGGACTGCTGCCACTTTGCGCCGCACGGCGTAAATCAGATTCTCAATGTCTTCAGAGGTGGCATTGCCGCTGTTGATAATGAAGTTGGCATGCTTCGGTGACACGCAGGCGTCGCCGACCGCATAGCCCTTGAGCCCGGCTGTCTCGATCAGCTGCGCAGCATGGTGCCGGGGCGGATTGCGGAACACCGAGCCGGCACTGGCCAGTCCGATCGGCTGCGTCGCCGCACGGCGCTTGAGATATTTCTTCATTTGCCGGGTTCCGGAATCGTTTTCACAAGGCGTCAAGTCAAACTCAGCGCCCGTGAACCATTCATCATCGGCCAGCTCGCAGCTGCGATAGCCCCATTTGACAGCGCTGGCGGAATGCCATTGCAGGTGTCCAGCCGCATTGACGGTCTGCGCGCGGCGCACAACCGGCCAGGTCTCATAGCCGAAACAGCCGGCATTCATCGCCAGTGCGCCGCCGACGGTGCCAGGAATGCCAACCATGAACTCCGCACCGCTGAGTCCCTTGCCAGCCGCAAAACGAGCCAGCTTGGCACACGTCACGCCGGCTTCTGCGTAGACGGCGTGGCTTGACTCTTTGGTGAGGCGCGACAGTCCTTTGAAGGTCCAGACCACAACACCGCGGTAGCCGCCGTCACGCACCAGCGAATTGCTGCCCAAACCAAACCACTGGACGGGCACACCCGCCGGCAGGCGCTTGAGAAAAGCGCTCAAATCCTGCTTGCCGTTCGGACGGTAGAACCAATCCGCAGCGCCGCCAGTGCGCCAGCTGGTATGCCGGCTCATCGGCTCACTGTGACTCAGCTGACCCGCCAGCCCGTCCATAATCGCCTCTTTGTCAAGTTGAATCTCCACCGCCAACAACCCCGCGCTCACTGCATCACTTGCAGGCACTGCTCGACAACCGCATCTGTGGCGCGCGGCTGCGCAGCGCTGCGGATGCGTCTGGACAGGGCGCCAACCGCGGCGCGGTCGTCAATCAGCCGCTGCAGCTCAGCGTCCATCGAGACGGCAAGCTGCGCATCATCCAGGCACACGCGCAGACGCGCCTCGCGGGCAAGCGACTCGGCGTTGATGCGCTGATGATCCCGCGCCGCGTAAGGATACGGCACAGCGATGACCGCTTTGCCCATGACCGCCAGCTCTGCCAAGGTCATGGCCCCGGCGCGGGCAATCACTACATCGGCCCAGGCATATGCAGCGGCCATGTCATCAATAAACTCGAACACTTGAGCGCTTACGCCGCAATCACGGTATGCCTGCTCCAGCGCCTCGTGCCGACCGCGCCCGCTTTGATGCCAAACGACCGGTCGGCGACGCACATCGATGTCCGCCACAATGGCCGGCAGGACCGCATTGAGTGACTGCGCACCCTGGCTGCCGCCGATGATCAGCAGGTGCAGGGGACAATCGGAAGCCGAGGACGCTGGCCTCTGGCGCTCACTGGCTTCGATGATTTCAAACCTGACCGGGGTGCCGGTTGCAATCGGCTGGCCGCGCAAGGCCACGTTGGAGAAGCCGGTGAGCACCCGGGCGGCCAAAATCGCCAGCACGCGATTGGTCAAGCCGGGTATCGCATTGGACTCATGGATCACCAGCGGTCGCCGCAGCAGCGCGGCTGCCAGGCCGCCCGGGCCGCAGACATAGCCGCCCATGCCGAGCAGCACGTCCGGACGGCGGCGGACAATGGCGGCGATACTTTGCACTACCGCCGCTGACAGCCACAGCGGCGCGCTCAGCCACCGCACGGCGCCGCGGTTCCACAGCCCGCGGATGCGAATGGCATCGAACGCGAAGCCGGCGCGCACCGCGATCGCGGCTTCCATCGAGCCTGGCGCCCCCAGCCAAGACACATCCATGCCCCGCTGCCGGAATTCCAAACCAACTGCGAGGGCTGGATAAATGTGTCCGCCGGTCCCGCCTGCCATAATCATCACTTTGCCTGTCATTGTGCCATCGTGCGCAAGTACACTTCCCGCTGAATCGAAAAGACAACGCCAACCGCCATCGAATTGGCAATCAGGCTGGTGCCGCCATCACTTAGAAAAGGCAAGGTCAGGCCTTTGGTCGGCAAAACACCCATGTTGACACCCATGCTGATGATGGCGGCAACCGCGATCATCAAGCCGATGCCAATGGCTAAATTCATGGCAAAGCGATCGCCGGTTGCCGCGGCCAGCCAGGCAATATGAAAAATGCGCCACACCAGCGCAGCATACATGCATATCACTGCGCAAATGCCCGCAAAACCCCATTCTTCCGCAATCACGGCCAGCAGGAAATCAGAGCCGGCGTACGGCAGGTAAAAGAGTTTCTGTACGCTGTTGCCCAAGCCGACCCCCCACAGCTCGCCGCGGCCAAAAGCAATCAGGGACTGCACCAGCTGAAAGCCGCCGCCGTACGAGTCACTGAAAGGATCCAGGAAACCCATAAAGCGGTCCATGCGATAGGGCTCGATCACAATCAAGGCGATGATCGCAGCGAACCCGGTGAAGCACAGCAGCAGCAGATCCCGCCGGCAAGCCTCATTGAGATACAGCAAAGCGAAAAAAACTGCGCCCAGCACAACCGTGCTGCCAAAGTCGGGCTCAAGGATCAGCAGCGCCGCAAAAATCAGATACACCGCAACAATGGGCAGCACTCCCAGCGTAAATCGCTGCATGCGATGGCGACTGACCGTCAAATAGTCAGCCGCAAAAACAACAAAGGCAAATTCAGCAAACTCCGACGGCTGAAATCTCCACCCGCCGATCTGGATCCAGCGCTGGCTGCCGTTGATTTCTAACCCGACACCCGGTATCAGCACCAGCACCAGCAGGACGATGCCGCCCGTCAGGATCAGCATCGAATAGCGATGCCAGAAACGAACCGGAATAATCGACGCGATCAGAAATGCAGCCATCGCAATCAGCAGATTGATGCCGCTGGACTTAAAAAAGGCGAACGCTCGCGGTGCCTCGAATGCCTGCGCGATGGAAGCCGAATAAACCGCCAGCATGCCGCAAAAAACGAGCAGCAGATAAATCCCGAGCAGCACTGGATCCATCCGGAAGCGGCCCTCAGTCGCCGGCGCACGCGCCCCTTTGTGCAAGATCGTGCTCATTACGCAGCTGAACCGGTCACCAGTTCGCAGAACGCATCGCCGCGATGCTCATAATCGGTAAACATGTCGAAACTGGCGCAGCCTGGCGAAAACACCACGCTGTCACCATCCTCAGCCAAAGCGGCGGCCGTTGAAACGGCCGATTCGAGATCTTCGACCTGCGCCACCTGGCTGAATCCCTGCAGCGAGCTGGCAATCTGCTCCGCATCGCGGCCGTACACGACGTAGCCGCGGATCTGCTCGCCCACGCGATCGACGACCGCAGAAAAATCGGCGCCTTGCGAGATGCCGCCGCAAATCAGCACGACGGGTGCGGACTGCGTCTCCACGGCAGCGCTGACAGCGGCCGTGTTGGTTGATCTCGAATCATTGATCCAGCGCAGCCCATCTGCAAAGCCATGGTCAATGCAGCGGTGCGGCAAGCCTTCGAATTTGACAACCTGGTTTCTGACCGCATCAACCGGAAAGCCGATCGCCTGCGCCAGCGCGCACGCTGCCAGCAGATTCCGCTCGTTGTGCCGCCCTTTCAGTGCGCAGCGGCTCATATTCACCAGCCGCTTGCTGCCGCGCGCGATCCAGCGATTCGCGCGATTCACGACGATGCCAAAGTCCTGCTCGCGGAGCGGCTCATCCAGTCCGAAACTGATCGTGTCAGCCGTTACTGCCCGCGCCGCCGCGCCCGGATCGTCGCGATTGACCACCTGGCACTGGGTTTCACTGAAGGTCCGGGCCAGCGCGTCCGCATTGAAGTTCGGATAGCGGCTGCGGTCATCGGCTGAAACATTCAAGACTGTTGACACATCGGCCGCGATGCGCTGGATTTGCTCCAGGTGCAAAGCCGAAAGCTCCAGCACATAGACATCGGGGGGCTGCTTGTTGAGCAATTCCGGAAAGGTAAAGCCCCGACAGCCGCCGCTCAGCACTTTGGCTTTATGGCTCTCAATAATTGTCGCGAGCAGCGAGGCCACGGTGCTTTTGCCATTGGAGCCGGCGATGGCCACGATCGGCCGGGTTCGATGCTGCAAAAACAGCTCCAGTCCGTTGACCACTTCAGCGCCGCAATCTTTGGCAATCTTGCTGATGCCTGAGTTGGCGTGCACGGAATTGCCGCTGAGCGCAACCAGATCAGTACTGAGAAAGATATCAGTGTCCAGCGGCGAGTGAATCGGGATGCCGGGCAAGGCAGCTTGAAACAAGTCTTCAAGCTGCGGGTGCGAACGGACATCACCGACCTCCACGTCCCAGCCTGAATTCATCAGGAAGGTCGCGCAGGCGACCCCGCTTCGACCTAGGCCGACAACCACTGCGTGTCCTGATGCTGTTTGGTAATCCACGGATAATGTTGACATCTTACTCCTCCTAATCGCGTTAACGCACTTTCAGCGTGGCTAAACCGGCCATCGTCAGAACGAATGAGATGATCCAAAAGCGAACTGTAATTCGCGTTTCAGGCCACCCTTTCAGTTCAAAATGGTGATGAATCGGGCTCATCAGCCAGATGCGCCGCTTGAACAGCTTGTACGAAATAACCTGTGAAATGACTGAGATCGCTTCCGCTACAAATAAGCCTCCCATGATGAAAAGAACAATCTCCTGACGCACGGCGATCGCCACGATAGCAACCGCAGCGCCCAACGCCATGGATCCGGTATCGCCCATAAAAATCTGCGCGGGGTAGCAATTGAAAATCAAAAATGCCAGCCCCGCGCCGACCAGTGAACCGCAGAACACCAGCAGCTCGCCGGCGCCCTCGATATACGGAATCGCAAGATACTGCGCAAAGGCGCTGTGTCCCGATACATAGCAAAAGATGCCTAAACCGCCCGCAAGCAGGACGATCGGCATAATTGCCAGCCCATCAAGTCCATCGGTCAGATTGACAGAATTCGATGTGCCGACCAATACGATCACGCTGATCGGGATAAACCACACTCCCAAATCAAACAGCGCAGTTTTGAAAAACGGCAGCAGATAGGAAATCTGCGCAGGTGTCGTCGCAGTCATGTACAGCGTCGCCGCAATCGCCAGCGCCACCAGAATCTGCCACACTAGCTTGGTGCGCGCCCGAAAGCCGCGGCGCTTGCCGCTGGTGGACAATTTGAGGTAATCATCGACAAATCCGATCACGCCGAAGAGCAGCATGCCGCCCAGCGCAATCCACACGAATCGCACCGACAGATTGGCCCAGAGCAAGGTTGAGACGGTTGCCGCCAGCAGCATGACCACGCCGCCCATCGTCGGCGTGCCGCCTTTTTGGGTATGCATCGGCACATCATCCACCCGGGTGATCTCGCCGACTGAAAGCGCTTTGAGCTTGCGAATGGTATACGGATACAGCGCGACGCCGAGCGCCAGCGCCGTCAGCACTGTCAGGATGCCGCGCAATGTCAGATAGCGGAAGACATTGAATATCGTGACCTGCTCTGCAAGCGACAGGAACAGCGCCGTCAGCATGGCACGGCCTCCGCATTTTCCGTCTCACACAGGCAGTGCACGATACGTTCCATCTGCATGCCGCGCGAGCCCTTGACCAGCACCGTGGTTTGGGCATCAATGCCTTGGAGCAGATCGTCTGCCAGCTGGCGCCACTGGCGATAGTGCCGGGCGCCGCGACCGAATTGGCTCACGGCATTGGCGCTGTGCGCGCCGAGCGCATAGAGGCGGCCGATGCCGGCCGCCCGCGCCTGCTCTCCGACCCAGCGGTGGTATTCATCGGCGCCGTCTCCGAGCTCAAGCATATCGCCCATCACCAGGCGCCGGTCGCCGCTGAAATTGGCCAGTACATGGATCGCAGCCTGCATTGAGGCGGGGTTCGCGTTATAGGTGTCGTCGATCAGCCGCCCGCCTTTTCGGTGCCGGCTGAATTGCAGCCGTCCATGCACCGCGACCGCCTGCTCCAATCCGGCTCGCATCTGCGCCAGCGGGATATTCAGCGCAGTGCCGGCCGCCAGCGCGGCCAGCGCATTGGCGACGTTGTGCTGGCCAGCAAAATTCAGCGCCATGTCAGTGTCGCCCGCTGGCGTGGAAACCTGCATTTCACAAACGTTCTCGCGCAGCCTGAAACGGGCCGAGACATCGGCATTCTGCGTCAGGCCAAAAGTAATTACACGGCGCGGCTGAGCCCGCATGTGCCAGCGCTCAAAGTGCGCATCGTCGCTATTGAGGATGGCGACCCCATCCGCCGGCAAAGCATCGAGGATGCTGCCTTTCTCAATGGCGACTTGCGCCACCGACTTAAGATGCTCAAGATGGGCTGCGCCGGCGTTGGTAATCACGGCTACATTGGGCGCTGCCAGTTGCGACAGCGCATCGATCTCACCGATCTGGTTCATGCCAATTTCAACCGCGGCGCCGCAATGATGGGCACGCAGCCGCAGCAGCGACAGCGGCAGGCCGACTGCGTTGTTGAAGTTGCCCGCCGACACCAGCGCATCGCGGCCGCCGGCGGTGAGAATCCGGCCGATCAGCTCCTTGACCGTGGTCTTGCCGTTCGAGCCCGTTACGGCCACCACCGGGCATTCGAATCGGCTTCGCCAAAAATGCGCCAGCTGCCCCAGCGCCCGCTGGGTGTCAGCCACCGTCACCGACGGAACATCGAGCGGCCTTGCGGCTGCCAGCAGCACTGCGGCTGCGCCTTTGTCGATGGCTTTATCAACAAAATCATGGCCATCAAAGCGACTGCCTAACAGCGCGACAAACAAATCCCCGCGCCGCACGGCGCGCGAATCGGTACAGACCCGGCTGACGGCGGAGTTCGCGCCGCGATGTGTACCGCTGACAGCCTGGGCAATGGCGCGCATATCCATCATGGGCGCTGCCTCAAGATGCGCTGCACCGCGCCGCGGTCATTGAAGCGAATGGTGCGCGCCTGATACGTCTGAGTATCTTCATGTCCCTTGCCGGCGACGAGTACCACATCGTCTGGGCCGCTGCGCTCAATCGCGCGGCGGATTGCCTGCTCGCGGTCGTGGATCACTTCGGGGGCGGTGCGCATGCCCGCCATGATGTCCTGGACGATTTGCTCGGGCGACTCATGGCGCGGATTGTCGTCGGTCAGTATGACCCGGTGCGCGAAGCGCTCGGCGACCGCGCCCATGATGGGCCGCTTGCCCCGGTCACGCTGTCCGCCGCAGCCGAATACGCACACAATATGATGATAAGGCATCCGCACAAGGCTGCTCAGCGCAGCTTCAAGGCCGTCGGGACTGTGGGCGTAGTCGACGACCACATCCGGCGCGCCGGCGGCGCCGCAGATGAGATCCATGCGTCCATCGATTGGCGCAACGCTGTTCAAGGCCGTCTCGATCTCGGCGGGCTTGCACTCGAACGCAAGCAGAATGCCCGCGACAGCGGTCAGGTTCATTGCATTGAAGTGGCCGAGCATGCGGCTGCGAATGGCAATGACCCGGCCGCCGACGGCGATTTCGCAGCGCAGTCCAGCCGCATCGGACCGGCAACTTTGCAAGGTCAATTCGGCCGACGGGTCACGACCATAAGTAATTTCGCGCCGCGCTTTGGCCTGTCCCTGCAGGGCGCGGCCAAACGGGTCATCCAGGTTGATCACGGCGGTCGCAGACGGCCAGTCGGTGAACAGCCTGGCCTTGCTCGCACGATAGTTCGCCATCGTGCCGTGATAATCGAGGTGATCCTGCGTCAGGTTGGTCAGCGCCACCGTATCGAAACGCAATGCCTGCACCCGAAACTGATCAAGCGCATGCGAGGATACTTCCAGGCACAGGCAATTCGCGCCGGACTTGCGCAGGCGGGCGGCCTGGCGATGGACGCTGATGGCATCGGGGGTCGTCAAGGCGGTGCGCTCTAAATTTTCCGGCCAGCCGGCGCCTAAAGTGCCGATGACACCGCAGGGTCGGCCAAGTGCATTCAGCGCTTTCGCGGCCAGCAGCGCACACGTGGTCTTGCCGTTGGTGCCAGTGATGCCGGCGACGTGCATATCGGCTGACGGCCGATCATAAAACACATCGGCAATGGCGCCGACGTGCCGGCGCAAATTTGGAATTCCAATCAGCGGCGCGTCAGCGGATTCAATCGCCGTATCGGACGGCATGCCGGCGGCATCAAACACCACGGCACTGGCGCCGGACGCCAGCGCCTCGCGCATGTAGCTGCGCCCGTCGTGCCGCGCACCGGGCATAGCAAAAAACAGACCGCCCTTGCACACCGTGCGACTGTCAGCCGAGAGGTGACTGATGGCCACGTTGTGGCGCGCGTCAACTTCGGCCAGTCCGCTCAGCAGAACACCAAGATCCGCTTTGTGTTCCATGGATGTCGCGCCGATCATAGCAGCGCAGCCGCGGCTTTTTTTGTTTCAGCGGCGGCGAACTGATCGATATCGTCCGGGGTAATATTCAAGATCGTCATCGCAGAGCGCATGATCTGTCGAAATACCGGCGCCGCCACATGACCGCCATAGTATTTGCCGGCCTTGGGATGATCCACCACCACAACTGTCGCCAGGCGCGGATTGGATACCGGCGCAAAGCCGACAAACATCGAAATATGCTGATTGTCGCTGTAGACGCCATCGACTAGTTTTTGGACGGTCGCGGTTTTGCCGCCCACGCGGTAATAGGGAAACTTCGCGTTTCTTGAGGTGCCTTGCGGCGAAACCGCCCGTTCCAGCATGGCGGTCACTTCACTGGCAACTTCGACCGGCAAAACGATACTGGGTGTTTTCTGGGGGTGCTGATTGGCGATGATCGAAAGCGGCGTGAGGATGCCGCGGTTGGCAATGGCGGCGTAGGCTTGCACCAGCTGCAGCGCGGTGACCGAGAAGCCGTAGCCAAAAGTCAAGGTTGCCCGCTCGCTGGGGCGCCACCGGGTGCGGCGCGGAAACAGGCCTGCGCTTTCACCGAGGAGACCGCTGCCGGTCAAGGATCCAAAGCCGAATTGCTGATAAAAGTCAATCAGCTGATCGGGCTGCATCAGCTGGCCGATTTCGACTACGCCGATATTGCTCGACTTCATGATCACATCACTGACCGTCAGTTCGCCATAGTTTCTGAAGTCACTGATCTTGAAGCCGTCGACACGAATCACGCCCGGCGAGGTATCGATGACAGTTGTGGGCCGAACCAAACCGGTGTGCAGCGCCTTTGCCACGACAAACGGTTTGGCTGAAGAACCAGGCTCAATCACATCGGTGACCGCGAAATTGCGCACCACATTGCGTTTTTTCGACACGTTCGGGTTGAAGCTCGGCACACCGGCGAGGGCCAGAATTTCCCCCGTCTGGACATCAATGACCACCGCAGTCGCCGTGTCAGCCTGATGCTCCCGAAACGCCTGGTCGAGACTTTTGTAGACCAGGTGCTGAATGCGCGCATCAATCGTGAGCGCCACATCTTCGCCATCCACCACACGCCGGATGTGATCGACTGTCTCGACTGTGCGGCCGTTCTTGTCCTTGATCACCTGCCGCAGGCCTGAGCGGCCCTGCAGGCGCTCATTGTGCATCAGTTCAATGCCCTCCAGCCCGATGTCGTCAATATTGGTATAGCCGACCAGGCTCGACAGCATCTCACCGAAGGGGTAGTACCGGCGATATTCCGTCATCAGGTTGACGCCAGGAATATCAAGCGAACGGACCTCCTGCGCCAATGCCGGACTGATATGCCGGCGCAAATACATGAAGTGACGGTTGTTGTCACTGTATTGGGTGATATTTGCGGCCATGTCGGCGTAGCTGACGCCCACTGTGGCGGCCAGCCGCTGCCAGTCCTGCGGTGACTGCTGGGTCAGTACGTGGGGTTCGAGCCAGACTGTATCGCTGGAGGTGCTCGCTGCCAGAATCATGCCGTTGCGGTCCTCGATCAGTCCGCGATTGGGTTTGATGATCTCGTTGCGCAAATAGCGCGCATCGCCGTGCTTTTGCAGTTCGTCTGACTGGACGAGCTGCAGGTAGCCGGCGCGCACCATCATCAGCGAAAAGACAGTGAGCACGAAGACCAGTACATAAATATGCCGCGCTGGAACAATAAAGGTCTGTGGCTTGTCCATTGCGGTTAGGTCGGTGCGAGTTCGTGACGGGGTCTTGTCATTGCGGCTGCTGGCGCTCTGCTCCGCGCGGCGCATCCGCATCCTGCCCCGGGTCTGGGTGATCGGCCAGAAAAATAAGATGATTCTCGTGCGCTCGACCGATCTCGCTGTTGGTTCGTATCCAGTCTTCGAGCTGGCTGAACGATGTCAGCGAGGAGCGCTCAAGCTGCAGCTGGCGCCACTCGACATTGAGCTCATCGCGCCGTTCGTATTGCGCGTAAAGGTCCACCATGGCCTCGCGATTGGCATGGCGCACCCAGACCACGCCCAGCGCCGACACAAACGAAACAAACACCAGCAGATAGGTCAATCTACGCATAGCTGGCTCCGTCGATGCGCTCGGCGACGCGCATGATGGCGCTGCGCGAGCGCGAATTGGACGTGATCTCTGATGCAGACGGCCGCTGCGGGCGGCCAATAATCTGCAGCGTCGGCCTGAAATCCTGGCTTCGAAACGGCACTGCCTGCGGGCCCGGCGCACCAATCGATGCCTCCCGCATGAAGCGCTTGACGATTCTGTCTTCGAGCGAGTGGAACGTGATGACAACCAGTCGGCCGCCGCATTTGAGAAGCTCAACGCATTGGGGCAGAAATTTCTTCAGCTCCTGGAGCTCTTGATTGATGTTAATGCGCAGCGCGAGAAATGTGCGGGTCGCCGGATGCTTGCCGGGCTCGCGGCGCGGCACACTGGCGCAAACCAAATCCGCCAGCTGGCGCGTGGTACGAATGGGACTGTGCATCCGCGCGGTGACAACGCGCCTGGCGATGCGGCGCGCATAGCGCTCCTCGCCGCAAGTGCGCAGCACCTCAGCCAGCGCCGATTCGCTGACTTGCGCCAGCCAGTGCGATGCGGGCGAGCCGAAGTCCTGATCCATGCGCATATCCAGCGGACCGTCATGCACAAAGCTGAAGCCGCGCTGCGGGCAATCCAGCTGCGGGGATGAGACACCAAGATCGGCGATGATGCCGTTGACCCGCAGGTTCCCGAAGCAGCGCTGCAGCTCGATCTCAATTTCGCTGAAGCGCGCCCGAATGAGCGTCAATCTTGGGTCATCCAGATGTGCTTGGGGAGCACTGGCGATCGCCTCGCGGTCGCGGTCAAACGCCACCACCTGTGCGCCGCCAGGCAAACGCTTGAGGATGGCATCGCAGTGTCCGCCGCGGCCGTAGGTTGCATCAATGTACACGCCGGCCTCTTCTTGGATCAAGGCATGCACCGCTGATTCGAGCATGACCGGCAGATGATTCGGATTTACTGAGCTGGCTTTCATGACGTAGATCCATTCAATAATCCAGCTGATCAAGAATGTCCTGATGTTCCAGGCCATCGCGCACTTTGCTGCGGATTTCTTTGACACTTTCGCCAAAGTAGCCAAGATTCCACAACTCAATCGTTTTGCCATTGCCGAGCAGCAGCGCCGCGCGATTGACTTCAATATCGGCGATCAGCCGCAACTCTTTGGGAATCAGGAGCCGTCCTGCGGAATCGATTTCGGCGAGCTTGGTACTGCCGAGCAGCATCCGCTTCATCTCGCGTACCGAAGATTTGGCTGAGCGCATCCCCAGCAAAACGGCCTTAATTTCTTCCCAGTGGCGGCGGGTGTGGATGACAAGGCAGTTCTCACTTGCATCCAGACCAATCGTCAACGCACCTTCGCCATCTTCCAGCAAAGGGTCGCGGAACGCGGTCGGAATGACGACCCGCCCTTTTGAATCTACTGTGACGGAATATGATCCGGTCAATCCATCCAAAATATCACCTTTGCACTGTGTGCATCAACATAAAAAGTATCGCGATTATAACCACTCAACTCTACTATAACCTACTTATTCCCATCAAAATCCACTTTTTGGTCGTATTGTGTCTTATTCGCAGAACAATGTCAAAATTATTTGTTCTGGCCTTATGGAAACCCTGCACAGGCGGCAGAAATTTGCATTGATTCATCGTCAGCATACGCTGCATCGATTTGTTTTTCCCGATTGATGAAGAGGTTACTCACTTGTGCTCACATCATTCGGAAACCGCGGCGGCCGGCTCTGCATCCCGTGCCAGAGCGGCGATCGCAAATATGAACCCGGCGCCACCTGTTCCCACTTATGCGTTGAATCAGCATCAATGAGCGGCCGGCAAGCAAAACACGGCTTCGGGTCCGGCCGATAATCCAGCGCTCAAGAGCTTCAGCGCCGCATTGGCGCGGTCGAGGGCTCTGATTCGCAGATACAGATGATTGCATTGGGTGCACATCCCAGCGGCGAGGTCCAGCGCATCGATTCAGTACTGAATTTATGCATGGAAACTTGGAAACGAAGAATGTCCAAAATGCAGTTCAGGCACTGCACAGACAGACATTCAATTGGCTTATTTTTTACCAGAAGCGCACTTAAATCAATTAAACTACTCCGACATGACATCCACAGAAATGTCAATATCGCAGACCAAGCAATGAAAATTTGTCGCTTCAACGAAACTCACTTGGGTGTCGTCATTGGACGCAATGTCCAGGATGTCACCGCGGCGCTCACTGAACTCAAGCCGCCCTCATGGCCGCCGCCACCCGGTGATATGGTGATCGGAAATCTTGATCTGATACTGCCGGAAATACACAAAATGCGCAGAACTGCAGAGACGTACTCATTGCGGGATATTCACATCAACAGCCCCGTCGCGCGGCCGTCCAAAATTATCGGCGCCGCGCTCAATTACAAAAATCATCTTGAGGAAGTCAATCTGGACCGGGAAATCAGCGTCAACGGCGATGTCAAGGATATCGAGACGCATGGGCTGTTTCTCAAATCACCTATCCCAGTAGGACCGAGTGACGGTGTTGCATTGCATTTTGAATCACGGCGCACCGACCATGAAATTGAGTTCGCGATCATCATCGGCCGGAACTGCCGCAGTGTTACAGAAGCGGATGCGCTGGATTATGTCGCCGGCTACACCATTGGCCTTGACATGACCGTGCGCGGCGCTGAAGAGCGCAGCATGCGAAAGGCCATGGACAGCCATTCGGTGCTCGGTCCATGGATTGTGACCGCCAACGAAATTGAGGACCCGGACAATCTTGATATCGCCCTGGCAGTCAATGGCAACACGCGGCAGCAGTCAAACACCTCCCAAATGATCTACTCGACCCGCAAACTGATCGCATTTGCGTCGTCTTACTACACACTTTATCCGGGTGATGTCATTATGTCGGGCACGCCGGAAGGCGTGGGTCCGATTGCAGTCGGCGATGTGCTGGAGTGCAATATCGAAAAGATCGGCAGCATGCAGGTGCCAATCAAGACGCAAGTCCGCAGCTGAAGCGAAATGACTCAATCCGAGTCAAATGGAAGATCAGATCCAATCATGCCAATCGGAGATTGAACATGCAATTGATGCAAGCCGCAGTTTGCAAGGCATTCGGAGCGCCGCTCGAAATCGAGCAAATCGCAATTGACGAGCCGCGGACTGGCGAGGTCAAAATTAAACTGATTGCCTGTGCCATATGCCACAGCGATATCCTCTATATGGACGGCGCCTGGGGCGGTCGTTTGCCCACCGTCTTTGGACATGAAGGCGCTGGTGTCGTTGAGGCATGCGGACCCGGCGTTACCGGCCTTCAAGCGGGTGACGCTGTGACTGCATCACTGCTGCGTTCCTGCGGCACCTGCTATTTTTGCCAGCACGACCAGTCTTGCCTCTGCCAGGGACTGTTCCAGACCGATGAGCCCGGCCGCCTGCAAGACCGATCTGGCGCAACCGTTTATCGCGGATTGCGATGCGGCTTTTTCGCTCAATATGCGATCATCCATCAGTCCCAGGCAGTCAAGGTGCCCGCGCAGATGAACGCGACCAGTACGGCGCTGCTGGCTTGCGGCGTGCTGACAGGCTATGGTTCCGTAACGCGAATTGCTTCGGTAAAAGCCGGCGAGCATACGGCGGTTATTGGTGTCGGCGGTGTCGGAATCAACTGCGTTCAGGCTGCGCGCATCAGCGGCGCGGCAACCGTCACGGCCATCGATGTCAATACCGAGCGACTTGCGGTGGCAAAACGCTTTGGCGCGACCGATGCAGTCAATCCAGCGCAAGCCGATGCAGTCAAAGCCGTGCGCGACATAACCGACGGCCGCGGTGCGGATCATGTCTTTGTGGCGACCGGTCACCCCGAGGCAACCCAAAACGTTTTTCAGCTGGCGCGCCCAGGCGGTTCCGTCGTCTTGGCAGGCATGCCCGCCGAAGGCGAGCAAATGAGTTTTGAGACATTGGATTTCATCGATGCCAGCCAAAAACTGCTCGGCAGCAAAATGGGCAATTCAAACCTGCAGACCGACATACCCAAACTGGTCAATTTGCATCAATGCGGCGCCCTGGAACTCGACGAGCTGGTCACGGGCAGATATCCGCTGGAACAGATCAACGACGCCATCGAAGCGACCCGGCAAGGTCATGGGCTGCGGAATGTGATCTGTCTTTGAGGCACCGGTTTGATCGGTGCCCCGGGCGCTGCGTCGCAGTGCCTACAGCGATGGAACAAGCTGGGCCGATTCCGCGCGCACGACCGCAGCCAAATGTTCTGCGATGCGCGTGTTCTGGCGATGGTTTGGACCTTCGACCAGCACACGGATTGCCGGCTCGGTCCCAGATGCCCGCAGGAGTACGCGGCCGCAATCATTCAATTCTGATTCAGCCTGCTTGACCGCATCGCTGGTCAGCGGCCAGTCATCCAGATAAAATATCTCCAGCGGTGAGTCAATGTACTGCAGGGCTATGTTGCGGCTGACCTGCGGCACTATCCGCATGCCCTCCACAAGCTGACTCAGTGTGCGCTCAGTTCTGACCATTTCGCCCAATACCTCCAGCGCCGCCAGCATGCCATCGCCAGGCACACCCACTTCGCCATTGATGATATGCCCGCACTGCTCACCGCCTAAATCCCAGTTCAGCTTCTGCAGCTGCGCCGAAACGTATTTGTCGCCGACATCCGAGCGCATAAATGGAATCTGATTTTCCTGCAAGGCAACGGCCAGTCCAATATTGCTCAGCAAGGTGCCGACCACGCCGCCATTGAGGCGGCCAGCGCGTTTGCGGCTGAGTGCAATTACATAGAGAATATGGTCACCGTTAATCAGATTGCCCTGCGCATCTGCCATCAGCACACGGTCACCGTCGCCATCCAAAGCAATGCCGACATCGGCACCGTGCCGCAGTGTCAGCTGCTGGATGAATTTGGGATGAGTCGATCCGCAGTTCAGATTGATGTTGTGTCCGTTCGGCTCAATGGCATCCGCGAAAACCTCGGCCCCCAGCTGCTCGAGCACCAGCGGTGCGGCGCGATAGCCAGCGCCATTGGCGCAATCAAGCGCAATCTTCAAGCCATCCAGTCGCAAAGAATCACGGGCGAGCGACTGGGCATAAATTTCGACCGCATCATCAATGCGGCGCGCTTTGCCCAGCTGATCCAGCTCAACCACCTGAATCGGCTGTCCCATCTTGTGATCAATCTGCCGCTCAATTCGCGGCGGCAGCTTGGCGCCGCGGTTGTGCAGCAGCTTGATGCCATTATCCGATGCAATGTTATGCGAGGCACTGATGACAATGCCGGCGCAAGCACTGGCATGCCGGCAAAAAAAGGATACACCCGGCGTTGGAATAGGACCGAGCATCGCGATATTGACACCGGCAGACAGCAGCCCGCTGGTCAATGCGGTTTCCATCAGGTAGCCCGACACGCGCGTGTCTTTGCCGATGACAACTTCATGCGGCGCCGCGCTTAGCTCGCGCAGAACGGCACCGAACGCCCAGCCGAGCTTCAGCAGGGTTTGCGGTGTAATCGGCTCACGGCCAAAGCGACCGCGAACGCCATCAGTCCCGAACAGCCTCATGCCGCAGATGCTGACATCTGGCCAGCAAAAAATGATTCTGGGAGACGGCAACGCACGCTTCGCTGCCCGGATGTCTTGATGCGGTCAGGCTTCACCGCTGGCCGGTCGATCCATCCTCGGCTTGACGACTCTCTTGGCCCGCTTGCCGCCGGTTTTTTTCTTGGTCCCTTTGGTGGAGGTGTCGTCAAAATCGGAGGACACCGGCGCTGGCTGGCGGCCTTTCATGATTTCGTCGATCTGCTCCGACTGCAAGGTTTCGAACTCAATGAGCGCTTTCGCCATAATCTCAATAATGTCGCGCTTGTCTTCAATAATGGCTCGCGCACGCGCATACTGCTCATCAATAATGCGCGTCACTTCCTTATCGACCCGCTCGGCGACAGCGTTGCTCAGATTCTGATGCGTGGTCACATCTCGGCCCAAAAACACCTCAGACTGGTTGTCGCCGTAGACACGCGTTCCCAGCGCATCGCTCATGCCCCATCGGGATACCATTTTCTGGGCCAGATCGGTGGCCTGCTCGAAGTCGTTGGAAGCGCCGGTCGTCATCTGGTTCATGAACACTTCTTCGGCGATTCGCCCCCCCATGAGAACGGCAATGCGCGCCAGCAGATATTCGCGGTTGTGACTGTAGCGGTCTTCTTCGGGCAACTGCATCGTCACTCCCAGCGCGCGGCCGCGCGGGATAATCGTCACCTTGTGAACCGGATCGGTATTGTCGAGCACTTTTGCCACGACTGTATGGCCGGACTCATGATAAGCCGTGTTCCAGCGCTCTTCCTCGGGCATGACAATCGATCTGCGCTCCACGCCCATCAGCACCTTGTCCTTGGCCATCTCGAACTGTTCCATGGTGACCGTGGTGCGGCCGGCACGCGCCGCAAACAGCGCCGCCTCATTGACCAAATTCGCCAGGTCCGCACCGGAAAAGCCCGGGGTGCCGCGGGCGATGATGGCCGCATCGATATCCTCATCCTGCTGAATCTTTTTCATGTGCACCTGCAGGATTTTCTGCCGGCCGCTGATATCCGGCAACGGCACATGCACCTGACGGTCAAATCGGCCGGGGCGCAGCAACGCGGGATCCAAGACATCCGGACGGTTGGTCGCGGCAATCACGATCACTTCTTCGTTGCCCTCAAAGCCGTCCATTTCGACCAGGAGCTGATTCAGTGTCTGCTCGCGCTCATCGTGCCCCCCGCCGAGACCGGCGCCGCGCTGGCGGCCCACAGCATCTATCTCATCGATAAAAATAATACATGGTGCATTCTTTTTGGCCTGCTCGAACATGTCGCGCACACGGGACGCGCCGACACCGACGAACATCTCCACAAAATCGGAACCCGAGATCGAGAAAAATGGCACTTTGGCCTCACCGGCGATCGCCTTGGCCAGCAGCGTCTTGCCCGTGCCGGGGTTGCCGGTCATCAGCACACCGCGCGGAATGCGGCCGCCGAGCTGGGTGAACTTGGCGGGCGCGCTGAGGAAATCAACGAGCTCACTGACTTCTTCCTTGGCTTCCTCGACACCTGCGACATCCTCAAAGGTCACGCGGTTTTTGTCTTCGGTCAGGAGGCGGGCGCGACTCTTGCCAAAACTCAGCGCCCCGCGACCGCCGCCGCCTTGCATCTGGCGCATAAAGAATATCCACACGCCAATCAGCAGCAGCAGCGGGAACCAGCTGATGAAAAGCTGCATCAGCAGCGACGGCGACTCTTCTTTCTGCGCAACAATCGTGACACCGGCATTGACGAGATCGTCGACCAGTTTGGGGTCATTCGGCGAGTAGGTTACAAAGGTCTCGCCGGAAGTGAAACTGCCGCTGACCGTGCGGCCGTCGATGACCACGCGATCGACCCGCCCCTGCTTGACATCGGAAAGAAATGTCGAGTACTCGACTTCGCGGCGATTGTTGTTCTCGTTGGGCGCGAAGTTCTTGAAAATAGCCATCAGCACCATGGCGATGACAACCCATAGAATCAGATTTTTGGTTAAGTTGCCCAAAATGAATCCCTTTGATTTCAGTAAATTTGTCTCAGCCCGATCTGTCGGCTATCCAAGCCATCCCATCTGCCGGCGCGCTGCAGTGCGCCGGACAAGTTTCCGCAAGCATCCGCCTTGCCGGCAGACAACTGATGTATATGATCTCCTTATATATACGACTTGCGGAAGCCATTTCAACCGCTGATCGCAACTGTTGTGCTTGCGGCAATTTTAGCAAATCTGAAACACGAAGGTTGGAAATCGGCGAATTGCGGGCTCACAGGGACGGCGGCGCCGTGACTGGCGAATCTTGGCGCGGTGTCATTTCGCAGTTGCCGGTCGCGACCAGATAGGCTTCCTGACTGTGCTGGCGCGATGATTTCGGCTTGTACACCGTGATGGATTTAAACTGCTGCTGGCACCGGCGACGGTATTCGGCAAACTCACTGTGCTGAAAGAACTTGAAGACCAATGCCCCGTCCTTTTTCAATACTTGCTTGCAAACGCCCAAAATCGCCTCGTAGACGCGGGCGCAATTGCCGGCATCGATCAATGCGTTGCCGGTGATGTTCGGCGCGATGTCGGACAGCATGACATCCACGCTGCGCCCATTGAGCAAGACGGCCAATTCAGCGCCGGCGCTCGCTCGGGTCACATCAAGCTTGATTATTTGCGCGCCGGCAACCGGTTCCATGGACAATACATCGACCGCAAATACAGTGCCGTCCGAACCGACTCGGCGGGTTGCATACTGGACCCAGCCGCCCGGTGCGGCGCCCAGATCCAAGACGGCGCCGCCGTGCGCCAACAGTCGAAACTTCCGGTCAATCTCCTGCAGCTTGAAATACGAGCGTGAGCGCACGCCAAGGCGGTGCGCCTCTCGAACAAAGGGGTCGACTGCCTGCCGGCGGCGCCATTGCGATGATGATTTCTGTTTTTTTCTTGCCATGCTCAAATCCGGCTTGCTGGCGGCCGCGAATGCCGATGATGGATAAAGTGAAAAGCATACAGTCCGCCCGCTGCATTTTATTCGAGGCGGGCGCACAAGTCCGTGCGATGCGATCGCGCCGCCGCGCATGGCGGCGCGGACCATGCCCAGAACAGCCGCGCGCGAATGACGCGCATATCGTTGGTACCAAGCTCGCCTCAATCGGTACAATTGGTGCTTTGGTATTGACAGACAACCCGATCATGTGCGTTATACTGCTCGCAATCAACGCTAATCCGCACTATCCGTTCGTGCTCGCTGCCAATCGCGACGAATACTACAATCGCGCGACTGCGCCCGCGCAATTTTGGCAGGCAGACAAACACATCATTGCCGGACGGGATTTGGTTGCCGGCGGGACTTGGCTCGGCATTCGCGCCGACGGAAAATTTGCGGCGGTCACCAACCACTACACACCCGCACCGAACAATCCGCAGCTGCGAAGCCGCGGTGAATTGGTCTGCACTTATCTGCAGAGCCGGCATACGGCCCTCGCCTTCAGCCGCATACTGGAAAAAGTCGGCGGTCGTTACAACGGTTTTGGAATGGTGTTTGGCCATTTTTCGCAAATCCGCTATCAAACCAACATGGGCGACTATCAGGCAGACATTCGCCGCGGCATCCACGGGCTAAGCAATCACTTTCTGAACTCCCCTTGGCCGCGGGTCGAAAAAGGCAAGCGACGATTGCGCGAGCAGGTCGTCGGGCGCAAGCATCTTGACCTCGATCCACTGTTCGCAATCCTCCAAGATCAAGATGCGCCGGCGCACCGTGACAGGCAATCCGAACAGCGCGCGCCGCAGCCGCCCGACCCGTCGCAAAACCCTATTTTCATCCGCGCCCAAGACTTCGGCACGCGCAGCTCAACGGTGATTACGGTTCATCAGTCGGGGCAAATCTGTTTTGAGGAAAGACAATTCTCACCCGAGAAAAATCGATACAAAGCGGGGCGACAGTTCGCATTTGCGCTGCCGCAAGCGGTGCGCTGATGCTAATGCCCGCCGCTTCTCTTGACCGTCTCGACCTGCTCGATACGCCGCAGGCGCGACAAGACTGAGCGCAAGCCTGCGGTGCTGCTGATCTGGACCGCAAGCTGGATTTTTTGCAGCGCGCCGATTGCTGCCGGCGGCGCCTGCACGGCAGCCAGCGTAAAACCGAGCTCGGCGACAGCGGCCACCACATCCTTGAGCAGCTGCGGCGAATGGCGGGCAAGCAGCTCAATATCGACTGGATAGATTGCCTCGCCCGCCTCGTTGAGATTCACCGAGATCAGCCGATCGGGGTTGTTTTCAGCCATGCGCGCAATGTTGCCGCAGTTGCGGCGATGCACGGTAATGCCGCGCGTCACGGTCACGTAGCCAACCACATCATCACCCGGCAGAGGCCGACAGCAAGAAGCATAGCTGATCAGCAGATTGTCCACGCCCATCACGGTCAGGGTCTGCGACGCGCCCTCTGCGACGCGATCAATTCGCAGCTCCGGTTCCGGCTGCTCGGGGCTGATCGGCGCAGCCGAAATGAGATCTGCCAGCGCATGCGTCGGCTTCAATTCACCCATGCCGACGGCGGCAAGCAAGTCGGCGCTGCGGCGAAAACCGTTGTCATACGCAAGCTTGTCAAAACTGATTTTGCCAAGATTGCGGCGCAGAATTTCCTTGTCGAGGAGCACTTTGCCCTGTGCCTGATAGCGGCCGTACTCTTCCTGCTTGAACCATCGGCGAATGCAGGCCTTGGCTCGCGCTGAGACGGTAAAGCCGGTGTGCGCACTGAGCCAGTCCCGACTGGGGCCGCCGCGGTTCGCGGTTTTGATCTCAACCCAATCGCCGGAGTGCAAAGTACCGGTCAGCGGCACCATCTTGCCGTTGACGAGTGCGCCGCGGCAGCGATGCCCGATTTCGGTATGGATTGCATACGCAAAGTCAATCGGGGTTGCGCCTGCCGGCAGCGCGACGACTTTGCCGGCCGGAGAAAAAACATAGATTTCGGCGGTGCCGGCATGGTCTTGTTCCGCTCTCGCATTCAACTCCGCAGAAATTTCACTGCGCCAGTCGATCAGCTGACGCAGCAACTCGACTTTGCGGTCCTGCTGCACACTGCTTTTGGAAGGGTCTTTGTATTTCCAGTGGGCGGCGACGCCGAACTCACAGTCACGATGCATCGCCGCCGTGCGAATCTGCACCTCGACGATCTTGTCATCGCTGCCATACACGGCGGTATGCAGTGACTGATAGCCGTTCGCTTTCGGCGCGGCGATATAGTCATCGTACTCGCCGGCGACGGCCGGCCAGCTGGCATGCACAGCTCCCAGGGCGGCGTAACACGAACTGACATCCTGCACCAGAATGCGCACCGCGCGAATGTCGAATATCCGATCAAACTCCAGCCCCTTGCGATTGAGCTTGCGCCAAATCCCGTAAATGTGCTTGGCGCGACCGCTGACGCTGGCTTTGATTTTGGATTTATGCATCAGCGTCTGCAGCGTGGCAACAAATGCGTCGATGTATTGTTCACGCTCGCTGCGACGCTCATCAAGCTGACGCGCAATGCGGTCGTAATCGGGCCGCTGAAGATATTTGAACGACAAGTCTTCAAGTTCCCACTTCATGCGCCAGATGCCCAGCTTGTTCGCCAGCGGGGTATGAATCATCAGCGTCTGACGGGCAAACCGGAGCCGGTCGGACAATGCCAGCTGGCCGGCGTTGCGCAGACGCACGACCATTTCAGCCAAGTGAATCACGACGACTCGCGGGTCGTCAACGACGGCAACGAGAACTTTGCTCAAATCGTTCCTGTCTACCCCCGATGACCGCTGCATGCTGCGGTCACCGATTGACAGCGAGATCCCGTCGAGCTGCTGAACACCGGCATAGAGCTGCCGAACCGCAACCCCGAATTTCTTCTCAAGCCGCTCAGGAACGACTTGCTGATCCAATCGCACGGACCGAAGAACCGCGACCGTGATCATCTCATCGTCAGCGCCGGCCTCGGCGAGCAGTTCCATTGCCGCAATTGCATCGTCGCTCGGTCCGCCGGGTGTCGATGAATAAGCCGCGCAGATTTCATAAATCCGGGCGCGCCGCCGATCTGCGCTGACATCGGAACACGCGGGCCCCGCATGGCGCGATGCAGCGGCAAAGACTTGGCCCGGTCGTTCAACGGCCGATGGCGCTGGCGCGTTTGTATTATCCATTTGCATGACGGCTGGCATCAATCATTAATACCATTGTTTTGATTGCTATTATTTTCCATAAAACTGAAAACTTATGCAAATTTCCAAGACAAAATATACAGTTGTTGAGTGCGCCTGACTGTATCAAAATTGGTCAGTTGCAGTATTTCTATTATTTCAGAAAGTTACGGAGTTACATACAAAATTCTTCACAATTTTTGTGAATAAGTCCACTGTCAGACGCGCATCAAAGCACTAGTACGCAATGCAATGCTGCGACCTGCAGAGCCTCCGATGCGGGTGCGATTATCGGTGTCCGACAAGGACTTGAGCACATGCACTTTGCGCAGCGCTGCGGCGGGACTGCAAGCTGCTTGATACGCATCGTCGGGCAAAAATATATTTGCAAAGGACTTGACATGTTTGCATTTGGAATTATATTAAAGCGAATAGATATTTCTAAATTCGATTCGTTTGTCGTTTCTTTTTAGAAATATTTTTTAATTTACCAAGTTTAGCATCTGCAACAATGCGAGGAAACAAATGGAGCTGGAAGTCCCGTTTCTGCTGGAGCCGTCGGCGCTTGAGTCCATTCTTGACCATTCGGACCTGATGATCATTGATGTCGGGGATTTGGACCTGTTCGAAAAACAGCGTGTCCCGAATGCGGTGCATGTCGACTATCTGGATATTGTTTCCGGGGAGGTCCCGGCGAGCGGCACTCTGCCGCCAGTCGCGCAACTGATTGAGGTCTTCTCAGCGATCGGCCTGGAGCGCCGGCACCAAGTGGTCGCATACGATTCGGAGTGGAATGGCCGCGCGGCACGGCTGCTGTGGACACTGGATGTGCTGGCCCATCCGAAACTGTCTCTTCTCAACGGCGGCTTTACCTCATGGAAAAATGAAGGATTTGAGATTGAGACTGGTGCGCCGCGAGCCCCTATACACTCAGAATACGAGGCGCATATCAACGGACGGTCGCATGCTGACAAGCAGTATATTCTGTCCAAGCTTGCGAGCGGCGATGTGCGCTTGCTGGATGCGCGCTCGCCATTGGAGTTTCAAGGTTTCGATGTGCGCGCATTGCGCGGGGGGCATATTCCAGGCGCAAGAAATATCAATTGGCTGGATACCATCGACACAACCCGAAACAATCGATTCAAGTCACAAGACTCACTGCGCGCCATGCTTGAGCACGAAGGTCTGACCCCTGATAAAGAAATCATCACTTATTGCCAGACCCATCATCGCTCGTCTCACAGCTACGCGATGCTCAAAGCACTGGGCTATGAGCGCATCCGCGGCTATGCCGGTTCTTGGTCTGAATGGGGCAACTCTCTTGAAACACCGATCGAACCGTGAATTCTATGGTTCCGATCTGAGCCGTTATTTCACAGCGAAAATTATGGAATTCGCCGAACCTTGCATTTGGGTATTTTGCAAGCCTCGACTGAAAACAGGGGTTTGGTCTGCAGAAACCCTCTGGATATAAACCTAGCGGGATTGATCTAATATCGGTTGAATGAAGTCGCCCCGATTCCTCAATGATGGTCTATGTTCGTTTCCGCGGCGTGGCCGAGGCCGTGTGTCCGGCATGAGCCTTCACTCAGAACTGCTGAAGCAAGCCTATTTTTTGGCGCGGAAAGAGTCCAAGGAACCCATCCA
This sequence comes from Arenicellales bacterium, assembly GCA_965200545.1. GTDB lineage: Bacteria > Pseudomonadota > Gammaproteobacteria > Arenicellales > JAJDZL01 > JAJDZL01. The sequence goes on along the minus strand of CBDAUJ010000001.1, from coordinate 32,311 downwards.
GGCCAGTCTTCGCCGGTCAGTATCAGCCGCCTACTACGCTGTCTTCCATCTGCTGGTCGACGAGGCGACAAGACTCATGCTTGCCGGCAGTGTTCGAAGCTCGCTGCGTGACATTCTCGCGCGCGCCTTCAGTCATTCCGCCATAAAACAGACGGCCGTGGCTTTTGCTGGAAAGTCCATGCCGTCCAGGATCGCAAACGCCATGGAACGCGCGCATGTTTAGCAGCAGCCGATTGATTTCACCTCCGCTTTCGTTCAGATACAGGAAGCGCGCCACGACGCGGACTGCAATCGCTCCATCCGCTTTACCCGGCGTGAAGCGCTTGATATCGCCGACTTGGCAGATCAGGCATCAGGTTCGCAGCAGCCCGCCAGCCGCCATCTTCCTGGCTGCGCTTCTCGCCTATCAGCCGATGCAGAGGTAAGCGTCGACCGCGAAACACCGGCCCTCATGCATGCGATCTATTTCCTCGACTGCGGGACAGGCAGTCGGCGAGCAGCTGAACTTCAGCGAATGACCTGTCCGAAACTTTAAACCCAGTTCGCAAATTCTCAGCGAATCATAGGATCCAAACTATGTTGTGCGGCAGGCCGGACGATGGCGGCAGTCGTTTCTGGAATTGTCCAGAGACCTCTCTGGTCAGGGCGTCGGACCCGCGGTCAGGACAAAACCGAGAATAGTTATCCCGGCGACCATGATGCCCAGCACCGAGAAGATGAGCCGACTGTCTCGCTTGGCCAGATCCGTCCTCAAGTCATCCAGGTCCGTCTTCCTGTCAGTCATATCAGTTTTCCATTCAGCCTTCCAGCCAGCCATGTCGGCGCGCAGCCGATCCAGCGCGGATTCAGTCTCAGCCTGTGTGGTGTTCATCTTTTCCTCCAGCACGGCAATCTGCAGCGCCAGCTTGTGATTGGTCGTTTCTGCCATCCATTTATCCGATGAGATCAATTCAGGAAATGTCAAGGTCGCCGCATAGATGCGCAATCATGCGGTCCGACTGTCTTTGCTTTCAGGCGTACAGACATATCGCCTGGATCGACCGCAATTCATCCCTTGCCGATTGTATCGGATTCAAAACACTTTTCTTCACGCTTTCTCGGTTTCGCAATCTTGCTTTGATGCTCGTCCGGCGCGGCGGCAGCGCTGATTCTGATGTTGCAAGAATGCAACATCGAAATAATCTCTGTCTGTAAGGATTTGACTGATTCTGCCTGCTTTCCGGCTGCATTCTGAGGTGACTGCAAACCGACTGAGTATCCCCTCAGCGGTTCTGGCCGAGGCCAGCTGGTACGGGAGGATCAATGTCATGTGGGAGACAGGTCCTGATGCCGACCACAAAGACAAAGGTGTCTCTGGGCTTGCAGACAACGGCTCGCGCTGGGGCATCAAGGGCTCGAGCGATATCTCCGACGGACTGAGCGCTGTCTACCAGTTCGAGACCAAGATTGATTCGACCGATGCCAGCAACCCCGGCGGGCGGCTGTCCTATGCGGGAATCTCAGGCGGCTTCGGCACCCTGACGATGGGCCAGCTCTGGAGCGCGAGCTATAACCACATCGGCGGCATTCAGGATATTGGAAACGTCTACGGGGGCGGCGACTTCACAGCCCGTACCGCTGATACCATTTCCTATGCAGTGTCGGTGGGCAGCCTGAGCTTCCAGGCTGACATCCAAGGCAACAAGGGCGGCGGAACAAGCAACAAGAATCCTGTCACCGTATACGGTGCAGCCGCTGATACCGCAGCGGCAATTGAAGATGAAGGTGACCCATGGGAACGTCCTGCTGCTGCAGCCGAGGGCGTTGAGGATAAAGCGGTTGACTCAGGTCAGTTTGGAGCTACGATGGCCTTGGGCGAGAACGGCAAGATTGCAGTGGCCTATATTGACAATGACACGATCAAGCATGAGAAGAACACCAAGGCATACCTGATGGGGCAGTACCTGATCGGGGGTGTGGCCCTGCATCTGGGCATGGGCCAGCACAAGCATGACAATCGCCTGGTGTTCACAGGCGAGGCTGAAAGCAACACTGATGTGGCTGATGTGACGATAAATGAGACCAAGAAGGTCGAGACGGTCTATGCCGGTGCCTCGGGCGGTCTGGGCGACACTGGGGTGAACTTCAACGTGAGCTTCCAGAACAGGAAAACCAGCGGTCAAGAAGTGACGGGCGATGCCGATGGCGACGATACCGCTGACGACTTGGGACTGTCCAAGCGCGATGCCAACAAGCACAGTCCCTGGGTTGTGGGACTGTCCCGCAATCTCGGCGGCGGTGCAATTGTCTATGTTGAGCACATGAATCCAGACATGGACAATGTCGAGTCCTCTACTGCAATCGGGCTGAGAGTCGATTTCTGATTTTTCTTGAAAGCTCGTAACTATTCAGGTATTGAATACCCTGAATTATAAGGTGCGGCCTGCAGCGGCATTGATGAATGGCGCAAGGCTTGAAGTCGCGGCGGCGGATGCCGGCGGGAGTTGCGGCGATCTTACCAGCGCAGCCGGTCTTTGAGCCGAGCCGGGTCTGGATGCATGATCACGTCCATGAGGTTCCAGCCCTGCTTGCGGGCGGTGCTGATGACGGCGCGCATGGCGAGGTGGTGCCGGGCGCCGCTGGCGGTGCGGAAGCCGCCGAAGATTTTCTGCATCCGTTTCACGAACCGGAAATCGGTCTCTGCCTGGTTGTTCGAAAACGGCACGGCGGGGTCTTGCAGAAAGAGCAGGCAGGCGTCTTTGCTGCGCGCCAGTCGCAGCGCCAGATTGTGTCCCTTGCGGCGCTTCTTGCGCCCGCGCCGGCCGGACTGCAGCGGCACCTGCGCCTCGTGAAATGCAATCGCATCGGCGAGGATGCGGTCCCAGAGCCGGGAGCACAGCTGGATCTTGTCGGCATCCGCCGCGGTGCCGCGGTCTTGCGCCCGGCGCTGGAGCCGCCAGGCCCGCTCCAGCAGCCGGCGCATCCGTCCTGCCCACCGCTCGCCGTCAAGCTGCTCGGCCGCGGCCAGCTCGCGCAGATGGTGCGCATTGCAGCTGGCATGGGTGACGCCCTCCAGCCGGGCATACGAGCTGCAGTCATCATGCACGGCGGTGCCGGTGTAGCCGCGGCCGATATCGCCGCGGCTTTGGCCCAGGCGCAGGGCGGTGAGCAGGCGGGTCGAGCGCACATGCACCCAGCGCAGGGCGGCGCCCACCCGCAGGCCCGTCTCATCGAGATGCTTGAGCGGCGCCCGGATGCGGACGGCCTCGCCAATGGTGTGTGCCAGCGACTGCATGCGCTCGCCGGCGCGGCGGCACATGGCGGCCGCGGTGCCGGTCGACAGCGACACGCCGAACAGGTCGCGGCACGCCTGTGCCGTGCGCTCCAGCGGAATGAACTGCGCGTGATGCAGGTAGCTGACATATGCGCTGAGGCGCTCGCCATACTGGACCGGGGCCTTGACGTGCCGCGGAAACCGCGCCCGGGTGCGACGCTCACAGGCACTGCAGATGCCGTGATGGGCGCGGTGCTCGACAACCTGCAGCGGCGCCGGCGCCGGCAGGTCAAACACCTGGCGGCGGATGTATGAGTCTCTTTCGTGTGACACGCCGCTGGCGCCGCAGCGCCCGCAATGCTCGGGATAATGGTCGACCACCGCGTCGGGCTTTGTGACCTGGCGCAGCGTGTGTCCGGCGCGGCCGGCCTGGCCGCCCGGCTTGCGGCCGGATCGCCGGCGCAGGCTGGCGGTGCGCCTCTCACCCGGGCCGGCTTTTCTCAGTCCGTCGCTGGACGGCGGCTTGGAGCTGTTCTCGCTGTCCAGCGCAGCGCTGTGCTCCAGCTCCCCGAGGCGGTCGCGAAGACGCGCATTGTCGGATTCCAGTTCCGCCGCGCGCCGGCGCAGCCGCTCATTCTCAGCGCTGAGGTCTCGCGCCCGGCGGCACCACCCCTCGGCCAGCCCCCACAGATGCGCCGCCAGCGACCAGGCCGGTGCCGCAGCCGGCACGATGGCGCCGGTCACAGCTCCTGGACCTCGGCCGCCAGCATCGCGCTGAGCAGCGCCTGGCGCTCGGCGGCCGCCAGGCCCCGGTAGCGCGCCGCCCAGCGCTGCGCCTTGCGCCGGATGCGCTGGCGGTCCGTGCTGCTGCACCCCGCATAGCCCGACCAGTGCGGATGCTCCAGAGTGTAGTTGAACCACACCGCCTCGGTGCGCACCACCCCCTGGGTCGTCACCTGGAAGCTCGCCCGCCGCCAGCCCCGCAGCGCCGTGTCATACAGCCGCGAGGGATGCCCTGCCACCATCACCTTGCAGGGCGCCGAGCGGAGAATCTCCAGCAGCGCCCCATGATCATCATCGGTGTAGTCGCACCGGTAGCGCCGCCCCGAGCGGCGCGTGGCGCGCAGGTACGGCGGATCCGCAAAAATATACTCATCGCCCTGGTAGTCGAACGATGACAGATACTCGTGCGCGCACCCGTGCACCAGCTCCACCGGATAGGGGCACGAGAAGGCGGCCAGCGCCCGCTCGTCCAGATCAATGCCGATCGACCGCAGCGCCGGCGCCTTGCGCTGCATCAGGCAGCCGCCGCCCAGATGCGACTCAATATAGACCGCATGGGCCGGCTGCATCGCCAGCAGCGCCTGGCACAGCCCGGCAGTCGCCTTGCTGCCAAAATAGCCCATTCATTCGCCCCGCAGTGAAATCATGGGCCTATTGTGACCGATTGCAACTACAATGTCAAGCCCTGAATCGGTAATTTGATACCTGAATAGTTACGAAAGCTCAAAAAAAGGGGGCGGCGCCACAGCGCCGCCCCCTTTTGTACATAATGGCGATTTGACTAGAAATCCACCTTCAGAATCAGAGCAGTCTGGTTCTTGCTTGCGTCATCATCCGTGTTGGCGTGCTCCAGGTGGATTGAGGCACCGCCGCCAAGACTGCGCGATACGCCGATTACAAAAGGCGTATTTTTTACGCTTGATTCCTTTTTACTGCGCGCTCGGTCTTTGGTCGCTTGTGCTGTTATATCAGCCGCTTGAGTGCTTGTAGCTGTTGTATCCGAAACAGTGATGTTCTGAACCGCAGTGCCAGCAGAATCAAGTGCCGATAATTGCCCTGCAACGGCAGTGTTCAATGCTGCTCTTGCGGTAGTGTCTGAACTGCCTCTGACCTCATCAGCCTCTTTTGCCTCAGCCCAAGCATCCTCAGGCACACCAACGCCCCTGACCTCATTCGATTTGAAATCCTTTGCTAGTGCGTCTTTTGCGCGCTGCTCCTGATACGAACCCATTACGCTGTTCGTGGTAGTCTTGTTGCTATGGACTTGCACAAAAAAGTTCACGCCGGTGTCACCCAGACTGCCGCCTGCGCCGAAGAAAGTTGATTTCTGCTTTTTATCAAGCATATCGTCAATTTCAAGTCCATCGCCATAGTCAGCCGCCTTTGCAGCTGAATACCCGTCTGTGCCTTCAGTGCCCGTTGCAGCCTTGTATGCCTGCCAGCCCTGCGCCTTGGAATCCGTGTCCCACTTGCGCTGGCCATAGCCAAGATGCAGGTTCACGCCGCCGATGGTGTACTGCCCTGCAATCATTGCCGCGCGATCATCGTCTATGTGCGCCGTCTTATCAGCTGCCTGAGCCTCGATGCGTTCGCAATGTGGAGTATTATTAGTATTAGCGGAACTGATTTCAATCGCAGTGCTATCGTCATCATCGTTATCTTTGATAGGATCACATTTTATGTCTGCCTTTATCTCTTTGAGTGGCTTAGACTTGCCCTTCGTAGCATTGTCAACATAGGCAAATCCGATCTTGGCATTGTCGCCGATCTGCACGGTTGCGCCGAGCTGCGCTGCATCCATATCCTTGTCCTGATCGCCGTTGCGGTCGCCGATCACATCAGCCTGAAAGCTCATTGATCCGACACTGGCCGCATACGAGATCGTATTGCCTACCTTGTTGGATGCAATCTCGGAATTGCCGCCCAGGAATCCTGAGTTGTCGACAATCCCGCCGAAGTGGTTCTGGCTGGCATTGTCCATCTTGCCGATTGACACGGTGCCGAAGCCGCCGGCAATCCCCACATACGACAGCCGCCCGGCACGATCTGCGCCTGCGCCCTGCTTCGCTGAAGCAGCATCAATATGCTCTTCAAACCGGTAGACTGCGCTCAGCCCGTCGGATACCTCGCTGGCGCCCTTGATGCCCCAGCGCGAGCCGAAGCTGTGAACGCCTGCGCCCGCGGGGGCGGATTTCTTGCCGGTCTCGGAAGTCCACCCCAGGCGGATCGAACCGTACCAGCTCGCCTCGGCCAGAACCGCTGAGGGGATACTCAGTTGTTCCGAAATCCGGCCGGAATGCAGCCGGAAAGCAGGTGAAATCGATCATTTTTCTCCCGATCGCTGAGTTTTCGATGTTGCATTCATGCAACGGCACTCTCACCGTCAAGCCAGCCCCCGGACCCGCTTGAATTCGGAGCAAAACGTGCTGTGCGAACGGATATACTCAGCCTTGCAGCAAGTTTTCACATTTCAGCCGCAGCGCCGGCGCATGACTAGACATGGAGCAAAGGCCATTCCCGAAACCAGTGCCGATTGAGCCGCTTTCCGAGACTGCGTGGCTCAGGCGCACGGACCGCGCTGAATCGGGAAGAGAGCCTTTTTTTACTGGCCGCGATGCCGAGTATGAGGTGTTCCGATCGGCGCTGGAGAGTCTCGAGGACGGTGTCATCGGCGGCGGCACCATGATTTTCCAGGGTGCGCCCGGCGCGGGCAAGTCTGCCCTGATGCTGGAGTGCGCCGAGGCCGTCCGGCAGCGCTCAGCTCCTGAAGACCCCTGGGCAGCCGTTGTTATCAGGCCCGAAACTTTAATGTCAGCGCCGCAGACGATGCGTGTGATGCTGAATGCCGTCAACAAGGAAAGCAGGCGCCTTGCGCAGAATATCTCGGAAACACTGTCCGGCAGGTTCAGCGAGTATTTAAGGATCGGGCAAGAACTCTATCGGGAATTGTCTGAGCGCGGCGGCAGCGTGGGCGGTGTGTCCATAGGGGGACGGCCGCAGCAAAGCTCAGAAGCAGACTTGCTTGCCGAGCCGGTTTTCATGAATGCGGCGCCTTTATTGAGGAAGTTTCGCCTGGCGGTTTTTGTTGATGAGGCGCAGAACATGCCCGTAAGGGAGACCACCCGGGGCGTGATCGACTGCCTGCACAATCCGCCGGAAGACATTCCGCTGGTGGCTGCGTTTTTTGGCCTGAGCGGCACTCAGGAGGCATTGCGCCGGTGCGGCCTGTCGAGATTTGCGGACCAGCGGGTGACCAATCTGGAGGCGCTTTCGATGGAAGATGCAGGCGGCTCCCTGCGGCGCATGCTGGACACCTACTATGCGGGCGCCGATGCGGAAAAGACGCACTGGAGCGGCGAGCTGGCGAGGTTGTCGCAGGGGTGGCCGCAGCATGTCAACCGGGTCGGCCTGGCGGCCGGCCAGGTCATACGCAAAAACAATGGAAAGCTGGAGAGGCGCTTGCTTGATGCGGCTTTGCAAAAGGGAGCAGAGCGGAAAAACGACTATTATGCGGAGAGGCTTGCCGCCGGACTCCTGGACCCTGAATTTTACAAGCTGCTGGCCTTGGCAGCCGGTCACCATGTGCAAGGCACTTTGTCCCGCAAGGAACTGAGACGCCTTGCGGCATCGGAGCTTGAGGAAGCACAGGTATCGTTCGATGACTTCCTGTCCAATGCCCTGCATGCAGGGCTGCTGTCTCCCGTGACCGAAATCCCCTATCATTATCGCTTCCCGATTCCGTCCCTGAGCGACTACCTGCGCGCGCTGCCGGCAGAGCCTTCGCAAGCCGTTTGAGCTACAAGCGGTCTGGCGCTGTCTTGCCTGTGCCAGGCCGAGAAAGTATCTTTTGCTGTGCCTGCGAAGTTCATATTCGGCGGCAGCGAATTGAACGGGGCGGCAATTGCAGCTGGCTGCCGTATGGAGTCATTTTCTGCGAGCATCCTGGGCTGCGCTGCCGAGCAGGCCGATTCTGTGTTTTCAAGGGGCGGCTCTGGAAAACGGCAGCAAGGTGTTTGGGCCAGCGAAACGAAAAATCTGCTCAGCGGCCAGACTGTCAGAAGACGCTGATCGATTATCGGCCAGAGCTGAGGAGGCATCGCCGCCAGAGCTTTCAGAGCTTATTCTGCAATTGGCGCTTTCTAATTGCCGCGCTCATGTCGTTAAGGACCCAGTATGAATCCAAATTGAGCTTGTGCGCGTCATGCTCCCAGCCGTCTGCATGTGATGGCGGACCGCCGCATATCTCCGCAGTGCTTGCATGATTTCTCAAAAATTCCGAGGGGACAGCTCGCTTGATAACATGTTTTCCAATCATATTCATCAAGATTCTTTGTCCCTCATTTACAGCGGACGCTAATTGCTGCAATGCTTTGCGTATAGTTTTCATCATAGCAAATAGACCATTGGATCAGGACTCATACGGCCAGTCGCTGTCAAAGTATATTTGACGCCCATGCAGAAAACCAAGCCAATAGGTCACCCAAATCGGCACATTCAGCCGTCCCGGGATCTGGCCGAGGCTTGCAGTTTCTTTCGATACGCCTCTCGGCGATGAGTGACTCGAATCACCAGCACGATCAGCTCCGCATCGCACAATTCGTATACCACACGATAATCCCCGATGCGAAGACGCCGCAATCCTCGCAATCCTCCTTTCAGGCTGGCGCCAAGATGCGGCGACTCGGACAGGCGATCAATGGCGGCGACTATGCGCAGCCGATCCAGCTTTGCAGCGTGCTTCAGTTCTTTGGCGGCGCTTTGCTTAATCTGAATTGAGAAACTCGCTTCGAGCCTTGCACCAGTCCAGTGCCGGGTCGCCAGGGCCGCGGATCCTGTCTATGGCAACGGAGAGATCGTCGAAATCATCAAGATAGCGCTCAACGGCCAGGTGGATGACTTCCGCTCGGCTCCGGCGGAGCTGCTGCGCTGTCGCATCCAGATTGTGGACCAGCGCATCCGGCAGTCTTGCGGTAACCTGTTGCGTCATAGGGGCAATGTGCGTTGAGTGACTGTGATTGAGTTTATTTTAATGCTATTTGCATCAAGCGTCAATCCGGCCATGGTGACCGGCATGTTCCAGACTGTCCAGCGATGATGCGATGCTCCAAGGACCTCGCTTGCAGCAGGCGGCAAACCGCTGGCGACCGCGCTGCTGAGATCCGCCCTTTGAATGACATTGCGCACACTCAAAAACGGCTGTTCCGGCTTGCTTGAAACCAGCCTCCTACCACGCTCTCTTCCATCTGCTGGTCGACGAGGCGACAAGACTCATGCTTGCCGGCAGTGTTCGAAGCTCGCTGCGTGACAGTCTCGCCCGCGCTTTCAGTCATTCCGCTATGAAACAGACTGCCGTGGCTTTTGCTGGAAAGTCGATGCCGTCCAGGACCGCAAGCGCCATGGAACGTGCGCCGGCTCAGCCGCCGCTGACTGATTTCGCCTCCGCTTTAGTTCAGATACAGGAGGCGCGCCACGACGCGGACTGCAATCGCACCATCCGTTTTACCCGGCGTGAGGCGCTGGATATCGCCGACTGGGCAAATCAGGCTTTTCGGGACTGGCGTCAGGTTTGCGGTAGCTGGTCGGCCGATGTCTTCCTGACTGCGCTTCTGATCTATCGACAGATGCAAGGATAAGCATCGACTGCGGAATGCCGGCGGCTGTCAATTCTTGAATTGTCCAGAGGCCTCTCTGATCAGGGTGCCGGAGCCGCGCTCAGGACAAAACCGAGAATGGTTATCCCGGCGATCATAATGCCCAGCACCGAGAGGATGAGCCGACTGTCTCGCCTGGCCATGTCAGTCCTCAAGTCAGCGGTATCAGTCCTCAAGTCAGCCATGTCCGTCTTCCAGTCGGTTTTCCTGTCAGCCATGTCAGTCTTCAAGTCAGCCATGTCCGTCTTCCAGCTGGTCTTCAAGTCAGCCATGTCGGCACGCAGTCGATCCAGCGCGGATTCAGTCTCAGCCTGTGTGGTGTTCATCTTTTCCTCCAGCACGGCTATCTGCAGCGCCAGCTTGTGATTGGTCGTTTCTGCCATTCACTTATCCAATAAGATCCATTCAGGAAATATCAAGGCCGCTGCATTGGCGCACAATAACGCGACCTGCTTGCCTGTGCTTTCAGGTGCACGAACATACTGCCTTGATCGACCGCAATTGAGCATTTTTTGATTGTATCAGATTCAAAACGCTTTTCTTCGCACTTTGTCGGTTTCGCAATCTTGTTTTGATGCTCGTCCGGCGCGGCGGCAGCGCTGATTCTGATGTCGCAGAACTGCAACACTGAGAAATTGACAACCGGCACAGAATCATCGATTCTGCCTCACTTTCGGCTCGAATTCTGAGGTGACTTGAAACGGACTGAGTATCCCCTCAGCGGTTCTGGCCGAGGCCAGCTGGTACGGTGAAATCCGCGCGGGCTGGACTTCGGAAAGCACAAATGCCGCTGGCAAAGATGTAGGGGCGGGCGTTGAGCAGTTCGGTTCGCGCTGGGGCATCAAGGGCACCAGCGAGGTATCCGAGGGGCTGAGCGCAGTCTACAAGTTTGAGACCCGCATCTACGAGGGCAGCAATCAAACAACCGATCAGCTGTATGCCGGCCTTGCGGGCGGCTTCGGTACAGTGTCAATGGGCAAGCTGCCCGCGGCAGGCAATGTGCATGCGGGGTTTGTCGATCAGGCCTTGTGGCTGGGTTCGAATGAGGGCATGCTCGCGAACAAGCAGGGCAGCGTCATATCCTATGCATCCCCCAGCATCGGCGGCTTCAGCTTCCAGGTTGACGCGCAGGGCGACAGCGGCGGCGCGCAGGACAAAGATATTGATTCAGCGCAGTTCGGCGCAACCTTGCAGCTTGGCGAGAATGCCAAGATCGGCATGGCTTATGTCGACCGGGCAACGACAGGCGCGGATACACCGGATAGAGAAAAGAAAGCAGGCATCGAATGCGATGCACTTGATGACAATATTACAGACGAGACGCCATCATGCAAACGCATCGAAGCTATGGCAGCTGACGGTGAAGCGCATTTAGACGATGATCGAGCCGCTATGATCGTGGGGCATTACACCCTGGGCGGCGTAAGCGCGTATCTTGGCTATGGCCAGCGCAAGTGGGATACTGATTCCAAGGCGGGTGAGTACAAGGCGCACACTGCCGGCAGCCCAACGCTGAGCTATAACGATAAAACCGCACTCATAGGCGACGAGCTGCTTGACAAGAAGAAGAAAACAACCTTCTTCGGCTTTCATGGCGGCATCGGCGATACCGGCGTGAACTTCGTTGTGCAGGTGCGCAGCAACAAGACCGATTCAAACAAGGTCAAAAGCTCTTATCGGGATGATTTTACAGCTGCAAAGATCAGTGCCACTGATGGCATTTTTGGAGAATCCGAGAATATAACTGTTGCAGATGGTACTGGAGTTTGGACCATTACATCCACCAACTCATCCGGCCCGGCGGCAGCTTCTACAGCTCTGAAGAAAAAAGCGGATGATGCGGGGCTTGATACAAGAAGGGGCGGCGGAACTCCAAATGCTTTTGTAGTATTAAAGCCAGGCAGTAAATGGACAACCGGTGATAACACTATCACAGGCGAAACGGACACCGCCACCAAACACAACGATAGAGGATCAGCCAAGTCAAGCGAGAAGAATACGCCTTTCACGATCGGCGTATCGCGCAGTCTTGGCGGCGGTGCGACAATCCACCTGGAGCACGCCAACAAGGATGATGACGCGAAGAAGAATCAAACCGCGCTGATTCTGCAAGTGGCCTTCTAAGACCGCTGTATCGTGGTAATCTGACACAGGGCGGCATGGCTTCGGCTGTGCCGCCCTTTTTTTGGGAACAAGGGAGGAGCTCAACGCCCGCCCCTGTAGGCTTGGCTTTATCGCCGTATTCCGAAGTCCAGCCCGCGCGGATCGAACCGTACCAGCTGGCCTCGGCCAGAACCGCTGAGGGGATACTCAGTCGGTTTCAAATCACCTCAGAATTCAGCTGGAAAGCAGGCAAAATCGATCAAATTCTTCTGGCCTTATAAATTTCAGTGTTGCAGTTTCACAACGTCAGATTGCCGCGTCACAGGCTGAATTGTGCTGTCATAAGATAGTCGCAAAAATATCGAGGTTATTGTCGGTGCGCAGTACATGAACCTGCTCTTTTTGTATGAGCCGCAGCAGTTGCAATACAGGTATGATGAGAGAGCATGTTTATGCCTTGAGTCAATCCGCTGCAAGAGCGATCTGGCTGAAGCAACGGCTGCCCGCATCGCGGTGCATTGCTGAGAAGAATGAATGATTGATTGCGAAGCAACTGCCGGCAATCTCTATAATCACGGCCTGAGTGACAGCATGAAAAGCTTTCCAAAACTGAATGACCAGCAGCGCTGTGCAGCCGCAAGATTGTTTTCGCCAGCTCTGTTCCGAGAATTGGCTCGGTACGGTTTCTCACCTATATTTTCCCGTCTGGCAAATGAGCTGCATCTTTTGAGTTTCGTGAGCTCTCATGAACCGATCCGATCCATTTTTGATCCGATATTTCCCCAATTGCAATCGAAAAACTGCCGCAACGAATACGTCTACAAATCAGCGGTAGCCCGCAAGCTGCTGCTCGGCAGGCATTCCCTGAAAACAGCCGTGCTGCTGAATGAATTCCGGGTGCGAGAGTGCAAGGCCGATATCGCAATTATCAACAGCACGTCGAATGTCTTTGAAATCAAATCGGAGCGCGACTCATTATGCCGGCTGGAAAAACAAGTTGCGGCGTACCAGACTGTTTTTGCCAAAGTCAATGTCATCACCGGCAGAAACCACCTGGATTCTGCCCTGCGCCTCATGCCAGAATCGGTCGGCGTGCTGTTCCTCAATGATCGAAACCAGATCTCCGTCCGGCGGGAGGCGGAAAGCCTCACCCGCAACATACAGGCTGAATGCATTTTCGATTCGATTCGACTGTCAGAAGCGAAGGCCATTCTCGAAAACCTTGGGAATGTCATCCCGAAGGTGCCGAATACAAGATGCTACCGCACCTTCAAGTCATATTTCAAAAAACTCGACAAAGATATCGCCCATGATGAGATGGTGAGGGTTCTGCGCAAGACCAGGAGCCAGTCCCCGCTTGCCGATGTGCTGGAATCCCTGCCTGCTTCCATCGTTCCGCTGGCGCTCTGCTCGCGTTTAGGCAGGCGCGATCTGAAGCGGCTGCGAGGAGCGCTGGATACGCCGTTGGCTGATGCAGCTGCCTGGCGGTAGCCGATTATGTATTTTCCATATTTCCGCGGCAAGCAGTATGAGCTGATTGCGATCCGAGAATCTGCAGAGCGGATGAGCAAATTGAATTTCAAGCCGATCATTGAGCCCGTCAGGGAGAACTTTGGCGGATTGGACAAGACTCTGGAAGAGATTGAGAAATGGCAGGGCGAGGCAATTGTTGTCGCAAATCCAGAATTTGGAAGTTTCAGAAATAATCGAACGGCCATTCCTGAGAGAATAAAGAGCAGACACTCCAGCTGCGATAAGATTTCTTTAGGCCTATTGCTAAACGAAAGCTCCACGCAAGGGCAGATTGACTCAATGCTTCAATCGAACGGTGAAGCGGTGAAATTCCTGATTCATGCAGGGTTTTCGGATGCAAAGGCGCTGCTGAATCTGCTGGCAGCAGGCAGGCGTGACTACTGCCATCTGTTTATGGAAAACCAAAGCAGCAAACTGTACAGGGCGCACTTCAAGGATGCGAAACGCGTTCTGCTCAGAGATGGATTTCGCAGATTGAGCAACCGGGATTACCCGGATCAGGAGTTCTTCTCAGATCTGCACGCAACGTTTAGAGAAGATGGCATGGATGGGTTTGGTGACTTCCTTACTGTTGGGAATTGTTTTTCCGAGACTGGCGGTCCGGCTTACACTGTTGCCATTCACCTTACCTACGTTGATGACGATAGAGATGGTGAAATGCAGATACTCCACTTTAAGTCAATACGTCAGGATGATCCCAAAGACCCGGCTGGCAAGTTCTTGGAGGCGCTCGAGAAACTATTGGATAAAGTGAATGATCAGGACAGTCAGCTGTTCCGTTCAACCGCTGTGGAAGAGTTTGTTCGATTGCGCGATGTGCAGCACTTCCCGGGACTGGGTTACGTCAAGAAACTTTCAATGAAACATCATATTGAAACATTAGCCGACTATTTTCATAAAAAGTAGACGATCATGAGGTGTTGCGCTAACTGCTTTGGCGATAGAGCGCTAAGCAAGCACATTATTCCTTTAATATCCGATTCGGTCGGTGTTTGCTCTTTTTGCCAGGCTGCAGATGCCAATCTGGTCCGGCCGAGCCAGCTCAGTGATGCATTTGAAATGCTGGTGAACTCTTATGAGATTGACCCGAATGGAAAAAGTCTGGTCGATTGGCTCAAAACGGACTGGGATCTGTTCGATAACGACAAGTTCAATCAGGCTGACTGCGAGAGTCTGCTAAGGAGGATTCTGGACAATAGCGAGATAGTCCAGGCAAGGTTTTCTCCGCAAAGCATCGCAGACGGTGCAAGGCTGAAAAGCTGGGCGCTTTTGCGAAATGAGCTCATGTATGAAAACCGATTCTTTCCTGTTACAGAGATTGATCGGAGCAGTCTTGAAAATCTGTTCTCGCATTTGCTTCTGTATGCGGTTGAGATCGAGAGTTTTGATCTTTGGCATCGCGCTCGAATTCAAAATTCCAAAGACGAGCCGTTTGATATCTCTGAGATGAGTGCGCCTCCCAAGCGAATTGCATCTCAAGGTCGCGCGAATCCAGCCGGCATTCCTTATCTGTATTTGGCATCGAATGCGGAGACTGCCATTGCCGAAATACGGCCGCATACAGGAGACTTTGCCACAGTCGCACTTTTTGCCACAGTTTCAGATCTGAAAGTTGTCGATCTGCGCAACCCGAGAAAGACTGTCTCACCGTTTTTATTGGACGACGATGAAATCCCAAGATTAAGGGAGGATATCAGTTTTCTCGTTCAGCTAGGCAAGGAGCTGTCGAAACCGGTAGTCCGGCAGGCAGCGTCGATTGACTATATTCCGAGTCAATATATCTGCGAGTTGATCAAAAGCTGCGGCTATCACGGAGTGATGTATGACAGCTCAGTTGGAAAGGGAGTTAATTTGGCGCTGTTTGATCCTCGCAACGCAGTTGCGAAAGATGCGAGTATGTATTGCGTGACGCGCGTTTCCGTTGAGATTGACAAAAACTAAGGGTGCTGCCTGCAGTCCGTTCTGCCGCTGGAGCAAATCATGAAATCGTCAATCAGATATCGATCTAAAAATCATTCTTTGAGCGAGCTGAATTTGACTGCTTGCAGCATAAGAACCAAAGTAAAACGGCACGGACATGACCGGTTCGGGACTGTCGCAGAAATGCAACACCGAAAAACCGCTTATTGGCAAAAAATGATCGATTTTGCCTGATTTCCGGCTGGATCCCAGCCGGTTTTGGGAACAACTGAGTATCCCCTCAGCGGTTTTCGCCGAGGCCAGCTGGTACGGATCGATCCGCGCGGGCTGGACTTCGGCAAGCGGGCCGAAGGATACAACCGATGCAGATTATGCAGCCGCCGGCGTAAGCCAGTTCGGATCGCGCTGGGGCATCAAGGGCGCCAGCGAGGTGTCGGACGGGCTGAGCGCAGTCTACAAGTTCGAGACCCGGATCTACGAGGGCAGCAATCAAGCAACCGACCAGCTGTATGTCGGCCTTGCGGGCGGCTTCGGCACCGTGTCGATGGGCAAGCTGCCCGCGGCAGGCAATGTGCATGCCGGCTTTGTCGATCAGGCCTTGTGGCTGGGCTCGAATGAAAAGATGCTCACGGGCAAGCAGGGCAGCGTCATATCCTATGCCTCACCCAGCATCGGCGGCTTCAGCTTCCAGGTTGACGCGCAGGGCGACAGCGGCGGCGCACAGGACAAAGATGTCGATTCAGCGCAGTTCGGCGCCACCTTGCAGCTTGGCGAGAATGGCAAGATCGGCATGGCTTATGTCGACCGGGCAACGACAGGCGCGGATACGCCGACAAGAAAAGCAAACGCAAAGGTGACTGTAGATGCTGGTGAAGACGCTAAAACTGGCGAGGTAACTAAGGCTGCTGTCGCTGCTGATGACCTGGCGCATATTGACGATGACAAAACCGCTATGATCGTGGGGCATTACACCCTGGGCGGCGTAAGCGCGTATCTTGGCTATGGCCAGCGCAAGTGGGATACCGATTCCAAGGCGGCCAAATGGGAAAACAAGAATGCAACTGGCGCTGCGGCATATGGCTATGGCAAGGGACTTGATGCAGATGACTTGCTCAGCAAGAAAAAGAAAACGACCTTCTTCGGCTTTCATGGCGGCATCGGCGATACCGGCGTGAACTTCCTGGTGCAGGTGCGCAGCAACAAGACCGACAGCAACAAAGTAGCCGGGTCTTATGACGACAGGCTTAAGAAATGGGCAGCAGGCAAATATGCCAGTGTCACGGCGGCCGCCGCAGCTGCAAGAACTCTTGATCTTGATTTGAATGATGCTGGAACTGAAATCAGAGAATCAGGTCAAGATGATTCAACTTTCGAAACTATAGCAGTCGCTGATGCATCGCCGAGTAACCTTGTGAGTCCTGCTAATATCGATCCTCTCGCAGTTGATGGGTCCACTCCTCCAACTCCGGAACAAACAGCAGATGCTGAAAGGAAGACGGCCAAGTCAAGCGAGAAGAATACGCCTTTCGTGATCGGCGTTTCGCGCAGTCTTGGCGGCGGGGCGACAATCCACCTGGAGCATGCCAACACGGATAATGAAGCAAGTCACAACCAAACCGCGCTGATTCTGCAGGTCGATTTCTAAGACCGCTGAAGCGTGATGGTTTGACACAAAGCGGCATGGCTTCGGCTGTGCCGCTTTTTTTGGAAGGTGAAGAATAATAGCCAGCAAAGAAGAAGATTTGAAAAGAGTTGAATGAAATGCTGAGTGAGGGCGCGCAAGAGCGGAGCGTTCTGTTTTCGAAATTCGACATCGTGAATAACACGATCCCTTATCAGCCCCAGCGGTATCAAAGCTTTCAGCGGCACCATGACTGCTTCAGTCTTCAGCTTGCCAGTGCATCGTTCAGCTCACGTTCGATCGTGTCGCTGTATTTCGTGGTTGCATTTGCCTTGCTGTAATCGGGGCGGCCTGAAAACAGGTCATGGCCAATGCGCCAGCGGATTACATGCGGTAGGTGTAGCGCATATGATCCATTCTTTTGCGAAGGTTTTCGCCGATATGCACTGGCTCAGCTCGGTCAAAAATCGCATATGCGCCCGCTGCAGCAGCTCTGAGTAGATCCGCCACTGCTTTAGGATTGTTGATTGCTGCGCTCATTTTGTTTCACCATTTAGAACGGTGCTTTGTTTCTATATTCTTCCAAAAGTTTTTTGTATTGCTTATGCTCAACGATCTCAACCAAAATCGAAGGGTCAATCCCGTACTTGTCCAGAGTCCTCATCTCTGTGATAAATTGCCCCCGCTCGTTTCGATGCGCTGCCGGCGTGCTTAATGTTCCATGCCTTCCGCAAATCCAATCCAAAAATCCTTTCGTTTCATCTGTCATTTTCTCACCCTCAAAAAAAAGGGCGGCACAGCCAAGCCATGCCGCCCTGTGTCAGATTACATCACGCTTCAGCGGTCTTAGAAATCGACCTTCAGAATCAGAGCGGTTTGGTTGTGGCTTGCGTCATCATCCGTGTTGTCGTGCTCCAGGTGGATTGAAGCGCCGCCGCCAAGACTGCGCGACAGTCCGATTGTGAAAGGCGTATTCTTCACGCTTGACTTTTCCGATCCGCGCTTGCGGTCAGCAGCCGAAGCCGCAGTTCCTTCAGCACCTGTCTGATTTACATAAGCAGTGGCGCGTGTTGCTTCATTCACATCAGTATCAGGATCGTCGGCCACGGCGTTATCCGTTTGCCCGACACCTCTGTATGCGCCAGTAGCCAGAACATTAATGCCCGCATTTGTAAGCGCTGTACGTCTTGCCGGCGTATTCTCATCAGCATCTAGCGTTCCGCCGCCAACATCAAGCCCTTGGGCGATCAGCTTATCTCGATAAGAATGCGTCACCTTGTTGCTGGTAGTCTTGGTATCCTTGACTTGCAGGAAGAAATTCACGCCGGTATCACCGATGCCGCCGCCAACGCCGAAGAAGGTTGTTTTCTGCTTCTTGTCAAGCAGCTCTTCGCCTATCAGCCCGTTAGCTTCATAACCTGCCGGGCTTGGATTGTCACCAGTGCCCTCCTGTTTCCACTCAGCCGCTTTGGAATCCGTATCCCACTTGCGCTCGCCATAGCCAAGATGCAAGGCCATTCCGCCGATGGTGTACTGCGCCGCAATCATTGCGGTTCGGTCATCGTCAAGATGCGCCAGATCATTGGCAGGGACGGCATCCGCCGTTTTTGTAACCTTGCCTGCTGGATTAGGATTGGTCGCCGTAGTTGCGGCCAAAATTTCTGCCGTAGTCCATACGCCGGTTTCCCCTAGCAAAGCATCCAATTCAGCATTGGTAAGTTCTTCATCGTCTGAACGTATCAGATTAGCGAAAGTAGTTGCATCTAAAGAAGTATCGCGCCCATCGTTTACTGCCGCAAGCCAATCATTTATACCGGCGGGCGGCGTAGCAACATGCCTGCCCGGGTCAGCGGCTTCAATCCCTTCTTCTTCATTTGCTACTACTGCTACAGCATACGCACTTCTCAAAGAAGCGCGAAGCGCATCATGATCAACTCCAGTGGTGATCGTCTGGCTGCTGCCTGCAAAGTTATATTCTGCATCCTTTGCGCGGATCGGCGTGTCCTTGCCCATTGTGGCGCGGTCGACATAAGCAACGCCGATCTTGGCATTGTCGCCAAGCTGCAAGGTTGCGCCGAACTGCGCTGAATCGACATCTTTATCCTGCGCGCCGCCTTGGTCGCCCTGCACGTCAACCTGGAAGCTGAAGCCGCCGATGCTGGGTGAAGCATAGGAAACAGAGCTGCCCGAAGTGAAACCAATCAGGCCGGCTTCGCCGCCTAGAAAATTTGAGTTGTCGACAAAACCGACATGGACATCGTCAGCAGTCTGCAACCTGCCCAGCGACACTGTGCCGAAGCCGCCCGACAGCCCGGCGTAAAGCCATGAAGTGGTCTGGTTCTTCGGCTTGATGCGGGTCTCAAACCTGTAGACTGCGCTCAGCCCGTCCGACACCTCGCTGGTGCCCTTGATGCCCCAGCGCGATCCGAACTGGCTTACACCTGCGCCCGTGGGGGTGGATTTCTTGCCGCTTTCCGAGCTCCAGCCCGCGCGGATCGATCCGTACCAGCTGGCCTCGGCCAGAAACCGCTGAGGGGATACTCAGTAATCCTGCGAGAAGCACTACTAAAAATGATTTTTTCATGATTTTCTCCAATGAAAAATAAATTAAATCAACGATATGCAACGAATCAAAACTCGAAAATTGCTGTATTTGCCGCACATCGGATGGAAATGTTATACAAAAAAATTGTACAAGTGAAGACCACGTCAATGAATGTTTATTGAACGCGCCAAATACCCTCTTTCGATGTTGCATAAATGCAACATTTTGGCCTATTTTCGATTATGCAGCCTAACACAGCTATGTTCGGAATCCCCAAAATACGATCAATCAGCAAAGCTATTTCTCTCCTCTTTCAGCTGTGATCTGGAATAGTTTTCTTGAATGTATCGGCTGATTCTGCAATATCAGCCTCACGAGGATTTTTCCGTGTAGATATGGCAATGTCTTATAAAGTTGTACAAGCACATTTTCAAATCAGAAGATACTGCGCATTCACAACACAGTCGACTGGAATCCATACGCCGCTGATCGCGAAACTTAATCGGCAATCTTGAGCAAATCCGATGCTTGACTCCATTTTGACTCAGCTCGACAGTGCGGTCCATTCGGCCGCACTGTCAGAAAGCATCGTTTTGCCATTGATCCTCTCCGCATGTCTTGCCGTGTTCATAGCTGGACTTCGAACTGTATTCTTATTCCAGGACCACAAAACTTGGATTACGCTGGCGATCCGATTCCTTGCTGGACTCATTTGTTTTCTGTTGCTTGTATTCGCAATCGTCGCTCTCACGAGCATCTTTGATCGTCGCTTCGATTCCGATACGTCGCAGTCAACATATTGGATCATGCTGTCAATCGGATTTGTGGTCGGTGTGATGCTGGCTTATCAGGCAGGCAGAAACTTTGAGCCATGGCTGATCCGCCGAAATCACAGCAACGTGCGGCGAGCGGGAAGCAAAGAAACAAGAACAGACATTCGAGAGATTGGCAAAACCTTCAGCAACTTGCCACAATCAACTCCGGATCTTGGCGCTCGATTCACTGATGCAAGAAACAATGACACTTTGTACTTGGGTCTGGATTCCGCAGGCAAGGCTGTCGAAGTCGACCGGGCGTTATGGAAAAAGAGTCATGTTCAGATTATGGGACCGCCAGGCACAGGCAAAGGAGTGCAAGCGGGCGTTGTTCTCACGCAGGCTCTGGCATATGGCGATGCTGTGTTCGTGATTGATCCGAAAGATGACGAGTGGGCGCCGAGTGTATTTCAATCTGCCTGCGAACAAGCCAAAGTGCCATTTCACTACATCAGCTTGCGCGAATCCGTCGCGCAGCTCAATCCAATTGCGAATGCCTCTGCAGATGACGTGAGCGAGATGTTTTACGCCGGCTTTGAATTAAGCCGAAGCGGCAGTGATGCAGATTTCTATCGCTTGGATGATCGAAAGGCAGCACGATACGCAGCCTCACTGATCAATCCAGGCGGCTCGTCGCTGTCGGACTTGAGTGCACAAGCGAGGATGGGAGCCAGTCGCGAATTGCAAAATGGTGCAAAAGCTTTTTTCTCGGCACTCACAGAAGTCTGCGAGTTGCCATGCATCCAAACATCAGAAGGCATCGATCTCGCTGAGCCGCTTCGTTCTGGCGGATGTATCTACATTGTTGGCTCAATGCGCAACGAGCCGCAAATCATCGCGCAGAAAATGATTCTTGTTCGGCTGATTCAATTGATTGAGCAGTCGCGCAATCGCAATCGACATTGCTCCATTTTCTTAGACGAGTTCAAATACCTTCTGAGCATGGTGGCGATCAACGCATTAGGCACGATTCGCGATAAAGGCTGCAATATCCTGCTGGCCCATCAGTCCTTGGGCGACTTTGCCAATTGCGGCGGCACCATTTCTGAATCGGCTGCCCGTACCACCGTATTGGATACGACACCGATCAAGTGGCTTTATCGGGCATCGGATGCTGAGACGGCAACTTGGATTTCAAATCAAACCGGCAAAACAGTCATTGAGACGCAGTCCACCGTAGCGAATCCCAATATCGAATTGTCTGAATCTCTGTCGACTACACGCACAATCAGCGAAACTGAGCGAAACTACTTTGACTTGAACACTATCTTGAGCTTGCCCCGCAGGTTGCGCGGTTTGCATCGGACTTGGAGTTCCTCAACTGGCAACCGTATCCCCAATTGAAGTTGAGAAAAAAGACATGCAAGTAACAGAAGCTGCTTTGTCTGAAAACGCTTCTATCGACTTGCTTCGCCGTATTCCAAAAGATGCTGTCGACCCTGTCTACAAACTCTCCTCAGAATTTGTTCCTTTGTCCGAACAAGAGCCGCGCGAAAGATTATTGAGATTTCTATTTGAGGAAACCTGGAGTCACATCAAAATCATCCAAGAATTACTCAAAGATAGCGCACCGAAAGATATTGAAAGGTTGTTGCAAGAACTGGTGCGCGCCAACTTGATTCGCAGGCATGAGATTGAAACCGGTTATGACGGATTTGATCAAGTCATTGGCATCAGAAAACTTGGGATTGAATACGTTCGGGAGATGGATGACCAATTGGAGGTGATGCCTGTATTCAACAAATCATCTGTCAATCTGGTTTCTATGAGGCATCAGCTTGACGTGCAAAGATTACGATTGCAGGCGGAGAGCGCAGGCTGGAAATACTGGACGAAAGTTCGTGCAAAACCTGATCAGAAATTTGAGATTATTCCCGATGCTATGGCAATCTCTCCAAGCGGTTCGACAGTCGCAATTGAAGTGGAAAGGACGGTGAAATCAAGCACACGTTATCCTGGAATCATGGCTCGGCACTTGAACGCTCGCAGGCTTCGATTGTGGGATGAGATTTACTATCTGTGCCCGAACGCTAAAGTGGCCGATCGCATCCGTGGAATATTTGACGGTATTGACGAGGTAGAATATCTGGGAAGCATTGTGCAACTGAACAATGAGCACAAGGCCTGTTTCCAAGTGTTCAGTTATGATGAAGACTGGACTTCAACGTAGCGTTTCGGCTGATAGGATACACAGTGTTTTCGCGGTGATACTTTCTACTGTGCGAAGTAGCATCTTTTCCATTGTCGTGAACTTCAGTTTCCAGGTATCTGCAGCAATCCAGACATATTTGACCTTCGGCGTTTCAAAAACGCAACGCCTAAAAATCCCTGTTCGGAAGGATTTGACTCGTTTTAACCGCTTTCCGATCGGATTCCAGCCTGTTCCCAAGCGGACTGAGTATCCCCTCAGCGGTTCTGGCCGAGGCCAGCTGGTACGGTTCGATCCGCGGCGGCTGGGAGTCCAATACGGACGGCAAAGAAGAATCCGGCTACAGCAGCTTCGGCTCCCGCTGGGGCATCAAAGGCGAGAGCGAGGTGTCCGATGGACTGGCGGCAGTCTACAAGTTTGAGACCCGTATCAGCGACGGCGGCCAAAGCACCAACCAGCTGTACACCGGCCTGTCCGGCGGCTTTGGAACTGTTACACTGGGCAAGATGCCGAACGCGGCGCATGTCCACGCCGGGTTTGTCGACAACTCAAACTGGTATGGAACAAGCCAGCTTTCCGATGCCAGCAAGGTCGGCGATACCATTTCCTACTCGGTTGATGTCGGGGCGGCCAGCTTCCAGGTTGACGCGATCGCCGACTCAGGCAAGGAAGGCAAGGATGCGGATTCCGCGCAGTTCGGCGCGACCGTGCGCATAGGTGACAACGCCAAAGTCGGCTTCGGCTATATCAGCCATGCGACAATGGATGCGGATACGCCGGTTTATAAAGCGACAGAGAGCTATCAAACAGCAGCTATATCTGCTGATGCAGAACCCGATGGAGTAGCGGTAACCAAAACTCCAGCGAAAACCGCTGATCCGGAAGCTCACTTGGACAAAGACAATCAGGCGCAGATTGCCGGCCAGTACTCAATCGGCGGCGTGACCCTGCATCTTGGCTACAGCGAGCGCAAGAAGTCGACTGACTCAAAGGCTGCCGTATGGGACGACGATTTGGACGGCGGTGCAGGCTATGCCAAAGGCCTTAAAGGCGGCGACCTGCTTGATGCGAAGCACAAGACTACATTCTTCGGCTTTGCCGGAGGTTTGGGTGATACTGGATTCGCCTACAACTTCCAGATGCGCAGCAAGAAAAACACCAAGACTGTTTTAACGCATTCATACCGGGATAGACTTGTTGCCGCTGGACTGAATCCTGCTGCTCCTGCGGATGTAACAGACAGTACAGATGATGATGATTCGACACTCACAAACGAGATTAAAGCTTTGCAGGATAAGGGAGTCGAAGTTCTCTCAAACGGAGCGGTCAGAGGCGTTGGTCAAACAGCGAATGATGGCGACACTGATTATGAAAATGCTACAGAGTTCGAAACCGCTTCAAATGCTGACAACGCTAGAGGCACGGCAAAAGACACTTCCAAGAACAATCCGTGGGTGTTCGGACTGTCGCGCAGTCTGGGCGGCGGCGCCTCAGTGATCCTGGAGCATTCCAATGTGGATGATGATTCCAAGAAGAACACGACCGGACTTTTCCTAGTGGTGAATTTCTAAGATCGCTGGATCGTGATGTGATTTGGACAAAGCGGCGCGGCTTCGGCTGCGCCGCTTTTTTGTGTATCCAAATTTCTGCCACACTTTGAGGGCAATGCCCTGCCAGCCCACCTGCTCTTGGGCAACTTTGCTTTGTCCGTTGCGATCTGACGATTTCGAATCCACTGCCTGTACTCAAGAAAGCCGGCTCGCATTGTCATTCAGCGGATATTGCTTGATCGAATCCGATAGCGGGCCCAGCTGAGACGGCTCTGAGAGCCGGCCGGTCTCGACCATGGCTTGCATCTCTTGGCATCCAGGCTATGAAATGAGCTTGGACACGCGCGGAATGCACGAGAGGCGACTGGCCGACTTGAGCGGTGCAATCCTTTGAATCTGGAAAAAATTCCTGATTTCACCAATACCGGACACCAAAACCTTGATGTCATGCCGTACCGCCAGCTTCTCGACTGAAGGCTTCTGCCCGCCTGAGTTTCCATTGTGAAAACGCAGATGGCCGCGGCTGCTCGCCGCGCGTGGAAGTCATGTTCTCACATCCTTCGCATTATCCGCGCCTCGGTCTCGTCAGGTCAGCGAAATTCATGGCTCGGCTTACAGCAGGCTGACGCTTCGCAACCTGCGGGAAACAGCGCGCTCAACATGCTCGAAATGGGGAATCTGCCCCGGCAGATGAACCTCAAGCTCGCTGGTCCAGCGATGCCGATACTGCCGCAGCCGCGATCTGTAACTTGCCGCGAAGCCATTCGGATCAAGATTCCGGTGCGATGCTTTTCGCTTGAAGATCCCGACCGCCTCAACCCAGTCGATATCTGCCTGCTCTAGCAAGAACCAGAGGTCATACAAGTCTCTGCACTGCAATCGCTGCATGACGCAACGCAGCTTCTCGCCAGCGATCTCGTTTATGGAGTACGCGGCAATCGTGGCGGGCCGCGGCACATCACTCCAGCGGTTCAGCAGGTGAACGGGAGCTTTTGAAATCACAAGCTCGTCGCTCGTGACATCGAGTTTAAGAAAGCGGCGCCGGCCCAAAGGCCCCCGATATTCAATTCGTATCGGATTGCCATCAGTGAGAGACAATCCTTCGATTGCGCCGGCTGCCGCCGCAAGCGCCGCATCAATTGCTGCATAAGCATTTTCAATCGGAGCGCCGGCCATGGAAAAATCCAAATCAGCCGAATAGCGGTAGTCCATGAAGTAACAGAGTCTCAATGCAGTGCCGCCCTTAAGCACGATACTGCCGCTTTTGTCACTCGCTCCGATGGCAGCCACCGCGTGAGCCAGCACATAGTCTCTTTCAACCGCCGCAGCGGGCACGCCGTCGCGCGCCGCCCGCTGCGTTATCAGCGCCAGATCGCTCAATGGTCGGTCACAGCCCGTATTTCATCAACAGATCTTGTCCAGCGGATGCGCCAGCGCCGATCCCGCCAAACAGTCGAGTCATCCATTCCGGGCTCCAAGTCAAGGTCTGCGGTGATTGGCCTCAGCGGCGCAAGCCTGCCTTGAAGCGATTCCAGCTCCAAGGCATCGGCGAGCGAGCCCAAGCGCCTCAAACCTGCTGCCCATCCCAGCTGGCTGGCATACGCGCCAAGCGTCTGTGCCCTCAGACGGGATTCGCTTGCGGCGAGACTCGCTGCCAGCACCTCGATGCCGCCGGCAAGCAGGGGGCGCTGCGCAGCCTCGAGAATTGCACGATGGCAGTCAGAGATGTAGGATGCGCCCCGCGGCACCCGCCCGATATGAAGTCTTTGCGGGTTTTCCGTTACTACCTGAAGCGCCAGTCCCGAAAAAGTCTTGGTCCGCACCTTGCATGGCGCCGCAACCTGCACAGCTCCGGGCGGGTGCACAGCCAGGCCAAGCTCGTAAAGGGCTGTTCGGTAAGCGATGCGGTGTGGAATATCGCGCAGCGCCGCACCGACTGCCAAAGGGATATCCTCGTATACCGCCGGAAGCCCCAGCATGCCCAGCTGGCGCACGACGTAGTGTCCGCGCCGAACGCGAACGATCAATCCGGAACTCTCCATCCGCTTGAGGAGATTTGCGGTGGCCGTCTTGGACTTTCCAAGACGCTCGGCGATGTCGCTGAATGTGAAGGTGTGACAGCCTTCGGCAAACAATGCGTTTGCGAGCGCGAGGCCTTGCTGCGATGGATTGAAATGCATGGCGGTTATCAGGAATATTGGGGGGATGCTGGCAGCGTGATTTTCAAACAGCTGATCATTGTTCATTTATTTTATGAACAAGCGACTCAGAATTATACAAAACCCGATGCGGCAGGAGAGCGTTCTCGACCCTCTTTCCAGCCCGGCACTTGCGATTGACGCCCGGCATCTCGGAGAACTTCGGCAGCCGCTCTCAAGCCGATATCTGCATCCCTTGGAATGTGTTTCGAAACTGCAACACTGAGAATTTGAGCGACTGGCACAGAACAATCGATTTTGCCTCATTTCCGGCTGGATCCCAGCCGGTTTTGGGAACAACTGAGTATCCCCTCAGCGGTTCTGGCCGAGGCCAGCTGGTACGGTTCTATCCGCGCGGGCTGGACTTCGGAATACGGCAGCAAGGCAAGCCCTGACGGGGCGGGCGTTGAGCAGTTCGGCTCGCGCTGGGGCATCAAGGGCACCAGCGAGGTGTCGGACGGGCTGAGCGCAGTCTACAAGTTCGAGACCCGAATCGGCGAGGGCGCGCAGACTACCGATCAGATTTATGTCGGCCTTGCGGGCGGCTTCGGTACAGTGTCAATGGGCAAGCTGCCCGCGGCAGGCAATGTGCATGCGGGGTTTGTCGATCAGGCCTTGTGGCTGGGTTCGAATGAGGGCATGCTCGCGAACAAGCAGGGCAGCGTCATATCCTATGCATCCCCCAGCATCGGCGGCTTCAGCTTCCAGGTTGACGCGCAGGGCGACAGCGGCGGCAAGCAGGACAAAGATGTCGATTCGGCGCAGTTCGGCGCAACCTTGCAGCTTGGCGAGAATGCAAAAGTCGGCATGGCTTATGTCGACCGCGCCACAAAGGGCATGGACACGCCGACAAGAAAAGCAAATGCAAAGGTAGCGGATGGCGAGGTAACAACCGATGCTGTCGCGGCGGACGATGCAGGCGAGGAGGCGCACTGGGACGATGACAAAACCGCTATGATTGTCGGGCATTACACCTTAGGTGGCATAGGCGCGTATCTTGGCTACGGCCAGCGCAAGTGGGATACGGATTCCAAGGCGGGCGCATGGCAGGACGCAGTAACAACGGGCGCAGAGTCAAGCCGAAGGGCTGCCGGTTATGACGGCGGACTTATCGGCGGCGATCCGCTTGACAACAAGAAGAAAACAACTTTCTTCGGCTTTCATGGCGGAATCGGCGATACGGGCGTGAACTTCCTGGTGCAGGTGCGCAGCAACAAGACCGATTCAAACAAGGTAGTCGCATCTTATCAAGATGATTACACTGCATTTACAAAAGGCGTACCTACAACTGACCCCACTGCTTCTGTTGCCACGAATTCTGATACTTTCTGGTTGAATAGTGGCGTTATTACGGGCGTAGACAGAACCAGCGTTGGCGGAAAATCAGTAGCTGACAATCAAAAAGACGCTATAGCCGCTGCTAAGGCCGCAGGCCTTGATGTTATCGAAACAGGCAGCACCATCGGTAATATTAGACAGGTAGGATTTGAATCGAATGATTCCGATGAAACCAACCCTACATTTGCAACCGGCGGCGATGAAGATGCAGACCGCACCCGCGGATCGGCCAAGTCAAGCAAGAAGAACACGCCTTTTGTATTAGGCGTTTCGCGCAGTCTTGGCGGCGGGGCTTCAATCCACCTGGAGCATGCCAACACGGATGATGAAGCAAAGCACAACCGAACTGCGCTGATTCTGAAGGTCGATTTCTAAGGCCGCTGTATCGTGGCAGTTTGACACAAAGCGGCGCAACTTTGGCTGCGCCGCTTTTCTTAAGTGCAAATTTCTACCGCGATATAGATTCTCTACAACTTCTGGCTCATCAAAAGTTTACCTAATTACCACTAATTATAAGTTTATTTCACGGTATAATAATCATTCTAAATTTTTGATTAAAAACGAGCATATGCCATGAAACGAAATGCTGTCCAATTCCAGAAAGGCCTCAGCCTGAACGAATTCCTTCAGACCTACGGCGACGAGGACAAGTGCTTCGACGCGCTGTTCCGGCTGCGCTGGCCGGACGGCTTCGTCTGCCCGAGCTGCGGGCACGACAAGAGCTGCCACCTGAACACCCGCAAGCTGCGCCAGTGCTATCGCTGCAAGCGCCAGACCTCGGTGACCGCCGGCACCATCTTCGAGTCGTCCAAGCTGCCGCTGACCGTGTGGTTCCAGGCGATCTATCTGCTGACGCAGAGCAAAAAGGGCGTTTCGGCGATGCATCTGCACCGCCAGCTGGGGATCTCCTACAACGCGGCCTGGCGCCTGAAGCACAAGCTGATGCAGGTGATGCTCGAGCGCGACGGGCAAAAGCGCCTGTCGGGGCGGGTGCAGATGGACGACGCGTATCTGGGCGGCGAGCGAAGCGGCGGCAAGCGCGGCCGCGGCGCCGAGGGCAAGACGCCGTTCGTGGCCGCGGTGCAGACTACCGAGCAAGTGCGCCCGCAGCGCGTCAAGCTTTCTGCGGTCAAGGGCTTTCGCAAGTCGGAGATCAGAAAGTGGGCGCAGCGGCACCTGGCCGCCGGCACCCATGCGGTGTCCGACGGGCTGCGGTGCTTCGACGCTGTCGCCGAGGCCGGGTGCACCCACGAGGCCATCGTCAGCGGCGGCGGGCGCGCCGCGGTGGAAAAAGACGAGTTCTACTGGGTGAACACGGTGCTGGGCAACCTGAAGACGGCCTTGCGCTCCAGCTGCCACTCGTTCGATGCGAAATATGCGCAGCGCTGCCTGGCGGAATTCGAATACCGGTTCAACCGCCGATGCCGATACCGCCTGGCGGACATGGTGCCGAGGCTCGCCTTCGTCGCCCTGAGAACGCCGCCGATGCCCGAGAGACTCCTGAAACATGGCTTATGTTAAGTGGTAATTAGGAAAGTTTAAGGCATTGAGCGCGACTGCAGTTCTGGAGCATGGCAATCCTGTTTGAACAGTACAAAACCGGATGCTGCCCTGACTCTGCGAGCGGACTTCTGATACGAATGTTACCATAGTCAGAAAGAGAGGCGCCTTTGGCGCCTCTCTTTCTGCTGTAAATCCCGCAATCAGAAATTGACCTTCAGGCCGATGACGCTGGAATTCTTGGTCTTGTCCTTGTCAGCATTCATGTGCTCGAAATAGACCGTCGCGCCGCCGCCAAGGTTTCTGGAAAGCCCCAGCACCCAGGGCGAGTGCTTGTCCGCATCCCTTTTGACCAGGCCGATGTCAGCAGCATTTTCCCTGAGCATTTCGTTTCCGTTAACATTTTCTGACAGTACTTTTCCGCTGGTCTTGATGTTTCTGAAACTCACGTTGAAATTCACGCCGGTGTCGCCCAGGCCGCCCGAGGCGCCGGCATAGATGGTCTCGACTTTCTTGGTCTGCTTGACGGACACATTATCTTCAATTACTGTAGTGTCATGATCCGGACCTGCTGAGAATGCCCGGTCATCGTGCTTGTGCTGCCCCATGCCCAAGTGCAGCGCCATGCCGCCGATGTTGTACTGGCCCATCAGATAAGCTTTCGTATTCTTCTCGTGCTTCATGGCGTCATGCTTGATGTAGGCCACAGCAATCTTCCCGCTCTCGCCGAGAGCCAGCGTGGCGCCGAACTGGCCTGAGTCAACAGATTTGTCCTCGACACCGTCGGTTGCACTGCTGGAATTGGTCATTCCAGCTGTCGCGCTTAACGCCGTGGCGCCGGTTGCCACTGCTGCTATCTGCTTTTCCTTGTTGCTCATGCCGCCGCCCTTGCTGGCCTGGATGTCAGCCTGGAAGCTCACACTCCCGACCGACACCGCATAGGAGATCGTGTCAGCGGTGCGGGCCGTGAAATCGCCGCCGCCATAGGCATTCCCGATATCCTGAATCCCGCCGATGTGGTTGTAGCTCGCGCTCCAGAGCTGACCCATCGTCAGGGTCCCGAAGCCGCCTGAGACACCCGCATAGGACAGCCGCCCGCCCTGGTCGCTGGCATCGGTCGCATCAATCTTGCGCTCAAACTGATACACTGCGGTCAGGCCGTCGGAAATCTCGCTGGTGCCCTTGATGCCCCAGCGCGAGCCGTTGTCCGACAGCCCCGAGACGTTCTTGTCTTTTTGGACCTCGTCCGGACCTGACTCCCACATCAGGTTGATCCGCCCATACAGCGTTGCCTCAGCGAAAACCGCTGAGGGGATACTCAGTCGGTTTGTGAACACACCGGAATCCGGTCGGAAAGCAGGCAGAATCGGTCAGGTTCTTCCAGACAGAGAACGCTCCGGTGTTGCAGTTTCGCAACGCCTTTCAACAATGCAGCCGAGACTGCAATTTCCGCGGCAATCCGTCTGGTTCATGTGTCTTGCTTCCGACACCGAATACAGAATAATCTTTCTGTCGTTTCCCAATACACGCATATCGTATATTCAGCAGCTGCAGAGAACGGAGCTTCCCGAAGCTGGCTCTCATCGACTCTAGAAAATAATGGCATTAAAAAAAAGTGATGCAATGCAAGCGCGCAGAGTGCTATAAACAGCCAGCAGGCAGGCTTGACTTGCGTAACTTGAAGTTTCTGGAAAATAGTTGTGGCGCAGAACTTATACGCTTTCGGTTTTGCGAAAGAGTGTGCCAGCCTCCTGCAAAGTCAAGTTGCCGCCCAATGGCCTTTTAGCTACGAGGCTGCTTTGTCTTGCTGCAGACAAAAAATGCTGTAGTTTTTGAGCGTCCGAGAATCATTAGAAACACTCAACCGTCAAATGTTGCCGCACGAACTGATCGTCAGGTATATTCATGATTGAACATTCAGTCGCTTGCGAGCTTTAAAGATTAATTTCAAAGCAAACATGTTCAGCCTGATCAAGCGCCAATGTACTCACACAGGAGCAGTCATGAATTCTAAATCAACTGACAGCAAGCCTAAAGTCTACATAACTGAGAACGGCGGCCGGTATGTCAAGAGCGAAGAATATTTCAGTCACCCTCGAGTAATCGAAGTTCTAAATGCATTTTCTGAATTTAAAGTTTCGTCTGACTCATCTGAAAAATCTAAGGAAGATCGAACAAGCTCTGATTGAGAAATGAAGCACATGCTCAATTTGCATCATTGAACAGCGCCTTTTATTTGATCCTGTTCAGTATCCTGCCCGGATACTGGTTCTTAACTCGCTGGTATTTCACGAAATACAATATTGTCCGGGACTCCGGCTATCACGTATTGTTCCAATCAATGGTTGCGGGATTGGTGATTTTCATTGCCGCAACGGCTCTTGTGACCATTGGAGAGAAAACTGGCATTGAGTTATTCAGGCTTGGATGGCTTCCTAGCGATTATCAGCAATGGCTGTCTGGCGACTATGTATCAACCTTGATGATCAGCATATTGATAGCTTTGGCTGCGCCAGAGATTTGGAATCATTTTCTCGACCAGGAAAAAGCAACAAAACGTTCTGCAGAAAGATCAAACGATGTGATTAAATTGCTGATGATTCAGTCAATTGAACAAGCCGTGCCTGTTGAGCTGACACTGAGCAGCGATAAGTGCTACATCGGTTTGATTCTGAAAAGCGACATCACGAGAAGGCAAGAACCTGAAATTGCTCTGGTTCCAATTTTAAGCGGATATCGGCATTCAACCACTCGCGAGCTGGTTATTACAACCAATTATTCGCCCATAATCAAAAATTTCGTTGGCATGGACCGAAAGAAATATAGATATGATGACTTCAGGGTAATTGTCCGCATGTGTGAAATCACGACTGCCAGACTTTTTCATCCCGAAGTTTATGAAAAATTCCAAAATCGAAAACAAGCAAATTGATCGGATAGACTGACAGCCTTGATTTCGGCGAATATGGCTGTCTGCATGCAATGTTTCCAAGTTGTGTCTGTCGCTTGCGCCACTCCGATATGATCGAGCCATCTCGCCAGCATTTGCCGAAAAACTCGCAAGTATCGCCACTGTCCACGCTGTGCAAGCGCAAGCTGGATTGGCTCTGAATTCAGCAATTTTTGCGCTGCGACAGGATCCGACCGCATTCTTTTTGCAAACCGACTAGTGAGCATGACTTCTGTTCATATGGCCGGTCTCCTCAGACGAGCGTTCGCCTGTTGCAGAACTGCAACACTGAGAAATTGACGACTGGCACAAAACGATCGATTCTGTCTCATTTCCATCTCAATTCCGGCCCGTTCCCAAGCCAACTGAGTATCCCCTCAGCGGTTCTGGCCGAGGCCAGCT